>NZ_CP134877.1:0-3445000 GCF_032110285.1 Kitasatospora sp. CM 4170
CGTATCAGTGACCCATCGCGCCTGCCGCACCCCGCACGGCCGCCATCCGGAACCACCCCCCTCGCTACGAGAACCTCTGCGCCGAAGTCCTCGCCATACGCACACAACTCCCGGCCGGTGGACAAACCGAGCGGCCCCACGCCATCAGGGAAGACCCACAGGACGCCGCGGCACATCCCCAGCGAACCCGTCCGGGCGGCCAGCTGCCAGCCGAGTGAGCACCCCCCAAGGACGAACACCGCGCGAGGCAACCCGGCGCATCCCGCACACCCCAAACGATGCAAGCCCGCCACCGTCGTCTCCAACCCCCGCCACAGACACAGACACGAACACCGCTCACACAGGCACAGGCACGGCTCGCACGGGCACGGCTCGTTCGGCGCGCCTCTGCCCCGGGAGCGGGCGCCGCACCCGGGGCCGGCGGGCGCCCACGCGGCCGGGGGCGGGGGTCAGCCGCGGCCCAGGCGGTAGCCGACGCCGTGGACCGTGATGATCCATTTGCCGCCGAGTTTGGCCCGCAGGTTGCTCACGTGGGTGTCGATCGTGCGGGTGGACGCCACCCACGTGGTGTCCCACACCCGGGCCATGAGCTCCTTGCGCGACAGCACGGTCTTCGGGTCGGCGGCCAGGGTGTGCAGCAGGTCGAACTCCTTGGCCGTCAGCACCACCGGCCGCCCGTCGAGCCGCACCTCGCGGGTGGTGCCGTCGATGTGGAGCGGGCTGAGGGAGATGGTGTGGGAGACCTGCGGCCGCGGATGGGCACGGCGCAGGACCGCCTCGATGCGCGCCAGCATCTCGCGGATCCCGCAGGAGGCGAGGACGCAGTCGTCCGCTCCGGCCTGCAGGGCCAGCACCCGGTCGAGTTCGGTGTCACGGGTGGCGATGGAGATGATCGGCTTGTCCCCGGTACGGCGGATCAGCCGGCACACCTCCAGGCCGTCCAGGTCCGGCAGGTCGAGATCGAGCAGCACCATGTCGCAACCCTGGTGCGCCGCCAGCGCCTTGGCGCCGCTGTCGACACTGCTCGCCGTGTAGCCCTGGCGCTGCAGGTCCCGCACCCGCAGCTGCGCCGCGGCGCCGTCGCCCGCGACGACCAGCACCGACACCGACACCACCCCCGCCGGCACCTGCCCCAAACCCAGTCCCGGTCCCTGTCCCTGTCCCTGCCCCGGTGCGGGCGGCAGGGCGGCGGGCGGCAGGGCAGGGGTCGGGAGGGTGGCCGTGGCCGTCGCGGCCGGGGAGAGCGTCACCGCCGCGGAGGCGAGAGAGGCCGGCGCCGCCTGGGCCACCGGTTGGCACGCACGCGGCCGGTGGGCCGAGCGCGCCCCGGTTCTGGGCATCTGGTACGTCATCTGAGTCATGGCTCCCCCGGGGATTCGTTAGCCAGTCGGGCGCGTGGGTAGCGCCCTGGCGCCGCGCGCCATCCGCTCGGCGGCCATCGCCCGGAACGCCTCCGGGCCGGTGATGAACGTGTGCGAGGTCATGGACCGGTTCGACAGGCCGGCCACCCGGACCGTGTGGGCGGCACGGGCGGCACGGACCGGGCGCCCGGCACAGGCGGTGCGCCCGGCACGGGCAGTGCGGGCAGTGCGGGCGGCGGGGCCCCGGGACAACGCGGCGGCGGCACGGCACACCGTACGGGCGCGCACCTGACCGATCGTCACCATGCCCTCCCCTGCCCAGGATCGACCGGCCCGCCCTGCCCCCGGCGGCCCATGATTCAAACATACACTCTAGTCCGTTTCATGGCCACAGGCTAAAGATGGATCACGGTTCATCAATGTCCCACCGTACGACGGGAGGCGGGTGCGCCGCCGCCCGATCGGGCACCTCGCGGCGGCAATGCTGCCGCCCGCTCATGAAATGCACTCAGATCCATGTTTGTATGAGAGGGTAATCGTGAACCAACATGCAACGAAGTCGATGCAGTGGAGGCCCCGTGCGCCAGCCCTCGGACGAAGCAGCGCCCACCGCGCCGCGACGCGAGCGCAGGAAGGAGCGCACCCGGGAGCACGTGTACGCGGCGGCGGTCGCCCTGTTCAGCCGCCAGGGCTACGCGGACACCTCCGTCGCCCAGATCGCCGAACAGGCCGGCATCGGACGCGGCACGTTCTTCAACTACTTCCCGCACAAGGAATGCCTGATCAACATCTGGACCCAGGACCGCGTCCGCAAGCTCCACCGCCGCCTGGCACCCCGCCTGGAGGACGCCCCCGACACCGTCGGGGCGCTGCGCGCGTGCATGTCCACCCTCAGCGACCTCAACGAGGAGGAACCCGAGCTGAGCGCCGCCATGCTCACCGCCTGGATCCAGACCGGGCGCCTGCTGCAACCCGGCCCGCCACTGGGCGCGATCCTCACCGACATCGTCGAACAGGGCCGCACCCGCGGCGAGATCCACACCGCCGCCAGCACCGAACAGATCGCCGGCGCCCTGCGCGACCTCTACATCGGCACCCTCCACCGTTGGAGCCACCCCACCGCCGACCGCGCCCGCGGCCGCCTGGACACCGAACTCCAGCAGGCCCTCAACCTCCTCCTCAACGGCCTCACCCCCCACCACCCCGCACCCCGCACCCGCCCCGGCGCCGAGACCTGCACCACCCACAGCCGATAGACCACCCGCCCGGACCCCCGGGCCGACAGGAGCGCACGGACCCGGCGCGGCGGGCGCTCGGGGCGGTGGGGGCGGTGGGGGCGGTGGGTGTGGGATGTGTCACCGTGACGCCCCCGGGGCGGTCCGGCCCGTTTACGATCATGAACTCCGGGAGCGGGGCCCGCCGTGCCACGGCAGCGGCCCGTCTTCGGCGACCGGCGATCGGAGCGAGGAGAAGCGCACGTGACCACCCCCACCGCCGCGCCCGACAGCTACTACCAGCGCACCGGCGAGGACCGCTTCAAGCCCACCCTCCACGCCCAGGGTGCCTGGCACCCCGACGAACAGCACTTCAGCCCGCTGGGCGGACTGATCGTCCACGCCATCGAGCGCCACCGCCACGTCCGCGGGCGCGGCGGTGACGGCCTGGCACTGGCCCGGATCAGCTTCGACATACTCGGCCTGATCGCCCTGGAGGAGTTCGAGATCACGGTGGAAACCGTCCGGCCCGGGCGCACCATCGAGCTGGTCGAGGCCACCGTGGTGATCGGGGACCGCGCCGTGGTCCGGGCCCGCGCGTGGTTCCTCGCCGAACTCGACACCGCCGCCGTCGCCGGCACCCACGACGCCCGCATCCCCGCACCCGAGGAGTTCGCGCCCTGGACGATGGGCGGGATGTGGGGCGGCGGCTACATCGCCTCGATCGACGTGCGCCGCCACGAGAGCGCCCCGGGCCGGGCCGCCGCCTGGATCACCACCCCCGTCGACCTGGTCGCCGGGGAAGGCGGCAGCGCACACGCCCGCTTCGTCGCCCTGGTGGACACCGCCAACGGCATCGCCGCACGGCAGCACCCCACCGCATGGATGTTCCCGAACACCGACCTGACGATCCACTTCTTCCGCCGCCCCGAGGGCCGCTGGACCGGCCTGGACACCAGCGTCAGCTTCGGCCCCACCGGCCACGGCATCACCAGCACCGTCCTGCACGACCACCACGGTCCCCTCGGCCGCGCCGAACAGATCCTCACCGTCCGCCCACAGCCCACCACCTGACCCCTAGACGCCCGCCCGGGGCGCCCGCCCCGGGACCGCAGCCCGCCGCGCAGGTGCCGCCGCCCGGAGCCGCCCCCGCCCGGACCCGCCCGGACCCGCCCCCGACAGGGGGGCCGGCCGCAGCGCCGGCCCGTGCCCGTCACCGCAGGCCCTCGCGCGCTCACCGCAGGCCCTCACGCGCTCCTCACCCGGACGGTCGTGCCCGGCGGTGTCACGCGCGGCAGCCCACCAGGGCAGCACTAGAGTCGAAATCCTCGGCTCAGGGCGTTCGTCCGGCTTCCGGGCGGATCGGATGTGAAGGACAGGAAGGCCCGTGGCGCGTCGTCCCAACGTTCTGCTGATCGTCACCGACGAGGAACGCGCCGTCCTGCCCCGGGCGAGCGGGTACTCGCTGCCCGCCAGGGAGCGGATCGCCGCCCGCGGTGTCACCTTCGACCACTATTACACCGCCTCCGCGCAGTGCAGCTCGGCGCGGTCGGTGCTCTACACCGGGCAGCACCTGCCGCTGACCGAGATCTACGACAACGACAACATGCCCTACATCCGCCCGCTCGACCCCGCGCTGGGCACGCTGGGCACGATGCTGCGCTCGGCCGGCTACTACTGCACCTACCAGGGCAAATGGCACCTGTCCAACGCCTACGTCTCCCCGCAGAACCCGGCCCCCACCACCAACTCCCTCCAGCGTTACGGGTTCAGCGAGTTCAACGCCTGGGGCGACATCGACGGCGGCGCCTGGGCCGGACTGAAACTCGAACACGTCAAAGCGTTCCGTGTCCTCGTCTCGGTGTTCTCCGTCGCCGACACCCGCCGCAGGCAGACGTCGTGCAAAGACACCTGCGCACACCCATGGCACAACCTGCCTGCCCGGTGAGACACCGTGACGAAGCCCCCCGCGCGCGACTCGCAGTCCCGGCCCCTCCATCCGCGGCGGGCAACCGTCCCGCCGAGGCAACAAGCAGCTGACACGGGCGTTCGTCCCGGCCGCGTTCGCCTCCCTCAACGACCCTGCCTCCCACGCCGACGACGACAGGAAGACCGGCCGGGGAAAGCGCCACACCCAGACACTCCTCCACCTGGCCAAACGCCCGGGGCGACATCCTGTTCGCCATACTGACCGGGGCACTCCCGTGGCACTGCCCCGCCCTACGAACCGGTCCGCGATCGGTGCGGCCGGACTGAGGGGTCAGCCCCAGGTGAGTGGGTCGAGGTCGAGGTAGAAGCGCAGACGTTCGTCGTCCAGGGTGATGCCGTACCTCTCGGCGAACGCCACGTCCGCGGCCCGTGCCTGCCCCTCGTCCGCCCATGTCTCTCGTGCGTTGGCCAGGAGCAGTGCCAGATCGGCGTAGCGGTCGGCCTGTCCGAGGCGGCCCAGGTCGATGAAGCCGGACACGTCCAGGGTCTGTGGATCGAGCATGATGTTGGGCAGACACAGGTCCCCGTGGCAGACGACTGCGTCACCGGCCTCCTGGTCCCGTCGCCGGGGGACCTGCCGGGCCAGGCGGGCCAGCAGGCCGGCGGGAGGGGTGTGCTGCTGCTCGACGGGCAGAAACTGCGGGTTCACGGCGTCACGGGCGACGACGTCACGTGCCAGGGTGACCATGGTGTCCAGGCCCCGGTGGAACGGGCACTGGGACACCGGCACCTCGTGCAGTCGACGGACCGCGTCCGCGATGCGCTCCCAGGAGCCCCGCAGATCCTCGGCCGACACCTGATCAGCAGAAACGCCATGGACGGCACTGGTGATCAGGCAGGCTCCCACGTCAGCGTCGAACCAGTCCAGGACGGCCGGGCCCGGTACCGCCCGGGCGCTCAGCCATACGATCCGCTCGCGCTCTGCCGCCAGGTCCGCCGCACCCGCCACGGGGACGCACTTGGCATACCGACCCGCGTCCGCACTGCGAAAGACGAAAGCCCCCGACTCACCGGTGGTGACGGGCAGCCAGTCACCACCGATGCCGAGCACTACCGGTGACACGACGCGGGATCCCGAGCGATCGTCCATAGCGGCCACCCTACCGAGCCCGGCCATCCCCCACCGGGGCGAACCTCAAGGACAGCCGCGACGCGGCAAGGGCCGCGCGGGTTCCTCGCGCGTGACCGGAAAGTAGGCCCGCACGACCTCGACCCGTCCCGCCTTCCGCGACATTCCACGGACACATCTCGACGATCTGACCGAGGAGTTGGCTGATCCGCGGCTCACCCCGCCGCGAGTCGCAGCTGCGTGAGCACCGTGGCGCCGGGCGACAGCGCGAGTACGGTGCCACCGAAGCACGACCTGGTCTTCACCGACCGGGCCGCAGCCGGATCGGGGCCGGGTGCCGGCGGACACCGAGGGTGCGGGCCAGGCCCAGACCAGGCCCAGACCGGGTCCAGGGCGGGTCCAGGCCGGGCCGGGTCCGGGGCAGCTGTTGCTGACGTGACGTCATGTGCCCTGCCGGGCACGGGTGGTGTTGCGGGAACGTGTCGACCTGCCCCCGGATGTCCCACATCCCGAGACGGCGGGGTTCTCTTTGAAAACACTAGGGCCAAACTTGGCTCGCAGTGTAAGTTTGCATCCTGCTCGTCCAACGGCAGTGCTGAAACGTCCTCACTGGTCGGATTCAATGAAGAGGTTGGGCCCATCCCATGGAACATTCGACACACGTCGCCCCCACCCCGCTGGCCGTCATCGGCCTCGGGTGCCGCTTCCCGGGCGCGGACGGGCCGGCCGAGTTCTGGCACAACCTGCTGGCCAACACGGACTCGGTCACCCCCGTGCCACCCGAGCGCTTCGACATCACCCCCCACTGGGCACCCCACTCCGGCACCCTCGGCAAGACCGCCTCACGCCACGGCGGCTTCATCGACGACGTCTTCGCCTTCGATCACGCCTTCTTCGGCATCTCCCCCGCCGAGGCCAAAACCGTCGACCCCCAGCAGCGCCTGCTCCTGCACACCGCCTGGGAAGCCCTCGAACACGCCGGCATCCGCCCCTCCACCCTCGCCGGCACCCACGCCGGCGTCTTCGTCGGACAGGCCACCGCCGAATACTCCGAAGTCTCCGCCCACCCCGACGGCCCCCACATCCAGAACATGGCCGGCAGCCGACTGCGCGCCGTCACCGCCGGACGCCTGTCCTTCGCCCTCGACCTGCTCGGCCCCAGCGTCGTCCTCGACACCGCCTGCTCCTCCTCCCTCGTCGCCGTCCACACCGCCCGCCAGTCCCTGCTCACCGGCGAATGCGACCTCGCCATCGCCGCCGGCGTCAACGTCGTCCTCTCCAGCCACGACGCCATCGCCTACTCCCAGGGCGCCATGCTCTCCCCCGACGGCCGCTGCCGCTTCGGCGACGCCCACGCCAACGGCTTCGTCCGCAGCGACGGCGTCGGCGTCGTCATCCTCAAACGCCTCACCGACGCCCAGAACGACGGCGACAACATCCTCGCCACCATCCTCGGCAGCGCCGTCACCAACGACGGCCGCGGCAGCGGACTACTCCTCCAACCCGCCGTCAGCGGCCAGACCACCATGCTCCACACCGCCGCCAGAACCGCCGGCATCACCCCCGACCAACTCGACTACATCGAAGCCCACGGCACCGGCACCGCCGTCGGCGACGCCGTCGAACTACGCGCCCTCGCCCACGCCACCGCCCGCCCCACCCACAACCCCCTCCCCACCGGCTCCGTCAAAACCAACATCGGCCACGCCGAATCCGCCGCCGGCATCGCCGGACTCATCAAAGCCATCCTCATCGCCCAACACCACACCATCCCCGCCTCCCTCCACTGCACCAGCCCCAACCCCGTCATCACCGACGAACACCTCAACATCACCATCGTCACCCACAACACCCCCCTCACCACCACCCCCAACACCCCCGCCCGCATCGGCATCAGCTCCTTCGGCATCTCCGGCACCAACGCCCACATCATCATCGGCACCCACCACCCCACCCACCCCGACAACAACACCACCCACACGACAAACACCACCCACACGACCAACGAAGACACGACCGACACCCACACCACCACCCACGCGGCCGAGAGAGAGACGGCCGACGCGAGACACACCACCACGACGACCCGCAACGACGTCGCCGCCGCAGCGGCCGCGACCCACACGGACCACGCGAACGGCGCTGACGGCGCACAGGCGACCGGCCCGGCGAGCACCACCCACGCGGCCGTGGGGGAGACGGCCGACGCGGGACACACCACCGCCACCATCGCCATCGACATCGCCTCGGCCGCCGCCGGCACCCACACCGGCCCCAACACCGCGACCACACACACCAGTTCAACCACCACGGACACCGCCACCACCGCCGCGGCCGCCGGTTCGAACGATCCGGATGCGGGGGGTGTGGAGGACGGCGAGCAGTTGCTGGTGCTCAGTGCCCGGTCGGCCCGCTCACTGACACTGCTAGCCCACGCCTGGGCCGACTACCTCGACGGCGACGGCCACCGCCACCGCCTGCGCGACCTGTGCGCCGCCGCCGCACTGCGCCGCGACACCCACCCCCACCGCCTCTGGGCCCGCGGTGCCACCCACACCGAGCTCGCCCACCGCCTGCGCGAAGTCGCCGCCGGAAATCCCACCACCGGCGCCGCCACCGCCCACGCCGGCTACAACCCCCGCCGCACCGCCTTCGTCTTCCCCGGCCAGGGCTCCCAATGGCTCGGCATGGGACGCGGCCTCATGAACTCCTCCCCCGCCTTCCGCACCACCATCACCGCCTGCGACCAAGCCATCCACGCCGAACTCGGCTGGTCCCTCACCACCCTGCTCACCGAAGCCACCACCCTGCCCACCGACATCGACAAAGTCCAACCCGCCCTCTTCGCCATCGGCATCGCCCTCACCGCCGCCCTCCACGAACTCGGCCTGGACCCCGACGTCTGCCTCGGCCACAGCATGGGAGAAATCGCCGCCGCCCACACCGCCGGCGCCCTCACCCTCCACGACGCCACCGCCGTCATCTGCCGCCGCAGCCACCTCATGCGCCGCCTCGCCGGCCGCGGCGCCATGCTCGCCGTCGAACTCGGCGCCGACGCCGCCCGCGAACTCCTCACCTCACACCCCGACTACGCCACCGCCTGCATCGCCGCCGACAACTCCCCCACCGCCACCATCCTCGCCGGACCACCCCACACCCTCACCACCCTCACCCACCACCTCGAACAACACGGCATCCTCTGCCGCACCGTCCGCGTCGAAGTCGCTTCCCATTCCCCCGACATGGACCTCATCGCCCACGACCTCACCACCGCCCTCACCCACATCACCCCCCAAACCGCCCACACCCCCCTCATCTCCAGCCTCCACGCCACCCCCCTCACCGGCACCGAACTCACCCCCCAGTACTGGCACGACAACCTCCGCCAACCCGTCCGCTTCACCGACGCCATCCGCCACCTCTGCACCCAAGACACCCTCTTCCTCGAAATCAGCCCCCACCCCGTCCTCACCACCGCCATCGACGAAACCCGCCGCACCACCACCGCCGAAGGCACCGCCCTCCCCACCCTCCAACGCCACCACCACGAACCCACCACCCTCCTCGAAACCCTCGGCCACGCCCACACCCACGGCGCCACCATCAACTGGAACCGCCACTACAACACCACCACCCCACCCCACATCCCCGACCTCCCCACCTACACCTGGGACACCAACCACCTCCGCCACCCCACCACCACCAACCCGAACAACAACGCCAACACGCACGGCAACGCGTACGGCGACGGCAACGCTTACGGGACCCGGAACAGCAACGGCAGCGCGTACGGGCACGGGAACGGCACCGCTGGCGACCCCAGCACCCCCGCCCCCCACACCCACGAAGCCCCCCTCACCCACTGGGGCATCACCCCCCACCACACCCCCATCACCATCCGCGGCCTACGCCCCCTGCCCCCCACCACCTACCTCGCCGCCATCCTCACCACCGCCCACACCACCCTCGGCCACCCCCACACCCTCACCAACACCCACCTCACCGACACCCTCCTCACCCACCACGACATCCCCCACACCCACCTGCGCATCACCATCGACCCACCCAACCCCGACGGCACCCGCCACGCCCACGCCCACATCCGCCGCACCCCCACCGCCCCCCTCGAACCCTGCGCCCACACCACCCTCCACCCCCACCCCACCCCCACCACCCACAACCGCCGCACCCTCCTCGACCACACCCTCGCCAAACGCCTCGACTACCACACCACCCAAGACTTCCAACACATCACCGACACCCACGGCATCACCATCGACCCCCACCACCACACCCACCGACACCTCTGGCGCCGCAACAACCTCGCCATCGCCCGCCTCACCCCCACCACCCCCGAAACCACCAACACCGACGAAACCCCCGAGGCCGACAACGCGATGCCCGTCGCCTCCGCCACCGACGGCCTCACCTGGGAAACCGGCCTCCTCACCCTCCTCGCCGCCTACCACCCCAAAACCACCTACACCCCCACCCACTTCGGCACCATCAACATCCACCGCCAACCCCACACCGAATACTGGGCCCTCGCCCGCGTCCGCCCCACCAAACGCGGCCCCGCCCACGCCGACGTCCTCTTCCTCGACACCAACGGCCACACCCTCGCCGAATTCCTCAACATCACCCTCCAACCCCTCCCCCACCACCCCACCCCCCGCACCAACCCCCGCACCACACTCACCAAGACCCGCACCACACTCACCGCACTCACCGCACTCACCCACCGCCTCACCCCCACCTGCACCCTCACCCACCACACCACCACCCCCACACCCACCATCCCCGAACAACGCACCACCACCCCCACACCCCCCACCAACACCCCCACCGGCACCCCCGCCGGCACCCCCGCCGGCACCCCCGCCCAAACCCTCCTCCACCACCTCGCCCGCCTCCTCGAAATCCCCGAACACCACATCGACCACCGCCGCCCCCTACGCGACCTCGGACTCGACTCCCTCATGGCCACCCGCCTGCGCACCGAACTCCACACCACCCACAACCTCGACCTCACCGCCGGACGCCTCCTCGGCCCCGAACCCCTCCACCACCTCCTCACCACCCTCACCCCCCAACCCACCCCCTGACCCAACCGAACAACACATGAGCAACAGACAAAGAACACCCCCACCACCCCACCCAAACCCACCCCACCCACCTATCGTTTCCACCCCCACACCACCCACCTGACACACCACCACCCCCACCCACCACCGCCCACGCACCGCCCCCACCCCACCAACCCGACCCCCAACCCCGACCGGCACGCCCCAAACCAGCCCTGAACCAGCCCTGAACCACCCTCAAACACACCACACCCCGACGGCCCCACCCCCCACACCACCAGCCCCGCACCACAACACCCATTAACTTTGACCCCGAAACATAGTTAAACTGTGGTCCACCCACACGGAAGGCAACCGCGGCACACCTTCCACGCCGTCAACCAGAACAGGACCAACCCATGCACCCCACCACCACCCCCAACCAACCAACCCCCCTCGGCCGCCGCGAACGCAACAAACTCAAAGTCAAAGAACGCCTCTACGACGCCGCCATCACCCTCTTCGCCGAACAGGGCTACGACGAGACCAGCATCGACGAAATCGCCGAACGCGCCGACGTCGCCCGCGGCACCTTCTTCAACTACTTCCAGCGCAAAGAAGACCTCCTCGGCGCCTGGGGCGAGAAACGCCGCGACACCCTCCTCACCACCCTCACCACCCACACCCCCGGCACCACCCCCAACACCCCCGGCACCCCAGACACCGCCGTCAACCAACTCCGCCACTGCATGACCGCACTCGGCCAAATCAACGAAACCCACCAACAAGAAACCAACTCCCTCCTCATGGCCTGGGTCCGCGCCGGCCGACCCCTCCTCGAAGACCCCTACCTCGCCGAACTCTTCGCCCACATCGCCCACCACGGCATCACCCACCACGAATTCAAACCCCACTTCACCCCCCACCAAATCGGCCACGCCCTCCGCGACCTCTACCTCGGATCCCTCTACCGCTGGTGCGGCCAACCCCACACCACCCCCGGCCAACTCACCAACGAACTCCACACCACCCTCAACCTCATCCTCCAAGGCATCCTCACCACCCCAACCCCCTAAACCCCCCAAAACCGACAGAAGACACAGACACAGACACCAACGCTCCCCCGGCGCCCCCCGGCACAACACCCCAACCACCCACCACAACACGACACAACAACCACCACACCACACACACAATTGTCATGCTCCGAACACAGCCTTTACTCCAGCACCTCAAAGCCCACGGTGGGCCGGGGCCATAGGCTGCCGGTATGGCGATCAACGCGTTCGGGGCCACCGAGTTCCAGCTGGTCCTGCTGCGGCGGATGGCCGACTTCAACCCCGGGCTGGTGGAAGAGGCTGTCCGGCGGCTGGGAGCCACCCGTGCCGTCATGCGGGAGGCGAACAAACGCTGGCAGGCGATGGTCCGTGCGCCGCGCTTCCCGCGCGGCGCAGCACGCTACGCCGCCGTGCTCGGGCCGGCGGAGGCGGTCGTGCCGCGCCGCATCGGGGACCTGCCGTGCACCGCGCGGCAGTGGGCGCTGCCGCTCTGGCCCGACCTGCGCTTCGAGATCCTGCTCGGCCCCGCCGAGACCGGCAGCCCACTGCTCAACGAGTGGCTGGTGCGCGGGCCGGGTGCTCCGCCGCCGGTCCTGCGCACGCTCGCCGACCTCACGCCGTGGAGCTGCGTCGTCGCCGATCTGGGAGCCGCCTTTCCCTCCGCCGTGCCGCGCGAGGGAAGCGCGCCGACCCGCTTCCAGCTGGACTTCACCGTCCCGGACGACGACGGTCGGCCGCGCCCGTGCACCGCGGACTTCACCTGGGGCCTGCTCCAGGAGGTCCGGACGGACAGGCCCTGAGAGCCGGCGCCGGCCTCCAGCGGGCGCCCGACGACGGTTTACGTCCGGGGCCCGGTGTGCCAGGCTGAAGGTGTGCGTGGGTTCCCCGCGCCCGACAGCGGGAACCCGGCTTTGGTGCTCCGGCCCATGTCACCGTCTGTCACACAGACCGGTGCGGACCAGCGGTGACGCTGTGTGCCCGGGCTCCGGTCGGCCGGGCCCGGAAGCGGCGCCGGACGCGGCGGGCAGGCCCGGTCCCGCGCTCACGCACCGCAGCCGCCGAGCGGGACCGCCGGCAAGGTGGTGAGTGCCGTGAGCCTGGTTCAGATCGAAGGCTCCGAGGAGGTCCTGCGTGCCGTGCAGCTCCTGCCGGAGCTCCACATGGTGCGGTCGAGCTTGGAAACCCGGCCCGACGACCAGTACAAAGTCGCGGCGTACGCGTCCGACCAGGCCGTCGAGGCCGCGATTGCAGAGGGTGCCCGGGTGACGGTGCTGCTCTCCTCGGAGAGCGCCGCCGACCAGCACGCCCGGATGTCGGCCGTGATCGGCCGAGGCTACGCCGAGCGCGGGGAGGTGTGAGCGATGCCCCCGCCCTATTCCACACCCACCGTCCCGCAGACACCGGCCCAGATCGAGGCGGCGCTCGCCGACCTCGCGGCCACCTTCCCCTCCCTGTGCACGCTCGGTGAGTTCCCGAACCGCAGCGTCGAGAACCGGGAGATCCACTTCGTCCGCATCGCCAACGCACCGCAGAACGGCCGTCCGGCCGTGGTGCTGACCGGTGGTGTCCACGCACGCGAGTCCGCGCCGCCGGACGCCCTGGTCCACTTCGCGCAGAACATCCTGGTGAGCCGCACCACCGGCGCCGACATCGTCTTCCCCGCGATGTCCTGCCGACCGCTCCCGGCCGGGCCGACGGTCAACTACCCTCCGTTCACCGTCCCGGCGACCGAGGTGGAGCGGATCCTGAACGGTGTCGACCTCTACGTCGCGCCGTTGATCAACCCCGACGGGCGGCTGTTCGACCAGTTGCACCCGCCGACCGACCCGATCCGCGCCGGCTGGCGCAAGAACCGGCGGCCCCACCCCAACCCGGCCAAGGTCGGCGTGGACATCAACCGCAACCACGACATCGCCTGGAAGTTCGAGGACTACTACAACATGGCGGTCTACCTGGCCTTCTACCGGGACGGCCCCGCCTCCACGAACAGCCGGGACGAAACCTACCGGGGACCGTCCGCGGCCTCCGAACCGGAGACCTCCAACGTGCAGTGGCTCATCGACGACACCAGGGCCACGTACTTCGTCGACGTCCACCAGTTCGGCCGCAAGGTCCTGCTCTGCTGGGGCATCGAGGACAACGGCAGTGACCCGACCATGACCTTCTCCTCCCCCGCCTGGACGGGCAAGCGTGACGGCCTCCGGCCAGGCAGCCCGGGTCTGCCGACGGACCGCCCCAACTACAGCGAGTTCGTCAGCGACTCCCCGCCGCACTTCGTACGCAAGACCCTCGGCACCATCGCCGGCGAGATGCGCGACGCCATCCTGCGCAGCGCAGGCGTGGACCCGACCGTCGGCACCGCGAACCCCCGGCGCATCCACTCCACCTACGACGTCGGCCAGAGCGCCTCGTTGTACCACCCGCTGGGCGGCCCGGTCACCGGCACCACCGACGACTACGCCTTCCGCCGCCAGTTCGACGACCCGACCAGGGCGCCGGTCTTCGCCTTCACCATCGAGACCGGGCACGAGGAGGAGTCCGGATTCCACCCCGAGTACGGCAGCCCGCCCGGGCATTACGCCAAGATCGAACGGGAGGTGCACGCGGCGCTGACGGCCCTCTGTTCCTTCGCGGCATGACGCGCCGGTGCTCCACGAGCACTGCCAAGCCGCCGCCGCGGCCCCTTCGAGCCGTGGGGGATCGGACCCTGCCGACCGGGAGGAGGAGTCTGCGCGGTCACACCGCTAGAACTCCCCGGCCACCCCCAGGTCGCGCCGCATCGCATGCCTCATGGTCTTGATCAACCCCCACAGCTCGTGCTGTGCCTCGGCGGCGGATCGCAGGCTCTCACCGGGCCTCGCGTCGCCCTGCTCCAGGCGTTTGACCATCCCGTACACCCGCGTGAGGGCCTGGTTCGCCGTGTCGCCCGGGGCGATCACGGCGTCGGGTGCGACCATCAGAGCCTCGGACCAGTGGTTGCGGTGCGCTTCCTTGGCCTCATCCAGTGCCCGGACGTCGTCCTCACCCGGCGTCCGGTCCCGGAGCACGTGCAGGTGGCGGTTGAGGGCGGTCGCGAACTGCCGCGCGTCGCGGTACAGCCGGGTGTAACACCCGCGCCGCAGGGCGAGGTTCTCGCGGGTCTCCTGAAAGGCCTGGCCGAGCTCCAACTCGCGCCGCTTGGCTCGTTCGGCGCCGCGCTGGGTGAGCAGCGCCGCCCCCAGAGTCCCCGCCACACCCGTCACCGCAATCGCCACTGCTGCTATGTCCACCCGGTCACCCTAGACGCGGCGGCCGCCGGGCGGGTCGTGTCCGGACGGACGGACGTCCCCGCCCCTACCGTGCCGACCTGGTTGACGCCCAGTCACGATCGCCATGTGTCAACCGAAGTGCGCGCGACGACGGCGTCCGCGCCCGAAGCAGCCGATCCGATCAGGGCTCGATCACGGGTACGCCGACGAGCCGCCGCGCGGGAGCATTATCCGACCCGGTCCTTCCCGGACCGCCACCAGGGCGTCCGCCGGCCCGGCCGTGGTGTCACGGTTGCCTGCTAGCGTCCTTCGCCATGACCGACCACCGTGCCCTCCGGATCCTGCGCGAGAACCCTGAGCTCGCCCAGCTCGCAGCCTACCCGTTCAACCTGGACCTCGACCGGACCGATCACGTCGAGCCCGTCCGGCTGGCCTCCGGGGGGCCGCTCACGGCCGTCGCCGGCGACGACACCGGCGGCACCTACTTCCGCTGCCCCGACGGCGCGATCCTCTACGCCGGGTCCGAGGGCGAAGCCGGCCTGATCGCCGACAGCCTGGACGAGGCACTGGAAACACTGATCGGCCTCCCCTGCTGGCACGACCACGTCCTCCTCGACCCCGACGCCACCGACGCCGAGCTGGCCACCGAGGTCGCCGAATCCGAGGAGGAGCTCGCCGAGTACTACGGCCCCGACCTCGATGCCGACCGCGACACCCTGCTCACCGCCCTCGGCCTGCGCCGCATCCCGCCCGCCGAACTGGTCCGCCGGCTTCACCGCGCCCTGCGACGCACGGAACCCGAGCACCTCCTGCTGAACGCCGAGGAGCTCAACGCCTACACCCCCCTCGCCCGACGCTCGCACCTCCGCCTCCGCGAGACCGTCCTCGCCCCCGGGCAGGCCGACCTCGCCCTGCTCCGCGCCCGTCCCGCCGGCCACGTCGACGGCACCGAGGCGACCGCCGACCCCGCCCGCCGCGCCACCACGCTGCGCGCCGCCCAGTACGACCGCCGCCCCACCGACCTGCCCCTGCTACGCCAACTGCTGCTCGCCGAGGCACAGTTCGGTCCCACCGAGGAACTCCGGCTCGCCGCCGTCCTGGTCGGCCGGTACGGCGATCCCGCCGATCACCGTCTACTGAGCTCCCTGCGCACGCAGCACCCCGACATCCGTGGACTGCTCGGCGGCTTCCCCGATCACCCCGAACAACTCCACACCTGGGCAGCCGCCTTCGACGACTCGAACCACGGCCAGGACCCCGAGGACGAACCCGCCCTCACCTGGGCCCGGCTCGCCCGCCGCCAGGGCCGCACCGAGCTCGCCCGCTGCGCCCTGATCCGCCTCCTCGACGACGTCGGCCCCCGCGACGAGGACGTTCTCCCCCTCCTCGCCCACGAACTCGCCCTTCTCGGTGACCACCCCCAGGCCGCCCGCGCCCGGCAGCAGGCTCAGCGGGTCGGGGGCAGGTCCTCGTGACCGGTTCTCCAGGCGACCCGTGGTGGTCCCGACAGGGGGAGTCCGCCCCCTGACGGGATGTCGGTCGGAGCCCCCCGGCCCGGGGCCGCCGCCCGCCGGAACGGCGAAGCCCTCGCACAGCGTGCGAGGGCTTCAGCACCGTGGGCTCCGGGCCCCCAGGGCTCCGAAGCCGGTCGGGTCAGTGCGCGTTGGTGTAGAGGTAGCCGCCCGTGTCCCAGTTGTAGACGGCGAGCTTGATCGTCTTACCGGCATCGGAGCGGCCCGTGTCGACCGCTCCCCAGTAGCCGTTGTGCTCGTCGATGGTGGCGGGAACCCCGGCCCAGTCCCAGCCGCTGCCGTTCCAGGTGAGGATCCACAGGTTCTGGCCGTAGTGGGAGGTGTTGAGGAACGCGTCGACGTACTCGTGGCCGTCGCTCCCCCAGTACACGTTCATCTGCGCGTACTCGCCGCTGGCGCTGACCGCGTCACACCAGTGGTAGTAGTCGGTCGCACAGGCTACCCGGGAGTCGATCTGCCGCGGGGCGGCCGAGGCCGGCGCAGCGGCGGTGAGGGTGGCGCCGACGAGTGCCGCGCCCGCCGCGAGGACGGTCAGCGCCGTGCGGGTCTTGAGGATGGACATGGCTGCTTCTCCTGTCAGGGTGCAGTGGCCGCTCGGTGGTGGTGCCGGAGGACAAGGAGAGCAGCCGGAGCCGGCCGGTGGGGCTGTCAAGGGGGCGCCGGTGGCGGCTTTGTCCGGCGCAGGGCGGGTCGGAGGCCGGCTGCCGCGTCTTGACGGCCGGCAGGCCCGCAGCGAATCCCCGGGCCGCACCTGGCCGCCGGTACCGGATGAGGGTACCGTCATGGGCATGCCAGCCTTGAATGTGTCCTTCACGGAGGCCGAGCTGACCCGGATCCGTCGAGCGGCGGCCAGTGCCGGGCTCCCGGTGAAGGGCTTCGTCCACGCCGCGGCGCTCGACCGGGCACTGGCCGTCACCCTGGAAGCCGGCTACCGGCACATGAGCCGCGCACTCGGGCGAGCGGAGGAGACGGCGCTCGCGGACCGCGCCACCTACTTCGCCGTCAGCGCCATGGAAGGAAGTCTGTGACCTCGCTGCGGCGCGGAGACGTGATCGTCGTCGGGCGCGACGGCATGGGAGGGATGTGGGTGGTCATCTCCAACGACACCCGCAACGCCGTCCTCGACACCGTCGTCGTCGCGCAGATCGGCACCGGCTCCGACCTGTGGCCGACGGCGGTGTCCATCGGCGACCACCAGCCCTGCGCAGTGGACGACGTCGCCGGCCACGTCCTGACCGACTTCGTGACGACCATCCGCCCCGGCCTCTACGACGTCGAGGTGCAGGAGCACCGGCTCGACGAACGGACGATGAACGCCGTCAGCGAGACCCTGCGACTCGCCCTGCCGTGAGCCACCGGCGAGCGCCTGATCGGGATCCGCTGCGCAGGCCGCGGCGGCGCACCCGTACCCCCACGCCTGGGACAGGAGCATGCGGCCGGCATGACCGCAACCGATCGCACCGCCGTCCGGGTGGCCCGGCGGTCAGGCGATCTGCCAGAGCTGGAGCAGGGTGCCGCCCGCGGCTTGCAGGGTGACGGGGGATCCGTCGGCGGTGGAGGCCGTGGTCAGGAGCAGGCCGTTCACCTTGTTGGCGACGGTGTACCCGCCACCGCGCGGGGTGAGCAGCCAACGCTGGCTGTCGCCGCCGCTGCAGGCGGCCTGGACGACGGCCGTGCCGGCGCCGGTGGAGCCGTCGGCGAGGCCGGCGCAGAGCCGGGACGCGCCGTTGACCATGCTGTAGCTGCCGTCGGCGTTGAGGGAGAGCTGCCACTGCTGGTTGGGGCCGCCGTGCGTGGCCCAGGTGATCAGCCGGGTGCCCGGAACGGTGCTGGAGGCGGGGTCGTCGAAGGCCTTGCCCGCGGTGGAGAGGATGTGGGTGCCGGCGAGCCCGCCGGGGGCGTACGCCTCCACCTCGTACAGGGAGTAGCCCCAGGAGGTGCCGCGCTGGGTGCCGTAGATGCGCAGGTAGCGGCCGGAGTCGTGGAGGCCGGTGAGGTCCTGGACGCCGCCGGTGCCGGCGGTGGTGGAGTGGACGGTGCGCCAGGTGGCGCCGTCGTCGGAGAGCTGGATCTGGAACGCCCTCCCGTACGCCGTCTCCCAGCGCAGGACGACGCGCCCGATCGTCTGCGTGGAGCCGAGGTCGACCTGCAGCCACTGCGGGTCGCTGAAGGCGCTGGACCAGCGGGTGCCGGGGTCGCCGTCGGTGGCGGCGGCCGCCGGGAAGTCGGCGGTCTCGGTGCTGGACGCCGTGGTGGGCCGGTTCTGCGCCAGGTTGCCGGGCCATCCGGTGGCGGGCCAGGAGGGGTTGTGGCCGATCGCGGCGGTGACCGCGGTGAAGTCGGCGTAGGTGCCGACCGGCCTGGGTGATCCCCAGGTCTGCTGGGCGAGGGCCCGGAGCGGTTGGAACAGGCCGGTGGCGATCTGGTTCTCGGTCTCCGCGGTCGGGCTGTCGCACCAGACGTGGATCAGCGAGCCGGGGTTCCTGGTGCCGTCGGTGACGGTGTTCCCGCCCTGGTAGAGGTCCGGGGTCCAGGACTCGTACATCCACCTGGTGTCCGGCTTCGCGCCGCCGAGCACGTAGTAGGTCGGGGTCCAGGACTCGTTGGCGACGACGTGCCCGGCGTCCACCAGCTGCTGCGGGGTCAGCCCGTAGTCGTACCAGAACTCGACCAGGATGTCGGCGTTGGGCGTGATCGTGCCGTCGCCGGACTTGATGCCGTCGTTCCACATCCGGGTGGTCTTGCCGCGTGCCCGGACCAGCGAGTCGGCCCAGTTGACGTACCCGTAGTAGGCGTCCTTGGCGGTGGCGTCGGCGCCGTAGGCGGCGCGGGCGTAGCTGAGCAGCTGCGGGTACTGGTTGTAGTCGGAGACGTACTCGTCGGCGCCGATGTGCCAGTACGGCGCGGGGAAGAGCGGCAGGTACTCGTCGATCAGGTCCTTGATCAGGGTGTACGTGCCGGGCAGCGAGAGGTCGATGAAGTCGGAGCTGGCGCTGCCCGAGCTGTTCCTGAGCTTCAGTTCGGGGTGGGCGGCGAGGATCGGGTTCATGTGCCCGGGCGTGTCGATCTCCGGGACGATGGCGACGTGGTACTTCTGCCCGAGCGCCACCAGGTCGGCGATGTCCTGCTTGCTGTAGTGGTCGGCGGAGACGATCTCCGGGTGGGTGGCGGACTCCAGCCGGAAGCCGAAGGTGTCGGAGAGGTGGAAGTGGAAGTAGTTGAGCTTGAGGTAGGCCAGCTCCTTGATGTGCTGCTTCACCCAGTCGACCGTGAAGAACTTCCGTCCCTGGTCGATCATCAGGCCGCGTTCCGGCTTCGACGGCCAGTCCACCGCCGTGCCGGCCGCCACCGTCGCCGACTGGTGCAGGAGTTGGAGCACCGTCCGGGTGCCGTTGAACGCGCCGGTGTCGGTGGCCGCGGCGAGGGTGAGGGACTGGCCGACGGTCATCCGGTAGCCCCCGGCGGGCACGGAGGGGTCGCCGAGGGTGAGCGCGATGTCCCCGGCTCGCGCGGCGCCCGTCGCGACGGTGACGCTGCGCCCGGTCAGCGCGCCCAGGTCGTCGGCGAAGGTGGCCGCCTCGTCGGAGAGTTGGGCGGTGTGCGCGGGGTTGACGACGATCCGGCTCGTCGCGGTGAAGGTGTAGTTGCCGGTGCCGGCGGACCACTGGCGCAGCGCCGGGACGACGTTGGGGGCGCCGGACGCCGCTTGGGCGTCCGTCGGGGCGGTCACGGGTGTGAGGAACAGAGTTGCCATCAGGTAGACGACGACGGCGACGAGCCGGAGTGCGCGCATGTGATCACCACTCGTGCGAGGTGTGGGAGAGCGAGGACTGGCCTGAGCCATTGGCCATTTCTGCGTGCTTCATCAGCGCATCGAGCATGATTGAGCAGAACTGCTCGACGCGCAAGACCCCCGGATCCATCACGACGGCGGAACCGGCCACAGCTGTCGGTGGGCGGCGGCCCGACGGCGGCGGCCCGACGTCACCCACCGCGTCTCCGAACCCACGTTCCGACCGCGGTCGCCGGCTCCGGGCCTCCGGTCGCCTGCAGTACAGTCCGCACCATGAGCGAGCACCTGCACCCTCCGTTCGGGAACTTCACGACCGTCCACGCGGCGCTCGACGTCTGCGACGACCTCGCCGGCCCCGTTGCCGACGCCCTGAAGACCTGGGACGCGCGGGAGGCGGCCGAGTCCGTGCTCTACGTGGACACCGAGCCCGACAAGGCCGACACCGCCGTCTTCGCGGAGGCCTACGACGTGCCGCTGGAGCTCTCCGCGAACTGCGTGGTGGTGGCCGCCAAGCGCGGCGGGGACGTCACCCTCGCCGCCTGCCTCGTGCGGGCCGACACCCGCCTGGACGTCAACACGGCCGTCCGCAAGCACCTGGGCGCGCGCAAGGCCTCCTTCGCACCCATGGACGTCGCCGTCGCGGAGACCGGGATGGAGTACGGCGGCATCACCGCCGTCGGCCTGCCGAGCGGCTGGGCGCTGCTGGTCGACGAGGCGGTGGTCGCCGCCCCGCACGTCCTGATCGGCAGCGGGAAGCGCCGGGGCAAGCTGATCCTCCCCGGCTCGGCGGTGGCCCGGCTCCCCCGCGCCGAGGTCCTGCCCGGCCTCGGCGTCTGATCGGCAACCCGCCGGCGCCGCACGAGTGTCGTGCGGCACGGCCGGCGGTCGCTGCCGGGATCATGAACGGATGCGTGAACCGCTGCCGCCGCCGACCCGTTCCGAAGTCCTGGACGTGCGCGAGCTGGTCCTGGTCGAGGCTCCCCCGCTGCGGCTGTCGGCCGGGGAGCGCGCGGCCAGGGACCGTGCCTGGGAGCAGGCCGTCCGCAGGAACCCGGCGCTGTTCGACGGGCCGGTCGTGGCGTGCACCGGTGTCTCGTGGGACGGACCCGGCCGGCTGGCGGTCTCCTGGACCCGCGCGACCTACCGCCACTACGCGCTGCGGGCCGTGCCAAGCGTGACGGTCTCCACCGCTTCGCTGTCCGTCAGCGTCCTCCAGCCCACCGCGGACCGGCGGCTGCTGGTCGGCCGGATGTCCTCGGCGACGGCCACGCCCGGCCGGTGGCAGCCACCGGGCGGCTCCGTCGAACCGCGCCCGGACGACCGGCCGTTGGACCTCGCCGACCTGCGGCGGGAGGCGGCCCGCGAACTGGCCGAGGAGACCGGGGTCCGCGCGGTACCCGGGGAGCTGACGCTGTGGGCGGCCACCCGCGGGCCGTACGGGAGCATCGGTGTGCTCTTCCTCGCGCCCGCGTTGCCGCAGGCGCTGCTCTGCGAACGGTTCGAGGCGCTGCCGCCGGAGCGGGAGCTCGTCGAGATCGCGTTCGTCGGTTCACCCGCCGAGCTGGCCCGGCTGGCCGGCCCCCACGCGGACTACCTGGACGCGGCCCTGCACCGTTACGCGTCACGGTAGGAGACCCACCGGCACGCCGCGCCGCCACCCGCTCACACCTGCGGGTTGTCCGTCCCCCGTTCCGCGATCCAGACGCGGGCCTCGGTGTGGGCGCGGTCGAGCGGTGCGAGCAGGGGGCCTCCGGCGGGGGTGATGGCGTCGGCGCCGAGGTGGTCGGCGAGGCCGGTGCGGCGCAGCACGGCGGCGAACGGCGGCTGGACGCCGGCGAGGACGAGGCGCCCGCCCTCGCGGTGGAGGTCGTCCGTGTAGCGGCGGAGGGCCTTGAGGATGGCGGAGGACGGGATGTCGGGAGCGGTGCGGACCACGAGGACCAGGACGGCGTTGCGGGCACCGGTGACGTCCGGCAGGTCGGTGCGCAGCGCGGGGAGTTCGGCGAAGAAGCTGGTGCCCTCGTAGTCCAGGACGGTGACCTCCCCGGGCGGCAGCCGTTCGGGGACGGGCGCGGTGTACCAGCGCCCGTGCGCGTCCCGGGTCAGCGCGGTGAAGTGGGCCCGACGGGCGGCCTGGACGCAGTACAGCAGGAGCGAGAACACCGCGCCGAGGATGATCGCCTGCTGGAGCGGGAGCTGGGTGGTGGCGACGAAGGTGGCGGCCATCGCGAGGGTGGAGAGCCGGGAGGTGCGCACGACGAGCAGGATGTCGGCCCGCTTGCCCCAGATGAGTTCGCAGCCGACGACCAGGATGAGCCCGCCGATCACCGGCATCGGGATGCGCTCGGCGAGCGAGCCGGCGACGAGGACGACCAGCGCGAGGAAGACGCCGGAGACGACACCGGCCCATCGGCTGCGGGCCCCGGCGGAGGCCGCCACGCCGGTGCGCGAGAGGGAGCCGCCGGCGGGCAGGGCCTGGAAGAGGCCGCCGCCGAGGTTGGCGACGCCCTGGGAGACGAAGTCGCCGTTGACGCTGGATCGGCTGCCGTCGGGGTTGGGCACCGAGGGGGAGATTCCGGCGGCCTGGGCGAGCGCGACCAGAGCCACCGACAGCGCGCCCGGCGCCAGGTGCGGGAGTGCGTCCCAGGCGGGCGCGGAGAAGCCGGGCAGTGCGGCCGGGATCTCGGCGATGTCGCGGACGAGTTCGACGTCGGTGCCGAGCGCGGCGACGGCCGCGCTGACCACCACCATGGCGACCAGCAGGGCCACCGGTCGGAGCCGCCGCACCGCGTGGGCCAGCGCCCAGACGGCGATCGTGGCGGCGGCGACGAGGGTGGCGGAGAGCTGCCAGTCGGGCGCGTGGAGGAGCCAGTCGGTGAGCCGGGTGAGCTTGTTGTGGCCGAGCGGCCGGTACCCGGTGGCGTCCTTGAACACACCGGTGATGATCTGCAGCGCGATGCCGGTGGAGAAGCCGACCATGACCGCGTTGGAGACGAAGCTGAGCAGTACGCCGAGGCGCAGCGCGCCCATCAGCAGCATCAGCAGGCCGACGAGCACGGTCAGTGCGGCGACGTTGCCCGCGTCGTGCGGGTCGAGACCGGCGTCGGCGAGCACGCTCTGACCGGTGAGGGCGATCGCGCTGGTGAGCGTGGTGATCATCAGGACGGTGGGCGTGGTGAGCGAGCCGAGGATGGGTGGGACCACGCCCGCATACAGCCCGGCCACCGGGTTGAACCCGCCGATCGCCGCGTAGGCCATGCCCTCGGGGATCGAGAACAGTGCGGTGACCGTGCCGGACATGAGGTCGGCGGGCTGGGGCCGGCCGAGCCTGTGGCCCAGCCCACGGAGGCGGGCGGCGGGGGTCGCGGACATCCGGGCGCTGCCCGCGGTCAGGCGAGGCCGGAGACGGCGTCGCCGATGTACTTGGTGCCGAGGACCGCCAGGACGGTGGTCATGATCGCGGAGTTGTGGGTGGCCATCCACGCCTTCCACTCCTCCAGCGTCCGGGTCACGCGGTCGCCAGCGAGCAGGTAGACGGCGAGCGGGACCAGGGTGCAGAGCGAGCCGATGACCACCATCAGCGCACCGGCCACCGTCTTGCCCGCGGCGCTCGCGCCGCTGGTGGCGATCGACACCGCGCCGCCGACCGCCAGGACGAGGTTCTTCGGGTTGGCGGCGACCAGGGCGGCTGCGAGACCGGCGGACTTGGCAGGCGTGAAGCGGTCGACCGCGCGCATCCACGTCGGCGGCGCGGCCACACGGCCGGCCCGGGGCCGGTCGTGCCACTGCCGGGCGGCGAGCACGACGAAGAGGACGCCCAGTGCGAGCTTCAGCCAGTGGGCCCAGGTGGGCTTCGCCTCGTCGGTGCCCAGTCCGCTGCCGGCCGCCACGACCGCGGCCACCACGGCGGCGAGCGTGAGCACCCAGCCGGCGGTGAAGGCGGTGCCGTTGGTCCGGCCGCGCGGTGTGGCCAGCATGAGGATCACCGCGATCAGCGGCAGCGGGCTGATCGCGATGCCGACGGCCGACGTCAGCATCGAGCCGATCGCCTCACCCACGGGCCCACCCCTTTCCCGGCTCCTCGCCACATCGGCTTTCCCGGCTCCTCGCCACATCGGCTCTCAACACCCTAGGAACACCGCCGGGTTTCGCACCTTTTGGACGGGATCGTCCGCCATTCAGAGGACTCACCCTCCGCATCGGCCCCGCTCACCCCGGGAAGGCGGCACCGGGCCGCCACCGACGCCACCGGGCGAAATGCGCCATTTGTTCTACTGACCTAGGGTCGGGACCGTATTCGGCTGCGCCGAAAGGAACCCCCGTGCCCGAGCCCGACCCCGTGCCCGCCTCCCTCGTCACCCCCGACACCGTGAAGACGACGGCCGGCACCTTCGTCTTCACCGACGGCCTGCCGACGCCCGAGACCGCGGCGGCGGTCTACGGCCGGCTGGACCGCCTGCACGCCGTCGAGGCGTACCGGGCGGGCCTGCCCGCGGTCTCGCTCTGGGCGATGCGCAGGGCGATGCTCGCCGCCGGGGTCGCCGACGGCGACGTGCTGGTCTTCTCGGAGCTGATGGACTGCCGGTCGCTGTTCCTGACGGCCAACGCCGACACCGTCTACTTCCTGACCTTCCTGGACCTCGGCGAGGGCCCGGTGGTGGTGGACGTCCCGCCCGACTGCCTGACCGTCGCCGACGACATGTGGTTCCGCTGGGTGACGGACCTGGGCCCGCCCGGGCCGGACCGGGGCGAGGGCGGCCGCTACCTCTTCGCCGGGCCCGGGTACCAGGGCCCGCTGCCCGAGGGCGGGATGTTCGTGCACCGGGTGCGGACGAACCGGGTGTGGCTCCTCGGGCGCTGCTTCCTGGAGGACGACAACCCGGCGCCGGCGGCCCGCCGGATCCGGGAGCAGCTGAAGATCACCCCGTACACGCCCGGCGGCTACGGGACGTCGGTCGGTTCCTTCCTGCTCGGCCGCTCCCCCCTCGCCCAGCCGGCCGAACCGCGCACGCCGCGCTTCGTGGAGGGCAGCGGCCTGGCGATCAACACCGTCGCACCGGTGGACGCCTCGTTCTTCACCCTCCTCGACGAGGCGGTGCAGGCCGAACCGGCCACCGCGCTCGACCCCGGGGCGGCTGCGCCGATCGCCGCGATCGGGATCGTCAAGGACGAGCCGTTCGCCCCCGACGGGTACTGGCAGGAGGTGCTGGAGGACGCCGCGGCGACCGCGAACGCGTACGTCCGTGCCGTGGCGATGCGGCCGCGCGCCGCCGAGGGCTCCGACCTCTATCCCGGCACCGGCTCCCGCTGGACGTCGCCGCCGTCCGGCGGCGGGTTCGACTTCCGGACCCCGCCACCACCGGTCACCCCCGAAGGCCGCGGGCCCTTCCCCGACCACGGGGCCGGCCGGCTCACCGCCCGCGCGTCGTTCTTCTACCTCGCCACCGGCGTCACCCCGGCGATGTGCATGAACCTGCCCCGGATCGGCTCCCAGTACCTCTGGTCCACCATGGACTCCACCGGGCTGCCGCTGGAGGGCGACCGGACGTACCGGCTGATCCTGCCGCCCGGGATCCCGGCCGAGAAGTTCTGGTCGATCACCCTCTATGACAACCAGACGCGTTCGATGCTCGCCACCGACCAGCGCTTCCCCAGGGCCGGCTCCCAGGCCTACCCGACCCCGGCCGCCGTCCCGGACAAGGACGGCTCGGTCAGCCTCTGGTTCGACCCCGTCCTCCCCGACGGGGTGCCCGAGGGCAACTGGGTGCAGACCGCGCCCGGCCGCAACTGGTTCGCGCTCCTGCGCCTCTACAGCCCGCTCCCCGCCTTCTTCGACAGGTCCTGGCGCCCCGGCGAGATCGAGCTGCAGGCCCCCGCCACGGCTTAGGGCTGTCGTGCGGACCGGCCCGGGTCCGCAGTGCCGGCCCGGCGTCCGCCCCCGGGCGCAGTGGCACCGAGGGGCGGGTCACGGGCCGCTGACGATGCGCCAGGCGACCCGCTTGCGGGCGGCGCCGCCGAGGGCGTGGTGGAGCGCGTCCTCGACCAGCGCGACCTGCTCGCGCATCCCCTTGGCCCAGGCCTGTTCCCTGACGTAGGCCTCGATGATCTCGATCGAGTCGGCACGCCGCAGCCGTCCGGCCAGGGCCGTGCGCAGGGCCTTCAGACCGGCCTGCATGGCGAGGACCTCCGCATCCAGGTGGAGGCGGAGCATGCACGCCAGCTCGACGGGGTTGCGGTGGAAGACCTCCTCGTGCCGCCAGCGCGCCGGAGCGAGATCGAACAGCCAGTTCTTGGCGGACACCTCGAACTCCGCGGAGCCGGGACGGCTGACCGCTCCGGGCCACCTGCCGCGGAGGGCCCCGGCGGGACGCCGCCGGGGAACGTTGTCGGACTCCGCCGGATGTGCCATGGGTGCACGACCCCTCTTGTTCCGTGGGACGAGGCGCGACCGGAACTCACCCGGCAGCGGCCCGCCGAAACCACCGCGTGAGCCGCTCCGGCCCCCCGGGCCCCGACGGCCGGGCGCGGCGCCGGGCCCGGAAGGCGCCCGACCGGGCGTGACGGGCGGCGCCCGCACCCAGCCGTGCCTCAGCCGCGCCCGGACCGCCGCTCTCCCGCGACGACGCCGGCCGATCCCCTCGACCGGTTCGCGTGCGATGAGTTTCACGGCGCCCCTCGCCCCTGTCAAGGCTCTGTCCGGCCCCGGCCCGCGCCCGCCGGCGGAGGAGGGTCCCGCCATGCTTGTAGCGCTTGCTACGGCTGGATACGCTACCGGGCATGAAGCAACTGAACGTGCGCCTGGACGACAGCATCCACGAGGCCCTCGAACAGCGGGCCGAGGCGGCGGGGATGAGCCTGCCGGACTACGCCCGCAAGGTGCTGGCCGAGGAGGCCGACGAGCGGCGCGAACGGTTCCTGACCGCCGCGGCGCACTTCGCCCAGGCGTGGGCGCCGGCTTTCGAGGCCGAGTTCGGCCCCTACCCGCAGGAGGCCGCCGGGCACCCGCAGGACACCGCGCGGCGCCCGCAGGAGACCACGGCCCGGACCGGAACGGCGGACGCCGCGTGATCCTGCGGATCGACCGGGCCTGGCTGCTCGACGTCGCCCACCAGTTCCTGCCCTCCGACCCGGACGTCACCGACTACGGCACCCTCGCCGCCGCGGTCGCCCGCCACGTCGACGAGGTCATGGACGTGCCCGTGTACGGCGCGCTGCACCAGCGTGCGGCCTCGCTGATGCACCAGCTCATCCGGGTACCGGCGCTGGACTCCGCCAACGAGCACTTCGCCGCCGTCGTCGCAGCCTCCTACCTCAGCGCCTCGGGCGTGATCGTCACCGCGGAGCCCAAGCAGGCCGTCGAGCTGGCCGCCCGCATCCGCGACGGGCGGGCGGACGTCCGCGAGAGCGCCGTCGCCATCCGCGGCTGGTACCGCTGACGCACGTCCGCCCGACGGCCCTGGACGGGACCGGACAGGTCACCGGGCCGCGGACGCCCGGCCGGGCCTCAGGCGGCTGCCGGTGCGGTGGCGATCGTCGCCGCGACCGCCTCGCGGGCCGTGGCGAGCAGGGCCGTCCGGTCCGTCCCGGTGCCCAACCAGGCGAGATGCCCGTCGGGGCGCACCAGCGCAGCGGTGACGCCCGACCAGTGGGGTCGGTCCTCGACGGGCGGCGCGCCGTGAACGTCGAGGCCGGGCCGGACGTCGTGGGCGAGCGGCGCGAGCGACGGTGAGCCGGAGCCCGGGGCCAGTTCGAGCAGGACGTACCGGCCCCGCCGGAGCAGCGGGAACAGGGTGCCGGGCCCGTTCACGACCAGGTCCGGCGCGCGGGAGCCGGTCAGCGGGTGGGCGGCGGCCGGGTCCGCGGGCGGGTACGCGGTGGCGAGTCCGGCGGCCCGGACGGCCAGCGCGGTGGAGAACTCCCCCACCTCGGTGATGAGTTCACCGAGGAGGTCGCGCAGGGCCAGCGCCTCGGGCGTGTAGGTGGTCATCAGGCCCGCCTGCGCCCGGGTGCTGCGCAGCAGTTCGACGCCGACGGGGTGGCGCTCGGTGTGGTAGCTGTCCAACAGACCTGCGGGGGCGGTGCCGGCGAGCGTCTGGGCGAGCTTCCAGCCGAGGTTCGAGGCGTCGTGGAGGCCGACGTTGAGCCCGGGGCCGCCCGACGGGAAGTGCATGTGCGCGGCGTTGCCGGCGAGCAGGACCCGCCCCTGGCGGTACTGCTCGGCCTGGCGGGTGGCGTTGCCGAAGACCGAGATCCAACTCGCCTCGCGCATCCCGAAGTCGGTGCCGGTGATCCGCAGCACCCGGGCGCGCAGTTCCTCGAAGGTGGGGCGCGTCGGTGTGGTGCGGACGCTGTCCGCATCGTTGCCGACCACCCGGTGACCTCCGCCCGGCAGCGGGAAGACCATGACGGCGCCGTGGCGGTTGGTGGTGGTGTGGCTGCGCGGCGGCTCGTCGAGCACGACGTCCGCCATCCAGGCCCAGACGGTCGCGTCAGTTCCCGGGAAGTCGATACCGGCAGCCGTGCGCACGGTGCTGCGCGTGCCGTCGCAGCCGACCAGGTAGGCCGCCCGCAGCGTGCGCGGGCCGTTCGGCGCCTCGACGTCGACGGTCACGCCGTCGTCGTCCTGGGCCAGGCCGACCACCCGGTGCTCGCGCAGCAGGCGGACGCCGACGGATCGGGCGTGCTCGGCCAGCAGCGCCTCCGTGCGGGCCTGCGGGAGGACGAGGGTGAACGGGAACGGGCTGTCCAGCCCGGAGAAGTCCATCCGGCTGGTCAGGGCGGCGAAGTGCCCGCTCGGCACGCGCAGCCCTTCGGCGAGGAACGGCCCCTCCACGCCGCGGCAGGCCAGCAATTCCAGGCTCCGCGGGTGGACCGTCAGGGCCCGGGAGTACGGGTCGGGTTCGGGCCGGGTCTCGACCACGGTCACCCCGACCCCGTACAGCCGCAGCTCCGCGGCGAGCCAGAGCCCCACCGGTCCGGCTCCGGCGATGACGACGTCCTGCATGGACACACCTCATCTCGTAGACACCATGCGTCTCGGTCAGACCTCTTGGTCACTGACCAAGTGCGACACCTCCAGTAGACTAGGTCAGTGACCAAGAATCAACCCCGGACCTCCACCCGCACCGGACTGGACCCGGACACCGTGGTGCGGGCCGCCCTCGAACTCCTCGACGAGAAGGGCGCCGACGGCGTCTCGCTGCGCGGCATCGCCGAACGGCTCGGCGTGCGGATGAACACCGTCCTGTGGCACGCCAAGACCAAGGCCCGCCTGCTGGAGCTGATGGCCGACGCGATCCTCGCCGGCATCCCGCTGACCGACCTGCCGGAGCCCTGGGACGAGCGGGTGCCCGAACTCGCCCGCCGCTACCGGCGCTGCCTGCTGGACCACCGCGACGGGGCCGTCGTCGTGGCCGGCACCTACGCGGCGGAGCCGGCCACCCTCGCCTTCGCCGAGGTCACCGTCGCGGCCCTCCTCGACGGCGGCCTGGACGAGCGTCAGGCCGCCTGGGCCTTCTGGACCGTCCAGTACCTCGTGCTGGGCCTGACCCAGGAGGAGCAGGCACTCGCCGCCTCCGCCGACGATCACACGCTCGCCCGGGCGCTCGCCCCGGGTGGCTACCCCGCCCTGAGCCGGGTCGCGCCCCACCTGGAGGACGCCTCGTTCGACGAGCGCTTCGAGTTCGGCCTCTCGCTCCTCCTCCACTCGCTCAGGACCGCACCCCCCGGCCGCACTTGAGCCGGACGCGGCCCCCGCTCGTCGAGGCCCGGCCGGGGCCGGAAGCGGTCGACCCCCGCAACCACCCGTGAGAGCATCGGCCGATGCGGAGACTGACGGTTCTGGGGACGTGCGGCGCCTGGCCGGAGGCCGGGCGGAGCGCCAGCGGCTTCCTGCTGGAGTACGACGGGTTCCGGCTGGTACTCGATCTCGGCTACGGGACGTTCCCCCGGCTGTCGGAGCACTGCGCCGACGGACGGGTGGACGCCGTGGTGATCACCCATGAGCACCCCGATCACTGCGCCGACCTCAGCGCCCTGTGCCGCGCACGCTACTTCGCGCCGGAGCGCGGCGCCCGCCTGCCGCTGTACTGCACTCCCGGCGTGGTCGGATGGGTCCAGGCGATGGAACCGACGGAGGACCTGCTCGACGTCTTCGACGTCCACCCGCTGCCGTCCGACCACCGGGTCGGGCCCTTCCGGCTGGACACCGCGCCGCTGCCGCATCACGTCCCGCACGCGGGCGTGCGGCTGACGGCACCGGGCCTGACCTTCGCCTACAGCGGCGACGCCGGCCCCGACCCGGCCCTCGCCCGGCTCGCCGCCGGTGCGGACCTCTTCATCGCCGGAGCCACGCTCCAGGGCGCGGCCGCCGGGGACGGCGACCCCCACCTGATGAGCGCCTCGGACGCCGGGTCGTGGGCAGCCCGCGCCGGGGCCGAGCGCCTGCTGCTCACCCACTTCTGGCCCGGCAGCGACCGCACGCGCTCCACCGCCGAGGCCCGGAGCACCTTCCCGGGCGAGGTGATCGCCGCCGAGGAGGGCATGGTGCTCACGTTCTGACGCCGTATCGCCCCCCGCGGCCGTGCACTCGTCCGGACGGATGATGCCCGACGAGGCCCGGCACGCCGCGGTGTCGGTGGCGGGGCCCGCGGCGGCCGCGGGTTAGGTTCGTGCCCGTGACCGGCAACGATGTGGTCCTGGCGTTGGTGGTCGCCACCGCGCTGGGCTTCGACTTCACCAACGGATTCCACGACACCGGCAACGCCATGGCCACCTCGATCGTCACGGGTGCTCTCCCCCCGCGCGTCGCGGTGGCGATCTCTGCGCTGCTGAACCTGGCCGGCGCCTTCCTGTCGACCGCGGTCGCGGCGACCATCGCCAGCGGCCTGGTCGACACCGCGGACGTGACCCTCACCGTCGTGATGGCGGGCCTGACGGGCAGCATCCTGTGGAATCTGACCACCTGGTACGTCGGCATCCCCTCCAGTTCGTCACACGCCCTGATCGGCGGCGTGATCGGGGCGACGATCGCGGCGGCGGGCAACTCGGCCGTCAAGTGGCAGGGCCTGGTCTCCAAGGTGATCGTGCCCGCCGCGCTGTCGCCGGTGATCGCCGGCACGATCTCCGCGGTCGGCACCTACCTCGTCTACCGCCTCACCCGGGGCGTGGCCGAGCGCCCCCGCGCGCACGGCTTCCGGATCGGCCAGGTCGGTTCGGCCTGCATGGTCTCGCTCGCCCACGGCACCAACGACGCGCAGAAGACCATGGGCGTCATCACGCTGGCGCTGATCGCCAACGGCACCCTGCAGTCCGGGGCGAACGCCCCGACCTGGGTGATCACCTCGTGCGCGGTGTCGATCGCCCTGGGCACCTACTTCGGCGGCTGGCGGGTCATCCGGGCCCTCGGCAAGGGGCTGGTGGAGATCGAGGCACCGCAGGGGATGGCCAGCGAGTCGGCCTCGGCCGCGGTGATCCTCTCCTCCACCGACTTCGGCTACTCGCTCTCCACCACCCACGTGGCGACCGGGTCGATCCTGGGCGCGGGGGTGGGCAAGAAGGGCGCGGTGGTGCGCTGGCACCTCGCCCACCGGATGGTGGCGGCCTGGGTGCTCACCCTGCCGGCCGCCGGGCTGGTCGGCGCCCTGACCTACTGGGTCGCGGACGCGATCGGCGGGACCGCGGGCGTGGTGGTGATCTTCATCGTGCTGGTGCTGGCCTCGATCGCGTTCTTCGCGGCCTCGCGCCACCCGGCCGTGACGCCGGAGAACGTCAATGCCGCGTGGACGGGTTCGCTCCACCCGGCACCCCCCACGGACGAGGTGTCGTCGTGAACTCCTGGATCAACCTCGACGCGCTGTGGAGGATCGCGGTCGTGGGGCTGCTCACCGGTGCCGGACTGCCGGCGCTGTTCGCGATCGGTGTGCGCGCCCTCAACCCCCCGACGGGGGACGGCGAGGCCGCAGCCGGCCGGCCCGCGGTCGGTCCGCTCCGCTACACGGTGGCCGGCCTCTGCTTCGCCGTGGTGCTGGCGGCGATCGGCTGGGGCATCTACGTCATCGTCAACCACAGCTGACGAGCGCCGGTCACCGGCCATCAGGCGGGTCGGACCCCGGGGCGGGCACCGGGTGTCCGCCCGCCGGATCCGGCACCGTGAGCAACCGCCCGGTTCCTCCCGGCCCGCTCCCCCCGGCTGCTCGGCCGCGGGGAGCCGGCCCCGTCCTCGGGGGAGCGGCCCCCGTCCTCGCCCTGCCGGCGGGTGTCGGGGCGGTGGGGAGTCAGGAGCTCGTCAGGACGACCAGGCGCTGGGTGGCGCGGGTCATCGCGACGTAGCGGTCGACGGCCCCCTCGACGCCCTCGCCGAACCGCTCCGGGTCGACCAGGACGACCAGGTCGAACTCCAGCCCCTTCGCCAGCTCCGGGGTCAGCGACCGGACGCGGGCCGTCGCGCGGAAGGCCGGATCGCCGATGACGCAGGCGATCCCCTCGGCGTGCTCGGCGAGCCAGCCGTCGAGTACGGCGTCCAGCTCCGCCGCGGAGCCGTGGACGACCGGCACACCGCTGCTGCGGACCGAGGTGGGCACGTTGGCGTCCGGCAGCACGGCCCGGATCACCGGCTCGGCCTCCGCCATGACCTCCTGCGGCGTCCGGTAGTTGATGCTCAGCGAGGCGAGGCCGATCCGGTCCAGCCCGATCCGCTCCAGCCGCTCCTGCCACGACTCGGTGAACCCGTGCCTCGCCTGGGCGCGGTCCCCGACGATGGTGAAGCTCCGGGACGGGCAGCGCTGGAGGAGCATCTGCCACTCCGCGTCGGTCAGCTCCTGGGCCTCGTCCACGACGATGTGCGCGAACGGGCCGGCCAGCCGGTCCTGGTCGGCACCGGGCAGCGCGCCCTCGTCGACCAGGCTGTCCTGGAGGTCCCGCCCGCGCAGCATCGTCACCGCGCCCTCGCCGTCGTCGTCGGCCGCGAGCAGGTCGTCGATGACGCGGGCCATCCGCGCGCGTTCGGCGGCGACGGCGGCGGCCTGCCGGCGCTTGCGCCGGGCGGCCTCCGGGTCGCCGAGGCGCCGGCGGGCCGCGTCCAGGAGCGGCAGGTCGGAGACCGTCCAGGCCTGGGCGTCGGTGCGCTGGAGGGCGCGGACCTCGTCCCGACCGAGCCAGGGCGCGCACAGCCGCAGGTAGGCGGGGACCGTCCAGAGGTCTCCGACGAGCTCGGCCGCTTCGAGCATCGGCCAGGCGCGGTGGAGCGTGGTGACCAGTTCCTCGTTCTGCATCAGCGACCTGCGGAACAGCTCCGGCGAGACGGTCTCGTCGTCGTTCTTCTCCATCAGGATCGCGACCAGCTCGTCCCAGATCTGCTCGCGCGCCTCGTTGTGCGGGGTGCCCGGCTCCGGCGCCTCGAACGCCTGCGCCCAGTCCTCGGCGCTCAGCCAGAGGTCGGACCAGTGGGTCTCCACGGCCATCCCCTCGGTGGGCGGCTCCTCGTAGATGCCGACGGCCTTCTCGATCGCCCGCACCAGCCCGGCCGAGGACTTCAGCCGGGCCACCTCCGGGTCGGCCTCGGCCGCCGCACCGGCGCCCTCGGCGACGAGGTCGCGCACGGTGCAGGTCTGCACGCCCTCCTCGCCGAGGCTGGGGAGCACGTCGGCGACGTAGGCCAGGTAGGGCTGGTGCGGGCCGACGAACAGCACGCCCCCGCGCCGGTGGCCGAGGCGCGGGTCGGAGTAGAGGAGGTGGGCGGTGCGGTGCAGCGCGACGACGGTCTTGCCGGTGCCCGGGCCGCCGTCGACGACGAGCGCGCCGCGGGACCCGGCACGGATCACGGCGTCCTGGTCGGCCTGGATGGTGCCGAGGACGTCCCGCATCCGGGACGAGCGGTTGGCGCCGAGGCTGGCGATGAAGGCGGACTGGTCGTCGAGCGCGGCATGACCCTCCAGCCCGTCCGCGGTGAACACCTCGTCCCAGTAGTCGCCGATCCGGCCCCGGGTCCAGCGGTAGCGACGGCGGCTGGCCAGGCCCATCGGGTCGGCGTGGGTCGCGGCGAAGAACGGCTCGGCCGCGGGTGAGCGCCAGTCCACCAGCAGCCGGCGGCCGTCGCCGTCGGTGAGGCCGAGCCGGCCGATGTAGACGGGCTCGGTGCCGTCCGCGGCGACGATGCGTCCGAGGCAGAGGTCCAGGCCGAAGCGGCGCAGGGTGCGCAGGCGGCCGGTCAGCCGGTGGACCTCCGCGTCCCGGTCCATCGCCTCCCGGCCGACGCCGCCGGGCGCCCTGCGCACCGCGTCGAGGCGGTCGGACAGCTCGGCGATCGTCTGCTCCACGGTCTCCGCGACGGCGGCGAAGTGCCGCTCGTCGCCGGCGACCAGCGCCGGGTCGGCCTTGGCGGCGAGGTGGTCGGGGAGGTCGAAGGCACTGGTCGTCAGTGGGGTCGGGGTCATCACTGCGGCTCCGTTCCGCGGTCGGTCCGGCGAGGGTCGGGTGTGCCTCGCGGACCTTCCGGTTGCGCTGGTCTAGGTCTAGGCCAGTGATTCTGCGCCAGGACGGGGGCCTTGCCGCAAGCCCCCCACTGCGCTATAAGTTGAGAGTGGCAAGGAGTGCGAACTCCTTGCCTTTGCTGTTCCGCGGGTCGGAGGAACCACGCAGGTTCCTGTGGGTGGGCCGCTATGGTGCCCGTGTGACCGGCACTGCGCAGCGTCCGCTGCTGTTCCTCGATGTCGACGGCCCTCTCATCCCGTTCGGCGCGGAGCCCGGGGAGTATCCGACCTTCGATCATCCGGCCTTCACCAGCGGTCCCGACCCGCTCGCGGCCACTGCGAATCCGCTGTTGGCCAGGCTGGATCCGGAGCACGGGCCTCGACTTACCGCGCTCGGGTGCGAGGTCGTGTGGGCCACGACCTGGATGTCCGACGCGAACGACTGCGTCGCCCCGCGCCTCGGCCTGTCGCAGCTCGCCGTGGTGGACTGGCCGGAGCCGTCCGAGGCCGACGACGAGGACGACGCGAGGCACGGCCTGCACTGGAAGACGCGGACGTTGGTGGCGTGGGCGGCGGGACGCCCGTTCGTCTGGGTGGACGACGAGGTGCGCGACGCCGACCGGGCTTGGGTCGCCGTCCACCACCCTGGGCCCGCTCTGCTCCACCGGGTCGATCCGCGGCGCGGCCTCGCGGCCGACGACTACGCGGCCGTCGATTCCTGGCTGCGGCGACTGCCCTGACGTCCCGCCGGACGCGAGTGTGCCGGCCCGACGTCGCTGGGGACCCCTGACGGCGTCGGGGGTCCCCAGCCCGGGGCGGAGGTGGTCAGGCGAGTGTGACGCCCCGTTCCTGTGCGAGCTCCTCCAGGCCGTACCGGCTCACGTGTTCGGCGTTGCCGAGGTCGATCGTCCGGACGCCCGCGGCGGCCAGCCGCTCGTTGATCTCGTCCAGGTGCTGCCGGACGACCTGCTTCTCGGCGTCGGTGGTGCGCCCCTTGTGCGGCTTGCCGGCGTGCTCCGGGCTGGCGTAGTTGGGCCGTTCCTTGGCGGCGGCCGGTGCCGCGCCCTGGGCGGGGAGCGTCCGGGTCACCCGCTTGGCCCCACGCAGCACCTCCGCCATCGGAACGGCCGAGGCCAGCCGGTCGAACACCTCGGCCTCCAGGACGACCGTCTCCGGCTCGTCCGCGTCCGGGTGGTACAGCTCGATCGTCACCAGGTCGAGCGCGTGCTCCTCCACCGCCGTGAGCTCGTCGGCGAGCGCCTCGATCTCGACCGGGCCGTCCGCCAGGTCGGGGTGCTCACGGACGACGATCCGTACCAGGTCAGCCTCGTTCTCCGCGTGCTTCCCCGTCAGATCCGAGAACCGGATGATCTTCTGACCCATGTCTTCTCCCTCGTCGATGGTGTGATCAGCCGAGAGCCTACTTCCGTCGCAGCGGTGGCCCCGCGGCCGTCCCGATCAGCCCCTGCGGGGCACCGGGTGGCGGCGGATTCCGGCCGACCGGGGCACCGCGGGGCGCGAACGGGTGAAGGACGTCACGGCTTCGCCCCGTCCCCCTGTCGGGCCCCGGCATGTAGGTTCCTGCGTCCAAGAGGGAAGGACTCTCCTCCCCCGTGTTCGCAGAACCGCCGTCAACGGCTCCTCCGACGAGAGAGGCACGAGTGATGTCTGCACAGGACGCCACCCACCACCCCCCGCGACTCATCGGCGTGGTCGCCGAGTCGACCGCCGGGGAGACCCGGGTCGCCGCGACACCGTCCACCGTGCGCGGGCTGCTCGCACTCGGCTACGAGGTCGTGGTCGAGTCCGAGGCCGGCGCGGCCTCCGGCTTCACCGACGACGCCTACACCGCGGTCGGCGCGCACATCGCGGACGCGTGGAGCGCCGACATCGTGCTGAAGGTCAACGCTCCGTCGACCGCGGAGATCGACCGGCTGCGGGACGGCGCGACCGTCGTCGGCCTGCTCGCCCCGGCGCAGCGGCCCGAGCTGCTCAAGGCGCTGTCCTCGCGACCGGTCACCGCGCTCGCGCTGGAGGCGGTGCCCCGCATCTCGCGGGCGCAGTCGATGGACGTGCTCAGCTCGATGGCGAACATCGCCGGCTACCGGGCCGTGATCGAGGCGGCCCACGTGTTCGGGCGCTTCTTCACCGGCCAGGTGACGGCCGCGGGCAAGGTCCCGCCGGCGAAGGTCCTGGTGGCCGGCGCGGGTGTGGCCGGGCTCGCCGCCATCGGCGCCGCCTCCAGCCTGGGGGCGATCGTCCGGGCGACCGACCCGCGGCCGGAGGTCGCCGACCAGGTGAAGTCGCTGGGCGGCGAGTACCTCGCCGTGAACGCCGTCCAGGAGGCGAGCACCGACGGCTACGCCAAGGCGACCTCCGCCGACTACGACCGCGCCGCGGCCGAGCTCTACCACGAGCAGGCCAAGGACGTGGACATCGTCATCACCACCGCGCTGATCCCCGGCCGGCCCGCGCCGCGGCTGCTCACCGCCGCGGACGTGGCGGCGATGAAGCCCGGGAGCGTCGTCGTCGACATGGCGGCCGCCCAGGGCGGCAACGTCGAGGGCACCGTCGCGGGCCGCACGGTGGTCACCGGCAACGGCGTCACCATCATCGGCTACACCGATCTCGCCGCCCGGCTGCCCGCCCAGGCCTCGCAGCTGTTCGGCACCAACCTGGTCAACCTGCTCACCCTGCTGACGCCCGGCAAGGACGGGCAGCTGGTGATCGACTTCGAGGACGTCGTCCAGCGAGCCGTGACCGTCGTCCGCGCCGGGGAGATCACCTGGCCGCCGCCGCCCGTGGCGGTCTCGGCCGCGCCCGCCGCTGCCGCCGCGCAGGCCGCGGCCGCCCCGGCGGTGTCGGAACCGAAGCAGCCCCGGATCACCCCGGCGGCCCGGTTCGGTCTGATCGGCCTCGGCATGCTGGCGATGTTCCTGCTGGTCGCCTACGCCCCGACGCAGCTCGCGGAGAACTTCACGGTGTTCGCGCTGGCCGTGGTCATCGGCTACTACGTCATCGGGAAGGTCCACCACGCCCTGCACACGCCGCTGATGTCGGTGACCAACGCGATCTCCGGGATCGTGGTGGTCGGCGCCCTGCTGCAGATCGGGCACATGGGCGCGCTGGTCACCGTGCTGTCCTTCGTGGCGATCCTGCTGACGAGCGTGAACATCTTCGGCGGCTTCGCCGTCACCCGCCGCATGCTGTCCATGTTCTCGAAAGGCTGAGCCCCGATGACTTCCACGACGGCCGCCCACGCCGCGGACCTGGTCGCCGCGCTGCTGTTCATCCTGAGTCTGGCCGGGCTGTCCCAGCACCGCACCTCCCGCGCCGGTGTCGGCTACGGCATCGCCGGCATGGCGCTCGCGCTGGTCGCCACCGTGATCGTGGCCTCGCGCAGCATCACCGCCGGCGCGGTCACCCTGATCGTCGTCGCGATGGCGCTGGGCGGCGCGATCGGCCTGTGGCGGGCCCGGCAGGTCGAGATGACCCAGATGCCGGAACTGATCGCCGTGCTGCACAGCTTCGTCGGCCTCGCCGCGGTGCTGGTGGGCTGGAACAGCTACCTGGAGGTGGAGTCGCACGGCTCGGCGCAGACCGCCGTCGGCGCCGATCTGCTGGGCATCCACCACGCCGAGGTGTTCATCGGCATCTTCATCGGCGCGGTCACCTTCACCGGCTCCGTCGTCGCCTTCCTCAAGCTGTCCGCCCGGATCGCCTCGCGTCCGCTGGTGCTGCCCGGCAAGAACGTACTGAACCTCGGCGCGCTCGCCGCGTTCGTCGCGCTGACGGTCTGGTTCACCGTCAGCCCCGGCCTCGGCCTGATGATCGCGGTGACCGTGCTGGCGCTGGCGCTGGGCTGGCACCTGGTCGCCTCCATCGGCGGCGGCGACATGCCCGTCGTCGTCTCCATGCTCAACAGCTACTCCGGCTGGGCCGCGGCGGCCGCCGGGTTCCTGCTCGACAACAACCTGCTCATCGTCACCGGCGCGCTGGTCGGCTCCTCCGGTGCCTACCTGTCGTACATCATGTGCAAGGCGATGAACCGCTCCTTCCTCTCCGTGATCGCCGGCGGTTTCGGCATCGAGGCGCCCTCGGGCGGGGGCGAGGAGCAGGGCGAGCACCGTGAGATCCGGGCCGAGGAGGCGGCCCGGCAGCTCGCGCAGGCCCGGTCCGTCGTCATCACCCCCGGCTACGGCATGGCGGTGGCGCAGGCGCAGCACCCGGTCGCGGAGCTCACCCGCCGGCTGCGCGAGCGCGGCGTGGAGGTCCGCTTCGGCGTCCACCCCGTCGCGGGCCGGCTGCCCGGTCATATGAACGTGCTGCTCGCCGAGGCGAAGGTGCCGTACGACATCGTCCTGGAGATGGACGAGATCAACGACGACTTCGCCGACACCTCGGTCGTCCTGGTCATCGGCGCCAACGACACGGTCAACCCGGCCGCCACCGACGACCCCGCCAGCCCGATCGCCGGCATGCCGGTGCTGCGGGTGTGGGAGGCGGAGCAGGTGATCGTGTTCAAGCGGTCCATGGCGTCCGGCTACGCCGGGGTGCAGAACCCGCTGTTCTTCCGGGAGAACAGCGGCATGCTCTTCGGCGACGCCAAGCAGAGCGTCGAGGACATCCTCCGTGCCCTCGACGCGGTGGCCGGGGGCGGTGGAGGCGGCGGCGCGGCACCGGCCACCCGCCAGACCACCGCTGCCGGCCGGGCCGCGGTGTAGGGGGCGCGCACCGCCTCCGGTGTTCCGCTCCCCCGGTGTCCCGGCCACGCTCCCGGCCGGGACACCGGGGCGTCTGCCGGTGGCACCGGTAGGAGGCGACTTCCCGCTCGTCCTCGGCGGGGACTGCTCGATCCAGCTCGGCGCCTCGCTCGCCCTGCGCCGCATCGGGCGCTACGGGGTCGCCGTCATCGACGGATCCACCGACTTCCGCCACCCCGGCAACTCCGACCGCATCGGCGCCGCGGGCGGCGAGGAGCTCGCCCTCGGGACCGGCCGCGGCCAGGCGGACCTGACCGACCTCGAAGGGCTGCGTCCCTACCTCCGGGACGAGGACGTCCACGTCCTCGGCATCCGCGACTACGACGACGAGCGCGCCGAGCTCACCGCGCTGGGGATCGCGAACACCACCGTCGGAGAGATCCGCGAGGCCGGTGTCGAGAAGCTGGCGGCCACGGTGGTGCGGAGCCTCGAAGCCGCCCCGACGGAGGGCTTCTGGGTCCGCCTGGACGCCGACGTGCTCGACCCGTCCGTCATGCCGGCCGTCGACAGCCCCGACCCCGACGGGCTCCTGCCCGACGAGCTCGCCCTGCTGCTGCGCGCCCTGGTCCGGTCGCCGCGCTGCGTCGGCTTCAACCTCACCATCTACGATCCCGACCTCGACCCCGACGGCTCCTGCGCGGCCCTGCTCGCCGACCTGCTCCAGACCGCCTTCGGCCCCGGAGTCGGATCGGAGGCCTGAGCCCGGACCCTCTCATGGGGCCCGGCCCGGCCCTGCTCTCGTCGGGCCGGGCCCGGCCGTCGTTCCGTTCCTTCCGCTCCTGGCGTCAGCCTCCTGCGGTCAGGCAGAAGGGGTGCCCGGCCGGGTCGAGGAACACCCGCCATCTGTCGCCGCCCGGCTGGAACTCCGGCTTGACGGCGCCCAGCTCCAGCAGCAGGCCCTCGGCCTCGTCGAGATCAGCGACCGCGAAGTCCAGGTGCACCTGCTGCGGCGCGGTCCGGTCGGGCCACTGCGGAGCCCGGTGGTCGTCGACCCGTTGGAAGCCGATGAAGAGCCCGTCCGCCCGGGTGAGGCCGGCGAAGTCACCGTCGGAGTCGGGGTGAGGCTCGAACCCGGTGGCCTGCCGGTAGAACGCGGCCAGCTCCTCGGGATCGGGGCAGTCGAGTGTGATCGCCGTGAGCTTCAGCTTCAGCTTCAGGGGCATGGCAACTCCGGGAGGGCCGTCGCGCAGCGGGATTCGAACTCCTCTGGCGTCACACCGTAGTGATCAGCCCGACGCCTCGCACCCGGTTTACGTCCTGCCGGTTCCGGCTCCGCCGGGGTCAGGTGCGCTGGAAACCGTGGGAGTGCCCGATGGAGGTGAAGCCACGGCGTTCGTACCAGTGGCGCGGCCAGTCGTCGGCGTCGGCGGTCAGGAAGCGGGTGCCGCAGCCGGCGGCGGCCGCTCGGCGGAGTGCGGTGGTGAGGACGGCGTCGGCGTGACCGCGTCGCAGGTGGGCTTCGGCGGTCATCAGGTCCTCGACCTGGGCGATGCCGAGGGTCGGTTCGAGGTAGAGGTCGCCCCAGGCGGCCACCTCGCCGTTCTCCGCCCGTGAGCCCAGGACCTGCACGCGCGTGGCCCCTCTGCTGCGCGTTCGGCGGCGGTCGACCAGCATGTTGATCACCGCGTCGCCGGCCTCGGGCAGGAGGGTGCGCCACCGCGCGGAGAGCGGCGCGCGGATCGCCTCCAGGTCGACGTCCTCTGCGGTGCGCCCGCCCTCGGTGGCCCGGTCCGCGGGGACCGCGCCGGTGTGCAGCATCACCAGGTAGGTGTGGTGGCGGTAGCCGGCCCGTTCGAAGGGGTCGACGCACGCCTCCCCGAACGCTCCGTCGAGCACGGAGACGAGGCGGAACGGCCGCTCCCCCATCACCTCGTCCACCAGGCCCGGCAGGTCGGCCGGGTCCACACCGGCACGGTCGACGACCACCTGGTTGTGCGACCACGAGTCGGCGAAGCGGTCGTCGAACACGGCGAATCCGCCGGGGATGTCGGCCGTGTGCTCGGCCTGCCGGCGGGCGAATCCGGCGAGGAAGGCGTTGATGCGCTGCAGCTCGTAGCCAGACATGGCAGCCACCCTAGGCTCCCGAGCGGCCGCGCACCCGCCGATCCCGGTCGAATGTCACGAAGAGTCGGTCGGCTGCGTGCGGTGGGTGATGGCTGTGGTGCGGGCCACCCCCGGACGGGTCCACCCCCGCCCGTTCACGCACGGCCCGACGCCGGGACGTCACACGGCGTCGACCATGTGCCCGGCCTCACAGCCACACCCGTGTGGCGCGGACCACTCCCGGGCCAGGTTCGATCTTGAAAAACTGGACATTTGCCTTCAAAACGGCACAATTCCTTGATCGATACCTCAGGTAACCACCCCCCGACCAGCCCAAACCTCAGAATCCTTGAAACCCCCCACCCACCCCCGTAACTTCGAACCCGTTGCACCGAACAAACCGCCCCACCAAGGCCCCCAGGCCCACCGGGACGACACGGTGCCCGACCACGCGAGCCACACACCCCCGAAACCAAACCCCCCCAAGGGCCTGGTTCCGCACGCCCGCACACCCCCCTTCCGAAAGGAAACCCATGACCTTCCGTAACGAGACCACCACCGCCACCACCGCCACCAAGCGCCGCAACCGCGTCCGCATGGCACTCATGGCCGGGGCCCTCACCGCCCTGCCCGTGGCCGGCCTCGTCACGGCCAACGCCGCCTCCGCCGCCCCCGCCTCCGTCTGGGACAAGGTCGCCCAGTGCGAAGCCACCGGCAACTGGGCCATCAACTCCGGCAACGGCTTCTACGGCGGCCTCCAGTTCACCTCCAGCACCTGGGCCGCCTTCGGCGGCACCGCCTACGCCCCCCAGGCCCACCAGGCCACCAAGGCCCAGCAGATCGCCATCGGCGAAAAGGTCCTCGCCTCCCAGGGCCCCGGCGCCTGGCCCGTCTGCTCCGTCAAGGCCGGCCTCACCAAGTAACACCCCCGGCCCCGGAAACCACCACACCCACCACCGGGCCACCCCGACAACGCCGCTGCACCCCACCCGACCACCACACCGGGCCCGGGAGCAGCGGCGTCGCGGCATCCCCGGACCGAGCCCGATCAGCCGAGCGCCGACGCCCGGTCGCGAGCGCTTTGTTCAAGACCCGCCGCTGCCCGGCGTCCGAGACTGCCCGCATGACCGAAACAGTCACGCCCGAACCCGCCTTCACCCCCGCACTGGGCCGCCTGGCCCCCACGCGGTTCTACGACCCCGTCATCGTCCTGACCCGGGAGCGCCTGTGGCGCGCCCTGGCCGCCATGCACGTCGCACCCCGCCCCGAGGACGTCGTCGTCGACGTGGGCTGCGGCACCGGCTCGCTCGCGCTGCTCCTGCACCGGGTCGAGCCCCGGGCGCGGATCATCGGCGTGGACCCCGACCCCGCGATGCTCGACCGGGCTCGGCGCAAGGCCGCCGCCGCCCCCACCGCTGCACCGTCGTCGTCCCCGGCCCGGTCGCCGGAGTGGCACGTCGGGATGGGCGACACGCTGCCGGAGCTCCTGGGGACCGGCATCGCCGACACGGTCGTCTCCAGTCTCGTGCTCCACCAGTGCCCGCTCGCGGTGAAGCGGGCGATCCTCGGCGCGATGGCCGCGGTGCTGCGCCCGGGAGGGCGGCTGGTCATCGCCGACTACGGGCTGCAGCGCACGGCGCTGATGCGGCTGGCGTTCCGCGGCGTGCAGTTCGCGGACGGCCGCGAGGACACCCAGCCCCAGGCCGACGGCGTACTCCCCCGGCTCATCCACGAGGCCGGCTTCCACGAGGTGCGCGAGGCCGAGGTCGTCCCGACCGTCACGGGGTCAATCTCGGTCTACGTCGCCACGCGCGACTGAGCAGGCGTCGGGGCCGAAACCGGGGCCGCGGCCGGCGCCGCGGCCGGCGCCGGGGCGCGCAGCAGGGGCAGCACGGCCGACGGCGTCAGCCCCGTCATCTCCCGCAGCTGCCGGGTGAAGTGGGCCTGATCGGCGAAGCCGGCCGTGGCGGCCGCCTCGGCGAGCGAGCCGCCCTCGCGCAGGGCCTCGGCCGCCCCGGCCAGCCGCCGCCAGATCCGCCACCGCGCCAGCGGCATGCCCAACTGCCGCTGCGCCAGGGCGCGGAGCCGCTGCGGCGAGAGTCCGACACCCGCGGCGAGGGCGGGCATCTGGACGGGGCCGGCGGCCAGCGCGTCCATCGCCGCCAGCAGGCGGGCGTCCAACCGGGCGGACGGGCGCGCGACGTTGCGGCGCAGCTCGTCCTCGCCGAGCCCGTGCAGCTCGCCGGCCGCGGTGATGCCGCGGCCGGCGCAGCGTTCGCGCAGCCGGTCGGCGAACGCGCAGTGCGGCTCGATGAAGACGGTGACCACGTCCGCCGCCGTCGCCTGCATCCGGTGCCGCACCATCGGCGCGACCAGCAGGGCCGCCGCGCTGTGGCGGGCCCCGGCGGCGTCGAGGACGACCACCTCGCCGCGCGGCGCCCGGGCGAGCTGGAACGCGGCGTGCGCGTGGAGGCTTCCGTCCACCGACGGGCCCCGGTGGATCACGTAGCCCGTCCCGATGTCGACGTACGCCGCTGCCCGCTCCCCGTCCCCCATACCCGCGATCATGCCAGAGGCCGGTCCGACGGAGCTGCGGCAACGGGGCACCGGCCGGTGTCCGCTGACGGCCAGTGGGGCGTCGGCGGTAGGCCGGTCGGGGTGCGGGTGGTGGGGCTCGCGCCGGTGGTGTCGGCCCGGTGCCGCGGGATTCGTGCCGGAGCGGCATAGCTTGTCCGGGTGGTGCGTGCGGACGGGGTGGGGCTGCGCGTGGCAGCGGTGAGCGGGCCGGATCGGGTCCGGAGTCGAGCGGAAGGCGCGAGAGCCCGTGGATGCCGTCCTGCACGCGCTGTCGATCACGGGGTCCATGACCTGGGAGATCACCTGGGCGCTGATCCTCGGCTTCGCGCTGTCCGCCGTCGTCCAGGCGGTCGTGCACAAGGCCACCGTCGCCGGCCTGCTGGGGGACGACCGGCCCCGGACGTTGATGGTCGCCGCCGGTCTGGGGGCGGCCTCCTCCTCGTGCTCCTACGCCGCGGTGGCGCTGGCCCGCTCGCTCTTCCGCAAGGGGGCCGACTTCACGGCCGCGATGGCCTTCGAGATCGCCTCCACCAACCTGGTCGTCGAACTCGGCGTGATCCTGGCGCTGCTGATGGGCTGGCAGTTCACCGCGGCCGAGTTCGTCGGCGGGCCGATCATGATCGCGCTGCTGGCGGTCTTCTTCCGACTGTTCCTGCACGACCGCCTGCTGCGCGAGGCCCGCACCCAGGCCGAGCGCGGCCTGGCCGGCTCGATGGAGGGCCACGCGGCGATGGACATGTCGGTGCAGCGCGAGGGCTCCTTCACGCAGCGCCTGTTCTCCGGGGAGGGCTTCACCGCCACCTCGCACGTGTTCGTCATGGAGTGGGCCGCCATCCTGCGCGATCTGGTGCTGGGCCTGCTCATCGCCGGCGCCATCGCCGCCTGGGTGCCCGACAGCTTCTGGCAGGCCTTCTTCTTCGAGGGCCACCCCGTGGCGTCCAAGATCTGGGGCCCGCTCGTCGGACCGCTGGTGGCGATCGCCTCGTTCGTCTGCTCGATCGGCAACGTGCCGCTGGCCGTCGTGCTGTGGAAGGGCGGCATCAGCTTCGGCGGCGTCATCTCCTTCATCTTCGCGGACCTGCTGATCCTGCCCATCCTCAACATCTACCGGAAGTACTACGGCAGGAGGACGGCCCTGTTCCTGCTCGCGACCTTCTACCCGGCCATGGTCGTCGCCGGCTACGCCATCGAGCTGGGCTTCGGCGTGCTCGGGCTGATCCCGGACCGGGAGGACGCGACCATTCCCATGGAGGGCGTCTCCTGGAACTACACGACCTTCCTCAACATCGCCTTCCTGCTGCTGGCCGCCGTCCTGCTGGTGCGCTTCGTCCGGACCGGCGGCCTTCCCATGCTCCGCATGATGGGCGGCTCGCCGGCGGCCGGACACGACCACGCGGCCTGAGGCCGGCCCCCGGGTCAGACGAGCTCGAAGTGTTCCACGGCGCGCCGGGCGACCTCGTCCGGTTCGAGGCGGGTGTTGTCGACCAGCAGGTGCGCCCCGGGGAGGTGGGCGAAGTCGTCGACCGAGTTCAGCCGCATCGTCCCGTCCATGCCCACCAGGTTGGCGTTCGACCACTCCAGGTCGCGCTTGGAGGCCTTCTCCGCCAGGCGGGTCTCACCGGCGTTGCGCTCCAGCCGGACGCTCTGGTCCGCCGACAGCTCCAGGAACAGCACCCGGGCGCCCCGCGCGCGGAACGGGGCCGCGTAGCGCTCGACGAGTGCGGCGTCGTCCGGGTCGTCGAAGTCCCAGACGAGGGTGAACACCAGGCCGGGCAGGTCGCTCGCGGCGGCCTCGGCGAAGATCTGCTCGCGGAAGTCGTGGTTGAGCCGCTGGAACTGCGGCGACTCGTACGGGAACAACCTCAGCAGCGGCTCGATGGTGAGGTGGTTGTGGAAGAGCTTGAAGCCGGTGCGCTCGGCGATGGCGCCGCCCACGGTCATCTTCCCGACCGCGGCCGGTCCGATGACGAAGAGCAGGGTCGGTGGTGTGCTGTCGGACATCGCGCCAGCATAGGGGCACGGCGTGATCTTGGTCGACCCCCTTTCCCCGACCGTCGCACCGGTCAGCCGAGCCACACGATGTCGATGACGTACAGCCGCCCGGCGAGGCGGTTGACCAGGTAGACCACGGTGAGCGCGCCGATGGCGGCGGTGCGCAGGTCCTCGCCCTCGGGGTCGGTGGTGTCCCACGCCGGCCACCCCCACGGGGTGCGGGAGGCGATGTCGAGGACGTCGCGGACCGTCTCCCGGGCGTGCGGGGGCAGCGCGGCGAGGACCTTCGCGGCCTGCGGGGAGAGCCGGGCGGGCCAGGGCCGGTCGGTCACGTGCGGTTCCACCACCCCTTCGGCCCTCGTCGCGGACACCCATTGTTCCCGGACGGAGACGCCTCGGGCGGGGAAATCGGTCAACCGCTCGCCGATGCGACTACCAGCGGGTGTCCGGGCGGGCCAGGACGACGAAGTGGAGGTCGGGGCGGCCGCCGGGGCTGAGGACCTGGGCGATCGCCTCGACGGGTTCGGCCGAGACGTGCGGCAGGCGCAGGCGGAAGCGGCCGCCGTCGCGGTTGGCGACCACGCACGCGCGTCCCGCCCAGAGCCGGCGGCACACCGGGTCGCGCAGGACTTCGGTGAGCAGGGCGACCAGCGTCTCGTCGCCGGGGTAGCGGGCGAGGGCGAAGCGGATCATCGCCAGGGTCATCCGCGCCTCCCAGTTCCAGTCGTGGACCTGTTCGCGCGCCTCCGGGTCGGTGAGCGCCCAGCGGACGAAGTTGGCGCCGGGGCGGCTCATCCAGGGGAACCACTCGGCAGCGGCGGCGTTGTGGCCGACGATGTTCCAGGCGCGGTCGGAGAGGTAGGCCGGCCGGGGCATCTGGCGGTCGACCAGCTCCTGGAGGGAGCGCAGGTCCTCCGGTCGCTCCGGGCCCGCGGACGGGGTGCCGCCCATCGCGTACAGGTAGAGGGTCGCGCGCTCGTCTGCGTCGAGCAGCAGTACGTCGGCGAGCAGGGCGAGCACGCGGGGGTCGAAGCGGGCCGTCCCGCCGCGTTCCAGGTCGCGGTACCAGCGCTCGCTCATGCCGAGTCTGGTGGCGACGGTCATCTGCGGGAGCGGCTTGCCCAGACCGAGTCTCTGCCCGGCGCGGTTGCGCCAGTCGCGCAACAGGCTGGCGAGCCCTGGGAGTTCGGCGGTGGCCGACTCCTCGTGGTCGAGGGGGATGGGGACGTGCAGTGCCTCGCGCAGCACCATGCTCTACTCCGGGTCCGTTTCCTGCATTCGACGGTGGGGTCCCTGGGGACGTGTCGAATCCCGGGCAGCCCGGGAAGCCGGAACACCGGAGGCGCCGAACGGGCGGACCGCTGAGCGGCCGACCCCGGGCGGCGATGACAAGTCCCTCTCCTGAACGGGTGGTTCAGCGGGACGACCGACATCGGAAGGGCAGGCCGGGGGCGGCCGTTGCGAAGTGCTGCAGCATGCTTCCCACCCCCGAGTGTGCCCGCGTGCTCACCGGCACGCTCGGGGGTTGACTCTACCTCTCTGGTTGTACGCAATCAACCAACGGAGAGTGACATCAGCCGGTCAGCGCCTCCGCGGGGGTGTCCGCGGGCTGTGCGGGGGTGCGCGCCGCGAGCACGGTGACGGCGGTGGCGCCCGCGAACAGCGCGGCGAGCAGGACCCAGCCGCCGGCCCCGGCCGGGAGCAGCACGCCGGTCGCCAGGAACGGTCCGACGATCAGCTGCGCGCTCATGCCCGTGCTGAAGAGGGACAGGTAGCGGGACCGGCCCGCCGGGGGCGACAGCTCGTAGGAGATCTCCCAGCGCGAGATCGCGTGCAGGTTCTCCCCGACGGTGAGCAGGACGACGGCCACCACCGCGGCGGCCAGGGCGAGCCACCTGCCCCGGCCGTCGGCGAGGGCGAAGAACGCGCAGGCCAGGACCAGGAAGAGGCAGGCGGTCCGGAGCATCCGCAGCGCCTTGGCGAGCCCCTGGGCCAGCCGGGCCACCGACAGCTGGAGCACCACGGTCAGCACGGTGTTGACCGCCAGCAGACCCGAGCTGGCGCTGGCCGGCAGCCCGGCGCGTTCCACCACCCAGAGCGGCAGCAGGATGAAGAGCACGCAGTCGTGCAGCATCAGGACCGCGTTGGCGGCGGTGACCAGCAGGAACCGCCGGTCGCGGTAGGGCGATCCGTCCCCGCCGCCGTTCCCCGCGTTCGCCGCCGCGGCCGGGGTCGCGGCGTCCTCGCCGGGCGCCGCCGCACCGCCCGCGACCCGTCCGGCCCGCACCACGGCGAGGGCGACGGCGGCGAACGCCGCCGCGTTGAAGAGGAAGAGCGCGACGAAGGCGGCCCTGGAGTGCGCGGCCTGGACCAGCGCGGCGAGCAGGAAACCCGCGGTGAGGCCGATGTTGGTGATGGCCCGCAGCGAGGCCATCGTCCTCGTCCGCTCGGCGGCCCCCTCGAACTCGCCGACGATCACCTGGAGCAGCGGTGAGCAGGCCCGGGCGGCGGCGATGATCAGGCAGGTGACGACCAGGTAGCCGGCGTAGCTGCCGACCAGCGCGTACCCGATGAAGCCGGCGCCCCGGACCAGCGTCAGCGCCACGTAGACCGGCCGGGCGCCGAGCCGGTCCGCGAGCGGGCCGAAGACCAGCGGGCTGAGCAGGCCGACGATGTTGGCGGCGGCGATCGCGGTGCCGACGGCGACCGCGGTGATGTCCAGGTAGCGGACGAAGTAGAGCGTCGCGGTGGCCAGGTAGAGGCCGTTGGCGACCGCGTCGACGGTGGTGCCCGCGGCCATGATCCGGCCCTGCCGGGAGGCGGGCAGCAGGGTGGCGGTCAGGCGGCCCAGCAGGCCTGCGGCCCGGGGCGGGGTGGCGGTGGTGGTCACTCCGGCTCCACGGTGAAGCGGACCGAGTCGGCCAGTTCGCGGGCGAGCTTGCGGGCCTGGTCGGGGGTGTCGGCGCCGACGACGAGCGCGCCCACGCGGTTCCCGGAGGTGCGCAGCGGCCGGACGGTGTCGCCGGGCGCGACGGCGAGGTCGGCGAGGAGCACGTCGGGGTGGCCGGCGGCCTCGGCCCAGCCCTCGACCGCGACGACCCGGCCGGGCGGCGGGGTGAGGAAGCGGACCGCGGCGGCGCGGACCGGCCGCAGCGCGGCCCGGTCCGGCAGGGGCCGGCCGAGCAGGTCGTCGTAGATGAGGCCGTACAGCTCCAGGCCGGGGACGGCGTGTGCGAGCATCCGGTGGATCCAGTCGCCGCCGAAGCGCCCGTGCACCTCGCCCAGGACGACGCCGTCCGGGCTCAGCCAGAGCTCCACGTGGAAGCCGCCCGAGCGCAGGCCCAGCACGGTGAGCGCCCGCTCGACCTGCTGCTCGATCTCCTGCCGCGTCGCCGCGGGGAGTTCGGCGGGCAGGACGTGGCCGACCTCGACGAAGAACGGCGGTTCCACCTTCTCCTTCTCGGTCACCGCGAGGACCACCGGCGCGCCGTCGAGGAACAGGCCCTCCACGCTGTACTCCGCGCCCTGGACGAACTCCTCGACCAGGAAGGGGCCTTCGCCGGGCAGCAGGGCGACGGCGGACGGCAGGTCGGCCGGGCCGGTGATCCGGCTGACGCCGGTGCTCCCCATCGCGTCGCGGGGCTTGACGATCCACGGGCCGGTGGAGGTGTGGAGGAAGGCCTCGGCCTCGGCCCGGTCGGCGCAGAGCCGGACGGCGGGCTGGCGGAACCCGGCGGCGGCGAGCGCCTCCCGGCAGGCGTCCTTGGTCCGCACCCGGCGGACGGCCTCGGGCGGGTTCCCCGGCAGCCCGAGGGCCTCGGCGGTCTCGGCGGCGGCGACCTGGGCCATCTCCTGGAGCGCGAGGACGGCGTCGAAGCGCTCGCCCGCCCCGGACTGCGTGCGGGCCCAGGCGGCGCTCTCGCCGGGGAGGGTGAAGTCCACCGCGGAGACGGCGCCGGCGCGCCGGGCGACGGTCGGGGTGGCGGCCAGGACGGCCTCCTGGTTTGTCAGGTGGGTCCGGAGCCCTCGGGCGTGGGCCTGGTCCAGGGCGAGCTCCGCCATGTCGAGGCCGAGCGGGACCGCCCGGACCCCGCCGACCAGTAGCAGGTTCGCGGGGGTGGGATCTGCGGGCATTGAGGGCTCCTTGCATCAGGGGGTGGGGGGATCGGGCAGGGGTTCGAACAGGGGTCTGGGGTCGGGGGGCGAGGGACGGGGTCGGGGGTCGGGGTGAACGAGGGGCGGAGCGGCGGTGGAGCGAGGGATCGGACGGGGAGCGGGGCACGGGCCGGGCACTGCGGTGCGGTGCGACGCCGGCCCGGGCGGGCCGCCGGGGTGGCCGCCGGGGGAACGGCCCGGCGGGGCGCACCCCGCGGCGGTGCGTCAGACGGCGGTGCGTCAGGCGGCCCGGTCCGCCACCGCGTCCTCCGCCGCGTCCTCCGCCGCGCCGTCGAGCTCGACGAGGACCTGCTCGGCGGCCACGAGGTCGCGCACCGCGCAGCGGATCGCGGTCACGACCCCGGAGAAGGGGGCGAGGAGGCGGTTCTCCATCTTCATCGCCTCCACGATGACGAGGGCGTCCCCCTCCTCGACCCGGTCGCCAACCTCGCAGAGCAGCCCGACGACCGTGCCCGGCATCTGCGAGGTCACCGTGGTGTCGGCGGCCCCGGTGGCGCCGGCGGCGAAGCTCTGCCCGGTCAGTGCCACCCGGTGCCCGTCGACGGCGATCTCCCAGCCGGTGGCGCTGCGCAGGCCGGTCCAGCCGGCGCCGCCGACGGCTCCCTGGACGAGGCCGGTGTGGCCGGGCACGGCCGCGGAGGTGACGGTGAACCGGCTGCCCTCCACCTGGACGTCCACGGTGCCGCCCCGGCGTGCGAGCAGGCCGGCGTCGAGGGTCCGGCCGCCGTGGCGGAGCACGATCCGGCCGAGCGGGGCGAGCGGGTCCAGCCGGAACCGGTCGAACGGGCCGACGGTGCCCTGCCAGGGCGAGGCGGCGGCCTCCCCGAGGGGCGGGAGCTGCATGGCCGCGGCGCAGGCGGCCGCGGCCAGGGCGCGGTCCCCGCGGGGCGCGGGTGCGGACGGGGCGGCGGCGCCGTCCCCGAGGTCGGCGCGGGCCGCCTCGGCGGCGGTGAGGGCGTCGACCAGGTGGGTGTCCATCCGCCCCGCCACCACGGCCGGCGCCTGGAGCAGCTCGGCGAGGAAGCCGAGGTTGGTGGTCAGCCCGGGCAGCGCGGTGCCGCGGACGGCGGTGAGCAGCCGGCGCAGCGCGGCCGGGCGGTCGGCTCCGTGGGCGACCAGCTTGGCGAACATCGGGTCGTAGAAGGGCGGGACGTCGGCGCCGCCGCCGAAGGCCGGCGCGGCCCCGCCGTGGAACGCGGCCGGCGTTCCGGCCGCGGGCTCGGGTCCGCCGGGCAGGGGACCGTCCACGGGCAGGCCGCCGTACCCCGACGAGGTGTCGTCGAACGACGCCTCCACCCGGACCCCGGCCGGCCAGCGGACGGCGGACGCCCGACCCGGCGCGGGCCGGAAGCCCTGTGCCGGGTCCTCGGCGTAGACGCGGACCTCGACGGCGTGCCCGGTGACGGTGATCTCGTCCTGGGCGAGCGGGAGCCGCTGCCCGTCGGCGACCAGGAGCTGCCACTCGACGAGGTCGACCCCGGTGATCTCCTCGGTGACCGGGTGTTCCACCTGGAGCCGGGTGTTGACCTCCAGGAAGTAGAACCGCTCCTCCGCGTCGAGGATGAACTCGAAGGTGCCGGCGTTCACGTAGCCCAGCGACCGGGCGCCGCGGACGGCGGCCGCCAGCAGCTCCTCGCGGACGGTGCCGGAGAGGTTGGCGGCCGGGGCCTCCTCGACGATCTTCTGGTGGCGCCGCTGCAGCGAGCACTCGCGCTCGAAGAGGTGCACCACGTCGCCGTGCCGGTCGCCGAAGACCTGCACCTCCAGGTGGCGCGGGTGCTCCACGTAGCGCTCGACCAGCAGCCGTCCGTCGCCGAAGCTGCTGCGGCCCAGGCGAACGGCCTCGGCCACCGCGTCGGGCAGGTCGGCGGCGGCGCGGACCACGCGCATGCCCTTGCCGCCGCCACCGGCGACGGGCTTGAGCATCACCGGGTAGCCGATCCGCTCGGCGTCGGCGAGGATCGCCTCCGCCGACTCGGTGGCGGTCTCGGAGCCGGGGAGCACGGGGACGCCGGCGGCGGCCATCAGTGCCCGGGCGGTCGCCTTGTCACCCATCGCGGTGATCATCGCGGCGTCCGGCCCGACCCAGACCAGGCCGGCCTCGGCGACCGCGGCGGCGAAGCCCGGGTGCTCGGAGAGGAACCCGTAGCCGGGGTGGACGGCGTCGCAGCCGGTCCGCACGGCGGCGTCGACCAGCGCGCCGACGTGCAGGTAGCTGTCGGCGGCGGCCGCGGGGCCGATCCGCACCTGCTCGACAGCGCCCGTCAGGTGGGCGGAGTGGCGGTCGGCGTCGGAGTACACGGCGACGTACTCGATGCCGAGCCGGCGGCAGGTGCGGGCGATCCGCCGGGCGATCTCGCCTCGGTTGGCGATCAGGACACGCTTGATCATTTCCGTCATCACATCCTGAACACGCCGAAGCGTGTCTCCTGCTTGGGGGCGTCGGCGGACATGGCCAGGCAGAGCGCCAGCCATTCGCGGGTCTCGGTCGGGTCCACCACGGCGTCCACCCACATCCGGGCGGCGTAGTAGAGCGGGTGGGCCTGGCGCTCGTAGGTCTCGATGATCGGTCGCTTGATCGACTCCTCCTCCTCGGCGGAGAGGACCTTGCCCTCCTTGGCCAGCTGGTCGCCGCGGATCAGCGCCATCACCGTCGCGGTCTGCTCGGCGCCGACCACGGTGGACTTGGCGCTCGGCCACATCGCCATCAGCCGCGGGCCCATCGAGCGCCCGCACATGGCGAGGTTGCCGGCGCCGTAGCTGCCGCCGATCACCAGGCTGAACTTGGGGACCTTCGCGGTGGAGACCGCGTTGACCAGCTTGGCCCCGTGCTTGGCGATCCCGTCGGCCTCGTACTCGGCGCCGACCATGAAGCCGTTGATGTTGTGCAGGAACAGCAGCGGGATGTCGCGCTGGGTGCAGAGCTCGATGAAGTTGGCGGCCTTCTGGGCGCTCTCCGGGAAGAGCACCCCGTCGTTGATCAGCACGCCGACCGGGTAGCCGCCGATGTGGCCGGTGCCGCAGACGATGGTCGGGCCGTACCGCGCCCGGTACTCGGTGAACTCGCTGCCGTCCAGCAGCCGGGCCAGGATGTCGCGGGCCGGGATGTGCTCGCGCAGGCTGGCGCTGACGATGCCGGGCAGCTCGGCCGGGTCGTACAGCGGGGGCCGCGGGGGCCGCGGCGGCGCGGCCGGTGCCGGGCGGGCGTCGCGCGCCATGATCTCCCGGACGATCGCCAGTGCGTGCTCGTCGTTCTCCGCGAGGTGGTCCGCCACCCCGCTGACCCGGGTGTGCAGATCGGCGCCGCCCAGCGTCTCGGCGTCCACCATCTCGCCGGTGGCCGCCCGCACCAGCTGCGGGCCGCCGAGGAAGACCGTGCCGGTGCCGCGCACGATCACCGTCTCGTCGCACATCGACGGGATGTACGCGCCGCCGGCCGTGCAGCTGCCCATCACCGCGGCGATCTGCGGCAGGCCGAGCGCGGAGAGTTCGGCGATGTTGCGGAACATCCGGCCGAGGTGATGCTCGCCGGGGAACAGGTGCTCCTGCAGCGGCAGGTAGACCCCGCCGGAGTCCACCAGGTAGATGCACGGGAGGCCGTTCTCCCGGGCCACCAGCTGGGCGCGCAGCTGCTTCTCCACGGTCAGCGGGAAGTAGCTGCCGCCCTTGACGGTGGCGTCGTTGGCGAACACCACCGCGGGGCGGCCGCTCACCACGCCGATACCGGTGACCAGGCCAGCCGAGGGCACGTGCTCGTCGTAGACGTCGTGCCCGGCCAGCTGGCCCAGCTCCATGAACGGGGTTCCCGGGTCGAGCAGTTGGTAGACGCGCTGGCGCGCCGTCAGCTTGCCGCGCTCGGTGTGGCGCCGGCGCGAGCGCTCGTCACCGCCGGCGACGGCGGCGGCCCGGGCCCGGGCGATGGTCTGCCGCTTCTCGTCGAAGGCCTCGGCGTTGCGGCGGAACGCCTCGGAGGTCGTGTCGACGTGCGAGCGCAGGGCCGTCATCGCGACTGTCCCCGGGCCGGGCCGGCGAGGACCGGCTCGCTCGGGCGGTCGGCGCTCGGGCTGTTGACGCTCGGGCGGTCGGCGCTCGGGCCGTTGACGCCCAGGCCCTCCGCGCGCAGGCCCTCGTTGAGCGCCCCGCAGAAGTCGCGGATCTCGGACTCGGCCATGTTGGCGCGCAGCATCAGCCGCAGGCCGGCCTTGCCGCGGCCGATCACCGGGAAGAAGATCGGCGAGGTGTAGTAGCCGCGCTGCAGCAGCTCCCCGGCGAGCCGGATGGTGGCCTCCTCCGAGCCGATGTCGACGAAGCGGATCGGCAGGCCGTCCCCGCTGAACGAGGTCTCCACCAGCGAGTCGAAGAGCGCGATGTTGTCCTGGAGCCGCAGCTGCAGCTCCTTCAGCTCCGCCGTGCGGTGCAACTCCGCGGAGGCCAGGATCGCGCCGAGCCCGGCGGTGTTGATGCGCTGGGACCACATCAGCGGGCCGCCGTTGCGCAGCGCGGTATCGCGGCGGCGCCGGGCGCCGTTCGGGCCGAGGAAGATCGCCCCGCCCGAGGCGCCGAAACCCTTGTTGAGCGAGGTGATGATCAGCGTGCGGTCGTTCATCCCGCCGTGCGCCGCCATCGCCTCCAGCACCGCGCCGCGGCCGCGCTCGCCGACCGTGGAGACGCCGTGCGCCTCGTCGAAGAAGAGGAAGAGCCCGTACTTCTCCTGCAGGCGCAGCAGTTCGGGGATGGGCGCGGCCCCGCCGGTGCTGTAGACGCCGTCGGCGACGTAGGCGACCTGCGGGTGCTTGCGGCAGAGGTCCTCCAGGGCGTCCACGTCGTTGTGCGCGATGGTGACGATCTCGGCCTCGTCGGCCACGGCCGGCTTCAGCGCGTTCAGGCAGAAGTGCGCGTTCTTGTCGAAGACCATGAGCGGCGGGGTGTCGCCGGTCAGCAGGCCGGAGGCGAGCAGCGGCAGGCTCGCCCAGGCGGCGGCCGCGCAGGAGGCCACGGTCAGGGCCTCGACGTCGAACAGCTCGGAGAGCGCCGTCTCGGCCTCGCGCAGCGAACCGAACCGGATCCGCATCCGGGAGGTCGAGCTGTTGAGCGCCCCCTCGGCGAGCACCGCGTCGGCGGCCGCCTGCACGATCCGCGGGTGGGTGTCCAGGCCGAGGTAGGAGTACGAGGACATGTTCACGAACTCGTGGCCGTCCGCCAGTGCCCGGTGCCGGCCGTCACCGAGGCCGGACACCACGATGTCGAACATCCCGGCCCCGGCGGTCACCTCCCAGAAGTCGTGGCTGATCCGCGCGGACTTCTTGATGTTCATGTATGAGTGCACGCCACGTTCCTTGTTGAATTTCGGCACGGAAATGCTGGGCCCGATTGCCGGGCTCGATCGGAATTCTTGAATTCCGGCGACCGGCGGGTGCCCGCGGAACCGCCCGGAGTACGTACGGAAACCACGGCCGAACCGGTGCCCGAGCAGGCCCCAGCAGGCCGGACAGGCCGACTTCGACCGAGCGGGAGGGCATCGGCGGCGGCGCACGGAACGGTCCCGGCCTCGATCCGGTGAATTCCTGAACCGTCGGCGACACCGGCCCCCGGAGTCCCTCCCGACAATCCGGGGAGCTGCTCGCCCCGGTGATTGAAAGAATTCAATACACCGGGGCGGCTGTCAACCGGAAACTATTTGCCGCCTCGCAAAACCGGACAGACCGTCATGCGTCGGTCGCACCGGAAGTAATTTGCCGGTCGGCAGGCATTGACGTCCGGCGGCCCCGGCGGTTATCCGGGAACGGGTCGACGGGCGGCACCGGACGCCGCCGTCCGGCCGGAGGCGGGGGTGGTCGACGGAACGGCGGACGGCGCGGTCGCCGAGGGAGGCGGCCGCCGGTCGGAGGAGCCGGCCGACGGGCACTGCGGCACCACCGGGAGCGGGTCGGTACCGCGGCCGCGCCGCGGATTGGCCTACGCTCGGCAGTGCGGAGGAGGCACCGGGAACCGGACTGCCGCCGCCCCGGCACCGCCTGCCCTCCGCCCAGTTCGCGACCCACTCCCGGTGCCCGCGCACCACGCTGACGGAACGGGGCGGCCGTGCGGCACGACGCAGTCGAGGTCGAGGTGGTCATCACCGTGCCCAATCAGGGGATCGGGCTCTGGATGCTCGGCGCGTTCATCCTGACCTTCGCGGGCACCCGGGCCATCACCAGGATGATCCGGGCGGGCCGCGGGCCGTTCCGCGACGTGAGCGTCGGCGGCACCCACCTGCACCACGAGGTGTACGGCATCATCGCGATGCTGGTGTCGGGTGCGATCGAGTTCGCCTACCAGCCGGACAGCCCCGGGGTGCAGATCCTGGCGGTGCTGTTCGGCGCCGGCGCCGCCCTGACCCTCGACGAGTTCGCGCTCTGGCTGCACCTGGAGGACGTCTACTGGAGCAGCGAGGGCCGCAAGTCGATCGACGCGACGTTCCTGGCGGTGGCCGTCGGCCTGCTGCTGGTCGCCGGGTTCAACCCCTTCTCCGACGTCGGCTCGGGCACCGCCAACCACCTCACCTTCGCCGCGCTCATGCTGGTGAACGTCGCCTTCTGCGTCTGCGCGATCCTCAAGGGCAAGACGGCCACCGGCGTGATCGGGCTGCTCGTCCCCCTGGTCTCCGTGGTCGCCTCCGTTCGGCTGGCCAAGCCGGGCTCCCCGTGGGCCCGTTGGCGCTACCCGCCGGACTCGCGGCGCGCGCAGCGCGCCGAGCGCCGCTACCCACCTGAGCGCCGGACCTGGATCGACGCGCTGAAGGACGCCGTCGGCGGCACGCCGCATCGCTGACGACCGGCGGCTCCGTGGCCCCGGTGGCTCCGCGGCCCCGGCGGATCGATCGGCACCCCGGTGGATCGGCCCCGTCGCCGTGGCGCGGAGCCGCGGGCGTTCCCGCACGGGAGACTGGTGGCGTGGACGGCACCCCTGGAGACGGCGTTCGGCACGAGCGACGGAACGCCGGACGACACGACGGCCGCACCGCCGTCGTGGTCGGCGGCGGTCCGAACGGGCTGGCCGCGGCCGTCCGGCTGGCCACGGCCGGCGTCCGCGTCACCGTGCTGGAGGCCGCCGACGAGATCGGCGGCGGCGCCCGCAGCGGCGAGGCGATCCTCCCCGGGCTCGTCCACGACCACTGCTCCGCCGTCCATCTGGTCACCGTCGGCTCCGCCTTCCTCGGCGGCCTCGGCCTGGACCGCTACGGCCTGCGGTGGCGCCTCCCCGAGATCGACTGCGCCCACCCGCTCGACGACGGCACGGCCGGCGTCCTGCACCGCTGCGTCGACGAGACCGCGGCCGGGCTCGGCGCCGACGGCCCGCGCTGGCGTCGGTTGTTCGCCGCCCCCGCCGCGGGCTACGAGGAGCTCGCCGCGGACATCATGCGTCCGCTGCTGCACCTCCCCCGCCACCCGCTGCGCCTCGCCCGGTTCGGCGCCCCGGCCGTGCTGCCGGCCGCGGTCCTGGCGCGGGCCTTCGCCGGGGAGCGGGCCCGCGCCCTGTTCGGCGGCGTCGCGGCCCACGCCTTCCGGCCGCTGGACCGGCCACTGACCGCGAGCATCGGCCTCGGCATCCTGGCCGCCGGCCACCGGTACGGCTGGGCCGTGGCCGAGGGCGGGTCGGGCTCGATCACCCGGGCCCTGGCCGCGCTGCTCGCGGACCTCGGCGGCACGGTCGAGACCGGCGTGCGGATCCGCGCGGCCGCCGAGCTCCCGCCCGCGGACGTCACCATGTTCGACCTGGCGCCCGGCGCCGTGGCCGACGTCCTCGGTGACCGCCTGCCACCGCGCGTGGCCCGCGCCTACCGCCGGTTCCGCCACGGGCCCGGCGCCTTCAAGGTCGACTTCGCGGTGGCCGGCGGCGTCCCGTGGACCGCCGGGCCCGCGCGGCGGGCCGGCGTGGTGCACCTCGGCGGGACGTTCGAGGAGGTCGCAGCCGCCGAGCGGGAGGTGTGCACCGGGCGGATGCCCCGGCGGCCGTTCGTCCTGGTGGGCCAGCAGTACCTGGCCGACCCGCAGCGCTCCGTCGGCGACGTCCACCCCGTGTGGAGCTACGCCCACGTGCCGCACGGCTACGCCGGCGACGCCACCGAGGCGATCACCGCCCAGATCGAGCGCTTCGCGCCCGGGTTCCGGGACCGGATCGTCGGCCGCTCCGTCCGCACCACCGCCGGCTTCGCCGCGGACAACCCGAACTTCGTCGGCGGGGACATCATGACCGGCGCCAAGGACGTCCCGCAGCTGCTCTTCGGCCCCCGCGTCACCCTCCGCCCGTACGCCACCGGCGTCCCCGGCCACTACCTCTGCTCCGCGGCCACCCCGCCCGGCCCAGGCGTCCACGGCATGTGCGGCGCCAACGCCGCCGAGGCCGCCCTGCGCGACCTCGGCGGGAGCCGCGAGCCCCGGTAGGGCGCCCGGGAGCCGTCCCGCAGTGGCGGGCGTCCACCGGGAGACGGAGAATCCTTGGTGGCCCTGAATGTGGTCCGGGGACGCCGAGCGCGGTCCCGGACCCGGGTGGCACCGGCGGAGGTGGCATGACCGATCCGCAGATGATCCTCGGGCAGGCGCGGTACGGTCCCGTACCGCCGGACTGGCGGGTCTTCACCAAGCGGCGTGGAAGGCTGTCCGGCTTCCTGCACGGGACGTCGCACGATCCGGACCCGCTGCTGGTCATCACCCCCGAGGGCGCCGTCGAGTACGCCAACGAGCACAAGCCGCCGGTGATCGTCGCCTTCTACGACCTGGCCGGCATCGAGCTGCAGGTCCGTGGTCAGAGCTCCTCCGACAGCTCGATGGTGAGCATCTCCGTCTGGATCGACCTGTACTACCGCGACGGCGGGAAGGCGAAGTGGCGATCCGCCTCCTTCGCGAGCGACATGCAGGCGGTCCAGGGTTTCATCGAGGCGTGGGGCGCCTACCGGGCCTGCGGCGGACGCTGACGCTCCGTGCTGTCCGACCCGCCCTCGGTCTGCTGCCGAGCGCGGCCGGGCTCCGCTGTCCGGCCGGTGGGTCGGGCGCCAGGGGATCGGGCCGGGTGGGGTCGGCCGAGGTAGGGGTCGTCGGTTGACGGGCATGCCCCTGAGCAATACTTTGAACGTGTTCAACTTCAGGGGGGACGGAAGATGCACGAGATCCAGCCCATCGGTCCGGGCTTCGCCGCGTACGCCGGCCGGGCGACCGGCGCCGGCCGCGGTCGGCCCCCACTCCGGCGGCCGACCGGACCGAGCCTGTGCGACACGACCGCTCACGCCTTCACGGTGACGACCCTCGCAGCGCTGCCCCTGGCCTACCTGCTGGTGTTCGAACTCTCCGAGGACACACCGGGCGGAGACCTCGCGATCGTTCTGCTCGTCATAGCACCGCTGCTGCTGTTCCCGTTCTCCCTCGGCGCCCGCCTCTGGGCGGCGAACTGGCGGACCGCCCTGCGCTGGGCGGGCCGGGCCGCGGCCCGCTACGCCGTCTACTACCTGACGCCGATGGCCCTGCTGGCCTCGCTGCTGGCTCTCGCCTTCACGACGGCCACGGGCAGTGCAGGCCCCTCCGTGGCGATGCACTTCCTCCTGGGCGCCGGTGTCGTGGTTCTGCTGTTCGGCGCCCCGGTGTTCGCCGCCCTGCTGATGGTGGCTCCGTGGGCCGCACGCGGTCCCGGCGCCCGCGCCGCACTCATCGTCCTGACGAACCTCCTACCCGCGTTCCTGCTCCTCCTCGGAGGCATCCCGGTCGTGCTCGTCATCGCCGCCCACGTCTGCTTCGCCTGCCGGGTCATCCCCACCGACGCCGCAGCGAACGCCGCAGCACGACGCCTGCCGGAGCAACCTGCCCGGTAGGAGCTCCCCGCCAGGGGGCCGGCCGGCGGTCGGCCCGAACCGGACGCGGACATGGCCGGGCCGCGAGCGCCGTGCAAGGCGAGCGCTCGCGGCCCGGTGCCGCGGGGTGGTGTGCAGGTGGACCGGTCCGAGCCGTGCTCAGCCCCGGGCGGGCCGGCGGCGGAGCCGGGGCGGGACGAGGCCGCGGGTGCGCGGCGTGCTCGGGACCGGCTCGGGCCGGCCAGCGGTCGCGGCGCGGACGTCCCGCGCCCGGTCCGCCGCGCGGAGCAGATCGGCCTCGTGCAGCTTGTGGAACGCGTAGTGCAACATGACGGTTGTTCTCCCGGACGGGTGTGCTTGCGCCTCCCACCCTCGCTGTTCGACCGACCCACCGGCATGAGGCAGCCGCCCCGTTCCGGTCCCGGCCCCGTCCCGGGGCGTCGACCGGCGGCCGCCGCCCGGCGGGCGCCGTCACGGCCCGTCACGGCCGCCCCTCCGCGCCGCCTGCTCGGGTGCCGGTGGTGGCCCAACTCGCTATGATGGAAAAGGAATTGATCATGGCCATTCGGCTGCCCAGCAGGAGGACTTGCTGTGCCGGCCCCTGCTGCGCACCGCTCGCGGCATTGGAGTGGCAACCATGGCGACCGACCACACCGGGGGGCGGTACCAGGATCCGGGCGACGGCGCGGACCGCGCCCAGGACCCCATCGTCGAACGCCTCCGGCCCGACCCGTCGAACCCGCCCGAGGCAGTACTGACCGTGACGGGGTTCCTGGGCGACAGCGACCGCCCCGGCTACCGGCGCCTGTACCTCACCCGCGAGCTCGACTACTACATCGAGTTCCTCGGCGACGACGTCGTCTACCTCGTGGACCTGCCGCCGGAGCACGGTCCCTTCCCCGGGGACGCGGGGACCCGGGTCAGCCTGCGCCGCACCGCCACGGTGCAGTACACCAGGACCCGGACGGGGCGGCCCGTCGACGAGTTCGACCTCGACGTCCGGATGCTCGCGGACGAGAAGACGCAGACGAGCGAGGGCAGCGGCACCGTCACGATCTGTACGTTCAGTCACGGTGGTTCCGGCTGCTGGACGTGCGAGTCGCACACCTGCGGCTCCGCACCGGTCACCTGCGACCAGTCGGGCTGCGGCCCCTTCGTCGCGTGACCGCGCGCCCGTGGCGCAGCGCCCTGCACGGCCGGCGGCAGGCGGACGCCCTGGCGGTCGCCCGGGACGTGGCCGCCCGGCTGGCCGACTCCCGGCGCCTGGCGGTGGCGTTCGCCGCCGCCGGCGCGCAGACGGACCTGCCCGAGGCGCTGCGCTGGCGCTCCTACAGCGTCGCGGCGGGCGACGCCGGACTGGCGCTCATGTGCGGCTACGCCGACAGGTCGTCGGGGCAGCGGGGCTGGGACGTGTCGGCGCACCGGTTCCTGGAGACCGCCGTACGCGGGCTGGAACGCGACGCCGAGCCGGACTGGGGTCTCTTCGCGGGGGTGGGCGGGCTGGCCTTCGCCGCCGATGTCCTCGGCCGCGAGCAGCACCGCTACGGAAGGTTACGGGCGGCGCTGCACGCCGGGCTGGCGCCCGAGGCCACGCGGATGGCCGACCGCCTCCGCCACCCGGCCCCGCCCGGCCCGGTCACGTCGTTCGACCTCGTTTCGGGTGCCGGCGGGATCGCGGCCGTCCTCCTGCGGTCCGATCCGCACGGCGCGCTGCCCGGGGTCCTGGCCGGGCTGACGTCGCTCGCCGACACCGCGGACGGCCTGCCACGCTGGTGGACTCCGCCGGAGTTCAGTGATCCGGCGGCCACCGGCCGGTGCCCGGGCGGCAACCTCAACTGCGGGCTGGCGCACGGCGTCCCCGGTCCGCTCGCGGTGCTCTCGCTGGCGCTCACAGCCGGGAGCGAAGTCCCGGGCCAGCGCCGGGCGGTGCGCACGATGGCCGAGTGGCTCCTCGCCCACCGCGTCGAGGACCGGTGGGGGGTGGACTGGCCGGCGTTCGTCCACACCCCCGCGGACGTCCGTGCCCCGGCGGACGTCCGTGCCCCGGCGAGTGGCCGTGGCCCGGCGGACGTCCGTGCCCCGGCGGACGTGCGTGCCGCAGCGGACGTCCGTGGCCCGGCGGGCGGCCGACCGGCTCCCGACGGTCGGGCGGCCGTGGGCACTCCCGCCGTCCAGGTCCTCCCCCACGCCGTTGCCCCGCCTGCCGAGTCTGCCGCGCCTGCCGGCCCTGACGGCTCTCCCGCCCCCGCCGCCGAGCGCCCGGACGGCGAGCGGATCCGGGCCGGCCGCGCCGCCTGGTGCTACGGCAGCCCCGGCGTCGCCCGCGCGCTCTGGCACGCGGGCGAGGCCCTGGACGACCGGCGGCTGCGCGTCGCCGCGCTCGAAGCCATGGCTGCCGTGCTCCGCCGGCCGCCCCCGCTGCGCGGGCTGGACTCCCCCACCCTCTGCCACGGGCTCGCCGGCCTCCTGCAGATCGTGCTGCGGTTCCGGCACGACACCCGGGCGGACGAGTCCTCGGTGGCGGCCGAGTTCTCGGTGGCGGCCGAGTCCCTCGTCGACCAACTGCTCGACGCGTACGAGCCCGACCGGCCGATGGCCTTCACCGCACTGGAGCGCGCCGGCATGCCGGTCGATCGCGCCGGGCTGCTCGACGGTGCGTCCGGTGTCGCGATGTCGCTGTTCGCCGCGTCCACGGCAGCCGAGCCCGTCTGGGACCGGCTGCTGCTGCTGTCATGACGCCGTCCACGCCCTCTGGGCCGCAGACCGCCCGGACCGGGGCGCACGGCGGCCGCGACCTCTACGCCCCCATGCCGTGGGCCGTGCTCCGAGCGCCGCTGCTGCCGGTCGACGCCGCCCCGCCGGCCGCCGCAGCGCCACGCCGGGAGACGTCGGACCCCGCGTCGTTGCTGCCGTCGGACCCGCGCGTCCGGGCGGCGATCGCGGTGGCGAGCCCGGACCTCACGGCGGCGCTCGCCGCAACCGCCCCGGGGAGCGGCCACCGGGCGTGCCGGCTCCGCGGAAAGGTGCTCCGCTACCTGCTGCGGATGAGCGCCCGGCCGACGCCGTACGGTCTGTTCGCGGGCGTCGGGCTGGTCGGCTGGGGTGCGTCCACCGATGCCGCACTCGACACCGGCCGCCTGCGGACGCGGACCCGTCCGGACATGCAGTGGCTGCTGGATCTCGTCTCGGCCCTGGAGGAGGAGCCCGCGGTGCGCGCCGGGTTGCGGCTGGTGGCGAACCGGGCGGTCCTGCTCCGGGGCGGCCGGCTGTTCCTGCATGACACCGGGTCGGGTGTGTCGGTACGCGCCTCGGCGACGGTCCGCGCCGTTCTCGACGCCGCCGCGCTCGAACCCGTGCCGTTCCCCGCGCTCGTCGAGGCGGTGGCCACCGAGTCGGTCTCCGGGCCGGTCTCCGGACCGGTCTCCGGCTCGGGAGCACCGGGCCCCGCCGGCCCACGTCCGGCGCCGACGCGGGAGAAGGCCGAGCAACTGGTCGACGAGCTCCGGCGGTTGGGCTTCCTGCAGACCGACCTCAACCCGCCGCTGACCGGGCGGGATCCGCTCGACCACGTCCGCGGGCGCCTTGCGGACATCCCCGCCGCCGGGCCGACGGCCGCCGGTCTGGCGGGGCTGTCGGCCGCCACCCAGGCCTGGGACGGACTCGCGTGCGCCGACCGGGTGCAGGCGTGGCCGGACCTCTCGGCCCGGATGCGGAACCTGTGTCCCGGAGTCGACGGCTCCGACCTCCTCCAGACCGACCTGGCGTTGGCGCTGACCGGCAGCCGCCTCCACCGGGCCGTCGGTGCCGAGGCCGCCCGCGCCGCCGAGCTGTTGCTCCGGATCAGCCCGCACCCGAACGGTCCGCCCCAACTGGCTGACTACCGGCGCTCCTTCGAGGCCCGCTACGGGACCGGTCGGCGCGTCCCGCTGCTCGAACTGCTGGACGCCGAGTTCGGGCTCGGGCCGCCGGGCAGCCACCGCGACCCGTCCTTCCCGGCCCGGGACGCGGCTCTGCGCGGCCTCGCCCTCCGTGCCGGCCGCGAACGGGAGCCGGTGGTCGAGCTCGACGACCACCTGCTCGAACGGCTGCAGACCTGGACGCCGGAGGTCGGTGCCCCGCCACCCACGCTGGAACTTCCGGTGTTCGTCGCCGCCGCGTCGCGCGCGGCGGTCGATGCGGGCGACTTCCGGCTGGTCGTCGGGCCGAACGTCGGACCGGGCGGGGCGGGGCGCAGCCTCGGACGATTCGCCGACCTGTTGGGGCCCGGGGCGGCGGCCGCACTGGCCCAGGTCGCACAGGCCGAGGCGGCGGCATCGCCCGGAACCGCCTTCGCCGAGGTCGTCTACACGCCGCAGCCGCGGCGGCTCGCCAATGTGGTGGTCCGGCCCTCGGTTCACCCGCTGGAGATCGTCTTCGGGGCGTGGCCGGCGGTGGCACCGCAGCAGGTGGTGCCCGTCGACGAGTTGGTGGTGGGCGTGGAGGGCGACCGCTTCACCGTCAGCTGGCCCCGTGGCGGCGGCCTGCGGATCGCGGCCGTCCAGGGCCACATGCTGCACCCCGGCCGGGCGCCCGCGGCGGCCCGCTTCCTCCTCGACGTGACCGACGAGAACCGGTGCGGGCTCGCGCCGTTCGACTGGGGTGGTGCGGGGGCGTTTCCCTTCCTGCCCCGCGTCCAGCGCGGCCGCATCGTGCTGTCGCTCGCGCAGTGGCGCCTCGATCCGGTGCGCGACGAGCTCCCCGCCGAGCCTCCCGACGGGTTCGCCGATGCGCTCGCGGCCTGGCGCGAGCGCTGGCTCGTGCCGCGGCACGTGTATCTGACCGTCGCCGACAACAGGCTGCTGCTCGACCTCGACGACTCCTCGCACCGCGAGCTCCTGCGCGAGGACCTGCTCCGCCAGCAGGGCCCGCTGGTCCTCCAGGAGGCGCTCCCCGGCCCGGAGGACGCCTGGCTGCCCGGCGCCGAGGGCGGCCACCTCTGCGAGATCAACGTCTCCCTGGCCCTGCGGCCACCCGCGGACGGCGGTACGGCGAACGCGGCGCGCGCGAGCGTCCGGCCCCGGCCGGCGCAGGAGCCGACCCGGCCGGCGCCCGCGCCGGGCCTCCGGCGGCCGCTCCGGCCGCAGCCACCGGTGGACGCGGACTCCCGCCTCCGCCTGCCGGGCAGCGACTGGCTCTACGTCAAGGTCTACGCGGCCCGTGCGTTCCACGAGGACGTCATCGGCGGACCGCTCCGCGCCCTCACGGAGTTCGCCCTCAACGCCCGGCTGGCGGACGGCTGGTTCTTCGTCCGCTACGCGGACCCGAAGCCCCACCTTCGGCTGCGCTTCCACGGGGAGCCCGCGAACCTGCTCGGCCCCCTCCTCGCGGAGGTCTGCGACTGGGCGTCCGACCTCGTCGCGGAGGGCGTGTGCAGCCACTTCGCGCTGGACACCTACGAACGGGAGGTCGAGCGGTACGGCGGGGATCGCGGCCTCCGGGCCGCCGAGGCCGTGTTCGGCGCGGACAGCGCCGCCGTGTGCGAGCTGGTGCACCTGGGCCGTGCACCGGGCCTTCCGTACGACCGACTGACGCTCGCCGCGCTGAGCATCGACGACCTGCTCGACGGCCTGCGGATGGGGCCCGCGGCGCGGACGGAGCTGTACCGCCAGTACGGCCGCCCGCAGCCGCGCGACGGAGCGGAGTACCGGCGCCGCAAGCAGGAGTTGCGCTCACTCCTCGGCCGCCCACGGCTGGCCCCCGCAGCGGGGCCGGGCAGCGCGCTCGACCGGCTGCTCGCCTCCCGCCGAGCGGCCCTGGCCGCGCCCGCCGAACAGCTCGCCTCGCTCGACGCCGACGCCCTGCTGCACCGCCCGCTCGCCGACCTGTGCCGCAGCCTCGTCCACCTGCACGTCAACCGTCTGCTGGGCATCGGCGAGGCGGACGAGGAACTCGTCCTGCAGCTGCTCCGCCGCACCCGGGAGGGACTGCTCCACGCGCCCTCCCACTGAGTGAGGAGGGTGACGGCATGGACGGCCAGGAGGGCCGTGGCGCGCGGCCGGGGCGGCGCGTGGGGAGGCCGGCTCGACCGGGCCGGCGGTGGGAGTGGGGACGACAGGAGCCGAGCGCCCCGCACGCTGGGTGCGGGGCGCCCCCCGACCACGACCAGTTTGGGAGTATGGTGCGCGGCCGTGGCCGGGTGCCTCGGGGTGACCCGGACGGGTCACGGCGGCCGTGGGCCGGCCGTCACGGGCACGGCCGGCCCGGGGCCGGGTGGGACTGGATCAGCAGTGGTCGCCGGTGTTGCCGGTCCGACCGCAGCCGATCGACCCGACGTCGAACAGACCGCGCTCGACGACATCGGTGGTGACGGGGTCCACGAGGGCCGGGACGCCCTGCACGGCTTCCGTCATCCTTTGGTGTCGGCCGAGTCGGCGACGGGAAGAAATCTGCCTGGCTGCCGCTGCGTGCACCTGGGTTGCGCACCCCCGGTTTCCCCACCGGTCGCCGGGCTTGCTGGGGGCCGCGCCCGCAGCGGAGCGGGCCGCGGGCCTTCGGGCGGCGACGCTGACGCAGGTGGCGAGTGGTGGGCGGCCGGTCGACCCGTCGCTCCGGGGCGGCCCCGAGGTGGGCGGTGGACGGCGCACGCAGGGGCAGCAGGCCAGCGCAGACGGTGCTGCACGGCGGACGGAACCGCCATGGTCGGCGACCGGCCGGGCCGGCAGGCGGCACACGCGTATCCGGCAACCTGCGGACCCGAAGAATTCTGGGGGCCTTTCCCCCATGTACGGGGCGGCGGGTCCGTGGAACCGTACCGGGCGTGGAGAGGCAGCAGGCAATCGACGACGTCGCACCGCCCGCGCCCGGCTGGTGGACCCGCGGCGTGCGCCCGGTCGAGGCCGCGAGCGCTCCGGCGCGCAGCGCGGCCGGGATGGCACCGGCGGGGGCACCCCGGCCTGCGGGTGCGGAGCAGCCCGCCGGCGCGGGCACGGGGCCGCTCCCCGCAGCCCAGCCGCCGGCCTGGGCGGAGTACGCCGAGCGGGCCCTCGCCGCTGCGCCCCTGTCGGCACCCCGCCCGGCCGCCGGTGAGGACTGGGAGGAGGCCTTCGGGCGCGTCTGTGCGCCTTTCGCGGAGGTGGCGGGCGAGCGGTTCGCCCTCGCCCTCGCCGCCCCCGGTCCGGCCGCCGACACCGCGCTGCTGCGCCGCGCCTTCACCACGCGGCTGACCACCCGGCTCACCCGGCTGGCCGCACGCTGCCTCGTCGCCGAGCTCGCCGCCGCCCGCGAGCGGGGCGAGCTGTCGGGTGCCACCCCGCAGGAGCGCTTCGCCGACTTCGTCCGGAACACCGCGGGACGTGCCGGGCTGACGCGGCTGCTGGTCCGCTATCCGGTCCTCGCCCGGCTGCTCGCCCAGGCCTGTCAGCAGTCCGTGGACGCGGAGTCGGAGCTGGTCCGCCGCTTGGCCGAGGACCGCGCGCGGCTCGTCACCGAGGTGCTCGACGGCCGGGATCCGGGCCGGCTCACCGCCGTGGACGTGAAGGGCGACGCCCACCGGCACGGCCGTGCCGTCGCCGTCCTGCGCTTCGCCGACGGCACGCGCCTCGTGTACAAGCCGCGCCCGGTCGCCGCCCATCGGCATTTCAACGCGCTGCTGGCGTGGGTCGGCGCCGCGCTGCCCGAGGTCGCACCGCGGGCCCTGCGCCTGCTGGACCGCGGCACCCACGGGTGGGTGGAGTACGCCGAGGCCGCGCCCTGCCGCACCCCTGCGCAGGTGGAGCTGTTCTACCGGCGCCTCGGCGTGCTCACGGCCGTGCTGCACGCGCTCAACGCCACCGACATGCACTGCGAGAACCTGATCGCCTGCGCGGACCATCCCGTCCTGATCGACCTGGAGACGCTCTTCCACCCGGTGACGGCCGCTCCCCCCGACGCGGACGGCACATCGGACAGTGCATCGGACGGCACATCGGACGGCGCTCATGAGGCCGACCCGGCGCAGCTCGCCCTGGACCACAGCGTGCTGCGGATCGCCCTGCTGCCCAGCCTCGTGTACGGCCCCGACGGCGGCTGGGACGTGTCCGGCCTGGGCGGCGGTCGCGGCGGCGAACTGCCGCTGGCCGCCGCCGGCTGGGCTCAGCCCGGCACCGACCGGATGCACCTGGCCCGCCGCCCCGCCCGGTTCGCCGAGGCCGCCAACCGCCCTGTGCTGGACGGCGCCGCGGCGGATCCGGCCCGCTACGCCGATTCCCTGGTCGCCGGCTTCCGTGCCGGGTACGACCTGATCACCGAGCGCCGCGCCGAACTCACCGCCCCCGGCGGCCCGGTACGCGCCTTCGCCGACGCCGAGCTGCGCGTCGTCCTGCGCCCCACCCGGCTGTACGGCGTCCTGCTGGACGAGCTCACCGACCCCGGGCTGCTCCGCGACGCCGCCGAGCGCGACCTGGCGCTCGACGGGCTGGAGTCCGTGCCGGCGCCCGGGGGCGAGGGCCTGCGGCCCGGGGCGCACGAGCGCGCCGACCTCTGGGCCGGTGACGTGCCGCTGTTCACCCACCGCCCGCGCGAGCGTGCGGTCCAAGGCGGCCCGACGAGCGGCGAGCGGGCCGGCGATCTCGCCGCACCCGCCCTCGACCAGGTCCTCACCAAGATCGCCGGGATGGGGGCGGTGGACCGCTACGACCAGGAGTGGATCATCCGCGCCGCGCTGGCGACCGGTGCTCCCGCACCCGGCACCGCCACGCTCCCCGCGCCGGGCGCCGCTCCCTCCGCCACCGCCGCCGTCAACGCCGGGAGAGCCGCCCCCTCGCCCGAGCAGCTGGTCACCGCCGCCCGGAACCTCGCCGACACCGTCCTCGCCGGTGCCTTCCCCGACGAACGGCGCGTCAACTGGCTCGGCCCCCAGCAGGTCCGCCCCGGGCAGTGGGCGGTCCTCCCGCTCGGCGCCGCGCTCGCCGGTGGCTACACCGGCACCGCCGTCTTCCTGGCCCAGCTCGCCGACCTCACCGACGCCGACCGGTACGCCGAGGCCGCCCGCCGCGCCGTCACCGCGCTGCCCGGCCTGCTGGACCACCTCGCCGCCCGGCCGGACCTGCGGGCCGCCGCCGGCTGCGGCGCCGCGCACGGCCTGGGCGGACTCGCCTACGCGCTGACGCACCTCGCCGCCCTGCTGGCGGACCAGGACCTCGCCGCCCTGATCGAACCCGCCGTCACCCTCGCCGTACACACCGCCGAGCGGACCGAGGACCTCACCGTGGCCGGCGGCCTGGCCGGTTGTCTGGCCACCCTGGACGCCGTCCACCGGCACACCGCGCTGCCGGCCGCCGCCCGGGGCGCCGCGCTCTGCGCCGAACGCCTCACGGCGGCTGCGCCCGCCACGCTGCCCGCCGGATTCGCGCACGGTGCCCACGGTGTGGGCTGGGCCCTGGCCCGCCACGTCCGAGGGCTCGGCGACTCGGCCGGGCAGACCGGAGCGACCGACCCGACCGGAGCGACCGGGCACACCGCGCTCGCCACCGCCGCCCGACTGCTGGCGCAGCCCGTCGACCTCCCCGACCACTCCTGGAGCCACGGCCTGTCCGGCGCCGCGTTCGCCCTCACCGACGGGCTGGGCGCCGCCGACGCTCCGGGCACCGCCGACGACCTCGCCGAGCCGGGCCCGCCCGCGCAGTCCGACTCGCCCGACCGGGTCCTCCGACGTCCCGACCTGCTGCGCGCCGTCCGGGCCGCCGCGGACGCCGGTCCGCTGCCCGACCACAGCCTCGCCCTCGGCGAGACCGGCCGGCTCGAACTGCTCGCCGCCGCCGCACGCGTGGGCCTGCCCGGAGCCGGGCAGGCGCTCGCCGACCACACCGGCCGCCTCCTCGTCCGGCTCACCCGCGGCGGGCCCAGGTGCGCCGTGCCCGCGGGCACGGACTCGCCCGACCTCATGAACGGCCTGGCCGGCATCGGCCACGGCCTCCTCAGACGTGCAGACGCAGGCCGGGTGCCATCCCTGGCAGCGCTGCAGCCACCGCGCAGCCGGTAGCCCACCACGGCCGCCGACGGCGTACGCCACCACACGAGCGACCGGCACCACGGATCGCCACTCCGCAGGGGAGAACTCCGCAATGAACGACCAGCACCACGACCACGGCGGCGAGCACCAGCACGACGCCGGCCAGGCTGCCTGCTCCGGCTGTCCCGAGGGCACCGAGGGCACCGAGGCGCCGCGGGACCGGATCGCGGGCCTGATGCGCGTCGCCGTCGGCGTCAAGCCGCTGATCGTCGCCGGCCTGGTCATCGGCTGGGCCGCGGGCACCGATCCGGAGACCATCTCCGCCGCGTTCCTCTGACGGCCCGTAGGCCCGGTCCGCACCCCGGACAGGGGTCCGGAGTACGGGTCGGCCGCCGCCCTCCCGGAGCGGAGGACGGCGGCCGACCCGACATTCCATGATTGAATATCGAGCGATCCGTTCTACGGTGGTGAAGTGCATGCCAACTCGCCGACCGTCGTGGACCGCGACGACGAACTGGAACTACTCGCCGAGGCCGTCCGCCGGGGCCGCGACCACCGCGGCGCAGCGGTCTTCGTCGTCGGCGAGGCCGGTATCGGCAAGACCCGACTGGTCACCGAGGCCGCCGACCGTGCCCGCAGCCGGACCGCCGTCCTGCGCGGCCGCTGCAGCCGTGCCGGCGCGCCGATCGCCCTGCGCCCGCTCGCCGAGGCTCTGCTCTCCCTCGTGCGCACCGGTCTGACCCCGCAGGACGCCGAGCTCCAGCCCTACCGTGCGGCGCTGTCCCCGCTGGTCCCCGAGTGGCGCCGGCCCGGCTCCCCGCACCAGCCGGAGTCCCTGATCGTGCTCGCCGAGGCGATCCTCCGGCTCCTCGCCGCCGTCGGCCGCGACCACGGCTGCGTGCTCGTCCTGGAAGACCTCCACGACGCCGACACCGAGACGATCGCCGTCACCGAGTACCTCGTCGACAACCTCGCCGGACTGCCCGTCACCCTCGTCGCCACCCTGCGTCCCGGGGCCGGAGCCGCCCTCGACCTCGCCCACCAGTGCCGCCGTCACCAGACCGGCAGCGTCGTCGAACTCCGCCCGCTCACCGACGAGGCGGTCACCCGCCTCGCCGCCGCCTGCCTCGACACCACGCCCGAGGCGCTGCCCGAGCCGGTCACCCGCCGACTGCACCGGGACGCCGACGGCACTCCGCTGATCGTCGAGGAGCTCCTCGACGGCATGATCTCCACCGAGGCCCTGCGCCCCGCGGAGGGCGGCGGCTGGCAGCTCACCCGGGAGCTCGACACCACCGTGCCCGCCACCCTGGCCCGCAGCATCGCCGCCCGCGCGGACGGCCTCGGCCCGCAGGGCCGGGCCGCCCTCGACACCGCCGCCGTCCTCGGCCGCAGCTTCTCCCCCGCCCTGCTGCAGACCGTCACCGGCCTGGACTACCGGGGCCTCCACATCCACCTGCGCGCCGCCGTCGATGCCCGCCTCATCCACCCCGACAGCGGCTACGGCGACACCTACGTCTTCCGGCACGCGCTCACCGCCGAGGCCCTGCTGGCCGGACTGCTCCCGGGCGAACGCGCCGCCCTCGCCCGGCGCGCCGCCGAGACCCTGGAGGCCGGCGCCCCCGAGCTCTCCTGCGAGCTGCACGAGCTCGCCGCCGACCTGCGCCGACAGGCCGGCGACGACCACGAGGCCGGACTGCACCTCGCCGCGGCCGGCCTCCAGGCCATCGGCGAGGGCCTGGCCGACAAGGCGGCGGCCCTGCTCGAACGCTCCGTCGAACTGCTCGACCCCCACCGCGACCGCACCGCCTGGGCCGACGCCGTCGAGTCCCTGCTCAACGCCCTCACCGAGTCCGGGCGAATAGAGCGGGCCTTCGCCCTGGCCGGATCCGTCGCCGCCACCGCCGCCATGGAGCTCGACCCCGGCCGGCGCGCCGGTCTGCACGCCCGCCTCGCCTGGGCCGCCGCCATGGTGGGCCGGTGGGAACAGGCCGCCGAACAGGTCGCCGCCGCCCGCGCCCTGCTCACCGCCGACTGCACCCCCGAGCAGCGCATCCCGGTCGACATCGTCGACGGCTACGTCCAGGTCCGCGACGGCCGTGCCACCCCCGGCAGCGCGGCCGGCCGGGCCGAGGAACTCGTCCGCTCCGCCACCGACACCGCGATCCGCCTCGACCTGCCCGTGATCGCCTGTCAGGGCCTGCAACTGCTCGCCCTCCTCGCCCGCTCCCGCGGCTTCGACGAGGCCGACGCCTGCCTGCGCCGCATCGTCTCCATCGCCGACCGGCACGGCCTCCCGCTCTGGCGGGCCCGCGCCGTCGGCCGCCTCGCCGGCAACCACGGCCTGCTCTCCGGCAGCACCGACCAGCTCGAACACGTCCACGAGGTGTACCTGCGCAGCGGCGCCATCACCTCCGCCCACCAGACCGAGGCCAGCCTGGCCCTGCTCGCCGTCCTGCGCGGCGACTACGGGCGCGCCGAGTGCATCACCACCCGCTGCGAGCCCGTCCTCGCCCGCCTCGGGCACACCGGCGACCTCACCTACGTCCGGGTCATCGACGCCATGCTCGCCGCCCACCGCGGCCGGCCCCGGGAGCTGGCCCGCAAACTCGCCGAGTACCGGCAACTCGGCGGCGAGCACAGCGAGTACACGCCCATCGTGCTCGGGCTCTGCGAGGCGGTCTCCGCCCTCCTCGAAGAGGACCGGCCCGCCGCCCGCGCGGCCCTCGCGGCGGCCCGGGCCTGGGACGAGGGCCGGCCCACCACCTACTTCCTCGGCGGCCGGCACGGCCTGGAGCTGCTGGTGGCCGCCGTCGACGCCGACCTCGATCCGGAGGGCCTGGACGAGGCCGCCCGGCAGGCACCCACCCGGCTGCGCTGGAACCTGCAGTTCGTCCACTTCGCCCGCGCCGTGCTGCTCGGCCGTGCCGGCCGGCTCGCGGAGGCCGCCGACGCCCTGGCCTCGGCCCTCGACGCCGCCCAGCCGTTCCCGCTCGCCCGCCACCTCGGCCTGCGCCTGACCGCCGAGGCCGCCCTCGCCGACGGCTGGGGCGAGCCGTCGCGCTGGCTGCGCACCGCCGAGGAGTACTTCCACGACGCCGGCATCGCCCCCGCCGCCAGCGCCTGCCGCTCCCTCCTGCGCCAGGCCGGCCTGCCCGCCACCCAGCGGCGCTCCGGCCACACCCGCGTCCCGCAGGGCCTGCGTGGACGCGGCATCACCGCCCGCGAGTACGACGTCCTCGTCCTGCTCGCGCTGCGCTACGGCAACACCGACATCGCCCGCCGCCTGTTCATCTCCCCGCGCACCGCCGAGAAGCACGTCGCCAGCCTGCTCACCAAGACCGACAGCCCCAACCGCACGGACCTCTGTGATTTCGCCGTCCGCAACTGCCCCTGAGACACCGGGGCGGCTCCGACCTGCACGGCGTCGACCGGGAGACCTGTCGACCCGAGGGGGACGGGGAACGATCCCGTCGGCTCGGGTCGGTGTGTCGCGGCTCTGGGCGGCGCGGGTCGGCGCGCCGGGCGCGGCGGGGAGAGGCTGACCCTCGCGCCCGGTCGGCACACGGGGCGTCAGGTGTCCGACGACCAGGAGGCGGAGGTCGGCGTCACGCTCGGCGTCGCTGTCGGTATCCCGGTCGTCTTCACGGACGAGGGCGGATGGCCAGGCCCGGGCGGCGGCGGTGCACCGTCAGGTAGACGACGCCGTCCGGCCCCGCCGAAACGCCGCGCGCAGCGCCGCGCGGCAGCAGGCGCAGCACGCCGGGCCGCAGGTCGTGGAGGGTGCCCGCGCAGCGCAGCGCGCCCTCGCCGGAGAGCCCGACGACCAGCACGTCCAGATCGGGTTCGACGTGTTCGGCGACGGTGGCGTCCGGGCGCAGCCGCACCACGTTGGCGTCGAGCTGCCGGTCGTCGCCGGTGAGCCGCCAGAGCGCCCCGGCCGCGTCGGCGGCGGCCTCGCGCAGCAGGTCGTCCAGGATCACGCCGTCGTCGTGGGCGTCGGAGTCCGTCATGCCGGACATCATCGCACCGGTCCGGCGGGCCGCCGTCGGTCCTTCCACGGTGGGGGGAACGGACGGTGGGCGGACGGGCAGGGCGAGGAGCGGCCGGGGGACGGCCGGGCGCCCGCGCGCACGTCACCGGGCGGGAATCGCCGCAGCGAAGGTAACCCGCGCGGGCCGTCCGATCCCTGGCCTGATGCCATGTCATCTATGTACGATCGGCCTTCAGTCCCCCGTCGAAGGAGCCCCGGGTGCGCAAACGCAGGTGGACCTCCGCCATCCTGATGACTGTCATGTCCATGGCCATTCTTGCGGCGGCGCCCGCCGGAGCAGTGCCTGACGACCCAGGGCCGGCGCCCGGCGGTCGGCAGCAGGTCGAGGTCTTCGCCGAGGACGGCGGGATCGGCCGGGCGAGCGTCTCCCCCGTCTCGCCGTACCTCGCCGACCGGCCGCAGGCCCTCGCCGCCGACGGCGCCGTCACACCGCTCGTCCAGAACGGCAGCACGGACACCAAACTGGACGTGGTGGTGATCGGCGACGGCTACACCGCCGCCGAGCAGGAGAAGTTCCGTGCCGACGCCGCCGCCAAGTGGCAGGAGGTGAGCGCCGTCGAGCCGTACGCCACCTACCGCAACCTGTTCAACGTCTGGGCCGTGGAGGCCGTCTCCGCACAGTCCGGCATCACCGGGGACCCGGACCGGGCCGCCGTCCGGGACACCGCCCTCGGGTCGTACTTCTGGTGCGAGGACATCGAGCGCCTGCTCTGCGTCGACGTCAAGGCCGTGGAGCGCTACGCCGCCAAGGCCCCGCAGGCCGACCTCGTCCTCGTGGTCGCCAACAGCGCCAAGTACGGCGGCGCCGGCTACAACGACGTGCAGTCCCCGCTCGGGTACGAGGGCATCGCCACGGTGGCCGGCGGCAACAACCGCTCCGGGCAGATCGCCGTGCACGAGACCGGCCACTCGCTGGGCAAGCTGGCCGACGAGTACTACTACGACGGCCAGGGCACCTACCAGGGCGCGGAGCCGGCCGAGTCCAACATCAGCACCCTCACCACCGACCGGATGCGCCGCGAGCGCGCCAAGTGGTACCGGTGGCTGGGCCGGACCTCACCGGACGGCGGGACCGTCGGCGCCTTCGTCGGCGGCGGCTACTACCCCGACGGGATCTTCCGGCCGACGGAGAACTCGATCATGCGCTCGCTCGGCCGCGAGTTCAACCTCCCGGGACGCGAGGCGATGATCGCCGGGTTCTACCGCCACGCCACGACCATCACCAGCACCACGCCCGCGAACTCCACACTCGACTCCTCCGGCCGGCTCACCGTCGACCTCCCCGTCCCCGGCACCACACTCCGCTGGTACTCCGACGGGCGTGAGCTGACGCACCTGCGCGGCCGCACCACCATCCCGCTCTCCTCCTTCGGCTTCGCCGCCGGCCCGCGCGGCATCGGCTACCGACTGACCGCGGTCGCCACCGACCCCACGCCGGACGTGCTCGACCCGGCCCTGCGGCCGTCCCTCACGGGCTCCCTGTCCTGGTGGGTCACCGGCTGACGCCCGGCCAGTCCCGCACGGGCCGCCGACCGGAGGGTCGGTGCCGGGCCGCGTCCGCATCTGGGACGCGGCCCACCCGGCGGCGGACGGAGGCGCCAGGAGGGGCCTGAGCCCCAACCGCAGGTCGAGGGCCCTCCCTGTGGCGCGCCCCGGGCGGCCGGGAGCGGTGGGCGGGCAGAGTGGGGGGATGGAATCGGAAGAGGCGGTGCCGCAGGAGCAGCGGGCGGGCTGGTTCGAGCTCTTCTTCGACCTGGTGTTCGTCGCCACCGTCGCCGTGCTGGCGCACGACCTGCACGGCGATCCCGGCGCGAAGGAGTTCGGCACCTTCCTGGCGCTGTTCTTCCCGGCCTGGTGGGCGTGGGCCAACCTGACGGTCACGATCAACGTGTTCGGCTCCGACACCCCCCGCAGTCAGGCGCTGCTGCTCGGTGCGATGCCCGGCCTCGGGCTGATGGCCGCCGCGGCCCCGGACGGGCTGGGCGACCGGGCCTGGGCGTACGCGCTGGGGGCGGCGTGGGTGCGACTCGGCTTCTTCGCCATCTGGATCGGCAAGGCCCGGGACCCGCGCAGCCCGCTGCCGGTCTGGCGGCCCGTGCTCTACTGCCTCGTGCCCGCCACGCTCTGGGCGGTGTCGGCGGCCGTGCCGAACCCCGGCCGGTTCGCCCTCTGGGTCGTCGCGGTCGCGCTGGAGGTGGTGCTGCTGGCCGTCCGCGCCGGTATCACCGCCGAGTTCTACACCCGGCTCTCCACGGAACACCTGGTCGAACGGATCGGGCTCTTCGTCGTCATCGTGCTCGGCGAGAGCGTCTACACCGTCGTCCTCACCCTCGCCGACCACTTCACCCGGCCGTCCGCGCTGGCCGCGCTGCTCGCCTTCGTGGTGGTCGCCGAGCTCGCGATGATCTTCTTCACCTGGGGCACCACGGAGGCCGCCCGCGGACTCGGCCGGGCCCAGGCCGGCGGCGCCGACCGGGCCATCCGCGACACCGTGATGTACCTGCCGTTCGTCCTCGTCTCTGGCATCACGGTGATCGCCGCCGCCCTCGGCACCGCGGTGGCCGAGCCCGACCACGCACTGCCGCCCGGCTCCCGCTGGGCACTGTGCGGGGGCGTCCTCGCCTTCTACTCCGCCAACGCCGCCATCTCCCTGCGGTACGGCGATCCCGTGCGCACCGTCCTCGGCTGGTACCTGCCCTGTCTGGTGCTCACCCTGGCCGGGCTGGTGCCGGCGTCGGTGTTCCTGCCCGCGTGGGCGGCCGTGGGCTGCACCGCCGCGGTGGTGTTCGCGCTGGCCAAGCTCGCCAAGCACCGCCGGGCCGCCCGGCGCCGGGCCACCGAAGCGGCCGCGTCGTAGAGGCGCGCCCGTCGTAGGAGGCGCGCCCGTCGTAGGAGGCCGACCCGGCAGGACGGGACGGGGCACCTCCACGTTCAGACGAGGACCAGGGCCGCCAGGCCGAGGTGGACACCGCCGGTCACGCAGGACAGCCGCCGCTCCCGGCGCGGTGTTCCGCGGAGCCGGCCGGTGAGCGCGGCGCCGAGCAGGGCGTAGCAGAGGTCCAGCGCGAGGGCGAGGGCCAGGAAGACCACGCCCAGGACGAGCATCCGGGCCCGGGTGGCGGCGGCGGAGAGCCCGGCCGGCACGAACTGCGGGAGGAAGGCCACGAAGAACAGGACCACCTTGGGGTTGAGCAGGTTGACCAGGACGGCGTCGCCCCAGACCCGGAACAGCCGGCGCCCGGCCGACCGGTCGTCGCCGGGGGCGCCGCCGACGTCCGGGGCCGGACGGCGGCCGAGGGCCCGGACGCCGAGGTACGCGAGGTAGCCGGCGCCCGCGTAGCGCAGCACGGTGAAGGCGAGCGGGTGGTCGGAGACGAGCGCCGCCAGCCCGCCGACGGCGGCCAGCACGTGCAGGAGCGTGCCGGTCTCCACACCGAGGGCCGTGACGAGGCCGGCCCGCCGCCCGTCCTGCGCACTCCGCGTGACGATGTGCACCAGGTTGGACCCCGGCACCGCGACCACCGCCAGTGAGGCCAGCAGGAAGCCGGCGAGGGAGCTCATCCACGGTCCAGCGCCGTGGGCAGCAGGCCCAGCGGCGGGGCGCCGAGGTCGAACAGCGCGGTGTGGAAGCGCCGCAGCGAGAACGCCCCGCCCCAGCGCGCCCGGGCCTGCTCGCGCAGGTCGAGGATCGCGAACTTGCCCCAGGTGTAACGACCGTAGGTGGGGTCGAAGAGCCCGCGCCGGGCCTCGTGCAGGGCGGCCGGGCCGGCCAGGGCGACGTCCTCGGTGAACCGCGCCGCCGCGTCCTCCAGAGTCATGGCGCCGGTGTGCAGCCCGATCGCGCAGGCGAAGCGGGTGACCCGGCGCAGGGCGTCCTGGGCGACGGCCACGGCGAAGCGCGGGTCGCCGTCGCGGTAGCCCTGCTCCAGGGCCAACTCCTCGCAGTAGTGGGCCCAGCCCTCGATGAACGCCTCCGAGTGGAGCGTGCGGCGGACGTCGGTCGGCGCCCGGCGCAGCGCCCGGCCGTGGCTGGCGTGCCCGGGGGCGACCTCGTGGACGGCCATGTTGGGCATCAGGGTGCGGTTGAAGCCGGTCGCCAGCCACTGGTCGCGCTCGGCCCGGCTCCAGCCGGTGTCCGGGAGGGTGACCCGGAAGCCGGCGGGAGCGTCGGCCTCGTACGGCGCGGACGCGAACAGCCCTGCCGGCGAACGGCGTTGGGAGTCGGGCATCGGCTCGACGACCACCTCGACGTCGTGGTGGGGCACCAGGTCGTGCCAAGCGGTCCAGGCGACCGTCTCGTCGACGAGCTCGCCGAACTCCGCCAGCAGGCCCTCGGCGGTGGGGTGGTCGGCCTGCAGGGCCCGGACGGTGTCGGCGGGCGCGGTGCCGGGGGCGATGCGGCGCAGCGACTCGTCGAGCAGCGCGCGCAGCCGGTCCCGTTCGGTGTCCACCCGGGCGGACGTCGCGGTGAGGTCGAGGGTGCCGGCCTCGGCCGAGCCGAGCAGCCGGGCGAGGGCGGGGCCACCGAGCGCCGCCGACTCCGGGCCCAGGGCGGCGGCCCGCTCCAGGTGGGCCAGCAGCCGGGCGAGGGCCCGGCGGGCGGCGGTGTGGACGTGGCCGCCCCGGGGGTCGATGAAGGCGGCCAGGCCGCGGGCCAGCGGCAGGGTGGCCTCGGCCAGGGGCGCCGGCACGCGGTCCAGTGCCTCGACGGCCGCGTCCACGGCGTCCGGCCACCGGTCGAGGTGGGCCCGCCGGGCGGCGTCCCGCTCGGGCTGCGGCACGTACGGGCGGTCGTAGCCGGACAGGTCCAGGTTCTCGATGTGCCACAGCGGGTTGCTCCGGTGCAGTTCGAGTTCGCCGAAACGCACCCGGAGGGCCTCCTCGGCGGCGGCCGCGTGCGCCTCGTCGTGCGGGTCCGGGTAGGGCTCGGTGCCGGCCGGGCCGCCCAGCGCGGCGAGGCCGCGGCGTACGCCGTCCGGGGAGAGGTCCTGGACGGCGCCGTCGTAGCGGTGCAGGCCGGCGCCGTCCCGCGCGGCGACGACGGAGAGGTCGCAGACGGCGGCCAGTCGGGGGTCGGGGAGTGCGGTGGATGTCATGCCGTTAGCCTCGTTCGGCGGCGGCTCGTCCGCCCGTGCCAATGGAGGGGAAAGTGGACCGGAATCGGGGGACGTCGGAACCCGCCGAGCTGATCGACCTGCTGGGGGACTGGAGTTCGGCCGGGGGGCCGCTGTACCGGCGGCTCACCGACGCGTTCGTCCGGGCCGTACGGTCCGGGGACCTGCGCCCCGGTGACCGCCTGCCGCCCGAGCGCCCGCTCGCCGACGCGCTCGCCGTCAGCCGGGCGACGGTGGTCGCCGCCTACGACGCGCTGCGCGGCTCGGGACTGGTCGAGACCACGCGGGGCAGCGGCACCCGGGTGGCGCGGGGCGCCGCCGCCCACCGGACCCCGCCGGACGGGCGGGTGCCCGGTGGCCAGGCCACCGCGGTGATCCAGCGACTGCTGACGCAGCCTCCGGACGTCATCTCGCTGGGGCAGGCGGCCGAGGCCGGCGGGCCGGACCTGGGCCGGGCGCTGCTCGACCTCGTCCGCGAGGACCTGCCCGAGCTGCTCCGCGACGCCGGCTACCACCCGGCCGGGCTGCCCGCGCTGCGGGCGGCGATCGCCGACCACCACGGCGCGCACGGCCTGCCGACGACGCCGGACCAGGTGGTGGTGACCACCGGCGCCACCCAGGCCGTCACCCTGACCGCCCGGCTCCTCCTCGGACGCGGCGCGACGGCGGTCGTGGAGTCCCCGGGGTGGCCGGGCTGCCTGGACGTCCTCCGGGCGACCGGCTCACGGCTGGTCGGCGTCGGACTCGACTCCGACGGCATCCGGATCGACCGGCTCGCCGCCGCGCTGGCCGAGCACCGGCCCGCGCTGCTCTACGTCATGCCGACCTTCCACAACCCCACCGGTACCCTGATGTCCGCCGGCCGCCGGCGCCGGGTGGCCGAACTCGCGGCCGAGCACGGCGTGCCGATCCTGGAGGACAGCGCCCACGCGGCGGCCCTCGCACCCGGGCAGGCCCCGCCGGCTATCGCCGCGCACCCCGCCGGCGGCACCGTGGTGACGGTGGGTTCGTTGGCCAAGGCGGTCTGGGGCGGCCTGCGGATCGGCTGGATCCGCGCGCCGCGGGGGGCCGTGGCCCGCCTGGCCCGGCTCAAGGCCCTCGACGACCTCGGCAGCCCGCTGCTCGACCAGGCCCTCGCCGCGCGGCTGCTCCCCACCCTCGCCGCCTTCGCCCCCGATCGGGAGCGGCTCCGGCAGGAGCGGCTCGCCACCATGGCGCGGCTGCTCGCCGAACACCTCCCCGAGTGGCGCTGGCAGCCCCCGCAGGGCGGCTCCGTGCTGTGGATCCGGCTCCCCGCCGGCACCGACGCACGGGTCTACGCGCAACTGGCCCTGCGGTACGGCGCGGAGGTCGTCCCGGGCGCCACCATGGACCCGACCGGTGCCCACGACGACCACCTCCGGCTGCCGTTCTCCTTCGTCCCGGACACCGCTGCCGCCCTGGTCGGCCGCCTCGCCGCGGCCTGGGCCGCACTCCCCCGGTGACGCCGGGTCACCCTGCGCCGGGCCGGCGCGGCCGGGCACGTGGGGTGACCCGGCGTCAGCGGCCGACCTCGCGGGCGCGGAAGTCCTCCACCGTCTCGCGCCGGAGCAGCAGGCGGGCCCGACCGTCACGGACGGCCACCACCGGGGGCCGGCCGACCAGGTTGTAGCCGGAGGCCATCGAGAGCTGGTACGCCCCCGCCGCGGGAACGGCGAGGAGGTCGCCGGGCCGCAGGTCGGCGGGGAGCCGCGCGCCGCGGACCAGGACGTCGCCGGCCTCGCAGTGCCGGCCGACGACGTCGAAGACCCCCGTCGCAGTGCCCGCGGTGGGCCGGCCGACCGGACGGACGTCGTACGCGGAGCCGTAGAGGGCGGGGCGGGGGTTGTCGCTCATGCCGCCGTCGACGGCGGCGTAGGCCCGGCCGTCGGCGGTGTGCTTCACCGCGAGCACGCGGTAGACCGCGACCGCGGCGGGTGCCGCGATCGCCCGACCGGGTTCGACGAGCAGCCTGGGCACGGCGAGGCCGCGTTCGGCGCAGCGGGCGGCGAGGTGCGCGGTGGTCCCGGCGGCGAACCGGGCGGGGTCCAGCTCCTCGTCCTGCGGGCGGTACCGGACGCCGTGGCCGCCGCCGAGGTCCAGCTCGGGCAGCTCGACCCCGTGCCGGTCGCGGATGCCGGCCAGCAACTCGACGAGGCGGTCCAGGGCGGTGCGGTAGGGCTCGGTGTCGGTGATCTGGGAGCCGAGGTGGCAGTGCAGGCCGGTGAGTTCGAGGCCGGGCTGGGCGAGGACGCGGTCGACCGCCTCGGCCGCGTCGCCGCCGGCGATCCGGAAGCCGAACTTCTGCCCGTCGACGCCGGTCCGGACGGCGCTGTGGTGCCCCGCGGCGACGCCCGGCACCACCCGCACCAGCACGCGCTGCGGGGCGTCGGCGACGGCGAGGGCGGCCAGGCGGGGGATCTCGGAGAGGCTGTCGACGACGAGCCGGCCGACCCGCAGCCGGCGGGCGAGCCGGAGCTCCTCCGGGGTCTTGGCATTGCCGTGCAACAGGATCCGCTCCGGCGGGAACCCCGCGGCGGTGGCGAGGCGCAGCTCGCCGGCCGAGCAGACGTCCAGGCCGAGCCCCTCCTCGGCGATCCAGTCGGCCATCGCGCTGCACAGGAACGCCTTGGCGGCGTAGAAGACCTCGGCCTTCGGCAGGGCGCGGCGGTAGGCCCGGGCGCGGCCCCGGACCTCGTCCTCGTCGAGCACGTACAGCGGGGTGCCGAAGCGGTCGGCGGCCTCCGCCAGACCGACGCCGCCGATCAGCAGCTCGCCGGCGGCACCGGGCCGGGCCGAGGAGGGCCACGGGCTGCCGAGCGCCCCGGCGGACGGGCCCGCCGACGCGGACGGGGTGACCGGAGCGGACGGGCGGCCGGCAGGCGGGAAGGGGGCCGGGCCCGGGACGGGGGCCGGGAGCGCGGCCGGCGTGGCCGGCGTGGCCGGCGTGGCCGGCGTGGACGTGGCGGCTGCGGCAGTGGTCGTCATGGGGCAGTGCTCCTGCTCTGGTGGGAGAGGACGGCGCGGGTTGCTTCACTGGGCGGATCGCCCCGACGGCTTCCGCCCGCAGCTCCAGTGCACCCCCGCCACCCCGCCGTGGCGCTGCTCCTTGACACGTGCCTTACACCGACCCGGCCGGTTTTGCCGCGACGTTGACGGGCGCTGGCCTTTCGTCACCCGCCGGCCGCGAGCGGCAGAGGCGCGCGGCAGGGCGGAGGGAGGCGCGGGCGCCGGGCCGGACGCGGGGCTGAAGGCGAGCGAGTTGGGCGCCCCCGGCCGCCGGAGCCCCGCAGGCCGGTTCGGCCTCGCCGGCGCCCGGGCGCGACATCGGCCTCCGAGGTCCCGGCCGGGACCTCGGAGGCCGATGACAGCGCCGGCGGGTGGGCGCCCCCGCCACCCCCGCCGCGCGCCCTCGTCAGCCGGCCGGCGGCGGCACGACCGGGGCGAGGATCATGGTGCCGGTGGCGTTCACGCCCCCGGCGATGGCGGTGAGGTGGAAGGAGTACTGGGCGGGGTTGTTCCGCGCGGCCCAGAGCTGGGTGGCGTTGACCCAGGCCGTCTCACGCGCCGTCGAGATGCTGAACGAGCTGACGGCGTGCTTGAGGTCCTCGGCGGGCCCGGTGGCGATCTTGACGATCTGCAGCTCGAACTCGGCGCGGATCCCCGCCTCCACACTGGCCAGCAGGTCGTTGACCTTCTCGAAGTCCTCGTGCACCGGCGGGACCTCGGGCGCGGTGTTCCGCTCCTTGCAGGTCTCGACGACGGCCAGGGCGAGGTCGTGGTTGATGTGGGCGTTCATGCCCGCCAGGGCGAACTGGATCGGCCAGATGACCCGGTTGCCGCGTGCCGCGAAGAGCGGCTGCCAGGGGATGTCGACCCGGCGGCCGGCCCTGGCCGCGTCGACGTTCTGCAGGTAGTGGCCCGCGAAGATCACGTCCATCCGCTCCAGGAACGCATTGTCCTTGAACGTGCCGACGGTGACGTGCTCCTTGACCAGTTTCGTCACCTTCAGGTAGACGCGGTTGAAGCAGGCCACGCCGTCGCGGGGGTCGAGCTCGGCGTCGACCTCCTCCATACGGGCGATCACCGCGTCGATGGTGGTGGGGAGTTGAGCTGGCATCACAGGCCTTCCGTGGGACGGGTCGACTCGGGCGCCGCGCAGCACGGGGCCGGTGGCGGCCACGCGGGCCGGCGCCGCCTGAAGGATAGTGCGTACACCAATGGAAGCCGGGGAGGCCGGCCCGGCGGGGCGCCGCGAGCACCCGCTCCGGGCCCGCCGGAGCCCCGGCGCGCGGGGCCCGGCGCGCGCGGCCCCGCCAACGGGCGGCGTGCGCATCATCGTTAAGCCGCCCTTCACCCGGTTCACAGTCCGGCGTCGGTGGCGATTCCCGTCGCCGCGCGATCCTGTGGGCGACCGAAGCTACCCAGCAGTAGCCAGCCGCGACCGAAGGACCCGCGTTGAAGCGCACCGCTCTCCTCTCCGCCGCCATGACCGTCCCGCTGACGGTCGGCGTGCTGTGTGCCACCGGAACCGCTTCCGCGCGGGACCTGACCGGTCCTCCCCACGCCGTCCGGGACCTGTACGGCACGAAGACCCCGTACGCACCGCAGGAGAGGCCGAGCCACTACCAGAAGCCGCCCAAGGGCTTCAGCCCGGTGTTCACCGAGAACGTCGCCCGTCACGGCTCCCGGGCCATGTCGGACGGCGAGGACGGCGAAGCGGTGCTCGCCCTGCTGCGGCAGGCCGAGCAGCAGGGCGCCCTCACCGACCTCGGCGGGGAACTGGGCCCGCAGGTGCAGTCGCTCCTTGACGCGGCGTCGGCCCTCGGCTACGGCAACCTCTCCGCGCGCGGAGCGCAGGAGCACCGCGAGACCGCGCTGCGCATGGAGCAGCGCCTTCCGTCCCTGTTCGGGAGGATCGCCGCCGAGCACGAGCCCATCGTCGTAGAGACGTCGGGCGTGGCGCGCACCGTGGCGAGCGCCGAGGCCTTCACCCGCGGCCTGACCGCGGGGGATCCGGCGCTGGCGGGCGTGATCAAGGCCCCGGTCACCGACAAGAACCTGCTGTACTTCCACAAGCAGCCGCAGAACGCCGACTACCAGGCCTACCTGGCGGGCGACCCGGACCTGGCCGCGGTGCTCGCCGGGATCGACGCCGACCCCCGCACCGCCGAGGCGGCGCACCGCGTCGTCGCCCGCCTGTTCCACGGCGACTTCGTCGCCGCTCTCCCGGCAGCCGCGCAGGTCTCCTTCGCGCGCTCGCTCCACCAGCTCTTCGCCGCGGCGCCGGACCTCAGCGTCGAGGCGCCGGGCGTCGACCTTTCGCGCTTCCTCGCCCCGCGCGACGCCCAGTGGTTCGCGTACCTGGACGACGCCGAGGAGTTCTACCAGAAGGGCCCCGGCTTCAGCGGACGCACGATCACCTACCGGATGGCCGGCGTCCTCCTCGACGACCTCCTCGCCGAGGCCCGGGCGAAGGCGGACGGCTCCAGCGACAAGGGCGCGGTCCTGCGCTTCACCCACGCCGAGGAGATCGAGCCGCTCGCCGCGCTGATGGGCCTGCCCAGGAGCACCGAGCCCGCCGAGCCCGGGACGCCGTACACCTACCGGAACAACCCGTGGCGCGGAGCCGACGTCTCCCCGATGGGCGCGAACATCCAGTGGGACCTCTACGCGAACAAGCCCTCCGACGGCAAGCCGGCCAGCCACCTCGTGCGGATGCTCTACAACGAGAAGGAGACCGCCTTCAAGGCCTCCTGCAAGCCCGTCACCCGGGGCAGCCACTTCTACGACCTCAACGAGCTGGAGCAGTGCCTCGGCCACCGCTGACCGCGCTTCGACAGACCGCCGCCCCGCGCCTTCGACCGGCACGGGGCGGCGGCCGTTCCACCGTCGGGGCACCGGGCAACACGCGGGCAGGAACGTCACTGCACCGCGGACGCGCCGGTTCGCGCTGCAATGGCCCGGCAGCGCGGACCGTCGAAGAGGGGGCATTCCCGTGGAAGCAGGGACCGTGGATTCCGGCCCGGTGCAGGTGCTGGACGTGTCCGGCCCCGCGTACCGGCGGGCCTTCGAGCTGTTCCTCGCCGGGACGGACGAGAAGCCGCTCACCCACGCCCGGCTGAGCGAGGTCGTCGCCGGGCTGGAGCACCGCCGGGTACTGCTGGACGTGGGTGCGGGCGAGGGCCGGACCACCGCGCACCTCGCGCGCCACTTCGAGCGCACGGTGGCCGTCGAACCCAGCGCGGCGATGCGCGAGAAGCTCCGCTCGGCCTGCCCCGAGGCGCTGGTGCTGCCCGAACCGATCGACCGTGCGCAGCCGCCCGAGCCGGCGGACCTCGTCCACCTCTCGCACGTGCTGTACTACGTGCCGGCGGCGGAGTGGCTGCCGATGGTCGGCCGGGTCCTGGGCTGGACGGCGCCCGGTGGAACGCTCCTGGTGGTGCTCCAGAACCCGGAGAGCCCCTGCATGCGGATGGCCGCGCACTTCACCGGCGTCCGCTACGACCTGCGGCCGCTGGCCGACGGCCTGCGCGAGCGCGAGCCGGCCCACGAGTACGCGCTGGAGACGCTCGGCCTCCACTACCGGACCGACCGCCTCGACGAGGCGGTGGACGTCGCGGAGTTCATGGTGAACGTGGCCGACCTGGCCGCCATGGACCCGCTGCCGGACCGGGGCGAGCTGACCGCCTACGTCCGGCACCACTTCGCCCGGCCGGACGGCGGCTACGTCATCGGCCACACCCAGGACATGCTGACCGTCCGGCGGGCGCGAACGGCCGGGTGAGGCCGCCGGGTGACGCCGCCGGGCGAGGCGATCCGGTGCGCGCCCGGTGAGACCGGCGGGCCCGCCCGGGATATTTCGGTGGGGGCCGAAGCGTGCAGGGCATAGGTTCACCGACATGGATCTCTCTGTGGCGGGCACGACCCGAATCGACGGCAAGACACTGGCGGCCGCTTCCACGACGGTGGTGCTCTGGGCGTCCGCGTTCGTGGCGATCCGCAGCGCCGGTGCGCACTTCGGGCCGGGGGCGCTCGCGCTGGGCCGGCTGCTGGTGGGGGCGGTGGCACTGCTCGCGCTGCTGGTGTACCGGCGGGAGGGGCTGCCGCCGCGGGCGGCCTGGCCGGGCATAGCCGCCTCGGGCGTGCTCTGGTTCGGGCTCTACATGGTCGCGCTGAACTGGGGTGAGAAGCAGGTCGACGCCGGGACGGCCGCCATGCTGGTCGGCATCGGGCCGGTCCTGATCGCGCTGCTGGGCGGCTGGCTGCTCAAGGAGGGCTTCCCGACCAAGCTGCTGACCGGGATGGCCGTCTCACTGGGCGGGGCGGTGGTCGTCGGCTTCTCCATGTCGAGCGGGGGCGGCAGCTCGGTGGTCGGCATCCTGCTCTGCCTGCTGGCGGCCGCGGTGTACGCGGGGGGCGTGGTGAGCCAGAAGCCGGCCCTGCGGCACGCCACGCCGCTCCAGGCGACGACCTTCGGCTGCCTGATCGGCGCGGTGGCCTGCCTGCCGTTCGCGCCGCAGCTGGTCGCGGACCTCGCGGACGCTCCGGTGTCCGCGACCCTGAACGTGGTGTACCTGGGCCTGTTCCCGACCGCGCTGGCGTTCACCACCTGGGCGTACGCGCTCTCCCGCACGACGGCGGGCCGGATGGGCGCGACGACGTACTCCGTCCCGGCCCTGGTGGTGCTGATGGCGTGGACGCTGCTCGGCGAGGCGCCCGGGACACTGACCCTGGCGGGCGGCGCCCTCTGCCTGGCCGGCGTCGCCGTCTCCCGCCGCGGCTGACGGGAGCGGCCGCGGGCCCTCCGCGCCGGGCCGACCGAGCGACCGGCCGGGGCCCGCCGGTGCAGGCCGAGCCTGCCGGCACGCAAAGCCGGGCCGACCGGCTCCGGCGGCGGGGCCGCACCGCACGCGCAGGCCCCCGCCCCCGGAACTCCCCGGTGACGCAGTGTGAGCCCGTCGGGAGGCTGACCTCCGGTTGACAGCACTCTCGACGGCGAAGCTACGTTGGGTGGTGATGCTGTCACGTCTCGTGACAGCTCCTGCCTGTTACCCACCGCGAGGAGCCCGAGCGTGACCACGACCCCCACCCGTCCCACCACCGTGCCGGCCATCGAGCAGCTGCCCCAGCCGAAGCTGCGCACGAACACCGACATCCAGGGCAACATCCTGGCGGCGTTCAACAAGGACTTCACGGACTTCCGCTACCTGCACTTCCCGGACGCCGCCAAGGGTCGCGGCTGGCTCTCCGCGATCCTCAACACCGTCGCGACGACCAACGAGACCGAGGACTTCAACGAGCAGTTCTCGCTGGCCCGCCGGGCCTTCGGCCGCGACCCCGCCCTCACGACCGTCCGCTGCGGGGTCTCGCTCACCTTCGAGGGCCTGGTGACCGTCGCCAGCAATCCCGACCAGGTCAAGAAGGACCTCGCCGGCTTCCCGGCGTTCTGCGCGGGCGCGGCCGCACGGGCCCAGGCCCTCGGGGACGCCGACGAGAGCGACCCCAAGCACTGGCTGTTCGGCGCCGGGGCGGGCGACAAGGTCGTGCACGCCGTCCTCATCGTCGCCGCGGACACCGAGGAGCTGCTGAAGGAGAAGCTGAAGAACCTGGACGCGGTCGAGAACGCGCACCAGATCACCCGCGTCCACGTGGACCAGGGCCGCACCCTGACGGGCCCGCTGAGGGGACACGAGCACTTCGGCTACAAGGACGGCATTTCCCAGCCCGGCGTGAAGGACTTCCACCGGGAGGACCCGGAGAGCAAGGGCGTCCGCGACAACCACGCCGGGACCGAGCTGATCGAACCCGGCGAGTTCGTCTTCGGCCACAAGAGCGAGGCGGGCGACCGGAAGGCGCCCGCCTGGATGAAGAACGGCTCGCTCCAGGTGGTGCGCCGGCTGCGTCAGGACGTCGCGGGCTGGAACAAGGCCGTGGTGGAGGGCGTCAAGAACTTCACCGGGACGATGGACCCCAACCGGCTCGGCGCCTGCCTGGTCGGCCGCGCGAAGGACGGTACGCCGCTCGCCCCGCCGACCGGCACCGTGACCGGCCTCGGCTCCGACCGCAACGACTTCGACTACGAGAACGACCCGATCGGCCAGCACACCCCCTGGGTCGCGCACATCCGCCGCACCCACCCGCGCGCCTTCGCCGGCATCGGCGACGACAAGCCGAAGAGCCACCGCCTGATGCGCCGGGGCATCCCGTACGGCCCGGAGTTCCAGGGCGGCGCGGACGACGGCAAGGACCGCGGGCTGATGTTCGTCTGCTACGGCACCTCGCTGGAGATGCAGTTCGAGCTGGTCCAGCAGCACTGGGCCAACGACCCGAACTTCCCTCCCGGGGACCCGTCGGGCGCCCCGCACGTCCCCAACGGCCTCGACAAGGTCATCGGCCTCGCCGGCAAGGCCGAGATCGGGCTCGCGGACGGCACCTCCGGCACGGTCGACATGAAGCGCTTCGTCCGCACCACCGGCGCGCTCTACGCCTTCACCCCCTCGATCAGCACCCTGCGCCTCCTCGCCGAGGGCAAGGACCTCCCCAACAAGCCGGTCGGGTCCTGACCGCCGCACGCCGCGAGGAGACACCATGGACAACCCCGTCATCGCGGGCACGGCCGACGACCGCGCCCGCTGGCAGACCTGCCAACAGCTGGCGCGCGAGCTGCTGCTCGTCGGTCCGGACGACAAGGACCGGAAGCTGCGTTACCTCGACGTCCTGATCAAGGACGGCATCCCGGAGACGGACGAGCCCAAGGACGTGCTGATCGTCGGCGCGGGCATCGCGGGCCTGGTCGCCGGGAAGCTGCTCAAGGACGCCGGACACAAGGTCACCATCCTGGAGGCCAACGCCAGCCGGGTGGGCGGGCGGATCAAGACCTTCCGCGCCAACGACCTCGACGCCGACACGCCGTTCTACGACCCGGAGCAGTACGCGGAGGCCGGGGCGATGCGGCTGCCCAGCTTCCACCCGCTCACGCTGGCCCTGGTCGACAGCCTCGGCCTGCGCCGGCAGCTGTTCTTCAACGTCGACGTCGACCCGGACACCGGCAACCAGAACGCGCCCGTCCCGCCGGTGGTCTACGAGTCCTTCGAGCCCGGCAAGGTGTGGAAGTACGGCGCCGACAGCCCGGACTTCCGCGAGCCGGTCAAGCGCTTCAACTCCTGGATCCGCACCAACCGGCTCCAGGCCCGCCGCAAGGAGTACGCCGCCGACCCGAGCTGCATCAACGAGGGCTTCCACCTCACCGGCGACGAGGTGCGGATCACCGCCGCCGACATGGTCAACCAGGCACTGGAGCCGGTCCGCGACTACTACTCCGTGATCAAGGACGGCAAGCGGGTGAACAAGCCGTTCGCCGAGTGGCTGGACGGCTGGGCCCGGGTGATCCGCGACTTCGACGGGTACTCGATGGGCCGCTTCCTGCGCGAGTACGCGGGCTTCAGCGACGAGGCCATCGAGGCGATCGGCACCATCGAGAACATGACCTCGCGGCTGCACCTGGCCTTCTTCCACACCTTCCTGGGCCGCAGCGACATCGACCCGAAGGCCACCTACTGGGAGATCGAGGGCGGCAGCTGGAAGCTGCCCGACGTGCTCGCCGCGGAGCTCCGGGAGGAGCTGCGGATGGGCGAGCGGATGATCCGGATGGAGTACTGGGACCCGCGCCGGGACGGCGGAGGGGCCCGCAACGTCGGCCCGATCGGGCCGCAGGTCGCCGTCCAGACCGTCCCCGAGGACGATCCGGAGGCCGAACCCACCGTCTGGAAGGGCGACTTCGCGATCATCACGGTCCCGTTCTCCGCCCTGCGGTTCGTCCAGGTGACGCCCCCGTTCTCCTACAAGAAGCGCCGGGCGATCATCGAGACCCACTACGACCAGGCCACCAAGGTGCTGCTGGAGTTCTCCCGCCGCTGGTGGGAGTTCACCGAGGCGGACTGGAAGGTCGAACTCGACTCCATCGCACCCGGCCTGTACGAGTACTACCAGCGGGCCGGCGAGGACGACGCCGAGGCGGCCGTGGCCGCCGCCCACAACGGCCACCGGCCCCCGCGCAACCTGCCGGACATGCTGCTCGGCGCGCACACGAGCGTCGACGAGCGCCGCATCAGCCAGGCCCAGCGGGACGTCTACCAGAACACCCCGCTCCTGCGAGCGAGCGTGCGCCCCGCCACCAACTGCTTCGGCGGCGGCTCGACCACCGACAACCCCAACCGCTTCATGTACTACCCCTCGCACCCGGTGCCCGACGGCGAGGGCGGCGGGGTCGTCCTGGCCAGCTACAGCTGGTCGGACGACGCGGTGCGCTGGGACTCCATGGAGGACGCCGAGCGGTACGTCTACGCGCTGCGCAACCTCCAGTCGGTGCACGGCCGGCGGATCGAGGTGTTCTACACCGGCTACGGGAAGACCCAGAGCTGGCTGCGCGACCCGTACGCCTTCGGTGAGGCGGCGGTGTACACCCCGCACCAGATGACCAGCTTCCACCTCGACGTGGTCAAGCCGGAGGGCCCGGTGTACTTCGCCGGCGAGCACGTCTCGCTCAAGCACGCGTGGATCGAGGGCGCGGTGGAGACCGCCGTCCGGGCGGCCATCGCCGTGCACGAGGCGCCCCCGCCGCTGCCCGCCGCGGAACCGGAGGTCCGGCCCGAGGTTCAGGTCCGCCGGGAGAGCCGCCGGGAGAGCCGGCAGGAGAGCCGGCAGGAGAGCCGGCAGGAGAGCCGGCCTGAGGAGCTGAGCCGATGAGCGGCAACGCCGAATGGACGGTGGCCCGTTACCTGGCCACCAGGCTTGAGCAGCTGGGCATCCGGCACCTCTTCGGGGTGCCGGGCGACTTCCTCGGCCCGTTCCTGACGATCATGCACGAGACCACCGGGGTGCGCTGGGTCGGCACCCCGACCGAGATGGGCGGCGGCTACGCCGCGGACGGCTACGCCCGGGTGCGGGCCGCCGACGCCGACCCGGGCAAGGGCGAACACGGCGTCGGCGCCGTCGCGGTGACCTACGGGGTGGGCGCGTTCAGCCTGCTCAACACCATCGGCGGCGCGTACGTCGAGGACGTGCCGCTGATCGCGATCAACGCGGCGCCCTCGTACGAGCAGTGGCTCAACCAGCAGGCCGTCGGCCTGCTCACCTCGCACATGAGCCCGCGCCGGGAGAGCAACCTCGACGTCTACCGCCAGGTCACGGTGGACGCCCAGGTGCTCTCCAACCCGGGGCTCGCGCCCTCGCAGATCGACAGCGCGATCACCGCGTGCCTGACCGAGCGCAAGCCCGTCTACCTGGAGGTGATGGAGGACCTCTGGCACGCGCCGTGCGCGGCTCCGCAGGGTGAACTCCGCGCTCACGAGCGGCCGTTCACCGAGCGGAACAAGCAGATGCTGGACAAGGCGGTCGCCGCGGCGGTGGAGCTGATCAGGCGGCTCGGCACACCGATCGTCTGGGCCGGCGAGGAGCTCGTCCGCCAGCGGCTGGAGGACGAGCTGCTGGACTTCGTCCAGCTCACCCGGATGCAGTTCTGCACCACGGTCGGCGCGAAGTCCGTGGTCTCCGAACGGCACCCGCTGTTCGCCGGCGTCTACAACGGCAAGGCGAGCCTGCCGCAGATCCGGCAGACCTTCCAGAACGCCGGGTGCCGGATCGGTCTGGGCACCTGGTCCACGTCCAAGAACCTCGGCGGCGAGCAGTCGATCGGCGACGACTGGATCGTGGCAGCCCGGGGCGGCGTGAGCGTCGGTGCCAAGTACTTCCCCGAGGTGCAACTCGGCCGGTTCATCCCGGCCCTGCGCGAAGGGCTTGGCACACAGACCTTCCCGGGCGACCACTTCGCGCTGGCCCACGCGGCGGGCCTGGACGTCCCGGCCAGCACGGCCGACTTCCTGGACTCGCTGAGCTCCGACGAGTATCCGGCCGAGCTGACGTACGACAGCTTCTTCGCGCACGTCAACCACTTCCTGGAGCACCGGGCCACCGGCGGGGACCCGGAGGCCCCCTCGCCGTTCACGGTGGTCTCGGACGCGGCGTTCGCGCTGCTCGGCTCGATGAACCTGCGGATCACCGAACGGGCCGGGTTCCTCGCCCAGAACAGCTGGCTGTCCATCGGCTACTCGGTCGGCGCGGCCACCGGCGTGGCGCTGGGCCGGCAGCAGCCGATGAAGCGGCCGATGGTGTTCGTCGGGGACGGCTCGTTCCAGGAGATCTGCCAGGAGCTGTCCACCCAGGTGCGCCACCACCTGCGGCCGGTGGTCTTCGTCCTGGACAACGAGGGCTTCTACGGCATCGAACAGATGCTGGTCAGCCCCTGCTACTACAAGGAGAAGCCGTCCAACGGGGCCGACTTCTACAACGTGCTGCACCCGTGGCGGTACGAGAAGCTGGCCGAGGTGTTCGGGACGGACAAGGACCGGATGCACGGCTTCGAGCTCACCACGCACGCCGAGCTCGACGCGCTGCTGACGGACATCGCCGATGCCGGCAACGACATCAACCACGCGCCGATCCTGGCCCGCGTCCGGCTCAGCCGGCACGACTACCCGAAGGCGCTCCAGTACAAGATCGACGAGAAGTGCCCGTAGCCCTTCACGAACGCGCCGGCCCCCGTCCCCGACGGGGGCCGGTGCGCTGCACGGCCCTGTGCGCGCGTCAGCCGGCGTAGACGTCCTCGACGTAGCGGCCCTCGACCATCAGGCCCTGAAGCCAGGCCCGGGCGTCCGCCTCGCCCGCACCCGGCGTACGGTCGCGGTAGAGGGTCTCCAGGGCCGCACGGACACCGGGCGCCATCCGGGCGCCGTCGCCGCAGACGTAGACCTCGGCGCCGGCCTCCAGCAGGGACCACACCTCGTCCGCCTCCGCCGCGATCCGGTCCTGGACGAAGCGCCTCCCCCGGACGGGGGCCTCACTGAAGGCCGGGCGCAGGGAGACCGCCCCGGCCCGCTCGGCCTCGCGCAGCTCCTCGGCGTGCAGGTAGTCCGCATCCGGCGCGTCACAGCCGAAGTAGCACAGCGCGGTGGCCAGTCGGGCACCGGCGGCGAGCAGGGCGCGCCGGTCGGCGACGGCGCCGCGGAAGGGGGCCAGGCCGGTGCCGGCGGCGACCATGATGACCGGGGTGGTGGCGCTGTGGTCGATCCGGAAGGCCTCGCGGCAGGGCTGGAGCCGGGCGAGCACGGTGTCCCCGGGGCGCAGGCCGCCGAGGTAGCCGGAGCCGGTGCCCCGGTAGGTGCCGCGGCCCGAGCGGGCGGGCGCCTGGAGGAGGGAGACCATCAGGTCGACGTGGCGCGGGTCGGCGGCCGGCGAGGAGGAGACGGAGTAGTGCCGGGGGCGGCGGACGGGGAGCAGGTCGAGGAGGACGGGCCAGGTCAGGACCCCGCTCTGGAGCGCGGGGTGGTCCTCGACCAGGTCGAGGAGGGTGCGCGGATCGGCCGGTGCGTCCGCGCCCGCCGACCGCGCGTCGGCGAGGGCGCGCAGGGCGGCCTGCTCGGGCGGGCAGGGGTTGCGGGCGGCCAGCGCGGCGAGCTGGGCTGCGGTCGGCCGGTCCTGCAGCTCGACGTGGTGGGTGAGCAGTTCCCGGACGGTGAGCGGCCGGTCCACGGCGAGGCCGTCCCGGCGCTGCCGGGTCGGGGTGATGCTCAGCACCGCGTCGAGGTCGAGGCGCAGCACCTTGGCCGCGCGTTCGACCAGCTCCTGGTCGTTGGCCGGCAGGACGACCAGGTGGTCGCCGGTGCGGTAGGCGGTGCCGTCGGGCAGGGCGAGGCGGAGGTGACGCTTGACCCGCGGGTAGTCCGGGCGGCTTAGGTGACCGGTCGCGGTGACGGTCATCGCGGTCAGGTCGTGGCGCGCGGCCAGCGCGTCGAGAGCGGTGCCGCCGAGCTCGGTGACGGTGTAGCCGGGGGTGCCGTGGGCGGTCCCGGCCGCGTTCCCGGCCGCGGGCGCGGGCGTTGCTCCGGTGTCCGGGTCGCCGTGGTGGTGCAGCAGCGCGGTTCGGAGCGCTGCCGTGAAGGCGTCGACGGCGCCGGTGAGCTCGCCGGAGGCGTCGGCCTCGGCGCGCGGCAGGAGCCGGGTGGCGCCGAGGGCGGCGAGGCGGTCGTCGACGAGGGTGGGGATGCGCTGGTAGGTGGCCGTCCAGTTGCGGTCGCCGACGCCGAGGACGGCGTAGCGGACGCCGTCGGCGCTGCCGGGCTCGACCTGCTCCAGCCAGCGGACGAACGCGGCCGCGTCGTCGGTGGGTTGACCGTTGTAGGAGGCGGTGGCGATGACCACGGGGCGGTCGCTCGGCAGCCTGCCGGTGTAGGCGTCGAGCGGGGCGACGGTGGTGTCGCAGCCGAGTTCGGCGGCGGCGTCGGCGAGCCGGGCCGCGAACTCTCGGCAGGTGCCGTAGTTGGAGCCGTGCAGGAGCAGCACGCCGGTGCCCGGGCGGACGCGGGTGGGCCCCGCGGGCTCGGCCGAGCCCTGCCGTCCGCCGTCGGTGCGGTGGGCGCCGTGGGTGCCGTTCTCCTGCTCGCCGTCCGTGCCGCGCGCCGGTGCTCCGGCGCGGGGCGCCGATCCTCCGGCGCGCAGTGCGGCGCGGTTCGCGGCGCGGTCCTCCGGGGTGCGCGGGACGACGGTGAGGGTGAAGGCGTTCGGCTTGATGGTCAGGCTCTGCTTCACCGTCAGCCGGTAGTCGGCGTGGTCGACCAGCCGGTAGCGGTGGGCCAGCATCGCGAGCAGCATGGTCGCCTCGTGGAGCGCGAACTGCCTTCCGATGCAAGCGCGTTCGCCGGTGCCGAAGGGCTTGAACGCGTGCGGGGAGCGGGCCGCCTCGGCGGCCGGGGCGAAGCGGAACGGGTCGAAGGCCTCCGGGTTGTCGCCCCAGGCCGTGCGGTCCCGGTGCAGGATCGGGACGACCACGCGCACGTCCTGGCCGGCCCGCAACCGGATCCGGCCGCCGAGCAGGGTGTCCTCCCGGGCCTCGCGCGAGAAGGTGGGGGCGGTCGGCCAGAGGCGCAGCGCCTCGTTGAGGACCTGGCGGGTCAGCCGCAGGCGGCCGATGTCCTCGAAGGTGGGCTCCGGGTCCGTCCGGTCGCCCCACAGCTCGTCCGCCTCCTGCTGGACCAGGCGGAGCACGGCGGGGTGCTTGGCCAGGTAGTACAGGGCGAAGGACAGCGCGCCGGAGGTGGTCTCGTGGCCGGCGATCAAGAAGGTGATGACCTGGTTGCGGATGTTCTCCACGTCCAGCGTGGTGCCGTCGGCCGGGTGGACGGCCTCCAGCATGAGCGCCAGCAGGTCGGTGTGCTCGGGCTGCGCTCTGCCGGCGGTCCGGGCCGTGACGACCTCGTCGACGACAGCGGCGAGGTAGTCGGCGTCCGCGCGCATCGCCGCGTCGACGGCGCGGTGGTCGCCTCCGGGCGCCCGGCCGAGGCGGATCATCGCCCACTCCAGGCAGCGCACCATCGCCTCCACGAAGGGGTGCGGCTCGGCACGTTCGAAGGAGGTGAAGTCGAAGCCGAAGCCGGCCAGGCCGATGGTGTCCAGGGTCATCCGGGTCATGTCGTCCGCCACGGCCACCGGCGTGCCCTCGTCGGCGTGGCGGTCCCAGGAGTCGAGGAGCCTCCGGGCGACCTTGAGCATCACCGGGTGGTAGGTCCGCATCGAGCCGAGGGCGAAGGCGGGCATCAGGACGTCGTGCGCCTTGGCCCAGTTGGCCTCGTCGTTGTAGGCGGTGAACAGGCCGTCGCCGGTGAACTCGCGCACGTTGACCAGGGCCGGGCCGACCGCCTTGGTGAACCGCTGCTCGTCGGCGAGCTCGGTGACCAGGTCGAGTCCGCTGACGAACAGCGTGTCGCGGCCGTGGATGCGCTGGACGAAGGCCGGCCCGTTCCGCCGGGCCAGCTCCATCTGCTGCAGCAGGGGTACGGCGCCCAGGCCGGTCTCGGAGACGTCGATCACGGGGACGCCATCGACTTCGCCGCTCGGCATCGGCAGGTCGGACGGGGTCTCGGCCATGGGTGTACTGCCCTTCGCAATGGAATCTGCATGGTTACCGCCGGTACGGGCGGCTGTCTTGAACCTTCCGCGCACGACCGGTCGGGAATCCGAAGGGTGCTACAACTTCTTGTAGGGGAATCGGGGTATCGAGGATTGCCAAGGCCGGACCGTTCCGGTACGCGGGGCCGCGGCCGGGACCCTTCTGACAACGGACCAGGCGGGCCACGGCGCACCCGGGGCGCCGGCCGGCGGACGAACAGGCGGGAGCACGAGGCCATGCACCACCCCGGACAGCCCTCCGAGCAGGAGCGCTGCCCCCTCTCGCGGCCGGTGCCCGGGCCGGGCAGCCCGCCCGACCCGCCGTCAGTTACTCCTGAGGTCCCGACACCTGTTGCACCGCCGGCGGCGCCTGCCTCGTCGCCGGCCTCGTCATCGGCCGTCCAGCTCGACGGGAAGGCCGTCTTCTGGCGCAACCGGGCCGCGCTGCTGTTCGACCGGATCCCGCTTCCGCTCGCCTTCTGCGACGCGCACGGCACCATCCTCGCCGCCAACCACGCCCTCGCCACGGAATGGGACACGCTCCCCGGCCGCCTCGCCCGGCGCAACGCGCTGGAGCTGTTCCGTCCGACCACCGCGGGCCGCCTCCACCCGCTCGCCGAGGCCGTCCGGCTGCGCCGCCGCTCGCGCTACCCGGTGGAGGTCTCCTGGACGACGGCCAACGGCACCGACCGGGTCGGCGAGATGACCGTCAACGTCGTCAGCGACGAGCCGGACGCCTCGCTGAACCTCCTGTTGATCGTCCGCCCCCACGACCGGCCCGACACCACGCCCGCCCCTCCCCCGGCCGGCCCCGCCCGGGCCAGCGCCCTGGAGGCCCGCATCCTCGCCCTGGCCGCCGCCGGCAACACGAGCGCCCGGATCGCCGGCGAGGTCGGCCTGACCGCTGACGGCGTCAACTACCACCTCACCCGCCTCTCCCGCCGCTGGGGCGCCACCAACCGCACCGCCCTGATCGCCCGCGCCTACGTCAACGGCACCCTCGCCCCCGACACCTGGCCCCCGGCCCCGGCCGGCCCCCGTGCCACGGACGACCGGTGAGATGAGGGTCGGTCGCCCCGGCCGCCGCGGTCGGTCAAGCCTTTGACCAGGAGTTCTTCGTCCGCAACCATGCTCCGGTGACTGTTGAGAGCACCCTTGCGAGGGTTGAAGCGGACCTTCGAGCCGGCCGGATACCTGTCGCCAGGCAACGCCTGCGCGGGCTGGTGACCTCGTACCCGGCCGACCTGACGGTCAGGCGCCGGCTCGCCGAGGTCTACCGGTTGTACGGCGAGCGGGTCGAGGCAGGCCGGTGGGCCTACCTCGACGAGGATCGGGATCCGGCCGAGATCGCGGCCTTCGAAGCCCGTCACACCGATCCGCTCGACCGGATGGCGGCCATCGCCTGGCGGGGCCCCGAGGCGTCAGCGTCGACGGAGGCCGCCCGCGCCCGGCTGGCCGGGCTCCGCGAGACGGCCTCCGCTCACGCGGGCCGCCCGATCCGCTGGGGCGACGAACGCTCCCACGCCGAGCACACCGACCAGGACGACCCGGCTTGGATTCTGCTCTGCGCCGGTCTCGCCCTCGCCGTCCTGGTACTCGTGGGCTTCGCCGTACTCGGTCTCGTCACCTTCGTGGGCTGGTGGCTCTGACCGGGGCGCCGCCGTCGTCCAGGACCGCCGTAGCACCCCGACGAACCGCCCGAGGGCTGCCGGATCGTGATGCGCGGCCGACACCCCGCGTGCTGCTGAGCCGGGCGGGGGTCAGGAGTTCTTCTTGGCGAACCGTTTGGCGAGGGCCGGGTCCGACTCCCACCAGAGGCTATTGCCGCCGCCGTCCTCCGCCGCGCCGTCGGCGGTGGCCTCGGCCGGGGCCGGTGCAGCGGTCCGCGGCGCCGGGTCGCCCTCGGCGCGGACGCGGAACAGCACGCCGGGCAGCGCGTAGAGCACCGCGCCGAGCAGCAGGATCGTCGCCACGACGAAGAGCGGCGGGACGGCGATGCCGGCCAGGACCGGGAGGACGAGGGCCACCCCGAGTCCGGTCCCGCGCGAGGTGACCAGGGCCTCCCCGCCGTCGGCGACCTCCACGGTCACCGTGTTGGAGCGGGTGCGGTCCTTTGCGGTGACCTGCACGGTGTGAGTACCGGCCGGCACCGGGAAGTGCGCGGCCTCCCCCTGTCCGACCGAGCCGGCTCTCGCGCCGTCCACGACCACGCCCATGGTCCCCGCGCGGCCGAGGCCCGGCAGTTCCGCCCGCACCACGATGGTTCCTGCCATCGTCGTCCCCCCCGTCGTCCTGATGATCACGCCCGAAGCCGCGCCAGGATAGGGGGTTGCGCCCCGTCGCGCCATCACTGTTCGGACACGTCCGCGGCCGGGGCGGAGCGGCGCGACATCCGGACCGTCAGCCGCCGTCCGGGGGCTCCTCGGCGAGGAGTTCGAGGACCGGGAGCGCCGCGAGCAGGGTGGCCGTCTGCTCGGCGGACAGCCGGGCCATCCGGTCGGCGAGCAGCTGGGAACGCTTCGCGCGGATCTGGGCGATGGTGGTGCGGCCGTGCTCGGTGAGCGTGATCCACGCGGAGCGACGGTCGCGGGGGTCGGGCTCCTTGGCGATCAGCCCGTCCGCGTGCAGCGGGCCGAGGGTGCGGTTCATGGACGGCGGGGCGACGCCCTCGCGCGCCGCGAGGTCCACCAGACGGACCGGGCCGTGCTCCTCGATCCGGGCCAGCGCCGAGAGCTGGGCGAAGGTCAGGTCCAGCCGGGTGGAAGCCTGCACCAGCTGCCGGTGCAGGCGGGCCACGGCCAGCCGGAGCCGGGCGAGATCCTCGGCGGGCAGGGGGCGGTCCGCCCCGGTCGGGGTGGGTTCCGTCGCCATCGGGCGGTGGTCCTCCTCAGCTGCCCGGGTTGGCCCGGGACGCCCGCGCCGCGGCACCCGGCGCGGCCTTCACCGTACCGTCGTCCGGCGCCGGCGCGGCGGCCTCCGGACGGCTCCGCACCAGGGACGCCGCCGCGCCCAGCAGCGAGAGCACGATGGCGAACCAGAACACCACCACCAGACCGTCGTGGAACGGGCCGGAGATGAGCTGGGGGAAGAACTCCCGGCCCGTCAGCGTCTGCGCGTTCGCCGAGGGCAGTCCGCCGAGGACGTCCGGGCCGAGCAGCTCGCGGACCGGGTTGTAGCCCAGGAAGGCGGCGAACAACGTGCCGACCGGCGGCAGTCCCGCGACGGTCTGCGCGGTGTCGGCGGGGACGCCCTGCGCGGTCAGCCCGCTCTCCAGCCCGTGCGGGAGCGAGCCGGCCAGCCCGGCCACCATCAGCGAGAAGAAGATGCCGATCGACAGCACCATGCCGGCGTTCTGGAAGGTGGCGCGCATGCCCGACGCCGCGCCGCGGGCGTCGGCCGGGACGGCCGACATGATCAGCGAGGTGTTGGGCGCGGCGAACAGCCCGCCGCCCAGGCCGTTCAGCAGGATCAGCAGGGCGAACCACGGGTACCCGAAGTCGGTGGGCAGCAGGAGCAGACCGCCGAAGGAGACGGCCATCAGCGCGAGTCCGCCCGCGGCGAAGAGCCGGGCGCCGTACTTGTCGGAGAGGTGGCCGGCGACCGGCCCGGCGATCAGGAAGCCGACGGTCAGCGGGATCATGTAGATGCCGGCCCAGAGCGGGGTGTCCTCGTACTGGTAGCCGTGCAGCGGCAGCCAGATGCCCTGGAGCCAGATGATCAGCATGAACTGCAGGCCGCCGCGGGCCACCGACCCGAACAGGGTGGCCGCGTTGCCGCCGGTGAAGGAGGCGTCGCGGAACAGCCGCAGCGGGAACATCGGCTCGGGGGTGCGCCGCTCGACGAGGCAGAACAGGGCGAGGACGGCGCTGCCGCCGATGAGTCCGGCCAGCACCCACGGGTTGGTCCAGCCCATGGTGTGGCCGCCGTAGGGCTGGATGCCGTAGGTGATCCCGGCGAGCAGGGAGGTCAGGCCGACGGCGAAGGTCAGGTTGCCCCACCAGTCGATCCGGGCCGGCCGGCGCACTCCGGTGTCACGCAGGGACCGGTAGGCCCAGACGGTGCCGGCCACACCGATCGGCACATTGACCCAGAAGATCGAGTGCCAGTTCCACTCGGCGAGCACACCGCCGAGCACCAACCCGATGAACGAGCCGGCGATGGCGGCGACGATGTTCACCCCGAGCGCCATCCCGCGCTGCCGGGCGGGGAAGGCGTCGGTGATGATCGCCGCGGAGGTGGCCATCAGCATCGACCCGCCCACCGCCTGGGCCACCCGCCAGAGGATGAGCCAGAGCGCGCCGCCCCCGCCCGACATCGGGTCCAGGGAGAGCGCGACCGAGGTGAGGGTGAAGACCAGGAAGCCGAGGTTGTAGATCCTGACCCGGCCGTGGATGTCCCCCAGTCGCCCGAGGGTGACCACCAGGACGGCGGTGACCAGCATGTACCCCATCAGCATCCAGAGCAGGTAGCTGACGTTGCCGGGCTCCAGCGGGTTGAGCCCGATGCCGTTGAAGATCGCGGGCAGCGAGATCAGCACGATCGAGCTGTTGATCGTGGCCACCAGCATGCCCAGGGTGGTGTTCGACAAGGCCACCCACTTGTAGTGCGGCTGGTCCTGCACCGCGACCTGCATGGCGACTCCCACGACCGGAGGATAGAAGTAATTAGTTGTTCTTAACTAACTATCTTCCTCGGCGGGGCGCCGCACAAGACCCGGTGCCGGCTTGAACGCGGGGGGCGGCTGTGCGTGACTGGGAGGAGGGGAACAGCGAGCTGGTCGACGGCGAGGTGCCGCGGATGGGATTCATCGGCACGGTGGGGCTGGTGCTCCACCCCGAGCGGACGTGCGGGCCCGTCGTGGACACGGTCATCCGGTGGAGCCGGGCCCGGGACGCCAAGGTCCTGGGGCTGGCCGAGGAGGTGGCCCGGATCGGGTGCAACGCGGTGGCGGTCGGGCCCGAGGAGATGGCCGCCAGCGCCGATCTGCTGATCAGCCTGGGCGGGGACGGGACGATGCTGCGCGCGATGCGGCTCATGGTGGGCGGTGGCGCGCCCGTCCTGGGGGTCAACGTCGGACGGCTGGGGTTCCTCGCGGAGGTCGACATCCCGGAGCTCGCGGACGCGCTCGACGCCATCGACGACCAACGCTTCACCGTGGAGGCCCGGTCCGGGGTCCGGGCCTCGTTCGGGGCCGCCGAGGAGACCGCGCTGAACGACGTCGTGCTGATCCGCAGCCCCGGGCACCGGTCGGCGGCCGTCGCGGTGCGGGTCCAGCACCACCCCTTCGTGTCGTACACCGCGGACGCCGTCGTGGTCGCCACACCGACCGGCTCCACCGCGTACAGCTTCTCCGCCGGCGGGCCGATCGTCTCCCCCACCACCGAGGGACTGCTGGTCACACCGGTGGCGCCGCACGCCGCGTTCAACCGCTCGGTCTTCCTCTCCGGCGGGGAGCGGCTCGCCCTGGAGGTGCTGCCGCACAGCGGGGACCTCGCCGTCGAGGCGGACGGCCGGCTGGTCGGGCGGGTCCGGCCGGGCGACGTGGTCGAGGTGACGATGCTCCCGACCGCGGCCCGCGTCGTGCGGCTCGGCCACACCACCTTCTACCAGCGGGCGCAGCGCAAGCTGCGGCTCAGCGGGTCGGCCGAACACAACTGACCGCCCGGAGCGGAGCTCGCGCGGGCGGCCCCGGACGGGGGCGCCCGCACGACGGGGTGCCAGGGGTGCCGGCGCAGCCCCCGGGGTCAGGAGTGCCGGCGCAGCCGGAGCACGCTGTCGGGCAGGAGGCCGGTGGTGGCGCCGGGGCGTGGGGAGAGCTGGGCGGTGGGGAGGAGGTCCAGGTGGTCGCAGCGCCAGCCGGTGGCCTCGAACGGGGTGAGGTCGGCGAGGCCGTGCATGGTCAGCGGCGTCCCGGCGGTGCGGGCGGCGGCGGTGAGGCCGCCGGCGGAGGCGACGGAGAGGACGTCGCAGATCCAGGCGTCACCGATCCCGGCCAGCTCCGCCGCGAGCGCGCGGACCTGGGCCTCCGGCAGGTAGGTGAGCAGGCCCTCGGCGAGGAGGAGGACCCGCCGGCCGGCCGTGCGGGGGCGCAGGAGCCCGGCCAGGGCGGTGAGGTCGCGGAGGTCGCAGCGCAGCCGCTCGACGGGGACGGGTGCGGCCGCGGTCGGCAGCAGGCGGTCCTTGAGGTCGAGCACGGGCGCGCAGTCGATCTCGATCACCCGGCAGTGGGCCGGCCAGGCCAGGCGGTAGGGGCGGGCGTCGAAGCCCGCGCCGAGGTTGACGCAGACCTCCCAGGGCGGCCCGACCGGGTCGGCCGCCCGTTCGGCGAACAGCCCGGTGAGCAGCCCGTCGACGGCGACCGTCCGGGTCACCAGCGAGGACGTCCCGGCGGTGTGCCGGGTGACCCGGCGGATGGCGGCCGGGCAGTGGGCGGCGAAGTGCTCGGCGTACGGGTCGCGCAGGCCGCTGCGCGGGTCGGCCGTCGCCTCGGCGCGGGCGAGTGCGGTGAGGAAGGCGGTCGCGGGCACCTGTGCGGCTAGCGGGGGGTGGGCGGCGGTCACGGCTACTCCCACCGGAACAGCCGGACGGCGGCCGCTCCGCCGAGCACGGCGACACCCGCGAGCACACCGAGGTCGAGCGCGACGTCGGTGGCGCTGTCCAGCCAGGCGTGCTGGAGCAGCTTCACCGCGTACGTCGCCGGCAGGGCGTCACTGATCGCCTTCATGCCGGAGGGGAAGATCTGCAGCGGGATGGTCGCCCCGGAGAGGAAGATCATCGGGAAGTAGACCAGGTTGGCGACGGCCACCGCCACCCGCTCCGATTTCGCCACCGCGGCGATCACGCCGCCCACCGCGTACATCGCGAGCGCCGCGAGGAGGAGCGTGCCGGCCGTCGCGGCGAGCGCGCCGCCGGAGCCCGGCAGGTGGAGGTCGAAGAACAGGTACCCGGCCACCACCAGCAGGAGCGCGCCGACCAGGCTCAGCGCGATGTTCACCAACCCCTGCGCGACGAGGAAGGCCGAGGCGTCGACCGGTGTCGCGCGGAAGCGCTTCAGGACCTTGCGGTCGCGGTACTCGGCGAGCCCGAGCGGGAAGCTCATCAGCCCGGTGACCGAGACCACCAGGACCAGGTAGGCGGGCACCGACATGTCGACCGTGCCGCGCCCGTCGAACTGCTCGGACGGCTCGTTGCCGTAGATGCCGCCGAACATACAGAGCATCAGCACCGGGAAGGCCAGCGCGAAGAACACCGGGGCGAAGTTGCGCAGCATCCGGCGCGTCTCGAACCGCAGGATCGGCCACAGCGTCGCCATCTCAGGCCACCTCCTTGCGCGCGGTGCCGCCGACCAGGTCGAGGTAGGCGTCCTCGAAGGTCGGCGTCCGGCGGCTCACCGCGGAGGGCGGGAGCCCGGCGTCCGCGAGGAGGCGGACGATGCGGTCGTAGTCGGCGGGGAACGTCCCGGCGAACTCCAGCCGGTCCGGCCCGCCGGGCAGCCGGGTCAGCCCGAGGCAGTCGAGCCGTTGCCCGATCCCCCCGGCCTCCCGCCCGCCGCCGTCCGCGGCGGCGCGCAGGTCGATCGTGAAGGTGGACGGGCCCGCGTGCGCCTCGGTCAGGCGCGCCGGCGCGTCGAGGGCGACCAGCTCGCCGGCCCGCAGCACGCCGACCCGGTCGCAGAGCGCCTCGACCTCGTCCATCGCGTGCGAGGTGAGCAGCACCGCGACGCCGCGTGCGGCCAGGTCGAGCACCGAGCGCCAGGTCTCCCGGCGCTGGTGGGGGTCGAGGCCGGTGGTGAGCTCGTCCAGGACGACCAGGCGGACGTCGCCGATCTGAGCGAGCGCCAGCGCCAGCCGCTGGCGCATGCCGCCGGAGAGGTCGGCGATGAGGCTGCGGCGGCGGTCGGCGAGGCCGAAGGACTCCAGCAGCGCGGCGGAGGCCCCGGGCGCCCGGTAGATCGCCTCGTAGAGCTCGCACAGCTCGCCCACCCGGGCGCGGCTGGGGAACTGCGACTCCTGGAGCTGCATCCCGACGAGGCGGGTGACGGCCTCGCGGTCCGTGCGGGGGTCGTGGCCGCAGACCGAGATCGCGCCATCCCGGGCGGGCCGGCGCAGACCGCCGACCGCTTCGACGATCGAGGTCTTGCCCGCGCCGTTCGGCCCCACCAGCCCGAACACCTCCCCGGGAGGGATCCGGAAGGAGACGTCGCGCACGGCGGTGAACGCGCCGTACGTGACGGTCAGTCGGTCGACCCGGACGACGGCCCCGGCGTCCGCCTCCTCCTCCGCCGGGTCGGCGGACGGCTGGTTCACGGTCACAGGCTCAGTCTCCTGGGGGTGGTGGCGCGCGCTCCCGCGGAGGCGCTGAGGTGGGTGTAGAAGCCGGCGAACGACATGTGAAGGGCCAGGGCGGGCAGGATGCCGCCGGTGGCCGCGGTCAGCAGGCCGCCGACCACGCCGAGGGTCACGCTCGACGTGCCCAGCACGTACGCCTGGACCGGGGTGGAGACGAGGGCGACCTGGCCGGCGGCGAACAGGCAGGTGCTGACGGCGAGTGCGACGCCGAAGCCGCTGCCGAGCGCGCCGAGCCCCAGCAGGACGGCTCCGCGGAAGAGGAGTTCCTCGAACAGGGCCGCGGCCGCCGGGATGATCCACCGGTAGTGCCGGGGCAGGGCCAGGATCGAGGCGATCCACTGGACGCGGGCGATCTCCCCGGGGACGTCGACCCGCGGGTTCGCCCGGTAGAGCAGCGACACGCAGAGGATGTTGGCGCTGGAGGTGCCGAGGACCGCGAGCAGCAGGGCGAGCGCCGTGGCCGGGGTGGGCCGTCCGACCAGTTGGTCGAGGGAGAGCGGGGTGGCGGCCAGCAGCGCGGTCAGCGCCAGCGCGCCGAGTGCGAGGTACAGGACCGTGCCGAACACCGCGAAGGCGGCGTCCGGGCTCTGTCCGGTCCGGCCGGCGAGCCGCAGTGCCGTCCGCCGGCGCCGGGCGGGGTCGTTGAACGGCACCCGGTACAGCGCCAGCCAGCCGGCGACCACGACGGCGCAGAGTCCGGCGTACCCGGGCGCGCTCATCGGGACGCCTCCCGCGTGCCGGCGGTCCCGGCGTTCTCGGCGTTCTCGGCCTTGCGGGCCGTCGCGGCGTTCCCGGCCTTGCGGGCCGTCCCGGTGCTGCCGTCCGCCGGGCGGGGGGCGGCGCCGCGCTCCTGGCGGACGGCCAGCAGGTGGACGGCGGCGTTCTGGGCGAGGTGCGCGACCAGCGGCACCGCCAGGCTGCCGGAGGCCACCAGGAGCACCCCGAAGACGGCGCCGGACAGCGTCTTCTGCACGACGGCGAGGCCGCCGAAGAAGAGGTGCCCGAGCGCGTACGCCAGCGCGCCGACGGCGATCGCCACGCCGGTCGGCAGCTCCAGGCGCTGGTGCAGGAGGCCGATCCAGAGGCCCCGGTAGAGCAGTTCCTCCGCGACCGCGGTGGCCAGGATCGCGACGGCGTACCCGGCGGTCGCCACGCCGCTCGAACGGTGCACCGCGAGCCGCAGCCCGCGTGTGCCCTGCAGCAGCCGCGGCACCGCACCGGTCAGGAACTCCGCGCCGACCAGCGCGGCCCCGACCACGGCGGCGGCCGGCAGCCAGAGCGCGTCGGCCCGCCAGCGGGTCAGCGTGTCCGGGGTGAACCCGCCGCTCGCCGCCACGGCGAGGGCCAGGCCGGTCACCACCAGATAGGCCGCCGGGGCGCCGAGCAGCACGAACCACGCCGCCCGGCCCCGTCCCGCACCGGCACCGCCCTTCGCCGAGCCCGAACCGCCGCCCGAACGGCCGCCGGAGCTGCCGGAGCCGGAACCGCCCCCGCCGCCACCGGCGGGGCCGAACGCGGTTGCGACGCGCACCAGTTCGGCGGGAGCGACGGTGGCCACCAGCACCAGGCACTCAAGGGAGCGGGTGTGGGACCACATGCGTCACACCCCCATGGCTCAGCATCCGCGGGTGACCCTTCGGCGGGAACCCGGGCAGGCACATGCTCAGCAGCTCCGGGACGACCGCCCGGACCACCCGCCACGGCGTGTCGGCCAGCTCCGGCGGCGTGATGTCCAGGTAACCCGCCCACTCGCCGACCCCGGCGAGCTCGGTCAGCAGCCGGTGGATCGCCGCCCGGTCGTCGGCCGCGTAGCCGGGCAGTCCGGCGAAGTCGACCCGACCGGCGGTCCGGCTCTCCACGGCGGCCAGCTTGCGCCCGGCGTCCCCGGGCGCGGCGAACCAGAGCACATTGGTGTCCAGGTCGGTGTACGCCGAACCGGCCTGCGCGAAGTGCACGTTGGGCAGGTCGAAGACGGTGCTGAACATGCCGATGCCGAGGATCGCCGTCGCCTCGGCGGCCCCGCGCAGCAGCGCCTGCCGCGGCTGCGGGTCGGCCTGGAGCCCGAAGGCGATGTACGGCAGCCTGCCGTCCCGGCGCACCAGGGTCACCCCGATGTTCGGCAGCGGCAGGTCCGGCCGGGTGAGGTAGCTCGCCCGCACCTCGTACGGCCCGTCCGGCGCCAGCCCGGCCGCAGCGAGCAGCTCCCGGCCGTCCTCGTCCAGGTCGATCAGCGGCGCCTTGGCCCCGGTGTACCAGTTGAGCACGAAGGCGTCGATCTGGACGGCCTCGACGAGCGCCCCGAGCAGCGCCTTGTCCAGCGAGACGTGGGCGGCCGTCCCGGTCGAGAAGGACGGGGTGAACAGCTTGTCACCGGCCCGGGCGTCACTGCGGAAGCCGAGGAACACCAGCTGCGCCGGGAGGTAGACCTCCTCCCCCGGCCGGGTCAGCGACGGACAGGCGATCCACGCGATGACGTCGTCCTCGGTGGGGAGTTCGGGCGAGTAGCGGTGCATCATCCGGGCGAGCACCCGCTGCTGCTCGGCGTCGAAGATGCCCAGCAGCTCCAGCGGCAGGCAGCGGTGCCGGGACGACAGCGAACGGTAGGAGGCGTACTCGATCCGGTCCGCGAAGAGCGGCATCGCCATGATCGCCGCGTAGCGCTCCACCGACTCGCCGGTGAGCCTGGTCACCGCCTCCTCGTTGGTGGAGCCGTAGCCGGCGAGGTGGTACTGCATCTGCAGATGCGGATCGCCGAGCGCCAGGCGGTGGTACTGCGGCATCGCCGCGGTCGCCGAGCGCAGGTACGGTTCCCCGTCGATCGCGGCGACCGAGACCAGCATGCCGGGCAGGATCCCGCCCTGGTTCCCGCCGATCCGCCCGTACCGGGCGAGCGCCTCGGCCATCCCCGGGTGGCCACGGGTCGGGATACCGCTCATCGGTCACCTCCGAGCGCCTCGCGGACGTGGCGGTCGACGACGACCCGGCTGCTGAAGTTGATCTCGCGCACGATGTCCCGGGCCACGTGGCCGCAGGCCGGACAGGTGCCGATGCGCAGCACGTCCTGCGCCTGCATCTCGTACGTCGGCAGGTAGACGCTGAGCGCCCGACCGAGGAACCGCGAGGTGCCGAGCGAGCGCAGCAGAACGGCCTCGTTCACCAGGTGCGCGCAGATCAGGGACTCCACGCCGTTGGCGCGGCCGGTGCCGGCGGCCGCGCCGGCCCCGACGAAGGCGTGGTAGCCGATGTGGTCCTCCAGCCGGGCCAGCGAGCGCTGCTCGAAGCACTCCAGGCAGCCGGTGCGCGGGCTCTCGGCGCCGACGACCGTCGCGAACGGGCCGTCGACCAGCCCGACCACCACCGGCTTCTCCAGATGGCAGACCAGCCGGTTGAGGTTGCGCAGGGTCAGGATCGAGGCCTGGCCGAGGTGGACGACGAGCGAGTCGCAGTGCTCGACGGCCGCGCTCAGCCGCTTCAGCGCGTCCGCGGCGGCCAGGCCGCCCATCCCGGAGGTCAGGTCGGCGCTGCGCAGCCCGTCCAGGAAGTCGGCCGGCAGCGGCTCCAGCGGCACGCCGAGGGTCTCCGCCTGCCCGGCGAGGTAGGCGGTGGCGCTGGGCGAGTCGGCGGCGAAGCCGACCGTGGCGTCGACTGACTCGCCGGCGCCGTACAGGTCGAGGTTGCCGAGCAGCGCTCGGGCCATCTCCGCGCCGTGCTCGGACGGGCGGTCGTGGGCCAGGAACCCGGCCTGCCGCAGCTCGTTGACGGCCAGCCGGAGGTTGGCCCGCTCGACCGGCGTCAGGTCGACGGCCTCCGCGAACGACCCGTCGGCCGGCTTGCCGGCGGCCAGCGTCTCGAACAGCGCGGTCATCGCGGCCCGGACGGCGGGGGACTCCGCCCGCAGATCGACGTTGACCTCGGAGAAGTTCCAGATGCCCCAGCGCAGCCGGACGACCCCCGGCTCGACGGCCAGGAGCCGGACGGACGTCGCCAGGACGATCCCCGGCTCGGACGGTGCGACGGTCATGGATCAGGCCTCTCCGTGTCCGAGGAGCGTCAGGTGGACGACATGGCGCGACGTGCCGTCGCAGCCGAGGGTCTTCTCAAGGGTCTGCTTGTCGTACCCGCCCTGGTCGCACCCGATCATGCCGAGCGCGGTCCGGGCCAGATGGACGTTCTGCGAGATCCCGCCGACCTCGATCAGGGCGAAGACCAACCCGCTGTCCCCGTACTTCTGGGAGTTGGCGTACAGGTCGTAGACGTAGACCAGGGCGAGGGCGACCTTGTCGAGCTCGACGTCCGCGGTGAACAGCTGCCGGGCCAGGTCGACCGGGGACGGCGTCGCGCCGAGCGGCAGCAGCGTGTGGCTGTGCGGCTGGTACTCGTACCCGCCCGGTGCCAGCCCCTTCACGTGCTGCGCGAGGACCGCGAGCCGCACCGGGTAGAGGCCGCCGCCGGAGGGGGCGTTGCGCAGTGCCACCGCGGCGTCGCCGTCCTGGGCGGTGGGCACCGGCAGGCTGCCGGAGACGCCCTGCGCGTGCCACAGGACGGTCGCCAACTCGTCCAGGGCGACGGGTTTCCCGGAGAATCCCCGGCCGCTGCGCCGCGCGGCCACCGTGGTGGTGAGGCCGGCGCGCAGCCGCCGGTGCGCGGGCAGGGCGATCGCCCCGTCCAGCCGCTCCTGGAGGTCGCTGTGCGCGCTGGAGAGGACGGCGTCGTGGCCGTAGAACCGCGACACCCCCAGCTGCATGCCCAGGTCCCGGCCGCTGCGGCGGTGGTTGAGCAGCAACTCCTCCCCCACGAAGCCGTGCACGGCCGGACTCCACCGGCCCCGCACCACCGACTCCGGCGCCCGCACCACCGTCGTCGCGCTGTACATCGACACGGAGGTGTGCTGTTGCCCGAACGCCGCCACGGTGGACACGTGGGCGTTCCGGCCCAGGTAGTCGGACACGGCCTCTTCGGAGTCCTTCAGTGACATCTCGGCCTTTCGCTCGACGAGGGTTACGGGCGGCTGTGCGGCGAACGGGATGTGCGGTCTCTCGGACGTGCGGGTGCTGGTGCGCGAGGTGCTGGTGTGCGGGTGCTGATGGGCTGCGTGCGGGCTTGCGGCGTGCGAGTCGGGCGGGGGCGGCCGCCGGCAGCCGCCCCCGCCCGACACCGGTGACTACCAGCTGCAGCACGAGCTGCAGCAGCAGTTGCCGCCGCCACAGGTGGTGCTGGCTCCCGGCGCAACCTGGACGAACGCACCGCCGGTGGCGGTGCTCCCAACCTGACTGGAGAAGCTCAACATGTTCCCTCACCTCCCATCGAGGGCACGAAGGAGAAGGATCTCGGCTCGGTCAGCCGACCGGGAGCGTAGCAGTCGCCACCGCACCGGGGAACGGGTTGGGAAGTATCAACTGATCCACTGGTAGATGAACTTGACGATCTTTCACCGCAGTGCAGCTGGCACCCGCCCCGGCGAGGGCAGCGGCCCGGTCCGGCGCGGGGTCGTCGAGGCAGGCCTCCAGGGCCAGCAGGCACCGCGCGCCCGTGTCGAGCCGGCCAGCCGGTCGAGGTCGTCGCGGATCACCTGGGCCGGGGCGCTCGGCGGCGCCCCGTACTTCAGCCGGCCGAAGTGCCAACGGCGCCGGTCATCGATGCGGGGCTCTCGTCCGGAGGTGGTGTCATGTCGGGGCGTGTCACGGCGGCTGACGGCTCACGGCGCCCTGCGGCGCACGGCGACCTACGCCTCGGCCTGGATGTCGGACGGCTCCGGTTCGACGGCGGCGAGCCAGAGTTGGATCTCCACGTCCCCGTCGCCGACCACGAGGCAGGACTGCAGGACGAGCCGCCGCCCGCCCACGCCCCAGACCGTGGACGTCTCGCCGTCGCCACTGCGCAGGTAGACCTCGACCCCCGGCAGCGGCGCGCCGAACCGGGCGCTCAGCCGCTCGACGGCGTCCGCCTCGATCTCCTGGAACCGCTCGACCGTCCACTCCTGGAGGTACGGGAGCGCGTGCTGGTGCTCGGCGTAGAGGTTGACCTCCGCGACCACGCCGACGGCGCCGAAGGAGGTGCCGTCGGCGTCCTCGTCCTCCTCCTCGGGGAGCTCGTACGGGTCCTCGCGGTCGTCGAAGATCAGACCGCAGGGCTCGAACCGGCGGGGTTCGGCGGCCAGCAGTTCCCCGGCGAGGTCGACGATGTCGCGCTCCGGGGCACCGGGGTAGGCCAGGTAGCCCGCCATGTCCCGGGCGTGGGTGATCCCGGTGCGTTCGAAGGTCCCGGCGGTCGCCGCCGTCTCCCAGACCGTCGTACCGGCCCGGTCGACGATGCGGAGCGCGTCGCCGTCGGCGGACGGCTGCACCCGGCAGACGTCCCGGCCGTCGCGGTCGACGTGGGCGGTCCCGCCGTCCCCGGTGGCGAAGGGTGCCAGCCCGCCGCTGAAGCCGAGGATCCAGCCGTCGACGTCGGTGAGCGGCTCGGGGTGGTCGACGGGGAAGAACCGCCCGTCGGCGCGCAGGACGCCCCACGCCCGGCCGGGCGGTCGCGCCTCGGCGGACGCACCCGCCTCGGGGTCGTCGTCCTCCCCGGGGTCGAAGAAGTGGGCCACCGTCGCGCCGCCCTCGTCGAAGTCCTCGGCCCACTCGTACCGCTGCTCGATGACCTCCTCCCCGGCGGCGTCCAGGTAGCCGTGCAGGTAGTCGTCGTCGAACCGGACCAGGCCGGCGCCGAAGGTGTCCGAGATCCGGTTGTCCGCCTTGATCACCAGCTCGCCGCGGGCGTTCACGAAGCCCTTGTAGTGGTTCCCGGGCGTGCCGCCGAGGACGAACGCCAGGCCGTTCTCGGCGAACGCGTCCAGCCGGGGGGCGCAACCGACGCACCGGTGAACTCCCCTTCTACCGCTGCTACTCGCCCTGCCCCGTCCCGCTGAGCACGCTGGTCAAGGTCGCAGGCCGCCGCTGGACAGTGGAGGAGGGCTTCCAAGCCGCCAAGGGCCTGGCCGGACTGGACGAACACCAGGTCCGCCGCTGGAACTCCTGGCACCGCTGGACCACCCTGGCCATGCTCGCGCATGCCTTCCTCGCCATTACCGCCGCCATCGAACGAACCGCCAGCGGCCCATCGCGCGAACTCATCCCGCTGACCTGCAGCGAGATCCGACGCCTGTTCACCACCCTGCTACTCCAGCCCGTCCGCGACCTCGCCCACCAGTTGCGATGGTCAACATGGCGGCGCCACCACCAAGCACACGCCCGCACCAGCCACTACCAGCGACAAACCGCCCAGCGACCGTAAAGATCAAGATCTACAGCTGGAGTACTACTGTAGCCAGGCGAAGCATCGGCCAAGTTGCTGGCAAGCCTGCACGACGATCACTCGTTGTCCAACGCAAATCGCCCTCCGCGATGCATTGCGGAGGACAAACCAGATTCACCACCGACTGCGACGCGGCGACCCCATTCGGTGACTTTGGTGACGACCCTGTTCAATAATGTGCCACTGACAGATAATGACAGTGGCAGGTTTGTGCTTGCTAGGGAGGCAACCGTGTCTAGCTCTAATTCGCCTAGCGATAATCCGAAGCCTATCATCTTACTTGCCGTCTTTGGAGGGATTCTGGTCCTCGCGGCACTGGCCGGATTCTTCCTGGAGATTAACGCCGTCATGGCGGGCACCATGCTGACGCTCGGCGTAGTCCTTCTCCTGTTTGCCGTTCTAACCCCAAGAATGGTGGGCGATCAAATAGTCTTTGGCGTCTTTCGATTCAGACTGTCCTCCAGGGGCGGGGAAGGTATCAGGAATGGCGAGCGCGAGATTGCCGAGGGGGCAGTTGTGCGACTAGATGAAATTCGAGACACCGTGGAAGTGCGGGAGCTGTCAGAACCTGAGGATCCAAAATGAATACCCCGGAAATAGTGGTTGCGCTATCTGTAGCAGATAAGCTCAAGGGGTTGTCGACTCTTACTTTCCGGCGCTTCATCGATGGCCTGTCGCGCGGTGTCGAATTGATCGAGTCGGGTGATACGGCTTCTACGACCGAGGTGGCCCCTACCGGATTTCTCACCGTTGACGGGAATAGCTATTCCGCCATTGACACCGATGCGGGTATTGCCCTAGTTCGCCCCATGGATGAATCGGAGCGTGAGAGATTCAATATCTCCGGCCTGCATGGTTTTGTGCTAGCAGATGTGCTCCCAGTGGAAGAGGTGAAGGCGCCTGACGAGGCATCGCTGGAGAATGCCTGGCCTAAGGCAACTGGTGCTGCGCATTGAAACTCCGCCCGGGTCTTTGCTTGATGGCATTGCCAGGCCGAGGAGTTGAACGTTCCCGGCCACGGCCTCACCGCTCTGGGCTGTGGGCGTGATGTGGTCGACCTCCAGCCTGGAGGCGAGGTGGGAGATCCGCAACGGGCGCACAGACCACCGCCCTTGACATTCACCATGCGGAGGTCAGCGGCGGCGTCGTGGCGCGAGCGAGGGCGCGCCAACGCCGATACCAGGGTGTGGAGTTCCTGCTCGTCACGTACGCCCGATGGTGGTCGTCGCACCGTCCGCGACGAGTGAGGGCGGGGCGGTACAGCCGATACAGCGCATGCTGCCCCCGTTCCTTCGACTGCCCGGTTCCGCACTTCTAAAAGATGCGCTCCGACCACGGCTCGTCGGGTTGTCAGTAGACGCGGCAGACTGGCTCTGACGCGAGTTCCCTATGCTATTGGTGATCTTCGCCGGTGAGAGTGAGATTGCAGCCCTCGGAGGCCGCTGAGCATGTCTGCCTGTTGTTCTGGCCTGGAGATTCGGGCTGCTCAGAGGGGTGGGCCTGCGGTGGCGACAGGGCACCGGTCCGGGCGGGATCCGGTGTTAACCGTGCAGATGGCTCGGGCGAGCAACCCGCGCGGTACGGCGGCGATGTGGGTTCAGGATCTTTTGGACGGGCTGTGCACCGACGGAGACTTCGAGGAGTGGTATCCCGCTGACGGGCGTCGTGGTCCGTCGCTGGCTCGTCTGATGCTGGTGTCGGTGCTGCAGCATGCGGAGAACAGATGCGAGTGACGAGATCGCGCACCGCCGCATCAAGCGAGACATCGCACCAGCGGGCGCGAACTTCGTCACCCGGACGTCCGCGTTGCCGAGCAACCTCGATTCGCCCGCGCCGAGGATCCGCAATACCTCGGCCAACTCCCCAACCCGATGGGTGCCTGGGGACCACGTGGAGGTGACGACCGCGGTCCGTCCGCCCCCTGCCGCATGACGAGCGAGCAGCCCGCCCGCCGACAGTGACTCGTCGTGCGGGCGAGCGAAGACCCCCAGCAGCCCGGCCGATACGGGTAAGTCCAGGCCCGCGTCGGTCAGCTCCACGACATCGTCCATCCACAGGGGCCCGACCCTGCTGGCCAGGGCGTGCCTGACAACTCGCGCCCGGCGGTTGTTCAGACACACCCCAAGACCGTACCCACGACGCCGCTACTTCTCGACGGTGTAGCGCAGTTGTGCGAACCCGCCGCCGGCGTCGGTGGCCGAGTCGAGGCGCAGCGGGACGTCCTGGAGCAGTTCGCCGAAGAGCCGGTGGCCGGCGCCGATCAGGACCGGGGCGATGCTGATGATGAACCTGTCGACGCGTCCGGCGCGGACGAAGCTCTGGATGAGGCGTCCGCCGTCGGGGTAGACGTGCTTGGTCCCGCGCTCGTCGAGGTCGGCGAGGAGGCCGTCGACGTCGCGGTAGACGGTGATGCGCGGGTCGGCGTCCTCGGGGAGGGTGGTGCTCAGGACGCCCACGTGGCGGTCGCCGTAGTGCCAGTTCTCCTCGCCGAAGCCGACGACCTTGTCGTAGGTGCTGCGGCCCATGATCACGGTGTCGACCGTGTCGAGGAATGCGAAGAAGCCCATGTCGCCGGCCCCTTCGCCGCGCGAGGTCAGCCATTCGATGTCGTCGTCGGGGCGGGCGATGTAGCCGTCGAGGCTGGTGCCGATGAAGACGGTGGCGGTGAAGGTCACGGGGTCCTCCCGAACAGGTGGTCGAGGTCGTCGTGGAGAAGGGCGGCGGGGTCGCCGTCGCCGGTGAGGGCCCAGCGCAGCAGGGAGCCGTCGGTGGTGATCCTGACGGCGCGTGCGAGGCGCGGCACGTCGGTGCCCGGCGGGAGTTCGCCGAGCGCGACGGCGTCGTCGAGCAGTTCCCGCAGTGCCGTGTCGGCCGCGCGGGTGTGCGCGGTGGCGTGGGCGCGGAACTCGGGGTCGGAGAGGTCGAGCTGGAGCATGCCGAGGTGGTTGGCCACCTCCTCGGGGGTGGACATGTAGCCGGCGAACTCGTCGGCGACGGCGTGCAGCGCCGCGAGCGGCGAGTCGTGCGCGGCCCGCGCCCTCCGGTACGGCTCGGCGGCATTCGCGGCGGCGTCCGCGGCGAACGCCAGCAGCAGACCGCGCTTGGACCCGAAGCGCTGCGACAGCGTCGCCGGGGAGACGCCGGCCTCGGCGCCGACGTGCGCCAGGGTGAGCCTGCCCGGCCCGTGCGCGCCGATGGCGCGCCCGGTGGCGGCGAGGATCGCGGTGTCGCTGGTGACGCGTGGTCGTGGCATGGGTTCCTCCGTTCGCGATCCACAGTAGCACAGTTAGTAAATGGCCGTTCATTTACTAATCTGGAGCCGGGCACGTACCGACCCAGACCTCCGATCAGGTCGAGCCGCTGCTACGACGAGGACGGGCTACGCCGCGCGCCGGCCGCGGCGCCGGGACCGCCTCACAGCCGGGACCGCAGCACGTCGACCTCACAGCCCGGCGCCGACGGGTCGAAGCCGTGCTCGACCAGCCAGCGGACCACCAGCAGGCTCCGCAGCGACCACCACCCCCGGATCACGTCGAGGTCGACGTCGGCGCCGTAGCCGGCGACGAGGTCGTCGAGGCGCTCCTCGTGTCCGAGCGTCAGGGTGGCGAGGTCGAAGAGGGCGTCACCCCGGCACGCCTCGGACCAGTCGATGATGCCGGTGATCTCGTCGCCGTCGACGAACACGTGCGTGATCTGCAGGTCGCCGTGCGTGAAGACCGGAGTCCACGGCCGCAGAGCGGCCTCGGCGACCTCGCGGTTGCGGACGACCAGGTCGGCGGGCAGGACGCCGTTCGCCACGAGCCACTCGCACTCGCCGTCGAGCTCCGCCGTCAACGCGTCGAGGCCCCGGCCGGGCCAGGGCGGCAACGGCGCATCGTGCAGCTTCCGGACGGCCGCGCCCGCCGCGGCCCACGCCGCCGGGGAGGCGGTCGACGGCTCGCCCAGGCGGCCGAGCGCCGTCCCGGGGACCGCGGCGATGGCGAGCACGGGCGGCCTGCGCCAGAGGACCTCCGGGGTCGGCACCGGCGCCAGGGCCATCGCCTCGACCTCGACGTCGATGCGCGTCTGATCGGCGTCCACCTTCAGGAACACGTCGCCGACGCGCAGGGTCGCGCGCTCGGAATGGGCGACGACGACCGCGACCTCATCCATGGCGACCAGTATCCCGGGCCGGCCGTCAACGTCACCGGGTTTCCCGGGGTCGTCCGCCGACCTGCGTCGGACCCGCCGGAGGTAGCGGCGCGCGGGGCCGGACGAGCGCCCCGACCGCCGGCGGGGCGGTTGCCGTCAGGGGCCGACGGCGGTGAGGGCGGCCCAGAGGGCGAGGGTGGCGGCGAGCAGGGCGGCGGGGACGGTGAGGATGCCGAGGAGGGTGAACTGCCGCAGCGGGACGTCGTGTTCGTGGTGGTGGGCGATGCGCCGCCACAGGAGGGTGGCCAGCGAGCCGGCGTAGGTGAGGTTCGGGCCGATGTTGACACCGAGCAGCACCGCCAGGACGGCCCCGGCCCCGGAGGGCGCGACCAGCGGGACGAGTGCGAGCACCGCGGGCAGGTTGTTGATCAGGTTGGCCAGCAGCGCGGCGACGGCGGCCGTGCCCAGCAGCGCGGGCAGCGAGGTGCCCGCGGGGAGGACGCCGCCGAGCGCGTCGCCGAGGCCGTTGTCGACGACCGCGCGGACGACGACGCCGAGGGCGAGGACGAAGCCGAGGAACGGCAGCGCCGCCGAGCGCACGATCGCGACCGGGGTGGTTCGGCGGTGGGCCAGCGCGCGGACGGCCATGACGGCGGCGGCGGTCGCGGCCACCCAGGCCGGGTCGACGCCGACGGCGGAGGCCACCGCGAAGCCGCCCAGCGTCAGACCGACGGTCACCAGCGCGAACAGGGGCAGCTCGGGCGGGTCCTGGCCGTCGCCGGGTTCGACGGGTGCGTCGAGGTCGGCGGCGAAGAAGCGGCGGAAGACCGCGTACTCCACCGCGATGGCGGCCAGCCAGGGCAGGGTCATCAGCAGGGCGAAGCGGGTGAAGGTCAGGCCGGTGGCGGTGAAGGCGAGCAGGTTGGTCAGGTTCGACACCGGCAGCAGCAGGGAGGCCGTGTTCGACAGGTGGGCGGCCGCGTAGGCGTGCGGGGCGGGCCGGGCACCCATCCGGGCGGCGGTGGCGAACACCACCGGGGTGAGCAGGACGACGGTCGCGTCGAGGCTGAGCGCCGCGGTGATCAGCGAGGCCAGGGCGAAGACCGCGCCGAGCAGCCGCCGCGGCCGCCGCCGGGCCCAGCGGGCCATCCAGGTCCCGCAGGCGTGGAAGAGCCCTTCGTCGTCGCAGAGCTTCGCCAGCACCAGCGCGGCGGCGAGGAAGCCGATCACCGGGCCCAGCCGGGCGGCCTCCTCCCCCGCGGCCTCCAGGCCGATCGCGCCGGTCGCGACGACCAGGCCGGCGGCGGGTACCGCGAAGGCGGCCTCCGGCCAGCGGAACGGACGGACGACTGCGCAGACCAGCACCACGACCAGCGCGGCGACGGACAGGGACTCGAACAACACAGCGCAGATCATCCATGGTCCGCTCCCGGGACCGGCAGGCGCCCCCCTCGGTCCGGAGCCGGTCCTGAGCCGGTCCGGAGCCGGTCCGGAGCCGGTCCGGCCGGGGCCCGCGCCTCGGCGGAGCGCGCTGGTCGAGCCGCCGAGGCGCGGTCCTACGCCCGTGGTCGTAGGCCCGCGCCTCCCGTGGCCGAGGACATCCGGCCGATGCCCGTGCCACCTTGATCCACTAGAACTGACGGCAGCACGCAAGGGAACGAGGACCATGACCTACCGCATACGACGGATGGCCGCCGGGGAGTGGCGCGAGCTCCGCGCGATCCGGCTGGAGGCGCTGCGGGACTCACCGAAGGCGTTCAGCGAGTCCTTCGCCGAGGCCGCCGCCCGCGACGACGCCTTCTGGCAGGCGAAGGCGGCCACGGAAGCGACGTCCGCGGAAGCGGCGCTGTTCGTCGCCCGGGACCGGTCCGGCGCCTGGGTGGGGACGGCCGGAGCCGCACCGATCCCGGGCATCCCCGACCACGCCCACGTCCACGGCGTGTATGTCTCGCCTGCGCACCGCGGCCCGGACGGGCCCGCCGTCGCCCTGATGGACGCGGCGATCGACTTCGCCCGGGAGCACACCGGGGCCGCGTGGCTGACCCTGGGCGTCCACGAGGACAACCCGCGGGCGCAGGCGTTCTACCGGCGGCTCGGGTTCACGGACACCGGCAAGGTGATCCCGTACATGCTCGATCCGTCCGAGAAGCTCCACATCCTGGGCTACGCGGGTTTCCGCGGCCCTGTGGTGTAAGCCCTGTCTCTTGGATCCTTGCCGGGCGAATCGCCCGCGGTCCTGGCGAACGGCCACAACGAACGAGCGGGGCGGCCACTGGCCGCCGGCCGCACTCATCGACAAACGGGAACATGACAGCCGGGCCCTCCCTTGGAGCGCCCGGCACAAGGAGTGGTGACGCATGTCCACAGCGACGGCACTGGCGGGTCGACGGATCGTGGTGACCGGGGCCGGCCGGGACTTCGGGCGGACGCTGGCCGTCCGCCTGGCCGCGAGCGGCGCGGAGGTCTTCCTCTCGGCGCGGACCCTCGCCGCGGCGGAGGCGGTCCGGGCCGAGATCCGCGCACTCGGCCACGAGGCCGTCCACGCGTTCGTCTGCGATCTGAGCGACCCGGCCTCGATCCGGGCCTTCGCCGCCGCCGTCGCGGAACGCACCGACCACGTCGACGTGCTGATCAACAACGGTGCGCGTTGGCTGACCGGGCCGGATCTCCTCGCCGGCTCGGACGACGACGTCGTCGACACCATCGCCTCCGGCGCGACGGGCACCATCCTGACGGTGCGGAACTTCCTGCCGCTGCTGCTGGCCTCCGACCGTCCGGACGTGGTGACCATGGTGTCGGCCTGCGGAACGGCCGGGCACGACCGGTCGAACGCCCACGACGCCTTCTACGCGGCCAAGAGCGCACAGGCCGGATTCGGCGAGATCCTCTCCAAGCGCCTGCGCGGACAGGGCGTCCGGGTGATCTCGCTGTATCCACCGGACTTCGACAACGCGGACCCGCTCTCCGACGAGTGGGAGAACACCCCCCGGGAGGCGACCGACCCGCTGACGGCCCAGTCGGTCGTCGACTGCGTCCTCTTCGCCATCACGCAGCCGCGCGACTGCTTCATCAAGGCGTTCCACTTCGAGCAGGTCTGAGCACGGACCGGACACCCTGCCCGGCACCGAACCGGGCGAAGCAGGTGAAGCAGGCGAACCGGGCGATAGAGGCGAAGGAGCCGGAGCCGGCGAGGCCCCCGCCCGCGGGCACGGTTGATCGGACCGGGGGCGGGCGTGAGACTGGGGCCGAAGGGGCGCCCACGGCCGGGCGCCGCACGGCCGTAGCCGTCCGCGACCCCGGGGGTGTCCGCCGATGTCCGAGCTCCTACCCGCACTGCCGACCGGCTACCGGGCCCGCCCGGCGAGCGCCGAGGACCTGGGCGCCGTCCACCGGCTGGTCGCGGCCTGCGAGCACGAGCTCTACGGCCGGCCCCAGACCGACGCCGGCGGCGTCGCCGCCGACTTCGCCCGGCCGGGCCTGGTCCCGGCGTCGGACACCCTGCTCGTCCACGACCCGGACGGGCGCCTGGCCGCGCATGCCTGGGTGAACCGCCGGTCCAAGGTGGACGTCCATCCCGGGCACCGGGGCCGCGGTTTGGGCGCCGCACTCCTGGACTGGGCCGAGGCGCGGGCACGACAGGCGGACGGCGGGCAGATCGTCCAGACCGTCCCGGACGGCGACACCGCCGCCGTGGCCCTGCTGCGGTCGCGCGGCTACCAGCCGATGGTGACGGAGTGGCTGCTGGAGTTCGGCCTGGCCGAGGGGGCGGCGCCCGCGGTGCCGGAACCGCCCGAGGGCATCACCGTCCGGCCGTTCCGTCCCGGCGGCACGGCCGCCGAGCGTGACGCGCGCGCCGCCCACCGGCTCGTCCAGGACGCGTTCGACGAGTGGCAGCCCCGGCGCATGGACTACGAGGAGTGGGCCCGGCACACCGTCGAGCGGCCCGCCTTCGCCCCGGCGATGTCGGTGCTGGCCTTCGCCGGAGACCAACTGGTGGGCGCGGCGATCGCGTTGGACCTTCCCGACACCGGCGAGGGGTACCTCGAACAGGTCGCCGTCCGCCGTGACCACCGCAACCGGGGCATCGCCCGCCTGCTCCTGCGGCACGCGTTCCGCACCTTCCAGCAGCGGGGCCGGCGCAGCGGCACCCTCTGGACGCATTCGAACACCGGCGCGCTGGACCTCTACCTGCGGGTGGGTATGACGGTCCGGCACAGCTCCACCGTCCACCGGAAGGGCCTGGGCGCGGCCCGGCCCTCCGTCTGACGCGGGCGGTGCCGGGCCTGCCGAGCCGCACCCGGCCGTACCCTGCCTCACGCAGCGCCGGCCGGCCTCCATCAGGCCGGCCCCACCAGATCGGTGTCCACCAGATCGGCGTCCACCAGGCCGGCCGCCGCCTCGGCGAACGCGCGGACGCGGGCGGAGGTCCGGTCGACCGGCCGGATCAGGCCCCACTCCAGCAGGGGGGCAGCGCCGACCGGGACGTAGCTCACGTCCGGGCGCGCGTAGTAGCGACGGGCGTGCGCACCGACGGGGAGGACGCCCTGCCCGGCTCCGACCAGGGTGAGCGCCTCCTGGAAGGTGTCGGCCGTCGGCCCGGGGAGGGGCTCGCGGGTGCCGGGCTCGCGGGTGCCGGGGCCGCGAGTGCCGGGCTCGCGGTCCGCCCGCCCCGGCGGCATGGCGGCGATGTGGCCCCGCAGTCGCACCACGGGCACGCCGACCAGGTCGTCGACCGTGACACCGCCGCCCCGGCGGGCGAAGGGGTGATCGGCGGGGACGGCGAGCATCCGCGGCTCCCGCACCAGGACGGGGCCGGTGACGAGGCCGGGCGCGTCGACGGGAAGGGCGCCCAGCGCCAGGTCCACCTCGCCCGAGCGCAGCCACGGCACCACCTGCCCGGGCTGCGCCTCCCGGAGCCGCACCTCGCAGTCGGGCGCCCGGTCGCGGAACACCTGGGCCGCACCGACCAGGAGTTGGGCGGCGGCGGCGCCGACGAAGGCGACGTTCAGCGTGCCGGACAGGCCCCGCCCCGCCTCGACCGCCCGCTGCAGCGCGGCCCCCACGCTCTCCCAGGCGGGCCGCAACTCGTCGAGCAACTGCCGCCCGACCGGGGTGAGTTCGACGCGCCGGCTGGTCCGGTGGAACAGCGGCACGCCGACCCTCCGCTCCAGCTTCCGGATGGTCTGGCTGACGTGGGCGGTGGAGACGTGCAGCCGTTCGGCGGTGCGCCCGAAGTGCAGTTCGTCCGCAAGAGTCAGGAACGCCTCCGCCTCGTACCGCTCGATCATGCACTCCTCCGATCGTCAACCCTGGGTTAACGATCATTGCGCAGAAGGCCGTTGGTCGCCAGCGGCTGCAGCGGCAGAGTGGCGGGTGAAGCCGGAACACGGCACCACTCGTCGCTCGACAGCCGGAGGACACCATGGGCACCGTCGCCACCACCGCGGCCGCCGCAACCCCCACCACCACAGCCCACTTCGCGCTCACCGCACTGCCCGGCGACACCGCCGCGGTCATCGCCGAGCTGCGCGACCGCGCCGAGATCACCGATGCCCTCCACCGCTTCGCGCTCGGCCAGGACCTCAGGGACCGCGAGCTGTTCGCGTCGGCCTTCGCCGAGGACGCGGAGCTGGACTTCCGCCCCGCCGCCGCGCGTTGGGGCGGCGAGCCGCCGGTGATGACCGGACGGGACACCATCGTCGACACGATCCTGGCGATGTTCACCGGCAGGGTGGAGACCACCCACCAGGTCACCAACCCGCGCATCGCCGTCGACGGGGACACCGCCCGCCTCACGGCACTCGTCGAGGCCCAGCACCTGCTCAGCGCCGACCCGAGCACCCACGCCCTCCTGAAGAACCCCTACACCGTCGATCTGGTGCGGGACGGCCGCCGCTGGCTCATCCGGCGGCTGCGCATCGACAACACCTGGCTCACCGGGGACCCGGTCGCCGTCTTCGGCGGCTGAGCCCGCGCGGTGCGCCGCCGGGGAGCGCCGGCGACCAGGCCCACGGCGAACGGGCCAACGGGGCCCGGGCACCCGTCGGTCGGCGTTCAGGAGGCCGGTCGCCAGCCCAGGGCCGGGCCGAGATGGGTGGCGATGTCAGTGAGGATCTGGACGTAGTCGTCGTGCTCGAAGGTGAAGGGCAGCGCGAACGCGACCTCGTCCACCTCGCGGAACGCTGCGTCGGCGGACAGCCGTTCGGCGATCTCGGCCGAGGTTCCGACCAGGTCGGGCGCGAACATCAGGCGACCCGCTCCCTGCGGTGCCCTGGTGCGCGGCAGCCGCTTGTCGGCGTACGCCAGGTACTTCGCGCGCTGCTCGGGCGTCGCGGTGTCGGTCGGGATGACCACCAGCCCCTGGGAGACCCGGGCCCGCTCGCCGTCGGGGTGGTGGTCGCGGAAGGTCCGGATGTGCGAGAGCTGGATCTGCGCGAAGTCCTCGGACTCCTCGGCCTTCACCACACTGCTCGTCAGCAGGTTCATCCCGTGCTCGGCGGCCCAGCGGGCCGACCGGAGGCTGCCGCCGCCGTACCACATCCGCCGGCCGAGACCGGGGGCGTGCGGCTGCACCCGGTCGGAGAAGACCTCGAAGCCCTCGGTTCCGGAGAAGCCGGTGGCCGGTTCACCCCGCACGAAGTCCAGGAGCCGCCGCACGCGCTCGTACCCGAAGTCCTCCCGGTCGTCCGTGTCGGGGTAGAGCGCGGACTTCACCTGGTCGTAGTGCATCGGCGGCCCGACGCTGACGCCCGGGTTGAGGCGGCCGCCGGAGAGGATGTCGACGGTGGCAAGGTCCTCGGCCAACCGCAACGGGTTCTCCCAGCCCAGCGGGATGACCGCGGTGCCCAGGGCGATCCGGCTGGTGCGCTGGGAGGCCGCGGCGAGGACGGCGATCGGCGAGGAGATGCCGTACTGCAGGTGGCGGTGGCGCACCCAGGCGCTGTCGAAGCCCAGTTGCTCGCCCAGCTCGATGAGTTCGAGCGTCGACGTGTGACCGCGGCCGGGGTCGGCCTCGTCGAACAACCCGATCGTCAGGAAGCCCAGCGTCCGCAGGGGCTGTGAGGTCGGCGGCATGAGAAGGCTCCATCATCCGCGACGTGCAGGCTCTGCACGCCGATGTCGTCGTCAGTTGTGTCGTTCCGTCAGCGGGCGCCGCTCGTAGCGGCCGGACCGCCTGCTCAGGCCGGTCCCGCGGCCCGGCTGCCCGGGTTGCCCGCCGGTTCCGCACCCGCTCAGCGGGACTGCCGCACCCGTCCCCGCGCGTACTCGGCCCAGTCCACGATCGGCATCGCCGCTCCGGCGCCCTCGCGGCCGCGGCAGTCGGCGTGGTGGCGGCGGGCGATGCCGTCCAGGTCGAGGTGGTGCCCGAACGCCGGGTGGCCGGCCAGTCGGCGGGCGTAGGCCCACAGGCGGGGGTGGTCGGCGATCCGGTCCACCGCGGCGGCGTCCAGGTGCCACCGGTGCACGGTGTCCAGCTGCACCAGGGTCACCCAGAGCTGCACGTCCGCGACGGTCAGGCCGTCGCCCAGCAGGTACTCCCGCGCGGCCAGGCGGCGCTCGACCACGTCCAGCCCACCCAGCAGACGGTCCAGGGCCGCCGAGCGGGACGCCGGATCGGCGTCGGCCCGGCCCGCGTGCTGGGCGGGCGCGCCGATGCTCCACGCGCACAGCGCCTCCACCGCCTCGATCGCGGTCCCGGCGTCGTACGGCTGGAGGTCGGCGCCGTAGCGGTCGAACCGCCTCGCCAGGTCGGTGAGGATCCCGCGGGGGTCGGTACTGACGATCCGTCCGCTCCAGTCGTCGCTGAGCGCTGGTGCCGACGCGGGGCCCCGGTAGTGGTGCGAGGCGGCCTCGAACAGCGGGCGAAGGGCCAGGTAGCCGCCGTCCTCGGCGTCGGGCAGGGCCGGCAGCACGCTCACCGGGAGGACGTCGTCGAGGCCGAGCAGGCTGTGGGCCACCGCGAGCCGGAGTCCGTCCGGACAGGAGAGCGTCAGGTGGAGCCGGTAGCGGTGCGGCACGGCGGGGTGGCCACTGCGGGCGTCGCCGCCGATCCGGCCCCGGAAGGCGGGCAGGGCGGCGGAGGGGTACGAGGCGGACATGAGATCTCCCTGGCTGCGGAGGCGCGCGCGAGGGCGCGCCACGGGTCGGCGGAGACGGCGGGGAAGGTACAGGGGGCGCGCGCCGGCAGGGCGGAACCGTCGGCGGAAGCGGCGGCGGGCGGCGGCTGCGAGGGGGGGTCGGGCTCAGCCGAGGTGGGCGGCCACCGGGCGGCGACCGCCCTCGGAACGGCGCACCGGCCGTGCCATGCTGCTGCACACGCGAAGCAGGTCGATGTGGCGACGGCAGGTCAGCACCGGCAGCAGGCGGACGGCGTGAGCCGCGCCCTGGGCGACCGGTTCCGCGTTCCTCACCGTGCTCCCACCTGCGTTCGAGAAAGTCCCGCTCCGGAGTCTCACGCCGCATCCCCCACCCCGTCAAGGGTGTGCGCACCGGAGCGGCGGCCGAACCGGAAGATCGGGGACGAGCGGCGCGACCACGCGAGAGCCGTCCGTGGATCGGCATGCCGATTGTCAGAGGCTGCTGGCAGCATCGCCGCTGTGAACCACATCCGCACCACCCCGCCCCGGCCGGTCGACGTCACCGCCGTCTTCCCCCAACTGGCTCCGCTGGCACGCCCGGCGATCCGACTGCATCCCCGCCCCGGGGCTCCGTCACCGCACGACAGCTCGGTCGGCGGGCCCCTGCTGTGGCCCACCGACGAACCGTGGCCCCACTGCCACGACGAGTCGCACGGGCCCGTGGCCGACGAATGGCACGAGGGTCCGATCGCCATGGTGCCCGTGGCCCAGCTGTACGTGCGCGACGTGCCCCTGCTGCGAGCGCCCGGACAGGCCGACGTACTCCAGGTCCTGTGGTGTCCCTTCGAACACGAGCCGGACTACAAGCCTCCGACCGCGCTGTTCTGGCGAACCGCCGCCGAGGTCACCGACGTCCTCGCCGCACCCCCGGAACCGGCTGCGGTGGAGTACGACGGTTACGAGCCGGAGCCGTGCACCGTCGCGCCGGAGCGCATCACCGAGTACCCCAACCCCCTGGACCTGGACAGGGAGTTGCGCCAGCAGCTGGAGGGCGTGCGCAGCTGGCAGGCACCCGGGGCGGACGACGTCTGCGCCCTTGCCCCGAACGATTCCTACGGGAACGACCTGTCCATGGCCCCCGGCTGGAAGGTCGGTGGCTGGCCCCCCTGGGGCCTCACCGATCCCATCGCTCGGTTCTGCACCGTCTGCGGCGCCGGAATGAGCCCGCTGCTGACGATCGCCTCGCACGAATGGGACGGCAGCGGTCACAGCTGGGTCCCGTACGAGGATCAGTCCCTCCCGCTCGACAAACCCGATGTGGCGAACCCGCCCCGGGTTCACATCTCCAGGACCAACAATCTGCAGTTGTACGTCTGCCCGGAATCACCGGATCATCCCCACACCTCCCTGATCCAGTGAGGGGTGCCCGAAGGCCCCCGCGACACCACGCGAACCACGGGGGTGGTTCATGGGATTGTCGGCGCGACACCGCGAGGCCCGTCTTCAAGGCCGGATGATCGAGCGAAGGGCTAGCCCTGCTTGATCGCGGAGAGGTCGAACTCCAGGACGACCTTGTCGCCCACCAGCACGCCGCCGCCCTCCAGGGCCGCGTTCCAGGTCACGCCGAAGTCCTTGCGGGAGATGGTCACCGACCCCTCCAGGCCGACCCGCAGGTTGCCGTAGGGGTCGACGGCGTTGCCCGTGTACTCGAAGTCGATACTGATCGGGCGGGTGGTGTCCTTGATGGTCAGATCACCCGTCACACGGAAGTCGGTGTCGGAGCGCGGCTCGACCGACGTGGTGCGGAAGGTGATGTCGGGGAAGTTGGGAGCGTCCAGGAAGTCGTTGGTGCGCAAGTGCTGGTCGCGCTGCTCGACACCGCTGTCGATGCTCTCCGCCTTGATCACCACCTGGCCGGTGGAACGGCCCGGGTCGGCGCCGTCGAGGTGGGCGGTGCCGTCGAACTTGTGGAAGGCGCCGCGGACCTTGGTCACCATGGCGTGGCGGGCGACGAAACCGATCCGGCTGTGGACGGGGTCGAGGACGTACTCCCCGGTGAGCTCGGGCAGGCTGACGGTCATGGTTGGTATGCCTCCGTAGGACCGGGATCCCGGCGGCGGAACGCCCGGATCATTCCGGGCCACGCTAGGACGCGACCGACCACCGACCCGGCCGGACACACGGGGCGACGGCAAAGTGCACCCTGACCGGCGATTCCGGGCCCCGGACCGCGGCGAGGAGGGTCCGAGGCGGGGGCTGCGAGGCGGGGCCGACACGCCCTACAGCAGCCGGAGGTGGTCCAGGGCGAGGTAGGCGGCGGCGGTGTCGCTCATCAGTCCCGCGCGGAGCACCCGGGAGCGGAACTCGTCCAGGGAGAGCGTGACGACATCGATGAACTCGGTCTGCTCCAGCTGCGGTTCGGCCACCCGGACGCAGCCGGTGGCGACGAAGGCGTACCGGCGGGCGTCGGTGTAGGCGTCGAGCCAGTAGGCCCCGACCGCCTCGACCTCACCCCGGTACCCGGTCTCCTCCAGCAGTTCACGGGCGACGGCGTCGGCCGCCTGCTCACCGGGGTCCAGGTAGCCGCCGGGGAGGTCCCACAGGACGCGCCCGGGGCCCGGCCGGTACTGCCGGGCGAGGACGACGCGCCGGTCCGGGGTGAGGGCGAGCACGGCACCGGCCGGGCGCTCGCGCTTGAGGTAGAAGACCTCCTCCGCCCCGTCGGGGAGGCGGAAGTCGACACGGTCGACGGCCCGGCCGAACCTCGAGAAGACGGTGGTGCGCGAAGTCTCGCGCCACGACGCGGTGGTGGCGTCGGTGGTGGCGCCGAAACCGGCGTCGGCGTCGGCCGGATCGGTCGTGGGGGCGAGGTCGGCGGCGGCGAGGCCGGCTGTGTCGGTCACGCTCGGGACTCTACGGCCCTCGCCCCCGCCCGGGAGGGCGCCGAGGCGGCCGTCACGGGACCAGGAGGCGAACGTCTCCCCCCACCCGACGAACATCACCCCCGCCCGGCGGCCGGTCCGAGGTGGATCACTTCCGTCCGACCGCCGTACACACCCCGGTCATGTGCCTGATCGCCGCGGGCGGGAGGCTCTCCGCGACCGACCTCCCGCGGTGAACCTCCGAGCGTGTGCCGGAGCCTGCGGGGGGCCGACCGATGCCGCCGGACGGAACCCCACCCCGTCACCCGCCCGGCGCCCGTCCGCTCACCCCGTCGGAAGGAAGACCCGCCCATGTCCGCGGACACCCCCCGCACCGCCCGGCCGCGCCACTACCTGATGTGCCGCCCGACGCACTTCACCGTCGACTACTCGATCAACCCCTGGATGAACCCGGCCAAGCCCACCGACGGGGACCGGGCGATCGCCCAGTGGGAGCGGCTGCACGCGCTCTTCCTCGACCTCGGCCACACCGTCGAGCTGATCGAGCCGACCCCGGGCCTGCCGGACATGGTCTTCGCGGCCAACGGCGCCACCGTGGTCGACGGCACGGCGCTGGTGGCCCGCTTCCGGCACGAGGAGCGCGCCGACGAGGCCCCGGCGTACGTCGAGTGGTTCCGCGCCCGCGGCTACCGGGTGCAGCAGGCCGAGTTCACCAACGAGGGCGAGGGAGACTACCTGCTGGTCGGCGGGCGCCTGCTGGCCGGGACCGGCTTCCGCACGGACCGCCGGGCGCACGCCGAGGCGGAGCGCGTGCTCGGCCGCCCGGTCGTCACCCTGGAGCTGGTGGACCCGCGCTACTACCACCTGGACACCGCGCTCTCGGTGCTCAGCGACACCGAGATCATGTACTACCCGGCCGCCTTCTCGCCCGCGAGCCTCAAGACCCTGCAGGAGCTCTACCCGGACGCCGTGCTGGCCTCCGCCGAGGACGCGGCCGTGTTCGGGCTGAACGCCGTCTCGGACGGCCGCCGTGTGGTCCTGCCCGAGGCGGCGGTCGGGCTGGCCGGGCAGCTGCGCGCGCGGGGCTTCGAGACCATCGCCATCGACCTCACCGAGTTGCTGAAGGCCGGCGGCAGCGTCAAGTGCTGCACCCTGGAGCTGCGCGCCGCGGCGGAGTAGCGGCCGCGGCGCCGGGGGCCGACGTCGGGGGCCGGCGCCGGAGGCCGTCCGGTGGAACGGGTGGTCAGCTCCCTGTGGTGTACTACGCGTTCACTGAAGATCCACAGTTCTCCCCAGGAGCCACCCCGCCCATGAATGCCCCCTGCCCGCAGTGCACCGCCTCGGACGAGTCCGCCACCGTGGCGCAGTCCCTGGTGGACATCGACCGGCCGCTGGACGAGGCGACGCGCGCCCTGCTGTCCTCGCCGCCCGAGCCGCCGGGCATGAGCGGCGCCGCGATCGCCCTCTTCTGCCTGGCCGGCCTCTTCGCCCTGGGAGGGGTCCGCGGACTGCTCGCCGACGACGGCGGCAGCTCCGACGCCGCCTACCAGGCCGGCCGCACCCTGGGCCCGTTCCTCTTCGCCGCGATCCTGGCGGGCGCGGCCCTGGCCGCGAACGCCGTCACCCGGCGCCGGCGCCGCGCGGCGCAGCAGGGTCAGGGGGCGGCGCCGACCAGGGCGCAGTGGGAGCAGCACCGCCGCGTCTGGCGCGCGGCGTGGCTGTGCCGGCGCTGCCAGGTCGCGTTCTTCCCCGCGGCGTCGCTCCGCCCCGACTTCCCGGCCTCGCCGGCGATACCCGTCGAGCAGTTCCCCCTCTGGGTGGTGACCACCGCCGAGCGCGCCTTCGGTACGACCGCGCCGCCCCTGCCGCGCTGATCCCCACCGGAGCCGACGACCGCTCGCAAGCGGGAAAGCTCAGCGCGGCGACTGCACGGGCCGGGGAACGCCTGGCTCCGGGGGCCGCACCCACGGAGCCAGGCGCTCCCCGGCCGCCAGGTTCTGCCGCCAGTACCGGAAGACGATCCCCTGGACGACGTCGAGCCGCCCGGCTCCGATCAGCCCGGAGGCGAGCTCGGAGCCACCCGCATCGGCCTCGAACGCGACCAGTACCGCAGGCATCTCGCCGACCTGCCCGGAGACCAGCCGGATCTCGTCCGGCCTCGGTTCACGGAACACCGGGTCTTGGAACGTGGCCGGACACATGACGAAGAGCGGGTCGCCGAAGACCAGTTCCAGGCCGTGGTGGTACGACAGATCGTGGCCGGCGCCCAGCCGCAGCCGAGCGGCGTCCCAGGCGACAACGTCCCAGTCCCACCATGAGCCCTCTGGAAGTTGAATCACGAGCCTGCCCCCTCAAATCGAACGACGGTACCCGGCCTGGGTTCGTTCAGCCAGCGGCAGGCCATCGCTCGTACGGAAGCGCAGCGTCGTCGCCGGAACACCGCAGCGGTCGGCGAGCTGCAGTACGTGATGGTCCGTCATACCGCTGACCCATAGACCTTCGACGCGCGAAGACCGGACGCTCGGGCGCTGCTGACGACTGGCGTGCTCAAGTGGCAACCATCGCGTTCCATCTCACACTCTGAGCCTCCGGTGGCCGTGAGCTGCTAGGTTGCGTCCAGGCGAACGCGCGTACGGAGGTAGTGCTGTGATCGGGCTGGGTGCAATAGCGGGGATCGCACTGGTGGAGCTCGGCATGGTGCTGACACCAGGGCCGAACATGATCTACCTGGTCTCCCGCTCGATCTCCCAGGGCCGCCGGGCGGGGCTGGTCTCGCTGGCCGGGGTCGCCCTCGGCTTCCTGGTCTACCTCTTCGCGGTGTCCGCCGGCATCGCCACCGTCTTCGCGCTGGTGCCGGAGATCTACCTGGCGGTCAAGCTGGCCGGGGCGGCCTACCTGCTCTGGCTGGCCTGGAAGGCCGTCCGGCCGGGTGGCCGATCCCCGCTCTCGCCCCAGGAGTTGACGCCGGACGGGACCGGCAAGCTCTTCCTGATGGGCCTGCTCACCTGCCTGCTCAATCCCAAGGTGGCCATCCTCTACATCTCGCTGCTGCCCCAGTTCGTCGACCCGACGCGCGGCCATGTCGGGCTGCAGGGAGTGCTGCTGGGGCTGACCCAGATCGCGGTGGGGGTCGCGGGCAACGCGTTCTTCATCGTGACGGCCGGCTCCGTCGCCGGGTTCTTCGGCCGGCACCCGCTCTGGCAGCGCGTGCACCGCTACGTGATGGGCACCGCGCTGGCGGGCTTCGCCGTCAGGATCGCCACCGAACGATCGGGCGCGGCGGTCGCCCTGCGCTGACGGCGCACAGCGGGGCCCGGGAACCGGGGGCGACCACGGCACCTCGGTCCCGGCACCCCGGTCCTGGCACCCGACCCGGCACCCCGGGTCCCGGCGCCCCCCGACCCGGCACCCCGGGGCTCGCCCGGGTGAGCGTCCCTCAGGACGCGCTCCCCGGACCGGGCCACGGGGAGTCAGCCCCCGCCCGCCAGCAGGTCGCCCAGCGCGCTGCGCCGGTACAGCACATGCCGACCGTCCCGCGCCCGGGTGACCAGGCCCGCGGCGTGCAGGACCTGCAGGTGCTGCGAGACGGCACTCGGGGTGACCCGCAGGCGGCGGGCGATCTCCACCGTGGGCAGCGGCGCCTCCAGCAGGCCGAGCAGCCGGGCCCGGGCCGCGCCCAGCAGGGCCACCAGTGCGGCCGGGTCGGCGGTCGGCGCCGCCTCCCACAGCGTGGCAACGCCCCGGCTCGGGTACACCAGCCTGGGCGCCTCGTCCGGGCTGACCGGCGGCGCCGGCTTGTGCGCGAACACCGACGGCAGGAGCAGCAGCCCGCGCCCGGAGGCCTCGACGCGGTGCCGGCCGATCATCCGGTCGATGTGCAGCACGCCGCCCTCCCAGCGCAGGTTGGGGTGCATGTCGGCGAACAGCAGCCGGGCGCCCCCGACGGCGAGCTGCCGGGCGCGGTAGGTCATGTCCGCCTCCAGCACGAGGCGCATCTGCGGCCAGTGCGGTGCCAGGGCCACCTCCCAGTACCGGCGCAGGAGTTCGCAGATGGCGCCGCTGAGCGCGGCCACCGCCGCGGCGTCGTCCGCGGCGGCGGCGTGCAGGGCCGCCGGGAGCGGGTCCGGCGCGTGCGCGAGCAGCAGGTCGTGGCGAACACGGTCCGGGTGGACCTTCCGGACGACGGCGAGCTCCTCGTCGAAGGTCGGCGCGAAGACCGTGGGCGTCGGGGTCAGGAAGTCGGGGAGGGTCCGCCGCCGGGCGACCAGGGCCATCAGCAGCCCGGTGTCGAGTTCGCCCAGCCCGCCGAGCACCGACCGCCGCCAGGGCAGGTGCAGCGCGGACAGGCCCGGGTCCTGCAGCACCCGGAGGCTGAACAGGGTCTCGTGCAACGGCGACAGCGCGAACCGGGTGTCCGCAAGGTCCTCGACGCCGAGCACGAAACTGATCATTAAGCACCACGCTACATCCATTGGCGCACTGACGCCGATGCCGTGGACTCGCCGCATGACATCCGTTCAGGACCTCCAGGGCGCGCAGCGCGCCGACAGCGCGGGGGAACCGGAGGGAGCGGGCCGCGACGTGACGGTCCGCCGCCTGGTCCCGGTCCTCGCCGCCACCTGCGCCGTGGCGGTCGGCAACCTCTACTTCCCGCAGGCCGTCGGGCCGCTGATCGCCGCCGGGCTGCACGTCTCCCCCGACGCGGCCGCCACCGTGGTCACCGCGACCCAGGTCGGCTACACCGCCGGGATCGTCCTGCTGGTGCCCCTCGGTGACCGGCTCCCGCACCGCCCCTACCTCCTCACCCTGCTCTCCCTCTCCGGTCTCGCCCTGCTGGCCGCCGGCTGCGCGCCGACCCTGCCGCTGCTGGTCGCCGCGAGCGCCCTCGTCGGCCTGACCACGATCGGCGCACAGATCGTCGGCATCCTGGCCGCCGCCCTGGCGCCCGCCGGACGCCGGGGCGCGGTGATCGGGGCCCTGCTCAGCGGCTCGACCGGCGGCATGCTCCTCGCCCGAGCCTTCAGCGGCGCCCTCGGCGAACGGCTCGGCTGGCGCGCGCCCTACCTGGCCGCGGCCGCCCTGGCCCTGCTCCTGGTCGCCGTCCTGGCTCGCTCCCTCCCCGCCACCACCCCGGCGGCCTCGCGCGAACGCTATGCGGCGCTGCTGGCCGAACCCCTGCGACTGCTGCGGGCCGAGCCGCAGTTGCGCCGTTCCTGCCTCTACCAGGCCACCGTCTTCGCCGGGTTCTCCGCCGTGTGGACGTGCCTGGCCTTCCTGCTCACCGGCCCGGCGTACGGGCTGGGCGCCCAGGCCGTGGGCCTGCTCGCCCTCGTCGGCGCCGCGACCATGGTATGCACCCCGGTCGCCGGCCGCCTCGTGGACCGTCACGGGCCCGGCCCGGTCAACCTCGTCTGCCTGGTCGGCGTCCTGGCCTCGGCCGTCCTCCTCGCCCCGGGCGCCCTCGGCGGCCCGCTGGGCCTGGCCGCCCTCACCCTCGGGACGCTGCTGCTGGACGTGGCGATGCAGTGCGGCATGGTCGCCAACCAGGCCCGGGTCCAGGCCCTGGACCCCGAGGCCCACGGCCGGCTCCGGACCGCCTACATGACCTGCGCCTACCTGGGCGGCAGCGCGGGATCCTGGGTGGGCACCCGCATCTGGACGCAGGCCGGCTGGTGGGCGGTCTGCACCCTCCTCGCCCTCCTGGCCACCGTCGCCCTGGCCCACCACCTCCTCGGCCGGCCGGGCCCGGCGGCCCGGTGACGGGACCCGGGACCAGCCGGGGCCGCGAGTCCCCCGCAACGGTCCGGACGCCGGACGGCAGGGGCAGTGGAGCGCGCGGCGTCGTTCAGAACCCGCCGGTGTCCAGGTCCAGATCGAAGGGTTCGGGCAGTCGGATCGCCGCGCCGAAGGGGTGCGGCCCCTCGACCAGGGTGTACCCGAGCTGACCGGGTTGGGAGAACAGGGTGCAGGTGCGCTCCTGACGGTCCACCAGGAGGTAGACCGGTGCGCCGAACTGCGAGTACCGGCGCCGCTTCGCCGTCCGGTCCGTGTCGCCGTTCGACGGTGACGTCACCTCCACCACCAGCAGCGTCTGGTGGGGCAGCAGAGCGCCCTCGGTCTTGGCCAGCTCGGCCGGCACCACCGCCAGGTCCGGGACGTAGAAGTTCTCCGTCCCGGGCAGGTCGAGGTTGCCCGAGCCGGCCCGAAGGCCGAGCTCACGCATCCGCGGCCCGATCTGCTCCCGGATCAGGTCGACGGCGGTCTCGTGGGCCCAGGACGGTGACACCGGGGTGATCACTCCCTCGACGATCTCGACACGGTCACCCGCGATGTGCTGGATCGCGTACTTGAGGGCCTGCTCCGGGTTGGGGACCTGGCGGTAGTCGCCCGGGCCGGCGGGGACGGTACTCAACCTGCTCTCCTTCCGGTGCAGCCACAGACCAGGTGGCGTCGTGGCGGGTCGAACCACCGGCAGGTGACCACGGTCCGCACCCGGCTCCGCCACACGCCGTAGCCTACCGCCGGCCGGCCGGGCGGGGGCCCGGCCGGCCGGCGGCAGCGGACGGCGGGTCAGCAGGTGACCGGCACCTCCACGACGGAGGCGGGCGGGGGCGTACCGAAGTCGCTCAGCGAGAACGACGCACGGACCGTCGAACCGCAGGGGGCGACGGCGCTCGGGCCGTTGACGTAGCCGGTGCCGGTGCCGAGGTACACCGATCCGGTCTCCCGGCCGAGGGACGCGCCGCCGACGACGGAGGCTGACACGTCGTAGATGAAGCTCCGGCCGCGGCTTCCGGCGAACAGCTGCGCGCTGGTCCCGAAGACGCGCACGGAGTCGCCGTCGACCGTGACGCAGACGGTGTTCCTCCTGTTGATCATCTGGACGGGGGCGCCGCAGGTCGTCGTGGCGGCGGAGGCGGCGGCAGCCGCGTCGGGGACGGCGGCCGCCGGGACGGCCACGGCCGGGGTGGCCGCGGCCGTGGCGCCGAGGACGGCCAGGGAAGTGAAGGTGAGGGAGGTGAAGGTCAGGGCGCTTCGGTGCACGGGAGTTCTCCTGATGGTCGGCGAGGCATGCCGTGTGGGGCCGACACTCTTCTTAGGCAATGTGATATGTCACATCTGACATCGATGTTGCCATGGCCGCGGAACCATCCGTGCACATCGAGGCGACCGGCCCCGGAACGGTCCGTAAACCGACCCGACACGACCGAAACCGAGCCCCGCCCGCCCCCTGGTCCGTCCGGACGCGCGCCCGCGCGCCCGCGCGGCCGGGGCCGGATCGCCGCCCCCCGCCTACGCGGCGGCCCGCCGCGCGTCCACCTCGATCTCGATCTTCATCCGCGGGTCGGCCAGGCCGCACACGAGCATGGTGGCGGCCGGCCTGACCTCGCCGAAGCAACGGCGCAGGGCGGGCCAGCACGGTTCGAAGTCGGCGCGGTCCGGCAGCAGGTAGCGCACCCGCACGACGTCCGCGAAGGTGCAGCCGGCCTCGGCCAGGGCCGCCCCGATGTTCCGCAGGCACTGCTCGGCCTGCTCCACCACGTCGTCGGAGATCGTCATGGTGGCGTAGTCGAAGCCGGTCGTCCCGGACACGTGCACCCGGTCCCCGTCGACCACGGCGCGTGCGTAGCCGATCTGCTCCTCGAAGGTCGAACCGCTGAGAATCGAACGTCGCTCTGTCATGGCCCGCACGCTAGGCGGGCGGCCGTGATACGTCCAATACGCCCTCGGGTGTCGGCTGATATCACTGGAGGTATGACGCGACCGGAACTCCCCTTCCTCCAGCTGCACGCGTTCGTCGTGCTCGCCGAGGAACTCCACTTCGGACACGCGGCCGAACGGCTGGGCATCGCCCAGCCTCCGCTGAGCCAGCAGATCCGCCGGCTGGAGGAGAAGGTCGGCCACCCGCTGTTCCACCGCGAGCCGGGGCGCGTCACGCTCACCCCCGCGGGCCGGGAACTGTTGCCCGCCGCCCAGCGGGCCCTCGCCGACGTCGCGGACGGCCTCGCCGCGGCCCGGACGGTCGGCAGCGGCCGGGCGGGCCGCCTGCGGATCGGCTTCGCCGCCTCGCTCGCCCTGACCGTCCTGCCCGGCCTGCTCCGGACGTTCCGGCAGCGGTTCCCCGACGTGCAACTGGACGTCCGCGAGATGACGACGGCCCCCCAGCTCGCCGCCCTGCAGGACCGGAGTATCGACGTCGGGCTGCTGCGCGAACCCCCCGCCGACGACCCGGAGCTCGGCTTCCGGACGATCCTCCGCGAGCCGTTCGTGGCCGTGCTCCCGGCCGGCCACCCGCTGGCCCCCCGACGAACGGTCCGGCTCGCGGACTTGGCGGAGTCACCGTTCGTCCTGCTCCCGCGCGAGGTCGGTCCACGGCTGCACGATCGGATCATCGCCTTGTGCGCAACAGCGGGCTTCACCCCGCACGTCGCGCAGCGCGCCGTGGAGTGGCAGACCCTCTGCGCCCTCGTGCAGGCCGGTCTGGGCGTCACCCTGGCCCCGGCGAGCATCCGCCGGATCCGCCTCGACGGGGTCGTCTTCCGCCGCACGGCCCCCGGCGACGCCCGCACCCGGGTCGCCGTCGCCTGGCGCAGGCACGAGCAGAACCCTCTGATCGCGAACCTGCTCGCCGCCGTCGACCAGGACCCGCCGGAGCCGGGGTCCGGCGCTGACGGATGACGGCACGCCGCGGGCCCGGGTGGCGGCCGGCACCGACCGGCACCCGGGCCTTCGGCATCGCTTCCCGGCGGGGCGGCTCGGGGCGGTGTCGGAGCCGCTGCCCCGCACCCTCACACCAGGGCGTAGGCCTCGGCCTGGCGGTCGATGAGCAGCGGGGTGATCCCGTCCAGGATGAGGTCCTGGTAGGGGCCGCTCTCGCGGTGGGAGACCAGGGCGGCCTCGTCCTCGTACTCGGCGAAGACGACGAACGCGGCCCGGTCGCGCAGGGAGCGGACCACCCGGAAGGACAGCACGCCCGGTTCGGCGAGGGCGGCTTCGGTGACGGCGGGCAGCAGGTCGGCGACGCGCTGCTCGGCGCCGGTGTCGGCAAGCCAGTCGGCGATGACGACGAGGGACACGACGGGTTCCTTCCGGGTGGTACGGGGGTCGACCGGTGGGGGTCAGGGAATGACGACGATCTTGCCGCGGGTGTGGCCGGCGGCGTTGAGGCGGTGGGCCTCGGCGGTCTGCTCCAACGGGAAGGTCGCGGCGACCTCGACGGTGAGGCGGCCGCCGTCCGCGAGCTCGGCGAGCGCCGTGAGGTCGGCGGTGTCGGGGCGGACGAACACGTACCGGCCGCCGAGGGCGAGCACGGAGCCGTCGGCGATGGAGGCCAAGCGGCCGCCCTCGGCGAGCAGCGCGGGCGACAGCTGGAGCGCTTCGCCGCCGATGAGGTCGAGCACGGCGTCGACGCCCTCCGGGGCGAGCGCGCGGACCCGGTCGGCCAGGCCGTCGCCGTAGACGACCGGCTCGGCGCCCAGGCCGCGCAGGAAGTCGTGGTTGCGCTCGCTGGCGGTGCCGATCACCCGCGCACCGAGCGCGACGGCGATCTGGACGGCGAGCGAGCCGACGCCGCCGGCGGCGGCGTGGACGAGGACGGTCTCGCCGGGCTTGACCTCCAGGGCGCGGGTCAGCGCCTGGTAGGCGGTGAGGCCGGCCAGCGGCAGGCCGGCGGCCTGGGCGAAGTCGAGGGCGGCCGGCTTGCGGGCCAGGGTGCGCACGGGCGCGGCGACGTACTCGGCGAAGGTGCCGCGACGGACCATGTCCTCGCGGACGTAACCCATCACCTCGTCGCCCGGGGCGAACTCGGTGACCCCGACGCCGACCTGTTCGACGACACCGGCGACGTCCCAGCCGGGGATGACCGGGAAGACGACGTCCAGCACGCCGTCCAGGTAGCCGGCCTGGATCTTCCAGTCGACCGGGTTCACCGAGGCGGCGGCGACCCGGACCAGGACGGAGTCCGGGCCGAGCTTGGGCTCGGGCACGTCGCCGTACTCCAGGACGTCCGGTCCGCCGTAGCCGCGGTAGGTGATGGCCTTCATGGGAGTGCTCCTGTGCTGCTGGACAAGAAGTGTTGATGTGCTTGATGGTTTATCTACTCAAGCAATACCTGAACGCTAGACCTGAATACTTGAGGATGTCAAGCAATGCGGCCCGGACCGGTCGCACGACCAGCCCCCGGGCCGCCGCGTACCGGCGGCGACCGGCGGCGACCGGCGGCGACCGGCGGCGACCGGCGGCGACCGGCGGCGACCGGCGGCCCCGTCGGGCGGGCGGCCCGATCGGTTCCACGGTCCACTCGAACGTGCCACCCGCGCGGCGTGTCCCTGGGCCGCCGCCCGATCCTGCGCTGTGGTTGGACTCGTCGTTCGCCGGCCGCCGCCCCGCACGGGCGGTGACCGGCGCCCCAGTCACACGCGCACGGCAACGGAGGCATCCCCATGTCCATCACCACGGTCCTCAGCGTCGACGGCATGAGCTGCGGCCACTGCGAGCGGACGGTCAGCGCCGGCCTGTCCGCGCTCCCCGGCGTCACCGAGGTCACGGCCGACGCGCCGACCGGACGGGTCACGGTGGCCTCCGCCCAGCCGCTCGACGAGGCGCTGCTCCGCAGCGCGGTCGGCGAGGCCGGCTTCACTTTCGTCGGCCGGAGCTGACGCCGGGCGGGCGGCGAACTGGGTGATCAACCAGTTCCGCGGCCCGCGGGCGGCTGCCAGACTTGCGGGCGGTCCCGGCCGAACGGCGGCGCGCGCCGGACGGCCGCACGTTCCGGTGCCGCGGAGGCGGGGCGGCATGGGCGGCACTCAGGGCACGGACGGCGGCAGTGGCGGCGCGAGCGGCACGAGCGGCACGAGCGGCAGACGCGGCTTCCTGCTGGCGGGGGCGGCACTCGCACTGCCGGCGCTGCCCGCGCTGGCGGGGTGCTCGGCGGACGGCCGGCCCGCGGGCCCGGCGACGGCCGACGCACCACCGCCGTCGGCCGCCCCGGCGCGCCCGTCGGCCGCGGCGCCGCGCGCCGCCGACCCCGGCGTCGTCCGGCTGATGAGCGTCACCACCGTGCGCGACGGCGGCCTGTACGACGTCCTGCTGCCGGAGTTCGAGGCCGCCAGCGGGCTCAAGGTCCAGCTGACGGTCGGCGAGGAGGTCGGCGCCGCCGTCCGGGCGGGTGAGGCGGACGTCGCGCTCTCCCACCTCGGCCACCGGGACGTCACCGGGCTGGTCACGGACGGCTACGTGCAGTGGCCCCACACCGTCCTCGCCAACCTGATGTGCCTGGCCGGTCCGCACGACGACCCGGCCGGGGTGCGCGGGCTCACCGACCTCGCCGAGGCCTTCCGCCGCATCACCGCCGCCGGCCGGCCGCTGATCGTCAACAACATCGACGGCGTCCGCTACCTGATGCGCACCGTGGCCGCCGAGGCCCACCTCCCCTGGTCGGCCTTCACCGACCAGGGCCTGGCCACCGGCGCGGCCATGGACGCGGCCGCCGCCGCCCGCGGCTACACCCTCTGGGGCCTGACGCCCTTCCGCGAGTACCTGCGAACCCACCCGCTCGACCTCGAACCGCTCGTGCTCGGTGACCCGTTGCTGCAGCGGGTCATGGCCACGGCGGTGGTCAGCCCGGCGAAGGTCCCGGGGGTCAACGAGGCCGGGGCGAAGGCGTTCCAGGACTACCTGCTGCAGCCTGAGACGCAGGCCAGGATCGCCGCCCACCGCGTCCCCGGCCTGGACGGGCCGGTCTTCTCCCCCGCCGGCCGTCACAACGCCAAGGAACACCTCCCCCCGGAGCCCGGCCAGCCCACCACCCGCCCGGGCCAGGGCGGCGGGGGCGGCAAAGGCGGCGGGGGTGGAGGTGGCGGTGGCGCCGGGAAGGGCTCCGGGACGCCCGCCTCCTGATCACTCCTCAGGTCGTCGGGCGAGGAAGACGAACTCCCGGCCCGGCCGGTCGGGGGCGTCGCGGACCTCCTGGACGACGAACCCGTTCGCCGCCAAGTCGGCCTCCACCTCGTCGCGTTCGCGGAAGCGCAGCGTGGAGTCCGAGGTCATCACCTCCCCGTCCGCGGCGAACACGTACGTCCACCGGAACGTCACCAACGGGCCGTCGATCGCGACCAGTTCGACCCAGCTCTCCACCGCGCCGGCGCCGGGGACCGCCGTCACCGCGTACGAGTCCGCGCGGTTCCACCGCTCCCAGGCGCGCGCGGCCGGGACCCGGGTCTCGAACACCAGGTGGCCGCCCGGGCGCAGCGCCCGGTGCGCCCGGGCGAGCGTCGTCCGCCAGGCCGCCGGCGCGGCGATGGCCTGCGCCACGTTGGCGGTCATGGTCGCCAGGTCGACCCGCAACGGCGGCAGTGCCGTCGCGTCGCCGCGGATCCACGCGACCCGGTCGCCGCCCGGCTTCGCCCGTGCCACCTCGATCAGCGCCTCCGCCGGGTCCAGGCCGACGACCTCGATCCCCTCCTCCGCCAGCCGCTGTGCGAACACGCCGGTGCCGCAGCCGATGTCCAGCACCTTCCGGGCCCCGAGCTGCCGGGCCAGCTCCAGGTAGGGGTCCAGATCACTGCGGTCGGGCTCCAACGCGTCGTAGATCGCGGCGAGTCGGGGGTGGGTGAAGATCTCGTCGGCCATGCACCCGACCATACGTGCGGTCCGGTCCGGCCCACCGGCACTTCGCCCTCGGCGCCCTGCTCCGTGTGACGGCTCGTCGGCCTGTCCGACCGACCGCCCGCCCAGGACTACGCCGACCGGCCGGGACTGCACCGACCGCCCGGGACCGCGCCGGCCGGGACCGCGCCGACCGCTCGGGCGGTCCGGACTCTGGTGCGGTGGCCCGGCGGCGACCAGAATGCGGGCATGCGGAAACGGTTCGCGCTCGCGGTCGGGCTGGCCGTCGCCGCCGCGGCGGCGGCGTCGGGGTGCGGCGGGCACGCCGCGGCGCCCCGCGAGGCCGGACCGACGGTGCCGCCCCCACCGTCCGCCGGCTCGCAGTCCGTCAGCCCGCCGTCCGCCGACCCGCCGTCCGCCGACCGACTCGCGGACTGCGTGCTGAGCATCACGCCCTGGCTGCAGACGTCCCTCGACGGTGGTACGGACCTCGGCGACTACCAGGAGATGGGCCTCTCCAGCGCGCAGGGCGGCGCACTGCGCGAGCTCCAGCGGCAGGCCGCCGCCCTCGGGGCGCGGGGCCCGCTGCCGTCCGGCTGGGTCGCCACGGAGGTCCGGCGAGCCTGTGCGGCGATCATCGCGGCCGGGGCGAGCGCCACCTCGAAGCCGACGGGCTGGCCGTAGGCGCTCGGGGCGGGCCGGTCACGGGGCACGGGAGTGCTTGACGCGCGCATGCCACCACCGGAAGGATGCCCGTGCCCGACCGTCCGCTTCCGCCCCGACCGAGAGGGACACCGTTGGCCGCCCACCCGCTGATCCGCCGAGCCGGCCGCCGCGTCGGCCGTCTGGCCGGCGCCGTCGTCCTCGCCCTCACCGGGGCGCTGGCCGCCGCCGGGCCCGCGCACGCCGACTTCGGCACCGACTACCACGACCCGCTCACCGCCATGAAGCCGCTCACCCGGCCGGACACCCGTTCCTGCACCGTCGAGGTGATGCACGACCAGCCGTTCCGCAACGGCTACGGCAGCCCGCCCGACACCCCGTACACGGCCACCGCCACCCCGCCCGCCGCCTGTGCCGGGCCCTGGTCGGCGGTCGTGCTGGACCTGCACGGCCAGGTCGCCGGCCGGCAGTTCGACCGGCTGTTCACCGTCCGCGTCGGCGGCGTCCAGGTGCTGCTCTCCTCCACGCCCGAGCCGTCCAAGGACGGCATCGAGTGGTCGCTCGAACGGGACGTCACCCGCTACGCCCCGCTGTTCGCGGCCGGGCAGCAGCCCTTCGAGTTCGACCTCGCCAACGTCACCGACGACACCTACACCGGCGTGTTCCGGATCTCGGCGAGCCTCACCTTCTACACCACCTCCGCGCGGTGGCCCGCCGCCCGCACCGCCGACCGGCTGCTGACCACCGGGGCGTTCGGGCTCACCCAGGCCGCCCCCTCCGCCGGCCGCGAGCTGACCTTCCCGCCGAACCTCGAACGCCTCACCGCCGAGGTGTACGCGCGCGGCGGCGGCGCCTGCGAGGAGTTCGCGTACGCCTCCGCGCCGGACGACTTCGCCCGCGCCAACTCCGGCACCGGCGTCTGCGGCAAGGGTCCGTTCCGCGAGCTGAGGCTCAGCATCGACGGCCGGGTGGCCGGCGCGGTCTGGCCGTACCCCGTGATCTACACCGGCGGGTGGGACCCGCTGCTCTGGCGGCCCACCCCCGGCATCTTCGCCTTCGACCTGCCCGCCTACCGGCTCGACCTGACCCCCTACGTCGGGCTCCTGGTCGACGGGCGGCCGCACACCGTCGCCGTCGCCGTCAACGCCGCCGAGGCCCAGAGCAACGACCTCTGGAGCGGCCAGGTCAACCTCTTCGCCGACGTCGACCACGGCGCCGCCCGCACCACCGGGCAGCTCACCGAGTACCGGGTCGCCCCCGAGGCCGCGATCGCCACCGCCCTCGCCGACCACGGCGGCGGCAGCGGCGACTGGACCGTCACGGCGGGCCGGCACGACCTGGCGCGCGGCTGGGTGCAGACCTCGCACGGGCGGGTCACCACCGAGGTCCGCGACGACCTCGCCTTCGACTCCGCCCAGCAGTTCCGCGACAGCGGCAACGACCTGACCGTGCACAACCGGAGCGACCTCACCCGCACCACCGCCACCTGGGGCTCCGGTCCGCGCCGCACCACCACCGTCCACGAGGGACAGCCGCTCGACGTCGGGTACCGGTACGCCAAGGACGCGGCCGGCAACACCGACCAGCGCACCACCATGGACCTCGGCTACCACCGCGAGGCCACGACCGCGACCGGCGCCCGGGTGACCGACCGCACCACCGTCGACCACACACTGCGCCCGACCGCCCACCGGCACGACGGCGACACCACCGTCCGTACCGGCGGCTCGGTCGAGGACTACCGCACCACCGGCCCGGAGGGGCCGTACCACCGCACCATCACCACCGCGGACGGCTGGCCGGTCGGCCGGTAGAACGCCGGTGAGGAGCTCGGTGTGAGCGGGGCCGCCGCCGTCGGGCGGCGGCCCCGCTCTCGTCGCGCGCACGGGCCGGAGATGTCGGACAGTGGGCAGCAGAAGGACTTTCATCGGACGGAGTCCGGCAGACCTTCGGAGAACCGCCATGGAGCGCTACCCACTCATTGCCGACCACGGCCTCGTGGGAGACCTGCAGACCACGGCCCTGGTGTCCGCGGAAGGGGTCGTCGACTGGTTCGCGGCCCCGAGGTTCGACTCACCGAGCGTGTTCGCCGCGTTACTGGACCACGACCGGGGCGGCTACTTCCGGCTGTCTCCGGAGCACCCCGAGGACATCCGCCGCCAGCTCTACTACCCGGACACCGCGGTGCTGGTCACCCGCTTCATGTCACCGGACGGGGTCGGCGAGGTGGTGGACTGGATGCCACCCGACCGCACCGACCGCCCCACCGACCGGCACACCCTGACCAGGCTGGTACGGGCCGTGCGCGGCAGCGTCCGTTTCACCATGGAGTGCCGGCCGCGGTTCGACTACGGGCGGGCCACCCACGAGCTCCGGCTGGGCCCCGGGGGCGCCTCGTTCCACGCGCCGGGCGTCACCGCGCACCTGCGGACCACCTTCCCCCTGGAGCGGGAGGGCGACGACGTCCGCGGCGAGGTGGTCCTCAACACGGGCGAGTCCGCCGGGGCGGTGTTCACCGTCTGCGGGCCCGACGGCGAGGCACCCGCGCCGGCCGACACCGACGTGCTGAACGAGCAGATGTGGGAGGTCGTCGACTTCTGGCAGACCTGGTTGCGGAGCTCCCGCTACCGGGGCCGCTGGCCGGACATGGTGAACCGCTCGGTCATCACACTCAAACTGCTCACCTACTCGCCCACCGGCGCCCCGATCGCCGCCGCCACCATGGGCCTGCCCGAGCAGGTCGGCGGCGAGCGCAACTGGGACTACCGCTACTCGTGGATCCGCGACGGCTCGCTCTCCGTCCGCGCGATGCTGGACCTCGGGTTCGTCGAGGAGGCGGCCAGGTTCTCGCGCTGGCTCGGCGACCGGATGCGCGACCGGGCGCACTCCCCCGGCGAGCGGCTGCAGATCATGTACCGGGTCGACGGGGACCCGAACCTCACCGAGGAGGTCCTGGGCCACCTGGAGGGCTACCGCGGCTCCTACCCGGTGCGCGCCGGGAACGCCGCCGCCGACCAGTTGCAGCTCGACATCTACGGCGAGGTGATGTACGCCCTGGCCGAGGGTCAGGAGCTCGGCGAACAGGCGGGCTACCACGGCTGGAAGGGGCTCGCCCGCACCGTGGACTGGCTGGCCGAGACGTGGGACCGGCCCGACGAGGGCATCTGGGAGACCCGCGGCGGGCGCCAGAACTTCACCTACAGCCGGGTGATGTGCTGGGTCGCCCTCGACCGCGCCCTGCACCTCGCCGAGAGGTACCGCAGGCCCGCGGACACCGCGCGCTGGACGGCGGCCCGCGACGCCATCCTCGAACAGGTCATGGAACGGGGGTGGAGCCAGACCGAGCAGGCACTCGTCCAGCACTACGACGGCGACGTCCTGGACGCCTCGCTGCTGATCATCCCCCGGGTCCGGTTCATCGCCCCGAGGAGTCCGGGCTGGCTGGACACCCTGGACGCCATGGAGCGCAAGCTGGTCTCCGACAGCCTGGTCTACCGCTACGACCCGGCGGCCTCGCCCGACGGCCTGCGCGGCTCGGAAGGCACCTTCAGCCTGTGCACGTTCCTCTACGTGGACGCGCTGGCCAGGGCCGGACGGCTGCGCCAGGCGCGCTACACCTTCGAGAAGATGCACACCTACGCCAACCACGTCGGCCTGTTCGCCGAGGAGATCGGACCCAGTGGCGAGCAACTCGGCAACTTCCCCCAGGCGTTCACCCATCTCGCGCTGATCATGGCGGCCACCACGCTCGACGAGGCGCTCGACGAGCAGCAGCGCCGCGGATGACGCGGATGACGCGAAGCCCGGCGGTCCCCGGCGGAGCGTCCGCTCAGTCCGGTGCTGGCCGCCGGTCCGGACCGAGCAGGACCAGGACGTCCCCGGCCCTCTTCTCGGGCGGGCCGCCCTCGGTCACCGGGGCCAGCGAACCGTCGGCCCGCACCAGGAACAGCAGGTCGTGCCCGGCCGGGACGCCCTCCGCGCCCGGCCGCGTCACGACGGGCGCCCCCTGCGCGTAGCGCCGGGCCAGCGCGGGCCTGGTCAGCGAGGTGCCGAAGAGGATCTCCCCACCCGTGTACGGCGCCACCACCCCGTGACTGCCGTGGGGCGGCCCCAGCCGGAAGACCGGGCCCTCGATGCTGCCCTGAAGGATCGTCGAGGCGAGCGCGTTGAAGTCGTCCTCGTCGGTGAGCAGCAGCACGGCCGTGATGCCCTCCAGCTCGGCGCCCTGCCCGGTCGCCGCCGCCAACAGCTCGCCGGGCGCCAGCTCGAGGTCGGACTGCCTGATCAGCTCGCGCTCCGGTTCGTGGCCCGCCCACATCAGCACGTCCAGGCCTGCCGACCGCAGCGCCCGGCCGAGCTCCACCACCCAGTGGGCGCCACCGACCAGCAACGGCCGCGAACGGGCGCGACGTCTGACGCCGAGCAGCCTCGCCGCGGGCACCGAGGTGAAGCCGTAGACCGCCACCGTTGCGACGATGACCAGGAAGGTGGCGGGGAGGATCTTCGAAGCCCCGGCGATTCCCTTCTGGACCAGCGCGGTGGAGAACGTCGACGCGGTGGCGGCCGCGACGATGCCGCGCGGTGCCATCCACCCGACGAAGCCGCGTTCGCCACGGCCGAGGTCCGTGCGCACCGTGGCGAGCGCCGCCACCAGCGGCCTGACCACGAGGACCAGGACCGCGACCAGACCGAGGCTCGGGAGCACCACGCCCTTGAGCGAGTCCGGATCGATCGTCGCCGAGATGGAGATGAAGAGCAGCCCGATGATCAGCTGCACCAGCGTCTCGAAGAACGGGTTGCGCGAGGGGACGTCGAAGGCCGGAAGGTTGGCGACGGCCACCCCCATCGCCACCGCCGCGATCAGCCCGGTGTCGTCGCGCAGCACGTCACAGACCGCCGCGGTGCCGATCACCGTGGCGAGCTGCACCGAGGTGCCCAGCGGCTCGGGGATCCGGAACCTGTTCAGCAGCAGCCACAGCACCACCGTTCCCACCAGGCCCCCGGCCAGCCCCGCCACGACGCTCAGCAGCAGCTCGCCGATCCGCTCACCGAAGACGGGGTGGGTGCTCGCGACGACCGAGTGGAAGACCAGGGCACCCAGGATGGCGCCGATCGGGTCGATCAGCGACCCCTCCCAGGTGAGGATCCACTGGAGCCGCTCCACCGGGCGCACGAAGCCGAGCAGCGGCCCCACGACCGTCGGACCGCTGACCACGAGGATCGCCCCGAGCATCAGCGCCGCCCTGGCGGACATCCCGAGCAACCCCGCCGCGAGCAGGGCAGCGGAGAAGAAGGTGACGACCGTACCGAGCAGGAGCAGCCGCACCACCACCCTGCGGTTGTGCCCCTGGAGGTGCTTCAGGTCCAGGCCGAGTCCGGCGTCGTAGAGGATCAGCGCCACCGAGAGCGACACCAGCGGGGAGAACGCCGGGCCCAGGAGGTTGTCGGGGTCGATGTCGTCGGTGAGCACGCCGGCCGTGAAGCCGACCGGGAGGAGGACGATCAGGGCGGGGATGCGCAGCCACCTCGCCAGCACCTGGGAGCCGACCGCGAGCACGGCGATCAGCCCCAGGCCCAGGAGGATCTGGTCGGTGGTCATGGATTCGCACTGTGCTGGTGTCGTCACGGCGAGTCAAGCACGACACAGCGCGGGCGGGCGGGAACGAGCCCGCGACCTACTGGATGCTCCAGCGGTGCGGGTGCCCGGGGTCGGCGGGGCAGGCGAAGACGTTCAGCTCGCCCCAGCGGCCCACGGTGACCTCGGTGGGCGTCGAACCCCCGGGACCGCCGGGACCACCAGGACCGCCGGGACCACCGGGCAGGCTTCGGTCCTCGACCGGTATCCAGCTCCCGGTTCCGCCGTCCCACTCCGAGCTGTCGACGGTGAGCAGCAGCTCCATCGGTGCCGCGCAGGCCGGGCAGTCCATCGGCGCGGGGTCGGTGGAATGCCAGGACGCGAACCCGCCGACGCGCCAGCCGGGCGGGATGGACAGGTCGCACTGGTAGCTCACGGCCTCCTCCGGACCGTCGCCTCCGTCCTCGGAGCCGTCCAGGCCCCCGCGCTCGGCGGCCGCGGCCATGCGCGCCGCCCAGCGCTCCTCCTCGGCCTTCTCCGCGGCCTCCTCCATGGCCTCGTCCCAGGCGCCGATCCTCGCGCAGAGGTCCTCCGGGAGGAGACCCGCGAACGGGTAGGTGACCACCTGCTCCGGGGTCAGCACGCACGGCTCCGCCATGTAGCCGTCGAAGCCGACCACGACCGGCTGCGGCGGCTCCGCGAGCACGTCGGCGACCTCCCACGACCGGCGCCAGCGCAGGTCCAGCGACATCCCGTACCCCGTCGGGCCGTGGGCGTCGAAGGGGCACCAGAACACCTGGAGCAGGTCGCAGCCGTCCGGCCCGGCCGGCAGGTCGGGAAGGTCGCGCCGGTACAGCTGCGCGACGCCGATCATGGGGAGCGGGTCGGTGTCCGCGATCCCGGGGACCCGGTGGCGGCGGCGCAGCTCCGTCAGCAGGCCCCGCTCCGCCTCCGTGGGGCCCGAGTCCGGGTTCCGCGCCCACACTTCGGCGAGGAGCTGCCGCTCCCGGTGGATGTCCGCGATCCGCCGGCCCCGCCCCCGCCCGTGGCCCTCGCGGCACACCGGCCACGGTTCGTCCGCGGGCCAGAGCAGCGGCCCGCCCACGGAACTGTCGGCCACGCCGGGTGTCCCCGGGCGCGGGTGGAGCCGGGTGGTGGTGCCCCGGTGCGCGGCCAGCCCCAGGAAGAGCGCCTCGGCGTCGAAAGGGCGCGGCGGAGTGGTCATCGTCATGCCCGGGACTCTACTGACCTGCACCGACACCACGGTCGGACGGCCGGTGGGCGGGGCGGGCGGTCGCCGCCGCCGCCGGCATCCTGGCGCGCCACCCCGGTCTGTCGTACCGTCGGGCGCTGTGACCCTCGACCAGGCACACGTGAACCGGGTCTTCCTGCCCGGGACCTACGCCGAAGGCGTGCCCTACGAGCTCTTCCGGGAGCTGCGGAGCGCGGCCCCGGTGTGGTGGGTGGAGGAGCCGGCGGTGGGTCCGTGGCCGGCCGGGCCCGGGTACTGGGCGGTGCTGCGGCACGCCGACGTCAAGCACGTCCTCCGCAGCCCGGAGCTGTTCTCCTCCCACCTGGGCGCGACCCAGATCCGGGACCCGGACTCCCCTGCCGACCTGGACTTCGCCCGGACGATGATGCTCAACCAGGACCCGCCCGACCACTCCCGGCTGCGCCGGGCCGTCGCGGCCGCCTTCACCCCGCGGGCGCTGCACGAGCTGGCCACCGCCATCGAGAGCCGCGCCGCCGAACTCGTCGCCGGGATCCACCCGCTCGGCGAAGCCGACTTCGTGCCCGTCGCCGCCGAGCTGCCCGTGTGGACGCTGGCCCTGATCCTGGGCGTGCCGGAGCAGGACCGGCAACTGTTGGTCGACTGGTCGAACCGCGTGATCGGCTACCAGGACCCGGACTACGCCCGGTCCAGCACCGCCGACCCGTCCCGGCTCACCGCCATGGGCCGTGCCGCGCTCGACCACCGCCCGACCGTCCATACCGCCCCCGACGGCCGCCCGCTCAACCCGCGCTCCCGCGCGGCCCTCGCCGACATGTTCGCGTACGCCCACGCAGTCGCCGTGGATCCACCGTCCGGCAGCATCGTCGCCCGTATGCGGGACGCCGGCCTGAGCGCCACCGAGTTCGAGACGATGTTCTTTCTCTTCGGAATCGCTGGAAACGAGACCCTGCGAAACGGCCTCCCTGGTGGCCTGTATTCCCTGCTCACCCATGCCGACCAGTACCGCACGCTGTCCTTGCGGCACGACCTGATCGATTCGGCCGTGGAGGAGTTGCTCCGGTTCTGGCCGCCCGTTCTGCAGTTCCGTCGCACCGCGACTCGGGACGTGGTGCTGGCCGGGATGCGGATCCGCAGGGGCGACAAGGTGGTCGTCTACCACGCCTCCGCGAACCGGGACGAGTCGGTCTTCCCCGAACCGGACCGTCTGGACGTCGCCCGCACCCCGAACGACCACGTCAGCTTCGGCTTCGGCCCCCACTTCTGCGTGGGGGCGAGGCTCGCCAGGGTCCAGATGTCGGCCCTGATCCGCCGGGTCGTCGCCGAGCTTCCCGGCCTGGAGCTGGCGTCGGACGCGCCGCCGAAGCGGCTGGTCTCCAACTTCCAGAACGGGCTGAAAGAGCTGCACATCCGCTGGACATAGGTCGACGCCCACTGGCCGAGGTCAGCAGGCACACGCCCACCCCATGACTCCGGCGGGGCCCAATCGGAGGTTGCGCCTGCGGCGCCCGGCGGGCGCCGCAGGGGCCGCGGACGAGTCAGTCGAGAACGACGACCATCTTCCCCAGGGCCTGGCCGGCCTCCATCACCCGGTGGGCTTCGACGATCTCGTCGAAGCGGAAGATCCGGGTGGGGCGGGCCCGAAGGGCGCCGGCCTCGACCTGGGCGTAGATCTCGTCGAGCGGGACGTCTGCGAGCGGAAAGGCCGGGGTCCCCAGGACGAACGCGCTGCCGAAGAAGCTGAGTTGGACGCCGCTGGGCAGATCGGCGAGCGGGTCGAAGTCCACCACCGGTGCGAATCCACCGAGGAAGCCGACCTGGCAGACCCGCCCGCGCGGCCCGACCGTGCCCAGTGAGTCGCGGAGCACCGTGTTGCCGACGATGTCGAGCAGCGCGTCGACGGCGACGCCCCTGTGTGCGACCTCAGCGGCCAGGCGTCCGTCGTCGATGAGCACGTCAGAGGCCCCGAGTTCCTTGAGCAGGGGCGCGTGCTCCGGGTTGCGGGTGGTGGCGAGCACCGTTGCACCATGGTGGACGGCGAGGTTGACGGCGGCCTGCCCGAGGGAGGAGGTCGCGCCCCTGACCAGCAGCGTCTCCCCCACCTTGAGGGCGAGGTTGCCGTACAGGGCGCTGTACGCCGTGGCGTAGACCTCGGGCACCGCAGCCAGGGCGGCCCAGGGCAGAGGCGAGTTCACAGCCACGACGTTGGTCGCGGGGACGGTGACCAGTTCCGCGTAGCTGCCGTTGCGGGTCCTCCCCATGCCGCCCAGGATCGCCACCACCTTCGTCCCGACGGGGAGTGCACCCGAGGGGTCGGCCTCGACGAGGCCGGCGCACTCGATCCCGGGGACGGCGGCCACCTGACCCCAGGCGCCGCTTCGCATGTACGCCTCGGCATGGTTGAGGCCGAACGCCTTGACCCTGATGAGCACTTCACCATCGACGGGCACCGGGTCGGGCAGCTCATCGACGGTGAGCACCTCGGGGCCGCCGTGGGCGGATATGACAATGGCCTTCATGTCCGAACCTCGTTCTTGAGTAGTCATTCAACTATTGGGCCGACGAAAGGGCCACCGCGCACGGTGGCCCGATATGTCGCGCCGTCAGGCGAGCGCGGCGAAGGCGTTGTCGACGACGGCCCGCAGAACCGCCTCGTCGGGATTGGCCTTGCCGACGACCATCAGCCCCTGACAGGTCGCGACCAGCAACTTGGCACTGCCACCCGCGTCGAGCGAGCCCCGCACCTCACCCCGGCGGGCGGCGTTCTCCAGGGCATGGGTCATGCACCGCTCCAGGCGCGCCAGGTGGCCGCGCACGACAGCCGCCGCCGCGTCGTCCTCCGCGGCGTTCTCGATCGCCGTGTTGACCAGGAGGCAGCCCTGGCGCCCTTCGGGGCTGAGCAGGTCGCGCACCAGCCCGTCGAAGTAGCCGCGGACCTCCGCCAACGACGCGCCCGGCGCCTCCAACTCGCCGAGCTTCTGAGGCACGACCAACTTCGAGTAGCGCTCCAGCGACTTCACGAAGAGCGCATGCTTGCCCCCGGGGAACGCGCTGTAGATGCTGCCGGGCTTGACCCCGGTGGCCTTCACCAGGTCCTCGATCGACGTGGCCCGGTATCCGCGCTCCCAGAACCGAAGCATGGCCTGGTTCAACACGGCGTCGGGGTCGAATTCGCGCGGTCTGGGCATGGCAGAAATATACATGAGCGACCATTCAAGAACAATGGGCTGCCGGACCCGACGGACCTTCAAGCCTCTCGCGAGCAGCGCCGCCATGCCGGAGAGACCGCACCCTTCGACGCCTTCCGACAGAACGTCAGATACCGTGTCAAAAGGGAATGTGGCGAGCTCTCTCGCCGGTCACCGTCGACGGGTTCCCGCCACGGCCCTCGCCCACGTCGTTCCGACTCCCGACCACGGCGCCCAGGACCGGGGTGGGATCGGTCCCGGACCCTCCGGAAGGCAGAACCTCATGCAGAAGACCACTCGGCTCGCCCTGGCCGTCGCGACCGCGCTCACGGCGGCGGCCGCGGGCGCCCCGTCGACCGCAGCCGCCTACGGCGGTGACGGCCACCCACGTGGCGGGAGCCACGCCGTGTTCGTACAGACCGACAACCCGGCGGGCAATCAGATCGTCGCCTACCGACGGGCCGACGACGGACGGCTAACCCCGGCCGGTACCTACGACACGAACGGGCTCGGCGGCGTGCTGGACGGGTCGGTTGCCGACCACCTCGCATCCCAGGGCTCCCTCACCTACGACCCCGACCACGCGCTGCTGTACGCGGTGAATGCCGGAAGTGACACCGTCTCCGTGTTCTCCGTGGACGGCGACCACCTCGCGCTGCGGCAGGTCATCAACTCGGGGGGCCGCTTCCCGGTGAGCATTGCGGTGCACGACGACACCGTGTTCGTGCTCAACGCCCTGAACGGCGGTTCGATCCAGGGCTACACCGTCCGCAACGGGCGCCTCCACGAGGAGGCCGGCCGGAACCGACCGCTGGGGCTCGACCCGAACGCCACGCCCCAGTTCACCAACACTCCGGGGCAGGTGGGCTTCACCGGCGACGGCTCACAGCTCGTGGTCACCACCAAGGCGAACGGCAGCAGCCTCCTGGTGTTCAACCTCAACCGCTCCGGCGCCCCCGCCGACACCCCCGTCGTCACGAGTCTGCCGGGCGCCGTGCCCTTCGCCTTCGTCCCCAACGGCCGACACGGCCTCTTCCTGGCCGAGGCCGGCACCAACGCCGTGGCCACGTTCACGGTCCACCGCGACGGCACCGCCACGCAGGAGGCGTTCGCGGCCACCGGCCAGGCGGCCACCTGCTGGATCGTCGGCGTGCGCGACCTGCTCTACGCCTCCAACGCGGGCAGCTCCACCCTCACCGGCCTGCGCACCGCCGACCGCGGCCGCCGGCTGGCCGTTCTGGGCAACACGCCCACCGACCCCGGCACCGTCGACGCCGCCGTCTCCTCCAACGGGCGCTACCTCTACGCCCAGACCGGGATCAACGGCATTGTCGACGAGTTCGCCATCAACAAGGACGGCTCCCTCGCCGCGCTGGGCTCCCAGACCGTCCCCGGAGCCGCCGGTGGCGAAGGCATCGTCGCCTTCTGACCCCGCACACGGCAGTCGGCCCGAGGCCCACACCTCGGCGTTCGAAATCGGGCCGACTCCCGTCCGCGGCCATTGGCCCTCCCCATGGCCGGCCGCGCCCACTCCGATCCGGGCCTTGGCCGAACCGGGCCTGCCACCCTGACCTACTCCGGCAGAAGCCCGGACGGCGATCCACCACGACGGGACTCCCGGAACCGCTCTTGCGCGGACAGCGCGAGCCTCCGCGGACGTCGGGACGATCGGATCTACTGTGCGCTCCATGGGAGAACCCGCGCACTCGACCCGCCTTGAGCGGATCCTCGGCGTTCGGCTTTCGGAGGACGCCGTGCGCCAGTGGCCGCAGAGCGGCGAACTCATCAGGGGGAGGTCACGGATCGCCGACGTGGAGTCCCATTTCGTCGGATTGAGGCTCGGGGTGGGGAGGCGGCATTCCTGCGGCAACACCGTCGTCGTCGAGTGGAGCACCGACTACGGCGACGGCCGGGTGTACCGGAACGTCTCCATCGCCGAGCTCGACAACGGAACGGCGGTCCGGGTGACCGACTACTGGGGCGAGCCGTTCACCCCACCCGTCTGGCGGCAGACGCTGGCGGAAAGCCTCGAAATGCCCGCAGACGGTACCTGGCCCACCGCCGACGCCCTCACCCAGGACTGAGCAGCCGGCGCCGCGGTAGCCGTCACAGCGGCAGGGCCGACTTGCCGTAGGCACTGACGGACCTTGCGGCCACCCCCGCCGGCCTCCGGCACGGGTAGCCGCCCGGGGATGGCCGGCTACGGTTCGGCCTCGGCGATGAGCAGCGCGACGTCGTCGTGTCCGTCGGGGGCACGCAGGGATTCCAGGAGCCGGTCGCAGGTGGCTTCGAGCGGGATCCGGGGGCCGGAGAGGAGCCGCAGCAGCTGCTCCAGGCGGTCGTCGAGCGACTGGTCGCGCCGCTCGACCAGGCCGTCGGTGTACAGCACCAGGCGGTCACCCGGCCGAAGCTCGGCGTCGACGGCGTGGAAGTCGGTGTCGCCGAGGCCCAGTGGCGCTCCGGGCGGCAGGCGCAGCAGCTCCGAGGTACCGCCGACGTGGACGAGGACGGGCGGCAGATGGCCCGCCAGCGCGATGCTGCACCGCCCGGTGGTCGCGTCGAAGAGGGCGTACACGCAGGTGGCGATGGTCTCCTCCAGCTGGGCGGTGAGACGGTCGAGCTGGCGCAGGACCTCGGCGGGTTCCAGGCCGAGCTGGGCCAGGGCCCGGGTGGTGGTGTGCAGCTGGCCCATGGTGGCGGCGGCGTTGATCCCGTTGCCCATGACGTCGCCGACGACCAGGGCGGTGCGGTGGCCGCCGAGGGGGATGGCGTCGAACCAGTCGCCGCCGACCTCCGCGGCGGCGCTGGCGGGCTGGTACCGGGACGCGACGCGCAGGCCCGGTGTACGGGGCGGCTGCCGGGGCAGCAGATGGCGCTGGAGGGCGAGGGCGGCATGGCGCTGCATCCGGTACCAGCGGGCGTTGTCGATGCACACGGCTGCGCGGGCGCCGAGTTCGGTCGCGAGGGCGAGGTCGTCGTCGGTGAACGGCGCCGGGTTGCGGGTGCGCTTGAGATCCAGAGCACCCAGCACCTCACCGCGGGCGACGAGCGGCACGGCGAGGTAGCTGCGCAGGCCTGCTTCGGCGAGCAGATCGGCGGCCTCGGCGCTGCGGGCGATGCTCGGCAGGTCGCGCCGCTCCACCCGGGGCACGAGGACCGGACGGGCGCTGGTGACGCACCGGGTGACCAGGCGGTCGGCGCTGTAGGCGGCGATCTCGCCGGGCGGGTCGGCCGCGCGCACGGCCGGGCCCTCCTCGGTGGAGGCCACGGCCAGGGCGCGGAACACCACCGGGTCGTCACCCGTCGGTGCGGCAGGGCCGGGGCGACCCTCCACGACGGAGTCGAGCAGGTCGACGGCGGCGATGTCCGCGACCTCCGGCACGACGAAGTCCGCGAGCTCCCGAGCCGTCTGCCCCAGGTCGAGGGTGGTGCCGATGCGCAGTGACGCCTGGGCGATCACGGCGAGCCGGCGGCGGGCCTGGGAGGTCTCCAGCCGGGCCCGGTGCTGGCCGGTGACGTCGAGGACCGAGGTGGCCAGTCCGATCACCCGGCCCGTCGAGTCCTCCAACCGGAAGTACGACACCGACCAGGCGCTCTCGTCGTCCCCGCCGGCCGGGTTCGAGCCGGTCACCAGCTGGCGCAGCACGGGCTCACCGCTCTCCAGGACCCTGCGCATCGCGGCTTCGACGGGCCCGGCGTCCAGGAAGGGGAGCGCCTCGCGGACGGTCAGCCCCAGGTGCCGCTCCGCGGACAGGAGGTTGATCTCGGCGAGGGCCGGGTTGACCAGCACGTACCGCAGCTCGGTGTCCAGGACCGCGAGCCCGATCGGGGACTGCTCCACCAGCCGCGCCGACAGGGCGAGGTCCCGTTCCGCCCCGCGCAGGGTGATCTCGTCCGCCGCGATCCCCAGCGCGAACCGGGTGTCGTGCTCGTCACCCAGGCGCATGTTGCGGAACTCCACCAGCCGCGTGCTGCCGTCCTTGCGGCGCACCGGGAACACCCCGGCCCACGGCCCCGAGCCCCCCATCACCTTGGCGAACAGCTCCAGCACCAGCCCCCGGTGGTCCTCGGCGACCAGCAGACCGGCCGCGTGCCGGCCCACCGCCTCCTCGGCGCTCCAGCCGAACAGCACCTCGGCCTGCGGACTCCACAGCACGATCCGCCCCCGCGCGTCCAGCAGCACCGCCGCCACCCCCAGCAGGTCCAGCAGTCCCCCGGGCTCCGCCGATGCGGACCCGGCGGGACCACGCCCGCCCGGCTCGAACGCGTGCATGCGGTTCCTCCTGTCCCCGAGACCGGTGCCGCAGGGCCGACCACGACCGTTTCCCGTTCTCGGCGGGGGCTCTCTGCTCCATCGTCCCGCCCGGCGGGCGTTTTCTCGACGGAGGGAGCCCCGGCCGGTCACAGCGTCGGACCATGCGGCCGGGGGCCGGCCGCCTCCGGCCGCCTCGCCGCACTGCGAGAAGGCCTCGGACCTGGGCCGTGGCACGCGCAGGGCCGTGGCACGCGCAGGGCCGTGGCACGCGCGGGGCGGACAGGGCGGCGGGCTGGGCAGCGCGGGCGCCGGACCGCGGGGGTGCGCCGGCAAGTCGTGAGGTGCTGGTGGATGCGGGATCGTGGGGGTGTGGAACGTGAGGGGTTCGACGTGTGGGCGGCCGGTTCCTCGTACGACCGGTACATGGGCCGGTGGAGCCGGCTCGTCGCGGAGGAGTTCGTGGCGTGGCTCGGATGCGGGGACGGTCTGCGCTGGCTCGACGTGGGATGCGGGACCGGGGTGCTCTCGGCGGTGCTGGCCGCCCGCTGCCGCCCGCGGACGGTGACGGGCGTCGACCGGTCGGAGGCGTTCGTGCGGTCGGCCACCACGTCGACGTGGGGCTTCGTGGTGGGAGACGCGATGGCGCTTCCGCTGCGTGCCGGGTCGTGCGATGTCGCGGTCAGCGCTCTGACGCTGAACTTCCTCGGCGATCCGGCGGCGGCCGTGACCGGGATGGCTGCGGCCGTCCGGCCGGGCGGAACGGTCGCGGCGTACGTGTGGGACTACGCGCACGGGATGGGGTTCCTGCGCCGCTTCTGGGACGCCGCCGTCAGGGCGGACCCGTCCGCAGCGGAACTGGACGAAGGGCGCCGGTTCCCCGAGTGCCGGCCCGACGCGCTGCGCGCGCAGTGGGCCGGCGCCGGACTCACCGACGTGTCGACCGTCGCCATCGACGTGCCCGTCGTGTTCGCGGACTTCGACGACCTGTGGGAGCCCTTCCTGGCCGGGCAGGGCCCCGCTCCGGCCTACGTCGCCTCGCTCCGCCCGATCGACCGGGACCGGCTGCGTGACGTGTTGAGCACCGCTGTCGAGCGGGGAGAGGACGGCTCCACCGGGTTCACCTGCCGCGCCTGGGCGGTCAGGGGCCACAAGCCTGACCACCTCGATGCGGACCGCGCCACGCCGCTGTGACTCCGGACGCCCCGGAGGTGGCTCTCTGTTCACCCGCCACCGCACACGTGGTCATCCGGCCCCGAGAGGACCGTCGGTGGCGTTCGACATCGGCGTCCGGAAGGATGGCGGCATGGTTTCGGTGGTGCAGAACGTGGCGATCGACTGTGCGGATGCCTATGAGCTGGCCCGGTTCTGGAGCAGGGTGACCGGCCGTCCGCTGGATCCGGAGGACAAGCCGGGCGACCGGGAGACTCAGGTACTGCTGGCGGAGGGCCCGGTGCTGTACTTCAACCAGGTGCCCGAGCCCAAGAGGATCAAGAACCGGATCCATCTGTGCCTGCGCCCCGAGACCTCGCGCGACCAGGAGGTGGAACGGCTGCTGGGCCTCGGTGCCACCTTCGTCGCCGATCACCGCAATCCCGACGGCTCCGGCTGGGCGGTGCTGGCCGACCCCGAAGGCAACGAGTTCTGCGTTCTTCGCAGCGATTCCGACCGGGCGGCGACGAGCTCCTGAGGTCGCGCACCGCCCTGGCGCCGCTCCGCACGACGGCTGGTGACGCACGGTCAGTTAACAGCCGGGCCTTATGATCGGACGATCATCTGATCATGGGGGTACGGGTGCGAATCGGTCTCGGGCTTCGGGGCACTGCTCTTCTGCTGGTCGCTGCCGCGCTGGCCGGCTGCGACAGCCAGGGTGGCCGGGAGCAGCCGGAGGAGCGCGCCGCCCCCACCTGGACCGGGCCGCAGATCGCCGGACCGGGGCGGGTGGTGATCGCCCGGTGCGACAGGTTCGCCGCGCAGTCGCCGACCACGCCCGACGCCCGGGTGCACGTGGTCACCGTGACCGCGTACTCGGTGACGGACGGAGCCGAGGTCGCCCGTCAGGTCGCCACCCTGCCCGACGGCGGCTCGTCGGACGCTCTCTGCGATCCGACGCACTCCTGGCTCTCCGCCGAGGGGGAACGACAGGCCTTCAACGACGACTTCACCCTGCTCGCCGGGACCGTTCCCGGGCCGGGCAACAAGGGCAAGGTCGCCACGGCCTTCTCCGTGTCCGGTGGCGCGCCGGTGTCCGCCGGGTCGGGGGCGGCACCGGACGACCGCGTACCCGTGTTCCAGAGCGGTACGTCGACGCTCTGGTACGTCACCGGCGACCGCCACCTCACCAGCCGCGATCTCAAGCACCCCTCCGCCGCGCCGACCGACCGCGGTACCGCTCCCGGTCAGAGCTTCGTACTGGCCGGCGACCAGGCCTGGGTGCGCACGCCGCTCGAGGTGAAGCCCGACCAGGCAGCGGTGGCACCCGGCGGCACCGTCGCCGTCGGCGGCAACCTGCTCTGGCACCGCACCGATCCGGCGGCGTCCTTCGCCGAGCAGTACGTCGAGCCGGCCGTGCTCGGCCCGTCCCTCAACGGCCGGACGGCGCTGCCCGGTTCGGAGGCGATGCCGGTGTGCGCGGCGCGTCTCTGGTTCGACGACCGTTCGCTGCTGTGCAACGCCCGGAGCACCCTTCTGCGGGTGACGTTCGCCGCGGACCACAGCCGGGTCGAGAAGATCGAGCCCCTGCTGCCCCAGGAGCAGGCCCTCATCCCGGGCGCGGTGCTGTCCCCGGACGGTCGCTCCCTGGCGTTCCTGCGGGAATGGGCCGGCGCCCTGGACCTCTACCGACTCGACCTGTCCGCCGGTGCCACGCCGGTCCGGATCGCGTCCCTCGCGACCGACGCTCGCACCGGCTCGGGCGGAGCCGGGGGCGATGTACGTCTGGTCGCGTGGCAGTAGCCGGGGACGCCTTCCTCGCGGGCGGACGGTGGATCACCGTCCGAAGCACGGGAGCGAACCGGCCCACCCGGCTCAGCCCCGGCGGAGCCGTGACAGCAGGTCGGGGAGGTCGGCCACCGAGTCGAGGACGTGGTCCGGCCGGCCGCTGCCCCGCCGGGGCCCGCCCGACGCCGCCTTGCCGGTACGGACGAGCACGCCGGTGATTCCGCACCGCTGCGCGGCGAGCACGTCGGACTCGATGTCGTCGCCGACCATGATCGCCTCGTCCCCGGCGACGCCGAGATGCGCGAGGGCGCCGGCGAAGAACGCCTCGGCCGGCTTGCCCAGCACCTCGGCCCGGACGTCGGCCGCGAACTCCAGCCCGGCGACGAAGGCGCCGCTGTCGAGCTGCAGTCCCGCACCGGTGCGCCAGTAGGCGCTGCGGTGCATCGCCACCAGCCGCGCACCGCCCTGAAGCGCGGCGAACGCCCGGTTGAGCGCCTCGTACCCGAACTCGGGGCCGGGTCCGCCGATCAGCACCACTTCGGCGTCCTCCGGCCGCTCCACGAGCTCCACGGCGGCCAGGTCCTCGCGGATGTCGCCGCTGTTGAGCAGCAGGCACCGGGAGCCCGCGAGCCTCGCGGCGCTCGCGGCGGGCGCGGTGAGCACCGATTCGATGCCGACCGGGAAGCCCGCCTCCGCCAGGGTGGCGGCGATCGAGCGCCTGGTGCGGGAGGTGGTGTTGGTCAGCAGGACGAACGGCACGCCGTCGGTGCGCAGTTCCTGCACGGCCGACACGGCGCCGGGCAGCGGCTCCCAGTCGACCGTGAGCACGCCGTCGATGTCGAGCAGAACCGCTTCGCCCCGTCGCATGCCCCGACCCTAGCGTCGCCGCTCGTCGGCCGACCGTCCGGCGCGCGGCACGGGTCTCCGCCCCCGGGGAACACCACCGCGTCGCGGCCCAGGCCGAGGGCGCGCAACGGGACGTCGAGCGCCCCGTCCGCGTTCTCGTGCGACTTGTGCGGCCACCTCCGGGTCTCCGCAGGGCTCACCCGCCGGTGGCGAGGCGGGTGAGGGTGTCGGCGGCGGGTTCGGCCCGGGCCCGGCGGTGGCCGGTGCCCGCCCACAGGTGGATCAGCTCGGTGTCGTTCGCGGCGGTGGCCGCCTTGCGCAAGGGGCTGGTGAGGTGGTGGACGGCCGGGTAGCCGAGCGGCGCGACCGTTTCGTAGGTGTCGGTGAAGCGGTTGCGCAGAGCGCGGGCGGGGCGGCCGGTGAAGGCGCGGGTCAGCGTGGTGTCCGTGAACGCCGGGTCGGCCAGGGCGGCCTTGTACGGTGCGGAGGCTCCGCTCTCATGGGTGCGGAGCAGCACGGTTCCGACCATCACGGCGTGGGCGCCGGCGTTCAGGGCCGCGGCGGCCCCGGCGGGGGTGGCGATACCGCCTGCCGCGATCACGGGCAGCGGGACGGCGTGCCGGACGTCGCTGACCAGATCGGGCAGCGGGGTCGGGGCGAGGGGCCGAGCGGGGGTGAGGGTTGCGGAGTGTCCGCCGGCGGCGGCGGACTGGACGATCAGCAGGTCCGCTCCGGTCTCGGCGGCCGCGAGCGCCTCGGCCGGGGTGGTGACGGTCTGGGCGACGAGGCTGCCCACGCTCTGCAGCGCCCGGACGGTGTCGGGGTGGGGCAGCCCGAAGGTGAAGGAGACGAGGGGAACGGGCGCCTTGAGGAGGAGGGCGAGCTTCTCCGCCCAGGCGTCGTCGTCCTCGGTCACGTCCTCGGCGGGGAGGGTGAGGTGGTAGCGGTCGGCCTCCCGCTGCAGAACGCGGGCGTAGGTGCGGTACGCGTCCGGTGCGACGGGGACCGGGTTGGGGGCGAAGAGGTTGACCCCGAACACCACTCCGGTGGCGCGGACTCGGGCGATCTGGGCGACGAGGTCGGCGGGGGTCTTGTAGCCGCCGGCCAGGAAGCCGAGACCTCCGACGCGGGCTGCGGCCGCGACGAGCGCGGGGGTGCCGGCGCCGCCGGCCATCGGGGCGGCCCAGACGGGCAGGTCGGTGGGGAGGGATGTCAGATCGCGGGGCATGCCGGAAACTCCTGTCCCCCATCATGCCGCCGAAACCACGCCGACCTGCAACGGCACCCCGTCGGCCGGGACGGCCCTCCCCCCTCGCAGCACTGCCCCGAAGCAGTGCCCGCGAAGGACTGCCCGTGAAGCCCTTCCCGCAAGGGCGTCACCGTGGGCCCCGCGAGGAGGACAGCCCACGCTGCCCGACCGCTCCTACCGCAGGTGGGCGGCCGGGGGGCGGGGCGGGCAGGGCCGCCAGGACGGCCCGGGCCTCGCGCGCGAGGTGCGGTGAAGCGTGCCAGACCTCCGGGGGCAACGCGAGCACGGCGGCCAGGAGGTCGCCCTCGTACAGGTCGCCCTCGGCCATCGGGTTCCGGCGCAGGATCTCCAGCGCGAGCGGCAGGACGAACGGCACGCCCACCTGCTGGCCGAGCAGGCGGCGCAGGTCCTCGACGGTCAGCGTGCCGATCGGCCTGCGTCGGAGTGCGTGGACGGTGGTGACGAGCCGGGTCGCGTCGGCCGGCGGGTCCGGCCAGGCATCGCGTTCGAGCTCCTCCGGGGAACGGCCGCGGTTCACGGGAGGCACAGGAGTCATGGCCGCGATCATTCCACGGCGCGGGCAGCCGCCCGGCGGGCAGGCTCAGCGGTCGGGGACGGTGAGGACCTCCACGGGGGCGCCCGGGGGCAGGCCGCGCGGCGGGACGGCGGCGAGCGCGTCGGCACCGGCGAGCCCGCGGAGCATCGCCGGGCCGCTGAAGGTGAGCGGGGTGACCGTCCCGTCCGTGAGGCGGACGGGCAGCAGGCGGGTGTCGTGCGGGTGCCCGGGGAGGTCGGTCGCGGCGTGGAGCAGGCGGGCCGGCGGGTCGGTTCGGCCGCCCAGGCGCTCGAAGAGCGGCGCGGCCAGGGTGACGGTACCGGCGACCGCGGCCAGGGGGTTGCCGGGGAGGCCGACCAGGTGGCGGGGGCGCCCCGCGCCGGTGGCCGGCGGCAGCTCGGCCAGGAGCATCGGGTGGCCGGGGCGAACGGCGACGGAACCGACCCGCACGGTGGCGCCGGCCTCGGCGAGGGCGCGGTGGAGGAAGTCGACCGGTCCGGCGGCGGTGCTGCCGGTGGTGACCAGCACGGTGGCCGGGGAGCTGCGGATCGCCTCGCACAGCGCGGTGAGGTCGTCGGCCACGCGCCGGACGGCGATCACGTCGGCGCCGACGGCCCGTAGCCACGGCGGCAGCAGCGGTCCGAGCGCGTCGCGGATCCGGCCGTCGGCGGGCCGGCCGGAGTCCAGCAACTCGTCGCCGAGAACGAGCAGTTCGACCGTCGGGCGGCGGTGGACGGCGAGCGTGTCGTAACCGGCGGCCGCGGCCAGGCCGAGGACGGCGGGGGTGACGGCGGTACCCGCGGGAAGGAGCGGCTCGCCGCAGCGGCACTCCTGGCCGCGCGGCCGGACGTCGCGGCGCAGCGGCAACGGGTCGGGCGCGAGGTGGTGCAGCAGGCCGTCGGCCGGGTGCGGGCCGCCGTGTTCGCGGCGCAGCACGGCCGTGGCGCCGCACGGGAGTTGGGCGCCGGTGGCGATGGGGACGGCGGTTCCGTCGGGCAGCGGCTCGGGGCGGACGCCGGCCAGGACGGTGCGGCCGGCCAGCAGCCGCCACGGGCCCGGGCCGCAGACGGCCCAGCCGTCCATCGCGGAGGTGTCGAAGGGTGGCAGGTCGGTGAGGGCGGTCAACGGTTCGGCGAGGACGTGGCCGAGCGCGTCGGGGAGCGCGCGGGAGACGGCGGGCAGGGGGTGGCCTGCGCTCTCTCGGGCGGTCTCCCGCGCCTCCTCCCACGGGACGGCGGGGTGCCGGGTCGGGGTGGCTGGGTGCGGTCCGGGTCTGGGCGGCGCGGCGGTGGTTCGGGTGTCGGCTCTGGTCGCGTTGGTCATGCCGGCTCGTTCCCGGCGGCAACGGGCTCGGGAGCCTCGGGCCCGGCGGCAATGGGCTCGGCGGGACCGGGCCCGGCGGCAGCGGGCTCGGCCGGCCGGTGCCCTGTGGTCCACTGCTCGGCGAGAGCCGCGGCCTTGCGATTGGCCTCGGCGACCGCGGCCGGGCCGCCGCCCGCCTGCGCGGCGGCGTAGCCGACCAGGAAGGCGGTGAGCGGGGCTGCGGGGCGGGCCACGCCGTGGGCGACGACCTTGGTCATGTCGAGCAGCCCGGCGACGTCGATGTCGAGGTCGACGCCCAGCTCCGCCTTGACCGCGTCGAGCCAGTCCTTCATCCGGTGCACCCTTCTGCGTTCATCGGTCGTCCAGGACGGCGCTTTCCCGCACTCCTCCCGCGCTCCAGGAATTCCGCACGGCGACCATCATCGGCATATCCGACCAGACTCGTCAAGAACGCATGACCGGCCAGGCCCATGACCAGGACCGCAGGCTCCCGGATTCCCCAACCACCGCTTGATTGAGTGGATTTGGCGTATTGAAGCCCGCCGACCACGATTCCCGAATTGCCCGATGGATTCATGCCGATCGCCGGTCTGGAATCTCCCGCCCGGGTTCCGGGGAGGAATTCGAAAGCCCTCCCGGCAAAGGCCGACAACGGGAACGCGGAACGGCTCGCCGCACCCGCATGTCGGCGCGACACGCCGGCGGCCGTAGGCTTGCTGTGCCTGGCGATCACGGCCCGGTGCGGCCGCCGAGGGGCGCGCCAGCAGTAGACGAAGGAGCGAGACCATGGGGCGAGTGACCGTGCGACGGCGGGTGCTGCGCATCCGGGACGGAGTGCACTCCCACCGCCCCGACACCCTGGCGGCCGAGGAGCCGATGGAGATCCGCGTCAACGGGCGCCCCCTCACGGTGACCATGCGCACCCCCGGCGACGACTTCGACCTCGCGGCCGGCTTCCTGGTGAGCGAGGGCGCCCTGCACTCCGCCGACGACCTGGCGGCGATCCGGTACTGCGCGGGCGCCACCGCCGACGGCAGCAACACCTACAACGTCGTGGACATCGCCCTCGCCCCGGGCGTGCCCGCCCCCGACGCCTCGCTGGAGCGCAACTTCTACACCACCTCGTCCTGCGGGCTCTGCGGAAAGGCCAGCCTCGACGCCGTCCGCACCACGGCGGCCTGGTCCGTCGACGAGGACCCGCTGCGCACCACACCCGCCGTACTCGCCTCCCTGCCCGACCGGCTGCGGGCGGCCCAGCGGGTCTTCGACACCACCGGCGGTCTGCACGCGGCCGGGCTGTTCTCCGCCGACGGCGAGCTGCTCTGCCTGCGGGAGGACGTGGGCCGGCACAACGCGGTGGACAAGGTGGTCGGCCACGCGCTGCGCGAGGGCATGCTGCCGCTGCGCGGGACGGTGCTGATGGTGAGCGGCCGGGCCTCGTTCGAGCTGGTGCAGAAGGCCGTGATGGCCGGGATCCCGATGCTGGCGGCCGTCTCCGCGCCCTCCTCGCTCGCCGTCGACCTCGCCGCCGAGAGCGGGCTCACGCTGGTCGGCTTCCTGCGCGGCGCGTCGATGAACGTCTACACCGGCGCCGAGCGGCTGGAACCGGCACCGGTCGGGTCCTGACCCGCCCCGATCCCGGGGCGGACGGCGTGGGGCGGACGGGCGCGGGCGGCGCAGAGCTGCACAGGGTGACACAGAGCGGCACAGGGCGATGCAGGGTGGAGCCGGTGCGGGGGCAGTCCGCACCGGCTCCACCCCTCCTGCGCGGCTCAGAACAGGACGTCCGTGCAGGAGTAGAAGGCGTTGGCGGTGTCGGCGATCTCCCAGACCGCGACCACCACGTGGTGCCCGGTGCGGCCCGCGGGGAGCGTCGCGGTGTGGGTGGTCGTGGCGGCGGGCTGGCGGCCGTTGTAAGGGACGGTCAGGAACGGGGTGAGGTCGAGGCTGGCCCGGGTGATCTTCTGGGTCGCGTCGTAACCGGGCTTGGTCAGGTAGTACTTGAAGTTCGTGGTCGCGTGCCTGGCCTCGATCTCCCAGGTGAACTTCAGCTGCTGGCCGGCCGTCACCTTGGTGGTCGGCCAGGTGCCGTTGCGCGGGTTGTCGAGCGGCGCCCAGCGGACGTCGGCTCCCGCGCAGATGGTCCCGTCGGCGGGGCCCCTGCCGGGGAAGCCCTTCGGACCCTCGACGCTCTGCGGCTCCCATTGAATGTCGCCGCAGTTGGTGACGACGCCCGCGCCGCAGAGCGCGGAGCGGCTGGGCGGGAGGTTGATGAAGCCGTGCGACTGGGCCGGCAAGGCCGTCGCGAGCGGGACGGCCGCGGCCGCCAGAACGGCACCGACGATGTGACGCCTGCGCATGGTGCTCCTCCGTGGGGGTGGATGGAGAGTGCGAGTGCGAGTGCGAGTGCGAGTACGCCCGGCACGGGTAGCGCGTGGGGGTGCGCCTGCCACGGAAATCTTGGCGTGTCTGCGCCAGGACGGTGCCCCAAACCCTAGGCTCCGCCCGCGAGCGTCGTCAATGGTCTGGACCACGTACACTCAGGGCGTCAGATCACTTGCCGGGCAAGGGAGATGGGAAGTGCTGGCAAGCCGGGAAGGCGGCGAGCAGGCGTTCGGAGACCAGCGAATAATCGATGTCGCACGGCCCGCCGCCCGACTACCATCGCCGACCTATGATGCATGCGAACGAGACCCCCACCGACCCGGCACTGGTGACGCGCCTGCTCGCCCAGCAGTTCCCCCAGTGGGCGCACCTGCCCGTCCGGGTGATCCGGTCGGCCGGCACCGACAACGCGATCTACCGCCTCGGCGACGACCTGGCCGTCCGGCTGCCCCGACTCGAAGCAGCCGTAGAGCAAGTGGAGTTCGAACAGGCCTGGCTCCCGCGGCTGGCCCCGCTGCTGCCCGTCGCCGTGCCGGAGCGGATCGCCGTCGGACAGCCGGGACTCGGCTACCCCTTCCCCTGGGCGGTCAGCCGCTGGATCGACGGCGTCCACCTGACGGAGGAGGACCGCGCCGACCACCGGTTCGCCCGGGACCTCGGCGAGTTCGTCACGGCGCTGCGCGCAGCCGATCCCACCGGGGCGCCGCCCGGCTACCGCGGCGTGCCGCTGCGCAGCCGCGACGCCTCCGTGCGCGCATGGACGGCGAAGGCCGCGGACGTGATCGACGCTCCCGCCGTGCTCGCGGCCTGGGAGCACGCACTCGCCCAGCCGGAGTGGGACGGGCCGCCGGTCTGGGCGCACGGCGACCTCATCCCCGGCAACGTCCTCGCCGACGGCGGCCGGTTGCAGGCGGTGATCGACTTCGGGACGGCCGGCGTGGGCGACCCGTCCTGCGACGCCATCGCCGCCTGGACGCTGCTGACCGCCGACACGCGCCGGACCTTCCGCACGGCGGCCGGATTCGACGACGCGAGCTGGGCTCGCGGCCGGGGCTGGGCGCTCACCTTCGTCAGCGGGATCGACTACTACCGCGACACCAATCCCCCCATGGCGGAGCTGGGGCTGCGCGCCGTCGCCGAGGTCCTCGCCGACCACGACGGCTGAGCGGGCGGGACGTCCGGGGCGGCGGCCGGTCGGTGACCGGCGGCGGCCGCCCCGGGCCGGAGCCGAACCGACCACCCAGACCGAACCGAACCGGGCCAACCCGAACCCAACCGAGCCGAAGTCGAAACCGAACGTCGGCCGTTCGATCGACGCGCCTACCGGACGCCGCCCCCGTGCGCCCGTGCGCGCTTCCTGCGCCACCCGTGGCGGCTGGTGTCATGAATCGTTCGTCGGCCGGCTGAATCGTGGGGGTACGGGTGGGATCGCGCAGACCACCGGCGCGTCGTCGACGTCCGGGGAGGAACGGCGGCGGAGAGTCCGCCGTCGCACTGCTGTTTGGCGCCGCACTCGCCGTCAGCCTCGCACTCGCGCTGGTCCGCTGGCTGCTCGCCCACTGGTGGATCCCGGTCCTGCTGCTGGTGGTGGGCGGAGCCGTCGCCGCGGCCGTGGTCCGGGCCCGCCTGGCCGAGCGGGCCGCGGCCCTGGAACGGCAGCGCCGCCTGCGGCTCGCCCTCACCGGCCCCGGCGGCCTGGACCACATGGGCCACCGCGCCTTCGAGTTCGCGGTACGGGACCTCATGCGCCGCGACGGCTGCCGCGCGGAGCAGGTCGGCGGTGGCGGCGACCAGAGCGCGGACGTCCTCGCCACGGACCCGATGGGGCGGCGCTGGGTCCTGCAGTGCAAGCACAAGCAGGACCCGGTCGGCGGCGCGGCGGTCGGCGTCGGAGTGCTGTACGCACTGGTCGGCACCAACGAGCGGGTGCACCGGGCCCAGGTGCCCGTCGTCGTCACCAACGGCAGGTTCTCGGCCCCCGCGGTGAGGTGGGGCCTCGACCAGAACGTCGCCCTGGTCGACCGTGCGCTGCTCGGCCGCTGGGCCTCCAGCGGCCTGCCGCTCTGGGAGCTGCTCCCCCGGGTCCCCGCACCGCGCAGCGGCCGCGGCCACTGAACCGGTGAGCCCGGCGAGCCGGCCCCGCCGCCCCGACCGCCCTCCCGACCGCCGTTCCGGCCACCGTCGCCGCCCTCCGAGAGACGAGGACTCCGAAGTGACCATCAGCGCATCCGCGGCGCTCGCCGTCATCATCTTCATCCGCCTGGCCCGCCGAACGGAGTCCCGCAGCCGCTCCGACGAGCGGCTGACCGTCGTCCTCTGCACCGTCTTCGGCGTCCTCATCGCCGCGACCCCCTGGGGTCAGGCCATCCTCCGCCTCGTCGGCGTCGTCACCCGCGCGACCTTGTGAGAACCGGCCCCGGGCGAGCGCCACAGGGCTCTCCGGCGCCAGAACCGCGGCACTGGCAGGCAACCGGCTCCCGCCAGGGCGCCCAGGATCGCTCCCGATGGCGGCGCGACGGGGTCGGGCTCCCGGTCTAGGAGTGGACCGGCGGCCGGCCCCTCCTCAGGACGCCGGGGACGGGTGCACGGGGTGCTTGCTCAGAATGGAGACGCGGTTGAAGGCGTTGATGGTGATCGACACCCAGACCACCGCCGAGATCTCGTCCTCCGTCAGCACCTCGCGCGCGAGCGCGTAGGCGCTGTCCTGCGCGGCGCGGTCGGCGGGGCTGGTGGTCGCCTCGGCAAGGGCGAGCGCAGCACGTTCGCGCGGGGTGAAGACCTCGGTGTCGCGCCAGGCCGGCAGCACGCCGAGCCGCTGGGCGGTCTCCCCCGCGCGCTGGGCGGCCCGGGTGTGGACGTCCAGGCAGTAGGCGCAGCCGTTGATCTGGGAGACGCGCAGGTTGACCAGCTCCACGAGCCTGCGGTCCAGTCCGGCCTCGGCGGCGACGGTACGGACGGCCTCCGAGGTGGCGACCAGCGCGTGGAAGGCCTTCGGGCTCTGCTTGTCGACGAAGACGCGGGTCTGAGCTGCCGTGGTCACCTGGACTCCTTCGGTGGGCGGGCCACTGACGGCCCTTCGGGCGAGCGGGCCGGGATCGGCTGCTCGGGCATGGGTGCGCCGATCGACCTCGGCGGCTATGATCGACTCCATGGTAGTTGAATCCGAAACAAAAGCGCCAGAGGCTGCCGCCCGACCGTCCGCACCGCGCGTGGAGGTCCTCCCCCCGCGGGACGTACCCCTCGGCGGACCCCGGGCAATGACGGTGCGGCGCACCCTGCCGCAGCGGAACCGCTCCCTGATCGGCGCCTGGTGCTTCGCCGACCACTACGGGCCGGACGACGTCGCCGACACCGGCGGCATGGACGTCGCACCGCACCCCCACACCGGCCTGCAGACGGTGAGCTGGCTGTTCACCGGCGAGATCGAGCACCGGGACAGCCTCGGCATCCACGCGTTCGTGCGCCCGGGCGAGCTCAACCTCATGACCAGCGGGCACGGCATCAGCCATTCCGAGCTCTCGACCCCCGCGACCACCGTACTGCACGGCGTCCAGCTCTGGGTGGCACTGCCCGAGGAGCACCGGAACACCGGCCGCGACTTCCACCACCACACCCCGAGCCCGGTGCCCGTCCCCGGCGGTGAGGCCAGGGTCTTCCTCGGCTCCCTCGCCGGCGACACCTCGCCCGTCCCCACCTTCACCCCGCTCCTCGGCGCCGAACTGACGCTCGCCCCCGGCGCCACCACCACCCTCGCCGTCGACCCCGCCTTCGAGCACGGCCTGCTCGTCGACCGCGGCGACGTCCTCCTGGAGGGCACCCCGCTGCGCCCCGCCGACCTCGGCTACCTAGCTCCCGGCGCCGGGACCCTCACCATCACCAACACCTCGGACACCCCCGCCCGCCTGATCCTGCTCGGCGGGACGCCGTTCGAGGAACAGATCGTGATGTGGTGGAACTTCATCGGACGGTCGATGGACGACATTACCCGAGCCCGCGAGGACTGGATGACCGGCGACCGATTCGGCGAGGTGAAGGGCTACCCGGGCGACCGCCTGCCCGCCCCCGAACTCCCCGCCACCCCGTTGAAACCGCGCGGACGCGTGCGCTGACCTGGGTCTTCACGTAACGGGCGGAACGGCTTCGACCGGGGTCACCCCCGCTCGAAGCCGCCGCTCGCGAGGAAGTGGTTCAGACCTCCAGAAGCCCCGGCTCGACCAACTGCCGATTCCCGGGTACGGCAGTCTCTGTGCGGGTCTTGTCGGACCAATGCTGACTCAATGCTGACTTTCCTGACGCACCATCAGGTAGATCACCCTCTTCGATCAGGTCAGCTGTCGATTGCCTGGTAGAGGGTCGTCCAGAAGTCCTGCATGACCCGCGCCGAGTCCGGGGTGGACATCCCGGTCTGGGTGAGCAGGATGCCGACGAGCTGGTTGTGCGGGTCGGCGTAGGCCGTGGTGCCGGCTCCGCCGTCCCAGCCGAACTGGCCGATGGGCGCGTAGTCGCCCCGGTAGGTGCGCACCGTCATTCCGAAGCCCCAGCCACCGGTCTGCCCCTGACCGTACGACAGGTGGACGATGCTGCGTGCCCAGGCCTGGAGGTCTGCCGTCTGCTCGGGCGTGAGGCGGTTGGTGGTCATCAGCTCGACGGCGGGCCGGGACAGGATCCGCTCGGTCCCGTGCATCCCGCGGTTGAGCAGCATCCGGAAGTAGGCGTGGTAGTCGTCGGCGGTGGAGTCGAGTCCGCCGCCGGCGGACTGGAACGCCGGAGGCTTGCTGTGGTGTCCCCGTTCGGCCGGGTCCTCCACGGTGAACTCTCCGGTGTGCGGATCGGGGGCGTACAGGGGCGGCAGCCGGTCGATCCTGTCGGCGGGTACGTGGAAGCCGGTGTCCCTCATCCCCAGCGGGTCGAAGATGCGCTCGCGCAGGAACGCCTCGAACGACTGCCCGGTCACCCTGGCCACCAGCACCCCGAGCACGTCGTCGCTGACGTTGTACATCCACCGCTCTCCGGGCTGGTGCATCAGCGGAAGCGCGCCCAGGCGGCGCATCCACTCGTCCGGCTCCACAGCCGGAAGCATCCATCCGTTCTCGCCGTAGACCTTCCGCTCGAAGTACGCGCTCATCATCGGGGAGCCCATCGCCGTGGTGTCCAGCCCGAGGCCACAGGTGGAGGTGAGGAGGTCCCGCACGGTGATCGGACGCCGCGCGGGCACGGTGTCGTCCAGCGGGCCGTCGGGCCGCCTGAGCACACGCCGCTCGGCCAGCTCCGGCAGCCACTGATCTACCGGGTCGTCAAGTCGCAGCCGGCACTCGTCCAACAGGACCATGGTCGCGGCGGCCGCGACGGGCTTGGTCGTCGAGGCCATCCGGAAGATGGTGTCCCGGCACATCGGCGCGCCGCCGTCGTGGCGCATCGTCCCGATCGCCTCGACGTGAGTCTCCTCGCCCCAGCCGACCAGGGCGACGAGTCCGGGGATCTTCTTGGACTCGACATGCGATTCCAGTACCTCGCGCAGTCGGCGTAAGCCCGCTTCGGACAAGCCGTTGTTGCCGTTTCCCATCATGAATCTCCTTGCACGCAGTGGTCGGTGTCGACGGTGCCGCGGGCATGCGGCGAGAGGCGGCCGGCCGGGTGTGGCCCCGCGGTCGCGTGGTGCAGACAAGCAATGAAGGTGGTGCTCGGCTCCTGGGAGCGATGCGCCGAGGCGCGATCAGACCGCCCGGCCCTCTTACCCCGCCTCGTCGCCGGCGGCGCGCTCGATGTCGTCGGCCAGCCGCTTCCGTGCGCGGGCGGGGACGTAGCCACCATCGGTGTAGTTCTGGACGAACGTCTCGGCGAACTCCACCGGGTCCTGCCCGACGACCTCGCGGATCGGCGTTCCGTCCGCCGCGGCCTGCTCGAACAGGTCGGCGAGGTCTTCGAACATCGATGCGTTGCTGTCTGCGTCGGTCGGCACGAAGTGCATCAGGTACCGCTCGATCGCCTCGATGGCCGTACGGTGGTTCTCGGGGAGCTCCTTGACGCGCGCCTTGTACGCCCTCCAGCGCTTCTTGGGCCCGATCACCTTCGAGATGAAGCCGGTCTTCTCGACAGCGGACATGGTTACTCGCCCTCCCCTTCGCGGAGCTGTTCCAGTCGTTCCGTGAGGAATCGCCACGTCCTCCAGAATTCTTCGAGGTACTCCCGCCCCTGAGCGTTGAGGGAGTGCACCTTGCGCGGCGGACCCTTCTCCGAGGGGACCTTCTCGACGTCGACGAGACCGCGCTTCTCCATCCTGAGGAGCAGCGCGTAGATGGTTCCTTCGGCGATGTCGGCAAAGCCCTGCTCCCGCAGCCGTGCCGTGATCTCGTAGCCGTAGGCGGGTCGGCCGGACAGGGACGCGAGGATGATGCCTTCCAGCGTGCCCTTGAGCATCTCCGTCAGCAGCTTGGCCATGGACCCCCTCCCCTCTGCACTAGTCAGCGCTATTGAGTACCAGTACACAGTAACGCTGACTAGTGGTACCTAGCAACACGGAATAGTGGAGGCGCGAGCCGGCACTGCAAGGGGCCGTCAGCGGTTCGTCAAGGTGGGATTGAGGAACCGCACGCGGCCGGCGTCGCACGTGGTGACCCGCAGGGCGAGGTCACGAACGACGGCCTGGCGTGTCCGCTCGACGATCGCCGCCAACTCCTCGGGAAGACTCGGTTTCCCCGTGGCCGACGCCGGCGCGGGGACGATGTTCACGGTGCCGCTCAGCGCCGAGGTGATCGACCGACCTGCCCCGTCCCGAGCCGGACGCAACACTGCCCGGCCTGTCGTGTCCGGCCGACGGCCGTCAGACCGGGGTGGCGAGCTTGAGCTCGACGTCCACCACGCCGGGAACGGCTCGGACCAATCGTTCCAGCGCAGGAAGGGACGAGGGATCAGGCGTCGCGCCGGTCAGCGTGACCCGGCCCTCCTCGGCCCGGACGTCGATCGCCGACGCCTGTGCCGGGCGGAGCGTCGCGAGCAGTTCGAACCGCACCTGGCCGGCGAGGTCCTCGTCGGTGCGGAGGTGCACTTTGAGCAAGTCTCCGCGGCTGACGACGCCGACGAGGAAGTCCTCGTCGTCCACTACGGGGAGGCGCTTGAGATGACCCCGAGCCATCGCCCGGGCGGCTTCCGCCGTCGGGCTGTCGGCGTGCACGGTGACGGCCGGTTCCGACATCATCTGTCCGGCGGTGAACGCGGCAGCGCGCTCAGGTTCACGGTCCTGGGTGGTCAGCAGGTCGGCTTCGGAGACCACACCGATCACGCGCCCGTCACCGGCAAGCACCGGCAGGGCGCTGACCTTCCAGCGCTGGAGTGTGTCCAGGACCTCCCGGAAGGTGGCGTCCCGGCCGACGGCGACGACGGCGTGGGTCATCAGCTCGCCGACGGTGTTCCACTGGCGTGTCATCGTGCGCTCCAGGTGGTCTCGGCGGGGGTGCTTCCGGGGCCCGGACGTCGGTTGCTCTCGCGGAGAGCGCTCCAGGAGACCGGACCGAGCACGTCCGACAGGCGGTGAAGTACGTCCAGGAAGAGGTCGTCGACGGTGAGCAGGCCGACCAGGCGGTCGCCGTCGAGGATCGGCAGACGCCGGACCCCGGCGCGGCGGAAGGCCCGGTAGGCGGCTTCGAGCTCGTCGGCCACGTCGACCGTGACCACGGGCACCGACATGATCTCCGACACCGGCGTCTGCGGGTCGGTGCCCGTGGAGAGCACCCGCAGGGCCAGATCGCGGTCGGTGACGATGCCGTGCAGCGTGTCGTGCTCGGCGACCAGCACGCAGCCGACCGCCTCGGTCTCCATCCGGCGTGCGGCCTGCCGTGCCGACGCCCCCGGTGGAACCGTAACCGGCGGGGTGATCATCGTGTCGGCGATGCGCATCGCTCATGCTCCGGGTGATCGGGACCCCGGCGGCCTGGCGCGGCAGCAGGGACGCCGGTTCCCTGGCCTCGCCAGGGGTCAGCAGGCCCCGGACCGCATCGCGGTCGCACGGCTCGCAGGCGGTGTCCAGGACGATGTGTCCCCGCTCCGGTGGCAGGACTGCTAGGGGCGTACCGGGAGACCGCGATCGTGCGGCCGCCCTGGGTGTGCATCAGGGTCTGCGCGGAGGGGGCCTCGGCGTGCGGCATGGTGCGCCTCCCTCGGAAATGCCTCCTGCCTCCAGAGAAGCGCAGGCCCGACATCGGGGCCAGGGCTGACCGGTACCGGGTGGGTGGGCCGGGCAGCCCTGTCGGGTCGAGCTCCTCGATGGTGCGCCGGAGTTCACGGGACTCCACTCCTTCATGGCCGCCGCCCGGACTCGATCGGTCGGCCGCCGGCCCTTGACGGGCAACGACCCGACCCAGCTCACCCTCGGCGTCGACCGTGACTCCGATCGGCTGGCGCACCTCTTCGACGAGCGCAACCCGGCCGTGACGCGCCGCATCGAGAGCCTGATCGCCACGGCCCACGCGGTCGGCCGAACCGTCGGCCTGTGCGGACAACCCCCTTGCAAAGACCCGGAGTTCGCTCGCTTCCTGGTTGAGGCCGGCATCGACTCCGTCTCGGTGACACCGGACAGCTTCGCCGCCGTCAAGCGGCACGTCGTAGCCGCCGAGGCCGACAACCCGTGACCGTGCCGGTGTCCTCCGGACACCGGCACGGCGGCACCGTCACAGGTGGGGAATTCACGATCACCTCACCGGGCAGCTCACCTGTCACCGGCCCGGCCGGTAGGCACGGGGGTGCTCCATGAGCAGCTCGGTGTCGTCCTCGGTCCAGTCGAGCGACTGGTGTACAGCCACCACGCCGTCCACGGCCCGGCACAACTGCTCGCTGATCGGGATCAGGCTCCGACGGGGCACCCGTCCGCCGAGGGTCACCACGCCGTCGTGGACGGCGACCTGGACGTCATCAGGGGCGAGCCAGAGTGTCCGGCCGAGCACGTCGTGCGTGATCTCCTCGCGGATCGCCGCGTCATGGCGCAGGAAGACCTGGAGCAGGTCCCGGCGGCTCACGATGCCGACCAGCCGGCCAACCTCGTCGACCACGGGCAGCCGCTTGACCTTGTGCTTGTCCATGGCACGGGCGGCCTCCGGCACGGACCAGCCGGGCCGGGCGGTGACGGCGGGGCTGGTCATCAGTCCGCCGGCGGTCTCGGCCTCCGCGCGGGCGCGGTCGTGCGCGTCGAGCCAGCGGCCCGGGTAGCGGCCCTCCGGGTCCGGGAGCACAGCCTCCTTGCGGATCAGGTCGGCCTCGGAGACCATGCCGAGCGGGTGCCCCTGGTCGTCGAGGACCGGAATGGCTGTGATGTCGTTGCGGTGGAAGAGCGCTGCGACCTCTTTGAACGGCGTCTCGGGCCTGGCGGTGACGACCTCCTGGGTCATCACGTCCTGGACGGTGCGGTGCTGCATGGTCCTCACTCCTTCGCAGCCGGTGCCGTACCTTCACTGTCCGCTGCCGGACCGGGTCGCCCCCAGGGCCGTTCGGCCCCGCTGCCTGGGCCGACCCGGCCAGGACAGCTCGCCGATCCGGGGTCACGATGGGAGGCCGGGGATTTCCGATCCGGAGGTCACCATGACGTCAGACGGCAGTGCCCCTCCCCCACGGCCCCGCCCGGGCCTGCTCACGTTCCTCGGCGGTGTCGGCACCGTCACCGGCAGCAAGTTCCTGGTGGAGACCGACCATGCCCGGATCATGGTCGATTGCGGCCTGTTCCAGGGCCTGGCCGAGCTTCGCCGCCGCAACTGGCGCCCGCCGCCGCTCGACCCGGCGGATGTCCACGCCGTGGTGCTCACCCACGCCCACCTGGACCACTGCGGCTACCTACCGCGCCTCGTCCGGGAAGGTTTCCGCGGGCCGGTCCTGACCACAGCGAACACGGCGCGGCTGGCCGAGTTGATCCTGCGCGACAGTGCCCATCTGCTACGCGAGGACGCGGACCACGCCAATGAGCACGGCTGGTCCAAACACCGCCCCGCCCAGCCGCTGTACGACGAGGACGACGTGGAGCGCACCATCGCCATGTTCGACCCCGTGCCGTTGGAGGCCGACGTGGAGATCATCGCCGGAACGGTCCTCCGACTGCACCACGCCGGACACATCCTCGGCTCCGCCTGGGCACACCTCACCCTGGAGGACGGACACACCCTGGCCGCCAGCGGCGACCTCGGCCGGCCCGTCCACCCGCTGCTGCGGGCGCCCGAACCGTTCGGCGGAGCGGACGTCCTCCTGATGGAGTCCACCTACGGCAACCGGCACCACGAGGAGACCGCCGCCCGCGAGTGGTTCGCCCGTGCGATCGAACGCACCCTCGCCCGCGGCGGCACCGTCGTCGTCCCCTCGTTCGCCGTCGACCGCACCGAAGTCGTACTGCACCAGCTCGCCGAACTGCGCCGGGCCGGACGGCTTCCCGCGGGAGCCCCCGTGTTCGTCGACAGCCCGATGGCGCTCGCGGCCCTGCAGATCTACCGCGAGGCGTTCGCCACCCGCTCCCCCGAACTGCGCCCCGACGTACTCGACGAAGGCGCGACGGCCCTCGACCCGGAACCGTTCTCACTGATCCACTCGCTCCAGGAGTCACTGGCGCTGGAACGCTCCAGGATGCCGTCCGTCCTCGTCTCCGCCTCCGGCATGGCCACCGGCGGACGGGTAGTCCACCACCTGCGCCACCTGCTGCCCGACCCGCGGAACACCGTGATCATCGTCGGCTACGCCGCCGCCGGTACCCGGGCCCGTGACCTGGTGGACGGCGCCAGGGTGCTGAAGATGTACGGCACCTACGTGCCGGTGCGCGCCGAGGTGGTCAACGTCCCCGCGTTCTCCGCCCACGCGGACGCATCCGAAGTGATCGACTGGCTCAGGCACGCCCCGCCGCCGAACGCCACCTACCTGGTGCACGGCGAGCCCGAGGGCTCCCAGGAGTTGCGCGACCGGATCGACCGCGAACTGGGCTGGACGGCGGTCGTCCCGCGCTCGGGCGAGCGCGTTCTCGTACGCTGAGGACTCAACCGCTATCGACGACCGCGACGGCGTCCAGTCCGCGCACGAGCGGCCCCTCGGCCGGCCACGGCGCCGAGGGGCTTCCGTGATCGAAGGTGATCGCGGCCGTCCGGCCGAAGCCGGCCCGGACACCGGCCGCCGTGCCCAGCGGCGTGCCGGCCAGCAGCGCCGAGCGCGCCGGTGCGGTCTGCAGCAGTCTCAGCGCCAGCTCGTACAGGCCCGGGTCGGGCGGTCCGGCGAGCCCGTAGTGCCCCGCGTCCCCGGCGTCCACGCAGACATCCACCAGGTCGGCCAGCCCGGCCCCGCGGAGCAGGAGCGTGCCGCGCCGGCTGGTGGAGACCGCCGCCGTCCGGATCCCGGCGGTGCGCAGGGCCAACAGCAAGGAGACCGCACCTTTGCGCGGCGATACACCCCGGGAACGCAGGAGTTCCTCGAAGCGCCGGTCCTGGTGGCGGACCAGCAGGCGCAGCAGGTCGTCCCCCGACGGGCCGAGGTGCTGGGCGGCCAGGTCGGTGATCACCGGGCATTCGGCCAGGAGGGCGGCCGCGGTGTCCGCGTCGAGTCGGCCGGTCAGGTGGGCGGGCAGGTCGGACATGGCGTCGAGGTGGCGTTGCGGACGGCCGGTGACGTGCGCGTACTGGGCCAGATAGGCGTCGGGTGTGTCCTGCCAGGCCCCGACGCGCAGCGGCTGGGAGTCGGTCAGCAAGACCGACGCCCGATCGGTGTCCGGCCTGGCCTCGTGATCCTCCGTGCCGCGCAGTTCGGTGGCCCCGCCGACGTCGTCGGCCGGCCGGGTCGCCGCGGTGGATGGCTGGTACTGGGCGGTGGCCATCTGAGGCTCCCTCGGTCCGGTCCGACGGCGGTGACGCACTCCCGGCGGGTGCATCTCAACCCTCCGCCGCCGGGAATCCCCCGTACCAGGGCCGGTCGGCCCCGAAGGCCGGGCCGCCGGACACCCGCGGACACCGGACCCGGCATTACGTCTGGTCCGCGGAGCGCAACTCGACACCGATCTCGTGGGCCCAGCGCTGGATGTGTTCCGGGCTGCGGAAGTCGCCGGCCTTGCCGTGCTTGACGAGGCTGTGGGCGATCCAGCCCGGGGTCTCCGCCGTGACGCTGCCGCCGAAGGTGACATGCCCGCGGGCGTGCAGGTGTCGCATCTCCACGGCGGCGCCGTGCACCGGCGGGATGTCGTGCTGCTCGGCGGAGCTGTCCACCGGGCCGCTGCTGAACAGCCAGACCGGGCGCCGGGCCAGGGCCTCAGCGTGGTCGCGTGCGCAGCGCAGGGCGTCGCGGTGCCAGTGGCCCGCGTAGAGCGAGCTGCCGAGAACGACCGCGTCGAAGTCCGACACGTCCCGAACCAGAGATGTGGTCCTCACCCACGCCACCTGCCTCCTCGACCACGGAGTGGAGCGGGCGGGTTCTGCTCAGTCCTTCCGCCGTGCCGGGAGGATCAGCCCGCGCGCGCCCAGCCGTGCCGCCCCGAAGGCCGCCAACCCTGCCGTCGCCGCCGCCCCGGTGTCCGTCCAGGACAGTGGCACGGTCTGCAGGACGTCCTGGAGCAGCGGCAGGTACAGGGCGGCCACCGCCAGTCCCGCCGACGCCAGGACGGCCGCCGGGAGGAACGGGTTCGCCCGGGTGAACAGCCGCTCGCGCAGCCCGAGGACCACTCCGAGCTGCGCCACCAGCAGGGCGAGGAACAGCACGCTCTGCCACGGCCGCCCGGCGGCCTCGGCCCACAGGGCGGCGGTCAGGCTCACGGCCGTGACCACCGCGCCGAGCGCGAGAACCCCCTGCCAGAGGCCGGCACCGAGCACGTGCTCGTGCGGGGCTCGGGGCGGTCGCCGCATCGCCTGGGCGGAGACGGGTTCGGCGCCGACCGCGACGCCGGTCAGACCGTGGGTGAGCAGGTTGATCCACAGGATCTGGCCGGCGCGCAGCGGCAGCGCGAGACCGAACAGCGGGCCCAGGAGCATGACCAGGATCTCCGCCGCTCCGCCGGACATGGCGTACAGCAGGAAGCGGCGGATGTTGTCGTAGACCCGGCGCCCCTCCTCAACGGCCGACACCAGGGTGGCGAGCTCGTCGTCGGCGAGGACGAGGTCGGCGGCTTGGCGGGCCACCTCGGTACCGCGCCGACCCATGGCCACGCCGATGTCCGCGTGCCGGAGCGCCGGGCCGTCGTTGACGCCGTCGCCGGTCATCGCGGTGACGGCGCCGGCCGCGCGCCAGGCCTCGACGATGTCGAGCTTCTGCCGCGGGTCCGTCCGGGCGAAGACGCGCACGGCGGTGAGGTCGGGTACCAGACCTGCGGCGAGGTCGGGGCCGGTGGCCACCCGGCCGGTCGCCGACCCACGTTCCAGGAGGCCGACCCGCTCGGCGATCGCGCGGGCCGTGGCGGGGTGGTCACCGGTGATCAGAACCGGCGTGATTCCGGCACGCCGGCAGGCGGCGAGGGTGGCCTCCGCCGCCGGCTTGGGCGGGTCGCTGAGCGCCGCCAGTCCGAGCAGTCGCAGCCCCGACTCGACCGCGGCGCCCGGGCGGTCCCGTAGGGCGTACGCCACTGCCAGGACCCGGTAGCCGTCGGTGGCGAGCCGCGCCGCGTGCTCCGCCGCCCGGGACAGCGTGCCGGCGTCGTCATCCACCAGGGCGGTGTCGAGAACTGCTTCGGGAGCACCTTTCAAGCAGACCTCCAGCCACCCGGCGGGCGTCCGGTGCACCGTCGTCATCCGCTTGCGGAGGCTGTCGAACGGCAGCTCGTCCACCCGCGGGGCCAGCTCCGCAAGCACGGCGGGGTCCAAGCCCGCCTTGGCCGCAGCCACCAGGAGGGCCGCCTCGGTCGGGTCCCCCAACGCCGCCCACTGCCCGTCCTCACCGGGCTGCGGCGGCCGCAACGAGGCGTCGTTGCACAGCGCCGCCACCCTCAGCAACGCCCGGGCCTGGTCCCGTCCGTCCGGGGGTTCCACCAGGACCTCGCCCTCGGGCCGGTAGCCGGTGCCGGTCACCGCGGCCTCCCATCCGGGTGCCCACAGCCGCTCGACCACCATCCGCCCCTCGGTGAGCGTGCCGGTCTTGTCGGTCGCGAGCACGGTGACCGAGCCGAGGGTCTCGACGGCCGGGAGCCTGCGCACGACGGCTCGGCGGGCGGCCATCCGACGGGCACCGATCGCGAGCGCGAGCGTCACCACGGCGGGCAGCGATTCCGGTACGGCCGCCACGGCCAGGCTGATCGCGGTGACCGCCATCGCCTCGGGAGCCTGGCCGCGCGCCAGCCCGAGGACGAAGACCACCACGCAGAGGGCGACGGTGACCAGGGCCAGCACCCGTCCGAGCCCGGCGAGTCGCCGTTGCAACGGGGTGGCCCGGGGGCGCGGGTGGAGCGAGGCGGCGATCCGGCCCAGCGCGCTGCCGGAGCCGGTGGCGGTGACGATCGCCACCGCCCGACCGCGTACCACCACCGTGCCGGCGCTGAGCCCGGCCGCGGCGGTCACGTCCTTGTCGACGGGTACGGATTCCCCGGTCAGCATCGACTCGTCGACCAACAGCGCGGAGGCTTCGGTCAGGTCCGCGTCGGCGGGGACGATGTCTCCCTCGGCGAGCAGCAGAACGTCCCCCGGAACCACGGCGGCGGCCGCCACCTCGCGCTCCCGGCCGTCACGCAGAACCGGGCCGCGGGGGCGGAGAGCGCCGAGAGGGCCGCCACCGCGTTGTCCGCGCGGACCTCCTGCGTGACGCCCACGGCGGTGTTCACCACGACGACGAACCCGATCACGACCGCGTCGGCGTGGTCGCCGGTCGCCAAGGTCAGCACCACGGCGGCGAGCAGCACCAGGATCAGGGGGTCGCGCAGCTGTGCGGCGGCCCTGGACCACAGCGGGGGGCTCGGTGGCGCCCCGACCGTGTTCGGCCCGTGCTCCACCAGGAGCCGGGCCGCCTGCTCCTCGGTCAGACCGGCCGGCCGGCGGACCGCCCGTGTCACCGCACGTCCCGGTCGGCCGGGCCGACGCCCCCCTGGTCGAGCCGGAACGGCGGGTACGAGTCGGTCATCAGGGCCGCGTACGCGACGACCCGGAGCACCCAGCGGTTCAGCCCCACCAGGAGATCGAAGATGCCCGGCGGATAGCGCGTGGTCGCGGCCAACGCCACCCCCGCGAACAGTGCCAGCAGGCCGATCAGCCCGCCGCCGCCCCAACGCTCCTGGAACCACCCACCCACGAAGACACCGACCACCAGGTAGTGCGGCAGGGCCAGGAGCCACCACTTCACGAGCACCAGACCGCGGGAGAGCTCTCCGGGGTAGGTGACGTCCAGCGTCGCCGGGTAGTCGGGCTCCGCGCCGAGGCTGAACGGCGGGTAGCGGTCGGTCCCGAGGCCGCCGTAGGCGTAGTAGGACACCCGCCACGACCAGCGCAGCACACCCAGGTTGAAGTCGAAGATCCCGCGCGGGTAGCGGCCGGTGAACAGGATCGCGAAGAACGCGACCACGGTGAGCAGGACGAAGGCCACCCACAGGAAGCACAGGACGATCCAGTGCGGGATGACGAGGATCCACTTGACCAGCCAGAGCCAGCGCGAGAGCGGAAGGTCCAGTCGGGCCTCCACCCGGACGGGCGACGTCTCGGTGCCTGCCACGGCCATCACCTCCGGAGCGACACACCGGAGGGCGGGCCTTGCCCTGCCCGGTGGCAGGGCAGGCGGATCCGGTGCGGCATGTTCTCGGACACCCTCATGGTCTCTCCGGATGCACGGCCCGGCAGGCTGGTCGGCCGCGGACGACTCGGCCGGGGCCCGCGCGGCGGACTGCATCACGTCCTGATGGGGCGGAGAGTTGAAACAGCCATGGGGCGGTCCCTGCCGTGCAAGCCTGCGAAACCGCCGGCCCACTCGGGAAGCGAGGTAGGCGATGGAGGGGGACGTCCCGGCGTCACGCCGGATCGTGGTCGGGGTTGACGGGTCGCTGACGACCGCGCACGGGGGACGTACGGCGGGCGTTGTGGGGCCGGTGGGCCCAAGCCGGCGGTTCGGCCTGCGACGCATGATGGAAGCCGCGGCAAGGCCGACCCCCGCCCGGACCGGGCAGGGACATCCCGTGGCGGCCCGCGCCAGCCACCGGAAGCGCATACCGGTCCGACCGGCTCAAGGAGCTGTCAACGATGACCGAGCAACCCCTCGCCCCGGAACAGCTGCGGTTCCTTGTCGCCGCGGCCGGCGCTGCGCCGTCCCTGCACAACAGCCAGCCCTGGCGCTTCCGCCCCATGCCCGACTCGCTCGGCATGTACGTGTACGCCGACCTGGACCGCGCCGTACCGATCACCGACCCGGACGGTCGGGCCCTGCACGTCTCGGTCGGTGCGGCCCTGTTCAACCTCCGGGTCGCCGGCCTCCGGCTCGGACGCGATCCGGAGGTGCGGCTCCTCCCCGACGGGGCCGAGCCGCACCTCGTCGCGACCGTCCGCCTCGCCCGCCCCTCGCCGACACCGCTTCCCTTCGGCAGGGACCTCTTCAAGGCCATCGGACAGCGCCACTCCAGCCGTCAGCCGTTCGTCAACCGGGACGTCCCCGAGGTCGTGTCCGGCGAACTCATCGCGGCGGCCCTCGACGAGGGCGCGGTTCTGTCCCTGCTGGAGGAGGCCGGAGTACGACGGGTGCTGGCCCTGACCCACGACGCCGAGCGGCGCACCGGAACCGACCTGGCGCGGGTGGCCGAGACCCGCACGTGGCTGCGGCTGGAGAAGCCGGCGGCGGACGGCATCCCGGCGGCCGCGCTGGGGCCGCAGGACCATGACGCCCACGTGCCCATGCGGAGCTTCACCGGCCGGACGCCGTCCACCACGGCATCCCAGCGCTTCGAGGCACTGCCCCAGCTCGCCACGCTCACCACGCACGGTGACCGGACCTCGGACTGGCTGCGCGCGGGCCAGGCGATGGAGCGGGTGTGGCTGCTGGCGACGGCCCACGGCGTGCGCATCTCGGTCCTGCACCAGGCCGTCGAGTGGCCCGACACCCGCTGGGGCCTGCGTGACCCGGACGAAGGCCCCGGCCACGTCCAACTCGTCCTTCGCCTCGGCTACGGCCCGCCCGGACCCGCCACCCCGCGCCGCCCGGTCGACGAGATCCTCGACCTCACCGGCCACACGAGCACGGCCGGGTAAGGGCAGTCGTGGACTACGCAGCACCGCACCGTCCACGGGCCCGCCCTCGGCACCGTCCGAACGGCGGCATCGCTGCCGGTTCAGTGGCGGGCCGCGGTGCGCTCGACGGTGAGGTCGAGGAAGTGGGCCGAGCACGAGATGCACGGGTCGTGGTTGCGGATCGCCCGTTCGCACAGGGCGGTCAGTTCGGCGTCGGTGACCTCGCCGCGTCCGAGGCGCTCTTGCACGACTCGGCGCAGGTCCGCCTCGATCGCGCCCTGGCCCCGGATGCAGGGAGCAGAAGATGAAGGCCTCAATAGGCGACCGGATCATCGTCGAGGGCACCCGCCCCGGCGCAACTCGGCGCGACGGCGAGATCGTGGGGCTGCACCACACCGACGGCAGCCCGCCCTACGACGTGCGCTGGTCGGACAGCGGCAGGACCACCGAGTACTTCCCGGGCCCCGACGCCCGCGTCCACCACTACCAGCACCACGACGGCCACGAGCACGGCACCACCGACACACCACCCCGAGAAGAGAACTGACGCCATGTCGACGGCCCTGACCACCGATCTGTACGAGGTGAGGATGGCGCATTCGCTCCTCCTGGAAGGAACGACAGGTCCGACGACTTTCAGGCTGTTCGTACGTGGTCTGCCTCCTGATCGCGGGTTCCTGGTCGTGGCCGGGCTGGAACCGGCGCTCGACTACCTCACCGGGGTCTGCGTCGACGAGGAGGATCCGGCCGCGTTCGCCACCGCGCTCGGCCGGCCCCGGGCGGACCTGGAGCCGCTCCTGCCAGAGGCGCAGTTGGTGGAGTCGTACCTGCCCGATCGGGTGTGCCACCAGACCACGGTGGCTTCGAAAGCGGCGCTCTGCGTGCTCGCAGCCGCCAGGCGCCCGGTGGTCGACTTCTCCCTGGCCCCCGGCCACGGTCGTCTCCGAGCGACAGCTCCGGTACTCCGCCGATGTCCGGCGGCACATCGAGGAACGTCTGTCCGCCGGAGTCGGGCGATCCGGCCGACCCGAGGCACCGAACCGGCCTCGCCCCAAGGTGACGGCGGGTGATGGTGCGATGCGGGTTCTCGTCGGCTACGCCGGCGAACACGGTTCCACCCGCGGCATCGCCGAACGCATCGCTGCCGGGCTGCGACGTCACGGCCACCACGTCGTGGTCATGTCCCTCGTACCACTCGGCCCCTCACTCGTACTGGAGGATACGGAACTGGAGGACCTCGATGCGGCCGTCCTCGGAAGCGCGGTCCACGACGGTCGGTGGTTGCCCGCCGCCGTCGAATTCGCCCGCCGGAAACGCCGACGCGCTCGCCGGCCTCCCCGTCTGGCTCTTCAGCGTGAGCCTGCTCGGTGAACAGGGCAGCGCGTTCCGCCCCTTCGTCGCCAAGCGGCTGCGAGCGCTGCGTGCCAGGCGCCGTTCCCGGCAGTCGGACAGCCTTTGGAGCGTCGTCGGCCTTCAGGATCACCACGACTTCTCAGGGGCCGTAGAGCCGGACCACTGGCCGCTTCCCGGGCGCGCGGCGTTCAAGCTCATGGGCGGGCGTTACGGTGACCACCGGGACTGGGCGGACGTCGACCGTTGGGCCGAATCCGTCGCCCGGAAGCTGGCTTGAGGGCCGTAGGGGCGGGCAACCGTCGGTAGGGCAGCCGCCGGGACGGTGTGCGCAGGTCGAGCCGCGGAGGCTGCCGGCGACTGCTCCGCGAGACCACGGCCGGCCACCACGGCGTCCACCCCGACGTCACGCTCACGCACGAGGTGATCCGCGGCCACCCGTCGAGGAGCTGGCCAAGGCCTCCGAACACGCGCTCGCAGTAGTCGTGGGACGCCGCGGTGGCGGTGGTTTCACCGGGATGCGGCTCGGCTCCGTCCCCCACGGCCTGCTCCCTCGCGCCCACTGCCCGGTCATCGTCGTGCCCATTCCCCCGCAAGGCCGGTACTGGTGTCAGGCCGGATCGACGTCAGGGGCGGCCGTAGCCACCGCCACCGGGGGTCTCGACCACCAGGACATCGCCCGGTTCCACGGTGACGAAGTCGCACCCGGCCAGATGGTGGACCGAGCCGTCGGCGCGTTCGACGCGGTTGGCGCCGAGGGCGCCGGACCGGCCCCCCGCGAGGCCGTACGGAGGGACACGGCGGTGGCTGGAGAGGAGGCTGATGGTCATCGGCTCGCGGAACCGGATCCGGCGAACGGCGCCGTCGCCGCCATGCCATCGTCCAGGGCCCCCGCTGCCCGCCCGGACGGAGAACTCCTCCAGCAGGACCGGCAGTCGCCACTCCAGGACCTCGGGGTCGGTGAGCCGGGAGTTCGTCATGTGGGTCTGCACCACGGAGGCACCGTGGAAGCCGTCGCCCGCGCCGGAGCCTGAACCGAGTGTCTCGTAGTACTGGTGATCCCGGTTGCCGAAGCTGACGTTGTTCATCGTGCCCGAGCCCTCCGCCTGGACGCCGAGCGCCGCGTAGAGGGCGCCCACGATCGCCTGCGAGGTCTCGACGTTCCCGGCGACCACGGCGGCCGGGTAGTGCGGGGCCAGCATCGACCCCGGCGGGACGACGATCCGCAGTGGCCGCAGGCAACCGTCGTTGAGCGGGATGTCCTCGGCCACCAGGGTGCGGAAGACGTACAGTACCGCCGCGGTGGCCACCGACGCGGGCGCGTTGAGATTACTGTCGAGCTGGTCCGCGCTGCCGGTGAAGTCGATGACGGCCGAACGGTCCCGGTGGTCGACGGTGACGCGTACGGCGATCACCGCCCCGGCGTCGGTCTCGTACCGGTGAGCGCCGTTGTCCAGCCGGCCGATCACCCGGCGCACGGCCTCCTCGGCGTTGTCCTGGACGTGCCTCATGTACGCCTGCACCACGTCCAGCCCGAAGTGGCCGATCATCGCGCCGATCTCCTCGACGCCCTTGCGGTTGGCGGCGATCTGGGCCCGGAGGTCGGCCAGGTTGGTCTCCGGGTTGCGCGAGGGGTACGGCGCCTCGCGCAGCAGCTTCCGGGTCTCCGCCTCCCGCAGCCGCCCGCCCTCGACCAGCAGCCAGTTGTCGAACAGCACGCCCTCCTCCTCGATCCGGTGGCTGGTGGCCGGCATCGAGCCGGGTGTGAGCCCGCCGATCTCGGCGTGATGCCCGCGGGAGGCGACGTGGAACAGGATCCGCTCTCCGGCCTCGTCGAAGACCGGGGTGACCACGGTGATGTCGGGAAGGTGGGTGCCGCCGTGGTAGGGGTCATTGACGGCATAGGTGTCGCCGGGCCTCATCGAACCGCCGCGCCGCCGGATCACCTCCTGGACGGTGGTGCCCATCGAACCGAGGTGGACCGGGATGTGCGGGGCGTTGGCGACGAGGTTGCCGTCCGGGTCGAACAGGGCGCAGGAGAAGTCCAGCCGCTCCTTGATGTTGACCGACTGCGCGGTGGACTCCAGCCGTGCTCCCATCTGTTCGGCGATCGACATGAAGAGGTTGTTGAAGACCTCCAGCAGCACCGGGTCCGCCTCGGTGCCGACGGTCTCGGCCCCGGGCACGGCGGACCGCTCCAGCAGCAGATGACCCAGTGGGGCGACCGTCATCCGCCAGCCGTCATCGATCACGGTGGTGGCGCCGGACTCGGCCACGATCGCAGGACCGGTCACCGTTCGGCCCGGGAGCAGCAGTTGACGTCGGTGCAGGCCGACCTTCCGCCATGTCCCGCCGCTGTACAGGTCGGCCTCCTCGGGCACGCCGGGCTCTTCGCCGGAAGCCACACCCAGGAGGTCGAGGTCGACCGGACCGGTGAGACCTGTCGCCTCCACCGACATCGCCTCGACGATGACTTGACGGTTCATCAGAAATGAGTACAACGCTCGGTGGGCGGCCTCGAAGGCGGCGGCCATGGCCGCCGGATCGGCCAGGTCCACCGGAATCGCGGTGTCCGTGCCGTCGTAGCGCAGCCGGGCCCGCCGGACCGTCCGGACGCGGTCCGCCGGGACGTCCTCGGCCAGCAGCTCGGCCCGGGCGGTCGCGGTGAGCGCCTCGGCCACCGCCCTGACCCTGCCCATCGACGCCTGTTCCAGAGGGAGTTCGACGGACTGCTCGCGCATCACGGTGGTGTCGGCGAGCCCGATGCCGAGCGCGGAGAGCAGTCCGGCCGCCGGTGGTACCAGAACGGTGCGGATGCCCAGGGCGTCGGCGACCGCGCAGGCGTGCTGGCCACCCGCGCCGCCGAAGGTGGTGAGCGCGTAGCGGGTGACGTCGTGCCCCCGCTGGACCGAGATCCGCTTCACGGCGTTGGCGATGTTGTCCACGGCGATCCGCAGGAAGCCCTCGGCGACCTGCTCGGGTGTCCGGTCATCGCCCGTCCGGCCGGAGATGTCGGCGGCGAGGCCGCGGAACGCCTCCTGGACCGCCTCCCGGTCCAGCGGCAGGTCGCCACCGGGCCCGAAGACCGTTGGAAAGCAGCCGGGTTGGATCCGGCCGAGGATGAGGTTGGCGTCCGTCACCGTCAGCGGTCCGCCAGCCCGGTAGGAGAGCGGGCCGGGGTCGGCGCCGGCCGAGTCCGGGCCGACCCGGTAGCGGGCGCCGTCGAAGTGCAGCACCGATCCGCCACCCGCGGCGACCGTGTGGATCGCCAGCATCGGCGCCCGCAACCGCACCCCGGCCACCTGGGTGCTGACCACTCGCTCGTAGGTACCCGCGTAGTGCGAGACGTCCGTCGAGGTGCCGCCCATGTCGAAGCCGATCACCCGGTCGCGGCCTGCCAGTTCGGACATTCGGGCCATTCCGACGATACCGCCGGCCGGGCCGGAGAGGATCGCGTCCTTGCCCCGGAAGTGACCGGCCGCGGCGAGGCCCCCGTTGGACTGCATGAACATCAGCCGCACCCCGCGCAGTTCGTCCGCCACTTCGTCGATGTAGCGACGAAGCACCGGTGTCAGGTAGGCGTCCACGACCGTGGTGTCACCGCGCGGCACCAGCCGCATCAGCGGGCTGACCTCACTGGAAAGCGACACCTGCGGGAAGCCGATGCGGTGGGCGAGTTCACCGATCACGCGCTCGTGCGCCGGGTGGAGGTGGCTGTGCAGAAGGGCCACCGCGACCGAGCGGATTCCACGGTCGTACGCCGTCCGCAACCGGGCGCCGAGCCCGTCGAGGTCGGGCGGGCGCAGCACCGTGCCGTCAGCGGTGATCCGCTCGTCCGCCTCGATCACCTCGTCGTACAGCGGCTCGGGGAGGACGATCCGGCGGGCGAAGATGTGCGGGCGGTCCTGGTAGCCGATCCGCAGGGCGTCACCGAAACCGCGGGTGACGACCAGTGCGGTCCGCTCGCCGGTGCGTTCCAGCAAGGCGTTCGTGGCAACGGTGGTACCCATCCGGACGGCCTCGATACCGGCGTCGGTGAGGGGCTCTCCCGGGGTGAGCCCCATGAGGTGCCGGATACCGGCGACGGCGGCGTCACGGTAGCGGCGGCGGTCCACCGAGAGCAGCTTGTGGGTGACCAGACGACCGTCCGGGCTCATTCCGACGACGTCGGTGAACGTCCCCCCTCGGTCCACCCAGAACTGCCAACCACGACGGGTCACGGCCACCTCCGCGCGGAGCCGGGCAACGGCTCCCGTTCGAGTATCCGGGGTGATCGGGGGGCCTCGCAAAGGCTGATACTGGGAGGGCGCAGGGCTTTTCCGTGACGGACAGCGAGGTCGGCGATGGCGGCCGTGACGTTGGGCGTGCTCCGCGAACGGCACCCGGGAGAGACACGGGTGGCGCTCGTACCGGAAGGCGTGCGTGACGTCTGCGTCCTCGGGCTGAGCGTCCTGGTCGAGGGCGGCGCGGGGGCCGTCGCGGGCTTCACCGGCGCTGTGTACCGGGCTGCCGGGGCGCGCGTCGTCTCCAGAGCTAAGGTGACCTCGGCGGACATCGTGGTCGTGGTCCGGCGGCCCACGGTCGGCACACTCGGGCCAATGCGCCGCGGACAGATCCTCCTCGGCCTGCTGCGACCGATGCACGCCCCCTTCGTGGTCCGCCGGTGGGCCGACGAGGGGGCGACCCTGATCAGTCTGGACCAGCTGGCGGCCACGGCCGGGCCGGCGAGCAGCTTGGACGCGGCGGCGGGCCAGGCGGAGTTCGCCGGGTCCGAGGCTGTCCGCCTGGCCGCCGACCGGCTCGGCCGGGAACCCGCCGGCCGACCGACCGGCGTCCTGGTTCTGGGGGGTGGCCCTGCCACTCGGCGGGCAATCGAGACGGCGCGGCTGCTCGGCGCCGACGTGCAGGTCCACGGGGCGAGTGAGCGGGCACCGGCGGCGGCCCTGCCGTCCTTCGACATCGTGATCAGCACGGTCGAGCCCTCGGACAGCGCCCCGCCGCTGCTGATCGACGACGACGCCCTCCGCAGGCTCCGGCCGGGGTCAGTGGTGGTGGACCTGGCCTGCGGGCCCTACGGGCGGACCGTCGCCGGAGCCGAGCCCGGCGTGGAGCGGGTGCTCGCCGACGGCGTCACCGTGGTCGGCGCCGGCGATCTCGCCGCCCGTGTCCCGGCGTCCGCCTCCGCCGCCTTCTCCCGCTCCGTCACGGAACTGCTGGCCCACCTCGTCCACGACGGCCGACCGGTCGTCGACCTCGCCGAACCCGCCCTGGCCGTGGCGGTCATCGCCCACGCCGGCGCCGTCCGCCACGCCGGCGTCCTGCGCGGGCTCGCGGCGACGACCGCCGTCGCGGGCCTGCCGTAGGCGCGGACGGCTACGGCGAATCGGCGAACAGCGCCGCGAACCGGGCCGCCGACAGCGCATGGTGCACACAGCGCGCGCAGCAGGCCGCCAGCAGCACCGCGTCCAGCACGTCCGCAGGGTCGACGGCCGCCCCTTCGTCGATGATCCGCTCGTACAGCAGCCGTTGGCGCTGGGCGGCAGCGTTGAGCCCGTCATGGAGGTCGGCCACGGTCGCCGCGGACGGCTCCCGCAGTGCCGCCGCGGCCAGCGTCACCATGCCGACCACCAGGTCGGTGAGACCTCCCAACGGGGTGCGGAGCTCCTCCGGGAACGGCCCCCTGACGCGCCGCGCCGAGGCGATCTCCCCGATCTGCCGGGCCTGGTCGGCCAGGTGCCGCAGGTCTCCGCCGATGTGGATCTCGGCCACGAGCTCCCGGAGGTCCTGCGACCTTGCGTCCTCGACCGCGAGAACGACCGTGACGTCGTCCTCCAGCTCTTCGAACAGCGGCCGCACCGCTCGCTCGGCCGCCTCCAGTTCCCGTCCGACCTCGACGGCCGGCGAGCCGAGCACCGCCTCCGTCACCCGCCGCAGTGCCTCGCCAACCAGGTCCGCCTGGTCGGCCAGCCGCTCGCCGGTGCGCGCGTGGGTATGGGCCATCCTCCGGCTCCCGTTCCGAGCCCGGCGACCGATTTCGCGCCACTCGTACCGGCGCCGCCCGCCGGACACATCAGCGCCCGCCGCTCGGGCATCCTGCGGCGTGCTCTGGTTCCAGCCTGCACCGTCCGCAGCCGGGCGGCGCGTCGGGTCTGCGGCCCGTGCACCGTTGCGCGCCGCGCCTCCCCTGACCCGCTGCGGTCTTGCGCGGCACTCCGGACGCCTCGCCCGGGCGCGGGCCGTGAAGCCGTTCGATACTGACCGCGATGCCCAGGGCCGGGCCCCTGGGCCGCGATGGCCAGGACGGACGACGGACCGACCGACGTGGCGGACGATGCCACCCGCCGCCTCGACGCCGCCCGGACTCGCTCCGCGACCGACACCCGCCTCCCCAGCACCGCCCACGAACCGGAGAACACCGTGAACCGTCCCATCGTCGTCGGATTCGACGGCTCGCCGGAGAGTCTCGCCGCCACCGACTGGGCGGCCCTGGAGGCGTCGCGCCGACGGCTCCCGCTGGAACTCCTCCAGGCCTGGCCCTGGCCCAAGACCGATGTGCTCGGCACGGCCGACGCCATCACCTGGAGCCGACATCGACTGGGCGCCAAGGAGGCGACCCTGCACGCCGAACTCGCCGGCCTGGAGGTGACCTCCGCCCACGTCCCCCACGACCCGGCCGAGGCCCTGGAAGCCGCCGGGCGCGGAGCCACCATGCTGGTGCTCGGCTCCCGAGGGCTGAGCACGCTGCAAGGCTTCCTGGTCGGCTCGGTGAGCCAGGAGGTCCTGGGTCGGGCGACCTGCCCCGTGGTCCTCGTCCGAGTCCGCGAGGACGGCCCCGAAGCCGACGCCCAGACGCAGGACGTCCTGATCGGCCTCGACGTCCGGCAGCCGGCCGACGACGTTCTCGCCTTCGCCTTCGAAGCCGCCGCACTGCGCTCGGCACGCCTGCGGGCCGTCCACGCCTGGGCGCCGCCGGTCGGCAGCGAGTACATGGCCTTCGCCGCGATCGGCGGCGCGGAGAAGGAGCTGTCCGCCGCCGCTAGCACGCAGCTGGCGGACACTCTCACCCCCTGGCGGACCCGCTACCCGCAGGTCGACGCAAGGTCCGACCTGGTACGGGGCAACGCTGCCGACGTCGTGGTGGACGCCTCGGCGACGGCCGGCCTGGTCGTACTAGGCCGGCGCAGCCGCCGGCTGCCGCTCGGCCCCCACCTCGGACCAGTGGTCCACGCCGCGATCCACCACGTTCGCTGTCCTGTCGTGATCGTCCCCCACCACTGACACCGCGCCGCCCGAGGACCGTTCGACGCCCCGGCCAAGGGCCGAACGGCCGTTCCCCGGCCGGGACCGCCGCGGGAAGCTGGTACCAACGAGAGGTGGTAACCATGCACACCGTGATCGTGTACGAGAGCATGTACGGCAACACCCGCGAGGTCGCCCATGCCATCGCCGAAGGAGTTCACCAGGCCGACCCCGAGGCGTCGGTCGACTGCCTGCCCGTGGCCCTCGCCGACACCGAAATGACGCGCACGGCAGACCTCCTCGTGGTGGGCGGCCCGACCCACATGCACGGAATGTCCTCCGGACTCAGCCGCCGGATGGCGGCCACGGCCGAGGCCAAGAAGGAAGGTCACGAGGAAGCCGCCGAAGAGGCGCTCGAGACCGCCGAGGGCCCGGGCCTGCGGACCTGGTTCCACCAGCTCCCCAAGACGGAGCCCGGGACCCACGCCGCGGCCTTCGACACCCGCGCCGACATGCGGATGAGCGGCGCAGCCGCCGAGGGCATCGCCCAACGGCTCTCCCGCCACCACTACGACGTGGTCGCCGACCCGGAGGGCTTCATCGTCGAGGAGGCCGACGGCCCGCTGCGCGAGGGCGAACTCGACCGGGCCCGGGCATGGGGCGCCGGACTGGTCTGACCGCCTCCCGCCTCCCGGGTCCGAGCGCGTCGACCACGCCCGGCCGAATCTGAAAGGACAGGTCCGCAGATGAACACGCACAGGGTGGTCGAACCACTGCGCACCAAGCGGTGGACCCTTAATCTCGACCTCTTCGAGGAGGGCGACGTCACCAAGGTGCGCGCCGTTCTCGAGACCGGCGACAACACCTTGGAGGCCCGCGCGACGGCCCAGCGCAGCCCGGACGACCCTCCCGTCCCTGAGATCGGCGACGAGTACGCGGCCGGACGGGCCCTGATCGACCTCGGCCACCAGTTGCTCCGCGCCGGGATCACGGACGCGACCGCGAACGGGCCGTAGAAGGGCGCGGCTGCTCCGCCCAAGGCTTCACCGTGGCAAAGCCGCCGTGGCGGCCCGGGGGTGTGCGACAGACGGGCGACTCCGTCCTGCCGGGGCTGCTCGCCGCCGGGCCTGTCACCGGTAGGCGCTCTCGTCCATTCCCTCATGCTCGCGTGCCTGGGGCGGTACGGCTCTCCGGTTCCGGCCGCATCACGGCGCGGCAGGTGTCGGCGACGGGTGAAAACCGGCCGCTGATCTGCGGGGGCGCCCCCGTCGGCGGTGCCCTCCGGCTGTCCCACATCGACGCACTCTGCTGCCGGCAGCCAGCCGCAGTTGCGGATGCCCCAGGCGCGGATCTCCCCAGTGACTGGACACGCCGAATGCCATCTACTCGACATGTCGTGTCCTGCGGGACGGTCGGCGCCCAGCACGTCGGCCCGCGACCGGGACAGACCTTCTGCTGCCCGGTGGCGTCACCGGGTGGGGAGAGCAACGCTCGGAGTATGAGCGGACACCGATCTACCCTCGGGGCCGCCGCCGCTTCCGCCGTGGTCGCCTTGGCCCTGCACGGCCTGATCCTGCGGCCGAGAATGCTGACCTGGGGCGCGACCCCCGACGAGGCGGCGCGTGGCTACCCCGGCGATGATCTCGTCCCCGAGGCCTCCAGCTCCTCGACGATGGCCACGACCCTCCCGGCGCCACCGGAGCAGGTCTGGCCCTGGCTGGTGCAGATGGGAGGCGACCGCGCAGGCTGGTACAGCTGGGACAGGTTGGACCACATGGGTGAACCGAGTGCCGACGTCATCGTGCCCGAGTGGCAGAGCCTGGAGGAGGGGCAGCGTCTGATCGCGGCGCCGGACGGCCGGTCCTGGTTCACCGTGGCGCTCCTGGAGCCCGAGCAGACGCTGGTACTGCGGTCGAACCTGGAGCTTCCCTCCGGACACTCCTTCGACGCCCGGTCCGCTCCTCTGCCCCGGGCCTACATGAACGGCGTCTGGGGCTTCCACCTCCGGCAGGCCCCCGGCGACGGGACCCGCCTGGTGGTCCGCACGCGTGGCTTGAGCAGACCACGACGGTTCACCTGGCCGTTCGACCTGATGTTCGGCGAACCCGCGCACTTCATCATGCAGACCCGCCAGTTCCACAACCTGCGCACGCGGCTCGGCCGCACCTCGTGACCGCACGACCTCCCGTCCCCCGGAGGCTGCGATGTACGCCGAATCGACACTTCCACTCTGCGCACTGCCCGGTATCCGTCCAGCAGGTCAGTCCGGAAGGCGAACGGCGAGTGCGGGCCTGATCCGGGCGGCGTGGCGGGCGGGGCCGAGGGCGGCCAGCAGGGAGGCGGCGAGGGTGGCCCCGGCCAGGGTGGCGATGGGACCCCATTCGATCGGGAAGCCGCCTTCGAGGCCGGCGAAGGCCGAGCTCTTCAGGTACATCAGCCAGGTGGTGAGCACGCCCAGCAGGCTGCCGAGCAGAACGCCTTCGAGCGCGATGAACCCGCTCTCCCACAGGAACGACCGCTCGACGGTACGGGCCTGGCAGCCGAGTGCGCGCAGCACGCCGATGGTGCGCCTGCGCTCCCGGACGGCGCGGACCATGACCACGCCGAGCCCGGTGATGCCAATGCCCAGGCCGAGCGCCAGGAAGCCCTGCATCAGGCGGAAGAACGCCGTGTTGGCGGCGAACAGCCGGTGCACGTCGGAGGCGATCGGGGTGGCGACGAGACTTGCCGACAGATGGGAGCCCTGGAGGCGCCCGGCCAGTTCCTCCGGCGAGGTGCCCTGGCCGGTGCGCACGAGGGCGCTCGCGGTCCGGGCCTGCGGGCCGAACTGCCCGGTGACGCTTGCCGAGCCCTCCACCAGCGGGTAGACGGTGGCACTGCTGCCGTTGGCGGGGTAGAACGCCAGGCCGCTGTTCAGAACACCGGCGATGATCTTCTGCTCGGTGCGACCGCTCACCGGGTCGGTCAGGATCAGGGTGTCACCGGGGGCGTAGTACTTGCCGGCAGGGCCGCCGGTGTGGCCGAAGAAGTTGTCCACGACGACGTACTCGGGGTGTGCGGCGAGCGCGGTCCACACGGCAGGGTCGTCGGTCAGGCCGGGCAGCCGGTCGCGGAGGGTGATGCCGGTGACCGCGCCGTCGGGGACACCGACCACGGCCGTCTCCAGCGGCTTCGTGGTGCGGTGGCCCGGGTCGGTGGACTGGCCACGTGCATCGAGCAGCGGGGTGACGCCGGAGACCTGTCCCGCATAGGCGGTGGAGCCGAGGTCGGCGAGCGGGTCGGCACCGACTGCCTGGGGGTTGTAGTCGAGCCGCAGGGTGTAGCCGGCGGTGGCGTCGGCGACGGCGCGATCGACGCTTGCGTTCATGATCCCGGAGATCTGGGTGAGCAGGACCAGGACGAGGGTGATCAGGGTGTACATCACCAGGGTCGAGCCCGTACGGAAGCGCTTGGCCAGCGGGTAGGCGGCGGCGAGCCGGGCAGCCAGGCCCTGCTGGCTGGGCCGGTCCATCAGGCGGCGCACCGGGCGCACCAGGGCCCGCTGGTTCTCACTGACGAGGACGACGGCGGAGAACGCGGCGAGGCTGCCGAGGATGACGTACACCGCCATCGACGGGGAGTCGAACACGCGGGGCCGCACGACACTGGCGACCAGCGTCCACAGCAGGACGAGCCCGGCCGCGAGACTGTCCGCCGTCCTGCGGGGCATCACCCGGCGGGCGGCGGGCACCGCGAGGACGACCGAGAGGGCGGGAAGCAGGTAGGTCTGCTCGGCCTGGCTGCGGGCGATCGCGGGAACGGCGGCCACCGCGCAGAGCGCGCTGAGCACCGTGCAGACGACCAGCAGCCTATGGCGCGTCCGGCGCCCGGTGTCGGCGGGGAGGTCACGGATGGCGGCGATGATGTTGAAGCGGCTGATTCGGAAGCTGGTGGCGACGATCGCCCCCAGGGCGATCACCAGGCCGAGTGCGGCGCCGTTGAGCAGGCTGGTAGGGGTTGCCGCAAAGGTGATGTCCAGGCCGCTGCCGTCCACGGACCAGCTCTTGAAGATCTGGGCCGCGACCACGGCCACACCCCAGCCGACGCCGAGGCCGATCGCCACCCCGGGCAGTGTCGCGGCCAGCGCGTAGGCGGCGCCCTCCAGGGAGAAGGAGCCGACCAGCCGGGAGCGCTTGAGACCGACCGCGCGGAGCATGCCCAGTTGTGCCTTCCGCTCCTCGGCGAGCATCACGAAGATGTTCACCAGCAGCAGCGCTCCGGCGATGATGCTGAAGCTGCCGATCATCAGGAACAGCGCACCGAGCGCGTCACCGGTCTCCCGGGCCTGCTGGAGCACGGTGTGCTTGGGCGCGTCGACGGCGGCACCGGCATTGTCCGGGCCGAGCGCGCTGCGGATCTTCGCGGTGACGGTGTCGGTGAGCCTCTCGCCCGTCTCGACGCCGCCGCGGTTGGACACCATGGTCACCGAGGCCGCCCGGCCGCCCGCAGCGTCGAGTGCGCCGGGCGGCAGGAAGACGTTGCGGTTGACCCGGCTGCCGAGTCCGGTGCCGGCGAGGCCCTGCTGCGGGACGACCCGCGCCACGGTGTAGTCGACCGGGTGGCCGTAGAGGTACACGGTGATGTGCTGGCCGGCGCCGACGCGGAGCGAGTGGGCGAGCGGTTCGTTGACCACGACCTGCCCCGGCGGGGGCACCCGACCGCCCAGTCCGGAATCGCCGCCGGCCGTGCCGAAGCGAGTGGCCGCGTCCAGGTCCATCTGCCAGGCCAGCACCCGCGGTTCGGCGGCCGGACGGGCGGTGTGGGTGTTCACGGCGGCTGCCTGGGCGACCTGGGCGGTCAGCACCCCGTCGACGTCGGGATCGGCGGCGAGCGGCTGGAGGCGTGAGGCCACGTCGTGGCCGCCGGTGTCCGTGCTGACGATCCGCTCGTCGACCGGGCCGAGCGTGCGGTACGCCTCCTGGCGGACCGAGAAGTTCAAGGTGTCACCGACGACGAGAGCGCCGACGATGATCGCGGTGCCGAGTACGGAGCCGCCGATCACCAGGGCGGCCTCGGTACGCCGCCGCGCGACCTGGCGCAGCGCGAGGCGCCGGACGACCGGTTGCCGGACAGCGACGAGAAGCAGCGTCAACAGGGCCATCCCGAGGACGCCGAGAAGCGGGAGGAGGAGGCCGGGGTACATCGGTCAGCCCACCAGTTCGGCCCTGGGGGTACCCCCGGCCGGAGGTCGGGGGCGGGTGTCGGAGACCAGGCGGCCGTCACGCATGCGCACCAGGCGGGGCAGCCGGCGGCCGATCGCCTCGTCGTGGGTGACCAGCACGATCGTCTGGCCTTCGTCGCGGTTGAGCGTGGTCAGCAGGTCCATCACCTGGTCCGCCATGGCGCTGTCGAGATTGCCGGTGGGCTCGTCCGCCCAGACGACGGCGGGCCGGGCGACCAGGGCCCTGGCGATGGTGACGCGCTGCTGCTCGCCACCGGACAGCTCGCTGGGGCGGTGTCCCACCCGGTGCCCGAGGCCGACCCGCTCCAGCATCGCGGTGGCACGGGCGCGGGCCTCGCGCGGCGGCGTGCCGGTGAGCAGCAGCGGGAGTTCGACGTTCTCGGCGGCGGAGAAGACCGGGATCAGGTTGAAGGCCTGGAAGACGAAGCCCATCGCGTGGGCCCGGTGCTCGGTGCGTGCGGCGTCCGACATGGCGAACAGGTCGCGGCCGTCCACCTCGACCCGGCCGGCATCGATGTCGTCCAGGCCGGAGAGGCAGTTGAGGAGGGTGGTCTTGCCGGAGCCCGAGGGGCCCATCACCCCGACCAGCTCGCCCGGCTGCACCGTCAGGTCGAGGTCACGCAACGCCGTCACCTCGACGGATCCGGTCCGGTAGACCTTGCGGACCCCGGTGGCGGCCAGCAGCGGGCGGTGTCCGTCCTGCGTCCGGCTGTCCATGGCCGCCTCCTCGCGAACGGCGCGGATGTCCCGATCTCCACCCTCACCGAAGGCTCCGGCCCCTACCAGGTCCGGTCGGCCCCCTCTGCGGGGCCGACCGGGCTTCGCACGGTGTCGTCTGTCGTGCCGCAGGCCCCGGGTCACAGTGGACCGCCCGCGCGGGGCCGGGCGGGCTGGTCCGCTGGGGGTGTAAGGGCGCCCTTACACGAGCCGACTGGAGGTCGCCATGAAGGCCAGCATCAGGGACAGGGTCATCGTGGAGGGCACCCGCCCACGGCACGCCGCGCCGCGACGGCCGGATCGTAGCTCTGCACCACGCGGACGGCAGCCCGCCCTACGACGCGCTCTGGTCCGGCAACGGGCGGATCGCGTTGCCCGTCCGGTCGGTGACGGACACGACGCCGTCCACGCTCGGCAGAGGCGGAGCACGACGCACGTCAGGGGCGGGCCGAGAGGCAGGTGGCCCGTTCGTCGGGGGCCTGTCGGCCCTCGCGGCCGATCGCTGCGGGACTTACGGTGCCGGTAGGGGCATGGCGGCCGGCCCCGGCTCGTCGACCCCGCATACGGTGGAGGAGAGCCATGACGTCCGCCAGCGAACGCCGTCCGATCGTGTTCGGCGTGGACGCCCTCGAACCGAGGCCCATGGCCCTGGCCTGGGCCGCCGATGAGGCCGGCCGGCGCGGCCTGCCCCTGCGGCTGCTCCACGCCGTACCGCCGGCCAGTCACGACCTGCGCGGCTTCGAGGAGGGCCGCTACCACAAGGTACTGCGCGAGCACGGCGACGCCGCCCTCGAGAGGGCCGCCGACTTCGCCCGCGGGCGCCGCCCGGAGCTGGATCTGGCCACCGTCGTCGCGGACGGCAACCCGGTCCAGGCGCTGTGCCGGGAGTCCGCTCATGCCGGGCTCGTCGTCCTCGGATCACGCCGGATGAACCGGCTCGGGGAGCTGTTCAGCGCCCTCTCGGTGACCGTCCCGGTGAGCGCCCAGGCGCACTGTCCGGTGGTCGTGGTGCGCGAACCCGAGCACATCACCCAGGACCCGCCCTACGTGGTGGTCGGGGTCGACGGCAGCGAATCGTCCGCTGCCGCCGTCGATGTCGCCTTCGACCTCGCGGCCCGGCGGGGAGCCGCGCTGCGCGCCGTGTGGGTTTGGCAGTCCCAGTTGATCGCCCATTTCGACGAGGAGGCGGCCGGCCGGACGCTGCGGCGGCTGCTCGCCGAGAGCACGGCCGGGCGGGCCATGGCCTTTCCCGACGTGAAGCTCACCCACGAGGTGATCCGTGGTCATCCCGTCGAGGAGCTGGCCAAGGCTTCAAGACACGCCCTCGCCGTCGTGGTGGGGCGGCGCGGCCGCGGCGGGTTCACCGGTATGAGGCTCGGATCCGTCACGCATGGGCTGCTGCACCACGCCCACTGCCCGGTCGTCACGGTTCCCCGGCTCCCGTCCTGACCATGCCCACCGAGGCCGCGAACACGATCCGCCAGGCTCAGGAGGCCGGGGAGAGTGGCAGCACGGACCCACGCGAGCCACTCGCCCTGCTCTTCCGCGATCTGCGTACCTCCCCGCAGGGCCTCACGGAGCGTGACGCCGCCCGCCGTCTGACGGTCTACGGACTCAATGCCCTCGTGCGGCGCGGCGGACGGCGTTGGCCCCGGGAGCTGGCGCAGCAGTTCACCCACCCGCTGGCGCTGCTGCTGGCGTTCGCCGCACTCCTTGCGGCTCTTAGCGGCGCTCTCGCGCTGGCAGTAGCGATTCTGGCGGTGATCCTGCTCAATGCGCTGCTCGCGTTCGTTCAGGAGCGACAGGCCGAGCAGGCCGTAGAGGCGCTCGCCGACTTCCTGCCCGCGCAGGCGACGGTGGTGCGCGACGGAGTACGTCGCCAGGTGACTGCGACCACGCTGGTGCCCGGTGACGTCCTGGTCATCGGGGGCCCGGGAACGACGCCGAGCAGCCGCCGTACCTCGTCGTCGGAGTCGACGGCAGCCGGGCCTCCCACGCCGCCGTCGAGCACGCCTTCGAGACCGCCGCAGCGCGTGACGCGCACCTGCGGGCGATGTGGGTATGGCAGCCGCCGCTCCTGGAGTCCACGGACGAAGTCAACGCGCTCCAGAAATGCCGCCGTCTGCTCTCCGAGGCGGTAGCCGAGCGGACAGCGAACCGCCCCAGCGTCACCGTCACCCGCCAGGTGGTACGCGGACATCCCGTCGAGGAGCTGGCCGAGGCCTCCGAGAACGCACTGGCCGTCGTCGTCGGACGGCGTGGCCGGGGCGGGTTCACCGGAATGCGGCTCGGCTCCGTCCCACACGGCCTGCTGCACCGCGCCCACTGCCCGGTCGTCACCGTACCCGCATCCGACTGAGTCCCGCTGCCGGCCGGTCCGGGGGACGTACCGCCCTGGCAGGTCACAGACCGGCGTGGGGGCCGACCAAGGAGACCGAGAACATGCGGCACCGCGGTGGAGGCGGTCATCGCCTGGCAGCCGCCGTTCTCCGGGTGGAGCGGCAACGTTTCCGGTCACCGGGAGAAGCGCTCGGGGACATCACACCGAGGGGCCTGACGGAGACCCCCGGTGGAGATCACCGCACGGGTGCTCCTGAAGGAGCAACGGCAAAGGGGTCCGCAATCGGCGCCCACCCGGGAGGTGGCTCCCTTCACGTCACGGCACGGTCGCCTCCCGGCTGGCGTGGTAGCCACGGATTGGTGATGGTGGCGGTGGGGACGGCACAACTCTCGGAGGCATGCGATGGGCGAGAACGACGGCCGAGCGGCTCGGATCGTCGTGGGGGTGGACGGTTCACCGGCGTCCAGGGCCGCGCTGGCGTGGGCGATGCGGCAGGCCGCGCTCGGCGGCGCCGCCGTGGACGCCGTGATCGCCTGGCAGTACCCGGTCGGCTACGGATGGCCCGCGCCGGTCGTGCCGCCCTTCGACTTCGCGGGCAACGCGCGCCAGGCCCTGGCCGGGGCCGTCTCGGAGGCCGCAGACGAAGCGCCGCAGGTCGAGATCCGACAGCACGTCGTCCAGGACCACCCCGCTGCGGCGCTCCTCAAGGCCGCCGACGGCGCGCAGCTGCTCGTCGTGGGCAATCGCGGGTACGGCGGATTCACCGAAGCGCTCCTCGGCTCGGTCAGCCAGCACTGTGTCCACCACGCGCGCTGCCCGGTCGTCGTCGTGCGCGGCGAACCCGCGCCCCGGGGGGAGCCGTGACCGGCCAGGCCGTCGACTACCGGGCGGTGTTCCACGCCCTGCCCGGCATGGTCGCCCTTCTCACCCCCGACCTGGTGTACGCCGACGCCAACGAGGACTTCCTGCACCTGTCCGGGCGCACCCTCGACCAGCTCATCGGGCGGTACCTCTTCGACGTCTTCCCCGACAATCCGAACGACCCAGCCGCCAGCGGAGCCCGCAATCTGGAGGCGTCCCTGCGCAGGGTCCTGGCGTCCGGCGAGCGCGACACCATGGCCCTGCAGCGCTACGACGTCGAGTCGACCACCCAGCCTGGCGAGTGGGAGGAGCGGTACTGGAGCCCGGTCAACGCCCCCGTGCTCGACAGCGAGGGCCATACGGTGCTGCTGGTCCACCGGGTCGAGGAGATCACCCAGCTCATCCGCGCCCACGGCCTGCCCGAGGGCAACCGCGCCCGCGTCCTGGAAGCCGAGCTCTACACCCGGGCCCGGGAGCTCCAGGAGGTCAACGAACGCCTGCGTGAGGCCCACGCCCGCGAACGCGAGGTCGCGCTCGCGCTCCAGGAGGCCATGCTGCCCGCCCCCAGGCCGCTGGAGCGCCACCGTGCCGCGGTCCGCTACCGGCCCGCCGCGGGCGCGCTCAACGTCTGCGGGGACTGGTACGACCTCGTCGAGCTCCCGGCCGGCCGGGTCGCGGTCGCCGTCGGCGACGTGGTCGGCCACGGACTCGCCGCCGCCGGCGTCATGGGTCAGCTCCGCAGTGCCCTCAGCGCAGCCTCCCGGGTCGCCGTCGGCCCCGCGCAGGCCCTGGAAGTGCTCGGACTGTACGCCCGTTCCGTCGAGGGTGCCGAGTCCACCACCGCCGCGACCGCCTTCATCGACTCCGGCAGCCACACCATCACCTACAGCAGCGCCGGTCACCCCCCACCCGCACTGCTCCGCGGGGACGGCACCGTCGAACTCCTCGACCGGGCCACCGACCCACCGCTCGGTGCCCGTCCCGAGCACCAGCCACGGCCCGAGGCCGTCACCCGGTTCGCCGAGGGCGACACACTGGCCCTCTACACCGACGGCCTGGTCGAACGCCGCCGCGAGGACATCGACACCGGCCTGGACCGCCTCGCCCGGGCGCTCGCCGGGCACCGCTCCGACGACCCGGACGCCATCGCCGACGCAGTCCTCACCGAACTGCTCCCGCCGGGCGGCGCCACTGACGACGCCGCACTCGTCGTTGTCCGGCTCTGACGACGGCTTCGCCCGGCCGACGGGGCCGCTCCGGCAGCACCGGCCGCGTGCCCTGGCCTGCCGGGGGCCGTCGGCACCGGGGGCGAGGGCCGGGGTCGAGCGAGACCGAGAACGGACCCGCTGTCCGAGGCCGACGGCCCCCGGGAACGCCTCGACCACTTGCAGGATCAGCAGTCCCTGGTCGTAGTTCGGCGTCCTCGGCGGCGGTGCAGAGCGCCGACGTGGCGACGTCCTGGATCTCCTCGGTGTGGAGGAGCACTCCGGGGTGGCGCACGGCGAGGATGTGCCGAACCTCGTGCAGCAGGCCGCCCCGTCCGGCGGCAGGCCTGCCGTCCGACCGGGCAGCGGGTGGGGCATCAGAGGCAGCAGGGCGTGCAGGACGCGCAGCGGTCGGCCGCGCAGCAGCCCTCGCACGCGGCCCAGTCTGCGGCCGCCAGGCTCGCCTCGGAGGTGTCGATGCCGACGGTGACGGGCAGGTCCTCGGTGGTTGTCTCCTCGATGGCGGCCCCCTGACCCTCGGTCAGGAACCCCAGGTCCAGTCTGCTACCTCGGGCAGATCGGTGCCGTGTTCGCGGATCCAGTCGTGGTGTCGGGCGCGCTGGTCGGCCATCCGCTGCCGGACGGCGGCCGCCCGTACGGCGAGGCCGGGGGTGCGGTCGATGACGTCCATGACCAGGCGGTAGCGGTCCAGGTCGTTGCGGACCACCATGTCGAAGGGCGTGGTGGTGGTGCCGGACTCCTTATACCCGCGCACGTGCAGCTGCGGGTGGACGGCACGGCGGTAGGCCAACCGGTGGATCAGCCACGGGTAGCCGTGGTAGGCGAAGACGACCGGCCTGTCGCGGGTGAACAGCGCGTCGAACTCGGTGTCCGGCATCCCGTGCGGGTGCTCCTCGGCGGGCATCAGCCGGGCCAGGTCGACCACATTCACCACCCGCAGCGCCAGGTCCGGCAGATGGCGGCGGAGCAGGCCGGCCGCGGCGATCACTTCCTGGGTGGGGACGTCGCCGGCGCAGGCGAGGACGACGTCCGGTTCGCGGGTGCCGTCGTCGGTGCCGGCCCACTCCCAGACGCCGGCGCCGCGGGCGCAGTGGACGCGGGCCTCGTCCAAGGTGAGCCAGTCGAAGCAGGGCTGCTTGCCGGCGACCACGACGTTGACGTAGTCGCGGCTGCGCAGCACGTGGTCGGCGGTGACGAGCAGGGTGTTGGCGTCCGGCGGGAAGTAGACCCGCACGGCCTCGGGGCTCTTGTTCAGAACGTGGTCGACGAAGCCCGGGTCCTGGTGGGAGAACCCGTTGTGGTCCTGGCGCCAGGCGTGGGAGGTGAGCAGGTAGTTGAGCGAGGCGATGGGGGCGCGCCAAGGGATCTGCCGGGTGGTGCGCAGCCACTTGATGTGCTGGTTGACCATCGAGTCGACGATGTGGACGAACGCCTCGTGGCAGGAGAACAGGCCGTGCCGTCCGGTGAGGAGGTAGCCCTCCAGCCAGCCCTGACAGGTGTGTTCGGAGAGGATCTCCATCACCCGGCCGTCGTGGGCGAGGTGTTCGTCGGTGGGCACGGTACCGGCCTGCCAGGCCTTGCCGGCGGCGGCGTAGACGGCCTGGAGGCGGTTGGAGGCGGTCTCGTCGGGGCCGACGAGGCGGAAGTCGCGGCGTTCGGCGGTCGCGGCCATCACCTGTTCGAGGAGGTCGCCGAGGATCCGAGTGGGCTCGTGCAGCGTGGCGCCGGGCTTGTCCACGGGTACGGCGTGGCGCTCCAGGGGAGCCAGCGGCAGGCCACGCAGCAGGAGGCCGCCGTTGGTGTGCGGGTTGGCGCCCAGACGGCGGGTGCCGTCGGGGACGCAGGCGAGCACCCCGGGCACCGGGCGGCCGGTGGTGTCGAACAGTTCCTCGGGCCGGTAGGAGCGCAGCCAGGCTTCCAGTTGGGCAAGGTGGGTGGGGTTGTCGCGGACCCGGTCCAGCGGCACCTGGTGGGCGCGCCAGGTGCCCTCGACGGGGACGCCGTCGACCTGGGCCGGGCCGGTCCAGCCCTTGGGGGTGCGCAGCACGATCATCGGCCAGGCGGGTCGCCCGGTGGCGCCGTCTTCCCGGGCGGCCTGCTGGATCGCGGCGATCCTCTCCACTGCGGTGTCCAGGGCAGTGGCCATGGCCTGGTGGACCGCCAGCGGGTCCTGCCCGGACACGTACAGGGGTTCGTGCCCGTAGCCGCGCAGCAGGGCGTCGAGTTCGTCCTCGGGCAGGCGGGCGAGGACGGTCGGGTTGGCGATCTTGTAGCCGTTCAGGTGGAGGACCGGCAGGACGGCGCCGTCGTGCACCGGGTCGAGGAACTTGTTGCCGTGCCAGGAGGCCGCCAGCGGGCCGGTCTCGGCCTCGCCGTCGCCGATCACGCAGGCCACCAGCAGGCCGGGGTTGTCCAGGGCCGCGCCGTAGGCGTGGGAGAGCGCGTAGCCGAGTTCGCCGCCCTCGTGGATCGAGCCCGGGGTCTCGGGGGCGACGTGGCTGGGCACTCCACCGGGGAACGAGAACTGCCGGAAGAGCTTCGCCATGCCCTCGGCGTCCCGGCTGACGTCCGGGTAGGTCTCGCTGTAGCTGCCCTCCAGCCAGGAGTTGGCGAGGACGGCGGGTCCGCCGTGGCCCGGGCCCCAGACGCAGATCGCGTCCAGGTCCCGCTGCTTCACGATCCGGTTGAGGTGGGTGTGCAGCAGGTTGAGGCCGGGTGAGGTGCCCCAGTGGCCGAGCAGGCGGGGCTTGATGTGTTCGGGCCGCAGCGGCTCACGCAGCAGCGGGTTGGCCATCAGGTAGATCTGGCCGACCGCCAAGTAGTTGGCGGCCCGCCAGTGCGCGTCCAGCTCCTGGATCTCCTGGCCGGAGAGGGCTGCGGGCGCCGGAGGCGGGGTGGGGACGGACATGGCTGGGATCTCCTCTGGGGCGTCGGGCGCGGCACCCGGCAGCCGCGCTCGGCCCCATCGTCACCGCCGGGACGCGATGGCGCACAGGGCCGGTCGGGGCACGTCGGGACCGGCCGGACAGGACCTGTGGCCCTGCGTTCCCGGGCTGCCCGGCCCTCGGCCGGCGCCCGCCGAGGACGGAGGCTGGCGGAGCCTGCCGACTGGTACAGGCGCGCCGCACGACGCCGCTCCCCGACACCCTGGACGGAACATGATCGACAGCACCAGAGAGACCCGGGCCTACCTGGTGGGAGGCGGGATCGCCTCGCTCGCCGCCGCCGCCTTCCTGCTCCGCTCATGACCTTCAAGGACTCGCCGTGGCTGATGTCGATCGTCGTGCCTCGCCCGCCGCACTTCGACGGCCAGCCCGAGGACGTGTTCACCCTGTGGGGCTACGGGCTGTTCATCGACACCCCGGGCGAGCACACCGGCAAGGCCATGGCGGAGTCGACCGGCCGGGAGGTCCTGGACGAGTTGCTCGGCCAGCTCGGCTTCGACGACATCGCCGACGAGGTCCGCGCGACCACCACCGTGACCACGGTGATGATGCCCTACATCACCAGCGTGCCCCCGCTGGCCGAGGCGGAGCAGTTCCGGGCGATCGAGGGCGAACTGCTCACCGAGGCGCTGACCGGCTGGCGGGAGAAGTTCCCGGAGGTCGAGGTGGTCGAGGACAGCCGGATCGGCACCGGCTCCTCCGCACTGGTGGACGCCTCCACCGACGCCTCCGTCGTGGTGGTCGGCCGCCGGCGGCGCCCGCACCACGTCGGCCTGCGGCTCGGCCCGGTCCCCCACGCCGTACTGCACCACGCGCAGGCACCGGTCGCGGTCGTGCCGCACGACTGACCGGACACCACGCACCGCGGTGGGCCCCACGCCTTCGTGGGGCCCACCGCCTTCTCTCCCGCCCCGTGCGGCCCGGCCCACCGCCGGCGGCCGCGGGCCGCACGGGGCGATTCCGCCACCGCCCGTGCCTCCGCCCAGCACAACGAACTCCGCCGAATGGGCCGACCGGGTCCTGCTGCTCGACCCCGGCCGTGCCTGCGTCGGCACCCACGCCGATCTCCTGACCGTCCACCGCCACCTCGTCGGTCATCGGGGCTGCGGCGCCCACTGGACCCCGGCCCCGGGGTGGACCGCCCTTCCGACTGATGCCGAGGCTCTGCCATGGAGCGCGGGAGGACCGGGCCGGGGACGGCCATCCGTCCCCGGCCCGGTCCTCCCGGCTTTCGCACCCGCTACCGCGCGGGCGTGATGAGGCCGTAGTGGCCGTCGTAGCGGTGGTAGAGGACGTTGCCCCGCCCGGTGGCGGTGTCGGTGAAGAAGACGAACGGCAACCCGGTGAGGTCGAGCCTCGACACCGCCTCGGCCACCGCCAGTTCCGGCACCCCGGCAGTGCTCACGGTGAGCCCCGGTTCCGGCTCGCCGGCGGGCCCGGCCGTGGCCAGGCGGTGCCCGCCGGCGTGCTCGTCGCGGTAGACGACGCTGTCGCAGCCGGTGGCGGCGTCGGTGAACAGGTGGAAGTCGTAGTCCATGGCCTCCATCTCGAACACGGCGGCCCGGGCGCTCTGGCTGGGCAGGCTGTACGCCTTGTGCCGCACGATCCGCCGTTCCTCCGGCGCAAGGCCGCGCCGGTGCGGGCAGTGCTCGCGGGCCCCCTCCTCGGTCCACGCTCCGAGGCCGGCCGGGGCGTGGTGGCGGTGGGAGTCGCGGTGCCGGTGCACCCTGGCGAGCCGGTGAGTCAGCCGGTCCTGGAGCAGGTCGACGGCCTCCTGCATGGTCGCGGCCGCCACGTGGGCCCGGACCGGGCGGCCGTTGAGATCCACCACGGCTTGCGCGATGGCGGGCTTGACGACGGCGTGATTGCTCTCCTGGGTGAGCTTCACCCTGGCCGCGAGCACCGGCTCGTGCTGCCGCTCGACGACGGCCAGCAGCTTCGCCTTGGCGTAGTCCGGCGCGGCGAGGGACACCGCGCCGCGGGTCTCGACCTGGATGTCGTGGGCGATCTGCGTGTGCAGACGGTTCATCAGGAGTCCTGCCCTTCGGAGGTGGTTTCAGACTGCCGGGTGCCGGGCGGCACCGTCGTCGGCCGGACGTCCCGCCGGCAAGGCCCTGGGGCCCTTCTCCCCGCCGTTCAGGGCCGCACGGACGGTGGTCCCGGTGGTGCCCAGGACGGTGCCGAGGGCGTTGTCGAGCGGGCCGATGGCGGCCAGGCCTCCGGTCCGTTCCGCGAACGCGGCGGCTGCCTCGGCCTTGGGCCGCATCGAGCCCTCGGGCAGGTCCAGCGCGCGCAGGCGCTCGGGTGTGGTGGTCACCAGCGGGCCGGGGTGGGCGGTGCCGTAGCGGGTGAACACGTGCGTGACGTCGGTGAGGATCAGCAGGGCGTCGGCGCCGAGCTGCTCGGCGAGGAGGGCGGCCGTGAGGTCCTTGTCGACGACGGCCTCGGCTCCCCGGAGCAGGCCGGTGTCGCGGTCACGGACGACCGGGACGCCCCCGCCGCCCCCGCAGATCACCACCGCTCCGCCGGCCAGCAGGCGACGGACGAGGGGCGCTTCGAGCACCGCCCGTGGTTCGGGCGAGGGGACGACGCGGCGGCGGTGGGCGCCGTCCTGCGCGGTGGTCCAGCCGCGCTCGCGCTCCAGGGTCTCTGCCTGCTGCGCGCTGAGTTGCTGGCCGATGAACTTGGTGGGGTGGGTGAACGCCGGGTCGCGGCGGTCGACCTCGGTGTGGGTGACGAGGGCGGCGACCTCCCGTCCGGGGAGCCGGTTCATCAGTTCCCGGGCGAGCAGGGTGCCGATCATGCCCTGGGTCTGGGCGCCGAGCACGTCCAGCGGGTACGGCGCGGTGAGGGCCGGGTCGGTCTCGCTCTCGACGGCGAGCAGGCCGATCTGCGGACCGTTGCCGTGGGTGATCACCACCTCGTGCCCGGCCTCGACGAGCTCGGCGAGCGAGCGGGCCGCCTGGTGGACATGGTGCAACTGGACCTCGGCGTCCGGGTGTTCGCCCCGCTGGAGCAGGGCGTTTCCGCCGAGGGCGGCGACGATGCGCACGGTCAGTCCCTCCCCAGGGTGGCGACCAGGACCGCCTTGATGGTGTGCATGCGGTTCTCGGCCTGGTCGAACACCAGCGAGGCGGGCGACTCGAAGACTTCGTCGGTGACTTCGAGTCCCTCCAGTCCGTGCCGGGCGGCGAGTTCGGCGCCGAGGTCGGTACGGGTGTCGTGCAGCGCTGGGAGGCAGTGCAGGAAGGCCGTGTCCGGGTTGCCGGTCGCGGCGAGGGTCCTGGCGTTGACCTGGTACGGCAGCAACTGCGCTATGCGGTCGGGCCAGTGGTCGTGGTCCTCACCCATCGAGACCCACACGTCGGTGTAGAGGTAGTCGGCTCCGCGTACGGCCTGCGTCACGTCCTCGGTGACGGTCAGGCGGGCCCCACTGTCCAGCGCGAGCGCCCGACACCTGGCGACGCGCTCCGGCTCCGGCCACAATGCGCGCGGCGCGGCGATCCGGACGTCCATGCCCAGCAGGCTTCCCATCACCATCAGCGAGTTGGCGGTGTTGTTCCGGGCGTCGCCGAGGTAGCAGAAGGAGATCTCCTCCAGCGGCCGGCCGCTGTGCTCGCGCATCGTGAAGACGTCGCACAGGCTCTGGGTGGGGTGGCAGGCGTCGGTGAGGCCGTTGTAGACCGGCACTCCGGCGTGGCGGGCGAGTTTGGTGACGGTCCCCTGGTCGAAGCCGCGGTACTGGATGGCGTCGTACATCCGGCCGAGGACGCGGGCGGTGTCGGCGACGCTCTCCTTGTGGCCGATGTGGGAGCTGTCCGGGCCGAGGTAGGTGGTGGTGGCGCCCTGGTCGGCGGCGGCGACCTCGAAGGCGCAGCGGGTGCGGGTGGAGTTCTTCTCGAAGATCAGCGCGAGGCGGCGGCCGGTGAGCCGGGGCTTCTCGGTGCCGGCCAGCTTCGCGGCCTTCAGCTCGGCGGCGAGGTCGAGCAGGTGGTGGATCTCGGCGGCGGTGAAGTCGAATTCGTCCAGGTAGTGGCGGCCGTGCAGGTCGATGCTCATGGCGTCTTCTCCTCTGTGAGGGTGGTCAGTTGGCGGGGTCGCGCTGGATGGGGCAGCTCATGCAGCGCGGGCCGCCACGGCCCCGGCCGAGCTCGGATCCGGCGATGGTGACGATCTCGACGCCCTGCTTGCGCAGGTAGGTGTTGGTGGTGGTGTTGCGCTCGTAGCCGACGACGACGCCGGGTTCGAGGGCGAGGAAGTTGCTGCCGTCGTCCCACTGTTCGCGCTCGGCGGCGCGCACGTCCTGCTCGGCCGAGAGGAAGCGCACCTTGTCCAGCCCGAGGGCCTCGGCGAGCGAGGCGGCGAGGTCGGCGTCAGGGCGGACGTCGAACCCGGTTGGCCGTTCCGGGGCGGGCGTCAGGGTCCAGGAGCGCAGCCGGTCGGCGAGGCCCGGGTACGCGGCGAAGGTGTCCCGGTCGATCATCGTCAGAACGGTGTCCAGGTGCATGAAGGCGCGGCTCTCGGGCAGCCGGACGGCGATCAGCCGGTGCGCGGTGCCGGTCAGGAACAGCTGCCGGGCGAGGGTCTCCACGGCCTGCGGGGTGGTGCGCTCACCCATCCCGACCATTACGACGCCCTCGGCGAGGACGTGGACGTCGCCGCCTTCCAGGGTGGTGCCCGGGGTCTGGACGGTGCCGTCCAGCAGCGGGGGCGCGGTTTCGGCGAACAGCGGGTGGAAACGGTAGATCGCCGCGGTGTGCAGGGTCTCCCGGTGACGGGCCGGGCGGGCCATCGGGTTGAGGCTGTAACGCCCGCCGATCCAGCAGGAGTTGTCGCGCGGGAAGAGGTGGTTGGGAAGCGGCGGCAGGGCGAAGTCCTGCTCCCCCAGCGCGCTCCAGACCAGGCTGTGCGGGCTCTTCAGCGGCAGGTCGTCCTTGAGGACGCCGCCGATCAGGTACTCGGCGAGGGTCGGGCCGTCGAGGTCCTCGCACAGTGCCCGGACCGGGTCGACCAGGGCAGGACCGACGGTGGCCTCGGTGACGATCTGGCCGAGCAGCCAGGCCCGGGCCGGCGGCAGGGCGAGGGTCTCGCCGAGCAGATCGGCGTAGTGGTGGACGCGGACGCCGTGGTCGCGCAGCACCTGGGCGAAGGCGTCGTGCTCCTCGCGGGCCCGCTTGGCCCACAGGATGTCGTCGAACAGCAGATCGTCGACGTTGCGGGGGGTGAGCCGGGCGAGTTCGAGGCCGGGGCGGTGCAGGATGACCTGGCGCAGGCGGCCGGCTTCGGAATCGACACGCAGGGTGCTCATCGGTGGTGCTCCTTGTTCTCAGTGCTGGTGCCGCGGGCGCAGGGCGCGGAGGATGATCGTCGGCAGGCCGACGGGGTGGGCGGTGCGGGCCGGGTGGGCCACCGGTGCGGGGGCGGCCGTGCCGGGGCCGGAGGGCGCCACCGGGGCCGTGGCGCTCCCGCTCCGCTCCCTCTTGAGCCAGATGTAGACCGGGATGCCGAGCAGGATGGTGAACAAGCCGTAGTAGACGGTCTGGTAGCCGCTGCCCTGGATCGACCAGTAGGAGAACACCAGGGCGAGGACGGTCACGGTGACGTCCCGGGCCAGGCGCCGCCGGTGGAGCTCGGCGCGGCCGTGCTGCACCAGCCAGAGCAGCTGGGCGGCCGCGGACACCAGGTAGGGGATGACGGCGGTCAGCACGCTCAGCAGCACGATCTCGGTGAAGACCTTGGTGAACTGCGTGTAACTGACCACGGTGAGCAGCGAGGCGAGCAGGGTGGCCGACACGATGCCGAAGACGGGCACCTGGCCGCCCTGTCCCCGGACCTTGGCGAAGGCGGACGGGAACAGTCCGTCCCGGGCCGCGGCGAGCGGCATCTCGGCGCAGATCAGCGTCCAGCCGTTGAGTGCGCCGAGGCCGGAGACGATCGCGGCGGCGGCGACCAGGTTCCCGGCCCAGGTGCCGCCGGCGATGGTGTTGAACGCGTCGGTGAACGGTGCCGTGGAGCCCGCGAGTTGGGCGTGCGGGACGGTGCCGAAGACGGCCAGGGTGCCGAGCAGGTAGATCGCCGCGCATGCCAGCGTGCCGTAGACGGTCGCCCGGGGCACGTTGCGCTTCGGGTCCCGAACCCGGCCGGCGGCGACCGAGGCGGTCTCCAGGCCGATGTAGCTGAACAGGGCGATGGCGCCCGCCGCCGAGACGGCGCCGAGAGCCGACCCCCCGCTCGCGTTGAAGGCCCCGAAGTTACCGGACTTGACGAACAGCAGTCCGGCGGTCGCCATGAAGCCCAGCGGCAGGAACTTCAGGACGGTGGTGACCACCTGGAAGGCGCCGATGTTCCGCACGCCCGTCAGGTTGACGGCCGCGGGCAGCCAGAGCCCGGCCAGCGCGATCGTGATCGAGGCCCAGGTGTGGTGGCCCTTGTTGGCGAACACCTCGACGTAACCGACCCAGGCCACCGCGATGGCCGCGTTGCCCGCCCAGGCGGTGATCCAGTAGGACCAGGCGGTCAGGAAGCCGGCGAACTCGCCGAATGCCTCCCGGGCGTAGACGTACGGGCCGCCGCTGCCCGGCACCCGCTCGGACAGCCGCCCGAACACCACCGCCAGCGCGAGGGCGCCGACGGTCACGGCGACGAACGCCACCAGGGCGATCGGCCCGTAGGGGGCGAGCGCGGACGGCAGGGCGAACACCCCCGTCCCGATGATGCTGCCGACGACCAGCGCGGTCGCGGCGGGCAACCCGAAGCGTGTGTCGGTTCTCCGTTGCCGCGGGGCCGCCGCGGCGGCTCGTCGATCCGAGTGGTCCGGTGCGGGCATGAGGGTGCTCCTCGGTCAGAGTGGAAGTCCGGGGCGGGCGGCCGCCTTGCCCACCGCTCGCCGAGGAAGATCCTCGGTCCGCCGGGCGGCTCCGCCCCAGGGGCCGACGGTCCCCTTCCCCCGTGCCCGCGGTCCCGGTCCGCCCGCCCGGTGGTCCCGGCCCGGACCGGGACCACCGGGGCCCGGCCCCGTCCCGTCGCGGTCGACACCAGGAGGTACCGCACCCGGGCGCACGGCCCGCCGCTCCTCGCGACCGGGACCACCGCTGTCGTGACCGGGACCACCGGCCCAGCGGCCAGTCCCTTCGGTCCCTTCTCACGCCCGGCGCCCGGACGGGAGATTCGATGGCATGCCGGGCGGCGGCCGTCCGCGCCCGATGCCTTGATCTCACGAGGGGGAAACCACCATGACGCGCTGTGTCCTGATCGGAATCGACGGATCGCCGCAGAGCGAGGCCGCCGCCCTGTGGGCGGCCGCGGAGGCCCGCCGCCGCGGCTGCGCGCTCCGGCTGCTGCACGCCTGGCCGTGGCTTGACGCCGGGAACGAGAACGTCTCCCGGCCCGGCGACCTGCGGCCGAGGGCGTTGGACGCGCTTCGCGGGATCGGCGACCGGATCCGGCACGACCACCCGGACCTGCCGGTGGACGCCGCAGTGATCTCGGACGATCCCGTCGACGGGCTGATCGCCGCGGCGAAGGGGCAGGAACTGCTGGTGCTCGGGTCCCGCGGGCTCGGCGGGTTCGCCGGCCTCCTGGTCGGTTCGGTGGGACTCGCGGTCGCAGCGGGCACGTCCATCCCGACGGTGCTGGTCCGCTCCGGACAGGCACCCGCCGAACGGCCCGCGGCCGTCGATACGACCCGGGAGGTGCTGGTCGGTCTCGACGGCCGTGAACCCGGCGACACCGTCGTCGAGTTCGCCGTCGCCGAGGCGGAGCTGCGCGGCTGCCGGCTGCGCGTCGTGCACGGGTGGGACCTGGTGCCCGCCTGGGCCTACGGGGGCCTGATGCCGCCCCAGGTGGACCCGGTGGAGCAGGAGGCCGCCGAAACGGCCCTGATCTCCCCGGTCCTCACCGGCCTGAGGGCGAAGCACCCCGGCATCGACATCGTCGAAGACATCCGCCTCGGCGGCGGCGCCCGGGCCCTGCTGGAGGCCTCCACCCGTGCCGACCTCGTCGTCGTCGGCCGATGGGAGCACCGTCACCGCCTGGGGCCGCGCCTCGGCCCGGTGACCCACGCCGTGCTGCACCACTGCGCCGCCCCGGTCGTCGTGGTCCCCCACCCGTGAGCCGTGCACACCCCTCGCCAGCGCCCACCCGAGCAGCGACAAGGAGCACCACCGTGGCCAGCACCCACCGCCCCGCCCGGCCCGACAGCCCGCCCGCGCCGCCGTGCGGCCACCTGCGCCGGGCTCTCGGCAGGGAGCGCAATCCGCTCGGCCGTGCCCTCGACCGGGCCCGGAGCCGGGCGGTGGTGCTCACCGCCCTCGGGGTCGCGCTCGCGGCACTCCTCGGGGCCGGGACCGCCGCCATCCATCTCACCGCCGGCCAGCGACAGGCCGCGGCCACGGCCACCCGTCTGCACCGCGTCGACGCCCTGGTGCAGGGCTCCATCCGGAAGGCGGAGGCCACCGTCGTCGAGGGGAAGGCCGTCTATCGCGCCGACGCGGCCTGGACCTACCCCGGCGACCAGCGCAACACCGGCAGCATCGACGTCCCCCGGACCACCAGGCCCGGTGCCACCGTCGGTATCTGGGTCGACCAGAACGGCCGCCCGGCCGCCGCGCCCCCGAGCACCGTCGACCTCGTGTTCGGCGCCGTATGCCTGGGCCTGTTCGTCTTCGGTCTGCTCGGCGTTCTGGCCTCCGCCGGGCTCTGCGCGAGGCTGAGCGCCCTCGACCGTCGGGCCGACCGGGCATGGACGCGGTCCTGGGCCCGGTTGGAGCCCGTGTGGAGCGGCCGCGCCCCGCGCGGCCACCATCACGGCTGAGCGGACACGACAGCACGGTTCCCCCTCCTCCAACCGGCTCCGCCCCCGAAAGGAAGACCGTGCCAGACCGACCCGACACCACCGGTGACATCGCACGGGCCGTCGTCGCCGCCGCGTGCGCCGCACCGGTCGCGTACGAGTCCGAGCCACAACTCCTTCTGCTGACGACCCGCCACGACGGCCGGGCGGACTGGCTGCGCGCGGGCCAGGCGCTGCAGCACGCGCTGCTGCTGCTCACCCTGCGAGGCCTCCGTGCCTCCCTGTTCCACCAGGCCATGGAATGGCCCGACCTGCGGGCCCGCGCAGCGGCCGTGCTCCCGCACCGCTGCACGCCCCAGATGCTGCTGCGCGTCGGCCACGGGCCGGCCGGCTTCCCCACACCGCGACGCCTGCCGGTCCCGCCGGTCACCCGGCGGAGCCCCCTGGCCCCCTCGGTGTCCGACGAGGCCGCCGTGTGACGCACCGGATCCCGCGCTCCTCGCTTCGCCCGTCTGCCCTCGTCCTGCCTCCGGTGTCCCGGACGAAATGGGGGCCGGACGGCCCTAGCGAAACCGCCCCCGGTCACGCCAGACTTCGCGGAGGTTCATGCAGCCTGCCACCAGAGCGGGCCCACGGGGTTGGAGCGGTGATGACGGAGAGTCCAGCGGCTGGGACGAGCGGCTCAGTGAAGGTGTTCCTGCTGGACGACCACGAGGTGGTCCGCCGCGGCGTACACGACCTGCTGGACGCCGAGCCGGACCTCCAGGTGATCGGCGAGGCCGCCACTGTCGAGCAGGCGCTCGCCCGTGTCCCCGCGCTCCGCCCCGACGTCGCGATCCTCGACATGCGGCTGCCGGACGGCGACGGCGTGACGGTCTGCCGCGAACTGCGTTCCCGGATGCCCGAACTGATCTGTCTGATCCTCACCTCGTTCGACGACGAGGAGGCCCTCCTGGACGCCATCATGGCCGGGGCTGCCGGCTACGTCCTCAAGCAGATCAGCGGAACCGACCTGGTCTCCGCCGTGCGCACGGTCGCCTCCGGCCAGTCGATGCTCGACCCCGGCGCCGCCACCCGGCTGATGGCCCGCCTGCGCGGCGACGCCGTCGCCGAACAGAGCTCCTACCTGCCCCAGCTCACCGAACGCGAGCGGGAGGTCCTCGCTCTGGTCGGCGAGGGACTCACCAACCGCCAGATCGGCCAGCGGCTCTACCTCGCCGAGAAGACCGTCAAGAACCACATCTCCCGTCTGCTGGCCAAACTCGGCGTGGAGCGGCGCGTCCAGGCCGCCCTGATCGCCACCCAGACCCTGGCCACCCACGGGCAGCCGACCGGTCGGCCCGGCCGCTGAACCGGCCGCCCGGGACACCGGCCCCACCGACCAGGTCCGGTCGGCATCCTCGCCGGGGACCAACGACCCCTCCCCCGGTGCCCGATGCGGCGACACCATCGATGCCATGACACCTGACACCACGCCACTGGACGGGCGAGAGTGCCGACGGCTCCTCGCCGGCCTCTCGGTCGGCCGGGTCGTCTACACCCTCGGTGCCCTGCCCGCCGTTCAACCCGCCCAGTACAGGATCGGCGCCGACGGCAGCGTGCTGCTGAGCGCCACCGCCGGTTCCGAGCTGGTCCGAGCGGTCTCCGGCGCGCTGGTGGCCTTCGAGGCCGGGGAGCTCGACGCAGCAGACGGCACCGGCTGGAGCGTGACCGTCCTCGGTCGCGCCGACGTCGCACCCGACCGGTCGGCAACCGGTCCGACCGACACGGTCACCGTCCGCATCCTTCCCGAGCTGGTGAGCGGCCGCCTGTTCCCGCCGACCAGCCTGGTCCGACGCTGACCGGATCACCGCCTCCAGCCGATGGACGACACGACGAACGCGGTGCCGAGAGGCCGGGTCAGTGTTGCAACGGCACCGACCAGGACAACCTGGTGCCGCCGGGCTCCGGAGAGGCCAGCTCGAAAACGCCCCCCAGGGTCTCGGCCCGCTCCGCGAGGTTGCGCAGCCCGCTGCGCCGCCCCTGCTCCGGGGTGCCCACACCGTCGTCCTGCACCGTGAGCACCACCCGCGACCCGGTCGCCTGCAGCACCACCTCGACCCGTCCGGCCCGGGCGTGCCGGGCCGCGTTGCTCAGCGCCTCTCCCAGAACCGCCACCACGTGGTCGGCCACCTCCGTGGGCACGTCCGTGTCGAGCAGACCCTCCATGCTCAGCCTGGGCGGGAAACCCAGCGCCGCCTGCGCCTCCTCGGTCACTCGCACCACGCGCGACCGCAGGCCCTGGCCGCCCTTCTCCTCCCGCGCCCGGAGGCCGAAGATCGTCGACCTGATGATCTTGATGGTCTCGTCCAGGTCCCCCACCGCACGCAGCACCCGGTCCGAGGCGCCGGGATGGTCGATGACCCTGGCCGCGCTCTGCAGTGTCATCCCCGTGGCGAACAGCCGCTGGATGGCCAGGTCGTGCAGGTCGCGGGCGATCCGGTCGCGGTCCTCCAGCATCGCCAGCTGCTCGACGTCGCGGCGGCGTTCCGCCAGCTCCAGGGCCAGCGCGGCCTGGTCGGCGAAGCCCAGCAGCGGGCCGATCTCCCGGTCGGTGAACTCGGGCCGGCCTGCCTCCCTGGCCAGCAGCAGCACGCCGTCGATCTGCCCCTCGGCCCGGCCCAGTGGGACCGCGACCGCCGGTCCGAGCCCGGCGAAGCGGCTCGGCCCGGCGGAGAGCCGGGGATCACCGGCCAGGTCCGCCGTGGTCACCGGCACCCCCGAGGCGCAGGCCGCACCCGACAGCGACCCCTCCAGCGGCACCACCAGGCCCGCACGGGCGCCCGTGTCCCCGCCCAGCGCCAGCTCCACCCGCACCGTGCCGGTCCCGTCCACCGGCACGGAGACGTCGGCCAGGTCGGCACCGGTGATCTCCCGTGCCCGCTGGGCGATCAGCTCCAGCACCTCGGAGCGGGATCCGCCGGACAGCAGGGCGCGGGTGATCTCCCCGCTCGCGCTCAGCCAGCGCTGCTGGCGCTGGGCCTCCTCGTACAGCCGGGCGTTGTCGATCGCCACCCCGGCGGCCACGGCCAGCGTGGAGATCACCGCTTCGTCGTCGGCGTCGAACTCCTCGCCGCCCTGCTTGTCGGTCAGGTAGAGGTTCCCGAAGACCTCCTCGCGCACGCGCACCGGTACGCCCAGGAAGCTCCGCATCACGGGGTGGTGCGCAGGGCAGCCGAACGACGAGGGGTGCGCGGACAGGTCTTCCAGGCGCAGCGGCTCCGGGTGGCGGATCAGCTCGCCCAGCAGGCCCCGCCCGGTCGGGTACGGGCCGATCCGGGCTATCTCCTCCTCCGACAGGCCCACCGTGAGGAACTGCGACAGCGTCTCCCCGTCCGGCCCGATCACCCCGAGCGCCGCGTACCGGGCGTCCACCAGGACCGCCGCCGCCTCCACGATCCGCCGCAGCACCTGCGTCAGATCCAGCTCCCGGCCGACCGACAGCACCGCCTCCAGCAGGCTGTGCACCCGGTCCCGGGTGCCCCGGGCCGCGTCGATCCGCGCCTGGAGCTCCTCCAACAGCTCGTCCAGCCGGAGCTGCGGCATCCGTGACCGCACCGTCTCTCCGCTCACGGGCCCCTCCTCATCGCCGAAGTCGCGGCCGATTCTCGCAGACGGCCACCGGGTCCCGGGACCTTCGGCACCGAGGTGGGGCTGCTCGGCCCCTGTGGCCGACCGCCGGAACGGCGGGAGTCTGGTCGCCGGACGGGACCGCGCCTACGGGTGTCGCGGTCCTCCGCCGACCAGGGAGGTCACAGAGATGTCGCACAGCGTGGTGGTGGGGATCGACGGCTCGGCACAGAGTGCGGCGGCGGCCGAGTGGGCTGCCCTTGAGGCCCGCCGGAACGGGCTCGCGCTGCGGATGGTCCATGTCGCCGGCGGCGAGGTGGACGCGCTCGACCGCGACCTCGGCGGCGGCAGCGCGCTGCCGGGCCCGGTGGCCGCGATCCGGGACCGGATCACGGCCGAGCTCCCCGAACTGGCGCTCTCCTGCGAGATCATCCCCGGGAACCCGGCCTACTCACTGGCCGCCACCACCCGACGGGCCACGATGCTGGTCCTGGGCTCGCGCGGCCTGGGCGGCTTCGCCGACCTCCTGGTCGGATCGGTCGGGTTGCGCGCCGCCGCCCGCGCAGACTGCCCGGTGGTGCTGGTCCGCGCCGGCTCGGACGAAGGAACCAGGACGGACGGACCGACCGCGGCGCCCGGAGCCGTCGTCGTGGGCGTCGAGGGCGACCGGCCGTGCGACACGGTGCTCGCCTTCGCCTTCCAGCACGCGGCCGGCACCGGCGCCGCCCTACGGGTGATGGAGAGCCGGGACACCTTCCGCGGCCCGTACGCGACGGCGGCGCCGGTGGACCAACGGGAGATCAGGGAGTCCCTGGCGGCCGCCGAACAGGTGCGGCTGCAGGACGCCCTGACACGCTGGCAGGACAAGTTCCCCACGGTCCGTACCGAGGCAGAGGTGTGTGCCTGGAGCGCGAGCAGGATGCTCGTGGAGGCCTCCCGCACCGCCTCGCTGGTCGTCCTCGGCCGACGGGCTCCCAAGCATCCGATGGCCGGGCCCCGGCTGGGGCCGGTGGCCCAGTCCGTGCTCCACCACGCCCACGGCCCGGTCGCCGTCGTACCGCACGACTGAACCGTCCACCGGCTCCCGGCCGCGGGACCAACCGCGCGCCGGGCCCGGGACCTTCGGCCGAAAGCGGGTCCCATTGGTCGGATCCCCAGGCGCGCCGTACGAGGAAGCCTTGAGGAGAAGGCGCACGGCACCCGCCCGGCGCCCTGAGCTCGGACGATGATCCGGAGAGGTAGTCCACCATGGCACGTCGCCCGCAACACGAGCCGAAGGCGGCTCCCGCGAGCAACAGCCTTCCCAGCCTCACGCCCCAGCCGCCCACCGCCGTCGACCGGCTGGTGCGGAACGCACTCGAAGCGCTGGCCGCGTACGCCTCGTTCACCCAGGAGCAGGTCGATCACATCGTCAAGAAGGCCTCGCTGGCAGCGTTGGCCGAGCACACCGGGCTCGCCGTGCTGGCCGTGGAGGAGACCGGGCGCGGGGTCTTCGAGGACAAGGCGGTGAAGAACGTCTTCGCCTGCGAGAACGTCACCCACGTGATGGCCCGGACCAGGACGGTCGGGGTGGTGAACCGCGACGAGATCGACGGCATCGTGGAGATCGCCGAGCCGGTGGGGGTGGTCGCCGGCATCACTCCGGTGACCAACCCGACCTCCACCACGATCTTCAAGTGCCTGCTCGCGCTCAAGACCCGCAACCCGATCGTGTTCGCCTTCCACCCGTCGGCCCAACGCTGCTCGGCCGAGGCGGCCCGGGTCGTCCGGGACGCGGCGGTGGCGGCCGGCGCCCCGGCGCACTGCATCCAGTGGATCGCGGAACCGTCGATGGACACCACCCACGCCCTGATGAACCATCCGGACGTCGCGACGATCCTGGCCACCGGCGGCAACGCGATGGTGCGGGCCGCGTACTCCTGCGGCAAGCCGGCCCTGGGCGTTGGCGCGGGCAACGTCCCCGCGTACGTGGAGCGGAGCGCGGACCTGAAGCGGGCGGTGAACGACATCGTGCTGTCGAAGTCCTTCGACAACGGCATGATCTGCGCCTCCGAGCAGGCCGTCGTGCTGGACGAGGAGATCCGGGAGGCGGCGCTCGCCGAGTTCCGAAAGCTGAAGGCGCACCACGCGAGCGCCGACGAGAAGGCGCTGCTGGAGCGGTACCTGTTCGGGGCCGGGGACGGCACGGCGTGCGCTGGCGACCGATTGAACGCCGAGGCCGTGGGCCGCTCGGCGGCGCAGGTCGCGGAGGCGGCGGGCTTCGAGGTGCCGGCGCAGACCTCGGTGATCCTCGTCGACTGCGAGCGGGTCGGGCCCGAGGAGCCGCTGACCCGGGAGAAGCTCTGCCCGGTCCTGGCCGTGCTCACCGCCCGCTCCCGCACGGAAGGCGTCGAACTGGCCGCCACCATGGTGGAGTTCAACGGCCTCGGGCACTCGGCGGCGGTGCACACCGAGGACGCGGCGTTCGTCGAGGAGTTCGGGCACGCGGTAAAGGCCTGCCGGATCATCTGGAACGCGCCCAGCTCGCAGGGCGGCATCGGCGACGTCTACAACGCCTTCACGCCCTCGCTGACCCTGGGCTGCGGCAGCTACGGGCACAACTCGGTGTCCGGGAACATCTCGGCGCTGAACCTCGTCAACATCAAGCGGATCGGGCGGCGCAACACCAATATGCAGTGGTTCAAGGTCCCTCCGAAGATCTACTTCGAGCGCAACTCGATCAAGTACCTGGCCAGCATGCCCCGTGCGCGCCGCATCGTCGTCGTGACCGACCGGACCATGGTGGACATCGGCCACCTGGAGCGGATCCGGGGCGTGCTCGACCGCCGACGCGACCCGGTCGAGGTGCGGGTCATCGACTCCGTCGAACCGAACCCGAGCATCGACACCGTCCGCGAGGGCGCCGCCCTGATGCGCGAGTTCGAGCCGGACACCATCGTCGCCCTGGGCGGCGGTTCGCCGATGGACGCCGCCAAGGTGATGTGGCTGATGTACGAGCACCCGGAGGTCGAATTCGCGGACCTGAAGGAGAAGTTCTTCGACATCCGCAAGCGCGCCTTCACCTTCCCCGACCTCGGGGAGAAGGCGAAACTGGTGTGCGTCCCCACCACCTCGGGCACCGGCAGCGAGGTCACCCCGTTCGCGGTGATCACCGACACCGCCACCGGTCAGAAGTACCCGCTCGCGGACTACGCGCTCACCCCGAGCGTAGCCATCGTGGACCCGGCGCTCACCACCGGCCTGCCGAAGCACGTGACCGCGGACACCGGCTTCGACGCCCTCACCCACTGCATCGAGACCTACGTGTCCGTCTACGCCAACGACTTCACCGACGGACTCGCGCTCCAGGGCATCCGGCTGATCTTCGACAACCTGGAGCGCGCGGTACTGAACGGCCCGGACGACCCCTTCGCCCGCGAGCGGATGCACAACGCCGGCACGATCGCCGGGATGGCCTTCGGCTCCGCCTTCCTCGGCGCCGTACACGCCATGGCCCACACCCTCGGCGCGACCTTCCACGTCGCCCACGGCCGCACCAACGCCCTGCTGCTACCGCACGTGATCCGCTGGAACGGCTCCGCCCCGGCCAAGGTCACCGGCTGGCCCAAGCACCAGCACTACACCGCCCCCGAGCGCTACCAGGCCATCGCCCGGATGCTCGGCCTGCCGGCCGCCACCCCCGACCAGGGCGTCGAAGCCCTCGCGGCGGCAGTAGAGGACCTGCGTGACAGGGCCGGCATCCCGCGCTCCTTCAAGGCGGCCGGAGTCGACGAGGCCGCATTCCTGGCGGCCCTCCCCCAGCAGGCCATGAACGCCTACGAGGACCAGTGCGCCCCCGCCAACCCCCGGATGCCGATGCTCGCCGACATGCAGCAGCTGATGCGCCAGGCCTACTACGGCGACCAGGCCTGAGAGAGGACACCAAGATGACCACCTCGCAGCACGAGCGGACCACCGTCGCCTGGGACGGCTTCGTAGGAGGATCCTGGCGGGACACCGTCGACGTCCGCGACTTCATCCAGCGCAACTACACTCCGTACGAGGGCGACTCATCGTTCCTGACCGGGCCCACCGAGCGCACCCTCGCGGTGTGGCGCCAGATCACCGACCGCTTCCCCGAGGAGCGCGCCAGGGGCGTGTACGACGTCGCACACGACGTCCCGGCCGGCATCACCGCGCACGCACCCGGATACATCGACCGGGAGAAGGAGCTGATCGTCGGCCTGCAGACCGACGCCCCGCTGAAGCGGGCGATCATGCCGTACGGCGGCTGGCGAATGGTGGCGGGCGCGCTGCGGACCTACGGCTACCCTGTCGATCCGGAGCTGGAGAAGGTCTTCACCCGGTACCGCAAGACCCACAACGCCGGGGTGTTCGACGCCTACACGCCCGAGATCCTCGCGGCCCGCAGGGCTGGCATCATCACCGGGCTTCCCGACGCCTACGGCCGCGGTCGGATCATCGGCGACTACCGCCGCCTCCCGCTCTACGGCGTGGACCGGCTGATCGCGACCAAACGGGCCGAGAAGGCCGAGCTCGACGCGGCGCCCAGCGACCCGGCACGGCTCGAGGAGACCATCCGCGAACGCGAGGAACTCGCCGAGCAGATCCGGGCGCTGGAGGAACTCAAGGAGATGGCCTCGGCCTACGGGCAGGACATCTCGGGCCCGGCCGCCACCGCCCGCGAGGCCATCCAGTGGCTGTACTTCGCCTATCTGGCGGCGGTCAAGGAGCAGAACGGCGCGGCCATGTCGCTCGGCCGCACCTCGACCTTCCTCGACATCTACCTCCAGCGCGACCTCGCGGCCGGGCTCCTGGACGAACAGCAGGCCCAGGAACTGGTGGACGACTTCGTCATCAAGCTACGGATCGTCCGCTTCCTGCGCACCCCCGAGTACGACGAGCTGTTCTCCGGGGACCCGACCTGGGTCACCGAATCGATCGGCGGCATCGGCACCGACGGCCGCACCCTCGTCACCCGCACCTCCTTCCGCTACCTGCAGACCCTCTACAACCTGGGCCCGGCCCCCGAGCCGAACATGACGGTCTTCTGGTCCCCGCAACTCCCGCAGGGTTTCAAGGAGTTCTGCGCCCGCGTGTCCATCGACACCTCCTCGATCCAGTACGAGTCGGATGAGCTGATGCGCCCGCGCTTCGGCGACGACACCGCCATCGCCTGCTGCGTCTCCGCCATGGAGGTCGGCAAGCAGATGCAGTTCTTCGGCGCCCGGGTCAACCTCGCCAAGACCCTTCTCTACGCGATCAACGGCGGCCGGGACGAGCGGTCCGGCGCCCAGGTCGGCCCGGCCACCGCCCCCGTCGGCGGGCACGTCCTCGACTACGACGAGGTGACGGCCCGCTTCGACGAGCAGTTGGACTGGCTCGCCGGGACGTACGTCCACGCGCTCAACGTCATCCACTACATGCACGACAAGTACGCCTACGAGCGGATCGAGATGGCCCTGCACGACCGGGACGTCCGGCGCACCATGGCCTGCGGCATCGCCGGACTCGCGGTCGCCGCCGACTCGCTGTCGGCCATCAAGTACGCCAAGGTCACCCCGGTCCGGGACGAGACCGGCCTGGTCACCGACTACCTGGTCGACGGCGACTACCCGGCGTACGGCAACAACGACGACCGGGCGGACGCGATCGCGGTCCGGCTGGTCGAGGACTTCATGGCGAAGGTCCGCAAGCACCCCACCTACCGGGGCGCCGAACACACCCAGTCCGTGCTGACCATCACCTCCAACGTCGTCTACGGCACGAAGACCGGCAACACCCCGGACGGGCGGCGGGCCGGCGAGCCGTTCTCCCCCGGCGCCAACCCGATGAACGGGCGCGACGGCCACGGCTACGTGGCGAGCGCGCTGTCGGTCGCGAAGCTTCCGTACGAGCACGCCGAGGACGGCATCTCGCTCACCAACACCGTCACCCCGGACGCCCTCGGGCGCACCGAGCCAGAACGGACCGCCAACCTGGTCGGTGTGCTGGACGGCTACGTCACCTGCCGCGGCTTCCACATGAACGTCAACGTCCTCAACCGGGACACCCTCGTGGACGCCATGGCTCACCCGGAGCGGTACCCGCAGCTCACCATCCGGGTCAGCGGCTACGCGGTCAACTTCGTCCGGCTCACCCACGAGCAGCAGCTCGACGTGATCGGCCGCACCTTCCACGACGCGCTGTAGCCCCCGCCACCCACTCGCGGTGCCGGCGCCACCCCCGACCGAGGGTGCCGGCACCGCGCCGCCCCGAAGAAGGAGCCCCCATGGCCGCCACCGCTCCGCGACCGGTCACCGGCACGCTGCACTCCTGGGACCTGTCCACAGGTGTCGACGGTCCTGGTACCCGTTTCGTCACCTTCCTGGCCGGCTGCCCGCTGCGCTGCCTGTACTGCCACAACCCGGACACCCGTTCCATGCGCCACGGCCGCCCCTGCTCGGCCGAGGAGATCGTGCGGGAGGCCGCCAAATTCACCGACTTCATCCGCGCCTCCGGCGGCGGCGCCACCGTCAGCGGCGGTGAGCCGCTCCTCCAGCCCGCCCTCACCGGCGAACTGCTGCACCGGTTCAAGCACGAACTCGGCCTGCACACCGCACTGGACACCTCCGGCTTCCTCGGCGCCCGCGCCGACGACACGCTGCTCGCCGACACCGACCTCGTCCTGCTCGACATCAAGTCCTGGGACCGCGCGCTCTACCGGCACCTGACGGGACAACGGCTCGGCCCCACACTCGACTTCGCCCACCGCTTGGCCGACCTCGGCAAGGAGACCTGGCTGCGCTTCGTCCTCGTCCCGCACCTGACCGACCCCGCCGCGAACATCGAGGACGTGGCCGCCTTCGCCGCCTCGCTCGGCAACGTCACCCGGGTCGACGTCCTGCCCTTCCACAAACTCGGCGCCGCCAAGTGGCGCGCCCTCGGGCTCGACTTCCCCCTCGCCGACACCCCGGTGCCCACGCCGGACCAGATCGCCCGAGCCCGGGCGATCTTCGCCGCACAGGGCCTGCACACGGTCTGAACCCGGACGGGTCCCCCGGCAGGTCCCGGGCTGCGGTACGGCTGCTCAGCACCGGCGCCCGGGCCATCCCGGTTCCACCTGCTCCCAAGCGGACTCCCAGCTCCGCTCGGCCCGCCGATCCAGCTGGTGGCGGCACAGCACGAACCCCACTGCCGCTCGGCGTCCTCGGCCACGAGGGCTCCAGCGTCATCGTCGGCCTCAACGGCCTGCGCCTGTTGCGCGAGACCGCCCGCTGACGCTCTCCGCCGCCGTCCCCACGACCGTTGGGCGCCGGCGCCCGGGTTCTCGTCGTACAGGCCGAGACGGTGCGCGTCGAGCAGGATCGCCTTGAGCTTGTCGAAGACGTTCGACTGCGTGGGCAGGCCGACGCCGTTGCGCTCCATCGTCTGGAGGAAGGCGTCGACGACCTTGTGGTCGAACGTGCCCATCCGGCGGCTGTGGAAGGCCGGGAAGAGGTGGTGCTCCAGCATCGAGTCGAGATGCCTCACCGACGCCGGTCCGAGGTCGCGCTGACCGGCCTTCCACTCCGCGACGTAGTCTCCGAACTGCATCACGCCGTACTTGCGGATCCGCTCGGCTTTCGTCTCGCTCCGGGAGTGCGTGCGCTTCGACCGGTAGATCTCCGTAAGCCGGTCCATCGCCTTGTCCTGGGTGGCGAAGCCGGACTCCTCGGTCTGCCTCCCGGCCGCACTGCGGTAGCGGATCTTGTACTCGTGGGGGCACTTCGACCACCGAGATCGCGGGTGCTCGCACTCCTTGAAGAAGGTGCCCATCCCATGGGGCAAGGTCCTCGTCGCCATCGCCTGCGGCCTCCATCCCGTCCAATGCTGACGTTCTGCTGACCGTGGATGGTCCACCAGGCCTCTGACCTGGGAAGAACCGGCAAACGCGTGATATGTGGTGGAACTTCATCGGACGGTCTCACGAAGACATCGCCCGAGCGCGTGAGGAGTGGATGAGCTCCGAGAACCCCGACCGCTTCGGCGCCGTCCAGGGCTATCCGGGCCACCGCCTGCCCGCCCCCGAGCTCCCCGGGATCCCCCTCAAGCCCCGCGGACGCACCCGCTGACCTGCGTAGTTACCGGACGGGGAGCCGGCCGCAGGGTCAGCCGCGCTCCCCACCCCCACACGCTCGCCGCGACGCCGATCCGACCTGCAGGGCTCCTGTCGCCCGGCCACGGCTTCACAGAGTCTGACCGCCTTTGACCACGTCCACTCGGACCAATGCTGACTCAATGCCGACCTTGCTGGCGTCTGATCAGATGATCTCCGGGCCGACTCTTCGTTCAACAACACCGCCACACGCCTCATCCCGCCACCGGACCGGGACGGACCACGGCGAGCTACCCGTGGCCGCCGCTGATGCCGGGTGACAGCGTCCTGGGTGGCGACCGCGTCGTCCAGCACGGTGGAGTCCAGCGCCCTCCTTCTGGCGGCCCTTCAGCACGCCCGTCGCGTTCACGACCTCCCGCACGGCCTCGAAGGCGCGGTTCGGACGGTTGGAGCGGGCCGGCCAGCGGTGGAAGTAGGGACCACCAGTGTCCGGAAGAATGACCGTATGGTGACAATCCACCGCCGTACCGACAAACTTCCCACTGGCGCGCTGCTGGCGTCGGTCGGCGGCTTCCTCGATGCGTACACGCTCACCCGCCACGGAGTGTTCGCGAACCTGCAGTCGGGCAACGTCGTGCTGTTCTGCGTGCAGGTGACATCCCGGCACTGGCACGCCGCTGCCCTGCGGCTCGTTCCCGTGGCTGCGTTCATCATCGGCGCGCTCGCCGTGGAACTGCTGGGAACGCCTCGGGCGGTCACGATCGTACGTCGACCGATCCGGCTGGTGCTGACGATCGAGATCGCCCTGCTCACCGCGCTCGCCGCCCTGCCGGGCGATGTGCCGGCGCCGGTGACGACGGTGACCGTGTCCTTCGTCGCCGCGCTGCAGTTCTCGACGTTCACGACACTGGACGGCGCTCCGTACGCCACCTTGATGACCACCGGAAATCTCCGACAGTGCGTCGTCGCCGTGCACCAGTGCCTGACCCGGAGGGATCGCGCGAGCGCACGCCGGGCGCAGCTCTACGGAGTCATCGTGGCGGCGTTCTCCAGCGGCGCGCTGGTCGGGGTGATCTGCACGCGCCGGTTCGGCGAGCCGGCGATCGCAGTCGCGGCCGGTCTGCTGCTCGGCGTTCTCGCATTGCTGATCCGGGAGTCGCGTCAGTGGGAACGGGCCAGCGGCGAGGCGTCTGCGAACACGTGACATCCCTATCAGGGCGCGGTCACATGAACGGCGGCCTGATCGTCCGGCGGTGTCGGGATGTGGTGGGCCCGGCATCGGCAGCCTCGCCCGCGTCACCCACGGAGCCCGCCTCGCCGCCGGGCGGCGGGCGGCGGGCGGCGGGCCCGAGCTCGGAAGCGGGATGGCGGGACCACTTCCACCGAGCGCCATTTCGCGCCGTGCACGAAATGCGCAGGATGCCTGCATGCCACGCACACTCGTGGACCTCGCGCGAGCCTGGATTCTCTGGCGTCGACGACTCCGGCAGCCTCCTGCAGTCGCGCACGGCGGCTCAGGGCCGCCGGGTCGCAGGTGCGGTGGCGGTGAGGTCGAACGGGTCGTGGGCGCAGACCAGGCGGACCTCGTCGGCGTGCGAGCGGCGCAGGTCGCGGAGGCGTTCGAGGGTGTCGCGGCGGGCGTGGTCGTCGATGGCCACGAGGCGCTGAAAGGCGGTCAGGCCGAGCGGCCGGCGCGGGGAGCGGGGGTCGACGTCGGTGTGCGAGAAGTACGCGTCGCCGCAGTGGAGCAGCCAGCGGTCGGCGTCGCGAACGGCGAGGCCGCAGTGGCCGCGGGAGTGTCCGGGGAGCGGGACGAGGAGCAGGTCGGGTATGTCGCGCGGCAGGATCGGGATGCCCTGCAGGCCGTACCAGTTCTCGGTGGCGCTGTCCCGTGGGTGCTCCACCCAGTGCGGGCCGTGCGCCCACTGCCCGGGGCGGTAGCGGTCCCGTTCGGCGCGGGTGGACCGCGCCCGGGCGGCGCGCAGTTCCTCGGCGAGGACGTGGATCCGGGCGTGCGGGAAGTCGCTGATCCCGCCGGCGTGGTCGAGGTCGAGGTGGGTCAGGACGATGTGGCGCACGTCCTGCGGGTCGTATCCGAGGGCGCGGATCTGGTGCAGGGCCGTGCGCGCGAGGTGGAGCCGGGGTCGGACCACCGTCAGGAACTGCCTCCCGAGCCGACCGGGGTCGGCCACGTCCTCGGTCCCGAAGGCGGTGTCGACCAGGATCAGCCCCGCCGGGCTCTCGACCAGCAGGCAGTGCGCGGACAGCCTGCCGACCAGGGGGCCGCCGCTGCCGAGTAGCAGCCTGCCGCCGAAGGGACACATGGTGGCGCAGTCCAGATGGTGCACGCGCATTCGGCCTCCAGGGCTGTCGGACGCCGCCAGGCGGGTGGCCGGTCCTCGTGGTGCACGGACGGTGCCACAGGCGGCGGTGCTGCCGCGCGGCAGCGTACCAGCGAGTAGGGTCCGCGGGTCGGGTTCCCGGGCTCATTGCCGTCGATGGTGAGCAGCGCCTCCAGGGGCCCGCCGCACCCGCCCGCATGCCTGCCGGATCTTCGGCCGTCACGGTCCGGCCACGCCGCTCAGGCTGCCGCGCTCAGGCCGCGGCGCTCGCCGCCGCGATCATCGCGATCAGTCCGGAGCGCCCGTGTTCCGCCGGGTGCCGACGCCGGCGTTCGGCGCCGTTGCCCTCGTTCAGCAGGCGGTCGACCAGCGGGACCACCGCACGGGTGTCACCCAGTTCGTCCATGACCGGGGCAAGCGCGGCCAGCATGGAGGCGACGAGCTCGCCGGCCGGCCGGGACAGTCCCGTCGCCGGATCGTGCAGGATGCCGTCCATGCCGTACCGGGCGGCGTGCCACCCCGCGCCGTCCAGGCTCTCCGGCGTCCGCTCCGGCGCGGGACGTCCGGCGGCCGCCTCCCGCATCACCGTGACGACCAGCTGCCGACCACCAAGTTCCGCCTGGTCGGCTGAGTCCGAGCAGAACCCGTGGAACGGGCGGGCGACCCGGCGGCGGCCGGGTCGCCCGCCCTACTCGGCTTCTCCAGGTGGCGCGTGGGGAGTCCGGTGCTCGGCCGCCCGGCGGTAATGCACTTCGCCCGCGGGGGCGGGCGGCGGCAGGTCCCGGAGGGCATCAGACCCGAGGATCCGCGCAGGTCCGGCTGCCGGGCATCGAGCCGACGCTCGGGACGGCCGGCCCGTTTCCTGCAGACTGATGAGCCTTCAGGCAGCTTCAGGCTGTCGGCCGTACCCGGCGACGTTGCCGTTCTCGATGCTTGGCTGCGGCCGCACGGCTGGTGTGTGGAACTCCGCGGTGCAGGCCCGGCCGGGGCACGTAGGGGGTTCGGCCCATCGTCAACGAGCCTGACGACCACAATGGCGCCACCCTCCGCCCTGGCACCATGATCCGCTGGACCGGGTCGGGGATTGCCCGTGTCGACCCGCCAGTGCCACCCCAGGTCCGCCCTCTCGTCGACCTGATGCTGTCGACGACCCGGATGCCGTATTGAGGGCACGATTCGGGCAGGCGGCCCCGGCCAGCCGGCCTGCACCAGCCATGAACATCACGTCGTGATCCGCGGTGAGAAGTTCCCGGGGGTCGAGGCTGCCGGGCCTGGGGCTGGAGCCGGTGGGTGCCAGTGGAAAGCGAGGCAGGAGCCGGGCTTGTCGATACGGTGGCCGTCCGGAAGGGCCGTGTCGGGAGTGCCGGCGGGGTGGATGGTCAGCTCTGGGTAGCCGTGGGCGCGAGCCTGGTCGTCCCAGACTCGTACGGCGCCGGCCAGGCGTTCGGCGAGGGCAGAACCGGCCTGGCCGTAGGAGTGGACGGCGAACTCGACGGTTCCGTCCGGCGCCGTGCCGGGCGCGGTGGGGGTGTAGGTGAGGTAGGCGAGCGAGGCCTTGCCGAGGAGCGCCGCCGCATCGGCGCCGGGCGGGATGTCGGCGATGCCGGTATCCACCTTTCGGTCCTTGGCGAGGCGACAGAAGCCCTGCTGGTGCAGGACGGTGGCGAGGTAGAGCTGCAGCGTCTCGAACGACTCGCCGCGAGCGACCGTCACGCCGGTGAGCACCTCGTGTCGTGCTCCGCGCAGTGCCCCGTCGAGACCGGCCGTATCGCCGCCAGGGCCGTCCTCGAATCGCAGCCGGAGCTCGCCGTCGGCCAGCATCGCCTCAGGGGTGGTGCGGCCGAGGGCGCCGGCGTCGCGGATGAACCCGCAGTATGTCCAGCCGCGGGCGACGAGTTCCTCGCCGCGCCGCTTGAGGGTGATCGCGCGGGTGTAGCCGTGCACCTCGAGGGGCACGACCAGGTGCCCGCCTTCGGCGAGCTGCTCGCGCCAGGCAGGGGCAATGTCCCAGGCGTTGTAGGTGACGATGATCGCGTCGAACCCGCCGCGCGGCACCGCGGCGGCGGGCGCTCCGAGCGCGCCGTCGCCCCGGACCGCCACGATGTTCCGGATGCCGGTCTCCGCGGTGAAGCGGCGGGTGCGCTCCACCACGAACGGGTCGAGGTCGACGGTGACGACCCGGCCCGTAGGGCCGACGACGTGGGCGATCAGTGCGGCGTTGTACCCGCCCGAGCCGACCTCCAGGACCGCCGCGCCCGGGCGCAGCCGGGCGTTCTCGAGCATGTCGGCCTGAAGCCAGACGGCGGAGACGGAGCTCGTGGCTCGGGAGAGTTCGTCGCGGCGGGTGATGAGGGCCAGGTCGTGGTGGTAGGCGTCGGCCAGGCCCGCCTCCGGCGCGAAGCGATGGCGAGGCACTGAGCGAAGTGCTGAGCGGACCTCGGCGGAGAGCGCCCATCCGGCGTCGATGACGGCCTGGGCCATCACCTCGCGTCGGCGTGCGGCTTCGGCGCTCTCCCCGGGAACGGCTGGCTGCTCGGCCTCGTGCGGGTAGGCGCGGGCCGCGGGCGGGCGGGGGATGACGCCGGGCCAGACAGCGTCCAGGGCCTGCGCGGCCGGAGTGAACAGCGGACCGAGACGGCTGAGCCCGTCGAGTTCGTGCCACTCCCACCGTACGAACTTGTCCGCCTCGGGGTTGGCGAGCGTGCCACTCCACCGGGCGACGCGTACAACGGCGGTCAGGCGCGGGACCCCGTGGGAGTCGTCGGTGAGCATCATCAGCACGGTGGCGTCGGCCTCCGCAGCGTGCAGGCCGGTCTCCTCGGCGAGCTCCCGCACCGCAGCCGCCTCGAACGACTCGCCGCCCGCCGTCTTGCCGCCCGGGAGTTCCCACATGCCGTCGCGGGAGTAGCCGAGCAGAACCCGGCCCGATCGGTCGGTGACGACCGCGACGGCACCGATCGCAGCCGGCCCGGGCGGCGGGAGCTCCCGCTCCACCGCCACGGTGTCCGCGCACGGGCCGCGCAGCACCAGCACTGCCATCTCACCCGCCGCCAGGCGCTGCACCGACTGCCAGCCGCAGGAGAGCGCGGTGATCTCCTCCTCGTCGAGGGCGATGTGCCGCCGCTCGGCCGGCGTGTGGGCGGCCACCGGGGTGATGACCATCAGGGTGCCGCCCGCACCCAGGCGGCGACTGAGCGCGTGCAGGACGCGGGTGCGGTCGTGGACGAACGCGACGGACAGGCGGAAGACGACGAGGTCGTACGGGGCGTCGCCGAGCGGGGCGGGGTCGTGGTGCTCGATGTCCAGGCGCAGCCACCGCACCTCGGCCCCGGGGTGGCCGACGCGGGCGCGCAGGAGTGCGGCGTCGGCGAGGTCGACGGCGTCCACCTGGTAGCCGATCTCCGCGAGGTGAGCGGCCAGTTCGCCCGCGCCGCAGCCGACCTCGAGCGCCCGGCCGCGTTCGGGCGCGGGGGCGTGTTCGGCGAGCAGCGCCCGTTCGTCGTCGCCGAGTGGACTGAACGTCATGCCGTCGTTGTGGTGCTGCTCCCACTGCTCGGGCGGGACGGTTCGCACGTGCTGCTCCTCAGGGGTGGGTTCGGTTCGGGGCTCAGGGGCGGTGGGCGGCGCGCAGCCGGGCCAGGGTGCGCAGCCCGCGTTCCACCAGCTCGGGGTCGTCGTGGGTCGTGCCGTACTGAACGGCGGAGACAGAGTCGAGGGCCTGAAGGAGGGTCAGGTGGTCCTCCTCGGTTGGTGTGAGCAGGCGGCCGTAACCCGCCACGAAGGCGGCTTGCAGGTCCGCGCGGTCTCCCCAGGCGTCCGCGAGGCGCGCGATGTCTCGGATGGCGGGGCCCGGCTCGGACCGTTCGAAGTCGATCGCGAAGAGCCGGCCGGCCTGGTCGTCCCACAGCAGGTTGCGCAGCTGGAGGTCGCCGTGGGTCGCCACCTCCTCAACGGGGGGTAGGCGTTCGGCCTGCTTGGCGAGGGCACGGACGAGCTCCTCGTCGCCGGGCGCGAGGCGGCCGCGGGCAGCGGCCAGGTACCCCTCCAGCTTCCCGAGGGCGGCCGCGGCTGTTACCGGGGTCAGGGAGCCGAGGGCGCAGCGGTGGATTGCGGCGGCGAGCGCCCCGATGGCGCGGAAGATCCGCCGTTGTTCTTCGGGCGGGTGCACAGCACCATGAAGGGGGCGGCCTGGCACGGCGGTGACGACGATCGCCCGAAGGCCCGGGTCCGCGGCGACCAGGCGCGGCACGGCACCGCCGAGGGTGGGCACCCACGTCCGGTACGCGGCAACCTCCCGGTCGTGGAAGCGGTCGCTCTGGTGGACCTTGACGAACCAGGTGCCGCCGCGGACGCCGCCGGCGCGCCATACCCGGCTGCCGTCGCGTGGCCAGGAGATGTCGCTCCAGCTGGTGATACGTCCGACGGCCTGCTCGGCGAACCGCCGTACGAGGGGCGCGGGGGTCTCCTGGGCGCCGGCCGTGGGGAGTGTGTGGAGTCGGTGGTGGTCCGGGCTGTAGGAGATCGGGTCGCCGGGCTCCTGGAAGTGGACGGCGACAGGCCGGCCAGCCACGTAGGCATCGAGGCCGGCCCGGCAGTAGGCCACCATTGGGGTTGGCAGGTCGTCCAGCGCGAACCAGTCCATCCCGTCGCAGACCTGGGGCTCCTGGACGGCCGGCGTCCCCTGCCAGCGGCGGACCTCGAAGAAGAAGCCGATGCGGGCCGCGCCGGCCGGGGCGCGGTGGTGCACGACGGTGGCGGCTCCGACGTCCGCCGGGTCGACGGCGATGCCGCTTTCCTCCCGTGCCTCGCGGACGAGCGCTTCCACGATGTCCTCGTGCGGGCCGTCCAGGTGTCCGGAGACGAGGTGCCACAGTCCGGCGGCGTACACGTCCCCGGCGCGACGGGAGAGCAGCACCTCTGGACCGCGGGGCCCGTCCCGGCGCAAGATCAGGTGGACGTCGATGCACTCTCGGTGGCGCTGTTCTGCAGCGGCTTGGTGGCCGGTCACGACGGTGACTCCTCGACGCTGGATGGTCCGCCCGCTGCTGGTCAGGGGCGGTCGGGCGGAGGGAAGGGCATGCCGACGGCGTCCAGCCGGACCATGACCGTGCGGACCCGGCCGTCGGGCAGGAACTCGTGCCGGTAGAGGAACGCGGCGGCGCCGCCGTCCGGGACGGCGACGCCCTCCTCCGTGACCGGCTGTCCGCCCGCCACGGCCCGCAGCTGCTGTTCGGCATCGGCCAGGCGCTGTGCTGAAGGACTCCGTTGGGAAATCCGCAAACCGGTGATGGCGGATGGTCGGGACTGTCAGGATCGGCTTGTCGTCGATCAAGGGGGTCGGATGTCGCTGGAGTCGCGGCGCGACGTCGGGGTGCCGGAGCTGACCGCGCGGGTGGTGCGTGCGTCGTTTCCGAAAGGAACGCTGGCGATCCGCATCCGGGAGGCGCTCGGGCCGCTGTTCGAGGACGAGTCGTTTGCCGAGGCGTTCCCAGCGCGGGGTCGGCCGGCGATCTCGCCCGGGGCGCTGGCGCTGGTGTCGGTGCTGCAGTACGCGGAGGGGCTCAGCGACCGGCAGGCCGCTGACCAGGTCCGGGCCCGGATGGACTGGAAGTTCCTGCTCGGGCTTGAGCTGGACGACCCTGGCTTCGACTTCTCCGTCCTGGGCGGCTTCCGTGCCCGGCTGATCGAGCACGGTCTGGAGGAGATGGTCCTGGAGCTGGTCCTGGAGCGGATCCGCGGGCTCGGGCTGCTGCGGGCCGGCGGTCGCCAGCGGACGGATTCCACGCATGTTCTGGCCGCGGTGCGGGTGTTGAACCGGATGGAGTTCGTCGGCGAGACGCTACGGGCGGCGCTGGAGGCTCTGGCCGCGGCGGCTCCGCAGTGGCTGGCGGGCCATGTCACTACCGACTGGGTCGAGCGCTACGGCGCCCGGATCGACTCCTACCGCTTCCCCAAGGGGAGAACGTCCGCACCGAGTGGGCCGAGCAGGTCGGCCGGGACGGCTTCACCGTCCTGGAAGCCGTCTTGAGCCCCGACGCGCCCACCTGGCTGCGGGAGATCCCCGCCGTCCAGGTCCTGCGCCGGGCCTGGGTGGAGCAGTACCACCGTGACGGTGAGGGGGTGCGCTGGCGGGAGGCGAAGGACCTCCCGCCGGGCAGATGCCGTATGGCCTCGCCCTACGACCCGGACGCCCGCTATGGCGTGAAGCGGGGCTCGGGCTGGTGCGGCTACAAGACCCATCTGAGTGAGACCTGTGAGATCGACGCTCCGCATGTGATCACCTATGTCGTCACCACCGACGCGACCGTTGGCGACACCGAGGTCACCGAGACCGTCCACGATGGCCTGGCCGCAAGGGAGTTACTCCCAGACGAGCACGCCGTGGACGCCGGCTATGTCACCGCCGCCCACATCGTCTCCGCCCGCGACCAGCACCGGATCGACCTGCTCGGACCCGTCGGAGCGGACACGATGCATGAGCGTCACGAGGGCGAGCACATCCCCCAGAGCGCTTTCACCGTTGACTGGGACACGCGGAGGGTCACTTGTCCGCACGGAGCGGTCAGCGTCAGCTGGTCCGATCAGCGCAAACCCAGCGGAACCCCGATCACCCGGGTGCACTTCGCATTCGAGGACTGCGGTCCGTGCACAGCGCGGCCGCAATGCACCAAGGCCGCGAACGGCAAGTACGGCCGCCAGTTGACGCTCCTGCCCCGCGAACAGCAACAAGTCCTTTGGCAGCGCCGCCAAGAGCAGCAGACCGAGGGCTGGAAGAAGCGGTACGACGTCCGGGCCGGTGTCGAGGGCACGATCTCGCAGGCTGTCCGCCGGACCGGCATCCGCCGCACCCGCTACACCGGACTACCCAAGACCCACCTCGGCAACGTACTGGCCGCCACCGCGATCAACCTCATCCGGCTCGACGCGTGGCTCACCGACACCCCACTCGGCAAGACCCGCACTTCGCACCTGGCCACGCTCGACCTGGCAGCTTGATCGCCTACCCGGTTTGCGAATTTCCCAACGGAGTCCTGAAGGACCGGGCAGGCGGCGGTGGCGGCCGGCCACGCTCACACCGTGCCCGCGGCGAGCGGGCGTGCGCAGGCGGTGGTTCGCTGCGCGGTCAGCAGGACCGCCGCGAGGGTCCCGGCCTCGGTGATCCGGCCGTCGCCACACATCGCCACCGCCTCCTCCAGAGCGACCCAGCGCAGCTCCATGTCGGCCTCGCTCGCGTCCCGGTGGTGCTCGCCGAGACTCAGGCCCCGGGCGAGGTACAGGTGCTCGCGGGTGCGCGCGCCGGCAGGCATCCGCCACATCTTCGTCAGCAGCTCGACCTCGGCGGCGCGGATGCCGGCCTCCTCGGCCAGTTCCCTGCGCGCGGCCGCCACGGGGTCCTCACCGGGCTCGCATCCGCCGCCGGGGCACATCAGCAGCCGCTGACCGCAGACGTAGACATTCTCCTCCACGAGGGCGATCCGGCCCCGACCGTCGAGGGCCACGACGCGCACCCCGTCGACGGACTCCGTGTACTCGTACGTCCCCGTGCTCTGGTCGGGGCGCAGGACCGCGTCACGGCGCACCACCAGCCGGACTCCCGTGTACTCAACGGTCGACGAGACCGTGGTCCAGCCGTCGATCATGCCGGCTCCTCCTTCTGGCTGTGCTGCGCCGGCAAAAGGCCCGTGGTCGCTCGGTGGGCGAGGTAGGCGCTGAGCTGCATCGGGTCGTCCTCGGCGCCGGCGGGGGCGCCGTCCAGCCAGGTCATCAGCTGCAGCGCGAGGAGTCGGCTGTCCTCGGAGACGGTCGGGTCGGAGCTGAGGCGGCTATGGGTGAACCAGGTGAGCTGGTGATCGGGCTGCTGCTCGGTGGCCGCGGACGCGCTGTCCACGAGGGCCAGGTAGATGTGGTCGACGTGGGTGTGCGGGGTACTGGTGTGGCCGTCGGGGCTCGCTCCGCCTTCGCAGATCCACCACGGAGCGGGAACCGGACGGTGGGGAAAGCCGGCCGGGGTGGGTGCCGCGGGCCCGGGGATCAGGCGGGCTTTGTGGCCGGTCTCCTCCAGGACTTCACGGAGGGCGGCGTCGTGCACTCCCTCCCCGACCTCGCCGTGGCCGCCGGCAGGCATGTGGCCGCCCAGCCGGTCGTGCCAGATCAGTCCCACGATCCAGTGGCCGGCGTCGCGGTGAAGGAGGAACGTGCTCGCGGTCACCTCCCGAACCGTGCTGCCTGTCGTCTGCTGGTCGGTCACTGGATCACCTCGAGTTCGCTGGGATGCTGAGCGCCCGCCGGGCGCTGCGCCGTCTCGTCGTCGTGCGGGGCGGACCGCGACCGCGGGCCGCCGGTCTCGCGGCGCGCGGATCCCCGCTGCCGGGTGCCCTCGCGGTCAGCCGGTCGTCGCCGCGGCCAAGAGCCTGCCTTCGGCGGTGCGGGGGATGCGCGCCTCGAATTCCAGGCGGGGCAGGTCGACGGTGACCTGGCCGGTGAAGGCGGCGGCGTCGAAGCCGGGGCATACTGCTTGCATTTCGCGTCCGATCCGGGCGGTCCGATCCGGGCTCAATGCCCGTTCCTTCATGGGTACTTGGGAACTCAGTGGACCACCCTAGTGCTGGCTCGATCCGGAGACGGGCGACTCGGTGGGGATTCCCCCGTCAGAGGGACCGGGGCGGCGTGTCGGCTGGCGGGCGGCGGCGCGCGCCACCTGGTTCTCGAAGCAGGGTTCGACCATGGAGCCGAGCAGGAGGTAGGCGCCGGAGCGGGTGGTGGCCTCGGGCAGGCGAGGATGCCGGCCTGGGTGGAGGAGCCCCTGTGGCTTCCTCTTGCCGGACACGAGTTGTCGGAAGGATCTACGGCGTACAGCCAGTTCACGGAGCGCGGAAGTGCGGCGGATGCGGGGCCCGGCTACGCGGTGAATTCCAGGAGGTTTCTGACTTCAGGGATGCCCTGATGCACCCGCAGCTTCGTTCGGAGATCAGCCAGGGCGGTGCGCTCGCGGGCGGAGTTCACGCCGCCCATGTGCTCGACGGCGAGGTGAGGCACGGCTACGGCCTGTTCGATGGCGTCGAGTCCGAGGTGTGCTTCGGCGGTGCGCGCTTCGTAGACGCGGCCCCATGAAGGAAGGAGTCACCGTCGTAACTCTCGTGGAGCTCGGCGAAGCCCGCGGCGGCTGCCTGCTGGAAGTGGTCCAGCGCGCGGGCCGGATGCCCGCGATTGAGCGCTGAGCTGCCAAGGAGTTGGTAGATCACTCCCAGGTTGACCCAGTTCGGCGATGGCAGGTCCTCGGCGAGTGGGATGGCGTTGCTATAGGCGTCCAGGGCCGCGTTGGCTTCTCGGTCGGAAGCACGAAGGTCGCCGGCCCGCGCGTGGGCACGGCAGGCCCGGGCGTGGAGCATCGCGAGCATCCGGGCGGATCCGGTTGCGTGCCCGTGGACTTTCGCTGCCTCCACAAGGGAGGCCGCTGCCTGCGGCGCGCCGGTCGAGTAGCACTTGACGGCCCAGAAGGAGCGCGTGTTGGCATCGCGGACCGCGACAACATGAACACCGCCACCAACCAGGCATCTTGCTGGCTCTCCCCGGCCGCCGGGCCGGACGGCCGGCCCGCCCCGACCACCTGTCCGCACGCCTGGGCGAGATCGGCGTGCCGCTCGCCGCCGCCCGCAGCGATGCCATCCGACAACAACTCCTGGGACTGCCCGCCCCCGTCGTCGCGGACGCCCTCGGCTACCACGACAAGACCACCAGCCGCCTCCTCGGAGAGAGCGGCGGGACCTGGAGCCGATGCGCGCAGGCAACCACCTACGTCACCATCCGGCGGCTGGACTCCCCATCGACTCACCGACAGTTGAAGCTCAGATCACCTCCCGGACCGGCTGCGGGTAGCCGGTCTCGGCGATGTCTTCGGCCAGGTCTGCGAGGGTGACCTCCGCGTTCAGCGATGACACGAGCTTCTGGCTCAGCGGTCGCAAGGCATACACGTCGCGCACCGCTTCCAGGCCCACGGGAACCTCGTAGTAGTCCTGGGCGAAGCGCTGGAACGCTTCCGGCGAACGGTCGACGAGGAGCTCGAACAGGCCCGTTGCCCCGTCGGGGTCGGAACACGCGGCGGGGAAGTCGATCACGCCGTGCCGCCACCGATCATCCGTTGCCTCCCGCCACAGGCAGGCCGTCACGACGGGGACGTCGTCTTCGTCGGTGAACGCCGGCTCTTCGACGAAGGGCTTGAAGACCTCCGGAACCTCGTCGATCACTCCCGGCCAGGGCTCGCCATCGTTGCCGTACGGGCTCATCGGTGATTCGTGGTCGAAGCCACGGACGTAGGCCCCGGCCGCCGAGAACACGATGGAGTACTCGTCCCCCGACCCATTGCGCATCGAGGCCATCTCCTCGCCGTCGGCCCAGCCGGCGTCGAAGGAGTAATACCGGCCTTCCCAGTCCGGGCTCAAGATAGCGTCGAGCATCGCCAGTGAGCGGCACAGGTTCCGCAGGTCAGCGATGGAAGGGAGCTGGCGAGCTACGTCATAGACAGTCACGTGCTCATCCAACCGGATGCCCCTGACACCCGGAATCTCCCCCAAGGGCTGTCACGCTCAGTAGCAGCGCCGGAGTCAGGGTGGGTCAACTCGCGACGGTTGAATGCGCGAGCCCACCAGTATCAACAACCCCCGACTACTGAACGAAGTCCTGCCAGAAGGCGACGGTGGCCCGCGGATTCCAGGTCTCGGGGTACTCGTACCCTTCCTCGAACTCGTGGCTGATGTAGTCGGCAAGGTCTTCGCCGTAGTAGATGATGTCCGTGCCCCAGACACCAGCGCCAGGTGCTTCACCGCTGCGGCCCGGGCATCCTGCGGTTCTGCGAGGCGCGGGCCCCACGAGGCGTGCCAGTACCCGTGGTCGACCGCTGACAGCACCCCATCGATCGGCTACGGCCGGGCACACTACGCGGCATCCGCCACCTGATACGGCCTCGACATCACCTACTTGCTCGGCTATCCGGTCCTGGCCGACCTGTGGAACTGCGGTGATCACCACCAACGCGAAGCAGCGGCGCTCCCCGGCAGCGCTACGCTCGACGAGGTTCGTCGTCGCGTCAGCCGGGTCGCACGCGGCGACACCGAAAGGCTGTGGAGCATCCACTGAGTAGGCTGACATGGTGACGACACCTGACCCAATATCAACCACTCAGGGAATACCGCCCGAGTCCGACCCGGCCGCCACGCTGATCGCCGACCCGTACACCGGATACGCCCGCCTGCGTGCGGCCGGTCCCGTGCACCGGATGACCGGGCCGGACGGGCTGCCGGTGTGGCTGGTCACCCGGTACGCGGACGTCCGGCAGGCGCTCGCCGACCCCCGGCTCGCCCTGGACAAGCAGCACGCCGCACCCGGCAACTACCGCGGCTTCGCCCTGCCGCCCGCACTGGACGCCAACCTGCTCAACATGGACCCGCCGGACCACACCAGGATCCGGCGGCTCGTCGCCCAGGCCTTCACCCCGCGGCGGATCGCCGCCCTGCGCGCACCGATCGAGCGGACGGCCGAGGGCCTGCTCGACGCGATGGCCCCGCACGGCCGCGCCGACCTCATCACCGCCTACGCCGCACCGCTGCCGATCACCGTGATCTGCGACCTGCTCGGCGTGCCCGCCGAGGACCGCCACGACTTCCGCGCCTGGACGGACACCCTGATCACCCCCGACCCGGCCCGCCCGCAGGACGCCCGGGCCGCCGTCGCCGCGATGCTCGCCTTCTTCACCGCGCTGATCGACCGCAAGCGCGCCGAACCCGGCGACGACCTGCTCTCCGACCTGATCGCCGTCCGCGACGCCGAGGACCGGCTCAGCGAGGACGAACTCACCTCCCTCGCCTTCCTGATCCTCTTCGCCGGGTACGAGAACACCGTCCACCTGATTGGCAACGCCGTCCTCGCCCTGCTGCGCCACCCCGACCAACTGGCCGCGCTGCGCGCGGACGAGAGCCTCGTCCCGGCCGCCGTCGAGGAGTTCGCCCGCTACGACGGACCGGCGCCGCTGGCGATCCGCCGCTTCCCCCGCGAGGACGTCGTCATCGGCGGCGTCACCGTACCGGCAGGGGAAACGGTGCTGTGCGCGCTCGCCTCGGCCAACCGCGACCCCGAGCAGTTCGCGGAGCCGGACCGGCTGGACGTGCACCGGCGGGAGAGCGGCCACCTCGCCCTCGGCCACGGCATCCACTACTGTCTGGGCGCCCCGCTCGCCCGTCTGGAGACCTCGGTCGCCCTGACCGCACTGCTGCGCCGATTCCCCGCACTGGCCCTGGACGTACCGGAGTCGCAGCTGCGGCACCGGCCCTCGCTGCGGGCCCGCGGGCTGCTGGAGCTGCCCGTCCGGTTCTGACGCGGAAACCATCAAACGCCTTGGGCCAAGTCCGCCGGTCCGCGGCGGGCGACGTCTGCTTCCGGCCCGCCCGGTCAAACCGCGGCGACCACAGCTACTCCCCCGAGCCTGGAGCCGGGCGGGCGCAGGCGGCAACGTACAGACGGTGTCGATGCTCGGGTGCCCGCTCGCGCCACGCCCGGTCCGATCCCGGAGCACGCGACCCGGCCAGGCACCCGCGCATCACCCGGCCTCCGTAGGAGGAACCGGTTCGCCAACCCACACGGCCTGCGGGGATCACTCACATCCCCCCGGCCGGCGGCGCCGACGAGGTAGTGCCGGACAACCCGGTTCAGCCGGCGAGATGGCAGGATAACGCGGTGTCCGAGTCTCTGTATGAACCGTGGCTGCGCGGCCTCGCCGTCAATCCGGCGGCGCCCTCCGACGTACTGATCCGCCTGATGGATCAAGCGGCGGGTGAAATCGGTCCGCTGATCTGCGAGGGTCGTGACCTGCCGGATGCCGTCATCGACGCGGCCCTGCGCCATCCGGACAGAGTCATCCGCCGCGCGCTCGCCCGCAACCGGTACGTCGACCCGGCGCGGCTCGCCCCCTTGGCAACGGACCCCGCGGGGATCGTCCGCGGGTGGCTCGCCAGCGGCCCCCGCCCCCGTCCCCGACGGGTACGACCGCTGCCGGACGACATCCTCATCACCCTCCTGACCGCCCAGGACGGGGGCGAGGACGGCAGGCTCAGCGCGAACGACATCATCGGGGAGCTCGACTCGTCCGGGCAGATCCCGCCGTCCTTCCACCGCTCCATGGCCGACCGCGAGCACCCCCGACTCCGGATCCGGGCAACCTGGAGTTGGCAGTCGCTCACCCCTGCGCAGCGCGAGGCCCTGCTCGACGACCCCGACCCCGCCGTTCGGGAAGCCGCGCAGGACCGCAGTTGGGTGCTGGACCCGGAACGGGTGGAGGCCAGGCTGTCGTCCATCGGTTCGCGCAACAAGGGATCCGTGTTCGGCGCGTGCGCCCTGTCCCCCGCGCTCGTCGAGCAGTGCTTCGCGGACGGCACGGTGCGCCCGCTGGCCTGGAACCGCCACACCCCGGCCGACGCCTTGGCCCGGCTCGCCCGCCACCCCGAGGCAAGGGTCCGAGCCTTGGTGGCCGCCCGGCCCGACCTGGGACCCGACCTGGTCGCGGAGCTGAGGGAGGATCCGGACGAGGCCGTGCGGAGGCGTGCACGCCTCCACCCCCTCCCCCGCACCTGGGCCGAGTACTGGGCGATCGAGATGGTCATCGGGCAGATCATCGGGCACGGTCCGGACTGCGCCTGCCCGATCACCGAGCCGGCCCCCGAGCCGTCGCCCGACTGGTTCGCCGCCTGCGCGGTGTCCGAGGAACCGGAGCTCCGCCGGGTTGCGGCGAGCTCACCTCTCCTGCCCGCGGACCTCGTCGAGACACTCGCGCAGGACGAAGACGAGGAGGTACGGATCCGGCTGGCCTGCCACCACCCGCTGGCTCCGCCCCGCCTCCTCCTGGACGTCTTCGTCACCTGGCCGTGCCACCGGCCGCACCTGCTGACCCTGCCCGCGTTCCCCCGCACGGGCTGGACCCACCTCATCGGCCACCCGGACCCCGAGGTGCGCGCCCTCGCCGCCGCCGATCCCACCCTGCCCGAACCCCTGGTGGACGACCCCGACGAGTCGGTGCGGCGGGCCGCCGCCGCCAACCCGAGCCTGACACCTCAGGCCCTGGAGCCCCTCCTCGCCGACCCCCGCACCGCCGAAGGCGCTGCGGCCAACCCGTCTCTCCCCGTCCCCCGCATGAACGCACTTCTCGACCGCTGCCTGAACGTCGCCGCCACCCCACCGACGACGGCCTGATGTCGAGTGCCGACGCCCACCCAGCGATCACAGGCGTGGCAACATCCGTCCGTCATCGACTGACGCCGACACGCCGGACAGGCCTTCCACATCTCGTCAGCATTCCGGGCACCAGCGGCAAGCGACTGCTCCTTCCGCACGTCGACAAACGTTGGCCCTGGAAGTCGGCCTGGTCAGAGGGGTGGGCTGCGGTGGCGATGTGTTCATGGTCCGGGCGGGAGAAGGATTCGGCTCGTCGAAGACGTTGGCAGACTGCGGTTGCAGCACGGCAGGATCACAACTCGCGGCACGTAACTCGGTGCAGCGACACTGCCCTCCGAGAGCACAGCCGCCGGCCCTGCTCAGGGCCAACGACGTCATAAGGCCCGACCGGCGAGGATTGGACCCGGGCCTCAGGAACACGCTCGGAGGGCACAAGCGCGGAACGCCGAAGCCCTGCAGGTCACGGCGATGCCGTTGGACGCCGAAACTCGGAACCTACAGGTCGGTCGGCGAGCCACGCCGACAGGTCGACGACCCGGGTGAGGGCGGGCGCGCGGTCGACGACCGCGCGCCGCTCGTCGTCGCCGACGGTCAGCACGACCAGCCCCGCCAGCTCGGACCAGACCGTGCGGTCGACGGCCGGGCGCAGTATGGCGTACGGGTGGCCGGAGACGTACACCGGCAGGCCGCCCGCCCACCGGGGATCGGCGATCTGCTCGTGGCCCAGGCACGCGGACCGGCCGCTGTCCGTCTCGGCCCACCGGGCGGCCGCGGCCTCCAGCCGGAAGCGCCGCCCCATCGGCATGACGGATCGCCAGTCCCGCGCCGCCGTCAGCTCGGCGTGCCGCTCCTGTCGGCGTCGCCGCTCCTCACTGGTCCGCTTGGCCTGGTGCTCCCGCTCGACCGCAGCGAACGCCGCAGCCTGCCCGATGTACGCGGGCGCGGTCCACAGCACACGGTGATCGTCGTCGTCGGCCAGCAGCCGGTGGGGGACGATGCGGTCGCCGAGCACCCAGGCGACGAAGTCCTCCAACGGCGCGTTGACGCGCTCCCAGCGACCGTGGCCGTGCGGGCAGCGGCACTTCTTGCGGCACGGGACGATCGCGAACCTGCCCACGCCGGTGCCCACGCTCCACCTCTCGGTGCTGCCCGGCCGCGGCGCGGACGCGACCACCGAGGGAACCGCCCCCACCCAGAGCCGGGAGGACAAGGTCACCCAACACACGGAGACGCCGTCGGCGGCGTATCGAGTGGTGCGCTCGCGCAGCTCGTCGCGGGTGATCGGGGAGAGCTGTGCTTCCCAGGCCATGCGGCGGACGCCATCGGCAGAGGAGGCCATCACGTCGGCCCGCCACGACCCGTCCGGCGCGCGGACCTCCAGCTCGGCGTACCAGCCGGCCGACCGTACGGCGTGCGCGAGCTGCAGCTTGGTCAGGTGGTGCTCCATGCTCTCCTGCGCCAGCGCGCACGTCGGCGAGCCCCGGTCGTGGGCGAAGAACCGCATCCCGGCCGACGACACCTTGCCGTGCACCCCGTGACCGCACTCCGGACACGCGAGCGGCACCCGCGGTCGTACGCGGTGGACCTCCGACCAAGCCCAGCCACACCCCAGGTCTTCCTGGGTCGCGTCCAGCCGGCCCCGCCCCGCGTGCATCGCGGTGAACGTCACCGCGCCCCCTCTCCCCCTGCCGGCCGTCCCCCGGCCGCCGACATCCTCCCCTCTCCACCGCACCCGAACCAACAGTCGGATTCCGGACCTCGCACCGGGTGGGCGGCCGGACCCGCTCGGGGGGTTCGGCCGGCCGCTCGCCGCCTACTGTCCGTCGGAGGCCTCGGCTGCTGCGGTCAAGGACTTCTCGTAGCACACCGACAGCGGATCCTGCTCATGCGGCGGGTAGTTCGCGATCATTCGATATCCCGACCGCTCGTACAGGCGGATCGCAGCCGGCTGTCGGACGCCCGTCTCCAATCGCATCCACCGGCCGCCGAGTTCCCGGGCAAGCTGCTCGGCCGCTGTCAGTAGCGCACCGGCGGCGCCCTCTCCCCGGACGGCCGGGGACACGAACATCCGTTTCAGCTCGCAGGTCTCCAGCGTGATCGGCTGCACCGCACAACATCCGACCGCCTGGTCGTTCCGACGGACCAGCAGGTAGCGGGCCTCCGGAGACAGTGGAGTAGGACGGGCATCAGAGGCAAGCCCGTAGACCGGGATCAACTCTGCCGTCATCGCATCCACCAGGGAGCACAGAGCCCGGTCATCGGCGGCACAAGGAGAGACGAAGAACACGCGATCATCCTCCCAGCACGTTCCGCCGTCCCGCCAGTACCAGACCTCACCGTCCCGGTTCCGGCCTCCTGGTGCGTCACGCTCCGGGGCGGGTGAGGCACTTGGAGCCGACGTGAGCCGACCGGTGCACTGATGTCCGGGCGGGGACTCATGGGACATGACCCGGCACCCGGCTCAGGTTCCGGGGAGGATGCGGCGCGTTTCGTAGGCCCACATCGCGATCTCGACCCGGTTGCGGGCGCCGAGTTTGGCCATCAGGCTGGCCAGATGCGTCTTCACCGTGCTGAGGCTGATGTGCAGTGCATCGGCGATCTCGGTGTTGGTCAGCCCGCGAGCGACGGCGAGGAGCACCTGCTCCTCGCGGGCGGTGACGGGTGAGACCGGCTGGGCCGCGGGCCGGCCGGCGGGCAGGTCCGCGAATGCCTGGAGCAGACGGACGGTGACGCTGGGCGCGATGAGCGCCTCACCGTCGGACGCCGACCGGACGGCCTGGGCCAGAAGGTCCGGTCCCGTGTCCTTGAGGAGGAATCCGCGGGCGCCGGCCCGCAGCGAGCCGTAGACGTACTCGTCGAGGTCGAACGTGGTGATGACGACCACGGCCAGCGGGTCGGCGACGCCCGGGCCGGCGACCAGCCGAGTGGCCTCAAGCCCGTCGAGTACGGGCATGCGGATGTCGAACAGGCAGACGTCGGGGCGCAGTTCGCGGGCCAGACGTACCGCTTCCCGCCCGTCGGCGGCCTCGCCGACCACCTCGATGCCGGGCTGGGCGTTCAGCATGATCCGCAGCCCGGCGCGGATGATCGTCTGGTCGTCAGCGACGAGGACGCGAATGGACACCGCTCTCGCTCCTCGCTCTCGGCAGCTCGGCTTCGACATGCCAGCCCCGGTCGGTACCCGGGCCGGCTCGTAGTGTGCCGCCGATCAGGGTCGCGCGCTCGCGCAGTCCGGTAAGTCCGTATCCGTCGCGACCCCGGCCGGTGCGCCGGCCGTTGTCCCGCACGCTCACCCGTACCGTGTGCCGCTCCGCGGCGACCCGGACGACGACCTCGGTCGCGTCGACCGCATGGCGCAGCGCATTGGTCACCGACTCCTGCACGATCCGGTAGACGGCGGCGTCCACGGCCGGGGGCAGCGTGTCCAGCTCGCCGTCGAGCCCCAGGTCGACCCGGATGCGACCGCCGGGGGTGCGCACCAGGCGCTCCAGATCCGCGACGCCGGCAGGGGGCGCCAGCTCGGCGCCGACCCCGCGGTCGCGCAGCGCGGCGACCATGGCGCGCATTTCCTCCAGCGTGCGCGCCCCTTCCTCCTCGACCCCCTCCAGCGCCTCGACCGCGGCGGACGGGTCGGTACCCGCGAGCACCCGGCCCGCCTGGGCGGTGATCACCATGGCCGACACGTGGTGGGCCACCGTGTCGTGCAGCTCCCGGGCGAGCTGCTCGCGCTCGCGGGAGCGCACCTGCGCCAACTGCCGCTCGCGAGCGGTCACCCGGAACCGCACCGCGGCCCCGACCACGCCGGGCAGCAGCCCGAAGACGAAGCCCACGACCTTCTCGACGACCGGGGTCTCGTCCGTGACGGCACACAGCGCGCACGCCGCGACGATCACCGCGCCGCCCAGCACGATCTCCCGTCCCGATCCCCACCGGGGCAGCGCGTACACCAGCACGAGCACGACCGCGCCGGTGTACAGGCCGACGGGCTCGCGCGGTGCGGCGACGAGCGAGGCCACCTGAAGCAGGATCACCGAGCCGAACGCCAGCGTGGCCATCGCCAGCGGGCGGGTCCGGCGCCACAGGGGCAGCAGGCACAGCCATACGGCGAACACCACCGCCACCGGACGCCACACGACGTTCTCGCGCAGAGTGGCCTCCAGCGCCACACCGGCAAGGGCCGCGGCGGGCAGCGCCCAGTCCCGCCGCACCCGGGCGGGCGCGTCGGGCGGCCGGGGTTCGGTCCACAGGGTTCGCAGGTCGTCTCGCAGCACGGTTCGCAGCACGGTTCTAAGCCTAGGGACCGCGGCGTGCCGCGCATCGGCCGAAAGGACGGGTCGTCACTCCGCCCCGGGGCCGACGGATCCGCGGCCCGCGGGCCGATGCCGCGGAGCGCCGTGGCGAGGAGCCTCGGCATCGGCGGCCGTACAAGGACGGCCGACGAGGTGGTTGGAGGACCCGATGCTCTCGAAAGCCCTGCTGCGCCTGGGCGCAAGCGCCGCCCGCCATCCCTGGCGGGTGATCGCGGCATGGCTGGTCGCCGCGATGCTCGCCGTCCTCGCCGCCGTCGCCTTCGGCGGGCGGAACGCGGATGCGATGACCGCGCCGGGACTGGACTCCCAGCGGGCCGCGGAACTGATCGAGCGGGCCGGCACCGGCCAGGAGGGGATGACCGCCCAAGTGGTCGTCACCCCCCTCGACGGCGCTGCGACGTTCTTCGACCACGACGGTGCGCGCACCGCTCTCACGCGGCTGCAGACCGAGGTGAAGCGGCTGCCGCACGTGCTCGGCACGAGCGACCCGGCGGGGGCGCTCGACGCGGGCGGGGACACCGCCGTGCGCGGGGACACCGCCGTGCGGGGCGGCCTCGTCTCGGCCGACGGGCGGATCGCGGTCGTCCGGGTGCAGTACCCCGACCAGAGCCGGCTGTCGGCCGAAGACCTCGACGCCCTCGTCGATCTCGGCGACCGGCTGCGCGCCGAACTGCCCCTGCGCATCGAGATGGGCGGGAGCCTCTTCTACGCCTTCTCCGACCCCGACGGCGGCGCGAGCGAGTTGATCGGCCTCCTCGCCGCGGCCGCGATCCTGTTCCTGGCGTTCGGTTCGCTCGTCGCCGTCGCGCTGCCGATCGGCATGGCGGTCTTCGGACTGACCGTCGGGGTCGCCACGATGACCGTACTGGCGGGGGTGACGGACGTGCCCACCTTCGCACCGGTCCTGGGCAGCATGGTCGGGCTCGGGGTGGGCATCGACTACGCGCTGTTCGTGCTCGCCAGGCACCGGGAGTACCTCGCGCGCGGGCTCGATCCCCGCGAGGCGGCGGGCCGAGCGGTGGCCACGGCGGGGCGGCCCGTGGTCTTCGCCGGCGGCACCGTCGTCGTATCGATCCTCGGCCTGGCGGTCGCGAACGTACCGTTCATGACGGTGGGCGGGGTTGCCGTCTCGATCGTCGTTCTGATCATGGTGGTCGCGTCGGTGACACTGTTGCCGGCCTTCCTCGGCGCCGCCGGCCCACGCCTGGCCCGGGCCGGCCGGATCGGCCGGATCGGCCGGGCTCTGCAGACCAGGAAGCCGGGCCGACCCGCACGGCGGCGGGACCAGGCGGCAGGCACCGCCCACGCCGCCGGGTGGCGTCGCTGGATCGGGCACGTCAGCCGGCACCCGGTGCCGTACGCGGTCGGCGCGGCGGGGCTGCTGCTGACCGCGACGCTGCCCGTGCTCGGCCTGCGCGTCGGCCTGCCCGACGACGGCTCACTGCCCCACAGCCGTACCGAGCGCCGGGCCTACGACCTCGTCGCCGAGGGGTTCGGCCCGGGCACCAACGGTCCCCTCGTCATCGCCGCGGACCCCACCGGTGATCCGGGAGTGCTGGACCGACTCGTCGCAACGGTCGCGGCGGACCCGGGCATCGCATCCGTCGCGCCGGCGCACATCGATCGGGCCACCGGCATCGCGACCCTCGTGGTGTTCCCGACCACCGGCCCTCAGGACAAGGCCACGGCCGACACCATCGCCCGGCTGCGCACCGACGTGCTGCCCGCGGCGATCGGGCACGGCCCGGCCAGGGCCCACGTCGGCGGCGCCGCCGCGAGCCTGTCCGATGTGGGCCGACGCACCAGCCAGCGCCTGCCGGTGTTCGTCGCCGCCGTGCTGGCGATGTCGTTCCTGCTGCTGATGCTGGTCTTCCGCTCGGTACTCGTACCGCTCAAGGCGGTGCTGCTGAATCTGCTGAGCATCGGCGCGGCCTACGGCATCATGGTCGCGGTCTTCCAGTGGGGCTGGGGAGGCGCACTCATCGGGCTGGAAGCGACGGTTCCGATCGTGTCGTTCATCCCGATGTTCCTCTTCGCCATCCTGTTCGGCCTGTCGATGGACTACGAGGTGTTCCTCCTCTCCCGCGTACGCGAGGAGTACCTGCGCACCGGCGACAACGGCACGGCGATCGTTGAGGGCGTCTCGCGCACCGCCCGGATCATCACCTCGGCCGCCCTCATCATGGTGGCGGTCTTCCTGTCCTTCGCCGTCGCCGAGGACCCCTCCAGCAAAATGTTCGGGCTCGGCCTGGCCACCGCGATCTTCATCGACGCCACGGTCGTACGCATGGTGCTGGTACCGGCGACCATGACACTCCTCGGCCGGACCAACTGGTGGCTGCCGAAATGGCTGGACCGGATGCTTCCCGGCGGCCCGGTCGGCACCGACGACACCGACGCTGAATCCACGGGTGAGGCCCCGCGTCCACGGCTGATCGACCGTTGACTCAACTCCTGCCCCGCCCTCGGCGTGCGGCACCTCAGCGCGCCACCTGCGGTCCCTGCGGGCCGGTACGCCTCTCTACGTGCCGGCTGTGCCTCACCCACCCTGGAACGTTCGATGACTCGTGAGGGCATCGGGCCGGGAGGGGGCGGACGTCGAAGGGAACCTCGGGGAAGTACTGGGACGTCGTCGAGCGGACCTCGGCCGGCGTATGAACCGCCGCCGCCCGGCCCACGACTACGAAGCCCGCCCCACCCCGGGCGGTGCGGTGGTGTTCGGGAACCGTAAGGGGTCGGGCCGGTGTGGTCCGGGTGTCCGGCTCCTACAGTGGCCGGGACGTTTGCCGGTGCCCGGAGTTGTCCCGGGCCGGGATGTTTGCCGTGGAGAGGATGGCGGAATGACGACGGATCAGGGCGTACCGCGCGCCGAGTTGGGCGTGATCGGCGGTTCGGGGCTGTACGCGCTGCTGGACGACGTGGTCGAGGTGCGGGTGGAGACGCCGTACGGCGTGCCGAGCGACGCGCTGTTCGTGGGCGAGGTGGCCGGGCGCCGGGTGGCGTTCCTGCCGCGGCACGGGCGCGGGCACGGGGTACCGCCCCACCGGATCAACTACCGGGCGAACCTGTGGGCGCTGCAGTCGCTGGGCGTGCGCCAGGTGCTGGGCCCCTGCGCGGTCGGCGGCCTGCGGGAGGAGTACGGGCCGGGGACGCTGCTGGTCCCGGACCAGTTCGTCGACCGTACCGCGGGCCGGGTGCAGACCTTCTACGACGGCGTCGCGCTCCCGGACGGCGCGGTACCCGAGGTGGTGCACGTCTCGATGGCAGACCCGTACTGCCCGGCCGGGCGTGCCGCGGCGCTGGAGGCGGCCCGGGAGAGCGGCTGGGAGCCGGTGGACGGCGGGACGCTCGTGGTGATCGAGGGCCCGCGTTTCTCCACCCGGGCGGAGTCCCGGTGGTTCTCCGCCAACGGCTGGTCGGTCGTGGGGATGACCGGCCACCCGGAAGCCGTCCTCGCCCGGGAACTCGGCCTCTGCTACACGTCGATGGCGCTGGTGACCGACCTCGACGCCGGGGTGGAGACGGGCGAGGGCGTCACGCACACCGAGGTGCTGAAGGTCTTCGCGCGCAACGTCGACCGGCTGCGGTCCGTCCTGTTCGAGGCCCTCGAACGGCTGCCCGTCGACCGTGACTGCGTCTGCTCGCACGCCCTGGACGGGCTGGCGACCGGCCTCCCCGGGGTCCCGGGCGACTGACGCGCCCCGGCCCGGTCGTCGCAGACCGCGCGCGGCCCGCGCCGGGCGGGGCGCAACGGTTCGGTCTCCGCACGGCTCGTACCCTTGCCTGCGCGGGTACCCGCCCCGGCGCGGCCGCACATCGCGTCCGCGCCGGGCGGGACGGTGCCCCTCACTCGCGGGGGCGGGGGGCCTCCGGGTCGTGCCCCGGCCCGCCGTCGCCCGCCGGGCGGCGCCGCCGCCGGGCCAGCGCGACCAGCAGTGCGAACGCTCCGGTGGCCCCCAGCACCAGAAGCCAGTTGCGCAGGTACGGCAGCGGCAGCACCGTGGGGTTGCCGTGGTCCTCGCCGGCGTGCAGCACCGCCGGCAGCCCCACGGCGGTGACCGCCGCCGCGACGACCAGCCAACCGCGCAGCACCGGCCCGCGGGCGACGGAGGCGCCGACCAGGCATGACAGCGGCACCCAGAACCCGTCGTGCAGGACGAGGCCACCGCCCGCCCAGACCAGCACGTCCCACGGAGCCGTGATGTACGGGTCGTTGAGGAAGCCGTACACGCCGTACCCGGTCAGGGCGAGGCCACCGAGCAGAACGATCCCGCGCAGCCACCGGGCCATTCAGATCACCTCCAGCCGCGCGACCCACTTGGTCTGCAGCACGCCGGGGCGGTTCGGGGCGATGATCCGGGCGGGGAACCCGTGGTCGGCCGCCAGCACCTCGCCGTTGACGCGCAGCGCCAGCAGGGCGAGCGGGTCCTCGGCGTACGCGGCGGGCAGTTCCGTCACCCGGTACGGGCCGTCGGCCTCCAGCGAGGTGACCCGCATCCCGGACCCGGCCGGGGCTCCGGCCCGCGCCAGCAGATCGGCGATCCGCACACCGGTCCAGCGGGCCGAGGCGCTCCAGCCCTCCACGCAGGCGATCGGCAACTCGACCTCGTGCTGCGGCAGTCGCTCCAGTTCGGCGAGGCTGAGCCGGAACGGCCGCGGGCCGTCCACGGTGAGCCTCCAGTCGGCGGGCACGGTGACCGTCCCGGCCTGCGCGGCCGTCCGGTTCACCGGCAGGCCCTGCGGGCCGACGCCCGGGCGGCGCGGCGCCAGCAGGTCCAGCCCGCTCAGCCACGGCACGCTCTGGCCTGCGGTGGTGAGGGTGACGACGCCGACCGCGGCGGTGACCGAGGTGAGGAACGCCCGGCGCTGGGCCAGGCCGGGCCGGCGCCCCCGCCAGTACCGCACGATCAGCGGCGCCTTCACGGCGACGTGCACCAGCAGGCCGCCGGTGGCCAGCCAGCCGAGCCAGAAGTGGGTTTGCCGGAACGGGAACGGCCACGGGTACCACTGCAGCGTGTTGAACAACCCCGTGAACAGCTCCAGCAGTACCGCCGCCACCAGCAACGCGATGCTCAGCCGTTCCAGTGCGTGCAGGACGCTGCGCGCCGGCGGCCACTCGAAGAGCCGCGGGAACACCGTCCAGAGCTTGGCGCCGACCAGGGGGATCGCGGCGATCCCGCTGATCACGTGCAGCCCCTGGGTGATGCGGTAGCCGTTCACCGGCCGGCTCGGCAGGTGCCCTGCCAGCCAGGTGGGCGGGTCCTGGAGCAGGTGACTGTAGAGGCCGGTCAGGAAGCAGGTCAGCAGTGCCGCGCCCAGCCAGCGGCCGAGCACCACCGCGGTGCGCGGCTCGTGCAACGGCGAGGTGAACACCCCTTCGCGGAACGGGCCGCGGCGCAGGGAGTCGGGCGGGGTGGGCAGGGGAACGTCGTACCGGCGCGATTCGCCGGGGGGATTCGGTGTCACGTGTTCATCGAAGCGCCCCGGAGGCGGGTGGCGGGGCTCCGACGTGCTTACGGAATCCGAACGGCGTCCTGCCGGAGCGGCCGCGAGGGCCGTCCCGCTGGCAGGGTGGCCGCGTGGTCAACCGTGCTCTCCTCCCCTGTCTCCTCGCCCTCGCCGCGCTGGTCGGCGCGCTCGCCCTGACCGTCACCGGCGGCGGCACGCTCGGTCACCGGGCGCCGCTGTACGTCTGGTACGCCGCCGACGCCGCACTGTTCGCGCTCGCCGTCCTGCTGCTGCGCCGGGTGCCGGACTGTCACGTGGTCCCGCTGGTGCTGGCGGGCGGTGTCGCAGTGGCCGCCGTCGGGTTGCTCGCGCCGCCGCGCACCAGCGACGACGCCTACCGGTACGTCTGGGACGGCAGGGTCCAGGCCGCCGGCATCTCGCCGTACGCGCACACCCCGGACGACCCGGCGCTCGCCCGGCTCCGGGACCCGGGGCTGTGGCCGACGGACGGCCGGTGCGACGGCTGGGACGAGCGGCTCACGGTGGCGGGCGACTGCACCCGGATCAACCGGCCCGCCGTGCACACCGTCTACCCGCCGGTCGCGGAGGCCTGGTTCCTGGTGCTCCACCCCTTCGGCGGCGGGGTGCGCGGGGTGCAGGCGGCCGGCGCGCTGCTGGCGGTGGCCACCACCGGGGCGCTGCTGGTCGTCCGGCGGGCGAGCCGGCGGGCGGCCCTGTGGGCGTGGTGCCCGGGCGTGACGGTCTGGTCGGTCAACGACGCCCACGTGGACACGCTCGGCGCGCTGCTGCTGGTCGCCGGCCTCGGGTGCGTGGCGGCGCGGCGGCCCGGGAACGGCCGGTCCGGTCGACGGACGGTGAACGGGGGCGCGCTGATCGGCGCCGCGGTGGCGGTCAAGCTGCTCCCCGGGCTGGCCCTGCCGGGTGCGCTCGCCCGCAGACCGCTGCGCGAGGTCGTGGTGCTGCTGGCCGGCACGCTCGGCGCGTTCGCGCTGTCCTACCTGCCGTACGTGGCCGCCTCCGGTGTCGGGGTGCTCGGCTACCTGCCGGGCTACCTGCGGGAGGAGGGCTACGAGCAGGGGCACCTCGACCGCTTCGGTCTGCTGGCCCCGTTCCTCCCGGCGGCGTCGCTGCCCTGGGCGGCGGGTGCCGTGGTGGCGGGCGTCGCCCTCCGGGTGCTGCGCCGCGGTGACCCGGCCCGCCCGTGGAGCGGCGCGCTGCTGGTCACCGGGACGGCGTTGCTGGTCGTCGCGCCCGCCTACCCCTGGTACGGGCTGCTGGTGGTGGCGCTGGTCGCGTTGGACGGGCGGTGGGAGTGGCTGGCCGTACCGGCGGCCGGGCAGTACCTGTACCTTGCCGGCGGCTACCAGGCCCAACAAGCCGCGTACGGCGTGGCGTTGGCGTGCGTCGTCGTGGGGCCGGCGGTGCGGTGGGCGGCTGGTCGGCGGGCACCCCGCACCCCGGGGACGCCAGCCGGGAACCGAATGCCGGAACGGTCAACGCCTGTGTGACCCAAGGGTGTTGGTGTCCGTTCACCGGGCAAGGGACGAAACAGGCGGGGGCCCGACCGACACCGCGGTCGGGCCCGCGCGGCGTCGGGCGGGCGGCACCGGACCCACCGGCGTAGACGCGGGGAAGCCGTCGATCCGACCGGAGGTTGGACGACAGCCGGCAGCACCTGGCCGGCCGACCGGCGCTTCCCACCGGTCGGCCGGACCGTCGAACGGGTGCGGCCTGCGGCGCTTGTGGGGTCGTACGGGACCCGGCCGCTCAGCCCTTGCGCAGGGCGAGGAAGCGCCGGCCGTGGGAGGTCCAGCGTTCCGCCACCGTCAGGCCGGCCCGACGGGCGCGCCGGGCGGTGGCCGCGGCGCCGAGCCGGGCCCAGGCGAACGGCGGTCCGAGCCGGCCGTCCGCCCCCTCCACCCGGACGGTGAGCCGCTCGTCGAGCTCCCTGGGCTCCACCTCGACCAGCAACAGGCCGCCCGGGGCGATCAGTTCGGCTCCGCGCCGGAGCAGCGCGTCCGGGTCGCCGCCGATCCCGAGGTTGCCGTCGGCCAGCAGCGCGGCGCCCCAGCGGCCCTCGGCCGGCAGTCGGTCGAACACCGACCGATGCAGGGCCGGGCCGCCGAGCAGCCGCGTGCGGGCCACGGCTGCGCCGGTGACGTCGACACCGAGTGCCGGGACGCCGAGTGCGAGCAGGGCGGCGACCAGCCGCCCCGGCCCGCAGCCGAGGTCCAGCACCGGCGCCGGCAACCCGACGCAGCGCAGCAGCAGGCTGTGGTCGGCGCCGTCGGCCGGCGTGCACCAGCGCTCGACGTCCAGGGGGATCCGGTCGCCGTCCTCGCGGCGCAGCCAGAGCGGGCCACACCCGGCCAGGACGGCCTCGGCGAACGGGTCGTCCTGCCAGGGGGCCGTCCGGGCGGCGGGCACCGCGGCGGTTCGCGGGCGGCGCCGGGCCGGGGCGGACGCGGTGGTCCGGGTGGGCGTCACCGGGCCGCCTCGGCCGGGGTGTCCCCCACCGCCCCTGCGGCGGCGTCCGCCGCGCCGGCGTCGAGCGAGCGCAGGCGCGCGGCGAAGGTGCCGGTCGGGGCCCGGCCGGCGACCAGGCGCGCGTCCCGGACGGTGTCCACGTCGGTGAGCTCCGGTAGGTGGTGCACCCTGAGCCCGGCCGCCGTCAGCCGGTCGAGCAGCGCCCGACCGGTGTCCGCGGTGGACATCGGCACCCCCAGCAGCAGCCGGCGGGCCAGCCGCTCCGTCGGCCGGGCCAGGCCGAGGGCCCAGAAGCCGCCGTCGCTCGCCGGCCCGTACCAGGCGTCGACGCCGGCGCGGCGGGCCGCCGACAGCGGTTCGGCCAGCACGGCGGCGCTCAGCTGCGGGGTGTCCATGCCCACCAGCAGTGCCGGGGCCTCCGGAGCCAGCCGTGCCGCCGCGGCGAAGGCCGCCGCGAGCCGCTCGTCCAGACCACCGCCGGACTGCCGGACCACCTGCCAGCCCACGGGCAGCCACGCACCCGGTTCGCCGTCCAGGACCAGCAGCCGCCGGGAGGCCGGGACGGTCTCCAGTGTGCGCAGGGTGTCGGCGAGCGCGGCCTCGGCCAGCGACGCCGCCTGCTCGGGCGTGAACGGCGGGGTGAGGCGGGTCTTCACCCGGCCCGGTACCGGCGCCTTGGCGATCACCAGCAGGGTCGGCGGCGGCGCGGCCAGCACCGCCCGCATGTCCCGGACGGCCTGTCGGGTGCCGCGGAGGGTCCCGGTGACCTTGGAACGGCCGGCGCGCGGCAGGTAGTCGACGGACCTCTCGGTGATCCGTAGACCGGCCGAGGCGGCGGACAGCACCATCTCCAGCGGGTAGCCGGAGCGGCGGTCGCCCAGACCGAGCGCCAGCAGCCGTTCCCGGCGCGCCGCTCGCATCGGGCCCAGGTCGTGCAGCGGCGCGCCGGTACGGGCCCGCAGCCGACGGGCCAGCTCGGCGTTGGCCAGCCGGGCGTGCACCGGCCACGCCCCGACCGAGACCGGCCGGCGGCGGCCCAGCACGAGGTCGGCCGAGCCGGCCAGGACCGGGCCGGTCACCCGGGTGAGCTGGGCGGGGTCGAGCGACCCGTCGCAGTCCAGGAAGCAGACCAGTTCGGCGGTGGCGGCCAGGAGCCCGGCGTGGCAGGCCGCACCGAAGCCGCGCCGGGGCTCCTCGACCACGGTCGCGCCCAGCGAGCGGGCCAGCTCGGCCGAGCCGTCCCGGGAGCCGTTGTCCACCACGATCGCCCGCCAGCCTGCGGGGATCCGGCCCAGCACCCACGGCAGCGCCGCGGCCTCGTCCAGACAGGGCAGGACGACGTCGACGGTGACTGCCGTACGGGAGTCGGCACCGGTCGGAGCGGGATCCACGGCGGTGCCGGGATCCGGAACAGGGGGAAGGGAAGAGGTCACGCCGTCACGCTAAGCGCGCCGGACCGCCCGGAGGCCGTACCGCCGCCTTACGGAATTCCTACGGCGCACCGGCGCGGCCCGGACAGCACCCCGGATGGCCGAAGGACCTGCCGAAGACCTTAAGGATCCCGAACGGATCCTGCGCGCTCCCGGGCCGGCGCACTGTGGACGTCCCTGTGGTCAGACCCGCAGCGGTGCGGCGGCGAATTCGGCCATGCCGGCGGTGAACGGGACGCGGGCCTGCCAGCCGAGCTCCTCGCGCAGGCGGGTGGAGTCGGCGGTGATGTGCCGGACGTCGCCGAGCCGGTACTGGCCGGTCACCACCGGGGCCGGGCCGCCGTAGGCGGCTGCCAGGGCCTGCGCCATCTCGCCGACGGTGTGGACGTCGCCGCTGCCGACGTTGTAGGCACGGGCGGTGCCGGGCAGCCGCGTGCCGACCGCCGTCAGCGCGGCGAGGTTGGCCCGGGCCACGTCGTCGACGTGCACGAAGTCCCGCCGCTGACCGCCGTCCTCGAACACCCGGGGCGCCTCCCCGCGGGCCAGCGCGGAGCGGAACAGCGAGGCGACCCCGGCGTACGGGGTGTCACGCGGCATGCCCGGACCGTAGACGTTGTGGTAGCGCAGCGTCAGGACGGCGCCGTCGCAGGCACGGGCCCAGGCGGCGGCCAGGTGCTCCTGGGCGAGCTTCGTGGCCGCGTACACGTTGCGCGGGTCGCCCGGGGCGTCCTCCGCCACCAGGCCGGGCAGCAGTGCGGCGCCGCACTCCGGGCAGGGCGGATCGAAGCGGCCGGCGTCCAGGTCGGCCGGGCGGCGCGGGCCGGGTGCGACGTCACCGTGGTCGGGGCACCGGTACCTGCCCTCGCCGTAGACCACCATCGACCCGGCCAGCACCAACCGTCGCACGCCCACGCGCGCCATCGTCGCGAGCAGCACGGCGGTGCCCAGGTCGTTGCAGCCCACGTAGTTGGGCGCGTCGTCGAGGTCCAGCCCGAGGCCGACCATCGCGGCCTGGTGGCAGACCGCGTCCACCCCACTGAGCGCGGCCTCAACCACGGTGCGGTCCCGGACGTCGCCGCGCCGGAACTCCACCGCCGCCGGCAGCTCCGGGACCGCCCCCGACGGGTGCACCGCGGGCAGCAGGGCGTCCAGCACCCGCACCCGGTGCCCCGCCCCGACCAACGCGTGCACGACCGACGAACCGATGAACCCGGCGCCGCCGGTGACCAGAATCCTCATGCCGAGCGACGCTACCGGCGGAGGCCCGCCGTCGGACCGGTGCACGGACGTGCCGTCATGGTTCGGTAAGACGACCGGCCGTGTCCCCGGACACCCCGACCCGTGTCGATGGACCCGTACCGGGTTCGCACTGGCACCGGGGCCCGTGCCGATCAGGCCGGAGAGTCAGTTCTCGTCGGCTTCGAAGGTGCGCAGCAGGTCGGCGGCGACGCTCAGGGCGATCGTCGCGGGTGCCTTGCCGGTGATGTCGGTCAGCCCGATCGGGGTCTTGATCCGGTCGATGGTGGCGTCGTCGTGACCGCCCTCGGTGGCGAGGCGTTTGCGGAACCGCACCCACTTGGCCGCCGAACCGATCAGCCCGATGGAGCCGAGGTGGGTGGTGCGCAGGGCGGCGTCGCACAGGGCGGCGTCCTCGGCGTGGTCATGGGTCATGATCAGGATGTGGGTGCCGTGCGGCAAGTCCTCCAGCACCTCCTCGGGAAGCAGCGGTGTGTGATGGACGTGCACCTGCGCCACCGCGTCCGCCAGCACGTCGAGGCGTTCCTCGGCGAGGATGTCGGGGCGGGTGTCGATCAGGTGGAGGTCGAGGTCCTGGCGTGCCAGGATCCGTGCCAGTTCCAGCCCGACGTGCCCCACGCCGAAGATCGCCACCGCCCGTACCACCGGCAGCGGTTCGAGCAGCACCGAGACCGTGCCGCCGCAGCACTGCACGCCGTGCTGGTTGGTCACCTTGTCGTTGAGTGCGAAGTCCAGCAGTTCCGGTTCCGGCGTGGACCCGGCGATCATCTCCCGGGCCCGGTCGATCGCGACGGCCTCGACGTTGCCGCCACCGATCGAGCCCCACGTCCCGCCCCGCCCGACGACGAGCTTCGCGCCGGCCTCGCGCGGGGCGTGGCCGCGCACGGTCGCGACGGTCACCAGCACGCCGGGCTGCCGGCGCGCTCGCAACCGTGCGACCGCGGTGACCCACGTCATGTCAGGCACCGTTCGACGCGGCAGCGTCGGCTCGGATCCGGCCGTCGGCGGCGTGCCCGTTCCGGGCGTGGCCCTCGGCGGCGGACCCGTCGGGGGTGGAGCCGATCCGGGACACGCCGCCCCGGCGGGCCGCCTGGATCGCCCAGTACACCGCCTCCGGTGTCGCGGGCGAGGCCAACTCGACGCCGGCCCCGCTCGGCCCGAACGCGGCTGCGGCCTGCCGCAACGCCTCGCGCACCGAGAACGCCAGCATCAGCGGAGGCTCACCCACCGCCTTGGAGCCGTACACCGCGCCCTCCTCGCCGGCGTTCTTCAGGAGCGTGACGTTGAACTCCGCCGGCATCTCCGAGAAGCTCGGGATCTTGTAGGTGCTCGCGGCCTGGGTCAGCAGCCGACCGCGGCTCGGCCCGTCACCGACGTCCCAGCGCAGGTCCTCCAGCGTCAGCCAGCCCGCGCCCTGCACGAAGCCACCCTCGACCTGACCGATGTCGATCATCGGGGACAGGCTGTCTCCGACGTCGTGCACGATGTCCACGCGCCGGATGCGGTACGCGCCGGTGAAGCCGTCCACCTCCACCTCGGCCGCGGCGGCGCCATGGGCGAAGTACTTGAACGGCGAGCCCCTGAACGTCTTCGCGTCCCAGTGCAGCCCCTCGGTCCGGTAGAAACCGGCCGCCGACAACTGGACCCGCTGGAGGTAGGCGGTGCGCACCAGGTCGTCCCAGGCCAGTTCCTCGTCGCTGCCCAGGCCACGGGCGACGCCCTCGACGATGCGCACGTCCGCGGCGTTCGAACCCAGCCGGGTGGCGGCCACCTGCTGCAGCCGCTCGCGCAGTTGCTCGCAGGCGTTCTTCACCGCCGCTCCGTTGAGGTCCGTCCCGGCACTGGCGGCGGTGGCGGAGGTGTTGGGCACCTTGTCGGTTCGCGTGGGGGCCAGCCGCACCTTGTGCAGCGGGATGCCCAGCGTGGTCGCGGCCACCTGCAGCATCTTGGTGTGCAGGCCCTGGCCCATCTCGGTGCCGCCGTGGTTGATCAGGACCGAGCCGTCCTTGTAGATCAGCACCAGTGCGCCGCCCTGGTTGAAGGCGGTGAGGTTGAACGAGATTCCGAACTTGAGGCCGGTGATCGCGAGCGCCCGCTTGGTGTTCGGGTGCGCGGCGTTGAAGGCGTCGATCTCGCGCCGGCGATCGGCGATGCCGGCGTTCTCCTTGACCTGCCGCCAGACGGCGGAGATCCGTTCGGGTTGGAGCACCGGTTGTCCGTACGGCGTCGCCTGGCCCTGCCGGTAGAAGTTGCGCTCCCGCAACTCCATCGGGTCCAGGCCGAGAAGCGGCGCGCAGCGGCCCATGATGTCCTCGATCACCAGCATGCCCTGCGGTCCGCCGAAGCCGCGGAAGGCGGTGTTGGAGACCTTGTTGGTCCTGGCGATCCGACCGGTGATGCGTGCGTTGGGGATCCAGTAGGTGTTGTCGACGTGGCACAGTGCGCGGGCCACCACCGGCTCGGACAGGTCCAGGCTCCAGCCGCCGTCCGCGGTCAGGGTGGCGTCCAGGGCCTGGATGCGGCCGTCGGCGTCGAAGCCGATCCTCCACTCGGCGTGGAACCCGTGCCGCTTGCCGGACATGGTCAGGTCCTGGGTCCGGTTCAGCCGCACCCGGACCGGCCGGCCGGTCAGCCTGGCGCCGAGCGCGGCGACGGCGGCGAAGCCGTGCGGCTGCATCTCCTTGCCGCCGAAGCCGCCGCCCATCCGCAGGCACTGTACGGTCACCTCGTGGCTGTGCAGGCCGAGGACGTGCGCGACGATCTCCTGGGTCTCCGAGGGATGCTGGGTGCTGCTCTGGACGAACACCTGCTCGGCCTCGTCGACGTAGGCCAGTGCCGCGTGCGTCTCGAGGTAGAAGTGCTCCTGGTCGGAGAACTGGAGCTCGCCGGTGAACACGTGCGCGGAGTCGGCGAAGCCGGCGTCGACGTCACCGGTCAGCATCACGGGCCGGGCGCCGTGGAGGCTGCCGGCTGCGATCGCTTCCTGAAGGGTGATCAGGGAGGGCTGCTCGTCGACGTCCACCTCGACGGCCGCCGCACCGAGCCGGGCCGCCTCCAGGGTCTCGGCGAGCACCCAGGCGACCGCGTGGCCGTGGAACATGACCTCGTCGGGGAACAGCGGCTCGTCGTGCTTCATCCCGGCATCGTTGACGCCGGGCACGTCGGCACCGGTCAGCACGCGGACCACCCCTGGCACGGCCAGCGCGGGCCCGGTGCGCAGCGCGGTGATCCGGCCGTGGGCCTTCATGACCTGGACCGGGTAGGCGTGCAGCACGTCCTTGGTGCGGTGGATCAGGTCGTCGGTGTAGAGCGCGGCGCCGGTGACGTGCAGGACGGCGCTCTCGTGCGGCACCGGGAGGCCGACGACGGGCTTTTCGGGGCGTTCGGACAACCGGCTCATGACGACACCGCCCCGGTGGTCCGTGCGTACAGCCTCAGCAGGCTCTGGCCGAGCATCGCCGAACGGTACCCGGCGCTGGCACGGTGATCGTCCATCGGAGTGCCTTCCGCCTGCAGCACCCGGGCCGCGGCCTCGACGGTCTCCGCCGTCCACGGCTCGGTCTCCAGGGCCGCCTCGGCGGCGAGTGCGCGGATCGGGGTGGCGGCCACGCCGCCCAGGCCGATGCGTGCCTTGCGGACGATCCCGTCCTCGATGTCGAGCGCGAAGGCGACCGCCACACTGGAGATGTCGTCGAAGCGTCGCTTGGCGATCTTGTGGAAGGCCGTGACCGGCGAGAGCGGCAGCGGGATGCGCACCGTGCGGATCAGCTCGCCGGGACGGCGCACGCTCTGCCGGTAGCCGGTGAAGTAGTCCGCCAGCGGGACCTCGCGCTCACCGTCGGCGTCGGCGAGCACCACCGATGCCTCCAGCGCGAGCAGCACCGGCGGGCTGTCACCGATGGGCGAGCCGGTGCCCAGGTTGCCCCCGAGGGTCGCACCGTTGCGAACGAGCCGGGACGCGAACTGCGGGAACAGCTCCGCCAGCAGCGGGACTCCGCCGTCGAGGCGCCGCTCGATCTCGGTGAGCGTCAGCGCCGCCCCGATCCCGATGTGGTCGGATTCGACGCGCAGCTCCCTCAGTTCGGGGAGCCGGTCGACGGCGACCACGCAATCCGCCCGGCGGGAACGGATGTTCACCTCCACGCCCCAGTCGGTGGAGCCCGCGACCACCATCGCGTCGGGCCGCTCCCGCAGCAACTGCAGCGTCTCCGCCAGGGTGCTCTTCCGTAGGAACGCGCGGTCGTCCTGGGTGTATTCGGTGACCACCGGTGCGGGCGGCGACTGCTCACGACGCTGCGCCAGCCGGTCCTCGGCGGTGGGCGTACCGACGGCGAACGCGGCATCGCGGATCGGGCGGTAGCCGGTGCAGCGGCACAGGTTCCCGCTCAGCGCGTGCAGGTCGAAGCCGTTCGGACCGTGCTCGGCGTCGGAGTCGGCGTCGTCGGCCGGGCCGGGGGGCGCGGAGCGGTCGGGTCGGTAGTACTCGGCGGCCATGCTGCAGATGAATCCCGGCGTGCAGTAGCCGCATTGGGAGCCGCCACGGAGCGCCATCTCCTCCTGTACCGGGTGCAGGGTGGGCGGCCGGCCGGGTTCACCGGGGGCGGCCAGACCTTCGGCGGTGACGAGTTCCTGACCGTCGAGCGCCGCGACGGGGACCAGGCAGGCGTTGACCGCCACCCAGTCGGTGGGCTTGTGCACCCCGGGGCGGGCCACCAGGACGGCACAGGCGCCGCATTCACCCTCGGCGCAGCCCTCCTTGGTGCCGGTCAGGCCACGCTCGCGCAGGAAGTCCAGTGCCGTGGTGTGGGGCGGAGCCGGTGAAATCGGTGTCTCCTTCCCGTTGACCGTGATCCGCGCCGCTACCATGACGGGCCTTCCTTCCGGAGCGCGATCGGTCGCTTCAACAATGTTCCCCAAGTTCAGCAGCTTTCTGTGTGCAGACGCGCCGGGTGAGCGGGGCGCGCGCAGGACGGCAGGCGGCAGCGGCGTGCCGAGAGGTGGTGACGGGACTTCCGGAACGTGCCACGGGCGGGCACGTCAGAGCGGCGTGATCAGCAGCCGTGCGCGATCCGACCGGGGGCCCAGGCCGTGCGGCGGGCGAGGCGACCGAGATCAGAGTCGGTGAACATCTGCTGGTCGCCCCCTCTTCGGTCGCTACGGATCCACGTTCGTCGCAAGCTAGTGGTTGGGTCCACAGAGGTCAAGGGGGCGACCTCGGTCGATCATCCAGGGCCGGGGCACGGTCGTACGCAGGGTCGAACTCGCGGTCCGGTGCGCGAAGGGCTCCGTCGGCCCCGCAACGGGACCCCTACGCTCGGGCCGCCGGTCAGCACTTGCGCAGCGCCGGGGCCGGCGCCCCGATCAGAAGCCGGCGGACGGCGTCCCAGGCCCGGTGGACCGCCCCGGCGACGGCGGGAGGGTCACTGCCGAGGACGCGAAGCCACGCGCCGCTGTCCTCGGGCAGGACGCTGACCCCGTACGGCAGACCGCTGCCGGCCAGCGACCCGTGCAGGGTGTCGGCGATCTCCCGGGCCGGCGCCGCCGAGCTGACGGCGTAGAAGGTGGACACCAGGTCGTGCCCGGCCAGCACGGCCGGGCCGGTCACCCCGCTGCCGCGCGGCTCGAAGCGGACGGTGTCCAGGGCGAACAGCCGGCCGTCGGGCCGGCGCCATTCGAGGTCGGTGGCGAAGACCTGGTAGGCGTTGCGCTCGCCACGGGCCAGCCGGCCGGCCAGCACGGTCTCCCCGGCCAGCACGGTGGCGGAGAGCGCGGCGGTGATCACCGTGCGCTGGTAGAAGCGCGAATCGCGGTACGGGATGGTCGGTTCGGGCAGGTACTCGACGAAGCTGCCGTCCGCCGCCGTGAGGTGGACCTGCTGGGTGGCGTAGTCGGCGTCCATCCGGTGGAGCTTGGTGGCGGCCTGGGTGGTGAGGTGGACGGCGCTGTCCGCCCCGCACCGCAGGTCCAGCCGGAGCCGGTCCGCCTGGACGATGCCACCGCCGGTGGACATCAGGAAGGTGACGGCGAGGTCGGGGCGTGCCGGGTCGAAGTGCAGCGGGCGCATGATCTGCAGCGGGGACTTCTGGTACCGGTGGACCAGTTCGGTCCGGCCGCCGACCCGCTCGAAGTCCAGTTCCAGCAGGCCGATCTTGCCGGGCCGGCCGACCGGGAGCGCGTCCGGCCGGCCGGCGTGGCGGCGCACCGCACGGGGCACGCTCCCGGGCTCGTAGTGGGCCGGGGCGAGCCTGTCGAGCCCGTCAACGGTGATCACACGGCCACCCGGCGGTACGACTCCAGCAGGTCGGCGACCCGGTCCAGGCCTTCACCGGTCAGGCTGTTGGTCAGCACCACCGGGCGGCCCTCGCGCACCCGGTCGGCGTCGGTGGTCATCACCGCGAGGTCGGTGCGGACGTACTGGGCGATGTCGATCTTGTTGATCACCAGCACGTCGGAGTCGGTGATGCCCGGGCCGCGCTTGCGGGGCATCTTCTCGCCCTCGGCGGTGTCCAGCACGAAGAAGAACATGTCGACCAGCACCGGGCTGAAGGTCAGGGTGAGGTTGTCGCCGCCGGACTCGTACAGCAGCGTGTCGACGTCCGGGAACCGTTCCAGCAGTTCGGCGCCGGCGGCCAGGTTCATGGTCGGGTCGTCCCGGACCGCGGTGTGCGGACAGGCGCCGGTCTCCACGCCGACCACGCGCTCGGGGTCGAGCAGCCCGGCCAGATTGCGGCGCACGTGCTCGGCGTCCTCCTGGGTGTAGATGTCGTTGGTGATCACCGCGGGCCGCCGCCCCCGGGCGATCAGCACCGGCACCAGGGCCTCGATCAGCGCCGTCTTCCCCGAGCCCACCGGGCCCGCGATCCCGATGCGCAGTACGTCGTCCGTCATCCCGTCCAACTCCCTTGACGTGTCGTCCGATATGTTGTCGTGAAGCGAGCGTCAGCTCGCGAACAGCCGGGCGTTCGCCCGTTCGTGGTGGCCCGCCATCACGTCCGCCACCGGGACGCAGCCGCCCAGGTCCGTCAGTTCCCGCTCCAGCGCGGCAGCGGTGACCTCGGCGATCACCGGGGCGGTCTCCCGCAGGGTGCGCTGGGCCCTTCGGTGGTCGGTCAGCCGCAGCCGGAGGCCGGCACCGACGAAGCTGACGGCGAAGGCGAAGAGGTCGCTCGCGACGGCGTGTTCGGTGGGCACCCGGCCCGCGGCGTACGCCACGCCGGCCGCCACCGGGTGGCAGCCCGGGGCCCGCCGGTCGGCGATCAACTCCGCGTAGGCATCCAGCATCTCGCCGCCGAGCGTGAGCCGGGCGGTGTCCAGCAGCTGGCGGCCGGTGCGGGTGGCGGCCAGTCGCTGCTCGCGGTTGAGCTTGCTCGCGAACAGCCGCCGGTCCACCTCGGCCACGGTCGCCCAGTCCGCCTCCCCGGCCGCCCGGTGCGCCAGGGCGAGCGCGGTGGCGTCCGCCGGGCCGACCGAATGGCGTAGCAGGTCGGCGAGCAGGCCGGGCAGGCCGTCCTGGTCCACCGCCTTGGCCTGGGCAAAGCCCTCCAAGCCGTGCGAGAGCGTGTACAGGCCGCTGGGGAAGGCCGAGTCCGTGAGCTGCAGGCAGACCAGCAGCGTGTCGAGGTCCGCGCTCACGCGAGGTAGAACAGGTGGTTGAGCGGCAGTTCGCGGGCGGGCTCGATGGTGGCGGGCTCGCCGTCCAGGGTGACCCTGTAGGTCTCCGGGTCCACCTGGATGTCCGGCAGGGCGTCGTTGCGCACCATGTGCTGCTTGCCGACCGTGCGGCACCGCCGTACCGGCAACACCCGGCTCTCCAGGCCGAGTTCGGCCGGGACACCGCGATCCACGGCGGCCTGGGACATGAACGACACCCGGGTGGCCTGCCGGGCCCGGCCGAACGCGCCGAACATCGGCCGGTAGTACATCGGCTGGGTGGTGGGCAGCGAGGCGTTCGGGTCGCCCATCAGGGCCCAGACGAGCATGCCGCCCTTGACCACCGACTTCGGCTTGGCCCCGAAGGAGTTGATCGGCCAGAGCACGATGTCCGCGAGCTTGCCGGGCTCCAGCGAGCCGACGTGGTCGGCGATCCCCGCGGCGATCGCCGGGTTGACGGTGAGCTTGGCGAGGTAGCGCAGGACACGGGCGTTGTCGTTGCGCTCGGAGTCGCCGGCGAGCTTGCCGCGTCGGTCCTTGCAGTGGTGGGCGGTCTGGAAGGCACGGGTGAAGGACTCGCCGATCCGGCCCATGGCCTGGGAGTCCGAGGAGAAGATCGAGATGACACCCTCGTCGTGCAGGACGGTCTCGGCGGCCACGGTCTCCGCGCGCACCCGCGACTCGGCGAACGCCACGTCCTCGGGGACGTGGTGGCTGAGGTGGTGGCAGACCATCACCATGTCGAGCAGCTCGTCGACCGAGTTCACCGTGTACGGGAGCGTCGGGTTGGTCGAGGACGGGAGGACGTTGGGCTCCGCGGCGATCCGGATGATGTCCGGGGCGTGGCCGCCGCCCGCACCCTCGGTGTGGAAGGTGTGGATGGTCCGGCCGTCGATCGCCGAGAGGGTGTCCTCGAAGAAGCCGGACTCGTTGAGGGTGTCGGTGTGGATGGCCACCTGCACGTCGTACTCGTCGGCGACGCGCAGCGCGGTGTCGATCGCGGCCGGGGTGGTGCCCCAGTCCTCGTGCACCTTCAGCCCGCAGACCCCGGCCTCGACCTGCTCGCGCAGCGCCTGCGGCAGCGAGGCGTTGCCCTTGCCCAACAGGCCGACGTTGACCGGGAGGTCGTCCACCGCCTGGTACATCCGGTGGATGTTCCAGGGGCCGGGGGTACAGGTGGTGCCGTTGGTGCCGTCGGAGGGGCCGGTGCCTCCGCCGATGAGGGTGGTGATGCCGTTGCTCAGGGCCTCCTGGACCTGCTGCGGGGCGATGAAGTGGATGTGGGTGTCGATGCCGCCGGCGGTGGCGATCAGGTGCTCGCCGGCGATCACGTCGGTGCCGGGGCCGATCACCAGCTTCGGGTGCACGCCGTTCTGCAGCCGGGGGTTGCCGGCCTTGCCGATGGCGGTGATGAAGCCGTCCTTGACGCCGATGTCGCCCTTGACGACGCCGAGCACCGGGTCGAGCACGATGACGTTGGTGATGACCAGGTCGAGCGCGCCCTGCACGGAGGTCGCCGCCGGATCCTGCGCCATGCCGTCCCGGATGACCTTGCCGCCGCCGTAGACCGCCTCGTCCCCGTAGTGGCCCTCGTTGAAGTCCTTCTCGATCTCGACGACCAGGTTGGTGTCGGCCAGGTGGAAGCGGTCGCCCACGGTGGGCCCGAACAGGTCCGCGTACTGCCTGCGGGAGATGATCGCCATCAGACCCCGCCCTCCTCGCCCTGGTGCCGGGCCGGTACCGCCGTCGCCGTCCCGTCCTCGCGCCGGACACCGAGGAAGCCGCGCGCCTCGGCGCGGCGCAGCGCCGAGGCCCGGGTGTCCGCCGAGCCGAGCCCGCCGTCGACCAGCGCGCTGAAGCCGACCAGCCGCCGCTGGCCGCCGTACGCCACCAGCTCGACCTCGCGGGTGTCGCCCGGTTCGAACCGGAGGCCGGTCCCGGCCGGCAGGTCCAGGTGCATGCCGTAGGCCTGGGAGCGGTCGAACGACAGCGCCCGGTTGACCTCGAAGAAGTGGTAGTGCGAGCCGACCTGGACGGCGCGGTCGCCCGTGTTGCTCACGGTGAGCACGACTCTCGCCCGGCCGGCGTTGATCTCGATCGGATCGTCCCCGCAGAGGTATGCGGCTCTTCCTGCCATGGTGTCTCTCCTCCGGTCGCGCATCGGCGACGTGCTCGGGGTGGGGTCAGTGCGGATGGGGGTGGGAGTGGCCGTGATCGCCGGCGAGCGCGGAGGCGATGCCGTTGTCGCCGTGTCCGAGCAGGTGCAGGGCTCGGGCGGTCCGGGCGTGCAGCACCTCGGCCGCCGCCCGGATGCTCAGCAGCGGTCCGTCGAACCCGGCGGGAACCCGGGCCACGCGGCGGGCGCCGAGCCGACGGCAACGGTCGATGCCCTCGGGGACGTCCGGATCACCGTCGTCGAAGGCCACCTCGACCATGCGGTGGGTGCCGAACTGGCGCACCAGCCGACCAGTCCGGTACAGCTCCGCGTCCTCGTCGGGTCCGGCGGAGGGGGCGGTGACCAGCAGGGCGTCCGCGTCGCGGCGGGCGCCGGCGGCGACACGGAGCCAGCCGACGAGGTGTGTGATCGTGCCGAACGGCTGGGCGAGGGCGACCCGTTCGGCACCGGCCGACCGGGTCAGCCACTGCATCGCGCGGGCCGTGTCCGTCACGAGCGCGCGGTCGCGGCCCAGGGTCATCGGGACCACGCACACCGGCTCCGTGCCGGACGCGAGGGCGTCCGCGACGACCCGGGTGAGCTCGCGCCCGACCGGGACGGCGCGGAGCGCGCCGGCCCGTTCGGCGAGGTCGGTCAGGTCGCGGGCGCCACGGCTCTCGTGGCCGCCGACCAGGACGAGGGTGGCTGCGGGACGCCCGTACGGTCGGGGCGTGGGCCGCACGGTTCAGGCACCGATCGGGTCGTGGCAGGAGACGAGCTTGGTGCCGTCCGCGAACGCCGCCTCGACCTGCAGCAGCGGGAGCATCTCGCGCACCCCGGGCAGGACCTGGTCGGCGCTGACGACCGTCCTGCCGAGTTCCATGCATTCGGCCAGCGAGAGGCCGTCCCGAGCCCCCTCCAGGAGCGCCTCGCTGATCAGGGCGACGGCCTCGCTGTAGTTGAGCTTCACGCCTCGCGCGCGCCGGCGGCGGGCGAGGTCGGCCACCACGTAGACGTACAGCTTGTCGATCTCTCGTGGGGCGAGGTTCATCGGACGCTCCTGGGTGGTTCGCGAGGTGCGGGCACGCGCCGTCATGGCGGGCAGGGGGCGGCGGGCCGGCCCAGCGGCGTCGTCGCCACTGTCCCGGGGGGGTCCGACCGTACCCGCTCCGGGAGCACGGTCGGGCCCTCTGCCCGTCGAGTCCTGCACATCGGAGCACCACTGTGTTTCGCAGAGATTTTCGGGTTGTCACGACCGACGGACCGGCCGTCGGTTCTGGTGGACCCCACAGTCGAACGCAGCCGAGGCGCCTGATTCCCTGGCGGATCGCACAGTTGTGACGAGCTCCCTCCGGCGTCTTGGACTCCCGGCGTCCGGATACCTGCGCCGGGCCGGGACGGAGTCACCCGGACGGGCGACGTCTCGGTGCCTGCCACGGCCGTCACCTCCGGAGCGGCACACCTGACGGCGGCGGGCCTTGCCCGGCCCGGTCGCAGACCAGGCGGATCCGGCGCGGTGCGTTCTCTGACACCCGCACGGTCTCTCCGGACGCACGGGGGCGGCATCCGAACGCAGCATCGCTGCCGGTTCAGTCGCGGGCCGCGGTGCGCTCGACGGTGAGGTCGAGGAAGTGGGCCGAGCACGAGATGCACGGGTCGTGGTTGCGGATCGCCCGTTCGCACAGGGCGGTCAGTTCGGCGTCGGTGACCTCGCCCCGTCCGAGACGCTCCTGCACGACGCGGCGCAGGTCCGCCTCGATCGCGCCCTGGTTCTGCGCGGTCGGAGGGACCAGGACGGCGTCGGTGACGGTCCCCTCACCGTCGACGGCGTAGCGGTGGTAGAGGAGGCCTCGCGGTGCCTCGGTCGCGCCGTGCCCCGTGGCCGCCCGTGGTGACACGTCGACGTGGGGACGCGGTGGGCGTTCGTACGCGTCGATGATGCGCAACGCCTCGTCGACCGCGTAGAGCACCTCGACCGCCCGGACGACGATGCTCCGGAAGGGGTTGCGACAGACGATGCCCCGGCGTGGGTCACCGAGTCCGGCGTCCTGGGCCGCCTGGACGGCGGTCGGGGAGAGCCAGCGCCCGCTGATCGCGTAGCGGGCGAGCGAGCCGGTGAGATGACGGCGGCCGTCCAGCAGTGATTGGAGCGCGGTGGAGTGGGGCACCTGGTTCTCGACGACGTGATCGCCGAAGTCACAGACCGTGAAGGTGCGCGTGGGAAGTGCGCGGTCGGACCCGGCCGGCAGCCCGGCGGCCTGCGGCGCCGGCATGACCGTCGGGGTGCCCGACTCGATGGCGTAGCTCCCCGGGACGGCCAGCGCGAGAAGGTCGTGGTCACACCCGGCGTCGGGGAAGTCGAAACCCGCCACCCAGCGCACCGTCTGGTGTGCGTCGTCCCGGGCGCGGCGCAGCCGCTCGGCCAGTGGCCGCAGTTCGGCCGCGGTCGGGGTCCGGTGGAAGCCGCCGAGGCGGACGTTGACCGGGTGGATCGCCCGGCCGCCGAGCAGCTCCATGATCGTATTGCCGGCCTGCTTGAGCCGGAGGCCGCGTTCGACGTCGGCGCGGTGGGTGCGGGCCAGGTCGATGGCGCTGTCGCAGCCGAGGAAGTCGGGTGCGTGGAGGAGGTGGATGTGCAGCGTCTGGCTCTCGATCCACTCACCGCAGTAGAGCAGCCGGCGCAGCGCGGCCAACTGCCCGTCGACGGTGACACCGCAGGCGTCCTCCACGGCGCGGCAGGCACTCATCTGGTAGGCGACCGGGCAGATCCCGCAGATCCGGGAGGTGATGTCGGGCGGTTCGGTGTACGAGCGTCCGCGGAGGAACGCCTCGAAGAACCGCGGGGGTTCGTAGATCGCCAGCCGGGCCTCGGTGACCTCGCCGCCGTCCGTGCGCAGGTGCAGCGCGGTCTCGCCCTCGACGCGGGCGAGCGACCCGACGTGGAGCGTCCTGGAGCCGCGGTGGGTCACCGTTCCAGTTCCTTCCTGGCGGCCGCGTCGAACTCGGGGGCGGCGGTGTTGAACGTGCGCAGTACCCGCACCACGTCGAGGGTGTCCATGCCGTCGCGGCGCAGCAGCGGGATGAAGGAGGGGAGGTTCGTGGAGTTCGAGGGTCCGAAGCAGCCGTAGCAGCCGCGGTCGTACGCGGGGCAGAGCGCGCCGCAGCCGGCGTGGGTGACCGGGCCGAGGCAGGGGGTGCCGTGGGCCACGGTCACGCAGACCGTGCCGCGTTGCTTGCACTCGAAGCAGACGCTGTGCGCGGGGACGTCCGGCGTGCGGCCGGCCAGGTAGGCGGTGATCACCTCGACGAGCTGGCGCCGGTCGATGGGGCAGCCGCGCAGTTCGAAGTCGACGGGGACGTGGGCGCTGATCGGCGTGGAGGTGGCGAGCGTGTCGATGTAGTCCGGGCGCGCGTAGACGACGGCCCGGAACTCGGCCACGTCCGCGTAATTGCGCAGCGCCTGGACGCCGCCGGCGGTGGCGCAGGCGCCGATGGTGACCAGGCGCCGCGAGACCGCGCGGACGTGCTGGATCCGCTCGGCGTCCTGCGGGGTGGTGACCGAGCCCTCGACGAGCGAGAGGTCGTACGGGCCCGGGCCGCTCACACTGGAGGCCTCCAGGAAGTGCGAGACCTCCACCTGCTCGGCGATCGCAAGGAGCTCGTCCTCGCAGTCCAGCAGGGTGAGCTGGCAGCCGTCGCAGGAGGCGAACTTCCACACGGCCAAGGTCGGTCGCCGGTCGGCGCTGCTCGGCATGGTCACAACTCCCTGACTGCCAGCAGAGGTCGGGCTCGCGTCCAGCTGACGACCGGACCGTCGCGGCAGAGCAGGAGGGGGCCGAGCTGGCAGTGCCCGCAGTGGCCCGTCCCGCAGTGCATGGTGCGCTCCAGCGAGACCCTGATCCGGTCCGGGTCGACGCCGCGCTGCACCAGGTCACGGGCGGTGGCCCGGATCATCGGCTCCGGGCCGCAGACGAAGGCCGCCGCCTCCTGCGGGTCGAACTCGGCCCGGTCGAGCAGGCTCGTGACGACGCCGACCTCGCCCTGCCACCGCGCGTCGGGTCGGTCGACGGTGACCGCGGCCTTCCCCGCCGCCTGCCAACCGTGAACCTCCTCGGCGAAGAGCAGATCAGCGGGTGTACGAGCCCCGATCAGGACGTTCAGCCGCCCGTTCCGCCCGGACCCGGTGAGCGCGGCGCGGACCACCGGGCGCAGCGGCGCCAGGCCGATGCCGCCGGCGACCACCAGCAGGTCGAGCCCCGCCGCGGCGGGCAGCTCCCATCCGGTGCCGAAGGGGCCGCGTACGCCGACCGTCGCGCCGGGCCGCAGGCCGTGCAGCGCGCCCGAGACCGCGCCGACCGCACGGACGGTGTGGGTCAGCCGTTGTCCGTCGAGGCCGCTGACCGAGAGCGGGACGTCCCCGATGCCGAAGGCGTACACCATGGCGAACTGCCCCGGGGTGAACGGCTGGAGGGGTACGCCGGCGGGCTCCAGGACGACCGTGGCGGTGTCGGGTGTCTCGGCCCGGCGTTCGACCACCCGGTACGGGAGGGGAGTCGTCATGGCGCCCCGCCGTCTCCGGGGTGCCCGTACAGGTCGAGCAGGCGGGTGCGGGTGGCCTCCAGCCGCCGGGCGATGACCCGGGCGACACCGCTCGTCACCGCAAGGCCGAACGCGGGGTCCTCCTCGCACGCGGCGCGGATGCGCTCCGCGTCGAACTCGGACGCCAGGACGGTGCCACGGGTCTGCGCGCCGAGGTGCCAGCGGTACGGTTCGAACAGCCAGGACCAGCCGAGCAGATCGCCCTCGCCGAGCGTCTCCACCACGGTTTCGCGCCGGCTCGGAACGTGAACGTCGAGCGCGACGCTGCCGGAGCCGATGATCCAGAACCGGTCGGCGACGCCGTCCTCCTCGAAGACGCGGGTCCCGCCGGGGAAGGTCACCTCGTGGGAGAAGCCCAGCAGGCGGTCGCGGTGACCGGGCGGCAGGGCACCGAGGAATCCGTGGCGGGCGACGGTCACGACGGGCCCTCCTCCCCCGACGACCCGGCCGCCTCCCGCTCGCGGTGCAGCGCGTGGGCCTCCTCGGTGATGTCGATGCCGACCGGGCACCACACGATGCAGCGCCCGCAGCCGACGCAACCCGAGCTGCCGAACTGGTCGTACCAGGTGCCCAGTTTGTGGGTGGCCCACTGCCGGTACCGGCTGCGTGGGGTGGCGCGGACGGGGCCCGCCTGGAGGTGGGAGAAGTCCAGGTCGAAGCAGGACTCCCAGCGCCGCCACCGCTCGGCGTGGTCGCCCGTCAGGTCGGTGACGTCCTCGGCGGTGGTGCAGAAGCAGGTGGGGCAGACCATCGTGCAGTTGCCGCAGGTCAGGCAACGTGCCGCGACGTCGTTCCAGCGCTCGGCCGTGAGGGTCTCACGCATCAGCACCTGCAGGTCCACCGGCGGCATGGTGCGGCCCATCCGGTCGGCCGCACCGGCGACCCGCTCGGAGGCGGCCGTCCGGGTCGCGGCGTCGGCGGGGCGGCTCGGCAGCTCCGCGAGCACCGACTCCCCCTCCTCGCTGCCGGCGCGCAGCAGGAACCGGTGGCCGTCGGCGTCGAGCACCTCGGTGAGCGCCAGGTCATAACCGGGCCCGACGGCCGGTCCGGTACCCATGGACACGCAGAAACAGGTGGCCCCCGGCTCGGTGCACTCCACCGCCACCAGGAACGCCCGTTCGCGGCGCCCGCGGTAGGCCGGGTCGGTGTACATCCCGCCGGTCAGCACCCGGTCCTGGATCGCGATGGCCCGCAGGTCGCAGGGACGGACACCGAGGAAGGCGTACGAGGGCGGCGACGTCCGTTCCTCCGTCATCACCAGCCCACCGTCGGCGCACCGCTCGGCCGTCCACTGGCGCTCCCGCGGCGGGTGCAGGAACGTCTTCCAGGACTGCGGGCCGGCGCTGTGGGCGAACACGGCGCCGTCCTCGCGGGCGCGCAGCCGATACGTCCCGGCCTCCAGCTCGACGCCCCATCCGTACGGGAGCCCGTCACCATCCGAGAGCTCGGCCAGAACGATCGCACCGTCGCGGACCGTCGGCCCCACGACCGTGCGACCGCGCCCGGCGAGGACCGAGATCAGCGCGCCCAGTCCGTCCCGGTCGATCACCACCGCGCCGTCCGCCACGTCAACCTCCGCGCACCGGTCACACCGCCCCGGCCAGTCGTAGCCGTCCCGGCCAGTATGTGTGCGCGCCCCCGGCCGGGCGTCCCGGCGTGGTCCAGGTGGCGGGCTCCGCTCCCCGTACGGTCCGCAGCACCCCGCAGTGGGACTGACGGCCGCGGGGTACGGGAAGGGCGAGGTGCATGAACGTCGCCTCACGCATCACCGTCATCGGCGTCGGGAACGAGTACCGCCGCGATGACGGTGTGGGCTGGGCCGTCGTGGCGCGCCTGGCGGAACGGGCCGAGCAGGAACCCCTGCCGCACGGGACCGCCCTGCGGGTGTGCGACGGCGAGCCGGCCCGGCTGATCGGCCTGTGGGAGGGCGCGGAACTCGCCGTCGTGGTGGACGCCGCCCACGCCCACCCCGCATCCCCCGGCCGGGTCCACCGCCTGGAGCTGGCCGGTGACCGGCTGACACCGCCGGGCGGTACGACGAGTTCCCACGGACTCGGCCTGGGCGAGGCCGTCGGGCTCGCCCGGGCACTGGACCGCCTGCCGCGGCACCTGGTCGTCTACGCCGTGGAAGGGGCCGACGGCAGCCTGGGCACCGGTCTCTCGGCACCCGTCGCAGCCGTCGTGACACCGCTCGCCGAGCGGATCGCGGAGGACATCACGCTGCTCCGGCGTCCTCGCTGAGCGATCACGTCCGGGGCGCAGCGGTACGGCTCTGCGGCCGTCGGCCCGCGCCCGGCACCGACGTTCCGCTGTCCGGTGGCGTCACCGAGTCGGGAGAGCAACGCTCGACGTATGAGCGGACACCGGATCGCCCTGGGATCTACCGCCGTCACGTCCGCCGTGGTCGCCCTGGCCCTGCACGGCCTGATACTGCGGCCGAGGAGGCCGGCCTGGGGCGCGACCCCTGACGAGGCCGCCCGCGGCTGTCCCGGCGATGACCTCGTCCCCGAGCCCGACGGTTCCCCGACGATGGCCACGACCCTCCCGATGCCACCGAAGCAGGTCCGGCCCTGGTCGGTGCGGATGGGGGGGCGACCCCGCCGGCTGGTACACCCGGGACCGGTTGAACCACATGGGTGAACCGAGCGCCACCGTGATCGTGCCCGAGTGGCGGGTCCGCCGGTTGCACGACCTGCGCACGCGGCTCGGCCACGCTCTGTGACCGTACGACCGCACGACCTCGGAGGCTGCGATGCACCCCGACTTGACCGCCGATCCCGCTGGTGCTCCGCTACTCCTGGACGGAGTGCTGCCCGAGTTCGGGTACTCCCGCCTCGAGAGCGTGGCGATCGCCGCCGCACCGCCCGTCACCTACGACGCCGCGCGAAGACTGGACCTGCTCACCGTCCACTCCCCGCTCCTCAACGCGGCCATGTGGGCACGCGGACTGCCGGACCGGCTCCGTGGCCGAGCCGAACCGACCCCGCCGACTCTGCGGGTGGCCGACCTCTTCGACACCCCCGGAGAAGCCTGGGGCGATCAGCCCTGGGTGGCGCTCGGCGAGAATCCGGGGCGCGAGCTCGTCTTCGGGGCGGTCGGAAGACCGTGGCAGCCCTCGATCGAGTGGCGGCGGGTCGAATCGCGGGACTTCACACCGTTCGACGAGCCGGACTGGGCGAAGATGGCGGCCGCTCTCGTCGTCCACCCCTACGGCACCAGCCGCTCCCTGCTCACCTACGAGGCCCGAACCGCCTGCACCGACCCCGCGTCCGACGCCCGCTTCGGCCGCTACTGGGCGCTCGTCTCCCCCGGCGTCGGCGTCGTGCTGCGTGGCACGCTCCACGCCGTCAGGACCTCCGCAGAGCAACCTTCCCGGCCCGACCCCGAGACCCGGATCTAGGACGTTGGGCCGCGTGCCGCACGAGTACCACGCAAGGCCCCACCGAGGACGCCTCGATGCGGATCCGTGCGAGCCCGCCGGCATGCGGAGGTCGGCCGGGAAGCCCTCGGGGAGCTCCGGCAGGGACGACCACCGGTAGCCGAAGGGGAGTCCTCTGAGCGGGTCACTGGCAATGACGACGCCCCGTCGGAGGGGAGTTCGGTACGCTCACCGGCCAGGGGGTCATCGCGGGACTCGCGCCCGCCCTACTCCGACGCTCCGATGATCGGAGGTCCCCCGGGACGGATGATCCGGCCGGTGATCACGGCGGGCTTGATGCGCATCCAGACGTCCCGGGTGCCGCCCGCCCAGGGGCGGGGGTCTGCGTGCCGGCGGAACCGGCGCACGGCCTCCTCGGCGGGGACGACCGAGACGGTGCCGTTCAGCAGCACGCTCCAGCCGGTGGCGAACGTCTCGTCCAACTGGTCGACCTCGAACGCGACCTCGCTGTCCGCCGCCCCGGCGAGCGTGCCACCGGCGACGGTGCGGTAGAGGACGGTCGCGTCCAGCACACGGTAGTTGACGGGCAGCGCCGCCGGGCCGCGTGATGTCGTCAGCACCACCCGGCCGACGCCGCCGGGGCCGAGCTTCTCCCAGCAGGCGGCCCGGTCCAATTCCTCCGTCCGGACTCGGGCGTTGGCACGGGACCGGCCGACGGGAGCACTGTGGCCTCCGCCCAGAAGGTCGGTGACCGTGGTGTCGAGGGCGTCGGCGAGCCGGGTGAGGGTGTCGACGCCCACCGGGACGGATTGCGTCTCCAGGTACTCCAGGAAGCCCGGGTCCAGGCCGCTGCGCTCGGCCACCAGTCCACGGGCGAGCCCGAGCTCGGCGCGGCGATGGGCCACACGACGCCCGAGGTCGCCGGGGTCGGCGGAGTCGCCGGGCTGAGTGTGCGGCTGGCCTCCGTTTGTGGTCCTCATGACAACCTCCGTGTTCACATCCGGGCCCCGACGGGTTCCGTCACCGGCTCTGTCCGGAACCCGGCCACCTTCATGGTCGGTCGCCCCGGCGCGGGCGGAGGAGGGCCGGTCGGGTCCGGACAGCGGGCCGGTCGGGTCCGGACGGCGGGCCGGTGGGGCTATCGGCCGGCGCCCGAGCTCGTCCCGGGCCCGGCTCAGTGCCCGGCATTCCGTCGTCCCCGACGGCCGGGCGGACAGTCCCGTCCGGGACGTCCGGCTTGCCGACGAAGGCCCACGGGGCCCGGGGACCGGGGCCGTCAGGCCCTCGGGGAACCGCGGCCGACTCGGAAGACTGACCCGTGAGAGCAGAACCGTCCCGGCACCGAGGAGGCGCGTCATGTCCGCCGCAGCCACCACGCGCAGGCACCCTGCCTCCCACACGTCCCTGCGCGGGCACGTGCGCCGGGCCACCGGCCGGGATCACAATCCGCTCTGCCGCCCGCTCGACCGGGCGTACAGCCGCCTGGTGGCCGGGGCGGCACTGATGGTGCTCGTCGGCTTCGTCCTGGCGGTGGTCACGGCCTTGCTCGTGTACCGGGCGGAGACGCACGACGCGGCGCGGGTCGCCCGCCACCGGCACGTCGTCACCGCCGTCACCACGGGCCCGGCACAGTCGGACGACCTCCGGCCCGGCAGCGTGCGGCAACACGCCCCGGCCCGATGGACGTACCCGGTCGGGCCGGGGTCGGGCTACATCCCCGTACCGTCCGGCACGGTCACCGGCACTGGCGTCCCGATCGGGCTGAACGATGCCGGACAGCCGGCCGGCGCGCCGAGGCCGCACGAACTGATCGTCTCGGACACGGCTCTGGTGGGCCTCGGCACGGTCACCGCACTCGGGTGCGCCACAGCGGGCTGGTTCGCGGCGCGCCGCCACCGACTGGACCGGCGGGCCCGACAGAGCTGGGAGTCCGCCTGGGAGCGGATCGAACCGGGATGGTCCGGGCGACTATGAGCGACCACTCCGGGGCACGGTTCCGGGTCGCGCCGGGCCGGACCGTCCCCCGGTCCCGCGCGAACACGTGCGAACAGCGTGCGCGGGCGGGGCTACGGGCACCACGCGAGCTCCGTGCCGAGCCGCGGCCTGCCTCCGGTCCGCACAGTGCGGCGCCCGGCCGGCCCGCGCAGGTCGGCGGGGTGGGCGGGGCCGGTCGGCCCTTCCGAGGGTCGGGGCGGGCGCCGAGGCTGGGTACGGAGACAGGAGGTGCGCCATGTCCGCCGTCCGACCGACGCAGACCGACGCCGAGGCCCTGCTGGCCGACGGCACCACCGTCGGGATCCGCCCGCTCAGCCCGGACGATCACGGGGCGGTGCTCGAACTGCACGCCGAAGGGATGTCGCAGGACAGTCTCCGGATGCGGTTCTTCGGGGTCAGCCGCAACGCGCCGAAGCAGGCGGCCGACCGGCTGTGCGGGCCGCCGCGCACCGGCCTGCTGGCGCTCGGCGCCTGGGCGGGCGACGAACTGATCGGCGAGGCGGACTGCGAGCTGCTGGACGAGCCGGCGGAGACCGCGGAGCTGGCCCTCGCCGTGGCCGACCGCTGGCACCACCGCGGTGCGGCCACCCTGTTGCTCGAACACCTGGTGCACGCCGCCCGCGCCGCCGGCGTCCGCTTCTTCGAGGCCGACACGCTGTCCGGCAACCGGGCCGTCCACCGGGTCTTCGCCCACCTCGGGCTGCCCGTCGAGCGCCGGTACGAGCAGGGCGAGGTCCGGGTCCGGGTACCACTGGACGAGCGCGACGAGCGCTACCGCTCCGCCGTGGACGAGCGCGGCCGCCGAGCCGACGTCGCCAGCCTGACGACCCTGCTGCGCCCGGCCTCGGTCGCGGTCGTCGGGGCGTCCCGGCGGCCTGGTTCGGTCGGACGGACCGTCCTCGACAAGATCCGGCAGGGCGGCTTCGCGGGCCCGGTCCGGGCGGTCAACCCGCACGCCGGGGAGGTCGACGGCGAGCCCGCGTACCCGTCGGTCCGCGCGCTGCCCGAAGTACCGGACCTCGCCGTACTGGCCGTGCCCGCCGACGCCGTCCCCGGTGTCGCCGAGGAATGCGGCGCCGCCGGGGTCCGGGCGTTGGTGGTGCTCACCTCGGGCCTCGGCGCCCAGGAGGCCCGAGGGCTGGTACGGGCCTGCCGTCGCCACAGCATGCGCCTGGTCGGCCCGAACAGCCTGGGCATGGCCCAGACCGACCCCGCAGTCCGCCTGGACGCCGAGTTCGGCGGCGCCTTCCCCAGGCCCGGCACCGCCGGCGTGGCCGTGCAGAGCGGCGGCGTGGGGATCGCGCTGCTGCAGCGGCTGGCCTGGCTGGGCGTCGGGGTGTCCAGCTTCGTCTCGCTCGGCGACAAGTACGACGTGAGCGGCAACGACCTGCTCCAGTGGTGGGAGTCGGACGGCCGCACCGACCTCGCACTGCTGCACCTGGAATCCTTCGGCAGCCCGCGCGCCTTCGCCCGCACCGCCCGCCGCGTCACCCGCACCATCCCGGTGCTCACCGTCGACGCCGGCCGCTCCACGGCCGGTCGACGGGGTGCGGCCTCGCACACCGCGGCCGCCGCCACCCCCACCGTCACCCGGGAGGCACTGTTCCGGCAGGCCGGCATCACCGCGACCCGCAGCATCGACGAACTCGTGGCGGCCGCCGCCCTGCTGCACGCCCAGCCGCCGCCGGCGCCGCGCGGAGCGGTGGCCGTGGTGTCCAACGCGGGCGGCATCGGCATCCTGGCCGCCGACGCCTGCGCCGAGGCGGGACTGGAACTGCCCGAACTCCCGGCAGAACTCGGCGGGGTGCTGCCACCCGGCGCCTCGGTCCGGAACCCGGTGGACACCACCGCCGCGGTGAATCCGCTCGAACTCACCAACCTCCTCCGGGCGTTGGAGAACGAATTGGCCGTCGACGCCATCCTGGTCTGCCTGGTGCCGACCGCGCTGGGAGCCTCCACCGGCCAGGACCCGGTGTACGCCCTGCTGGAGGGCCCGGCCCGCCGCCGCGTCCCGATCGTCGCCGTGCTCCTCGACCAGCAGGTACCCGTCTGCTACCGCACCTGCGCCGACGGCGGCGCACTACCGGCCTACTCGGACCCCGTGGCCGCCGCCCGCGCCCTCGCACACGCCCGGGACCGCGCCCGATGGCTGGCCGAACCGCCCTCCCCACCCGTCGACGCCCCGGACTGCGACCGGCGCACCGCCCGCAGCCTGGTCGACGGCTACCTGACCGCCCACCCCGGTGGAGGCTGGCTGGACCCCCTGTCCACCGCCGACCTGCTGGAGTCCTACGGGCTCCCGCTGACCACCACGGTGTGGGCCCGCGACGAACCCACGGCCTCCGCCGCCGCCACCGCCCTGCGCAACCTCGGGCACGAGGGGAAGGTGGCCCTGAAGGCGTACTGGCCCGGGCTGGTCCACAAGAGCGCTGCCGGCGCCGTCCGCACCGGCCTGGCCGAGGATGCCGAAGTACGCTCCGCATACCGGGAGTTCATGCGCCGGTTCGGCGCCGAGCTGGCCGGAGCGGTGGTCCAGCCGATGGCCGCCCCGGGGGTGGAACTGCTCGCGGGCGTGGTCCAGGACCAGGTCTTCGGCCCGCTGATCGTCCTCGGCCTCGGCGGCACCGCCACCGACGTGCTGGACGATCGGGTGGCCCGGCTCGCCCCGCTCAGCGAACGTGACCTTACCACCATGGTCACCGAACTCCGAAGCGCCCCGCTGCTGTTGGGACAGCGCGGCGGAACGGCCGTCGACCTCGCCGCGCTGCGGTCCGTCCTCACCCGGCTGTCCCTGCTCGCCGAGGACTTCCCGGAGCTGGTCGAAGCCGACCTCAACCCCGTCATCGTCCGCCCGGACGGCGCCCTGTGCGTGGACGCACGGATCCGCCTCGAACGCCGCCCGTCCTTCGACCCCTACCTGCGGCGGCTCCGGCGCCCCGCGGCCGCCGAGGGGACGTGAACACCGTGCAGCACGGCATCCGGGCCGCGGCTCGGTGAGTCGCGCGCGCCGAGGCGCTAGCGTGGGCCACTTGCCCCGCCGCGGGCACTCCACACCGCCCACGTTTCACCCCCGAGGAGCACTGCGCCGTGTCCGACAGCTTCGCGCACCTGCACGTCCACACCGAGTACTCGATGCTGGACGGAGCGGCGAAGAACGGGAAGCTGTTCGCCGAGGCGGAGAGACAGGGCATGCCCGCCATCGCGATGAGCGACCACGGCAACATGTTCGGCGCCTACGAGTTCTTCCACGCCGCCGCCAGGACCGGGGTCAAGCCGATCATCGGCATCGAGGCGTACGTCGCCCCGGCCTCCCGCTTCGAGAAGAAGCAGGTGTTCTGGTCCCCGGGCGGCCAGCGTCCGACCGGGGCCGACGGCGAGGGCGGCAAGGACGTCTCCGGCGGCGGCCGCTACACCCACATGACGATGTGGGCGCAGAACCCGACCGGTCTGCGGAACCTCTTCCGGCTCTCCTCGCTCGCGTCCATGGAGGGCTACTACATGAAGCCGCGGATGGACCGCGAGCTGATCGCCGCCCACGCCGAGGGCATCATCGCCACCACCGGCTGCCCTTCCGGCGAGGTGCAGACCCGGCTGCGGCTCGGCCAGTACGACGAGGCGGTCAAGGCCGCCGGCGCCTACCAGGACATCTTCGGCAAGGAGAACTACTTCCTGGAGCTGATGGACCACGACCTGGACATCGAACGCACCGTCCGCGCCGACCTGCTCCGGCTGGCCAAGCAGTTGGACATCCCGCTGCTGGCCACCAACGACTCCCACTACGTGACCGCCGACCAGGCCGACGCCCACGACAGCCTGCTCTGCGTCGGCGTGGGCAAGAACAAGGACGACCCGAACCGGTTCAAGTTCCAGGGCACCGGCTACTACGTGAAGACCGCCGCCGAGATGCGCGAGCTGTTCCGCGAGCTGCCGCAGGCGTGCGACAACACGCTGGCGATCGCCGAGCGGGTCGAGTCGTACGAGGAGGTCTTCACCTACGTCGACCGGATGCCGCAGTTCGACGTGCCCGAGGGCGAGACCCAGGCCTCGTACCTGCGGAAGAAGATCGAGATCGGGCTCGAGCACCGCTACGGCGACAGCCCGAGCCAGGAGGTGCTGGACCGGATCGAGCTGGAGATGGGCGTGATCACCCCGATGGGGTTCGACGCCTACTTCCTCGTGGTCGCCGACATCTGCCAGTACGGCCGGGACAACGGCATCCCGGTCGGCCCGGGCCGCGGTTCGGCGGCCGGCTCGATGGTCGCCTACCTGACCGGCATCACCCAGCTCGACCCGCTGGAGCACGACCTGCTGTTCGAGCGCTTCCTCAACCCGGAGCGCATCAACCCCCCGGACGTCGACATCGACTTCGACGACCGCCAGCGCGACCAGATGGTGCGTTACGTCACCGAGAAGTACGGCGCCGCCTACACCGCCCAGGTGAACACCTTCGGCACGATCAAGGCCAAGGCCGCCGTCAAGGACGCCAACCGCATCCTCGGCTACCCGTTCTCGATGGGCGACCGGATCACCAAGGCGATGCCGCCGGACGTCATGGGCAAGGGCGTCCCGCTGGCCGACCTCTTCAACGAGGGCCACCCGCGCTACAACGAGGGCACCGAGATCCGCGGGCTCTACGAGAACGAGCCGGACGTCAAGAAGATCATCGACACCGGCCGGGGCATCGAGGGCCTGATCCGCGGCACCGGCGTGCACGCCGCCGCCGTCATCCTCTCCTCCACCCCGCTGCTCGACCTGATCCCGCTGCACATGCGGGACAAGGACGGCGTGATCATCACCGGCTTCGACTACCCGTCGTGCGAAGCCATGGGCCTGATCAAGATGGACTTCCTGGGCCTGCGGAACCTGGGCATCATCGACCACTGCATCAAGATCGTGAAGGCCAACCGGGGCGTCGACGTCGACATCGAGAAGATCCCGATCGACGACCCCACCACCTACCAGCTGCTCGCCCGCGGCGACACCCTCGGCGTCTTCCAGCTCGACGGCGGCCCCATGCGCGCGCTGCTCAAGCTGATGAAGCCCACCGAGTTCGCCGACATCTCCGCCGTCTCGGCGCTGTACCGGCCCGGCCCGATGGGCATGAACTCACACACCAACTACGCGCTGCGCAAGAACGGCCAGCAGGAGATCGTCCCGATCCACCCCGAGCTGGAGGCCCCGCTCAGCGAGGTCCTCGGCCCCACCTACGGCCTGATCGTCTACCAGGAGCAGGTCCAGCGGGCCGCCCAGGTGCTGGCCGGCTACTCGCTCGGCCAGGCCGACCTGCTGCGCCGGGCGATGGGCAAGAAGAAGAAGGAGGTGCTGGAGAAGGAGTTCGTCCCCTTCCACGCCGGCTGCAAGGAGCGCGGCTACTCCGACGAGGCCATCCAGGCGGTCTGGGACGTCCTGGTCCCGTTCGCCGGCTACGCCTTCAACAAGTCGCACTCCGCCGCGTACGGCCTGGTCTCCTACCAGACCGCCTACCTCAAGGCCAACTACCCCGCCGAGTACATGGCCGCACTGCTCACCTCGGTCGCCGACGACAAGGACAAGATGGCGGTCTACCTGGCCGAGTGCCGGCAGATGGGCATCCGGATCCTCTCCCCCGACGTCAACGAGTCGGTGGTCGACTTCACCGCCGTCGGCAGCGACGTCCGCTTCGGCCTCAAGGCCGTGCGCAACGTCGGCGTGCCGGTCATCGAATCGCTGGTGAAGACCCGGAAGGAGAACGGCAAGTACACCTCCTTCCCGGACTTCCTGGACAAGGTCGAGCTGGTGGTCTGCAACAAGCGCACCGTCGACTCCCTCGTCAAGGCCGGCGCCTTCGACTCGCTCGGGCACACCCGGCTCTCGCTCAGCACCGTCCACGAGAGCGCGATCGACGCCGTCACCGGGGTCAAGAAGCAGCAGGCGATCGGCCAGGACGACCTGTTCGGCTCCCTCGACCCCGCCGACGGCGGCGGCATCGGCCTCGACCTCCAGCTCACCGACCGCGAGTGGCCCCGCCGCCAACTCCTCGCACTGGAGCGGGAGATGCTCGGCCTCTACGTCTCCAGCCACCCGCTGGACGGCGCCGAGCACATCCTCTCCCAGAACCGCGACACCTCGATCGCCGAACTCCTCGGCTCCGGCCGCACCGAGGGCGAGGTCCGCCTCTCCGGCCTGATCACCGCCGTCGACCGCCGGATCAACAAGGCCGGCAACGCCTGGGCGATCATCACCCTCGCCGACCGGGACGGCTCGGTCGAGGTGCTGTTCTTCCCCGCGACCTACAACCTCATGGCCGAGCAGATGATCGAGGACAACGTCATCTCGGTCCGCGGCCGCCTCAACGAGCGCGACGGCTCGCTGAGCATCTTCGGCCAGGAGATCACCACCCTCGACGTCTCCTCCGCCGAGCTCGGCACCAAGCCGCCCGTCCAGATCACCGTGCCGCTCGGAAGGATCACCGCCAACACGGTCGCCGAGCTCAAACTCGCCCTCCAGGCCCACCCCGGCGACGTCCCGGTCCGGCTGCTCACCACCAACTGGGACAAGGACACCCTCTACGAGCTCGGGCTCCACGTGAACCCCGACAACGGGCTCGCCTCGGACATCAAGACGCTCTTCGGCAACCGCGCCTGGGCGGGCGTGGTCGTCCGGTCCTGAGCCGCACCGCGGCGCGCCCCGACCCGACCGAGGACCGGTTCCACGACCTCGTCGCCCAGGCCAGGGCCGGGCTGCTGGACCGCCTCGGCATCGCCTGAATTCGCCCCCGCAGTCCCCGACGAGGCATTCATCCCCATCGCGATCCCCGCCACACGGTGCGGCCGGGCCGGCCGCACCGTGCCGGCCCTGGTCGCGCAACCACTGCTCGGGCACCGCCCGCTGACGACCTACCAGGTGTCCGGACGGAGGTCAAGATGCATCGAACAATTGTACCGACCGGGCTCGTTGGCCGGTTAGGTTGTGCCGGTGCGCGGACCGGGTGGCTGGCTGAGGCGGACCCGATGGGGTCTGATCGGCGCCCTGGCATGCCTGCTGCCGGCCGCCGCGGGCCATGTCGCGGCCGGAGAGCACCTGCCCGGGACCGGCCTGCTCGCCGTCCTCCTGGCGGCACTCGCCGTACCGGGCGCGGCGCTCTCCGGCAGCCGTCACCGTTGGCGCTTCGAGGCCGTGGTCACGGTCCTCGGCCTTCTGCAGATCACCCTGCACCACTCCTTCCATCGGCTCGCCCCGCCCGCCCACGCCGAGGCCACCCTCTCGGGTTGGCTGTGCGGCCCGGCCCATGCCGGCACGGACACGGGCATGGCCATGGGCATGGGCATGGGCATGGGCATGGAGGACATGGCGGGGATGCCCTCCGACGCCCTGGGGCTGCCGGCCGCCGTGGGCGGACACGGCACGGGCGGCTCGATGGCGGCCTGGCACACGCTGGCCACGACCGCCAGCGCCCTGTGCCTCATCCACGGGGAGCGGGTGCTGCGCCGCCTCGCCCGTCCGACGGTGCCCCCGCGCTTCCCCCTCCTCGTGGGCCTGATCGGGGCCCCCTTCCTCGTCCCCGAACGCCCGCTCCCGCCCTCGCCGGCACCCGCCCGGTGCGCGATCGGCGTACTGCTCGCCCGCTCCTTGCCCCGACGAGGCCCGCCGGCCGCCCGGGCCTGACGCCGAAAGGCGTCACGGCCCCGCCGCACGACGCGGCGTACGCGACCACCCGACGCCTCACCGCGCCCGACCACACCGGGCGCGACCTGCAAGGACAACCTCACATGTCTACGACAACCGAACACCCGCCCTCCCACGCCCCCACGCCGGAGGCGGAGAGCGCCGCGCCCGTCCGCTCCTGGCGGGAGGTGCGCGCCCTGCTGGTGCGACTGCACTTCTACGCCGGGATCCTCGTCGCCCCGTTCCTCCTCGTCGCGGCCCTGACCGGCCTCGCCTACACCTTCACCCCCCAGCTCGACCAGCTCGTCTACGGCGACAAGCTGACCGTCGCCCACACCGGCACCACCGTGCGCCCGCTCGCCGAACAGATCGCCGCCGCCCGCCAGGCCTACCCCGAAGGCACCCTCGCCTCGGTCGTCACCCCGCCCGGACCGGAGGACACCACCCGCGTCGTGCTGTCCGTGCCCGAGCTGGGCGAGAAGCAGCGCACCGTCTTCGTCGACCCGTACACCGCCCAGGTCAAGGGCGACCTGACCACCTGGTGGGGCTCGACCCCGCTGACCGCCTGGCTCGACGACCTGCACCGCAACCTCCACCTCGGCGAGGTGGGCCGCCTCTACTCCGAGGTCGCCGCGAGCTGGCTGTGGGTGGTCGTCGCCGGCGGCCTCGTGCTCTGGCTCGCCCGTGCCCGCGGGCAGCGCGCCGCCACCGTGCGCGGGGCCGTCCTGCCCGACCTCTCCGCCCGCGGCGTCCGCCGCACCCGCAGCTGGCACGCCGCCACCGGCGTCTGGCTGGCGCTCGGCCTGTTCGGCCTCTCCGCCACCGGCCTGACCTGGTCGCACTACGCCGGCGACCGCTTCGGCCAGCTCCTGGACGCGGCCAAGGGCCACGCCCCCGAGCTGGACACCCGCCTGCCCGGCGCCCAGCCCGCGGCCGAAGCCGCCGGCGCCGACGGGCACGCCGCCCACGAAGGCCACGGCGGCGCGGCGGCCGAGCCCGCCGACCCCGACCCGGCCGCCTTCGACGCCGCCCTGGCCGCCGCCCGCGACGCCGGGCTCGGCGGCACCGTCACCGTGAGCCCGGCCGAGGACCGGGCGTCCGCCTGGACGGTGGCGCAGAAGGACAACGCCTGGCCGGTCCACTACGACCAGGTCGCCGTCGACACCACCACCGGCACGGTCACCGCCCACACCCGCTGGGCCGACTACCCGCTCCTGGCCAAGCTCTCCAAGCTCGGCGTCCAGGGCCACATGGGCAATCTGTTCGGCCTCGCCAACCAGCTCGCCCTCGCCGCCCTCGCCGTCGGGCTGAGCTTCGTCACCGTCCTCGGCTACCGGATGTGGTGGCAGCGCCGCCCCACCCGCACCGACCGCACGGCCCGCCTCGGCAAGGCCCCCGCCCGGGGCGCCTGGCGACGCCTGCCGCTGCCCGCCCTCCTCGTCGGCATCCCGCTGACGGCGGCCATCGGCTGGGCCCTGCCCGTCCTGGGCGTCACCCTGCTCGCCTTCCTCGTGGCCGACGTGGTCACCGGCCGCCGGCTGACCACTGACGGCAACGTGGGCCCGGACCGCCGAGCGGACGCCGTTGGCGAATGTGACTGATCGGCTGCGCTGAGTGACGCCGGTCTCCGAGACTTGTTCTCGGAGACCGGCGTTCGTCGTTGTGGGGGTGCGTGGTGTCGATGCGTGCGGGTGGTCCGGGCGAGGTGCCGGCGGAGACGGTGCGGGTGGCGCGGGCAGCGTTCCCGAAGGGAAGCCTGGCGATCCGGATCCGGGACGAGCTCGGGGTGCTGTTCAGCGATGGGCGGTTCGCCGATCTGTTCCCGGCGCGGGGCAAGCCGGCGTGGTCGCCAGGCCGACTCGCACTGGTGTTGGTGCTGCAGTTCGTCGAGGGGCTGACCGACCGGCAGGCCGCGGAGGCGGTGCGGGCGAGGATCGACTTCAAGTACGCCCTCGGTCTGGAACTCGGCGATCCCGGCTTCGACTTCTCGGTGCTCTCGGAGTTCAGGGACCGCCTGGTCGAGGCGGACGCCGGACGGCGGGTGCTGGACGGCGTCCTCGACGCGGCCCGGGCCAAGGGCCTGCTGAAGACTGCGGGCCGTGCCCGCACCGACTCCACCCACGTGCTGTCCGCCGCCCGGGAGATGTTCTGGCTGGAGATGGTCTCGGAGACCCTGCGCTCCGCCTTGAACGCGCTCGCCCAGGCCGCCCCCGAATGGCTGGCGGATGTCGCGGAGCCGGACTGGTTCCGGCACTACGCCACCCGGGCCGAGGACTCCCGCTTCCCCAAGGCGCACGCGAAGCGTGTCGAGGTCGGGCAGCGGATCGGCACCGATGGGACACGGCTCTTCCAGGCGCTCTGCGCTCCCGGCGCGCCGTCCGGGCCGCGGGACCTGCCCGAGGTGGAGACCCTGCGCCGGGTCTGGCTCCAGCACTTCCACCAGGTCGAGGGCGAGGTGAGGCGCCGGGACCCAAAAGACCGGCCGCCGGGCGCTCTGCGCCTGGTCACCCCGTATGACCCCGAGGCGCGCGGCGGCAGGAAGAACGAGCTGATCTGGGACGGCTACAAGGTCCACCTGACCGAGACCTGCGAGCCCGACGCGCCGAACCTGGTCACGAACGTGGCCACCACCGTCGCCACCGTCGCGGACAGCGTCATGAGCGAGACGATCCACGCCTCGCTCGCCGAGCGGGACTGCCTGCCGGGCGAGCACTGGGTCGACGCCGGGTATCCCACCGCCTCCCAGATCGCGGCGGCCCGGCGCGAGCACGGCATCGCCCTGCACGGACCGGTCGCGGCCAACACCAGCGCACAGAGCGATCCGGCCGGCGGCCACGGCCAGGAGGCCTTCACCATCGACTGGGACCGCGAGCAGGTCACCTGCCCCGGCGGCCACACCAGCGTCAACTGGAGTAGCCGGCTCTCCGAACACGGGCTGCCGGTGATCCGGGTGCGGTTCTCCTCCACCAACTGCCGTCCCTGCCCAGCCCGGACGGCATGCATCAACTCACCCAACGCCCCACGACGCGAACTGCGCCTGCGCCGACACGACGAACACCACGCCCTGCAAGCCGCCAGGACCGAGCAGCAGACCGACGACTGGAAAGAGCGCTATAAGGTCCGCGCCGGAGTCGAAGGCACCATCGCCCAAGGCGTCCAACGCTGCGGCATGCGCAGATCCCGCTACCGAGGCCTCGCGAAGACCAGCCTCCAGCACCAGCTCACCGGCGCCGCCCTCAACCTCACCCGCATCGACGCCCACCTCACCGACACACCCCGAGCCCGCACCCGCACCAGCCACTTCACAGCACTTCGCCCGCCGACCAATCGGTCGGCGGGGCGAAATGATCAGGACCCGCATTAACCAACAGCGTCCGCCGAGCGGTCCGGGCCCACGTTCACCCACGGCACCCCGCCGCCCGACAGCAGGGTCGACAGCCCGTCCCCCACTGGCCTCCACCGGGGCGGTGACTCCGCACGCGGCGTGGGTATGGGAGAGGCACACGCGGGGCGGGAGGTCAGGGGTGTCCGAGCAGCGGTGGACGATGGTGCGGTGCACGTGGCGGACTGCGGCGCCGGCGGTGCCGGAGTGTCTCGTGTACTGGTTCTCAGGCGAGCCGTGGCCCGGCGGCGTGCGGGGTGGGGAGCCCTGGCGGTCGGACCGGGTTCGGGTGCCGGCGAGCGCCGTCGAGGTGGACGGCTGGCGTGACGCCGCCGTCGCCTACATCGCGGAGGCCGAGGCTGCGGCCGACGAGGTGCGGGAGGTCCGGGCCCGCGGCTCACGCCGGCAGTTGGCCCGGCGGGTGCCGGTGGTCCGCGCGCGACTGGCGGCCCGCCGGCGCTCCGCCGAGGTGGCGTACGCGTCCCGGATGGCGGCTGCCGCCGCGGCCTACCGCCCGGTGCTGGAGGAGATCGACGTGCGGATCGCCACCGTGCGGGAGGAGGAGCGGGTGGCCCGGCAGCGGGCGGCTGCCCGTGCCGAGACCGAACGGCTCGCCCGGTACGCCGAGTTCCAGGAGTGGACGAAGCGACGGACCGACGCGGCGCAGGCCGCCGATCTGCGGCTGTGGACCTGGGAGCACGAGCCGGACGTGCTCCGCGTTCTGCTGCACGACGTCAATCGTCACGCGCAACCTCCGCTGACTGCCCGGGAGTTGGCAAAGATCACGGTCGTCCTCGCCGGCCGCGGCTCGGCCCGGGTGACGTGGGAGCCGGCGGCCCGCCGCCGGGTGGAGGAGGAGATCGCCGTCGGGACCTTCGCTCTCTGGTGGCGTGGCCTGCTGGACACGACGGTGAACGCACGGGCCCGGGAGGCCGCCGAGCAGGAGATCGTCACCACGGCCGAGCGCGTGGGGGCGGCCCTTGCCGCCGCCGGGGAACCCGGCGTCGCGGCCTACAGCGCGGGCAACTCCGATTTCGTGCGCGGGTGGAGGGTGCTCCTCGACTGGCCGACGCACGTCCCGCCGCCGGTCTTCACACCCCCACCGCTGCCCTGGGCGAGCAGCGGAGACCGTTGGTGGTACCGGAGTTACGGCGACACGCCCGGCGACTACAGCACGCTGACGCTGAGGATCGCCGGGTGGCTGCCCGGCTCGGTCGGGTTCGCCGAGGTCGGAACCGAGATCGTCTACCACACTTTCACGCGGCGACGCTGGAGTACCGTCACGGCCGCGTTGTTCGCGCGTCTGCTCCTGGACGACGAGATCAGCCATCGCGGCCCCGGGCAGCCGGAGTACTTCACCCTCCGCGTCGGCGAGCACGCGCAGGCCCGCCACTTCGTACCGTTCGTCACGGCACTGGCCGCAATGGTGACGACCGCGCTTCTCGACCTCGCCCGCGACAACGGCGTCCCGCAGTGATGCCGAACGGGGGCCCGAAGGTGCGGATCGTCTCGTCGGTGGACGTGGAGGACGTGGCGAAGGCGGTGCCGCCGTTGCCGTCGGCCACCCGGCCGCCCTCCACCTCGTCGCTGTCCCCATCCGGGCACGCGGATGACCGGAGACACGGGCCTCAGCGGCCCGGCCCGGCCGGGTCGGCGAGGCGTTCGCCGTCGGTCGGGCCGCGGGGTGCTCAGTAGGTGTACCGGCCGCCCTGGGGGTTGACGGTCATGCAGTCCTTGTCGTTGTCGGCCGTCTCCGCATCGACCGAGGTCGGCAGGGAGGTGGGCGCGCTCTGGGCGGGCGGCGGGTTGGCGCCGGGGGCCGGGAAGGTGGTGCCGGTGGGCCAGTCGGCGCCGATGACGAGCGCGACGGACTTGGCGGTGCCCGCTTCCTTCAGGGCCGTCTCGGGGAGGCCGACGGCCGTGGCGACCGCCTTGGCCTGCGCGAGCTGCCCCTTGCCGTAGGTGAGGGTGGTGGTGGCCCGGGATCCGCCGCCGCCGGCCGTGGCCGCCTTGGTGAAGCCGGCCGCGACGAGGGCCGCCTTGACGTCGGTGGCCCGGTTGGCGACGGTGGTGGCGTTCTGGACGATGACGGCGACCGAGTCCCGGCTCGGCCCGGTGTCGGGAGCGGGGCCGGCCGGTGCAGTGCCCGGTGCAGTGCTCGGTGCGGCGCTCGCGGGGGCCGACGCTTCGGGGGACGGCGTGGCCGGCGAGGCGCCCTTGCCGTCCAGCGGGAGGTCCTGCCCCAGCATCTTCCAGATGTTGTCGGTGTCGGCCTTCTGCAGGACCAGCCGGTTCCGGTCCTTCGGGTCCTCCAGGACCGGGACGGTGAGGCTGGTGGTGCGCTCGGTGGGTATGCCCTTGAGCTCGTTGCCCAGGTCGTAGAGCTTCTTGATGTCGGCGAGGCCCCGGTCGACGCTGAGCGACTTCGTCGCGGCCTCGGCCAGCTTCATGAGCGAGCCCGGATCGGTGAGGGAACCCTTCTTCTTGAGCTGGCGCATGAGCGAACTCAGGTACATGTGCTGGGCCCGGGCGCGGCCGAGGTCGGGGCCCCAGGCGTCGCGGACGCGCAGCCACTGCAGGGCCTGCTCGCCCTGGATGGTCGTCTCCCCCTTGGGGAGCTTCAGACCGGTGCCGCCGATGCCCGGTATCTGCCGGTCGTACATGTTCATGGTGACGCAGACAGGGACACCGCCGACCGCGTCGGCCATCGTGACGACACCGGCGAAGTCGACCATCAGGTAGTGGTCGATCTCCAGGCCGGTGAGCGAGATCCAGGTGCCGACGACGCAGCCGGCCCCACCGCGGGTGAGGGTGCTGTTGATCTGGAGCCGCTTCTCCGCGGGGAAGGTCTGCTTGCCGTCCTCACTGTGGCAGGCCGGAACGGCCACCATGGTGTCGCGCGGGACGGTGACCATTGAGGCGTTGCTGCGGTCCGCCGAGATGTGCACCAGCATCTGCACGTCGGCCAGGCCGGCCCGGCCGGCATCGTCGGCGCCGCCGCCGAGCGCGACGTTGGCGGCCGAACCGCGGCTGTCAGTGCCGATGACCAGGATGTTCAGCGGCGTCTGGCCGGCGGCGTTCGGTGCGGTCTTCGCCCCTTGGGCGTCACTGAGGTTCCTGCTGCCGACCTGCAGGTTGGCGTTCAGGTGCCGGTAGTACAGGTAGGCGCCCCCGCAGCAGGCGAGCACGACCAGACCCAGCGTCAGCGCGATCGGTTTCAGCCAGCGCCGCCACCCGGTCTTCCGGCGCCGTCGGCCCGTCCGGCCGCGGCCCTGATTCCGGCTCTGATTCCGGCCCTGGTCCCGGTCGTCGGCCCGGCGCCGGGCCGTGCGGTCCGTTCCCGAGGGGCTCGGGATGGCGCCTTCCGGCGGGTGGCCGGCGGAGTCCGGGCTGTCGGAACTGTCGGCGGGCGCCAGGTCAGCGCTTCGGGTCATGTGTGCCGCCAGTCTCTCGCGCCGGAATCCGTAGGTCAGTTCGACCAGTAGGGACGCTACCTGCCCGGGCACGCCGAGTACGAACGTGTTACAGACTCAGGACACTTGCCGGCGCGCCGGCGGTACGGCGAGCAGGTGGACGGGCGGAGCGTCCGCCGCACGGGCGCCGACCTGCGCGTCCTTCCCCGCATCGGCCCGTTGTTCGAGCTGCCGCCCCGCCGACGCCGACGGTCCTCGTCGATGAGTGCGGGCCGCTGCGTTGAGGCCCGTCCGGTGCCGCGTTCGTCCGAGCCGCCGCCAACCGATGCTCAGGCCGGGGGCAGGAGCGGCGGGTTGTCGAGGAGGAGGTCGTGGCCGACGTCGGTGAGGGTGTGGCGGACCTGCTTGCCCTCGCGGCGGGTGGCGATCAGGCCGGCCGTGCGCAGCGCGGCGGCATGGGCGGAGGCGGAGGGCGGGGTGACGCCGAGCCGCTGGGCGAGTTCGGTGGTGGAGCAGGCGCTGCGGGCGATGGTGCGCAGGACGCGGGCCCGGGCGGGGCCGAGCACGGCGGCGAGGCCGTCGGCGGCCGGTGTCCGGGCCGCAGGTCCGGCGGTCGGGGTGGCGATCGGGTGCAGCAGCAGGCTCTGGCGGTCCGGCCCGGCCAGCAGGCCGATGCTCCGCTCGACGAAGTAGTTGGGCCGCAGTTCCAGGCCCCGGCCGCCGAGCTCGTAGGAGCCCTCCAGCTCGCCGAGGGTGCACTCCAGCACTCCCTCGTCCCGCCAGACGGCCTTCGGGTGGAGCGAGTCGAGCATTTCGCCGATCCCGGAGCGGGCGGCGGTACGGGCCCGGGCGGCGATGTCGGCCTCCAGGGCGCGGCGGATGTCGGGCCAGTCCGGGGCGAGGCAGGACCGGAACAGCGCCCAGGCACCGTCACTCACCTCGCGCAGGCCCCGGCTGCCGTCCTCGCGCAACCGGGCCAGGGCGGCCGGGAGTTCCGGGCCGCTGCCGAACATCGCGACGTCCTCCTCCACGGCCTGCTGCGGGACGGCGAGGAGCGCGTCGAGCTCGTCGGTCAGCTGCCGGCGGACGTCGTCGAGGTCCGCCACCATGAAGTCGGGGACGCCGATAGGGCTCGCGTTGACCACGTCGAGGAAGCGCACGGCCCGGTGGGGCACGTGGCGGCGGACGTCCCGCCACCAGCGCTCGCTGCGCGACCCGCTGCCCTGGTGAACGCCCGACCGGGCCGAGCCTGCCATCAGGTGGTCGAGCGGGGATATGACGAACCGGGTCCTCGCGAGGTCCGCGACCCCGAACCTCAGTGCGATCACGAACCCTTCCTCCGGTTCCCCGCAGCCGTCCTGATCTGCCGCGTTGTTGACTATTAGGCTCAGAGGCTAATGCATGGCCCACCGGCCGTCCCGGTTGGCATGATCTCTCTCGCCGGCGCGACCGAGACCCGCTCCGGCCCCCACCACGAGGGGAGTGGGGGCCGGAGCACGATCCTCGACCCTGGCGTTCGTCGAACCGGGCACCCGCCGTCGGCCGCCTCCTCCGCCCGGCCGCGCCGTGGGCGAGTCGGTCACCGGGCGGCCCGGCGGACGCGGGTTAGCCTCGGACTCCGGCCGGTGCGGCCCGCCCGCCGGAGCGCCGAACGCCGGAGGTCTTCCGTGTCCCTGGTCCGCGTCCACAACTTCTCGGTCTCGCTCGACGGTTACGGGACCGGCGAGGGGCAGAGCCTGGAGGCCCCGTTCGGCCATGCCGGCGACCGCCTCCACCGCTGGTTCTTCCACACCAGGACGTTCCGCCGGATGCAGGGGAAGGAGGGCGGCGACACCGGCGTGGACGACGCGATGGCCCGCGCCTGGGGCGACGGCATCGGTGCGGAGATCATGGGGCGCAACAAGTTCGGTCCCCAGCGCGGCCCTTGGGAGAACCACGACTGGAACGGCTGGTGGGGGCCGGACCCGGTGTTCCACACCCCGGTCTTCGTGCTGACCCACCATCCGCGGCCCTCGGTGGAGATGGCGGGCGGCACCACCTTCCACTTCGTCGACGCCTCCCCCGAGGAGGCGCTCCGTCAGGCCCGGGCGGCCGCCGGCGGCCTGGACGTCCGGATCGGCGGCGGGCCCCACACCGTCCGAGCCTTCCTGGCGGCCGACCTGGTCGACCACCTGCACGTCGTCGTGGTGCCGATCGTCCTCGGGCGCGGCGAGCGGCTGTGGGACGGGCTGGAAGGAGTCGAGGAGCGGTTCCGCACCGAGGCGGTGACCAGCCCGAGCGGGGTGACACACGTGACCTTCACCCGCGCCTGACGCCCCCCCGACGGCACCCGGTCCCGGCAGGGGCAGGGCGGCGCCCGGCTGGCGCCGGACGGGCGCCGCCCTGCCCGTGCCCGGACCCCGCGGACGGTGCCCCCCCGGCCCGGAGTGCCACCACGGCTGACCGATTGGAGTGAGCCGCCCGGCCGCGGCCCGGTCGTGTGCTCGGTTCGGGCGTACCTCGGCGCGCCGGGAGCCACTGGTCTGTGCACGCTGGATCGGGTGGGTGGACGCAGGTGCAGGCCTCCGGACCACCGGCCCGGCAGACCACTGCACGGATCGGAGCACAGCATGATCGGAACCCCTGCGCCCCTCGCCGGGAACGACGGCGACGACGGGAACGCCGGCCCTCCGCAGCTTGCGGGGTGCGCCGAGGACGCGGCCGCCGCCCTGAAGCAGATGTTCGTCGACCTGACCCAGGGTGCCCGGATGTCCCGCGGGCAGGACCCCGTCCGACGGCCGGTGTTCCTCAAGCCGCACGGCGTCGCCCGCGGGGTGCTGACGGTCTCCCCCGACCTCCCGCCCGACCTGCGCGTCGGGTTCCTCAAGACGGCCCACGAGCGACCCGACGGCCTGGCCGCCTGGGTGCGCTTCTCCAGCGACACCGTGCCCGGCAGCCCCGACCTCGACACCACGCTGGGCATCGGCGTCAAACTGTTCGGCGTGCCCGGCCCGAAGCTGCTGGACGGCGAGACCGAGGCCGGCACCCAGGACCTGCTGCTCCAGAACCACGACGTGTTCTTCGTCGACACCGCCCAGGACATGTGCGAGTTCACCAGGGCCGGTGTCGTCGACGGCGACTACGAGCAGTACCTCAAGGACCACCCGGTCACCCGGGAGATCCTCGACGCGATGGCCCGGTTCGAGGAGAGCGCGCTCACCGCCGACTACTGGAGCGTGCTCCCCTACGCCTTCGGCCCCGAGCGCTTCGTCAAGTACAAGCTGGTGCCCGCCGGCTGTGCGCCGGGCGACCCGGCGGCGGTGCCGCCCGACGAGAACCCCGCGTACCTGGGCGCCGACCTGCGCCACCGGCTCGCGGCGGGCACGGCGGCCTTCGACCTGCTGCTGCAGTTCCGCACCGACCCGCAGCGCATGCCGCTGGACCGGGCCACCGTGCGGTGGGACGAGGCCGAGAGCGCACCGGTGACGGTGGCCCGGCTGACCCTCCGGAAGCAGGACGTCACCGCGCGGGGCCAGGCCGCCTACGGCGAGAACCTCGCCTTCAACCCGTGGCACGCCCTCGCCGAGCACCGCCCGGTGGGCAGCATCTCCGAGGTCCGCCGGACCGTCTACCAGGCGTCGGCCGAACAGCGCCGCGACGTCAACGGCGTCCCGGCGGCCGAACCCGGCCCGGCCCGCCCGCAGCTCACGCCGCCGCCCGGCCGCGACACCCGGATCGTCCGGGCCGCCGTGCACCCGGCCATCGGGGTGGCCAGGGTCGGCGACAGCGCGGACGAGTACGTCCTCGCCCCCGAGGTCGACCAGCCGGCCCCGCTGCCCGCCGGGTCGTACAAGGACGCCACCGGCGCCCTGAAGCGGCAGGCCGTCCGGTTCCGCGTCTACGGCTACAACGCGGCCGGCGAGCCGGTGGCCGAGCTGACCGCCGACAACGCGGACCTGCGCTGGACGGTGCACGTCGCCAACCGGAAGGCCGCCTGGTACCAGTTCCAGCTGGCCCTCGACATCCCCGAGGCGGACCGGACCGACGACAGCAACCTGCGCAACCCCAAGGTCCCGGCCGACCGGCGCGACCGCCTGGTCATCGACCCCGGCCGCCGGTCGGTGCGCGGCCGCAACCGGTCCGGCGGTCCCGAGCACACCTTCGACACCGGCACCTTCATGGACCGGCGCGTCTACCTCGGGGAGCTGCGGACCGACGGGAGCGGCCGGCTCCTCTTCCTCGGCGGCCGGGGCGTCTCCGCGTCCGCCACCGACACCCCCGCGGACACCTTCGCCAACAACGACGGCTGGCACGACGACGTCTCCGACGGACCGGTCACCGCCGAGGTCAGCATCGACGGGCGGCCGATCCCGGTCGACCCGGGCTGGGTGGTCACCGCACCCCCCAACTACGCGCCCGAGCTCACCTCGGTGCGCACGATGTACGACCTGGTCCGCGACGCCTTCGTCACCGCCGGCCTGCTCCCCGAGCCGCCTCGGCCGTCGTTCACCCGGGACGTGCTGCCCGTGCTGCGCCGCCTGTGCGACCTCCAGTGGGTCAACCAGGGGGTGGCCGTCCAGCTGGGGCACGGCGGGCGGGAGGACCTCCTCGACCCCGCGCGCCTCGCCGCGCTGGCGGACCCCTCGCCCGTCCGGCGGGAGCTGCGCCGTCAGGTCTGGCTCACGATCCGCAACTACGACCGTGACGGCATCTCCCCCGTGCCGTGGCCGGGCGTGTACGGCGATGCGATGAACGTACCGGCCCAGTCGGTGCGCCAGCACGTGACGCTCTCCCCGCTCCAGTACCGCCTCCTGCAGCGCTGGGCCCGCGGGGACTTCGTCGCCGACCACGACCCGCAGGCCGTACCACCGGCCTCCCTCGACGACGTCCCGTTCGCCGAGCGGCCCCGGACCCTGGACCGGGCGGCGCTCTCGTTCTGCCTCGCCGACGCCTTCCACCCCGGCTGCGAACTCACCTGGCCGATGCGCCACACCACCCTGTACAGCAGCCCCTTCCGGGTACGCCTGCGCGATCCGGCGCTGCCGCCCCCGCCCGCCTACGGCCCGACGCTCACCCCGCAGATCGCGCTCTCCTTCGACGGCCCGCTCTACGCCCAGCGGCCCGGCGACCTGACCAGGTGGATGGCCGTGCCCTGGCAGACCGACACCGCGAGCTGCCGGTCCGGCTACGAGTACCTCTCCGGCTTCGGCACCTACGACCCGTACCTGCCCACCTTCTGGCCCGCCCGGGTGCCCAACCACGTGATCGCCGAGGAGGAGTACGCGATCGTCATGGACGCCTCCCGGCCGATCGAGGAACGCCTGGCCGCGTTCGGCAACCGGCGGGCCTGGCTCCGCTGGCTCCCGCCGCGCTACACCGACGCCATCAACGCCATGGTGACGGACTTCAGCCGGCTCGGCGTGGTCGAGCGCCGCCCCGGGCCCACCGACGACCCCCGCCTCCCGGCGGAGCTGCTCGTCGAGTCCGAGGTGACCTTCCCGCCGGAGCCCGCACCGCCGGCCCTGCGCAACCTGGTCGCCCTGCACGTGCCGCTCGGCGCCGACCCGGTGCTCGGCGAGGCCGCGATGGCCACCGCCGTCACCATGGCGGAGCTGCCCGACGAGGAGGTCTCGGCGGGGTACATCGACAAGGTCAAGCGCCTGCGGCACGACCGGTGACGGACCGTCTGTGCCCGCCGGGTCCCGTCGACGCCGTCGTGGCGGGCGGCGGCCCGGCGGGCTCCGTCGCGGCACTGGTCCTGGCGGCGGCCGGCCGGCGCGTCCTGCTCCTCGACCCCGGCGGGCGCCCCGCGCCGCCCGCCGGCCGCGGCGCGTTCAAGATCGGGGAGTCGCTGCCGCCCGCCGCCCGGCCGCTGCTGCGCGACCTCGGGCTGCTGGACGGATTCCTCGCCGCCGGGCACCCCGCGTCCACGGGCACGTACGCCGCATGGGGTTCGCCGGCGCTGCACGGCATCAGCCACCTCTTCGACCCGTACGGGCACGGCTGGCACCTCGACCGGCCCCGCTTCGACGCCTTCCTCCGGGACGCGGCCGTGGCGGCCGGCGCCGAGCTGCGGCGGGCCACCCTGCTCGCGCGGTCCGGCGGCCGGCTGACCGTCCGCCAGCACGGCAGCGGAGCCGGCAGCGGTGACGACAGCGGGGCCGGAACCGTGGCGGAGCTGCACACCCGCTGGACGGTCGACGCCACCGGGCGGAGCTGCGTCGTCGGCCGCCGGCACGGCCGCCGCCACCGGCAGGACCGGCTCGTCGCCGTCTACGCCGTCCTCCCCGGCCGGCACGCGGCCGAGGGCACGGGCCCGGAGGACGCCGAGGCCCGGACGCTCGTCGAGGCGGCACCCGCCGGCTGGTGGTACACCACCCGGGTCCCGGCCGGGCGCCTGGTCGCCCACCTCACCGACCCCGACCTCGCCGCCCCGTCACTGCGCACCCCGCAGGGCTTCTGGCACGGCGTCACCCGGACCGACCACGTCCGCCGGCGCCTGGAACGCTACGACCCCGCCGCAACCCCCGTGCCGCGCTGGACACCCGCCCACGGCGTGCGGCTGGGCCCGGCCGCGGGTCCGGGCTGGGTGGCGGCCGGGGACGCCGCACTCGCCTTCGACCCGCTCTCCTCCCAGGGCATCCTCACCGCGCTGCACACCGGCGCCCGCGCCGGTCAGACCGTCGCCGCGTGCCTGGCCGCCCCGGCCCGCGCGGCGGCCGCCCTCGCCGACTACACCGCCTTCCTGGACGGCGTCGCGGACGCCTACCGGAGGAACCACGCGTACGCGTACGACCAGGAGCGGCGCTGGCCGCAGAGCCCGTTCTGGCGACGCCGCCGAACGCACGGGGCGCCCCTGCCCGGTACAGCATGAAGGCGCCCGACCCGGGGCGAGCGGCAGCGCGACGTCGACGGAACGTTCACCGGGATGGCACTGGTGGTGCCTGAACCGGAGGATCCGGTCGCGGCCTGCGGTCACCGAACCAGGCATCCTGCCGTAGCAACAGGCTGCCGAGTGTGGTGCGCCGGTGCAGGACCGCCTTGCCGGCACGTGAGGTGGAAATCAGTCCGGCACCGCGAAGAGCCGCAGTGTGAGCCGAGACCGTCGCGGCGCTGACACAGAGCCGTCGGGCGAGCTCTGTCGTGGTGCGCTCCTCGGCCAGCAGGCGCAGCAGCTCGACGCGGGTGTTCCCGATCACCTTGACCAGCGCGTCCGGACCGGCGGCGCCATCGGGCTGCAGCAGAATGCCGGAACCGGCCGGGTACGTGACGGCAACCGGGCGGTCGGGGAGGTCGGACAACAGCGGTCCACCGGTCCAGTGGAAGCTGGGCAGGAGAAGCAGCCCGCGCCCGCCGAGGTGGACCTCCCGCGGCCTGCCCGGGAGCTCCCAAACGCCTCCGTGGAGGCGGGCGCCGGGCAGCAGCCCGGCCAGCACCGAGCCGACGCCACTCTCGGCAAGCTGCACGGCCCGACGCACGAACTCGGCGTGGTGCAGGTCCTGCACCTGTCCCCAGACCGGGCCGAGCAGCACCTCGAACGCTGCATGCTGCGCACGACGGATCAGGCGCCATGCCTCGGGAGCGCCCCGGTGTAGTTCGTGGATCCACACCGGGGCGGGCGTGCGCGCGCGTGCGTAGACCCGTTCCAGCTCGGCACCGACCAGCTCGGCCCGGGCCGAGCGGACCTGTTCCAGGGCGTCCGGGAGGGAGTCCGCCAGCACGTCCAGAAAGCTCGGCGCCCGCCCGGCCGGGACGAGGTCCGCGAGCGGGAGGGCCGCCGTCGGCAGAGCGCGCAGCGCCCTGCGCCGCCACGGGCCGTGGAGAAGCTCGCCATCCTGGCGGCACATCATCGTCAGTGCCACGTTGAGTTCCTGGAGCGGCGCCGGCCGAGGCGCGAGGCCGACTCGGGCGAAGTCGTCCGGCGTGAAGTGGATCCGGAGCACGGCGCCTCCCCGTGTGTCAGCCCCGTCAGTGTGCGGGGCGCCATCCTTGAGCCTCAAACCTAAACGATCGCGTGCGCCGGTCCGGGCGGGACAGCATGCGCTGTATGACCCACGACTTCTTGATGAGCCGACGGACCGTCACCACGTCCCTGCTGGCGGGCTCCGCCGCGCTGTTGGTCGGTGCCGGTGGCCGCGCCCACGCCGCCCCCCGCGCCACCGCTGCGGCCCCGACGCCGGGTGACCTCGTCCTCACCCTGCCCGCGCCCACCGGCCGCCACCGGGTGGGGTGTCAGCCGGTGTACCTCGTCGACGGTACCCGGCGCGACCCATGGGATCCCGCGATCCCCGTCAGGGAGCTCATGCTGACGGTCTTCTACCCGGCCCGCGACGTCACCGGTCCCGCCCCGGCTCCGCAGATGCCGCCGCAGGCCGCGACCTGGTTCGGACGGATCACCCCGCTCACGCCGCTCCACCTGCCTGCCGCGGGCGTGAACTGGGGCGCCACCCGGTCCCACGCGTTCGAGGGCGCGTCGCCGCTGCCGGGCCGATGGCCGGTGCTGGTTCACAGCCCGGGCGGCGGCGATCCGCGCGGCCTGGGGACATCCCTGGCCGAGGACCTGGCCAGTCACGGCGCCGTCGTCATTTCGGTCGACCATCCCGGCGACGCCGCAGCCGTCGAGTTCCCGGATGCCCAGCCGTACCGGACGGACACCGTGCGGACGACCGTCCTCCGCGGCGACCCGCGGGACCGGCCGGCCGTAGCCCGCACGATGATCGACGCACGGATCGCCGACCTGCACTGCGTCCTCGACCGGCTCGGGCACGCGGCCGACCTGCCGCTGCCACGCGGCCTCGCCGAGACGCTCGATCTGCGCCGCCTCGGCGTGTACGGGCACTCGGCCGGCGGGAGCGCGGTGACCGAGGTGATGTACGAGGACCGGCGGGTGCGCGCCGGGATCAATCTGGAGGGCTACCTGGACTACCCGCCCTCCGCGCCCGGCGCCACCGCCGAACCGTTCCCGGTCACGGCAGTCGGGGTCGACCGGCCACTGCTCCTGCTCGGCAGCGAGGGGTTCAACCGGCGAGAGGAACTGGACCGCTCCTGGTCCGCCGTCACCGCGCTCTCGGGTCGGTGGGTCCACAGCGCGCGCGTCGCCGGTGCCAACCACTGGATCTTCACCGACTTCGCTGCGATGCTCCCCCGGCTTCAGGCAGCCGGGTTGATGACGGCAGCGGAGAGGAACGCGCTGATCGGCACCGTCGGCCCGACCGTATCGGTGCCCAAGGTCCGCCACACGATTCGCAGGTTCTTCGCACGGCACCTGGCCGGCCACTGATCGGCAAGCAACAGCGGCTCGATACGTGCCAGGTCGGCACGGCCGGGTTCGCCGAGGTCGGTGAAAACGATGCACAAACGATCCGAGTGGTCTCCGCGCGGTGAATCGCTGCACCGTGGACACCGTGACTCCGCACACGCAGACCAACGAGGACGCGTTCTCCGCCGGTCGGCCACGGCGGCCGGCAGCCGACGATCTGCACGGCCTCCTCGCGCTCTCGGCACGCAGCGACCGGGCCGCCTACGAGCTGCTCCACCGCGCGGTCGCCGGGCCGATCCACGGAGTGGCCCTCCAAACAGTGCGCAATCCGGCCCGTGCCGGGAAGTCGCTCAGGACGTCCGGCTGGAGACGTGGCGCTGCGCCGCAGCCCACCGGCCCGAACGACGGTCGGTCATGACCTGGGTCCTGACCGTGGCAGACCACCGTGCGGTGGACCGCGTACGCGCCGCAGCAGCTGCCACCGAGCGTGACCGCCGCCCGGCGTTCCGGGAGTCCGGGGATGGTGGTCCTCCGGACGACGAGGTGGTCCGGTCCCCGGACCGGGTACGAGCCAGGTCCGCTCTCGCGGGTCCGCGCCGTCCACAGCGCGAACCCGTGGCCCCGGCCCACTACCGTGGATACTCCCAGCGGGAGTTCGCGCGCCTGACGGACGTGCCGCCCGGCACCGTCGAGAGCCCGATCCGTGACGGCCTGACCCGTCTCAGGGCCCTTCGCGGGCGTCCCCGGTCGACCAGACCGGTCGCCGGCGCTGCGCACCCACCCGGTCACCGGGCGGGAGCCCGACGACGACGCGTCCGGGCCCCGGAACCCCCGAATCCCTCGGAACCACCACTGCGGGAGGACGTCATGACACTCGACCAACAGACCTCCGTGCACGAGCGAGCCGTTCCGGTGAGTCCGCCGACGGAGACGCCCGAATGCGAGTCCTCCACGTGTGCGGGGATCTCCACTCCGGAGTCGGTCGAGCTGCACACGGCTTGGCCCGGCTGGATTCCCCTGGTGGTCATCGCCGTCCTGGTCGTGTGCTGCGTGGGCTTCGCGGTGGGCAGGATCGGAGGATGGTGACTTCCTCGACCGAGCACGAGGCGCAGGCGCAGGCGCGGGACGACGGCCCGCACGGAGCGGCGGACTCCGTCGCGGACGTGGGCCTTGCCACCGGAGGCGTGGCACAGCGCTTGGGCGTGTCGCCGACCACCGTCCGCTCCTGGGAACGCCGCTACGGCATCGGCCCCGCCCATCGGCAGGAGGGGCACCACCGCCGGTGGAGTCCGCAGGACATCGCCGTCCTGGAGGCCATGTGCCGGCTGACGGCCCGCGGGGTACCGCCGGGCGAAGCCGCTCGGGCGGTGCTGGCCGAACGCGCCGCGGCGAGCCGTGACGGCAGCCCGCCCCCCGCTCTCCGCCGGCCCGGCACCGCCGGTGGCGCAGGCGGCGGTCGAGCCCCGGGTGGCAGCCGCGCCCTGCGGGTCGGGACGGTACGCCCCGAGTGCCGCGGCCTGTCCCGGGCCGCGGTTCGGCTCGATGCGCCGGAGGTCGTCCGGATCCTGCGGGAGACGGTGGAGGCGCTCGGGGTGATCGACGCATGGACGGAGGTCATGATGCCCGCCCTGCGTGCCGTGGGTCGCAAGTGGGCGGCGGACGGCGAGCAGTACGTCGAGGTCGAGCACCTGCTGTCGTGGCACGTGTCGAGCGCCCTGCGCGGCGTGGCGGTCGGGCCGGTCACTGTCCGGCCCGTACGACCGGTCCTGCTCGCGGCGATGCCCGCCGAACAGCACACCCTGGCACTCGAAGCCACTGCGGCGGCGCTGACGGAGCGCGCACTTCCCTTCCGCATGCTCGGTGCGGCCGTTCCACCCCGAGCGCTTCTGGACGCCGTCCGGCGGATCGGACCGGGCGCCGTGATGATCTGGTCCCAGGACCACCGCACCGCGGACCCGGAGCTGGTGGGCCAGGTCAGTGGCAGCCTGTGGGGGCCGCACGGCTCCCGCAGCCGGGCGCTGGTGGTGACCGCGGGCCCCGGCTGGGCCCGCACCCGCCTCCCGGCCGGCGCCGTCAGCCCCCGCACCCTCACAGCCGCCGTCGACCTCCTCGCCCGATGACCTGCCTGCCGGCGTTCGGCAGCGGCCGACCGCTGCTGGAGCGCCGGCGCGGCGCGCGGCGGCCCGGCCGGCCTGCCGGACCACCCGGCCCGCACCGGCGGCTTCCCGCCCCTGCCACCCCGCCGCCGAGCCCCCGAACCCCCGAAGTCCCGAAGTCCCGTCGTCCCAGAGGCCCTTCCATGACCGTCTCGATCGCCCTGTTCACCCAGGACCTGCGCCTGCACGACAACCCCGTGCTGCACGCCGCGCACACCTCGGCCGACCAGGTCGTTCCCCTGTTCGTGTCCGATCCGGCCGTCGAGGCCGCCGGGTTCGCCGCCCCCAACCGGCAGGCGTTCCTCGCGGACTGCCTCGCCGACCTGGACGCCTCGCTGCGCGGCATCGGCTCCCGGCTGACCGTGCGCCGGGGCGACGCAGCCGAACAGACCGCCGGACTGGCCGCCGAGACCGGGGCCACCACGGTGCACGTCGCCGCCGGCGTGACCGGCTTCGCCCACCGCCGGGAGGTCCGGCTGCGCAAGGCCCTCGGCGACCGGCTGCACGTCCACGACGCCTCCGTGACCGTGGTCCCGCCCGGCCGGATCACCCCCGTCGGCCGCGACCACTACGCGGTCTTCACCCCGTACCACCGGGCCTGGCAGGAGGCACCGCGCCGCACCGTGCTGGCGGCTCCCCGGGCGCTGCGCACGCCGGGCGGCCTCGGCAGCGACCCCCTGTTGGTGAGCGGCACCACCTCCCCGGGCCTGCCGCCCGGAGGCGAGAGCGCGGGCCGCGCCCGGTGGCGGACCTGGGACATCGACGCCTACGCCGACGTTCACGACGACCTCGCGGCGGACGACACCTCCCGGCTCTCCCCGTACCTGCACTTCGGCTGCCTTTCCCCGACGGAGCTCGTCGCCCACGCCCGGCGGCACGACGGCGAGGGCGCCCGGGCCTTCGTCCGGCAGCTCGCCTGGCGCGACTTCCACCACCAGGTCCTCGCCGCCCGCCCCGACGCCGCCCGCCGGGACTACCGCGACCACGACGACCACCGCCACCACGACGAGGAGGAGGCCGAGGCCTGGCGGCAGGGCCGCACCGGCTACCCGATCATCGACGCCGGCATGCGCCAGCTCGCCCACGAGGGCTGGATGCCCAACCGCGCCCGGCTGATCACCGCGAGCTTCCTCGCCAAGAGCCTCTACCAGGACTGGCGGATCGGCGCCGCCCACTTCCTCTCCCTGCTGGTCGACGGTGACGTGGCCAGCAACCAGCTGAACTGGCAGTGGGTGGCCGGCACGGGCACCGACACCCGGCCCAACCGGATGCTCAACCCGCTGCGTCAGGCCGACCGTTACGACCCCGACGGCGCCTACGTGCGCCGCTGGATCCCCGAACTCGCCCATCTGCCGGGCCCCGCCGTCCACCGCCCGGGGCTGTTCGCCAACGGCTACCCCGCACCGATCATCGCCCCCGACGCCCTGACCGCCCGGTTCCGCCACGGGCGGGCCTGACGGCGGCGTCGAACGCCGAAGGGCCGACGCCAGGCGGGGCCGCGCAGCGGGCGGAGTCCGGTCCCTGACCTGCAGCGACGACGTTGAAGGCGCCGCCTGCGAGGCGGGCGGTCCGACTTCGCTGCGTCACCCCGTTACTCCGCTGCTCCGCTGCTCCGCCACCCCGCGACTCCGTTACTCCGCGACGAGCACCGCGACCCCCGTCACCCGGTCGGCGGCGAGGTCCGCGAGCGCCTTGTCCGCCTGTCGCAGGGGGTAGCGGGTCACGTGGACCGCCGGGCGGGTGCGGGCGGCCTCCGCGAGGAACGCCAGGCCGTCGGCCCGGGTGTTGGCGGTGACGCTGCGCAACGTTCGCTCCTGGAAGAGGTGCCGCTGGTAGTTCAGTGGCGGAATGTCGGTGAGGTGGATGCCGGCGACGGAGAGCGTGCCGCCGCGGTCCAGGGCGGCGAGGGCGACGGGCACCAGTTCGCCGACCGGGGCGAAGAGGATGGCGGCGTCCAGCGGTGCCGGGGGCGGGTCGAACGAATCACCGGCGAAGCCGGCGCCGAGCTCCAGTGCCAGGTGCCGTGCGTTCGCGCCGCGGGTGAACACGTGCACGCGGGCGCCCCGGGCGAGGGCGACCTGGGCGGTCAGGTGGGCGGACGCGCCGAATCCGTAGATGCCCAGGAGTCCGCCCGCCGGCAGTTCGGCCCGCTCCAGTGCCCGGTAGCCGATGATCCCGGCGCAGAGCAGCGGGGCGAGTTCCTCGGCCGGCGGGCCCTCGGGCAGCGGGTAGGCGAACCGGGCGTCGGCCGTCACGTGCCCGGCATAACCGCCGTGCCGGTCCCAGCCGGTGTAGCGCGAATCGGGGCAGAGGTTCTCCCGCCCGCTCCGGCAGTAGGCGCAGTCGCCGCAGGTACCGGCCAGCCAGGCCACCCCCGCCCGGTCCCCGACGGTGAACCCTTCGACCGCCGTGCCGGCCGCCAGGACGTGCCCGACCACTTCGTGTCCGGGCGTGCACCTGGTCGTCCGGGGGCGGAGGTCCCCCTCGGCGAGGTGCAGGTCGGTACGGCACACGCCGCACGCCTCGACCACCAGCAGGATCTCGTGCGGCCCGGGCGCGGCCAGTGGCCGCCGTTCCCACACCAGCGGTGCCGGGTGTCCCGCGCCGATCGGCCCGGGATGGTCCACCACCCAGCCGTCGGTCGCCGCCGGTACGGCGCGGATGACACGGTGCATGGCTGCCTCCGGGCGCGCTCGCAGGGTGCCCTCGCGGCGCCGGACACGCCGAGGACCCCGTCCCTGCCACTGTCCCTCCGGGCGGGCCGGTGCGCGCGGGGGCGTTGGCCCCGGGGCACCGACCCGGGGCACCGGCCCGGTCGGTCACCGCATCGGGGCCGTTCAGCCCCACCCGCACGACCGGGCGGGACCGCGGTCAGATGACCCGGGTTGGCCACTGACAGGCCGCCCACGGGATCAGCGAGCGGCCGGACCGGGTCCGTCGCGTAGGCGCTCCGGTGCGGGCGGCGGGGGCGGTGGGGGTTGAGCAACGGTCAGAGCGTGGTGGCGCCGGCGGACCATGCGACGACCGGCGGGCGGACGGCGGCGCACAGCGGTTGGCCTTTGGCGTCGGTCAGGCCGAGCCTGGCGACCAGCCGTCCGGAGTGCGCGGCGGCCGCGAGGACGGCCGGGTCGACGGCGTCGAGCATGAGCTTGGCGCGGCGGAACATCGTGAAGACCCCGGTGTCGTCGACGGTGCCCCAGGAGAGGTAGACGAAGCGCTGTCCGGGGCGGCCCTGGATGTGGGGGCCCTTGAGGTCGACGCCGGATGCGGTGGCGCTTGCGGTGCAGTCGAGCGTCCAGGCCGCCGAGGCGGCGTCGCCGGGCTGGGGGTCGAGCAGAACGTCGCTTCGCTGCCGCTGTTGGACGGCGACGTGGATGTCGGTGTAGCCGGGGAAGCCGGGGCCCGCCGTGCAGGTGCGACCTGGTAGGGCGAAGGCCTCGATCCGGATCTGCATGGGGACATCTTCCTCCCGGCGGTCGCTCGACGGTAGCGCGATCCGGGATGTGTCGGCCCGTACTCCGGTGGGCGGCACGCCCATCGAAGCGCTGGCACAGCCACCACCAGGCCGGGGCCGGCTGGTGCCCGCGTGGTCAAGAGCGCGTTAACACGACGGCGCTCCGCGTAGGGAACGCGTTAACGGACTCGCTTGTCGCCACCCCTCGGGGGTCTCATGGATCCAAGGGAATCCTGGAGATCGAACGGCAGATTCGTCAGCCGATCCACCTCCCATCCACAGATTCCCAGGAACAGCAAGTAACTCAACCCGAGGGAAGCGACACCATCGCCGAGGACACCCGGATCGTCGTCGGAGTCAGCGGATCGGCCGGCAACCTGGCCGCCCTGCACCGCGCCGTGCAGGAGGCCCGCCTGCGCAACGCCGTACTCGTCCCGGTGATCGCCTGGACGCCGGTCGGCGGCGAGTCCACCTACCGCACCGCGCCGTGCCCGCCGCTGGCAGAGCTCTGGGCGAAGGCGGCCCGGGACCGGCTCGACGCCGCCTTCGCCCAGGCCTTCGGCGGCTACCCCGCGGGGCTCCGCGTCGAGCCCGTGGTGATGCGCGGTGAGACCGGTCCGGTGCCGTGGTGGCGGTTCCGCCGACCACCCCGGTGGGGCCCGGCACGGCGGACGACCACCGCCGGCCCACCCTCGCAGCCGCCTGAAGCCGGACCGGGCGGGGACTACTCCGGCCCCGACTCCTGACGGCCCGTCCGCGACCGCACGGTCATCATGGGCTCACACATCGAGGTGCAGCCGGGCCGGCCGCCGGACCGACGGAGGGTTCCGGCTGCGGGGCCCGCGCTCCCGGCCCGCCGGGTCAGGCGGAGGGGTCGGGTCGGCTGCCACCCAGTGCGGTCGAGGCGTCGCCGAGCGCCTGCTCCAGCGCTTCGGTCCGGTGCTGCCAGCGGACGAGCGCCGCGGTGAGCGCGTCCCCGGTGGCGAACCCGTCGAGGGCGGCCACTGCGGAGGCGCCCGAGCGGGCGCCGAGCGCACGGATCGCGGCGTTCTCGTCGGCGACCCCGCTCAGCACCGATGCCATCGGCGTGATGTCCTCGCGCGGACCCACGTCCTCGCTGTTCTTCGGCGAACCACTCACGCCGGCCATCCCCTCCCCGGTCGAAGATTCGCCCAAGTTAGTTGTTGGCACGAACTGTTAACAACTCGTCAATGCTCCTGGCCCGTCGGCGGACCCCCGTGCCCCTGGGCGGGTGGCGTCACTCGTCGTCCTCAAGCGGAGGACGGCCTGAGCGTTCCCTACGCCACCCTGACGCCGACTGGTCTTGTAGCGGCTGCGGGCGACTTGACAGGGTGGGGAGTTCCAGCGGCCCGGCACGGGGAGACCGAGCAATGAGCGCGAACGGCACCACCGGCGGCGGGCACCGCGTCCCGATCCTGGACGGCGGACACGAGCTGACCGTCCACACCCTGACGAGGACCGCGGAGGAGTACTCATCCGCTTGTCTCCAAGGTAGATTGAGTGAGTGTTAGGTTGTTCGAGTGATACGCTCACGAGGTGAATCTGACCGAGTGGGCGCGAGTGCAAGGCATCCACCCTCAAACCGCGTACAAGTGGTTTCGCGAGGGGACGCTTCCCGTTCCTGCCCAGCGGGTTGGTCCGCGCACGATCCTCGTGAACGTCGAGGCGAACGCCGTTCCCGCAGCGGTCGGCGGTCTGGGTCTGTACGCCCGCGTCTCCTCTCACGACCAGAAGGCGGACCTTGAGCGCCAGGTCGCTCGGCTGGCCGGTTGGGCGGCCAAGGCCGGTCACCAGGTCGTCCGCGTCGAGTCGGAGATCGCCTCGGGCATGAACGGCTCCCGAACCAAGGCCCTCCGAATGCTGGCCGATCCGAAGGTGACGACGGTCGTGGTCGAGCACAAGGACCGGCTGGGCCGGATGAACGTCGAGCTGGTCGAGGCCGCCCTGTCCGCGACGGGCCGACGCCTGGTCGTGCTCGATGACGGCGAGGCCGAAGACGACCTGGTACGGGACATGGTGGAAGTCCTGACATCGTTCTGCGCCCGCCTGTACGGACGCCGTTCGGCAAAGAACCGCGCCCGCAAGGCACTCGAAGCGGCTGCGGCCGATGAGTAGGAAGCAGTTGCGCCCCGTCGAAGCGCCGTTCGTTGCGCTCGGCCCCTCTGGTGTGGCAATACGGACCCGGCTCAAGGACCTCACGTCGTCCGACGAGAAGGTTCTTCGTCTGGCGGGTGAGCACCTGGGGCGGCTTGCTTCCCGGGACCTGGCGGTGCGCTGCGCCCAGGGCCACGATCACAACACCGAGTCGTGGGCTGTTCGGAAGCAGGGCCTGACCGCCGAGTCGTCGTCCCGCTGGGCCGGGGCGATCACGAAGGCGTCGCATGATCAGTGGGCGTTGTCGCGGCGTTGTCAGCTCGCGCACATCCAGGGCCTTGAGGCCGGTGTCCGGACGCTGATGCACCGCCTGTCCCAACCTCTCGGGGAGAAGGGCACCAAGCGCGCCCCGGGCGGATACCGGTCCAAGCACGAGTGGTTCGTCAAGTCGCGGCGTCTGGCGGTCCTGGAACACCGCCTCGACGTCGCCCGCGCCGAGCGTGAAGCCGGTGTCGTCCACGTCGTCCGTGGTGGCCGGCGCCTGCTGAACACCCGCCACAACCTGGACGCTGCGCAGCTCACAGAGCAGCAGTGGCGGGAACGCTGGGAGACCGAGCGCTGGTTCCTTCAGGCGGACGGCGAGTGCGGGAAGCGGTACGGCAACGAGACGATCCGCGTCACGCCCGACGGCGAGGTGTCGATCAAGCTTCCGGCGTCGCTCGCGCACCTGGCCAACGCGCCGCGCGGCCGGTACGTCCTGGCCTCGAAGGTGACGTTCGCGCACGGGGGCGCCGAGTGGGCCGACCGGATCGAGGGCAACCGTGCGGTGGCCTACCGCATCCACTACGACGTCGGGAGGGGCCGCTGGTACCTGACCGCCTCGTGGCACAAGCCCGTGGTGAAGACGGTCCCGCTGGCCACGGCCCGTACGGCGGGGATGGTCGGCGTGGACACGAACGCCGACCACTTCGCCGCCTACCAGCTCGACCGGCACGGCAACCCTGTCGGTGACCCGCACCGCTTCTTCTACGACCTCACCGGGTCGGCCAATCACCGTGACGCCCAGGTTCGCCACGCCATCACCCAGTTGCTGCACTGGGCCAAGCGGTGCGGCGTCACCGCGATCGGCCTGGAAGACCTGGACTTTACGGCGGAGAAGACCCGGGAGAAGCACGGCCGCAAGAAGCGGTTCCGCCGGCTGATCTCCGGCATCCCCACCGGCAAGCTCAAGGCCCGGCTCGTCTCGATGGCCGCCGAGCAGGACCTGTCGATCGTCGCCGTCGATCCGGCCCACACCTCCATGTGGGGCGACCAGCACTGGCGCAAGCCACTCACCAGCCCCCGCCGCAAGATGTCCCGTCACGATGCCGCCGGTATCGCGATCGGGCGACGCGCCCTCGGGTACCCGATCCGGCGACGGACGGCACCGCCCCACGACGACCAGAGTGATCGTCGTGGGCATCGGACCGTCCAGGCCAGTCCGGGTACCCAAGGGCGTGAGGGAACCCGCCCCCACGTACCCGGACCGCGGACACGATCCGTGCCGCCGAACGCGGAGAGAACGCGGGCGACCAGGACACCCAAAACCGTTCGGGATGTCCGCAGTGCACAGGAATGGGTCCAAGACTCACTCCTGCTCACTGACTAGGAACGGTACCCGTTCCGGCGCTGGAACGACCTCAAGTTGGAGAGCCTACTCAGGGGCATCGAGAAGGAGCGCTCCTCAGCTCCGGTCCACCTGGTCACGCCGGTCCGGGAGCTGCCGGACCTTCCCGCTGGTGGGTTCGGCCCCGTCGAACTGCTACCTGCGGTGACGTGTGTTGGGTCATTCAGCTCTCAGCCGATCGATCCGGAACGAGATTCGGTGCTGCACTACTCCGCGTTGACCGTCGTGTGGTTCCAGGCAACTCCCGACATCCCGTCAGGTGAGGATGCCGATCACGGTCTCCGCGGCATCTGTTGGGATGACCTCGCGCGAGACTTGGAGCGTTGAGGAAGTCGGCTATCCAGCACGTGCGGGCGGGCCGGTTCCCTTGAAGGTCTTGTGCTCCGGGCCGGTCAGGTTGCCAGGATCCGCTTACGGAGCAGGTCGAGGTTGGCGCGGCCGTAGCCCTTCCGATTGAGGAGCTTGGAGTCCGCGCAGATGGGCGGGGTGGGTGCCTCGACAACAAGGTAGGCACAGGTCTCAGTGATCATGGATTTCCGACGCTCTGTGACCACTGGGGAGACCTGTGCCCGTCCTTCCAGCACGGCTGACCGAACCGCTCTGGGACCAATCCACGGCACTGCTGCCCGAGTGCCCCGCGGTCGTCCAGCCCACCCGCTGGGAAGCGCCCTTCGGAGGGCACGACGGCGCTTCGTCACGGTGTCGTGGGGTTAGCGGCCGATCTTGTCCAGCTCGGCGAGATCGTCGTCGGAGAGCTGGAGTCCCGCGCCGGCGACGTTCTCCCGCAGGTGTGCCACCGACGAGGTGCCGGGGATCAGCAGGATGTTCGGCGACCGCTGCAGCAGCCAGGCCAGGGCGACCGACATCGGCCTCGCGTCCAGCCGAGTGGCCACGGCCGTGAGCGCCGAGGACTGCAGCGGGCTGAAGCCGCCGAGAGGGAAGAAGGGCACGTAGGCGATGCCCTGCTCGGCGAGCTCGTCGATCAGCTCGTCATCGTGGCGGTGGGCGAGGTTGTACATGTTCTGCACGGACACGATCGGCGCGATCGAGCGTGCCTCGGCTACCTGTCCCGCCGTCGCGTTGCTCACGCCGAGGTGCCGGATCAGGCCCTGTTGCTGGAGGTCGACGAGCGCCTCGAACGCCTGCGCAAGCGAACCGGCCACGGGGCCCTGGGCATCGCCGAGCCGGAGGTTGACCACGTCCAGCGTGTCGAGACCGAGGTTCTCCAGGTTCTCCTGGACGGCCCGACGCAACTCTTCGGGCTTGCGCGCCGGGGGCCAGCCTCCCTCCTCGTCCCGGGTCGCGCCGACCTTGGTCACGATGTGCAGCGAGTCGGAGTAGGGGTGCAGCGCTTCGCGGATCAGCTGGTTGGTGATGTGCGGCCCGTAGGCGTCGGCGGTGTCGATGTGCGTGATGCCGAGGCCGACGGCCTCGCGGAGAACGGCGAGTGCGCCGGCACGGTCGGCCGGCGGGCCCATGACCCAGGGGCCCGCGAGCTGCATGGCGCCATATCCGAACCGGGCGACGATCAGGTCGCCCAGGGGCCAGGTGCCGCCGGGAAGGGAGGCGGAGGGGGTGCTCATGGTGTGCCTTTCGTGTCGAGCAAGGGGATGGTGCCTGACGGAGCTTTGCACCACTATTGGTGCGTAGCTTCTTGTCGGGAAGTAGGCACTTCGAAGTGCGTAAGGCACCCGCGGGTGAGAGGAACGGTCCATGGCAACGATGACGGCAGCCCAGCAGAGGGCACAGGCCAAGGTGGAGTACGACGCCTTCGTGGCGGCTTGTCCCAGCCGCAAGCTGCTCGACCGGATCTCCGACAAGTGGGTCACGCTGATCCTGGCCGCGCTCGGCAGCGACAGCGCGCATCAGCCCGGCGCCGACTGCGCCGGCGAGCCCCGGGCGATGCGCTACTCGGAGCTGCAGCGCCTGCTGGCGGGCGTCAGCCAGAAGATGCTCACGCAGACGCTGCGCTCCCTGGAGCGCGACGGCCTGGTGTCCCGCACCGTGGTGCCGACCGTGCCCGTTTCGGTCTCCTACGAGCTGACCGATCTCGGCCTGTCGCTGTACGAGATGATGCGCGGCCTCAAGGCCTGGGCCGAGGCGCACATGGACGATGTGCTTGCCAACCGCGAGACCTACGACACCCGCGTCGCGTGAACCGCAAGGGCAAGACGTGGCCGGATGCCCGTATCGGGCATTGGCTTGGAGCAGGGTTGCTGGTCGGCGGGAACAATCTGCGCATGGAGAGGCCGGGTAGATGGGCGGGGCTCATGGGCGTCGCTTCGGGCGGTAGTCCCAGCGGTGAGTGGTCCAGGCCCGGCGGATCAGGCTGCGAATAGTGATGATCGTGTCCGCGATCTCGAAGCAGGCGTGGATGACGGTCGCGCGGCGCTCGTAGCAGCGGGCAAGTCGGTGGAAGGCGTTCTGCCAGGCGTGCGTGTGCTCGACGTGCCACCACTCGCCGGCCTGGATCGGTGCCTTCTCACCCTTGCGAGCGATGCGGGCGTGCAAGTTGCGGGCGGTGAGTTCGATGCGGGTCTTGTCCGAGTCGTAGCCGGCATCCAGGTGCACGGTGACGTCGTCGGGCAGCGGTCCCAGGTCCTCCAGCAGGTCCAGGGTCGGAGCGAGCAGCGGGGAGTCGTGGCGGTTCGCCCCGGCGACGATTCTGCCGAGCGGAGTACCGTAACCATCCGTCGGCGTGAGTTCATGGCGGCGTTCCCCTTCGCCTGCGGACTGGTCGAGGAAGTCTGAGCCGTAGGACTTGCCTACTCTTCACGGCCGGGCTGCGGTCGATCTCGGACTGGGCGGCGGAGGGCAGGCCGGGTTCGGCGCTGCCGTCCCGGACCCCGGCCAGGACGGTGGTGGTGACCGCTCCGGCGGTCGGCAGCGCCGCCACGCAGAGACCGGTGAGGCCGCGCACCCGGCGCGGGGTGTGCCACCACGACCGGTGGAGCCGGCCGCGGGAGGCCCCGCACGGGGCTTCCAGTGACGGGGGGCGCGCGGCACGGGCGTCGGATCGAGTGGGCACGTGCCCGCCACCCCCGGATCACCTCCCGGCCCGGGCAGAGCTTCATCGACCGGATGATCGCCCTCGTCGAGGGCGCCGACCGGCAGAAGATGCCGAACGAGATCGCCCTCAACATCCTGCTCGCCTCGCTGACCATCGTCTTCGTGCTCTCGGTGGTCTCGCTCCAGCCGATAGCGATCTACGCCCACTCCCCGCAGAACACCATCGTCCTGGTGGCCCTGATGGTCGCCCTCATCCCGACCACCATCGGCGCGCTGCTCTCCGCGATCGGCATCGCCGGCATGGACCGCCTCGTCCAGCGCAACGTCGTCGCCCTCTCCGGCCGGGCCGTCGAAGCCGCCGGCGACGTCGACGTCCTGCTGCTCGACAAGACCGGCACCATCACCCACGGCAACCGCCGCGCCGTCGCCCTGCACCCCCTCCCCGGCGCCACCGTCGAACAGCTCGCCGAAGCCGCCCGGCTCGCCTCCGACGCGGACGAGACCCCCGAAGGCCGCTCGGTCGTCGAGCTGACCGACCGCCAGTACTGGGTACCGCCGCGCGCCGCGGGCGAGTTGGGCGAGCAGACCCCCGTCCCGTTCACCGCGCAGAGCCGGATGAGCGGCGTCGACCTGCGCTGGCCCGACGGCACCACCTGCCTGGTCCGCAAGGGCGCCGCGAGCACCGTCGCGCACTGGGTGGTGCGCTCGGGCGGACGGCCGCCCGTGGAGGCCAAGCCGTTCGTCGACCGGATCTCCGCCGCGGGCGGCACCCCGCTGCTGGTCGCCGTCCACGACCGGCACGGCGCCCGGCCCCTCGGGGTGATCGAGCTCAAGGACGTGGTCAAGGAAGGCATCGCCGAACGCTTCGCCGAGCTGCGCCGGATGGGCATCCGCACCGTCATGGTCACCGGCGACAACCCGCTCACCGCCCGCGCGATCGCCGCCGAGGCGGGCGTGGACGACTACCTCGCCGAGGCCACCCCCAAGGACAAGCTCGCCCACCTCAGGAAGGAACAGGCCGCCGGGAACATGGTCGCGATGACCGGCGACGGCACCAACGACGCCCCCGCCCTCGCCCAGGCCGACGTCGGCGTCGCCATGAACACCGGCACCCCGGCCGCCAAGGAGGCCGGCAACATGGTCGACCTCGACTCCGACCCCGACAAGCTGATCGAGATCATCCGGGTCGGCAAGCAACTCCTCATCACCCGCGGCGCGCTGACCACCTTCTCGATCACCAACGACGTCGCCAAGTTCTTCGCGATCATCCCCGCGATGTTCGCCGGCGCCTACCCCGGCCTGCGCCACCTCAACATCATGGGCCTGCACAGCCCGACCTCGGCCATCGCCTCCGCGATCATCTTCAATGCCCTGATCATCGTCGCGCTCATCCCGCTCGCCCTGCGCGGCGTCCGCTACCAGCCCGCCAACGCCACCGACCTGCTCCGCCGCAACCTCCGCGTCTACGGCCTCGGCGGGCTGATCCTGCCCTTCCTCGGCATCAAGGCGATCGACCTGCTGATCCAGTTCGTCCCCGGCCTCGGCTGAAGCCGGGACCGATCGGGGGCTTCAGCCGATCGCGATGACGGGGTGTTCGGCAGGGTCGATCCAGCGGATGGTCCGCGTCATGAAGGCGGCGGGGACGGCGACGCAACCGGCGGTGGAACCGGCCTCGGGCGACAGGTCGTGGAGGAAGATCCCGGCACCGCGGCCCTTGACGACCGGGGCGGCGTTGAAGTCGATCACCAGGACGTTGTCGTACTGGACCGGGTAGTTGATGAGGTGTTCGCTACCGAGGACGCCCTCTTCGGTGAGGTGGAAGCCGCCCTCGGTGTCGGTGCGCATGCGGTTGTAGTGGGCGGAGGACGGGTCCTGGACCCACCAGTCGTGCGCGGTGACGTGGTGGTAGGGCATCCTCGTGCCCGGGTCGGGGGCGATGCCGAAGGCCCGGGTGATGGTGTACGTGCCGGTGGGCGTGGTCCCGGTGCCCTGGACGCGGGTGAGGCCGTCGTGGAGGCCGCCGGACCCGATCCGCGCTCCGGTGGTGGCGGCGAACGCCCGCCAGGCACCGTTCTGCCGGGCCCACAGGGTGACGGTGGCGTGGGTGCCGGAGGCCTTGACCGTGATCACCTGTTCGGCCCGGCCGACTGCCACCCGTACGGGGAACGGGCCAGCCTCGGCCGATGCCCGGTGGGCCGGGGCGGCACCGGTCACCGTCACGGCGACGCCGAGTGCGGCGGCCACCGTCACGCACCGGCGCACCGGGCCGCGGCGGGCGAGCGGAGCTGTCCGTGAGTCGGCCACGGAGGGTCCCTTCCGAGGTGAACGACGGGGCGAAGCGGCGAAGCCGTTCGCGGCAATCGAAGTCTGAGGCTCCCTCCGCCCGAGGACCGGGACCGACTCGCCGGAAGGGCCACGCCGCGCCCCGGCCGGGTGGGGGCCGGCCGGGGCGGCGGTGTCAGGCGAGGCGGGCGGTGAGGTCGGCGAGCAGCTCGGGCTCGGACGGGGTCAGGTAGAAGTGGCCGCCCGGGAACCAGCGCTGGTCGAAGCCGCCGGGCGCGGTCAGCTCGGACCAGGCCCGGACGCCGTCCGGTGGGCAGTCTGGGTCGCTCTCCCCCGCGTACGCGGTGATGGGCGTGCGCAGGGGTTTCGGCTGCCGGGGGCGGTACGTCTCGACGAGCCGGTAGTCGGCGCGCAGCGCCGGGAGGGTGAGCTCGCGCAGCTCCGGGTCGTCGTAGGCCTCCGCCCCGGGGCCGCCCAGCTGCCGGACGTCCGCGATCAGCGTCTCGTCGTCGCCGGTGTGCAGGTCGGTGGGCGCGGCGCGGTGCGGGGCGACGCGGCCGGAGACCAGGAGCCGGGTGGGTGTGCGGCCCCGGCCGTCGAGCCGCAGGGCGACTTCGTAGGCCACCGCCGAGCCCATGCTGTGGCCGAACAGGGCCAACGGCCGGTCGAGGTACGGCTCCAGGGCGGTGTGGATCTCGTCCGCGAGGGTCGGCAGGTCGGGGGCGAAGGGCTCCAGGAGCCGGCTCTGCCGTCCCGGGTAGCGGACCGCCAGCAGCTCGACGTCGGCGGGCAGCAGGGCGGGCCAGCTCTGGAAGAGGTTGGCGGTGCCGCCGGCGTGCGGGAAGCAGACCAGCCGGAGCCTCGGCCGCTGCGCACGCCGGTGCACCTGGAACCAGGCGCCGTGGTCGGTCCCGGTTCCGGGTGACGGCTTGGTGGCCGGGTGTCCCACGGCTACCACCGGCTGCGCGGGGGTGCGGGGTTGAGCCTGGAGGTGAGCGCCGCGAGGAAGGTCGGGAGCTTGTCCACCATGGCCTTGGGGACCGGGGTGGTCTGGACGGTGTCCCGCGCCACGTCCTGGACGACGAGCGTGTAGGTGCCGTTCTCCTCGACGAGTTCGGCGGCGTAGAGCAGTGTTTCCAACGAGGTGTCCACGGAGGTTCCCATCGGTGATCCTAGGCCTGGGGGTCGTTGAGCCAGGCGTTCCACGCCTTGGTGGTCTGCTGTTCGTCGGTGTCCTCGGCGAACAGGTGGTGGGCCAGCCAGATCGGCGTGTTCCAGGTGCTGCCGTTGAAGAAGCGGTAGAGCGTGTGCGGGCCGCGCAGGCCGACGAAGTCGGGGCTGAGCCAGTCCACGACCACCTCCTCCGTCCCACCGCCCGGGCCGGGGACGTCGAGCCGGAGCCGGTCGCCGACGGCCGTGCCCTCGGTGAGGCCGAGGCGTCGGCGCAGCGCGGCGAAGTCGGCCGGGTCGGCGGTGGGTTCGGGGCGCGCGGCCTTGACGTAGACGGCGGGGCGGGCGGCGAAGTGCCGCAGGTACTCGGCGAGGCCGTGCTGGTAGAAGTCGACGTGCTTCTCGGCCGCGTCCGCCTTCCGGTCCCAGACCTCGTCCCAGACGCCCTCGTGCACCCAGTGGATCCCCATCCGCAGGTGGCTCGTTCCGCCGTCCACCGGCTCGATCCGGTAGCTGAGCGTGTTGGAGAACTCGTCGCCCAGGGTCGCGCGGGCGGCGAAGTGGCTCGGCGGCTCCCACGCCACGACGGTGCTCTCGGCCCGGGTGACCTTTCCGCCGAGGCGCGGCTCGACCTCCATGGGGTACAGCCAGCCGAGGTTGCCGGCGCCGGTGGCGACCGCGGCCCAGACCTGTTCGGGTGACGCGGGCAGGTCCTGTTCCCGGCGGACCTCGAACTCTCGGGTCATGGTCGGTTCTCCTTCGTCGTCGTTCATCGGGTTCATCGGGTGCGGGTTCATCGGGTGTCAGTAGGTGACCGGGAGGGCGCACAGGCGCCGTTGCAGCGGGTTCGGCCGCCACTCCAGCAGTGCCCCGTCGGCCAGCCGCAGCTCGGGCAGCCGGCGCACCAGCGTGCCGAATGCCACCTCCGCCTCCAGCTTGGCCAGCGGGCCGCCGAGGCAGAAGTGCGGGCCGTTGCCGAAGCTCAGGTGCCGGTTGCCGGGGCGGGTCAGGTCGAGCCGGTCCGGGTCCTCGAAGCGCTCCGGGTCGCGGTTGGTCGCGCCGAGGAACAGGTAGACCAGCTCGCCCTCGCGCAGCGTCCGCCCGCCGATCTCCAGGTCCTCCGCGACGACCCGGACGATCGCCTGGGTCACCGTGTCGTAGCGGGCCAGTTCCTCGACGGCGCCGCGGATCAGCCCCGGGTCCGCGCGCAGCCGCGCCAGCTGGTCGGGGTGGCGAAGCAGGGCGAGCACACCGTTGCCGATCAGGTGGGTGGTGGTCTCGTCGCCGGCGGTGATCAGGACGAAGCAGGTGGACAGCAGTTCGGAGTCGGTGAGCCGGTCGTCCTGCGCCTGGGTGGCGACCAGGGCGCTGATCAGGTCGTCGCCCGGGTCGGCCCGGCGGAGCCGGATGAGGCGGGCGAGGTACTCCTCGTACTGCCCGATCGCCTCCTCGGACTTGGCGAGGTCCTCGCTCAACCGCCCGAAGCGGCTGAACCAGGTCTCGACCTTCGGGCGGTCCTCCGGCGGGATGCCGAAGAGCTCGCAGACGACGGACCTCGGCAGCGGGGCGGCGACCGCCTCGATCAGGTCCATGGTCGGCCCGGCCTGGACGGCCCGGTCGATCAGCTGGTCGACGATCCGCCGGATGCCGTCGCGCAGGGCCTCGACGCGTCGGGCGGTGAAGGCGCGGTTGGCGAGCTTGCGCAGCCGGGCGTGCTCCGGCGGGTCGGTGTTGGACATCACCCGGCCGAGCCGGTCGGTGAGCCGGCTGAAGGCCTTCAGGTCGCCGCCGAGCGCGACGTAGGCGCGGGTCATCCGGTCCCGGTCGTTGGACAACCGCAGGTCGCCCAGGGCGGCCTCGACGTCGGCGTACCGGGTGAGGTACCAGATGCCCTGGGCGCTGCGGTGCACCGGGCTCTCGCGCCGCATGCGGGCGTAGAACGGGTACGGGTCCCGCCGGGCCTCGGGGGTGAGCAGGTCCGCGGCGAGGTCGCCGGGCCGGGCGGGGCCCGCGGCGCCGCGGGCCCCGTCCAGGGTGTCGGTGGAGGTCACGTCGGCCGGACTACCGCTGCGCGGCCATCGCGTCGGCGAGGCTCTTGGGCCGCATGTCGGTCCAGGAGCCCTCGACGTACTCCAGGCAGGCGGCGTGGGTGTCCGGGCCGTGGGTGACGGTCCAGCCGGCCGGGACGTCCGCGAACTGCGGCCAGAGCGAGTGCTGGTTCTCGTCGTTCACGAGGACGAGGAAGGTGCCGTCCTGGTCGTCGAAGGGGTTGGTCATGGGTCAGTCCTCCTGGTGGGAATGGGCGTTACTGGTGTCACCGGCCTCGCCGGTGGCCTCGGCGAGCCTGGCGGCCAGGATCGGTCCGATCTGGGCCAGCGAACCGGCCTGGGTCATCCGGTTGTGCCGGGTGGTGATCTCGTGCGATTCGATCCGGCCGGCGATGTAGGGCCGCCAGATCCCGGGCCCGGTGTTGTCCTCGGTCCGGTCGATGGTGGAGTTGAAGAGCAGCAGGTCCCCGTCGAACTCCGCGGGGACGAAGTCGACCGCCAGCCTGGCGTTGTTGATCATGATCTGGACGATCACCCCGACCTGTCGCTCGTCCAGGCCGGCCAGCGCGCTGCCCCGCCGGTTCAGCACCTCGGCGACCTCGGCGTAGGTGATCTGCCGGTCGCCCAGCTCGTCCGGGTCGACGTCCAGCACTCCGACGAGCACGTCCCGCTCGGTGGGCACCGGCACCTCCTCGAACACCACGTCCTTCACCGGATAGGCGTCGAGGATCGCCAGCAGCGCGGTCCGCTCGCCGCGGGCCTGCAGCTCGCAGGCCAGCGCGTGGGCGATCAGCCCGCCGGCGGACCAGCCGAGCAGCAGGTACGGGCCCTCCGGCTGGATCTTCCGGATCTGGTCGGCGTAGTCGGCCGCCATCTCCTCGTAGGACGTCGGCAGCGGTTCGGGCCGGCCGAGGCCGCGCGCCTGGATCGCGTAGACCGGGTGCTGCGGGCCGACGTGGTTCAGCAGCCCGCTGTACGACCAGCTGATGCCGCCGCCGGGGTGGATGCAGAACAGCGGGGTGGCGGTCCCGGTCGACCGCAGCGGCAGCACCACGTCCAACGCGTCGTCGGGGTCGTCCATGACCAGGCGTTCGGTGAGCCCGGCCACGGTCGGCGCCTCGAACAGCATGCGCAGGCCCAGCTCCAGGCCGAGCGTCTCGCGGACCCGGGAGGCCAGCCGGGCGGCCAGCAGCGAGTGCCCGCCGAGGTCGAAGAAGTTGTCGTCGATGCCCACCTGCTCCCGGCCGAGGACCTCCGCGAACAGGCCGCACAGCAACTGCTCCTGCGGCGTCCGGGGGCCGCGCCCGGCCTCCGACGCCCCGTACTCGGGGGCGGGCAGGGCGGCCCGGTCGAGCTTGCCGTTGGCGGTCAGCGGCAGGGCGTCCACGGTGACGAACGCCGCCGGCACCATGTAGTCGGGCAGTTCGCGGCGCAGCCGGCCGGACAGCACGCCCGGCTCGGGCGCGCCCTCGGGGGCGGGCACCAGGTACGCGACCAGCCGCTTGTCGCCCGGCCGGTCCTCGCGGGCGACCACGGCCGCCTGGGCGACGCCCGGGCAGCCCGCGAGGATGGCCTCGATCTCCCCCGGCTCGATCCGCAGGCCGCGCAGCTTGACCTGGTGGTCGGCGCGACCGGCGAACTCCAGCGTGCCTCCCCCGGTCTGCCACCACGCCAGGTCGCCGGTGCGGTACATCCGGCTCCCGGCGGGACCGTACGGGTCGGCGACGAACCGCTCCGCCGTCAGGCCGGGCCGGCCGTGGTAGCCGCGCGCCACGCCCACCCCGGCCAGGTACAGCTCGCCGACCAGGCCCGTCGGCACCGGCCGGAGGTGGGCGTCCAGCACGTAGGCGCGCATGTTGGCCATCGGCCCGCCGATCGGCACGGTCGCGGCGTCCTCGGGGAGGCTGCGCACCGGGTGGCAGGTGGCCAGCGTGGTGGCCTCGGTGGGCCCGTAGCCGTTGACCACCTCGATGCCGGGGCAGGCCGCCCGCACGCGGGCGACGGCGGCCGGGGAGACCACGTCGCCGCCGGTCCACACCTCGCGGACCCCGGCGAGCAGGCCGGGGCGCTCCTCGGCGACCAGCCGGAAGAGCCCGGCGGTGAGCCACAGTCCGGTCACCCCGTGCGTGGTGATCGTGTGCTGGAGCAGGTCGAGGTCGAGCTGCTCGGGCGGTGCGACCACGATCCGGCCGCCGTTGAGCAGCGGCACCCACAGCTCGTAGGTGGAGAGGTCGAAGGCCGTCGGGGAGTGCATCAGCACCCGCTCGTGCCCGCCGCCGCGGAACTCGGGGGTCAGCGCGTGGCCGACCACGTCACGGTGGGTGACGGCCACGCCCTTCGGCCGCCCGGTCGAGCCGGAGGTGTACATGATGTACGCCAGCTGCCGCGGGTCGCACGGGACGTCGACCGCGGACGGCTCCGGCTCGGCCTGCAGCAGGGCGGTCAGCACCTCCTCGGTGAGCACCAGGGCGGCCCCGCTCTCCCGCAGGATCAGGTCGATCCGGGAGGACGGGAAGCGCGCGTCGAGCGGCACGTAGGCACCACCCGCCTTGACGATCGCCAGGATCGCCACCACCAGCTCCGCCGAGCGGTCCAGCAGGACTGCGACCGGTGTCTGAGGCCGCACGCCCCGACGGATCAGCGCCCGCGCGAGCCGGTCGGACCGCTGGTCGAGCTCCCGGTAGGTCAGCTCGGCGCCGCTCGCCACGACGGCCACCGCGTCCGGGGTGGCCCGCACCTGGCGGGCGAACAGCTCCGGCACCGCGGACGCGGGCAACTCGGCCGCCGTGTCGTTGAAGCCGTGCAGCAGCCGGTGGCGCTCCTCGCCGGACATGACGTCGATCCGGCCGACCGGCCGGTCCGGGTCGGCGACCGCCGCGCGCAGCAGCCGGGCCAAGCGGTCGAACAGCAGCTCCACGGTGGGCGCGTCGAACAGGTCGGTGGCGAACTCAACCGCTCCGACCAGGCCGTCGGGGGCGCCGTCCGGGCGGAACCGCTCGGCGAGGCTGAAGGTCAGATCGACCCGGGAGGTGCCGGTCGGTGCTTCCAGGTGGCCGGTCTCCAGCCCCGGTAGCGCGAATTCGCCCAGCGGCGCGTTCTGCAGCGCCAGCATCACCTGGAACAGCGGGTGGTGCGCCAGCGACCGCACCGGGTTGACCACCTCGACCAGGTACTCGAACGGCACGTCCTGGTGGTCGTACGCGGTGAGCGCCTTCTGCCGTACCCGGCCGAGCAGTTCGGCGAAGCCGGGGTCGCCGCTCGTGTCGGTGCGCAGCACCAGGGTGTTGACGAAGAAGCCGACGAGTTCGTCCAGCGCCTGGTCGGTGCGGCCGGCGATCGGGCTGCCGATCGGGATGTCCGTGCCGGCACCGAGCCGGGTGAACAGCGCGGCGAGGCCGGCCTGGAGCACCATGAACATGCTGGCGCCGCGCGCGGCGGCCAACTCCCGCATGGCCTGGTGCAGTTCGGCGTCCAGCCGGACCACGACCCGGTCGCCCAGCTGGGAGGCCACCGGCGGCCGGGGCCGGTCGGCGGGCAGCTGGAGCTGCTGCGGCAACCCGGCCAGCTCGTCCTTCCAGTAGCCGAGTTGGCGGGCGAACAGGCTGTCCGGGTCGGCGGCGTCGCCGAGCAGGTCGCGCTGCCACAGCGTGTAGTCGGCGTACTGCACCGGCAGCGGGGACCACTGCGGCTCCTCGCCCCGGCAGCGCGCCGCGTAGGCCGCGGCCAGGTCGCCGGCGAGCGGGCCCATCGACCAGCCGTCGGCCGCGATGTGGTGCACCACGACGAGCAGGACGTGCCGGTCGGGGGCGAGCGCGAACAGTTCGGCCCGGATCGGCGCCTCCGCGGCCAGGTCGAAGCCGATCCGGGCCGCGTCCGCCAGCCGCTCGGCGAGCCCGCTCTCGGCGAGCTCGGTCACCGGCAGCGCCGGGCGCGCCTGCGCGGCGCCCAGCACGGCCTGGTACGGAACACCGTCCGCCTCGCGCAGGACGGTCCGCAGGATCTCGTGCCGGGCGACCACGTCCGCCAGCGCGGCGTGCAGGGCCGTGAGGTCGAGGGCGCCGGTCAGGCTCAGCGCGAGCGGCATGTTGTAGGTGGCGCTCGGCCCCTCCATCCGGTGCAGGAACCAGAGGCGGCGCTGGGCGAAGGAGAGCGGCACCTGGTCCGGGCGGGGCCGGGCGGCCAGCGCCGGTCGCGCCGTTCCGGAGCCGTCCAGCCGGGCCGCCAGGCCGGCCACGGTCGGGGTCTCGAACAGCGTCCGGACCTCCAGCTCCGCGCCGAGGGTGGCCCGGACCCGGGAGGCCAGCCGGGTCGCCAGCAGGGAGTGCCCGCCGAGGTCGAAGAAGCTGTCCTCGACCCCGACCTGCGCCAGCCCGAGCACCTCGGCGAACAGCTCGGCGAGGAGCTGCTCCTGCGGGGTGCGCGGCGCCCGCCCGGCTCCGGCCGAGCCGAGGTCGGGTGCGGGCAGGGAGCGGCGGTCGAGCTTGCCGCTGGGCGTCAGCGGCAGCGCGTCCAGGGCCATGAACGCCGAGGGGACCAGGTAGTCGGGCAGCCGCCCGCGCAGCCAGTCGCGGAGCTCGCCGATGAGGGCGCCGGTGCCCCGGCTGCCGGTCGGGCGGTTGGTCAGCGACGACAGTGCCGTGCCGGCCGGCCGTACGGGGCGGTAGGCCTCGACGGGGGCGTCCGCCGGTCCCTCGGTGAGGAGCACGTCGAGGGCTTCGGGCGCGTCGGCCGACCAGGTGACGTCCACCCGGCGGCCGAGCTCCGCGCCGAGGGCGTGGAGGTCCTCCGGATCGGGCAGGCCGCCGCCGTCCGGACCGTGCAGTCGCTCCAGCAACCCGGCGAGCGTGCCGTCCCCGTTCCGCACCGCCCGGGCCAGCTCGGCCTCCCGGGCGACGCGACGGTTCGGGACGCCGGTGAGGCGCACCGGGCCGGTGCCCGGCCGCCGGAGCAGTTCGCGCAGCTCCGCGAGGCCGGCCACGTCCCGGCCCCATGCCACGTCCAGCGGCCGGACCGGCGCGGTCGGCTGCTGGTGCAGCGTCACGTCGTAGCGGTAGCGGGTCAGCTCGTTGTGGTGGCGGCCGCGCTTGACCTCCACGGCCACCGTACCGATCTCCGTGCCGCGCTCCCGCAGGACGGTGAAGAAGTCCGGGTCGACCAGGAGCTCCTTCTCCACCCTGACGGCCTGCTCCACCGCGCTGCGCACCGCCGCGAGGTCGCCGCCGTCACCGGTCCGGTGCAGCTGGACGGCCGTGGCCAGCGGGCGCAGCAGGCGCAGGTTGCGGACGTCGCCGATGAAGAGCGCGCCGCCGGGGGCGAGCAGCCGCATCAGCTTCCCGATCACGTCGGCGAGGTAGTCGGCGGACGGGAAGTACTGCACCACCGAGTTGATCACGACGGTGTCGAACGTGCCGGCCGGCAGTCCGTCGGTGTCGTGCGCCGGGCGGGTCTGCAGGACGACGCGGTCGGCCAGGTCCGGCTGTTGCGCGACCTGGGCGGCCAGGGCGTCGATCGCGGTGGCGGAGAAGTCGGTCGCCCAGTAGGCCTCGCAGTGCGGTGCGATCTGCGAGAGCAGCAGCCCGGTACCGACGCCGACCTCCAGCACCCGGCGCGGGCGCAGGGCCAGGATGCGCGCCACGGTGGCGTCCCGCCACTCCCGCATCTGCTCGACCGGGATCGGGCTTGCGTCGTAACTGCTGTTCCAGCCGACGAAGTTGTGGCCGAAGGCGCTCTCCTCGGGGGCGATGGGCAGGGCGTCGTAGATGTCCCGCCACTCGCCGACGTGGTCGGTTTCGAGTCCGTCGTCCCGGGCGGTGTCCTGGCGCGGGACGACGTAGCCGATCAGCCGGTCGTCCTGGGCGAGGACGGCGGCCTGGGCGACCGCGGGGTGCTCGGCCAGGACCGCCTCGACCTCACCGGGCTCGACGCGGAAGCCGCGCACCTTCACCTGGTCGTCGGCGCGGCCGACGTACTCCAGCTGACTGTCGGTGCGGAAGCGGACCACGTCGCCGGTGCGGTACATCCTGGCGCCCGGGGGATCGAACGGGCAGGCGACGAAGCGTCCGGCGGTCAGGCCCGGCCGGTTCAGGTAGCCGCGCGCCAGCCCGGCGCCGGCCACGTACAGCTCCCCCGGCACGCCGGGCGGCACCGGTCGCAGCCGCTCGTCCAGGACGTAGACCCGGGCGTTGGTGATCGGCCGGCCGATCGGCGGCACGCCCGAGCCGGGCGCGAGCGGGTCGCTCATCGTCGCGCACACCGTGGTCTCGGTCGGGCCGTACGCGTTGATCATCCGGCGGCCGGGCGCCGAGCGGTCCACCAGCTCGGGCGGGCAGGCCTCGCCCGCCACCACCAGCGTCGACACGGTCACCGAGCCCTCCGGCAGGGCGGCCAGAACGGACGGGGGCACGGTCGCGTGGGTGACCGCGAGCGCCGGGTCGGTCAGCGCGGCGACCGGCTCGCCCGCGGACGGGAGCACCAGGGCCGCGCCGCGGAGCAGGGCGGTGAAGATCTCCGACACCGAGGCGTCGAAGCTGGGCGAGGCGAACTGGAGCACCCGGCTGTCGGGTGCGATCGCGAACCGCTCGATCTGGGCGGCCACCAGGCTCGCCACGCCGCCGTGGGCGACCACGACGCCCTTGGGGCGGCCGGTCGAACCCGAGGTGTAGATCACGTAGGCCGGCTGCCGGACGTCGAGGGCGACCTCCGGGTCGGTCTCCGGCCAGTCGCCCCCGGCCACCGTCGCCGGGTCGTCGACCAGCAGCGCCGGTCGGGCGTCCGCCAGCATGAGGTCGATCCGCGCCCGGGGGTAGGCCGGATCCACCGGCAGGTACGCCGCCCCGGCCTTCAGCACGCCGAGGACGGCCACCACGGCCTCCACCGACCGCGGCAGGGCCACGGCGACCAGCTGCTCCGGGCCGACGCCCCGGGCGATCAGGGCGTGCGCGAAGCGGTTGGCCCGCGCGTTCAACTGACGGTACGTCAACTCGACATCACCGCGGACGAGGGCGACCGCATCCGGCGTCGCCGCCACCTGGGCGGCGAAGGCCTGCGGCACCGGGACGGCGCCCACCTCGCGGGCGGTCGCGTTGCCCCGCTCCAGCAGGTGGTGCCGCTCGTCGGCGTCGAGGAGGTCGATCCGTCCGATCGGCCGTTCCGGGTCGGTGGTGACGGCCTCCAGCAGGAGGGTCCAGCGCCGGGTCAGGGCCGCGACCGTCGAGCGGTCGAACAGGTCGGTGGCGTACTCCACCGCACCGACGATCCCGGCCGGGCCGCCGTCCGGACCGAACTGCTCGACAAGGCTCACCCCGAGGTCGAACTTGGCGGTTCCGGTGGCCACCGCGTAGGTGGTGACGTCCAGTCCGGGCAGCGAGAACCGGCCCATCGGCGCGTTCTGCACGGCCAGGATCGTCTGGAACAACGGGTGGTGGGAGAGCGACCGGGACGGGTTCAGCACCTCCACCAGGTGCTCGAACGGCACGTCCTGGTGCGCGTACGCCGACAGCGCCGTCTCCCGCACCCGCCCCAGCAGCTCCGCGAAGCTCGGATCGCCACTCGTGTCGGTGCGCAGCACCAGCGTGTTCACGAAGAACCCGACCAGCTCGTCCAGCGCCTCGTCGGTCCGCCCCGCGATCGGGCTCCCGATCGCGATGTCCGTCCCCGCACCCAGCCGGGTGTACAGCGCCGCCAGGGCCGCCTGCAGCACCATGAACAGACTCGTCCCGGTGCGCCGGGCCAACGCCGTGAGCGCGGTGTGCAGTTCGGGGCTCAGCTCCAGGCCGACGTGGTCCCCGCGCCAACCGGCGACGGCCGGCCGGGGCCGGTCGGCCGGCAGCTGGATCAGCTCCGGCAGGTCGGACAACTGTCGCTTCCAGTAGTCGAGTTGCTCGGCGAACCGGCTGTCCGGGTCGGCGGCGTCACCGAGCAGCTCGCGCTGCCACAGTGTGTAGTCGGCGTACTGCACCGGCAGGGCCGGCCGGCCCGTCGCCCGGCCCTCGCAGCGGGCGGCGTACGCCTCGGCGAGGTCGCGGGCCAGCGGGCCGGTGGACCAGCCGTCACCGGCGATGTGGTGCATGACCAGCAGCAGCACGTGCGCGTCCGGCGCGAGTGCGAACAGCCCGGCCCGCAGCGGCGGTTCCGCCGCCAGGTCGAACGGCTGCCGGGCGAACTCGGCGAGCCGGTCGAACAGTTCGGCCTCCGACACCTCGGTCAGCCCTGCCCGGGGCCGGACCGCGGCCGGGTCCAGCACGCGCTGGCACGGCACGCCGTCGACCTCCGGGAACACCGTCCGCAGGCTCTCGTGCCGCGCCGCCACGTCGGCCAGCGCCTCGTCCAGCGCCGCCCGGTCGAGCGTCCCGGTCAGCTGGAGCGCGAGCGGGATGTGGTACGTCGCGGCGGCGCCGTCCATGCGGTGCAGGAACCAGAGCCGGCGCTGGGCGAAGGACAGCGGGACCGTGTCCGGCCGCTCCTGCACGGTCAGCGCCGGGCGGGCGCGGCCCGCCCCGGCCAGCACCTCGGCCAGGCCCGCCACGGTGGGCGCCTGGAACAGCACGCGCAGCCCCAGCTCCACGCCGAGCACCGAGCGCACCCGTGCGGCCAGCCGGGTGGCGAGCAGGGAGTGCCCGCCGAGGTCGAAGAAGTCGTCGTCGACCCCGACCCCGGACACGCCGAGCACCTCGGCGAACAGCTCGCACAGGATCTGCTCCTGCGGGGTGCGCGGTGCCCGGCCGGCCTCGGCCGAGCCGAGGCCGGAAGCGGGAGCGGGCAGCGCGGCCCGGTCCAGCTTCCCGTTCGGCGTCAGCGGCAGCGCGTCGAGCACCGTGAACACGGCCGGCACCAGGTAGTCGGGCAGCCGGTCGCGCAGGTGCGCCGCCAGGCTGGGGGCGCTGGGGGAGGCCGTGCCGGGACGGGCCGTCACATAGCCGATGAGCCGGTCGTCCCGGGCCAGGACGGCGGCCTGGGCGACCGCGGGGTGCTCGGCCAGGGCCGCCTCGACCTCGCCGAGTTCGACGCGGAAGCCGCGCACCTTCACCTGGTCGTCGGCGCGGCCGACGTACTCCAGCTCGCCGTCGGTACGGAAGCGCACCACGTCGCCGGTGCGGTACATCCTCGCGCCCGAGGGCTCGAACGGGCAGGCGAGGAACCGCCCGGCGGTCAGGCCGGGCCGGTTCAGGTAGCCGCGCGCCAGACCGGGGCCGGCGACGTACAGCTCCCCCGCGACGCCCGGCGGCAGCGGCCGGAGCCGCTCGTCCAGGACGTAGGCGCGGAAGCCCGCGACGGGTCGGCCGATCGGCGGCACGCCCGAGCCGGGCGCGAGCGGGTCGCTCATCGTCGCGCACACCGTGGTCTCGGTCGGACCGTACGCGTTGATCATGCGGCGCCCGGGTGCCCAGCGCGCCACCAGCTCCGGCGGGCAGGCCTCACCCGCCACCACCAGCGTCGACGCGGCCACCGAACCCTCCGGGAGGGCGGCCAGGGCCGAGGGCGGCAGGGTGACGTGGGTGACGTCGAGCCGGTGGTCCGTCAGGGCGTCCAGCGGGGCCTCGGCCGGGGCCAGGACGAGGGCGGCACCGGTCAGCACGGCGCTGCACAGGTCCCAGAAGGACGCGTCGAAGCCGGGCGAGGCGAACTGCAGCACCCGGCTGCCCCGCGTCACGCCGAGCCGTTCCACCTGCGCCGCCACCAGGCCCGACACGCCGGCGTGGCTGACCACGACGCCCTTGGGGCGGCCGGTCGAACCCGAGGTGTAGATCACGTAGGCCGGGTGCCGGACGTCGAGAGCGGCCTCCGGGTCGGTCTCCGCCCAGTCGCCCCCGGCCACCGCGGCCGGGTCGTCGACCAGCAGCGCCGGTCGGGCGTCCGCCAGCATGAGGTCGATCCGCGCCCGGGGGTAGGCCGGATCCACCGGCAGGTACGCCGCGCCGGCCTTCAGCACGCCGAGGACGGCCACCACCGACTCCACCGACCGTGGCAACGCCACCGCCACGACCCGCTCCGGGCCGACACCACGGGCGATCAGCGCGTGCGCGAACCGGTTCGCCCGGGCGTCCAACTGCCGATAGGTCAACTCGGCATCGCCACTCACCAACGCCACCGCATCCGGCGCCGCCGCCACCTGCGCCGCGAACAGCTCCGGCAGGCTCGCCGTGGCCGCCGCGGCGTCGACGGTGGGCAGCAGCTCGCGCCGCTCCTGCGCGGACAGCAGGTCGATGCCGCCGATCGGCAGGTCCGGGGCGGCGGCGACCGCCGCCAGCAGCCTGGTCCACCGGGCGACCAGGGTCTCGACCGTCGAGCGGTCGAACAGGTCGGTGCTGTACTCGACCGCACCGCCGAGCCCGGCCGGCGCGCCGTCGGGCCCGTACTCCTCCGCGAACCCGAAGGTCAGGTCGAGCCGCGCCGTCCCGGTGAGCACGGTCACCCCGGAGACCAGGAGGCCCGGCAGCTCGAAGTCGCCGCCCGGCGCGTTCTGCACGACCAGCCCGGTCTGGAACAGCGGGTGGTGGGAGAGCGAGCGGGACGGGTTCAGCGCCTCCACCAGGTGCTCGAACGGCACGTCCTGGTGCGCGTACGCCGACAGCGCCGTCTCCCGCACCCGCCCCAGCAGCTCGGCGAAGCTCGGATCGCCGCTCGTGTCGGTGCGCAGCACCAGCGTGTTGATGAAGAACCCGACCAGCTCGTCCAGCGCCTCGTCGGTCCGCCCCGCGATCGGGCTCCCGATCGCGATGTCCGTGCCCGCGCCCAGGCGCGTGTACAGCGCCGCCAGGGCCGCCTGGAGCACCATGAACAGGGTCGCACCCGAGCGCCGCGCCAGCCCCACCAGCGCGGTGTGCAGTTCGGCGTCGATCCGGAGCTCCAGCAGGTCGCCGCCGTACGACATGGTGGCCGGGCGCGGCCGGTCGGCGGGCAGCTGCAGCTGCTCGGGCAGCCCGGCCAGCGCCTCCGTCCAGTAGGCGACCTGGCGGGCGAAGACGCTGTCGGCGTCCTGCTCGTCGCCGAGGATCTCGTGCTGCCACAGGGTGTAGTCGCCGTACGTCACCGGCAGCGGCGGCCAGGCCGGCGCCCCGCCACCGTGCCGGGTGGTGTAGGCGGTGGCGAGGTCACGGGCCAGCGGGCCCATGGACCAACCGTCCCCGACGATGTGGTGCACCACCAGCAGGAGCACGTGCTCGTCCGGCGCCACCGCGAACAGCTCCGCCCGCAGCGGCACCTCCGAGGTGAGGTCGAAGCCGCGTACCGCCGCCTCGCGCAGCAGGGCGGGCAGGTCCGCCTCACCGGCTGCGCGGACGGTCAGCGGGACGGCGGCCTCGGCGGCGTCCAGCACCCGCTGGTACGGGATTCCGGCGGTGTGCGGGAAGACCGTGCGCAGGGTCTCGTGCCGGGCCACCACGTCCGCGAGCGCGGCGCTCAGGGCGGACCGGTCGAGGTCGCCGGACAGCCGCAGGGCCAGCGGCATGTGGTACGTGGCGCTCGGCGCCCCGAACTGCTGGAGGAACCAGAGCCGGCGCTGGGCGAACGACAGCGGCATCGGATCGCGGCGGGGCCGGGGCACCAGGGCCTGTCGCGCGGTGCCGGCGTCGTGCAGCCCGGCCGCCAGCCCGGCAGGTGTCGGGGTCCGGAAGAGGCTGCGCAGCTCCAGCTCTACGCCGAGGGTCGCCCGGACCCGCGAGACCAGCCGGGTGGCGAGGAGGGAGTGGCCGCCCAGGTCGAAGAAGTCGTCGTCGACCCCGACCCGCGGCGCGCCCAGCACCTCGGCGAACAGCTCGCACAGGATCTGCTCCTGCGGCGTGCGCGGCGCCCGGGCCGCCGCCGTGGCGGCCACCGGGTCGGGGGCGGGCAGCGCCGCCCGGTCCAGCTTCCCGTTCGGCGTCAGCGGCAACGCGTCGAGCAGCACGAACGCGGACGGCACCAGGTGGTCCGGCACCCGGTCGCGCAGGTACGCCGCCAGCGCCGTCGCCGTCGCTCCGGTCCCGGTCCCGGCCGGGGGGACGACGTACGCGACGATCCGGGTCTCGCCCGGCCGGTCCTCGCGGGCGACCACCGCGACCTGGGCGACGCCCGGGTGCGCGGTCAGCTCGGCCTCGATCTCGCCCGGCTCGATCCGGAAGCCGCGGACCTTCACCTGGTGGTCCACGCGTCCGGCGAACTCCAGCTCGCTGTCCGCGCGCCAGCGGACCAGGTCGCCGGTGCGGTACATCAGCGAACCCGCCGGCCCGTACGGGTCGGCGACGAAGCGCCCGGCGGTGAGTCCCGGCCGGTTCAGATAGCCGCGGGCCAGCCCCGCCCCGGCCAGGTACAGCTCACCCGTCACCCCGGGAGCGACCGGTCGCAGCGCCGGATCCAGGACGTAGACCCGGCAGTTGGCGATCGGCCGGCCGATCGGCACCGGCAGCGGGCAGTCGGCCGGGTCGGCCGGCAGCGGGTAGGCGGTGATCACGTGGGTCTCGGCGGGCCCGTAGTGGTTGTGCAGCACCCGGCCCGGTCGGCGGGCCTGGAAGCGGCGCACCGCGCCGCCGAGCTGCATCGCCTCGCCGGCCTGGGCGACGAGCCGCAGGTGCGGCAGCTCCAGCCCGGCCTCCTCGGCGGCCTCGGCCAGCGCCTCGACCACCAGGTTGGGGGCGAACAGCTCGCCGACCTCGTGGCGGTCCAGCCAGTGCGCGAACAGCTCGGCACTGCGGCGCTGCTCCTCGGTCGGCACCACCAGGGTCTTGCCGTACAGGAGGGCGGAGAGCAGCTCCTGCACCGAGACGTCGAAGCTGATCGCGGTGAACTGCGCCGTGCGCGTGCCGGGTTCACCGCCGACGGCCCGGTGGTGCCAGGCCAGCAGGTTCAGCAGCCCGGCGGCGGGCATCACCACGGCCTTGGGCCGACCGGTGGAGCCGGAGGTGTAGATGACGTACGCCGGGTGCCGCGCGTCCACGGGGACGGCCGGGTCGGTCTCCGGGTGCCCGCCGGACGGGGTGACGGCCGCGAGGTCGTCGATCACGACGGCCGGCCGCGCGTCCTCCAGCATGTACGCGATGCGGGCAGCCGGGTAGTCCGGGTCGACGGGCAGGTACGCCGCACCGGTCTTGAGCACCGCCAGCACGGCGACCACCAACTCGGCCGAGCGCGGCAGCCGCAGGGCGACGACCTGCTCCGGCCCCACCCCGCGCGCGATCAGCGCGTGCGCCAGGCGGTTGGCCCGACGGTTCAGCTCCCGGTAGGACAGCACGGTGTCGTCGAGGACCACCGCCGCGGCCTCCGGGGTCGCCCGGACCTGCGCCTCGAACAGCGCCGGCAGCGTGGCCGCGGGCACCGGACCGGCCGTGTCGTTGCGCGCGACCAGCAGCTCGTGCCGCTCCCCGGCGGTGAGGACGTCGATCCGGCTGAGCGGCCGGTCCGGCTCGGCGACCACCGCCGCCAGCAGCCGCACCCACCGGGCGACCAGGGTCTCCACCGTGGCGGGGTCGAACAGGTCGGTGCTGTACTCGACCCGGCCGACGATGCCCTCGGCCGGTCCGCCGGTGCCGCCGCGCTCCAGCAGGTGGAAGCCGAGGTCGAACATCGCCGTCGGCGTCCGCACCAGGACGATCTCGGCGGCCAGACCGCTCGGCGCGAACTCGGTGCGGGGCACGTTCTGCAGCGCGAGCAGCACCTGGAACAGCGGCTGCCGGGCGAGCGACCGGGACGGGTTGAGGGCCTCCACGACCTGCTCGAACGGCAGGTCCTGGTGCGCGTACGCGCCGAGCGCGCCCTCCCGGACCCGAACCAGCAGCTCGGCGAAGGACGGGTCGCCGCCGGTATCCGTGCGGAGCACCAGGGTGTTGACGAAGAACCCGACGAGGTCGTCCAGCGCCTGGTCGGTCCGGCCGGCGATCAGGCTGCCGACCGGGATGTCGCTGCCCGCGCCGAGCTTGTCCAGCAGCGACGCCAGGGCGGCCTGCAGCACCATGTACACACTGGCGCCGTGCTCGCGGCCCAACCGGACCAGCCCGGCGTGCAGTTCCGCGTCCAGTTCGATCGCGAGGTGGCCGCCGCGGTGGGAGGTGGTCGCCGGACGGGTCCGGTCGGCGGGCAGCCGGATCTGTTCGGGCAGGCCGGCCAGCCGCTCCGTCCAGTAGGCCGTCTGCCGGGCGAACAGGCTCCCGGGGTCGGTCGGGTCCCCGAGCAGCCGGTCGTGCCAGAGGGTGTAGTCGGCGTACTGCACCGGCAGCGGCGCCCACCGCGGTTCCTCGTGGCGGCGGCGCGCCGCGTACGCGGTGGCCAGGTCGGCGGCCAGCGGGCCCAGCGACCAGCCGTCACCGGCGATGTGGTGCATCACGATGAGCAGCACGTGCTCGTCCGCCGAGAGCTCGAACAGCTCGGCGCGCAGCGGCGGTTGGGCCGCGAGGTCGAAGCCGCGCGCCGCGGCTCCGGTCAGCAGCGCCGGCAGGGCCGTCTGCTCGGCCGGGGTGACCGACAGCCGCGGGCGCACCTCCCCGACGGGCAGCACCTGCTGGTGGGGCACGCCGTCCGCGGCCGGGAAGACGGTGCGCAGGGTCTCGTGCCGGTCGACGACGTCGCCGAGCGCCGCCTCCAGGGCGGCCCGGTCCAGCGGTCCCGAGAGCCGCCACGCGAGCGGCATGTTGTAGACCGCGTCGGCGTCCTCCACCTGGCGCAGGAACCACAGGCGCCGCTGGGCGGAGGACAGCGGTACGAGCTCGGGCCGCTCCGCCCGGTCCAGGGCGGGCCGGACCCGGCCGGCGCCGCCGAGGGCCTCCGCCAGTCCGGCCACCGTCGGGGTCCGGAAGAGGGCCTGCAGCCCCAGCTCCACGCCGAGGGCCGCGCGGACCCGCGCGACCAGGCGGGTGGCCAGCAGGGAGTGCCCGCCCAGGTCGAAGAAGTCGTCGTCGGCGCCGACCTGCGGCAGGCCCAGGACCTCTTCGAACAGCCCGGCCAGCACCTGCTCCTGGGGCGTGTGCGGGGCCCGGCCGGTCGGCGAACCGGTGAACTCGGGCTCGGGCAGGGCGCGCCGGTCGAGCTTGCCGTTGGCGTTCAGCGGCAGGGCGTCGAGGGCGACGAACGCGGCGGGCACCATGTAGTCCGGCAGCCGGTCGCGCAGGTGCGTCCGCAGGTCCTCCGGCCGGAGCGCCGCCCCGGTGCCGGGCACCAGGTAGGCGACCAGGCGGGTGTCCTCGGCGCGGTCCTTCCGGGCGATCACCGCGACCTGGCCCACCTGCGGGTGCTCGGCCAGGGCCGTCTCGATCTCGCCGAGCTCGATCCGGAAGCCGCGCACCTTCACCTGGTCGTCGGCCCGGCCGACGTACTCCAGCTGACCGTCGGCACGGAGGCGCACCAGATCGCCGGTGCGGTACATCCTGGCGCTGGCCGGGCCGAAGGGGCAGGCCACGAAGCGACCGGCCGTCAGTCCGGGTCGGTTCAGGTAGCCGCGCGCCAGCCCCTGGCCGGCCAGGTACAGCTCCCCGGTCACGCCCGGCGGCACCAGGCCCAGCCGCTGGTCCAGCACGTACGCCCGGAGGCCCGCGACGGCACGGCCGATCGGCGGCACGCCCGACCCCGGCGACAGCGGCTCGCTGATCGTCGCGACGACCGTCGTCTCGGTCGGGCCGTAGGCGTTGATCATCCGTCGGCCCGCCGCCCAGCGCGTCACCAGCTCCGGCGGGCAGGCCTCGCCCGCCACCACCAGCGTCGGCACGTCGACGGCATCCGGCGGGAGCGCCGCCAGCACGGACGGCGGCACCGTGGCGTGGGTGAGGGCGAGATCCGGGTCGGTCAGCGCGGCGACCGGCTCGGTCGCGGGTGCCGGCACCAGGGTCGCGCCGGTGAGCAGGGCGCCGAGGATGTCCCACAGCGAGACGTCGAAGCTCGGCGAGGAGAACTGGAGCACCCGGCTCCCGGCGGTGATCCCGAGCCGCGCGACCTGCGCCGCCACCATGGCCGGCACGCCCGCATGGCTCACCACCACGCCCTTGGGCCGACCGGTCGAGCCCGAGGTGTAGATCACGTACGCCGCGTGCCGCGCGTCCACGGCGACGGCCGGATCGGTCTCCGGCCAGTCGGGCGCCTCCGACATCTCGGCCACCGTCGCCGGATCGTCGATCACCACGCTCGGCCGCGCGTCCTCCAGCATGAACGCGATCCGGGACTCCGGATACACCGGGTCCACCGGCAGGTAGGCGGCTCCCGTCTTCAGCACGCCCAGGACGGCCACCACGAACTCCACGGACCGCGGCAGCGCGAGCGCCACGACCTGTTCCGGAGCGACCCCGCGGGCGATCAGCGCATGCGCGAACCGGTTGGCCCGTGCGTCGAGCTGACGATACGTCAGTTCGACGTCCGCGGAGGCCAGGGCGACGGCCTCCGGCGTCGCCGCCACCTGCGCCGCGAAGGCCTCCACCACGCTCGCGGTGACCGCCGACTCCTCGGCGGCGGGCAGCAGCTCACGCCGCTCGTCGGCGGACAGCAGGTCGAGGCGGCCGATCCGCAGCTGCGGGTCGGCGACGGCCGCGGTCAGCAGCCGGACCAGGCGCGCGACCATCGTCTCGACGGTGGCCTGGTCGTACAGGTCGCTCGCGAACTGCACGAACGTGTCGATCCCGGCCGGGGAGCCGTCCGCGGCGTGCCGCTCGGCCAGCGAGAACACCAGGTCGAACTTGGCCGCGGTGGTGGTCAGCTCCAGCTCGCCGACCCGCAGTCCGGGCGGGGCGAACTCGGCCCGGGCGTTGTTCTGCAGGACCAGCATGACCTGGAACAGCGGGTGGTGGGAGAGCGACCGCACCGGGTTGAGCGCCTCGACCAGGTGCTCGAACGGCAGGTCCTGGTGCGCGTAGCCGGCCAGCGCGGTGTCCCGGACCCGGCCGAGCAACCCGGCGAAGGTCGGGTCGCCCGAGGTGTCCGTCCGGAGCACGAGGGTGTTGACGAAGTAGCCGACCAGCTCGTCCAGCGCCTGGTCGCCGCGGCCGGCGGTGAGGCTGCCGACCGGGATGTCGTCGCCCGCGCCGAGCCTGGTGAGCAGGGCCGCGAGCCCGGCCTGGAGCACCATGAACAGACTGGTGCCGTTGGTGCGGGCGAGCTCGCGCAGCCCGCGGTGCAGCTCCGCGTCCAGCTCGGCGCGCACGAATCCGCCCCGGTGCGAGGCGACCGCCGGGCGGGGCCGGTCGGCGGGCAGGCGGAGCTGGTCCGGCAGGCCGGCCAGCGCCTCCGTCCAGTAGGCCGCCTGGCGGGCGAACGGGCTGTCGCCGTCGGCGGCATCGCCGAACAGCTCGTGCTGCCACAGGGTGTAGTCGGCGTACTGGACGGGCAGCGGCTCCCGCTGCGGCTCCTCGCCGCGGCAGCGCGCCGCGTACGCCCGGGTGAGGTCGGCGGCCAGCGGGCCGAGCGACCAGCCGTCGCCGGCGATGTGGTGGAGTACCAGCAGCAGCACGTGCTCGTCCGGCGCCAGCTCGAACAGCTCCGCGTGCAGCGGTAGTTCGGACTCCAGGTCGAACCGGTGGGCCTGTGCCGCCGCCAGCTCACCGGGCAGACCGTCCTCCGTCGTCCGGCGCACGGCCAGCGCGGGGCGGGCCGCCGCGACGTCCAGCACCTGCTGGTACGGCACACCGTCGACCACCGGGAACACCGTCCGCAGGGCCTCGTGCCGGGTCACCACGTCCGTCAGGGCCGCGTGCAGCGCCTTCCGGTCGAGCGGGCCGGACAGCCTCCAGGCCAGCGGGATGTCGTAGTTGCCGCTGGCGCCCTCCAGCTGGTGCAGGAACCAGAGCCGCCGCTGGGCGAACGACAGCGGGACACGCGCCGGACGCGGGTACGGCACCAACGCGGCCTGCGCCGGTCCTGCCGCCACCAGCGCGGCGGCCAGGCCCTCCGGCGTCGGCGCCTCGAACAGGGTGCGCAGCGGCATCTCCACGCCGAGCGTCGTGCGGATCCGGGCGGCCAGCCGGGTGGCCAGCAGCGAGTGGCCGCCCAGGTCGAAGAAGCCGTCCTCGACGCCGGCCGACGCCACGCCCAGGACCTCGGCGAACAGCTCGCAGAGGATCCGCTCCTGCGGGGTGCGCGGCGCGCGGGTGGAGGCCGCCGGGGCGAGGTCGGGGGCGGGCAGGGCCCGGTGGTCCAGCTTGCCGTTGGCGGTCAGCGGCAGGCTCTCCAGGGTGACGAACGCGGCCGGCACCATGTACTCCGGCAGCCGCCCGGCCAGGTGCCCGCGCAGGTCGGCCGGGTGCGGCGCGGCGCCGGCGGCCGGGACCAGGTAGGCGACCAGCCGGGTGTCGTCGGCGCGGTCCTGCCGGGCCAGCACGGCCACCTGGGCGACGCCGGGGTGTGCGGCCAGCGCCGCCTCGATCTCGCCGAGCTCGATCCGGAAGCCGCGGACCTTCACCTGCTGGTCGGCCCGGCCGACGTAGCGCAGGCCGCCGTCGGCGGACCGGCGCACCACGTCGCCGCTGCGGTACATCCGGGACCCGGCCGGGCCGAAGGGGTCGGCGACGAACCGCCCGGCGGTCAGGCCGGGCCGGTTCAGGTAGCCGCGGGCCAGGCCGGGGCCCGCCACGTACAGCTCGCCCGCGACGCCCGGGGCGACCGGGCGCAGGCCGGCGTCCAACACGTACGTCCGCAGGTCCGGCAGGGCCGTGCCGATCTGCCCCGCGGCGGCTCCGGTACCGGCGAGCCGGGCGTGGGTGACGTGCACGGTGGTCTCGGTGATGCCGTACATGTTGACCAGCCGCGGCGCGTCCTGCGCGTGCCGCGCGTACCAGCCGGCGAGCCGGGCGTGCTCCAGCGCCTCACCGCCGAACACCACGGTGCGCAGGGCGAGTTCGAGCCCCGCTTCCTGGTCCGCCTGCATCAGTTGGTAGAAGGCGGACGGCGTCTGGTTGAGCACCGTCACCCGTTCGCGGGCGAGCAGCTCCAGGAACCGGCCGGGCGAGCGGCTGGTCTCGTGGTCCACGACCACCAGCCGGCCGCCGTGCAGGAGCGCGCCCCACAGCTCCCACACCGAGAAGTCGAAGGCGTAGGAGTGGAACAGGGTCCAGACGTCCTCGGCGGCGAACCCGAACAGCTCCTCCGTCGTCCGGAACAACCGCACCACGTTCCGGTGCGGGACCACGACGCCCTTGGGGTTGCCGGTGGAGCCGGAGGTGTGGATGACGTAGGCCGCCTGACCGGGATCGACCGCGACCTGCGGGTCGGTGTCCGGCTGTGCGTCCAGGTCGGCGGTGTCCAGCAGCAGCCGCTCCACGCCGTCCGCTCCCGGCAGCTCCCCGGTCGCGCCGGTCGTCACCAGCAGCGCGGGCCGGCCGTCCTGGAGCAGGTAGGCGATCCGGGCGGCCGGGTAGCGCGGGTCGACGGGCAGGTAGGCGGCGCCGGCCTTGAGCACCGCGAGCACCGCCACGACCAGCTCCGCCGAGCGCGGCAGGGCCAGCGCCACCAGCTGCTCGGGGCCGACACCCCGGTCGATCAGGGCGTGCGCGAGCCGGTTCGCACGGGCGTTCAACTCGCCGTAGGTCAGGGCTACTTCGCCGTCCGTCAGGGCGACGGCGGCCGGGTTCGCCCGCACCTGCCGCTCGAACAGCGCGGTCAGGCCGCGCTCCGGCGACTCCTCGCCCCGGTCGGCACGGGCCGGGAGCAGCGCGGCGAGCTCCTCGGCGGACAGCACGTCCACGCGGCCGATCCGCCGGCCGGGGTCGGCGACCACGGCGCGCAGCAGCCGCAGCCACCGCTCGACGATCCCGGCGGCGCTGGCCGCGTCGAACAGGTCGGTGCTGTACTCCAGGACGCCCGAGAGGCCGTCGGGCTGTTCGGCCAGGACGAAGGTCAGGTCGCACTTGGCCGTCCCGGTGTGGACCAGGTCGGTCGCCACCCGCAGCCCCGGCAGGTCGAACGTGCCGAGCGGCGCGTTCTGCAGGGTGAGCATGGTCTGGAACAGCGGGTGGTGCGCCAGTGTCCGGGTCGGGTTCAGCGCCTCCACCAGGTGCTCGAACGGCACGTCCTGGTGCGCGTACGCGGCCAGCGCGTCGCCGCGCACCCGGCCGAGCAGCTCGGTGAACGAAGGGTCGCCGGAGAGGTCGGTGCGCAGCACCAGGGTGTTGACGAAGAAGCCGACCAGGTCGTCCAGGGCCTCGTCGGTGCGCCCGGCGATCGGGGTGCCGATCGGGACGTCGCTGCCGGCGCCGAGCTTGCCCAGCAGCGCGGCCAGCCCGGCCTGGAGCACCATGAAGAGGCTGGCCCCGCCGTCGCGGGCGAGCGTCCGCAGGCCCTGGTGCAGCTCGGCGTCGATCCGCACCGGCAGGTGGGCGCCCCGGTAGGACATCGCCGCCGGCCGGGGCCGGTCGAACGGCAGCTCGACCTGCTCCGGCAGGCCCGCCAGCTGCTCCCGCCAGTAGCCGAGTTGGTCGTTCAGCAGGCTGTCCGGGTCCGCACCGTCGCCGAGCAGCTCCCGCTGCCAGAGGGCGTAGTCGGCGTACTGGACGGGCAGCGGCGACCACTCCGGCTTCGCGCCCTCGGCGCGGGCCGCGTAGGCGGTCGTCAGGTCCCGCGAGAGCGGCCCCGCCGACCAGCCGTCTCCGGCGATGTGGTGCACCACGAGCAGCAGGACGTGCTCCTCGGCCGCCAGCCGGAAGAGTTCGGCGTGCAGCGGCGGTTCCTCGGCGAGGTCGAACCCGTACCGGGCCGCCTGTGCCAGCCGCTCCGGCAGCTCGCGTTCGCCGAGCTCGGTCACCCGCAGCCGGGGCCGTGCCGCGTCGAGGTCCAGCACCCGCTGGCACGGCACGCCGTCGACCACCGGGAAGACGGTGCGCAGGCTCTCGTGCCGCTCGACCAGGTCCCCCAGGGCGGTCTCCAGGGCGCGCTGGTCCAGGCTTCCGGAGAGACGCAGGGTCAGCGGGATGTTGTAGGTGGCGCTCGGGCCCTCCATGCGGTGCAGGAACCAGAGCCGTTGCTGCGCGAAGGACAGCGGAACGGTCTCCGGCCGGTCGCGCCGCCCCAGCGCCGGACGCGCCCGGCCCGCGACGTCCACGGCGGCCGCCAGTTCCGCCACCGTCGGCGCGTCGAACAGGTCGCCGAGCCGCAGCTCCACACCGAGGACCGTGCGGGCCCGGGCGACCAGCCGGGTGGCCAGCAGGGAGTGCCCGCCGAGGTCGAAGAAGCTCTCGTCCGGCCCGGGCTCGGCCACCCCGAGCACCTCGGCGAACAGCCCCACGAGCAGGTGTTCGGTCGCGGTGCGCGGGGCACGGCCCGGCGCGGCGGGCTGCCGCTCGGGCGCCGGCAGGGCCCGCCGGTCGAGCTTGCCGTTCGGGGTCAGCGGCAGCGCGTCCAGCAGCACGTACGCGGCCGGCACCATGTGCCGGGGCAGCCGGTCCCGCAGGTGGTCGCGCAGGGCGGTGTCGGTCACGGTGGTGCCGGGCTCGGGCACCGCGTAGGCCACCAGCCGGGGCTCCTCCTCGGTGCGCACCAGCACGGCGGCCCGGGCGACCTGCGGGTGCTCGGCGAGGACGGCCTCGATCTCACCGAGCTCGACCCGGAAGCCGCGGATCTTCACCTGGTCGTCCGTGCGGCCGAGGAACTCCAGGTTGCCGCAGGCGTCCCAGCGCACCACGTCCCCGGTGCGGTACATCCTCGATCCGTTCGGCCCGAACGGGTCCGCGACGAACCGCCCTGCGGTCAGCCCCGGCCGGTCGAGGTAGCCGCGGGCCAGCCCCGCGCCCGCGATGTACAGCTCGCCCGCCGTACCGGCCGGCACCGGCCGCAGGGCGCCGTCGAGCACGTGCAGCCGGGCGTTGGTCACCGGCCGGCCGATCACCGGGTGCGGGCTCGAACCAACCGTCGCCACCACCGAGTTGACGGTGCACTCGGACGGTCCGTAGAGGTTGAGGCAGCGCACCCCCGCCGCCGACCGCAGCTGCTCCCAGAGCCGTTCCGGGACGGCCTCGCCGCCCGCCGCGACCACGACCGGACTCCGCCCGGGATCGCTCAGCAGCCCGTGGGAGAGGAGTACCTGGAGGTACGACGGGGTGGCTTCGACGAAGTCCAGCCCGCACCGCACGGAGTAGGAGACGAAGGCGTCCGGGTCGGTCCAGGTCGCGTGCTCCAGGACGTGCAGCTCGTGGCCTCCGAACAGGGCGAGCAGCTGGTTCCAGGAGGCGTCGAAGGACACCGAGGTGGTCAGCGCCACCCGCAGCCGCGGCCGCTCCTCCAGCACCGGCGCGAGGTGCACCTCGCGGAGGTCGGTGAGCAGGTCGAGCAGGCCGCCGTGGGTCGGCGCCACGCCCTTGGGCCGTCCGGTGGAGCCCGAGGTGTAGATGACGTACGCCGGGTGGCGCGGGTCGACGGCCACCATCGGGTCGGCCGCCGGGCAGCCGGCCACCAGGGCGGCCGTCTCCGGGTGGTCGAGCACCAGCCGGTCTGCGGGCCCGGCCGCGGGCAGCCGCTCCTCGCTGCGGGAGTCCGTGACCAGCAGGGCCGGCCGGGCGTCGTCGAGCAGGTAGGCGATCCGCGCGGTCGGGTACTCGGGGTCGACCGGGACGTACGCGGCGCCGGTCTTCAGCACGGCGAGGATCGCCACCACCAGCTCCGCCGAGCGCGGCAGGGCCACCGCCACCAGCCGCTCCGGGCCCGCTCCCCGGGCGATCAGGGCGTGCGCCAGCCGGTTGGCCCGCCCGTCCAGCTCCGCGTACGTCAGCGATACGTCCCCGCACACCAGCGCGACCAGGTCCGGGGTCGCCCGCACGTGCGCCCGGAAGAGCTCCGGCAGGCTCTCGGCCGGGGCCGGCGCCACCGGTCCGGCGCCGAGCACCGCCGGCTCGCGTCGCTCCTCGGCGGTGAGCAGTTCGATCCGGCCCACCGGCTCGTCCTGGTCGCAGTCCGCGAGGGTGTCCAGCAGCGAGAGCAGCCGCTGCCGGTGGGCGGCGAGGTCGTCGGGGCCGTACGCCTCCGGCGCGCCGTGCAGCCGGAGCAGCGGCGGGTTGCCGTCCCGGTAGTCGAAGACCCAGACGGCGAGGTCGGTGGTCGACCCGGACACGAAGTGGTGCACGGAGGCCGGGTGCCCGGCGAAGCTCGGCCGGGAGTTGAAGGCCATGATGTTGACGATCAACGGGAACGCCGTCCCGATGCCGCCCGGGGCGCCGAGGTCCCGCAGCAGGTCCTCACTGCGGTAGCGCTCGTGGGCGAGGGCCGTCTCGACCTCCCGCGCCGCCTGGGCGACGAGTTCGCGCCACGGCATGTCCGGCCGCAGCGTCAGCCGCAGCGGCACCACGTTGGACATCGTGCCCGGCACCGACATCAGGTCGCGGTCGGCGCCCCGACGGGCGGTGACGGGCATGGCGAGCACCACGTCCCGGTTGCCGGTCAGCCGGTGGACGTAGAGCGCCGTGGCCGCGATCAGCAGCCGCGACCACCGGACGCCGGAACGTCCGGCCGCCGCCCGCAGGGCCTCCGGCCGGCGCAGCTCCCGCTCCTCGGCCAGCCGGAGGGCGCGGTGCGGGTCGGTCGCCGCGGTGTCGGTGAGCCGGGTCGGGGCGGGCAGGTCGGCGAACCGCTCGGTCCAGTGGGCGCGGTCGGCGGCGAAGTCGGTGGACGCGCGGTAGGCGGCGTCGCTGTCGACCAGGTCGCGCAGCGAGCCGAACGGGCACGGCGGCACGGCGCCGCCCTCGGCGAGCGCCGAGTACACCTCGCCGACCCGCTGCCGGAGCATGGAGCTGCTGATCGCGTCCAGGACGACGTGGTGGTAGTTCAGGTACCAGAGGAATTCCGCCGGTGACGCCTTGATCAGCGCGTGGCCGAACAGCGGGTCACGGGCGAGGTCCAGCGGCCGCAGCAGGTCCCGCTCCATCCACTCCACGGCCGCCGCGCGGGGGTCGGGCTCCCCGCTGAGGTCGAGGTGCGCGGGTGCCCAGTCCCAGCTCTCCCGGAGGACCTGGCGCGGGCCCTCGCCCTCGTCCACGAAGGTCACGTGCAGGGCGTCGACCTCGTCGACGACCCGGCGCAGCGCGGTCTCGAACAGCTCCCGGTCCACCGGCCCGTGGATCTCCAGGCACTCGCCCACGCGGTAGCCCGGGATCGGCGTCCGGGAGCGCTGCTCGGCGAGCCAGATCTCGCGCTGGGCGGCTGTCAGGGGAAGGGCGTCGCCGTCGCGACGGGACATGGGGGTAACCTCCGAAAGTGTGGGCAGGCGTGGTGGCGGGGCACGCCGGACCGCACCGACCGCGGTGTCGTCACGCGGTCGGCGGGCGGGCGGTCGCGGCTGCTGCGGTCAGGCGGCGAGTTCGCCGGCCTGGAGCTGCCAGAGGGATGCGTAGAGTCCGTGCTGGGCGAGGAGTTCGTCGTGGGTGCCCTGTTCGGCGACGACACCGCCCTTGTCCATGACGTAGATCCGGTCGGCGTGGCGGACCGTGGAGAGCCGGTGGGCGATGACGAGCATCGTCCGGTCGGCCGCGAACCGGCGGAGCGTGCGCTGGATGGCGGCCTCGGTCTCGTTGTCCACGGCGGAGGTGGCCTCGTCGAGGACGACGACCGGTGAGTCCTTGAGGATCGCGCGCGCCAGGGCGATCCGCTGCCGCTGGCCGCCGGAGAGCGCGGCGCCGCGTTCGCCGATCAGGGTGTCGTAGCCGTCCGGCAGCGTCGCGATGAAGGTGTGCGCCTCGGCCATGGTGGCGGCCTGGACCACGGCCTCGTCGGAGGCGCCGAAGCTGCCGTAGCGGATGTTGTCCGCGATGCTGCCGTCGAAGAGGAACGGGTCCTGGGCGACGAAGCCGATGGCGTGGCGCAGGTCGTGCCGCCGGAGGTCCCGGACGTCCTGTCCGTCGAGCAGGACGCTGCCGGACTCCGCGTCCTGGAAGCGCATCAGCAGTTTGGCGATCGTCGTCTTGCCGGAGCCGGTCGCGCCGACCAGGGCGGTCACCTGCCCGGCGGGGACGGTCAGCGAGAGGTCCTCCAGCGCCGCCGGCCGGCCGGGGTAGGCGAAGGTGACCCCGTCGAGGACGATCTCGCCCCGTACCTCGGCAAGGTCGAGCGTCCCGGTGCTGCCGTCGGCCTCGACGGGTAGGGCGCGCAGCCGCTGGACCCGGTCGTACGAGGCGAGGGTGCGCTGGTACTGGTCGACGATGCCGCCGAGCCGGCTCATCCGCAACAGCAGCATCTGGGGCAGCCCGATCAACGGGCTGAACACCTCGAAGCGCAGGGTGCCGTTGAGCACCGAGCGACCGCCGATCAGCAGGGTGCCGGCCATCGATGCGGTGGTGCAGGCCCGGACGGTCTCGGCGTGGCGGATGGTGCTCCGGTCGGTCTGCCGGTTGCCCTCCTGGGCCGCCTCGCTCAACTCGTCGGTGCGTTCGGCCTCGTAGTCCTCGGTGCAGAAGCTCTTGACGGTGGCTCCGGCCTCCAGCGAGTTGATCACCTGGCTGCGCAGCACGGCCCGGCGCTCGCCGGAGACGGCGTAGTCGGCCGCGGCCCTGTCCTGGTGGTGCAGCGACAGCCAGGCGATGACCGGGATGGGCAGGAACGCGATCCAGGCGATCTGCGGCGCCAGCAGCAGGAACGCCGGTACCAGGAGCGCCAGGCTGGTGCCCAGCTGCAGTACGTCGTTGGCCGGGCCGGCGAAGAAGGCGCCCAGCTGGCCGACGTCGTCGGTGAGCGCCCCGGCCACCCGGGTGGTCCGCTCGCCCTCCAGCTGCCCGAGTTCGAGGTGCTGGACGTGCCGGTAGGTGCGGCTCCGCCAGTCGTGCTCGATGTCCTGGCCGAGCCCTCGCCACTGGAGGTTCGAGGCGTACGAGAGACCCGCCACGGCGGCACAGGCGGCGGCCACCAGCCCGGCCAGTCCCCAGAGTTGGGCGGACGCGGTGGTCAGGCCGAGGCTGACCAGGGGCGCCGCCTCGCCCTTGATCAGGACCAGTCCGGTCCAGCCGAGGAAGGTGCCGAGCGCCATCTCGGAGACCTGGCAGGAGACCGAGAGCGCGGCGGCCCGGTAGAGGCGGCGGCGGTGCGGTCCGACGATCTCCAGCAGGGGGTGGTGTTCGGCGCCGGGCCCGACCGCGTCCCGGGACGCGTCGAGCGTTCTGCGCCAGGCCTTGCGGAGGACGGCAGCGGTCGCCGCGGCCACCCCGCCCACCGCCACCAGCTGCCTGCTGAGCGCCGACCCGCGGATCAGCGCGACCCCGGCCGCCACGCCGCCTCCGACGGCGAGCACCGGTCGCACGACCAGGCCCCGGTCCGCCCGCGGGGCCGGGGCGGCGGCGGGCCGGGCCGGGGCGGCCGTTCCGGTCGGATCCTCCGCGACCAGGGCGACCGCCCTGCGGACGATCCGGCCGACGTCCGCGGCACGCACCCGGGCGTCGTGCCGGACGAGCACCCCGCCGGTGACCGGGTTGGCCCGGGCCTCGGTGATCCCGGGAATGCGGCGCAGCGCGGCGGCGAGGATCTCGGCCGTCCTGGGCCGTCCGAGCACCAGCTTGACGTCCCAGCGCTGACGGCCCGGAATGACCGAGCGAGGGCTCGCTTCCAATTCCACGGAGCGGAATCCGGCTGCGGCGCCCAGTAGCGATGGCATGTGTACGATCACCTGTTTGCGAGGGTCGCGGATTACCGTCACGGACAGGACGGAGTGCGGCGACGGAGTGGGAATTCTGGAGGCGGATGCGGTTCGGCCGAAAGGCCCGCGGTCGGCCGCCGCCGGACTGCATTCCTTCGCAATCGATCGAAGGCCATGCACGCCCGACGGCGGCCGGGGGACGGACGGGCCGTCAGTGCGTCTTGCCGGCGGCGGTGCCGGCGGTCGCGCGGATCTTCGGGGCCCTCGGATCCCCCTCCGGCCGCTCGACCCGCCCGACTCCGGCGGCCTCGTCCTTCACGGCGCCCGGGGCGCCGTTCCCGCTGACGTGCTGACCGTCGCCCGAGCGGGCCCCGGCGTCACCGGCGGCGATCTGGGCCGCCACCATGTCGGCGGCCACCTCGGCTGCGAGGTCGTGGATGTTCTCCCCGGCCTCCTGGGCGGCCTTCTTCACCTCCATCGCGATGCCGACGGACGTCTTGACGACTCCGCGCACCAGCGGCTTGAGCAGACGCTTGGCCAGGGGCGCGACGACGAGGCCGATCAGGAAGGGCGGTACTACGGGCGGCATGATGCTCCGTCCTCTCTACACACAGGCATGACAGGGAACCCGGGCACTGCGAACACCGGAGCAGCCCACAGCCGGGTGGACGGAAGCATTCCGCCGCGGAATCCGGGATTCACCCACCGAACCGAATTCCGGCACACCGGCACGCGCCGCCCGATCTCATGGTCACCGTAGTCGAACCATGTCCACCGGAGCCAAACCACTTCCGCAGGGTTCACTCATGCGAGTGTCCACGACCTTTCTGTACGACCTGAATGTGCGGCACACCCGAACACTGCACGATCCGATTTCCGGATGGTCCGATGAATTGGATTCGAATCGGTGGGCGCCGAGTTCCCGCACCACCCGCCGGCGCGCGGGACCGGGAGCGACAACGCCCACCCCCGGCACCACTCACGGACGGGTGAAGCGGCGCGCACAGCCGAGCTCTCGCCCGCCCGCCGGACGGCCACGAGAGCCGGCCCCGTGATACGTTCCACGACCAAGGGGCCACATGGACGAGAATTCGCAGGCGCGTGACGAACTGGACCGGCTGGGCCGGTCCCTGCGCGGGCAACTGGTGGCGCTGATCACCGATTTGACCGTTCGTGTCCACCTGCGCCGGCTGTCCCTCGACGAGCCGAAGGTTGCCGACCGGTGCGATCCGCTGCGCTACCACTACTCGACGATGTACCAGGGCAATCGTCCCAGGACCGCCACCGCTGCCGAGACGGCCTCGCGTGCGGCCTTCCTCCTCCACGAGGCCGGTTGGGACGTCACCACGTCACAGGAGAACGATGACGGGATCCTCTGGACCGTGGTCGTCGCCCACCGGGACGGCAACGGCATCCGCGTCATGACGAGCGACGACACACCCGCCGTGGCGTTCCGCGGACAGACGCCGGCGCTGGCACTGTGCCCGCCGCAACCGGTCCGGCAACCGGAGCCGGAGCTTGCACCGGAGCCGGTGGTGACGCCGGACACCCTCACCCCTGGCTACCGGATGTATTCGCAGTGCACCGGGCTTCGGCCCGGTGGTGAAGCGAATCGGTGAACTGGTCTGACCTCGGCTGTGTGCAGGGATCCGCGCTGTTCACCTCGGCCAGGGTCGGAGTGGCCGGTTCTCCTGCTCGATATACTGCTGCACGATGCTGAGCGGCGCACCGCCGACCGACCCGGCGAAGTACGAGCCGGACCACAGGCGCTGTGCCCGCCAGTAGTGGCGGACGAGGTCGGGGAACTCGTGGCGGAGCCCGGCGTGAGGACACGCCCTTGAGGGAGTTCACGAGCCTGGACACGGCGACCTTCGGGGGGAAGTTCACCAGCAGGTGGACGTGGTTGGCCTCGCCGTTGAACTCCATCAACTCGGCTTCGAAGTCCTCACACACGGCTTGCATGATCTCCTCGCAGCGCGTCAGGTGCCGGTCGGCGAAGACGGAGTGCGGTACTTCGTCACGAAGACCAAGTGGACATGCATTCGGAAGACACAGTGGCGGCCTGTGCGAACGTTCTCATCGGTACCCGTAAACCAATTGTGTATCGTGATGCGTATGCAGCTTCGGTACAGCTTCCGCCTGTACCCGAGCGCCGGTCAGCGCGCGGCCTTGGCAAGGGCGTTCGGGTGTGCGCGGGTGGTCTACAACGATGCGCTCCGCGCTCGGGAGAGCGCCCGCAGCGAAGGCATGCCGTTCCCGAAGACCGGGGACCTGTCGAAGCAGCTGATCACCGAGGCGAAGAACACCCCCGAGCGGGCGTGGCTCGGCGAGGTCTCGGCGGTCGTCCTCCAGCAGTCGCTGCGCGACCTGGACACCGCGTACCGGAACTTCTTCGACGGCCTGAAGGGCACGCGCCCCCGCACGGGCGCACCCCGGTACAAGTCCCGCAAGGACACCCGGCAGGCCGTCCGCTTCACGGCCAACGCCCGCTGGTCGGTCACGCCGGGGCGGAAGCTGCGCCTGCCGAAGATCGGCGACCTCAAGGTGAAGTGGTCCCGCTGCCTGCCGTCGACACCGTCCACAGTGACCGTGGTCAAGGACAGCGCGGGTCGGTACTTCGCGAGCTTCGTCGTGGAGACCGGCCCGGAAGAGGTGCTGCCCGAGGCGGGGCCCGAGCTGGGCATCGACCTCGGTCTCGGGCACTTCGCCGTCCTCTCTGACGGGACCAAGGTCGACAGCCCGCGCTTCCTGCGCCGCGCCGAGGAGCGCCTGAAGAAAGCCCAACGTGCCCTCTCCCGCAAGGAAAGGGGCTCCCGCAACAGGGACAAGGCCCGGCTGAAGGTCGCCCGCGCTCACGCGCGGGTCGCCGACGCGCGCCGCGAGTTCCATCACCGGCTCTCCACCCGGCTGATCCGCGAGAACCAAGCGGTCGCCGTGGAGGACCTGGCGGTGAAGGGACTCGCCCGCACGCGCCTGGCCAAGTCCGTGCACGATGCCGGATGGTCGGCGTTCACGTCGATGTTGGCGTACAAGGCCGCCCGGTACGGGCGCACCTTCGTGAAGATCGGCCGGTTCGAGCCGACTTCCCAGGTGTGCTCGCGGTGCGGCGTCAAGGACGGCCCCAAGCCCCTGCACGTCCGTGAGTGGACCTGTGGCGCATGCGGAGCCGTCCTGGACCGGGACATCAACGCGGCGGTCAACGTCGCCAAGGCGGCCGGACTGGCCGTGTCAGCCTGTGGAGCGCAGGTAAGACCGGGACTCGTCCCGGCACCGCGCAGCGAAGCAGGAACCCACCCGACTCCGCAGCCTTCAACGGCGCGGTAGGCGGGAATCGCCGCCCTTCAGGACTCCGTTGGGAAATCCGCAAACCGGTGATGGCGGATGGTCGGGACTGTCAGGATCGGCTTGTCGTCGATCAAGGGGGTCGGATGTCGCTGGAGTCGCGGCGCGACGTCGGGGTGCCGGAGCTGACCGCGCGGGTGGTGCGTGCGTCGTTTCCGAAAGGAACGCTGGCGATCCGCATCCGGGAGGCGCTCGGGCCGCTGTTCGAGGACGAGTCGTTTGCCGAGGCGTTCCCAGCGCGGGGTCGGCCGGCGATCTCGCCCGGGGCGCTGGCGCTGGTGTCGGTGCTGCAGTACGCGGAGGGGCTCAGCGACCGGCAGGCCGCTGACCAGGTCCGGGCCCGGATGGACTGGAAGTTCCTGCTCGGGCTTGAGCTGGACGACCCTGGCTTCGACTTCTCCGTCCTGGGCGGCTTCCGTGCCCGGCTGATCGAGCACGGTCTGGAGGAGATGGTCCTGGAGCTGGTCCTGGAGCGGATCCGCGGGCTCGGGCTGCTGCGGGCCGGCGGTCGCCAGCGGACGGATTCCACGCATGTTCTGGCCGCGGTGCGGGTGTTGAACCGGATGGAGTTCGTCGGCGAGACGCTACGGGCGGCGCTGGAGGCTCTGGCCGCGGCGGCTCCGCAGTGGCTGGCGGGCCATGTCACTACCGACTGGGTCGAGCGCTACGGCGCCCGGATCGACTCCTACCGCTTCCCCAAGGGGAGAACGTCCGCACCGAGTGGGCCGAGCAGGTCGGCCGGGACGGCTTCACCGTCCTGGAAGCCGTCTTGAGCCCCGACGCGCCCACCTGGCTGCGGGAGATCCCCGCCGTCCAGGTCCTGCGCCGGGCCTGGGTGGAGCAGTACCACCGTGACGGTGAGGGTGCGCTGGCGGGAGGCGAAGGACCTCCCGCCGGGCAGATGCCGTATGGCCTCGCCCTACGACCCGGACGCCCGCTATGGCGTGAAGCGGGGCTCGGGCTGGTGCGGCTACAAGACCCATCTGAGTGAGACCTGTGAGATCGACGCTCCGCATGTGATCACCTATGTCGTCACCACCGACGCGACCGTTGGCGACACCGAGGTCACCGAGACCGTCCACGATGGCCTGGCCGCAAGGGAGTTACTCCCAGACGAGCACGCCGTGGACGCCGGCTATGTCACCGCCGCCCACATCGTCTCCGCCCGCGACCAGCACCGGATCGACCTGCTCGGACCCGTCGGAGCGGACACGATGCATGAGCGTCACGAGGGCGAGCACATCCCCCAGAGCGCTTTCACCGTTGACTGGGACACGCGGAGGGTCACTTGTCCGCACGGAGCGGTCAGCGTCAGCTGGTCCGATCAGCGCAAACCCAGCGGAACCCCGATCACCCGGGTGCACTTCGCATTCGAGGACTGCGGTCCGTGCACAGCGCGGCCGCAATGCACCAAGGCCGCGAACGGCAAGTACGGCCGCCAGTTGACGCTCCTGCCCCGCGAACAGCAACAAGTCCTTTGGCAGCGCCGCCAAGAGCAGCAGACCGAGGGCTGGAAGAAGCGGTACGACGTCCGGGCCGGTGTCGAGGGCACGATCTCGCAGGCTGTCCGCCGGACCGGCATCCGCCGCACCCGCTACACCGGACTACCCAAGACCCACCTCGGCAACGTACTGGCCGCCACCGCGATCAACCTCATCCGGCTCGACGCGTGGCTCACCGACACCCCACTCGGCAAGACCCGCACTTCGCACCTGGCCACGCTCGACCTGGCAGCTTGATCGCCTACCCGGTTTGCGAATTTCCCAACGGAGTCCTTCAGGGCGGCGAGGACGTCAAGAGTGCGATGGCCTCGGCCGGTGTCCCGGATGCGGTGGCCGCGGGTGGGTGCTCGGCCGGTCACACCGGAGGAGCCGATGCGCGGAATGCGGCACGAGGCGGGTCTGCCCCATCTGCCAGAGCGCCGGTCAGCTGAGCACCTCCGATCTGTCGCCGTACCAACGCGGCTACTACCCGGGGCTGGACGACACCGGCTGAGCACGATCGGTTCGTACGGCAATTCCCGCAGGGTGGCTGCACGGCCGCCGCACGGCGATCGGCCACCCTGGCGTTCATCGCAGGCCCCGGGGGCTTCCTGACCCGCAGTCCACGCCTTCCCGCCGCAGCGCGACGTAGATCAGGACGGCGAACGCCAGCACGCCGCTGAGCGTGCGGACGTTGTTGAACAGCTGCCAGCGGTGGAGGATCTCCGCGTGGTCGGCGGGCGGCGCGGTGACGGCCCACTGCTTGATGCGCCCGTTGATCGGGACGTTCCCGAACCGGGTGACCAGAAAGGACGTGACGGTCAGGAGTCCTGCCGTACCCGCGAGGGCCCGGGCCGTGCCGCGTGTCAGGGTGGCCAGGGTAAGGGAGCTGACCACCGACACGGCCATCGCCGCCTGCATGGTGATGTCCGGGCGGTCCTGTTGCACGCCCGCGCCGCACTGGCCGCGGCGGACGCGGTGAGGCAGACGGTGGATGCCTACACCGGTCTGCTCCGCGGCCGGGTCACGCTCGGGCTGGTCTCCGGCGCCACCGGCCACGCCTTCGACATCCCGGACTTCCTCGCGGACTTCCACGACGCCCACCCCTCGGTGGAGGTGGCACTCACCGAGGACACCACGGAACGGATGCAGGACGCGCTGCTGGCCGGCGAACTCGACATCGCCGTCCTCGGGCCGACCGAGGAGACGCCCCCGGCCGGACTGGCCTTCCACACGGTGATCGACGTCCCGCTGGTCGCCGCTCTCGCACCCGGCGATCCGCTGCTCGACCCCGTCGACCGCACGAGCGTCCCGCTGGCGGATCTGGCCGACCGGCCGCTGATCTGCCTGCCGCGCGGCACCGGGGTGCGCGCGGCGCTCGAACGCGGCTGTGTGCAGGCGGGATTCCGCCCCCGCGTCTCCTTCGAGGCGGCAGCCTCCCAGGTGCTCGTGCAGCTTGCCGCCCGGGGCCTGGGCGTTGCCGTTCTGCCGGACGGCGACGACGAATCCACCGTCACGGGACGGCTCCGCACGCTGCGGATCGTCCGCCCCGAGATGCGGGCCCGCATCGCTCTCGCCTGGCGGGCCACCGGACCGGCGAGTCCTGCGGCGCGGGTCCTCGTCAACCGCCTGCGTGCAGCCCTGCCGAAGCCGTCCCCCGGCGTGGTCGACGGGCTCGTCCGCCATCGTCCTGGCGCAGGTGTCAGGACGATGGCGGACGAGCCGCCGGCGGCGGTGGTGTCACTCCGCCGCGAGCCGCGGCGTGCGTGACGGCTCCGTCCGGCGGCTGCCGGTCGCCTCGAAGGCAGCGGCCAGAGCCAGCAGTGCGTTGTCGTCGTAGGCGCGGCCCGCGAAGGTCAGACCGACGGGCATGCCGATGTCCGTCATGGTGCCCATGGGCACGGTCACCGTCGGGATGCCGAGGTGCCGGGGCACCAGGTTGCCGTTCGCGACCCAGACGCCGTTGCGCCAGCCGAGGTCGGCGGACGCCTCGCGGACGTCCATGTCCGCCGGGCCCACGTCGGCGACCGCGGGGAACACCACGGCGTCCAGGCCCAGGCCGTCCATCCACTCCTCCAGGTCGACCCGGCGCGTCTCCTCCAGTCCGCGGAGCCCCTGCTCCAGGTGCGGCATGTCGGTGAAGGACGCGTACGGCCGCTCGCGCACGAAGCGCGGGTAGTCGGCGATCGTGTCGTCGAAACCGGCGTAGCGGTCCGGCAGTTCGCCGTCCTGCTTGGGCCAGATGCGGTCGCCGTCGACCTCGGTCAGGGTGGCGAGCGCGGGGTCGCCGTTCGCCCGCAGGAAGTCGTCCCACGCCCAGGCGGACAGGTCCTCGATCTCGACGGTGAGGAAGTCCCGCCCGACCAGGCCGCGGGTGAGCAGCGAGGGCGCGCCGGGGCGGTCGGACTCGTAGTTCGACACGACGGGGAAGTCGACCTCGACCACCTCGGCGCCGGCGGCTTCCAGGTCACGGCGTGCGGCTTCCCACAGGGCGACCACCGAGGGGCGGGTGTCGATCCGCTGGCCGGTCTGGCCGCCGATGCCGCCGTGGGGGTTGGTGCCGGCGTCGGGGTCGGCGTTGATGTACATCCCGGGCACGCCGACGCGCTTGCCGGCGAGCGCGGCGCGGGCCGTCGGAGCGTCGGCGGGCGCGAGGGCCGGGTACGACGCGGGGCGCACCTGCGACGGCGCGGGCAGCGGGATCCACGGCTGTGCGCGCCACAGGTCGCCGCGGCTCTCCGGGTCGTCCGCCACGATGACGTCGAGCAGCTCGAACAGGTCGGCCATGGTCCGGGTGTGCGGGACGACGACGTCCATGGTCGGGACGAGCGGCCAGTTGCCGCGCACGGAGATCACGCCCCGGCTGGGCGTGTAGGCGCACAGGGCGTTGTACGAGGCGGGCGCCCGGCCCGACGACCAGGTCTCCTCGCCGAGGCCGAACGCGCCGAACGAGGCCGCGGTCGCGGTGCCCGAGCCGTTGGACGAGCCCGAGCCGTAGGCGCTGGTGAGCCAGTCGGCGCTGTACGGGCTCTCCGCACGGCCGTACACACCGCGCTGCATGCCGCCGTTGGCCATCGGCGGCATGTTGGTCAGGCCGATGAGGACCGCCCCGCCCGCGCGCAGCCGCTCGATGGCGAAGGCGTCGCGCTGGGCGACCAGGTGCTCGAACGCCGGCGAACCGGCGGCGGCGGTGAGGCCCTTCGCGAGGTAGCTGTCCTTCGCGGTGTACGGGATGCCGTCCAGCGGGCCGAGCGTCTCGCCGCGCGCGCGGCGGGCGTCGGAGGCCTCGGCCTCGGCGCGGGCGTCCGGGTTCATCACGACCAGCGCGTTGAGCGCGGTGGCGGTGCCGGGCCGGTCGTAGGCGTCGATCCGCGCGAGGTAGGCGTCGAGCAGCTCGACCGCGGTGGTCTCGCCCTTCTCCAGTGCCGCTCGGAGGTCGGCGATACCGGTCTCCACAACATCGAATCCGCGCGTCATTCGGATGCCTCCTGGGTGTTCGGGTCGGGCAGGGGCGGACACGGCGGTCACGCCTCCGGGCGCACCGGCCGGGTCGGAGCCGGCGAGCCGTGCTGGAACGTTCCAGCGCGCGCATCCTAGGCATTGCTGGAACGTTCCAGCAAGAGCGGGCGGACCGGAGCGGAGGTCGAGGCGGGAATGCGTCTAGACTTCCGGGCTGTGACCAGCCGCTCCGTGACCCTGATCGACGTGGCCCGGGCGGCCGGGGTGTCCAAGAGCACCGCCTCCAACGCGCTCGGCGGCTCCGGCCGGGTCTCCGAGACCACCCGCGAGCACATCCGGAACGTGGCCCGGGAGCTCGGCTACCGGCCGAACACCGCGGCGCGCAGCCTCCGCCGTGCCAGCACCGGCGCGATCGGACTGCACCTGCCGCGCACCGCGACCCGCCTCGACTACTACATGAACCTCGCGTTCGGCGCGGTCGAGCGGGCCCGGGAGGACGGGCTGGACCTCGTCCTGCTCGCCCCCGGCACGGCGGGCGGCGCCGGGCTCGCCTCGCGGGTGGACGGCCTCCTGGTGATCGACCCCGAGGTCGACGACCCGGAGGTCCCCGACCTGCTGGCCGCGGGCGTCCCGGTGGTCACGGGCGAGCGCTACCTGGGCGGGGGCGTCGCGCCGAGCGGCGCCGTGGTGTGCGACAACGCCGCCTCGCTGGTCGCGCTGCTGGACCACCTGGCCGAGCGCGGCGCACGGCGCCCGGCCCTGCTCGTCCCCGGCCCCGGCTCCGACTGGGCCGCCGCACTCCGGACGGCCGCCGGTGCCTGGAGCCGGCGCGAGGGCATCGAGGTGACCGTGCGGACGGTGCCGTTCGCGACGACGCCGGTCGAGGCCGAGGCGGCCACCGCGAGCCTGATCGGCGGGGCCTCGGGCGCGGACGCGGTGGTGTGCGCCCCCGACGGTGCGGTTCCCGGCGTGCTGGCAGCCGCGGCCCGGGCAGGCCGGCGGGTCGGATCGGACCTGCTGGTGGCCGCCTGCGTCGACGGAGCGGCGGCGCGCGGCTCCGGCCCCCAGGTCACCGCGGTCGACCTGCGCCCGTCGGAGTACGGGCGGGCCTGCGCGGCCCTGCTCAGCGATCTGCTGGCAGGATCGGCCGAGCCCGGAGCCGTGCGGCGGCACGAGTGGGCGCTGAAGGTGCGGGAGTCCACGGCCGGCCGGGCCTGACGGCGGTTCGCGCCGGGGCCCTGTCCCGCCGAACTTGCCGGACGCAGAGATCGACCGGACCGGACCTCGCACCGGAGAACGCCACCGGACGGCGCCGCGAACGCCTTGCGCACGAACGCCTTGCGCACGAGCGTCGCGCCCGGCCGGTGGGGTCAGCGCAGCCGGAACACCGGCCCGCGCGGTGTGAACGGCAGCCCGGCGCCCTGCGGGACGAGGTACGCGTGCTCCCGCCGCACCCGCAGCACGTCGCACTCGCCGTCGGTGATCACCAGGACCGGCGCACCGGGCGGGAAGTCCTCGGCCCGTTCCAGCAGGTCGACGCCCGGCTGCAGCACGGTGCCGCCGCGCCCGCGCACCCGGACCCGTCCGGCGATGTCGTCCACCGGCAGGTAGCCCTCGTCGTGCGGCGCGGCGTCGCAGAACACCACCCGGGCGGCCGGGACGTCCCGGGCGGCGGCGTACGAGGCGATCGCGCCGAGCGCCTTGCCGAGCAGGGTGCGGCTCATCGAGCCCGAGGTGTCGAGGACGACGCCGAAGGTGCAGCGGGCCACCTCCTCGGGCGGGAAGTACCGTCCGGCGCGCGGGACGTCCGGGGTGGAGGCCTGCCGCCGGGAGGGCCGGGCATAGCTCCGCACGGCCGTCGGCGAGGGGACGAACTCGTCGAACCAGCGGGCCAGTTGCGCGTCCCAGGGCAGTGGCGGATGGGCCAGCGCGCGGATCTCCTCCACCAACCCGGCCGGGAGCAGCCCGCGTTCGCGCCGGTGCAGCTCGAAGCCCTGCTGCAGACCACGTCGGTAGAAGTCGTCCAGGTCGACGTAGTCGCGCGGCGCCCCGAGCGGTTCGCCCAGGACGTCCGGCCGGCCCTTCCCGGCCAGGGTGGCCAGTCGGCGCAGCCGGCGCTGGTCCCGGACGATCCGGTCGTAGACCTCCTCCGCCGACAGGCCCTTCAACTGCGGGTCGTGGAGCAGTCCTTCGGGCATCTCGCCGACGCCCATCTCGACCAGCCAGCCGTTGATCACGTAGTCGGCGGCCACGTTGAACAGGTAGGGGTCGCGGGCGCCGCAGCGCTCGGAGTGCTTCAGCGCGGCGTGCAGCATCTCGTGGCCGAGGATGAACCGCCACTCCTCGTCGCTGTGGTGGCGCAGCGGGTTGAGGTAGATCTCTCCGGCCCCGGCGTTGACCGCGGCGACCGAGATGCCCTGGGCGCGGGCGAGTTCGACGTCGGCGACCAGCGTCATGCCAGCCGCGATGCCGCCGAGCAGCGGGTAGGAGGAGATGAACCAGTTCAGCGCGCGGGTCCACGGCCGTTCCGGGAGCCGGGCGCCGGTCAGCTCCTCGCGGCGCCCGCCGGCCACGTCCATCGCGGCGGACATGGTGCGGGTGAGCGCGGCGGCGAAGCCGACCGTCCAGTCCTCGGGCGCCCAGTACGGGTGGTGGGTGGCCAGCACCTGGTCGCTGCCGCGCCCGGCGGTGCCGGGGATCCGGGGCAGGCCGTCCCGGCGCCAGCGGGCGGCCAGCTCCTCCTCGTCGCCGCTCACCGACGCCGGCAGTTCGAACGGCGCCCGGCCGATCGAGAAGGAGGACAGGAAGCGGTTGACCACGGCGCAGCGGGCGGCCAGCTCGTACGCGTCGCCGGCCTTGCGCGGGGTACCGGCGGCGGGCACGTGGCCGAAGCCCAGGTGCAGCAGGCAGTGCGCCAGCACCCAGGCCCACTCGGCCGGTTCGGCCCGGCGGCGGACGTTGACGTGCACGGAGCCGGCCGAGTCGACCACCGCCCAGCCGTCCTCGGGCGTCAGGGCGCAGTCGGGGTCGCGGCAGAACCGGGCGTCGATCGAGGCGAGGGCGTGGTTGCCGTGCAGCATCGCCAGGCCGTCCGCGTACGCCTCGGCGGCCGGGTCGGGGCGGGCCGGGGCGGGCTTCACCGGCGGGCCTCGACCAGCCGGGGCATGTCCCGGGCCGCCTCGATCAGGAACCAGGCGGGCAGCACCGGGTTGCCGTCCGGGCCGTCCGCGATCACCGTCTGCGCCACCTCGACCGAGATCTCGGCGAGCTGCACCAGCAGCGACTTCGCCCGGTACGCGGTCTGCTTCAGCTGCGGCGAGACGTGCTCCTTGCGGGCCGGCAGCTCCTTGACCAGGCGGCCGCGGAAGGCGTCCGCCAGGTAGTAGAGCAGGTCGCGGTCCTCCAGCCGGTTCGGCCAGCGGGCGTCGCCCTTGATGATCGCGTCCAGCCCGTAGGCGTTGCGGACGATCTTGGCGTAGCCGCAGAACGCCACCGCGTGCTGCGGGGTGAGCAGGCCGTGCGCCAGTACCTTGAGGGTCTCCTCTCCCCCGGCCCGGCCGCCGGAAGGTGCCTCCGCCAGCGTCGGGCCGAAGGAGTGCAGTGCGTCGGAGAGCATGTGCCAGGCGCGCGGCGTGGAGAACGGCTCCTCCGACTTGGGCGGCGCCGACCACAGGTGGTCCGGCCGGTCGGTGAGGTGGTCCAGCACCCAGGGGTGGATGCCGTTGCCCGCGGCCCAGGTCAGCCAGTCGGTGGCGCTGGCCCGCAGATGGACGTGAACCAGCCGGTTGACCAGCGCGGACGCCATCGGGCGGGCCAGCGCGCCGTCGGTCGCCCGGTTGCCGGCGCCGATCACGATCGAGCCGGGCGGCAGCTCGTACGAACCGATCCGGCGGTCCAGGATCAGCGAGTAGAAGGCCTTCTGCACGTCCGGCGTCGCCGCGTTGAGCTCGTCCAGGAACAGGCAGTACGGCTCGTCGCGGGCGATCGTCTCCGGCGGACAGAACCGGGACCGGCCGTCCGCGGTGATCTGCGGAACGCCGACCAGGTCCTCCGGCGCCAGCTGAGTGCCGATCAGGCTGACGCACTCCAGGCCCAGCGAGTCGGCGAACTCCCGCACCAGGGACGACTTCCCGATCCCGGGCGCGCCCCACAGGAAGACCGGCCGGACGGTGGCCAGACCCAGCAACAACTCCGGCACCTGGGACGGCGACACGGTGACGGCACCCTGCAAGTTCGGCTCCTTCGGTTCGGGGGGACGCCCGGACAGTGTGCGGTGCCCCGGCTGCCGACCGCACCGGGTTTTCCGGTGCGGCCGGCAGCCGGCATGAACCCCGCCGACCACGGCGACCGCGTCAGACTCATCGCCGCCCTCGCCGCCCTCGACACCCGGTACAGGGAGCGGAGCAGCGCGCCCTCCCGCCGACCACCCGCGTCGTGCCGGCCCGGACACCCGGTCCGCCGCCGTGAAGTCGCCGCAGACGCGACCTCACGCACCTCAGGACCCTGACGCACCCGTCGACACGGGGGTGGCTGCAGGACGCCCGCAGCCACCCCCGTCGTCGTGCGGCGTCAGTGCGAGTACACCGGGGTGATGATCGCGCGGGCGAGCGTGTGGAACGCGAGGTTGAAGCTCACGACGGCGGGCGAGGCATCCGGGGTGACGTCCAGCTTCTCCACGTCCACCGCGTGCACCACGAAGTAGTAGCGGTGGACCTGGTCGCCCTGCGGCGGGGCCGCGCCGCCGTAGTTGGAAGTGCCGTAGTCGTTGCGGACGTGGAACGCTCCGGCCGGCAGCGATTCGTCATTGGCGCCCGAACCGGTGGGCAGCTCGGTGACCGTGGCCGGGATGTTGACGGCCAGCCAGTGCCAGAACCCCGAGGGCGTGGGGGCGTCCGGGTCGAAGCAGGTGACGACGAAGCTCCTGGTCTCCGCCGGGAATCCCGTCCAGCTCAGGTGCGGCGAGACGTTGTCGCCGCTGACGCCCATGGCGTTGAAGACGTGGGCGCCGGGCATCTGCCGGCCGTCCGCGACGTCCTCGGACGTCACCTCGAACGATCCGACCGCCGGCAGCAGCTCGTAGGGGTCCGGGGCGACGGGACGATCGAGACTCATGGTGGTACCTCCTGTGGGCGTGGTGCTGTTCACGAAGCCTGCCGGGGCTTCGGTTCCGGGACAGGGGTCGGCGACCGCGTGTCCGCGGCGACCCCCTCGCTGAGCTTCGCTACATCCAGATCTTGACTCACATCGTGATCCGGTGACTCATGATGTGAGTTGCTATAGTTGCTGTCAAGCCGGCGTGATCATGGAAGCCGGAAGCCTTCGGAAGACGCGAAGAGGCTCCAGGTGGCGACGGACCGCGGCACGGGCACCCCCCCGTTGCTGGTGCTCGGAAAGATCACGAAGATCCTGGACTGCTTCTCGGTCACGGAGCCCGAACCCACACTGCGGGAGATCACCCAGCGCAGCGGGCTGCACGCCAGCACCTGCCAGCGCCTGGTGCACAACCTCGTGCGCGAGGGCTTCCTCGACCGCAGCGGCGATCGCTACCGGATCGGGCTCTCGCTCGTGCAGTGGGCCGCGCCGGGCACCTTCGGCCTCGACATCGTGCAGCGGATCAAGCCGGTCCTGCAGCGACTGTGCGACGGGACGGGCGAAACCGCGTGCCTGTACGTCCGCGACGGGGCGTCCCGCACCGTCATCGCGGTCGCCGAGACCCGCCACGTCGTGATGCGGCTGTTCAAGGTCGGCATGGTGATGCCGCTGCACGCCGGAGCGCCCGGGAAGATCTTCCTGGCGTACGACCCCGCGGCCCGCGCCGACCTCGTCCGGGACGGCCTCCAGCGCTTCACCGAGCAGACCCCGGTCGACATCGACGTCCTGGACGAGCAGGCCGCACAGGCCCGGACCGACGGGTACGCCGCCGCGTTCGACGAACGGCACGAAGGCGTGGGATCGATCAGCGCCCCCGTGTTCGACCACGCCGGCGACCTGGCGGCCGTCCTCGGGATCGGCGCACCCACCCAGCGTCTGACCGCGGACGACGTCGATCGACTCGCCCCCTTGGTGGTCACCGCCGCGAAGGACGCCAGCGCCGCACTCGGGTACCGCCCCAGCAAGGTGCTCGGCCCCCGCCTGGCCGCCCCCGACCTGGCCTGACACGCAGGCCGCGCGGGGCGGGGAGAGCCAACAGAACCGGCACGCCGGATCAGCCGAGCAGCCCGCCCGTGTACGGATCCTCGGCGAGCATCCGCCAGGTGTGCGCCGGTGTCGCGAACGCCTCCGGGTCCACCGCCTCGACCAGCCGGTCCACCACGGCCAGCAGCAACGCCTGCGGGTCGTGCACCGCCCAGTCCTGCAGGGTGTCCTCCTCCGACTGCCACCATTCGTCGCGCAACTTCTCGTACGTCCAGAGCGCGTACAGCAGCGCCGAGAGGTCCCGATTGAGGTACCGGTCGGGCCGGCCGTCGCCGAACCGGGGCGGCACCTCGACCCGTCCGGTGGCACCGTCGAGGGCGATCGGCAGTCCCTCGACCCACCAGCCGACCGCGAGGTGGTCCCGCAGCGGGCCGGGTTCGGCGTGTGCCTGCGCCATGCTGCGCAGGGGTCCCTCCGGTGGGACCACGAACAGCTGGCCGTCCAGCGCCAGGCCGGTCTCGGTCAGCAGTCGGCGGGTCGGCTCGTGGGTCAGCGCCGGCGGCAGCTCCTCGGGGCGGTAGCGCCGTACCCCACGTTCGCCGCTCAGCAGTGCCAACTCCTCGACCAGGTCCGCGCCGAACTCGTACGCGAGCCCGCCCGGCCCCGCCGTCCCCGGCCAGGCACCCCAGGCCAGGGCTTCGACCCGGACCACCGTTCCCCAGTGCGCGGGCCGGGCCACGGTCTCGAACAGCCGAGGGTCGACCTCCCGCATCCGCTCCTCGGCGACCTGCACCACCGCCTGCGTGATCCCGGCACCGCGGTGGCCGTTGCCCGCCTCCCGGTCCTCGGCCGCCCGGGCCACCGACTCGGCCTCCCGGAGCAATCCGACGAACGCGGGCAGGTCGGAGGCGAGCAGGTCGCGCCGCAGGTCGCCGTCCGTCCACTCGGCGAGCCACACGTCCCCACTCACCGCGTCCAGCACGACCTGGCCGCTGCCGTACTCCGGCTCCCCCAGCACGAGCAGCCGCCCGTCTCCCACCACCGGCCCGCCCGGCCACGCCGTCAGTTCCGCCAACCGCCCCTGCGCGAGCACCCCGAAGTCCAGGTACGCGGCCGCCTCCGGCAGCCCGTGCTCCGCCAGGAACGCCCGGCTCCCGGGATCCGCCACTGCCTCCGACACCTGAACCCGCAGCACCTGCGTGCCTCCCCCGTGTGATAATCACCCGACCCTACCCGGTGCCCCCCACGTCCCGGCCGGGGTGTCGTCCTGGTGACTCGCAGGCGCAGCCCGCTCGCGCCCGCCTGGGCGGACGGCAATGATGGGTGGATGGGACGGGATCTCGTTGTGGTGGGCGCGCCGACCAGTGCGGGCAGCTACGCACCCGGCCAGGAGGCCGCACCGAGCGTGTTGCGCGAGCTCGGCCTGATCGACCGCCTGAGGGCGGCGGGCCGCCGGGTACGGGACGCCGGGGACGGGCCGCTGCACGTGTGGGCCCCCGACCCGCAGCACCCGCGGGCCCAGAACCTCGCGGCGGTGGTCCAAGCCGTCAGGGCGGTCGCCGACCACGTCGCCAGAGCGCTGGAGGAGGACGCGGACGTCCTGGTCATCGGCGGCAACTGCACCGTCGCGCTGGGCGTGATGGCAGCTCTCACCGAACGCGACCCGGACGCCGGCCTGCTCTACATCGACCGGCACTTCGACCTCAACACACCAGCGAGCACCCACGAGGGCGCCCTCGACTGGATGGGGCTCGCCCACGGACTGGACCTGCCCGGGGCCGCGGAGCCGCTGGCGGCCGCCTTCGCCCAACGCCCGCTGCTCACCCCGGACGGGCTCCACCTCCTCGGCATCGACCCCGCGGCCGCCACCGTCTGGGAACGCGAGCAGGCAACAGGCCTGGGCCTGCGCTGGGGCTCGCACACCGATCTCGCCACCGCGCCGGGAACCGAGGTGACACGGGCCCTCGGCACGCTCCCCTCCGGGCCCCTGGCCGTGCACCTCGACGTCGACGTCCTGGACTTCACCGACGCGCCGCTCGCCGAGAGCACGGACGGCCGCAACAGCGGCCCCACGCTCGACGCCGTGTCCGAGGCGCTGGACACCGCCTGCCGGGATCCGCGCTTCCGGGCACTCTCGGTCTGCGAGCTCAACCCTTCCCGCGCCGCCGGCCACCCCGCCGTCCTCCACCGCTTCGTCGCAAGCCTTCAACACGCCCTGCGCGCCACCCCGTGAACGGCGGCCGGGACATCTGACACCTCCTCCGGCCTGCCCCTCGGGAGACCGGCTGACCACCGACGCCGGCGCCCTCGACACCGGCGCGTAGGGCATCGACGCGTAGGGCGTCGACGCCGGCGGCGGCACCCGGGGCCGGGTGCCGCCGCCCGGGTGGGTGGCCGTCAGGCGAAGGCCTCGACGGAGTCGGAGGACAGGGCGGCCAGGTCGATGGGGCGGCCTGCTTCGAGCGCGGCGGCCCGGATGTTGCGCCGGACCTCCTCGGCGGCGAGGGCGTCCTCCCGCGGGGTGATCTGGAAGGTGGCACTGGCGAAGCGGCCCAGGGCGGCCTGGGCCGGGTCGGGGTGGGGGTTGTGGTAAAGCTGTTCGGCGCGGTCGCGCAGTTCCAGCATGGTGGGGACGGCGAGCGCCATGTCCCGGGGCCGTCCGTTGAACGCGGAGTTCAGGTAGCCCAGCAGGACGGCGTAGCGGGCGTTGAAGGCCACGGCGCGTTCGTACACCGCGCTGGTCTTCTCGTACCTCTTGTAGTCGGCGACCTTAGAGTCGCCGTGGATCGGGTGGGCGTCGTCCCAGGTGACGTCGATCAGCGGGCCGCTGGGCCGGTCCTTCGGGCGGTCGTCGGGGCCGTAGCTGCGGCCGGTGTAGATCTCGTTGAAGCGGAAGTAGTGGGCGAGTTCGCGTTGTTCGCCGAAGAGGCGGTCGTTGCTGTTCCAGATGCTGTCGCCGACGCCTTCGCCCTGCTCGGTGATGGTCTCCAGCGCTTCCAGCGCCGAGTTGCGGCCGTCGACGGGGAAGACCTCGCCGCCGGAGTTGTAGAAGTCCTCCGGGCCGACCTGGCGTCCGGGGTCCCCGGTGAAGACCCGATCGTGGCCGAGGTCCCTGATGAGGTTCTCCAGGCCGGTCCGGATGGTGTCGTAGAACTGGCCGATGGAGGTCCAGCCGGAGCCCGGTTCGGGTTTCGGCGTCATCGACTTCGGCTGTTCGATCCGCAGGAACGTCTCCAGCGCCTCCGGTGAGAAGTGCTGGAGGCCGATCTTCGGCACACCGGTGCCGCTGAAGGGCAGTTCGGCCGGGTACTCGGCGACGACGCCGGAGTCGACCACCGGGCTGCCGCCGACCGCGTTGAGCAGGTTGGCGACCAGCGTCATGTGGAGCATCTCCTCCAGCAGGACGGCTCGGATCGCGTAGTACGCGGTGCGGTTGGTGCCCGGGCGGATGGTGTACATCCCGGTCATGTAGACGGGGATGGTCAGGTGCTCCACCTCCAGCGCCGCCTGGAGGTAGGTGCGCAGCTTCTCCAGGGTCTTCGGGACGCCGAAGCCTGCCTTGTCCAGTTCGAGGGCGGTGATCACGCCGGTACCTCCGCGTCGGTTGCCCCCGCGGTGCCGCGCAGGTCGGCCGGCCGCCGGTCCAGGAGCAGGTCCTTGTGGATCTGCTCGGCGCTGCGCAGGGCGAGGGCCAGCATGGTGATGGTGGGGTTGCTCGTGCCGATGGAGGGCATGCTGCCGCAGCCGACGGCGTACAGGTTCGGGTGCTCCCAGGTGCGCTGGTACCCGTCGACCACGGACGTGCCGGCGGAGCTGCCCATGATGTGCGTACCGGCGCCGTGACCCGCCCCGCTGTAGGCCAGGTCCAGCGTCTCGCCGTCGACGGTGTGTACAAAGTGGCCGAGCGGGGGCACACCGTCGCGCGGCGCGTGGTCGGTGTAGTCGGTGGCGCCGAGGTGGTCGAAGATCTTCCGGGCCACCTTGCGGGCGGCGAACAGCCCGTCGCGGGTGTGCTGGTCGAGGTCGTAGGTGATGACCGGGCGCAGGTTGCCCATGGCGTCGCGGGAGCGGCGGTCGATGGTGACCCGGTTGTTCGGGTTCGCCGACTGCTCGACGGCGATCTGCAGTTGGAGCTGCCGGCCGATGGTGGAGCCGAGCAGACGGCGCAGCTCGGGCCCGAACACGCCGTCCGGCCGCACGTCGCCGTTCCGGTCGCCGCCGATGCCCAGGGCGGTGGCGACGTTGCTCATCGGCGCGCCGGTGGCCCAGCCCCAGCCCCAGTTGCCGATCTCGATCCGGAACGGGGCCCGCCTGGCGCGCCCTTCGCCGAAGCGGAAGGCCTCCCAGCCGGAGGTGTGCCCGGGCCCGCGGAAGGGACCGACCGGGCCGCGCTCCTCGTCGGCGAGGGCCCAGTTGAGGATGGTCGGGTGGTCCATCAGATTGCGGCCGACCTGGTCGCTGCCGTTGGCGAGCCCGGAGAACAGCAGCAGCCGCGCGTTCTCGACGGCGTGGGCGGCGAGCACCACCAGGTCCGCCTCGACCACGTACGAGCGGCCGACCGGTGAGGCCGGGTCGGTGTAGGTGCGGAACTCCACCCCGCTCACCCGGCCGCCCCGGGTCGGGCCCGCCAGCCGGACCCGGGTGGCGACACAGCGCGTGGCCAGCGAGACCGTCTTCGCGAAACGGGCCTGCTGGCGCAGCGGGTGGGACTTCGCCTGCACCGGGCAGATCGGCACACAGCTCGCGTTGCCCACGCAGCGCTCGCCGTAGTTGGGCAGTCCGACGGCGCTCTCCGGCCGGTACGGGACCGGGGAGTAGTCGGGGTTCGGGGTGGAGTTGCGGGCCTGCGGCAGGCTGCGAACCCGCAGCTCGTACGCGTCGCTCGTCAGGTCGTCGACGATCGGCGTGCCGTCGAGACTCTGGCAGTACCGGTCGATGTAGCTGGCCGGGATCTGGTGCATCGGGTAGACGTAGTCCGGGTCGGTGACGACCTCGATCGCCCGCTGGTCGTCCGCGTTCCCCGCCACACCGATCTCGAACTCAGCGCGCGCGTACCAGGATTGAAGCTCCTGTGCGTCGATCGGCCAGCTTCGCCCGTAGCCGTACCGCTCGGTGGCGAAGTCCTCGGCGTGCATCCGCGGCACCGCGCCGAGCCAGTGCATCGCGGCGCCGCCCAACTCCCTCAGGTAGTCGGTGCCGTACGGGAGGCGGCCGTTCTGGACGAAGTAGCCGTTCGCGGTGAACTCCGGCTGCCCCGGCTTCGGGTCGCGGACCGGCGCGAGGTCGAGGACGTCCGGATAGGGCGCCGCGACGCTGCGCCGGTAGGCCGAGTTGGGGACCTTGGCGACGGCGGAGTGGTAGGTGGAGAGCGAGCCGAGGTAGCCGGGCCAGGTCTCGGTGCCGCCGTTGCCGGCCTCCAGGATCAGGACGTTCCAGCCCAGGTCGCCGAGCTCCTTGGCGACCAGGCTGCCGGACCAGCCACCGCCGACGATGACCACGTCGTAGCGCCGACGGACGGCCTCGTCCGCACTGACGGTGCTCACGGTGTCGGTCATGCGTGCTCCTCCTTGGTGGCGGGCCCGGACGATGTCGGAACGGCGGAGGGCGGGATCTGGCGCCAGGCCCGGTAGCCGGGCAACAGGTGGTCCGGCACGGCGTGCACGGCCACCTCGGACTCCAGACCGGTGCGGCAGACCAACTCCTCGTCGAGGCCGAGCTCCTGGCGCAGGCCGTCACCGGCGGGCTGGGCCGGCGGCGGGACCGCCCAGGTCCCGAAGCCCGGAGGCTTGGCGCCGGCCGGGTGCCCGTGGAAGGTCCGCCACACCAGGCCCTCGACGTACGCCTCCGGCGCGACCACGAACTCCTCGTTCGCCATCTGGCGACGCAGCGCCGCGTGGGCCTCCGGCGCCAGCCGCGGCCAGGAGCCGGTCAGCCACAGGTAGGCCAGCGCCCGGGCCACCTCCAGATGGACGGGCGACAGGTCCTGAGGGCCACCGCGCCCGTCGAGGGCCCTCGTCCACGCGGCCCAGAACTCCGCGAAGGCGGCCGCCCCGACCTGCTGGCGGGCGGTCTCCAGATAGCGCTCGGCCATGCCGGTGGCGTAGAGGTCGAACACGGCGAAACCGGTCAGGGGTACACAGCGGCCGACGAAGTCCGCGATCTCTTCCGTCACAGCGGGAACGGTCATCACGCTCCTCTCTCACGGGGAAGTCCGCCCGGATCGGGGACAGATGTCCCGCAGGGACAGTTCCCGGACGAACCACCCGGCATCATCACCCATCTGCGCGGCGCGAGCCGGGCTGCGCCGGGCCGGGCCCCCGATTTCACCCGAACGGGGCCACCGAGCGGGACACAGCGGCCGCCCCGGCGTGCGGTGGGCCCTAGATGTACTGACCACGGAGGTTGGTGACAGGGCTCACGGCGTGGTGATCTTGAAATGAGTGAGGGCCTTCTGGCTCGGTGTGGATTGCGACATCTGCACCTCAGCCAGAAAGGCCCTCATGCCACACCGTAACGCACCGCTGACCGAGACCGGACGCCTGCGCCTGGCCCGCTGCGTGGTCGACGACGGCTGGCCGTTGCGGCGGGCCGCCGAGCGCTTCCAGGTCTCGCCCACCACGGCCAAGCGCTGGGCGGACCGCTACCGGGCGCTGGGCGAGGCCGGTATGAGCGACCTCTCCAGCCGCCCGCACCGCAGCCCCCGGCGGACCCCGTCGCGCACCGAGCGGCGGATCATCAAGGTCCGCGTCCTGCGCCGCTGGGGCCCGGCCCGCATCGCCTACCTGCTGCGGCTCAACCCAGCGACCGTGCACCGCGTGCTGACCCGCTACCGGCTCGCCCGCCTGGCCCACCTGGACCGCGCGACCGCTCGCCCGGTGCGGCGCTACGAACGCGCCGCACCGGGCGAGTTGGTCCACGTCGACATCAAGAAGCTCGGCAACATCCCCGACGGCGGCGGCCACAAGATCCTGGGCCGTGAGGCCGGCCGCAAGACCCGTTCCGGCGCGGGCTACAGCTACCTCCACAACGCCGTGGACGACCACTCCCGCCTGGCCTACAGCGAGATCCTGCCCGACGAGCGCAAGGAGACCGCCACCGCCTTCTGGGCCCGGGCAAGCGAGTTCTTCGCCCGGGCCGGGATCGCCGTCCAGCGCGTGCTGACCGACAACGGCTCCTGCTATCGCTCCCGGACCTGGCGCGATGCCCTCGCGGCCGAAGGCATCACGCACAAGCGAACCCGGCCCTACCGGCCCCAGACCAACGGCAAGGTCGAACGCTTCAACCGCACCCTGCTCGACGAATGGGCCTACGCCAGGCCCTACCGCACCGAACAGGAACGCCGCGACGCCTACCCCGCCTGGCTCCACACCTACAATCACCACCGCGGACACACAGCACTCGCAGGCAAGCCACCCGCCAGCCGCGTCCCCAACCTCACGAGTCAGAACACCTAGAGGTAGCACCTCCGGTACCGGGCGCTGCTGACGAGGCGGCCGGTGCGCAGTGCGAGTTGGGCCAGGAACCGGGCGCGTCGGTCGACGGGGCCGACCAGGTCGGGCGTCTGGACGAGAAGCGTCCACCAGGCCCGGGCCGCGTCGGCCGGCCGTGAGGAGGGCATGCCGTGGCCGGCGAACTCACGGTAGAGCTTGGGGTGCGAACGTCCGTATCCGTAGAACTGGCGCGCAATGGCCCGCGTCTCGTCGCGGAGCCGGTAGTGCACGACGGCGTGGGGCGCGAAGGCCAGTCGGTACCCGGCCAGTTGGGCGCGCCAGAAGAACTCGGTGTCGTCGCCGCCGTAGCGGTAGCTCTCGTCGAACCCGCCCAGGCGGTTCCACAGCTCCCGGTGGAACCCGCAGTTGGCGCCGGCCGGATAGGGCAGGAAGCCGAAGGTGTCGAGCAGTGCGTCGGACTTCTTCGGCGGACGGGCGGCGAGGGCCACCGGCCCGTTGAGCAGGCGGCGTTCGAGGGCGCCCCCGACTGCCGGATCCGTCCGCAGGGCGTCGACCAGGCCGGCCATCCACCCGGGGGCCACCACGTCGTCGGCGTCGCACATGAGCACGAAGTCGCCGTGCGCGTGCCGGCAACCGAGGTTGCGCGCGTGGTTGACGCCGCGGGCCTCGGCGCAGTCCACCACCCTCAGCTGTGGCATGCGCTGTCGCCAGCACCGCAGGAGCGCTCGGGTGCCGTCGCTCGATCCGTTCTCGACGACGACGACCTCCCACGGACCCTGATAGGTCTGCCGGCACAGGGCCTCCAGCTGCGCGGCGATCGTCGTCTCGGCGTTCCGCGCTGGTATGACGACCGACACCAGATCCACCGGCCGGACGTCTCCGTTCATCCGGAGCTCCGTACGCCCGGCGCCAGGGCCTGGACGGCGCGCACCACCGCTTCGGTGTCGCGAAGAGCCGCCAGTACCGCGTCCGCCCCCGCCTCCCGCAGCGCGGCGGCGCTGCTCGCGCCCGAGGCCACGGCGATCACCCGGGCCCCGCCGGTGCGCCCTGCCTGCACGTCCCGCGGGGTGTCGCCGATCAGGACGGTGCCGTCGGCGTCGAATGCCCGCCCGTACGCGGCCGCTGCGCGGCGCCGGGCCACCTGGACGAGAGCGGCCCGCTCACGTGCGTCACCGCCGTACGCGCCGACCGCGAGATCCAGGAACTGTGCCAGTCCGAACAGCCGTAGCTTCAGGAGGGCGTTGGCTCGCAGGTTCCCCGTCAGCACGGACTGGACGACGTGGCGCTGCGCCCCCAGCGCCCGGAGGGCCTCGACGGCGCCCGGCAGCGGTCGTCCGACGGTACGCAGCTCAGCGGTGCGCCGCCGCAGCTGCGTCGCCAACTCGGCGGCGACCCGGCTCGGTTCGACGCCGCTGACGCCGTGCCGGCGGAACAGCTCGTCCATGACGTCCGGTTCGGTGCGGCCCGCGGTGATGACGCGGTGGAGGGCCGACCGGCCGGTGAGACGTTCGAAGGCGAGTGGGTACACCGCCTCGCCGATGTGGCCGTCGTCGATCAGGGTGCCGTCGATGTCCCACAGGAGGAGGAGCCGCTTCACACCTGCGCCGCCCGTCACACCTGCGCCGCCCGCCGTCACGTCTACGCCACCAGTCACGTCTACGCCGCCCGTCGCGCCTCGGCCGCCCGCCGCACGGGAGCGGGCCCGGCAGGGAACGGGCCCCGCCGCGTGGTGCAGGCCGCGCCGTGCTTCGCGGCGAGGTCCAGCGCGTCGGCCGTGGTCGCGCCGGTGGCGAGCGCGTAGGTCAGGACGGCCGCGAAGTTGTCCCCGACCCCGTAGGTGTCCACCAGGGGGCCCGGTGCACGGGCGGGCCGGTATCGCCGAGGAGCCCGGCCGCCGGAGGTGAACACACCGCCGTGCCGGCCCTCGGTGCTGACCACCAGGCCGGGCAGCGTTCGCAGCAACGCCGGGTCGCAGCGCTCGGCCGGGTCGCAGGCGCTGCCGACCAGTGCGTCGACCCGGACGCCGGACTCCAGCACGGTGGTGAACTCACGTGCCGTCACGACGAGTACTCCGGCCTGCCGGGCCTCGCGCAGCAGGGCCGCGTCCCCGGCGGTGAAGAACACCGCGTCGAACGCGGCCAGTTGCACCCAGTCGAGGGGGTCCGCCGCGCCGGGTTGCAGGCGCTCGCCCAGGGTGACGGTGGTGCGTTCACCCCAACGGTCGACCAGGCTCACCGCGGTGCGCGTGGGACCGGGGCGGGGCGCGGCCAGTACCCGTACACCACGGCTCTCCAGCTCGGCACGCGAGCGTCGCCCTGCGTGGTCGTCGCCGAGGGCGGTGAAGAAGGTGCAGCCGTCGGCCAGTTCGGCCAGCCGGACGGCCGCGACCGCGCCACCCCCGGCCGGGCCCTGCCAGAGCCGGTCCGCGTGGATCACCTCACCGGCAGCGGGCACCTCGTCGAGGCCTGCGATCGTCGTCCACTCGACGTGTCCCACCACGGCGACCCGTGGTCGGCCCGAGGGAGCCCCTGTACCGGTGAGGCGGGTGTCTTCGCCCATCGCCATCTCACCTCTCGCGCCGACCCGTCGTCGGCCTCGCTCCAAGTCGACCACAACCCGCTCGTGCACGCACCGTTGCGCGGACCGGCCATGTGTACGTTGACGAACCATGAATGGCGGGTCGGGGCGGGCTCCGCGATGATGGACCTTTGGCGCCTCAGCGCCTTGGCTCCCTGCATCAACCCTGGCCGCGCGGCCGTCCGCCGCTCGACGGAGGTGCACGTGAAGGACGTGGATGCGATCTTCTTCGATTTCGACGGGACGCTGTGGGATCCGGAGCCCGAGATCTTCCGCGCTCACGCGGACGTCTTCCGGGAATTCGGTCACGAGCTGCCGGTCGATGCGTGGTCGTCGCTCGTCGGCACCATCGGGTGCGACCTGTGGCCGCAGCTCGAACGGGTCACCGGATGCACGGTGGACCGCGCGGAACTGCAGGAGCGGGTCCGCCGTCGGCAACGGGAACTGCTCGACGGGCTGTGCGGCAGGCCCGGTGTGCACCGGGTCCTGGGCGCCGTCGACGCCCTGGGGATCTCCCGCGGGATCGTCAGCAACTCGACCCGGGAATGGGTCGCCCGATATGCGCGGCAGTGCGGCCTCGCCGAAGGGTGGAGCACGGTGCAGTGCGCCGACGGCGACCGGGAAGCCGCCAAACCGGAGCCGAGCCTGTACGTCGCGGCGCTGGCCTCCCTGGGAATTCCCGCCGAGCGGGCGGTGGCCTTCGAGGATTCGCCCAGCGGCGTGCGCGCCGCGAAGCGGGCCGGTATCCGATGCGTCGCCGTACCGAATTCGATGACCGCCTCGCTCGATCTCCATGAGGCGGATCTGTGTTTCGAATCTTTCGATCAAATCGATCTGTCCGGAATCGTCGGAGGAAAGTCGATGAAACAGGCCGGTCCCGTCACATCCACCGCTGCACCGAAGCCTCCGCCCGGGGCGGACGCCGGAGCCGTGCTCCAGCACTACTACTACCTGCCGGACGAACTCCGGGTGGTCAGGGGTGAGGGCGTCTACCTCTATTCCGACGACGGTCGGCGCTATCTCGACTGCTCCTCGGGGACGTTCAACCTGAGCCTGGGCTACGCCCATCCCGAGATCGTGGACGTGGTCCGCGAACAGGCCGGCCAACTCATCCACGTCACCTCCAAGTTCCAGACCGAGCCGCTGAACGCGCTGGTGGCGAAGCTGGCCGAGGTCTCACCGCCGAATCTCACCCGGGTGCACCTGAAGTCGGCGAGCGGCTCCGACGCCAACGAGAGCGCCGTCAAGATCGCCCAGGTGCACACCGGCAAGTCCGACGTGGTGACGCTCTTCCGCGGGCACCTCGGGCAGACCCTCGGCATGATCGGTGCCTCCGGCGCCGCCTTCCGGCGCACCCCCTTCCCCTCGCACCTGCCCGGCGTCGTGCACGTCCCCGACCCGCACTGCCTGCGCTGCTTCTACCGGCAGGAGCGGGCCACCTGCGGCCTGCTGTGCGTCGAACGGATCAACGACTTCATCGACTACGCGAGCACCGGCCGGGTCGCCTGTGTGGTGCTGGAGCCGATCAGCGGCAACGGCGGCAACGTCATTCCGCCCGACGGCTATCTGCAGGCGCTCAAGGAGCTGTGCGAGGAGCGCGGCATCGTGCTGGTCTTCGACGAGATCCAGACCGGGTTCGGGCGCACCGGCCGGATGTTCGCCGCCGACCACTTCGGCGTCAGCCCGCACATGATGACCTTCGGCAAGGGCCTCGGCGGCGCGGGGATGCCCGTCGCCGGCATCCTGACCGAGGAGCGGCTGACCGGTGTGGAGGGACACCACATCAACTCGACCTTCGGCGGCAACGTGCTGGCCGCCGCGGCCGCCCTGAAGACCCTGGAGGTCATCGGCCGCCCCGGATTCCTGGAGAACGTGCGGACCGTGGGCGCGTACGTCCTCGACCGGCTGCGCGACCTGGCCACGAAGGTGGACTTCGTCCGGGAGGTCCGCGGTGTCGGGCTGATGATCGGCATCGACATCGTGGACCGGGACGGCCGCCCCGATCCCCGGCTCACCAACCACCTCGCGGAGCTCGGCATGGACCACGGACTGCTGCTGCGGACCTCGCTGTACGGGCACGGCAACGTCCTGAAGGTCCGGCCGGCTCTGATCATGACCCGTCAGGAGGCGGACGAGATGTGCGACCTGCTGGAGCGGCTCTTCCTCGCGGTGTCGTCATGAGCGGCCCCGCGATGAAGGCCCTCGTCCACGAGCTGTCCGGACGGATCCGGGCGGCCGTGCGGGACGGACTGCAGGAGGTCGGCAGCCGCTACGTGGCGGGCACGGCGAAGGGCGGGGACGCGGAGTTCCCCGTCGACGTGCTCGCGGAACGGGCCGCCTGGGACTTCCTGCGGGAGCGGGGCGAGCCCGTGGCCGTCTACACCGAGAGCGAGGGCCTGCGCACGATCGGCCGCGCCCCCGAGCACGTGCTGATCATCGACCCCATCGACGGCACCCGCGGCGCCGCCGCCGATCTGGAGATGGCCTGCGTCTCGATCGCCGCCGCCCCCTTCGGCGAGGCGCCCACCATCGGCGACATCCGGTACGCGATGCTCCAGGAGATCAAGACCGGCAACCGGCTGTACGCCGACGCCCACGGGGCCGGAATCGAGGCCGCCGGCTTCCCCGTGCCGGTCCCCCGGCTCTCCCCCGCCACCGATCCCGCACGGATGTTCTGGTCGCTGGAGTTCAACGGCCACCCGGCGGAGCTGATGACCGGGGCGTACGGCCACCTGATCGACGCCTCGGCCAACACCGGCGGCGTGTACGTGTTCAACAGCGCCTCCTTCTCCGTCTCACGGATCATCACCGGTCAGATGGACGCCTACGTCGACATCGGGAACCGGCTGCTGCGCGACCGCCCCGACACCGAGGCGGACTTCCGCCGGGTCGGCCACGGCAGCATCCTGCACCTCTTCCCGTACGACATCGCGGCCTCGGTGTACCTGGCGGAACGCGCGGGCGTCACCATCACCGACGCCTACGGCAAACCGCTGCACGACACCCTGCTGCTGGACATCGGCCCGCTGAACCAGCGCTCCTGCATCGCCGCCTGCACGCCGCAGCTGCACGCGGCGCTGATCGACTCGATCCGCTGGTAGGAGGCGGCCGTGCCGACCGACCGTCGACGCGTCACGCCCGCCCGGACGGCCGGGGGGTGGACCGAGGAGGCTGCCCTGGCGGCCGCCGCCGACACCCTCGGCCTCACGGTCGGGCACGAGATCCTGGACGGCGGGTCCCCGGCCCGGGTCCACCGGACCACCACCCCGGCCGGGGACGACCTGGTCCTCAAGGTCCTCGTCCCCGCGCCGGGCGCCGTGGACGGCCACGACCTGGTCTCCTTCCGCCACAAGCTGCGCCAGATCGAGCTGCTGCGCACCCTGGCACCGCGACTGGCGGCGCACTACCTGCCGGTCGTCCACTTCCTCGACGGCGACGGGTGGGCGGCGTGCACGACGCCGTTCTACGACTCCGCGGACCTGGCGGCACCCCTGCGGGAGTCCCCGCCGCGCACCGGGGAGTTCTTCCGACGGCACGCGGCACTCGTCCGGGCCCTGGTCCTGGACGGGTACGCCGTGCGCTCCCACCCCACCCCGGCCGGCCACCTGGAGGAGGTCGTCGTGGGCCGGTTCCTGCGGCGGCTGCCGGTCCTGCGCCGGGCCCTGCCCGGGGACGTGACGACCGCTGAGCGCATCACGGTCAACGGCGTGCGGTGCACGGCCCCGCACCTGGTCCTGGAACGCCTGACGGGCCGGCTGGCCCCGCTGGCGCCCGCCCGGTTGATGACCCCGGCCCACGGGGACGCCAACACGCGCAACGTGCTGTGGTGCGCCCGCTCCGGGGCGACGGAGGAGTTCCGGCTCATCGATCCGCGCGGCTCCGTCGAGCCGTGGGATCCGGTCTACGACCTGGCGAAGACGCTCTTCAGCCTCACCGTGTGGGATCCCGCGCTCCGGACGGGCTTCTCGGTGCGCAGGTCGAAGCACGGCTACGAGGTGGGGTTCCGGCAGCCGGTGTTCCCGGGCTACCGCGCGGCGATCCACCGGTTCCTGCCCCACCTGGCGTCCCACGGAGGCCTGTCGCTGCTGTTCCGCGATGATCCGGGCTGGCTGGACCGGCTGCTGCTCACCCACGACCTGCACGTCCTGGCGGAGGCGCCGTGCCGACTTTCGGACCGCAAGGCCAAGCCCGACCTGCAGGGACGGGATTCCACGCCCGAGGCGCTCGCGCTCGGCCACTATCTGCTCGGCACCCTGCTGATCAACGATCTCGTCGACCGGCTCGACCGCACCGGGCACGTGGACGCCGCCGGCCACCTGGCCCTGGTGACCGACCACCTTCCCGGCGGGCCTTAGGTGTTCGGGCCTGCCAGGTGGGCGAGCGCCGAGTCCAGGTCGGGGCCCAGCAGGCGGTGGCGGGTGCTGCGCAGCACCAGCCGCGGCGGGCGCCGGCAGGCGGTACGGGCCTCCTCCCCTTCGGCGGCCACCACCCGGGTCGGCAGGTCCAGGGCCTGCCGGACGCGGGACATCAGCTCGAACCTGGTCACCACGTCGCTGCCGCCGTAGTGCAGGACACCCGTGCGGTGCCAGAGCCGGGCGAGGGCCGGGCCGAGGCTGGGAAGGTAGACGGGGGCGCAGACCAGGTCCGTGCGGGCGACGGTCGTCGGCCCGGCCAGGCGGGCCAGGAAGGTGTTCGCCCAGGGACCGCGCCCGAAGACGAGCGGGATCCGCACGACCAGGTGTCCGCCCTCGGCGAGCAACAGGTCCTCGGCCGCCGCCTTGGTCCGCCCGTAGACGTTGACCGGGGCCCGGGGATCGGCCTCCTCGTACCGGTCGCGGGTGCCGTCGAAGACGTTGTCGCTGGACAGGAGGAGCAGCTTCGTCCCCGAGCCGCGTACGGCGTCCAGCAGGACCTCGACGGGACGTACGTTCAGCCGGTGGGCCAGGGCGGGGTCGGCCTCGGCCGCCTCCAGGGGGACCAGCCCGGCCGCGTGGACGACGAGGTCGAAGCCGTCGGCCGCGAGCGCCGCCAGCCGGCCCTCGTCCCGCAGGTCCAGCCGGACCAGACCCGGGATCGGCCGGGTGGCGTACGTGCCCACGACCTCGTGACGGGGTGCCAGGTAGGTCCACAGGCCGCCGCCGACGAACCCCGACGCGCCGAGCAGCAGGATCCTAAGGCGGGCATCCGGGGGTGCTTCACACCACCCGGCCGGTCGCCGATATGGGTTCATAGCGGGCATTCTATGGAACTGTTGGTGGACGATCCATATGGGAGGCTGCGATGAAGGCCGTCGTGTTCGAGGACGTTGGCCTGCCCGGCATCCATGATCGGGCGGTCCCCTCCTTCGGCGCCGGCGAGGTCCTGGTCAAGGTGGCGGCCACCGGGATCTGCGGCACGGACCGGGCGATCCTGCTGGGCGAGTTCCCGGCGCGGCGGGGTGTGGTGCTGGGGCACGAGGCGGTCGGCGCGGTGACCGCGGCCGGGACCGGCACCCGTTCGGTGGTGCCCGGCGACCGGGTGGTGATCAACCCGACGTACCACTGCGACCGCTGCCGCCCCTGCCGCCGCGGGATGCCGGCGCACTGCGGGGCGAAGGCGGGCCGGGAGATCGGCGTCGACCGGGACGGGACGATGGCCGAGTTCGCCGTCGTGCCCGAGCGCTTCGTCCATCGGCTGCCCGCCTCCGTGTCCTACCGGCGGGGGGCCCTGGTGGAGCCGCTCGCCTGCGTGCTGAACAACCTCGCCGCGGCGCGGCTACGGTGGGACGACCAGGTGCTCGTGCTCGGCGCCGGTCCCATCGGGGCGCTGTGCGCGCTCGTCCTGGCCCGGCGCGGCGCCCGGGTCACCCTGGCCGAGCGTGATCAAGGCCGGGTGGCCCTCTCCCGCCAGCTGCTGCCGCGAACGGTCCGGGTGCTGGCGGCGGCGGAGGCGGCCGGGGCGGGCACGCCCGATGCGGTCATCGACACCACCGGGTCGCTCCCGGGTGATGTCCTCGGTGCGGTGGCGGCCGGGGGCACCGTCGTGGTGATGGGCGAGAAGGAGGCGGGAGTCGCCACCCTGCCACTGCGGGCCCTGGTGACCAGGGGGATCCGCCTGGTGGGGGCCGGGCCGTACCGGCCGGCCGACTTCGAGCTGGCGGTGGAGCTCGCGCGGGACCTGCCGCTCGAAGAGCTGGTGACCCACGTGCTGCCGCTCGAACGGTACGCCGAGGCGCTCGCGATGCTGGCCGTCGCACCGGCCGGGGCGGGCCGGTCGGAGGCGGCGGGAGCGGGAGCGGGCCGGTCGGAGGCGGCGGGGGCGGGAGCGGGGCGATCGGAGGCGGCCGGGCCGGGCCGGTCGGAGACGGCGGGGTACAGCGCCATGAAGGTGCTGCTCGCCGCGGACGAGGGCCTCGCACCGTGAGCCCCGGCCGCCGGGACGGCACAGCGCCCCGCTTCGTGGACGGAACGCTGTGGCTGGACGGGCGTCCCCGGTTCCTCATCACGGGCGAGTACCCCTACTACCGGGACGATCGCGCGCGCTGGGCGGCCAAACTGGGCGCCCTGCGCGAGGCCGGTCTCTCCGTGGTGACCTGCTACGTCCCTTGGCGGCACCACGAGATCACCCCGGGCGACGTGCGCTTCGACGGGGACGACAACCGCGATCTGGCCGGCTTCCTGGAGCTGATCGCCTCGACCGGACTGCTCGCCGTGCTGAAGCCGGGCCCCTTCGTGCACGCGGAACTGCCCTTCGGCGGACTGCCCGACCGGCTCGACCCCGCGCTCGACCCGGATCGGCACCCCGCCCGGTCCGCCGACGGGCGGCCGCTGTCGTACCAGCGGTTCACGCTGCCCTCGCCCCTGGACCCGGGGTTCCTCGCGGACGCGACGGACTGGCTCCGCACCGTCGGCCGCTTCCTGCGGCCGTACGCGCATCCACGGGGGCCGGTCGTCGCGGTCCAGATCGGCAACGAGGGGCACTTCGGGGAGACCGCCCTCCCGATCGACGCGCTCGACTACTCGCCGCCGGGCACCGACGGCTTCGCCCGCTTCGCACCCGGCCTGGACGCGCCCACCCGGGCGGAGACCCCCGTGTCCGCCGACTGGCCGTGCTCCCAGATCAGTTGGGGTCGGTGGTCGGCCGACGTACTGGCCACCGGACTGACGGGGCTGGCCGAAGCACTCGGGCCGGACCTCCCCGTCTTCACCACGTACTCGCCACCGGCCAGGGCCGACCGCGTCCCCGGCCGGGCGGCCGGACGCTACGACGCCTGGCTGGTCAGGAACCGGGTCGGCGCGGCCACCGCGCTGCCGCGCGCCTACACCAGCTGGACGGGCAACGTGCTCTCGGACGAGGAGGCGCTGGTCAACTACGTCCTGGCGGCGAAAGGCGGACGGGGGCCCAACATCGAGGAGAACTGGGGGCTGCGCTGGGCGGAGGCGAACTGCGCCTTCGCGGTGGTGCCGATCCACCACACCCTGCTCGGCGTGGCGTGCGGGGCGACCGGCATCAGCGTCTACCCGGCCTGTGCCACCGCAGGCTGGGGCCGGCACCTCATGGTGGACCACGCCCTGCGGACGGACCCGTCCGGCGACCCCTCGCCGTTCGATCCGCCGTACGGGGACGCCGCCCCGGTCCGGCTCGACGCGGGCCCCGGCCCGGCCTTCGCCGCGATGCAGGTGCTGACCCACTTCCTGTCGGCGCGGCAGGACACCCTGGCCGCCTCTCACCCGGAGCCGGGCGTGCGGTGGGGCGTCCACCCGCCGTACGCGGCGGTCGCCGCATGGGACTGGGCGAGGAACGGGGACCGGCCGGCGCCCTCCGCCGATCGCACCCTGGTACCCTTCGTCGCCCACTGCCTGCGCCGCAACCTGCCCTTCCGGTTGACGGAACTCACCGGCCTGCGAGCACTCGATCCCGCGGCCGGGCCGCTGGTCGCCGTGTCGGGCCGCTTCATGGAGCAGGCACTGCAACAGCGACTCGCGGAGTTCGCCGAGCGCGGCGGCGCACTGCTCCTGATCGGGGAAGCACCCATGACGGACGACCGCTCGAACCCCTGCACCGAGCTCGCCGAGGCGGCGGCGCGGTGCGGGACGCGAATCGTGCCCCTCGGCGGTGGGTCCCTCGGCGGCGGGCCGCTCGGCGATGACCCCATCGGCAGTGACCCCATCGGCGGTGAACCCCTCGGAACGGCCGTCGAGGAGTGGCTGGAGGGCTGCGGAGCACCCGTGCGGGCCAGACCGGGGCCGTGGCTCGAACTGCGCAGGACCACCGCCGATCCGCAGGACGTCCTCGTCTTCCTCTTCAACCGCACGGGCGAACCGCTGCGGGCACGCACCGCGTGCGGAGCGCACCTCGTCACGGCCGACCTGGTCGGGGGCGGGTGCGCCGTCGTCCAAGTGTCGCAGGGGCGGCTCGGCGCGTGCTACGTGAAGGGGCTCAACGAACAGACCCGCGCGCAGGCGGCGGTCCGGGTTCAGGTGGGAGGCGATCTGCTGCGTTCCGACCGGCCGTGCGACCTGTCCGCGGTCCGCGGACCGAGCGGCTTCGAGGTCCGCACCGCCGCAGCGCGGGGCGAGGCCCGGACGGTCCTGCCGGAGGCGTCATGACCTCGTCGTCCCCGGTCGAGGCGGTCGGCGTAGACGTCGGCGCCACCAAGATCGCGGCGGTCCGGCTGACGGCCGACGGCACGGTGCTGGCCCGGGCCCGCTGCGCCACGCCGCGCCGTACGGTGGACGAGCTGGTCGACGCCGTCGCCGGCCTGGTGGCCCGGGTGCGGGGCGAGCCGGTCGCCGTGGTCGGCGTCGGGCTGCCGGGGATGGTCGACGCCGGTACCGGGGCGCTGGCCTTCGCGCCGGGTCTGGAGTTCGCGCGGGCTCCGCTGGGAGAGCTGATCGCGGACTCCGTCGGGCTACCGGTGGTGACGGACAACGATGCGAACGCCGCCGCGTGGGCCGAGTACCGGATCGGTGCGGGGCGCGGACAGGACCACCTGGTGCTGGTGACGCTCGGTACGGGCCTGGGGTGCGGCGTGGTCGTCGCCGGACGTCTGCTGCACGGCTCGCACGGATTCGCCGCCGAGGCCAGCCACCTGATCGTCGAACCCCGGGGCCCGCTCTGCGAGTGCGGCAACCGCGGGTGCTGGGGCGTCGCCGCGTCCGGCGCCGCCATCGCACGGCTCGGGCGGCAGGCCGCGGCGGTCCGGCCGGCAGGGCCGCTGGCCCGCCTGATCGGCCGGGGTTCGCCGGATGCCGGAGAGGCCGTCACCGAGGCCGCCCGCAGCGGCGACGACCAGGCGCTGGAGATCCTGCACCGGGTGGGCACGCTCACCGGCGTCGGCCTGGCCGCCCTGGCCAACCTGTTCGACCCCGCTGTGGTGGTCGTCGGAGGAGGGCCCGTCTCCGCGGGAGAGCTGCTGCTCGCACCGGCGCGCACCGCGTTCGCCGCCCGGCTGTACGCACCCGGCGACCGCCCGCCGGTGCCCGTGCTGACGGCCCGCTTCGCCAACGACGCCGGCGCGATCGGCGCGGCACTGCTGGCGCTCGACCGCGCACGGTGACGCTCACGGCGTGTCGACGGGTCGGCTCTCCCGGGCCGGCCGGGGCGTGGCCGGGGCGGCGAGCAGCGCGGCCGCCGTCCGGAGCGCCTGGTCGGCGTCCGGCGCGCGCCGGGCAACGGCCCGGTGGCGATCGTGCTCCCAGGTCTGCCAGTAGCCGCTGATCTTGCCGTGCCGATCGTCGACCACGACGTGCGGCAGGCCGAGCAGCAGGCTCAGCAGGTGCCCGTGCAGCCGGTCGGTGACCACCGCCTCGGCGCTGCCGAGCAGGCGGCAGCCACGCCGGAGCTGCAGTTCGGCGTGGCGGTCCTGGGCGTCGGTGAGCTCGGCGACCGCCTCGCTGCTCGCTGTACTCCGGACCGCCGCCGAGGCCGCCTCGATCTGCCGGCGAACGGTCCGTGCCGAGGTGGCCCAGGCCGCGTCGGCGCCTTCCTCTCCCGTCCAGTCGGTCCGGTACACGCCGACGGCCGCGACCGGCCCGGCATTGTCCGGCTCACCGTGGGCGGCCGACTCGTGGTCCCCGCGACGCAGCCAGAGAATCCGCCGCTCCGGCCGTACGAGGCGGGGCAGGCCGTTCATCGCAAAGGCGCAGTCCGGGGCGAGCACGGAAGGCGCGCGGAAGGCCCGGCGGGCCAGGCGCAGGCTCCGCTCGTCCCGCAGGAGCAGGACCAGATCGGGGTGGGCGTCGAAGACCGCCCGGGCCCGGTGGAGGTCGGCCGGGTCGCCGAAGTGGACTGACTGCGGCAGCTGGATGATCCGGTGTCCGGGGAAGGCGCTGATCGCGCGTTCGCGCGCCCGCTGGTGGCTCGGCCACAGGTCACCCAGGTTGCCGCCGCCGGTGAGCAGGATGGTGCCGCTCGGCAGCCGCGCGGCGAGGGCCTCCGCAGAGAAGTCGTGGTGATCGGCGGTGTAGACGACCTCGACGCCGAGCTCACCCAGCAACGCCCGCACGCCCAGCCAGATGGCACTGTCACCGACGTTGCCGTAGCGCGGGAAGCCCAGCAGCGCGCAGCGGCTCGCTGGCTCGACCAACTCACGAAGGATTCCCAGAAGTCGACTCCTGATGCCGACCCATCGCCCGAGCCCGTTCACCGCCCCGCCTCCGTCCGTGGCACCGGCCCGTAGCGGTTCGCCGCCAGCTCGGCCGCCGCCGCGAGATCCGGGCGTCCGCAGGCGCCGGCATCGCGTCCCGTCTCGCGCATGGCGTCGCGGTTGTCCGCCGAGCTCATCGGGACGTTGCGCAGCCGGTCGAGGTCCAGCTCGTCCGGCAGCGTCGCGCAGCGCCGGAGCACACCGGCCAGCTCAAGGGCGATCATGGTCCGCAGGCACTTCTCGCACGCTCCGCAGTTGTGCCCGGGCCGGCTGCGCCAGCACACCGTCAGGTTCTGCAACGCGAGGTCGGAGCGCGCGAGTCGGCGCGCCACCTTCTCCGCCCTGGTGGCGTCGGCACCGTCGTGGACGATCTCCAGCGATTCGCTGGACCACAGGTGGTCCAGCACCGGGTGCGAGCCGAACGGCGGCAGATGACGGTACTCGAAGCTGGCCGCGATCAGGCAGCGGCCGAGCAGGCCCTGCAACGCCAGTGCGGTGCTGCCGAGCGCCGCCCCGTGGAAGTCCTCCCAGCGGACCAGCGGCGCCGTGAAGGCGCGCAGGTTGGTCTCCGCCACGACGGCCCGGCAGTCGCTCCTGTCGGCCACCAGCCGGACCCGGTCGAGCAGTCGGGCGTGATCAGGCCCGGTGTGCTGCTCGAAGTTCACGAACAGCAGGTCGGTGATCGGCCGGTGGTGCGGCTCGGAACGGCGCCCGCCGTCCCCCAGCAGGCTGTAGAAGCAGTCCACGCCCAGGGTGAAGAACAACCCCACGGCGCCACGCCCGCTCTGTGCCTCGTCGGGTTCGCCCGCCGTCACCCTGACCTTGTGCAGGTGTTCCCACCAAGCCGTGTAGATCTCCATCACCGTCCTCGCGGACCGCAGCAGCCGGTGGGAGACCGGGGCGTCGACCACCAGGTCCTCGCCGGCGCTCATGGCCGGCATCAGGAGCCCGGCGAGGAAGGCGTCGCCGCGCTCGGGCAGCCACTCGGCGTCGCCACCGCGCACGGTGAAGTGGAGTCGCTCCGGCGCGCGGGCCGCCCCCGTCCGGACCGCTGCCGACAATCGCCAGCCCCGCGCGGTCGGTTCACGTCTGACATCCTCGACAATCATCGGAGACCTCCAAGGAAACCCCGGTCCCCAGGGACGGGGAGGATGTCATTCAGCCGCCTCGGACCCGGGGCAGGGTGGCCGCCACCCTGGCCGGGCCTGCGTCGAACCACTCCCGATCGCCTACGACCCGTTTCTACCGGATCGGCGAGACTCGCCCGGTGAGCAGCGCACCACGCTCCCGGCATTCACCCGCGCGGGTCAGGCTGCCGGCCCCCGGGCCGGCGCATCGAGGCCCGCTGCGGCCGTCAGTCGGACAGCGCGCGGTAGGGGACGAAGGTGCTGGTGTTCTCGTCGACTTCGAGCGGGCGGCCGATCGGCGGCGCGCCCCGCTGCGGGCAGACCGGGCGTTCGCACACCTTGCAGCCGAGGCCGATCGGGGTGGCGGCGCTCTCGTCGCCCAGGTCCAGCCCCGCCGAGTACACGAGTCGTCCCGCGTGGCGGATCTCGCAGCCCAGGCCGATGGCGAAGGTCTTGCCGGGGCGGCCCCAGCCGCCCGGGGAGCGGGTGACGGCCCGCGCGGTCCACAGGTAGCGCCGGCCGTCGGGCATCGCGGCGACCTGGACGTGGACCCGCCCCGGCGCGGCGAACGCCTCGTAGACGTTCCAGAGCGGGCAGGTGCCGCCGGTCCGGGAGAAGTGGAAGGCCGTCGCGGACTGCCGCTTGGAGACGTTGCCCGCCCGGTCGACCCGGACGAAGGAGAACGGCACACCGCGCAGCCGGGGCCGCTGCAGGGTGCTCAGCCGGTGGCAGACGGTCTCGTAGCCGACGCCGAAGTGGTCGGCGAGGTGCTCGATGTCGTAGCGCGCGGACTCGGCCTCGGCGTGGAACGCGGTGTAGGGCAGCACCAGCGCGGCGGCGAAGTGGTTGGCCAGGCCGATCCGGGTGAGCGACCAGGCGGTGGAGCCCTCCGGGCTGTCCTGGGCGGCGAGTTCGGACAGCAGGGGATCGTGTTCCAGGTACGCCAGTTGGGTGGCCATCCGGAAGGCCTGTTGGCCGGGGCGCAGCCGGTCCGACAGGCTCAGGACCCTGGTGCGCGGGTCGTAGCGGTGCAGGTGCTCGCTTCCGGTGACGGTCCGTACGCCGTGGCCGGAGGCGAGCCGCTCGGCCAGCACCGCCCTGACCTCTCCGCGCCGCAGGCCGATCACAAGAGCCAACTCTTCTGCCGCGGTGTCGAGTTCGTCGATGTAGTTGCGGCGACGGTAGAAGAACTCGCGGACCTGCTCGTGCGGGGTGAGGGCGTCCGCCGTCGGGCCGCGGTCACCGGCGAGGACGGCGAGTTGCTCGGCGACCGCCCGCCGGCTGCGGCCGAGGTCCATGAGCAGCCGGGCGACGGCGGGCAGGCGTGCGGCCAGCTCGTCGAGGTCTCCGGCGGTGACCCGCCCGGTCGCCACCTGCTCGCCGAGCGCTTCGCGCAGTTCGGCGGTGAGCCGGGCGCTGTCGGGCGGGGCGAAGTACCCGGCCTCGACCCCGAAGGCCTCGGTGAGGCGCAGCAGGACGGGCACGGTGAGCGGGCGGGCGTCGTGCTCCAGCTGGTTGAGGTAGCTGGGCGACAGGTCGATCAGCCGGGCGAGGGCGGCCTGGCTGAGGCCGCGCTCCTCCCGCAGGCGGCGCAGCCTGGCGCCGGCGAAGGCCTTTCCCATGTCGCTCTCCCCCTTGTGTACATCGGCCGGCCGGTGTGGGCAGCCTAGCCCGCCGAATGCACGGTCGTACTTCGCAACCTTCGCAGATATGTCGTGCATCCTTCGCAGAAGTTGGCAGCGGTCCACCGGTGACGGCGGCCTGGTGAGCTGCCAGAGTCGTTGCTGCGGCCGGGAGATGCGCAGGACAGCAACGAAACACCAGGTCGGTCGCGGCCTGGTGGGCTGTCCGGGCATCCACGTCCCGCGGTCTCGTACCGCCGCCCGGCATCACCCGGCCGCCCACTCGCCCTCGCGGTGAAGTGCGACACATCCTTCGCAACGAGCACACCCCTGGGGAGCAGACCCATGACTCAGTCGGTTCGGCAGCAGCAGGAGAAGCAGGCGGCGGAGCTGGCCGCCCGGTGGGCGTCCGACCCCCGATGGGCGGGCGTCGAGCGCACCTACACGGCGGCGGACGTGGCGCGGCTCTCGGGCACGGTGCGCGAGGAGCACACCCTGGCCCGGCGCGGTGCGGAGCGGCTCTGGCGGCAGCTGCACGAGCAGGACTACGTCCACGCCCTCGGCGCGCTCACCGGCGGGCAGGCCGTGCAGATGGTGAAGGCCGGGCTCCGGGCGATCTACCTGTCGGGCTGGCAGGTCGCGGCCGACGCCAACCAGGCCGGCCAGACCTACCCGGACCAGAGCCTCTACCCCGCCAACTCCGTTCCGCAGGTGGTGCGCAGGATCAACAACGCGCTGCTGCGGGCGGACGAGATCGACGCCGCGGAGGGCAACGACGGCCCGGACTGGCTGGTGCCGATCGTCGCCGACGCCGAGGCGGGCTTCGGCGGGCCGCTGAACGCCTTCGAGCTCACCAAGGGCATGATCGCGGCCGGCGCGGCGGGCATCCACTACGAGGACCAGCTCGCCTCCGAGAAGAAGTGCGGCCACCTCGGCGGCAAGGTGCTCGTGCCCACCGCCCAGCACATCCGCACCCTCAACTCCGCCCGCCTGGCGGCCGACATCGCCGACGTGCCGACCGTGATCGTCGCCCGCACCGACGCCCTCGCCGCCAACCTGCTGACCACCGACGTGGACGAGCGCGACGCCCGATTCTGCACCGGCGAGCGCACCGCCGAGGGCTTCTACCGGGTCGAGCCCGGCATGGCCCCGGTGATCTCGCGCGGCCTCGCCTTCGCCCCGTACGCGGACCTGATCTGGGTGGAGACCGGCACCCCGGACCTCGCCCAGGCCCGCGAGTTCGCCGAGGCGCTCAAGGCCGAGTACCCGGACAAGATGCTCGCCTACAACTGCTCGCCGTCCTTCAACTGGAAGGCCGCGCTGGACGACGACCAGATCGCCAAGTTCCAGCGGGAGCTGGGCGCCATGGGCTACCGGTTCCAGTTCATCACCCTGGCCGGGTTCCACGCCCTCAACCACTCGATGTTCCAGCTGGCCCGCGGCTACGCCGAGCACGGCATGACGGCGTACGTCGACCTGCAGGAGGCCGAGTTCGCGGCCGTGCCGGACGGCTACACCGCCGTGAAGCACCAGCGCGAGGTCGGCACCGGGTACTTCGACCTGGTCTCCACCGCGCTCAACCCGAACGCCGAGACCCTCGCCCTGACCGGCTCCACGGAGGCCGAGCAGTTCCACTGAGCCACCCCGGCGGTCTCGTTGGGGACGAGCCGCCTTCCACCCCGGCGCCCGGGGCCTCGTTGAGGGACGAGGCCCCGGGCGCCTCCCACTCGCCTCCCACTCGCCTCCTGGAGCACCGGATGACCCAGCCCAGCCACGTCGAGATCCTCGGCGCACCCGAGGACCGCTTCGACGAGATCCTCACCCCCGGGGCGCTCGCCTTCCTCACCCGCCTGCACGAGGCGTTCGCCGGCCGCCGCACCGAGCTTCTCACCGAACGGGACCGCCGCCGCGCCGAGTTGGCCGCCGGGGGCACCCTGGACTTCCTCCCGGAGACCCGCGCCGTCCGGGAGGACCGCAGCTGGCGGGTGGCCGGCGCCGGTCCCGGCCTGCACGACCGCCGGGTGGAGATCACCGGCCCGCCCGAGCGCCGGATGACCGTCAACGCCCTCAACTCCGGTGCCCAGGTGTGGCTCGCGGACTTCGAGGACGCCACCGCCCCCACCTGGCACAACCTGATCTCCGGGCAGCTCAACCTGGTCGATGCGATCGAGCGCCGGATCGACGACACCACGCCGGAGGGCAAGCGGTACTACGTCGGGAACGACCCTGCCACCATCGTGGTCCGCCCCCGCGGCTGGCACCTGGACGAGCAGCACCTGCTGATCGGCGGACGCCCCGCGATCGGCGCGCTGGTCGACTTCGGCCTGTACCTCTTCCACTGCGGCCGACCGCAGATCGCGGCCGGCTCCGGCGCGTACTTCTACCTCCCCAAGCTGGAGAACCACCTCGAAGCCCGCCTGTGGAACGACGTGTTCACCCTCGCCCAGGCCGACCTCGGCATCCCGCACGGCACGATCCGCGCCACCGTGCTGATCGAGACCATCACCGCGGCCTTCGAGATGGACGAGATCCTCTACGAACTGCGCGAGCACGCCGCGGGGTTGAACGCCGGCCGCTGGGACTACCTGTTCAGCCTGATCAAGAACTTCGCCCACCACGGGCCCCGGTTCGTCCTGCCCGACCGCGCCACCCTCACCATGACCCAGCCGTTCATGCGCGCCTACACCGACCTGCTGGTGCGCACCTGCCACCGGCGCGGCGCGCACGCCGTCGGCGGGATGGCCGCCGCGATCCCGCAGCGCGACCCGGAGGCCGACGCCGTCGCGCTGACCAAGGTCCGCGCCGACAAGGAACGGGAGGCCGGCGACGGCTTCGACGGCTCCTGGGTCGCCCACCCCGGCCTGGTCGCCACCTGCCGCACCGCATTCGACGCCGTCCTCGGCGACCGCCCGAACCAGCTGGAGCGCACCCGCGAGGACGTCGCGGTCACCGCCGCCGACCTGCTCGGCGTCCACCGTCTGACCGTCGGCCTGCCCACCGAGCAGGGCGTGCGGTCCAACGTCGCGGTCGCGCTGCGCTACCTCACCGCCTGGCTCGGCGGCTCCGGCGCGGTCGCCGTCTTCGGGCTGATGGAGGACGTCGCCACCGCCGAGATCGCCCGCTGCCAGCTCTGGCAGTGGCAGCACCACTGCTCCCGGCTGACCGGCGGCTCGCTCGTCACCCCGGACACGGTGCGGCGCCTGATCGACCGCGAGCGGGCCGCACTCGTCGGCGAGGGCGCCGACCCGGCGCTGCTGGAGGACGCGGTGCGCATCCTGGAGGAGACCGCGCTCGGCGCGCAGCTGCCCGCCTTCCTCACCACCGAGGCCTACGCCCGCCACCTCGTGCACACGACCGCCCCGGTGGCCTGACCCCGTGCCGACCCGCATCAGCTCCGAAAGGGCAACCGCATGAACGACATCCGCCGTGTCGCCGTCGTCGGCGCCGGGCAGATGGGCTCCGGCATCGCCGAGGTCTTCGCCCGCGCCGGGCTCGACACCGTCGTCTGCGAGAACGGCCGCGCCGCCCTGAGCGCCGCCCGCAGCCGGATCGACCGCTCCCTGCACCGCGCCGTCGACCGCGGCCGGATCAGCGAGGAACAGCGCACCGACGCCTGGGCGCACCTGCTGTTCGCCGACGACCTGGAGGCGCTCGCCGACCGCCAGCTCGTCGTCGAGGCCGTCGTCGAGGACGAACGGGTCAAGACCGAGGTGCTCACCACCCTGGACAAGGTGCTCGTCGACGAGGACGCCGTCCTGGCCACCAACACCTCGGCCATCCCCGTCACCCGGCTCGGCATCACCACCGGCCGCGCCCCGCACGTCCTGGGCCTGCACTTCTTCAACCCGGCCCCGGTGATGCCGCTGGTCGAGCTGGTCACCTCGCTGCACACCGACCGCGCCGTGGTCGGCCGGGTGGAGGCCTTCGCCGCGAACGTCCTCGGCAAGCACGTCGTCCACTCCCGGGACCGGGCCGGCTTCGTCGTCAACGCCCTGCTGGTGCCCTACCTGCTCGCCGCGATCCGGATGGCCGAGGCCGGGCACGCCAGCGCGGAGGACATCGACGCCGGCATGGTCCACGGCTGTGCCCACCCGATGGGCCCGCTCACCCTCGCCGACCTGATCGGTCTGGACACCGTCGAGGCGATCGCCCGCTCGATGTACGAGGAGTACAAGGAGCCGCTGTACGCGCCCCCGCCGCTGCTCTCCCGCATGGTCGAGGCCGGCCTCCTCGGCCGCAAGTCCGGCCGCGGCTTCCACGCCCACCCGGCGGCCTGACGAACACGCCCCGCCGGTGCCCGGTGCCCGTCCCGAGGGGGGCGGCACCGGGCGTTCCCGACCTACGCGTAGCGCTCGAACAGGGCGTGGAGGTACTCCTCCAGCCTGCCGGCCAGAAGGTCCGGGGTCAGGTCCGTGCGGCCGAGTTCGCGCCAGGGGACGGCGACCTTCTCCGCGTCCGGGGCGAAGGCCAGAGCGTCGAGGATCCGCCAGTACAGATGGGCCGCGCGCTGCTCGGCGAGGCGACCGCCCGCGGCGAGGTACCGGTCGGCGAAGGTCATCCCCAGGGAGACACCGTGGAGCAGGGACAGGGCCGTCGAACAGTGGGCCACGTCGAGGTCGGCCGGCCCCCAGGAGGTCTCCACCCAGTCGACCACACCGCTGATGCGGACGTCCTCCCCCTCGCCGTCGAAGAGGACGTTGCCCGGGTGGAAGTCCCGGTGCAGGAAGCAGGGCCGGACGGCGGGCGGATCCTGCCGGATGACGTCGACGGCCGTACGCCACAGCTCCGGCCGCACCGTGTCCTGCGGGAGCACCACCCGTTCCGGCGATGTCCAGGCCTGCCAGACCCGTGGCCTGGCATCGGCGGGGACCTCGACCTGATGGATGCGCACCAACTGCTCGGCCAACAGATCGGCCCGGCACTCGGCGTCCCGGTCGTCCAGTCGGACGGCACCGGGCAACGACGACATCAGCAGGGACGGGTGGTCGCAGGACGCCGCCGTCGCGTCCGCCGCCACGAGCGTGGCCGCAGGCACGTCGGTCGCCCCGAGTAGCCGCAGGACCGCGGCCTCGCGGGACAACAGCCCCTCCGCGTGCCGCACGTAGAAGGGCTTCGCGAAGGACCGCAGCACCAGGTCCCGCCGGCCGCCCGGCCCCGTGACGCGCAGCCGGCGCATCTCCGAGGTCCAACCGCCGCGCAGGCACTCGGCGCCGGTTATCCGCTCCCCGTCGGCGAGCCGCTTCTCCACCCACGACCGTGTGGCGCCCCAGCCCTGCGCCCCGGGATCCCCGTCGACTCGCTCCGTGCCCCCGGCTTTGATCACGAAGGAAGGCTATCGGTACGGGGACGGGCACGGTGCGTGTCACCGTGCCCGCCCCTGGTGATCCCGTGCCGGCTCGTCAGCCGGCCAGTTCCTCCCGCAGGTGGCGGGCGGCGGCGACCAGGCTGTCGAGGGAGGCGCGGGTCTCCGGCCAGCCGCGGGTCTTCAGGCCGCAGTCGGGGTTGACCCACAGCCGTTCGGCCGGGATCGCGGCGAGCCCGGCCCGCAGCAGGGAGACCGCCTCGTCGGTGCTCGGGACGCGCGGGGAGTGGATGTCCCAGATGCCGGGGCCGACCTCGCGCGGGTAGCCGGCCTCGGCGAGCTCTCCGGCGACCTCCATGTGCGAGCGGGTGGCCTCCAGGGAGATGACGTCCGCATCGAGGTCGTCGATGGCCGTCATGACGGCGCCGAACTCGGCGTAGCACATGTGGGTGTGGATCTGGGTGTCGGCTCGCACCCCGGAGGTGGCGAGGCGGAAGGCCTCGGTGGCCCAGGCCAGGTACGCCGGGCGGGCGGCGGCCCGCAGCGGCAGGGTCTCGCGCAGGGCCGGTTCGTCGACCTGGACGACCGCCGCGCCGGCGGCCTCCAGGTCGGCCACCTCCTCGCGCAGGGCGAGGGCCACCTGGCGGGCGGTGTCGGCGAGCGGCTGGTCGTCGCGGACGAAGGACCAGGCGAGCATGGTGACCGGGCCGGTGAGCATGCCCTTGACCGGGCGGTCGGTGAGGTCCTGGGCGTAGCGGAACCAGTCGACGGTCATCGGGTGGGGGCGGGAGATGTCGCCGGCGAGGACCGGCGGGCGCACGTACCGGGTGCCGTAGGACTGGACCCAGCCGTGCCGGGTGGCGAGGTAGCCGGTGAGCTGTTCGGCGAAGTACTGGACCATGTCGTTGCGTTCGGGCTCGCCGTGGACGAGGACGTCCAGGCCGGCCTTCTCCTGGTAGGCGATGACCTCGCGGACCTCGGCCGCCATCCGCTCCCGGTAGGCGGCCGCGTCGATCCGGCCGGCGGTCAGGTCGGCGCGGGCGACGCGCAGCTCGGTGGTCTGCGGGAACGAGCCGATGGTGGTGGTCGGCAGCAGCGGCAGGCGGAGCCGGGCGCGTTGGGCTTCGGCGCGCTCCGGGTAGGCCTGGGCGCGGTGGGCGTCGGCCCCGGTGACGGCGGCGGCTCGGGCGCGCACGGCCGGGTCACGGGTGACCGGCGAGGTGGCGCGGGAGGCCAGGTCGGCGCGGTTGGCGGCGAGTTCGGCGGTGATCGCGCCGGTGCCCTCCCGCAGGCCGCGGGCCAGCAGGGCGACCTCGGCGGCCTTCTGCTCGGCGAAGGCGAGCCAGCGGGCGATCTGCGGATCGACGTCGCGTTCCAGGCCGGCGTCGATCGGCACGTGCAGCAGGGAGCAGGACGGCGCGACGTCGACCCGCCCGGCGAGCCCGAGCAGGGTCGCCAAGGTGGCCAGCGACTTCTCCAGGTCGTTGATCCAGATGTTGCGCCCGTCGACCACACCGGCCACCAGCCGCTTGCCGGGCAGGCCCCCGGCGGCGGCGAGGTCGTCGAGGTTGGCGGCGCCCGGTCCGGTGAAGTCCAGCGCCAGGCCTTCGACCGGGGCCTTGGCGAGCACCGGCAGGGCTTCGCCGAGGCGGTCGAAGTAGCTCGCCACCAGCAGCTTCGGCCGGTCGGCCAGGCCGCCCAGCTCGCGGTAGGCGCGAGCGGCGGCGTTCAGCTCCGCCGGGGTGCGGTCCTGCACCAGCGCGGGCTCGTCCAGCTGCACCCAGGCGGCGCCCGCCGCCCGCAGGTGGGCGAGCAGTTCGGCGTAGACGGGCAGCAGCCGGTCCAGCAGGGTGATCGGCAGGAAGTCCTCGGCCACCCCGGGAGCGGGCTTGGCCAGCAGCAGATAGGTCACCGGGCCGACCAGCACCGGCCGGGCGGCGTGGCCGAGGACGAGGGCCTCGCGCAGCTCGGCGACCGCCTTGGCCGGGTTCGCGGCGAACACCGTGTCGGGGCCCAACTCGGGCACGAGGTAGTGGTAGTTGGTGTCGAACCACTTCGTCATTTCGAGCGGCGCGACGTCCTGGGTGCCGCGTGCCATGGCGAAGTAGCCGTCCAGCGGGTCGGCGTCGACGGCGGCCCGGTGCCGGGCCGGGATCGCGCCCACGGCGACCGTCGCGTCGAGCACGTGGTCGTAGAGCGAGAAGTCGCCGGTCGGGACCTCCCGGACCCCCGCCTCGCCGAGCTGCGCCCAGTTCTCCCGGCGCAGGTCGGAGGCGGTGGCCAGCAGCGCCCCGGCGGTGACCGCGCCCTTCCAGTAGCCCTCGATGGCCTTCTTCAGTTCCCGGCCCCGGCCCTGGCGGGGGTATCCGTACACGGTGGCCACGGTCGCCGCGGCTGCGGACTTCGCTGTCAAGGGACTCTCCTTCGCGAGCCTGGTTCCTCTGGTGCCGGTGACGGCACGAAGGCGCGAAGGGATGACGGACCGGGCGGACGCCCCGCACCCGGGTGCTGCTCCGCCTGTCTGCACGCCGACCCGCCCACGAGGTCACCGGATGGCCGTGCGCGAACGGTCGCGCACGGGCAGTGGCAGGTCTTCGGACTCGCGGGCACGGCCACCCTGGTACCAGGGCGGACACCTACTGGCCGTCGCTTCCCAGACCCGACCCGGGCCCAGTGCGTATGACGGCGGTCGTTCCCGCTCACCGCTGCGGGGCAGTCCCGGATTCCCACCGGGTTCCCTCTTGCGACGCGCCTGCCTGGCGGGCAGGGCGAACCAGCTGCACGGCCAGCTTAGGGGCAGGACGGCGGGCACCGACCAGTGAATCGCTCAAATCGTCCGGATGCTGAGACGCGCCCTGCGACCTCCTCGGCGTCGACGACCGGCCGCGGCGGCGGCCGGGGCGGCGGGAGCCCGGCTCGTCCTCGGACGTGCACGGGTGCGGGCCAGGTGGCAGCGTGGGAAGGAGTCTCGGGTGTGCGGGGACGGCCCAGGTGCAGCGAGAGGCCAGCCAGTGCGGCGAAAGGACAGCCAGGCCCTCGGCGGCGAGGACAAGGGCGAGGCGGCGAGGCGCCGCTCGCCGTGGCGTGGGCTGCCCTCCCGGCTGAGGGTGCGCAGCGTCGCCGGGCAGGTGTTCCTGTGGATGCTGATCGTCGTGGTGCTGCTGATCGGGGCCGCGCTCACAGCGCTCATCCTCCAGGCGCGCAACAACAGTACGAACGGGGCCGAGCAGCGCACGCGCGCCGCGGCGGTCACCCTGGCGCAGGTCCCGATGGTGGTGACGGCGCTGGGCAGCCCCGACCCGACGGCGACGCTGCAGCCGCTGGCCGAGGACGTCAGGAAGAGCGGCGGCTTCGACTACGTCGTGATCTTCAGTCGGGAGGGCATCGCCTACACGGCGCCCAATCCCGAGGAGATCGGGACCCACGTCGTCGGCGCGTACGGGGCGGCCTTCAAGGGGCCGTTCACCAGCAGCTTCGCCACCCCCTTCGGACGGGTCGTGGACACCACCGCACCGGCCGACAGGCCGGACGGTTCGGTCGCCGGGCTGGTGTCGGTCGGCTACACGGTCGCGCACGCGGGCGGCGACGTGAGCCGGCAGCTGCCGGTCCTGCTCGGCGGCGCGGCGGCCGCGCTCGCCGCGGGCACGGCCGGTGCGGTGCTGGTGCGGCGGCGGCTGCGCCGCCAGACGCACGGCCTGGGCCCGTCCGAGATGACGCGGATGTACGAGCACCACGACGCGGTGCTGCACGCGGTCCGCGAGGGCGTGCTGATCGTGGGCGCGGACACCCGGGTGGTGCTGGCGAACGACGAGGCCCGGCGGTTGCTGGGGCTGCCGCCCGAGGTGGAGGGGCGGCCCGTCGCCGAGCTCGGGCTGAACCCGGGCCTGGCCGAACTGCTGGCGTCCGGGAGGGCGGCGACCGACGAGGTGCACCCGGCCGAGGACCGGCTGCTCGCCGTCAACAACCGTCCCACCGCACCGTTCGGCGGAGGGCCCGGCAGCGTCGCGACCGTCCGGGACACCACCGAGCTGCGCGCACTGGCCGGGCAGGCCGAGGCGGCGCGGGCCCGGCTGCAGCTGCTCTACGACGCCGGACCGCGGGTCGGCACCACCTTGGACATCGTGCAGACCGCACAGGAGCTGGCCGACGTGGCGGTTCCCCGCTTCGCGGACTTCGCCACGGTCGAGCTGGCCGATCCGGTGCTGCGCGGTGACGAGCCGCCGCCGGGCACGGGCACGGCCGGTGGCCCGGAGATCCGCCGCACGGCCGTCAGCGGCATCAGGGACGACTGGCCGCTCTACCCCGTCGGCTCGCTGATCAGTTTCGTGCCCGCCACCGCCGAGGGCGCCGCGCTGGAGAGCGGGCACGCCGTACTCGCCGCCGACCTGCACCAGGCGCAGGCGTGGCGGGCGCGTGACCCGGAGAACTCCGACCGGGTGCTCGCGTACGGGATCCACTCGCTGATCTCGGTGCCCCTGCAGGCGCGCGGCCTGATCCTCGGCGAGGTCAACTTCTGGCGCGCCGGGGAGTCCGAGCCGTTCGGGGAGGAGGACGTCTCCTTCGCCGAGGAACTGGTCGCCCGCGCGGCGATCACCGTCGACAACGCCCGCCGCTACACCCGCGAACACCGGATGGCCGAGACGCTGCAGCGCAGCCTGCTGCCGCGCGGTCTGCCCCGGCAGGGCGCCCTGGACGTCGCGTACCGCTATCGTCCGGCCCGGCAGGGAGTCGGTGGGGACTGGTTCGACGTCGTCCCGCTGCCCGGCTTCCGCGTGGCACTCGTCGTCGGCGACGTCGTCGGCCACGGGCTGCACGCCGCCGCCACCATGGGACGGCTGCGCACGGCCGTGCTCAACTTCTCCGCCCTCGACCTGCCCCCGGACGAACTGATCGCCCGCCTCGACGACCTGGTCGCCCGGCTCGACCAGGGCGAGGCGGCCGCGGGAGAGGGCGACGACGACGGCGAGCCGGCGGCTGTCACGGGCGCCACCTGCCTGTACGCGATCTACGACCCGGTCTCCGGACACTGCACCATGGCACGGGCCGGCCACCCGCCGCCCGCACTGGTGCACACCGACGGCTCGGTGGAATTCCTCGACCTGCCCGCCGGCCCGCCCCTCGGCGTGGGCGGCCTCCCCTTCGAAACCTCCGAACTCCGACTGGCACCCGGCACCGCACTGGTCCTCTACACCAACGGGCTGATCGCGACCCGCGACCGCGACCTCGACAGCGGGCTCGCCGACCTGCACGCCGCCCTCGCCGACACCCGAGCCGAACGATCCCCCGAGGAGACCTGCAGGGCGGTGTTCGACGCGCTGGTCCCGCCACGCCCGAGCGACGACATCGCACTCCTCGTCGCCAGGACACGCCTGTTCGAGCCCGGCCAGGTCGCCACCTGGGAGGTACCGGACGAGTTCGCCGCCGTCTCCCGCGTCCGCTCCGCATGCGCCGACCAGCTGGCCGCGTGGGGCCTGGAGGAACTGGCCTTCACCAGCGAGCTGATCCTCAGCGAACTGATCACCAACGCCATCCGCTACGGCACCCAGCCGGTCCGCGTCCGCATGCTGCGCGACACCAGCCTGGTCTGCGAGGTCTCCGACGGCAGCAGCACCGCCCCGTACCTTCGCTACGCCGCCACCACGGACGAGGGCGGCCGCGGCCTGTTCCTGGTGGCCCAGATGGCCGAGCGCTGGGGAACCAGGTACACGGCCCGGGGCAAGGTCATCTGGTCCGAACAACCGCTGGTCGCACCGGCGCACCAGTTCGAGGCCATGCTGTTGTAGCCGGCCGCCCGGCGGTCGGGGAGCAGAGCCTGCCGGATGTCGTTTCGGGACCGGTTCGGTCCACTCGGTGGAGGTGCGGGAGGGCTGCGGAGGCCTCACGGCGGGCTGGACGACGTGCCGATCTCATCCGGGCGAGCCGGCGGTGGTCGAGTTCAGGCCGTCCGCAGCCTCGAAGCGGACCGCGGGTTCGAAGTTGGCGCGCCGGGCGGCCCGGCGGAAGACCGTCAGGACGGCCGGCCCGACGACGAGGACGGCGGTGAAGGTGGTGACGGCGCGGCCGGTGTCCCAGCCGAGCGAGGTGGCCAGGTCGAAGAGCAGGTAGCGGTGCCACTGCTCGGTGAAGGGCAGGCCCGGCAGGTAGGCGATCGAGCTGTTCGGGTCGGTGGAGAACGGCCAGAAGGAGAGGTTGAGCAGGAAGCCGAACAGGTACCCGGAGAAGGCCCCGTACCCGGCCAGCATCGGCACCTCCCAGCGGCGCGGGGCCTTCGGCAGCAGGCCGGCGAGCATGCCCACGAAGGCGCAGCCGAACATCTGGTACGGCATCCAGGGCCCGACGCCGCCGGTGAGCAGGGCGGAAGCGAACAGCGAGGTGCAGCCGAGGGTGAAGCCGAAGCCGGGGCCGAAGACCCGGCCGGCCAGCACGAGGACGAAGAAGACCGTCTCCACCCCGGCCGTGCCGGCGCCGAGCGGGCGCAGCCCGGCGTTGACGGCGGAGAGCACGCCGAGCATGGCGAGGGCCTTGGCGTCGATGCCGCCGGCCGCGATCTCCGCGACGACGACGGCGAGGACCAGGACCAGCAGGGCGCCGAAGATCAGCGGTGGGGCGTAGTTGGAGCCGAACTTCCCGGGGGCGACGACGAACGGCCAGGTGAAGGCGACCAGGCCGATGAAGGCGGCCAGGGCGACGACGACGCGGGCGCGGCCGGGGATCCGGACGGCGGTCACCGGGCGGACTCCGCCGGTGCGAGGGCCTCGGCGACCTGCCGGGTGGTCAGGTAGGCCAGCGGCGCGAGGATCTTGGCGGTCTGCGGGGCGAAAGTCGGCGAGGCGACGATGACCTCGGCGGTCGGGCCGTCGGCGACGATCTCGCCCTCGGCCATCACCACGACCCGGTCGGCGGCGGTGGCGACGAACTCGACGTCGTGGGTGGAGACCACGACGGTGCGGCCTTCGGCGGCGAGGGCGTCGACGATGCCGGTGAGCGCCGCCTTGGCCTGGTAGTCGAGACCGCGGGTGGGCTCGTCCAGCAGCACGACCCGGGGCGCGGCGGCCAGTTGGATCGCCAGGACGAGGGCCAGCTTCTGCCCTTCGGAGAGGTCCCGGGGGTGGGTGTCGTCCGGGATCCCGGGGGCGAGGCGGTCGAGGATCTGCCGCGCGGTCGGCCCGGAGTCCCGCTCGGCCTCAAGGTCGCTCTGGGCGAGTTCCTGGGCGACCGTCTCCAGGTAGAGCAGGTCGGTGGGGGTCTGCGGGACGAGCCCGACCAGTTGCCGGGCCCGGGCCGCGGGGAGGCGCTTGGGGTCCTCGGCCTTCCCTCCCCCGGCCCCGGTGACCTTCACGGTGCCGCCCTGCCGGGGCCCGGAGCCCTGCAGGGCCCACAGGAGCGAGGACTTGCCGGAGCCGTTGCGGCCCATCAACGCGGTGACCTCACCGGCGCGCAGCGCGAGGTCGGCCTCCCGGACGGCGGCGACCGGCCCGTACCGGACGACGACCCCCCGGGCGTCCAGGACCGTTTCCCCCGCCACCGCCTTGCGGCGCGGTGGCGGAACCGGCACGGCGGTGAGCCGTTCCCGCAGTGGTGCGGCGGCCCGGCGGGCGTCCCGGACGGACAGCGGCAGCGGCCGCCAGCCGGCCAGCCGGCCGAGGTCCACGACGGGCGGCGCGATGGCGGTGTCCTGGAAGACCTCGGCGGGCGGGCCGTGCACGACGGTGCCGTCGCCGGGCAGGTAGGCGACCCGGTCGGCGTACTGGACGACCCGCTCCAGCCGGTGCTCGGCGAGCAGGACGGTGACACCGAGGTCGTGGACCAGCCGGGTGATCGCGGCGAGCACCTCCTCGGCGGCGGTCGGGTCGAGCGCGGACGTCGGCTCGTCCAGCACCAGGACCCGCGGGTGCGCGGTGAGGACGGAACCGATGGCGACGCGCTGCTGCTGCCCGCCGGAGAGCTCGTACAGGGCGCGGTGGCGCAGGTCGGCCAGGCCGAGCAGATCGAGGGTCTCCTCGACGCGCTTGCGCATCACGTCCGGCGGGATCGCCAACTGCTCCATGACGTAGGCGAGTTCCTCCTCCACCGTGTCGGTGGTGAAGCCGGCCAGCGGGTCCTGGCCCACCACGCCGACCACGTCGGCGAGTTCACGCGGCGGGTGGTGGGCGGTGTCGCGGCCGTCCACGGTGACCCGGCCGCGCAGGGTGCCGCCGGTGAAGTGCGGCACGAGGCCGTTGACGGCGCCGAGCAGGGTGGACTTGCCGACGCCGGTGCGGCCGACCACCAGGCAGAGCTCGCCCTCCGGGATGTACAGGTCGACGTCGCGCAGGACGGGCGTGGTCTCGCCGTCGTACACCACGCCGACCCGGTCGAATCGGATCACGTGCTCACCTCGGAGGTCGTGCGGTCGGTGCTGGTGGTGCGGGTGTCGCCGGTGCTGCGGGTGTCGCCACTGCTGCGCCCGGGCGGGCGCTGCTGGGGCACGGCGGGCGCGGGCGTCCGGCCGGGCGGCGGGGCGACGACCCCGGCGGCGCCCGCCAGCAGGAGAGCCAGCACCGGGACGAGTGGCAGGGTCGGCCAACTCAGGGGGTAGAGGGAGGGGTTGAGGTCGGTGGCGTCGTAGCCGACGGTGGCGAACAGCAGCACGGCGGCGGTCACGCCGCAGCCGGCGACCCCCCATTCGGCAGCCCGCCAGCGGTCCGGCCGGTAGGTGGTGCGCCGTACCCGCCGGCCGCCGAGCAACAGGCCCGCCACGCAGAGCACGGCGCCCGCGAGGAAGGCCGGCAGTCCGAGCGCGGCCGGGGCCGTGCCGTCCAGCAGCCCGTACACGCCCGCGCACAGGCCGCACATGCCGAGCAGCATCAGCGCGCCGGTGATCCGGCGGGAGCGGCGCGAGGCCGTTCCGGAGCGCCCGTAGCCGCGCGAGTCCATCGCCGCGGCCAGGTGCAGCGAACGCTCCAGCGCGTCCTCCAGCACCGGGACCACGATGCTGCGCAGAGCGCGGACGCCCTTGCGCTGCCCGGCGCGCAACCGTCGTGCCCGGGCGACGCGTTGGACGCTCTGCACCAGCTGCGGAGCGACGCTCAGCGACACCGTCACGGCGACGCCCAGCTCGTACAGGGCACCCGGCAGGACGCGCAGGGCCCGTTTGGGGTTGGCGAGGGTGTTGGCCGCGCCGATGCAGCAGATCAGGCAGGCGAGCCGCAGACCGTCGAAGGCCGCGGAGAGCGTGGCCTCCAGCGAGACCGGGCCGCCGATCTCGATGCCCGCGTACCAGGCGGGGGTGGGGATGTGCGGCAGCGAGAAGAGCAGGTGGTCGTGCGGGGTGATGCCGGTGGCGAAGACGCACCGGAACACCACCCGGATCGCCACCACGCTCAGCGCCACCCACAGGTAGTAGGTGAATCCGCGCGCCCACGGGGCTTCGGTCCGGCGGGCGGTGACCACGTAGCCGAGCACGGCGAGGACGAGGAGCAGGAGCAGCGGGTTGGTGGTGCGGCTGGCGGCCGTCGCCAGGGCGAGCGCCCACGTCCACCAGGCCAGCGGGTGCAGGTTCCGCGGGCTGCGCCGGCCCCCGGCGCTCCATCCGGGGGCGGGGGGCGGGGAGCCGGCAGGGCGCTTGTCGAGCACGGTCACGAGATCACTCGGCCTGTCGGCGGCGGCGGCGCGCCGCGACCACCGTGGCCACACCCAGGGCCACGACGAGCACGGTCCCGACCACGGCGGGGACCATCGAGCCGGAGTCGTGCGGGGCGTCGGCCACCGGAGCCGCGTCCACCACCCCGCCGGGCACGGCGGGGGTGGCCGTCGGCGCGGCCACGGCGGGCTGCTCCGTCGGCTGCTCGCTCGGGGTGTCCGTCGGTGCCGCGGTGGGCGTCTCGGCCGGCACCGGTGTCGCGGGCTCCGGGGTTGGCTCGGGGGCGCCCGGCGGGGTGATGCCGTCGTCGGGGGTGCCGGAGGTGCCGGTCCCCTGGGGCCGGACAGGCGCGGGCGGACGGGCTCCGCTCGTCTGGGGTTTGGCGGGGGCCGGGGCACGGCCTGAGCCACCCGTCGCGCCGGAGCCGCCGGTGGTGGTGGCGCCAGTGGTACCGGAGCCGTTGGTGGTGGTGGCGCCACCGGCCGTACCCGAGCCGCCGGTGGTGCCGGTGCTGCCGGTGCTGCCGCCCGAGCCGGCGCCGGAGCCGCCGGTCGTGCCGGTGGCCCCCGTGGAGCCGCCGCCGGAACCGCCCGAGGAGCCGGAACCGCCGCCCGAGGCACCGCCGGAGCCGCCCGTGCTGCTCTGGCCCGGGTCGGCCGGCTGCCCGCCCGGGCTGGAGTTGTGGGCCCGGACGCTGTCCGGCGAGAAGGTGGGACGCCCCTCGGTGCCCTCGATGTTGGTGCCGCCGAAGATCCACAGGTCGACGCTTCCGGGCTTCGGCTGGTAGCTCATCGCCCCGAGCTGGCTGTAGGACCACTCGTTCTGCCCCGGGTCGGCGTGCCAGTACGACCAGTAGGCCGTGGCCGGGGGCGTCAGCACGCACTTCTCCTGGTCCGTGGTCGGGAACTGCTTTCCGCCCTGGAACCCGCTGTAGCCGATGCGGCAGATGAACGCCGGACCGTCGTGCCCGGTGCCGGTGGTCTTCCAACCGCCCTGGTTGAGCAGGGCGTACCCGGTGGTGGGAGTGGTCCCGCAGGAGCGCAGCAGCGGGCCGCCCCACCTGCTGAGGTCCACGGCGAGCACGACGCCGGAGGTGGTGGTGCACTGGTCGATCGGCAGCGGCGCGGCGGCGGCGGGGGCGGTGCCCGCGGCGACGCCGCCGGAGGCGAGCGCGAAGGTCAGCGCCGCCGCCCCGGCCAGCCGGCCGGGGCGCGTGCCGGGCCGCCGGTTCACCGGTGACGCCCCGGGGCTGTGGTGCGGCGGCGACGGGCGACGAGGACGGCGGCGGAGCCGAGCGCGGTCATCGCACCCGCAACCGCTGTCAGCGTCAGTGCTTCGGTTCCGGTGCCCGCCAGGTTGCCGGAGCCGGCCCGTACCGGCTCTCCCCCGGCCGGAACGCCGGCACCGACCGCCGGGGCGTCGACGCCGTCGGCCGACCAGGTGATCGGGCCGCCGCCGGCCGAGGGGGTACTGGTCACGAGGGCCGGTGCGGCCGTGGTGGGCGCGCCCGCCGGGGTGCTGGAGGTGGTCGTGGTCGGCGTACCGGCGGGAGTGCCGGTCGGCGTCGAGGTCGGGGTGGTGGTCGGCGCTCCCGTGGGCGTCCCCGTCGGGGTCGGCGTCCCGGTCGGCGTCCCCGTGGGCGTCCCCGTCGGGGTCGGCGTGCCGGTGGGCGTCGGCGTACCTCCGAGCGGGCGGGTCAGCGTCCCGAAGGAGATGCCGGTGGCACCGCCGAGCACCTGGGTGGAGGCGCGGACGTCCGATCCCTGCTGCCCAGCGGACGCGACGTTGAACCCTCCGTCACCGTTCTGCTGCCCGGCCAGGAAGTCGAGCGCCTTGGTGATGTGTCCGCCGTAGGCGGCCTTGCGCAGCGTCATGCCCTGGACGGCCAGCGCGGCCGAGTTGGTGGAGTCGCCGGCCGCACCGGGGAAGCCGCCGTCGGGCAGCTGCCGCGAGGCGAGCCAGCCGAGCCCCTTGTCGACCGCCTGCACGGCCTCGTCCCCGGGGACGAGGGCGAGGGCCATGACGGCCATCGCCGTGCTGTCCACGTCGGAGTCGCCGGTGGCGGGGATCAGGCTCGGCCAGGAGCCGTCCTGGTGCTGGAGGCTCTTCAGGTAGGCGATCGCGGGAGCGGCGCCGGTCGACTCGCCGGCCCGGAGCTGGGCCATGACGGCGAGCGCCTGGGAGAAGACCGAGGTGGCGTAGGTGTAGTTGCCCGGGGCGTCGCAGCCGGTGTTCGCGTCGGCCTTGGTGCACACCATCGCGGCGAGGGCGGCGATCAGGTCGTGGCCGCCGAAGTTCCGCGGGTTGCGGCCGACGACCTCGGCGAGCAGCGCCTCCTTGCCGATCGAGCCGCCGCCCGCGTACTCGGTGCCGATCGCGGTCCAGTCGTTGACGGTGCGGTCGCCGGCGTCCTTGCCCTGCTGGTCCAGGAAGTCGACGATCTTGCGCAGCGCGGTGTCGTCGGTGCCGGTGGCGGCGAGGGCGTAGGCCCCGTCGATGGTGAGGCCGAAGTCGGCGAAGCCCGGGAAGCCTTCGTAGTAGTGGCCGTCGATCAGCCGGGACGGGTCGGTGAGGTAGGCGCCGCCCTTGCCGAGATCGGGGCTGCGCCCGGCGGAGAGGGGCGGGGTGGTGGGGCTGACCGGGTCGGCGGCGGCAGTACCGGGGTGTCCGAGCAGGACCGTGCCGCAGGCGGCAGCCGCGACGGTCCCGGCGACCACGAGGGATGCGAGGTCCCGGCTTCTCCGACGTGCGCGACTGCTGCTGACCCTCACGACGACTCCCTGGTCGGTCGACGCGGGAGCAACGGCGCAGCCGACGGTTCCCGGGCAGGGACCGTCCCGACCACGTCGTAGTCCGCGACGACGCAAGTGCTGTGTGAACAGACCCCCGGTCCAGGCATTCCGGCTCACCCACCCCGAGGTGGGTCTACGGTTGCGGGTCAGCGCCGGAGTTGGACCGGCTTCCCCTGAATGCGGAGGGTGACAATCGCTTCATCAGACCACGACGCCTGACGATGAGTCAACGGATCGTCATGTCGATCACGTCACCTCGTCGGCCGGCACGTGGACGGTCGGCCTGGACGTCGCCCATCGCCGCCGACGCGCGCCGGGCCCCTTCCGCGGGGCCCGGCGCGCCGGTGCGTCGCCCGGTCGTCAGGGCGCCGTCACACCCGGCTGCGCACCCGCGCCGAAGGACCAGCCCTCGACGTCGCCGGAGGCCGGGTTGTAGCTGCCCGCACCCAGGCTGCTGTACGACCACGGGCCGCCGTGCTGCGCGTGCCAGTACGACCAGTAGGCGCTGCCGGTCGGGTTGGTGCACGTCGCCGGCAGTGCGTTGATCTTGCACACGAAGCCCGGGAAACGCGGGTGGAAGGCGTACGAGAACCCGGCGCCGGTCAGTGCGGCCAGGCCGCTGGCCGGGTCCCCGGGGGCGCATCCGGTCTCGATGCCGCCGCCGACGGCGGTGAAGTCCACCACGACGGTGACGCCGGTGGTACCGCTACAGGCCGCGGCCCGGGCCGGCGGGGCCTGGACGGCGGAGGCGCCGAGCAGGCCGGCGGTGAGGGCGGCGGCCGCGGCGACCGAACCGAGCGTGCGGCGGGCCGGGCGGGCCGGGCGGGCCGGGATGAGGGTGTCGGTCATCGGAACTCTCCTCGCGGGATCGGGGGTTCGTCGTCTCAGTGGGAGGCCGGGGCCGGGCAGGCCAGGGTCGGGGCGTCGGGACGCGCGCCGGCGGCGGAGAGGGTGGCCAGCGGGGTGCCACCGAGGCCGAGGACGGCCTGCGCGGTGGCGCGGGACCCGTTGCCCGCGTTGAAACCGGACGCGTCGTACGCGATCGCGCCCCGCACCGCCGGGTCGGTGGTGCAGCCCTGCTGGAACTTGACCAACCGGCTCCAGCCCTTGACGCCGGCCCCGAAGCGCCCGCCGGACAGCAGCGCCTGCGTGGCCAGCCCGGTGGTGTTGGCGTTGGAGGCGGTGGCCCCGGCCGCGACGAAGCCGCCGTCGGCGTTCTGGTGGGCGGCGAGCCAGCCGAGACCCGCGTTCGCCTTGGCGGTGCGGCCGGTGGCGGCGAGGGCCTGGGCGGCGAGGGCGGTCGCGTCCGGGTCGCTGGTGCAGGCGGCCTGACCGAAGGAGACCGGGTAACCGCCGTCCGCGCACTGGCTGTTGGCGAGGAAGTCGACGGCCGTGGCAGGGGCGCCGCCGGGGGTGCGGTGCAGGGCGATCAGGGCGAGCGACTGGCCGAAGGCGTTGCTGTAGTCGCCCCACTGGGAGCGGTCGGAGAAGCGGCCCTCGGGGCTCTGGAGCGAGCGCAGCCGGGCCGGCAGGTCGATGCCGCCGAAAGCCGTCGGGTTCACGCCGCGGACCTCGGCGGCGAGCAGCAGCTTGGCGGTGGCGCCCGCGTAGGCCTCGGTGGTGCCGTCGCCGAGGTAGCCGCTGATGATCTCGGGCTTGGCCAGCCAGGCGGTGGCCTTGGCGGCGGCCTGGTCGGAGCTGTGCGAGGCGGCGAAGGCCAGCACGGCGTCGATGGTCAGGCCCTGGTCGGGGTAGGCGGTGCCGTTGAAGACGGACTCGAAGTGGTCGCCGTCGACGAGCTGGCGGGCCAGCCAGCCGGCCGCGGCGGCATCCGGCCGGACGGTCGGGGAGGACGTCGCGGCGGCCGGTGCGGCGTGGGCGGCGGTGGCCGCGGGGAGTGCGGTGGCGAGCGCGAGGGCGGGTATCGCGAGCAGACCGAAGGTGCGGCGAAGCGCGGACATGGGTGCCTTTCCGGGCCTGGACGCAGGGGCCCGGAGGACGTCGGCAACGTGCCGGGGCAGCCCTCGGAGCTCCGGCCCGCAGACCACGACGGGAGGAGGGGACAACACCTCCGCCGACGGGTACTCGGGCTCGCCGCCGACGTGGCGTCGGCGGCCTACCGTTGCGGGTCAGCGCCGGATTCGGACCGGCTTCCCCCGAACGGCGGAGTCACAACTTGACGGCTCATCATGGCGAAGCGGAAAAGATCCGGTCAAGGGATCGTGCGTCACATCACGGTGGGTCCGGGCGGCCCGGCCCCACCTGGACGCCCACCCGCGCCGGCGGTCCGACGGCCGACGGCCCGTGGTGCGCCGCCCCTCGTCCGGGGGCGGCGCACCACGCGGCCTGTCAGCGGTGGGTGAAGGACGGCGGGCGCTTCTCGGCGAAGGCGGCCATGCCCTCCTTCTGGTCCGCCGTGGCGAACGCGGCGTGGAAGAGCCGGCGTTCGAACCGGACGCCCTCGGCGAGGGTGGTCTCGTACGCGCGGTCGACGCTCTCCTTGAGCATGACGGCCGCCGGGGTCGACATCTCCGCGGCCTTCTCCGCGGTGGCAGGGCCTCGGCGAGCAGCTGGTCGGCCGGGACGATCCGCGAGACCAGACCGGCCCGCTCGGCCTCCTCGGCGCCCATCATCCGGCCGGTCAGGCAGAGCTCCATCGCCTTGGCCTTGCCGATCGCCCGGGTCAGCCGCTGCGAGCCGCCGATGCCGGGGATCACGCCGAGCTTGATCTCCGGTTGCCCGAACCTCGCGGTGTCGGCCGCCAGCAGGATGTCGCACATCATCGCCAACTCGCAGCCTCCGCCGAGCGCGTAGCCCGCGACGGCCGCCACGACCGGCTTGCGCAGGGCGGCGAAGCGGTCCCAGGCGGCGAACCAGTCGCCCAGGTAGGCGTCCACGAAGCCGAGGGACTGCATCTCCTTGATGTCGGCGCCGGCCGCGAAGGCCTTCTCCGAGCCGGTGACCAGCAGGCAGCCGATCTCCGGATCGCGGTCGAACTCCGTTGCCGCCGCGACGACTTCGTTCATCAGGAGGGTGTTGAGCGCGTTGAGCGCCTTGGGACGGTCGAGCGTGATCAGCCCGACCCGGCCCTTGCGCTCGACCAGGATCGTCTCGTACGTCATGCGGAGGTCTCCCTGAGGGTGGTGATGATGGCGGAGAAGTCCAGGCCGGCGGCCTCGCCCTGGGCGAAATCGGCGAACAACTCGGCTGCCCGCCTGCCCAGTTCGGCCGGAACGGCGGAGGCGGTGGCCGCGTCGGCGGCGAGCCCGAGGTCCTTGGCCATCAGCGCGGCGGCGAACCCGGCCGCGTACCCGCGGTTGGCCGGGCTGGTCGGCACCGGGCCGGGCACCGGACAGTTGGTGGTGAGCGCCCAGCACTGCCCGGAGGCCGTGGAGGCCACGTCGAACAGCGCCTGGTGGCTCAGGCCGAGGCTCTCCCCGAGGGCGAAGGCCTCGCCGACCGCGATCATGGAGATGCCCAGGATCATGTTGTTGCAGATCTTCGCCGCCTGGCCGGCGCCGGAGGCTCCGCAGTGGACGACGCGGCGGCCCATCGCCGCCAACACCGGTTCGACGGCGGCGAAGTCTGCGTCCCCGGCGCCGACCATGAACGTGAGGCTCGCCGCCTCCGCACCGGCCACGCCACCGGAGACCGGTGCGTCGACGGCGCGGTGCCCGGCGACCCGGGCGAGGTCGGCGGCCACCCGGGCGTCCCCGACGGCGATGGTGGAACAGTCCACGAACAGCGCACCCCGGGCGACGGCGGTGAGCTCCCGGTAGGCGTCCAGGACCTGCCGTCCGGTCGGCAGCATGGTGACCACCGACTCGGCGTCGCCGACCGCTTCCGCCGCCGAGCCGGCCACGACCACGCCATGCGCGGCGGCGCGCTCCCGGGCGTCCTCCGCCAGGTCGTAACCGGTCACCCGGTACCCCGCTTTGACCAGGTTGGCCGCCATCGGGCCGCCCATGTTGCCCAGTCCGACGAATCCGATGCGGTGGGTCACCAGCGCTCCAGGGGTGTGATGGCGGCGAGGCCGAGTTCGCGCTCGCCGAGCGGGGCGAAGTAGCGCGCCACGGCGGCGGGTTCGACGGCGCTCAGCGTCGCCGGGCTCCACCGCGGCGTGCGGTCCTTGTCGATCACCTGGGCCCGGATCCCCTCGGCGAGGTCGGGCGTGGAGAGCGCCGCACAGGACGTGCGGTACTCCTGGTCCAGCACCGCCTCCAGCGGGCCGAGGGCCCGGGCCCGGCGCAGTGCGGCGAGCGTCGCCGTCACGGCGGTCGGGGAGTTGGCGGTGATCCGGTCCACGGCCTTCTTGGCTTCGGGCTCGCCGCTCTCCCGCAGCCGGTCGAGGATCTCCGCCACGGTGTCGGCGGCGTAGCAGCTGTCGATCCACGCCCGGTGTCCGTCCAGCACGCCCGCCGGCGCGGGCTCGACGTGCCGTTCGAGGGCGTCGTGCACGGGCAGCTCGGCGAGGTCGTCCAGCAGGGCCGGGAGCCGCTCGGCGGGCACGAAGTGGTCGGCGAGCCCGCACAGCAGGGCGTCCGCGCCGCCGACCGAGCCGGCCGTCAGGGCGAGGTGGGTACCGAGCTCGCCCGGTGCGAGGGCGAGCAGGTAGGTGCCGCCGACGTCGGGGACGAAACCGATGCCCGCCTCCGGCATGGCGACGCGGGTGGTCCCGGTGACGATGCGGACGCTGCCGTGGGCGGAGACGCCGACGCCGCCGCCCATCACGATGCCGTCCATGACGGCGACGTAGGGCTTGGAGTAGCGGGCGATCCGGGCGTTGAGCCGGTACTCGTCGCGCCAGAACTCCTCGACGGCTCGCGGGTCGCCGCCGGTGGCGGCGCGGTGGATGGCGACGATGTCGCCGCCGGCGCAGAAGGCGCGGTCGCCGGCCCCGGTGACGACGACGGTCTCGATCCGCTCGTCCTGCTCCCAGGCGTCCAGGGCCTCCGAGATCCGCTGCACCATGCCGTGGGTGAGGGCGTTCAGGGCCGCGGGCCGGTTGAGGACGATCAGGCCCGCCCTGCCCTCACGCTGGACGATGACCTCGTCCACGGTGTTGCCGGTCATCACGCGGCTCCGGTCAGGCCGCGGGCGACGATGACGCGCATGATCTCGTTGGTCCCTTCCAGGATCTGGTGCACCCGCAGGTCGCGGACGATCTTCTCGATGCCGTACTCGGCGAGGTAGCCGTAGCCTCCGTGCAGTTGGAGGGCCTCGTTGGCCACCGTGAAGCCGGTGTCGGTGGCGTGCCGCTTGGCCATCGCGCAGAGCTGCTGCGCACGGGCGTCACCCCGGTCCAGGGCCGTGGCGGCCCGCCAGACCAGGGCCCGGGCGGCCTCCAACTCGGTCGCCATGTCGGCGAGTCGGAACTGCAGCGCCTGGGCGTGCAGCAGGCGGGCCCCGAACGCCTCGCGGTCGGCGAGGTAGGCCACCGCGCGGTCCAGCGCACTCTGGGCGCCGCCCAGCGAGCAGGCCGCGATACCGAGCCGTCCGCCGTTGAGGCCGCCCATGGCGATGCGGAAGCCCTCGCCCTCCGCCCCGAGCAGGCGGTCGGCGGGCAGCCGGACGCCGTCCAGCAGCACCTGCCGGGTCGGCTGGGCGTTCCAGCCCATCTTCTGCTCGTTCGGGCCGAAGGAGACGCCCGGGTCGTCGCGCTCCACGACGAAGGCGGAGACACCACGCGCACCCGCACCACCGGTGCGAGCCATCACCACGTACACCTGCGAGGTGCCCGCCCCGGAGATGAACTGCTTGACGCCGTCCAGCACCCAGTGGTCGCCCTGCCGCACGGCCCGGGTGGTGAGCGCGGCGGCGTCGGAGCCGGCGCCGGGCTCGGTGAGGCAGTAGCTGCCCAGCTGTTCGGCCGAGCAGAGCGCGGGCAGCCAGCGGGTGCGCTGCGCCTGCGTGCCGTAGCGGTCGACCATCCAGCCGACCATGTTGTGGATGGACAGGTAGGCGGCGATCGACGGGCAGCCGGTGGCGAGCGCCTCGAAGGCCACCACCCCGTCCGCGCGGGAGAGTTCGGAGCCGCCGACGTCTTCGCGCACGTAGACGCCGGCCAGGCCGACGTCCGCCGCCTTGCGCAGTACGTCGACCGGGAAGTGCTTGGCGCGGTCCCACTCCACCGCGTGCGGCGCCAGGTACTCGTCGGCGAAGGCCCGGGTGGTGTCCGCGACGGCCCGCTGGTCCTCGGTGAGGTCGTGCACGGCGCTCATCCCATCGTCGGCATGGTGAAGCTCGCGCCCTCCTTGACCCCGGAGGGCCAGCGCGAGGTGACGGTGCGGGTGCGGGTGTAGAAGCGGATCGCGTCCGGGCCGTGCTGGTTGAGGTCGCCGAACGCGGAGCGCTTCCAGCCGCCGAAGCTGTGGTAGGCGATCGGCACCGGGATCGGCACGTTGACGCCGACCATGCCGGTGTTGACGCGGCGGGTGAAGTCGCGGGCGGTGTCGCCGTCGCGGGTGAAGATGGCGACGCCGTTGCCGAACTCGTGCTCGCTGGGCAGGCGCAGGGCCTGCTCGTAGTCGGCGGCGCGGACGACGGTGAGCACCGGGCCGAAGATCTCCTCCCGGTGGATCCGCATCTCCGGGGTGACCCGGTCGAACAGCGAGGCGCCGAGGAAGTAGCCGCCCTCGTGCCCGTCCAGGCGGAAGTCCCTGCCGTCGACGACGAGTTCGGCGCCCTCCTCGACCCCGAGATCGAGGTAGCCGCGCACCCGCGCCAGCGCGTCGGCTCCGACCAGCGGGCCGAAGTCGGCCGCCGGGTCGTCCGAGCGGCCGACCTTCAGCCCGGCGATCCGCTCGACCAGCTTCGCCACCAGGGCGTCGGCGGTCTCCTCCCCCACCGGGACGGCGACCGAGATCGCCATGCAGCGCTCGCCGGCCGAGCCGTACCCCGCGCCGATCAGCGCGTCGGCCGCCTGGTCGAGGTCGGCGTCCGGCATGACGATCATGTGGTTCTTCGCGCCACCGAAGCACTGTGCCCGCTTCCCGTGGGCGGCCGCCGTCGCGTACACGTACTGGGCGATCGGGGTCGAGCCGACGAAGCCGACGGCCTCCACCCGCGGGTCCTCCAACAGCGTGTCGACGGCCTCCTTGCCGCCGTTGACGACGTTGAGCACGCCCGGCGGCAGGCCGGCCTCCAGGAACAGCTCGGCGAGGCGCAGCGGCACCGAGGGGTCCCGCTCGGAGGGCTTCAGGACGAAGGCGTTGCCGCAGGCCAGCGCGGGCGCGGCCTTCCAGAGCGGGATCATCGCCGGGAAGTTGAACGGCGTGATGCCCGCGACGACGCCGAGCGGCTGGCGCATCGAGTACACGTCGATGCCGGTGCCGGCGTTGTCGGTGAACTCGCCCTTGAGCAGGTGCGGGATCCCGGCGGCGAACTCGACGACCTCCAGGCCGCGTTGGATGTCCCCGTGGGCGTCGGCGACGGTCTTGCCGTGCTCGGCGGAGAGCAGCCGGGCGAGCTCCTCCTTCTCCTGCTCGACCAGCTGCAGGAAGCGCAGCAGCACCCGGGCCCGCCGCTGCGGATTCCAGGCGGCCCACTCGGGCTGGGCCTGTGCGGCGTCGGCGATCACCGCCTCGACCTCGGCCCGGTCGGCCAGCGGAACCCGGGCCTGCACCCGGCCGGTGTTGGGGTCGTACACGTCGCCGAAGCGGCCGGACGTCCCGGCGGTGCGCTTGCCGCCGACGAAATGGGTCAGTTCACGGACCATCGGTTCCTTCTCTCATCGCGGATGGGGAGAGGAGGAATGGAGAGACCACCGCCACCGTCCGGGCGCACGGTCGTGCACGCGTACGGCAGTCGACGGTTGACGTCGGCGTCAGGGGCGGAGTTGCGCCCCGACACTCGGCACGGCCGGGCGAGGGGCGGCGGAACGGGAGAGGCAGCCCGAAGTCATGCGTGTCGTCTCCATCCTCGTGGAAAACACGGACCACCCGCGGCCGGTATCCTGACTCCCGGATCAGCGCCCGCCCCCGGGCCTTCCCGGCTGGCTGCCAGTGGCCTTCATCTGCGAGGACGAACTCCCCGGTCACAGTGGCGGGACCGTGCCGGACTCACACCGGCTTCCCTGACACCGCGGACCTGTCGTCGACCATATAGTTGGACGTCCTAGTAAGTCCAGGGTTCGCGCACGCGCCGCGCCGCCGCGCCGTCCCGGTCCCGCCACCGCCGGCAGCACCCGGGCCGCTCCCCACCGGACGCGGGAGGCCCCGGCTGCGCCGGCCGGGCACCGGGATGCCGTAGGGTCGGCCAATGGCGAAGTACTTCGACGTGCACCCAGAGTCCCCCCAGCCGCGCACCATCGGCACCGTGGCCGCCAGTCTCCGGTCCGGTGCCCTCATCGCGTATCCGACCGACACCTGTTTCGCCCTGGGCTGTCGACTGGACAACCGCGACGGCCTCGAACGGATCCGGTCGATCCGGCGCCTCGACGAGCGCCACCACTTCACTCTGATGTGCGAGGACTTCGCGCAGCTGGGGCAGTTCGTCCAACTCGACAACAACGTCTTCCGTGCCGTCAAGGCCGCGACGCCGGGCAGCTACACCTTCATCCTGCCCGCCACCAAGGAGGTGCCCCGCCGCCTGATGCACCCGAAGAAGAAGACGGTGGGAGTCAGGATCCCCGACCACACCGTCGCCAGGGCCCTGCTCGCCGAACTCGGTGAGCCGCTGGTCTCCAGCACCCTGATCCTCCCCGGCGAGGACGAGCCGATGACCCAGGGGTGGGAGATCAAGGAACGCCTCGACCACGTGCTGGACGCCGTGGTGGACTCCGGCGACAGCGGCACGGAGATGACGACGGTCGTCGACTTCTCGGGCGGCGAGCCGGAGATCGTCCGGCGCGGGGCCGGCGATCCCTCGCGCTTCGAGTGACGGGCCGGGCCTGCGCACCCGCCCCGGACTCCACCGGGCCGGGCGGGGCCGGCGGGCCCGGCGGGTCGACGAAGGCCGTGGACGACCCGCGGCCGGGCGGCACGTAGCCACCCGGCCGCGGGCCGACCGCCGACCGCCGTCCGGCGGTCAGGCGCGGGCGAGGAGCCAGGCGCCGAGGCCGCCGCAGCCGCTCGCCTGGAACGTGGTCGAGCGGAAGCCGGGCGGGATGGGCGAACCGGGGCAGGTCAGGATGCCCGCCTTGGCGATCCGGTGCTTCCAGGCGCCGACGCCGTTGCAGCCCGAGCGAAGGTAGTCGTTGGTGACGTAGCCGGCGACGATCGGCGAGCCGCTGCAGGTCCAGATGCCGTCCTTGGCGAGGTTGTGCTGCCAGGCGCCGACGCCCTGGCAGCCGGTCCGGCTGTAGGCGGTGATGACGTAGCCGGGGACGACCGGGGAGCCGCCGCAGGTCCAGATGCCGTCCTTGGCGAGGTTGTGCTGCCAGGCGCCGACGCCGTTGCAGCCCGCCTTGTTGTAGGCGGTGCTCACGTAGCCGGGGACGACCGGGGAGCCGCCGCAGGTCCACATCCCGTCCTTGACCGGCTCCTGGAACCAGGAACCCCTGCCGTTGCAGCCGGCCGCGTTGTAGGCGGTGAGGACGTACCCGCTCGGGATCGGGGCGCCGGCGCAGGACCACTGACCGGAGCCGGTCAGGCCGGCCGGCTGCGCGGCCGCGCTCGACGCGCTCGTGGCGGTGCCGGCGAGGACGAACGCGGCGACGAGTGCGAGTGCGCCCACGGTCGCACCGACGCCGCGGCGGACGACGGCGCCGGTCAGGCGCTTCCACAGATGACGGAGATGCATGGGCGGTTCACTCCAGTCCTGGCGGCGGGCATGCGCGACGCCCGTTGGTCGGGGGTAACCGAGCGGTGGATCGGCCTCACCCTAGTGCGGAGATCACGTGGATATCCGGTGTGCAAACCATGGGCGGCACAACTTGGCCGGAACATGACCGAGGTAGGCTCCCGAATCACGCGTCCCCTCCTTCACCTGGTTGCCGCCGCCGACAGCCCCTCGCATCGGCTCACCACGCCCGGCCGGGGACAGGTGGCGTGCCGGCATGACGAGCCGCCACCACTTCCGGGAGTGCATGGGCGTCAGCCCCTCGACCTACCGGCGCCAGTCCCGGCCCTGACCGGCCGCCCTGGGCCACCGCCCCCGCGACGTCTGCAACCTCCTCGGCGCCGGGGACGGCGGCTTCGTGACCGGGTCAGACAAGGCCGTTGTCCTTGGCGTAGAGCGCGGCCTGGGTGCGGTCGCGCAGGCCCAGACGGCTCAGCACGCGGGAGATGTGGTTCTTGACGGTGCCCTCGCTGAGGTAGAGGCGGGAGGCGATCTCCTTGTTCGTGGCACCTGCGGAGACGAGGCGGAGGACGTCCGTCTCGCGGGGCGTGAGCAGTTCGGGGGTGGGGAGCCCGGCCGCCAGGTTGGCGATCACCGTCTGGTCGAACTGGGCCACCCCCGCATGGGCGAGACGTACGGCCCGCGCCAACTCGACGGCGGGCAGGTTCTTGAGCAGGTAGCCCACCGCCCCGGCCTTCAGCGCCCGGGTGACGTACTCGTCGTCGTCGAACGTCGTCAGCATCACGATCTTGCAGACGGGCAGACTGCGGCGGAGCAGCTCCGTGGCCGCCACGCCGTCGATCCCGGGCATCCGGACGTCCATCAGCACCACGTCGGGGCGGCAGGCCGGGGCCGTTGCGGCCGCCTCGGCCCCGTCGCGTGCGCTGCCCGCCACCTCGATGCCCGGCTGGATGCCGAGGAGTGCGGTGATGCCCTCCCGCACGAGGTCCTGGTCGTCGACGACGAAGACCCGTACGGGCGCGTCCACGTCCGCGTTCCCGTCCACCCGCACGTTTCCGACCCCGTTCTCGTTCGCGTCCTCGTGCCCGTTCTCGTTCCCGTCCTCGGTCACCACGGGACCCCGACGGTGAGGACCGTACCGCCGGCCGAGCTGTCGATGGCCACCGTTCCCTCGGCGAGGCGGACCCGCTCGCGCAGGCCGGTCAGGCCGAACCCCTCCTCGGCGGCGTCGAACCCGGTGCCGTTGTCCACCACTCGGAGTCGGGCTCCGCGCTCGTCGTAGGCGACGTGAACCCCGATCTCGGTGGCACCGGAATGCCGGCAGGCGTTGGTCAGCCCCTCCTGCGCGGCCCGGTACAGCACCAGCAGCGGCCGGCGCTCGACGCCCGACATCTCCAGGGTGACGCGACGGCTCCCGCCGTCCAGGTGGTGGACGAGGTCGGCGAGCGCCCGGGAGAGCACGACCGGCCCGGACTCCGACTCGGGACCGAGGGTGCGCACGGAAGCCCGGACCTCGTCCAGGGCGCGGTTGGCCGACCAGCGGGCATGCGACACCGCCTGGGCCGAGGCCCGCGGATCGAGGGAGGCGAACGCCTCGGCCTTCTCCAGCTGGATCCCGATCGCGGTCAGGTGGTGGCCGAGGCTGTCGTGGATCTCGCGGGCCAGCCGGTTGCGTTCGCGGGCCGCGGACAGCTCGGCGACCTGGGCGAGCGTGCCCTCCAGCCGGGCGCGGGCCTGCTGCTCGCGGACGGCCACCGCCGCCATCGCGAGGGCCAGGACGACCCCGAGGGCGAACATCAGCAGGTCCGCGATGTACTCGGCCCGCACCTGCCAGTGCGGGACCCACAGGGTGAACGCGCCCGCCAGCGCCACCACGCAGCCGGCACCGAGACCGACGGCCACGGCGGATCCGTACACGAAGAACGCCAGGAACGGCACCAGGACGAACAGCACTCGCGACAGTCCGGACTCGTCGACGGCAGCGACCGCGCAAAGCAGCAGCACCCTGAGGGCGAACACCGTGCCCGGCCCGGTCCGGCGTCCCCGCCACCGCCCCCGGTCACGCGCGTCCAGGGCGATCAGGGCACCGAGCAGACCCACGAATCCGGCGGTCCTGGCCCCCGGGCCCGGACCGATCACGGCGTAGTAGACACCCCCGAGCAGGACGGCGCCGTACAGGACGCCGGGTATCCAGGGAACGGGCCGTGACATCGGGTCTCCTCCAGGACTCGTGGAAGCTCGAAGGCTCTCCTGCCCCGCAGCGTACGCGGCCGCCGCCGCGATCCGGCATGCGCGCGGGGACCCGGCCCGAGGTTTGGCCGGAGGTCATGTGACCTCCGGCCACAGCCGATCGGCCATCCCTCACTTACCCACGATGACCTGCGATTCCTAGATTTCGAGGCGTCACATTCCCGATCGAGAGGGGGGCGTCTTGCTTCGCCACCTCGCCGTCGCACCGCTGCTGCTCGCCACCGCCCTGACCGTCCCGGTGGGCACCGACCACGGGGACCGCTGCTCCGGCGTCCGGGTCCCGGGAGCCGAGTACGCGGTGTCCAGCTGCCTGGCCGACCTGACGACCGCAGGAACCGCCCTGACCGGGCACACCGACGACAAGGACTGGAAGGGACTGCTGGCGGAGACCGCCGTCCTGCCGTCCGGGGTCCCCGGAGTCCAGGTGGACGGCTACTTCCCCGACACCTCCACCACCAACACCGAGCACGGCTGGAACCACGACAGCCAGTTCGTCATCCGGCTGCCCAGGAACTGGAACGGCGGGCTCGTCGTGGCCGGCCCGCCCGGGACCCGCAAGCAGTACGCCAACGACCCGATCATCAGCGACCAGGTCCTCGCCAAGGGCTACGCCTACGCCGCGACCGACAAGGGCAACACCGGCGACGAGCTCTACAAGGACGGCGACCGCCCCGGCGACGCCATCATGGAATGGCACCGCCGGGTGGCGGAGCTCACCGTGGCGGCGAAGAAGGTCGCCCGGCAGCACTACGGGTGCTCGCCCCGCGTCACCTACGCCGCCGGGCTCTCCGCAGGCGGGTACCTGGTCCGCTGGCAGCTGGAACACTACCCGGAGCTCTACACGGGAGGCATCGACTGGAACGCCCTCGTCTTCACCAAGGAGGGCGGCCTGCTGGCCACGCTCCCGCCGGCCCTGCGCGCCTACCCCCGACTGGTCAAGGGCGACCAGTCGGCGCACGACGAGATCCTCGCAGCGGGCTACCCGGAGGGCTCCGAGAAGCAGTGGGGCTACCACTACTACAACCAGTGGGACCTGCTGCAGCGCACCGTCCGCGAGGAGGTCGACCCCGACTACGACGGCGCCCAGCAGGGCGGCACCCCGCTCTGCCTGCCGGGAACCGCGCCCGGCTGTGACACCGACTACGACTTCGCCTCGCGCCCGGAGTCGGTGCACCGGACGGTCGAGCGGATCTCGCTGACCGGGAACATCAAGCGCCCGCTGATCAGCATCCAGGGCACGCTCGACGCACTGACCCCGCCGGCCACCTTCGGCGACGTGTACGACCGGATGGTCACCGCTGCCGGGAACGCGCCCCTGCACCGCTACGTCCACGTTCCCGGCGGTACCCACACCGACGGGCTGGTGAAGATCGACAAGGAACTGTACAAGCCGATGCTGCCGTCCTTCGTCGCGGCGTTCAACGAGCTGGAGGCGTGGGCGCGGCCGACCACCCGCTCATAGCCCGGCCTCGCAGCGGACGGCCCGGCCCTTTCCGCCCACGCGGCAGGGGCCGGGCCGTCCCGCGTCCTTCGTGGGCGGCACTGGCCGAACGTCGGCACCGGACTTGTCGGCAAGGAATACCTGGCCGCACTCGAGGCCGGATTCGCACGACTGGTCGCATGCGGCCCTCTGCCCGAACGGGTCCTGCTCACCGATGACGAGAACGAGTCGTGCATCGGGATGCAGGGCGCCGAGGGCAACGAGTCCTGCCTCGACCGAGCCACTCAAATCAAATACGTTGCCGATCCGGTGAGCCTGTGTCACTGTTCCGCCTGGATAGACAGCCGGACAAGAGAATTGGTGCCATGGGGAATCAGTACGAGGAAGAGTGTCGTCGGTCGTTGGCCGAGGAGCAGGCCAAGAGCCTTGCCGAGACCAACAACTGGGATCACGTCGACAGGCCTCAGGTCCACCAGGACTGGGACGTGCTGTACCGGGAGATCGCGGCCTGCCTGGACGACTCCCTGCCCGGGGATCCCCGGATCCAGGAACTCGTCCGCCGGCATTTCGGCATAGCCTGCCGGTTCTACGCCCCCAGCAGGAAAGCGTACGTCGGGATGGCACTCTTCTATGCGGAAGACGACTCCATGAGGGAGTTTCACAACTCCTACCACCCCAGGATGGTGGAATTCCTCGGCGAGGCGATGAGGATGTTCGCCGACCGGGGAGTCGGCTTCACCTCGTAGTACTCCACCTGTGGATCGTGTCCTGCCGGCCGGGGAAGGGGGAGGGGCTCCGGAGCGGCACGACGCGACCGCCCGCCCCGTCTCGGCCCGCCGCGCGGGCGCGGCGGGCCACGTCCACCTCATCGGCCGTCGGGACGCGGCTACGGTGGTGCGCGGCATAACTCTCGGACGCAGGACCGGCGAGCGGGGCGACGATGGCGGAGCAGCACTTCCAGGCACGGGTCATCGGCAGGGTCGAATCGTCGCTGCTGGAGCGACGGGACGCGCCGAAGCAGGGCGACGAGGGCGGGCCGGAGGCCTGGTTGGCCTTCGACCCTTCGGTGGAACGGGGGTTGCGCGAGCTGGTGGTCGGGCAGGAGGTACTGCTGCTGACCTGGCTCGACCGGGCGGACCGCGAGGTGCTCGCCGTCCACCCGCGCGGGGACCTCTCCCGGCCCGAGACCGGGGTCTTCGCCACCCGCTCCCCGGACCGACCCAACCCGATCGGCCTGCACCGGGTCACCATCCTCGCCGTCGAGGGGCGGCGGATCCGGGTCAGCGACCTGGAGGCCATCGACGGGACCCCGGTGCTGGACGTCAAGCCCGTCCTGCCCCGCAGCAGCGAGCGTTGACCACCCGCCCCCACCGGGTGCTCCGGGGCGGGCGTGCGCGATCATGACGCGATGAACACTCGCTTCCTCGGCATCCCCGATTTGGTCGAAGCCCCGCCCGTGGCGGTCGTGGTCGACGTCATGCGTGCCTACACCGTGGCGGCCTGGGCCTTTGCCCGGGGAGCGGAACGGATCGTTCTGGCCGGGTCGCTGGACGAGGCCCTGGCCCTCAAGGCCCGCCACCCGGGCTGGGTGGCACTCAAGGACGGTCCGGCCGCACCCGGGTTCGACCTGGTCAACTCGCCGGGTCTGCTGCGCTCTGCCGACCTCGCTGGACGGACCGTCGTGCAGAAGACCACGGCAGGGACGGTCGGCGCCCTCGCGGTCAAGGAGGCGTCGCTGGTGCTGTGCGCCGGCTTCGTGGTGGCGGAGGCCACGGCCCGGCTCCTGCGGGCGCACGGGAGCGACAGCGTCACGTTCGTGGTCACCGGCGAGGACGGGCAAGCCGACGAGGACCTGGCCTGCGCCCAGTACATCGCCCGAAGGGCCGGCGGGGCCGGGACGGATGCGGCCGCGTTCCTCCGCCGCGCCGGCGAGTCGCGCGCCGCCGCCGAGCTGGCGAACGGTGTGCGCGAGGGAGTCCACCCCGATGACGTCGCGCTCTGCCTTGAACTCGACCGGTTCCCCTTCGCCATGGTGGCGGCCCTGGAGGACTCGCACATGGTCCTGCGTCCGCGGGCCGTGCCGTCGCCGGCCGACCTCCCCGTCTGAACCCGTCCCGCTGCCGGGCCCTCCCCGCGCCGGTGCGCCCCGTTCGGCCCACCATGGAGGTGCGGGAAGGCTCCCGCGGGACGACCGGTCGGTCGTCCGGAACCCTCCGTCGGTGAGGAGACCCCCATGAACGAGAGCGCCCCAACCGGCCCCGTCCGGACCAAGCGCTGGGCTCTGCGACTGGACCTCTTCGAGGAGGAGGACGTCACCAAGGTCCACGCCGTGCTGGACACGGGCGACAACACGCTGGAGAGCCGCACGGAGGCCCGCCGCAACCCGCACGACCCGCCCGTTCCGGAGATCGGCGACGAGTACGCCGCCGGGCGCGCCCTGGTCGAGCTCGGGCACCTGCTGCTCCGGTCCGGGATGGCCGATGCGACCGCGAACGACCGGTCCGGCTCGGCCTGACCGGTCGTTCGTGGGTCACGGTGCCCGCCACGGTGCCCGTCCGAAGGCCGGTCGGCTCCCGCGAACGGGACGAACGGCCCAGGTTCCGGCCCGTCCCACGGCCCCAGACTGGTGCCAGGAGGTGGGATCGATGCACACCGTCATCGTGTACGAGAGCATGTACGGCAACACCCGCGAGATCGCCGAGGCCATCGCCGAGGGCGTCCACCAGGCCGATCCGGAGGCATCCGTCGACTGCCTGCCCGTGGCCCGGGCGGACGCGGAGGCGACCCGCACGGCAGACCTGCTGGTCGTCGGCGGACCGACCCACATGCACGGCATGTCCTCCGGTGCCAGCCGCCGGATGGCCGCCATGGCCGAGGCGAAGAAGGAGGGCCATGAGGACGCCGCACGCGAGGCGTACGAGACCGCCGAAGGTCCCGGACTGCGGTCCTGGTTCCACTCGCTCCCGAAGGCCGGGCGCGGAACGCACGCGGCGGCCTTCGACACCCGCGCCGACATACGGAGGAGCGGCGGAGCCGCGAACGGCATCGCCAAACGGCTCACCCGCCACCACTACGACGTCGTCGCCGAACCCGAGGGGTTCATCGTCGAGGAGGGCGACGGCCCGCTGCGGCAGGGTGAGGTCGAGCGGGCGCGCGCCTGGGGCGCCGGGCTGCTCTGACCGCCGGGGCCCCGTCGTCGGCGCCGTTCCGCCCACGGGCAACGACCGCAGGCTCCCGGCATGACCGCCGACCGGGTGGGTACCCGCGCGGGCATGGGCACGAACCACACCGAGACCGAACGGAAGTACGACGGAGGTCCGCTGCCGCGCCGATTGGACGAGCTGCCGGGCGTGGCGGCCGCCGAGCCGGTCGAGCCCCAGGACCTCGACGCCGTCTACTACGACACCGAGGACCTGCGGCTGCTGCACCGGCACGTCACGTTGCGGCGGCGCAGCGGCGGCACGGATGCGGGCTGGCACCTCAAACTGCCCCTCGACGGGGACTCCCGGCAGGAGCTTCGGCTGCCGCTGGACGCCGCGGAAGCGGGCGAGGGCGAGGGCGAGGCAGCGGGCGAGGGCGAGCGCGCGGCGCCGCAGGAGTTCGCCGTCCGGGTGAAGGCGTTCACGCGCGGCGCCACGCTCGTACCGGTGGCCCACCTGCGGACCCGCCGCACGGGGGTGGAGCTCAAGGACGAGGAGGGCGCGGTGCTCGCCCAGATCGTCGAGGACCGGGTCACGGCCCAGGTGCTCGCCGGGCGGCCGACCGCGCCCGGGGACGGAGAGCGCGGCGCGGAACCGTCCGGGCCCGGGTCGGGCGACGGAAGCCCGACCGAGGTCAGCGGGTGGACGGAGATCGAGGTCGAGCTGGAGGCGGCCGGCACGGCCGACCTGCTGGACCGCGTGGACGCGGTGTTCGCAGACGCGGGGCTGTTCCGTTCCCCGTGGCCCGCCAAGCTCGCCCGGGCCCTCGGCCCGGACCGCGCTCGGAGCGCCGCACCGGCCGCACTGCCGACCGGTACGGCCGGCGCCCTCGTCATGGCCGGCTTCCGCGAGCACCTCGCGCGACTTCTCGGCCTCGACGCCGCGGTGCGCCGGGGGGAGGAGGACTCGGTGCACCAGCTGCGCATCACCACGCGGCGTCTGCGCAGCCTGCTGAGGGTCCACCACCGGCTGTTCGATCGGGACCGCGCCGACCACCTGGCCGACGAGCTGCGTTGGCTGGGCCACGTCCTCGGCGACGCCCGCGACCAGGAGGTGCTCGGCGAGCAGCTGCTGGACGGACTGGGTGCGGTGCCCGACCGGGGACGTCGCGGTGCCCTGCGCACGCTGCGTGCTCTGGTCACCGAGCGCTACGACCGGGGCTACCAGCGGGCCTGGGAACGGGCCGTCGCCACCATGGACGGCCCGCGGTACTTCACCCTGCTGGCCGACCTCGAAGCCTTCGCGGCCGACCCTCCGCTGCGCGCCCGGGCCGACCGCGATGCGACCGAGCAGCTGTCCGACGTGCTGCGGCACGAGCAGCGACGGACCGTCAAGCGGCTCGACCGGGCACTGCGCAGCGAGCCCGGCCCGCAGCGCGACGAGGCCCTGCACCGGGCGCGCAAGGCCGCGAAGCGCGCCCGGTACACGGCCGAGGACGGCCGGCGGCCCGCCCTGTCGAAGCGGGCCCGCAAGCGCACCCGCACGTTCGGCAAGCGGATGAAGAAGCTCCACAAGGTGCTGGGCACTCACCAGGACAGCGTCGTGGAACGCCGGGAACTGAGTCGACTCGCCGGCCAGGACGCAACCACGGCGCCGCACGCGTTCGCCTACGGGGTGCTCCACGAGCGGGAGCGGGAGCGGGCCGACGCCGCCGTCCGGCGCCTGCCCGCGCTCCGCAGCCGCGCTGCCCGGCGCAAGCCGACCCGCCTGGCGTGAGCCGACCCGGCTGGCGTGAGCCGGTCGGCGGCTGAACGGTACGGCCCGCCGACGACCGCAGTGGTCGTCGGCGGGCCGTACCGTCACGCATGGTGGGCCGTCGTGAGACGGACCGGGTGCCCGGTCACCGGCCAGTGCCGGTCGAGGGCGTGCCGCAGCACCCGGGCAGCGGCCTGGGTCTGCCGGGCGTCGAGGATGTCGGCCTGGCGGCCGGCCCGCGCCTCCAGGCGTTCCAGTCTGGAGCCGAGCAGCTCGTCGAAGCCCGCCGCCCGCAGCGTCCGCCAGAGCGCGATCTTGCCCTGGACACCCGAGCGCATGGCCTCCGCCTCCAGCAGGTCGCTCAGCGGCGACCGGTGCACCAGGCGCCCGTTGAGCTTGAGCCGGCCGGCCTTCTCGGCCGCGGCGCCGAGCAGCCGCCGGTGCCACCGGGGCCGGACGCCGAGGGCCCGCATCAGGTCGACGAGTTCGTTGCGGTCCTGGGTGATCTCCCGGGCCAGGGTTCGCAGGTCGGCCGCGTCCGGGCCGTCCGCGTGCTCGCGGGCGATCCGGCGCGCGAGTGCCGCACCCCCGTAGGCGCCGGCCAGGTGGTCGTTGAGGTAGATCGCGAGCAGGTGCTCGCCGTCGATGTCCGTCGTCGTGCCGCCGGTGCCCGTCGTCATGTGACGGTCGGTGTCCGTCATGGTGTTCCTCCTCCGCGGTGCGGTGGCCGCCGGTCGGGCGGCCAGTGCGGTGGGTCGCAGCAGGGCCTTCGTCCAGCCGTCGTCGCGGTGGGGCCGTTCTCGTGCTCCGCCCGGTCGCGGCTGCCCACTGCGACCGGGCGGAAACGGCACGGGCCCCGTCTGCGCGCACCGTCCCTCCGCACGCTCCCTCCGCCCCGTTCGCGCTCCTCGGTGGCGGCCCCCGTGTGCCGCACGCAGACTGGGCTGAGCACCGCCGACACCCCTGGAGCCGTGCCCCGCCGCACCGCCCACCCCGCCGCGGCGTCCCGCCGCAGGAGCCGCCCATGACCGACGACGAGAGCTCCGGCGGCCCCGGCCGGGACGAAACGCCCGAAGAACGCGCGGACCGCCTCTGGAGCGAGATGCTGCAGGAGGTCCGGGTGTGCCAGACCGGCGCGCAGATCCTCTTCGGCTTCCTGCTCAGCGTCGTCTTCACCCCCCGCTTCCCCACCCTGCCCGAGTTCGACCGGCACCTGTACGTCGCCACCGTCTTCCTCGGCGCCCTCGCCACCGGAACCCTCATCGCCCCGGTGGCGTTCCACCGCCTCCTGGCCGGTCACGGGCTGAAGCCAGAGCTCATCCGCGTCGCCGGCCGACTCATCTCCCTCGGGCTGGTCCTGCTCGCGCTCACCATCACCGCGGCCCTGCTGCTCCTGCTGCGCACGGCCACCGGGCTCTCCGCCACCGCCTGGGTCCTGACCGGCGCGGCCGCGGTCTGGTTCTGCGTGTGCTGGCTCGTCCTCCCCCAACTGGTGCTCCACCGCCGGCCGAACGGCCGCCGAGCCCGCCCCTCGCGCTGAGCGGCCGCCGGGACCGCGCCGCCCCGCCCCGTCCCGTCCTGAGGACCGCGGCGCAGCCGTGTACCGCACCGCCCGCCGCAAGGCCACGGGCCGCAACCGCCTGCGGGAGCTCGGCGACCGGCTCGAAGTGGCGAAGCGCACGGCCACCCGCGAGCCCCTGGAGGTGGCAAGCGCCTCCGCGTAGCGGCCGCGCTCCCGCCGCCACGTCCTGCCACGTCCGCACCGGCCGTGTGATCAACCGGAGACGCGATCAACCGGAGGCCCGTCGCGTCCAGGCGAGAAGCCGTTCGCGTGGCCAGGTGGTCACCAGCCGGTCCGGCCCGAGACCGATCCGGGCGGCCCGGGCGTAGCCGGAGGCGTGCCAGTGCAGTTGGTCGGGGGCGTGGGCGTCGGTGTCGACGGCGAACAGGCAGCCCGCCTCGGCCGCCAGGAGCAGCAGGTCGTCGGGCGGATCGCGGCGCTCGGGGCGGCAGTTGATCTCCACCGCCGTTCCGGCGTCGGCGCAGGCGGCGAAGACGGCCGCGGCGTCGAATCGGGACTGCGGCCGGCCACGGCCGGTGACGATCCGGCCGGTGCAGTGGCCGAGGACGTCCGCCCGGGGGTTGCACACGGCGGACACCATCCGGTCGGTCATCGGCTCCGGCTCGGAGCGCAGCTTGGAGTGGACCGAGACCACGACCACGTCGAGCAGGTCGAGCAGGTCGGGCTCCTGGTCCAGGGAGCCGTCCTCCAGGATGTCGCACTCGATCCCGGTGAGCAGGCGGAAGCCGCCGTCCGCCCCGTTGTACGCCGTGACCGTGTCCAGTTGGCGCCGCAGCCGGTCGGAGCTCAGTCCGTGGGCGATGGTCAGCCGGGGCGAGTGGTCGGTGAGCACGGCCCAGCGGTGGCCGAGCTCGCGGGCGGCCGCGGCCATCTCCTCTATCGGGTGACCGCCGTCGGACCAGTCGGAGTGCAGGTGGCAGTCGCCCTGCGCCACGGCGGCCAGCTCCCAGCCGGCCTGCCCGGCCGGTCCGGCCGCCGCCTCCAGGTCGGCCAGGTAGGCCGGCGTCCGGTCGGCCGAGGCCTCGGCGATCACGGCGGCGGTGACCGGCCCGACCCCTCTCAGCCCCTGCGCCCGGGCGGCGGACACCGGGCCGGGCGGGAGGCGGCGGGCGGCGTCGGCGGCCGTGTGGAAGGCCCGGACCCGGTAGGGCGAGGCGCCGTTCCACTCCAGGAGGAAGGCGATCCGCCGAAGCGCTTCCACGGGGTCCACAGCCGGTACCGCCTCAGCTCGCGGGCGTGGTTGCGCGAGCGCGTCTTCCCGCGGGCATCACGGGCGAAACGCGACAGCAGGGGCCCCGGGCCGATCGCGGGGCGCAGGGTGCGGGCGACGTCAGCGTACGGCTGCGGCGCGAGCGTCGCGGTCGGTGGACGCCGGTGCTCCCGGGTGGTCGGGGCCGAGCATGACGACCACGCCGTCGGGGTCCGGCGCCGGGCGGGTGACCGGGCTCCAGCCGTGCCGCAGGTAGAAGGCCATCGGCCCGTCCGCGGCGGCCACGGTGAACAGCCAGCTCCGGCCGCCGGGCGCCGCCGCGGACACCGCGTTCAGCAGGGCCAGGCCGAGGCCCTGGCGGGCGTGGTCGGGGTGGACGGCCAGCTCGTCGATCTTCAGGGCCCCGCCCAGCAGCTCGCGGACGCCGTGCTCACCGAGGCCGTCGCCGGCGTGGCGGTAGGAGCCTTCGGAGGGGAAGGGTTCCGGCGTGGTCCAGGCCGTGGCGAAGCCGACGAGCCGGCCGTCGGTGCGGAGGGCGGCGGCCGCGGTGAATCCCGGCCGGCCGACGTCCCGGCGCAGACGGCTCAGGTAGTCGTCGGCCAAGGCCGCGGGTTCGTTCCACGGCGGCCTGCCGAAGGCCAGCGCGTACACGTCGCGGACGTCGGCCGCCAGGCCGAGCAGCGCGGTCCCGTCCACGCGGCGGACGTTGGGCACCACCGGCGTTCCCGCCATCGACCCCGGCTCCTTCTCTTCCCAGTGAGGTAACTGCACCTCATGCGCAACAAGCCGCACAGGGTTTTGATTCCGGCGGAATCCGCTGAGCAGCGAGGAGAATGGGGCGTCAGATCGCCCACGGCCCGCGCGCGATGGAGACGAATCGAGTCGGTGACACCCCGTCACTCCCTTCCGGCAGGGCGAAAGGGGCGGTTGCCGGGTCGACCGCGGCGGTACGACGTGCGCCCCCGTGACGGGGCCGCTCAGCGGCTGGCCTGCCCACGTCCGGCGGCCTTCGGATCGCCGGAACTCGCGGAGCCACTGGACGTCGGGTGGGCAACGCGCCTGCGGCACGGACGGGTTGCATGATCGGATAGCGGGGCATCGCGTGAATCCCCGTCCCCGGCAGCGCCGAGGTTCCCGGCCGCGGGGCGGCCGGCGGGCGTCAGTCCTCCAGCGCGCGGGCGATGGGCAGCGTGTCGGAGGTCTGCCGCAGCTGGGTGATCCTGCCGTCCCGCAGGGTGAAGAAGTGGGCGAACCGTGAGGTCACCGGCTTGCCGGCGGTGGTGACGCCGAGGTAGCGGCCCAGCACGATGACGTGGTCACCGTCCTCGTAGTACGCGTCGCCGACACACTCGAACTCCCGGAAGTCCGCGAGGAACGGGAAGAAGTCCCCGACGATGCGGTCCAGGCCGTCGTACACGCCCCCGCGGGGGAAGCCGTCCGCCACGTCCCACCGGGCGTCCTCGGCCACCACGGACCGGATGACGTCCAGGTCCCCCTTCGCGCCGTAGTAGCGGCGGACGGCGGCTACCTGCGGAGAGTCGGGCATGGCGGGTCCTCCCGGCGAGTGGAGCGGCATGACGGGTCCTGGGAGGAGGCTACTCGCCGTCACCTCGATCAGACCACGGGTCGCACCGTCCACGGGTCGCACCGTCGACGCCCGGCCGCGCCGGCCCGCCGCCGCTCCGGGGAAGGCCGCCCTTCGGCCTCCGCCCCGGCGACGAGCGACCCGGGGGGTGCGGTGCGCACACTGGAGTCAGACCGGTCGGCACGGAGGTCGCGACGTGGCAGCGGACGCAGCGGCGGGCAATCCCCTCATGCCGGACCCGTGGATCCTGCGTTTCGAAGGCTTCGACCCCGCGGAGGAGGGGCTTCGGGAGGCGCTGTGCGCGGTCGGCAACGGCTACGCGGTCACCCGGGGTGCCGCGCCCGAGTCGGTGGCCGACGGGGTCCACTACCCGGGGACGTACCTGGCGGGCTGCTACGACCGGGCGGAGTCGACGGTCGCCGGGCGCGTCGTCGCCAATGAGGACCTCGTCAACTGCCCGAACTGGCTGCCGCTGACCTTCCGCCCGGCGGGCGGCCCGTGGTTCACCGGTCCACCCGCCGAACAGGCGCTGGAGCTGGACCTGCGCCGGGGTGTGCTGACCCGGACCGCCCTCGTCGTCGACGAGCGGGGGCGGCGGACCCGCCTCCTCCAGCGGCGCCTCGCCAGCCAGGCCCGGCCCCACCTGCTCGCCCTGGAGAGCACGTTCACGCCGGAGAACTGGTCCGGCCCCCTGGAGGTCCGCTCGGGACTGGACGGGGACATCGCCAACACCGGCGTCGCCCGCTACCGGGGGCTGGCCGAGCGGCACCTCGTCCCGGCCGGCCAGGGCGTGGACGACGCCGGGCGGCTCTGGCTGGAGGCCGGGACGGCCGGTTCACCGCTGCGGATCGCCCTGTGCGCCCGGACGCGTATCGAGGGAGGCCGGGGAGCCGAGGTCGCGACCGAGTACCGCACCGGTTGGGCGGCCCACCTCCTCACCGCGGACGCCGAGCGCGGCCGGCCCGTCACGGTGGAGAAGACGGTGGCCCTGCACACCTCCCGCGACCCGGCGGTCGGAACACCGCTGCGTGCCTCGGCCCTGCTCGCCGCCGAGGCCCCGGGCTTCGACCGGCTGCTGGCCGAACACGCCCTGCGCTGGAGCGAGTTGTGGCGCCGCTGCCGGATCGAGGCGGACTTCGACGGCACCGGACCGCTGCACCTGAACCTGTTCCACCTGCTCCAGACCTACACCGAGCACTCCGTCGACCTGGACGCCGGCATCCCCGCCCGCGGACTCCACGGCGAGGCGTACCGGGGCCACGTCTTCTGGGACGACCTGTTCGTCCTGCGGCTGCTCAACCTGCGCTTCCCCGAACTCACCCGCGCCGTCCTCCGCTACCGCCACCGCCGCCTGGACGCCGCCCGCCGGCAGGCCCGCGCGGCGGGCCGGCGCGGCGCGATGTACCCGTGGCAGAGCGCGAGCGACGGCCGCGAGGAGTCGCAGCGGCTGCACCTCAACCCGCTGTCCGGCCGCTGGCTGCCTGACCACAGCCACCTGCAGCGGCACGTCGGCTCGGCGGTGGCCTACAACGTCTGGCAGTACTACCAGGCCACCGGCGACCGGGACTTCCTCGCCACGGCCGGTGCGGAGATGCTGCTGGAGATCGCCCGGTTCTGGTCCTCCGCCGCCACCTACGACCGGGGCCGCGAACGCTGGTCGATCCGCGGCGTGCTCGGGCCGGACGAGTACCACGACGCCTACCCCTGGGCCCGCGGCCCCGGCCTGGACGACAACGCCTACACCAACGTGCTGGCCTCCTGGGTGCTGGCCCGCGCCCGGGACGCCCTGGAGGCCCTGCCCGGCTACCGGCGCGACGAGCTGCGCGAGCGCCTCGCCCTCGACGCGCTCGAACTGGACCGCTGGCAGGAGGTCGGCCGACGCCTGCACGTCCCGTTCCACGCGGGCGTCCTCAGCCAGTTCGACGGCTACGAGCGGCTCGCCGAACTCGACTGGGCCGCCTACCGGAGCCGGTACACCGACCTGCGCCGGCTCGATCGGATCCTGGAGGCCGAGGGCGACACGGTCAACCGCTACAAGGCGTCCAAGCAGGCCGACGCGCTGATGCTCTGGTACCTGTTCTCCGCCCGCGAGGTCCGCGACCTGCTGCGCCACCTCGGCCACCCCGCCGGCCACGAACTGCTCCGCCGCACGACCGAGTACTACCTGCGGCGCACCGTGCACGGCTCGACGCTCAGCTCCGTCGTGCACGCCTGGGTGCTCACCCGCTCCGACCGCCGCGCCTCCTGGCGGTACTTCCGCGACGCCCTGGTGGCCGACCTCCGGGACAGCCAGCGGGGAACCACCGCCGAGGGCGTCCACCTCGGCGCCATGGCGGGCGCGGTCGACCTGCTGCAGCGCTGCTACACCGGCCTGGAGATCCGGGAGGACGCCCTCTGGCTGGACCCGCGGCTGCCCTCGGCCCTCGGTCGGCTGGAACTGGAGTTGCGCTACCGGGGCCACTGGGGCGTCGTGGTCGCCGTCGACCGGGGCGCGGCCACCGTGAGCCTGCGCGAGGACCGGCAGGAGCCGGTGCTGATCCGCTTCCGCGGCAGGCCGACGATCGTCCGGCCCGGGGAGGTGCGTCGCTTCCCGCTGTGACCGCGCGGGGTCCCGCTCGGGTCCGGCGGCTCCCGCTGTGGTCCGGCGGCTCGCGCTCGGGTCCGGCGGTTCGCGCTCGGGTCCAAAGGACGGCCCGGCCAGCGGCTCCCGCGCGGCCGGTCGGCGCGGCTCCGCAGGCCGCCGGTGAGGGGCCGTGTCGGCGGGTGAGGGGGCCGCGTCCGCCCCGTCCCGGGCCCCGGACGAGAATGACCGGGTGATGACTGCTCTGGACCCCGCCGATGCCGCGTTCGCCCGCGACCCGTACCCGTTCTACGCCGCGCTGCGCGAGCAGGGCCGCCCGGCGGCGCCGGTGGCCCTGTCCAACGGGACGTCGGCGTGGTTGGTGACCGGCTACCGGCAGGCCCGGACGGTCCTGGCCGATCCGAGATTCTCCAACGTCCCCGCACCGAAGGCCGGCCGCCGCACCTCCGAGGGGACGACGGCCGGCGCGCGGTCGGTGCTGGAGCAGCACATGCTTAACACCGACGGCGCCGAGCACCGGAGGCTGCGCCGCCTGGCGTCGGTCGCCTTCACGCCCCGCCGGGTGGACGCCCTCACCGACCGGATCGCCGGCCTCACCGACTCCGTGCTCGCGGAGCTCACGGCACGGGCGGAGCGCGGCGGGGTGGTCGACCTCGTCGACGACTTCGCCTTCCCGCTGCCCGTCCTGGTGATCAGCGAGATCCTCGGCGTCCCCGAGCAGGACCGCCTGGACCTGCGCACCTGGACCTACCGCGTGGGCTCCCCCGCCGGCGCCCTCGCGCCGGGCGAGCTCGACCAGGCCTGGCAGAGCCTCCACCGGTACTTCTCGCAGCTCATCGCGGAGAAGCGCCGCCGGCCGGGCGAGGACCTGTTCAGCCTGCTGGCGCACGACGATGACGAGGCGGCCCTGGACGACGGGGAGCTGCTGGCGATGGCCTTCCTGCTGCTCTTCGCCGGCTACGAGACGACGATGAACCTCCTGGCCTCCGCCGCCCTGCTGCTGCTCGGCCACCCCGACGAGCTGCGCGCCGCACGGCGGGACGGCGATTCCGGCTGGGCTGCCGTGATCGAGGAGACGCTCCGGCACGCGAGCCCGCTGGAGGGGACCACCTGGCGGCGCGCGAGCGAGGAGGTGGACCTCGGGGACGGCACGGTCGTCCCGGCCGGCGCCTCGGTCCTGGTCGTGCTGGCGGCCGCCAACCGCGATCCGGCCGTCTTCACCGACCCGGACGCCTTCCGCCCCGACCGCTACGCACCCGGCGGCGAGCGGGCGCTCCCGCACCTCGCGTTCGGTCACGGCCCGCACGTGTGCCTCGGCGCCCGGCTGGCCCGGCTGGAGGCCATGGTTGCGCTGCCCCGGCTCTTCGACGCCCTGCCGGATCTGCACCTGGCTGCCGACCCGGGCACCCTCCCCTACCGCCCGGGCCTCCTCGTCCGCGGCCCCCGCACCGTGCCCGTCCGCCGCGCACCGTAGGACGCGTTCCGTCAGGGTGGTTGACGGCCCGTCAAATGCATGGCCCTGGTTGGTTGTTGTACCCGCCCGCGACCGAACGGGCCGGTCCGCCTGCGGCACCGGCCCACCGGCTCACGGGCGCCCACCGGCCCACCGACCGCCCGGCCCACCCCGTTACCTTCTTCGTGGCCCTGAAACGGGGCTCCTGGCCTCCGGGCCCGGCATGACTGTTGCCCCCTGTCGATCGCATGACCTGGGGGGTGGTGTCACCGCGGCCCGGAGCACCGTATGACCGCTGATGAGAGGCCTGACCGGCACCCGGCCGAGCGCAACGCCCGGCCGCTGACGGGTGCCGGGTCTGCGTAACGTGGATGCGCGCGAACGGTGCCAAAGGGCGAGGCCAGGACGGCGAACGACCCTCGGGGGTTCGGTGTTCGACACGAGTGACATCGCGGTCTTCCTCGGCCTGGACGTCGGCAAGGGCGACCACCACGGCCACGGCCTGACCACAGCCGGCAAGACCGTGTTCGACAAGCGGCTGCCCAACAGCGAACCGAAACTGCGGGCCGTCTTCGACAAACTCACCGCCAAGTTCGGCCGCGTCCTGGTCATCGTCGACCAGCCCGCCTCGATCGGAGCCCTGCCACTCGCCGTAGCCCGTGACGCCGGCTGCGAGGTCGCCTACCTGCCCGGCCTGGCCATGCGCCGCATCGCCGACCTCTACCCCGGCGAGGCCAAGACCGACGCCCGCGACGCCCAGGTGATCGCGGACGCCGCCCGCACCATGCCCCACACCCTGCGCGCCCTCGAACTCGCCGACGAGACCGCGGCCCAGCTCACCGTCCTGACCGGCTTCGACCAGGACCTCGCCGCCGAGGCCACCCGCACCAGCAACCGCCTGCGCGGCCTGCTCACCCAGTTCCACCCCTCCCTCGAACGCGTCCTCGGCCCGCGCCTGGACCACCCCGCCGTCACCCACCTGCTCGAACAGCACGGCTCCCCGGCCGCCCTGCGCAAGGCCAGCCGACGAAAACTCGTCAGCCTGATACGGCCCAAGGCCCCACGCATGGCCGAACGCCTGATCGACGAGATCTTCGACGCCCTCGACGAGCAGACCGTCGTCGTCCCGGGCACCACCACCCTGGACACGGTCGTGCCCTCCCTGGCCCGCTCGCTCGCCGCCGTCCACGAACAACGACGAGCCGTCGAAGCCCAGATCAGCGAACTGCTGGAGGCCCACCCTCTTTCCACGGTCCTGACCTCGATGCCCGGAGTCGGCGTCAGGACCGCCGCCACCCTTCTGGTCACCATCGGCGATGGCACTAGCTTCCCCACGGCCGCCCACCTGGCCTCCTATGCCGGCCTGGCGCCGACGACGAAGTCCTCCGGGTCCTCCATCCGCGGCGAACACGCCCCCAGGACCGGAAACCGGCTCCTGAAACGAGCCATGTTCCTCTCCGCGTTCGCCGCCCTCCACGACCCCGACTCCCGCGCCTACTACAACCGGCAACGAGACCGCGGTAAGACCCACACCCAGGCCCTCCTCCGCCTCGCCCGCCAACGCATCAGCGTCCTGTTCGCCATGCTCCGAGACGGCACCCTCTACGAACCCCGCACCCCCGAATCCGCGCCAGCATGACCCGCCCAGCCTTGACGAAGGACATAGAGGCACCCCCCGGCTCACCGGTCGGCGGGCGGTGCCGGGGTGGTGGGGAGGCGGGCTCGGAAGGTCGTCTCGCCGGGAGTGTCGAGCACGGTGAGGGTGCCGCCGTGGAGGGTGGCGATGTCACGGGCGATCGCGAGGCCGAGTCCGGCGCCGCCGTCGTCCCGGCTGCGGGCGTCGTCGAGGCGGGCGAACCGCTCGAAGATCTTCTCGCGGTCGCCGGGCTCGATCGCCGGGCCGTCGTTGGCCACGTCGAGGGTGGCGGTGCCGGAGGCCCGGTCGGTGTCGAGACGGACGGTGACGGCGTTCCGGGCGTGACGCCGGGCGTTGTCGAGCAGGTTGGTCAGCAGCCGGCCGAGCCACAGGGGGCTGCCGGCCACGGTGACCGCGGCAGAGGCGCGCACGGTGACCGGGTGGGCTTCGGCCCCGCGGGCCGTGACCGTGTTCCGGACCAGCTCGGCGAGGTCGACGGGCTCCACGGGCCCGGTGCGCCCGGTGCGCCCGGTGGAGTCCAGACGGGCGAGCAGGAGGAGTTCGGCGGCGAGAGCCTGGAGGCGCTCGGTGTCCTCCAGAGCGCCCGCGACCAGGTCGGACCGCACCTGGGGGTCGGGGTGGGCCAGGGCGACCTCCAGCTGGGTACGCAGGACGGCGAGGGGGCTGCGGAGCTCGTGCGAGGCGTCGGCGATGAAGCGGCGCTGCCGCGTGCCGGCGGCTTCGAGGCGCGCGAGCATGGCGTTCATGGTGTCGGCGAGACGGGCGATCTCGTCGTCGCTGGGGGGTTCGGGGACGCGGCGGTGGAGGTCGCGGTCACCGATGGCGGCCACCTCGGCCCGGATGTCCTCGACGGGGCGCAGGGCCCGGCCGGTGGCACGCCAGGTGAGGACGCCGACGGTGAGCACCAGGACGCCGCTGAGCACGGCGAGTGCGGCCCTGGTGACGTCCTCGGCGTCGTCGGCGGTGCGCAGCGAGGCCCCGACGTGCACGGTGATGGGGCCGGTGGGGGTGGCCGCGGTGATCGTGGTGACGCTCTGGTGGTGCTCGCCGCGGAGGAGGTCGTGGGAGCTCTGGCCGCCCTGGGTGAGGGCGGGGCGCCCGGCGAGGTTCTGGCCGGCCGCGACGACTCGCCCGCCGGCGTCGACCACCTGGACGAAGTCGGTCCCGTGGTCCAGCGGGAGGAACGCGTCGAGACGGCCGTCCGCGGCCAGCCCGGCGACGACCTCGGCCTGCTCGCGTGCGTCGGCCTCGGCGCTGCGCTCCAGGTTGGCCCGGACCAGGAGCACCGCGGCGGCGGAGGCGACGAGCAGGACGACGGCCACGCTGGCGCAGGCGGCCAGGGTGGTCCGGGTGCGGACGGAGCGCGGCGCCAGGCGGGTCGCCAGGGCGGCGAACCGGGAGCGGGTCGCGGCCCTGCGCAGCGCGCCGCGCAGGCGGCGCAGTGCCCTGCGGGCGGGGCCGGGGGTTCGGGTCGCGCGGGTCGGGTCAGCCACCGTCGGCCGCCAGCCGGTATCCGGTCCCCCGGACGGTCTGGAGCGACGACCGGCCGAACGGAGCGTCGATCTTGCGTCGCAGGGCGCTGATGTGGACCTCGACGGTGTTGGGGTCGCCGTCGCCGGCGCCGTCCCAGACGGCGTCGAGGATCTCGCGCTTGGAGACGGCCTCGCCGGCACGGCGGGCGAGGTGGTCCAGGACGGCGAACTCGCGCGGGGTGAGCGGGACGGCCGTGCCGGCGCGGGTGCAGGTGCGGGCGGCGGAGTCGACGACGAGGTCGCCGAGGACGGTGCGCCGCGGTGCGCGGCTGCCGAGGCAGCGGGCGAGCGCGTTCAGCCGGGCGACGAGGACCACGAACGAGAACGGTTTGGAGAGGAAGTCGTCGGCGCCGGTGTCCAGGGCCTCGGCCTCGTCCCACTCGCCGTCCTTCGCGGTCAGCATGAGGATGCCCGTGTCGCTGCCGACCGCGCGCAGCCGCGAGCACACCCGGTAGCCGTCGAGGCCGGGCAGCATGATGTCCAGCACGATCAGGTCGTACGGGTGGTCCACGGCCATGGCCAGGCCGGAGAGCCCGTCGTGGGCAAGGTCGACGGTGAATCCCTCGGCGGTCAGCCCGTGCTGCAGCGCCCTCGCCAGTCGGCGCTCGTCCTCCACCACCAGTACCCGCATCCCCACCAGGGTGGCAGGTCGCGCCGCAGCGAAGCTGAAGGCGTCTTCAGGTCTTCAGCTCTCCTTCAGCCGGACCGGGCCATGCTGGCCCTACAGCACGCGGACCGCCCCAGCCGAGCCGTCCGCACCGTCTCCCGAGGAAGGGCCCACACCCCGATGCACCTCTCGTCCGGCATGCCGGCCGTCGCCCCGCCGGACACCGGCTCGTTCGGGGAGACCCCCCGATGACCGGCCCCGGCCTGCTGGCGTTCGACGGCCGCCCGGTCGACGGCGGGCTCTACCTGCAGGTGGTCCACTGGGCGCAGCACCTGCCGCGCCCTTGGCAGGAGGCCGTCGCGGCGTTCTCCTCGTACGGGCTGGGCCTGCTGGCCGTGCTGATGCTCGCGGCCTGGTGGCGGGCCCGACGGATCGGCAGCGCGGCGATGGCGCGGGCCTTGGCGGCCCCGCTCTGTGTGACGCTGGCGTTCGCCGCCGACACCCTGCTCAAGGGCGTGCTGCAGGAGCCCCGCCCGTGCCAGGTGCTGCCCGCTGCTCCGACCCTGGAGGCCTGCCCGGGGACCGGGGACTGGGCCCTGCCGAGCAACCACACCGTGATCGTGTTCGCCGGTGCTGCTGCACTGTGGCTGGTGGACCGGCGGATCGGCGCCCTCTCGCTGCTCCTGGCCGTGGCCATGGGGGTCTCGCGGGTGGTGGTCGGTGTGCACTACCCGCACGACGTGGTGCTCGGCGCGTTGGTCGGCACCGCGGCGGGATACGGGCTGGGCCTGCTGGCCGGCCGCGGCGGGGGTTTGGTGGAACGCGTCCGAGGGGGTGCACTGGAGAGGTGGTTGGGCGCATGACCGGGCGCGGACGGGAGTGGCTGGTCGTCCTGGGGACGGCGTGGCTGCTCTTCGCCGTGCTCGCCGTGCTGCTGGCCACCCGCAGCTGGGCGCCGTTCCCGTTCGAGCGGGCCGCGGTCGGCTGGAGCGCGGCGGACCGGCCCGCGGCCGCCCGGTCCGCGGTGGTCGCCCTCACCGCGCTCGGTACCGGGGTGGTGCCCTACCTGATGGCGATGACGGCCGGAGTCGTCCTCGTGCGGGCCACCCCCGGCCCCCGCCCGCTGCGCAGAACCGTGCTGCTGCTGGTGGCGCCGCTGTGCTGGCTGCTCGCGGGCGAGTATCTGCGCCGGAGCCTCATGCAGGCCTTCGACCGTCCCCGCCCGCCCCGGACGGACTGGGCGACGACCGCCGCCGGGTTCTCCTTCCCGTCCGGGCACACCTTCACCTCCGCGGTGAGCGCGGGCCTCCTGGCCATGGCCGTGGCCCGTACGCGTCCCACCGCGGCCCGGGCGGCAGCCGCCGGTGCCGCCCTGTTCGCGGTCGCGATCGGCCTCAGCCGCGTCTACCTCGGGGTGCACTGGCCGCTGGACGTCCTCGGGTCCTGGCTCCTCGCCGCCGGCTGGCTGGCGATCGCCGCCGCGGCCCTGCGCCTGCTGCACCGCTCCCCACCACCGCGGCTCGACGCCGACCCCGCTGGCACCGGTTCTCCCCCACTCCCCCTGAAGCCCCCCGGCCCGACACACTGGAATCGGGGGCGAACGGCCCGCTCGCCACGGGGGTGCGGTGGTGTGCGTAGCGCCGTCGCCGACGGGTGGCCTGGCTCTTGGCCTCCGGGGAGGATCGGAACGGCCAGTGGCGGTAGCGGCCAGCCGGTGGTGAGCTGCCCGGGGATGCGGCCGGAGATGCGGAGCTCTTGTAGGTCGGGGATGTGGTTGTAGAGGGTGCCGGGGCTGACGCCGAGGATCTTGGCGATCGAGGTGACCGAGTTCTCGGGGTTGGGGAGCATGTCACGGGCGGCCCGGATGATCTCGGGGGTGGCGACGGTAGGGCGGCCGCCGATCCGACCGCGGGCACGGGCGGCGTCCAGGCCCTCGCGGATCTCGGTGCGGTGGGTGGGCTCGGCGACCAGGAAGTCGAAGGCGGCGGGCTCGAAAGGGTTGCTCCCACCCTGGATTCTGTCAGAAAAGGGTGCTCGGAAGTTCTTGAACAGCCCTGGTTTTTGAAGGACTTCTTTTGAAGGCTCTGACCGGCCGCCGGGGGTCCGGCCGGCAGTCTTCAGGAAACGACGGTTTGTTGAATGGGCGGCGTAATGATCAACTACCCGGACTCTGGCGCGATCCCGTTGATCACGCGGTCGAGGAGGCGATCGAAAACCGCTTGGGCGCTCTGGTCGCCACCCGTTGCGGCCAGGGCTTGGGCGAGATGGGCATAGTTGCCGCCAGCGACTGCGGCGCGGAGGTAGCGAGTCTGGGCGTCGAGGATTTCGCCGGGGGTCCGCCCTGCCGCTTCGATCGCGCGCTCTTGGGCGAGTTCGTACGACATTTGGCTGGCCACGAACCCGGTGAGGAGGCTGAAGGTCTCTAGCCGGGCCTGGGCGTCCAGGCCGGTGGGGGTCATCACGGCGAGCGCGTAATCCAGGACGGCGAGGGTGTTCGGGCCGAGGGTCTGCCGGGCCGGGAGCGCGGCCGGAAGCCACGGGTGGCGCCGCATGATGGCGCGTTGCTCATGGGCGATCTGCCGAAGGTCTGAGCGCCAGTCGCCGGTGGGGTTGGTCGGCAGCCGGTGGTCGCCGCTCACTTCGTCGATCATCAGCTCCAGCAGCGTCTCCTTGTTGGGGACGTAGCTGTACAGGGACATGGTTCCGGCGCCGAGCCGGGCCGCGACCGCACGCATCGTGACGGCGGCAAGTCCTTCGGTGTCGGCGATGGCGACGGCGGCCGTGGTGATCTCGGCGCGACTGTGGGCGGGCGGCCTGCCACGTCGCGGGCGTTCGGCCGCCGACCAGAGCGCCTCCGGATCCACCCCGACGCGGCTGCCTGACGGGGTCGCCGAGCCTGTGCGGGCCATGGTGACACCTCCCTCCTTCTGACGGTCAATCCAAGCATGAGCTATTCTCGTACATCGTACGAGAAGCGAGAGACTGCCTGCGCCATCCCAGAAACGAGGCACCGTGACGATGCCCACGCACCGCCCAGTCGGGAAGAAGCCACCCCTGAGTACCAGGGCCATGCGGCGGTCCATGCGGGGACTTCCTCCCAAGCTGCACGACATCGCCTACGATCCCGGCCTCGTCGTACCCGCCGCAGATGGCAGCCCCCTGCTGACCGACCACTACTTCCCGCTGGACGGAGGGGACTTCCCCACACTGCTGGTGCGCTCGCCCTACGGCCGGGGATTCCCCTGGGCGCCGATGTACGGCGTGCTCCTCGCCGAGCAGGGCTTCCACGTCGTCCTCCAGAGCTGCCGCGGCACCGGCGGCTCCGGCGGCGACTTCCACCTCTGGCGCAACGAGGCCGCCGACGGCCGGGCCACCGTCGCCTGGCTGCGCCAGCAACCCTGGTTCTCGGGCGTCCTGGGGACCATCGGCCCCAGCTACCTCGGCTACGTCCAGTGGGCGCTCGCCATGGATCCGCCCCCGGAGCTGCGCGCGATGGTGGTCCAGATCGGCATGCACGATCCGCACGGCTTCTTCCACGCTGGAGGCACGTTCTCCCTGGAGAACGCGCTCGTCGTCGCCATGGGCCTCACCACGCAGCACCAAGGCGTACCGAGTTTCCTGCGGGCGACCCTGCGGCTGCAGCGCCATCTGCGAAGGGCTGCCGCCGACCTCCCCCTCGTCGAGGCATATCGGCCCGCCCTCGGAGGCCCGGTGCCGTTCCTCGACGGGGCCATGGCGCACCCCGACGCCGGGGATATCCACTGGGACGGCGCGGACGTGGGATCCGCCGCCGACGGCCTAATCGTGCCGACCGCCCTGATAGGCGGCTGGCACGACGTGAATCTCGACCAGACCTTGCAGCAGTACGAGCGACTGCGGCGTGCCGGCTGTGATACAGCCTTGCTCGTCGGCCCCTGGTCGCATCAGTCGGCACTCCAGCAGGGTTGGCCCGAGGTCTTCACCGAAAGCCTCGCCTGGCTGCGGGCCCACCTGTATGACGACCTGTCCGCCTTGCGGCCGACAAGGGTTCGCGTCCAGGTCGGCGGCCGAGGAGCCTGGCAGGATCTGCCCGACTGGCCGCCAGTCCTCCGGGGCCGACGCTGGTACATCGACACCGACGGGGCCCTGACCCACCGAGCGCCCGAGGACACGAGCGAGCCGCTGTCCTTCCGCTACGACCCGGCGGACCCGACACCCTCCCTCGGCGGTGCCCTGGCCGGCGGGAAGGCTGCACAGGCAGACAACCGCCCTCTGGAGGCACGCAAGGACGTACTGACCTTCACCACGGCACCGCTCCCCGATCCGGTCACCATCCTCGGACCGGTGCGCGCGATCCTGCGGATCAGTACCGACACCGGCCACGCCGACGTGTTCGCCCGCCTCTGCGACGTGGACCCCCGGAACCGTTCCACCAACGTCTGTGACGGCATTCGACGGCTCCAGCCCGATGAGGAGGACCCGGCCACCGTCACCGTGGCCATGAGCTCCACCGCCTACCGATTCCCCGCCGGACACCGGATCCGCCTGCAGATCAGCGGTGGAGCCCACCCACGCTTTGCCCGCAACGCCGGAACCGGCGAGCCCACGGCAACGGCTACCCGCCTCGCACCGGTTCGGATCTCGCTCCACCACCCGTCAGTGATCGTGCTCCCCATCGCAGACGAGGCCGCAGCTGACTAGGCATCGCCGCCTTCCTCATCGGCGTCCCGGATCTCCCAGGCATGCTCGTAGCGGCTCTGCTTCCGCACCCCGTACCCGACCCACTCGAACTCCTCGACATCGAGCTGCTCAGCCGCGAAGCGCACCACCACGGCCGGCACGACCGCCAGGTCGTCGGTCGGGAAGGCCCCGAGCATCCGCACCGAGCCCCACAGCACCGCGAAGCCAAGCCGGTTCGCCGGCGACCGCTTCGAGCGGGCTGCCTCCAGCCCCGGTACGTCAAAAGGTGATCATGCAGTGGCCGGACATGCTGAAGGTCGCCGGTTCCCTGGTCACCAACCAGGTCCGCGCCTACGACCTGCTCCGCATGTTCGGCCGCGAGGGCCGCCCCACTTCGCTGGGCGCAGCGTTCGCGGAGTACGGGCGGATCGCCAAGACCGAGCACCTGCTGCGCGTGGTCGACCCGGTCGACGACACCTATCGGCGGCAGATGAACCGGCAGCTCACCGTGCAGGAATCCCGCCACAAGCTCGCGCGGGACGTGTGTCACGGCAAGCGCGGCACCATCCACCAGCCGTACCGCGACGGGATGGAGGACCAGCTCGGCGCGCTCGGCCTGGTTCTCAACGCCATCGTGCTGTGAACCGCCCGCTACATTGACGCCGCCGTCGACCAGCTGAAGGCCGAGGGCCAGGAGATCCGCGACGAGGACATCGCCCGTCTCTCCCCGCTCAAGCACAAGAACCTGAACCTGCTCGGCCGATCCAGCTTCACTGCCAGGGTCCCAGCCGCCGGCGCCCTGCGCCCGCTGCGCGACCCGGACGCGCCTGAGCTGGGAAGACGACTGCACCGGAGACTGACAGGCGGCTGTGGCGGTGCCAGCGCGCCCGCCCCGCCGGACGCGCTGGATGGGCGTTGCAGTGGGAGTCAGCTCAGGCGTCCGCCGAGGCAGCCGTAGGGGTCGATCTCGTTGATGCGGGCTAGCGAGCAAGCGCCGCGCGGCCCACGGCTGCGCTGGTTCGGGAGGGGTCAGCGGCGGGTGGTGGCGACGATGAGCCCGAGGCCGATCAGCGCGATGCCGCCCGCGCCGCCGATCATCGACAGGCGCCGGTCGGAGCCGGCGAACCAGGTTCGGGCCGCCGAGGCGCCCAGGCCCCAGACGGTGTCGCAGACCAGGCCGATCCCGGCCGGGATCAGGCCAAGGACCATCATCTGCAGCGGGATGTTCCCCGCGTCGTGGTTCACGAACTGCGGCAGAACCGCGGCGAAGAAGACCAGGCCCTTGGGGTTCGTGGCGCCCACCAGCAGGCCGTCCAGGACGGTGCGCAGATCACCGCGCCGTTCGCCCTCCCCGGTCGTCAGGTCGGCGCGCAGCCGACCACGCCGGCGGTACGCCTGGACGCCAAGGTAGACGAGGTAGACGGCGCCGGCCAGCTTTACGGCGGTGAACACGGTGGTCGAGCTCTGGACAAGGGCGCCGACGCCGAGGGCGACGGCGAGGACGAGGGCGTAGGAGCCCAGGAGGTTGCCCAGGACGGTGGCGAGCGCGGTGCCGCGACCGTGGGCGAGGGCGCGGCCGACGATGAACAGGACGCTCGGGCCGGGAATCGCGATCACAACGAGGGACATCGCGGCAAACGCCAGAAGGCTTTCGGTACTCACCATGTGCCGGGACTTCCTGATCTGTGCCGCGCAGCCGGTGAAGGGCTGCGCGAGGTGCGAGCTGTGACGAGGGGGCGGGCCTGGCGCGCAGGCGGGATGGCTACCGGGAGAGGGCGGCCACCTGGGCGCGGGGGAGGCGGGCCAGGACGGCGGAGTCGATCTGGAGGGTGCGGTCGGCTGATCCGGCGCCGCAGTAGACGGGCCGGTCCGGTTCGGCGACCGTGGCATCGACCAGGCACGGCACCCCGGGCCGGTGGCTGACCGGCGGCACGCCCCCGGGCACCAGGCCCTCCGCGGCGAGCAGGCCGGCGTCCGCCGTGCGCAGCCGGGAACGGCTGGTGCCCAGGACGGCCGCCAGACGGGCGAAGTCCACCCGGTCCTCCGCCCGCAGCGCCACGAGCAACAGCGGGACGTCCGGAGTGGTGAAGGCGAGCGTCTTCACCGCCTGCGACCAGGGGAAAGGCAAGGCCTGGCGCTCGGCGACACTGTGCGCGGCGGCATGCTGGTGGACGGTGTACGGGCAGCCATCCGCGTCCAGCACGGCTTGCCAGGGCGCTTCGGGCGTACTCATGGAGGGACACCTGCAGCCTTCGGCTCGAAACGGACGGGAGTCGACCTGCGGCCGGACGGCGCGCGGTCTGCTCCTGAGCCTGATCGACGCAGCGGGTTCCGATCAACTGATTGTGAAATCCTGCAATCGTGATCACCCTGCGCTTCGCCGAGACGGCCGAGGAGGACATCGCCTTCTCCGTCTCACCCCTACTCGAAGCCGTCCACTCTTGGCACGTCCTCACCGACCCCGGCCACCACGCCCTGCACGTCCCCTGGGTCCGGCGGTGCCGCCGCCTGCCAACCGCCCTGCGCCGGCGCATGCGCGAGCACGACTTCGTCGTGGCCGACCACATCCCCGCCCTCTTTGAAAGCCGCACCGGTGATCACGACGCCGACTTCGCGGACCAGCTCGCGGCCGTACGGGACCTGCCGCCCGCTCTGCTGGCCGCCGAACTCGCCAGAACGCTCGTCGACACCACCCGCCACACCGGAGACGACCTCGTCGACGACCCCGCCGCCCGCGACGCGGTACTCACCGAGTACCGGGACAGCGACCCCGGCCGGGCGGCACGGCTGGAGGGCATCCTCACCGACCCCCGACCCGTCCTCGACGACGCACTCACCGTGCTCGAGGACTACTGGGACGCCGGCTTCGCCCAGGAGTGGGAGCGCATCGAGCCCTCCTTGTACGAGTCGATCGCCCGCTCAGGCGCCCGGATCGCCCACCAGGGCCTGTTCCCGATGCTCCGCACCCTCGCTCCCCAGATCCGCGTGGACCCCGGCCGGCGGACCCTGCGGCTCGACCGTCCGCACGACCACGACGTCACCGTCACCCATGAACACCCCGTGACGTTCACCGCCAGCCACTACGTCTGGCCCCACGTCCGCGTCACCTGCGACGCCCCCTGGCCCATGCGGATCACCTACCCCGCTCTGCCCCTCGCGCCCGCCTCGACCGCCCGCCCCACCAGTCAGAAAGACACCCTCACCGTGCTCCGGGCCCTGGCCGCCGCCCCACGCCTGCAGATCGTCACCCACCTCGCCGCCCAGAGCCGCACCACACAGGAACTCGCCACCCTCCTCGGCCTGTCCCCCTCCGTGACCTCCCGCCACCTCCATCAGCTCACCCAGGCAGGACTCACCACCACCCAGCGCGAGGGCTACTACGTTCTCTACGCCCTCGCCCCCGCCCGCCTCGACCAGATTGCCACCGCCCTCATCACCCTCGCCCCCAGGCCCGAGGCCTGAGCGAACGCTGTTGCAGGCCCCCGCGGGCATCGCCAGAAGCAAGACCTGTGTCGGCAAGCGATCGTTTGACGACAGGCGGTCGACGCGTCCAATGAACCCCCGCAATCCGGGGGTTCGCGGCGCCGCGAATCCAATCAGATCCGATGGTGATTGCTGACAGGGTTTGACGACAGACAGGGTTTGACGACAGATAGGGTCCGATCATCCGTGCGGAAGGGGCCCCTCGGTGGCGAACCTGGTCTACAAGCGGGTCTCGACCGACCAGCAGTCCACCGCCCGGCAGAACGTCGTCCTGGACGAGGCCGGGATCGAGGACCCGGTCGAGGCAGGGGGGTTCGACGGGTCCAGGCACGGCAGTGGCCGACACTGTCCAGTCGTGTCCGCACCCGGCTTCCGAGCGCCGGCGGGGACCCCAAAGCTAGACCGAATATCGTTCGACCCGGCACCCGGGACACCTTCAAAGGGCCTGATCGGAACCATGTCCGGAATCGTCCGACCGGGCTGTCGAATCCGGCAGCGCGCCAAGGGCGCTCCTGGTCCGTGGACTCGAACGCCTGCGCAGGCCTGACCCCGGGCCCCGACCGCAGTCTGCCGACGGCGTCACGACGACCTTGCGCGCCGTTACGGCAGGGCCGACACCTGGTAGTGGTCGATGAGCCACCCGTCGCCCGTCCGCCGCAGCTGGACGCCGAGGTGGACGGCCAGGGTCGGCCGGTCGACGAACGAGAAGTCCACGCCCAGGTAGCCGGACAGCAGGTCGGGGCCGGGCCGCCGGACCTCCAGCACCCGATAGGCGGCCGCCATCCCGAGCGGCTGGGCCCGGTAGTAGTCGGCCACGCCCTGCCGTCCGACGCTGTACGGGTGCAGGCCCTGGAACAGCGCGTCCTGCGTGAAGCAGGCGGCGACCCGTTCGGGCTCGTGCGCGTCGACTGCGGCCTTCCAGCGGTCGATCACCGCGCGCAGTTCCTCCTCGTCCCGCGCCCGGTCCCCGGCAGTGGCCGGGTCGCCGCCCGTGGCCGCGGCAGCACCGGGATCGTTGGGGTGGGGGGACAGCGGGGTCACCGTGTCGCGCCGCCACACCCGCAGCGGCATCGACGCCAGCACCTCCTCCAGCCGCTCCTCGTCGGCTGCACGGAACAGCCCCCAGGTGCGCCACTGTCCGGGTTCGAGGGGCGGCCGCCACAGGCGCAGCAGGCTTCCCCCAGCGGCCAGTTCTCGCGCTCGGGCCGCCTCCCGCGCCCGGATCTCCGCCACCGCCTCGTCGGACGTGCCGTCGGGAACGGTGGTCACCATGTCGACCAGGAACTCCATGGAACGCCCTCTCGTGTGCCGGTGCCTCGGAGTATCGGGGCCCGGGCGCGCCGGAAGCGGGAGCGACACCAGGACGACGCCGAACGCCTGCTACCAGCCCGGAGGCTTCGGGCAGTTCTGCATCACGCTCCCCCGTAGGTGACGGCACGTCAAGGGCTCACCGTTATCCGGCGCGGTAAGGCGGCGCGGATCCTACCGTCGACGATCAGGCCGGCCGAGCATGCGGCCGGCGCCGGGCCGAGCACAGCCCGAGGACCGTCGGCCGGGCCCGCCGGGTCGGTTACGCGTTGTGCGCGTCAGGCCGGGGGCCTGCGGGGTCGTCACCATGGGTGTGCGGCAGGCCCGTTCCACTACTCTTCGTGGTCACGGGACTCGTGTGGCGGCCGTCCGGGCCGTGTGGAAGCCTGGGAAGTGGGCCTTGCGAGACGCCCCATCGGCCGGCCCGCCGACGTCGACCCACCCGACCGGGAGCGACCATGAATCCCGAAGACGTCGTCCACTGCGAGATCCATCCGACCATCGGCATCGCCCGCCTGGGCAACAGCCCCGACGGCTTCTTCGTCGGCCCCGAGGCCCCCGGCATCCCGCCCCGGCCCGACGGCGGGTTCAAGGACGCCTCCGGACGCGTGAAGCGCCAGGCCGCCCGGTTCCGGGTGTACGCCTACGACGGCGCCGGCCGTGTCCTGGGCGAGCTCACCTCGGCCGACGCGCAGATCACCTGGACCGCGGAACTGGCGAACGCCAAGGGGGCGTGGTTCGCGTTCGCCGGGCGGTTCCACACGTCCACCGCGGACTCGGCCCGCCGCAACCGGCAGGTCGATCCGGCCGATCCCGTCGCCCGGGCGCGGCTGGTCGTCCGGCCCGGCCCGCGCAGCGTGGCCGGCCCGTCCGCCGACGGCACGGGTGCCCGCTTCGACACCGGTACCTTCCTCGGCACCCCGGTGCCGCTGGGTGAGCTGCGCACCGACGAGGCCGGGCGGCTGCTCGTCCTCGGCGGCTTCGGGAGGTCGGGCTCGGTCGAACCCGCCCACCCGGTCCGTCACTTCGCCAACAACGACTCCTGGTTCGACGACACCTCCGACGGCCCGGTCACCGCGACGGTGCGGCTGGGCGGCCCCCAGGGCCGCGAGGTGCCGGTGACCCCGGCCTGGTGCCTGGTCACCCCGCCCGACTTCGCCCCGTACACGCCGAGCCTGATCACCCTGTACGACGTCGCGCTGGAGGTCGCCCGCACGTCGCTCGGGCTGCCGACGCCGCCGGAGGTCTCCTTCACCCGCGACATATACCCGCTGCTCGCCAGGCCGATCGGCCTGGCCTGGGTGAACGAGGTCGCCCGCAGACGGCACGGCGATGCCGCGCACAACTTCCTGTCCCCCGGACGCCTGGCCCGGCTGTCCTCGAACGCCGCCGCCGACGCCCCCTTCCGCCAGGCCGTGTTCCGCAGGCTCCGCGCGCCCGGGGGGACGGACGTCAGCCAGGCCAACGACGGCTTCATGCCCCTCCTCGCGGGGGACGACGGCGATTCGCAGGACGGTCGGCCGGGGACCTGGCTGGCGTTGCTGCCCGGCCAGTACGAGCGGATGCGGCGCTGGGCGGCGGGCGACTTCCTGCCCGACGGGACCGCTGCGCCCACCCCGGTCCCCTTCGCCGATCTCACGCCGCAGGACCAGCCGCACGCCCTGGTCCGGGCGGCGCTGGAGGCGGCCAACGGCGGCGGGTTCTTCCCGGGCATCGAGATGACGTACATCGCCGCCGAACCGGCGACCTGGGCCGCGCCCTTCCGGTTGCGTACCGGGCTGGCGGCCGGGGACATCAGCAAGTACATGGCCGTCCCGTGGCAGGCCGACTTCTTCCTGTGCAACACGCACTGGTGGCCGGCCGCCCGGCCCGACGAAGTCCTGCCCGAGCCGGAGCACGACGCGCTGCTCCAGGTGTCGGCCGACGCGTTCCGGGAGTGGGACCGCGGTATCGCCGACGGCGGCGGCTCGGTCAAGGGCATGAACGAGATGGTCTCGCACTGGGGGACGCTGGGGTTCATCGTCGCCCGGACCGCTCCCGACGGCGGCGAGGTCCTGGTCGAGACCGAGCGGTCCTCCCCCGATCCGCCGTAGGTCGGACCGACGTGGACCTCACCGGCGCAGGCCCGAGCAGCGCGGGCCCGAACGGAGCGGACCGGAACGACGCGAACCCCAACGGAGCGGACCTCACCGGCGCGAGCCCCAACGGCGCGGACCGGACCGACACCGACCGCACCGAAACCGGGGCGGTGCGATGACGAGCGACCGGTCGGCCGACGGCGCGTGGACCCGACGGTGCGACGTCCTCGTCGCCGGGAGCGGCCCCGCCGGGTGCGCGGCCGCGTCGGCGCTCGCCCGGGCCGGGGCGCACGTCGTCCTCGTCGCCCCGGACGCCTCGCCCGGCTGGCGCGTCGGTGAGAGCCTGGCCCCCACCGCCCGCCCGCTGCTCGAACGGCTGGGAGTGCTCGACCGCCTCGCCGCCGACGGCCACGCGCCCTGCGACGGCAACCTCGCCGCCTGGGGCGGGGACGCGCTCACGGCAGTGGACCACCGCCTCGGGCCGTACGGCGCGGGCTGGCACCTGGACCGGGCCCGCTTCGACGCCGCGCTCCTGAGCACGGCCCTCGCCGACGGCGCCGACCGGCACGTCGGCCGCGTCCGCGACGCCCGCTGGGAGGCGGACCACTGGCATGTGCTCACCGCCGAGGGCGCCGTGTTGCGCGCCGGCCGCGTCGTCGACGCCACGGGCCGGTCGGCGCGGCTGGCCCGCCGGATCGGCGCCACGCCCACCCGGTCCGACCGCCTGATCGCGGTCGCCGGGCTGCTGGCCCCGCAGCGGCGACCCGGCGAGCCGGAGCGGACCTCGCTGGTGCAGTCCACGCGCTGGGGCTGGTGGTACACCGCCCCGCTGCCCGACGGCGGACGGGTCGTCATGGCGGTCACGGACGCCGACCTGCTCCCCGGCCTGCGGCTGCTCGATCCGGTGGTGTGGTGGACCCGGGCCCGGCGGGCCGGTCACCTCCGGGACCGCATCGCCCACCACCAGGGCCCGCCGCCGTACCTGCGGGTCCTGGCCGCCGGCTCGGCCTGCACCGCGCCGCCCGCCGGCGCCCCGGGCTGGCTGGCGGTCGGCGACGCCGCCACCGCGACCGACCCTCTGGCCGCGCGGGGCATCGTCACCGCCCTGGCCACCGGTCTCGTCGCGGCGCGCGCGATCCTGGCCGACCGGGCGGGCGACCCCGACGCCCTGCCGGCCTACGCCCGGCGCATCGCGGCCGTCCACGCCGAATACGTCCGCACCCGGGCCGCGGTGTACGGACGCGAGACGCGCTGGGACACCGTGTTCTGGCGCCGCCGGCACCGGGGTGCGGAGACGGCGACCGCCGAACTGCCGGTGGCCGGCACGCCGTAGCGCCGGTCGCGTTCACCGCTCGGCGGCGACACCGTCCTGCAGCGACAGGCTGGCCGCAGCACAGGATCGGACGGAAACCGCTTCCCTGCACGGCAGTTACCAGAACGAGTGATCGCGTTCGGCAGGCCGTTCGACGCGACAGGTCGAAGATCAAGCCAAGGGCCGTCCCGTGACTGACTTCCGAGCCGGCTGACTGGCTCCTGCCGCCGGTCGGCCGTCAGGACGATCGAGGCGTGGCTCTCGCGGGGGATCGCGATCGTGCGTGTGGCCGACGCAGTGCCGTCGGCGTTCGGCGAGGGTGGGGTCATGCCGACCACACGTCCCATCTTCCCGCTCGGCGACACCGAGCGCCCCGTCCCCGTCTGGGCCCTCCGGCTCGCCAGAGCCCTCCCGTTCGTCGTGCTGCCGCACTGCCTGTGGCGACTGCCGTTCGCCGCCGACTTCCGGATGGGCATGGTCGACCCGGCGGCACCGGTCGCTCCTTGGTGGACTCCGTTCTACGTCGTCGGGCTCAGTGTGCTCACCGAGTTGCTGGCCCTGCTCACCACCGGCCTGGTCAGCGGATGGGGCGAGGTGGTTCCGCGCCGGGTGCCACTCCTCGGCGGCAGGCGGGTGGCGCCACTCGCTGCGGTGGTCCCGGCGGCCTTGGGCAGCCTGGCGCTGGTGGCGATGTTCGACCTCTACCCGCTCGCCTGGGCGGGCATCCTGCCCGAGACGGGATTCAGCAACGGATGGTGGATGGCCTTGGCCCGGGTGTGCATCACACCGGCGATGCTGTGGGGGCCGATCGTGCTGGTCCTGGCCTGGGCCTACTACCGGCGCCGCCGACCCGCCTGACAGGTCAGTCGGTCCGGACCGGCCGAGGCCGGGATCGCGACGAACGTGTACCCGGACATGGCGCCGGCCGCGCAGCGGCGGGCCGCTGGGGGCGGGCGCTGCCGATCCCCGGGCCCGGCCAACCGAACACGGACGGCATCAGCACCAGCCTGTGCCCGCCCGCCGGCCCCCGCGCGCACGTGCTCGTGGGGGCTGCCGGTCAGTGGCCCAGGGCGTTGGCGAGCTGCTTCTTGTTCATCTTCGAACGGCCGTGGATGTTGCGCTGCTTCGCCTCGTTGTACAGCTGGTCGTACGTCGGGCCCTGCGAGCCCGTGTGCGAACGCAGACCACCGCGCCGCGCGGACGACATGTCGTGGATCGAGGAACGGCTGGCGGTCTTCGACTCGCCGTGCCGGGCTCGTTCCTTGTTCACGGTGCGTGCGGCGATCTCCTCGGCGCGCTGCTCGCTCTCGCCGCGGTCCTTCGCGCTCTCCTTGATGTGCTCGTACTGGCGCTCGCGCTTCTTGCTCGAACCGGCAGGCATGGTTCCTCCTCACCCGGTCGGGATGCAGCGCAGCGTCTACCCGGAACCCCGGTTCCGACGCCTCGCGCGCGCCCGGCCGCCGCCGCCCCGCCCCGCGCCTGCCCGCCCTGCAGCCGCTCAACCACAGGGCGGCGAAGGGCTACGGCCGCGGGCGGGCGACCCGGCCGCTCGCCGGGTCGCCCGCCCGTTCCACGGGTTCTGCTCGGACTCAGCCGACCAGGCGGAACTTGGTGGTCGGCACCCCCTGGATGCTGGCGCAGTCCAGGTTCGAGGTGGTGGCGCTGTAGGTCCAGCCGCGGGGGACGTCGCACGCCCACATGCCGTTGACCGGCGTGCGGAGGTGGAAGGTGGTGGAGGGGATGCCGCTTCCGGGCGATATGTTGCAGGAGGTGCTGCGGCCGACGTAGTCATAGGTGAAGGCCGGGGTGCCCACACAGGCGGTGAGGCCGTCGTACGGGGTGCGCAGGTGGTAGGCGTTGGAGATCACGCCGGACTGCTGGCTGCACGCGTAGCCCCAGGAGATGGAGTCGTAGACGAAGGCCGGCGAGCTGACACACGCGGTCAGCCCGTCGACGGGCGTGCGCAGGTGGAACTGCGGCGAGTTCCAGGTGCCGCCGCCGCTGCAGGTGCGGTTCATCGACACCTGGTCGTAGACGTAGCCGGCCGGAACGTCACAGGCCCACACGCCGTCCAGACCGGTCGTGGTGGTTGTGGTGGTCGTGGCGGCGGAGGCGGGTGTGGTGGCGGCCGCACCGGAGAGCAGCAGCGCCAGCGCGGCGAGGGCCGCGAGCAGCGCGGATCGGACGGTTCGTGCGGTTCGTGCGGTTCGTGCGACGGACATGGGTCTCCTTCGGGTGGGGAGTTGCCGATGGATGCACGGTGCTGACGGCGGTGGTCGCGGGTGAGCGTTCACTGCCGTCGAAGGTTCTAGCACGCACGGTTGGCCGTCAGCCCGATGCTCCGTCCCGGATTGATCATTCCGCCGACGGCCGTCTACACGCCGGTGCGCGGTTCCTCCGGTTCATGTCAGCCGATCGACGCCGCCTCCTGCCGAGCCTGGCGCAGGTGTTGTGCGCGCCCACCGCCCGAGGACCGGTCCCGGCGGGCCGGCCGGGAGCCGGATCGGCCGGGGACGGTGTCGACGGGGGGTCAGTTATAGTGCCCACGACAACTTCCGCGGGCGGGTCGGCGCCGGGCCGTCCTGGCGGTGGACCTCCTCGGCCGTCGGCGGCGGCTCCTCCGGCCAACAGGCGGATCCGCATCGCCGAGGCCGCACCCGACCGGGCACCGCCCCCGTTCATCACCGCCCACCGCCCACCGCCCACCGCCCACCGCCCACCGGCACCGAAGCCCCGCCACCCCGTCACCCCGCCACCCCGTCACCCTGCCGCCCCGGTGGGCCCGTTCCCCGAGAGGTCCGCCCCGGCCATGGCCGATCCGTACGTCAGCCGCCCGCCCGAGGAAGCGGAAGACCGCCCTCCGGAGCTCCACGGGACAACGCCGAAGGACCAGGTCGGCGTCAAACCGGAACGCGGGGCTCCTCAGGTGGCCCGGAAGGCGTGCGTGACCGGGGAGTGGCTCGGCACCGAGCGGCTTCGAGCCGACCCCGGCGCCCGCCACCGCAGGAGCGCTGCAGAGACCTCCGGACCTCAGGGCCGGTCCGGTACCGCGAGATGGGGAGAGGAGCCGTCATGGCGTCCGTCCGGGAGAGACTGAGCAGCGCACGCGTCCAGGCCTTCATCGGCCGGGACGAGGAGCTCGGGCAGTTCGCGCAGGCGCTGGCCGGTGATCCACAGGCGCCGTTCGCGTTCTACGTGTTCGGGCCGGGCGGCATCGGCAAGTCGACGCTGCTGCGCCGCCTGGCGGACGACGCCCGGGCGACGGGACGGCTGCTCCTGGAACTGGACGGCCGCTTCGTGAGCCGGGACCCGGCCGACTTCGAACGGACCGCCGCCCCGTTCCTGGACGTGCCCGGGACGGTCCTGCTGGTCGACTCCTTCGAGCACTGCCAGTGGCTGGAGAGCTGGCTGTGGCAGCGGTTCCTGCCCCGCGCCGCCGACGACAGCCTGGTGGTCCTGGCCGGCCGCCTCGCACCGCAGCCGCAGTGGACCGCCGACCCGGCCTGGGCCGGGCTACTGTCCGTCCGCGAACTCGGGCCGCTCTCGGAGGAGCAGGCCCGGAGCCTGCTGACGACGGCGCAGGTCGTCCCGCAGCTCCGGGAGCGGGTCCTGCGCTTCGCCGGCGGCAACCCGCTGGCCCTCTCCCTCGCGGCCGCCGCGAGGACGGCCGACTGGAACCGGGAGGACGTCTGGGCGCCCTCGGCCGACGTCCTGCGCACCTTGCTGTCGGGCTTGATCGGCGAGGTGCCGACGCCGGCCCACCGCCGCGCCCTGGAGGTGGCGGCCCAGGCCTACTCGACCTCGGAGGAGGTGCTCGCCGCCGTCCTGCCCGAGGAGGACGCCCACCCGCTCTTCGCCTGGCTCAGGGACCTGCCCTTCATGGAGTCCACCCACCGGGGCCTCCACCCGCACGACGCCGCGCGCGAGACGCTGGCCGCCGACCTGCGCTGGCGGGCCCCCAACGCCTTCGTGACGATGCGTCACCGACTCGCAGAGGAGTACCTGCGCCTGCTGCGCGAGGCACCCGAGGAGCGGGTCTGGACCGTCACCGACGAACTCCTCTACCTCTTCCGCGAGGGCGAGATCGTGGCCCGCCTGCGCACCTGGTCCCGCGAGGACGAGGTGCACGACCGGCCCCTCACCCCGGACGACCTCGACGTCGTGCTGCGCATGGCCACGGAGACCGAGGGGCCGGCCTCCGCGGAGGTGGTCCGCTACTGGGCGGAGCGCCAGCCGCAGGCCTTCAGCGTCTACCGCCTGGTGAGCACGGGCCGGATCGTGGCGTTCACGGCCCGCCTGGCACTGCCCGCCCCCGCCGACCCGGAGGACCTGGCCACCGATCCGGTCGTGGCGGCCGCCTGGGCGTACACCGAAGCCACCGCGCCGGTGCGCCCCGGCGAACACATCGGCGTCAGCCGCTTCACGGTCTACCCCGAGCGGTACCAGATACCCTCGCGCGTCATCGACCTGAGCAGTTCCCGCGCCCAGGCGGAGTCCGCCCGCGCCCGCGGCCGTGCCTTCGGCTTCGCCGTCTGGCGGGACGCCGAGGCGTGGGCCGCGCGCGTCAAGGGCAGCCTCACCGACACCGGCGCCCGCCCGCGGGTCGGCGAGCACACGTACGGCGTGTTCGGCGTGGACTGGCGGCAGGTGCCCGTCGAGACCTGGCTGCGGCACATGATGGCGTCCACCTCCGTGCCCGTGCAGGCCGGACCGTCGGGTGTCTCGCGCGGCGCGTTCGACCAGGCCGTGCGCGAGGCGCTGGCGCACTGGCGCGATCCGGGCGCCTTCGCGGCCTGCGCCCTGATGCGCGTCCGCCTGGCGGCCGACTTCGACGAGCCCGTCGAGGAGCTGCGCGACCTGCTGCGCCGGAGCGTGGACGACCTCGGCCGCGACCCGCGCGGTGTCCGGGCCCGCGACGCCGTGACGGCGGGGTACTTCTCCGGTGCACCCACCCAGGAGGCCGCGGCCCGCCGCCTGAACCTCCCGTACGGCACCTACCGGCGTCACCTGCGGCAGGGCCTGGACCTGCTCTGCGAAGCGTTGTGGGAGCAGGAGCTGCACGGCACCCGCTGAGGACGCGCGCCCGCCTCCGGGGCGGGCGCGGCGTGGGCCACGCGGCGGTGCGGCCCACGCGGCGGCGCGGTTTGCGGCGCGAGTGGACGGCCGTGGACAGGGGTGGACAGTCCTCGCCCCGGTCGGGCCTGGCAACTGGACAGCGCCCCGAACGAGTCTGTGCGCCATGAACGTTGCACGCACGCAGACGGAGCCGGCGGCAGGCCGGGCTCACAGACCGGGAGCAGCGCTCGCGGCACTCGCCGCAGCCCAGTTCACCGTCATGCTCGCCACCTCGATCGTGAACGTGGCGCTGCCCCAGATCCGGACCGGGGTCGGCCTCTCGGACGGCTCGACCACCTGGGTGGTCAACGCCTACGGCCTGGCGTTCGGGGCGCTGCTGCTGGCCGGCGGACGGGCGGCCGATCTGCTCGGCCGCCGCCGGGTGCTGGTCGCCGGGCTCACCCTGTTCGCGGCGGCCTCGCTGGTGGCGGGGCTGGCCGCCACCGCCGGTGTGCTGATCACCGCCCGGGCCGTCCAGGGCCTCGCCGCCGCGGCCATCGCCCCGGCCGCACTCGCCCTGGCGATGGAGCAGTTCCCCACCGGTCCCGGGCGCGGTATGGCCCTGGGGGTGTGGGGCGCGGTTTCCGGGGCGGGAGGAGCCGCCGGCGTCCTGCTGGGCGGTGTGCTGACCCAGGCATGGGGTTGGCCGTGGATCTTCCACTCGGTCGCGCTCGGCTCGGCGCTGGTCCTGGCCGCCGTGGCCGCGCTCGTCCCGCCGGAGGCGGGGCGCGCGGCCGGACGCACGGCCGCCGGACGCACGGCCGCCGGACGCGTGGCCGGGCCGAAGGGCGAGCAGGCAACCGGGCGGGCGAACGGGCGGTTCGACCTGCTGGGCACCGCCGCCGTCACCCTCGCCCTGACCTGCCTGGTCTGGGGCCTGACCACCGCACGCGGAGCCGGCTGGAGCGACGGCGGGGTCCTCGGGGCCCTGGGCGCCGCCGCCGTCCTGCTCACGGCCTTCGCCCTGATCGAGCGCCGCCGGCCCGACGCCCTGATACCGCCGCGGCTGCTCACCACCGGCCGGGTGGCCACGGGCAACCTGCTGATGGCGCTGCTGGGGTCGGTGTGGATCGCCCTGTTCTTCTTCCTGCCGCTCTACCAGCAGCAGGTCCTCGGGTCGGGGCCACTGGCCACCGGCGCGGGTCAACTCCCGCTCGCCGCGGCCAACATGCTCGGCGCCGCCGTGGCACCGCGGGTCTCCCGGCGCCTCGGCCCCGCCACGACCGTGGTCGCAGCCCTGCTCACCGAGGCCGCCGGTCTGCTCTGGCTGTCGCGGATCAGCGCCGACGGCAGCTACCTCGCCGACATCCTCGGGCCGAGCATCCTGATCGGCCTGGGTCTGAGCGTCGCCTTCGTCCAGCTCACCGCCCTCGCCGTGGACGGTGTCCCGCCCCAGGACGCCGGGCTGGCCGGCGGACTGGTCAACACCACCCGCCAAGTCGGCGGCGCGATCGGCCTCGCGGCCCTGACGACCCTGGCCGGCTCCGTCACCAGCCACGCGGCCGTCCACCGGCCGCACCTCGAAGCCCTCACCGCCGGCTACCGGACCGCCTTCGCCGTCTCGGCCGCGGTGCTGACCGCCACCGCCCTCCTCGCGTTCCTCCTCACCAGGTGCACCGGCCGGAAGAGCGCGACCGCGACCGCGCGGCCGGCGCCCGACCCGCAGACCGCCTGAACCCCTGCCCGGCACCGCCCGACCCCATCACCACCCCTGAAACCCGAACACCGAACACCGCACACCGCACACCGGAAGGACCAATGCCATGAGCACCCCCAAGCCGTACCTGACCGGCCACTACACCCCCGTCGCCGACGAGGTCACCGCCACCGGGCTGACCGTCGAGGGCACCCTGCCGCCCGAGCTGACCGGCCGACTGGTCCGCAACAGCCACAACCCCAAGCCCGGTGTCACCCCCACCCACTGGTTCAAGGGCAGCGGCATGGTGTACGGCATCCGGCTGCGCGAGGGCCGCGCCGAGTGGTACCGCAACCGTTGGGTGCGCACCCCGGCCCTGGACGGCGCGCCCTACCTGACGGAGCACGGTCCCGACCTGACCGCCAGCGCCGCCGGCACCCACGTCATCGAGCACGGCGGACGGCTGCTCGCCCTCTGCGAGGCGAACCTCCCGTTCGAGCTCACCCGGGAGCTGGACACGGTCGGGGCGTACGACTTCAGCGGCAAGCTGCGCACCGCGATGACCGCGCACCCCAAGGAGGACCCGGTGACGGGCGAGCTCCACTTCTTCGCGTCCTCGCCCTTCCCGCCGTTCCTGACGTACTACGTCGCCGACGCCAAGGGCGAGATCGTCCACAGCGCCGAGGTCCCGGGCGCGACCGCCTCGCTCAAGCACGACTTCGCCATCACCCGCCGCCACGTGGTCTTCGTCGAGGGCACCGTGACCTTCGACCCCACCGACCACTCCGGCATCCCCTACAGCTGGAGCGACCAGCAGCCCGCCCGCATCGGCGTCATGCCGCGCGGCGGCGACGGCGCCGGGCGCGTCCGCTGGTTCTCCATCGAGCCGGGCAACATGTTGCACGTGGCCAACGCCTACGAGGACGGGCTGGGCCGCATCATTCTGGAGGGCCCCACCGTGGACCGGGAGGGGTTCCGGCTCTCCTGGAACTGGTGGATCGGCGCCCCCGGGCGCGGCAGCGAGCCCGTCAGCCGCTCCTACACCCGCCGCTGGGTGATCGACCTCGTGGCCGGCACCGTCGACGAGCAGATCATCGACGACCTGCCGGTGGAGTTCCCGACCCTCAACGAGGAGTACCTGGGCGCCGAGAACCGCTACCAGTACGCCGTCTCCTTCCCCGACGAGGAGGGCTTCGGCGGCTACGGCGTCGTCAAGTACGACCGCATCACCGGGGCGCGCCGCATCCGGCCGATCGGCGACGCCCGGATGCCCAGCGAGGCCCTCTTCGTCCCGGCCGCCGGAGCCACCGGCGAGGACGAGGGCTACCTGCTCACCGTCGTGTCCGACCTCAAGCAGGACGCCTCGCAGCTGCTGGTCCTCGACGCCACCGGCCTCGACCGCATCGCCACCGTCCACCTGCCCCACCGGGTGAGCGCCGGACTCCACGGCTCCTGGATCCCCGACGCCGACCGGGACGGCGCCCGCACCTGACGCCCCCACCCCGGCACGAAGCCAACGGCCCCGCCCCTCCGGCCACGAGGGAGCGGGGCCCTTCGACGTACCACCCGCGAAGCGAACAGGCGCATCTCAAAGGATGTTCCAGCGCTGTTCGTCGTCACCCGCGCGCAGACCGGCGATCCTTCGGACGACCTCGGCGAGCGTCGCCGAACCCGGCGCGGCTCGCTTCGCATTCGTCGTGATCATCCTCAGCTCACGCAGGTCCCGAAGGACCTCATAGCCCCGCCACTCGACGACGTCGAAGCCGTACGCCTCGGCGAACGCCTCGTAATGCGCGGTGCCGTATCCGAATCGGCGGCAGTGGATCTCGATCGTCACCAAGTCGATCTCCGGCGGCCCGTAGCTGGCCGTGTCCCAGTCGCAGAGGACGGCGGCCGAGCCGTGGTGGAGTGCGTTCCGGTGCTGCGGGTCCCCCTGGAGCACTGCCGGCGGAAGAACGAACCGGACGTCGGCCAGGGCCTTCTCCAACCCGTCGAGCCGGATGGACAGGTACTCCAGATCACCCGAAGCGAGCGCTGTGACAGCGACCAATGAGCGGCGGATCGCACCCACCGTGTCGAGAGGTGGGAGCGGGAAAGGCGGCGTCGGGAGCTCGTGCAGCATCCTCAGCGGGGCGGCGAGTTGCTGCGCCATCACCGGATGGTCGGGCTGCGGCAGGTACTCCCAGAACGTGACGGCGTGCCCGTGGACGAGAACCGGTTGTTCGACCGGCAGCAGGGGGACGGTCGGGAAGTCCCTTCGGGTCAGCCACTCGACCAGCTGGACGGTGCGGCGCACCTCCGCGGTATCGGAGCCGCGCCGTGCGATCTTGGCGACCACGGGGCTGCGGGAAAGCAGGAACACCGCGTTGGTGTGCCCGCGCAGGACGGTGGCGCCTGACGCGTCCAGTCCTACTCTGCGGCACGCGGCATCGAGGACCTTGTTCACTTCGGTTTCGCTGAAGCCGCCGATCCGGCTCGGTTCACTCATAGCCGCAAGGCTCGCCGACGACCGCCCGGCTGTCACGTCGTCCCCGACGGCAACGCAAGGATCTCGCCCAGCTCACGAACGGCGCGTGTCGATCGGACTCGGGCCGGCAGGATGTCGATCACCGCCCGGGCCCGGGAGCCGAGGATCTCCGTACGGTGGGCCTCCGGCACCTGAAGATAGGTGTGACCTGCGAGTTGGCAGCCCTCGGTCAGGCTGCGCTCCTTGATCAGGCAGATCGCTTCCTCAAGACGGAGTAGTGCCGGGTCGATCCCCGTGCGGTCCGGGTAGAGGCCGAGCGCACGGTGCTGCGCGGCACGTGCCTGGCCGGTCTCGCCGAGGAATGTGTGGGCACCGCTGAGGTAGAGGAAGAGTCTCCGCTCGGGGAAGGCCCAGGCATCCTCGGGGTCACCCTGGTCGCACTGCTCGAACAGCGCCTGGGCCTGGCCGATCGCCATATGGGCTTCCGCGGTTCTCCCCAGCCGCGCAAGCGCCCGCGCCTCTGCGGCCGCGGCGAAAGCCCCCGTAGCCGTCGGCCGTCCGCGGTTGAGGAGCCGGGCCTGGCGGGCCAATTCGGCAGCCCTCTCCATCGGGCCGTAGTAGTAGGGAAGCATCGCGGCCTGGACTCGGACCCTGGCTCTGATCTGCACGTTCCCGCAGTCATCGGCAGCCATCCTGGCGGTGCCGTACCAGCGTTCGGAATCATCCAGCCGCCCCAGCTTCATCAGTGCGTCGGCAATGAGCGTCGCGACGACAGCCGTCATCTCGGACAACCTCACCTGGACGCCGGCGGGCTGGCGCTCCACGGCGTGCAGCCGGATCTCCTCGAGATCGGCAAGCAGCCGGCCGAGCATGGCCATGGGTGGCGTGAACACGTACTCATGTCGCAGGCTCATCACCCGCTCGTCCAGGAGCTCAAGTTGGGTCGGGCCGACTGTCGTCGCGGCCAGCGTCCGTTCGACCGCCCGCCGGGTGGAATCCAATGCGGAGGTCAACGGATCGCTCCAGGTCTGCCACAGCCCTTCCGACGTCGAAGGCCGCACAGATGCTTCGGCACGATTCCCGGGCCCTGGATGTCGGGGCACCGAGATCACCTCAGCGTCCGAGCGGTAGTCGCCCGCCAGCCCGAGAGTGGTGGCATCAGTGCGGTACAGACGGCAAAGGAGGTCGATCGTCCTCGCGCGAGGCTGGCGGTCCGTTTCCCAATGCCCGAGCTGGTCCGCGTCGAGCCTCGGACGCTCGATGCCCGCCTCGTCGCACAGCTGGATCAGGACGCCCACGGCAGTCCTCAGTGTCCAGCCGTGCGCAAGCCGATGCGCCCGCAACCGGCTGACCCCGCAGCACGCCACGATTGCATCGACGATCCGCCGGACACTCCAGCCCTGCGCGGCCCCGTCGCTTCGAAGCCGCTCGGCACAGGCCGGTCCGTGGGCCATCCCGGTCACCCCCTCGACTGCCGAATCAGCTTCCCAGCGTAGTGATCCGGCATACGGAGTGTGCTGGAAGCAGTAACTGCTTACTGCCTCCAGCCCGCTTTCGGCTTCGAAGCAGTGACTTCGGCGGGCAGTCCGAAATTTCTCCTGTTGCCGCCGGATCACGCGATCGCAAACCTGGCGACAACCGCGATCGGCCGCCAGGCCCTCGCAGCTTGAACCCGCCCGGGAGGGCTCACTCATGACTGTTGAAATCTTCTCGGTGCCCGCCAAGGAGTCCGAAGTCTCCGCAGTCCGCCGTCGTATTCCCATTGCCCTGGTGAGGCTGGGCATCAACCTGTCTCCGGACGAGATCGACACCGTCGTACTGCTCGTGTCCGAAGTCGCGACGAATGCCGTTGTCCATGGCAGCCATCGCGACGATCCGACGGCGACGCTGACAGTCGAGGTACGACTCGTACCTCCGCTCCGTCGCGTTCGCGTCTTGGTGCTCGACGCCGGGCGTGGCCGCCCGCGTGCAAGGGTTGCCGGCACCGACGCAGAGGACGGCCGCGGGCTCTTCCTGGTGGCGCGCCTGGCCGCCGACCATGGCGTCGAGCTCGGGGCCGACGGCCGCACGATCGTCTGGTTCGAAGCCCCGGTGGCCGATTGGCCCGGCGCGACGGGTCCGGCCCGGCGACGGACTGCGTCGGACGCACCGCCGAGGTCCGGCGGTGGGCCTCGTATGGAACGGGGAGGGATTCCGCACGGTTCGGACACTCCGGTGGGGCTGAGGCCCGCTTGAGTCCTCCGCATCGAGGACCGCGGCGCGAGGAGGCTTCGGGGTGTCGCCGGCAAAGATGTTGGACGGCGACCGATGACTTCGTCCATGATCCACAGTCAGAACTCATGGCTGGTCGGGATGGCACCGCATCTGTGATGGTGACGGTGTCGCCGACGGACCGGTCGGGACGTAGCCACCGAACACGAAGGAACACCGGACATGCGCACCCTGATCAGCACGGCCTTCATCTCGCTCGACGGCGTCGTCGAGGCGCCGGGCGGCGAGCCCGGCTACCGGAACTCCGGGTGGACCTTCAAGCACACCGAGTTCCTGCCCGAGGCGTTCGAGATCAAAGGCCGGGAGCAGAGCGAGGCCGCCGCGATGCTGATGGGCCGCACCAGCTACGAGGCGTTCAGCCCGGTGTGGCCGGACATGGCGGACTTCGCCGAGTACAAGGTGATCCCGAAGTACGTCGTCTCCACCACGCTCGACGAGGGCGACCTGGTGTCGAACTGGGGCGAGACGACGATCCTGCGCTCGCTCGACGAGGTCGCCGCGCTGAAGCAGACCGAGGGCGGCCCGATCATCGTCCACGGCAGCGCCTCCCTGAACCAAAGCCTCTCGGACGCCGGACTGATCGACCGATACCACCTGCTCGTCTTCCCGCTCCTGCTGGGCGCGGGGAAGCGCCTGTTCAGCACCACGGACAAGGACGCCCAGAAGCTCAAGCTGGTCGAGCACCGGGCCTACGACAACGGGCTGCAGCTGAACGTCTTCGACGTCGTCCACTGACGCGAGGCGGGCTCACACCCGCACGCCCGCCGTCCACCGTCCACCGTCCGCCGTCCCCCAGTGGACGGCGGGCGGCCACATCCGGCACATCCACTGCTCATCAACCAACAGACCTTCAAACAGCAGGACAACTCCCCGACTCGGCTCAGAATTGGCGGCAACGGCTCGAAGATTGGTGTAGAATCATAGGTACAGGGGGGCCTTCGGAGCCGATGCCGAAGCCAGCGGCAGGCCACCCGCCGGCAGGGGGAACGACCGCCATGAACTACCACCTCGACACCGCGCGCGCCATCATCGACGAGCGGATGCGTGAGGCCGAGCAGCACCGGCTCGCCCACGCGCTGTACCTGAAGAACCGCGCCGAGGCGAAGACCCGCCGGGCGCGCCTGCTCCTCGCCCGCCTCGGCGGATGAGCACCACCGCGGCGGGCCGTCACCGACAGCGTGACGGCCGGACCGCCGACAGGCCGACAGGCGTCCTACTTGTAGGGCGCCTGTCGGCCGTTCGCGTCGGGGCCACCGCGTGACCCGTGCCACCGGCGGCGAGGGCCGGTCGGCGGGCCACTGACCTCCGAGTTGTAGAGCACAGCACGGCAGAGCATGCGGCACCTTCCGCGAAGCCGGACTCAGGACGCGGCGCGCAGGCCCTTCCGGCCGGCCTTCCGGACGGCGCCCAGCAGCTCGTCCCGGTTCATGGTGGAGCGGTGCGGGATGTCGAGGTCGGAGGCCCGCTGGTACAGCTCGGTCTTGGTGAGCCGGTCGAGGTCCTCCCCGTGCTTCGCCGCCGGCCGTTTCTTCGCAGCAGGCTTCCCGGCAGCGGACTTCCCTGCAGCGGGCGCCTCGTCCGCGGACTCCGACGGGGCGGACGCCGAGCCGGACGCCGCCTTCCCACCCCGGGCGCCCTCCAGGCTGCGGCGCAGCACGTCCATCAGGTCGACCACGTTGGTGGCCTCGGCCGGCGGGCCCTCGGAGACGGCGATCTCCCGGCCGGCGGCCTTGTCCTCGACCAGCTTGCGCACCTGCTCCGCGTAGGTGTCGTGGTACTCCTCCGGGTCCCAGTCGACCTCCAGCATGCCGATCAGCTGCTCCGCGGTGTCCAGTTCCCTGGTGGTGGGCTTCACGTCCTCGTCGGGGAGGCCGTCCACCTCACGCCGGGGGTCGCGGACCTCGTCGGCGAAGTGCATGGTGTGCAGTTCGAGCAGGCCGTGCTCGGCGCGGACGGCGGTCAGGTACTCCTTGCCACGCATGGCGAACATGGCCAGCCCGGCGCGGTTCGACCGTTCGAGGGACTTCGTCAGCAGGGCGTAGATCTTGGCGTACTCCTTCGAGCGGGGCCCGAGGTAGTAGGTGCGGTCGAAGTAGATCGGGTCGATCTCGTCCAGGTCGACGAAGCCGGAGATGTCGATCGTCTTCGAGCGGCCCGGGGAGATCTGCTCCAGCTCCTCCGGCTCCACGACGACGTACTCGCCCTCGGTGAGCTCGTAGCCCTTCACGATGTCCGCGAAGGGGACCTCCTTGCCGGTGCGCTCGTTCACCCGCTTGTTGCGGACCCGGTCGGAGGTGCCGCGCTGGAGCTGGTGGAAGCGGACCGAGCGGTCCTCGGTCGCCGTGTACAGGGCCACCGGCACGGTCACCAGGCCGAAGGTGAGCACGCCGCTCCACACGGGTCTGGCCATCTCCGCCTCCTCGTCCCCGTCGTCCCCCTCGTCGCTGTACCCATGGTCCCTGTTCCCCGGCCGCTGTTGCCATGGTCGCTGTTCCCATGGTCCCTGTTCCCCGGCCGCTGTTGCCATGGTCGCTGTTCCCGGTCGCTGTTGCCGTGGTCGCCGTGATCCGCCGCCGGTCAGATCTCGTCCTCCATCCGGATCGCGTTGCGGAGGTCGTCCTGGGCTTCGCCGGGGCGTCCCTCCTGCTCCGCCAGGATCGCGGCGGCGATCGCGTCGAGCTTGCGCTGGATGGCCCGCTCGGCCCGGCGCTCGGAGTTCTTCAGCAGGGCCAGCAGCAACAGGGTGACCGCCGACATCAGATCGCCGACGAAGATCTGCACGCCGAGCGGGGCGTCCACGGCGTACAGCAGCACGAACGCCACGACCAGCAGCACGCACAGGACGGAGAACAGCAGGGAGCCGGTGAAGTTGGATCCGGCTTCGGCGAGGCTGGCGAACCGGCTGCGCCGGTCGCCGCCGCTGTCGGCCGGGTGGGCGGGTTTCATGGCATCACCACCTGTTCCGGCGTCTCGGCAGCGTTCGCCGCGGTCAAACCCGGGACGGTCGAACACACGACGGCCGGCGCCCGCCGAGCGGCACGGCTCAGCGCAGCAGGACGGCGAGCAGCTCGGCGATGGTGGGCCCGCTGTCGGCCGGATGGCGCAGCTGCTTGCCGGCGATCACGCGGTAGTGGTTGGTGCGGCCGTGCCGTTCATGGCTGAGGTAGCCGGCCTCCTCCAGGTCGACGATGATCCGCTGCACCGCGCGTTCGGTGAGCAGGCAGCGGGCGGCGATCTCGCGCACGCGGATGCCGGGGTCGCGCGCGATCTGGACGAGCACACGGGCGTGGCTGGTCAGGAAGGTCCATTGCCGCGCCGTGGTGATCGGTGCTCCCATTTCCACGCCTCCAGGCTACGGCCGCTGGTATCCCGCGACGAGAGCAGGTGCCCCGTCCGGCACCCCTGTCGGGGCGGCGGCTTCGTCACGCACGGCGCTCGTTCCTCTCGGTCGGTGTGGGCCGGCCCCGGTGCCGTGGCTCCGCGGCCGGCCCGGGTCAGTGCGGCCCGCCCGGGGTCAGGAAGTCCCGCAGCCGCGCGGTGAGCGGGCGCTCCGGCGGCGGCAGGTGATCGGCGGGACGTGCGGCGGGGGGATGGTGGCGGGGGCGGCCGGAGGAGAGCTCCTTGGTCTCACGCGCACGGGCGGCCAGGACGCGCCGCTCGGTCTCGGTGGTGACGGCGCGGACGGCTGGGAAGAGCCGCGCCTCCTCGTCACCGGCATGCCGGGTGACCTCCTCGTCCAGGCGGGCCACCAGGCGGTCGAACTGGGACGATCCGGGCCCGGTGAGGCGGAGCTCTTCGAGCAGGGTCTCGACCGCGTGGTGGTCGGCGAGTTCGCCGTCCACCACCTCGGGTCCGTCGGCGAGCCGCTCGCGGGCGAGCGGGTAGAGCAGCTCCTCCTCGGCGCGGGTGTGGCGGACCAGCCGGTCGGTCAGCAGGTCGGCCAGCTCCTTGCGCTGCGGGTCGCCGCTGGGCATACCGCTGAGTTTGCTGAAGTGGACGAGTACGGCCTGGTGGTCGGCGGTGAGCTGGTCGAGCAGGTCTTCGTCGGGGTACACGGTCGGTCTTCCTCTCCGGTTCGCGGGCGGCGGGTCCGGGGACGGGGCCGGAGACGGGGCGGCGGGTCCGGGGACGGGTCGCGGCTCCGTGCCGCGGTCGCCCGTCCAGTGGTCGGCCCTCCAGTGGTCGGCCCTCCAGCGGTCAGCCCTCCAGCGGTCAGCCCTCCTGCGGTCAGCCCTCCAGCGCGTTGGCTATGCGGTGCAGCATGCCGCTGCCGGTCGGGTGGCGCGGCGCGGTCTCGCGCACGGCCTTCATCCGCTCGCCGATCTCCTGGAGCTCCTTGCGGCCGAGTGCTGCCCGGATCCTGGGGAACCAGGCGTCCTCCTCCTCGTCGATGTGCCGCTCGACCGCCTCGATCAGGACGGCGGTCTTGGCGTCGTAGCCCTCGTCCTCCGGCGTCATCCGGCTGAGCTCCTCGCAGAGCACGTCCGCGACGTGGTGCTCCTCCTTCGCGCGGTCCATCTCCTCGGCGAGGTCGGGCACCTCCCGGCGGATCCGGGGGTAGACCAGCTCCTCCTCCAGGTAGGTGTGGATGGTCAGGGCCTCGACGATCCGCTCGACCGCCTCGCGCCGCGCCTGGTCGTGGCCCTGGTCGTGGCCGTACTCGTGGCCCTGGTCGTCGCCCCGGCCGTCACCGTCGGCGAGCCCCCGGTACTCGCGGAACAACCGGCGCACTTCCTTGTGGTCCTCCCGCAGCAGGACGATGGCATCGTTCGACATCGCTCGTCTCCTCTTCGACGGCTCCCCCACGGGCGGTTCCCCGCCGACGGCCTCCCCGCCCGACCGGGCGTCTCCCCGAGCGGTCCCCGGCCAAACGCCGAGCCCCTGCCGGACGCAAGCCGCAACCGGACGCAGGCCGAGGCCCCGCCACCGCCGCAGCGGGGCATCCGCCCAGTGCGTCCCGGCCGCACTGCCCGGCGAACAGCTGAGCCGCGAGGTGGTCGACTACCTGCGCACGGGCGTCGCGGCCGGGATGGTCGTCCCGGACGCCGCGGACGGGACGCTCGACACCCTGCGCGTCGTCGCCTGAGCCTCGCGGACGGTGCACGGGCCGCGTGGTTGGGACGGCGTGAACCGGGCAGGCGCCCTGCCGCCCCCCTCCCTCACATCCCGGCCGGACGGAGACCGCCATGCACGGCGCGGAAGGGTTCCCGAGCGAACTGTGTGCCGAGCACCGGGCCGTCGAGGCCCTGCTGCGGCGGCTCGACGGCGAACGCGCCCGGGGCAGGCCCGCCGCGGAGGAGGACCTGCGGCTGCTGCACGCCCTGCGCCTGCTCCTCGCGCCCCACCTCACGGCCGAGGAGGTGTATCTGTACCCCCTGGTCCGGCGCCGGCTCCCGGCCGGCGGGGCACTCGCGGACGCCGCCGCCCACACCCACGCGACTATCCGGGGGCTGCTGGACCGCGCGGTGGACGAGCGGCTTTCCGCCCCCGAGCGCGGCCGCGCCACGGCCGCGCTGACGGTGGTGCTCCGCGCCCATCTGCGCGGCGAGGAGGAACGGCTCTTCCCCGCGCTGCGCGCCCGGGTCGCGCCCGAGGAACTGCGGCGCTGCGCCCGCCGGCTGCGCGAGGCCCGGCCGACCGGGCCGGACGCACCGGTCTGGGGGCTGCCGCCCGGCACCGGGGCGATCGCCGCCGTCCGGGACGGCCTCACCGGTCACGACACGGCCCGGAGCCGGCACTCGCCCTGACCCGGCACCCGCCCCGACCCGCCACTCCACTGGACCCGGCACCCGCCCCGACCCGGCACGCGACCGGAGCGCCGGCCGCGCCGAGCCCCACCACCCCGGCGCCGGCCCACGGACCGCGCCGGATCCGCCCGGCCGGCCGCCGTTTGACACCTCCTCCGGTGGCAACCCGCAGGAGTATGGCTTACCTCGGAACACCCCCACCGACCATCCCGCAGCCCCGCCCCTCCGGCGGCCGCACGGAGCGGTCCGGACCGTGGGTGTCCGCCCGGACCGGCGGCACCGCGATCGGCGCCGTGCTGTTCGGCCGCGACGGCACGCTGCTCCAGGACGTCGCCTGCAACGGCGACCCGGCCATGGTGCACCCGATGACGGGCGTCCGCGCCGCCCTCGCTGGCCTGCGCGCCGCCGGCCTCGCGATCGGCGTGCTGAGCAACCAGCCCGGCGTGGCGCGCGGCCTGATCGGGCGTGAGCAGGTCGAGGCCGTCCAGGCCCGCACCGAGGCACTGCTGGGTCCCTTCGACGTCTGGGCGGTGTGCCCGCACGGGTCGCACGACCACTGTGTCTGCCACCTGCCGGCGCCCGCCCTGGTGACGGCCGCCTGCGCGGCGCTCGGCCTGCCGCCCGCCCGGGTCACGGTGATCGGCTGCACCGACTCCGTGATCGCCGCCGCCCTGGCGGCGGGTGCGCACGCGATCCGCGTCCCCGAGGCTGACCGGCCGGCGGTCGGCCCGTGTCCGCCGCCCTGCACGCTGACCTGCCGGGCCGCGGACGGTCCGGAGCAGGCCGCCGATCTCCTCCTGCGGCGCTGACCCGGCCGCCGCTCCGCCGCCTCCTGCCCGCACGCCCGACCTCCAGGACGGAGAACGCAAGATGAGCATCAACCCCGGCCCCCCCGACCAGCGCCCGCACGCCCCGCTGGTGACGGAGACGCCCAACCCCGGCCCGCCGACGGCACGGACCCGCGACACCGAGGACGCGAAGGACGCGAAGGACGCCGCGCTCGACGCCTTCCGCGCCCCCGACCCGGACGGCCCGCTCACCACCGACCAGGGGGTGCGCGTCGACGACACCGACAACTCGCTCACCGTCGGCGACCGCGGCCCCACCCTGCTGGAGGACTTCCACGTCCGCGAGAAGCTCACCCACTTCGACCACGAGCGCATCCCCGAACGGGTGGTGCACGCCCGTGGCGCCGGCGCGTACGGCTACTTCGAACCGTACGCGTCGCTGGCCGAGTTCACCTGTGCCGACTTCCTCCAGGAGGCGGGCACCCGCACGCCCGTCTTCGTCCGCTTCTCGACCGTGCAGGGTCCGCGCGGCTCCGCCGACACCGTGCGCGACGTGCGTGGGTTCGCCACCAAGTTCTACACCCGGCACGGCAACTACGACCTGGTCGGCAACAACATGCCGGTCTTCTTCATCCAGGACGCCGCGAAGTTCCCGGACTTCGTCCACGCGGTGAAGCCCGAGCCGCCGAACGAGATCCCCACCGGCGCCTCCGCCCACGACACCTTCTGGGACTTCTGTTCGCTCCAGCCCGAGTCCACCCACATGCTGATGTGGGTGATGTCCGACCGGGCGATCCCGCGCAGCCTCCGGATGATGCAGGGCTTCGGCGTACACACCTTCCGCCTGGTGGACCGGGACGGGCGCGGCACCTTCGTGAAGTTCCACTGGCGGCCGCTGCTCGGCGTCTGCTCCCAGGTCTGGGACGAGGCGCAGCTCACCGCCGGGCGCGATCCCGACTTCCACCGCCGGGACCTCTGGGACGCGATCGCCGCCGGGGACTTCCCGGAGTACGAGCTCGGCGTCCAACTGGTGCCGGAGCAGGACGAGTTCGCGTTCCCCTTCGATCTGCTGGACCCGACCAAGCTGATCCCCGAGGAGCTGGTGCCGGTCCACCCGGTCGGCCGGATGGTGCTCGACCGCAATCCGCAGAACTTCTTCGCCGAGACCGAGCAGGTGGCCTTCCACACCGCCAACGTCGTCCCCGGCATCGACTTCACCAACGACCCGCTGCTCCAGGGCCGCAACTTCTCCTACCTGGACACCCAGCTGATCCGGCTCGGCGGCCCCAACTTCGCCCAGCTGCCGGTCAACCGGCCGCTGGCGGACGTCCGCACCAACCACCGCGACGGCTACGGCCAGCAGGTGGTCCACCCGGGCACCAGCTACGCGCCGAACTCCGTCGGCGGCGGGTGCCCGGCGACGATGGGCGGCGGGCGGCTCGCCGAGGGCGTCTTCGAGCACCACCAGGAGCGGGTCGACGGCGCGGCGGTCCGCCGGCGCAGCCCCAGCTTCGCCGACCACTACAGCCAGGCCGCGCTGTTCTGGCGCAGCATGGCGGGCTGGGAGCAGCAGCACATCACCGAGGCCTTCGCGTTCGAGCTGGGCAAGGTGGGCGACCGCGAGGTGCGGCGGCGGATGGTCGGCAACCTGGCGCACGTCGACCCGGGGCTGGCGGCGGACGTCGCGCTGCGCATCGGGGAGCCCGAGCCCGGCGCCCCGCCCGAGGACCGGGCGGTGGCTTCGGGCGCCGGCGACGCGGCCGGGGTGGCGTTCTCCCCCGCGCTGAGCCTGGAGAACCTGCGCGGCTCCGGCATCCGAACCCGCAAGGTCGCCGTGCTGGCCGCGCCGGGGGTCGACGGCGACCAGGTGCGGGCCGCGCACGAGCGGCTGGGCGAGGAGGGCGCCACGGTGGAGACGCTGGCCGCGCACGGCGGCGAGGTGCCCGCCCGGGACGGCGGCGGCGTGCCGGTGGACCTCCCGCTGCCCACGACCGCCTCGGTGCTCCACGACGCCGTGGTCGTGCCGGACGGCGGCGAGCACACGCTGCCGGCCGATCCGGACGCCGTCCGGTTCCTCGCCGAGGCGATGCGGCACGGCAAGCCGGTCGCGCTGCTGGGCTCGGGCGTCGAGCTGTCCCGGGCGGCCGGGTTCGGCACGCCGGCCGGGCTGGCGGGCGTGGCGGTCCACGGGTCCGGCGGGCGGGACGACACGGCGTTCTGGGCGGAGTTCGCCCGGCTGATCGGCCACCACCGCTTCCCCTCCCGCTGAGCCACCGCGGTACGGCAGCGGCCCCCGCCCGGCCGGTTCACCGGTCGGGCGCAGGAGTGTCCAGGGCCCGGCCCAGACGTGCGGACGGCCCAGACGTGTGGTCAGTCCAGCGGCTCGGCCCGTAGCGGGTGTCCGAGGGGCAGCGTGGTGGTCATCGCCCGGACGATGCCGTCGTGATCGATGTCGACGCGCACCTCGCCGGTGTCGTCCACGTAGACCTCGGTGCCGTCGTTGCCCATGGCTCCGGACGCGGTGAGCACCACCTCGCCGTACGGGTCGTCCACGACCAGGCGGTAGTGCTTGGCTCTCTTCATCACTGGTCCTTCCGGTCGGTCCCCGTGACCCGCTCGGTCCCCCCGTCACTCCCATTCTGCTCGGGTCATGAGCAGCGCGACTGCGGGGCGGCACGACTGCTGAGCGGCACGACTGCTGAGCGGCACGACTGCTGAGCGGCACGACGCGGCCCCGGTCGGGGGACCGGGTCCGCGTCGTTGTCGGCGCCGGGTCAGCCGGGGGTGATCCGGCCGCGCCAGCCACCCCCCTCCTGGCCGCGCTCCTCGATGAAGCTCTTGAAGCGCCGCAGGTCGCCCTTCACCCTCCGGTCGACCATGCCCAGCATGTCGCCGGCCTTCTCGGCCATCCCCTCGGGGCGGAAGTCGATGGCCATGTTGATGCGGGTGTGCCGGTCGTCGAGGCGCTGGAAGGTCACGACGCCCTGCTGGTGAACGCCGCCGTCCATGGTCCGCCAGGCGATCCGCTCGTCGGGCAGCTGGTCGACGATCTCGGTGTCGAACTCACGGGTGACGCCGCCGATGCTGGTCCGCCAGTGGTTGTGGCGCTCGTCCAGCTGGGTCACCGATTCGACTCCCTCCATGAAGCGGGGGAATTCCTCGAACTGCGTCCACTGGTTGTAGGCCGTGTGCAGCGGCACGTCGACGTCGACCGACTCCTTGACCATGCTCATCTGGGCCTCCTCGCGGATTGCGGCCGGGCCTGTTCCCGGCCGCCCGCCCGCGCGTCTGCCCGCTCGAAGCCGGTGTAACCCCGCGGGGGTGGCACGGGCCCGTGGAAGCCGGCCCCTGCCGGTCGGTCAGCCCGCCAGCACGGTGGTCGTGTCCAGGCGCCCGTCGACCAGCGCGCGGGCCACTTCGGCGACGCCGGTGCCGCTGCGGCGGGCGTGGGAGCGGAGCACCTCGAAGGCGGTGTCCATGTCCAGCCCTGCCGCCTCCGCGAGCACGCCCTTGGCCCGCTCGACGGCGCTGCGATCCACCAGCGCGCTGCCGATCTCCTCGGCCACGGTCTGCTCCCGTCCGTGCCGGCGCTGGAGCAGGGCGATCACGGCGAGGTCGGCGAGCGACTGGACGATGTCCGGGCCGTCGTGGCCCGGCTCGACCCCGGGCCGGACGTCGAAGACGTTGAGCGCTCCCATCGACCGGCCGTCCAGCCGCAGGGGGACCGCGTGCACCGAGCGGAAGCCGAGCTCCAGCGCCTGCGGCACGAACCGGGGCCACCGCGCCCGGGCCCGGGAGAGGTCCGGTTCGACGACCGGCTCGCCGGTGCGGTGGCAGTCCAGGCAGGGGCCCTCGCCCTCCGCGATCTGCAGGGTCTCCAGGCGGCGGACCCGGTCGCCGGAGTAGGCGATGTCACGCAGCGCGCCGTGGCGATCCACGACGACGAGGCCGGTACCGGCCGTACCGCTGAGTGCCGTGCAGACCTCGGTGAGCCGGTGCAGGAACTCGACGGTGTCGTAGCCGCGGGCGACGAGCGTCCCGGTGAGCCCGGCGAACGCCTCGTTCACGCGGGCCTCGCGCGTCGTGACCGCCTCCCCCTCCCCCGGCGAGGCTGCGCATTCGCGCCGCCGCTGGTCATCCGTCATCGGTCCTCCTCGGTGAACCGCAGCCATCGGTGCACCACACCGTGCGCGACGGCGTCGACCCCCCGGTCGTGGGTGAAGGCGTGGGCACGCAGCCGGTCCAGGGCCTCGGCGGCGGGGACTCGCAGCTGCACCATGATCATGCCGACCGCCTGGTCGATCTCCACGCCGTTCAGCGGCGGGTCGTCCAGCCACGGTTGGACGGGGACCTCGCCGGACGGCCCCAGGAAGGAGCCCACGATCGCGAGGGTCACGCTGGTCGCGGCCACCTGGATGTCGGCGATCTCCTCGGGGGCGGGGAGACCGGGCCGGACGCGATAGAGGGTCAGCACGCCGATGCCGGCGGAACCGAGGTGGAGCGGGGAGGCGTAGACACTGCGCAGTCCCCCGTCGGGCGGCGCGGCCGCGGCGAGGTCGGCCACCAGCACCGGCCAGCGCACCTCGTCGGCGGAGAGAAGGTCGATCACCGTCACCGGGCGGCGCCCGCGGAAGGCGGTCACGCCCGGGCCCTCGCCGAGGCTGAACTGCCGCTCCTCCAGCCGGCGGGCACGCGCGTCGCTGGCCCACACGCCGGCACGGTGGCCGGTGTCGGCCATCAGCGTGATCGCGGCCGCCTCGACTGCCAGGGCCTCGACGCAGGCGGCACAGAGCCGTTCGGCGAGAGCCCCCTGGCCTGGGCCGTTGACGGCCTCGGCCATGATCTGCGCGATCCGCGTCAGATCGGCCATCTCCGTGCCTCGTTCTTCGTTCGTCTCCCCGCCGCCCGCGGGCGGCGGGGACCGTCCTGGTGGTCATGCCGCCTCGCGCCGCGGCGTGACCACCGGAGTACAGGTGGCGGAGTCCGGAGGGCAGCGACCCGGCGGCGCGGTCGCCGCCGTGCCCCGTCCACCGGTGCGCGCCTACCCGGCGCGCGGTGCCCTACACACCCCGTGCCATCGCGGCGTCCAACGGGCCCTGCCGGCCCGTGCCCGAAGCCGTACCTGAAGCCCGCGCCCGAAACGGGCCCGGCGGGGATTGTGCGGCGCCGGGCCGGGCAGCCGCCCGGCATGCTGCTGATCAGACCGCCGGGCGTCTATCCGCCCCAGGGCGACACGGAACTGCTGGCCTCCTGCGTGCGCCGCGAGCGCCTGGACGGCTCCAGCCGGGTACTCGACCTCTGCACCGGGACGGGGGCCGTCGCCCTCGCCGCGGCCCGGGACGGAGCCAGCGTCACGGCGGTGGACCTGTCCGTCCGCGCCGTCCTCGCCGCCTGGCTCAACACCCGGCTGCGCCGGCGCCGGGTCAGGCTCCGCCGGGGGGACCTGCTGACGCCTGTCGCCGGGCAGCGCTTCGACCTGATCACCGCCAACCCGCCGTACGTCCCGGTCCGGCCCGACACGGGCTCGCCTGGGCGGGGCGCCGCCCTGGCCTGGGACGCCGGGCCGGACGGGCGGCTGGTCCTGGACCGGCTCTGCGGCGCGGCCCCGGGCCGGCTGGCGCGCGGCGGCGTACTGCTGGTGGTGCAGTCCTCGCTGGCGGACGTCCCGGCCACGCTGGCGGCCCTGCGCCGGGCCGGGCTGCGCACGGCCGTGGCGGCACGGAGCCGGCAGCCGTTCGGGCCGGTGATGACGGCACGGGCCGGGCTGTTCGAGCGGCTGGGGCTGATCGCCCCGGGCGAGCGCGAGGAGGAGCTGGTGGTGGTGCGCGGTGTCCGGGAGCACTGAACGGGCGGTGTCCGGGAGCCCTGATCGGGCCGCTACCAGGGTGGTCGTCGTCCCCGGGGGCCCGCTGCTCGTCGAGGGGCCGGTGGAGGTGGTGCTGCCGGACGGCACGGTCCGGACCTCCGAGCGGCCGGTGGTGGCGCTGTGCACCTGCCGGCGGAGCCGCCGCTACCCCTTCTGCGACACCAGCCACCGGCGGCGCGGCCGCCCACGGCGGGACTGAGGCGCAGGCGGGGGTGAGGCGCAGGCTGGAGTGAGGCTCCTCCGGCGGAACCCGGGCTCAGTCCCAGGGCCCGGGCAGGGGTGCCCGCAGGGACGTCAGGCCGGACCGCCAGCGGCCCAGCAGGTGGTCCCCGAAGCGGTCGTCCAGCACCTCGGCGGCCGCGAGGCCGAAGGCGATGTCCCGTTCCAGCTCCGGCTCGGTCGCGACCAGCTCCTCGATCACACCCCGCCGTACCAACTGCTCGTGCACCGCGTCCGCCTCGATGTGCTCCCGGTAGAAGAGGGTGCCGTCGGGGCCGCCGCCCAACCGCTCCAGCGCGGCGGCCAGCCGGGCGGAGCCGGGCGAGGAGGTGATCTCGATGGCGGCGAACTGCCCGACGGCCGCGCCGCGCAGCGCCCGGTTCAGGCCGAAGAGCGTCATCAGGTTGACCACCGCCAGGGACGGCGCGGGCACGAGGTCCAGGTAGTGCCCGTAGCCGGGGTCGAGGCCGAAGGCGGCCATCATCCGCGCGAACAGCAGGGAGTGGGCCCGTTCCGGGCGGCCGGCGCCGTACTCGTCGTAGGCGATGGCCATCAGCGCCGCCTGGGCGGGCCCGTGGATCCTCGGGAGCACCCACAGCTGCGGGTCCGCCTCCTTCAGGTGGTAGACCGACCGGTGCACCAGGTACTCGCGGACGTGCCGGCGTTCGCCCTCGGCCAGCAGGAAGTGCGAGGGCCCGGTGCCCTCGGCCGGCTCCACCAGCACCCGCTCCAGCGCCTCCGGCAACGGCCGGACGGGCTCCGCCGCCGCTCGCACCGCGGCGAGGAAGGAGCGCTCCAGTGCCCGGCGCAGCATCAGGAGTTCGGGCTCCCACTCCCAGCCGGGGTGGACGCCCGGCAGGCCCCGGTCGTGGAGTTCGTAGCAGAGGTGCAGCGCCAGTTGGTGGTCCTCGCCCCAGGGGTCGGTGACCGGACCGGGCGGTGCGAGCAACCGTCCGGCGCCGGGCGGCCCGGCCGTCACCAGGCCCAGTACCGCCTCCGACAACGGCCCGCGCGGGCCGAACGGGCCGCTCACCGCCCGCTCCGCCGGTCCTCGGCCCCGGCGCGTCGCAGCGCCGGAGCGGCGGTCCCGGCACGTGGCAGCGCCGGAGCGATCGCGGTGCCACGGCGCTGCCGCCGTCCGATCCCGGGCCGGGCCTGCAGCTCCCGGTTCATGGTGTCCGCCTCCTCGCACGTGGGGGTCCGCGGTAGCGGGTGCCCCGCCGGGGGTGCGGGCTAACGCGCCGGTTGGAGGGCCAGCCGGACGGCGAGCAGACAGCTGTCGTCGGCCGGGTTGGGGCCGCCGAAGCTGTCGGCGATGTGATCGAGGCAGTCCTCCAGGGCGTCCTCGCCGCACGCCTCGGCCGCGCGCAGCAGGCGGTCGGGACGCGCCCCGGCTCCGTCACGCCGGTTGAACAGGCCGTCCGTCCACAGCAGCACCGTGTCGCCGGACCGCAGCGGTAGCACGGTGTCGCGGTAGTCGGGCTCGGCCACCGCGCCGAGGACGATGCCGGTCGGCCCCTCGGCCAGGGCCGCGGTGGCGTCGCGGAGGACGGCGGGCTGCGGATGGCCGGCCGCACTCCAGGTGAGCGTCCGGGCCTCCAGGTCGAGCAGGCCGCACAGCACACTGGCGATCCGGCGGCTGCCCTGGTGCCAGAGCATCGTGTTGAGCAGGCCGAGCAGTGCGGCCGGGTCCTCCTCCGTGTAGGAGAGGCCGCGCAGGGCGTGCCGGAGTTCGGCCATGCCCACGGCGGCGGCAAGGCCGTGACCGCTGACGTCGCCGACGGCGAGCAGGACCCGTCCGTCGGGCAGTCGAACGATGTCGTACCAGTCGCCGCCGACCCGGGCGTGCTCCCCGGCCGGCAGGTACCGCGCGGCGTGGTCGAGGCCGGCGGTGGGCAGGTCGGGCTGGCGGGGTGCGGCCATCAGCGCGTCCTGCAACGCCCGCGTCGTCCGGTGCTCGGCGGCGCCCCGGCGCCGCTGCTCGGCCAGCCTGGCCCGGACCCCGGAGAGGACTTCCTCGGTCCGCCGCCACCGGGTGACGTCCTGGAGCACGCCGTGCACGGCGCGCAGGTCTCCCCCGGCGGGATCGGCGACCACCTCCGCGGTGGCCCGCAGCGCGCGCGGGGCCCCGTCCCCGGGCCCGGCGTCGAAGTCCAGCGCCGCCGTCCGCTGCCCCGCCAGGAGGCGGCCGGCGACCAGGCGGACGGCCTGGCGGTCGGCGGCGCTCACGCAGTCCAGTGCCTCGGCCGGGGTGATCGGGGCCGTCCGGCCGGGGTCGAGGCCGAGCAGCCGCAGGGCCTCCTCCGACAGGTCCAGCCCGGCCGAGCCGGGCGTCCAGGAGAAGCTGCCGAGGCCTGCCATCCGCTGCGCCTCGCCCAGCCGGGCCGCGCGCTCCGCGAGGCCGTTCCGGGGGCGCCAGGTGACCAGGACGCCGTCGAGGAAGGGCACCGCCCGAACGGTCAGGACCTCGGTGGCTCCCGTCCCCGTGAAGTTCTCGGCCCGGCCCTCGAAGCGGACGCCGGTCGCGGCGACGTCCAGGATCCGGCCGAAGGTGCCGGTCGTGACCAGGCCGGGGAGGACTTCGGTGAGGCGTCGACCGACCGTCGACACCGTCCCCGCCGCGGCGTTGGCGTACACCACGCGCAGATCGGTGATCGCGGCGTCGCCGCCCCCCTCACGGACCGCGGAGAGCACCAGGACCGGCTCGAACACGGCGTCCAGCACGTCGCGGAACCAGTGCTCGCCGCCCGGCACCGCGAGCTCCGGCTCACCGCCGTCGGAGGCCGTGACCCGCAGCAGGTGCCCCGCCACCAGGCCGGCCAGCGCCTCGACGTACCGGGTGGCCGCGCGGGCCCGGTCGACCGGGACATCCCAGCCGAGGCTCATCGCGCCGGCGATCCGGTCGCCGCGGCGCAGCGGCACGGCACAGGCGATCCGGCCCGGGACGATCGGCCGGGCGGCCGTGGGAGGGCCGTCCGGCCCACGGGCCCGCCGCTCCTCGGCCCCGGGCCACTCGGGCACGGTCTCCCACACCACGCCGCCGCCGTGCACGGCCTGGACCAGTGGAACCCCCGTCTCCGGCGGGACGCGCTGCCATTGGCTGACCCTGCGCTGCTCCACTCCGTGGCTGCCGACCAGCGCCACGGCGCCGTCCGGCTCCAGCACGCCCAGCACCACCGCGACGACGCCGAGCGGAGCCAGGGCGACCTCGTGCAGCAGCCGGGCCAGCTCCTCCGGGGTGTCCGCGGCGGCCAGCGCGGAGGCGGCCAGGTGGTAGCGCGCGGCCAGGCCCGGCACCGGGGTGAGGCGGGCCGCGCCGGGCGGAGCCGGAACGGGCGGCTCGGCCCCGGGCAGGACCGGGTCCGCGGGGGCCTCCCGGAACGGGGCCTCGTCGTCGTCCACGGCGCCCGTGATCGGGGCCGCGAGGCCGACCAGGCCGGCCGCGATGTCGGCGAGCCGGCGGTTGGAGTCCTGGGACAGCTGCACCAGGTGGCCGAAGGCCTCGTCCGGCGTGCAGCCCAGCCGCTCGGCGAGCATGCCCTTCGCCTGCTCGATGACGCCCCGGCTGCGCATCGCCCGGCGCAGCCCCTCCGCCTCGTCGCGCAGCCGGTCCACGGCCTCCCGCAGCAGGGCCGTCTCATCGCCGCGTGCGGGCTCGGCCGTCCCGTCGCCGCGTACGGGCTCGCCGGTCATCCGGTCCTCAGGCACAGGCCGCCGCCGCATCCGGGTAGAGCGGCAGCACCGCCGACACGCCGCTGAGGTCCAGGACGTCCCGGACCCGCGGCACGGCGCCGGCCAGCCGCAGCTCCCCCTGCCCGTCGCGCGCCCTGCGGGCGGCGGCGAGCAGCGTGTTGAGGCCGGTGGAGTCGACGAAGCCGACGGCCGCGAGGTCGACGACCACGCGCACCGTGCCACCGGCCACCAGCACGTCCAGCAGCCGCGTGACCTCGCGCGCCGCGAAGTCGTCGAGGTCACCGCTGAGCGGCACCACCGTCCAGCCGTTGACCTCGGGAAAGTCCTTCATCCGGTCGCTCCCGCCGAGCCCGTCGTCCGGCCCACCTCCAGGCTAGGCCCTCCCGTTCGGATCCTGCCGGGCGCGCGACGGGATCCGGAGGAGAGGGCCCGTGCCGTCGGGGCGTGCGGACGGGTTCGCCAGTGCGGGTCAGTCCCCGTCGGGCTCCTCTCGGTCGGCGGGTTCGTCGTGGGCGGGCTCGGCCCGCTGCTCGGCGACCGGTGTCCCGGCCCGCACCGTCTTCACGGTCCCGCCCGGCCTGGTCTCGTGTTCGCCGTGGTGCTCGGGCTCGTCGTCGGGGCGGTGCGGGACGCCGCCGGCGCCGCCCTGGGGCGTGTCGTCCATCGGGTGCCTCCTCAGAAACCGGTCCCGGCCCGGTCCTGGGCCGGGTAGCGGGCGGCGCGGGCGCCGTGGCCCACGCCGGGCCAGCGGCGGCCGGGCCGGTGGTGGACCGGACGCCAGACGGCGCGCGTGGGCCGGGGGGACGGGTCGGGGCAGGCGGAGCCCGCCGGTTCAGTCCTCGCCGAGGACGGCGTAGGTCTCCGCATCGCCCTGCTCCCTGCTCTCGTCGTCCGGTGCGTCCGCCGGGCGGGGGCGGGCGGGTTCGCCGGCCTCCGACGGCTCGTGGGTGCGGACGCACCGGCTCGGACCGGCGCCGTCGCGCGCGTCCATGGTGGGCCACCTCCGGGGGTTCGGGGGCGCCCGGCCGGGGCGCCCGGGACCCACCCGGCTACCCGCTGGCGGGCCGGGGAAACGACGGCGGGCGTGACGGGGAAGGCGCGGTACGGAGGTTTCACCACGACCCAGCCGGTTAGCCGCCCGGCGGAGGAACCGACGATCCACCGACGAACCGAGGCCACCATGACCGCGTTCGGCTACTTCCTGTCCTGCGAGGAGTTCACCCCCGCCGAGTTGGTCGGGCAGGCCCGGCTGGCGGAGCGGGCCGGTTTCACCCGGCTGGCGATCTCCGACCACTTCCACCCGTGGAACGACGCCCAGGGCAACAGCCCCTTCGTCTGGGGTGTGATCGGGGCACTGTCCGAGGTCACCCGGCTGCCGGTGACCACGCTGGTCACCTGTCCGACCGTCCGGCTCCACCCCGCCGTGACGGCGCAGGCCGCCGCGACCGCGGACGTGCAGCTGACGGGCGGCCTGCGGCTCGGGGTGGGCACCGGCGAAGCCCTCAACGAGCACGTCCTGGGCGACCGGTGGCCGCCGTTCGAGCTGCGCGCGCAGATGCTGGAGGAGGCCGTCGCGGTGATGCGCGAGCTGTTCACCGGCGGCGTCGTCTCCCACCACGGCGTGCACTACACCGTCGAGAACGCCCGCCTGTACACCCCGCCGGAGGCCGGCCGGCTGCCGGTGTACGTGTCGGCGTTCGGGACGAAGGCGGCCGAGCTGGCGGCGGAGTTCGCGGACGGTCTGGTCACCATGACACCCGATACCTGGCTGATCGCCCGCTACCGCGCGGCCGGCGGCACCGGGCCGGTGCTCGGCGGGGTGAAGGTGTGCTGGTCGGAGGAGCGCGAGCGGGCGGTCAAGACCGTCCACCGGCTCTGGCCGAGCGAGCTGCTGCCCGGGGAGCTCGCCCAGGTCCTGCCCACGCCGCAGCACTTCGAGCAGGCCACCGAACTGGTCACCGAGGAGCAGGTGGCCCGGGCGGTCACCTGCGGCGACGACCCCCGGGAGCACGCCGGCCGGCTGCGCGGCTACGTCGACGCCGGATTCGACGAGGTGTACGTGGGCCAGATCGGCCCGGAGCAGGAGGGGTTCTTCGACTTCTACCGCGAGCAGGTCCTCCCCCGGCTGTCGTGACGGCCCGCGGTCGGCGTGGCGACCGGTGCGACGATCGGAGGCCCCGTGTAGTACTACCCCCCGTGGAGCCTGCGCGAGTACGCGCTCCCGCCGACGGCGAACGCGGTGCTCTGGTGGGCCCGTGGGGTGGCGTGCCGCGACGCGCTGGCCCTTCCGGCCGATCCGCACCGGCTGGGTCGCCGCGGCGACCACCGGCCTTCCGGAAAGGGCCGAGGCCGGCCGCAACTACGACTACCGCTACGTCCGGTTCCGCGACCGGTGCGTGGCCGGCCAGGCCGACGCCGCCTGCGTGCGCCCGGACTCTTCGACGACGCGGTGCGGTTCACGGCCGCCCGGCTCCACGAGGACCGCCCGCGGCTCGCACCCGCCTGCACGGTGACCGGCGGCCCGGTGCCCGACCAGCACGCCGTCGACCTGCCCGGCTGCCCGGGCGGGCGCGAAGGCCCGGGAGCGGTTGTCCTCTGACCGGCGATCTTGACCCTTTGCCACGAAGCCTGACCGACCTGGACGTCCACCCGGCCTCGTCCTACCCGCCGGGAGCCGGCATCACTACAGCAGGGGCTTGACGATGGTGTGCGTGATGACCTGCCCCTGGATGTGCTTGGTCTCCAGCCGCTGCATTCCCTCCGAGCCCAGCGAGGCAGACCGTCGCCCGCCGCTGGTCCGGCCCGCAGGAGGCTCCCAGCCCGCCGCCTCGGGGTAGTTGCAGGTGAGCAGCTCAGTGTCCCAGTGCAGGCCGGCGGGGCAGTCGAAGAGGTAGGCGGTGCCGTTGCTGCACTCCCAGAACTTCTCCGGGACGTCGGCCGGGTAGTACTGCTGATCACCCGGGCACGGCTTGGTCACGTACTGCGGCTGCTCGGCGGGCCCACCACGGAGCACGGCCGCCGCCGGCGTCGGCGCCCGGCTCACCCCATGGTCAACCGAGACGCAGGCCGAACCGGATGCGGTCCCACTCCTGGTCGCCGAGGTCCTGAACGCGAACGCGGTCTCCGAGCTCCAGTCGCTTGTCGCTCGATGCCGAGATCGGCACGCTGGGCTCGGCCGGCCTCAGCGGCAGGAACGCGGCGGCAGGCAGCTTCTCCGTCGGAAGCGGGGCGTCCTTCAGCAGCCGGGCCTGCCGAGCAGGCTTCTGTCGAGCTCGGCCAGCAGCTCGGCGGTGTCGCGGTGGACCTCGGCGGCGCCGGAGCCGAGGAGTTCCGCCGCGGCGAAACCGCCGGTCTCCACGGCGATGCACGGGACCTCGGCCCGGCCCGCGGCCGCGATGTCCCAGACGGTGTCACCGACGAAGACGGCGTGCCCGGGCCCGGCCTCCGCCCGGTCCAGGGCGGCCCGGACGAGGTCCGGGGCCGGTTTGGTGGCGGTCACGTCTTCGGCGGTGGTGACGCCCGCGATCACGTCGTCGGCGCCGAGCGCGTGCCGCAGCACGGTCAGCTCCCGCTCGGAGGCCGAGCTGGCCAGGACGATCCGCCAGCCGCGCCCGGCGCAGGCGCGGAGCAGTTCGGGGGCGCCCGGCAGCGGCCTGACCACCGGCCAGTGGCGGGCGTAGAGGGCGTCGTGGGCGGCGGTGATCGCCGCGTCGTCGTCGTGGTCGCGGTGCTCGCCGAGCAGGTGGTCGAGCAGCTGGTCGGCGCCCATGCCGACGGCCCGGTGGACGCGGGCGGCCGGCACCGTCCGGTCGTACTGCCGCAGGGCCTCCCACCAGGCCAGGGTGTGCAGGTAGGTGGTGTCGAGCAGGGTGCCGTCGACGTCGAACAGGGCTGCTGCGGTGGTCGTCATGGGTCGTCCTTCCAAGCGACGCGGTACTCGGCGGCCCGGGCGGGGGCCAGGCGGAGTCCGTGGCCGGGGGTGCCGTGGGCACCGGGGGTGACGGTGCCGCCAGGGGGTTCGAGGCTGCCGTCGAAGAGCAGCCGTTGACCCGGACGTGGTCGTGGAACCTCCAGGTGGCGGCAGTCGGGGGACAGGCGCAGCGGCGGGGGCGTGCAGCTGGACGTGCGGACTGGACCCCGTCGACGGGCGGCCCCCCGCAGCGCGGCTGTCCGCTACGGGGGGCCGGAAACGCCCGTCGGGAGGGAAATCGGCGCGGTGACCGGCGGGGCGGGCTCAGGCGGGCGGCTCCGGGTCGTCGTCCGCCCATCCGGAAGCGTCGCAGTCGTCCAGCTCCTCGCGCAGCCGGGCGAGGGTGGCGGCCAGCAGCCGGGAGACGTGCATCTGCGAGACGCCGATCCGGTCGGCGATCTCGGACTGGGTCCGGCCCTCCCAGAAGCGGAGCTTCAGTACCGTCTGCTCGCGCTTCGGCAGCCGGGCGATCAGCGGCTGCACGGCCGTGCGGAACACGGCCAGTTCGATGCCGGGGTCGCAGGAGCCCAGGCGGTCGAGCAGCGCGCTGCCCGCCTCGTCGGTGTCGTGGTCGCGCAGCGCGTCCAGGGAGTTGGGACGGTAGACCCGCCCGGCGACCAGCCCCTCGACGGCCTCCTCCGCGGTGATGTGCAGGTCCTCGGCGATCTCCTCGGGGTGCGGGAGGCGGCCGAGCTGCTGCTCCAGCCGGTCCGAGCCCCGGGCGACGGTGAGGTAGAGCTCCTGCATGCTCCGCGGAACCCGTACCGGCCAGGAGGTGTCGCGGAAGAAGCGCTTGATCTCGCCGGCGATGGTGGGGATGGCGTAGGTCACGAACTCGACGCCGCGCGCGGGGTCGTAGCCGTCCACGGCCTTGATCAGGCCGATCGTGCCGACCTGGAGGATGTCCTCCATGTCCTCGGCCCGGTGCCGGAAGCGGGCGGCGATGAACCGCACCAGCGGCATGTTGAGTTCGATGATCGTGCCGCGCACGTAGCTGTAGGCGTGTGTCTCCCGGGCGAGCCCGGCAAGACGCTCGAACAGCGCGTCGCTGAGTTCACGCGCCTCGGACTTGCCCATCGTGCGCAGCTCGGCCTCGGTCGGGCGCGGGGGCAGGTCGGACGGCAGGCCCGGCCCGGCTCTCGGCGGGAGCTCGGACGACGGGGCTTCCGGCGGGCGGACACGCTCATGGGATTCCACCCGAGCGCGGGCTTCCAGTGAGGTGGACACTTGCTTCTCCTGGGCATCGGGGTGAACGCCCCGCGAGACGGCGCGGCTCGCGCTCGTGCTTCGCAGGCTTCTTCCCCCAGGACCTGTGCCCGGCTTCTTCAAGCGAAGGTCCCGGTGGCACCCGTTGGGTGCGGGAGCGGCGGCGGGTCGCCCGCGGCCGCTGCAGAGGTCTTCTACCCCCATGCACGACATTCAATTCACGGTTTAGATGTTTTGTTTCGATTTGTCCGGATAGGCGCGCGACCGCAGTGACCTCCGACAGGAAGAGAGGGGGCGCCATGCCCCGGGGATGCGACCGCGAGCGGGAGCCCGCGTTCAGCGCCGCCGCCCGGCACGGGCCGTCCGGACGTGGTGGTCGATCGGGGACGGCACCTCCAGCCAGACCACCTTGCCGTGCCCCTCGGGCACATGGCCCCAGGCGCCCGCGAGCCGGTCCACCACCCATAGGCCGTAGCCGCTCGGGCACCGCCTGTCGGCGCGCCGGAGGAGCCTCGGCGGGACCGGGCTGGCATCGGCGACCTCCACCCGCAACCTCAGGCCGTTCCACCGCAACCGCAGCTCGCGCGGGCCGCCGGGAGCGAACAGACAGGCGTTGGTGACCAGTTCGGAGACCATAAGCACGACGTCCGTCGCGACGGCCAGCTGCTCCTCGTCCGCGGCGGGCAGCCAATGCCACTGCCGCAGCGCCTGGCGGCAGAAGTCGCGGCTGCACTGCACCACCGCCGTTCGGCTGCCGAGGGCGAGCCGTGCGGTCTGCTCGGCGGTCTGCTCGGCGCCCGGCCGGGCGGGGCCCGGCAGCGGGCCTGTCCCGGGGCGGTCCATCCGGGCCTCCTCACACGTGGTCGCACGGCGTGCGGTCAGGCGGTCGGGTCGAGCCTGGCCACAGGGCCGACGGAGAACGCGGCTCCGGCGGTGCATTCGCCCCACGGGTCCGGCCGGTCACCGGGTGTGTCCGTCTCCCGCGATCACGCCTACCCACCCGTCCCACCGCCACACGTGCGGACGGGCGCCGGTCCAGGCGGGCCGGGCGGAGGTTTCGACGGCTCCCACCGGGCTAGACGCGGGCCATGACGATCCCCGCCCGTTCGCAACCCCGCACCGTGGTCATCACCGGCGCCACCACAGGAGCGGGTCGGGCCTGCGTCCGCGCCTGCGCCACCGGGGGCGACCGCCTGGTTTTGGTCGCCCGCGGGGCCGCCGCCCTGCTCGGCGCCACCGCCGGGGCGCCGGCCCGAGGGCGGTGAGCTGCGGTGGTCACGACGGACGCCCCGCCGGTCGTGCCGACGGTGGGTGTGGAGGAGGAGTTCCTGCTGGTCGACCGGCACACCCGACTGCCCGTCGAGCGCGCTCCCCAGGTGATCGCAGCCGCCGCCGGTGTGCTGGGCGACCGGGTCCAGAACGAGTTCTTCCCCGTCCAGGTCGAGGTGTGCAGCCGCCCGGCCGCACGGCTCGCCGACCTGCGCGCCGACCTCGCCGACCTGCGCTCGGTCGTCGCCGAGGCCGCCGCGGACGCCGGCTGCCTGCTGGTGGCCTCCGGCACGCCGGTGCTCTCCGGGCCGGGCCCCGGCCCGGTCACCGACAGCCCGCGCTACCGGCGGATGGCGACGCGGTACGCCGGCGTGCTCGACGGCTACGACGGCGCGCTCTGCGGCTGCCACGTACACCTCGGCACCGAGGGGCGCGGACAGGCGCTGGCGCTCTGCAACCACCTGCGGCCCTGGCTGCCGGTGGTCCAGGCGCTCGCGGTCAACTCCCCCTTCTCCGGGGGCCGCGACAGCGGCTTCGCCAGCTGGCGCACCGTCCAGTGGTCGCGCTGGCCCACCGTCGGACCGCCCCCGGTCCTGGACGAGGCGCAGTACGAGGCGCTGGCGGACGCCCTGGTGGAGTGCGGGGTGCTGCTCGACCGCCGGATGATCTACTGGTACGCGCGGCCCTCCGAGCACGTCCCGACCCTGGAGGTGCGGATCGCCGACGTCAACGCCGACCTGGACACCGTCCTGCTGCTCGCCGGGCTGCTGCGCGGCCTCGCCGCGGTCCTGCTCGACGAGATCCGGGCCGGCCGGCCGGCGCCCGCCCTCCCCCACGGCCTGGTCGGCGCCGCCCACTGGCAGGCCGCGCGGACCGGTCTCTCCGGGGACGGGGTCGATCCGTGCACCGGCCGGCACACACCGATGGCCGTCCTGGCCGACCGGCTCCTGGAGCGCGCCGCCCCCGGGCTGGCCGCGGCCGGAGACCTGGCCACCGTGGAGTCCGCCCTCGCCCGCCTGCGCGCCCTCGGCACCGGCGCCGCCCGCCAGCGGCGGGCCCTCCAGCGCCACGGTCGCCTGTCCGACGTGGTCGACCACCTCGCCGCACTCACCGTCGCCGCGCCCTGACCGGCGCCGGACACTGACCGACGCCGGGCCGGCCGCCGTGGCAGGCCTCACGCGCAAGGCTTCACGTGCAAGGCCTCAGTAGACGTCGCGGACGTAGCGCTTGTCGGCCGCCAGCTCGGCGACGTAGGCGGCCGCCGCCTCCTCGGTGAGGCCGCCGTGGGTACGGGCGATCTCGTGCAGGGTCCGGTCGACGTCCTTGGCCATCCGGGAGGCGTCCCCGCAGACGTAGAAGTGCGCGCCGTTCTGCAGCCAGTCCCAGAGCCGGAGGCCGTGCTCGCGCATCCGGTCCTGGACGTAGACCTTGTTCCGCTGGTCGCGGGAGAACGCGAGGTCGAGGTGGTCCAGGTGTCCCGACGCCTGGAAGGCGGCGAGCTCCTCGCGGTAGTAGAAGTCGGTGGCCTGCCGCTGCTCCCCGAAGAACAGCCAGTTCGCCCCGGCGTGTCCGGAGGCCCGGCGCTCCTCCAGGAAGCCGATGAAGGGCGCGACGCCGGTGCCCGGGCCGACCATGATCATCGGCGCTGCGGGGTCGGCCGGCGGCCGGAAGTGCGGGGAGCGCCGGACGAAGACGGGCACCGGACCGTCGTCCGCGCGGTCCGCGAGGTAGGCGGAGCAGACGCCCGTCCGGGTCCGCCCGGAACCGTTGGGGTAGCGCACCACCGAGACGGTCAGCCGGACCTCGTCCGGGTGGGCGAGCGGGCTGGACGATATCGAGTAGAGCCGGGGCTGGAGGCGCTTCAGGACGCCTGCCCACTCCTCGGCGCGGGCCCGCACGGGCAGCGAGCCGACCACGTCCACGGCCTGCCGGCCGTAGCTCCACTTCGCCAGCTCGCCCGTGTTGTCGGGGCGCAGCAGCCGCTTGAGTTCGCGGTCGCCGGAGCGCTCGGCCACGAACCGCAGGAGGTCCGGGGTGATCCTGGCGATCTCCAAGCGGCTCCGCAGCGCCTCGGCGAACGGGACCGCTCCCCCGTCCCCGAGTGACACGGCATCGTCCGGGTCGAGCCCGGTGACGGCGAGCCATTCCGCCACGAGCTCGGGGCAGTTGACCGGCCGGACACCGAGCGCGTCACCCGCTTCGTAGACCAGGTCGCCGTGGTCGCCCCCGCGGGTGGCGAAGGCGAGTTGCCGCACCTCCTTCGCGGAACCCGGGCGACTGAGCAGCCGGTTGCCGACCAGCAGGGTGCCGAACGGCGAGGCCTTCGAGTACCCGGTGCCGGTCGTGGGGGCCGACGGGCCGGCCGACGGGCGGGCCGCGGGCGTGGCAGCGGCCGTCGCAGTGGAAGTGGCCGGCTCCGCGGCGGGGGCCGCTGCGGGAGGCTCCGCGGCGGGGCCGGCCGCGTGCCCGGCCAGGGCCGAGAGCACCTCGTCGAGCCAGCGGTCGGCCGCCTCCTGGTAGTCGGGCTCGCAGTCGGTACGGGGGGCGAGCCGTACCGCGCCGAGTTCGCCGAGGCGCTGGTCGAGCCGGCGGCCGTGGCCGCAGAAGTCGTCGTAGCTGGAGTCGCCGAGGGCGAGCACGGCGTAGCGCAGTCCGCCGGCGTCGGGGAGGCCGTCGCCGGTGAGACGGTCCCAGAACGCCGACCCGTTGTCGGGGGCCTCGCCGTCGCCGAAGGTGCTGGTGATCAGGAGGACCGGCGCGCCGTCGGCGAGCGTGTCGGGCCCGGCCTCGTCCATGCCGAGGACCAGCGGCTGCCAGCCCGCGGCCGCCAGCCGGTCCGCGGCCCCGGCGGCGAACTCCTCGGCGTTGCCGGTCTGGGAGGCCCACAGCACGAGCACCGTGCGGGCGGGTGGGGCCTGCTCCTCGACCGCCGTCGGCGCGTCGTGGACGAGAACGGACCGGGGCGGCCCGCCCGTCTCGGTGCGGGAGTACGCCCCGGCCAGGGCGCCGTTGATCCAGCCGGCGTGCTCCGGGTCGAGCGGCCCCCGGGCCGGGAGCACGGGCACGGCACCCGCTGGCGGGGGCGCGGACTGCAGTCCGGCGAGGAAGCCGGCGACGTAGGTCCGCTCGACGCCGGTCAGCGCGGGCGGTGCGAGGTCGGCGACGCCGAGCAGCCTGGCCATCGCCGCGGCCGGCTCCCCGGCGGCCGTTTCCGGGACGCTCCCCTCCAGCGGCCGCCGCGCCGCCGGGACGGTGGACTCCACCGGGGCGGCGGACTCCACCGCTTCGGGTGCCGCCACCGCGCGGAGGGCGACGGCGCAGACCTTGAGCTCCGGCTGGAAGGAGATCGGGTCCACCGCGTCGTTGGTGACGGCGTTGATGCTGAGGTACTCGCCGAACAGGTCGTTCCAGTGGAACGGCGCGAAGCAGTCGCCCGGCCGGACGCGGTCGGTGACGACGGCCGGCAGCACCGCGCGGCCGCGCCGGGAGGCGACCTCCAGGTGGTCGCCGTCGGTGACGCCCAGGACCTCGGCGTCCTGCGGGTGGACCTCCACGAAGGGGCCGGGGTCGAGCCGGTTGAGCTTGGCGACCTTTCCGGTCTTGGTGAGGGTGTGCCACTGGTGCTGCAGGCGGCCGGTGTTCAGGACGAACGGGTAGTCGTCGTCCGGGAGTTCGGCGGCCGGCAGGTGCGGCCGGGCGAAGAAGGCGGCGCGGCCGGTGGGCGTCGGAAAGGCCAGCCGCGGCCGGCTGCCGTCCGGCCGCTCCAGCAGGGCCTGGCTGACGCCGTCGTTGAGGTAGCGGACCGGATTGCGGTCCGGGCCGTCGGTCCGGGCCGCGGGCCACTGCACGGGGGTCTCGCGGAGCCGCTCGTACGTCACCCCGCGCAGGTCCCAGCCGGTCTTGGGGTTCCACGCCCGCTTGATCTCCTCGAAGACCTCCTCGGCGCTCGCGTAGGTGAAGCCGGCCGCGAAGCCCATCTCGCAGGCGATGCGGGCGATGATCTGCCAGTCCGGCAGTGCCTGGCCGACCGGTCGGGTGACCGGCCGGGCCAGGGTGAGGTTGCGCTCGGAGTTGACCAGCACCCCCTCGGCCTCGGTCCACAGGACGGCGGGCAGCACCACGTCGGCGTAGGCGTTGGTCTCGGTGTCGGCGAACACGTCCTGGGTGATGACGAGTTCGGCGGCCTCCAGGCCGGCGATGACGGTCTTCCGGTTGGCGACCGAGGCGACCGGGTTGGTGCAGATGATCCAGCAGGCCTTGATCTCGCCGTCGGCCATCCGCTCGAACATGTCCACGGTGCCCCGGCCCGCCTCGGCGCGCAGCGTGCCGGCGGGCAGGCCCCAGAGCTCCTCCACGAAGGCCCGTTCCTCCGGGACCAGCACCGAGCGCTGGCCGGGCAGTCCCGGCCCCATGTAGCCCATCTCCCGGCCGCCCATCGCGTTCGGCTGCCCGGTGAGCGAGAACGGGCCGCTGCCGGGGCGGCAGATGGCGCCGGTGGCCAGGTGCAGGTTGACCAGGGCGTTGGTGTTCCAGGTCCCGTGCGTGGACTGGTTGAGCCCCATCGTCCAGCAGCTCGTCCACTCCCCCGCCTCGCCGATCAGCCGGGCTGCCTGCCGGATGTCCGCCTCGGGGATCCCGGTGGTCGCCGCGACCTCGGCGGGCGGGTAGTCCGCTAGGAAGCCGGGCATCTGCTCCCAGCCGTCGGTGAACTCCGCGATGAACCCGGGGTCGGTGTGCCCGTTCTCCACCAGCAGGTGCAGCAGCCCGTTGAGCAGGGCGAGGTCCGTGCCGGGCCGGATCTGCAGGAAGAGGTCGGCCTTGTCGGCGGTCGCGGTCCGGCGCGGGTCCACCACGACGAGCTTGGCGCCGGCCTTGACCCGCTCCATCATCCGCAGGAACAGGATCGGGTGGCAGTCGGCCATGTTGGAGCCGATCACGAGGAAGACGTCCGCGTGGTCGAAGTCCCGGTACGAGCCGGGCGGGCCGTCCGCCCCCAGCGAGAGCTTGTAGCCGCTGCCCGCACTCGCCATGCAGAGACGGGAGTTGGACTCGATCTGGTGGGTGCCGACGAAGCCCTTGGCTAGCTTGTTCGCCAAGTACTGGGCCTCCAGCGTCATCTGGCCCGAGACGTAGAACGCCAGCGCGTCCGGCCCGTGCTCGTCGAGGACGGCCCGCAGGCGCCGCGCGGTCGCGGATATCGCCTCGTCGACCTCCGCGGCCACCGCCTCCGCCCCGCGCTCGGTCCGGATCAGCGCGGCCTTCAGCCGGCCGGCGGCCGCCAGCATGTCCGCGGTGGTCGCGCCCTTGGTGCAGAGCCGTCCGGCGTTGGCGGGGTGGCTCCGGTCACCGGACGCCTTGAGGACGGTGCGACGGCCCGTCACCGGGTCCACCGCCACGTCGAGCAGCATCCCGCAGCCGACGCCGCAGTACGAGCAGACGGTCCGCACGCTCTCGACGGGGTCCGTACCCGGTGCCGTCACCAATGCTCCCTCCCAGGTAGCGATCCTCGTCGCCGGCCCGGTCCATGCAGGCCGGCGCTGCCCGACGGTGGGGAGTCCCACCGTCTGCACCGTAGGAAGACGGCGTTACCGGAAGATCACGAAGGCCCGCCCCGAACGTAAACCCCGCCGCACGGCCCGACCTTCCGGGCGTGAGTGACGCCGGTCCTCACGCTACCGGGACGGGCCCGCGGGGAGGACCGGGGCCGCACGGATCCGGGTGAACGCGGTTTCCGCCCGCCGACGCAGGCCAGGGCCCGCCCCCACCCGGCCCGGCCGGGGCGGCCCCGATCGGAGCGGGCCCGGCCGGGGCGGGCCCGGTCGTTGCGGCGCGGGAGGGTTCAGGCGGCCCAGCGCAGGACGGCGCCCACACCGCCGGGCGGGCCGGGCGAGGCCTCGGGCACGAGCAGGGCCTCCGCGCCCGCCGCCGTGGCGGCGCGCAGCAGGGCGTCCGCGGCGGGGGCCAGCTCGGGGTGGTCGACGCCCATCGCGCGCACGTCGGCGCGCTGGACGCCGATGTGCTCGGGGCTCGGGCCGATCCACACCGGGCGTTCCGGGTCGCCGCCGCCCTCCTGGACGAGCAGGGCCGCGAGCTGGTGCTGCCGTGCGGCGCTCACCACGGCGGGGACGCCCTGGGCCGCGGCGCCGGGTGCGGTCTCGGTGCCGGCACCGTCGGTGCCGTGCTCGCCGGGGCGCCCCAGGCCCGCTTGGAAGGCTCCCAGCACGGTGTCGAGGTGGCCGGCCCGGTGGTCGGCCCAGGCCTCCCGGATCTGCCGGTCGAAGGCGTCGCGGTCGATGCCCGCGGCCCGGCCGCCGCCGTCCACCTCGACGGTGACCGCCCGGAGCTGCTGCGGCAGGCGGTCGTGGACGGCCCGGCGCTCGCGGGCGCCGCCGGCCAGGACCAGCAGGTCCGCGCCGCTCTCCGGCCAGACCCGGGCCAGGTGGTCGGCGATGATCGAGGCCGTCCGGTCCCAGGCGTCCTCGACGCGGTGCCGGTAGTGCCACTCGTAGCGGTCCGCGGGCGGGGCGCGGTGGCCCCGGCCCTGCCACTGCGGCGCCTCGACGGCGCCGGCCGGCTGCATCCGGCCGAGGTCGCACCGCTCCAGCTCCGCGCCGGTCCGGTCGACGGCCGCGACCAGGCAGCGCGGCATAGCGTCGTCCAGCAGGCCGAGCAGGGGCGCCGTGTGCGGGAGCGGCGCCCAGGTGGCGGCCACGTCGGGCGGCGACACCGCGAGCGGGACGTCGAGTGCCACGTCGCCGTCCGCGGCGAACAGCGCCCGTCCGGGCGGCGAGTCGGCGGCCGGTTCGGCGGCCAGTCGGTCGCGGACGGCCACGCAGGTGCGCTCGTCGGCGCCGGCGCCGCCCAGCCGGTTCACGGCGGCGCGGTCGATCAGGGCCCGGCGCTGGGCGGCGTCCTCCGTGGCACGCGAGGTGTCGAGGTAGACCGAGGCCCAGGGGCCGGTCCGGTCGAGCAGCGGAGTGAGGAAGCTGAGGTCCATGGCGGCCTCCCGAATCGGTGGCTCTTCACAGGCGCCTACCCGGCCCACGACCGGGGACACCCGGACAACCGACCCGGCCGTTCGTCAACTCGGTTCGGGGCCGAGCGTCAACTCGGAGGCAGCCGCAGCTCGCACCAGACGGCCTTGCCGGGCCCCATCGGGCGCCAGCCCCACTGCAGCGAGAGCAGGTTCAGCAGGAAGAGCCCCAGGCCGCCCGGCGCATCGGCGCCGCGCGGCGGACGGGGCAGCGGCGGTCGGGGACTGGAGTCGCTCACCTCGATCCACAGCAGGCCGGGACGACGGACGAGCAGGAGCCAACCGGGTTCCCCGGCGTGGCGGATGGCGTTGCCGACGAGTTCGGACACCAGGAGGGTGGCATCGGCGACCGCGGACGGATCGGCCACGTCGTCCAGGAAGTCGACGGTGACGGCGCGGGCCTCCGCCACCGCGCCCGTGTCGGCCGCCAGCGGCAGCCAGCGGGCCCGTGGCCCCGCGAGGGGGCGCGGCTCAGCGGGCAACCGGGCCCGGGGCATGTGACCGCACCTCCTTCGCGCCGTCCCGACGCTTCACGCCGTGTCGACGCTTCGCGCCGTCGCTGCGCTCCACACCGTGTCGGCGCCGTCCGGTGTCAAGGCGACCGTGGCCCGGGGCGTCCTTCGTTCCTCGGGGGCACCGTCCGGTCCTTCGACTCCCGAAGGTCGTCGCTCCCGTCCCGTACCGGCCACGCCTTCGCCCGATCGCGCCTACCCGGAAGACCCCGCTCCTAACATCGTGCGGACACCAGCGGCTGTGCCGACACGAGCAGCCGGTGGGCGAGCTCCCGACGGGTTTGTGGCCGGGGCCGGGGGGCAGACGTGCGAGCAACAGCGCCGGCGATCCGGAGGGAGCACATCATGACCATCCCGACGCCCCCCGATCCGGACACGCAACCGATCCCCCACCCCTATCCCGCGCCGCGGCCCGGCGAAGGACCGGACCCGATCCCACCGCCGATCCCGCCGTTCCCCGATCCCGATCCGGCTCCGCCGCCGGAGCCGCACCCGGGGCAGCGGTGACCGGCCGCTGAAGCCCGGCCCGTCTCAGTTCGGGCGGACCCGGTGGTCCAGCGGGGACGGGACCTCCAGCCAGACCAGCTTCCCCTCGCCCTCGGGCACCGAGCCCCAGGCCCGGGCGAGCCGCTCCACCACCCGCAGGCCGTGCCCGCCGGGCCGCGCGGGGTCGCCGTGCAGGAGCAGTCGCGGCGGTACCGGGCTGGCGTCCGAGACCTCCACCCGCAGCCGGGTGCCGTCCCAGTGGAGGCGCAGCTCCCGGGGGCCGCCCGGGGCGTGCAGACAGGCGTTGGTGATCAGCTCGGAGACCATGAGCAGGACGTCCTCGGCCACGGCTAGCTGCTCCTCGTCCACGGCGGGCAGCCAGCGCCAGGAGAGCAGCGCGCTGCGGCTGAAGTCACGGGACCGCTGCACCGCGCCCTCGCTGCCCGCGAGAACGAGCCGCCGGGTCCGCTCCGCGCCCGCCGCCGTCCAGGCGTCCGTCTCGGGACCTCTCACCACGGCTCGGGCCTCCTCACACCGCTCCGGTGGACGCGGAAGGAGGCGCGTCGCCGTCGTCCGGCCCGGGCCCGGCATCCGACGCCTTCAGCGCCGACGCGAGATCGGAGTGGATCCGCAGCACCGTGTCGACCCCCGTGACCGCGAACAGCCTGGACACGACCGGCTGCAGGCCCGCGATCTCCAGACTCACCCCGGCCGCCTCCGCGTCGAGTCGTGCCCGCAGGAGGAGGTTCAGGCCGGTGGAATCACAGAACCGCAGGTCACCGAAGTCGACCAGGATCCGCTCGATGCCTTCGTCCACGGACCGGGCGAGAGCCGATCGCAGCCCGTCCGCGCTCTCGTGGTCCAGCTCACCGGCGACGGTGACGATCCGCACGGGCCCTTCCCGGCCCACCGCGACCCGCAGGCCGTGGTCGGCCTCCTCGCCCCCGATCTCCTCGCCCCCGCGGGGCTGCTCAGCTGGCCGTGGCATGGCGGGCTCCCGGTCCGGTCGGAACGGCGACGTGCCGTCCCGACCATGATGCCGCGCGGTGGGCCCGGCTGCGCGAACGCCCGGCCACGTCGGGGCAGAAGTGTCCTGCCCCACCGCCTGCTCGCCGTCCATGCCACGGCGTTTGCCCGGCTCCGCCGCGGCTACACGCACCGGGGAGAGGAGCGCGGAGGCAGTCATGATGACGACCACACCCGAACCCGACACCGGCCGGATCGCCCACGGCCACCGGCCCCGGACCGGCCGCCGGGAGTCGGCGGACGAACGGGCGGACCGGCGCTGGGGCGATCTGCTCCAGGAGGTCCGGGTGGCCCAGACCGGCTCCCAGGTCCTCTTCGGGTTCCTGCTGAGCGTCGTCTTCATGCCCCGCTTCACCCAGCTGAGCGCCTTCGACCGCGGACTGTACGTGAGCACCGTCGTCCTCGGGGCGCTCGCCACGGGTGCGCTGACCGCGCCGGTGGCCTACCACCGGATCTTCGCCGGGCGCCTGCTCAAGCCCCAACTCGTCGACTCCGCTGCCAGGTTGGTTGCCATCGGCCTGGTCCTGCTAGCCCTGACCATCGGCTCCGCGGTGCTGCTCCTGTTGCGGGTGGCGACCGGGTCGGCGGTCGCGGGCTGGATCGCCGGAGGCGTCGTGCTCTGGTTCGTGGCCTGCTGGCTGATCCTGCCGGTCCAGACGCTGCGGCGGCACAACGGCCACTGCACGCGTTCTCCCCGCGAGACGGGTGAGAACGCCTGAGCCGGGGTAGGCGCCCGGCGTGGAAGCAGCCCGGCCCGACCCCGGGGAGGGAACGATGGCCGCCAAGGACGCCCTGGAGCACTACCACCGCCGACGCGACTTCTCCCGGACCGGCGAGCCGCGCGGCGAGCGGGGAGCCCCGTCCCGGGAGGGGCCCAGGTTCGTGGTGCAGATCCACGACGCGCGCACGATGCACTTCGACTTCCGGCTGGAGGCCGACGGCGTCCTCAAGTCCTGGGCCGTCCCCAAGGGACCCTCCACCGATCCGCACGACAAGCGCCTGGCCACGCCGACCGAGGACCACCCGCTGGAGTACCGCACCTTCGAGGGGGTCATCCCGCACGGCGAGTACGGCGCCGGCACGGTGATCGTCTGGGACGAGGGCGGCTACCGCAACCTGACCACCGACCGTGCCGGCCGACCCGTGCCGTTCACCGAGGCGCTCGCCAACGGGCACGCCTCCTTCGACCTCGACGGCCACAAGCTGCACGGCGGCTACTCGCTCACCCGGATCCGCACCGGCGCCGACGGCGGCGACCGGGAGGCCTGGCTGCTGGCCAAGCACGCCGACACCCGCGCCTCGGCCGGCGGCACGCCCGACCCGTACCGGGCCCGCTCGGCCCTGACCGGCCACACCCTGCGCCAGGTCTCCGCCGGCGCGCGCCCGGAGTGACCCCGCCGTTCACCGCGCGGCAGCCCGCCCGGCCCGGCGCACCGCCGGGCCGGGCGGGCTCGGCCCGGTGACGGCCCGGCCCGGTACCGACGTCCGGGCGCTGCTCGCCGCGGACCCCCGACCGACATCGAGCAGAAGGAGCGAGAGCCATGAGCACCGCCACAAGCAGTGCGGACCCCGGAGGCTTCCAGGCCTTCGTCCAGTCGCTGAACTATCCGGTGCACATCGTCACCACCGCCGTGGACGGCGAGCGGGCCGGCTGCCTGGTCGGGTTCGCGGGCCAGTGCTCGATCGACCCCGCCCGGTTCGTCGTCTGGATCTCCAAGGCCAACCACACCCACCGGGTGGCCGCCCGGGCCCGCTTCCTCGCGGTCCACCTGGTGCCGCCCGGGCGCGGGCTCGCCGAGCACTTCGGCTCCGTCACCGGTGACGACGTGGACAAGTTCGCCACCGTCCCGTGGGTGCCTGGGCCCGGCGGCGTCCCGCTGCTGTCCGGCGTGCCGGCGTGGTTCGTCGGCCAGGTCCTCGACCGCGCCGACTGGGGCGACCACACCGGGTTCCTGCTCGACCCGGTCAGCGCCCGCAACGACCCGGCCCACCCGGCGGCCCTCTCCTACCGCGACGTCCGCGGCGTCGAGCCCGGCCACCCGGCCTGACGGGCCGGCGACCGGGTCGGCGACCGGGCCGGTCAGCGACCGCCCTTGCCGCCGGCCCTACCGCTGTGGCCGGTGCCGGAGGAATCGCCCGCGCGCTCTTCCTCGTCCGCCTCGTCCACGAAATCGACCTCGACCCGCTGCTCGGGGCGCCGCTGCTCCTGCTGGGCGATCGCCTCCAGGACCTCCTCGTCCGGGCCGGTGAGCGGAGGCTGGAGCAGGCTCCGGGGCCACAGCCGGCGGGCGACGACCACATTGGTCTCGGCCGCGTAGACCGTCACCTGCGCGGTGAGGTAGAGCCAGAACAGCAGGCCGATCACCGTCGCGAAGAACCCGTAGATCTGCGAGGCGTGGCGCAGCTGGTGGCTGACCAGGAGGGCGCCGAAGGCCTGGAGCAGGGTGAAGACCGGCCCCGCGGCGAGGCAGCCGGGCCACAGTCCACGGCTCGGTACCTCGGCCGGCGTGAGGATGCGGAAGCAGGCGAAGCAGAGCGCCGTGTTGATCAGCACCGAGAGCAGCAGGGACCCGACGCGGGCGGCCGTCCCGCCGAGCGTCGTGCCGGTGAGGGTCGCCGCGCCGGTGGCGAGCACCAGCCCGGTGCCGAGCGTCGCGAACAGGAGCAGGGCGCGGGCCAGGCGGCCCCAGTAGCCGGGGCGCCGGGTCCCCGGCACGTTCCACACCTCGGCCATCGTGTGCTGGAGGACCTGGGCGACGCCGAGGACGCCGTAGAGCAGCCCGAACAGGGCGACGATCAGGGCGATCCCGCTGCCCTCGACGGAGTGGACGTTCTGCCGGAGCTGGCTGCCGATGATCGGGAAGTCGGAGAGCGCGGAGTCCACGACCGCCTGTTGGGCACTCGGGTTACCGTGCAGGACGAAGCCGAGGACGGTGCTGAGCAGGAGCAGCAACGGGATCAGGGCGAGGAAGGCGTAGTACGTGATCAGGGCGGCCAGCAGGCCTCCCCGGTCGTCCCCGTACTTCTTGACCACGCCGACCACCAGGGCCGGGGCGGCGCGGCGCTGCTGTGCGCGGTCCAGGGACCGCAGGACGCGTTCGACGGGGTTCATCCGGGCCTCCGGGGACGGACGGACGGGACCGGCGTGGGGCCGGAGCCGACCGCGCGTCAGGCCCCGACCCTCGCGCCGCGGAGCCCGGGCGCTGGTCGGGCGAATCCGGGCCCCACCTTCCTCTTCTTCCTTGTCGGGGCCTCGCCGCGGGGACGGGCTCCCCGGGCGTGTGACCGGACGGCCCCCGTCCAAACCTCCCGCCGGCTCCGACGGGCCTCGCTCTCCGTGGCCGTCCCACGACGGGATCGGGCCGTTCCCCTCTTCGGTCACCTCGTGTTGTTTGTTGCGATCGCGGCCGGGTAGGCAGCACGGCCACACACAGGGGCCCGCCGCAATGGGGGCCAGTACGACCCACGGGTGACGACCATGAACAACGTCAAACTCGCCGTAGCCGTCGGCGGGGGCTACCTCCTCGGGCGCTTGCACAAGGCCCGGTGGGCACTGGCCCTGGCCGGAATGGCCGCGGGCAAACGACTCAGTACCAATCCTGGAGTCCTCCTCGGCCAGCTCGTCGAGGCCTCCCCCCAGCTCCGCGAGCTGGCCGGGAGCGTCCAGGGGGAGCTCGCCGAGGCGGGCAAGAAGGCCGCGGTCACCGCCGCGAGCCATCAGGTGGGCGCGCTGACCGACCGGTTGAAGCAGCGCACCAAGGACCTGCGCGCGGGCACCGAACGCCTCGGCGAGGAGCCCGAGGAGGAACCGGAGGACGAACTCGACGAGGAACCCGAGGAACGTGACGAGGAACCCGAGGAGGAACCCGAGGAGGAACCCGAGGAACGTGACGAGGAGCCCGAGGAGGAGCCGCAGGAGGCGCCGAAGAAGCGTACGCGGGCGTCCTCGTCCTCCACCGGGGCGGCCAAGTCCAAGTCGGCGGGCACCGGGTCCACCCGGGCGAGCGCCGGCAGGAAGGCCGGCTCCGCGAAGACCTCCGCCGCGAGGTCCACCACCGCGAAGCCCACCACCGCGAAGACCACCGCCTCCGCCAAGGCCGGCGCCGCGAAGAGCACGACCAAGGCTCCCGCGCGCAAGACGGCCACGGCCCGGAAGACGGCGACGGCCGGCAAGGCTCCGGCCCGCAAGACCGCAGCGGCCGGCAAGGCCCCGGCCCGGAAGACGGCAACGGCCGGCAAGGCCCCGGCCCGCAAGACCGCCTCCTCCGCCTCGTCCGCGCGGAAGACCGCCGGCACCACGGCGAAGAAGACGACAGCGCGTGCCACCGCACGCGGACGGAGGTGAGGGCGATGGCGAGGCAGGACGAGGACCGCGGCAGCAGCCCGCTGGTCGACGTTCTTGAGCAGCTCCCCACCGGACAACTGCTGGAGCAGACCCGCGAACTCGCCGTTGCCGCGGGCGAGCGGGCCATGGCAGTCGCCACCGACAAGGTCGGCGACCTCACCGAGCGGTTGCTCGACTATGTCGAGAACGGCGGACCCGGTCTCTTCGGAGGCGGGAACGGCGGGGGGACGCCGATGCGGACGATGCTCGGCGCCGGCCTCGCCGGTGCCCGGCACCTGGTCACCAACAGCCTGACCGGCGGCAAAGGCGGCGGCAAGGGCGGCGGCAAGGGCGGCAAGCTCAAGGTCACCAACATCGTGGAGGATATCGAGGTCGGCGTCCCCGTCCGGGTCGCCTACAACCAGTGGACGCAGTTCCAGGACTTCCCGAAGTTCACGAAGCGGCTGGAGAAGGTGGATCAGGAGTCCGACCAGAAGATCGCCTGGAAGGCCGGCATCTTCCTGTCCCACCGCACCTGGGAGTCGACGATCGTCGAGCAGGTGCCGGACGAACTGATCGTCTGGCGTTCCAAGGGTGCCAAGGGCCACGTCGACGGCTCGGTCACCTTCCACGAACTGGCCCCGAACCTCACCAAGATCCTGCTGTGCCTGGAGTACCACCCGCAGGGCCTGTTCGAGCGGACCGGCAACCTGTGGCGGGCCCAGGGCCGCCGGACCCGGCTGGAACTCAAGCACTTCCGGCGGCACGTGATGACCCGCACGATCCTCGATCAGGACGGTGTGGAGGGCTGGCGCGGCGAGATCCGCGACGGCGACGTCGTGAAGACGCACGAGGACGCCCTGGAGGAGGAAGAGGAGGAGCAGCCGGACGAGGAGCAGCCCGAGTCCGCGGACGACGAGGAACCCTACGAGGGTGACGAGGACGGGGAGGGCGAGGAGGGCGATCGCGAAGCCGGCGACGAGGCGGAGGAGGACTACGACGACGAGCCCTACGACGAGGAGGACCGCCCCGAGGAGTCCTACGAGGAGGACGAGGAGGGCGGCGAGGACGACGAGGAGTACGACGAGCGGGACGAGGGTGACGAGGAGTACGACGACGAGGACTACGCGGACGAGCAGGACGAGGACGAGGAGGACGAGCGCCCCGCCCGCCGTCGGCAACTCGCACGGAGCAGGTGACCGGGATGACCGTCGCACCTCGCCCCACCGGCCCGTACCTGGACCACCCGTCCTCGAACGGGCCGGTCGACCGTGAAGCCGCCGAGGCGCAGGCCGCGGAGCAGCGCCACGCGGAGGGAGCAGGACCGGTGAACGAGGAGCCGTCATGACCGAGCCCTCGTGGGGCGGACCGTTCCCGCCCGCACGCCGTACCCCCGCCGCCCCGCAGCCGGCGAACCTCGCCGATCTCCTGGAGCGCGTGCTGGACAAGGGCATCGTGATCGCCGGGGACATCCGGGTGGACCTCCTCGACATCGAGCTGCTCACCATCCGGATCCGCCTGCTGGTGGCGTCCGTGGACCGGGCCCGCGAGATGGGCATCGACTGGTGGGAGCACGATCCGAGCCTCTCCTCCGGGGGCCGCGACCTGGCCGCCGAGAACCGTCGACTGCGCCGCCGGATCGGTGAGCTCCAGGAGCTGGACGACGGGCAGGACGACGCACTGGACGACGGGCCGGACGGCCGCGGTCCGGCCGAGGAGGGGTCGGCGGAGGAACCCCCGGACGGCGCGGAGGCGCCCCGGCGGACGCGTTCGGCGTCTCCGCGGCGAAGCCGCAGCGCCCCCGCGAGGCCGGCGACGAAACGAACCCGTAAGGCCGACCCGTCATGACCGCGACCCCCAGCACCGACGCCACCTGGCTGTACGCGGTGGCTCCCGGCCGCGTCACCGTACCCGCCGGCCTCACCGGCGTGGCCGGTGAGCCGCCGCACACGGTCACCGTTCCCGGCCTCGCCGCGGTCGTCGGGGCCGTCCCGCGGGCCGACTTCGACGAGGAGCCGCTCCGGGTCCGGCTGGGCGACGCGTCCTGGCTCGAACCGGCCGTGCTCCGCCACCACCGCGTCGTCGAGGTGCTGAGCGGCACGTCGACGGCGCTTCCCGCGCGCTTCGCCACCCTCCACCGGGACGACCGGCGGACCGCCGTGGTGCTGCGCGAGCACCGGGACGAGCTGCTCGACGCTCTGCGCCGGATCGCCGGGCACGCCGAGTGGGGGGTCAAGGCCCGGCTCGGCACCGCGGAGGCACCGGACGAGCCCACCGCCGGCGGCGCCGACCAGGAGCGGCCCGGTACCGCCTACCTCCTGCGACGCCGCGACCGGCGCCGCGAGCGGGAGGCGGAGCTGCAGCGCGGCTACGAGGACGCCGAGGTCGTCCACCGCGTGCTGGCCGCGTCCGCGGACGAGGCGGTCGCCCACCCGCCGCAGCCCGCGGAGGCGTCCGCCGGACGCGGACCGGCGTTGCTCAACGGCGCCTACCTGGTCGACCGGGACCGGCAGGCCGCGTTCGAGGCTGCGCTCGACGACTGCGCCGGGCGGTTCCCCGGCCTCCGCCTGGAGTTGAGCGGTCCGTGGCCGCCGTACTCCTTCGCCGGCCCGCCCGGGGCCTGGAGCCGGCCGTGATCCCGCCGCCGCCCCCGGCCGGCGGGTCCGTCGTGCGCAACGAGAACGTGGCCCTGGTCGACCTGCTGGACCGGGTCCTGGCCGGCGGGGTGGTGATCGCCGGCGAGATCACCCTCTCGATCGCCGACGTCGACCTGGTGCGGATCAGCCTGCGGGCCCTGGTCTCCTCCGTCCGGGCGGCCGCCCGCCCCGCGGAGCCGGGCCGGGAGCCGTCGTGACCGCGCCGCGCCGCCGGGGCCGCGAACCGGTCACCACCCCGGGCGACCGCTCGGTCGCCCGCCGTGTGGCGGTCGACCCGGAGGGCGTCGGCCGGGACCTGGCCTGCCTGGTGCTCACCGTGGTCGAGCTGCTGCGCGAGCTGATGGAGCGCCAGGCCATCCGGCGGGTGGAGGAGGGCGGGCTCGACGAGGAACAGGTCGAGGCGATCGGGCTCACCCTGATGGCGCTGGAGGAGCGGATGGCCGAACTGCGCGACCACTTCGGCCTCGAACCCGGCGACCTCAACCTCGACCTCGGCCCGCTGGGCCCGCTGCTGGCGCCGGAGGATCCGGGCTGAGGCGGGCGTGTGAATTCCCCGGCCCGGGGCACACGCCCGGGACGAGAGAGGCAGTTCCCATCCGATCGGGAGGAGTCTGCAGTGAGCACCGCCAAGAAGATGCGCAACATGGGCGAGAAGGCCAAGGGCAAGGCCCAGGAGGCCACCGGCCGGGCCGTCGGCGACCCGGTCGTGACCGCGGCCGGCAAAGGCAAGCAGATCAAGAGCGACCTGAAGCAGGCCGGCGAGAAGGTCAAGGACGCGACCAAGCACTGAACCGCTCGCCCCCGCCCGCCGGCCGTCACGGCCGGCGGGCGGGTTCGCGCGTCCAGGGGGCTCGGGGGTTCCACGCGGCTTTCAGTGCGCGGGCCCGCGGCCCGGACCGGGTTCGGCGTCCGGTGCGGCGCGGGTCGGCAGGCTCCGGGACGCAGCGGCGGCCGTCGGCGCCGTCCGAACCGGATCCGGCACCACAGGGTGGGTCCGAACGACCGCCGGGCCGGCGGCCGGGGCCCGGCCGGGCAGGGCCAGGCGGGCGACGACCGCACCGATCAGGCAGACGCCCGCACCGACCAGGCAGGCGAGGTGGAAGGCGTCCATGAACGAGGTCTGGACGGCGGCCAGCAGGTCCCCGCGACCGAGGGAAGCCGCGGTGCCCAGCGCGGAGGCCACCGAGCTCTCGGCCGCGTCGGCCGTCCGGGACGGCAGGCCGGCGAAGGGGCCGTCGGCGAGCCGGCTCGCGTAGAGGGAGGTGAAGACCGACCCGAGCACCGCGACGCCGAGCGTGCCGCCGGCCTCACGGGTGGCGTCGTTGACCGCCGAGCCGACCCCGGCCTTGGCCGGCGGCAGCACGCTCAGGATCGACTCGGTGGCCGGGGCGGTGGTGAGCCCGAGGCCCAGGCCGAGCAGCACCATCTGGCCGACGACCTGTGGGTAGGGGGCGAAGGTCGACGAGGCGGCGATCCACGCGAACGAGGTGCCGAGCAGGGCGAGGCCGGCCGTGACCACGGCGCGGGTGCCCACCCTGGTCGCCAGGGCGACGCCGCCGAGCGAGCCGACCGCGATCGTCAGTGCGACCGGCAGCACGCGGACGCCGGTGGAGAGGGTGCCGTAGCCGCGGATGAACTGGAAGTACTGGGTCACCAGGAAGATGAAGCCGAAGAGGGCGAAGAAGGCGAGGGTGACCGAGCCGCTGGCGGCCGAGAACGCCGGGGTGCGGAAGAGCGTCACGTCGATCATCGGGTGGGCCCGGCCGCGCTCGATGACGATGAACGCGGCGGTGAGCGCGACCGCGGCGGCGAAGCCCGCCACCGTCGCCGGGGCGCCCCAGCCCCGGCTGGGCGCCTCGATGATCGTGTAGACCAGGACGCCGACGGCTGCGGAGGACGTCACCAGCCCGGGGACGTCCAGGCGCGCCGAAGCCGGGCTGCTCGACTCGGGCACCCAGGCCCAGGCCGCCACCAGGGCGACCAGGGTCACCGGCACCAGGGCCAGGAAGACCGAGGGCCAGCCGAAGTGGGCCAGCAGGAGGCCGCCGGCCACCGGGCCCACCGCGACACCGAGGCCGGTGACCGCACCCCAGACCCCGACCGCCTTCGCGCGGGAGCGGCGGTCGGGGAAGGTGTTGGTGATCACCGACAGGGTGGTCGGGAAGATGGCCGCCGCGCACGCGCCCATCACGAAGCGCACCGCCACCAGCGCGGCGGGCGAACCGGCCGCGGCGCCCAGCGCGCTGGTCGCGGCGAAGCCGGCCAGCCCCAGCAGCAGGGCGGGCCGGCGGCCGAACCGGTCACCGAGCGAGCCCGCCGTCAGCACCAGCGCGGCGAAGGCCAGGTTGTAGCCGTCGACGATCCACTGCAGGTCACGGGTGGTGGCGTCCAGCTGCCGGCTCAGGTCGGGCAGTGCGACGTTGACGATCGTCGTGTCCAGGTTGATCGCGAACGCCGCCAGGCAGACCGTGGCCAGGACGAGAAGGCGTCGGCGAGGGGTGAGGGCGGGCATGAGAGGCTCCATCCGCCAGGCATGTTGACAGTGGGAACATGCTGTGATTGACACGCTTCCACCCGAAGTGGACACTGTCAACACGACGGCAGGAAATGCGGTGAAACCTTGGAGAATCGGACATACCACCACGGCAACCTCCGCGCGGCCCTGGTCACCGCCGGCGTCACCCTCGCCCGCGCGGGCGGGCCGGATGCGGTCGTCCTGCGCGCGGTGAGCCGCGAGGCGGGTGTCTCCCACAACGCCGCCTACCGGCACTTCGCCAACCACGAGGACCTGCTGGCCGCCGTCGCCGCCCGCTGCACGGAGCAGCTCGGCCGGCTGATGCTCGCACGCACCGCCGAGGCCACCGCGGCCGAGCCCGACGCCGGACCCGAGGCCCGCGCCTGGGCCCGGCTGGAAGCGATCGGGCGCGCCTACGTCGACTTCGCCCTCACCGAGCACGGCTGGTTCCGCACCGCCTTCTGCGGCGCCGCCCCCGACCCCGAGCGCCACCCCCCGACGCGCCCCGATCCCGGCACCGACCCGTACCTGCTCCTCTCCGCCCGGCTCGACGAACTCGTCGACGCCGGCGCCCTCCCGCCCGAGCGGCGACCCGGCGCGGAGTACTCCGCCTGGTCCGCCGTCCACGGGCTCGCCCACCTACTCACCGACGGGCCCCTGCACGACCTGCCCCCGGCGGAGATCCGGCGCGCCGTCGACACCGTCCTCGCGAGCGTCGCCCGCGGACTCTGACCGTCCGTCCGCCGAGGCCCCCGCCGGTCGGCCCCGGCTGACCGACCGTCGGCCCCGGCCGGTCAACCGGAGGCGGCGCCGATCACGGAGGCCGTGAACCCGGCCAGCGCGTCGCGCAGTTCCTTCCGGGTCACGCCCTGCTCGCCGGCCAGGTACCCGACCAGATCGGCCCGGGTGGCGGCGAGCAGGGCGTGCGCGGCGAAGTCCGCCTGGCCGGCACCGGTCCGGCCCGGCAGCTGCTCCAGGAGGTCCCGGAGCAGGGCGTGCCAGCGCTCGTAGTGCTCGGTTCGGTAGGGGCTGTCCGCGCCGTTCTGCTCCAGGGCCAGGGCGAGGTGGCGGTTGTCCAGCTTGAAGCAGAGCAGCGCGTCGAGCAGGGCCGGCACCCGCACCGGCGGCGGGGTGTCGGGCCCCAGCGGCGGCGGGCCCTCCGCGACCGCCGTCGCGAGCGGTTCGAGCCGCGCCGCGTACAGCGCGCGGATCAGCCCCGTGCGGTCACCGAACGCGCGGAAGAGCGTGCCCTTCCCGACCCCGGCCGCCGCCGCGATGTCGGCCATGGTGACGTCCTCGGGGCTCCCGCCGTCGGCGAAGAGGGCGTCGGCGGCCGCGAACACGGCCTCCCGGTTGCGGGTCGCGTCCTTCCGCGGCTTGCGCTCGGTCATGGGGGCACCTCCGGTTGCGATACGGACCGGCGGTCCGTATCGTTCGAGAAGCGGACCGCTGGTCCGAATCTTACGGGACGGAGGACCCCCATGCCCGAGAACACCTCCCCGGCGGAGCTCTACCGCCACGGCCTGCGCCTGCTCCTGGCCAAGGACATCCCCGGCTGGGTCGGCCTGTGGGCCGAACACGGCGTCATGGAGTTCCCCTTCGCACCCCCGGGCCGGCCCCGGCGGCTGGAGGGGCGCGCGGCGGTGGCCGACTACATGCGCGACTACCCCGAGCACATCGATCTGCACGACTTCCCCGACCTGCGGATCCACGAGACCACCGACCAGGGCACCCTCGTGGTCGAAATGCGCGGCGTGGGCCGCGTGGTGGCGATCGACGCCCCCTTCGACATGACGTACATCGCGGTGGTGACCGTCGAGAACGGCCGCTTCACCTCCTACCGCGACTACTGGAACCCCCTCGCCGCCGAGCAGCCCGGCCTGGACTTCACGGGGAGCAGCACGCGATGACCGACACCACCAACCCCCGGACCACGAACCCCCGGACCACCAACCCCCCGACCACCACCGCCCTCGTCGTCGGCGCCACCGGGACCACCGGCCGCCGCACCGCCGCCGGGTTGGTCGCCGCCGGGTGCCGCGTACGGGCCGCTGGCCGGAGCGCGACCCCGCTACCGGGCACGGAACCGGTCCGCTTCGACTGGTACGACCCCGCCACCCACGCCGGTGCCCTCGACGGCGCCGACCGGGTCTACCTCGTCCCGCCGGTCGGCGACCCGGACCCGGCCGCGGTCATGCTGCCGTTCCTCCGGCTGGCCCGGGCCGCCGGGGTGGAGCGCGCGGTGCTGCTCAGCTCCTCGGCCGTCCCCGAAGGAGGCCCCGCGGTGGGCCTGGTCCACGCGGCCCTGCCCGGCCTGTTCGACGCCTGGGCGGTACTGCGGCCCTCCTGGTTCATGCAGAACTTCACCGGCACGCACGCCCACGCCGAGAGCGTCCGCTCCCACGGCACCATCCCGACCGCCGCCGGGGACGGCCGCATCGGGTTCGTCGACGCCGAGGACATCGCCACCGTCGCGGTCCGGGCGCTGCTCGACGACCGTGCGCCCGACGCCGACGTGTTGCTGACCGGGCCGCAGGCACTCAGCCACGACGAGATCGCCGCCGTGCTCACCGAAGTCACCGGCCGCCCCGTGACCCACCAGCGCCTGTCGTACGAGCAGTTGCGGGACCGTCTGGCCACGCAGGTGGCACCGGAGTTCGCCGCGATGCTGGCCGGCATGGACCTCGCCATCGCCGAGGGCGCCGAGGACCGCACCACCGACACCGTCCTGCGCCTCACCGGCCGCCCGCCGACCGGCTTCCGCGCCGTCGCCGAACGGGAACTGGCCGCCCGCACCTGACCCGGGCGCAGCCGCCGCGGCAGCGCCGGGGCCGTGGGTGCCGCCCGCCGCCCGCCTCGACCCGCGGAAGGCGACGGGCGGCGTGACCGGCCGTCAGGCCCGGTAGGCCGCCGCGGCGATCCGGACGAAGGAGCCGATCAGCGGGTTCGGGTCGGTCCGGTTCCACGCCACGACCACGCGGCTCGGCGGCACGTCGACGACCGGCACCACGGCCAGCTCCCCCGGCGGCCGGTGCCCGAGCGGGGTCATCCCGACGGTGCCGTTCCAGAGCACCGCCTGCAGGCACTCCTGGACGCCCCGGACCACCGGCCCCTGCCGGGGCTCACCGCCGCTCCAGTACGCCTGCCAGAGCGGATCGGTGCCGTCCGGGAACCGGAACCACCGCCGGTCGACGAGGTCCGCCAGTTCGAGGTGCGCACGGCGGGCCAGCGGATCGTCGGCCCGCAGCACCGCGCCGACCGGGTCGGCCCGCAGCTCGCGCACCTCCAGGCCGGTCCCGTCGAAGGGAGCCCGGGTGAGCGCGACGTCGACCAGGCCGGCGCGCAGCCCGCAGGTCGGATCGGTCAGGTCGGTCTCGCGGATGCGGACCTCCACGCCCGGGTGCCGCCGGCGGTACGCGGCGGCCAGCCTGGCCACCCCGGTGTCGGAACTGTCACCCAGGATGCCGATGGTGAGGGTCGCGGGACCGGCCGCCGCGGCGACCCTGGCGCGCACCCGCTCCGCCCGGTCGAGCAGCTCCCGCGCCTCCTCCAGCAGCGCCTCCCCGGCCGGGGTCAGCGTGACGCCCGTGGCGGAGCGGTGCAGCAGGACGGCGCCGAGCCCGGCCTCCAACTGCTTGATCGCCCGGCTCAGCGGGGGCTGACTCATGTGCAGCCGGGCGGCGGCGCGGCCGAAGTGGAGTTCCTCGGCCACCGCCACGAAGTACCGCAGCGTACGTAGCTCCATGCTGCGACGATACCCGTACGGTATCGGCCGCCGCGGAACAGGTCTTGGACAGTCCCCGCGCCCCGGCAGTGCAATCGATCCATGACCGACGAACCGAACGCCAGCACACCGACACCCGCCCCCGCCGTTGCGGTGGTGGGCCCGAACGACGGCGAGACGATCCTCCTGGGCACCACCCGGATGCGGATCCTGGAGGACGGCAGCACCACCGGGCACCGCCTCGGGATCGCCGAGTCCGTCCTCGCCCCGCACACGCCCGGGCCGCCGCAACACCGCCACGCCCGGCACGACGAGGGCTTCTACATCGTCTCCGGCACGGTGCGGTTCACCGTCGGGGACGAGGACCACGACGCGACCGCCGGCACCCTGGTCATGGTCCCGCCGGGGGCTCCGCACACCTTCGCCAACGTGAGCGACGAACCGGCCGTCATGCTCAGCACGTTCACCCCGGACCTGTACGTGCAGTACTTCCGGGACCTGCGGGACCTCTACGCCGACGGCGGCGCGGTGCCGCCGCAGGCGCACCTCCGGGTGATGGACCGTTACGCCACCTCGCCCGCCGCCGACGCGGACCGGAGGTCGTCGTCGTGACCGCCGCGTACTGGGTCGTCGCCGCGCCGCTCGCCCTCTTCTACCTCTACGCGGGTGGCTTGAAGGCGGTCCGGAGCCGCGCACAGCTGCTGCCGATGATGGCCTGGGTGGACAGCACGCCGATGCCGACCGTCCGGGCCCTCGGGACGGTCGAACTGCTGGGCGCGGCCGGCCTGGTCCTCCCGCCGCTGACCGGGATCGCCCCGGCGGCCGCCCTGGCCGCGGCCGTCGGCTTCGTGCTCCTGCAGATCGGCGCGACCGGCGTCCACCTGCGCCGCGGGGACCGCCGGATCGGCCTCAACGCCGCCCTGCTCCTCGCCGCCGTCGTGGCCGTCCCCTTGGCGACCACCTGGCTGTGATCGCCCGGAGAGTTCGCCCACGGGTTTCCGGTCCGCTGGACCACCTCTTCCACGGGTCCGGCGGCCGTCCGCCGGCGGACCCGGGTCATCTCGGCCGGCCGGCCGTGAGGCCCGGGCGGGCCGGCGCCGGGCGCTGGGCCAGGACGTAGGTGTCCGGACAGTGCGTGCCACTCCCACGGTCTACCGCACTTCTGCGAAAGGGCAGTTGACACCTGGGACGAACCGACCTGGCTGGGCGACTTCCTCGCCTACCTCGGCTTCTACGTCGGCGCGATCACGCTCCTGCCCTGGCTGCTCGGCTTCGGCGTCAGCCGCGCGAAGCGCAGCCTGCGCGCCCGCCGGAGCCGGGCCTGAAGGCCGAGGACGTCTCCGTCGATTCCCGCCGGCGCGGGCCGGTTCACCCGCTGCCTTCACCCGCTGCCGATGCGGCGGCCGGTGACCTCGTCCGGGCGGATACGCACCCACCGGGCGCGGCCGGCGCCCGCCCACGGGGTGGTGCCGGGCAGCAGCGAGAGCCGCTCCTGCTCGTCGGCGTCCTCGACGTGGTGGGCCTCGCCGAGGATCAGCACGCTCCAGCCCTGGCTCATCCGGTCGTCGATGTGGTCCACCTGGAAGGAGACCGGCGAGCCGTCCGGCGGTGCGGCGGCGCCGCCGGCGGACGTGCGGTAGACGATCGTCCGGGCGTCCACCGCGTAGTTGACGGGGAAGACGGCCGGCGCGGGCTGGACGGGCAGCCCGACCCGGCCGATGCCGTGGGTGCCGATCAGATCCCAGCACTCGGGCTCGGTCAGGTGCAGGAGCAGCGGCCGCGGACCGGGGTCGCCCTGCCCCGGTGGGGCGTCGGGGCGGCCTTCGAGCAGTTCCGACCAGGTCATCCGGAGCGCGGCGGCGATCCGGACGAACCCCGCCGAATCGAACGCCGGACCGACGTCCAGGAGGTGCCGGAGGTAGCGGGGTGCCATGGCTGCCTGGTAGGCCAGCATCTCGTCGGTCAGACCGAGTTGGTCGCGGCGCTCGCGGACGCGGCGGGCGACGTCGGCCGGCTCAGCCTTCTGGACGGCTTCGCGGTCTGGGGTGTTCATCCTCTGCTCCTCGGATTGCCGGTGCCCGCGGGCGCCGTCCGGCCTCGCTCGGCATCGTCCGGTCTCGTTCGGTCTCGTTCGGCCCGGCCCGGTCTCGTTCGGTCTCGTCCGTCTCGCTCGGCGTCGTTCCGCCATCTCCGGCACCCGTCCGTTCCGGTCCTCCGTCGTCGCGCCGCGTCGCCCTGCCCGTCCGGCTCAGGTCCGGAAGAGCACGACCTTGAGGGCGCCGTTCGCGCCGGCGTCGGCGAAGACGTCGTAGGCCTCCTGCATCTCGTCGAGGCCGAAGCGGTGGGTGACCAGCCCGGCGACGTCCAGCCGCCCGGCTGCCAGCATGTCGAGCAGCAGCGGGGTGCTGTGCGTGTCGACCAGGCCGGTGGTGACGGTGACGTTGCGGATCCAGAGCTCCTCCAGGTGCAGCAGCGCCGGCTTGCCGTGCACGCCGACGTTGGCGACCCGGCCGCCGGGGCGCACCAGGCGCGTGCAGAGCTCGAAGGACTCGGGGACGCCGACCGCCTCGATCGCGACGTCCGCGCCGAGCCCGTCCCGGCTCAGCTCCCGTACGGCGTCCACCGTGGCCTCGGCGGCGGTGAGCACGGTGTCGGCGCCGAACCGCTTCGCGGCGTCGAGCCGGCTCTGCGCGAGGTCGACGGCGACGATGCGGGACGGGCTGTAGAGCCGGGCGGTGAGGATCGCGGCCAGGCCGATCGGCCCCGCGCCGACGATCACGACCGTGTCGCCCGGCCCGACCCGGCCGTTGCGGACGCCGACCTCGTAGGAGGTGGGCAGGATGTCCGCCAGCAGCAGCGCGTCCTCGTCGGTGACGCCGTCGGGCAGCCGGTGCAGCGAGGTGTCCGCGAAGGGGGTGCGGACGTACTCGGCCTGGCAGCCGTCGATCAGGTGGCCGAGGATCCAGCCGCCCCCGCCGGTGCACTGGCCGTAGCTCGCGCCGCGGCAGTACGCGCAGCGGCCGCAGGCGGAGATGCAGGAGATCAGCACCCGGTCGCCGACGCGGACGGTGCGGACGCCCGGCCCGGTCCCGGTGACCGTGCCGACGGCCTCGTGGCCCAGGATCCGGCCCTCGGTGACCTCCGGGACGTCGCCCTTGAGGATGTGCAGGTCGGTGCCGCAGATGGTCACCGCGTCCACCCGGACGACGGCGTCCTCGGGATCGCGGACCGCGGGGTCGGGGACGTCGCCCCAGATGCGGCGGGTCGGTCCGTGGTACGTCAGTGCCTTCATGCCCTGCTCACTCCTCCCGAGCACCTCACGGGCACGTCCCGGGCGCCTCCGGGGCCGCAGCGTCCCCGGATGCCGCTCCGGCGCGTCGCAGACGCCTCGCAAGCCTCTCCCGGACGCCCGGCGAGCGCCTCTCGGACGGGTCCCCCGGGCGGGTCTTCCGGACGGTGGAGCGGCGACACCGGAAGCCGTGGGCCCGGTTCCACTTGCCCTTCCAGCGTTCCGCCGGACGGCGGGCGCCGCCAGGGGTCGCGCGGCCCCGGCCCTGGGCCGATCGGCCCTGCGCGACACCGACGGCCGCCCGGCACCGCGGGCCGCCGGTCCCTAGGCTGGTCAGTGGCGGGCCGTTCAGTGGCGTCGGACGAGCCACGGAGGATTCCTTGGGCAACGCATCGGAGCGCTCGGAGCGTTCGAAGCGTTCGAAGCGTTCGGAGACTTCGGAGACTTCGGAGCGTCCGGAAGGACCGGAGAGCCCCGCCCCCGTGCCGAAGCTGCGGCTCGACGAACTGCTGGACGAGCTCCAGGCCCGGCTGGACGCGGCCCGGGGCACCCGCGACCGGGTGCACAGCCTGCTGGAGGCGGTGCTGGCGGTCGGGCGCGACCTGGAGCTCGAACAGGCGCTGCGCCACATCGTCGAGGCGGCGGTGACCCTGGTGGACGCCGAGTACGGCGCGCTGGGCGTGATCGGCGAGGACCGACGGCTCTCCCAGTTCCTCCCGGTGGGGGTCACCGAGGACCAGGTCCGCATGATCGGGTCGCTGCCGTCCGGGCACGGGGTGCTGGGCGAGCTGATCCGCCGCCCGGAGCCGCTACGCCTGGCGCGGATCTCCGACCACCCGGCCTCCTACGGCTTCCCGGCCCACCACCCTCCGATGCGCTCCTTCCTGGGGGTGCCGATCCGCGTCCGGGGGAAGGTGTTCGGCAATCTCTACCTCACCGAGAAGCGGGGCGGCGGCGAGTTCGACGCCGAGGACGAATCGGTGCTCGCCACCCTCGCCGTCGCCGCCGGCGTCGCCATCGACAACGCCCGCCTGTACGCGCGGGCGCGGCTGCGCGAGCGGTGGCTCCAGGCGAGCGCGGAGGTCACCAACGGCCTGCTGTCGGGGCAGGCGGAGCAGGACGTCCTCGACCTGCTGGTCACCCGGTCGGCCGAGGTCGCCGGCGCGGACCTCGCGGTGGTCGCGCTCCCGCTCCCGGAGACCGAGGAGCTGGAGGTGCGGATCGCCTCCGGCCTCGGCGAGCAGCAGCACCGCGGCCTGGTCGTCCCCGTCGACGGGTCCTTCGTCGGCGCCGCCGTGCGCACCGGCGGACTCGTGGTCAGCACCGACGTCCGCAAGGACCCGCGGATCACCGCCGGCCCGCCTCGCTGGGAGGGCCTCGGCCCGGCCGTCGCGGTGCCGATCGGCACCCCCGAACACGGGGTGCGCGGCGTCCTGATGCTGGCCCGGGCGGCCGGCGCCGCGCTGTTCGGCGAGGACGAGTCCGCTCCGCTGCTGGGCTTCGCCGGCCAGGCGGCGGTGGCCATGGAGCTCGCCGAGCGCCGCCGCGACTCCGAGCGGGTCGCGCTGCTGCAGGAACGCGACCGGATCGCCCGCGACCTGCACGACCTGGCGATCCAACGGCTCTTCGCCACCGGCATGACCCTCCAGGGCGCCACCCGCTTCATCGAGCACCCGGAGGCCGCCGACCGCGTGCTGCGGGCCATCGACGACCTGGACGACACGGCCAAGACCATCCGCGCCACCATCTTCGGCCTGCGCCTGCGGGAGACCGGCCCGGCCGCCACCGGCCTGCGCACCCGGGTGGTCGAGGTGGTCGAGCGGGCCTCCCGGACGCTCGGTTTCACCCCGTCCGTCCGGATGACCGGCCTGCTCGACGTCACCGTGCCCGCCGAGACCGCCGACGCCGCGATCGCCGTGCTGGAGGAGGCGCTCTCCAACGCCGCCCGGCACGCCGCCGCCCGCTCGGTCGAGGTGACGATCGGCGCGGGGTCGGAGCTGTCGCTGACCGTGGCGGACGACGGCGTCGGCCTCCCCACCGGCGGCCGGCGCAGTGGCCTGGCGAACCTGGCCGACCGGGCCGCCGCCCTCGGCGGCACCTTCACCGCCCGCAGCCGCCCCGAGGGCGGCACCGAACTCCTGTGGCGGGTCCCGCTGCCGGCCGGCTGAGGGCATCATGCACAGGCGGCCTACGGCCCGTCCTCCGGATCCAGCACGTCCCGGGGTGCGAGGCGGGGCGTGGCCGCGCCCTCCGGTCCGTAGCCGAGGCGGATCAGCATCTGGACGTGGCCCGGCCGCTGGTGCGGCTCACGGGTGGCCCAGCGCAGGTAGGGCCACTCCATCGCCTGGTGGAACAGCGAGGCCCGGACCCCGTGGACGGTGGCGGCGAGCAGGACGTGCTCCAGGGCGATCCCGGCACGCAGCCAGTCCACGGGTCCGTCGTGCGCGGTGGTGAGCACCGCGATCCGGGGCTCGCGCTCGAAGGTGGCGGGGGTCCGGTGCTCGGCGGTACGGATCGCGGCGAAGTCGCGCATCGGCACGTTCCCGGTGCGGTCCTGCGGACCCAGCGCGCGGGACGGGATGCCGTAGGGCAGCAGGTCGTCGCCGCTGTGGACCCAGCTGCGGCTCTCGTTCTGCGCGGCGGCGTCGGTGGTGTTGCGCCGTTCGGCCTCGGCGGTGATCTCCAGGAGCCGGGCGGTCTCCTCCGCATCGGGCAGGCCCAGGAACGCCTCCTCCGTGCGGGCGGCGGCCACCAGCTCGTCCAGGACGGCCGGCGGGACGGGGTCGCCGGTGAACGGGGTGCGGATGGTGTGGCGGTGCCAGATCGCCTCGTACAGGTCGTCGGTGCCGGGGGCCCGGGCCGGGGCGGAGACGTCCAGTTGGACGGCGGCGAAGAGGTCCGGTTCGGCCGGGTCGGGCAGCAGCCGTACCTGCGGTGCCCAGCCGAGGAACCGCGCGGCGACGCACAGGTTCAGCACGGCCGCACCGACCGAGACGTGCATGGCCCGGCCCTGCGGGTCGGCGGCCGGGACGGCGCGCTCGCGGGCGGCGCGGACCTCCAGGGTCGACGTCTCCGGCCGGAGCCGGAAGTGCCACGGCTGGCTGTTGTGGATCGAGGGGGCGGCGACCGCTGCGGAGACCAGCTTCTCCAACGCGGCGGCGTCGAGGGCGATGGTGGACATGACCGTCTCCTGATCTCCTGATCTCCTGTTCCCCGGGCCTGCGGCTCCGGCGTCACGGCCTCCGGTGTCGCGGGCTCCTCGGCCGGGCTTGCGGGCGCTTCCGCCCCACTTCCACCGTGCGGTCGGCACCGCGCGCACCGCATGGGCCGTTCGGCTCTATCCGCCGGCCCGACGGGCTCCACGCCGGAACTCCGTGCCCCTGAAGCCCCGTACGGGCACCCACTGCTCCGTGGAGGCACGGCCACTCGGTGCGGCCACGGCCGCTCAGTGCGGGTGGTGGCGGTGCTGCTCCGGATCGGCGTGCGCGGCGAGGACGGCCGCCTGGAGGCGGCGCTCCACACCGAGCTTGGCGAGCAACCGCGAGACGTGGTTCTTCACCGTCTTCTCGGCGAGGTAGAGCTCCTGGCCGATCTGCCGGTTGGTCTTGCCCTCCCCCACCAGGGCGAGGATCTCCCGCTCGCGCGGGGTCAGCTGGGCGAGCGCCGCCTCCGTCTCGCTCTCCTCGTGGTGGCGCAGGCTCTCCATCAGCTTCCGGGTGGTCGCCGGGTCGAGCATGGACTGGCCAGACGCCACCGTGCGCACCGCGCTCACCAGGTCGGCGCCCTTGACCTGCTTCAGCACGTACCCGGCCGCACCGGCCATGATCGCGTCGAGCAGCGCGTCGTCGTCGTCGAACGAGGTCAGCATCAGGCAGGCCAGCCCGGGCAGGCGGTCCCGCAACTCCCGGCAGACGGTGACCCCGTCACCGTCCGGCAGCCGCACGTCCAGGATCGCGACGTCCGGCCGCAGCGCAGGGATGCGGGCCAGCGCCTGCGCGCACGTGGCCGCCTCGCCGGCGACCTCGATGTCCGGCTCGGCCTCCAGCAGGTCCCGTACTCCGCGCCGGACCACCTCGTGGTCGTCCAGCAGGAACACCCGTACCGGTCGACCCCCCACCGCCGGCTCGCTCGCGTCCATCGCCTGCTCCCTGGGTCTCCGGGGCGGTCACCCCACCGATTCTCCGCGCCGGGCCGGTCGGGCGCACCAGCGGACGCCGCCGGGCGCGCAGCCGTACGGGTCGGGCGCGCCCGCACGGCTGCGCGCCCGGCCGGCCCGCCGGCCGCCGACCGGCGGCCCACCGGGAGCGGGCATAGCCTGGACCCACCGGCCGACCGGCGCTGCGCCGCGAACTGGAGGATGCGCCTTGAACGGACCCGTCACCGTGGGGATCGACGCATCGGAGCCGAGCGAGGCCGCCCTCGACTGGGCCGCCGAGGAGGCAGTGCTCCGACAACTCACGCTGCGCCTGGTGCGCGCCCCCGAACTGCCCTCCGGCCGGGAGGAGGACGGAGCCCTGCTGGCCGTCGAGCGCGCCCGGGTCGCCGCCCTGCACCCGAGGCTCCTGGTCACCGCAGACCTCGTGGACGGCAAACCGCGCGAAGTCCTGACCGCGGCGGCGGAGGAGGCGACGCTGCTGGTCGTCGGCGCCCGCGGCTCGGGCGGGTTCCCCAAACTCCTCCTCGGCTCGACCACCCTCCATCTGGCCGCGCAGGCGCCCTGCCCGGTCGTGGTGGTCCGCACCGCCGAGCCGGCGGCCGACCCCGCCGTGGTGGTCGGCGTCGAGGGCGAGGAGCACGAGGAGCCGGTGCTCGCGTACGCCTTCCTGGCGGCCCGGCGGCTGGCGCTACCGCTGTACGTCGTCCATGCCTGGACCTATCCGATGCTGATGGGCCCCGGCCACGAAGTCCCGGTGGTGTACGAGGAGTCGCACATCGAGGGCGAGCACAAGCGGATGCTCGCCGAGGTGCTGGTGGGCTGGCGCGAGCGCTTCCCGGACGTCTCCGTGACCACGACCCTCGCCCGCTCCAGCCCGGCGAAGGAGCTGGTGTCCGCCTCGTCCGGCCGCACGCTCCTCGTCGTCGGCCGCCACGGCAGCCCCCGCGGCCCCTTCGGCCGACTCGGCTCCACCAGCCAGACCGTCGTCCAGCACGCCGAGTGCCCCGTCGTCGTCGTCCCGACCACGTGAGCCGACGCCTCCGGAGGTAGGACTCTCGGCGGGTTGCCGTCCTCGGACCGAAGCCGGCGGGCGCGGGGGCCAGGACCACGAAGCGGCCACCCGCGGCCTCACGCCTCCGGCGGTGCGTCACTCCCGCGGCGCTGCCGCCGGCGGTAGTTGCGCATGGACACCTGGGAGCCGCACCCGGTACTGCAGTAGAGCCCCGACCCGTTGCGGGTGCGGTCGAAGAAGCCGAAATGGCACGGGGGGTTGCGGCACGCCTTGATGCGCCCCCAGTCGCCGGTCTGCGCGAAGGTCGTCACCGCGGCCAGGACGGTCCCGAACACACGCGGCACCCCTGCCTGCGGCGACGCCAGCTCGACACCACCGGCCGTGACCACCGTCGCCAGCGGGTAGAGCGTGCCTGCGCGCCGCAGGTGTTGCTCGGCGTGCCGCAGCGACTCGCCCAGGCTCCCCTCGTCGCCCGAGTGCGCCAGCAGCAGGGTCACCAGGGCGTCCCGCAGTTCGCGGGCGGCCGCGGCATCGGCGTCGGTCGCCACCGTCTCGCCGCCGAACTCGCCGCCGAACTCGTCGCGCTCCGCGAGCCACGCCGCGAACGCCTGCCCGTCCCCGAACAGCTCCTGCCGGCCGCCTCCGTCCGCGCGCGTGTTCACGAACGCGAGCACGGTCTCCACCATCGGCACGACGGTGCGCGGGCTGGGTTCCGCAGGTCCGGCTGCAGCGCTGCTCATCGCCCCATGCTACAGCAGCCGGAAGAGGCACTAAGCCGCGTAACAGGCAACGGGTCGCCCCACCTCGCTTGACGCGTTACGAGCTAACGCCTTACGGTCGCAACATGAATGGAACTTCCCACCAGCAGGCCGGCCCCCGCACCTGGCTCATCACCGGCGCGACCTCCGGCATCGGCCGCGAACTGACCCGCCAGGCACTGGAGAACGGCGAGGCCGTCGCGGCGATCGCCCGCGACACCGCTCCCCTGCACGAACTGACCGAAATTCACGGCGACCGCCTGCTCCTCGTCCCCGCCGACGTGCGTGACGAGCAGGCCGTCCGGGAAGCGGTGGAGCGCACGCACTCGCGGTTCGGCCGCATCGACGTGGTGGCCAACAACGCCGGCTACGGACTCTTCGGAGCAGTCGAGGAAGCCTCCGACACGCAGGCCCGCGCCGTGTTCGACACCAACGTCTTCGGCGTGCTCAACGTGCTCCGCGCGACGCTGCCGGTACTCCGCTCCCAGCGGTCCGGACACGTCCTCCAGGGTTCATCGGTCTACGGGCAGTCCGCCCACCCCGGCGTGGGACTGCTGGCCGCGACCAAGTACGCGGTCGAGGGACTGTCGGACGCACTGGTGGCCGAGGTCGCACCACTCGGCATCAAGGTCACGATCATCCAGCCCGGAATGACCGCCACCCCCTTCCTGTCCAACCTCGACGTCGCCGCCGGCCTCGACGACTACGACCGGACCGTCCGCGAGGTCCAGAAGGGCATCGGGGAACTGCCCGCGTCCGCGTTCTCCTCCGCGGCCCGGATCGCCGAAGGCATCCGGACCGCGGTCGACAGCCCCAACCCCCCGCTGCGCCTGGCCCTCGGCACCTCCGGCGCCACCGGCATGCGCGCCGCCCTCCAGGCCCGCACCGCGGACCTGGACACCTGGAACCGCGTGACCGACGCCGTCGACAGGTGATCACCACTCCCGCAGGGGGCCTCGGCACCGACCGCCGGGGCCCCCGGTTACCAGTTCCCAAGTCCGGGGCAGGCGCGGGATCACCTTCGTCTTCGGCAACCGACGCCCGGCGGGTGGGTTCGCCGCGCGGCTGATCGGCGCCGGCGACTACGAGCCCGTAGGCCGTTCTGACGCAGGAACACCCGGGCCGAGGGCGCCGGCAGGACAGCCCGGCCCCCTCGGCCGGGCTGTCCTGCCGAGAGGCGCCCGGGCGTCAGCCGTTGTCGGCTGCGGCGTCGGCGTCCGCCTGGGCGGCGGCGCTCTCGGCGGCGTCCAGCTTCTGCTGCATGTCGTCGACCTGAGAGCTGTCGGCCCGGCCGGACTTGGCGTCCCCGTCGCCGCCGGCAGGACCACAGGCGGTGAGCATGGCGGCCCCGGCGAGGAGGACGGCGGCGAGTGCCGCGGCGGGGCGGCGGCTCACTTGCCGGACCCTTCGCCCTGGGCGGCGCACCAGGTCGCCACGGACTTGAGGTCCTTCTGCCGGGTCTGCAGCGTGGTGACCATGGCCTTGCGGGCGGTCAGGCGGTCGCTGAGGTAGGTCTGGATCTCGGCGTGGCCGGCGGACTTGGCGTTCGCGACCCGCTGCTCCAGGCGGGCGACCGAGCCGACCACGGTGGCGTCGCCGTTGAGCCGGTTCAGCGCCTTGGTGACGCGGTCCTCGGTCTTGGGCAGCCGCTTGCAGATGCCCTTGGCCCCGTCGCCCTTCGGGGTCGTCGCGGCGGCCGGGGCGCCCGACGGCGAACCGTCGGCCTGGGCGGGCGCGGCGACGAGCAGCGAGCCGGCCAGGGCGAGGGCGCCGAGCGCGGCGATCCGGCGGCCGGCGGGGAGGAGGTTGGCAGCGGGCATGAGGCATCGTCCTTTCTCCGTCGAGAACCCCCGGTCGGCCGGTTACGGGCCCGGCCGACCGGAGGTGGTGGCCAGGAGCGTAGGGATGCTTCTTGTGGAATCCCTGTGGAACGGGGACGGCCCGCCGCCGTGGCCGACGAGGTGCTCAGCGGCTCCGGGCGGCGATCCAGTCCCGGCGGGCCGGCAGCTCGACGGTCGGCGCGTCCGGGCGCGGGAGCGGCAGCGTCACTTCGACCCGGCAGCCGGTGCCACCGGGCGGTGTGGTGATGCCGACCGTTCCGCGGTGCAGGGCGGCCTGCTGGGCGACGAGGGTGAGCCCGAGGCCCGAGCCGGGGCTGTCGCGCCGGCGGTGGAACCGCTGGAAGACGGTCTCCCGGTCCTCGGGCCGGACCCCTGGGCCGGTGTCGTCCACGGTGAGCCGCGCCACCGCGCCCTCGGCGGCGAGCCGCACCGTGACGCGTGCCGGGGCGTGGCCGGTGCGGCCGTGCACGGCGGCGTTGCCGAGCAGGTTGGCGAGCATGATCCGCAGGCCGGACTCCCAGCCGAACACCCTCATCTCCTCCGGGGCATCCACGGTGAACCCGGCCCCCGGGTGGCGGCGCCGGGCCTCGTCCGCTGCCGCGTCTACGAGTTCGGCGAGGTCGACCGGGTGGAACGCGTCCAGCTGGACGAGGTCGCCCCGGGCCAGGGTGCTCAGCGCGGTGAGCAGGTCGAGCAGCCGGGTGTGGTCCTCCCCCAGCTCGGCCACGATCTCCGCCCGGTCGGTGGCGGACAGGTCGGGGTGGGCGGCCAGCACGTCGAGGTTGGTGCGCAGGCTCATCAGCGGGGTGCGCAGCTCGTGCGAGGCGTCGGCGGAGAACGAGCGGGCCGTGTCCAGGGCCTGAGCGGTGCGCCGGGCCTGCTCGTCGTAGCGGGTCAGCAGCAGGGCGAGGGCCGCGGAGAGCTCGTCCACCTCGGTGGTCCCGGTCCGCTCGGCGGCGAAGCCGTGACCGCCGGGGCCGTCGCCCGGCCCACCAGTGGACCCGCCTACGGGCCTGCCGGCGCTCCCGTCTGCGGGCCCGGTGCCGCCGGACGGGGCCGGTGCCGCCGGGTCCAGGACGGCGGCGCGGCGGCTGAGGCGGCGCAGCGGGGCGGTGGCCCGCTCGGCGAGCGCGAAGCCGATGACTGCGGAGACCGGCGCCGACACCAGGGCCACCAGCAGGACGCGCCGCCGCACCACGGCCGCCTCGCGGTCCGCCGGCCCAGTGGGGGTGACCACCCAGAGCAGGCCGGCGCCACCGTTGACGCCGGCGCCGGTGCCGCCGTTCGTTCCGCCGGCGGTGGTGACGGCGACGGTGAGGACCCGCCAGGCGGTGCCGTGCTCCCGTACGGTGACCGGGCCGCCGGGCACGGCCGGGAAGGCCCCGGGGCCGTCGGGCTGCGGGCCGACGGAGAGCAGGACCGTGCCGTCCGCGCCGGTCACCCGCACGCCCAGGTCGAGGGCGGCGTCCACCACCTTGCGCTGCTGGTTCTGTTCGACCTTGGGGCGGCCCTTGCTGTCGGCGGCCACCAGCGCCCGCACGCCCGGCAGGAGGGCTGCCGCGCGGTCGTTGAGCCGGGCGTCCTGCTGGTGCCGCAGGTCGCGGCCGACCAGGGGCAGGAGCAGCAGGCCGGCGAGCACCACCAGGAGTGGCACCACGGCGGCGGCCCAGAGGGCGATCCGGGTGGAGAGCCTCACCGCGGACCGGGCCGGGTCGGGGCGGGCGCCGGGGCGGCGCCCTCGGACGGGCGGGCGGCTCCGTCCGGCAGCCGCAGCACGAAGCCGACACCCCGGACGGTGTGGATCAGCCGGGGCCGTCCGCCGGCCTCGGTCTTGCGCCGCAGGTAGCTGACGAAGGTGTCGACGGCGTCGCTGCGGACGTCGAAGTCGTAGCCCCAGACGCGCTCCAGCAGCAGCTCCCGGGAGAGGACCAGGCCGGTGTTCCGGGCGAGGTGGGTGAGCAGCTCGAACTCCCGCCGGGTGAGCCGGAGTTCCTCACCGTCCAGGCGGGCCTGACGGGTGCCCGGGTCGATGGTGAGCGGTCCGGCGACCACGCGGTCGTCCGGCTGCGGCGGGCGGCGGCGCAGCAGGGCCCGCAGCCGCAGGACCAGCTCCTCCAGCGCGAACGGCTTGACGAGGTAGTCGTCGGCGCCGGCCTGCAGTCCGGCGACCCGGTCGGCGGGCTCGTCCAGCGCCGAGAGCATCAGTACGGGGATGTCGTCGCCGCGGGCGCGCAGGCTGCGGCAGACCTCGGCGCCGCTGACGCCGGGCATCGACACGTCGAGGACCAGGACGTCCGGCGCGTCGGTGGGCATCCGGGCGAGCGCGGTCTCGCCGTCCTCGGCGAGGGACACCGAGAAGCCGCTCAGTCGGAGGCCGCGCTCCAGGCTGCGCCGGATCGCCGCGTCGTCGTCCACCACCAGGACCCGCCCGCCCGGCGCGGCGCTGCTCACCGGGAGTGCCCCGCTCGCCGGCCCGGAGGCACCCCCCGGGCCCGTCCCGTTGCCGGGGCCGCCCACGGCCCCGGACCCGCTCCCCTGCATCGGCGCCTCCTCGTGTCCGGGCGCCGACCCTCTCACACCGGTGTGCCGGCGCGATCCCGAGGGTGTCCGCAGGAGGTCGCACGGCTCGCGGTGGAGCGGTGGGCGGCCGAGGCGGTCGCGTGCTGCGCCGCCGGTGGCGGCGGGTCAGCGCACGGAGCGGGTGGCGCCAAGGATCTCCTTCAGGATCTGTTCGGTGTCGGAGGCGATGTGGTAGACCAGGCTCCCGGCGAGGACCATCGCGCCGAAGAGGATCCACCCGCTGCGTCCGCTCACCGGCAGCGGCACCGCCCCGCCGGGCCCTGCGGAGCCGCCGGCCGGCTGCGGTCGCATCATGTCCCGGGCGATGTTGGCCGCGCCCGCGACGGCGTGTGCCGCCCCGGCCGCCGTCATGGTGACGACACCGAGGGCGAACCATTCCGTTCGTGTGATCTCTTTCATCGCTCCTCCCCCGCCGCTTCGGGTGAGGGCACTCGCGCGCTCCCACAGGTGCTTCGACCCTCATCCGAGTGCGGGCGGATCACCAGGGTCGACAGGGCCGGTCGGCCCCATCTGGCACCACCCGGCACCGCCCGGCCTCACCCGACACCGCCCGGCCTCACCGGCACGGCGACCGCGCTCGGCCGACCGCCGGACGTGAGGTGCGCCCCGGCGGGTCGGAGCCGCCGCGCCCCAGCAGCAGCAACAGCAGCAACGGCAACCGCGGGAAAAGCAGGTGCACGGCGCCACGCCCGCTTGTTACCGTGACCGCATGTCTACGCCCCGAATCTCCTAGCTGAGGACCCGCTTCCACGCCAGAAGTGTGTCCTCTTGCTATTTCGGAGCGTTACCCCATGCTTACCGTTCGCGGTGTCGAGCTGCGCGCCGGCGCGCGCCTGCTGCTGTCCGACATCTCCTTCACCGTCTCCCCCGGCGACCGCATCGGCCTGGTCGGCCGCAACGGGGCGGGCAAGACCACCCTCATGACCGCCCTCGCCGGCCACACGGCGCCCGCCGCGGGGGCGATCACCCGGACCGGGCCGGTCGGCTTCCTCCCCCAGGACTCGCACGCCGCCGACACGTCCGTCACCGTCCTCGACCGGATCCTGTCCGCGCGCGGGCTCGACGAGAGCCTGCGCCGGCTCCGCGCCGCCGAGGCCGCGATGGCCGACGCCCGCGGCGCGGGGGCGCTGGAGCGGGCGATGGACGCCTACACGCGCGCCGAGGCCGCGTTCCAGGCCGGCGGCGGGTACGCCGCCCAGGCCGAGGCGGCCCGGGTCGCCGCCGGCCTCGGGCTGCCGGAGCACGCCCTGGGCGAACCGGTCGGCGCCCTGTCGGGCGGTCAGAAGCGCCGGGCGGAGCTGGCCCGGATCCTGTTCGCCGGCCAGGGCGGAACCCTGCTGCTGGACGAGCCGACCAACCACCTGGACGCCGATTCGCTGACCTGGCTGCGCACCTTCCTGCTGCGGCACCGGGGCGGCCTGGTGGTGATCAGCCACGACACCGGGCTGCTCGCCGACCTCACCAACCGGGTCTTCCATCTGGACGCCACTTGGGCGGCGATCGACATCCACAACACCGACTGGCCCGGCTACCTGGCGCAGCGGGACGCCGACGCCCGCCGCCGGGCCAGGGAGCGGGCGAACGCCGAGCGCAAGGCCGCCGCGCTGCACACCCAGGCGGACCGGATGAAGGCGCGCTCGGCCACCGCCGTCATGGCCAGGAGCATGGCCCGCCGCGCGGACCGGATGGTCGCCGACCTGGAACCGGTGCGGCGCACCGAGAAGGTGGCCCGGATCCGGCTCCCCGAGCCGGCCCCGTGCGGTCGGACGCCGCTGGGCGCGATCAGCCTGGCGAAGTCCTACGGCGGCCGCCCCGTCCTCACCGGGGTGGACCTGTCCGTGGACCGCGGCAGCCGACTGGTGGTGCTGGGGCTCAACGGCGCGGGCAAGACCACGCTCTTGCGTCTCCTGGCCGGGGCGGAACGGCCGGACAGCGGCCGGGTGGTCCACGGGCACGGTCTGCGCCTGGGCTACTTCGCCCAGGAGCACGACACCCTCGACCGGGAGCGCACCGTCCGGCAGAACCTCGCAGCCGCCGCACCGCACCTGAGCGACGGCGAGGCCCGGCACGTGCTCGGCGCGTTCCTGTTCTCCGGGGACGACGCCGACAAGCCGGCCGGCGTCCTCTCCGGCGGGGAGCGGACCCGGTTGGCCCTGGCGGGGCTGGTCCACTCCGGGGCGAACGTCCTGCTGCTGGACGAGCCGACCAACAACCTCGACCCCGCCTCCCGGGGCGAGGTGCTGGCCGCGGTCGGCACGTACCCGGGGGCGATCGTGATGGTCACCCACGACGCGGGGGCGATCGACGCGCTGCGGCCGGACCGCGCCCTGCTGCTGCCCGAAGCGGACGAGGACCTGTGGAGCGAGGACTACCGCAGCCTCGTCGACCTCGCCTGAGGGCGCTCGGCGGGCAGGACACCGCGGCCCCCGGTCCGGTACGGCGTGATGCCGGCCGGGCCGGGGGCGGGCGGGCCGGTCCCCTCACCGGGGACCGGCCCGCCCGCCCGCTCACGCGTGCACCGGCTCACCCCAGCCGCGCGTCGAAGGCCAGTTCGCCGACCAGCTCGTCGACGCGTCGCTCGGCCAGTCCCCGGGAGACGAACCAGGCGCCGACGTTGCGCACGTCCCGCTCCAGGAACGAGCGCCCGCGCGGGTTGGCGATCACGTCCACGATCTGCGGGACGTCGATGATCACCAGCCGGCCCTCGTGGACCAGGATGTTGTAGGCGGAGAGGTCCCCGTGGGCGTAGCCGTCGGCGGCGAGCACCGAGAGGCTGCGGCCGAGCTGCTCCCAGAGGTCCTCGACGTCCGCCTCCTCGGCGCGCAGCTGCGCGAGCCGGGGCGCGGCCGTGCCGTCGGCGGTGCCGACGAACTCCATCAGGATCTCCGTGCCGGTGATCTGCACCGGGTAGGGGACGGCCACGCCGGCCGACCAGAGCCGGCACAGCGCGCCGAACTCGGCGGCCGCCCACTGGCCCGCGATGGCCTCGCGGCCGAAGGCGGTGCGCTTGGCCATGGCCCGGGACACCCGGGACTCCTTGTGCTGACGGCCCTCCAGGTAGCCGGAGTCGCGGTGGAACATCCGGTGGGCGGCGTCGCGGTAGCGCTTGGCGGCCATCAGCGTGCGCCGCTCGGTACCCGGGACGCCGCGCTCCAGCAGGAAGACGTCGGCCTCCTTGCCGGTCTTGACGATCCCGAGCTCGGTGTCGACGGCGGCCAGCTCGGTGACCACCCAGTCGGGGCGCGGCTCCGGCCCCTTCTCGGTGGGGGTGGACTGGTCCCAGGTGGACCAGCGGTCACCCTCGGCCGGACCGTCGGTGGCCGGGGCGGGGAGGACGCCGGCGTCCTCGGGGTAGGCGGAGTACTCGGAGTACCCGGGGTACTCGGAGTATTCGTGGGATTCGGCGGCCTCGGCGGCCTCGGTGTAGTCGTTGAACTGCGTGAACTCGGCCTCGAAGGAGGCGAATTCGGGGTACTGGGATTCGGCGTCGTCGAACCGGTCGGACCGGCGGCCGCGCCGAGGAGCGCCCTTGGGGCGGATACGGGAGAAGGAATCGCTGTCGGTGTAACGCTCGCGCACTGCGGTGGCTCCAGAGGAACGGCCCACCGTGGCGCCGATACTGGCGCGTCGTCAGCCGGTGGGCGAATGACGGAAGAGAACGGCGTAGGGCGCGCACACGAAGGCGCGCCGCGACAGGGCGGCAACCACTCGTACACACCTCCTCTTCGTCAAAACCTCGCCCGGCACCGCGTGGAGAGGGGCTCCGACCACGGCAATCACGAGGACTGGCACAGCATATCCGGTCCCGAGCCGGACGCAAGCGAATTATCGGCGGCCGCAACCGGGCAGCAGGGACCGCCGGGTGACGGGTGGCCGGAGTACGGGTCGGACCTTCGGGCCAGGCAGGTGGCCCGACGCCCTGGAACCCCGCTGAAACCGGCCGGCTCAAGATCTAGAATCTGCGGCATGGCAACACGACTCGTGCAGATCAACATGAAGGCCCAGGACGACGACGCGCTCGGCCGGTTCTGGGCTGAGGCACTCGGTTGGGGGGTCGACAGCGAGGGCCCCGGCGTGACCAACCTCGAACCGGTCGGCTTCACCTACCCCGACCCCACGGCCGTCTGCATCGACCTCATCGCCCGCCCGGAACCCAAGACGGTGAAGAACCGGGTGCACCTCGACCTGGCCACCACCTCGGCGGCCCACCAGGCGGAGCTCGTCGCCCGTCTGAAGGACCTCGGCGCGACGCTCGCCGACGTGGGGCAGGGCGACGTCCCCTGGACGGTCATGGCCGACCCGGAGGGGAACGAGTTCTGCGTCCTGGAGCCCCGGGAGATCTACCGGGACACCGGGCCGATCGCCGCGGTGGTGGTCGACTGCACCGACCCGCGGGCGATGGCCCGGTTCTGGGGCGAGGCAATGGACTGGACGGTGCACGAGGTCGCCGACGACCACGCGACCATGCGTTCCGCCCACGGCGTCGGCCCCTACCTGGAGTTCGTCCGCACCCCCGACACCAAGAGCGGGTGGAACCGCGTCCACCTGGACATCAGCCCCTACCGCGGTGACGACCCGGCAGCCGAGGAGGCCAGGCTGCGCGCTCTGGGCGCCTCCGACCCGGGCATCGACCAGTCCGCCATCTCGTGGCGGATCCTGACCGACCCGGAGGGCAACGAGTTCTGCCTGCTCAGCCCCCGTTAGCCCCGCTCCGCCCCAGGTCGATCGCTCGCTCGACCACTTGCTACGCCGTGGCTCCGGGCCGTCCGGTCGGACGGCCCGGAGCCCACACGGGCCGGGGTCCGCCCGTCGCCCTAGACCTGGCCCGGTCTGTCGCCGGTCGGCAGGGGCTCCTGCTCCTCGGCCGCGGTCTCGGCCTGCACGCCCGGACGCAGACCGACCATCGCCACCACGGCGGCCACCGCCATGATGGCCGCCATCCAGTAGAGGACCGTCTGGGTGGCCTCGGCGAAGTCGGCCCGGAAGAACGGCGGGATGTCCGCGGTGTTCCCACCGCTCTGCGCCTGGACCTGGGAGAGGTGGGCGGCCGTGGACACCGCCTGCTCGTGCGGCAGGCCCTGGGCGACCAGGGAGTCGGTCAGCCGGGACCGCAGTTCGGTCACCAGGACGGTGCCCAGCACGGCCAGTCCCAGGCTCGCGGCGTAGTTGCGGACCGTCTGGGTGATGCCGGTCGCCTCGCCGTAGGACAACCGCGAGGCGCGGTTGACCGCGTCGGTGCTGGAGGGGCTGAGCATGAAGCCCATGCCCGCGCCGGCCAGCACCACGTCCCACTGCTGGTCGCTGAAGTCCAGCGTGGTCGCGTCGCCCGCCCAGAGGTAGAACCCGACCGCGGCCAGGACGCACCCGAGCACCACCGGTCGCTTCGCGCCGCCCCGGTCGAGCATCCGCCCGCCGATCTGCGAGGCGATCACGAACCCGATGAAGAAGTAGAGCAGGAAGACCCCGGCCTCCGAGGAGGAGTCGCCCAGTGCGATCTGCGCGTACTCGCTGGAGAAGAAGAACACCGGGACGAAGACCAGCATCGAGATGCCGAGCACCAGGTTCTGCACGGAGAACGCACGGATGCGGAAGATGTCCACCTGGATCAGCGGTGAGGGGGTGCGCTTCTCCACGGCCACGAAGACGACCAGCAGCAGGACACCGGCCGCGATGCAGAGCCAGATCGCCGGATTCGACCAGCCCCAGACCTGGGACTGCTGGAACCCGAAGACGCTCAGCGCGACGCCGCCGGCGATCAGGGCCAGGCCCCGGTAGTCCATGGGCGCCGGCCGGCTCTCCGTCACCGGCTTGGAGATCGCGATCAGCACCAGCGCGACCGCCGCCACCGGCAGGTTCACCCAGAAGATGGCCCGCCAGGTCCATTCGGTCAGGTAGCCGCCGAGGACCGGTCCGATCGCGGTCAGACCGCCCGCGACGCCGAAGAACAGGGCCAGCGCCCTCCCCCGCTCCCGCAGCGCGAAGTTCTGCACCACGATCGCCAGGGCCGCCGGGAACATGATGGCGCCGCCGAAGCCCTGGACGGCGCGGAAGACGACCAGCCACGCCTCGGCCAGGCTCCCGGTGGGGGTGAAGCCGCAACAGGCCGAGGCACCCGCGAAGACCAGCACCCCGAGTGTCACCATCCTGCGGTGACCGACCGTGTCGGCGAGCCGGCCGCCGAAGGCGAAGAACGCCGCCAGGGTGAGCAGGTAGGCGTTGACCACCCACTGCACCCCCGTACTGGTGAGGTCCAGCTCCTGCTGGATGTTCGGTACGGCGATCGACACGATGGTCTGGTCGATGAAGGTCATCGCGACGGCGAAGATCATCGCCGCCAGCACCAGGTAGCGCGAGGATCCGGTGGCGGGAGCAGTGCTCACGGTTCGGTCTTCCCTCCGGGGTGCATCCGCGCCTCGGCGCGTCGGCTGCGGCGGACCACCTGTTGGGGCGGGCCCGTTCCCGGAGGAAAGGGCCCGATTCATGCCGTTCGTTCGGCGGCTCTCATGCTAGCGACCGGCCCGGCAGACCGCCTGACGGAGCAGCGGGGGCGGTCACCCGGTGGGGAGGTCGCGGCAGGTACTCCGGCCGAACTCGCGATGTCAATGAGTAGGGCCAGGCGGGGCCGGCTACGGCAACTGGTGTGACGGGGCCTGTGCGGCTGAGCTGTCGCGCCCGAGCACCGGACTCGGGCGGGACGGCTCAGGGGGCGTCGGGTCGTGGGTCAGCTGACGGTGATGGTCGGCACGGTGAAGGTCTCGCGGGGCCCGAAATCCGTGTAGGTCACGGTGATGACCGATGTGACGATGCTGCCGTCCTTGGGCACCTCCATGGACTGCGTCTGGGCCAGGATGCGCCCGGCCCGGTCGATCCAGACGTCGTAGTCCTTGGCGCTGACGCCCTGGTCGGACATCTTCTTGTAGTCCTTGGGGTCGATCACCTTGAGCTGGGCGGCCGTCAGGCGAGCGCCGAGGTGGTAGGCCGACACCCCGTTCTTCTGCTCCATCCCCTTGCGGGCGGCCGGGCCGGCCTCGGTGAGCGCCTTGGCGTAGGTGCCGGCGCCATCGTCGTCCGTGGCGTCTTCGCTGCGAGCCGACGGGCTCCGGCTCCAGGTGCTGCCCGGCTTGGACTTGTCCCGCATGAAGATGCCGTAACCGGTGTTCACCGACTCCATCCAGAACATCGGCTCGTCGCTGTTGCTGAGCATCATCTTCGTTTCGCGGCGGCTCTCGTGCCCCGGCGTGTTGAAGTTGGCCCGGCCGGTCGCGGTAATGACGGACCCCTGGCCGTCCGCCGTCGCGGTCGTCTTCATGGTCACCGTCGCGGCATACGGCGTCCGGTCAGCCTGTGCCAAGGCCACCGCGGGGTCGAACGCGCCGGAGGCGTCGACCGGAGCGCCCGTGGCGGTCACGGTCGGGGTCGGCGTCGGGGTCGGCGTGGCGGTCGGCGTCGGGGTCACGCTCGCGGTTGCGCTCGCTGCGGCCGAGGAAGAACTGGCCGTCCGCTACGAGGCCACGGTCACCATCGCCGTCATCAACGAATGGCTGTGACCGCTACAACGATCCGCGAGTCTCCGGGCCAGCCGGTGACCCGCCAATCCAGAAGGCCAGCGTCTTCCTTCCACCTCCCAGCGAAAGCCGCATCGCATTGACCAGGCGTATCTGCGACTGAGAAAGTGTTGGGTAATCGGATGATTACTGGTTCTTGAGGTCGTCGGCGAGGCGGCGGGCTGCTTCGGTCTCGATGGGGCCGCGCGGTTCGACCTCCTCGCCGGCGAGGCGGGCGGCCATGAGCCGGATCATCGCAACCTTGATCATCGCTTCGGCGTGCGCGGTCTTGCGCTCGTAGTCCCGTGCCAACCGTCTGCACCGTCCCAGCCAGGAGAATGTCCGCTCGACCACCCACCTGCGGGGCAGCACCTGGAACCCTTTCACATCCGCATTGCGCGGCACCGCGACGATCTCCAGGTTCTCGTGCTCGGCCGCCCAGCCGACCAGGCCCGCGTCGACCACATTCACGTAGCCGCCGTCGACCCAGACCAGCCCGACCTGCGGAAACAGGTTCCGGATCCCGCTGAGGACCAGCTTCGCGCCCGCCCGGTCCTGCACCGAGGCCGAGTGCACCACCGCCCGCAGCACGAGCCCGCAGGTGTCCACCAGCAGGTGCCGCTTACGGCCCCGCACCCGCTTGCCCGCGTCGTAGCCGATCGCCTGCCCGCCCTGGTGGCTGCGGGCCGACTGCGAATCCAGCACCGCCGCCGAGGGCTGCGGGTCCCGGCCGTCCGCCACCCGGACCCGCTCGCGCAGCGTGTCGTGAACCCGGTCCCAGGTGCCGTCCGCCGTCCACGCGCGAAACCAGCGGTAGGCCACGTCCCACGGGGCGAGATCATGCGGCACCAGCCTCCACGCACAGCCGCTGACCAGCACGTACAGCACAGTGTCCACGACCAGCCGACGCGGGAACTTCAACGGACGGCCGGCCCGGCGCAGATCCCGCACCGGCAGCAGCGGCTCGATCGCCGCCCACTGAGCGTCCGTCAACGACGAGTCATAGGACGGCTTGCACGCACAGACACACATGGCGGTGATCTTCGCGGACAGGGCAACGCAAAGATCACCACCAGTGGATCACGCCATGAAGTTGATCAATTACCCAACACTTTCTGAGCCACCTCCGCGCCGGCCTCCCGGAACTCCTCTTCGCCGAGCGGAGTACGGACCGGATCGACCTCTCGCGCGACGCGGTCCAAGAAGCGATCGACCGACTGCCCGAAGCGGTCGACCTCTACCGCGACCTCTGAGGGAGCGATCAAGCTGACCCGCGTCAGAACGGCGCTCCACTCGGCCCAGTCGTAGTCCCAGCCGCGACGGTCGGCGTGTGCGCGCTTGATCACCATCGTGAACTTGGCGTAGTGACTGAGGAGTTCCTGGTAGGCAACCAACTGCTGATCCCGCGACCACTGATGGTCCTGGCCTCGTCTCGTAACGATCCCGCCCACCAGCACTCCCACGGTCGCCGAGGCCGCACCCGTAACGGTCGTGATCAGCGCTTCCAGCAAAGCCACCCCAGCCCCCGTGCCCAGCAACTGCCGTTGGACCCGCGATGGGAACATAGCACTGGTGCACATTGGTGCGTCAGAGCATCCGACGGCCTCGTAGCGGACGATGACATCGGTGGCTCACCGATGCCATCAAGCTGGTCTCAGGGCGATATCCTGGGCCACCTCCGCCGCCGTCAATGGCTCGTGGGTGCACCGGCCGTGGAGCGGCGCGCTTCGGCGCGCCCGGCTGCCAACTGTTCCAGTGCGACCAGGCGGTAGCCGCGGTCGCGCAGGCCCGTGATCACCGCGGGCAGGGCGGCCGCGGTCTGGGACCGGTCGCCGCCGCCGTCGTGCATCAGCACGATGGAGCCCGGCCGGACTCGCCTCAGCACGCGTTCGGCGACGACCTCCGGCCCGGGCCGGGCCCAGTCGTTGGTCTCGACGTCCCACAGCACCGTCGTCAGCCCCGACTCCGCCACCCGCTCCAGGAGTTCGGGGCTGCGCCCGCCGTACGGGGGCCGGAGCCACGGCACCGGGCCGCCCCCGGCCGCCGCCGCAATCGCCTCAGCAGTGAAGGACAGTTGACGGTGCAGCTCGATCGGGCCGAGGTCCGGGAGGTAGGCGTGCGACCAGGTGTGATTGCCCAGTGTGTGGCCCTCGTCGGCGATTCGGCGCACCACGCCGGAGTACGCCAGGGCGTGCAGGCCGATGCAGAAGAAGGCGGCCGGGGCGTCGTGGCGGCGCAGCACCTCCAGGATCCGCGGGGTGTGTTCGGGGTGCGGACCGTCGTCGAAGGTGAGCGCCACCACGGGCGCCGTCCCCTCCCCGCCGCGCAGGAGCCGCCCCTGCGCGGCGAGCCGCCGCTCGACCGGCGCGGAGGCCTCCTCCGCGGTGCGGATCTCCTCCTCGCGCCCGCTCATCGTCCAGCCGCCGCCCCCTAGCATCACCAGCAACTCCAGCCGTGAGGCGCCCAGTTCGGCGAGGGATTCCGCTGTGACACGACCGTCCGCCAGGATCGGCGGGTCGGCGCGCAGGACGGCGACGCCGGCCGCCGTGAGGGAGCTGTCGAGGATGCCGTTACCGCTGTCGACCACCACCGCGAACCCGTCGGGCGCCAGTCGCGCCAGCTCGACCAGCCGGGCGACCGGCCGTTCCACGGCGCAGTGCCGGTACGCCTCGACCGGACCGGCCGGTCGTCCGTCGGCGTCCGCCACGGCGATCCGGTAGCCGTCGCGCGTCAGACCCACACCGGCGAATCGCACTGCGGCGCCCTCCCTCCACCGGCGCGGCCTGCGAGGCCCGCCTCCCCTGCGCGGCAGGCCCGATCCTACGGACGGCGAGCCGCCACGGCGACACCCTCGACGTACATCGCGCCACCCGGCGGACCGGGCGGACGTCGGTGCCGCCCGGGTCACCCCGGTGCGCCCGGTGCCGTCCCGGCCCTACGGTGGGCCGCCCGGTCGGAGGGCAGTACGGTCACGGCGGCGATCGCGAGAGCCGCCGCCACCACCCCGACGCCGTAGAAGGCGGTGCGGAGGCTGGTCGCCGATGCGGTGAGTCCGACCGCGGCGGGGCCGAGGACGAACCCGCCGTACCCCAGGGTGGTGACGACCGAGATGGACGACGCACGGAGCTCCGGCGCGGACCGGTCGCCGGCCAGGGAGAGGATCGTCGGCGCGCACACCGACGTCCCGAGCCCCGCGACGACGACGCCCGCCAGCATCGCCGCAGGGGAGGCGGCCAGGGCGGCCGCCGCGGTGCCCGCCGCGGCGACGCAGGCGCCGCCGGCCAGCAGGGTACGGCGCGGCAGCCGGGACGTGAGCCGGTGCCCCGCGAGGCGTCCGGCGGCGGCCGAGGCCGCGAAGAGTACCGGCCCCAGCGCGGCCGCGCCCGGACCGAGCCCGAAGCCGGAGCGCAGCATGACCGCGCTCCAGCTCTGCCACGCGTTCTCCACGAGGAAGGCCAGCGCGCACAGCACCCCGAGGAGGAGCAACCGCCGATCGACGACCGAGACCGTGCGGGGCCCCCGCGCGGAACGGGCCGGCGCCGCCCCGCGGTCGAGGGTCTGGATCCCGACGGCCACGGCGGCGATCAGGGCGGACGCACCCCCAAGCAGCGCCCCGGCCGGTACGCCGTGACCGAGCGCGAGGCCCGCGGCGACCGCCGCGGCCACCACGGCCGCGGAGAAGCACGCGTGGGCGAGGTTCATGAGGGGGCCCGACCGGCGCTCCTCCTCGGCGGCCAGGGCGTTGACCGCGACGTCCATCGCCCCGGAGGCGGCGCCCACCACCGCGAGGCACAGAACGAGGAGCGTCTCGGTGTGCGCGAACACCGGCAGTGATCCGGCCGCGGCCATGGCCAGGACGCACAGCGCGGCGGCCGGCCGCCCGTAACGGTCGACGGCGGCTCCGGCCGCGCGCATCGAGCAGAGCGCGCCCAGGCCGATCATCAGTACCGCGACGCCCAACTCGCCGTCGCTCGCGCGGGCTTGCTGCTGCACCTCCGGAATGACGGCGCCCCAGGTGCCCCAGAAGACCCCGAAGGCGGCGAACCCCGGCAACGCTCGCAGTCGGCCCACTGAACGCGCCCTTCGATCGGCCCCGTAGCCCGTGGTCTTCCCGGGCGCCGAGGCGGCGAATCGGGGCGACCTGGCAGGGTTGCGGGCCAGCGCCTCCCCGGGGGTCGGTCCGCGGCGGCGCTCGGTGTGCCGAGGCCACTGGCCCCCGACCCGCCGGTCGGGGAACTCGGCGGAACGCTACGCTCCCGTCGCCTCCTCGTACGCCTCACGGATGACGGCGGGCACACGCCCGCGGTCGTGCACGACGTAGCCGTTCGCACGGGCCCAGACGCGGATCGCCTCGTCCTTCGGGCTGCGATCGGGCACACGGCGCCCGGCGCTCTCCCCCGCCTCCCCCGCGTTGCCCGGGAACACCGTCTCCAGCTGGTCCGCCACGGCCCGGAAGAATGCGGACAACGAGAGGTGTTCGCCTTCCGAGGGCAGGTTCCCCTCCGACCAGGACCCGACGGCTCCGGTGCGCGTGTCGACGAACCTCCCGTAGAAGCCGTCGGTCTCCGAGGAGATCGGAACCCACTCGCGCCGCCAGGACGGGTGGTCGGGGTCTCCGGACGGTTCCATCTCCTCGACGGCCAGCATGTGGGCGTGGACGCGCTCGATGTCCGTGAGACCGAGAAGGAGTCCGCCGCCGGGAATCGCTCCCGCACACCCCAGCGTCACCAGGGTCGATCGTTCGGGTCGCCCACCGGCATCGATGTCGTTCGCCAGGAGCCACTGCCGCATCTCCCTCGGCAGCTCGATGCCCATGCGCGCTTCGGCCTCGCTGACGGCCGTCGCGCTCCCCGCACCGCCGAGGGCGGCGAAGACGTCCGGGTCGTGGGACTCGAACCACGCCGTGACCCGACCCCACGCCCGTCGTACGTCCTCTGCCTGGTGCACCGGCACTCCTTTCACGTGCAATCCCTTCGGACCGGGAGGCGACTGCTGATCGTCCGTCTGCAGACCATACGCGGCGCCACCGACAAGGGGGGAAGGTGACGCCCGAAGGCGGTGGCGCGGCCCTCGTCGCCCACCGTGCCGGGTTCGGCCGCCGGCCCCCACGGACTTCCGGATGGTTCTAAATGATCATCAGATAGCCTTCACCACATGAACGTTCGGCGTCCAACGCGATCGGCGGACGCCCTCCCACATCAATGTCAGTGGTGAGCCCTAAGGTGAGGGTGAACGTTCTCGTTACCGCTGTGGTTTCGACCATCTCGACATCGGGGGAGGCAACGCATGTCCGTTGACGGGTTCAAGCTGTTGACCGAGGCGCACGAGTACCTGCTGGCCGTGGTGCGCGGCGTGCCCGAGCAGGCCTGGGGCGCGAAGACGCCGTGCAGTGAGTGGACCGTTCGTCAGATCCTGCACCACGCACGGCTCGACCAGCAGGCTCTGGTCATGCAGATCACCGGGGAGCCGCCGGCGGGCGACCCGTTCGAGCCCGAGGACGCGCTGTCGTCCGACGGCCGGGACGCCGCGGCGCAGCTGGAGGCGGTGCTGAGTGCCGCGATGACCGCGTGGGAGTCGGTGCGGGAGGCCGAGAGCGTGCCGACCCCGATGGGCCCCATGCCCGCCAACGCCGGCACCGCGGTCGCCGCGCTCGACGCCGCCGTCCACGCGTGGGACATCGCGCGGGCCACCGGCCAGGACCTCCCGCTCACCGAGTCCATGGCCGAGCGCCTGGAGACCCCGGCCGGGCAGACCGTCGACTTCGTCCGCGACAACTTCGGCAAGTACGGCCCCGCCGTCGACGTCCCCGCCGAGGCCGGTCGGGCCGACCGGCTGCTCGCCTTCACCGGCCGCGACCCGCAGTGGCGCCCGGAGTCGGCGTGAGACCCCGGTAGCACGACGCCGTCGCCCGCTGGGCTGTGCTCGGGCACGCCGGCGCCGGCGTGCCCGAGCCAGCGCCCGTCTCCGGGTGGGGCCCGGGGGCTGACGGCTCGCGGGCTCGCGGGCTCGCGGGCTCGCGGGCGGAAAACAGGTGGCTCCGGGTTCCTCCGTCGTGTCGATCCGCGGCCGCGCCGTTCGACCTGGGATAGAGAGGGTCGGACAGCGCCCTCCGGACGAAGGAGAACAGCCATGGCGAAGTACATGTTGATCATGCGCGGCACCGACGAGTCACTCGCGAAGATGGTGGAGACGCCCTTCGAGGAGATGCTCGCAACGATGGGCCGCTACAACGACGAGCTGATCCGCGCGGGCGTGCTCGTCGCCGCCGAGGGTCTGGACGACGCCGCGCAGGGCGTGGTGGTCGACCTCGGCGGGGAGACCCCGGTCGTCACCGACGGCCCGTACGGTGAGACCAAGGAGCTGTTCGGCGGCTTCTACATCCTCGACGTGGCGTCCAAGGACGAGGCGGTCGAGTGGGCCAAGCGGCTGCCGCCCTTCCCCGGCACGAAGATCGAGATCCGGCGCGTGCCGGGGATCGACGAGTTCCCGCAGGACAACGAGTGGATCGTCAGGGAGCGGGCATGGCGCGAGCGGACCGGCCAGCTCTGACACCCGTGACGGCGAACGGCTCGCCTGCCCACGACCCGCAGGACCGCAGCTCGCCGGGCGACGACCCGCAGGGCCCCGGCACGCCGGGTCACCGCCCGCCGGATGCCGAATCGGCCCGGCGGGCGGTCGACGCCCTCTGGCGGATCGAGTCCGCGCGGATCGTCGGCGCCCTCACGCGCTACACCGGGGACTTCGACCTCGCCGAGGACGTCGCGCAGGAGGCCGTGGCCCAGGCCCTGGTGGCCTGGGCGCGCGACGGCCGGCCCGCCAACCCGGTGGGCTGGCTGCTGGCCACCGCCCGGCGGCGCGCCATCGACCACTTCCGCCGCCGCGGGGCCCTCGACGACCGGTACGCCGCCCTGGCGGGCCGGCTCGTCGAGGGCGAGGCGAGCTCCGGCGCGGAACCCGCTGCGGACCGGTCGGACGACCTGCCCTGGGACCCGGACCGGATCGAGGACGACGTCCTCGCGCTGATCTTCGTGTCCTGCCATCCCGTGCTCTCGCCCGAGGCGCGCGCGGCGCTGACCCTGCGCGTGGTCGCCGGCCTGTCCAGCGCGGAGATCGCCCGCGCGTTCCTCGTGCCCGTGCCGACCGTCCAGGCCCGGATCACCCGGGCGAAGCGGACGATCTCCGCGGCCGGGGTGCCGTTCGAGCTGCCGCCGCAGGCGGAGCGGCGCGAACGGCTCGGCGGCGTCCTGAGCGTCCTGTACGTGATCTTCACCGAGGGCTCGACGGCGACGGCTGGCGATCGGCTCCTGCGGCCCGATCTCGCCTACGAGGCGATCCGGCTGGCCCGGACGCTGGCCTCGCTCCTGCCCGACGAACCGGAGGTGTTCGGGCTGCTCGCGCTGTTCGAGCTAACCGCCGCACGCTTCCCCGCGCGCACCGGTCCCGACGGGGAGGCCGTCCTGCTGGAGGACCAGGACCGACGGTTGTGGGACCGCTCCGCGGTGCGGCGCGGCCTGGCGGCGATCGGCCGCGCGACGGCGGCCGGGCGCGGCCTGGGCCCCTACGGCCTGCAGGCGGCCATCGCCGCCTGCCACGCCGAGGCCCCGTCGGTCGCGGAGACCGACTGGGAGCGGATCGTGCTCCTCTACGAGGCGCTCGGCCGCGTCGCCCCCTCCCCCGTCGTCGAGCTCAACCGGGCGGTCGCCGTCGCCATGGCGGCCGGCCCCCAGGAGGCGCTCGTCATCGTCGACGAGCTGGTCGCCGCCGGCCGCCTTTCCGGCTCCCACCTGCTCCCGAGCGTGCGCGGAGAGCTCCTCGCCCGGCTCGGCCGCACCGCGGAGGCCCGGGCGGAGCTGGAGCTCGCCGCCCGCCTGTGCCTCAACACCCGCGAGCGCGCCGTCCTCCTCCGCAAGGCCGCCGCCCTCGGCCGGTGACGCCCACGCCGACGCCGTCCCGACCGAGAACGAGCCCCCGAACACCGGAGCCGGAGCCCGGCCCGGCCCGGCCCGCCGACCGGCTACCGCCGATTCGCACCCGGTCGGTGCGCATCGCACAGCCAACCGGCGGCGTACAGCCGGGCCTCCGCCCCGCAGTGCGTGCGGCCCGCCGAACAGACGCCTTCGCGGACCGAGACCAGGGGCGGTCGGGGGATCGGCACGGGGATGGTTGTCTCGGGAAGCCAGATGGCCTCGCCCCGGTCCCGCGGGGGCACGTGTTCGAAACGCCGCCTGCGTCGCTCGGCCCGGTCCACCGCACACTGCGCGTCCCGCGGCCGCCCCCGGTGGGTGGCCCTCCGGGGCGCCGGCGCCTGTCTCGTGTGGTCGTCCTCGGCGAGGGTGCCGCCGTTGTCGAGGTACGTCGCCAGGTCCGGGGCGGGTGCCCAGAACCGGTGCAGCGCACGGCCCGCCTGCACCGTGAGGGGGACGTAGGAGCCGTCCGCGATGTCCCGGACGAGCTCGTCGAACTGCCGCGGACGCGGATTCCACCGCGGGTGGCGGCGTCCGCAGCTCCCCTGTCGGCGCTGCGGACAGGGCGCGGGCATGCGCTCGCAGAGCTGCAGGTCGAGGGTCCGCACCCCGCCGCGGACCAGCAGGTCGCGGTCGTCACGTATCGCCGCTGCCGGCAGGTCGTCCGCGCGGGTCCAGCGGACGACGTCGATCAGCGGGGACTTCGGGTCGACGGTGTGCCAGACCGCGGTGATCCCGTCGGCGCTCGCCGCGGCGTCGCGGCTGCGCGCGGTCGCCGCGGTGATGTAGGAGAGCTGCGCCTCGAACCCGTACTGCCTTCCGCCGGCGCCCGTGACGAGGACGTCCGTACGCCTCCTGCCGTCGGCCCCGACGGCGTCGACCTCGGCGGTGTGGCCGGCGCTCTCGGCCGCGCGGGCGTAGCGCTCCTTGTACGCCTTGCGCTCGTCGCTTTCTCCGTGGTGGCTGTCGTGGTGGGGGTTGTGGTGCGCGGCGATGCGCGTCCCCCGGCGTTCGTAGACGTACATCCATGCCGAGACGCCTCGGACGGTCAGGCAGTCCGGACAGTAGAGCCCGCGCCGGTGAACGGGCCGGCGGTCGGCGAGGAGCCGCTGCCAGAGGCCCGGGTGGCCGGGGTGGCCGAGGTCGTCGCGGTCGAGGTCGAGGGAGGCGTTGACGAGGGTGCAGAAGACCGGGTTGCGCTTGGAGGTCTCGCCGTCGAAATCGTCCATGGCATCTCTTTCCTGCCTTCGGCCACCGAGATAGGGTCGGCGGGCGGGGACCGCAGTAGAGCATTCAATATTCACACTGCCGAAGTCCCCGTGGATTCAAACAGCCGGCGGCCGATCGTCCGAATTCCGCCGATCCCCCCGCCGCCCGGCTCCTGAAATGCCGGAGATCTCCGCCCTCTACGCAGCGTTTGCCGGCGCCCCCACACACCAGGCCGTCGAGAACCGGCCAATGCGCGGCACGGTGGGAGGGAACAACCCGCCGTCACGTCATTCGCTTCGGACGGACGGTGTGGCCCCCAGGGGAATCCCGGAAGGCGCCCGCCCTGCCGACCGGCCATCGCCGCCGACGCCGCATACGATCACCGCATCGCGCCTTCCAGCACTTCGACGGGCGGACCCCGGCCTTCACCACTCGGCGCCCGGCCGGCGATCCAGTCAGCCACCCGCGTCAACGAGAAAGGATCCGCCATGTCCTACACCGTGGATTTCGACACCGTCTCGACCGTCGGTCTGGAGTCGTCGCCCGTCGCGGCCGCGCTCGCCGGTTTGCGGGCGAACGAGGCCCGCTACTTCAGGAACAAGTACGACCACGTCTTCACGGTGGAGCCTGCGAGCGAGGCCACGACGGTCGTCGCCTGGGTGCACCGGATCCTCAGCGAGGAACGCGAGATCGTCATCTCGTCCCGGCCCCTCGAAGCCACGGCCTTCCAGGTCGACAACATCCGCATGGCCTACGTCTTCTACGAGAGCGGTCTGTCGGTCAACGTCATGTACACCGTCGACGACCCCAAGAAGCGGGCCGTCGGCTTCAAGCTCTCCGACGGGATGGAGATCCCGGAGGAGCTCGCCTCACGGTTCAAGTTCGCACGGCAGCGCTCGAAGCTCGCCGGCACCATCCGCGGGTCCTACTTCGTCCTGAAGAACGAGTACTGACCGCGTCACCCCCTGCCGGAGGCTCCGCCATTCGGCTGGCCGCCCCGCGTGGCGGGCCCGCCGATGAAGCGGCGGCGCGCCGCGCCCGGCTAGCGTCGACGAGTCCGTCCGTCACAGTTCCGGGAGAGCGATGCCGGGTATCCGCGGGATCCGCTCGCGGTGGTTCACCGCCGCTGCGGGCCTGTTCGTGCTCGCCCAGGCCCTGACGGGCTGCGGGAGCAGCGGGCAGGGCGGACCGGTCACGCTGAACTGGTACAACTTCCCGGACGACTCCGGGGCTCTCCAACAGGCCGCCGACCGCTGCGGTCAGCAGTCCGGCGGCCGGTACACCATCCACTACAACAAGCTGCCGCGCGGCGCCGACGGGCAGCGCCAGCAGCTGGTGCGCCGGATGGCCGCGCACGACGCCGAGGTGGACATCCTCGGTCTGGACGTGACCTGGCCGGCGGAGTTCGCGGAGGCCGGCTGGATCCGCGAGTGGACCGGGGCGATGAGGGAGCAGGCCACCGCGGACACCCTCGACGCGGCGGTGCGGACCGCGACCTGGCAGGGGCGCCTGTTCGCGGCGCCGTACAACTCCAACACGCAGTTGCTCTGGTACCGGGACGACCTGGTGCCGAGCCCGCCGAAGACCTGGGCGGAGATGCTCGCCCAGGCGGACGCGCTGGCCAAGCAGGGCAAGCCGCACTACGTGGAGATCCAGGGCGCCCAGTACGAGGGCCTGACGGTGTGGTTCAACACCCTGGTCACCAGTGCGGGCGGCTCCATCCTCACGCCGGACGCGCAGGCGCCCTCGCTCGGTCCGCCCGCGGTGGTGGCCGCGCAGGTGATGCACGACACCGCGACGTCGGCGGCCGCCGATCCTTCGCTGCCCAACCAGATGGAGGACCAGAACCGGCTGGCGATGGAGTCGGGAACGGCGGCCTTCGAGCTCAACTACCCGTTCGTCTACCCGTCGATGAAGGCCAACCAGCCCGAGTTGTTCCAGCACTTCCGCTGGGCACCGTACCCGTCGGTGCTGCCCGACCGGCCGGCGACCGTCACCATCGGCGGGATCGACCTGGCCGTCGGCGCGTACAGCCGGCACCCGGACCTCGCGTTCGAGGCCACCCTGTGCCTGCGGGACCGCGAGAACCAGCTCACCAACGCGCTGAAGGGCGGCCTGCCGCCGTCGTTGCGCAGCCTCTACCAGGCGGCCGAGCTCACCGAGAGCTACCCGTTCGCCGCCGACGTGCTGGCCGCGCTGGAGAACGCCAGCGTGCGCCCGCAGACCCCCGCGTACCAGAACGTGTCCATCGCGATCTCGCACACCCTCTCGCCGCCCGCCGACATCCATCCGGAGCGCACCGTGGCCGACCTCCGCGGGCAGATCCAGGACGCCCTCGGTTCCAAGGGGCTGATCCCGTGACGCCTGCCACCGCACTCGGCGACCGGGCCGGGAAGAAGACCGCGGAACTCTCCGAGGGCGCCCGCCAGGAACGCCGGCTCGGCCTGCTGCTGTGCGCTCCCGCCGCCGTCGTGATGCTGGCCGTCACCGCCTACCCGATCGCCTACGCGATCTACCTCTCGCTGCAGCGCTACGACCTGCGGTTCCCGCAGCAGGCGCACTGGGTGGGACTCGCCAACTACGGCGCGGTCCTCACCTCTCCGTTCTGGTGGCAGGCGCTCTGGGTCACCGTGCTGATCACCGTGGTCTCGGTGGCGATCGAGCTGGTGCTCGGCATGGCCCTCGCCCTGGTGATGCACCGCGCGGTGTTCGGCCGCGGCACCGTCCGCACCGCGGTCCTGATCCCGTACGGCATCGTCACCGTGGTCGCCGCCTACTCCTGGCAGTACGCCTGGACGCCCGGCGTCGGCTACCTCGCCGCGCTCCTGCCGGAGGGCAGCGCCCCGCTGACCGACCAGTGGCAGGCGATCGGCCTGATCATCCTGGCCGAGGTGTGGAAGACCACGCCGTTCATGGCCCTGCTGCTGCTCGCGGGCCTGGCCCTGGTGCCGGAGGAGACCGTCCGGGCGGCGATGGTGGACGGCGCGACGTTCTGGCAACGGCTGCGGCTGGTGGTCCTGCCGCTGATGAAGCCGGCGATCCTGGTGGCCCTGCTGTTCCGCACCCTGGACGCGTTCCGCATCTTCGACAACATCTACGTGCTGACCGGCGGTGCCAACGACACCGGATCGGTGTCCATCCTCGGCTACGACAACCTGTTCACCGCCCTGAACCTGGGCATCGGGTCGGCGATCTCGGTGCTGATCTTCCTCTGTGTGGCGGTCATCGCCTTCGTCTTCATCAAGGTCTTCGGCGCCGCCGCGCCGGGTGGCGAGCCGGAGCGCCGATGAGCAGCCGCACCCGTACCCTGACCAGCTGGGGCGTCGCCAACCTGATCGTCATCCTGTACGCACTGTTCCCGGTGTGGTGGATCGTGGCGCTCTCGTTCAAGGACCCGAGCACCCTCACCGACGGTGACTTCATCCCGCGCGAGTGGACGTGGGAGAACTACCGGGGCATCTTCCAGACCTCCGAGTTCACCCGCGCGCTGGTCAACTCGATCGGCATCTCGGTGATCGCCACCACCATCGCCGTCGTCCTCGGCACGATGGCCGCCTACGCCGTGGCGCGGTTGCGGTTCCCCGGCAAGCGGCTGCTGATCGGCGTCTCGCTGCTGATCGCCATGTTCCCACCGATCTCGCTGGTCTCACCGCTGTTCAACATCGAGCGCGCACTGGGCATCTTCGACACCTGGGTCGGTCTGATCATCCCGTACATGACCTTCTCGCTGCCGCTGGCGATCTACACGCTGTCGGCGTTCTTCCGCGAGATCCCGTGGGACCTGGAGAAGGCGGCCAAGGTGGACGGCGCCACCCCGTGGCAGGCCTTCCGCCTGGTCATCGCCCCGCTGGCCGCGCCCGGCGTGTTCACCACGGGCATCCTGGTCTTCATCTTCTGCTGGAACGACTTCCTGTTCGCCATCTCCCTGACCTCGACCACCTCGGCCAGGACGGTACCGGCGGCCATCGCCTTCTTCACCGGCAGCTCGCAGTTCCAGCAGCCGACCGGATCCATCGCCGCCGCGGCGGTGGTCATCACGATCCCCATCGTGATCTTCGTCCTGCTGTTCCAGCGCCGCATCGTCGCCGGCCTCACCGCCGGCGCAGTCAAGGGATGAGACCGCCCACAACCGGGCGGGACCAGGAAGGCGAACCGTGGCCGAGATCGTCCTCGACGGCATCACCAAGCGCTACCCCGACGGCGCGCTCGCCGTCCGCGACTTCAACCTCACCATCGCCGACGGCGAGTTCGTCATCCTCGTCGGCCCCTCCGGCTGCGGCAAGTCCACCACCCTCAACATGATCGCGGGCCTGGAGGACATCACCGAGGGCACCCTGAGCATCGGCGGACAGGTCGTCAACGACCGTGCCCCCAAGGACCGCGACATCGCCATGGTGTTCCAGAGCTACGCGCTCTACCCGCACATGAGCGTCCGCGACAACATGGGCTTCGCGCTGCGCCTCGCCAAGGTGGACAAGGCCACCATCGCGGCCAAGGTCGAGGAGGCCGCCCGCATCCTCGACCTGACCCAGCACCTCGAACGCCGGCCGGCCAACCTCTCCGGCGGCCAGCGCCAGCGGGTCGCGATGGGCCGCGCCATCGTCCGGGACCCCAAGGCGTTCCTGATGGACGAGCCGCTGTCCAACCTCGACGCCAAGCTCCGGGTCCAGATGCGCACCCAGATCGCCGCGCTCCAGCGACGCCTGGGCACCACCACGGTCTACGTCACCCACGACCAGGTCGAGGCGATGACCCTCGGCGACCGCGTCGTCGTCATGCGCTCCGGCGTCGTCCAGCAGGTCGGCTCGCCGCAGCACCTCTACGACGCACCGGTGAACCTCTTCGTCGCCGGTTTCATCGGTTCGCCCGGCATGAACTTCCTCGCCGCCACGCTGGAACAGAGCTCCCTGCGCACCTCCCTCGGCGACCTTCCGGTCGACGACCGCACGCGCCGCGCCCTGGAGCAGGCGAACACGCCGCGCGACGTCATCGTGGGCATCCGCCCGGAGGACTTCGAGGACGCCGCTCTCGTCGACGATCACGGCGACAGTCCCGTCTGTACCGTCACCGTCGACGTCCGTGAGTCCGTCGGCTCCGACGTGTACGTGCACTTCACCGAGACCGGGGGCCCGGCACACTCCGAGGAGCTCGCCGAGATCGCCGCGGACTCCGGCCGGGCGGACACCGGCATGGGCGAGCACCGCCTGGTCGCCCGCCTGAACACCGCGACCCGCGCCACCGAGGGGGCCCGGCAGGACCTGTGGATCAACACGTCCCGCATCCACGTCTTCGACCCCCGCAGCGGCACCAACCTGACCCGCCCGGGTGAGGCGGTGACCTGAGCCGGTGGCCCGAGCCGCCGACTCCCGAGCGGTACGGCGGGGTATGCCTTCGACGGGACGAGACAGGACGGGACAGGACGCGACGGGACGGGGCGCCCGGGGTCGGGTCCCACGCGTCGCCGGACCGGCGGATCCCCCGTCCGCGACCGAGAGTGCCACGAAGGGACGCCGATGACGCCGCATCGATCCGACGTGCCGGCCGACGTACCGGCCGACGCGCCGCGCGGCCGACCGACCGACCGACGCGCCGCTTCTCGGCCTCGCCGCGTTCTACGCGGGCGGTGACGAGGCCGGCCGCCTCACCTCCGGCCGCACGATCGGGGCCCTCGAACTGCTTCGCACCCGGGAGATCCTGCGCGCCCACCTCCCGCCCCCACCCGCAGCGGTCCTGGACGTCGGCGGCGGGCCGGGGGCAGGCCCGGTGGCTCACCGACGGCGGTTACCACGTGGCCGTCGTCGACGCGGTGGAACAGCACGTCCGCCAGGCCCGCGACCAGGGTCTGACCGCCACCGCCGGCGACGCGCGGCAACTCACCCAGGGGGACTGCTCGTTCGATGCGGTCCTGCTCCTCGGTCCGCTCTACCACCTGCCGGACGCCGCCGACCGGGCACGCGCCTGGCAGGAGGCCCGCCGCGTCGTCCGTCCCGGCGGTGTGGTCGCCGCGGCGGCCCTCAACCGGTACGCCAGACTGCTCGACCCCGGCGCGACCGGCGCCCGCGAACTCCTCCTCCGTGCCGAGCGCCCGTGCTCCTGCCGGTCGAGCGCAGTCCCCGGCGCGCGCTGGCGCTATCGTGGACCTGGAGCGTCCGACGGGGAGGGGCGGGGACCATGAAGCGGTTCGCACGAAGCGTCGCGGGGCAGTTCACCATCTCGGCGGTGGCCTGCGCCGTGCTGTTCGCAGCAGTCTGGGCGCTGGGGGCACTGGCCGTCGACGCGCTGATCGGGCCGCTCGACGACTCGTAGGATCCGCGCGCCCAGCCGCGCCGGGCGCCGCCGGGTGGTCAGCGCCCGGCGCCTCCTGACCAAAGGGCGAACCACCGGCGCGGCCCGCCCTCGCGGCGAGGAGTAACGGAACCGCAACTGGTTGGTGAACACCTGTCGGCAGTCTCGCCCGCTCGCCGCGTTCCTGACACCCTGTCATACGTGGTTCCCGCCAATGCGTTCGAAGAGCCTCCACTCAGAATCGCGGGCAAGCGCCCGTTCTTCCTGGCCCGGCGGCGGTTCCGGCAGATCGTCGCCATCCCCTTCGCCGTACTCGTGCTCGCCACCACGGGACTCGCCCTCACCGGTAACCTCCCGTTCCCGGGGCTACCCGTGGTCGAACTGAGGGGGCGCGTGGCCTCCAAGGCCGACCTCTTCACCGATCCGGAGGTCCAGCGGATCCTGATGAGCCACCGGATCAAGGTCACGGTGGACGTCGCCGGGTCGCGCCAGGTCGCGGAGGGCGACCTCGATCCGTACGACTTCGTCTTCCCGTCCGGGCAGGCGACGGCCGACACCATCAAGTACCGCCGGGAAGAGGCGCACGCGTACGCCAGGATCAAGCTGCCGTTCACCAGCCCGCTCGTCATCGCGACCTACCGGCCCTATGCCGAGGCCCTGGTGCGCAAGGGGGTTGCGGCACCCCAGGGCACGTCCTCCGCCGCCACCCTGTACTACGACCTCGACTTGGCCAAGTTCCTGGACCTCGCCCGCACCAGCACGACCTGGAACGACCTCGGCATCGATCCGGGCAGGATCAACAACGACAACGTCGTCGCCGCCTACACCTCCCCGTACTGCGACTCGAACTCCGCGGAGACCTACGTCAGCCAGGTCGCCTTCACCCGGCACGGCGACCGGGCGCTGGACGACGAGTCCGCCGCCGCCGTGGGCGAGGCCGTCAAACCACTGCTGGAAGCCCAGGGACGCCCGGCCAGCGACCGATTCGACTCCTTCGTCAACGGCGAGGACGCCGCGCCCACGCCGGTGGTCTACGAGCACCAGTACCTCGCCTACCAGCTCCGCCACAAGGCGGCGAAGGGCGGACCCGACACCACGCGCGTCCTGCTCTACCCGGACAGCACGTTCCTGACCGAGCCGCGCATCATCGCGTTGAAGCCCCGGGCCGACAAACTGGCCGACCTCATCGAGTCCGACCCCGAGCTGCGCGAACGGGCGACCGAGCTCGGCTTCCACGTGGGGCAGGACGCCCACGGCCAGGACCCGCTCCGGACGTTCCTGGAGGCCCAGAACCTGCCCGTACCCGCCACGGCCAACCGGACCCGCGCGCTCCTGCCCCCGCCCGAGGTCCTGGAGACCGTCCTCCAGACCGTCGCCGGCTGCAGGCGCATCCTCTCCTGACCGCCCCTGCGACAAGGAAGCGACGGCCATGTCCAAGCTCTGGTTCGACGAGTGGTGGCTCCCCCTGTCCGCCTGGGCGGCCGCCGTGGCGAGCCTGGTCTTCCTCGTCGTGTACTGCTCCCTGGAACTGCGCGCCCAACGGATCACCGGCCTGGACCTCACCCAGGGCATCTGCGTCTACCTGGACGACTGCACCATCACCGACAGCTATCAGATGGGCCGTCACTCCGCGGCCCTCGTCCAGGCGGTCGAGCACCAGACCAATGGCAGCTACACGGTCAGCGCCGCCACCCCGGACGGCACGCTCGGCTTCGAGAAGACCCGGGGGGAACAGCTGATCACCAACTACGTCCGGACCCACACCCCCATCGAGGTGATCGGAGTCCTCGTCGACGCGATCGAAAAGGGCAACGGCATCGTCCACGCCAACCTCAAGACCGGCACCCTGCGCAAGAACGCGGCGCTCGTCAAACTGCTGAGCGACCTCGGCCAGTCCGACCCGCTGCCCAAGAGCACCCTGCTGAGCCACGTCGAGGACTACGTGCTGATCAAGGGAAGGTTCCGGCTGGCCGCCCGGACCTCCGAGGACCCGAGCGGCACCACCGTCTTCATCGCCTCCTACGCCGGCGCCGGCTCCGCCGTCCCCTCCGCCCGCATCCGCCTGGCCTGCGCCAACTCGGGCCTGCGCCAGAACACTCCCGGCACCGAGTTCTCTGGCAGCTGCCTGGGAAAGATCAAGGGCTGGAACGCCGACGACGGCGCCCTGGACATCCACCCGGTCGCCGTCTTCCAGTGACCAGGGCGGATTCTCGGCCCCGAGCAGCGCCGGGCAGGTGCGTCACGGCGTGAATACGGCCTACAAGAAACCGCCGCACTGACCCGCGGCGGGAGGATTCAGCGAAAGGGACGCCCGGTTCCTGGCGGAGAACGGCTTCAACGCGGTGCGGCTGGGTTTCGCATGGAATGCCGTCGAGCCGCAGCTGACCGCGACGCGTCGGTGATCGGAACCCGAAGCCACCGGGGCTCCCGAATGCGGACCCCGCGCGCGCAAACAGAACGGCCCGGAACAGTTCGTTCCGGGCCGTTCTTCTCGTAGCGGGGACAGGATTTGAACCTGCGACCTCTGGGTTATGAGCCCAGCGAGCTACCGAGCTGCTCCACCCCGCGTCGGCATGAGCAACAGTACAGCCTGGCGAGCTCTGCAGGCAAAACCGTTCTGCCACGAAGGTGCGGGGCCCCGGCTGCGACACCGACCACGACCGCACCCTCCCACCTGCCCGGACCGCGGGCGCTCCGGCCGTGCGGCGGTCCGATCCGACGCGAGCCCGCGGTTCCGGGGAGCAGCGGACGGCAGTAGAGTCCACTGAAACTTGCTGCAAGACCTTGCACGCCGAGAGGGTCCAGCCATGCCGGGATTCGCCCCGCCCGTCGCCGATGAGCGCACGGCACTGACCGCCTACCTCGCCCACCAGCGGCGCGCGCTGCGCGTCACCGCGTACGGCCTGACCGATGAGCAGGCGCGCACGGCGGCCTCCGCCAGCGAGCTGACCATCGGCGGTCTGATCAAACACGCCGCACGATGCGAGGCCTTCTGGACCGACCTCATCCTCCAGCAGCAGCGCGGGCCACAGCGGAAGGCGGACGAGTCGGACTCCGACGAGTTCCGGCTCGGCCCCGACGAGACCTTGGCGGCGGTCCTGGCAGCGCACGCGGAGGCCGCCGAGCGGACCGACGCGGTGATCGCGGGCATCCCCGACCTCGGGCAGGCCGTACCGGTGCCGCAGGGTCTGCCCTGGTTTCCGGCCGAGGTGAAGGAATGGTCGGTCCGCTGGGTCCTGCTGCACCTGATCGAGGAGATCGCACGGCACGGGGGCCACGCCGACGTCATCCGGGAGAGCATCGACGGCGCGACCCTCTACCCGCTGCTCGCCACGGCCGAGGCGTGGCCCGACCCGTGGTTCCAGCCGTGGGAACCCGCATCCCCGAGCGGCGGCTGACAGCACGTCGGACCGACCGGGCCCCTGCCGCCCCGGACGGACCTCCGCGCGCTTCCGGCCCCTCGCCGGCAACCCGAGCCGCAACCACCCACCGGAGTGGAGTGGTGACACGGCGTCGCGCGTAGTCGCTCGACTTCGGAGCGTGCCCGATGGGGTGTCACGGCGGCCGCCGGCTCCGCATTCCGGCTCTTCGCCCCATCTGGACGCCGACCGAGGGTTGTGGTAGAGCCCGGGCGGCGAGACGATGATGGAAAGACTTCCCAAAGGCCCGACAGCCAGCTCAGCGACCTCAACCGCCCGCGTTCGTGCGGTGGTTCGCAGATGGGAGGGTCCCCTCATGGCTGGTGGCAAGAAGGCGGCGGCCTACCCGGCGCCGCAGTACTGTTCCGTAAAACCGTCCGCAACGCCCGCTCCCCGGTTAGGCCTGGCGCCGGCTCGCGCCAGCGCGCTACGCACCGTTCAGAAGAAGTGGCTGAACGGAACCGTCCTGCACTACTGCTTCCTCGACACCGGCGGCCCCGATCGCCCGCCCGGCCAGCCGGACGCCGTTCGCAACGCCTTCACGGAGTGGAAGGATCTCGGCATCGGCCTGGACTTCCGGGAGGTGGACGACCGCTCGGAGGCCGAGGTCCGGATCAGTTTCAAGGGGGACAAGTCGGAGTCGGCCGTGGGCCGGGACGTGCTGCAGGTCCCGCGCCGCGAGCCCACCACCAGCTACGGCTGGGACCTGACCGACGCCTCCGGCCACGCCACCGCCCTGCACGAGCTCGGGCACGTCCTGGGCTTCGAGCACGAGCACCAGAACCCGAACGCCGGCATCGACTGGAACGACGAGGTGGTCTACGCGGCCCTCGCCCAGCCCCCCAACAGGTGGGACCGCGCCACGACCTTCTTCAACATCATCCGCAAGCTGGACCCGGCCGAGGTCGAGGGCTCGATGTTCGACAAGGACTCGGTCATGGAGTACCCGATCGCGCCCGGATGGATCCGGCGGCCGAAGCAACTCCGTCTGCAGGGCATTCCCGAGCCGCTGTCCCTGTCGGCGACCGACAAGGAGGAGGTTCTGGCCTGGTACCCGGCGCTCGTGGCGCAGCCCCACCTCCTCAAGCCCCACGAATCCGTCCCGCTGCCGACGCGGGTCGGTGGCCAGGTCGATTTCGCGATCGCACCGGCCGAGACCCGCAAGTACGTCATCGGCACCTTCGGGGACACCGACGTGGTGATGGCCCTGTTCGAGCGGGTCAACGGCGAGCTGCGGTACGTCACCGCCGAGGACGACAGCGGCGAGGACCGCAATGCCCAGCTGGGCGTCAAGCTCTTCAAGGGGCGCAACTACCTCCTGCGGGCGCGCATCTACTCCGCCTGGGGAGCCGGCGAGGCCGCGCTGATGCACTGGTGACGTCCGTGACGTCCGTCCCACCCTCGGCCTTCCCGACCCGACCCGGGAAGGGCCGGGTCGGGAAGGGCCAGGTCGGGCAGTGGAGGAAGGGGAAGGAAATCGGGGCCGCCTTGCTGATCGAAGCCCACCTGGACCGGACCGCCACTCGCCCCCGGGCACGATGAGCGCTGCGCAGGAAGTCGGGCGGGCCGACTTCCTGCGCAAAGCCCTGCGCTGCTACACGCCGGCCGGGTGGACGGTGTGGACGGTGACCGTGCACAGGCGCTTGGTGGCGCGGGTGAGGGCGACGTAGAGATCTCGTTCGCCGGCGGGGCGGGCCGCGACGATCCCCTCCGGGTCGACCACCACGGCCTCGTCGAACTCCAGACCGCGCGCCTCGGAGGCCGGCACCAGCCGGGCGTACCGTTCGACCCCCGCGGCCGCCAGCTCCTCCGTCCTGCCGTCCGCGCAGACCACCCCGAGCAACTCGCCCGGGTGTGCGGCGGCCTGCGCCCGGAGCTCCCGGACGAGATCGGGGACGAGCCGCTCCGGCGCCGTCGCGACGGCGCGGGGCGCGTCACCGTGCCGGATCGAGCGGACCGGCGGCTGACCCGGGGCGATCCGGCTCAGCAGTTCCCCGGTGGTGGCCAGGATCTCCTGCGTGGTCCGGTAGCTGACGGTCAGCGTCCGCAGGTCGAAGCGCCGGCCGACGTGCGGGGCGAGCGCCTCGTTCCAGTCCCGCGCGGCCGTGGCCGGGCCCGCCTGGGCGAAGTCGCCGACCAGTGTCATCGACCTGCCGGGACACCGGCGCACGATCATCCGCCACTGCATGGCGGTCAGCTCCTGCGCCTCGTCGACGACGACGTGTCCGAAGACCTGCTCGGGCGGGCCGTCGACCAGGCTCGCCGCCTCGTCGAGGAGCGGCACGTCGGCGTCGGACCACGGCGCACCGGGCGTACGCAGCACCAGGGCCAGCTCGTCGGCGGTGAGTTGCGGCAGGTGGACGGCCAGCGCATCGGCGTCGGACAGCAGGGCGCTGACGACGTCTCCGGGCACGAGCCGCGGCCAGTGGTCCTCGACGGCCCGGTCGACGTGCGGGTCGTCGAGGAGGGCGGCGCGGACGGCGTCGGCGTCGAACTCCTCGGCCCCCGTGGCGGGCGCGTCGTCGATGCCGAGGTTGCGCAGGTCCCGTGCCGCCAGACGGTCGAGGTCGACCCCGGTGAGCTGCGCGACCTCGGCGTCGATGCGCTCCAGCGTCTCGGCCATGCCGCGCGCCAGCGCGTCCGTCAGGGCGTCGACCAGCGACTCCCGGAACAGCCGGCGCGCCGGGTTGTGTGCGAGACCGCTCGCCTGCGCCGCCTTCCGCGCCTCGGCGACCTCCCACTCCTCCAGGCGGACCCACTCCTGCCCGACCCGGACCGTGAACTCCCCGCCCGGGGCCTGCTGCGAGCGGATCACCTCGGCCAGGGCGTCCGCCAGGACCGCACCGCCCTTGAGGCGGGCGGCATCGAAGCCGTCCACGGCGCCCGGCACGACACCGGCCAGCTCCTCGCACGTCGCCAGGACGACGTCGTTCTCCCCGAGCGAGGGCAGCACCTGGGAGATGTAGTCGAGGAACCGCGCGTTCGGCCCCAGCACCAGCACCCCGCGCTCGGCCGCCCTCGGGAACGCGTACAGCACGTACGCGGCCCGGTGCAGCGCCACCACCGTCTTTCCGGTACCCGGACCGCCCTGCACCACCGTCACCCCGCGGTGCGGCGACCGGACGATCGCGTCCTGCTCCGCCTGGAGCGTCGCGACCGCCGTCCCCATCCGCCCCGTCCGCCGTGCCTGGAGCGCCGCCGCGAGCGGGCCGTCACCGACGACGTCTCCGGTCCTGGGAGCGGAGCCGTCCAGCAGTTCGTCGCTCACCCCGACCACCGTGCGGCCCGTCATGCTCAAGTGACGGCGGCGGCGCAGCCCCATCGGGTGGACCGGCGTCGCCTCGTAGAAGGGCCGGGCCGCCTCCGCCCGCCAGTCCACCAGCACCGGCAGCTCGTCCTCGTCCCGCTGCAGGCCCAGCCGCCCGATCCGCAGCTCCGTCCCGTCCGCCAGGTCGATCCGGCCGAAGACCAGCCCGCCCTCGGCGCCCTCCAGCCGACGCACCTCCCCCGCCAGCCGCCCGGCGGCCACCTCCCGTTCGTACACCTCGCCCGCGCTGTCCGCCCGCGACGCGAGCACCCGCCCCAGCTGCGCCCGCGCCCCGGCGAGCCGCTCGTCGAACAGCTCGCCGATGACGGAAACCTGCGCCCGCTCCAGTTCCACCTGCTGTGCGGCGTCGTCACTGATCTGCGACAAGGAAGATCCCCCTTCGTGGTTCGCCCCGACACTATGCAGGCCTATTCCGCGAAAGTAAATGTTGACTTTCCCGCGGTGAATGTGTCCCTCGCCTCGACGGAGGAGATTCGGATGACCGCAGATCACGTCCGGACGCAATTCGCAACGAATTCTTCGGCGAATTCACTTCGACCGTGCAGGAGCCGGGTCGGCTCAGCGACGGCGGAACTGCGCCCGGTACTCCCCCGGCCGCCGGCCCGTGTGTCGGGCGAAGATTCCGCTGAACGTCCCGGGGTCGCGGTACCCGACGTCCGCGGCGATGCCGGCGACGGTCCGGTCGGTCGTCTCCAGCAGGTGCCGGGCGCGGCGCACCCGGACCGCCTGCAGGTACGCGAGTGGCGTCTCGCCGGCCTCGGCCGCGAAGCGGCGGAGCATGGTTCGGGTGCTCACGTGGAACTCCCGGGCGAGGGCGGGCAGGTCGTAGCGGGCGCCGAGGTTCTGGTCGAGCCACCGCTTGACGCCGAGTGAGAACTCCCTGCCCACGGTGGGCATGAGCGCCGGGTCGACGTAGGGCGTCTGCGTGGAGCGCGCGTCGTCGACCAGGGCGATCCGCGCGGTACTGCGGGCGATGCGGGGACCGTCGTGCTCCCGGACGAACTGCAGCGCGAAGTCGTACATGGCGCTGAAGGCCGCCGTGGTCGTCACCCCCCGGTCGGTCACGACCAGGCTCTCGCGGCGCAGGCGGACGTCGGCGTAGCGGCGGGCGAACCGATCGGCGAACAGCCAGGACGTGGTCGCTTCGCGCCCGTCGAGCAGCCCGGCCTCGGCGACCAGGAAGGCGCCCACGCAGATCGACACGACCGCGGTTCCCGAGTCCGCCTGCGACCGGATCGAGGCCACTTCCGGTCGCAGGTCCGCGAGCGTCGCGTCGAGGTCGAGCGTCGGGGAGAGTTCGAAGCCCGGCACGATCAGGACGTCCACCGGGCGGACCGCCGAGACGTCGAGGGCCGAGCCGCCGGACGCGATCACCCGCCGCCGGGGCGAGACGACCGACGTCTCGTAGGACGGCTGGACCGCCCCCTGCGCCGCGGCGACGTGAGTCGCCATCACGAGGAGGTCGGGGACGCCGTACACCTCCGACGCGAAGCAGCCGGGGTAGGCGAGGACGCCGACTCGCAGCGGGCTCATACGGCTCCTCCGGCGCCTCTGGACGGATGGCGATATTACCGGGACACCTGGCGATGCCGCCGCTTCTCGCAGGGGCGGGCCACTCGGCACCATCTCGGTCATGACACTCATGCGAGGACAGCGCGACGCCCTGGACGACTTCTCCCCGAGATCGGTCGGCATCGACGGCGTCGACAAGACCGTGTACGTCGCCGGGTCGGGTCCGGCGGTCGTCCTGATGCCCGAGATGCCGGGCATCAGCCCCGACGTCGCGCGGTTCGCGCGCTGGGTGCGTGACGCCGGCTTCTCCGTGTACCTGCCCTCCCTGTTCGGCGTCGACGGCGCCTATCCGGAGGCCGAGGCGGGCGGGAGCATCGCTCGACGCGCTTGCGTCAGCGCCGAGTTCCGGGCGTTCGCCGGCGGTGGCACCAGCCCCGTCGTGGCGTGGCTGCGTGGCCTCGCCCGCCTGGCGCACGCCGAGTGCGGCGGGCCGGGCGTCGGCGCCGTCGGTCTCTGCTTCACCGGCAACTTCGCGCTGACGATGGCGCTCGAACCCGCCGTCGTCGCACCGGTGGTCAACCATCCGTCGCTGCCGCTCGACGACCCCGGCGGTCTGGAGATCAGCGACGAGGACGCGGCTGCCGTGGCCGAGCGCGTGGCACGGGACGGGCTGAAGGTTCTCGCCTACCGCTTCGCCGGCGACAGGTGGTGCACCGGCCGGCGGTTCGCGGCCTACCGGGCGCTGCTCGGGGACGCCTTCGACGGTCGGGTCATCGACGCCGATGCGGCGAACACGGACCCGCCGCCCTTCTTCCGTGACGTCGTCGGTTGCGCCCACAGCGTCGTCACGGCGCACCTCGTCGACCAGGACGGCCACCCCACCGTGCGGGCCCGGGACGAGATCATCGCCTTCCTGGCGGAGCGGCTCGGAGCGCAGCCGGAATGAGCCCCGGAGCCGTCGGAATCCGAGGATGTGGCGGAGGACCGCTCGCCACGGGCGGTCCGGCGCGCGACAGCGGTCCGGCGCGCCCCTGGGCTTCACGCGCCCGGGAGGCGCCGGACCGGGTCGCGCCGGACCGGGTGGCGGCGTTCTACATGCCGTTCTGGACCTCGGCCTCGGCCACGGCGATGGCGACACCGAGTGCCTCGGTGATGTGGGTCGCGGCCGACATCACCCGGGCGGTGCCGACGATCGGCGCGATGGCGACCAGCACGTCCTGCAGCTGGCTGGCGGTCATGTGCTCCCTCATCGCCGGTTCGACGTGCGCGAGGTAGGACACGGCCGGGGCGTCCATCGCCGCCAGCGCGGCGATCCGGGTGAGGATCAGCATGTCGGGGGCCATGCCGCACCGCTCGATCGAGTCGGCGGTCATGGCCATGAGGGTGTCGAGGACGGGGGTCTCGGAGGTAGTGGGCATGTCCGGTCATCTCCAGGTGTCGTCATGCTCGGTGAGTGCCTCGCAGGAGGCGGGGAATCCGTGCCTCGCACGAGGCGGGGAGTCCGTGCCTCGTGCGAGGCCGGGAGTCCGTGCCTCGTGCGTGCGAGGCCGGGAGTGCGCGCCTCGTACGAGGCGGGGAACGTCCGTGCGGGGCGCCGTGTCCGACCGTAGGCAACCGCCGCAGGGGCCGCACGGACAGTGAGCCGCCCGGGTGGACGGCCCGGCGGACGACCCCGGCGGACGGCCCCGGTGGGCCACCCCCTGTGGGGGCGACGAGCCGGGGCTGCGAACTCCGAGTAGCAGCCGTATCGCGGTCGTGGCACTTTGGTGAGGGAGGCCTCCGACCGGGTGGCCCGGAAACGGGCGACGCATCTCTCCGAGGGAGCCAGAGCATGGCCAGCAACGTCAGCAGTGGATCGGCGGGTGTCAGCCGGAAGCCGTTCGCGACCGGCTGGACCGCCTTCGCAGCCTGCCTGATGATCTTCGGCGGGGCGATGGCCGTCCTCCAGGGGATCGGCGCCATCGTCAACGACGACCGTTACGTCATCACCGGCAACTACGTCTACAAGTTCGACGTCACCGGCTGGGGCTGGGTGCACCTGATCCTGGGTCTCATCATCGTGGTGGCGGGCTTCATGCTCTTCACCGGGGCGGTGTGGGCACGGATCCTCGGTGTCATCGCCGCGGGTCTCAACATGATCGCCAACTTCCTGTGGCTGCCCTACTACCCGTTCTGGTCCATCATCATGATCGCCATCGACGTCTTCGTCATCTGGGCCCTGACCGCGGGCACGCACCGGGAACGGGCCTGAGTCCAGCTTGGAGCCTGAGTCCAGCATGAATCCGGCCCGAGTCCGGAGCACGGGCCCCGATCACTGCCGGGCCGGTCGACGACCGGCCCGGCAGGCACCGTCCGGGCCGCCGGCTGCGCCCCACGACCGCCCGCGCCTCCTCCGGGTGACAAGCAGACCGCCGTGCTGGCGCGCCCGGCGCTCGCGGTGGCCTACTGGTCGGGTGGGCATCACCGGGACGACGGGGGCAGGGGTATGGCGACGGGGGGCACGGACATGTGGCGGCTGATCGTGGTGCGGCACGCGAAGTCCGCGTGGCCCGACGTCCCCGACCTGCGGCGGCCGCTGGCGGCGCGCGGCCTCCGGGACGCGCCGGCGGCGGGGCGCTGGCTGCGCGAACACGGGCTGGTGCCGGACCGGGCGATCTGCTCACCCGCCCGCCGGGCCGCCGCAACCTGGGAGCTGGCCTCCGCCGAGTGGCCGGAGGTGCCGCCGGTCGTCCACGACCCCCGGGTGTACGAGGCCGACGCGGACGGCCTGGTCGACGTGGTGCGCGAGGTGTCCCCCACGGTGGGGACGGTCCTGCTGGTCGGGCACCAGCCCGTCCTGGCGGAGCTGGTGCTGGCGCTGGCCGACCGCGATCCCGCGGCCCCCGGCGCCGCGACCCGTGACGCGGACCTCGACCGGATCCGGGAGAAGTTCCCCACCAGCGCGATCGCGGTGCTCGCGACGGCCGAGCCCTGGCCGCAGCTGCGTCCGGGGACGGCCCGGCTGACCCACTTCGCCGTACCGCGGGGGTAGCCCCGCTCGGCGAACCGGTCGGGCGCCGGCAGTGTGACCGGTGCGCCTCCGACGGGGTGACTGTTCGACGGGTCATGACAGGTTCGCGGCGGGCGGGCACTTAGCGTGACCGCATGACCACAGATCATTCCCCCGGTGTCGCCGCGCTCCCGCGGATCACCCGGCACCGCGGCCTGGCGCCACTGTTCGTACTGGCCCTCGCCCTGCTCACCCTCGTCGCCGCCATCACCCCCGCCGCGGCCGCGCGCCGGGCGGGCGGCGTGCTCGGGGTGAACCTCGTCAACAGCAGCGACCGCGACCTGACCTTCGCCAACCTCCAGGTCACCAACGGGTGCGCCTACACCAACCCGCCGGCGCGCCTCGCCGCCCTCGGCGGAACCGGGCAGTTCAACGTCGGCGTGTGCGAGGGCTCCAACGGCGCGTCGGGGACCGTCAGCTACCAGGTGAGCGGTGAGAGCCAGGGCACCGTGATCACGCTCGGCTGGAACGTCCCCGCCCCGCTCGACGAGCCGAACACCTTCACCGAGACCGCGCCCATGGGCTACGTGGCGAGCCACACCGGGGGCACCGACTCGTTCACCCCCGTCGTCTTCACCGTCGACTGCAACTCCACCACCTGCGACGGGATCCCGGACGACTGGAAGCGCAACGGCGTCACGATCAAGCCCAGCGACGGCAGCCCCGACCAGTTCATCGACCTCAAGGCGATGGGCGCCGACGTGAACAAGCCGGACATCTTCGTCCAGGTCGACTGGATGGCCGACGACACCCACAACCACGCGCTCACCAACGACGCGATCCGGAAGGTCGTCGACGCCTTCAAGAACTCCCCGTTCAACCGGCACAGCCCCACCACCGGGATCAACCTGCACGTCGACGCGGGGCCGGACAGCATCCTCGACTACACCAAGAACACCACCTGGGGCACGCTCAGCAAGGCGAAGAAGCAGACCGAGGTGGCCAACCTCGGGACGGTGGACTCCAACGGCCGCTACCTCTGGGACGAGTTCACCAAGATCAAGACGGCCACGGGCGGCTTCATCAGCACCGGGCGGAGCTCGATCTTCCACTACGCCATCGCGGCGCACAACCTCCAGCCCGGCGTCACCTACTCCGGCGTCGCCGCCGGCGTGCCGGGCAGCGACTTCATCGTCAGCCTGGGCAGCTTCGACAACCGGGTCGGCAGCACCAACCAGCAGGCCGGCACGCTGATGCACGAGCTGGGGCACGACCTGGGCCTGAAGCACGCCGGTAACGCCGACACGCCCAACCACCAGCCGCAGTACTTCAGCGTGATGAACTACTCCTACCAGATGGGCGGCCTGTCGATCGGCACCACCACCGGCGTGATGGACTACTCGCGGGCGGTGGGCTCGCTGAACGAACCGACGCTGAACGAGCGCCAGTTCCCCGCCAGCACCGCCGGCTACGACGTCACCCACTGGTGCCCGAACACCAAGCAGGGCTCCCGCTTCGTCACCGTCCAGGCCAGCGCCGCCCAGGTCGACTGGAACTGTGACGGCATGATCAACCAGAACACCGTCGCGTTCGACACCAACAACGACGGGTTCCAGACCGCGCTGAACGGTCACGACGACTGGGGCAGCATCCAGCTGCGCGGCGGCTCGATCGCCCACTCGGGTGCGACCGGGGTTCCGGCCCCGACCGAGGAGAACGAGGTCGACCTCGAAGAGGCCGCGATGGAGCTGCCGCTCGACACCCAGCCGCCGGTCACCACCGCGCGCACCCACCCGCAGCCCGACCGGCACGGTGTCTACCACTCCGACGTCCAGGTCACCCTCGACGCCACCGACGACATCAGCGGCGTCGCGATGACCGACTACCGGGTCGACGGCGGCGAGTGGACGCGCTACACCGGGCCCTTCACGGTGAGCGGCGACGGCCGCCACGAGGTCGAGTACCGCTCGGACGACCACGCGCAGAACGTGGAGGAGGTGCACTGCCTGGAGATCCGGATCGACTGCGACCCGCGCGGCCCGGAGCCCTGGGACGCGTCCGACGCCTCCCAGGAGGGCTGAGCCCCGGCCCTCACCTGACGCACACCACCCGGCCCCGGCCCACCGCGAGGTGGGCCGGGGCCGCGGTGGGTGCGGCGCGGGAGGGCAACCGGTGCACCGCGCAAGGTCCGCGGCCCATGGTGGTTCCCGGCCGGGCGCCGGGCCCACCTCAGCCGCCGTCGCGGTCCGACCAGAACGGGCAGAACGCCGAGGGCAGCGGCGCCAGGTCCGCGTGGCCGCCCGGGTACCGGGCGATGCCCGGAGTCCCCGGTGGATGGCTGATCCGCTCGGTCCGGGCGACCGGAGGCGAGGTGGCCGTCACATAGGCGTTGCCCGCGGTTCCGAAGTCCAGCCCCAGGCGGTAGCCGTCGACGGTGGTGGCGTAGAGCCCGGGCATCTCGTGGTCGGCGTTGACCGAACTGATGATGTGTCCGCTGCGCCGCCAGTGCCGCTCGACCACGCCGAGCAGGGCTCCGCGCCGGGCCGGCGAGACCACCGTCAGGATGTTGCGGTTCCGGCTGACGTACCACCGGGCCGAGCCGTCCGTCGTCCCGTGGGCGAGCATCACCTCGCCGGCGGTCGGGACACCGTGCTGCCAGGTCAACGCGGGCCGTACCGCCTCCAGAGTGTGCTGGAGCAGCGCCTCGCAGCGGTTCGCGGCACCCGCCTGGTCCGCGACCCCCTGATTCTCCCCGGGCACGGCCCGACCCCCGCTCACCTCGGCGCCATCGGCTTGTTGCGGTCGCCGTGCCCGGTGACCACGTTGGCGGTGGCCTTGAGGGTGGCGGGATCGCTGAGGTCGGCGTCGCCGGCGGTGCGCAGCGCGACGTTCTTCACGTCCATGTCCTCCGACCAGCCGCTGTCACCGGTCACCACGGTGTTGCCCGACCAGTTGGTGCCCTGGGTGGCGCCCATCAGCGTGCCGTTGTGGTAGCCGGTGCCGATCGCCGTGAGGTTGGGCTGCCGGCCGTCGTGGGTGACCTTCAGGCCGTTCTGGAACTGGCTGAACGGCTGGCTGCCGTCGTCGCCCCCACCGGACCCGCCGGTCATCGAGATCGAGGTGCCGGCCACCCGGGGCGGCGCGTCGTAGTTCATCCAGACCACGGTGGCGGTGGACGTCTTGGGGTCGGCCTGGTGGGCGGCCACCGCGAGCTGGCGACCGTAGCCGAGGTCGCCGTTGACGAAGGTCTCGTCCAGTCCGCCCTTGGACGGGACGTAGCTGGCGATGTTCGTCGCCTGGTCAGGGTTCCCGTAGGACACGATCGGGCCCCTGCCCCCCACCCCGAGCAGCATCATCGGCGGGTTGGACGGCGCGTCGAGCTGCTTCTGCAGGGCGTTCAGCCCGTCCAGCTTGGTCTGCGTCACCCCGGGGTCGGGCTGCCCGCCGGCCAGCTGGGTGGCCATCTGATCACGCAGTTGCGGGAGATAGAGCCGGTTCGCGGCGTCCCGGTCCTGTGCCGGGATGCCGTCGGTGTTGCCGATCACGCCCGGGAAGTCCTTGAGCAGCTGCTGTCGGGTGCTCTCGGGCAGCGAGTTCCACCAGTCGGCGGAGGCCTTCGGGTCCTTGTTGTCCTGGATGTCGGCCGGGATGACGCTGTTCCACTGGCTGTGGAGGAGGTCGTCCGCGGCGGTCTGTTCGTCGACCGTGTCCTTCTGGCCCACGTCGGCGAGGTGGTTGATGCTGCCCGCCCAGAGCTCGTCGAAGTTCCGGATCCGCTCGTCGAAGTCCTTGATCTTCTGCTCGATCTCCGGGCGCTTGGCCTTCAGAGCGCTCAGTTGCCGCTGGAACTCCGGGTCGTTGCCGACCATGCCCGGGGAGCCGCTCGCCTCGTCCTCCATCTTGATGCGGACCTGCGGCAGCCGGCCGTCCGGCTCGTACAGCCAGAAGCCCTGGGCCTCGCAGTCGTGCTTCAGCGCCGCCTGGTCCGCCTTCAGGAGCAGGAGGTCGTCGGCGGCATCGCGGAACCGCAGACGGATGCTCTCGATCTCCTGCTGGCAGTTCTTCAACTGACTTTCCAGCACGCCCAGTTGCGCCTCGGCCGCGGCGGCGGCGTCGCCGGTCCAGCCGGAGTTGAGCACCCGCTGATGAGTCTTGACCCGCCAGTCGGCGGCATGGTGGGTGAGCTTCTGCGCGACGGACTCCCATCGGTCGGCCGCGGCGTGCAGGTGGCTGACGTCGGCGGAACGCAGCTTGTTCCAGTACACGTCCTCGCTCACTGCGCACCCCCGGGCGTGCCGTCGAGCCGGAGCACGCCGGTCTGCTCGGCCTTGCGATAGTTCTCGGCGGTGGTGATCAGGTTGCCCGCCGCGCCCTCCAGCTGGCCGGCCAGGTTGTTCAGGTGGGTGTGCCAGACGTCCCAGCAACGGTCGGCGGCGCTGCCGATCTTCCAGCCGTACAACCCGTTGCTCGGGGCGTCCGCACTCTTCGGGTCCGAGTAGTGCTCCTGCGTGTACGCCGGAAGCTCCCCGCGCATCTGCCCGGCGACCTCCTTGCCCGCCTTGCCCGCACCGTCCAACTCGTCCGGTCTGACCGTATACCCCGCCACAACTGCCCCCCGTTCCTACCTGACTGCGTTCGCTCGTCCGCGCCCTGCCCGGCGGCAGCACCGCCGGCTCCGTGGAAGCCCGGCACCGGCCGCCCTGGACCCGGTCTCGGCGGATCAGCGTAGTGGATCATCCGAAGGGCTTCGGCACTCTGCTCGGCGCCAGGTCGGTCGCGGCCTTGAGTGGGCCGGACGTGTCACTCCCTCAGGGCCTTCCTGCGCGTTGCCCCGGAGACGGCCGGTCGACGCCTTCTGCTGTGCTCCGGAGGAGTCCCTCGCCCTCGCCGATCACGTCCGATGCCTGCGGGGCAGGAGCCTACGAGCGCTTGACCTGCCGGGGTATCCGAAGCGTGCGGGATTCCTCGGCATTGCGTGCGGCGAGGCAGGACCGGTCGTCCGGCAGACCGTGCAGGGCATGGTCGCGGTACTCGGTGGGGGTGAGGCCGTAGACCTCGCGGAAGGTCCGGCTGAAGCCGGAGGCGCTGGTGAAGCCCCAGCGGGCGGCGATCGCCTGGACCGGGTGGCCGCGCAGCTCGGGACGGGCGAGATCGGTGCGGCACCGTTCGAGCCGGCGCCGGCGGACGGTCGCCGCGACGCTTTCGTCCCGGTCGCGGAAGAGCTCGTACAGGGTCCGCAGCGAGAGGCCGTGGTGGGCGGCGATCGCGGACGGGGTCAGCCCCGGGTCGGTGAGGTTGTCGTCGATGAAGGCGTCGATCCGCTCCCGCATGGCCTGCGCCCGCGTCTCGGCCGGCAGGTCGCCAGGGGTGCCGAGCCGATCGGCGAGGCAGGCGGCGGTCAGGTCGAGGGCGATCCGCCCCATCCGGACCAGGTCCTCGGACCGGCAGTCGGGGCCGTGGGTGGTCAGCGTGGTGAGGTAGCCGGCGAGGATCGCGCCCAGGCCCGTCTGCGCGGGGATGCGCGTGGCGAGCAGGCGGTCCATCTGCTTGGGCGGCAGGGGCAGGGCCGTCCGGGGCAGGTGCAGGATGACGGAGTTCGACCGGCCGCCCTCGTCGCCACAACCGGCCACCTGGGGACGGGAGCTGTCCCAGAGCACGAGGTCGCCGGCGATCAGGCCCGAGTCATTGCCCTGCTGAGAGATCCACATCGGGTTCCCGGTCACCAGGGCCAGCTGGTACTGCTCCGGATCCCCCTGCCTGATGTGCGCGGCAGTGCGCTTCGAGTCGAGGGGCACGTGGGAGAACCTCGACACCTGCACCGCGCCGAGGTCGAGCACGGAAACGTCGGCCTCGAAGTCGGCCGCATGGTCGCTGCGCATCCAGACGGGGATCAGGGAGCTGGCGACGATGTCGGCGAACCACTCGAACCTGTCCGCCGCCGCCGCGTCGGCGGCGGAAGCGCTGTGCCACATCCCAAAGCCCCCATCCCTCGTGCACCTGACACCGGAGCGCGGACGGCGCAGAGCAGAACGCGCTGCGAACGGGGCTCGCTTGAACGAACGCGCCTCAAGGAGCGCGCTTTCAGCGGCGCGTTTCAAGCGGCACCCGCACGCCTCGCACATCGGTGACGATCTTCCCATGTCACCCGGCAGGCGGCGGACCGCCTCCAGTGGCAGGATCCGTGCAGCGGCAGGATCCGTGCACGGCAGGACCCGTGCAGTGGCGGCCTTCTCGGCAGCCCGTGCGGACGGCAGCCCGCAGGAGTTCCACGGACGCTGCTCCACCGGGGTGTGGCCCCGTTCGGCTCCCGTGTGCCCCCTGGTGAGGGCCGCTCGGCCGGTCGAGGATGGCGGCATGGATGTCGACCACCCCGGAGCCGGGCTGCTGGTGACCAACGTGCGCGTCTTCGACGGGATCGGGGACGAGGCGGTGCCGGGACACGTCCGTGTCGAGCGGGACAGGATCGCGGAGGTGGTGCTGGGTGCCCCGCCCCCGCGCAGCGCCCGGGGAACGACGGTCCTGGACGGCGGGGGCGGCACGCTCATGCCGGGGCTCACCGACGCGCACGTCCACCTGTTCGCGGTCGGCGGCACCATGGCGGACCTCCAGCTCGCACCGACCGGCACCGTCTACTACCAGGCTCTGGCCTCGGCCCGTGACATGCTGATGCGCGGCTTCACCACGGTCCGGGACATGGCCGGCGACACCGAGCCGCTGCGGCGGGTCCTCGACCGGGGACTGTTCCCGGGCCCGCGGATCTACCCGAGCCAGGCCGCCGTCTCCCAGACCTCCGGGCACGGCGACTTCGGGGCCGTCCACGACACCCCGACCGCGTTCGGCGGTCCGCAGGCCCGCACCGAACAGATCGGGTTCACCCGGGTGGCCGACGGGCCGGAACGGGTGCTCGCGGCGGTGCGCGAGCAGTTGAGGAAGGGCGCGGCGCAGATCAAGCTGATGGCCGGCGGCGGCGTCGTCTCCGAGTTCGACCCGCTGGACGTGCTGCAGTTCACCACCGCGGAACTGGAGGCCGCCGTGGCCGCGGCCGCCGACTGGGGCACCTACGTGACCGCGCACGTCTACACCTCCGAGGGCGTGCGCCGCGCGGTGGACGCCGGGGTGCGCTGCATCGAGCACGGGCACCTGGTCGACGAGGACACCGTCCGCCACCTCGCGGAGAGGGGCGTGTGGCTGAGCACGCAGCCGTTCGAGGTCGACGACCACCACTACGCCTCCCCGGACAGCGCCCACAAGAACCGCGAGGTGTGCGAGGGCGTCGCCCGCACCTTCGGCTGGGCACTCCGGCACGGCGTGCGACTCGCCTTCGGGACCGACCTGGTGTTCGATCCGACGCAGGCCGACCGGCAGATCCGGATGCTCGTCCGGCTCGGCAAGTACCTCAGCCCGGTCGAGACCCTGAAGTTGGCCACCTCCGGCAACGCGGAGCTCTTCCGTCTGTCCGGCCGCCGCGACCCCTACCGAGCGGCGCCGCTCGGCGTCGTCACGCCGGGAGCCTGGGCCGACCTCCTGGTCGTCGACGGCGACCCGACCACCGACCTGTCCGTCCTCGCCGAACCCGAACGCAACCTGCGCCTCATCGTCAAGGGCGGCGTCGTCCACAAGAACGATCTCGACTGACCGGGCCGCCGCCTGCGCCGTCGGCTGCTGCCGCACCTTCGAACCGGGCCAGGCCGCTCTACCTGTCCGGAGGATGCGGCTTCTCCACGCACGGCTGGGACGGCGAGCCCCCTGATCCGCGCACCCTGGTTCGCGCGTGAGCGCGGTGGGCCGACGGCGCCGGCCGCCGCTCCGCGCTCCCCCAAGGCGTTGCGTACCCGGCCGGCTCTCGTTTGCTCCTCCGCGGCGCAGGCCGCAGCGAGCTGCTGCGGCCTGCGCGTCACCGTCAACGCCCTTGGCCGTGAGTGCCGGGCCGAGCGGTTACTGGGCCGCCTTGACGTCGGGGATGCGGACGCCCTCGCCGAGGCAGTCGCGGAACTCGTACCAGGGGGTGGGGCCGGTCCAGCGCAGGGCGGTGGCGGCGGTGGTCATGTCGGCGAAACGGCAGCCGTCGTAGAGCACCTTGCCGGCCGTGGTGACGGTGGCCGTCGTCACGTGGTGGGAGCCGAGCAGGGCGCAGTCCTGGTAACGGATCATCGGCCCGCGCGAGGGGTTGACGGCGTTGAAGCGGTAGACGTGCGGGGTGGCGCCGGGGGCGAAGGGCTTGAAGGAGTTCGCCGTGTCGTCACAGGAGACGAAGGTGATGGTGCCCTTGTACCAGGCCGAGTCGATCACCTTGTGGTCCTTGCCGCGCACCTCGAAGCGGATGCCCTGCGCGTACAGCCGCATCACCGAGTCGTTCCGCGGGCTGTTGGCGTTGAGCTTGAAGAAGGTGCCGGTCGATTCCTCGTCCACGAGGATGTACGAGCCGCCGATGAAGTTCATCGACCCGCCGCGCTCGTTGCGCACGAAGATCCCGGACTGGAACTCGACCTTGCAGTCACGGAACCAGTAGTTGAGGAACTGGTCCTGCTGGCCCTCGGCCGGCTTGCCGCCCATCACCAGGAAGGCGTCGGCGTAGGAGCCGCTGATCTGACAGTGGTCCCAGCCCATCTCGCTGTTGAGGTTGGAGGTGCCGGCAGGGCCGTCCAGGACGATGCCGGCCTTCCAGGTGCCGTGCCACTCGACGTCGGTGTACCAGGTGTCCTGGACGCCCTTGCCCTTGGAGGAGAGCGCGAGGTTGAAGGTAGCGGTGGCGTCGCGGCCCTCGAACGTCAGGCCACTGAAACGGATGTTCTTGTAGCGGTCGTCGTTGGTCCAGAAGACCGTGTTCGGGGTGGTCGGCGCGTAGACGATGCGCGAGAGCCGCTTGCCGTACCCGCTGATGGAGATGCCGTCGATCACGCCCGGGTTGTCGGTGCCGTGGGTGATCGGCAGCAGCGAGTCGGGCTGGGTCAGCAGGTACGTGCCCGGCGGGACGAGCAGCACCTTCTTGGGCGAGTAGCCGGTCTTGGGGGCGCCCCCGAGCAGCTGCAGGGCGGCCTTGCGGAACGCGTCGTCGCTGGGCGTGCGGCCGGTCGCGTCGGCGCCGTTGGCGATGACGTCGACCACGTAGTCGGCCGGGCCGGCGGTGACCGCCGCGGGCGCCGCCGAGGCGGTGCGGGTGCCGAGGGCGATGCCGCCCGCGAGTGCCCCCGCGCCGGTCATGCCGGCGAGCAGCGCCCGGCGGCCGGGCCGGCGGCCGGCATCCTCGATGCCACCGTCGTGCTGCCGGTCTGCGTGCGTGGTCATCGGTACCCCCGGTTGGAAGAGAATCGGCTGAACGCCGTGACCGATCAGAAGTCGATCATGGCGGGTCGGTCTGATCCTCCGTCATGCCCACCCTGCGCCGCAAGGCTCGACTGCGGCCTCGTACCGGACCGGCGCCGGCAGCGTGCCGGCCCGGTGCCGGACCCGGGCCGCAACCGGGTCCGGCAGCAGGGGGAACCAGGAGACCGCCCAGCCCCGGCGGCGGCTACCGCCGGTCCGCCAGCGCTTCGGACGACGCGTCCCACTGGTGCGGCACCGGGGGGAGGGACGACGGTGCGTCCGGCCCGTCCTGCTGGAGCGTGACCGTGCGCGTGGGCGCGGGGATCGAGATGCCCTCCGTCCGGTACCGCTGGTGCAGGCGCTTGATGAACTCGTGCTTGATCCGGTACTGGTCGCTGAACTCGCCGACGCCCAGGATCACGGTGAAGTTGATCCTGGAGTCCGCGAAGGTGTGGAAGCGGACGGCCGCCTCGTGGTCGGGCACCCCACCGCTGATGTCGGCCATCACGCTGTCGACGACGTCGAGGGTGACCTTCTCCACGTGCTCCAGGTCGCTGTCGTAGCCGACCCCGACCTGGACCAGGATCGACAGCTTCTGCTCGGGCTGGGAGTAGTTGGTCATGTTCGTCCGTGCCAGACGGCCGTTGGGGATGATCACCAGGTTGTTCGACAGGTTGCGCACCACGCTGTTGCGCCAGTTGATGTCGACGACGTACCCCTCCTCCCCGCTGGTGAGCCGGATGTAGTCGCCCGGCTGGACCGTCTTCGAGGCGAGGATGTGAACACCCGCGAAGAGGTTGGCAAGGGTGTCCTGCAAGGCCAGCGCGACCGCGAGACCGCCCACTCCGAGGGCGGTGACCAGCGGGGCGATGGACACCCCGAGCGTCTCCAGGGCTACGAGGACGCCCATCGCCAGCACCACGATCCGGGTGATGTTGACGAAGATGGTCGCGGACGCCGCGACGCCCGTCCGGGACGCGGCCACCGACTGCACCAGCCCGGCCACCACCCGGGCCGCGCTGAGCGTCGCGATGACGATGAGCACGGCCGTCAGCGACTGGTCGACCAGACCCCCCATCCGTGCGGTGAGCGGCAGGGCCGAAGCGGCCACCGCGGCCCCGGCGATCACGGCCGCCCAGGGGACGATGGTGCGCAGCGCGTCGACGATGATGTCGTCCCCGCTCCACTTGGTCCTGCTCGCGTGCTTGCCCAGCCACTTCATCAGAGCCCGCAGCACGAGACCGGCCACACAGCCGGAGGCCAGCGCGATGCCGGCCACCACCCAGTCGTGCAGGACCAGGTCCCGGGTCACCGTCCCGCCCCCGCTGCGTGGAGGGCGAGGGAATGGGCCGGCGCCGGCCGCCGTATGTGCTGTGTGGTCACCTTGTCGCCTGTCAGGTCGTGTTTGTGCGCAGCCACGTTGGAGCGAATGTACGCATTCCGAACGGACTGCCATCCTGCCCCATGGCCCGGCCGCCGCCACAGTCGGACCCCCGCCTGCCGGTCGCTCGGCCGACCGGCGGGAGCATCGAGGTGATCATTGATCAGACGGGCGCTACGTCCACCAAGGTGGTCCGCCCCACCCGGGCCTCCCTCGCCCGGCGACCCGTCGGGAAGGCACCCGCCAGCCGCATCGGGGATCCGCGGGGCCGAGCGGCCGCCGGGTGGGGTCAGCGGGTCGCCGGGGGCCCGTCGACGGCGTCGGCCAGACGGTGGACCACCTCGTCGGTGAGTTCGGCGCGGTGTTGCCGGGCGAGGGCGAGGAGGTCGGCCGCCTGGGCGGGATCGGCCCCGAGGGACGGGACCGGGCGGGTGTGCCAGGGCTCCCGGGCAAGGGCGCGGATCCGGCCGGTGGCGTCGGCCCTGCCGCGTACCGCGAGGCGCGGGTTCGGGTCACCGGTGAGCAGGAGCGCGGCGCGCAGGGCGGTGGCGCGGTCGCGGCGGGCCAGCAGCCGGTAGCCGGCGTGGCGCAGCGCGGGCCGGCGGGGGTCGGCGAGCAGGTCCCAGAGCAGGTCGACGGGCAGGTGCTCGGCGTGGGGGAGAAGCGCGGTGGCGACTTCCCGGACCACCGCGGCCGAGTCGTCCCGCAGCAGGTCCGTGGCTCGGGCCACGGGTAGCGCGCCGAGGCCGCGCAGGGCGCGGAGCGCGTGGACGCGGATCTGCGGGGTGGGGTGGTCCAGCAGGCCGGTGAGCAGGGCGCCGTCGGCGCGGGTGCCGGTCTCGGCGAGTCCGTCGATCGCGCCGACGGGGGGCTTGGTCTCCCGGACGGCGGTGCGGTAGTGGGCGAGGGCGTCGACGCCGGTGCGGCGGGCCGCGTCCCGGGCCAGCGCCCGGAGCAGTGAGGAGGAGTCGTCGAGGAACGGTAGTCCGTCCTGCGGCGAGCCGGTGCGCATCAGACCGGTCAGGCCGGCGGCGCGGACCTCCGGGTGGCGACTGCGGGCGAGGCGGTGCAGTAGGTCGATCTGGTGGGTCCAGACCGCCTGCCGGGCCGCGGCTTCGGCGGCGTGGGTGCGGACCGAGCGGTCGCGGTCGGTCTCGGCGAGGATGGCGAGTTCGCGCAGCCGCACGCGGTGCGCGGTGGCGTCCAGGGTGAACCGCCGCACGCCCGGATCGGTGGCGGCGAGCAGGCGCTCGGCCAGCGCGGAGCCCGGATCGGCGAGCAGCGCGGCGAGCAGTTGGCCGCGGGGGAAGCCACCGCGCAGGCGGCGGTTGACCAGCAGGGCGGTGCGCGCGGTCGTCTCGGTGACCAGTTCGGGCCGTTCGTGGAGCAGTACGGCGAGGCCGGCACTGGCTGCCTTTGCAGGCTACGGACGACGACGCCGCGCGCGGCGTCACGCCGGTGGTCCGGCACGGAATGCCGAGGTCTCGACGTGCGGCCTGCCGCGGCCGGGGAGGTCAGTAGAAGGTGTGGAACGGCAGGACGGAGAGCAGGGCGCCCACGGCGGCGGCGAGGAGGCCGGGGCGGAGGGCGCCTCCGCGGCGGGTGAGGTTGGCAGCCGTGGTCGGGCGGGCGGGAGCGCTCTGGCGGGTCTCCGGCGGGGCAGTGTCGATCTTGGCGAGCGAGGTCCGTCCGGAGGACCCGCCACCCTGTTGACGGTGGACGCGGACGTCCCAGAGGCGGGCGGGGTCGTGGTCGACCACGATGGTGCGGCCGACGCGGAAGTGGTCGAGGTCCATCAGGTTCACCACCGCGGTGGCGTGGGCGCGGTAGGCGGAGCGGCCGGTCGGGGCGACGGTGAGGTCGAGGCGCAGCGGTATCTCCGGCCCCTCGCCGACGGCCCGGGAAGCCTCGATGCGGGCCATGGCGGGCTCCAGGCGGGGCGGTTCCGGCTTCTCGGCCAGAGCGCGCGGACGGCGACGGCCGCGCAACAGGAGAGCGAAACCGGCCATCGCGGTCCACGGCGCGAGGTTGGCGCCGATCACGATCAGTGAGACGCTCCAGCCGACGTCGGAGGCGAAGATGCCGGCGACGATCGCGCCGAGTTCGCCGCCGAGCAGCACGCACAGCAACAGTCCGACCCAGTACACCGCAGCTTCCTCCACTCGTTCGGCGCGCATCGTACCGGCTGTGCGCGACTGCGAGGGTTACTGTGTGTGAGCGCATACGAAGGGCCGAGGTGGGGCGGAGCCCGGCGGTGCGGATTCCGGGGCTCGTACCGGCTCAGCCGTCGCTTCCTTCCGAACAGTCGGACCAGCCGCGTCCTCGCCCCGATCGGCGGCTCGCCTAGCATCTCCTGCCATGAGTGATTCGGAGCACGTCCTCGACTGGCTGCAGGACTGGTACGCCGCGCAGTGCAACGACGACTGGGAACACGAATGGGGCGTGAAGATCGCGACGCTCGACAACCCCGGCTGGAGCGTCACCATCGACCTGGAGGAAACGGACCTGGAAGACAGGGAGTGCCCCCGCCAGAACGTCAACCGCGGCACGCACGACTGGGTTTGGGTGTGGACCGCAGAGAAGGTGTTTCACGCCGCGTGCGGCCCCGGCAACCTCACCGAGGCCCTCACCCTCTTCCGCTCCTGGGCGACCGCCAATTCCTCCTGAGCGGTCACCCAACCCCAGACCGGCGCAGCGAACGTTCCCGGGCGGTGAATCAGAAGGGCTGACTCAAGCGAGTGGTACGGATCGAGCGCCGGCGGATCCGAGCCCGTGTGACGGCAGGTCATGTGCACCTCTGGACGGTGTGCCTGAAAGATCGCCCGCAGAGGCAGGGCGAGGTGCTGGAGATGTTCGTCGGGGGAACCGCGCGGTTGCTGGTCACGAACGACGGTGCGGCGCCGCTGGCGCTGACCGTGGAGCCCTGGGCGGATTGAGCCAGCGGACCAGCAGCTCGTCCTCCCCCGTGAGATGTGCCTGGACGTCGTCCAGGCGCAGCGGCGACAACGTGATGCGCACCGTCAAGCTCCTCGCCGACGCAGCCTCCCCGGAGGACCTGTTCCAGGGGCAGTGGCAGGGCCGACCATCCAAACTCGACGCCTTCAAGCCCTACCTGGATGACCGCTGGAACCAAGGCTGCACGAACGCCTGGAGAGTGTGGGAGGAGATCGTGCCGCTCGGCTATCAGGGCAGTTACCAGCGGGTTCGCGCCCATTTCCGGGAGAAGCGGCTCTCGCCAGGGCCCGTCACGGCTCGGCCACCGTCACCCCGGGTCGTCGCTGGATGGATCCTCCGCCGACCGGAGACCCTCACCGAGACGGAGCACCTTCGGCTCAAGGCCGTTCTGGTCCACTGCCCTGAATGCGAACGCCAGGGCGTTCCCGTGCTCGCCGACCGTGCCTACATCCGGGCCGGCCCCTGGGTGACCACACCCATCAGACGTCTTCCCGGCCAAGACCTCACCACAACCCAGCGGGCGATCAACCGAGCCCTGTCAGCGGCACGAGCACCGGTCGAACGAAGCATCGCGCGACTCAAGTCCTGGCAGATCCTCCGCCGGGCCCGCTGCAGCCCCAACCGGATGACCTTCATCGCCGCAGACATCCTCACCTTGGAACGTCAATGCTGCTGAATCCCATTGCCGTTCCGGGGTGAGGACGGATTGGTAATGGCCGTCATCCAGTTGGGAGCCGTCTCACGACCAGACAAGTCGACCTTCGGTGAACCGACAGACCGGTGAGCTTCCATCGGCGATCCTCGTCAGCGTCTCCGCCACGGAGTCGAAATACTGGGCCATCGATTCGTACTCGCCCGTGACCGTGGGGTCACCCACGAACCAGCTGCCGACGCGCCCGTCCCGCACATCGACGAACTTTCCCCTCCAGCCGTCCTGGTCCGACAGGAACGGGATCCACTCATTCCGCCAGAACGGGGAGTCCGGCTGGTCCGGAGGGTCGAATCCGCAGGACGTGGAGCGGTTCGCGTGGAGCCTCTCCATCGCCCGGATGCCCAGAAAGAAGCTTCCCTCGTCGGGGAACCCGTCGAAGCCGCAGCATGCCACTTCGTCGTCGACGTCTCCCTCTGGCAGATCCAGATTGTTCTGCAACAGCCACGTCCGCAGGTCCCCATGCAGGGAGATCCCCATCCGTTCCTCGGCTGCCGCGAGCATCTGCTCCGTAGCGGGCCCCGGCAGATCTGCGTGATCGGCCGGTGCGTGCTCCCGAAGAAGAGTCATCACACGCGACCAACTCTCAGTCACACTCATCGCCCTTTGCCCTCCGTCCTCTCTACAGGGATGTCTCCGCCCGACCACGCCACGGTGGGTTGGGACGTATCGGCCGAAGAACCTTGCAGGGATGGTACTTCGAGCGTGTGTTCCCCCCTCCCCGTGATCATCTTCCCGCCCCGAAGTGCGGGGTCGGCCCCTCAGTGAAGTGACCGCCCCGGCTCAGTCAGCCCCTCCACGGAAGTGAGGCAGAACCCGAGCCGGGACGGCCACCCCGGCCGGCTGCGCCGCGAGGGGCCGGTCGGCGGTGGTCAGGCCAGGAAGCGCCTGACGGCCTCGCGGGCACGGGCGTTGGTGGCAGCGGCCTCGGCCAGGGACCGGGCCAGAGCCTCGATCCACTCCCCCAGGTCCGCTCGGCGCCGCGAGAGCACGATGCCCCGCACCTCGTGGCAGATCTCCCCGGCGACCCGGCCCCCCTCCATCCGCAGCGAGAGCCGCTGCTCCCCGAGCGTGACGTCCAGTTCGGCGACCGAACCCTCGCGCCCGGCCAGCCGGTCCGTGACGGAACGCCTGCGCTTGATCCGCACGGCGCCGGGTGGCAGCGAGTCCACCAGGTTCGCCGACAGCACCTCGGCGTAGAGGTTCAGGTCCGCGCTGTCCTGGCGCAGCGCCGCGGCCAGCAGTTCCACTTCCATGTCAGGCATCGAGGCTCAGCACCATGGTCGGTCGGTCGATGACGTGGTCGTCGCGAAGCGGGCGCACCGCCGTCCCGAGTGCGAAGAACTCGGTGGTGTGCGACCCCCAGGTGTGCGAGTGCTGCTGCAGCCGGACGGCCACGATGCCCTCGGCCTCCAGGGCCTTCCCCTCCGCCTGCATGCGGCTCATCGCCAGCTCGCGCGCGTCGTAGAGCGCCTGGGTGAAGACCTCGATCTCGACGTTGCGGCCCGCGTTGCCCAGCGCCTGGGTGAAGCGCTGGTGTGCCACGTGGTAGACGCACGACCCCATGACCAGGTCCAGCGGTGCGTATCCGGCCCGGATCAGGGTCCAGAAGTCCTGGCCGGACAGGTCCGAGGTGAACGGCTTGCCCTTGTTGTTGCGCCAGGTCCCGCCCGTTCCCGGGTCTGCGCCGTCCGCCTTCACCGCCGTACCGACCGCGATGAACTCGGCGATGTCCTGGCCGAACTCCTTGAACTCGATGTCCAGCCGCACCCCCACGATCCCGTCCGCGCCCAAGGCGCTCGCCTCGGCCTCCATCCGGCTCATCGCCAGCTCGCGCGCGTGGTACATGGCCTGTGAGAGCTTGGTCAGCTCCTGGTTCTTCGACCACCGGCCGAGCTGGATGCCGACGTGGTAGACCGAGGAGCCGAGGACGAGGCCGAGCGGGCGGAAGCCGGCCTCGCGCACCAGCAGGAACTCGTTCACCGTCAGGTCCGAGGTGAAGAGCGAGCCCTTCTCCCCCGGTTGGAGCTGCGCGAGCCGCCGCATCGCGTCCTGCGGCAGGTCCTTCGACACGTCCTCCGCAGCCGGCCGCGCGGCTTCCCCGGCCGGTTCCCACCCCGTTCGATCGGTCATGTCAGTACTCGCGCTCCAGTCTCATGATGGTCAGTGGCCTGGGCCCGGCGGGCCGCCCGGAGCGGCCGAACCGGGTGATGGAGGTGCCGACGAAGACCGCCTCCGCGATGACGTCGCGCGAGCCCACGGATGCCGGACACTCATTCTGACTCACCGTCAACTCGACGTCGTCCACCACTACTCCGTCACCGCCGTGCTTGGCCGCGTCGAGGGCCAGCCGGTCCCGGGCGTTGTGGCGGGCTTGGTTGATCAGCTGGGTGTAGCCGTCGACCTCCTGGTTCGGGGCGGTCCAGCGGATCCGGCCGGGGCTGCGCCAGTCGTCGTGCCGGGTCTCGACGGCGATGCCGAAGGCGAGTCCGGCCGGGACCCATCCGGTGTGGATGAGCTTGGCGAAGTCCTGGCCGGCCAGGTGCGCGGTGAAGGGCCGGCGCGGGCGGATCCGCGAGCGGGCCCGGACAGCGGTGCCGCGCGCAGTGAACTCCATCCCCCCGGCCGGGAATTCCGCGACCCGCAGCTCGACCCCGACGATGCCGTCGCCGCCGAGCGCGCGGCACTCGGCGACCGCGCGCGTCAGCGCCAGCGTGCGCGCCGCGTACAGCGTCTTCACCAGCAGCGAGTAGGACGAGTCCCACGGCGAGGACGGCGCCTTCCGGCCGTCCGTGGCCGACCACGCGCCCGGGCAGCCCCAAACGCCGGTGTACCCGATGCTGAAGACGGCCGCGCCGAACACCTGCCCGACCGGATCGAACCCGACGCCCTTGATCGCCGCGAACTCCTCGGACGAGAGGGCGGAGGACCAGGTGCCGCCGACCCGGGGCCCAGCCGTCGCGCCGGGGACGGCCCCCGGCAGTCCGGCGTCTCGTTGGGGTGACATCGGCTCCTGTTCCATCGGGTCTCTCGGCTCACCGTGCGGGTCGCACAGCCGTTCGGCAGCCTATGTCATCGGCTTGAAGCAGCTGGCGTCGGGGACGGGCCTTCGACACCGGCCCACCGTCAGACCACCGTCTCCTGACGAAGCGCCACCAAGCGCGGCACCGACCGGATGCCGGCATCCGCGGCGGCATCCGGTCGCCGACCAACCTGACGGTGCGACGCGCGATCACCGCGCCCGCCGCACAGTGGCTTCGCGAGACGGAACGGTTCGTCTTGACGTGAGGCGGCGCGTGCTGCAGAGTTGAGCAACACGAGACGAGACGGTTCGTCTCACCGTACCCACCGGTCCGCTCAAGGAGGCCCACCCATACGCACCCCGGCCGTTCCCGTCAGCCAGACAGTCGTGCAGTCCCGGCGCCCGGCGCGCCCCCGTTCAGCGGAAGACGCGCCGAACGCACAGGCCCTGACCACCCGAAACCACCGGCGTCCACGCCGAGAACAGGGGGACTCACCCATGCTCCGCTCACAACTGTCCGTGCAGAACGTCACCCGCCGCTACGACGACCGCACCGTCCTCGACGCCGTGTCCTTCACCGTCAAGCCCGGCGAGAAGGCCGGGATCATCGGCGACAACGGCGCGGGAAAGTCCACCCTGCTCCGGCTCGTCGCCGGCGCCGACCGGCCCGACCACGGCGAGGTCACCGCGATCGCACCCGGAGGCGTCGGCTACCTCGCCCAGGCCCTGGCACTTCCGCCGCACGCCACCGTGCAGAGCGCGATCGACCTCGCGCTCGCCGACCTGCGCGACCTGGAGGCACGCATGCGCAGGGCCGAGGCCGCGCTCGGCGGCCTCGCGCCGGAGGAGCTCGCCGCGGCCCTGGACGCCTACGCGGAACTGGTCGCCCGCTACGAGTCCCGCGCCGGCTACGAGGCGGACGCCCGTGTGGACGTCGCGCTGCACGGCCTCGGCCTGCCCGGCCTGGACCGGACCCGGGCCCTCGGCACGCTCTCCGGTGGCGAACGGTCACGGCTGGCGCTGGCCGCCACCCTCGCCTCGCAACCCGAACTGCTGCTCCTGGACGAGCCGACCAACGACCTCGACGACCAGGCACTGGTCTGGCTGGAGGAGCATCTGCGCGCGCACCGGGGCACCGTGCTCGCCGTCACCCACGACCGGGTCTTCCTCGAACGCGTCACCACGGCCATCCTGGAGGTCGCCGAGGGCAAGGTCACCCGCCACGGCGACGGCTACGCCGGGTACCTCGCCGCCAAGGCCGCCGAACACCGGTACCGCGTGCGCGCGTACGAGGACTGGCGCGCCGAACTCGCCCGCAACAGCAGGCTGGCCGCCACCAACGTCGCCCGCCTCGACCGAATCCCGCGCAAGCTGCCCCTGTCCGTGTTCGGCCACGGCGGCTTCCGCAGCCGCGGCCGCGGCCACGGTGCGATGAGCCGCGTCCGCAATGCCAAGGAACGCGTCGAACGGCTCACCTCCAGCCCGGTGGCCCCGCCGCCCGAACCCCTCGTCTTCACTCCCGACCTCGGCGGCACGGTCGCCGTCGACGCTGCCCGGCCTGCACGGGCCGCACAGGCCGGGCAGCCCGGGCAGGCGGTGCGGCCAGTGCAGGCCGGGCACGCGGTGCAGGCCGTTCAGCCTGCGGCCGAACTCACCGGCATCCGCGTCGCGGACCGGCTCCACCTCCCCTCCCTGCGCATCGCAGCCGGCGAGCGGCTGCTCGTCACCGGCCCCAACGGCGCGGGCAAGACCACCCTCATGCGGCTCCTCGCCGGCGAACTCCAGCCCGACGAGGGCACGGTCCGCACCCGGGGCCGCGTCGGCCACCTGCGGCAGGACACCACCGCGTGGGCTCCGGACCTGACCGTGCTCCAGGCCTTCGCCCACGGACGCACCGGGGCCCCGGACGACCACGCCGACGCGCTCCTCGCACTCGGTCTCTTCAACCCGTCGGATCTGCGGCTCACGGTCGGCGCCCTGTCCTACGGGCAGCAGCGACGCATCGAACTGGCCCGCCTGGTCAGCGGACCGGTCGACCTGCTGCTGCTGGACGAGCCCACCAACCACCTCTCACCCGCCCTGGTCGAACACCTCCAGGCAGCGCTCACCGACTACCCGGGCGCGGTGGTCATCGTCACCCACGACCGCCGCCTGCGTGCCGACTTCACCGGCTCCCAGCTGGAACTCGAAGCCGGGCACAGCACGTGGCAATCCAGCACCCGGCTGGCCAGCGCCGGGTAGCCCACCGTCCCCGTGGTCGGCCAGCGCCTCCGAGATCTGGCCCTCGTCCTCGGGGCGCCACGCGCCCCGGGCAGGGAGGAGCTCGGGTGCGTCGGGTACGGCGACCTCATCGCCATGGAGGAGATCATCACCGACCGGCCGGAGCCGACCGCAACGCCGTGAGCGCCCTGCCGTGAACGCCCTGCCGTGAACGCCCTGCCGTGAACGCCCTGCCGTGAACGCAACGCCGTGAGCGCGTCGCCGGTTCAGCGGAGGGCGATCACCGCGCCCTGCGCAGTGGCGCGGATCACAGCGGGGTTCGCGCGGCCGGTGAAATGCGGATGACGTCGAGGCGGTTGGCACGGGCAACCGTTTCCGCCCCGGCGGACACCGCCGGCACCCGCGAGGAAGCCCATGACCGTCACCGAGCCCGTCACCTCCGCCGTCCCCGCCGCCTCCCGCGCGGCCGAGATCCTGTCCCGGCCCGTCACGATCAACGGGCTGACCGTGCCCAACCGCATCGTGATGGCGCCGATGACCCGCAGGTTCTCGCCGGGCGGCGTGCCCGGCGAGGACGTGCGCTCGTACTACGCCCGCCGCGCCGCCGCGGGCGTCGGCCTGATCGTCACCGAGGGGACGTACGTCGGCCACGAGTCCGCAGGCCAGCACGACGACGTCCCGCGGTTCCACGGCGAGGAGCAGCTGGCCGGGTGGGCCCGTGTGGCCGAGGACGTCCACGCGGCGGGCGGCACCATCGTTCCGCAGCTCTGGCACATCGGCATGGTGCGCAAGCAGGGCGACCCGCCGGTCGCCGACGCCCCCGCCGTCGGCCCGTCCGGAGTGAGGCTGGACGGCACCGAGGGGACGGGGCGCGCGATGACCCGGACCGACCTGGACGCCGTCATCGGCGCGTTCGCCGAGGCGGCCGCGGCCGCCGAGCGGATCGGCTTCGACGGCGTCGAGCTGCACGGCGCCCACGGCTACCTGCTCGACCAGTTCCTGTGGGCGGGCACCAACCGCCGCACCGACGCCTACGGCGGCGACCCGGTCGCCCGGACGAGGTTCACGGCCGAGCTCGTCGCCGCGGTGCGCGAGGCCGTCTCCCCCGAATTCCCGGTGATCTTCCGCTACTCGCAGTGGAAGGCGGAGAACTACGACGCCCGGCTCGCCGAGACGCCTCAGGAGCTGGAGGCGATCCTCGCGCCGCTCGCCGCAGCCGGCGTCGACGCCTTCCACGCCTCCACCCGCCGCTACTGGCAGCCGGAGTTCGACGGCTCGGACCTCAACCTGGCCGGCTGGACCAGGAAGCTCACCGGCCGCCCCGCCATCACCGTCGGCTCGGTCGGCCTCGACGGCGACCTCGTCCGCGCCTTCATGGGCGAGGGCGCCCAGGTTCAGAGCATCGACAACCTGCTCGACCGGTTGGAGCGCGACGAGTTCGACCTGGTCGCCGTCGGCCGCGCCCTGCTGCAGGACCCGCAGTGGGCCGCCAAGGTCCTCGCCGGCCGTCTCGCCGACCTGCTCCCCTACGACGCCGCCGCGCTCCGCACCCTCAGCTGACCACCGCACCCCGAGGCCCCGGCCCGCACCACGGGTGCCGGCCGGGGCCTCGTCGTGCCCGGCCGCCGAGGTCCCGGGGAGGTGCGGCACCCGAGCGACGGAACCGGCAACGAACCGCCCGGCCGGAACTCGGCATACGGAGGAACGTGCGCGCGCCGCACCGGACACGGCGCTCGGGCTTCGGATATGACTGGCCCAGCCGTCCCAGTCCGGAGGAGTGACGACATGTCAGACGTTCCCCATCAGGATGTCCTCACCGAGGAGCAGTCGCAGGCGTGGGAGGAGGCCGCGCGCCTGATCATCACCGCACGGTGCGAAGCCGCGGCGATCCTGACGCGATCGAAGGTGGAGCCGGTCCCCGACTCGGGCTGGTTCGGGAACCCGTGCAACGCCAAGCTGCCCTTCCCGCCGTACCCCCGCTGCGGATGCAGCAACTACAGCGGAGACGGCGGGCCCTGCACGACGCTCATCCGCGTCCCCGAGACCGGTCCGGGGTCCCTGCACCCCCTGGTGCCCTGCAGCCACGGGCGAACGCAGCACCTTGAAACGTGAGTCGCCACCAGCCGGAGTCCCATCGACCCGGATTCCCCGACCGGGGCCGACGCCCCTCCACCGACACTACCGGCCAGTAATTTGGCTGGTCATCGCCTCCCCTGAAGACCCGTCAGATCGCTACGATCCCGCAGTCGAGCGGTACGAGAGTCACGTGGTTCGAACGCCGAGCGGTTCGAACGCAGGGGAGCAGCGATGGAACGGTCCAGGCGGAGCAGCGCACAGCGGACGGTGAGCGTGGTGCTCGCTGCGGCGGTCGCCCTCGGCGCGGGCGCCGTCGCCCGGCCCGCGGCCGCCGCGGCCGCCGCGCCCGCCGGACCGGTGCAGTCCGCGCAGGGCGTCGCGGGGTTCCGGCTGGCCGACATCCCGGCGAAGGACGGCGTCGTCCTCAAGGCCGACGTCTTCACCCCGCCCCCCGGCACCCCGGGCGCCGATCCGCAGGGGCGCTACCCGCTGGTGGTGCAGCCCGCCAGCTGGGGGCAGAACGACCTGGAGTACGTCGCCCAGGGCCACGCGCTCGCCGAGGCCGGGTACGTCGTCGTCACCTACACCGTGCGCGGCTTCTGGGCCTCCGGCGGCGAGGTGGACGTGGCCGGGCCGAAGGACGTGGCCGACATCTCCGCGGTGATCGACTGGGCGCTCGCCCGGACCCCCGCCGACCCGCAGCGCGTCGGCATGGTCGGCCTCTCCCTGGGCGGCGGACTCACCCTGCTCGGCGCCGCCTTCGACCCGCGGATCAGGGCCGTCGCCTCGCTCAGCGGCTGGGCCGACCTGACCGACTCGCTGTACAGCGGGCAGACCCGGCACCTCCAGGCGGCCGCCGTGCTCGCCGGGATCCAGGCCCCGACCGGCCGCAGGAGCCCCGAGTTCGCCCGGGTGCTGGACGACCTCTTCGACAACCGCGACCTGCCCGACGTCGTCCGCTGGGCCGACACCCGCTCCCCGGCCCGCTACCTGGACCGGATCAACGCCAACGGCACCGCCGTCCTGCTGGCCAACGCCTGGGGCGACAGCTTCTTCAACCCCGGCCAGATCATCGACTTCTACCAGCGGCTGACCGTGCCCAAGCGCCTGGAGCTGCGCCCGGGCGACCACGCGAGCCAGGAGTTCACCGGTCTGCTCGGCCTCCCCAACGCGGCCTGGGACAGCGCCCGTTCCTGGCTCGACCAGTACCTCAAGGGGGCCCCGGCCGACCAGCGCCGACCGGTCGACCTGGAGGTCCGCCCCACCGGTCGCCACGAGAGCCATCCCGACTGGCAGTCCGTCGCCACCCGCACCGACCACCTGGCCGTCGGCGCCGACACCCTCGGCGGCGAGGCCGCCGGCGAATGGCGGACGACCGTGCTCGGCGACCTGCCGTCCGGTGCGAACGCCGGGGTCACTCTGCTGTCCGGCGCGCTCGACCAGAACCTGCACCGGCCGCCGACCGTGGTCGTCCCGTTGCTCGCCCGCCCGGCCGCCGCCGTCCGGCAGTCGCAGCCGTACCCGCAGGGCCTCGCGGTACGGGGCGCCGCCCGGCTGCACACCTCGGTCACGGCGTCCAGCCCCGACGGCACGGCGGTCGCCTACCTGTACGACGTGGACGCGCTCGGCGTCGGCCGGCTGATCTCCCACGGCCCGCAGAGCTGGACCGGACGCACCCCGGGCCGGCCGTTCCCACTCGACGTCACCCTCTTCGCCACCGCCTACGACGTCCCGGCCGGCCACCGCCTCGCCCTGGTCCTCGGCACCCGCGACGCCCTCTACGGCGGCACCACCCCCCTCGGCAGCACCGTGACCTTCACCTCCACCGCGGCGGACCCCTCCGACCTGACCCTGCCGCTCCGCTGAGCCCCGCAACACCATCGGCCCCGCAACACCATCGGCCCCGGACCGCTCACCGGACCGGGCGGGAACACTCACCGGAGCGTCGGAGGGCCCTTCCGGGGATGAGTCGGCGACTGTGCGACCAGCCAGTCGAGGAGTCGCCGACCCGTGTGGATCACCAGTGGTCTACCCACAGGTCGGCGATCAGGATGTCAGCGCTCCTCTCCCCCGATCCTCCGAATCCTCCGAATCCCCGGCAACGTCGGCCTCGGTCGTCGCCGCGTTGCCACCGGAAGGGAAGTTGTCGATGTTCAAGGGCTTTGTGCGGCGTGCCGCCGCAGTGAAGGCGCTCGCGGTCGGCGCCGTCCTGGCGATTGCGGTGCCCGGTACCGCGTACGCCAACACCGTCGGCGTGACGGTGAAGACGCCCGGCGCCACGGCCGGCCCCGGCTCCACGTTCTCCGAGATCTCCACGCACGCCGACTGCGCCGGCGGCCTGATCTCCGGGGGCGGCATCAACCAGGCCATCGGTACCGGCAGCTCGTCCAACGGCAACCACGTCAACGGCACCGGGCCCAGCTCCGACGGCTCCACCAAGTACCTCGGCTCGACCGGGGTCGTCGGCACCGACGTGACGCACTGGCTCGCCATCGGCGGTGGCGGCGGCGCCACCAACGAGACCTACGCCTACGCCGTCTGCAGCGGCGCCGGCATCAACGTCGGCGGGGCCACCGTCACCGTCCGCAACAGCGAGGCGAGCGGCCCGAACACGGCGACCAGCGGCCAGACGGTGACGGTCGGCTGCGGCGGCAACGACGGCAAGCTGGTCAGCGGCGGCGCGGCCATCAGCAGCGGCGACGTGACCGGCACCGACTTCACCGGCCCGGGCTCCGGCGGCGACCACCTCAACGGCAGCTACCCCAGCGACGCGGACGGCAACCCGGTCGCCGACGGCACCACCACCGCGTCGTACTGGACCGCCTACACCCACACCGGCGGCGCCGGGTCGTCCGGCAACCACTCCGACGCCTGGGCGCTCTGCGCCAACGACGGCGTCTGATCCACCGTCACCCGCACGGGCCGGCGCACCCGGCCCGGAGAGGCACCAACACCTCCATGAAAAGATCCACCCTCACGGTGCTGGCCGGTGCGACCGGCCTGCTCGCCGCCGCCCTGGTGCCCGCCGCCGCGTCCCCGGCCTCGGCCGCCGACTCGGCCGTCACCGGGTCCCCCGCCCCGGCCACCGACTCCTCCTCGGCCACCGGCGCGTCGCCCTGCGGCGCCGGCGGGGTCCTCACCACCGCCGCGCCCACCTGCACCTACACCACCACCGGCACGGACACCTTCACCGTCCCGGACGGCGTCACCGCCGTCACCGTCGACCTGTTCGGAGCCGAGGGCGGCGGCGCGGCCGGCTTCGTCTCCCCCAACCCGCCGAACGCCGGCGCGCCCGGCGGCCTCGGCGGCGAGCCCCGGGCGACCCTGGCCGTCGTCCCCGGTCAGACCCTGCAGATCACGCTGGGGGCCGCCGGCGTCCCCGGCAGCTCGCGGCACGGCGAGTTCGCCCGCCCCGGCGGCTACGGCCACGGTACGGGCGGCGGCGGTGCGCACGGCGGGGGCGGCTCCGGCGGCGGCGGCTCCGACGTCCGCACCGGCGCCTTCGGTGGCGCCGACCGGGTGCTGGTCGCGGGCGGCGGTGGCGGCGCGGGCAACGGCGGGCCCCTGCTGCACGGCGGCGACGGCGGCGGTCCGGTCGGTGAGTCCGGCGGCCAGGGCGGCGGCCCCACCGGCTCCGGCGTGGCCGGCGGCGGCGGTACCCGGACCGCCCCCGGCACCGGCAGCCCCAACTCCGCGCTCGGCGGCCCGGGCACCCCCGGCGGCGACTACGACAACTGGACCGGCCTGTACAACCCCGGCAGCGGCGGCTCCGGCGGCAACGGCGCCCGCGGCGGCAACGGCGGCGGCGGCGGGGGCGGCGGCTGGTTCGGCGGCGCCGGCGGGTCGGGCGGCGGCAACCCCGGCAACCTCTACGGCGCGGGCGGGGGCGGCGGCAGCAGCTTCGCCGCGCCCACCGCGACCGACGTCTCGCTCCTCCAGGGCGTCAACCACGGCGACGGGCGGGCTGTCGTCTCCTTCCGCTACGACACCACCGTCACGCTGGCCGCCGACACGGCGGTGCCGCTGTTCGGACACCCCGTCACCCTCACCGCAACGGCCGCCCCCGCCAACTCCACGGCCCCCGCCCCGTCCGGGACGGTCACCTTCTCCGACGGCACGACGGCGCTGGCCACCGTGCCGCTGACCGACGGCCGGGCGAGCTTCACCACCGCCGCCCTCCGGCCCGGCGCCCACCCGATCACCGCCACCTACGGTGGCGACCCGGGCCACGCTCCGGGCGGCGCAACGCCGTTGGCCGTCACGGTCGGGTTCAGCGAGCCGTGCCTGACCGGCGCGCACCACGGACCGCTGACCGTCGAGGCCGACCGCGCGCTGTGCATCGCGGCCGGCGGCAGCCAGGACGGCCCGGTCACCGTCCGCCCGGGCGGAGCCCTGGCCGTCTCCGACGCCGACCTGCGCGGGCCGGTCTCCTCGGACGGCGCGCTGGCGCTCGCCGTCTGCGGAGCCACCGTCCAGGGAGCCGTCACCGTCCGGGGCAGCACCGGCTACGTGCGCATCGGGTCGGCCCCGGCCGACACCGACGACTGCGCCGGCAACGAGATCCACGGCCCGCTCACCGTCGACGCCAACACCGGAGGCGTCAGGATCTCGGGCAACACCGTCACGGCGCCCGTCCGGATCACCGACAACAGCGGCAGCGGCCTGCTCCCCACCGACGCCGTCCCCACGCTCCAGGCCAACACGGTCAGCGGCCCCCTGCGGTGCGAGGGCAACGAACCGGAGCTGCACCAGAGCGGCAACACCACCAGGGCACCCCGATCCGGCCAGTGCCGATAGGCAGGGTGGCGCTGCCGTACGACGACTCCGCCCGGCCCGGCGGCTCCCGGCTCCGGCCGCGGCCGTCCGGGCCGAGCGGAGCACGGGCCGGGCGGAGCACGGGGCGACGGCCGCCCTCGACGGGCCGGGCCGGCCGTCGCCCCGCCGGTGGGGCGGGCGGCGACCGGCCGGGCAGCCGGTTGCAGGGGCCGAGCCGCTCCACCGAATAATGAGTGCATGATCGACTCCCCGCTGCGCGTCGTCCTGGCCGAAGACTCCGTGATCCTTCGGGACGGCCTGGTCGAGCTGCTCACCGCCCGCGGCTGCACCGTCGTGGCGACCTGCGGCACGGCACCCGAACTACTGGCCGCGGTCGGCGAGACGCGGCCCGACGTGGCCGTGGTCGACATCCGGATGCCGCCCACCCACACGGACGAGGGCATCCGTGCCGCCGTCGAGCTGCGCTCCACCGTGCCGGAGGTCGGCATCCTGGTGTTCTCCCAGTACGTCGAGACCGTCTGGGCGGCCCGGCTGCTGGCCGGCGGCGCGGCGGGCGTCGGGTACCTGCTGAAGGAACGGGTGGCCCGCACCTCGGAGTTCGTGGAGGCGCTGCGCCGGGTGGCGGCGGGCGGGACCGCGCTGGATCCGGAGGTGGTCACCCGGTTGATGGGCGGCGGCCGGCGCAGCCGGGTGGACGCGCTGACCCCCCGGGAGCGCGAGGTGCTGGAGCTGATGGCGCAGGGCCACTCCAACCGCGCCATCGCCGGCCGCCTGGTGGTGTCGGAGCGGGCGGTGGAGAAGCACGTCGCCGCCGTCTTCACCAAGTTCGATCTGGCAGCGGACGGCGGGGACAACCGCCGGGTGAAGGCGGTACTCACCTACCTGGCCGAGAGCGGAAGCTGAGGCGGCCTCAGAGTGAGACCGGTAGTTCGGCGGTGACCACGGTGGGCCCGCCCTGCGGGCTTGCGATGTGCAGGGAGCCGTCGACGGCGGTCAGCCGTTCGCGCAGGCCGGCGAGGCCCGTGCCGCCGTCCGCCCCGGCGTGGGCGGCTCCGCCCTGCCCGGCGCGGGCGCCGGGTGCGGCGAGCGCGGCGGCGCCGCCGCGTCCGTCGTCGCGGACCGTGAGCCGCAGCCGCCCCGCCTCGGCGGTCACCGTCAGCTCGGCGGTGCGGGCGCCGCTGTGCTTGGCGACGTTGGTGATCAGCTCGGCGGCGCAGTAGTAGACGGCCTCCTCGATCGCCGGGTCGGGCCGTTCCCGCAGGTCGAGGCGGACGGCGACCGGTACCGGGGCGGTGTCGGCGAGGCCGGGAAGCGCCTGGGCGAGACCGCCGTCGAGTGCGACCGGGTGGATGCCGCGGGTGAGGCGGCGCAGTTCGACGATGGTCTCGTCGGTCTGGGTGCGGGCGCGGTCGAGCAGGGTGCGCAGCCGGTCGGCGTCGGGGGCGGCGGCCGCCGGGGGGTCGAGGGCGTCGTCGGCCAGGGAGAGCGTGATGGCGAGGGCCACCAGCCGGGCCTGGGTGCCGTCGTGCAGGTCCCGTTCCAGGCGGCGGAGCCGGTCGGTGTTGGCGGCCGAGAGTGTGGCGCGGGCGTGTTCGAGCTGGGTGACCCGCTGCTCGGTGCGGGCCGGGCCGAGCAGTCCGCGGGCAAGGCGGCGTTCGGCCGCGCTCGCCGTGCGGATCGCGCCGGGAACGGCGGCGGCCAGCGCGACACCGAGCAGGACGGCGACGACGTCCAGCCGGTCGGCGGACCGGCCCGGCTCCAGCAGCCGGGCCCAGAGCGGGAATCCCAGCAGCCAGCAGCAGCCGAGCGGCAGCAGGACGGCGGCGGCGAAGCCCAGCACCCCGAGCGGCAGGCGCAGCAGCAGGTAGAGCAGGGCCCGCCAGGCCACCGTGTCGCTCAGGGCGGTGCGCAGGCGGGCGAGCGCGCCGAGCGGCCGGTGCCGTGGGCGGGGTGGCTCGACGACGGCGCCGAGCAGTCGGGTCGTCAGCCGGCGGTGCAGCCCCCCGAGACCGCGCGCGGCGGTGAGGCCCAGGGCGACGAACGGCAGCCCGAGGACGGTGAGGGAGAGCAGCGTGCCGGCGTACAGGACGGCGAGGGCGTAGAGGCCGCCGACCAGGGCCGGCGGGAGGCCCGCGACGGCGAACAGCAGCTCGCCGCCGCGGACCGAGAAGTACGGCCGCCCGGCCGCCGGCGCCGCGGCGCCGGCGGCCCCCGGCAGGTGCCGGTCAGTCACGCCCGCCCCCTGCCACCAGGGCAGCTGCCGGGCCGGTGGTCGCCCAGAGGGCGGGCACGAGGATTCCGGGCAGGGTGAGCACGAGCGCCCCGCCGGCGATCCAGCCGCAGGCGGCCGCCGGGACGGCCGGCGCCATCGTGCCGGTGACCGCCGTGCTGAAGGCGGCCGAGGCCGCGGCGGCGACGCCCGCGCCGAGCAGCACCCCGACCGCCGCGGTGAGTACCGCCTCGACGCCGAGCACGGCCAGCAACCGGTGCCGGGTCGCCCCGGCCAGCCGCAGCAGCGCGAACTCGCGGCGGCGGTCGACGGTGAGGGCCACCAGGGTGTTGACGGTGGCCACGGTCGCGAAGCAGACCAGCATGGCCAGTTCGGCCTGGCGCAGCCAGATGTCGCTGGCGGACGTCACGCTGGAGGCCGCGGGACCGGTGGTGAGCCCGGTCGAGAGCTCGGCGGAGAGCTCCGCGGCGTGTGCGGTGGCGCGTTCGGCGGCGCGCTCGGCGGTCGTCGTCATGATCGTCATGGTGCCGGACAGCCCGGTCAGCAGCGCCACCGGCACCACCGCGGAAGCCAGCCGGTGGGCGTGGCCACGCAGGTTGGCGTCGGCCAGCCAGCCGGTGCGCGGCGCGGCCGCACGGAGGGGTGCGCCGAGTCCGGCCACCAGGGCCCGGGCGGCGAGCGGGCCGAGCAGCGCGACGGCGACCAGCAGGACCAGTGAGCCGAGCAGGGCCGCCTGCCCGGCCTTGTCCAGCTGGTCGGCGGGGCGGGTCGCGGCGAGTCGCAGCAGCAGTCCGCCGCCGACCAGGACGGCCACGCCGGCGAGCAGGCGTACCGCGCCCGTCCGACCGGGGTCGGCGGCGCTCCCGGTGAGGGCGGCGGCCGGGGTCGTGCGGCTGATCCGCCGTGCCCCGACCGCGGACGCGGCCAGGCCGACCAGCAGGGCCGCCGCGAGTGCGGCCAGCCCCGGCAGCGGTGAGCCCGGCACAGCGAGGGTGGGCGCGGCCATGTCGCGCCGCTGCAGTGCGGTGAGGAAGCGCCCGGCGGCCAAGTGCCCGAGCGCCCAGCCGGGGAGGGCGACCAGCAGGGTGGTCGCCAGCACCTCGCCGCGCACCAGCCGCCGGATCTGCCGTGGCGTGGCGGCGGCGGCGCGCAGGAGCGCCAACTCGCGGTGCTGCTGGCGCAGGGCGAAGCCCAGCGCGTTGGCCACCACGAAGAAGGCGACCAGGACGGCGATCTCGCCGAACCCGGCCGCGACGACGGCCACACCCGGCCCGGAGGCGGCCCGGGGCGTCCCGGCCGGAGCGGTGAGGTCGGCGGCGAGCAGCGAGCCGAAGAGGGTGACGGTGGCGAGGGCGAGCAGCTGCGCGGCCGCGAGCCCGGCGAAGGCGGCGGGGCGGCGGCGCAGTTGACCGAGTGCGACGGCGGGGATCGGCGGCACGGCGCTCACACCTCCGTCCGGCTCGCCGGGAACGGTCCGCCGGTCGTGCCCAGCCGGCCGAGCCGGTCCGCGACCAGCGCCGCCGTCGGCCGCTCCAGCTCCTCCACCAGCAGCCCGTCCGCCAGCAGCAGGACGCGGTCCGCGTACCCGGCCGCGACCGGGTCGTGGGTGACCATGACGCAGGTCTGTCCGCTGCGGTCGACCCCGGCGCGGAGGAGGGCGAGGACTTCGTGCCCGGTGGCACGGTCGAGGGCCCCGGTGGGCTCGTCCGCGAACAGCACGTCCGGCCGGGTGACCAGGGCGCGGGCGATCGCGACCCGCTGTTGCTGGCCACCGGACAGCTCCGCGGGGCGGCGCCGTTCGCGCCCGGCCAGCCCCACCTCGGCGAGCGCCGTACGAACGGCCCCGCGCTCCGGGCGGGAGCCGGCCAGCCGGAGCGGCAGCTCGACGTTCTGCTCGACGGTCATCCCGGGCATCAGGTTGAACGCCTGGAAGACGAAGCCGATGCGCCGGCGACGCAGCGGCGCCAGTCGGCGTTCGGGCAGTCGGGAGATCTCCGTGTCGCCCCAGTGGACGCTGCCACGGGTGGGGCGGTCCAGGCCGGCGAGGCAGTGCAGCAGGGTCGTCTTGCCGGAGCCGGAGGGCCCCATCACCGCGGTGAAGGTGCCGGGTGCGAACGCCACCGACACCCCGCGCAGCGCGCGGACGGCGGTGGCGCCGCGGCCGTGGTCGCGGTGCAGGTCGACGGCCCGCGCCGGTACCGCCCCGGCGGCGGGGGTGGTCGCTGTCCTGGTCGTCGCCGTTGTCGCGGCAGTCATCGCGGTCGTTGTCTCGGCAGTTGTCGCGGTCGTCGTTTCAGCCATGTGCTTCATCCTGGACACGGGCGGGGGGAGAATCGATCGTGCAGGCCCCCGACCTGTGGGTTCGGAAAACCGAACCTCCGAACCCCGCGCCGACCGGGGCCGGAACGCGCACGGCGGCCGGGGCGGGGCGACCGGGGCCGGGCCTTCTAACTCCAACCTGCGTTGTTCCTAGAATGGCCCGATGGAGGACATCGACGCGATCGCGGTGCTGCAGGATCCGGTGCGGCGCCGCCTGTACGAGTACGTGGCGGCGCAGGCCCGGGAGGTGAGCCGCAACGAGGCCGCCGAGGCGACGGGGGTGGCGCGCACGCTGGCCGCGCACCACCTGGACAGGCTGGCCGAGGCCGGGTTGCTGGACGTCGCCAGCCGCCGCCTGACGGGCCGCTCGGGGCCTGGGGCGGGCCGCCCCGCCAAGGTGTACACGCGGTCGCCGGCCGAACGGTCGGTGTCACTGCCCGCCCGCGACTACCGCACCGCCGCCGAGCTGCTCGCCGAGGCCGCCGAGCAGGCCGGGCTGGACGTCGGGCTCTGCGCGGCCGCGCGCCGCCGGGGCGAGGCGCTGCGCGGCTCCGCAGCGCCCTGCGGCGACCTCGACGAGGCGATCGGGCTGCTGGCCGCCCGCGGTTACGAACCGCACCTGGAAGCCACCGAGGGCGCCGATGACGACGGTGACGCGGGGCCGACGGCGGAGGGGACGCCCCGAGCGGCCGGACGCGTCGTCCGGATGCGCAACTGCCCGTTCCACGCCGTCGCCGAGCGCTTCCCGCCGCTCGTGTGCGGCATGAACCTCGCGCTGCTGGAGGGGCTGCTCGGCACGGACGGGCCGGTTCGCGCCCGCATGGACGCCCGGCCGGGCGAGTGCTGCGTGATTGTCGAGGCGTCTAAAAACAACATTGATTGACATAGAAACGCGGACCGTGCTGGGATGACGCCATGACCTCATCCCCGCACGCCTTCCACCTCGCCCAACTCAACGTCGCCACACTCCTCCACCCGATGGACGACCCCCGGATCGCGCCGTTCGTCGAGCTGCTGGACCCGGTCAACGCCGCCGCGGACGGCGCCCCGGGCTTCGTCTGGCGCCTCGTGGAGGACGGCGCCGGGGACGCCACCGGCCTGCGCCCGGCGGGCGAGGACGTCATCGTCAACATGTCGGTGTGGGAGAGCCAGGAAGCCCTGTGGGACTTCGCCTACCGCAGCGGGCACCTTGAGGCGCTGCGGCGACGCCGTGAATGGTTCGCCCGGCACGTCGCAGCCCACATGGTCCTCTGGTGGGTCCCCGCCGGCCACCGCCCGAGCCTCGACGAGGCCATGGACCGCCTGGCGGACCTGCGGGCGTACGGGCCCTCCCCCCGCGCGTTCACCTTCGCGTCCTCCTACACCGCGACCGAGGCCGCCGACCACCTCCCGGCCGCCCCGCCGGCCCACCCCGGGGCGGCCACTCCGAGCGCCCGCCCGGCTCCGGCCGGCGAAGCGGCCACGGCGTAGGGCAGGACCGCACCCGTCGGCCACGACCCGCGGGAGCGCGGACCGGCGGCGTGCGCGTGGAGTCCGGGCACCGGCGGCCGAGCGGCCCCGCTCAGTCGGCGGCCGGCCGGAGCGGCCTGAGGACGGCGGGGTCGGTGATCACCCAGGCCGTCGACTTGTCCTCACCCCAGCGGGCGTCCGCGATCCACGGCAGTCCCGGCCCCGGGCGGCGCCGGGCCGTGACCACAGCCGAACGCCATCCGCCGTCGATGCGGAGCCAGGCCAGGCGCCAGCACCGGTCGGCACCGTCCGGATCGGCCGTACCGGCGAGTTCGCGGGGCACCACGACCGCGTCCTGCCAGGCACCGGAATAGGGCGCGGCGGTCGGCGCCGGGCCGGCGGGCTCGGGCATCGGGCGGATCCGCTGCGGGTCGAACAGGAACCAGCCCCAGCCCTCCTCCCCCGGAGCGGCCCCGCCCTCGGCCCAGCGAACGTGCACCACCCACACCGCACTGCCGGGCGGCCGGCGCCACACGGTCAGCATCCCGGGCCGCCACCGCCCGCCGAGCCGGATCTCCACCAGGCGCCACCGGCGCACGTCCCGGGAGGCGCCGGGCAGCGTCATCAGCTCACGCGGAGCACGCTCGGCATCACCGGGGGCCACCCCGGGGCGAGCGGCACGGGAGAAAGGAACAGCGGAGGTCACCACTCCACGGTAGTTCGAACAGTCGTTCGACTCAAGTCCTCTGTAGCCACATCCGGGCAGGTCAGCGGCCATGCCGAAACGCGAGGTCACGGCTCGATACGTGCCAGATCGGTGGAGCCGCGAGAATCGGCCAGAATGACGGACGTCAAATCACCCACCCATTCGAGCAGGCGTCCATGCATGCACATATTGACGCGCTCCCGACCCGCATCGCCGACTCACGGCCCAACGACGAGAATTCCCGGCGGCGTGCACTAGGCTCCGTCGCTAGCATCACTCGATCGACCACTGCTCCACCCAATCGGCAGGAGGCCCGATGATCGGCGTGCTCGTGACCTTCACGCAGACCGACAAGTTCGATCGTTCAAATCTCGCAAAGATCGCCGGCGAACTCCGCGGCCCGTTCGAAGGCATGGCCGGCCTTCGCTTCAAGAGCTTCATGCTCGGCGAAGACGGCGTTCAGGCAAGGAACTTCTACGTGTGGGACGACGAGGAGAAGGGCCGCTCCTTCTTCACGCAGGAGCTCATCGACAAGGTGACGGGGGTTTATGGCGCCCCGCCCACGATCGAATACCTCGACATCGTGGGCTTCGTCGACAACTCCGGCGCCTGATTTCCCAAGGACGCCATCACACAAACCTTTGCACCAGGACCGTTTCGGACCATCCGGCACGCCACGGCACTTCCGCACACGCGGGGTCCTGTGAAATCCGGTGGTCCGCGACGGGCATCGAGCCTAGGCTCCTCACCCATGCCCGAGCACCCATGGTTCGCGATCGACGAGCCGGACGAATCCGACCTCCACGAGTTCACCGCCACGGAGCTCGCCTGCGTGGACGCCGCCCTGCCACCGGGTGTCCCGGCGGTGACCAAGCGCGGCCCCCTTGCCGGCGTCCGGTACGAGGGCATCCAGGGCGCGAGCAGGTGACCACCTACCTCACACTGGTCTGCGACGACATCCCCTACGACGTGTTCCTCCTCGACGTGGGCCCGAGCCCGCTGGAGGTCGCGAAGAGGTTCCGCACGATGACCAGCGTCGGGCTGTGGCGCGCGAAACAGACTGTGACCGGCGCGCCTCCGGTGCTGCTCTTCGCGGGGATCGAGGAGGATGCCGCGCGACGGCATGCCGAGGACCTGCGCGCAGCCGGCGCCTCCGTCACGGCGGAGCCGTGGACTCCCGGGCGCCCCGCTTGATCGACGTCCCGCCCGGTCCCCTGGAGGTTCTGACACACCCCCGGGCCCGGCCGCCTCACCGTGGGTTCACGTCCCACGCACGGAACGCCCCCCACACTCCGCGCGGGCTGCCGCGGGTTCGGCGACCATGGGTGGCGGGCCGGGGTCGTCGACGGCGGCACGATCGGCGGGTGCGTGGAGGTGGCGATGAGGGTCGTGTTCGTGCACGGGGCGTGCGTGCGGGACGGTTCGTGGTGGTGGCACCGCACTGCCGAGCTGCTGCAGGAGCGGGGGGTGCCGAGCGTGACCCCGGCGCTGCCGAGCTGCGGCGAGGCGGGCCTTCCCGGCGGCCTCGACGGTCCGGGGCTGCCCGAGGACGTCGCCGCGGTGCGCCGAGTGCTTCGGACGAGCGACGAGCCGACCGTCGTGGTCGCCCACAGCTACGGCGGGATCGTCACCGCCGAGGCCGCCGCGGGAATCGGGTCCGTGCGCCACCTGCTGCTGATCTCCAGCTACCTGCCCGAGGTCGGACAGAGCCTGTCGGAGTTCGGGGACGGCAGCCCGGCCCCGTTCCTCGACGTCGACCCCGACGCGGGTACCTTCGGTGTCCGCCCGGACCTGCTCGTGGACACGTTCCTCCACGACTGCGACCCCGAGGTCCGGGCCCGGGCGGCGGACCACCTCGCCCGGCAGAGTGTGCGGGTGACCGGGCAGCCGGTCCGGGCCGCCGCCTGGCAGCAGGTGCCGTCGACGTACCTGGTCTGCGCTCGGGACCGGGGCACCCCGCCGCGGCTGCAACGCGAGTTCGCCCGCCGGGCCGCCGGCGTCGTCGAGCTCGACGCCGGCCACCACCCGTTCCTGTCCCGGCCGGCGGCGGTCCGCGACCTGCTGCTGAACCTGTGACGGCAGCCCCCGACGAGCCGGGCCGGCGATCTCCGGGCGAACGCCGCCGCCGGGGCCGCCGCGCATCTCACGCGGGCGACCCCGGCGGCGGGTGTGCCGAGGGAGTACCTCCGGAGGGACCGCTAGGCTTCCTGCACCAGGAGCCGCGCGTTGATGGTGGGATTGCCCGCCCGTGAGAGCGGGAAGGCCGTACCGATCTCCCCGGTGTGCCCGGGCACGTCGATACGGACGGTCAGCGTCCGGTCGAGAAGCTTTTGCTGACTCATCCGGAAGTCGATGTTGACGAGGCCGTGGTTCACGCAGCCCTCGCAGGTCCGAGGTTCGTCGGACTGGAAGAAGAACTGCTTCGCGACCGGCTCACCGTCGGCGAGCAGGCTCACGATGAACGACCCCGGGATGTTCAGCCGGTCGATCCCCTTGACCCGCACCGAGACCGGGCTGTCGCTGCGGAACGCGAAGGTGCGGGCGGCGTCGATGTTTCCGGTCAGATTCTCCATCGCGCCCTCCACCGGGCTGACGAGTTCCAGTCGGTCGTACGAGGCCTGGGGCTCGATCACCTGGTCGACGGTCACGCCGAACGGATCGAGTTGATTGCGCAGCGGGCCCGTGAACCAGCCGGCGCCCTCCCCCAGCGTGGTTTTGAATCCGGCGATCGTGGTCGCGCCGACGCGTGTCTGCCAGCTCAGCCAGAGGCGGTCGATGTTGCAGTGGAAGAACCAGAACACCGGGTCGAAGGCCGAGACACGCTGGTTTCCCATCGTCGGCCCGATCGATCCGTGACCGTTGTCGTGGGCCTGGATCGAGAACTTCTGGTAGCCGCCCACATTGAAGGAGCCCCACAGCGACTGATTCAGCGACGTGGTGACCTGAACGAGGACCCCGAATTCCGTCACGTTCCGGGCGATGTCGGCGGCCGGGAAGCGCTCGGTCGTGTACGGGAAGAATCCGGTCACGGGAGGATGCGCGGCGGCGCCGGGATCGGCCGGCAGGACGTACTTGTCGAGAGGCGGGTTCTGCAGCCGGACCGGCAGCGCGGTCGCGATGTCCCAGTAGGGAAGCGTCACCTCCTCACATCCGGGGACGGAGCGCAGCGCGTCCTCGAAGACGCGCAGGTACTTGCGGTGCCAGGGGTTGAAGCGGTCCTCGAGGTGCGCGCACTTCTTCTTCGGGAGCCCGTGCTGCCCGGCCAGGGCGAAGTAGCTGTTCGGGTCCCCCGGGTCGCGGGCCATCAGGCCGTTGAACGCTGCCGTCAGCTTGTCGAACTCGGCGTCGCTCAGCGTCGTGATGTCCTTGCGCAACCGGATCGGGGGCTGCGCGGCCGGCGGTGGCTCGACCGGCGTGGCCGCGCCGACCGGGTATCCGTTGATGATCCAGTTCCGGAAGGTCTGCAAGCGTTCGGCGCTCCACTTCCCCTCCGCGTCCGGGGGCATGTCCCCGTTCGGCGGAGTGGTGTGTGCGACAATCGCGAGCGCATTCTCCTTCACCCCCTCGTAGGTGCCGAGCTCGATTCCCCCCTTGGCGGCCATGTGCTCCACGTCTTGGGGCCGGAAGAAGAAGCGAATGTCCGCCATATAGGTCGGCGCTGCAACGACTTGTTCAACGGGCGGTCCGTTCTCGGTCGTGGGCATGGTTCCTCCGGTGGGGCTCCGAACAGGGCGTTTCGGTCGACCGGATGCAGTAGTCGCCGGGGTTCACGCGTCAGCTGCCCCGAGTATGCGACGCTCCACGAACCATCCTGAGGATCGACACAGGCCATCGGCCGGAGATGCATCGACCACCCGACGGGCAGTCCGGAATGGGCACGCTCCTTGTACGAACTTCGCATCCCGCATCGCAGCACGCCCTTTCCGGAGGCCCCCCGGAGTCGAGGCCGGGACCGCGCGCGTCAGGCGTCCTCCAGGGAACCCGCCACGCTCGCGGCGGTCACGCCCAGCCACCCGACGACGGGGAGGCCCAGGGTGACGGCGAGCGGCCACTGCGTCAGCAGGAGGAAGAGGCCGACGAGGAACGCGAAGAAGGCGGTGTAGACGGCGACGCCGAAGGGGAGCCCTTGCGGGCCGGTACGCCACCAGGTCAGACCCTGGGCGGTGAGGGCCGATCCCAGGCCGGCCAGCAGGGCCACCTCCGCAGCGGTCTTCCACGGCGTGATCGTGTTCTCCGCACGGTGCCCCTGGTAGGAGAGTTCGGCCACCCGCCCCCGGAAGAGCGCCAGGTCCACGTCCACGCCGACGTGCGCGTCGTCGTAGAAGGCCTCGCCGACCATGTAGCCGCGCTCGGGGGCCGTCTCGCGCGCCACGGTCAGCTCGTAACTGGTGCCGTCGTCGCTGTTGTGGACGGCACGCGCCGTCACCTTCCCGGTCTCGTGCAGGAGGCAGTCCGTGCCGGGCGTGGCCGCCGCCGTGCCGCACACCGGGGCGTGCCGGTAGGCGCCCACCGCGTCGTAGGCGTCGACGAACCAGGTGAAGCCGAGCACGGTGGCGGCCAGCCCGGCCAGCAGGACCAGGGCCTGGGTCAGCACGCGGACGGCCGGTCCGGCGATCCGTCGGAATCCGCCGGGCGGCCTGGCGTCCTTGATCAGCGCGTTCATCGCAACCCCCCTCGATCACGCCCCGGGCACCTCCCCGATGCCCGGCAACGATGCTTCCAGGGGCGAGGTCGTCAAGGGGAGGGGGCCGGTGTTCTTGTGACGAACTTGTGGAAGTCCAAGAGACGGGCGGGCCGGCGTCCGGGCCCTCGCTTCGCCTGCTACCGACCCGCCCTGCGGGGCGCCGGCAGATCGAGGGCAGCCCGACGATCCCGCCCGGCCTTGACGAGGGGCCGGTGCAGATTCTCGGCACGGTCTGCGCCGAGACCCGACTGGTACGTTGACCGCATGACAGTGGCATTGATCGACTCCGGATTCGGACTCCTCTCGACCGCCGGCTGGCTTCGGCACCTCGCCCCGGAACTCGATCTGCTTCTGCTGCTGGATCCCGAGGGCGCTCCCTGGGGGCCGAAGTCCGCCTCCTTCGTCACGGACCGCCTGCTCACTGCCGCCCACCTGGCCGCCGAACGCGGCGCGGAGGCCATCGTCGTCCCCTGCAACACCGCGACCGTCACCGCGATCGACGCCCTGCGCGCGACCTTCGAGCCCCGCATTCCCGTGATCGGAACCGTCCCCGCCGTGAAGCCGGCCGCGGCGACCGGCCAGAGCCTCGCCGTGTGGGCGACCGTCCGGACCACGGCGAGTGCGTACCAGGAGCGCCTGATCGCGGACTTCGCGAGCGGCGTGCCCGTCGCGCGCGTCGCCTGTCCCGGCCTGGCCGAAGCGATCGACCACGGTGACACGGCCGCCGCAGCGGAAGCGATCGCCGATGCAGCCGAGCGGACCCCCCGGAACTGCGACGCCGTGGTGCTGGGGTGCACGCACTACCCCCTGGTGGCTCAGCAGATTCTGCAGAGCCTGCCCGCCGGGACCACCCTTTACGACAGCGCGGAAGCAGTCGCCCGCCAAGTCCTGCGGCGGACGGATCGCACCGGGGAGGCAGGGGGCGGCCCGGGCTCCGTCGACGTGGTGCTCAGCGGTCGCCCCGGCCTCCTCCCGATGGCCGCGCACGCCTATCCGGTGGGCCGCGCCCTGGCCACCGCGGCGCGCGTGCCTCGCGAAGCTCTCCTCTCCGCCACCACCCGAGCCCTGGCGACTGCCCCGGCGATCTGAGCGGAACGCGTCCCGGAGCCCATACCGGGCCCGCACCGGGCGCGCACCGGGCCTGCATCGGGCTGGTCGGAGTGAGCTCCGGGAGCCGGTCGGGGGCCCCGGGCCGGCTGCCTCGTCGCAAGCGGTTGCCGTCAGGCGGGTTGGAAGAAGGCGAGCATTCTCCGGCCCGCGTCCGGCGAGGCCAGGACCTCCTGGACGAAGGCGGACTGCCGGGCGGCTGCGCCGGTGCGTTCGAACATCTCGCGTTCGTATTCCTCGACGGCGGCGGGGCAGTCGTCCGGGTGCGCGGCCAGCGCGAGGCCGAGCAGGGCGCCGTCGAGCAGCGCCATGTTGGCACCCTGTCCGACCGGCGGCATCAGGTGTGCGGCATCGCCGAGCAGTGTGACGCCCGGCGTCGACCGCCAGGTCAGGCCGACCGGGAGCGTGGTGATCGGCCGCGGCAGGATCGTGTCGTCACCGGCTGCGATCAGTGCGGTGACCTGCGAGTCCCAGCCGTGGAACAGCTCGATCAGCCGCTCCCGGGCGCCGGCCGGGTCGTCGAACGGGATCCCGCTGGTGGCGAACCAGTCCTCGGCGGTGTGGTGGAAGCTGAGGTAGATGCGTACGCAGCCGTCGCCGTTCCGCTGCGCCGACAGGGACTGTCCGTTGCCGAGCACCCAGTAGTTGCCGCGCCCGACCGTCGCCGCGAGGTCGGGGTGGGTGCGGTCGATGTCGGCGATGCCGAGCTCGACGACGTTCTGGCCGGTGTGCACCGGTCGGGCGTCGGTGAGCAGCCCGCGGACGCGGGAGTTCGCGCCGTCGGCGCCGACCAGGAGGTCGTACGTCGCACTGCTGCCGTCCGCGAAGTGCAGCAGGCCGTTGTCGGCGGCTTCGAACGCGTGCCCCCAGCGCACCGCCTGCTCGGGAAGCGAGTCCAGCAGCAGGTTGCGCAGATCGGCACGGTCGACCTCGGGCCGGTCGAGCGGGGCGTCGTCGGGCGTGTCCTCCTGCAGCAGCAGGGTGCCGTCCGGCTCCAGGAGGCGCAGGTCCTGGCCTGCGCGACGGGCGATCGCGTGGAACCCGTCGATCAGGCCGGCCGCGCGCATCGCCCGCTGCCCGGTCCCGGAGTGCAGATCGAGCATGCCGCCCTGGCTGCGCGCGCCGTGCGACGGTTCACGTTCGTAGACGACGGCGTCGATGCCGTTCACGTGCAGCACGCGGGCGAGCGCCAGGCCGCCCAGGCCGGCTCCGACGATGGCGATGTTCATGGTCACGACTTCCCCCCGATTCACCGTATCGACCGATACACTGTATTCCCTGATGGCACCGTATCACTGACGATGTATTGTCGGCGGCATGTTGGTGTGGGAGCGGCCGGAGCCGCTGGATCGACCGTCGCCGGCCCCGCTGAGCCGGGATGGGATCGTACGAGCGTCGATCCGGCTGGCCGACGCCGACGGCCTGGAGGCGGTGTCACTGCGCAAGGTCGCCGCCGCGCTGAACGTCGGGCCGATGCGGCTGTACGGCTACATCGCCACCAAGGACGAGTTGCTCGACCTGATGGTCGATGCGGTCCATGCCGAGATCCGGCCGACCGGAGACGGCTGGCGGGAGGCGCTGTGCTCCCTTGCCGAAGCCACCCGACACGCCGTTCACCGGCACGAATGGTTCGCCGACCTGATCGGCGGGCGGCCGCAGCTCGGGCCGCACACGCTGGCGAGCGGCGAAGCCGTGGTGGCCGCGATGGGCGGCGTCGACCTGGACGCCGCCGTGCCGGCGATCGCCGCGGTCAACGCGTACGTGATCGGCGCGGTACGCCGGGAGATCACCGAGCGGCGCGCCGAGCGGGCCACCGGGATGGACAAGAGGCAGTGGCAGGCCACCTTCGGGCCCTACCTGGAGCGGACCTTCGCAACGGGCCGGTTCCCCGCGCTGGCGAGGGTCGTTCGCGACGGCCCCCACCTGGACGCCGACCAGACCTTCCGGGCCGGCCTCGACCTCCTCCTCGACGGCATCGAGGCCCGCATCGCACATTGACGCGCGCCCGAGGGTTCGACGCGAGCACCGCCCGCGCCGGGCCCCACTGACATGCTCGTCTCCATGACGCACGGAAGCACGCCCACCCTCGCCCAGCTCAGCGGGGCCACCGAGGTCACTCCCGAACTCCGGCGCCGGCTGACCGACTGTTGGATCGCCGTCACCAACGCGGGCGGTGCCGCCGGCTTCCCCTTCCCGCCCGTCCGGGTCGACGACGTCGCGCCGGTCACGGACGGGCTCGTCGACCGTCTCCACCCGCAGCACTGCCGGCTCCTCACCGCGGGATTCGACGGTGTGCTGGCCGGATGGGTCGTCCTCAACCGCGACCCCTTCCGGCTCGTCGGGCACTGGGGAACGGTCAACCACCTCCAGACCCACCCGGACTTCCGCGGACGAGGCGTCGGCTCCGCCCTGATGCGTGAGCTGCGGAGGATCGCCCGCGACGAACTCGGGCTCGAACAGCTCCGTCTCGCGGCCCGGGGAGGCGAGGGGCTGGAGGGCTTCTACAGCCGGCTCGGATGGCGTGAGGTCGGTCGCTGGCCCGGGGCACTCCGCCTCGCACCCGGCGACACCCGGGACGAGGTCCTGATGCTCCTCGATCCCCTCTGAGCGCCGGGGCGACGGCCCACCCCGCCCCACAGGCCCGCGGGCCCCTCGCAACCGGGCGAGGGGCCCGCGACCCCGTTGCGCCCGCGTGTCAGTCCGCGCTCTTGGCGCGCAGCTGGTCGGCGGCCTCCTGGTAGGCGTCGGTGGCACGGGCGAAGTAGTCGAAGAGGACTTCGAGCTGCTCGGGCGAGTAGCCGCCCAGGAGCTCGCCGATCCGCTGCCGCGCCGGGGCCATGACCCGGTCGAGGTCGGCGGGCTCGCCGATCGGTTCGACGATCACCTTGCGCCGGTCGCCGGGGTCGGCGGCCCGGCGTACGTAGCCGGCCTGTTCCAGGCGGTCGATGAGGCGGGTGGTCGGCCCGGTGGTGAGGCCGGTGCGGGTGCCCAGCTCACCGGGGGTCATCGGGCCGGTGAGCTGAAGGATGTTCAGCGCATAGAGGTCGGTGGCGCCGAGCTCGCAGGCCTTGGCGCTGGCATGGCCGTGCAGCATCACGGCGCTCAGGTACCGGCGGTAGACCTCGCTCGCATCCGATCGCAAGGCGGGCGTTGACACGGGCTCCCCCACTCCCTAATCTCTTCCTCAACGAAGAGAAATCTTTAACGAAGCAACTTCTTCGACGAAGTTATCATGGAAGGGGAGACCATGAGCACCGTCACCACCACCGGGGCCACCGACGCCGCCGCGATCCGCGCCCTGCTGCAGCGCAGCGCCGCCGCCTGGGCCGACGGCGACGGCACCGCGTACGGCGCCTGCTTCACAGCGGACGCCACCGACGTCACCTACGTCGGCACCGTCTACCACGGCGGCGAGGAGATCGGCCGCGCCCACCAGGCCCTGTTCGGCAGCTTCCTCAAGGACACCCGGCTGATCCTCGACATCACCGACCTGCGCTTCTACGGCACCGACGCGGCCGTGGTCGTCACCCGCGGCGACGTCCGCAAGGGTGGCGCCGCGGAGCAGAACGGCAAGGGCGGCAAGGGTGGCAAGGACGGCCGGCAGGGCAGGCTCGGCAAGCTCGCCACGTACACGGTGGTGCGCCAGGCCGACGGCCGGTGGCGGATCGCCGCCGTCCAGAAGACCCGGCGCAAGCCGCTGATGGAGGCCGTCTCCTTCCGCTTCCAGCCGGCCAGCCGACCCGCCGCGAACTGAACCGGAGCCACCGCCGAGCCCCAGCCGTCGCCGGCTGATCGCCCGGCGGTCCCGGGCCGTCCGCGGTCACCACCGGGCGCAGGCCTCGAACGGGCCGGAGCCGTCGAGTCACCCGTGCCGATCGGCGACCGGCGCCGGCGCCCCGTGCGGCGGCCGTGCCGCCCGCTGCCGCTTCGGCAGCATGAGTGCGGGCACCAGAGCGGCCGCGGTGAACACGAGGGCGACCCAGAAGGTGGCGCCGAAGGCGTGCGCCAGTGCCGGCTGCGTGCGCGCCGGGTCGGCGGCGACACGTGCCGCGGCCTGGCCGAGGCCACCGTGCAGTCCCGGAATCTCCGCCGTGATGGACCGCTGGAGGACGACCGCGAGCAGGGCGGTGCCGAGCGAACCGGCGATGCGCTGGACCACGTTGAGCGCGCTCGTCGCCTGCGGCACCTCCCGACGGGAGAGCCCCTCGAAGGCCGCGGCCATCGACGGGGTGATCGTCGCCCCCAGACCCGCGCCGACGAGGAAGAGCGCACCGCCGAGGTACCAGTACGGGTCGTGGGCACCGATCCCGCCGTACGCGACGGTGCCGGCGAGCGCGAGCAGCACGCCGACGGGGACGACCCGCCGAGCGCCGAACCTGTCGGTCATGGCACCCGCGACGCCGATGGCGCACAGGGCCCCGAACCCCTGGGGGATCAGCAGCAGGCCGGTCTCCAGCGGAGTCAGGCCGCGCACGAGCTGGAAGTAGAGCGGCAGCAGCAACGCGACGCCGAAGAGGGCCGTACCGAGCACCAGGTTGGTCGCCGCCGCCGCACCGAATCCACGCCGGGCGAACAGACGGACGTCGATCAGCGGATTCGGCGCGCGCAGGGCGTGAACCACGAACACGACCACCAGCGCGAGGCCGAGCAGGAGCGCGCCGAGCGGACCGGCCGCCGTGGGCGTCCCGGCCCGTCCGACCTCGGCGAGCCCGTAGAGGAAGGTCGCGACGCCCCCGGAGAGCAGCACCAGACCGAGCGCGTCGAGCCGCCCTCCGCCGCGCCGCGGCGAGGAGGGCAGCAGTCGCACCGCGAGCGCGAGGGCGAGGGCGCCCACCGGGAGGTTGATGAAGAAGATCCAGCGCCAGCTGGCGTTACCGACGATCGCACCACCGATGACCGGTCCGAAGATCGGGGCCAGCAGCATCGGCACACCGACGATGCTCATCACCCGCCCCATCCGCTGCGGGCCGGCCGCCCGGGCCAGGATGGTCTGCCCGAGCGGCATGATCATCCCACCGCCCAGGCCCTGGAGCACCCGGAACGCTATCAGCGCGCCGATCGACCAGGAGAGCCCGGCCAGCAACGACCCCGCCATGAAGACGGCGAGCGAGGCGATCCAGAGCGGCTTGGTACCGATACGCTCGCTCGCCCAGCCGGTCAGCGGGATCACGCTCGCGAAGGCGAGCAGATAGACGGTCGACACCCACTGGATCGTGGTGATCGAGGCGTGGAAGTCGCGCCCCAGCGTGGGCAGGGCGACGTTCACGATCGTCGCGTCCAGGATCGTCATGATCGAGCCGAGCACGACCACGGCGGCGAGCGTGATGATCTCACGCGTCAGCACCTGCGCCCGGGGGGCTACAGCCTCAGTGTTCGACGTGGTCACGGGAGTCGCCTCCTCCGAAATTCTGCTGTGCCCACAATTTTACATCGACCCCAAATTTCAAGCGACATGAAACGTCGCGCTAGGATTCCTGATATGTCCGATGCGGAAGAGGAAGCCGGTCTGCGGGAGCGGAAGAAGCAGCGGACCCGCCGGCTGATCACCGACACCGCCCGCAGGCTGTTCGCCGAGCGCGGGTTCGAACAGGTCAGCGTGACCGAGGTCGCCAAGGCCGCCGACGTCTCCGCGGGGACTGTCTTCAACTACTTCCCGACCAAGGAAGACCTCGTCTACAGCGGCCTTGAACGCTTCGAGACCGAGCTCCTGCAGGCTGTTCACGACCGCGGCCCCGGCGAGTCGGTCCTCGCGGCCTTCGGCCGCTTCGTCCTGACCCCGCGCGGCCTCCTCGCCGCCCGCGACCAGGGCAGCGCGAAGCAGCTTCTCGCCGTGTCGCACATGATCGGCAGCAGCCCGGCCCTGCTCGCCCGCGAGCAGCAGATCCTCGCGCGCTACACCGAGTCACTGGCGCGACTCCTCGTGGCGGAAACGCGCGCGTCGGCCGACGATCCCCGCCCGGCCGTCACCGCCGCCGCTCTCATCGGCGTCCACCGCACACTGATCGACTACGTCAGACGGCGGATCCTCGCGGGCGACCACGACATCGCCCGGCTCGCCGAGGACACCCACCGCTACGGCGAGACGGCCCTCACCCACCTCCAGGAGGGATTCGGCGACTACGGCCGCCGATGACGCGGCCTTCAGAGCACGCGGCCCGGCCGGTCGCGCTGGTCACTCGGCGGCGCGGAGGCGGAGGGCCGTCAGGTAGCCACGGCGGGGTGGGAGTTCGAGCCAGAGGCCCGGGGGCAGGTTGTGGTCCAAGGCCTCCAGAAGGTCGGCGGCGGGGTGGCCGAACAGGTCGATGCCGTCGAGGACGACCGGGGTGACACCCGGCCCGCAGGAGGCCGGCCGGGCGCGGCTCAGCACGACGGTGCGCAGGACGAGTTCGGTGGGCTCGGGGGCCACCCAGTCGATCTCGTTCGAGCAGGCCGTCAGCTCGACGTCGGCGTGGCGGGCGGTGTGGGTCCAGGTGGCGTCCAGCATCGGGACCGCTCGGGCGTCGTCCAGCGCGACCAGGGCACGGCCGGTGGCCCGGTCGTCCAGGCCGAAGCGCAACACGCCCGCGCGGCCGGGCAGGACGACCCCGACGCCGGGGAGGAGTTCGAACACCGGCCGATCCTGTCGCGCGGGGCTCGGCGGATGCAACCCGCCCGCCGTGGTGGCGGACAGTCGCTGCGGGCAGCCGGGTTCGGGCCGGCGGCCGGCGCCAGGAGCCGCTCAGGGCGCCGTCGTCGCCTCCGAGCGCGCCCCGTGACGGCGTCGGTCGGCCCAGCAGCGCGTGCGGGGTGGCGTCGCCGCGGCGAGGCTGGCGGTACGGGCCAGTCGGACGCTGCCGCGCTGCGGCCCGTCCGGCGCCGTGCCTGACGCGGAAGCGAGACGATGGCCAGCACTCCCGACCTCGACCGGATCGCGGACGAGCTCTACACCCTCGCCCCCGGTGAGTTCACCTCCGCCCGCAACGGCCACGCCGACCGGCTCAGGAAGGCCGACCCCCAGATCGCTAAGCAGGTGCGGGCGCTGCGGCGGCCGACCCTGGCCGCGTGGGCCGCCAACCTCCTCGTCCACCACCACGGCGACCTGGTGGAGCAGCTGCTGGAGCTGGGACAGGCGCTGCGGGACGCCCAGGAACACCTCGCCGGCGAACAGCTTCGCGCCCTCACCGACCAGCGCCGGCAGCTGGTGCGGGCGCTGACCGAGCAGGCCCGGGGAGAGGCAGCTCGGGCCGGCCACCCGCTGGGGGCCGAGGCCGTCACCGATCTGGAGCGGACGCTGAGCGCCGCGCTCGCGGACCCGAACGCCGCACGGGCACTGGCCCAGGGCCGGCTGACCGCTCCGCTGGAGCCGGTGCTCTGGCCCGGGGCTGCGGTCGGGGAGCCGGAGGGCGAGGCTGCGGACACCCCCGCCGGAGCGCCGAGGGGCGGAAGGAGGGCGGCCGCACCGGCCGGTACGGGGAAGCAGTCGGGGGCCCGGCAGGAGCGACGGCGCGAGCAGGCTCGGGCGCACGAGCGGGCACTGGAGCAGGCCCGCCAGGACGTGGCCGGGACGGAGCAGGCCGTACGCGAGGCGGCCGACCGCCGCGATGCGGCCGGGCGCGCCCTGGGCGCCGCCGAATCGGCCCGGGAGCAGGCCGAGGAGAGGGCGGATCGGGCCCGGGCAGCGCTCGCCGCCGCGCAGGAAGGTGACGCGCGTGCACGAGAGGACCTCGCGCGGACCGAGGAGCAGGTACGGACCGCCCGGGCGGAGGTCCGTACGGCCGACGGCGAGGCGGCCCGAGCACGGGAGGCCGCCTCGCACGCGGCCGAGCGGCTGCGGGAGTTGGGGACCGGCGAGCTGGGGACCGGCGGGTCGGGGGCCGGCGAGCACGGGGGCGAGGCGGAGTGAGCTGCGGGGAGCACACCTCTGATTCCGCAGCTGCGGCATTCGCCAGCCGCCGCGCCGGTCGGTCCTTCTGATGAGGGAATCCCCGCCTCGGGGGCGGGGACGGCCTCGCGCCACCCCGGGGAGCGCCCGCGAGCCGCTCGCCCGCCGTAGCCACCGCCGCCCGGCAACCGGCGATCGGAAGTCGCCCGGAATCGAAAACCCACCCTTCGGCCGAGGCTCGCCCGGAACCGCCCGGGTTGAACGCCCCGATCGAACAGGGGCAGGATGCAGCGCCATGGAAGACCCTCGGAGCATCACCAACTCCCTTGCAAATCAACCTAGTTCACCCTCTCGCGCACCTCGTGGGCGGTCACTCGCCGGGGAGGTCGCCGCTTGAACACCGCCGCCGCCAACACCTCCGCCACCGCCAACACCTCCGCCACCGCCGCCAACACGGACAGCACGGACGGCGCGGACGACTCCGCGATGATGGAGTGGCAGCCCCCGGGCAGCGACGCCGAGATCATCGACGGCAGCAAGACCACCCTGCGGGCCACCGCCCGCGCCCTCCCCAGGCTCCTGGCCCTGGCACTGCGCCTCGGACGGCAGGCCGACCGGCGCGCCCTGGCCGTGCTGCTCGGCTGCGCGGTGGCGTCGGCCGCGGCCCAGGCGTTCGGGCTGCTGGCCACCACCGGCATGATCACCCAGCTGGTGGCCGGCACCGGCTCCGTGGCCGACCGCCTCAACCGCTCGATCCCCTCCGTGGCCTTCCTCGCCGCGATGTCCGGGACGGCCGCCCTGCTGCGCATCGCGAGCGAGTGGGCCGCCGAACGGATCGGCCCCAAGATCGCGCGCGCCGCCGAGCTGGAGCTGATCGACGCCGCCACCCGCGCCGAGGTCGTCGCCTACGACAACCCGAGGTTCCAGGCCGCCTGGGACGCCGGCGACCGGGGCGCAGGCGCCACCCGGGACCTGCTCTCGCAGACCCGTGACGTCATCGGCTACACCGCCAACCTGACGGCGGCCGGCATCGTGATCGCCACGATCCACCCCGTGCTGTTCCCGCTGCTCGTGGTCGCGGTGATCCCGCAGGCCCTCGCACGCACGGCGGCGGCCAACGCCTTCTACCGGGCGATGATGGCGACCTTCGGCGCGACCCGTGCGGCCAACGTCCTGCGCTGGTACCTGTGCGACCGCCGCTCGGCGGCCGAGGTCCGCTCCAACACCCTCGCTCCGTTCCTGCTGGGGATCTACCGGCGGGCCGCCGCCAAGGTCACCGACGCCACGGACACCGCCGCGCAGCGCAGCGCGGTGCTCGGCCTGTACGGGGCGGTCGCGTCCGGCGCCGGGGCGTTCCTGGTCTGGGGCGGCCTGGCCTGGCTCCTCGCCGACGGCCACGTCACCCTCGCCTCGGCGGGTACGGCGGTCATCGCGCTGCGCTCGGCCGCCGCCGACCTGCACGCGGCCGCGAACTACTCGGCGGCCGTCCACCGCACCGGGCTGTACGTCGGGGACTGGCAGAAGTTCACCGGGATGGCCCGTGCGCAGCGCCTCGACCGGGGCGTCGCCGCACCGCCGCCGGCCACGTCGGTGATCGAGGCGAAGGGCGTCACCTTCGCCTACCCGAACTCGGACCGGGTCGCCCTGCGCGGGGTGGACTTCCGCGTCCGCCGGGGTGAGATCGTCGCGGTGGTCGGGGTCAACGGGGCGGCGAAGTCCACGCTGATGAAGTTGCTGTGCGGCCTCACCCTGCCCGACGGCGGGGAGGTGACCTGGGACGGCGTCTCCACCCGCGCGATGGACCCGGACCTGCTGTGGCGGCAGACCGCACTGGTGCAGCAGGACTTCTCGCACTGGCCGCTGACCGTGCGGCAGAACATCACCCTGGGACAGCCCTGCGGGCAGGGCGACGAGGCCGTCCTGGAAGCCGCTGCCGCCACCGGCGCCGACGAGGTGATCGCCGAGCTGGACGACGGCCTGGGCACCCTGCTGGCCAAGGAGTTCTGGGGCGGCGCCGAGATCAGCGAGGGCCAGTGGCAGCGGGTGGTCACCGCCGCCGCCTTCCACCGGGCGCGCAGCGGCACGCTGTTGATCCTCGACGAGCCCACCAGCGCGATGGACCCGCGCGCCGAGCACCGGATCTTCACCGGGCTCGCCGAGATCGCCAGGAACTGCGCCACCGTGCTGGTCACCCACAACCTGGAGAACACCCGGGTCGCGCACCGCATCGTGGTGCTCGACCACGGCCGGGTGATCCAGGAGGGCGGCTTCGACGAGCTGGCCGCAGCTCCGGGGATGTTCGCCGACCTGCGCGCGCTGCAGCACGACCGGGGCCGGTCCGTCCCGGTGCAGCGGTCCGGGGACGACGGCTGACCGGAGGCCGGTCGGTTCCGCCGACCGGCGCCGGGCCGCCGACGACCGGGGCACGGACACGCCGGAGGTGACCACACGTCAACTTCCGGCGACCGTCCGTGACCTACCTTGGTGCGTACCCGACCCAAGGAGTCGCCATGAACGCCCCCACCCCTCCGCCCGGCCAGGACCTACCCGCGCTGCTGGCCTGGCACCGCCACCCCATCTTCGACCCGATCGACATGGAGTACATCCTCGACAAGCTCTCCCCGAAGGTCCGCAACGACCTGATCGCGGCGCGGCTGGAGGCCTCCGCGGCGGTCCACCAGGCGATCGCGGACGGCGCCGCCCGGGCCTCCCGGATCATCTCCGACGCCAATGGCTAGTTCACGGGTCCTCCCGGAGCCGGCACCGGCCGGGCCGCTGCACGGGCCCGACCGGTCCGCCGGTCCCGACGTCGTCCTGATCGGCTACCAGGACCAGGGCAACCTCGGGATGGGCTACCTGGCCGCCGTCCTCCAGGAACGCGGCCGCACGGTCGACCTGATCGACGTCCGCGAGGGGCCGCAGCGGATCGCGGCCCGCCTGGCCGCGGCGCAGCCGCTGGTCGTCGGCTTCTCGCTGATCTTCCAGTTCTTCCTGCCGCAGTTCCGCGAGGTCGCCGCCGAGCTCCGCCGGGCCGGCGTGACCAGCCACTTCACCATCGGTGGCCACTACGCGAGCCTGTGCCACGACGAGCTGCTGCCCCAGATGCCGGAGCTCGACTCCGTAGCCCGCTACGAGGGCGAGCACACCCTGGCCGAGCTGGTCGACCGTCTCGCCGAGGGCGCGGACTGGCGTTCCACCCCCGGTCTCGCGTTCGTGCGCGACGGCGCGGTGGCCGAGAGCCCGCCCCGCGCGCTCGTCCAGGACCTCGACACGCTGCCGTTCCCCTACCGGCCGCACGCGCCGGAGACCATCGTCGGCTTCCCGACCGCCCCGCTGCTGGCCAGCCGGGGCTGTGCCCGCCGCTGCTCGTTCTGCTCGATCCACACCTTCTACCGCACGGCCCCCGGCAAGGTCGTCCGGGTCCGCAAGGCCGAGACGGTCGTCGAGGAGATGGGGCTCCTCCACCGCGAGCAGGGCGTCCGGGTGTTCCTCTTCCAGGACGACGACTTCCCGCTGTGGGGCCGGGCCGGACGCAAGTGGGTCGACGAGCTCGCCGGACGGCTGCACGACACGGGCCTCGCCGAGCGGACCATCTGGAAGATCAGCTGCCGGGCGGAGTACGTGGAGCCCGAGCTGTTCGCCGCGCTGCGGGAGGCCGGGCTCTTCCTCGTCTACATGGGCATCGAGTCGGGCGTCGAGTCCGGGCTGGAGATCCTGTTCAAACAGATGACGGTCGAGCAGAACCTCACCGGCGTCCGGGTGCTCAAGGACGTCGGCCTGCTCTTCTCGTACGGCTTCATGTTGTTCGACCCGTCCAGCACCTTCGAGTCGGTACGGGCCAACGTCGGCTTCCTGCGCCAGATCGTCGGCGACGGCTCGGCGGCCGCGACGTTCTGCCGCATGCTGCCCTACGGCGGAACACCGATCCGGGACCGGCTCAAGCTGGAGGGCCGGCTGCGCGGCGACGTCACCCGCCCGGACTACGACTTCCTCGACCCGCGGCTCAACGACTACTACCACCGACTGAAGGCCGTCTCGGGCCACTGGGTGGGCGACGAAGGGCTGTCGCACGAACTCAACTGGGCCTGGGACGAGTTCGAGACGGTCGGCCGCCTCGCTCCCGGGCTCACCGGCACCGGGGAGTACCGCCGGGCGCTGGCCGACCTCACCGCCACCGCCAACGAGGAGCTGTTCGGCACCATCGAGGCGTCCGCCGCCGCCTTCGAGGGCGGCGACGCGTCCTTGCTCGACCCCGAACCCGGCCGCACCTTCTGCCAGGACGTCCGCGACCGGCTGCTCGGCCTGCGCAACGGCTTCTTCCTGGCCAACGTCGACGCGCTCACCGAGGCGATCGACCTGGGCGCCGTCCGGGGCCCGGTCCTGCAGCCCCACGTCCACTAGCACCTGTATTAAGCACCCGACCGGCCGGGCCCTCGCGGCGGCGCCGGCGCCCCACGGGCGTCGGCGCCGCGGCGCGCGTCGGGCGGCTGCCGGGGTCGCCGCCGGGCTACCCTCAGGCCCTCCCCGGGCCGTCCCCGGTCCGCCCCGGGCTCCGGTGTGAAGCGGTCCCGCTCGGCGTCCCGGGGTGCCGTGAAGGGGGTGGAGGGGGAGGATCCGGTGGGTGCGGTTGCTCACGGCCGGGCGGGGGCAGGCGCCGATTATGCTGGGCCGATGACGTCGAAGGCCGAGCAGGTGCCAGCACTGAGGGCGGATGCCGCGCGCAACCGCGCCCGGGTGCTGCAGGTCGCCCGCGAGCAGTTGGCCGCCGGCGACGACTCGCTCCAGCTGAACGCCATCGCCCGGCTCGCCGGAGTGGGCGTGGGGACCGTGTACCGGCACTTCCCCAACCGCCTCGCGCTGATGGCCGCGCTGTCGGCCGAGCGGTTCCGGGAGCTGCTGGCCGAGGCCCGGGCCGCGGCCGAGGACGAGGACGCCCTGGCCGGCCTGCACCGGCTGTTGCGGTTCACCCTCGCCCGAGCGCTGGAGGACACCGGCTTCGCCTCCGTGCTGGAGTCGGCCAGTGACGCCGAGCCGGAGACGGCGGCCCTGAAGGCCGAGCTGGACCGGGCCGTGGCGCAGCTGCTCGACCGCGCCCTCCTGACCGGCGCCGTCCGGCCGGACCTCGGGCCCGGCGACGTGCGCCGGCTGCTCTGCGGCATCGAGCACGCGCTGCGCTCCGGCGACTGCGACGAAGCCCGCCGGGAGCTCTACCTCGGCATCCTGCTGGAGGGGCTGCGCCCGCCGCGCTGACGGCGGTCCCCCGAGCGCCTCGCAGCAGGGCGGAAGACCGGACCGCGATGGCTTCGGACGCCCCCGTCACACGCTCGCCCACCGGTCCGCGAGCTGCCGGCTGAGCCGGAGGACGTCGGAGACGATCCTCGGGTCGGTCGCGCCGCGGAAGGCCGGGACGGGCCGGCCCTGCGGGCCGATGAGCAGGCCGGTCCGCCCGTGGAGCGAGGGGTCGGTGGCGGCGGCGATGGACGACCGCGCGGCCTCGGAGGCGGGACCGGCGGTGGAGCGCTCGAACCTCCGGCGCACCAGCGGCCAGAGCAGGCGCAGGGGCGGGGAGACGATCCTGGGCGAGGTCATGGTTCCGTTGGTCATGTCGGTCGCGGCGCCGCCCGGGTCGGCCGCGAAGACACTCACGCCGCTGTCGCGCAGCCGCTCCGCCAGGTCGAGGGTGTAGGCGAGGTTCGCGAGCTTGGCGCGACCGTACCAGTGGAAGCCGTAGTAGCCGCCGGGCGGTTCGACGGCCGCGAAGGTGCGCTTGGCGAGCGTGCTGGCGGCGGAACTGACGTTCACGATCCGGCTCGGCCCGCCCGCCCGGAGCCGGTCCAGCAGCAGTTCGGTCAGCAGGTACGGCGACAGGTGGTTGACCGCGAAGGTCGCCTCGATCCCGTCCACCGTCCGCCGCCGCTCGGCGAACATCGCGCCGACGTTGTTGACCAGCACCTGCAGCGGCCCCTCCGCCGCCAGCCGGACGGCGAGCGCCCGCACCTCGCCGAGCGACGCCAGGTCGGCCGCCACGAACCGGGGTGCACCCCCGGTCGACACCGCCGCGATCCGCTCGACCGCGCCGGCACCGCGCCTCGCGTCACGACCCACCACCGTCACGGCGAACCCGCGCGCCGCCAGCCCCAGCGCGGTCTCCAACCCGATGCCGCCGGTTCCCGCCGTCACCACTGCCCGCTGCTCCACAGCCTCGACCTCCCACAACCGTGCCGACCAAATCGGATAGCTATCCGAATCGGTGGACACGCTAGCACTACCGGATAGGAATCCGGTTAGTTGAGCGGGCCGCACAAGGCACCGGCAAGAACCCCGGCGGCCCGCGACTTGAGGCTCCGGCCGACCGGGCGGGCGGCGCAGCACCCTCCGCAGCAACCGAGGCCGGCCGCTCCACAACCGGGTGCGATGTGCACGCAACATTTCGACCCACTCGCAGCATCTATACGGGTGTCAGGGCCACACGACGGGAGGGGCGTCGGACGCGGAGCCGCGGATGCACAGGTGCGGAGCAGGGGCGACATGCACCCGCCGGGCGGCGGGCGGAGCACCCGCCGGAAATGGTCGATTCGAGCACACTCCATCAATGAGGGTTCTTCGACAGCCAATACTCAGGACACTTTCGGTGATTGAGTACGTATACGCTCAACCCCTTCAGGGCAAGCCTTCTGAACCTGTTACAGGGTCGCTACATTGGCGGGCGGCAATTCGTTCGCTGCCCGGAATTCGGGGTCTAGCATTCGAACATGGCCTCACATATCCCGCCGACAGCGCATTCCACCGATGACACCGCCGACGCGGCCGGCGCAGCCCTCCCCCCGGCTCGCACGTCGCCGCTTCGACTGGCACGCCACGGTGCGACCTTCCTGGGCGTCAGCGTGGTATCCGGCGCACTGCTGGCAGGCATCGCCCTGCCCGCGGCCGGTGCACTCGGGCTGGCCGCCATGGACACGGCGGAGGGCTTCGAGAACATCCCCGACGACTTCAAGACCCCGCCGCTCACCCAGGCGACCCAGATCTTCGACGCGAAGGGCGGGCTGATCGCAAGGTCTACGAGCGCGACCGCACCGTTCTCGCCGCCGACCAGATGTCGCCCTACATGCGCAAGGCGCAGGTGGACATCGAGGACGCCCGCTTCTACGAGCACGGCGCCGTCGACCTCAAGGGCATCCTGCGCGCCCTCGGCAAGAACGCGGAGAGCGGCACCACCTCGCAGGGCGCCTCGACGCTGACCCAGCAGTACGTGAAGAACGTCAACGTCGAGAAGGCCGGCGACGACGCGGACGCCGTGCGCGAGGCCCAGCGCAAGACCCTGGGCCGCAAGGTCCAGGAGCTGAAGATCGCGATCAAACTGGAGGAGGAACTGAGCAAGGAGCAGATCCTCACCAACTACCTGAACATCACCTTCTACGGCAACGGCGCCTACGGCGTGGAGGCCGCCTCCCAGCGGTACTTCAGCAAGTCCAACAAGGACCTGACCATCGCCGAGGCCGCCACCGTCGCCGGTCTGGTGCAGAACCCCACGGCGTACGACCCGAAGCTGCACCCGCAGGCGGCGCAGATCCGCCGCAACGTGGTGATCGACAAGATGCTCGAAGCCGGGCACATCACCGCGGACCAGGCCAAGGAGGCGAAGGAGGCACCGCTGGGCCTGAGGTACCAGGCGCCGCAGAACGGCTGCATCACCGCCAACGCCGGCACGGGCTTCTTCTGCGACTACGTCCGCGAGGTGGTCAAGCACGACCCGGTCTTCGGCAAGACCGCCGCCGAGCGGAAGGCGTTCTGGGTCCAGGGCGGCCTGAACATCTACACCACCCTGGATCCGGACAAGCAGGCCGCCGCACAGAACGCGGTCAGCGGCAACGTGCGGGTCACCGACCCGGTCTCGGCCGCGGCGACCATGATGGAGCCGGGCACCGGCAAGATCCTGGCGATGGCCCAGACCCGCCCGTACGGCGTGGAGACGGCCAAGAAGCAGACCATGGTCAACCTCAACGTCGACAAGGCGATGGGCGGTGGCAACGGCTTCCAGCCCGGTTCGACCTTCAAGCCCGTCGTCGCGGCTGCGGCGCTGGAGGCGGGCCTGCCGGCGACCCAGGAGTACTCGTCGCCGAACCGGCTCGAATACCCGACGATGAAGACCTGCGGCGGGACCTGGAAGAACGAGGCCCGGCCCAAGACGGTGGTGCCCAACGAATCCGCGAACGAGAAGGGCCCGTACCAGCTCAAGAAGGCGATGGCCCTCTCGGTCAACACCTACTTCGTGCAGATGGAGCAGGAGATCGGCCTCTGCTCCGTCAAGCAGATGGCCAACAAGCTCGGCATCACCGCCAAGGCCAGTGGCAAGCCGCTGGAGGAGGTCCCCGCGATGGCCCTCGGCGTCGAGGAGTTGAGCCCCCTGACCATGGCGAACGTCTACGCGACCTTCGCCGCGCGCGGCAAGTACTGCACCCCGATCGCCATCAACAGGATCACCACGGTGGACGGCAAGGACGTCCCCGTCCCGGCCGGCCACTGCCAGCAGGCGTTCTCCGACTCCACGGCGCAGGCGATGAACACCATCCTGAACGGCGTGACCGCCGAGAACGGCACCGGCGCCGCGCTCAACCTGGAGGGCAACCGGCAGATCGCCGGCAAGACCGGCACCTCGGACCACAAGAAGGCGGCCTGGTTCAGCGGCTACACGCCGCAGCTCGCCACCGCCGTCTGGCTCGGCGGCCCCGACGGCGGCGTCGAGATGCGCGACATCACCATCAACGGGAAGCACCACGACGAGGTGTTCGGCGCCGACGGCCCCGGGCCGATCTGGCGGGACGCCATGAACCAGGCCCTGCGCGGCGCGCCCAAGCAGCCCCTGCCGATGGCCTACATCCCCGACCCGGCCCCGCCGAAGCCCGAGCCGGGCAACCCCGGCGAGACCGCCACCACCCCGCCGGCCACCACCCCGCCGGCCACGACCCCGCCCGGCCCGCAGCGCTGACACCTGACATCGGGGCGGGCAGCGGGGCGCCGCCGCGCGGCCGGAGCCGGCTCCCGCCGCGCCGGGCCGGCTCCGGCGGTCGGCGGCGCCCGGCCCGGCGGGGGCCCGGGTCGGCGGGGGCCCGGGTCGGCGGGGGCCCGGGTCGAAAGCCGCAGGTCACGGACGGGAAACAGGTGGGGGAACGTCACCCCCGGCAGCTACCATGCTCACCTGCCGAACACACGTTCAGCAGCACCTCCGTTCCCCGGCGTCACCTCCCCCAGTGGCGCTCCCCCGATGAAGGAACCCGCATGGGCGCGTCCCAGCCTGCCGTCGGCAGGCCCTCCTCCGGCATGAGCACATCCGTCAGGGCCCTGACGGCCGTCGCCATGCTCGCCGGCTTCTACCTGCTCGCCCTCGGCATCGTCGCCGCACTGATCGCCGTCGACGTCAGCCTCTACCTGGCCTCGGGCGAACTGCGCCCGGCGCTGGTGAAGATCTGGGCCGTCAGCGCCGTCATCGCCTACCCCGTCGTCCGGGTCGTCTTCCTCACCCGCCACCGCGAGGACGACGGCGAGCTGCCCGGACTGCCGGTCACCCGCGAGGAGCAGCCGGCGCTGTGGGCCGTCGTCGACCGCATCTCCGAGCGCACCGGCGTCCGCGGCCCGGCCGAGATCCGGCTGATCCCCGAGGTCAACGCCGGCGTGCGGGAGGAGACCCGGCTCCTCGGCCTGCTGCCCGGCAAGCGGCACCTGGTGATCGGCGTCCCCCTGCTGATCGGCCTCACCGAAGCCGAGCTGGAGTCCGTGCTGGCCCACGAGTTCGGGCACTACAGCAACCAGGACGTCCGCCTGGCCGGCGTCACCCTGGCCGGTCGCACCGCCCTCCTGCGCACCGTCGGCGGCCTGCACCAGCGGGCCGACGCGCACAAGGCCAAGGAGGCCGCCAAGCTCCAGGCCAAGGCCGACAAGCGGCTCGCCAAGGGCCGCAAGCCCTCCTCCGAGGAGGCCACCGGCGGTGTCGACCGGGTGCTCGCCAAGATCTTCACCCAGTACGGCAAGCTCTACTTCCGCGTCTCCGAGGCGGTCGGACGCCGTCAGGAGTACGCCGCCGACCTGGTCGCCGCCCGGCTGGCCGGACGCGACGCCACCGCCTCCGCGCTGCGCCGCATCCCCGTGCTCGACGCCGCGCAGGACTTCTACCTCGGCAACTACGCGACCCTCGGCTGGGAGGCCGGCCTCCTGCCGCCGGCCGGGCAGCTGTACGGCGGCTTCGCCCACCTGCTCGCGGACCCCGAGCGCCGCAAGGAACTCGACGCCCTGGCCCTCGAACTGCCCGAGACCGAGCCCGACCCGTACGACTCGCACCCGCCGATCGACCGCCGGGTCGCCGCCGTCGAGGCGCTGCCCGACGACGGCCGGGGCGCCGGGAGCACCGCCCCCGCCCTCGGTCTGCTGCGCGACGCCGAGCAGGTCCTCGCCGCGCTGGAGGTCGTCAGCCTCGTCCCCGAGGCGGCCCGCAAGGAGCGCGTCGACTGGCCGGAGCTGGTGCACCGCTCACTGCTCGCCGACTGCCGCGAGTCCACCCGCCCGCTGGGCGAGGCCCTGACCGCCCTCGGCCTGCCGCCCACCATCGGCGGCGCGCTGGACGCGATCGACTCCGGCCGCACCCGGGAGCTCGTCGAGCGGCTGCCGCTCAGCGACGAGGCCCGCGCCGCGACCGGCCGGGCCGCCCGCGAACTGGCCCGACCGGTCCTGCGCGGCGCCCTCTCCCGGCTCGCCGTACTCGCCCTCGTCGACGCCGGCCTGACCCGCTGGGAGCTCTCCTGGTCCGGGCCGGCCCACCTGCGGCTGCCCGACGGCCTGGGCGACCGGCTCACGGCCTCCCTCGACGCGGCCTGCTCCGACACCCCGGACACCGCCGCCGTCCGCGCCCTGCTCGCCGAGGCCGGACTCCCCGCCACCACGGCCACCGTCACCACCCCCTGACCCGGCCCCCTCCGAGATCCACAAGGTTTCACCATGTCAGCCCCCGTCATCGTCATCCTCGTCGGCGCCGTCGTCGTCGGCGCACTCAAGCTGCTCACCTGGGCCCTCAACCGCTACACGGCCGGGAAGCAGGCCGAACTCGACTCCTGGCACGAGCGCGTCGTCACCGAGCACGGCATGCTGCCCGAGGAGCAGCAGAAGACCGACCGGGCCTGTGCCTCCCCCGAGCTCGACGCCCTGCGCACCGCCGCCACCGGCGGCGACTGGCGCGCCTGCGCGGACCAGCTCGCCGCGGCCGGCCGCGACCGGGACCGGCGCTACCGCATCGTCGGGGAACTCGCCGACGTCGCCGCCGAGGAGGACGACTGGCTCCGGGCCTGGCGGGCCGAACGGCCGGGCGACCCGGACGCCGCGCTCGTCCACGCCGAAGCGCTGGTGAAGCTGGCCTGGCGCCTGCGCGGCGCCGCGTACGCCGAACACACCAGCGACGAGCAGGCCGGCGGCTTCCACCGCATGCTCACCGAGGCCCGCACCGCCGCCCGCGAGGCGCAGGAGCTCGCTCCGGAAGACCCGCTGCCGTGGACCACCGAGCTCTGGATCGCCCTCGGCCTCAACTACCCGCCGGCGGAGTTCGACAAGGTCTGGGCCGGGCTCACCGCCCGCGACCCGCACCTCTACCCGGCGCACTACGCCGCCGTGCAGTACAAGTCCGCCAAGTGGCACGGCTCCGAGGAGGAGGCCAACGCCTTCGCCGACCGCGCCGCCACCGACGCCCCGGAGGGCACCCTGCTCGCCGGCATGCGGCTGGTCGCGCTCTTCGAGCACGAGCCCGACGACGACGAGAGCGCCTACTGGTCCGCCCCGTACGCGCGGTCGGCCGTGGACGCGGCCCGCCGCGCCGTCGACGCGGCCCCGGCGGACCACCCCCGGGCCGCGGAGATCCGCCACCTGCTCGCCTGGTGCTACACCATGACCGACCGGCCGGCCGAGGCGCTCGCCCAGTTCAAGCTGGTCGACGGCTACGTCGGCGCGCTGCCCTGGCGCTACACGGACGACCCGGCGGCGGTCTACTGCCGCATCCGGGCCATCGCCGCCCGCTTCGCCGCCAAGGAGCAGCAGGCCGCCTGAGCCGCACCCACTGCTCCACCGCTCTACCGCACGGCCGCTCCCGCCCCCGGGAGCGGCCGTTTCGCGTCGGGGCGCAAGCCCCCTTCAACGTGGGCAGGCACACCGGCGGTGTCTCCGCCCTCGATTCGTTCCGCCGTGCCGGAGCGACGCTCAGCCCGTGAGGCACGGGTCGGGCCGGTAGGGGGTGTCGAGCAGCTCGATGAGCTGCGGGTGGATCAGCGCTCCCGGGAGGCGGGGGTGGTCGGTGAGGACGCCCGCTGCGCGCAGGCGGTTCAGCGCCGGCTGCGGCTCGTGCGGGATGCGGTCGCGCAGCCAGGCGGCCGAGAGCGCCGGGGCGGCGCGGAGTTGGGTGAGGACGGCCACGGCGGCGGGGTCGTCGGCGGCCTGTGCGAGGGCGGCGTCGAGTAGTCGGCCGTAGGCCGTGACGGTGCCGGTGCGGTGCCGGGCGGTGTCGGTCACCGCGCGGGCGAACATGACTCCCCAGGCCATGAGGTCGCCGTCGGCGGCGGCGACCAGGGCCGGGTCGTGCTCGGTGTGGTGCGCTTCGGTCCAGCCGTCCAGATCGAGCAGCAGGCCGGGCAGCAGGCCCGCCGCCACCAGGTCGCACTGGCCGAGCAGGCGGGCGATGCGGCCGTTGGCGTCCGGGAACGGATGGATCGTCAGCAGCCCCGCCGTGGCCAGCGCGGCGGCGTCCAGCGGGGGCGCGGTGGTGCGGGTACCCCAGTGGTGCCAGTACTCGATCCGCTCCCGCAGCTGCGCACCGGCCGCGGTCGCAATCGCGAAGACCCGGCCGTCGGGCCAGGTGACGGTGGAGGCCGCGCGGCGGAACCCGCCCGGGGCGGTGATGTTGGGGTCCCCCGCGATCAGCAGCCGGTGCAGCTCGGCGAGTGCCTCCGGGGTGAAACAGGGCCGTCGGCCGGGGTGTTCGAGCAGCTCGGCGCGGACCGAGTGGACGGCGAGGAGACCGGTCGTGGTGCGGTTCTCGGCAGCGGTGGCGAGTTGCTCGGCCAGCTGCGCCGGGTCGATTCCGGCGATGCGCTTCAGGTGGAGTTTGGGTCGCCATCGGGGGCGGTGGAAGAGGTCGGGGTCGTCCAGGTGCGTGCGGGCGGCGGTCGCCAGTTCGGCGAGCGCGTCGAGTGCCTGGCGGCGGTCGACGGGTGGGATGGCCACGGCGTCGAGCGGCGGTGCGACGGGAAGCACCCGTCGCACCGCCGTCGTGACGGGACGGTCGGGCATCAATTGCAGGTGGTGAACAACACGGTGCCGGTCGGCCCGGTGACGTTCACATAGTCGGTGGTGTACATGCCGAGCCAGTTCGCCGTCGTGATCGCGTAGGTCACGGTCTGGTACTCCACGTTCAGCGCCCAGGTCTGCCCCGGGTTGATCGTGACCTCATAGTTGTAGGAGCGGGTGATCGAAGAGTTGAGTTCGGCGTTGAGGGTGCCGCTGAGCACCTCCGACGCCTTGGCCGAGAGGTTCGCGCTGGCCTTGAAGGACACCTGGTAGTTGACGCCCTGGGTGATCTTGGTCGGCACCTCGCCCGGGTTCTTGAGGCAGTTCTGCCGCTCGTTCCACTTCTGGCCCTGGCTGTGGACGACGGCACCCGCCGACACGCCGCCACCGCCACCTCCGCCGCGCTGGATGCCGTCGCCCCAGAACTCGGTCTCCCGCCTCGGGTCGTCGGGGTAAAACTGGATCCCCTCGCGGCGCCCCACGATGGTGACCGAGCCCGCGAGGTAGTCACCGATCTCTCCCTCGCTGACGTTGGGGAGCCCGTAGGTGCCGCCACCACCGCCACCACCGCCGCCGCCACCCCAGTCACCGCCACCGCCACCGCCACCCCAGTCGCCGCCACCGCCATCGCCCGGGCCCGGGTCGTCGGGGGTGCAGTCGGAGTAGGAATCGCCCCAGCAACCGGCGGCCGCCTCCTGCGGAGCGACCAGTGCGGGCACGGCGGTGAGCACGGTGGCGCCGAGAGCAGCGGCGACCACGAATTTCTTGAGTTCCATTGCCTTCTTCCCCAGGGAGAACTGTCCGATGGCGGCGGGGATCGCGGTCGACGCAGTGCGGGTCATGAACGCGGACCCGAATCCGGAGGCGTCCCGCCTCCCAAGCCGCCCACCGCCGAGCCCACCAGGCTGTTCGGCGGCGCGGCGCAACACTGGCAGAGCCGGCACGTCCTGGCCAGAAGGGATTTCAGCCACCACACCAGCCCCTCCAGTCACATTGCGCAACAGGCGTCACAGACTGTGCGGAGGTCATCCGCGGGCGGCCACCTCGGGCCGACCGCCCGCCAGCAGGTGGGGCACTGACGAAGCTTCTGTGGAGGGGTTGTGAAGATCCGGGCGGATCGGTCGATTCGTGCGACCGGATCGAGGGGACGAGGCCGGTCGCTGCCGGTGACCGATCACGGTCACCCGGTGCACACGGTGCCGGGCGACAGAATGGCTTGATCGTTCTCCATTCCGCGCAACACCCGGCACAAACCGTCCTCACACCTTGATCGGAACGTCGCTCCTCGCATACGCAATGGCACTACTCGTAATACCGTCGCATCTGCGAGGTTGAGCGCCTGGTGAATTCACCAACCACCGTGCTCACACCTGGTAGGCGGAACCACTCGTTCCCGCCCGCCCACATTGCTTCAATCGCCCTACTGAACGGGCGAGGACGGTGGTGGCAGGTGGACCTGAACACGGTGGTGGAGATGCGCGACGCACGGCGCCGCGACAGCTGGCGGCCCGGCGACGCCTGGCTGGGCGGCGGGACGTACCTGTTCTCCGAGCCCCAGCCGCACATCCGCCGGCTGCTCGACCTGAGCCGGATGGGCTGGGAGCCGGTCCGGGTGACCGCCGCGGGCGACCTGGAGATCGCCGCGACCTGCACCATCGCCCAGCTCTCCCGCCTCGCCGAGGCCGTCGACCGGCCGGCGGCACCGCTGTTCGAGCAGTGCTGCCGGGCGTTCCTGGCCTCCTGGAAGATCTGGAACATGGCCACCGTCGGCGGCAATCTCTGCAACGGGCTCCCCGCCGGGCCGATGATCTCGCTGACCGCGGCCCTGGACGGGACGTGCACCCTGCTGTCCCAGGCCGGGGAGGTGCGCGAGGTCCCGGTGAAGGACTTCGTCGTCGGCGCCGGCGTCAAGGACCTGCAGCCCGGCGAGCTGCTGCGCTCGATCACCCTGCCCGTCCGGGCGCTGGCGAGCCGGACGGCCTTCCGGCAGGCCTCGCTCTACGGGCTCGGCCGCTCCGGCGCCCTGCTGATCGGGGCACGCGACCCCATCGACGGCGAACTGGCTCTCACCGTCACCGCCTCCACCGTGCGGCCGATCCAGCTGCGCTTCGCCGTCCCGCCGAACGCCGAGGCGGTGCGCGAGGCCCTCGACCACGCGATCGGGCCCGCGGAGTACTTCGACGACATCCACGGACTCCCCGCCTGGCGGCGCCACATGACGTACCGCTTCGCCGAGGAGATCCGCCGCGAACTGATCGAGGAGACCGGACGATGAGCTTCTCCATCCGGGTCAACGGCGAGGACCACGACAGCGCGCCCCGAGCGGGGCAGTGCCTGCGCACCTACCTGCGCGAGCAGGGCTGGTTCGGCGTCAAGAAGGGCTGCGACGCGGGCGACTGCGGCGCCTGCACCGTCCAGGTCGACGGCGACCCGGTGCACAGCTGCCTCTACCCGGCACTGCGCGCCGAGGGCCGCTCGGTCACCACCGTGGAGGGGCTGGCCGAGGACGGCGAGCTGCACCCGATGCAGCAGCGGTTCCTGGACGCCCAGGGCTTCCAGTGCGGCTTCTGCACGGCCGGCTTCCTGATGACCACCTCCGCCGAGGCCTTCGACGAGGAGAAGCGCGCCGACCTGCCCCGGGCCCTGAAGGGCAACCTGTGCCGCTGCACCGGCTACCGCGCGATCGAGGACGCCGTCCGCGGGGTCAGGCACACCGAGCGGCCGTGCGCCGGACAGGCGGTCGGCCGCAGCCTCGGCGCGCCCGCCGGGCCGCAGGTCGTCACCGGCACCGCCCGCTACACCTTCGACGTCGACGTCGAGGGGCTGCTGCACATGAAGCTGCTGCGCTCCCCGCACCCGCACGCCCGGATCGTCTCGATCGACACCTCGGCCGCGCTGCGGGTGCCCGGTGTGGTCGCGGTGTTCACCCACCACGACGCGCCGGACAGGCTCTACTCCTCGGCCCGGCACGAGCACCCCACCGAGGGCCCGGACGACACCCGGGTGCTGGACGACGTGGTCCGGTTCGTGGGCCAGCGGGTCGCCGCGGTGGTCGCCGAGAGCGAGGGCGCGGCGGAGGAGGGCTGCCGCCGGATCGCCGTCGCGCACGAGGAGCTGCCGTACGTCCTGGACCCGGAGGAGGCGATGGCGCCGGGCGCCCCGGTGATCCACCCCAAGGGGCCCGAGTCGCGGATCGCCCGCCCGGAGAACAACGTCTGCGGCGAGGCCCACGGCGAGCTGGGCGACGTCGACCAGGGCTGGCGCGAGGCGGACGTGGTCTACGAGGAGACGTTCCGGACCCAGCGGGTGCAGCACGCCAGCCTGGAGACGCACGGCTGCGTCGCCTACTTCGAGCCGAGTGAACCGGGTGAGCCGGGCGAGCCGGGCGAGCAGCGCGACGGGAGTAGAGGGACTGCAGGGAGCGAGGGCGCGGCCGGGGAGCGGATCGTCGTCCGCTCCTCCACCCAGGTGCCGTTCCTCACCCGGCGGGCGCTGTGCGACCTGTACGGCCTGCCGATGGAGAAGGTCCGGGTGGTCGCGGGCCGGGTCGGCGGCGGCTTCGGCGGCAAGCAGGAGATGCTCACCGAGGACATCGTGGTCCTCGCGGCGATGCGGCTGCACCGGCCGGTGAAGCTGGAGTTCACCCGCGCCGAGCAGTTCTACGGCGCCACCACCCGGCACCCGTTCACGATCACCGTGAAGCTCGGCGCCAAGCGCGACGGCACGCTGACGGCCCTGCAGTTCCGCGTCGTCGCCAACACCGGTGCGTACGGCAACCACGGCCCGGCGGTGATGTTCCACAGCATCGGCGAGTCGATGGGCGTCTACCGCGCCCCGCACAAGAAGGTCGACGCGTACTCCGTCTACACCAACGCCGTCCCGGCGGGCGCGTTCCGCGGCTACGGCCTCGGCCAGGTCACCTTCGCGGTGGAGTCGGCGATGGACGAGCTCGCCCGGCGCCTGGGCATCGACCCGCTCGTGCTGCGCGAACGGAACATCATCGGCCCCGGCGAGCACATGGAGGGCCCGCTCGGCGAGGAGGAGGACCTGCACATCGCCAGCTACGGCCTCGACCAGTGCCTCGGCGTCGTCCGGAACGCGCTCGCGGACGACACCAGCGCCGAACTCGCCCCCGAGGGCTGGCTGGTGGGCCAGGGGTTCGCGATGGCGGCCATCGCCTGCGGCCCGCCCGGCGGCCACATCGCCGACGCCACGGTGAAGCTGCTGGAGGACGGCACGTACGACATCGCCGTCGGCACCGCGGAGTTCGGCAACGGCACCACCACCGTCCACAAGCAGATCACCGCGGGCGCCCTCGGCACCACCGTCGACCGGATCGGCATCCGGCAGTCCGACACCGACGTCGTGCGCCACGACACCGGCGCCTTCGGCTCCGCCGGCACGGTCGTCGCGGGCAAGGCCGTGATGAAGGCGGCCAACGCGCTCGCCGAGCAGATCCTCACCTTCACCGCCGAGTACGCCCGCACCCCGCGCAGCCTGCTGCGGCTCACCGCCGACGCGGTGGAGTGCGACGGCCGGGTGGTCACGCTCAAGGAGATCCACGAGGCCGCGCGCGGCCGGGGCGTCGAGCTCAGAGCCGACGGCCACTTCGGCGGCTCGCCGCGGTCGGTGGCCTTCAACTCCCAGTGGTTCCGGATCGCCGTCGACCCGGGCACCGGGGAGATCCGGATCCTGCGCAGCGTCCACGGCGCCGACGCGGGCAAGGTCATGAACCCGCTCCAGTGCCGCGGCCAGGTCGAGGGCGGCGTCGCCCAGGCCCTCGGCGCCACCCTGTTCGAACGGGTGCTGCTCGACGAGCGGGGCGAGGTCACCACGGCCGCCTTCCGCCGCTACCGGCTGCCCGCCTACGCCGATGTGCCGCGCACCGAGGTCCACTTCTCGGAGACCTCGGACGCCATCGGCCCGCTCGGCGCCAAGTCGATGTCCGAGAGCCCCTTCAACCCGGTGCCGCCCGCCTTCGCCAACGCGCTGCGCGACGCCACCGGCATCCGCTTCACCGAGGCACCGTTCCTGCGGGACCACGTCTGGCAGGCGCTGGAGGAACGGCGGCGCGCGGGCCGAGGCGTAGGCCGGGGCGTGAGCCTGGACGAGTAAGTCCGATGTCTTGCCCGGGAAAGCGGCGAGGGCCTCGTTGATCCGTTTGTGACGACAGGCCTTGAGACCCTCTTGACGGCACTCTACGTGAAGATCGACGACGAGATCGGCGGGACGCGTTGGATGGGCCGGCCACCTCGGCTCGGCGACTCCGAACTCGTCTGCCTGGCGGTGGCCCAGGCCTTGCTGGGCCACCGCTCGGAAGCCCGCTGGCCGCGCTTCTCCCGCGTCCATCACAGGTCGCTCTGCGTCTCAGGGCCGAAGGGATCACCCATCGGGATCTTGAAGTCTCGTGGCAGCCTACCGATCGACCGGACTGGTGAATCGGAGTCATCACCAGGGTCGGCCCACTCCTCGATACGGATCACTGATCCGCCCACGGCGGCCAAGGAGCGAACCCGGCGAACCCATACGGTCACAGCACCGGTGGAGCTGCGTCAGGAGACGAGGTCGACCTCGCCCGGGACGGCGTCGACCGTGGAGTCGAGTCAGCCGCGGGTGAGGTCCTCGGGCGCTGCCCGGGTGAGGGTGTCGGCCACTGTCGCGCAGGCGAGTCGGGCCACGGAGCGCAGTTCGGTGTCGGGGGTGCCGGCGCGGCTGAGTACGGCCAGCGACTGGTTGACGGCGACGACGAATACGGCGAGCTCGTCGAGCGTCCGGGTGTCGGCCGAGGAGTCCGCCAGAGCCGTCCGCACCCGTTGGCGCTGTACGTCGAGCAGGCCGCGCACCTGTGCGCTGTTCTCGTCCTTCAGTGTCGACGACTGTGCGGCGGACTGGGCGATGAGGCACCCCGAGGGGACCGACGGGTCGGCGATGCGGTCCAGGACGACGCCGAAGAACGCCTCGACCGCGCGCACCGGATCACCGGGGTGCGCAGCGAGGGCCTGCTCGTGCTGCGCGCCGTAGATCGACGCGTAGCGGTCGAGGCACTGGCCGAACAGGGCGTCCTTGTTGCCGAAGGCGCCGTAGAGCGAGCCGCGGCCCAGGCCGGTGGCCGAACCGAGGGCATCGAGTGAGGTGTCGGCGTACCCGCGCTGCCAGAACACCTGCATGGCCTGGTCCAGTGCCGCGCTGATATCGAACTGCTTCCGGCCGGACACGGTGTGCACCTCTCCTGCTTCTCTGCTGTCCCACGTCTTCGCGACGAGCCTATCCGCATCTTGGACCGATCGGTCAGTTCATCTTTGACCGGTCGGTCCAAGATGGCTAGCGTGTTGACCCCGGCCGTCAGCCGCCAGCCGGACCAGGGCGGTTCCCGCCGTCTCGGGGGAACCGTCAACCCTGCGCCTCCGAAGGATGATCATGAGTCTGCCGCCGACCCACCCACCCACGCCCGAAGGCCGCGGTTCCGTCTCCCAAGCGCCGAACCTCCCGGCCGGCTTCGCCGACACGTTCACCAGCCGTTACGTCGACACCGGCGAACTGCGCCTGCACGCCGTCACCGGCGGCGAAGGGCCTGCTCTGCTGCTGGTCGCCGGCTGGCCCCAGACGTGGTACGCCTGGCGCCTCCTGATGCCGGCGCTCGCACTGAACTTCCAGGTCGTCGCAGTCGACCCGCGCGGCGTCGGACTGTCCGACAAGCCCCCGGGCGGGTATGACACCGGCACGCTCGCCCGCGACCTGGTGGCGCTGATGGACGCGCTCGGGCACCGGCGGTTCGCCCTGGTCGGCCACGACGTCGGGATGTGGACCGGTTACGCCCTGGCTGCGGACCACCCTGACCGGCTCGACCGCCTGGCCGTCGCCGAGGCCGCGATCCCCGGGCTGTCCGCCTCACCGCCACTCCTCGGCAGCCGGGAGGCCAACGACCGCCTCTGGCACTTCGCCTTCAACCGCCTCGCCGACGTCAACGAACAGTTGGTCAGCGGACGCGAACACGTCTACTTCGGCAGCCAGTTCGCCTCGAAGTCCGCGAAGGCACTGCCCGACTACGCCGTCCAGCACTACGTCGACACCCTCGCCGCCGACCCGGAAGCCCTGCGGGCCAGCTTCGAGTTCTACCGCGCACTCGACACCACCGTCGCTCAGAACCAGGAGCGCAGGACCCGACGGCTGACCCTGCCCGTCCTGGCGATCGGAGGGGCGGAGAACCTGGGCGCCTCCGTCAGCGAGACGATGAAGCTCGCCGCCGACGACGTGCAGGGCCTCGTCCTCCCCGACTGCGGCCACTACCCGGCCGAGGAGGCCCCGAAGGCGATGCTGGCCGCCCTGACCGCGTTCCTGGCCCCGTACCGGGACGGAGCGGGCGCCTAGGACGAGTAAGTCCGATGTGATCAGTGGTCGTAGGCGATCAGAGACCGGGTGTCTGGTGCACCGATGCGGTTGTTGTGCCAGATGCCGGTTGCCAGGGCGAGGATTCGCCGGGCGACCCGGATCGCGACGCCTTCGATGGTCCGTCCGCCGTGTTGTTCCAGGTCGAGCTGGCCTTTGAGGGTGTCGTTGACCGACTCGATCAGCTGGCGGACCTTCTTGAGCCGCGGCTCGCCGCTTCTGTGGCCCTGCAGATCAGGTACAGGCGCAGGCCCCAGAAGAACCAGGAGTGCGAGGCGCAGTATCCGTAGCCGGCCCAACCGGCCGGGTCGGAACGGCGCACGGTGGGACGGGACGGCGGGCTTCCGAGCGGTGGCCCAGCAAGGCCTGGGCCACCGCCAGGCAGACGAGTTCGGAGTCGCCGAGCCGAGGTGGCCGGCCCATCCAACGCGTCCCGCCGATCTCGTCGTCGAACTTCACGTAGAGTGCCGTCAAGAGGGTCTCAAGGCCTGTCGTCACAAACGGATCAACGAACGCCACAGGGCACAGGCGTGGAGTCCGTGATCCACACGGTGTCGGTCCAGAAGTCGCTGTCCCGGGCGAGTTCGCGGATCGCGCGCTTGACCAGAAGCAGCGCCGCCCGCAGGCGTTTGTCATAGCCGGATTTCTGCGGCAGGTACGGGAACAGGCCAGCGAGATGGACGCGGGAGAAGCGCAGCCAGAGCACGAGGTTGGTCCCCTCGATCCGACGGAAGCGGCTGTCGGAGGCGAACTCGCCGAAGAGGTAGACCTCCGTGCGGACAGGAGAAGCGTGCACCGCGCACGCTAATCTGGAGGGGTGGAGAACTCGACCGGACACGACATCGCCGAAGCACTGGGCCTGCTCCTGAGGCGCAGCACCCGCGCACACCTCTATACCCGGCTGACCGACGGGCTCGGGGAGGCGGTCGACGAGCTCACCTACCCCGTCCTCAGCGGCCTGGCCCGGACCGGGGCGTGCAGCGCGGCCGACCTCGGCCGCGAGATCGGGCTGGACCGCACCACGGTGACCCGCCGCGCCGACCGGCTGGAGCGGGCCGCCCTGCTCCAGCGCCAGCCCGACCCCGCCGACGGCCGCGCGACCCTGCTCGCACTCACCGAGGAGGGCCGCGGCGTCGTGTCGGCCACCAGGCAGCGGCTGGCCAACGGCATCGAGGCCTCGCTCGCCTCCTGGCCGCCGGAGGACGCCCGGGCCTTCGCCCGTCAGCTGCGCCGTTTCGTCGACGAGGGCCCCTTCGCCCCCGAGCGCGAGTAGCGCTCACCGGCCTCCCGCGCCGCGTGCGGGCCGGAGCGGCCGCCGCCATCACGAGCCTGCCGCGAAGCCCGTGTTCCACGAGCACGCCGGCCGTCGGCCGTCCCCGGGTGACACGGTGTCAGTGACCGCCCCTGGGGACGTCGCAGCCCGTGTGGTCGGGATAGCCGCCGAAGGGCTCCGCCTTGGTGACGGCCGTGTCCATCCTTCCCTCCAGGCAGAGCGGTGAGGCGTCGACGAGGAAGGAGATCCCGGTGGACCCGTTCTGGTACACCTGCACCTTCGCGGCGGCATAGCCGAGGGCCGTGAGCGCGTTGCGACTGCTCTCGGGGGTGAAGTCGCCGCGCTGACGGAGCGGTTCGAGCGCGCTCTTGATGCGCGCCGCGGCCGCGAGCCCGTCGCAGCGGTGCTGGCCGTGCAGTGGGAGGGGGACCTTGAATCCGTTGTTCTCGGCGTAGTGGTCGCCGAGTGCCGGGTTCGGAGCGGAGCCGGTGGAGGTGCGCGTCGGCGTCGGCGTGGGCGTCTCGCCCGGACACGGCGGGTCGAGCGGCGTACTCGGCGCCGCGGCCGCGGTACGCGCCGGCCCGCCCCCACCGGCGACCTCACCCGCCCGCTGCGTCCCGCACCCGGCCACCAGCACCGCGATCGCCGCCACCGCCGCCGGCACCCCGACCCGGATCCCCGCCCCCTTGATCATCTTCATGGCCGCATTCTCCCTTCCCGTTACGGCGGCTGTCATGAGTACGCCTACTCAGGCGGGGGCGGGCGCCGGCATCGCCTGCGCGGGGCGGCGGGGTGGTAGGACGTCGGCTACGCCGATCAGGTCGAGCACCGCGCGTCCGTCATGGGCCCGACCGGGACTCGGGCTATACCTGGTCCCGGACTGCGGGGCCGTGGCGTACCCCCGGCTCCCCGGTCCGCCCGGACCGAACCGCAACCCGGCAGCACGGAGGTCGATCATGGTGGACGGCAGTCACTGGAAGGCCGTCGGGCCGGCGGAGACCGGCTTCGAGACCGAGCCCGGGGCGTTCCCGCTGGGCGCCCGGTTCGGCGGCACCTCCGGAGGCGTGGTCGGCACCTGCGAGGGCGGCGGCGAAGGTGACGGTGTGAGGGGCACCGGGAACGGGACGGGCAACGCCGGCGTCTTCGGGGTCTCCACCACCGTCAACGGCAACGGCATCATCGCCGAGGCCCACAACGGCCAGAGTGCGTACGCCCTCTGGGCCCGCTCCAACAGCGGTTACGCCGGCCGCTTCGCCGGCAAGGTGCACGTGGAAGGGGACTTCCAGGTGACGGGCACCAAGGCCGCGGCCTTCCGGATGGACGACGGGACGCACCGTTTGTGGTACGCCGTGGAGGCCCCGGAGAGCTGGTTCGAGGACTTCGGCTTCGGTCGCCTCGTGGACGGCCGCGCCCAGGTCACGCTTCATCCGGACTTCGTCGCGGCCACCGCGGACGGCGCGTACCACGTCTTCCTGACGGAGTACGAGGCCGGCAGCGGCCTCTACGTGGCGGACCGGACCCCGACCGGCTTCGGCGTGCGCGCGGCCGTCGGCTCCGCCCGCAGCGAGTTCAGCTACCGCGTCGTCGCCCGGCGCGGGGACGTGCACCACGAGCGGTTCGGCGTCGTCCGCGGGGCGGACGACACGAAGAGCGGACCGCCCAAGGCCGGCTGACCCCCGGCGGACCCACGGGACCTTCGGTCGATGATCATCACGGCCGGGGCTCGGGCATGATGGGCGGCAGTACGCCGCTTTGTGCGCGAGCCCCGCGCCCCGAGACTTCCGGAAGGTCCACCATGACCCAGCCGTCCGCCACCCCCGTCGTCCAGCCCGCCGAGGAGCGCAACCGGTACGAGATCCTCGTCGACGGGAAGCTCGCCGGGTTCACCGAGTACCGCGACCACGGAACGCAGCGGGTGTTCTTCCACACCGTGGTCGACGAGGAGTACGCGGGCCGCGGTCTCGCCTCCGTGCTGGTCCGGGAGGCCCTGACCGACGTGCGTGCCACCGGCCGCCACCTCGTGCCGATCTGCCCGTACGTCGCCAAGTTCCTCACCAAGCACGACGACTTCACCGACATCACCGACCCGGTGACCCCCGAGGTCCGGCACTGGCTGAAGGCCGAGCTGGGCTGACACCGCTCGGACACGACGCGCTGTCCGGCGGCCGCCACCCCGTTCTCACCATTGCTCCTGCTGCGCGCGGCGGCCCGCGGAGGGCCTCGTTGTGCGCGGGGTCGCGATCGATTCGAGCGTTGAGCGTTGCGATCACGCTCGAATCGATCGTAGAGTCGAGCCAGGCCGAACCGGACCGCGTCGAAGGACTCGCCATGGACCGATCCCTCCCCCTGCTGTCGCCCGCCGCCGCGGCAGCCGCCCTCCGCCGCTCCGACCGGCCCGTGGGGCGGTGAGGGCCGTGGACGAGATCGACCGGGCGATCCTGCGCGAGCTCCAGGCCGACGGCCGCATCCCGTACGCCGACCTCGGGCCGAGGGTCGGACTGTCGCCCTCGGCCGCCCGGCAGCGGCTGCAGCGGCTGATCGACGCCAAGGTGGTCCAGGTCGTCGGGGTCACCGACCCGATGGCGATGGGAGGCCAGGCGATGGCGCTGCTCGGCGTCCGCGTCGACGGCGATCCGCGTGCGGTGGCCGATGCGCTCTCGCGCCACGGGGAGGTCGTCTACGCCGTGCTGACCTCGGGCACCTTCGACCTGTTCACCGAGGTCGTCTGCCCCAGCCCGGCCGAGCTGCTCGACTTCATCAACGACGTGGTACGCCCCGTCGAGGGCGTGACGGCCGTCGAGAACTTCCCCTACTTCGGGATCCACACGCACCGCTTCCTGTGGGACGTCGGCTGACGTCGGCTGACGGCCCCGCCCTCGTCCGCCCCACCCCGCCCCGCCACTGCCTCCGGCGTGCCGCCCCCACCGCACGCCGACCTGCCGCGCCTCCGCCCGCTGCCCGCCGCCGCGCCTGCCCCGGACAAGGACCCTCAGCATGTCCCACGAGCACCCCCACCCACACCCCGCCGGCGTCGACTTCTTCGCCCGCAAGGCCCTCCCGGCCCCGCGGATCGCCGAGGAGGACGCCCGCCGCATCGCCGCCGAGGCCTTCGGCCTCACCGTCCGCGCGGAGTCCCTCGGCAGCCAGCAGGACACCAACTTCCTCCTCCGCCACCAGGACGGCGGCGCTCCCGCGGCCGTGCTCAAGATCGCCAACCCGGCGTTCGGCCCCACCGAGATCGAGGCCCAGGACACCGCAGCCGACCTCATCGCCGCCGCCCACCCGGAGCTGCGGGTGGCGACCGTGCTGCGCGACCACGCCGGCGACCGCCGCGGCGTGACCGTCCCCACCACGGACGGTCGGGTCACCGCTCGGCTGCTGCGTTACCTGCCCGGCGGCGCCCTCTCGGGGCCGCACCACCTCCCTCCGCGCACGGTGGCGGCCATGGGCACCATCGCCGGACGGGTCAGCGCCGCACTGCGCGACTTCCGCCACCCCGGCCTGGACCGCGTGCTGCAGTGGGACCCGCAGCACGCGGACCGCGTGGTCGCAGACCTGGCGCACCACGTCGCCGAGCCGGAGCGGCGCGCCGCCGTCGAGGCCGCCACGGCCGCGGCCTGGGCGGAGCTCAGTGCGGTGGCCGACGCTCTGCCCCGCCAGGCAGTGCACCTCGACCTCACCGACGACAACCTCGTCCGCTCCCCCGACAGCCCGCTCGGTCTCCCCGACGGGATCATCGACTTCGGCGACCTCACGACCGGCTGGGCCGTGGCGGAACTGGCCGTCTGCCTCTCCTCCGTGCTGCGCCACCCCGGCGCGGAGCCGTACCACGTCCTGCCCGCGGTGCGTGCCTTCCACGCCGTCCGTCCGCTCTCCGCCGACGAGGCGGCGGCCCTGTGGCCGCTGGTCGTGCTCCGGGCCGCCGCACTCGTCGTCAGCGGGCGTCAGCAGGCGGCCGTCGACGCCGACAACGCCTACGCCGTCACGGCCCTGGAGGGTGAGTGGCGGATCTTCGAGCAGGCCGTCGCCGTGCCGTCCGCGGTGATGTCGGCCCTGATCTGCGACACCCTCGGCCTCCCCGTGCGGCCGGCGCCCTCGCTGCCGGTGGGCCGACCGGTCGTCGCCGGCCTGGCCCCCGCCGGCATCGCGCTGCTCGACCTGTCGACCGAGTCCGACGCGATGGACCACGGCGCCTGGCTGGAACCGGGCGCCGAGGACCGCCTCGCGGCCGCGCTGCTGGCACGCGGCAGCGCCGCCGTGGCCACCCGCTACGGCCAGCCCCGGCTCACCGCCGCCACCACACTGGCCGCCGAGTCGCCCGCCACCGTGGCCACCGGGATCGACCTCTGGCTCGGCGCGCCGGCCGAGCTGCGGGCGCCCCGCGACGGCGAGCTGGTCGCCGCCGCCCCGGGCCGTGTGGTCCTCACCTGCGGCCTCCACCTGCTCGACCTGTCCTGGACCGCCACGTCCCACGCCCCGGACACGGCCGGCTCCGCCACGCCCAACGCCCCCGCGACACCGGCCGCCCTCGCCACGCCCGCCGCCCCCGCCACGGCCGCGGGCTCTCCGCTGAACGCCGGCGACCTGCTGGCGTCGCTGCCGGCCGGCACCCGGCTCCGCCTCGCCCTCCGGCGCCGGCGCAGCCCCGAGGTGCCGGCCCTGGTCCGGCCCGAGTACGCGGCGGGGTGGCTCGCGCTGACCGCCGACCCCGCCGGGCTGCTCGGCCTGCCCGCCACCGGCGCCACCACCTCGCCCGCCGAGCTCCTCCAGCGGCGGGGCGCCTCGTTCGCCACCGTGCAGGAGCACTACTACGACGAGCCGCCGCGGATCGAGCGCGGCTGGCGGCACCACCTGGTGTCCACGGACGGCCGGGCCTACCTCGACATGGTCAACAACGTGACGCCCCTCGGCCACGCACACCCGCGCGTGGAGCGCGCCGTCGCCCGGCAGCTGCGACGGCTGAACACCAACTCGCGCTTCCACTACGCCTCGGTGGTGGAGTTCACCGAGCGCCTGGCCTCCCTCCTGCCCGCCCCGCTCGACACCGTGTTCCTGGTCAACTCGGGCTCCGAGGCGGTCGATCTGGCCCTCCGCCTGGCCATCGGCGCCACCGGCCACCACGACGTGGTCGCCCTGCACGAGGCCTACCACGGCTGGACGTACGCCTCCGACGCCGTCTCCACCTCGATCGCCGACAACCCCAACGCGCTGAGCAGCCGCCCGGGTTGGGTGCACACGGTCGACTCGCCGAACCCGTACCGGGGGCGGCTGCGCGGCGCGGACGCGGCCGGCTACGCGGCCGACGCCGTCCGGACCGTCGACGAGCTCGCCGCCTCCGGCCGCCCCGCCGGCGCCTTCGTCTCCGAGTCCTTCTACGGCAACGCCGGGGCGGTCGCGCTGCCCGACGGCTACCTCCGGCAGGTGTACGCGGCGGTGCGGCGCCACGGCGGCCTGGCGATCGCGGACGAGATCCAGGTCGGCTACGGCCGCCTGGGCGCCTGGTTCTGGGGTTTCGAGCAGCAGGACGTCGTCCCGGACATCGTCACGGTGGCCAAGGCGATGGGCAACGGGCACCCGCTCGGCGCCGTGATCACCTCGCGGGCCGTCGCCGACCGCTACCGCGACCAGGGCTACTTCTTCTCCTCCACCGGCGGCAGCCCGGTCTCCAGCGTCGCCGGGCTCACCGTCCTCGACGTCCTGCGCGACGAGGACCTCCAGGGCAACGCCGTCCGGGTCGGCGGCCACCTGCGGGACCGGCTGCGCGCCCTCGCGGACCGGCACGCCCTCGTCGGGGCGGTGCACGGCTCCGGCCTCTACCTCGGGGTGGAGCTCGTCCGCGACCGCGACACCCTCGAACCGGCCCCCGAGGAGACCGCGGAGCTCTGCGACCGGATGCTCGAACTCGGCGTCGTCGTCCAGCCCACCGGGGACCACCTGAACGTCCTGAAGATCAAGCCGCCGCTCTGCATCGACCGCCCGGCCGCCGACTTCTTCGCGGACGCGCTCGACCGGGCCCTCACCGAACTGACCCCGCACGGGCCCGGGCGCTGACGGCCGCCGGGGGTGTCCGGGCCGGGCCCGGACACCCCCGGCGCACCCCTGCCCCCGGTTCCGGGGACCGAACGTGCCGTCAGGCCCAGGGGAGGGAGGCGCGGGTGTGCCAGTAGGCCTCGGCGGGCTCGGCGAGCACGGAGAGGTCGTCGAGGTCGGCCGGGGTGAGGTCCAGCTCGGCGGCGGCGAGGTTGGAGGCGAGCTGCCCGGCGGTGGCGGCGCCGGAGAGCACGAGGTCCGCCCAGGGCTGGGCGGCCACCGCCGCCAGCGCGAGCGCGTCGCAGCTCGCGCCGGTCCGGGCGGCGAGTGCGCGCAGCGCGGCGGTGTCGGGACCGGTCGCGTTGCGGTCGGCGAGGCGGCCGTTGGCCATGCCCTCCTTGACCACCACCAGCCAGCCCGCCTCCGCGGCCGCGGCCAGGGCCGGCCCGGCGGACGGCTCCAGCAGGTTCCAGGTGGACTGCACCGCGGCGAACAGCGGCCGGCCGCCCACCGAGACCTCCAGTGCCGCGCGGACGGTGTCGGCCTGCGCCGGACCACTGGTCGAGAGCCCGACCCGGACGCCCTCGGCGGCCAGGCCGGCCAGCCGCTCGTGCAGGGCCGGGTCGGTCAGCGCCGGGCTGTCCGGGGTGACGGAGTGCACCAGGTAGATGTCCAGGTGTGTGCCGAGCAGCGCCCTGGTCTCCTTGATCTGGCGGTCGAACACCTCCGCCGTGTGCTCCTTGACCTCGTGCACGGGCACGCCGGAGGCCCGCCAGTCGGCGGTGTAGGTGTAGCCCCACTTGCTGCCGACGGTCACCTCGGTGGCGACCTCCGGCCGGGTGGCCAGCCACTCGCCGACGAACTCCTCCGCCCGGCCGTACGACCGCGCGGTGTCGAAGTAACGCACCCCCGCGGCGTAGGCCGCGTCGAGCAGGTCGTGGGTACGCCGGCGCAGCGCCTCGACGGTGCGCTCGGCCGGCAGGTCGACGTCGCGGCCGAGCGTGATGTAGCCGGGCCGGCCGACCGCGGCGGTGCCCAGTCCGAACCGGGTGAGCGGCGGCCGGGCGGTGGATCCGGTGGCAGGTGCGGCCGGCATGGCGAGGTCCCTTCGACGGTGCGGGGGCGGGTGCACGCGGAGCACCCGACCCTTCGCACCCTATCCAGCCGCCCCCGCCTCCGGCGGCGGCAGTCGCCCCTCCCCGCTCGGCCCCGACGGCCGCGCACCCGGCACCGGCCGAGCCGTCCTTTGCCGAGGCTTTAACTCTACAGTCCTGTAGATATAAGCTTCGGCCGGTGCAAGGTCAGCCCGACCAGGCCCTGGTGGTGTTCCGTCAGCCCGTGCGGTCGGGGGTCGGCGCCGCCGCGGCCGGGCGGACACCGCCCCCGGAGGCCGACCCGGGCGGCGCCCGACGCGCCGTCGGCCGACCGCCCGTCGACAGCGGGTCCGCCCCCGCATCGACCACCGGGAGCGCCACCCGGTAGAACGGGCGGCAACACCTCGTCCGCGACACGGAAGCAGCGCACACCATGAGCACCAGCGATCCCTCGGGATACGGCTACCCGAGCGGCCAGAACCCCTACGACCAGTCCGGCGGCCACGGTCAGCAGCCCCCGTACGGCCAGAACCCCGGTCAGAGCCCCTACGGCCAGGCCCCGTACGGCCAGCAGGCGCCGTACGGGCAGGCCCCCTACGGCCAGGCCCCCTACGGGCAGCAGGACCCGTACGGGCAGCAGCCGCAGGGCGGCTACGGCGCTCCCCCGCCGTTCGGCCAGCCGCCGTTCGGGCAGCCGCAGGGCGGGTGGCCGCACTGGCTGCCGCCGACCGGCGGCCCCTACGGCGGCGCGCCGATACCGGGCAGCCGACAGCTCGCACCGATCGGCGAGCGGCTGCTGGCCCGGCTGATCGACGTGGCCGTGCTGCTGATCCCGAACATCGTGCTCTTCCTGGCCGTCAAGAACTCCTTCCTGCTCTCCGTCGCCACGGCGCTGCTCGCCTTCGGCTACGAGGCCGTGATGCTGATCACCCAGGGCGGCCAGACGCTCGGCAAGAAGGCCCTGCGCCTGCGGGCCGTCGACCTCGGGCACGGCGGCAAGGCCGCCGAGGGCGGTTACCTGGCCCGCGCCGCCGTGTACAGCCTGCCCGGCGCGGTCTACTGCATCGGCTCGCTCTTCGCCCTGCTCAACGTCCTCTGGCCGCTGTGGGACAAGCCCCTCCAGCAGGCCCTGCACGACAAGGCCGCCAAGACGATCGTCGTCAAGGAGTCCTGACACGACGGGGCCGCGAGTGCCGGCCGGCCGTCGGCCACACTCGGGCCGGCGTGAACGTGACGGGGCCCGGGAGCGGTATCCAGCTCCCGGGCCCCTGAGGTGCCACCCAATTGCTCTGCACCGGCACGTTTAAGGCCGGGGGTCAATCTCACAACGTCGCGCTTTGCCGTTGAAGCTACCGCGCCATGGAGAGGCGCAGGCGGGAATCGAACCCGCATCCGACGTTCTCGGCCCCTGACCGGTCGATCCGGCGCTCGGCGGCGAATGCTGAGACTTGAGCGAGAGTCTGAGTTTCACGGGGTTGCCTCTGCCGTGTTGGGCCACCCCGGCGCGTGGTACCGGGGGGAGGACTCGAACCTCCACCTGTTCCCCGATGTCAGCTTCAACCTCAGTATCAGCTTGCGCTCTTCGCGCCACCCCCGGTCTCACCCGGGGGCGATCATGGGGCTACCCGAACAGGTAGCCGAACACCGCGTCGCCGACCCGGCGGTCGGTGACGTCCGCGCCGTTGGCCTCCTCGCGGGCGAACTGGACGGCCTGCTGGAGCTTCTCAACCCGCTCCAGGAGCTCGTTCACCCGCCGGGCCGGGAGGGCGCCGGAGAACTTCACCGTCGTCCAGTACCCGATCGCGACGTCCTCGTAGTACACCTCGACCTGCGCCGGGTGCTTCTCCGTCGCCTCGGCCTTCACGTGGTTGCGCGGGACCTTCTTGGTGCGGATGGTGCGCACCGCCTCGGTCTTCCAGGAGTCGGTTGAGGCGTCGTGGTTCCACGCCTCGGCGGCGTCCAGCACCGGCAGCTTCCGGACGAAGGTCCGCAGGTCCGTCAGCTGCTTCTCCAGGAACAGCAGGTAGGTGACCGGCGCGCCGGCGACCAGCGTCCGCCCGTCGACCACCACGTCCGCCCGGGCCTCGGTGTTGGCCCAGTCCTTGGTCGCGGTCACGTCGAACAGCCGGGTCAGCGTCGCGGCGGTGGAACGCAGCACGTCCTCGGCCTTCACCTGCACCCGGGTGGACTCGGGCGGCAGCTGCTCGCCCTCCTCGTCCTTGGGCTGGTACGTCCGGGAGATGCCGGCGAGCAACGCGGGCTTCTGCAGGTCCTGATGAGCCTGCGTCAGCTCCTGGAACGACTTCGACTTGACGCCCTTTTCGACGGCGATGATCTGGTTCAGCTTTGCCACGTCCCGGAAGCTATCAGCACCCCAGTTCGACCGTCACTCGAATTACGCACGGCCGGGAACGCGAACCCGATGCGGCCTTCGGGAGGATCATTCACTCACGTCGTCGGTTGCATCCGGGTGTCGCCCGAGGTCCGCGATCCTCGCGGCCCAGGAGTAGAAGGCGGCCTGCTCGCCGGGCGCGATCCGCAGGCGCTCCGGGATCCGGTCGGCGGTCACCGGCGAGTGCGACTTCGAGGTTCACCCGGCCATCCTGGCCCACCGCGGGCCAGGACGGAACAGGTGGTCCGACCCGTCAGCGCCGACGGCGGCGAGCCCCGGCGGGCAGGGCGAGGACGGCCAGCCCGGCGCCGAGCACGGCCAGTCCGCACCAGGACTCCACCGGCAGGCGCTCACCCAGCACGGCCACCCCGAGGACGGCCGCGACCGCCGGTTCGGCCAGGGTCAGCGTGGTGGCGGTCTGAGCGGTGGTGTGGCACAGCCCGTGCCCGAAGAGGCGGTAGGCGAGGAAGGTCGTCACCGCGGCCAGGTACCCCGCCACGGCGGCGCCGCGCGGTGAGACGAGCCAGCCCGCGTCGCCGGACAGCAGGACGGGCAGGACCAGCAGTGCCGCTCCGCCGAACAGCACGCCCATCACCGCGCCCGAGGGGTGACCGCGGGCGATCAGCCGGCCGCCGACCAGCGAGTACACCGCGTAGGAGAGGCCGGCCAGGGCCGCCAGGACGACGCCCCCGAGGTCGACGGGCATACCGCCGCCTCCCGCCAGGGGCCCCAGGACCAGCGCGGCGCAGCCGACGACGGCCGCGGCGGTGGCACATACCCAGTGGGCGGTCGGCCGGGCCTGCCCGGTCAGCCAGGCCAGCAGGCCGGTCAGGACGGGGGCACTGCCGAGCGCGATCACGGTGGCCACGGCGACGCCCGTGCGGGCCACGGCCGGGTAGAACGTCACCGGGTAACCGGCCACCGCCAGCGCCCCCAGCACGAGGAGTCGGCGTTCGGCGCCGGTGCACCGCTTCGGCAGCGTGCGGGACCCGGGTGCGGAGAGGAGGAGCAGCAGGCCGCCGAGGGCCAGGCCGGCCGCGCCGACGGCGGCCGCCGGGGCGCCGGACGGGGCCAGCGAGCCGACCGTCCCGGTGGTGCCCCACAGCACGGCGGCCGCGACCACCGCCGCCGGCCCGCCGAGGACGCGGCGGGTGCTCGGGCGGGTGGGGGACGTCCCGCCGGGGGCGGGGCGGGTGTTCGGGTGGGTGGGGGCGTCGGAGCAGGCGGGTGCCTGGGTGGGGGTGTGGTGGGACACAGGTGTGAACTTCCGTTGTCGAGACCGTCGGTGGGAGCTGGTTTCGCAACGGGCGCACGGCAGCGGTCCGGGCCGCCCGGGGAGGGGCGCCCAGGCCGGTCCGCCCGGGAAGGGGCGTCCGGAGTCGCGAGGGGCCGCCTCAAGGGGTCGGCCGGGCCCGCGGGTCGAGCCGTCGGCAGGTGCGCCCGCTCAGGCGCCGAGCGGTGGCAGGACGACGTGCCAGTAGGAGTTCACCCGACGAGCGTACCCGGCCGGGTCAAGGGACCGGGCGCCCGGCGTCACGGGGCCGAGTGCCCGGCCCGGTGGCCCGACCTGGTCGAAGGCCCGGTCGGGCAGCCCTGCGGCGGCCCCCCGCACCCCGGACCGGCCCGGCCCCGAACCGCCCCCGCCCCGGCAGGCCGGATCGGTCGGCCGCGGCGATGATCGGAGGATGGTGGCCGACCCCCGGGGCTTCCCGCCCGTCGGGGCTCCGTCGGCCCGGTCGGCCGGCAGTGACCAGGGAGGTCGTCGATGGGCCAGAACCAGCCTCGGTCGGTGGAGCACGCAACCCCCGCGGAGCGCGCGGCGTTCGGCCGTGCGGCGCGCCGGACGGCGCCCCGTTCCGCCCACGCCGAGTACCAACCCGGCCCGCAGCGGCCGGATCCGCTGGCGATCCTGGAGGCGCAGTCGGCCCGGCGGGTGCAGGAGCTGATCCCGATCCGCTACGGCCGGATGTCCGAGTCCCCGTTCCGCTTCTACCGGGGCGCGGCGGCGATCATGGCGTCCGACCTCGCGGGCAGCCCCGACTCCGGAATCCGGACGCAGCTCTGCGGCGACGCCCACATGCTGAACTTCCGGCTCCTGGCGTCACCGGAGCGCCAGCTGGTCTTCGACATCAACGACTTCGACGAGACCCTGCCCGGCCCCTGGGAGTGGGACGTGAAGCGGCTGGCGTCCAGCCTGGTGATCGCGGCCCGGGCGAACGGGTTCGAGGACGCGGAGCGCGCGGCCATCGTGGGGGCGACCGTCCGCTCGTACCGGGAGGCGATGCGCCGGTTCGCGGGCATGCACAACCTCGACGTCTGGTACACCCGGATGGACGCCGAGCGGCTGCGGGAGCTGGCGGAGGGACGGGTCTCCCGGCACGGGCTGCGCGGCCTCGACCAGGCCATGGCGAAAGCACGGACCCGGGACAGCCTGCAGGCCTTCGGCAAGCTCACCGAGGTGGTGGGCGATCAGGTGCGGATCGCCGCGGACCCCCCGCTGCTCGTCCCGCTCACCGACTTCCTGCCGACGTTGGAGCAGTCCGCGCTGATGACGCTCTTCCAGGGGCTGGTCGGGCGCTACGGCCACACCCTCTCCTCGGACCGCCGCCACCTGCTCTCCGGCTACCGGTTGGTGGACGTGGCCCGCAAGGTCGTCGGCGTCGGCAGCGTCGGCACCCGCTGCTGGATCTTCCTGCTGCTCGGCCGGGACGACGACGACCCGCTGTTCCTCCAGGCGAAGGAGGCCGACGAGTCCGTGCTCGCCGCGCACGTCGGCGCGAGCCAGTACCGGAACCAGGGCGAGCGGGTGGTGTCGGGTCAGCGGCTGATGCAGGCGACCAGCGACATCTTCCTCGGCTGGGAGCGGGTCGAGGGCATCGACGGCCGGACCCGGGACTTCTACGTGCGCCAGCTGCGCGACTGGAAGGGCATCGCGGTGGCTGAGGACATGGTGCCGCGCGGCATGGGGGCGTTCGGCGAGCTATGCGGCGCCACGCTGGCCCGGGCGCACGCGCGCTCCGGGGACCGGATCGCGATCGCCGCCTACCTCGGCAAGAGTGACGCTTTCGACCGGGCGCTGGTCCGGTTCGCGGAGTCCTACGCCGACCAGAACGAGCGGGACCACGCGGCCCTGCTGACGGCGATCCGTGCGGGCCGCCTGCCGGCCGCGGAGGCGGAGGGCGAGTAGGGGCCGGGGCAAGTAGGCGGCTGGGGCGAGGAGGCGGGGGCGCGAGGTCCGAGGGGCCGCGGGCGTGACGGTTCGCGGGGGTGCGCTCCGCGGGCGTGACGGTGCGCGGGCGTGCAGTGTCCGAGCCCGCGGCGTCCGGGCGACCCGCGTCCCCGTCGCCACGGGCGGCCCCGAGGCGCCGTCCAACGCTGCCCCGCTTGCTAACCGGGGGCACCTCCACTTAGCCTGAGCCAAGTGGGGGCGCCCCCGGTTTCGCTGTAGACAAGGCGCTGAACTGCGCCTACCCCGGAAAGGGAAGCTGATCATGTCAGGTATCGAGGGCAAGGTCGTCGCGATCACGGGCGCCAGCAGCGGCATCGGAGCGGCCACGGCGACCCACCTCGCCGAACGCGGGGCCCGCCTGGTGCTCGGGGCCCGGCGGGAGGACCGGCTGAACGAGGTGGTGGACCGGATCACGGAGCAGGGCGGCTCGGCCGTCGGGGTCGTCGTCGACGTCACGCGCCGCGACGACCTCAAGCGCCTGACGGACACGGCGCTCGACCACTTCGGCCGACTCGACGTCCTGGTCTCCAACGCCGGCACCATGGCCATCTCGCCGTTCGACGAACTGCGCCAGGACGACTGGGACGCCATGGTCGCCACCCACATCACCGGCCTGCTGAACGGCATCGGGGCCGCGCTGCCCGTCTTCCGGCGGCAGCGCTCCGGCCAGTTCGTCAACGTCGGCTCCACGGCGGCCTACGTCGTGAAGCCTCCTCAGGCCGTCTACGCGGCCACCAAGACGGCGGTGAAGGTGCTGACCGAGGGCCTGCGGCAGGAGTCGGGGCCCGACCTGCGGGTCACCCTGGTCTCGCCGGGGTTCACCCACACGGAGGGCGTGGGCAAGGGAGGCAGTCCGGAGGCGGCGGCCGCCGCCGTCCGGCAGCGCGACGAGATCGCCATGCCCCCCTCCGCCATCGCCTCCGCCATCGGTTATGCGATCGAACAGCCCGACGGCGTCGACGTCAGCGAGATCGTCGTCCGGCCCACCGTGCAGGCCTGACACGGCGCGCGCGATGCCGCTGTCGCCGGGCCGCTCCACACCCGGTCAGCCGTTCCGTGTCCGGCCGGCCGTTCCGCATCCGGTCAGCCGTTCCGTGTCCGGCCGGCCGGGGGTGGCTCGTCGGTCGGGGACGTCCCGTCGGCCGGGGGTGGCTCGTCGGCCGCGGGCGTCTGACCGGTCGGCAGCGGGCGGCCGAGGGCCAGCGCCACGACCCAGCGCCAGTCGGGGCGCTCACGTACGACCGGCACGCCCGGCCGGTCCCGCGGGACCAGCACCCGCAGCGCGCCGGGCCGGATCTCGCAGTCGACCGGGGCGGGCAGCGACAGCGCCTCGCCGTCGACCGCCACCGGGATGGTCGGGCGGTCCGCCCGGACGGTCACCCGGCGGGCCGTGAGGACGTCGAGCCCGGCCGCCCTGGTACCGCGCAGCGCGACCTCCGCCGCCTGGGCGGCGCTCTCCACCCGGATGCCGACCACACCGAGGGTGCCGAGGTCCAGCCGGGGCCGGCGGGCGCCGCCGAGCGGCTGCGGTCCGGCGTACGGGTTGTTGCTGACCAGCACCGCCTGCGGGGCCGCCAGCCGGGCGTCGTCGGCCCGGACGTCCAGCCGGGCCCCGGAGTAGCCGAGCAGCAGGTCGGGCATCGCGTCGAGCGCGGTACCGGCCTTGGCATCGCGGTACTCGGGGCTCTGCACGACCTGCGCGTACACCCCGAAGGAGACGGTGTTGACGAAGGGCCGGCCGCTCACCCGGCCCAGGTCGACCCGCAGTTCCTCGCCGTCGGTGAGCGCGGCCAAGGTGCGGGAGGGGTCGGCGCGGTCCAGGCCGAGATCCATCGCGAAGTGGTTCCGGGTCCCCGCGGGGAGGACCAGGAACGGCAGCCCGTGCTCGGCCGCGACCTCCGCCACCAGGGCCTGGGTGCCGTCGCCGCCGGCCACCCCGAGCAGGTCGGCCCCCTGCGCCACCGCCTGACGGGCGAGTTCGGTGACGTCCTGTCGGACGCCCCCGGCGGTGTCCAGCAGGATCACCCGGGCGCCGAGCGCCTCGGCCCGCTCGGCGAGTCGGAAGCGGCCGACCTTGCCGCCCCCCGAACGCGGGTTCATGATCAGGACCGGCCGGTCCGGCCGCCGGCTGCGGATGGCACGCATCGGGCGCGGCGGCCGGACCTGGCGCACCGCCCAGCGCGCGCACGCTCCCCCGGCGGTCCAGAGCACCAGGGCAGCCAGCGCCTCCGTCCAGAGCCCCACCGCGGTGCAGGCCGCCAGCACGGCGGCCGGGCCGCACACCGCCAGCAGCACGCCCAGGGTGCGGACCGTCCCGCGGCGCGACACCGCGAGCCAGAGCCCGGCCGCCGCACCGGCCAGCCCGACCACACCGACCAGCACCACCAGGAGCGCGCTCGCGCCCGAGGCGGCGGCCAGCACCGTGAACGAGCCCGCGACCGCGACGAGAGCCAGCCAGGCCAGCACCCGAGCGCGGGAATACCCCGACGACACCATCTGCGACTCCTTCCTCCTCCCCCATCCCCACTCCTCCTTCCCCGATGATGGCCCTTTGGACCGGTCCGACGGGCCCGCACCACACCGCGTCGCGCGATCTCCGACGGCCCGGCCCCGCCCCTTCGGCCCGCGGCCGGCGGTTCCCGGCTCCTGGCGCCCGGCTCCCGGCTACGCGTCCCGGGGGGCGGGGCCGGGACGGGGTCGGGGCCGGGACGGTGGGGGCCTGAGCCCGGCCCTGTGCCGTCCGCCCGGCCCACCCGGCCCACGCGGACGGCTCTCCGACGGCCGGGCCGCCGGGCGGGTGACGGAGAGGAGACCGATGGCTGCCGATGCCCCCGGGCAGGGGTGGCGCCGCGTGGTGCCGACCCTGCCGGGACTCTCACGGCTCCGCCACTACCGGCGGGACCGGCTACGGGGCGACCTGGTGGCCGGGGTCACCGTCGCGGCCTACCTCGTGCCGCAGGTCATGGCGTACGCCAGTGTCGCCGGGCTGCCGCCGGTCGCCGGGCTGTGGGCGATCCTGCCCGCGATCGTGCTCTACGCCCTCGTCGGCTCGTCGCGCCTGCTGTCGGTGGGGCCCGAGTCGACGACCGCGCTGATGACCGCCACCGTGGTCGCGCCGGCGGCCCACGGCGACCCCACCCGCTACGCCGAGCTGGCCGCCGCGCTCGCCGTCGTGGTCGGTCTGCTCTGCGTACTGGCCTGGCTGGCCCGGCTGGGCTTCGTCGCCGACCTGCTCTCCCAGCCGGTGCTGATCGGCTACCTGGCCGGCGTGGCGCTGATCATGATGGTGGACCAGCTGTCCAAGCTCACCGGCGTGGACGTGGAGGGCGAGGGGTTCTTCCCCCAGTTGGCGTCGTTCCTGTCGAAGCTCTCCGAGGTCGACCTGCCCACGCTCGGCTTCAGCGCCGCCACCCTGCTGCTGCTCCTCCTGGTGGCCCGCTTCGCCCCGCGGCTCCCCGGGCCGCTACTGGCCGTCGTCCTCGGCACGGCGGTCTCGGCGGCCTTCTCGCTCGGCGAGCACGGCCTCGCCGTGATCGGCGAGATCCCGGCCGGGCTCCCCCGCCCGGAGGCGCCGGACCTCGCCGACCTGCGCGGACTGGCCCTGCCCGCCCTGGGCATCCTGCTGGTCGGCTACACCGACTTCATCCTCACCGCGCGGGCCTTCGAGCCCAGGGACTCCGAGGTCACGGGCACCGAGGCGTCGGGCACCGAGCCGTCGGGCACCGGTACCACGGCCTCCGGGACCGCGGGCGGCGGGACCGCGGGCGGCGGGACGCGGCTGGACGCCAACCAGGAGCTGCTGGCCCTCGGCGCGGTCAACCTCGGCGCCGGGTTCTTCCAGGGCTTCCCCGTGAGCAGCAGCGCGAGCCGGACGGCCCTGGCCCAGTCGGCGGGCGGGCGGAGCCAGGTCTACGGCCTGTCGGCCGGGCTGGTGGTGGTCGCCGTGCTGCTGTTCCTCGGCCCACTGCTGCGCGACACCCCGGACGCCGTGCTCGGCGCCCTGGTGGTGTACGCGGCGATCCGGATGATCGACGTCGCCGGGTTCCGCCGGCTGGCGCACTTCCGCCGCCGCGAACTGCTGCTCGCGGTCGGCTGCCTGGCCGGCGTGCTGGCCCTCGACATCCTGTACGGCGTGCTGGTGGCGGTGGGCCTCTCGGTGGCCGAGCTGCTCAGCCGGGTCGCCCGGCCGCACGACGCCGTGCTGGGCCTGGTGCCGGGCGTCGCCGGGATGCACGACGTCGACGACTACCCGCGGGCGCGGACCGTCCCGGGGCTCGTGGTCTACCGGTACGACTCGCCGCTGTTCTTCGCCAACGCCGACGACTTCCGGCGCCGGGCACTGGCCGCCGTGACGGAGCAGCCCGCGCCCGTGCGGTGGTTCGTGCTCAACACCGAGGCCAACGTCGAGGTGGACATCACCGCGCTGGACTCGGTGGACGCCCTGCGGCGCGAACTGACCGACCGCGGGATCGTGTTCGCGCTGGCCCGGGTCAAGCAGGACCTGATGGACGACCTCGAAGCGTACGGCCTGACCGAGTCCGTCGGCCGCGACCGGATCTTCCCCACGCTGCCGACGGCGGTGGAGGCGTACCGCTCCTGGGAGCGGGAGGGTGGGCCGGGGCCGGCGTCCGGGCCGGGGTCCGGGCCCGGAGGGGACGGGTGACGGCGGCTCGGCCGTCCCGAGCGGCGTGCGCGGTGGGGGTCGCCCGGTGGGAGTCACCGCTGGACGTCACCGCTGGACTCACCGCTGGACGTCACCGGTGGAACCCGGCGAGCGGGTCGGCGATCTCGACCTGCGGGTCGGTGAGGAGCAGTTCCGGGAAGCGCCCCAGCAGCTCCGTCACGTACGCGGCGGCGAAGTGCCCGTCGCAGGCCGCGCGATCCGCGTACCGCTCGACGACGAGGAACTCCCCGTCGTCGAGTCCGCAGACCGCGTAGCCGAGCGCGCCCGGCTCCTTCCGGGTCTGCTCGGCCAGCGCGGCCAGCGACTCCGCCAGCTCGGCCACCCGCTCCGGCCGGGCCTGCAGCCTTGCCACGACGACGGTCATGGGTCCTTCTCCTCCGGTCGACGGCGACCGGTCATCGGCGATCCGGTCGAACGCGATTCTGGCCGGGGCCGTCGAGCGGCTCGTAGTAGAAATGCGACAGCCCGCCGCCGAGCAGGACGGACGGGCGGTCGCCGCCGATGCGCCGGTACTCGCGGATGACGTGACTCTGGTCGAAGTACCCGGCGTCCAGGGCGGCGGGGAGGTAGTCGGTCCGACCGGCGAGCAGGAGGCTGCGCGTCAGCCGCTGGAACCGCGCGATGCGCTGGAACTCCTTCGGCCCGGCGCCGACCACGGCCGGGAAGTGCCGCTGCAGCAGCCGGGGGCTGACGTCCAGGTGCGCGGCCAGCCGGCCGGTGGGCAGCTCGGCGGGCCGGTGGTAGAGCAGCCGGACGGCCGCGTCGACGGCGGGCGCGGGCGCCCGGCCCGCGGCCAGCAGCCCGGTCAAGTGACTTTCCAGCACGGCGCGTTGGGCGGCGGTCCCGGCGGCGCACCGCACCTCCTCGGCCAGTCGGCGGCCAGCCGCGCCCCAGAGTTCCTCCGCGTCGACCACCCGGTCGGCCACGGCGTCGACTCCCACCCCGATGAACCGGCCCAGCGCGCCCGCGCGGAAGCGGACCGCCACGAACGCGGCCGGTGCCCGCGCGGCGAGGGTCCACCGGGTGCGCCGCAGGCAGACGAGGTGGGCGTCCGGCAGCGGTCGCGGCACCGGATCGCCGTCCGCCCGGGCCTCGATCGCCCCGGCCGTACGGATCCAGAGCTCCCCGCCGGTGCCGGGCAGCAGCCTGGGCAGCGGCTGCGCGTCGGCGGTGCACCACCAGTAGCGGTCGATGTGGGGCCGCAGCAGTGGGCTGGGTGACGCGTGTTCGATCCTCATGGCCGCTCCCCCGCGGCTCGTCGTGGACGTGCCCACTCATCTTCCCCTCCCCCGGGGGCCGAGCGGCGACCGGGGCCAGGTGGCCGCGGCTCGCGAATCTAGCGGCGCTAGACATTCGAGCGCCGATCCGACTAGCATTGAGTCATGACCTAGCGCCGCTAGGTTCACTGTCAGGCCTGGAGGGGAACATGCAGAACGCACTGTCCGTCGTCACCGTGGTGGTCGTCGGCCTGATGGTCGGCGTGGAGTTCGCGGTGGCGGTCTTCGTCAACCCGATCCTCGACCGGCTGCCGGACAACGGCGGGCTCGCCGCCCGCAGCGACGGCGCCCGCACCCTCGGCCGGGTGATGCCCTTCTGGTACATCGGCTCGGTCCTGCTCGGCGCCACCTGGGCGGTGACCGCGTGGGGCGACGCGGGCACGGGGCTCGTCGTCGCCGCCGCCGGCCTGCTGGTGCTGAGCGTGCTGATGTCGATCGCCCTGCTCGTCCCGATCAACTCCCGTGCGGCCCAGTGGACCCGCGACACCGCCCCCGCGGACTGGCGGCAGCAGCTCGGCCGCTGGGACCGGCTCCACTACCTGCGCGTCGCCGTCATCGTCACCGCGTTCGCCCTGCTGGTCGTCGCACTGGTCTGACGCCGCAGCACTCGCACCGCACTACGCACACCACTCCGCACCGGGCTCCACGGCACGGCGGGCGAAAGCCCCCGCGCAGTGGATGTCCGGTCTCATCGAAGTTTGACGAATCTCGATGAGGTTCGACCGGCCGGTCCCGCGTACTACGCAGACTGCTGGAGCCGGTCGCCGCGGAATCGGCCACCGCGCAGTGCTGTACCGGGACGGCGACTTGACCGAGATCGGCTACTGGGGCTGCACCGCAGACTAGGCAGGATGATCCGGGCCGGTCACCTCTCGGGCGGTCGGTCTGGGCATGAGGAGGATGGTGCTCCTACGCTGGGAGCCGATACGACGGATTCGGGGGACCAGGGTGATGGGTCGCATGCTGGCGGGGCGCTACCGGCTGAGCGAGCGGATCGGTTCTGGCGGTATGGGAGTGGTCTGGCGGGCTGAGGACCTAGTGCTGCACCGTCCTGTGGCCGTCAAGACGATCGCCGCCGGTCCGGGGGTGTCGCCGGAGTCGGCGGCCCGGTTACAGCGCGAGGCTCGGGCTGCGGCTGGACTGTCCGACAGTCCGCACGTCGTCACCGTGCACGATTTTGGCCAGGATGGTGACACGCTCTTCATCGTTATGGAGCTGGTCCAGGGCCGGCCCCTGGACCAGGTCCTGGCGGGCGACGGCGTGCCTTCCCCTGCGCGTGCCGTGCACTGGGCCCGACAGGTTTGCGCCGCCCTCGCGTTCGCCCATGAGCGCGGAATCGTTCACCGCGACATCAAGCCCGCGAATGCGATCCTCACCCCCGACGGAACCGTCAAGGTTCTCGATTTCGGGATCGCCTGGTTCCACCCCGCCCTCGGGCTCGAACAGTTGAGCCGGACGGACAACGTGATGGGAAGCGCGCCCTGGATGTCACCGGAACAGGCCCGTGGCCGCGACATCGGCCCGAAGTCAGACCTGTACTCCCTCGGGTGCCTGCTCCACCAACTCCTCACCGGAAATCCGCCATTCGGGCAACGCGACCGAATCTCCCAGCTGGTCGCGCACGCTTCGGAAATCCCTGAGCCGCCGTCAAGGACTCGGCCGGGCCTCCCCCCGGAGCTCGACACTCTGGTCTCCGATCTTCTGGCGAAGCTGCCTGGACAGCGGCCGGCGTCGGCGGCGGAGGTTGCCGCGAGGCTCGGCGCGGTGGGTGAACTCCTCGGCTCGCAGGCCACTGCAGGTGCACCCCCACGCCCCGCGCTCCCGCCCGCTCCGCAGAGCGTGCCCGGCGACGCCTCCACCGGAGGCAGTCGGAAGGTGAGCAGGCGGACGGTACTGATAGGGGTGGGTGTCGTCGTCACGGGTGGCGCGACCGCCGTGGTCGTGCCGAAGGTCATGGACGACGGGGGAAGGGGAAAAGGCAGCGGTGCATCGTCGGGTGAATCCACCGGTGCCGCTGTCCAGCAGGCACAGCCCCGATGGAGTTCGCCCGAGCGGTACGTGCTCGGTCAGGTGGGCTCTGTCCTCATGTCGGGCACCGCCGAGGGGGCCGTTCTCCGGGACGCGCAGTCGGGTGCCATGTTGTGGCAGTTCCCCGACCGCACCAAGCTGATCCGCGGCGACGCACTCGCCCTCTCCACGGACTCCGTGCTGACCGTCGTCGAGTCCAAGGAGGTGCGGTGCCTCGACATCCGCACCGGCCAGATCCGTTGGTCGCATTCCCTGCATGTCGGGGGTGGCGAAGTGAGCGACGGTACACACATCGCCGCCGCAGGGACCGCCCTGTACGTCGCGTTCGCCCGGCATCTCTGGCGCCTCGATCCCTCCAACGGCAAGGTGGTCTGGACATACCAGCTCCCAGGAGACCTGGACATTTTGACGGGTCTGAAGCCGGCCACCGGCCTGCTGCTGGCCAGGAACAGCGAGCGCGCTTGGTTCGCCATCGCGCCGGACACAGGCACGGAGCTGTGGACCTACCCGACCAGCTCCAGCAGCGAAGACCAGACCATCGCTGGCTCCGCCGACGGCAGGATCTACTTCAACGGACAAGACGAAATACACGTCGTCACCGCCGCCGACGGCAAGGTCCTCGCACCGCTCAAGGCCAACGGCCAGATCGTCCCCGAGCACGGCCTTGTCGTCGGCAAGTCATCCGATGCAACCGAGGTGGCCGCCTGGAGCCTCGCCAACGGCCGCCGCCTGTGGACCGCGGCGAATGCCCGCGTGGTGCGGATGACAGGCACCGCCCTCCAGCTGAGAATGATTCCCCAGGGCGTCGGCAACCGTGCTATCGACATCCGCACCGGCAGCCCCCTGTGGGAGGCGGAAGACCTGCGCGACGTCATGCCCGAGACGTGGGCGGCCGTGCCGGTGGCCGGCCCGTGGTGCTTCGCCCCTCGGAACGCCAACTCCGATCTGGTGCTGATCGATCCGGCAACCGGCCGACGAAGCCGTCCCGTGCGGTTCCCGCAACGCACCCTGCAGGTAGCCGAGGTCATTGGCGGCACCGCGTACGCCACCTGTGACGACAGCGCAACTGTCGATGGATACCTTCACAACCCGACCCTCTATGCCGTTGACCGCCCGGACAAGCTCTAGCTGGTCAAACTCCGTTGAGATCGGTCGAACTTCACCGAGACAGGACAGTGGAGCCCGCGGCATTGACCGAGGGGCACGGTGTGCCCACATCGAACTCATGTTCCATTGGCGGAGATCACCCCCAAGTGATGGACTGGCCGGCGGTGCTTGCCGATTGGGCGCGGGCGCAGCCGTTCCATCCACACGCAAGGAGCATTCATGGCCCGCTCGTTCCGTTTCGGCGTCACCCTGCTCACCTCGGCGGCGAGGGAGGAGTGGCGCGAGAAGTGCCGCCGGGCGGAGCTGCTCGGCTACGACGTGATCACGGTCGCCGACCACCTGGGCAGGCCCGCGCCGTTCCCCTCCCTGGTCGCCGCAGCCGACGCCACCGAGCGCCCCCGGCTCGGGACGTTCGTGCTCGACTCGGGCTTCTGGAACCCGACGCTGCTCGCCCGCGAGGTCGCCACCACGGACCAGCTCACCGACGGCCGCCTCGAACTGGGGCTCGGTACCGGCTACATGAAGGCGGAGCACGACGCGGCGGGCCTGCCCTTCGGCACGCCCGGCGAGCGCGTGGCCCACCTCCAGCGCACGATCGAGGAGTTGGACAAACTGTACGGGTCGGGCGACTTCGCGCCGCAGCCGCTGCAGCGGCCTCGCCCGCCGCTCCTGGTCGGCGGCAACGGGGACCGCGTCCTGAAGCTGACCGCCCGGCACGCCGAGATCGCCGCGTTCACCGGGGGGCGCGCGGACACCGACGGCAAGCCGATCATGCTCACAGCCGCGCAGTTGGAGGAGCGCGTCGCCGCGTACCGGCGCTTCGCCGCCGACCGCGCCGAGCCGGCCGAGCTGAACCTCCTGATCTACATGGTCGTACCCACCAACGACCGCCGGGCCGCCCTGTGGCCGGCCCTGGGCGGCATCCCCTACCTCACCATCCCGGACCTCACCGAGGACGAGGCCCTCGAACTGCCGACCTTCCTCATCGGCACGGTACGGCAGATGGCAGACCAGCTCCGGGCGCAGCGGGAGCGGTACGGCTTCACGTACATCACCGTCGTGGAGCCCGCCATGGAGGCCTTCGCCCCGGTCATCGAGGAGCTTCGCGGCGAGTGAGCGCGGCCGTCCCGGCGGCCGTCGGCTGACGCAGGATCAGCAGGCGAGCCGTCCGGCCGCCTACCATCGTGGTGCGCACAAGGATCCACCAGGACCCTGTGCCGCATCCGTCAACCATCGCCTTCGTCCCGAAAGGGGACCCCAGAGTGGCCAGTAGTGTCGAGACGCTGGAATTCCAGGCCGAGACCCGTCAGTTGCTCCGGTTGGTGATCCACTCGATCTACTCGAACAAGGACATCTTCCTGCGCGAGCTGATCTCGAACGCCTCCGATGCACTGGACAAGCTGCGACTCGAATCGCTGGCCGACTCCACCGTCCAGGCCGACACCTCCGACCTGCACATCGCCCTGGAGGTCGACCAGGACGCCCGCACGCTGACCGTCCGTGACAACGGGATCGGCATGAGCCGGGACGACCTCGTGGACCTGATCGGCACCATCGCCAAGTCCGGCACCGCCGGCCTCCTGGAGAAGATCAAGGAGTCCCGGGACGCCGCCACGGCACAGAGCCTGATCGGCCAGTTCGGCGTCGGCTTCTACTCCGCGTTCATGGTCGCCGACAAGGTGACCCTGCGCACCCGGCGGGCCGGCACCGACGCCGGCACCCGGTGGGAGTCCGACGGCGAGGGCACCTACGAGATCCAGGCCGTCGACGACCTGCCGGTGGGCACCTCGGTCACGCTGCACCTCAAGCCCGCCGACAGCGAGGACGGCCTGGCCGACTACCTGGCCGAGTGGAAGATCCGCCAGATCGTCAAGCAGTACTCGGACTTCATCCGCTGGCCGATCCGGATGGCCGCCGAGCGCACCGACGCCGACGGGACCACGACGCCCACAGTCGACACGCTCAACTCGATGAAGGCGCTGTGGGCCCGCCCGCGCAACGAGGTGACCGAGACCGAGTACAACGAGTTCTACCAGCAGATCAGCCACGACTGGCTCGCCCCCGCCGAGACCATCCACATGCGCGCCGAGGGCACCTTCGAGTACGAGGCGCTGCTGTTCATCCCCTCGCAGGCGCCGTTCGACCTGTTCTCCCGCGAGACCAAGCGCGGCGTGCAGCTGTACGTCAAGCGGGTGTTCATCATGGACGACTGCGAAGCGCTGATGCCGAACTACCTGCGCTTCGTCAAGGGCGTGGTGGACGCCCACGACCTGTCGCTGAACATCTCGCGCGAGATCCTGCAGCACGACCGCCAGATCCGCGCCGTACGCCGACGCCTGGTCAAGAAGGTCCTGGGCGCGATCAAGGACATGCAGGCCAAGGACTCCGAGCGCTACGCCCGGCTGTGGGACCAGTTCGGCCGGGTGCTGAAGGAGGGCCTGGTCGAGGACACCGACAACTCGCAGGCGCTGCTGGAGCTGGTGTCGGCCGCCTCCACCCACGACGCGGAGAAGCCCACCACCCTGCGCGCGTACGTCGAGCGCATGAAGGACGGCCAGGACACGATCTACTACCTGACCGGCGAGACCCGCGCGACGGTGGAGAACTCCCCCCACATGGAGGCCTTCACCGCCAAGGGCTACGAGGTCCTGATCCTCACCGACCCCATCGACGAGATCTGGGCCGACCAGATCCCCGCCTTCGACGGGCACCGGCTGCAGTCCATCGCCAAGGGCCAGGTCGACCTCGACGAACCGGCCGACGGCGACCAGGAGTCCGACCCCGAGAAGACGAAGCGCGAGGCCGACTTCGCCACCCTGCTGCCGTGGCTGACCACGACCCTGTCCGAGCAGGTGAAGCAGGTGCGCCTGTCCTCGCGGCTGACGACCTCCGCCGCGTGCATCGTCGGTGACGCCCACGACATCTCCCCGACCCTGGAGAAGATGTACCGGGCGACGGGGCAGCAGATGCCCCCGGTCAAGCGGACCCTGGAGCTCAACCCCACGCACCCGTTGATCACCGCCCTGCGGACGGCGCACGCGGCCAACCCCGACAACCCCGCCCTCACGGAGATCGCCGAGCTGGTGTACGGCGGCGCGCTGCTCGCCGAAGGCGGCGACCTGCCCGACCCGGCCCGCTTCACCCGCCTGCTCACCACCCACCTGGTCCACACGCTGTAGCACCGCCGGGGAGCGGCCCGCTGCGCGCCGCGCGGCGGGCCGCACGCGTTCTCGGGGGATCGGGGCCCGGGCTCGGGGCCCGGGCTCGGGGCCCGGGCTCGGGGCCCGGGCTCGGGGCCCGGTTGGGTCGGGGCCCGGGCTCGGGGCCCGGTTGGGTCGGGGCCCGGTTGGGTCGGCCGGGTGCGGTTCGGTTCGGCGAGCACCGCCGCCTCCGTCCGGAGTGCCACGTCCCGGTGCAGCAATACCCGGCAAACCCCCTGCGTTGGTGGACGGTGCTGCGTGATGCGTCCGTAGGACATTCCGTGGTCGGTACGGATGTGGTGCGTGCCCGGGTCGGGAGAGGCTGTGACCACAGCGAACGGGGCCGGAGGCGAGAAACGCACCGGCCCACCCGACCGACCTCCACAGGAGCCAGCATGACGGCCACGTCCGCCCACAGCACCGAGACGGCGACGACCCCGGGACCGCGTTCCCGCGCCGGACGCCGCCGCGACACCGAGCGCCGCCTCGCCGGGGACGTCGACCTCTGGGTGGCCACCGCCTCGACGGAGGGCATGCCGTACCTGGTGCCGCTGTCCTTCGACTGGGACGGTGCCACGCTGCTGGTCGCCACCCCCACCGCCAGCCCGACCGGCCGGAACCTGGCCGCCTCGCGGACCGTCCGGCTGGGCCTCGGTGCCACCCGCGACGTCACCATGATCGACGGCGATGTCGAGGTGCTCGACCTCTCCGCGCTCCCGGCGGAGCGGGGCGACCGCTTCGCCGCCCGTACCGGCTTCGACCCGCGCACCCTGGCCACGCCGTACCGCTGGTTCCGCATCACGCCCCGCCGCATCCAGGCCTGGCGCGAGGCCGACGAACTGACGGGCCGCGACCTGATGCGCGACGGCCACTGGCTCGCCTGAGCCAGTACGGGCTCGTGGCCGGCCCGGGGCCCACGACGGTCGACCCCGCCGGTCGGATCGCTACGCGAGTCGCTGCGGACACACCGCGGATCCGGCGGACCGGCACACCTCTTCTGGGCCGCCAACGTTCCGCGCGCAGCCCCTTGGGACGCCTACGCGGCATCAGCCTTTCGGATCAACATACCGGCATCTTGCCACGGGTCCCACTGTTCCCACACGGCGACGTCAGGAGTCGAGCAGGGCGCAGCCCGGCCGCCCGGTACCGGTGCGCGGGTCCGAGCCGGCAGCGGGCTCGGGCTCGGCTCGTCCGAAGCCCGCTGGAGACGGACAGGTCGACCAGTCATCGGCCAGGCGCATCTGCTGACGGGTTGTAGGGCTCGTAGTCGACACGTCGCCCCCAACGTGACCACCCGGGAAGCGGCAGGCAGCCGGAGGGGAGGTCACGGTTGCTCTGCACCTCTTTGCTGCCGTCGGCTAGGGCCACCGTCACCTCGCACCGACCTGAGGCGAAGACGGCCGTGGCGTCGCCCGCCAGAAGGGCATCGACGATTGCCGCCATGAGATCCAGCTCCTCCACAGACCGGCCGAGTTCCCACCTCACACCCCCGGCGTCGACTCCGAGGACGATGCCCGCGGAGCCGCCCGGTACCAGCCAGGAGAAGCCGAGCGGGCCCGCACGCTCGGGACGGACGGCAACGTCCCAGAACCATCCGTCGTCCCGTTCCTCGACCCCGGCGACCCCGTCGAGGTCCTGCCTCAACCGCTCGACCAGGGTGTCGAGCCTGCGACGTACCGGATCGCCGTCGGATTCCTCGTGCTGCACGGCATCGGACCCTATCGGCCCCACGACGCCCGGCCATGGCGATTCGTGGGCGACCCGTCGTGTGCCGGAGTCGGCCGTCAGTCGGTGATGCGCAGCAGCAGCTTGCCCGTGGACGTGCGTCCGCCGATGAGCCGGTGCGCGCCGGCCGCGTCCGCCAGGGGGAACTCTTCGGTGACGGGAAGGACGACCGTTCCGTCGCAGACGGTGCGCAGGGCGTGGTCGGTGAGCGCACGCAGCGCGTCGGGTGCGGACTGGGCGAGGGACAGCACGGAGAAGCCCCCGACCGAGCGGCCCTGCGCGTACAGCTCGCCCTGACCGGCCTGCCAGGGCGCGGCGCCGCCGGCGTTGCCGAAGGAGACCAGGCGGCCGAAGACGGCCAAGGCCTCCAGGCCGCGGCGCAGGGTGTCCCCGCCCACCGGGTCCAGGACCAGGTCGACGCCCCGGCCACCGGTCGCGCGGCGGACGTCCGTCTCGAAGGTGTCGGGTCGGAACACCTCGTCGTAGCCGTGCTTGCGCGCGTAGTCGGCCTTGGCGTCGCTGGAGGCCACGCCGTACACCGCGCCGGCGCCCGCCGCCCGGGCCAGCTGCCCGACCGCCGTGCCGATGCCTCCCGCCGCGCCGTGCACCAGCACGCTCTCCCCGGCCCGCAACCGCCCCACCTCGTGGACCAGGGCGTGCGCGGTCGGCAGCACGGTCGGCAGCGTGGCCGCGGTCCGCAGGTCCAGCCCGTCGGGCAACGGGAAGACCCGCGCGGCCTCCGCGAGCACCACCTCGGCGTAGCCACCGCCGTCGACGAGCGCCGCGACCTCCTGCCCCGCCCGCAGACCCTCGACGCCCGCCCCGACCGCCCGGATGCGCCCGGAGACCTCCAGGCCCGGACGGTAGGGCAACGACGCCACCCGGTACCCCTCGGCGCGTGCCTTCACGTCCGCGAAGTTCACCCCCGCCCAGACGGCCTCGATGGTCACCTGGCCGGGGCCCGGCTCGGGTGCCGCGGTCTGCACGATCCGCAGCACCTCGGGACCGCCGTACTCCTGGAACTCGACCGCACGCATGCGCAGAACCACCTCTCCATGAGTGTTCAACCGGAAGCGAACACTAGCACTGTAAGATGCTCATCGAACACTGGCTGGAGGAGGGCATCGCAATGTCGGACCAGAGTGAAGGCGCGAGTCACCGTTCGGCGCCCGTGCACACGCACCCCGACGACGTCCCACTGCTCACCGCCCTGTCCGCGCTCGCGGATCCCGTGCGCATCCAGCTGGTCCGCGACCTGGCCGCCCACCCCGACTGGGCGCTCAGCTGCAGCAACTTCGACGTACCGGTCGGCCGGGCCGCCAAGAGTCACCACTTCTCGGTCCTGCGCGGCGCCGGCCTGGTCGAGCAGCGCGACCAGGGCCCGAAGCGGCTCAACCGGCTGCGCCGCGAGGAGTTCGACGCCCGCTTCCCCGGCCTCCTCGACCTGACCCTCCGCGCCGACGACACCGAGTAGCAGCGGCCTGCCCTCCGCACGGACGCTCCCCAAGAGTCCCGGCCCGGCCGCTCAACGCCGTGAACGCGCACCGATGTCCGCAGCGAAGGCCTGTCGGGGCGGACGCTCCCCCACCGACACGGGCCCGAGGCTGCCGAATCGTCCCGGGTCACAGCACCTGGAAGCGAGGTTGACCCGGATCGTGCAGCCGGCCCGTCCGGACCTCGGCCCATGGCGCTGATGGATGGCCAGAAGAACCGGTGATCATGTGATTTGATGTCCGCCGATGATCTTCGAGGTGAAGAACGAAACGGGGGCACCACGATGGACAGGCTGATGCGGCACGGGCGGAATCTCGCACTGGCGGGCGCGGCCGCCGCGCTCGCGCTGGGAACGACTGCGTGCAGTTCCGGCGACGGCGGGGCGGCGTTCCGGGCCAACGTGGCGCTGTCCCAGCCGGACCAGGTGATGGACGCGCTGCCGAGCCCGGCCGCACTCCCCTCGGGGTGGCGGCTCGCCCCCGGCGCGAAGCCGCCGAAGGTGATCGAGCAGGCCGAGGCTTCCAGCGACTGCCGGAAGAAGCTGTCCATCAGCTGTTCGGGTATCCAGCTGGGCGGGACCGTCCGGTACGAGATGGCCTCCAACACCGACAACGACATCCGGTTCACCCTGCTGACCTTCGACACCACGGAGCATGCAGGCCCCGTCTTCGAGGCGATGGTGACGTCGTTGGAGAAGGACGACAGCAAGGCGCGCCGGATCACCCTGAAGGCGGCCGCCGAGCAGTCGCAGGGCTTCGAGCGGCCCGCCGAGTCGAGCGACGCCCCGAGCGGGACCGTCGCCTCGGTCATGGCGATGCGAGTCGGTACGGTCGTGGCCCTGATCGAGCTGGACGAGGACGAGCGCGACCACAAGACGCTGCAGCAGTTCACCGCACTGGAGGTGGAGCGGATCAAGAAGGTCCAGCAGGGCACGAACCCGAACGCCTGACGCCCCCTGGCCGCGGGACCGAGGCACGCCTCGGAACGAACTGGGACTCGTCCGCAGCATGCCCGAACCGTGCCCGACCGGAGACACTCCGGCCGGGCACGGAGCATTCAAGGGCCTGCGGGAGGCAGTCGGCAGATCGAGTAACTGGCTCTTCTCCGCACGACGGACACGCACTGCGTGAGTCTGCAGCAGCGCGGAGCAGGACCCCCTCGGGCTTGGTCACCGACGGACCCGGCCCGGGAGGGCCCGGCGCCGCTGCCGCATCGACGCAGTAGATTCTGGGCATGCTTTTGTGGATCAACGGCCCCTTCGGCGGTGGGAAGACACAGACCGCGCACGAGATCCAGCGGCGGCTCGCCGGGAGCGTGATCTGCGACCCCGAGCACGTGGGTTTCGGTCTGCACCGGATGACGCCCCCGCCGCTGCGCGGGGACTTCCAGGACCTTCCCGCATGGCGGCAGGGTGTCTTCGAGGTGCTGGACCGTACTCTCGCCGAGCATGACGGCGTGGTGATCGCGCCGATGACGGTGGTGGAACCGGCGTGCTTCCGCGAGACCGTCGGCCGGCTGCGGGCGCACGGCCATGACGTTCGACACTTCGCGCTGCTGGCCGAGCGCGGGACGGTGTTGCGCCGGCTGTACGAGCGTGGCTTCGGGCATACCGTGCGGTTCGTCGCCGGAAAGGACGCACCGTTGCGCCGGGAAAGCTTCGCCCTGTCGAAACTCGACCTGTGCCTGGAGCGCCTGCGCGAGGCCGAATTCGCCGAGCATCTGTGGACCGATCACCTCACGATCCCTCAGGTGGCCGACCACATCGCCGACTCTTCCGGGTTGACGCTCGCCCCGAACACCGAAAGCGCGCTACGTGGGCGCCTTCGCCGAGCCTGGACAGGGGTCAAGCACATCCGGTTCGACTGAGCCACCGCGGCCGTCTTCCGGGAGCGACTCCGTGGGCGGGGGACTGAGGTCGCCCGGGCGCGTTGGCCCACGGCCACCGAGGCGACCGCCGCGATCCCCGGGGTGGGCCGGGAAGGCAGCCGTCCGCATGGCCGGCGCCGCCGGGCCCCCTGTCTTCAGGCGGACTTGGCGGCCCGGAGGAAAGCCGTGATCAGGGCCGGGTCCTTGACCCCGCGCCGGACCTCGACGCCGCTGGAGACGTCGACGCCCCAGGGGCTCGCGGCCGCGATCGCCGCACCGACGTTCGCCGGGTTCAGCCCGCCCGCCAGCAGCCACTTCCCGGCCGGCGGCTTCGCCCCCAGCTCGGTCCAGTCCCACGGCTCCCCGGCCCCCGGCACCGGCGCGTCGAGCAGCAGCAGGTCCTCGCCGAGATCCCCGCAGTCCGCCCCGGCCGCCTTCGCCGCCGACGTGGCGCGGATCAGCGGCAGTCCCAGGTCGGACAGCTCGGCGAACGCGGCCGCCGGGTGGTTCCCGTGAAGCTGCACCGCCCGCACCCCGGCCGCTTGCACGGCCGCCCTCACGTACTCGGCCGGCTCCTCCCGAAACACGGCCACCGTCAGGACGTTCTCGGGCACCGCGGCGACCAGGTCCCGCGCCAGCCCGGGATCCACCCGGCGCGGGCTCTCGGTGAGCACGAACCCGACCGCATCGGCACCGGCCGCGACGGCCGCGGCGACATCGGCAGCGGTGCTCAGACCGCAGATCTTCACAAACACGTTCCCGGACGCTCCCCAGTAGTCGGCGCCGCCAGCGTAGTACCGCCGCCCCTGCCAAGGCGCACGAGGTGCCTGCGGCCCCGGCGAACCCCACGGCCCGTGCCACGACGCGCGGAGCCGCACACCCACAGTTGAACATGTTCAAAGTCGTGCGCCATGATGGGCGGGAGCGGAGACGACCGGCCCCGATCACGGGCTCCGGCCTGCTTCGCCGTTCCCCGCCGCGCCCTGGCGCACGTCCCGTCCCGGGCGGCGGCAGAAAGGACCGTCCGCCGTGCCGACACCCTGGCAGACCCGCTGCGCCACCCTCGCCGTTGCGCTCATGTGGGGGTACGAGGGCCTCTGGTGCAAGATCTTCCCCGGCCGCGCCGACCAGCGGGCCATCGTCGAGGGCCTGCCCCTGCTGCCGGACGCCGCCGCCCACGCGCTGCTGATCGGCATCGGGCTGGCGGAACTGGCCCTCGGGGCCTGGGTGCTGAGCGGCTACGCACCGCGGGTCGCGGCGCTGGTGCAGACGGCGCTGGTGCTCGCCTTCAACACCGGGGGGCTGCTCGTCGGTGCCGACCAGATCCCCGAGCCGGGCCGACTGGTCGTCCAGGACCTGGTCTTCCTCGCCCTGGTCTGGACGGTCGCCACCGCACACCGCGCACCGGCCGACGACCGCACAGCCACCAACGGGCGCACCGCCGACACCGCCCGCACCGAGGCGGCCGCCGTATGAGCGCCACCGCCACCGCCCGCCCGGCCACCCCGTGGGCCGAGGGCCGACTGCTGACCGTCCAACCCCGCTGCCCGCGCATCCTGTTCGGCCGGATGTACGAGGACCCGGCGGTCGAACTGGCCGCCTTCCCCCCGCCCGGCGCAGGTGCCCGGGTGCTCTGCATCGCCTCGGCCGGGGACACCGCCGCCGCCCTGGCCGCCGCCGGCCACCAGGTGACGGCCGTCGACCTCAACCCCGCCCAGCTCGACTACGCCCGTGCCCGGCTCCACTACGGCGCCCCGGCCGTCGCGGGGGCGGCCGAGCGGCTCCTCTCCGCCGGACGCGCCGCCGCCGGCGCGTTGCTGCCCGCCTGGCGCCCGTCCGAGCTGGAGCGCTTCCTTCGTCTCGACGACCCGGCCGAGCAGGGCGAGCACTGGCGGCGCACCCTCGACGGGCCCGGCCTCCGACTGCTCCTCACCGCCGCGCTCCGACCGGCCGGGGCGCTGGCCGTCGGACTCCGGCCGGCGTTCCGCTGCGTCGTTCCGCACCGCTTCGACACCGTGCTGCGGGCCCGGCTCGCCCGGGGGCTCGCCCGGCACCCCAACGCGGCCAACCCGTGGGCGTGGCGACTGCTGCTCGGCCGCGAGCGGCCCGGGCCCGACCCGCTCGGGGCACCGGACCTGCCCGCCGCATCCCGAGAGGTAGCGACCGCCGACGCCGCCGTCGCCGTCCCCGTCGTGCGCCTGCTCATCGCGGATGTGGTCGAACACCTGGAGCGCTCCCCCGCCGGGCACTACGACGCGGTCACCCTCTCCAACGTGCTGGACGGACCCGGGCCCGCCTTCGCCCGCCGGCTGCGCGCCGCCGTCCGCCATGCCGTGCGACCCGGCGGGGTCGCCGTGCTGCGCAGCATCCGCGAGCCGGGGCCGGCCGGTCCGGGCGCCGCCGCCGAGGACCGCTCACTGCTGTGGGGCGTGGTCCGGGTGGTCCAGCTGTGAACCCCTCCCGTACCGGCTCACCGGCGCCGCCTCCGGCACCACGCTCGATGCCGGCCGACGCCCCCAACACCCCCGACGCCCCTGACGCCCCTGACGCCCCCGACGCCACGCCCGCCGTCTCCCGCACCGCGATCCGGAGATCCTGACCATGCGACACCTGCTGCAACGCCACCCCTTGCCGATGCGCACCCACTTCGCACACTCGCTCGTCCTCACCTACGCGCTGCCGCCCGAGCAGCTCGCGCCGCTCGTTCCGCCGGGGCTCCAGCTGGACACCTACACCGATCCCGAGGGCACCGAGCACGGCTTCGTCGCGGCCGCCCTGGTGGACACCCGCGGTCTGCGCCCGTCCGGGTTGCCGGTCGCGCTCGGTGTGGACACGGTTCTCACCGGCTACCGGGTGTTCACGCGCTTCCCCACCCCCGGCGGCCGCATCATGCGCGGCCTGCGCATACTGCGCAGCGACACCGGTAGCCGGGTGATGGTGGCGGGCGGCAACCTGTTCTCCCGCTACCACTACCGGCTCGCCCGGATCGGCAGCCGGGTGGTCGGGCGGACCCTGGAGTTCAAGGTGGTGAGCGTTGACGGCCAAGCGGATCTCCACGTCCGGGCCGACCTCGCCGACGGTCCGGCGCCGCTGCCGGCCGGCAGTCCGTTCGCCGACGCCAGGGCGGCGCGGCGGTTCGCCGGGCCGCTGCCCTACACCTTCGAGTACGAGCCGCAGACCCGCTCGATGATCGTCGTCAAGGCCGACCGGGCCCACTGGGAGCCGGTGCCGGTCGCGGTGGAGGTGCCGCGGCTGACCTTCTTCGACCACGGGCCACTGGCCGGCAGCCGACCGGTGCTCGCCAACGCGTTCCACGTCGCGGACCTCGACTACGGCTGGCAGGCGGGCAGCCGCCGCGCCCTCGACGGGAGCCTCCGATGAGCGTCCTCCGACCGGTCGGCGCCCCGGCCGGTGGCGGCGCCGTGACCGATCGCAGCGCCCCGACCGGTGACGGCCCCGTGGCCGAAGGCGGCACCCCGGCCGAACGCGGCCCCGTGGCCGAAGGCGGCACCCCGCCCGAACGCGGCGCCCCCGCCCACCGCCCCTCCGGTGTGGCCGAGGTGATCCGCTACAACTGGCCGCTCTACGCCGCCGGTGCGCTCACCGCCACCGGAGGCTGGGCGCTGGCCCGGCGGCTGCCGCCCCCGGCCGCCCGGCTCGCGCGGGCCGGCGTACTCGCCGCGGGCGGGCTGCTCGTCGCCAGCACGGCCGCGACCTGGTGCGTCTACGACCGCTCCGAACTCCACGGCTATGCCTGGCTCGACGAGCTCCTCCCGGACGGCCCCGGCCGCCACCTCGTGGTCTCCACCGGCCTGGACGAGGCGAGCCGCCCGGTCGCCGCGCGCCACCCCGCCGCCCCGCAGCGGATCGCCGACCTCTACGACCCGACCCTGACGACGACCGGCTCGATCCGTCGCGCCCGCCGCCGGGTCCCGCCGACGCCCGGCAGCCGGCCCGCCCGGCCCGGGGCGCTGCCGGCCGCGTCCGGTTCGCAGGACTCGGTGCTCGCCGTGTTCGCCGCACACGAGCTGCGCCGGCCGGCGGACCGCGCCGCGCTGTTCGCCGAGGTGGCGCGGGTGCTGCGGCCGGGCGGTTCGCTCGTCCTGGTCGAGCACCTGCGCGACGCCGCCAACACCGCCGTCTACGGGCCGGGCGCCTGGCACTTCCTGCCGCGCGCCACCTGGCTGTCCCACGCGGCCGAGGCAGGCCTGGAGCCGGCGGCCGAGCGCCGGATCGCCGGCCTGGTCACCGCCTTCGCCTTCCGGAGGGCCGAGGCGTGAACGGATCCCTCGGCCTCTTCGACGTGGAGTTCCAGCTGCGGCTGGTCGGGGCCGCGCTGGTGGGCCTCGGCCTGTTCCACGCGCTGCTGCCCCGGGTGATCGACTGGCCCTCCGATCTGGCCGGAACTAGCCTGATGACTCGTCAAGTCTCCTACGCACACCTCTTCTTCATCGGCCTGACCTGCGTCCTGCTGGGCCTGCTGCCACTCTTCCTGGGCCGCGAACTCCTGGCAGGCACTCCGCTCGGCACCGCTCTGCTGACCGGCCAGACGCTGTTCTGGGGCGCCCGCTGGCTCTTTCAGTTCACCGTCTTCTCGCCCCGGCTCTGGCGCGGCGACGCCCTGCGCACCCTGGGCCACGTGGGCTTCTCGGTGCTGTGGACGTGGGTGACGGCGGTGTTCGCGTGCGCGCTGTGGCAGGTCCTCTGACGTCGGCAGATGTCCGGCAGGACGTCCGGCGAGGTGTCCCGGCAAGATGTCCGGCGAGACGTCCGGCCGACCGCCGACACCGGCGACGCGCGGGTCACACCGCCGCGGCGTAGAGGACTTCGCGCAGGCCCGGGACGGACTCCCGGTCCGACCGCCAGACCAGGCGCAGGTGGAGCTGCAACTCCCGTGACACCACAGGGAGTCGGACCAGGGATCCGGCAGCGAGGGCGTCCCGGACGGCGAACTCGGGGAGCAGCGCGATGCCCAGCCCCTGCTCGGCGCAGGCGCGGGTGACGGCGACCCCGCCGGTGCGGACGCGCTCCACCGCGTGGCCGAGCAGGCGTTCGCCGGCGAGCCAGAAGGAGCAGGCGGGGGTGTTCACCAGGAGCCGCTGACCGCGCAGGTCGGCGCGGGTGAGCGAGCCGGTCCGGGTGGCCGCGCCGGAGGCGGCGAGCGGGTGGGTGGGGGCGGCGACGAGGGCGAGCGGGACGTCCTCCAGGTCGAGGTGGTCCAGCGGCGCGGGCGGCAGGTGGAAGCCGAGTTCGCCGAGCGGGCCCGCCGTGTCCAGGATCAGCGCCGCCTCCAGCGCCCCGGCGGCGACGCCGCCGAGCAGGCCGTCGCGGGCGGCGTCGGTGTGGAGGGCGACGTCCAGGTCGGGCCGGCGTTCGGCGAGGCGGGCCAGGACGGCGGGTACGTGGGTGGCCGCGATGGTCTCCAACGCGCCGAGGCGCACCACGATGCGGGCGGCGGAGACCTCCCGGCGGGCCTGTTCGGCCTGGTCGAGCAGGCTCCGGGACCACGGCAGCAGCCGCTCGCCCGCCGGGGTCAGGGCCATCCCGCGCGGTGCCCGGTCGAACAGCGCGACGCCCAGGCTCCGCTCCAGCACGCGGATCTGCTCCGACACCGAGGACGGCGCGAGGTCGAGGGCGGCGGCCGCGGCGGTGACCGTTCGATGGGCCACCACCGCTTCGAACACGCGCAACTGGCGAAGCTCCACGTTCCCCTCCTCCTCGACCGGCCCATCGTAAGGGCATTCGGTTTTCCCGAACGGTGCGTGAGGCCCGGGCGGTGGAGCCGGCGGTGGCGGCCGAGCAGGGTGGGCGGCCGAACAGAGCGAGCGGCCGAGCAGAGTGAGCGGCCGATCCGCCCCGCGACCCGCCCTCCCCAGGAGTCTCCCGATGACCACCGCCATCGCGCCTACCCCGCCGATCTCAACGCCCCGGCCCCCGGGACGGACCCGTGCCCTGCTCGGCGTCGCCCTCGGCTACTTCATGGTGCTGCTCGACACCACCGTGCTCTCCGTCGCCGAACCCGACCTCGCCGCCTCGCTCGGCGGCTCGACGGCCGGCCTGCAGTGGGCCGTCACCGGGTACAGCGTCGCCTTCGGCGCACTGCTGCTGTCGGCAGGCGCCGCGGCCGACCGGTTCGGCGCCCACAAGGCCTTCCGGTTCGGGATCGCCGCCTTCGGCGCCGGCTCGCTGCTCGCCGCGTGCGCACCCGACCTCTGGACGCTGGTGCTGCTGCGCGCCGTCCTGGGCGCCGCCGCCGCGGCCTCCGTCCCGGCCGGCACGGCGGTGATCGCCCGCCTCTACCCGGTACCCCGGGAGCGCGCCCGTGCGGTCGCCGTCTGGGCCGCGGTCAGTGGCTGTGCGATGGCCTTCGGGCCGATGGCCGGCGGGGTGCTGGTCGACCTCTCCGGCTGGCGGGCCGTCTTCCTGGTGAACGTCCCGCTGGCGGTCCTGGTGCTGGCGCTGGTGGCCGGAGCGGCCGTGCGCTGCCCGCCGGGCACGCGGCGCATCGACCGGTGGACCCAGCTGGCGGTCTGCGCGACGCTCGCCCTCCTCACCGACGCGCTGATCGCGCTGGGCGCCGGCGCCTGGACGCACGCGGGCTGCGCCGCCGCCGGGACGGCGGCGGCCGGGCTCGCCTTCGCCGCACGCGAGCGGCGCGGCCCGGCCCCGGTCCTGCCGCCCGCGCTGCTCGGCACCCGCGGGATGCCCACCCTCCTGCTCGCCGGGGCCGCGGTGAACTTCGCGCTGCTCGGGGTGCTCTTCGTGCTGCCCCTGCTCCTGCAGCAGACGCTGGGGCTGTCCCCGACCATGGCCGGGGTGGCGTTCCTGCCGATGACCCTGCCGCCGGGCTTCAACCCGCTGCTCACCGGACGCATCGTCGCCAGGGTCGGCCCGTGGCGGCCGGTCCTGGGCGGGCTGGCACTGCTCGCTGCGGGCTGCGCGGTGATCGCGACCGCCGTGTCGGCCGGCACGCCGTACGCGCTGCTGGCGGTGGGCCTGCTGCTCGCCGGCCTCGGCGTCTCCTTCGCCCTGCCCGCGCTGGTCACCGCCGTGGTGAACACGGCCCCCGAGGGCGCCGCCGGCGCGGCCGGCGGACTGCTCAACGCCGTCCGCCAGGTCGGCGCGACACTCGGCGTCGCGGCGACGGGTGCCTTCATCGGCGTTGGCGCCCACGCCGACGACGGCTCACCGGCCGTGGCCATGCTCCTCCCGGCCGCAGCCTGCACCCTCGCCGCCCTCCTGGTCGCCCGGAGTCGGCGGGGCGCCGCGGTCGGGGCCGGGGTTCGGTGATCGACCTTCGGATCACGGCCCGCCGGCCTGCGCTCGGTGCGGTGCCGACCGTCGAGGTGGTCGGCTCCGCACCGACCCACAGTCGGAGGACGAGCCGGCGGGCGTCGGCTGCCACGTCCGCGGTCACGGGTCAGGGTCGCAGTTCGGCCGTCCCGGGCCGGGCGACTGCGCGCCGGCCAGTGGCGGTCCAGGTGGTCTCGTGCCGGTTGCCGGTGATGGCCCGAAACGCGCGGGCGGCTTCGGCGGCGTCCGGACGGTCGCGCGGATCGGCCGGGCTCGCCATCAGGACGCCGGCTGCGGCGACCAGGCCCTTGAAGGCGAGGTAGGGCTCGCTCTCCGCCGAGGACCAGGCCAGCGGCCGGCCGCGGCGGATCGTTCGGCGGGCCGCCTTGAACGCCTGCCGCAGCGCTCCGAGCGTGTCGATCTGCTCGGCGGTCAGGCGGCGTTCGGCGCTCACCCGCGCCAGTAGCGCTTCCACGGCCCCTTCCGCCTCGGTCGCCCGGCGCAGACAAGCCCACTTGGCGTCGTCGGGCGCCTCGATCTGTGCTGTGTGCTCGCCGACCAGCGCGTTCCAGGTCTTCCAGTTCGCGACGAACTCGCCGTAGCGGAGCTGGAGCTCGCGGGCCGCGGCCTGGTTGTCCTCGCGGCTGCGGCGGATCTGCGCCCAGCGCTCGGTGATCCGGGTGGTGACGAACCAGCCACCACCGAAGGTGGCCGCCACGGTCAGGAGGGACACGGCCACCGACTCGATCACTGACATGAGACCTCCGGCACCGCCTCGCCGGCGGACGATTTCACGGGACCGCCAGTCCAGCATTCGATCGGCTTCCCGGAAAGGGTCTCTGACATATCGTCACTGAACTGTTGGAGCCCCGCGACAATCCCCGGTGCCGCCACCTGCGGTCACCCCCGGGGCCCACGGCTGGGCCAGGACGGCTGTTCGGCCAATCCCGCCGCGGGGCGAGGGCCGGCATGGCGCCGGCCCTCGCCCATCGCGTCAGCAGTGGAGCGGGGAGGAGGCGGCCTCCCCGCTCCGCTCAGGTGGGTGCTCCGGCTCGGACGATCAGTAGATCTTGATCCAGATGATCTTGTGGATGGAGGCCTGGCCGGGGCCCCACTGGCTCCACTTGTTGAGCGTCACGGTTTCCAACCGCGGGTCATTGAGATTCCGCTGGAACTGGAAGGTCACCGCATTGTTTCCCGACTCGACCCAGTTCACGCCGTAGATGGCGACGGGCACCTCGCCGGCGTTCGCGAAGCAGAGGGTGTCGCGGCCGCCATTGTTGTGGATTTCGAGGTAGTCGTTCCGGTTGCAGTCCGTACGGTTGATCGTCGCGCTCTCGGCCGTGGTAGTGGCGGCCAGGGCGGGCGTGGTCGTGGCGACCAGCGCCGCCGCGGCAGCCGCGGCGACACCGAGGGAACGGCGCATGGACAGGCTCATTTGCTCTCCCTTACTACGTGGTCAAACCGGAAACCCGGACCCCACTGCTTCGCGGGGCAGCCCCAAATCTATGCGGACATGACAGGCCCGGCGAGAGAGCATTCTCGGCCAACTTCGTACACCTATGGAACGTACAGAGAGGAGGAGTCTCCCGTTCCAGAAATCAATTCCCGGGACAATTCAAGGCGCGCCACGGCCGGGGCGGCGGAGCCGCCCCGGCCTGACGAGAAGCGACCGGTCAGCGGCCGGTGAGGCCGTCGACCTCGGCGGCGTAGAGCCGGGCCGGGTCGAAGCCCATGCCGGCGAAGTGGCCGGCGAGCTCCAGGGACAGCACCCCGTGCAGCCGCGTCCAGAAGGCCAGGGCCCGGCGGAGTGCCGACGCCGGAGCGGGGTTCTCAGCGGCCCAGGCCCGGTGGTCGGCGAGGTGTTCGTCGAGGGGCGTCGCGGCGGCGGACTCCGCGGCCTCCGCCCCGGGCGGCTCGACCGCGACGGCGGCGTCGAGGAGGACGGCCATCATCTCGGCGGCGATCTGCGTGGTGTCCGGCGGGGCCTGGTAGCCGGGCACGGGAGTGCCGTAGACGAGGAGATACCGCTGCGGGTCGTCGAGGGCCCAGCCACGCAGGGCGTGCGCCAGGTCGGCCAGGTCGGCACCGGCGCGGGCGCGCGCCCGGAAGGTGTCGGCGAGGCTGCGGTAGGCGTCGCGGACGAGTTCGGTGATCAGCTCGTCGCGATTGGCGAAGTACCGGTAGAGCGCCGGACCGCTCAGGCCCATCCGCTTGGCGATGGCGTTCAGCGACAGCGCCGAGGCCCCGGCGGTGGCGATCTGCTCCCACGCGTGCTTCTTGACCTCCTCCCGCACCTGGGCGCGGTAGCGCTCCCGGGGAGTCTTCGCATCCGACTCGGCCACTGCGCCTCCAGCCCTCGACGTCCCGAACATCTCGACCAGCTCGACCACGACTTCCACGCTCGCGTTAGAGGCTATCACTCTCCCTCTTGACTCTCACCGAAGATCGGAGTTATAACTTCTAACGAACACAATAACCTCTACGAAAGGGGCGGTCATGGAGACCGACCGCATGGTCCAGGTCGTCCTTCCCGGCATCGTGGCGCCGGAGGGCCTGGAGATCCGCGAGGGACGCGTGCCGCAGGCCGGTCCCGGGCAGATCGTGATCGCGATGGAGGCGAGCGGCGTCTCGTTCGCCGAGCAGCAGATGCGCCGGGGCCGGTACTACGACCAGCCGCCCTTCCCGTTCGTCCCCGGGTACGACCTGGTGGGCCGGGTGCTCGCCACCGGCGACGGCGTCGACGCGGGCCTGACCGGCCGTCGGGTGGCCGCGCTGGTGAAGGTCGGCGGATGGTCGAGCCACGTGGTGCTGGACGCCGCGGACGCCGTCGAGGTCCCCGACGGGCTCACCGCGGCCGAGGCGGAGACCGTCGTGGTCAACGGCATCACCGCCTGGCAGATGCTGCACCGCCGGGCCGGGGTGCGGGCCGGGCAGACCGTCCTGGTGCACGGCGCGAGCGGCGGGGTGGGCTCCATCCTGGCCCAGCTCGCCCGGGCCGCGGGCGCGACCGTGATCGGCACGGCGTCCGCCCGCCACCACGACGCGCTGCGCGAGCTCGACGTGATCCCGGTCGACTACCGCGCCGGGAACGTCGCGGCCCGGGTGCGGGAACTGGCGCCCGGCGGCGTCGACGCCGTCTTCGACCACGTCGGCGGGCGCAGCGTCGTCGACTCCTGGCACCTGCTCGCCCCCGGCGGCTCGCTCGTCGCCTACGGCAGCGCGTCCACCCGGGACGACACCGGGTCCAAGCAGTGGCCGGTCCTGAAGATCCTCGCCCGCACCTGGCTCTGGAACACCCTGCCCAACGGGCGCAGCGCCTCCTTCTACAACATCTGGGCCGGCCGCGCCCTCGCCAAGGACCGCTTCCGCGCCCGGCTCGACGCGGACCTCACCGAGGTGTTCGCCGCCCTCCGCCGCGGCGACATCACCGCCCCCATCGCCGCCCGGCTCCCCCTCACCCAGGCCGCCGAGGCCCTGCGCCTGGCGGAGTCCGGCACCGTCACCGGCAAGATCATCCTCACCGCCTGACGCCGGCTCCGGCCCGATCCGCCGCAGCACCGGAGCAGTTCCGTGGGGGTGGTGCGGTGCAACGGCCCGGGCCGTCCGGAGGGCGCGCGCAGGGCGTTGTTAGCCTGTTCGGCATGATCGGGAAGAGCGCCGTACGGCGGATGTCCGGCTTACCGGCGCCGAGCGACCCACAACGTGCCCTCATCGCCGCGAGTTTCGTCAACCGGGTGGGCAACGGGCTGTTCAACACCGCCTCGGTGCTCTACTTCACGCTCGTGGTGCACCTGCCCGCCACACAGGTCGGTGCCGGCCTCACGGTCGCCGGGCTGGTCGGGCTGCTGGCCGGGATCCCGGCCGGGAACCTGGCCGACCGGTACGGGCCGCGCAGGGTCTGGCTGACGGCCCTCACGGTGCAGGCCGTGACGATGGCCGCCTTCGTCCTCATCGACGACTGGATCGTGTTCACCCTCCTCGCCACCCTGGACCGCCTCGCGGCAACGGCGGCCGGCGCCGCGGGCGGTGCGCTCGTCGCCCGTGCGGGCGGCGAACGCCCGGCCGCCTTCATGGCGAAGCTCCGCACCTTCGTCAACCTCGGCGTGGTGCTGGGCACCCTCGGTGCGGCCTTCGCCCTCGCGGCCGACACCCGGGCGGCATACACCGCGCTCATCATCGCCAATGCCGCCAGCTTCGCCTGCGCCGGCCTGCTCGCCCTGGTCGGCGTCCCCGACTACCGGCCCCTGCCCCGGCCCGAGGAACACCACCGCTGGGCCGTGCTGTCCGACCGGCCCTACGTGTCCTTCGTCGCGCTCTACGGCGCGATGGGCCTGCAGTACCAGACGGTCTCCCTGCTGCTGCCGATCTGGCTCTCCGCCCACAGCGACGCCCCACGCTGGACGGTGGCGGCCGTCTACGCGGTGAACAGCGGGGTGTGCGTGCTGCTCCAGAGCAGGATCGGCTCCCGGGTGGAGACACCGCGTCAGGGCGGCCGGGCATTCCGCATCGCGGGCCTGCTCTTCCTGGTCAGCTGCCCCTTGATGGCCCTGACCGCGGACGTCCCGGCCTGGATCGCGCCGGCGCTCGCCGTCCTCGCCGTCGTCGTGCACAGCCTCGGGGAGGTGTGGGAGTCCTCGGGCGGCTACGCGCTCGGCTTCGGTCTCGCCCCCGACCACGCCCAGGGGCAGTACCAGGGCTTCTTCGGGGTCGGGTTCAACGCCGGGCAGGCCCTGGCCCCGGTGGTCCTCACGACGGCGGTGCTGGGACTCGGGCACACCGGCTGGCTGCTGCTCGGCGGGTTCTTCGCGGCGCTGGGCGCAGCAGGCCCGCCGGTGGCCGCCTGGGCGGAGCGCACCCGCCGCCCGGGCCAGGACCCGGCCCCCGCGACGCCCGGCCGGCCCGCCGCTGCCCCGCTTCCCGACAACGCCTAGCACTCCAGCAGGCAGGCCGCGGACGTAGTCGCGCATCCGCAGGCGTGGCTCCACACGGCTCAAGCGGTGGCCGGTGCGGAGGACGAGGTCTTCGAGTTCGCTGTCCCAGGTCTCGGCTGCAGGCTCGTTGATCACGATGAGAGGCCGCCCCGCCGCGGTCACTACCGACGTCGGCTGCACACGATGGAGGGGCGGTCTCATGAAGACCGCCCCTGATGGGACATCAGGCCGCAACGCTCATCGTGCGCAGCCTCTGATCAGGACATCGAAGTCGTGCTGGAGTGCTAACGGCCCGCCGGTCAGGGCACCGGAACGCGGTACGGCTCCGGGGCCGGCTCGGCCCGGTGGTGGTGGCGGGCCTGGCGGAGCGGCCACCAGAGGGCGCGGCCGAGCAGGGCGGCGACGGCGGGCACCAGGACCAGGGACAGGACGACGGCGGAGAGCAGGATGCCGAGCGTCAGCGCGAAGGCGACCTGTTCGCTGCCCGGGGTGGCGGCGAGGGTCGCGAAGGAACCGGCCAGGACCAGGCCGGCCGTGGCGATGGCGGGCGTGGTGTGCCGTACGGCGCGGGCGACGGCGGCGCGGGGCGGGCCGGGGCGCTGCATCTCCTCGCGGATCCGGTCGGTGATGAGGATGTTGTAGTCGGTGCCCAGCGCCACGACGAACAGGAACAGCACCAGCGGGAGGGTGAAGCTGACACCCGGTTCGCCCAGCCCGTGCTGGAACAGCAGGGTCGCGGCGCCGAGGGTGGCGGCGAAGCCGAGCCCGACCGAGAGCATCAGGACCAGCGGGGCGAGCAGGCTGCGCAGGAGCAGCAGCAGGATCAGGGCGATCAGGGCGGCCGCGACCGGGAAGACGATCGACAGGTCGTGGTCGACGGCGGTGGAGATGTCGGCGAAGATCGCCGCCGTGCCGCCCACGTGGGCGCTGGTCCCGGCGGGTGTGTGGGCGGCGACCGCGGCGCGGACCGGGCCGGAGGCCAGGTCGCGGGCGCGTCGGCTCTGCGGGTCTGCGGTCAGGTAGAGGTCGATCCGGGCGGCGCGCCGGTCCCCGTTGAGAACGGTGCCGCCCGTCTTGCCGACGCCCTCGACCTGGGTGAGGGCGTGGGAGAGGCCGTCGAGCCTGCCGGGGGTGAGGGTGGTGCCGTCCGTGGTGACGACGTAGACGCTCGTCGGGTCGGAGACGCCGGCCGGCAGGGTGCGGGAGATCTCGGCGGCGGTGGCGGCGGCCGGGGTCCGGTCGCCGGCGCCGCCGAGGCCGTAGTCCATCCGGATCCCGGTCATCCCGGCGGCCAGCGCGCCGAGCAGGGCGAGGGCGGCGAGCAGCATCGGCAGCGGCCGCCGGGCGACGAGCGTGCCGAAGCGGGCGGCAAAGCCCTCGCCCGGCTGGCGGCGCAGGCTGCGGGAGGGCCAGAACATGCCGCGGCCGCAGGCGGCGAGCAGGGCGGGCATCATGGTGAGGCTGCCCAACAGCATGACCAGGACGGCGACGGCGATGGCCGGGCCGAGCGAGCGGAACTGGCCGAAGCTGGCCACGCCGAGGGTGGCGAAGGCGGCGACGATGGTCAGCGCGGCCGAGGTGATCGCGGTGCCCACCCGGGCTGTCACCTGGGCGGCGGCTTCGCGGGCGGGCTGCTCGGGCCGGGCCCGCAGGTGCTCGCGGAAGCGGAAGAGCAGGAAGAGCAGGTAGTCGACGCCGATGCCGAGCAGGACCACGGAGACCAGCCCGGGGGTGCCGGCGTCGAGCTTGAGGCCGGTCAGCGTCGCGGCGACGGCCACGGCTCCGCCGGCCACGCTGCCGATCATGGCGACGGCGAACAGCGGCAGCAGGGCCGCCGCCACACTGCGGAACACCAGCACGTTGAGCAGGACGATCAGCCCCATGACGAGCGCGCTGCCGACCGTCGCGGCGGTGCGGTGGGAGTCGGCGGTGTCCACGGCGTCGGCCAGTCCCCCGGTGAACCCGGTACGCATCCCGGCGTCGGTGAACTGGGCCCGGGTGGCGTCCCGGAACGCCCGGTAGACGCCCTGGACGCCCTCGTCCGCGGCGTTGCCGGTCAGCTCGACGGAGAGCAGTTCGAAGCCGCGGTCGGGCGCCACCATGGCCGGGGCGACCCGGGGGGTCTGGGACCGGTCGGGGACGAGGAAGGCCGGCTCGTCGGGCTTCCTGGGCATGACGACCCGGCGCTGGGCGAGCTTCGCCGCCTCGGCCTCGACCCGCTGCTGGTCGGCGGCGGTGAGCGCCTGGCCGTCGGTCCTGGCGACCAGCACGGTGACCGTGGTGGCGTCGGGCCTCATCCCGAAGTTCTCCTCGGCGATCCGCAGCGCGGCGGCCGAGTCGTAGCTCTTGGGCAGGAAGTCCCCGGTCTGGGACTGGGTGACCCTGGCGAGCAGCATCGGGCTCAGCAGGGCCAGGGAGATTCCCAGCACCACCCAGAGGGTGATCACCTTCCACGGGTTCCTGGTGGAGTATCCGGTCAGTGCGCGGATCACGGTTTCCTCCGGCGGCGGACGCGAGCGTCCGCAAGGTCGGTCTCGGCTCCGGGGGTTCCCGGCCGGGTTCCAGACCATCACCCGGGGTGGGCCGCGGACGTCCCTGCGACGGACGATCCGCACCGGGGCCCCTGCTCCTCGGCCGGGCCCGGACCCGGGACCGTGGTCCTGGTCCGGGCCCCGTGATCGGCCGTGGGGACCATGCCGGGGCGGGGTGGGTCGATGCCACAATGGGGGCATCGGGCCTGTTCAGAGCTTGTTCGGGGTCTGGAACAGGGTCTGATCGGGGCCTGATCGCGGCTCGTCAGGGCTCGTCAGGGCTCGTCAGGGCTCATCGGTGAGGCGCGGCGCGGACCGGGCACGGAGGGGGAACGGACATGGGCGGTCATCAGTGCCCCGCGATGGACGCGGCACTCGGGGCGGATCCGGCGCATCCGGCACACCGGGCGAGCGGGAGCCCGGGGCCCGGCGGGGTGGCGGACGCGCCGCCGGAGACCGACGGCGCGCCGTGGACCCACACCGACGCGCTGGTGGCCGCCGGCGCCTGCACGCTCGACCTGCTCAACTACCTGCTCTTCAGCGAGATGGACGGGGTACGCCGGGTGACCCCGCCGGGCCTGCTCCTCGTCGCGCTGTCGGCCCTGCCGCTGCTCGTCCGGCGCCGCCACCCGGTGCCGGCGCTCGCCGTGGTCCTGGCCGTCGAGGCCGCGATCGACCTGTCCACACCGGCGAGCACCCACTTCGGCGCCGTCCTGATGGTCAGCCTGTACTCGGTCGCCCGGGCCCGCCCCGCCCCGGTGACGGCGGCCGCCGCGGCGGCGACGACGGTGCTGACCACTCTGAGCCAGAGCCACCTGCGCGTCCCCTCCTGGCAGGCGCTCGCCGGCACCTCCTGCTCCACCCTGCTCGTGGCCGGCGCCGGCCTCGCCGTGGCGCGCTGGCAGCGGGAGGTCACGGCCAACCGCAAACTGCTGGCCGACCGCGCGGTGGCCGACGAACGCCGCCGCATCGCACGGGAGTTGCACGACATCGTGGCGCACCACATCACCACCATGCAGCTGATGGCCGGCGGCGCCCGGGCCAACCTCGCCCACCCGGAGGTGGTCCGGGACGCCCTGGTCACCCTGGAGTCCTCCGGGCGACTGGCCCTGCGGGAGATGCGCCAGCTCCTGGACGTCCTGCGGGCCGGCGACGAACCGGACACCGCCCCGCCCTCGCCCCAGCCCGGGGCCGAGGACCTCGGCCGGCTGGTGGACGAGTCCCGGGTGGCCGGCCTGCCGACCGACTTCGGCGTGCACGGGCCCCGCCGCCCGCTGCCGCCCACCGTCGGCCTGACCGTGTTCCGGATCGTCCAGGAGGGCCTCACCAACGCCCGCAAGCACGCCGGGCCCGCCCGCGCGACCGTCACCCTGACGTACGGTCCGGACCGGGTCACCGTCGAGGTGCGCGACGACGGGGGCACGGCGGGCACGGGCGGCGCCGCACCGCAGGAGGCGGTGCCGGCCGGCGGCCGGAGCGGGTACGGCCTGATCGGCATGCGCGAGCGCGTCGCCCTGCACGGCGGCACCCTGCGGACCGGACCACGTCCGGAGGGCGGCTTCGCCGTCCTGGCCGACCTGCCACTGGCCCCGGAGGAGACGGCCGACGCGGCCGTCCAGCACGGAACGGCGACGGCCCGGTGAGCGCGCACGGCGACGGCCCGGTGGGCGCGGCGGCACCGGGCATCCGGGTCCTCATCGCGGACGACCAGCCGCTGGTGCGGCGCGGCCTGTCCCTGATCCTCTCCCCCGACCCGTCCTTCGAGGTGGTGGGCGAGGCCGAGAACGGGGAGCAGGCCGTCACCGCCGCCCGCCTGCTGCGCCCCGACGTCGTGGTGATGGACATCCGAATGCCCGTGCTCGACGGGGTCGGCGCGACCCGGGAGCTGGCCCGCACCCTCCCCTCCTGCCGAGTCCTCGGCCTCAGCACCTTCGACATGGACGAGTACGTGGTGGCCGCGCTGCGCGCCGGCGCCCACGGGTTCCTGCCCAAGGACGTCTCGCCGGAGGAACTGGGCGCTGCGATCCGCACCGTCCACGCCGGCGAGGCGGTGGTCGCCCCGCGCCTGCTCACCAAGCTGATCTCCACCTACGTCAGGGGCCCGGTCGGCGCCCCGCCGCCGGTCACCGACACGGGCGGGCTGACGCCCCGGGAGGTCGAGGTGTGGCGGCTGATGGCCACCGGCCTCGACAACACCGAGATCGCCCGGGCCCTGGACATCAGCCTGTCGACGGTGAAGAACTACATCACCAGCATCTTCGGCAAGCTCGACGTCCGGGACCGCGCCCAAGCGGTCATCGCGGCCTACGAGTCCGGCCTGGTCACCGCGCGCACGGGAGGCGGGTAGCGGGGGCTTCCTCTCGACCGGCTCGACCTCAGCCGGTCGTCGACCGGAGCTGGTGGGGCATGTTCCAGCCCTCGGCGAGCCTCGACGGGTGAACGTTGCGTCCCCCGCCGAAGAACTCGCAGAACTTCATGATCAGCGGATCCCAGCCCAGCGGGTCGACATAGTGCGTCCCCGGTATCACCAGGTCCTCCTCCACATGGGCACGAAGGACCTCCACCTCGAAGGCGGTGGCGTGCGACCCTGGACCGCCGAAAGGGTGGGCCGAGACGACCCTGCACTCCAGCTGGACCGGGCACTCCGCAACCCTGGCAGCCCGGACCAGGTCCGACGCCTGTTCGGTCAGCTGTGCGGTCGAGAACTTGTCCGGCTCGTACCGGTAGCCCTGCTTCGCCTTGTAGTCAGCCACGGCCGGCTTCCCGGTGGTCAGCGCGATCCGGTCGACCGCATCGACCATCGCCGACGAGGGCAGGTTGAGCACGCACTCGCCCTCCCGTAGGAGGTTCGCGGTGGTCTGGGCGTTGTTGCCGAGACCGAGCATGCAGGACTGGCCCAGCCACCACGCCGAGGACATCGGCGCGAGGTTCGTCGTGCCGTCCTCGTTGAGTGAGCTGATCAGCACCACCGGCGTTCCGAAGTAGAGGACCTTGAGCCCGGGGACGACGTGCATGCGTTGAGCCTTTCGCGGAGTGCCGGACGGACAGGCCCGCGTTCAGGAACACGAACCGTCACCGACTCTCTCGTGAGCCGGACCACCGACGCTGGCGACAATGCGACATCGCGTTTCGGACGGGTGGAGCGGGAGGCCGACTCCGGGTGAGGCCCCCCGCGCGGGGGAGGTGGTTCGGTCCACTGGACGAGGTGGGGTGCCGGCCGGGAGTGCGATCTTCGGTAGCGGGCCGGGCCGATACCCGACCCGGACTGCATCACCACCGCTGGAGAGCCACCATGACCCTCGCCGCCGACCTGCCGCTCCCGCCCGCACGCCCGCCCCGGGGGCTGCGCGCCGCCTGGACCGCCGCCCACACCGTCGTGCCCGGGGTGCCCCGGTGGGTGCGCATCGCCGCCTTCGCCATCCCGTTCACCGTTCTGCCGTCCAGCGCCTGGCGGATCGCGACCTGTACCTTCCACGCCCCCCTCGACGGCGGCGGGGTGCAGGAGTCCGGGAACCTCGGCTGGCTGCCGATCGAGCTGTACGTCGTGCTGCTGTCGGTGGTCTCCGAGGTGCTGGCGTTCGCCGCCGTCGGGCTGATCGCCCCGTGGGGCGAGGTGTTCCCGCGGTGGATCCCCGGCCTGCGGGGCCGCCGGGTGCCGGTCGCGGCCGCCGTCGTGCCAGCAGGCCTCGGGGCCGCGGTCCTGACGGTCGTGCCGCTCTACAGCGCGGTGATGCTGGCCGGCGGGCGCACGCTCACGGGGCAGCCGCTGGACGCGGGCATACCGCTGGCCACGCACGACTGGCGCACCGTCGTCCTGGTGGTGTGCTACGCGCCACTGCTGCTCTGGGGCCCGATGCTCGCCGCCGTCACCGTCGGCTACTGGCGGAGGCGTCGGGGGAACCCCCTCGACGCCGGGGCGGCCGTCCCCGCAGCGCCGAGCGGCCGTGGAACGCGACGGTGAGCCGGTCCTTCCCCAGCGCCTCGACGCCGCCGACGGCCACCGCGCCCCAGGGCGTCGGCCCGTCCGGGGTCATGACGTCCTCGGCCGGCTGCCAGCCCGGCGGGACGGCCGCCCCGGACCCCAGGGCGTCGAGCAGGGGCCGGACCCGGTCGGCGGGCCGCTGGTACCGATCGCGTTCCTCGTGCTCCTCGCGCTCGACCTGCCGCCGCCCGTGAGCCCGGAACACCGGGGCGGCGACCGCGAGTGCCGCCAGCCCGCCCAGGATCACCGCCGGCCCCGGGCCCACGGCCAGGGCAGCCGTGGCCGCCCTGGCGACGAGGACCACGACGGTGATCAGGACCGGGAAGGCCAGCCCCAGCAACAGCAGGAACCACAAACACGAGCCGGTGGAGCCGGTGGGGCTGGTGGAACCGGTGCCGCCGACCAGCAATCCCCGGCGGCGCAGCCGCGCCTCCAGCTCCCGGGCCGGCGCGCTCGGGCCGAGCGCGGCGCGCGGGGCGCCGAGCCACGCGGTGCCGGACGGGCCGATCGCCGCCAGCAGGACGGCCTCCACGTCGTCGTGGGGGCGGGGGCGGATGACCCGCAGCATCCCCTCCCGGTTCATCTCCAGCCGGTTGGTGCGGATCATCCGCACCAGGGCGGTCTCGGCGACGCGGTAGCCGCCACCCACCAGGTAGGCCAGCTCGTACAGCGACAGCGCCTCGCCCGGCTGTCCCTCGCCCGTCGCTCCGCTCCCCGCCGACCGGGGTCCGCGCCCGCCCACGGTTCCCCACCACCCCTCGCGCTCCCGGCACGCCCACCGCACCGGCACCCGCCACACTAGCCGGGGACCGGGGACCGGGGACCGCTCCGGCCGACTCGATGGGCCCGCGGCCGGGCGGACGGGCCGCACTATGATCAACCGGGTGATACCCACCGCAGTTCACGACCGTGCCGAGCTCGCCGACCTGCTGCGCCGCGATCCGGCGCTGCACGCCTACGAGTTGGGCGACCTCGACGACTTCTTCTGGCCCTGGACGGGCTGGTACCGCCTCGGTGACAGCATCGCGCTGGTCTACCACGGCGCGGGCGGCCCGCCGACGGTGCTCGCCTTCGAGCAGCCCGAAGCGGTGGGCGCGCTGCGGGAGTTGCTCGCCGGCCTGACCGGTCTGCTGCCCCGGCGCTTCTACGCGCACGTCACCGAGGGGGCGGAGGACCTGCTGGTGACCGGGTTCGGCGCCGAGTCGCGCGGGCTGCACCTCAAGATGGCGCTGACCGACCGGGCGCGGCTGCTGCGCCAGGACTCGCGCGGCGAGCTGCTGACGCGCGCCGACCTGCCCGAGCTGCTGGCGCTGTACGAGGCGGCCTACCCGGGCAACTGGTTCGACCCGCGCATGCTCGACACCGGCCAGTACGTCGGCGTCCGGGACAAGGGGGAGCTGGTCGCGGTCGCGGGCGTGCACGTGTGGTCGCCCACGCAGCGGATCGCCGCCCTGGGCAACATCACGACGCACCCGCGGGTGCGGGGGCGGGGCATCGGCAAGGCCGTGGTCGCGGAGCTCTGCCGGCGGCTCCTGGACACGGTCGACGAGGTGGCCCTCAACGTCAGGGCGGACAACGAGTCGGCGGTCGCGCTCTACACGTCGCTCGGGTTCGCGACGGTCGGGCGCTACTACGAGCTGTCCGTCGGCGACTGACGACGATCGGGGCGGGCGGGCGCGGGAACGGCCGGGCCCTGCACCCGCCCGGGGGCCGGGTGGCGGCAGGTACCCGGGCCGGGAAGAATCGGAGGGGTCCCGACAGGTCCGCAGCCTGCCGCGGACCGGACCACCGGAACCGCCATGGACGCCCCGAGCCGAACCACCGCCCCGAGCCGAACCACCGCGCCCAGCCCGACCGCGCCGGGCCGGGCCACCGTCCCGAGCCCGACCGCGCTTCCCCGCAGCGAGGAGAGCAGCGCCCGCCCCGAGGAACACGACGTGGTGATCGTGGGCGCCGGCCAGGCCGGGCTCGCGCTGAGCCACGAGCTCGGCGCGGCCGGCGTCGAGCACGTCGTCCTGGAGCGCGGCCGCGTCGGCCAGAGCTGGCGCCGCCGCTGGGACAGCTTCTGCCTGGTGATCCCCAACTGGACGATGCGGCTTCCGGGTTCCCCGTACGCCGGCGACGACCCGGACGGATTCCTGCCGCGGGACGCGATCGTACGCAGCCTCGCCGACTACGCCGCGGACTTCCGCTCGCCGGTACGCGAAGGCGTGGAGGTCACCCGGGCCGACGGCGGTCCGAGCACCGGCGGAGGGTTCCGGCTCGCCACGTCGGCAGGCCCGCTCCGGGCGCGGCAGCTCGTCCTCGCCTCCGGCGGGTACCAGCGGCCCTACCGCCCGCCCTCCTGGACGACGCTCCCCGCATCGGCCCACGTCATCGACGCCGAGGAGTACGTCCGCCCGGACCGGCTGCCGCCCGGCGGGGTCCTCGTCGTCGGCAGCGGGCAGAGCGGCTGCCAGATCGCCGAGGAGCTGGCCGAGGCCGGCCGGCGCGTCCATCTGGCCTGCGGGCGGGCACCGTGGGTCCCCCGTCGGGTCGAGGAACGGGACATCGTCGCCTGGCTGGTGGAGACGCCCTTCTTCGCCGCCCGGCTCTCCGACCTGCCCGACCGGAGCATGCGCCTGCTGGCCAATCCGCAGTGCAGCGGCCGGGACGGCGGGCACGACCTCAACTACCGGACGCTGCAGGCGCTCGGCGTCACCCTGGCCGGGCACTTCCTCGGCGCGCGGGACGGCGTCGCGTACTTCGCCGACGACCTCCCCGCGTCCGTCGCCTTCGCGGACGCCCGGTGGAGCGACATCCGCACGGTGATCACGAACTGCCTGACCGGCGCCGGCCGCCGCGTTCCCCGGCTGCCGGAACCGGCGCCGTTCCGGGCCGATCCGGTCACCGAACTCGACCTCGCGGGCGTCGGGACGGTGCTGTTCACCTCGGGCTACCGCCCCGACTTCGCGAGCTGGACCGGCTTCCCGGGCGCCTTCGACGGGGTGGGCTTCCCGCTCCAGCGGGACGGCTCCAGCACCGTGGTGCCGGGGCTGCACTTCATGGGCGTGCCCTGGCAGCGGACCAGGAAGTCCGCCACGTTCCTGGGGGTCGCCGAGGACGCGGCGGTGGTCACGGAGCGGATCGTCGCCGCCTCCCGACGCCCCCGGCCGGCCGGGTAGCCGGGCCGCCGGGGGCACCGGCCCGGGTCGCGGGACCGCCGACCGCACCGGCCCGGACGGGGTCGGTGCCCCCGGCGCACCCGCTCACCCCTTGACGACCCCCAGCGGCACCAGCCGGGCGACCGGCCGGGCGAGGCCGGCGCCCTCGGTGGCGACGGCGACCGCGTCGACGTCCTTGTACGCCTCGGGCGCCTCCTCCGCCAGCCCCCGCCAGGACGCCGGACGGACGGCGATGCCGTGCGCCTCCAACTCGTCGCGCAGCCGTTCGCCGCGCACCATCTTCAGCGCGTGGTGGCGGCTCCAGACCCGTCCGGCGCCGTGGCACGCGGAGTGGAAGGCGCCGTTGTCCGGCAGGCCGACCATCACGTACGAGACGGTCCCCATCGTGCCGGGGACCAGCACCGGCTGGCCGGCCGCGGCGAGGTCCGGCGGGAGCTCCGGGTCGCCCGGCGGCAGGGCCCGGGTGGCGCCCTTGCGGTGGACGCAGAGGCGGCGCGGCTCCCCGTCGATCTCGTGGGTCTCGATCTTGGCCATGTTGTGGGAGATGTCGTAGACGAGTGACAGGCCCGCCTCGGCGGCGTCGGCGAACGCCCGGCGGGCCGCCTCCGAGAGCAACTGCCGGTTCGCCCGGCCGTAGTTCGCGGCGGCGGCCATCGCACCGAGGTAGTCCCGCCCGGCCGGGGAGTCGACGGGCGTGCAGGCGAGCTGGCGGTCGGGGACGGAGATCCGGTAGCGGTGCAGGGCCCGGTCCATGGCGCGGACGTGGTCGGTGCAGACCTGGTGGCCGAGGCCGCGCGAGCCGCAGTGGATCATGACGCAGACCTGGCCGGTGTGCAGCCCGAACGCGGCCGCCGTGGCGGGGTCGTGGACGTGGTCGACGGCCTGGACCTCAAAGGAAGTGGTTTCCGCTGCCCAGGCTGCCGACCTGGTGGAGGCCGCGTTCCACGGCCCGGCTGCTGACCTGTCCCGGGGCGGCTCCCACCAGGACGCCGTGGTCCTCGCAGCGGTCGAGGTCGCGCGGCACGCCGTGGCCGTGCTCGACCGCGTACCGGGCGCCGCCGATCAGCAGGTCGTCCAGCTCCTCGGTGCCCGAGAGCTTCCACAGTCCGCCACCGCCCATCCCGCGTGGGGTGGTGCGGTCGAGGATGTCCATCAGGCGCCGGAGCCGGTCGTGGCCGAGCTCCGCGCGGTCGATGCCCGCGGCGAGCAGCCGCACGCCGCAGGAGATGTCGAAGCCCACGCCGCCGGGTGAGACCACCCCGCCGTCGTCCGCGTCCGTGGCGGCCACGCCGCCGATCGGGAAGCCGTAGCCCCAGTGGACGTCCGGCATGGCGAAGGAGGCCCGGACGATGCCGGGCAGGGTCGCCACGTTGGCCACCTGCTCCAGCGCCTTGTCGCCCGCGGCCTGCGGCAGCAGCTCCCGGGACGCGAACACCACGCCGGGCACGTGCATCTGCTCCCGCCGCTCGATGCGGAAGCGGTAGGGACTCTCCTGGACCAGCGCGATCTCCATCTTCCTCACCTCTGTCGTCCTCGCCACGTTCATCAGCTCCGTCAGGTCCGTCAGCTCCGTCAGGTCCGTCAGGTCCGTCAGGTCCGTCAGGTCCGTCAGGTCCGTCAGGTCCGTCAGGTCCGTCAGGTCCGTCGACCGTGAGCCGCCCGGCCCGCTCGCCCACCTCCGTACCGAACTCGGCGCAGGCGGCGGTGAACCGCTCGCGGATCCACTCCCGCTCCCCGCCGCGGGCGAGCCGGGTGTGGCAGAAGTCCAGGAACAGCGGCACCGCCTCCAGCCCGACCGGTGCGAGGTGCCCGGGGTCCGGCCCGTCCAGGGTCACCAGGAACAGCAGGCCGAGGTCGTTGCGCAGCACCGGGTCGACGGCGTAGTCGTCGACGAAGTCGCCCAGGTCGTAGAGCACCCGGTCGGCGACCCCGTGGAAGACGTGCGCGGAGTGGCCGGCGATCAGCGTCGCCCCCGCGGCCAGCAGTTGCGGGGCCGCCCGGCGCACGTGGGCGGGCGGCCGGGTGGTCATGTTCGGGCCCCAGTGGACGGTGACCAGCACGGCGTCGGCCTTCCGGGCGGCGCCGTCGACCCGGGCGGTGAGCCAGTCCGGGACGTGTCGCCGGAGGTCGGCGAAGGCCACGCCGGGGCGGTCCTCGTCGGCCGCGTAGTCCTTCGGGTGGTCCGTGACGGCGACCACCGCCAGCCGCACCCCGCCGGCCTCCAGCACGGTGGGCTCCCGGGCCGCCGCGGCGTCCCGGCCAGCCCCGACCGTGTGCACGCCGGCCCGCTCCAGCAGGGCGCGGGTGTCGGCGAGCGCGTCGTAGCCGTAGTCCAGGGCGTGGTTGTTGGCCAGGGTCACGCAGTCCACCCCGAGCTCGGCCAGGACGTCGGCCGCCGCGGGCGGGGCGCGGAAGAAGAAGGCCTTGAACGGGCTCGGCCGGCGCGCCCCGCGGGCGGAGACGCAGCACTCCAGGTTGAGCAGGACGAGGTCGGCGCGGGCCAGTGCCTCCCGCACCTCGGGGGCCAGCAGGGTCTTCGGCGACGGCGAGCGGCGCAGCTCGACCGCGACGGAGCGTCCGAGCATCGTGTCGCCGGCCAGGGCCAGGGTGAGTGCCATCCTCCCGATCCGCTTCCGATTGCTTCGCTCGGGGCCGCTCGTTTCGGGCCCGTTCGCCTCCGAGCTGCTCGGCTCCGGGCTGCTCGCCTCCGGGCTGCTCGGCTCCGGCCTGCTCGCCTCCGGGCTGCTCGCCTCCGGGCTGCTCGCCGTGGGCTCAGACGTCGAGCGTCACCCGGCAGGTCCAGCCGCCCGGGCCCGCGCGCAGGTGGAGGTCGTGCAGCGACACGGCCTTGGGCACCGCGCCGACCGGCTCGGCGGTGCCGGCGTCCGCCATCCGGAACCGCACGGCCAGTGACCGGCCGCCGCCGGCGTCCCGGATCGGCCCCGGCTCCGTGTCGAGCGGGATCTCCCCGGCCACGTCCATCCGGTAGACGACCTCCTCCAGGACGGACACCACCAGGTCCTCGTCGGTCTCGGCGGTGAAGGTGCACGCGTAGTCCCCGGTCGCCCGGGCCGCGGAGGTGTCGGCGAAGGCCTCGACCGCGCCGCGCACCACCTCCCGGATACACCCCTCGGCCGTCGGCGACCACGCCTCGACGCGCAGGTCCGCGGTGTGCGCCACGGCCCGGTGGCCACTGGGTTGCTGCTGCCGCCCACTCACCGGCCACGACTCCCGTCAGGTCTCCTGCCCGGCCCGCCGGGCTGCGCCGCGCGGGCCGTCCCACCCCTCCAGCGTCGACCCGCACTCCCCCGCAGGCAACCCCCACCCGGCGCGGACGACGGAGTCAGGTTCGGCGGGCACAGGCGGCGAGCCGGTCGGCGAGCGCGCTGACGAGGTCCCGGAGTTCGTCCGGTCGCTCGATGACGAGCGGGCGGTCGAGCGAGGCGAGGACGGGAGGCAACCAGTCGAGCCGCTCCGCGCGCAGTTCGACGTGGAGCCAACGCTCGGTGTGCGGATCGCCTTCCGCGGTCGCGGGATCCTCCACGCTCGCGACGCTGGCGGGCAGCCGGGCGCGGATCTGTTCGACCGTCCCGTGGATCCGCAGGGTCACTTCGTACCGGTACGCGGCCTTGGCGAGCCCCGACAGGACGCGCTGGGCCGGATCGAGTCCGGCGGGCGGCTCGAACGAGCCCGGCAGGGCCCTCGCGTCCGCGATGCGATCGAGCCGGAAGGTCCGGTCCTGGCCGATCCCGGGATCCGCGCCCGTGACGTACCACCGGCCCGCATGGGTGACGATCCCGTACGGGTGCAGCGTGCGTTCGCTCCGTCGGCCGTCCCGGGTGGTGTACCTGAGGGAGATCGGGCGGCGGTGGCGCACCGCATCCGCGACGGCGAGCAGGACCCCCGTCTCCGGGGTGGCCGACTCGCCGGGCGGAGCCGTGAAGGCGAGGGATTCCATGACGGCGTCGAGCCGGCGGGCCAGACGCTCGGGCAGGGCCCGGCGGATCTTGGCCGCTGCCGTCTCGCCGGCGGTCTCGGTCGCCGTCAGCAACCCCGTCCTGCGGCCGGCGACGAGGCCGAGCAGCACGGCGAGCGCCTCGTCGTCGTTGAGCATGAGCGGAGGCAGACGGTACCCGGGAGCGAGCCGGTACCCGCCGTAGCGGCCGCGGACCGCCTCGACGGGGATGTCGAGGTCGACCAGGTGGTCCACGTACCGCCGCACGGTGCGCCCGTCGACGCCGAGCCGGTCGGCGAGTTCGGCCACGGTTCTGATACCGCCCGACTGCAGGAGTTCCAGGAGGGTGAGCACACGCCCGGTAGGTCGAGCCATGTCCACGAGACTAGCGGTGATACCGGACCGATTCTGTCCACTATCTGCTCTAGCGTCCGAGGTGCAACGGCTTCACCAACCCGAGGAGAGCACCATGGACTTCGTTTCGACCCGGATCATCACCGGCGACATCGCGCGCCTCGTCGACTTCTACGAGCGGGCCACCGGTGTGCGGGCGGACTGGTCCACCGAGGACTTCGCCGAACTGCGGACCGCCGGCGCGACCCTCGCGATCGGCAGCACCCGCACCGTGGCACTGTTCGCGCCCGGCTCCGCCCGTCCGGCCGACAACAACTCCGTGATCATCGAATTCCTCGTCGCCGACGTGGACCTCGTGTACCGGAACCTGGCCGATGTGGTCGCCGACTTCGTGACCGAGCCCACCACGATGCCCTGGGGCAACCGGTCGCTCCTGCTCCGCGACCCCGACGGCAACCTCGTCAACTTCTTCACCCCTGTCACGCCGGCGGCCATGGAGAAGTTCGCCCGCTGACGACGGCGCCACCGCCCTGGCCCGCCGCCGGTCCGGACGGCACGGCCCAGACGGGTCAGACGGGTCAGGGCGAGCCGGCGGGGTCTGGGCGCAGGCCGGCCAGGAGGACGTCCAGGGTGAGGTCCGTGGCGTCGGCGAGCGGGGTGTCGTCGAGGAGCGACCCGACGGCCAGCATGGCGAGGCCGTGGGTGGCCGAGAAGGCGACCAGGGCCAGGCGGACGGGGTCACCGTCGCGGACGGCTCCGGCCCGCTGCGCCTCAGCGATCAGCCGGGCGACGATCTCCAGGCAGTCGTGGCCGAGTTCGCACAGCTCGTTGCTGGAGTCCTCGGCGTGCTTGGCGGTGAACATCAGGTCGAGCAGGGCCGCGTGCCGGACCGCGAAGCCGAGGTACGCGCGGCCGACCTCGGCCAGGCGGGCGGTGACCGGGCGGTCGGGGGCCTCGGCGGCGGCGCGCATGGCTCCGTTGAGGGTGGCGAAGCCGCTGACGGCGAGCGCGTCCAGCAGGGCCCGGCGGTCCCGGAAGTGGCGCGACGGGGCCGCGTGGCTCACGCCGAGGTCGCGGGCCAGGCTCCGCAGGGACAGTCCGTCGGCGCCCGACTCGGCGAGGACGGCCTCCGCGCGCTCCAGCAGGGCGGTCCGGAGATTGCCGTGATGGTAGGACCCCTCGGCCAAGGCGGTCTCCCCTTCCCAATGTTGTCGTTGACTACAATGATGGCACTGCCTACATTGATGGCGGAGCAGCCCGCGGCCGACCCGCCCGAAGCGGCCCGCCCGACCTGCACCTGCGCGCAGTCCCGTGGAACCAGTCTCGTGGAAGTGGAGCAGCCGATCATGCCTATGACCTACCGGGGCACTGTGGCCCTGATCACCGGCGCCAGCGCCGGCCTCGGCGTCGAGTTCGCCCGCCAGTGGGCCGAGCGGGGCGCCGACGTGGTACTGGTCGCCCGGCGGCTCGACCGACTGGAGGAGCTGGCCGAGCAGTTGGGGAACCGCTACGGCGTCCGCGCCACCGCCGTCGCCGCCGACCTCGCCCTACCCGGCGCGGGCACCGGGCTGCGCGCGGAGCTCGACGCCCGCGGCATCGCCGTCCACACGCTGATCAACAACGCCGGTTTCGGCAGCTACGGCCCGTTCGCCGAGCAGGACCCGGCGCAGATCAACCAGATGATCCAGCTCAACATCACGGCCGTCGCCGAGCTGACCCGCGCCTTCCTCCCGGACATGGCGGCCGACGGCCGGGGCGCCCTGGTCACCGTGGCCAGCGCCGCCGCCTACCAGCCGACCCCGGCGATGGCGGTCTACGGGGCGAGCAAGGCCTTCGTCCTCAGTTTCACCGAGGCCGTCGCCTACGAGACGCGCGCCTCGGCGCTGCGCGTCCTCGCCGTCTCGCCCGGGGCGACCCGGACCGAGTTCTTCGACGTCGCGGGCAGCATGAACGCCGCCGTGGGCCGGATGGCCACCGCCGAGCAGGTCGTCACGGCCACCCGGCGCGCCCTGGAGCGCGGCAAGACCCCGCCGAGCGTCGTCGCGGGCCTCGGCAACCGGATCTCCACGATCGCCAGCAGCCTGACGCCGCGCCGCGTCACGCTGGCCGTCTCGGGCCGCCTGCTGAAGGCCTGATCCGACCCGCCTCCCAGCGGCACCCCGACCCCGGCCCCGGGCGGCGACCCAGTTTCGCCCCGCCCGGGGCCGCCGCGTCCCCCGACGGCCGCGATCCGGTGGACCGGTCGGCCGGCCGACCGCATGCTGGGAGCAGGTGGCCCGGCCGCGAACCCCCGAGCGCGGCCGGGCCCCTTTCCGCCGGCAAGTCCGCCGGCCCGGGCCCCGCGGCCCCCTCGGCGGGCGCCCGGTCGAGGAGGCCCGTCCGGCCCGGGCGGCGTTCAGTCGAGACGGAACTCGTTGCCCTCGACGTCCTGCATCACGATGCACGACTCGTTCTCGCCGTCTGCGGGCAAGAGCCGCTCGCGCACCGCGCCGAGCGCGACCAGACGTGCACGTTCGGCCTCCAGCACGGCCAGGCGCTCCGCACCCACGAGTCCGGTGGCGACCCGCACGTCGAGGTGCACCCCGCCCGGGTCGAACGGGCATCCCGCCGCAACACACCAGCACGATGCGGTAACAGGATGTTAACCGGACCGGCACAGATTCCTCCCAGGCTCGGCTTTTGCCTGCCCCATACCCGTGTTTTACTGACTCTTGACGCAGCATCAGGTCACCGGGGGGTCACCGACGGTCAGGCGGCGCGCGGATCCGCCGTGCCCGACCGCCGCGGCCGACGCCCCGGACCGACGGCCTGTTCTGACGGTCCCCTGCCCAACCCGACCGCCCGCCCCGGCCGACCACGGCGAGGGGGCAGAAGGAGGCACGCCCTCATGGAACCGTTGATCGACCGCGCCCGCGCCTTCCCGCAGCGCGCCGGCCTCGCCGGACGCGAGCTCACCGGCCTCGCCGCCGGCCAGTCGCCGCAGGCGCTCTTCATCACCTGCTCGGACTCCCGGGTGGTGCCCAGCCTGATCACCGGGGCCGACCCGGGCGACCTCTTCGAGCTGCGCACCGCCGGCAACATCGTCCCGGCGTACCGCGCGGACACCGCCTCCGGCGAGACCGCCACGATCGAGTACGCCGTCGACGTCCTCGGGGTGCGCGACATCGTCGTCTGCGGCCACTCGCACTGCGGGGCCGTCGGGGCCGTGGTCCGTGGCGACGACCTCAGCGCCGCGCCCGCCGTCCGCGCCTGGCTGAGCAACGCGGACCCCGGTGAGCTCCGCACCGACGAGACCGACGTCTTCGACCCGACCGTTGCCGGGCCGGTGCAGCGCCACGTGCTGGCGCAGTTGGAACGGCTGCGCGGCTACCCGGGCATCGCCCGTCTGCTGATCGACGGGCGGGTCAGACTCCACGGCTGGTTCTACGAGATCCACACCGGGCTGGTGCTGGCGCACCGGGCCGACTCCGGCCTCTTCCTCCCGCTCTGAGCGGGCAGCCTCCTGCCGCTCCGAACGGGGCCCTCCCCGCTCCGGGCCGGCTCCCGCCGTCCGCCCGCCCGCACCGTCACCCGACCGAGGACCCGATGCTTCACCGTCCTGCCCTCCGGCCCACCGCCGACCGCTCCCCCGGCCCGCCGGGCCGCTCCGCCCCGGCGGGGCTCTCCGCCCTGAGGACCGACCTCGCCGCCTCCCTCGTCGTCTTCCTGGTCGCGCTGCCGCTCTGCGTCGGCGTGGCCGTCGCCTCCGGCGTTCCCGCCGAACTCGGCCTGGTCACCGGGATCGTGGGCGGACTGCTCACCGGCCTCCTGCCGGGCAGCAGCCTCCAGGTCTCCGGGCCGGCCGCCGGGCTCACCGTCCTGGTGTTCGCCGCCGTCCAGGAACACGGCCTGGCCGCCCTCGGCGTCATCACCGCCGCCGCCGGGCTGCTCCAGATCGCGATGGGCGCCCTGCGGCTGGGCCGTCTGTTCCGCGCCATCTCCGTCTCGGTCGTCCAGGGCATGCTGGCCGGGATCGGCCTGGTCCTGATCGCCGGTCAGCTCTACGCGATGGCCGACGCCAAGGCGCCCAAGGACGGCCTGGGCAAGCTCGCCGGCCTGCCGCGCCTGCTCGTCGACACCGCGGCCTCGCCGCAGGGGCTCACCGCCGCCGCGATCGGCACCGGCACCGTGGCCGTCCTGGTGCTCTGGCCCCGGCTGCCCGCGCGCGTGCGGCTGGTGCCGGCGCCGCTGGCGGCGGTCGCCGCGGCGACCGCCGCCACCGCGCTCTTCGGCCTGTCGGTCGCCAAGGTCGAGGTCGCCGGCCTGGCCGGGGTGATCGACCTCCCCGGCGGCTCCGAACTCGCGGCGCTCGGCAGCCTCGGCGTGCTGGGGACGATCGTCGCCTTCGCCCTGATCGCCTCGGCCGAGAGCCTGTTCAGCGCCGCGGCCGTGGACCGGCTGCACGACGGCCCGCGCACGCACTACGACAAGGAGCTGGTCGCCCAGGGTGTCGGCAACACGGTCTGCGGGGTCCTGGGCGCGCTGCCGATGACCGCCGTCATCGTCCGCAGCGCGGCCAACGTCCAGGCCGGGGCCCGGACCAAGGCCTCGCGCGTGCTGCACGGCCTCTGGCTGCTGCTGTTCGCCGCGTTCCTCCCGGCAGCGCTCTCGGTCATCCCGCTAGCCGCGCTGGCCGGGGTGCTGGTGCACGCGGGCGCCAAGCTGGTGCCGGTCAAGGCCCTCGTGGTGCTGTGGCGGACCCACCGCGGGGAGGCCTTGATCCTCGCGGTCACGGCGGTCGCCGTCGTGGCGACCAACCTCTTCGAAGGGGTGCTGCTCGGCCTGCTGCTCTCCGTGCTGAAGAGCGCCTGGGACACCTCGCACCTGCACGTCGGCGTCGACGAGCGGTCCGACGGGACGGTCGCGGTCACCCTGGCCGGCAACGCCACCTTCCTGCGGCTGCCCCGGCTCCTGGACGCCCTGGAGCGGCTGCCGACCGACCGGATCGTCCACCTCGACCTGACCGGGCTCCGCCACCTCGACCACGCCTGCCGGAGCGCGCTGGAGTCCTGGGAGGAGCGGCACAACCGGCTCGGCGAGGCCGCGGTGGTCCGGGTGCCGGCCGGCGTCTGAGCGCACGGCCCGGTGTCCGGGGGCGGCCGCCCCGGACACCGGGCTTCCGGGCCTCCGGACACCTGGCTTCCGGGCGCGAGTGCGGCACGGCGGGCCGGCGAGCCGGCCCGCCGTCAGCCGTAGGACGGGCCGTCCGGGACGACGCAGCGGTAGTGGGTGGTCAGCCGGCCCTCGTCGTCGAGGACGTGGAAGGCGAGTGCGGGCGGCTGGTCGAGGTGGACGTGGTCCTCCGGGTGGGCCCGGTGCTCCCACGGCAGCCGGAGGGTGGAGACCACCCCCGGCGCCACCAGCAGCGGCCGACCGGCGAAGGTGGTCGCCGCCGGGGTGTGGGCGTGTCCGCACAGGAAGGCCGTGATGCGGGGGTGGCGGTCCGCGAGCGCCGCGAGCCGCTCCGCCCCGAACTGGCGGAGGCCGTCGATGAAGGGCTGGTGCAGCAGGGCCGGCGGGTGGTGGAAGGCGACGAGCGCCGGCACGTCGCCGGGGGTCTCGGCGAGGGTCTCCTCCAGCCAGGCCAGCGTCTCGTCCGCGAGGTGGCCCTCGTCCTTGCCGGGTACCGAGGAGTCGCACAGGGCGAGGACGAAGCCGTCCCCGCGGTGCACCCGGTTGATCGGCGCCGCGGGTTCCGCGGGTTCGCGCTCGCCGAGCAGGTGCCCGCGGAAGGCGGCGCGCTCGTCGTGGTTGCCGGGGCCGACCAGCACCGGGTGGCGGGAGGTCAGCACCGCACGCGCCCGCTCGTACTCGGCGGGCAGGCCGTGGTCGGCGATGTCCCCGGTGACCAGGACGGCGTCCAGGTCGTAGGGGAGGGCTTCGAGGTGGTCCATGACCGCCTGGGTGCGGTCCAGGCTGCGCTGCCCGCTGTCGATGTGGATGTCGCTGAGGTGGGCGATGACGATCACCGCGGAGGTCCCTTCGTCTCGGTCTGTGGGTCTGTGGGTCTGTGCTCGGAGCGGACGGCGCTCGGAGTGCTCCTCGCTCAGAGCGACCGTAGAAGGCCACCGGACCACGCATAAGATCCAGTTCCATGCCGAATTCCTGGTCCAGCTCCCGTCTCGACCTGCACCTCGCCCTCGATGCGGCGAACGGGCGGCGCGCCGGGCTGGAGTCGGCGCTGCGGACGGCGATCCGGCAGGGGCGCCTGGCTCCCGGAGCGCTCCTGCCGTCCACCCGCGGACTGGCCCGGGAGCTCGGGCTCTCCCGGGGCACCGTCACCGCCGCCTACGACCAACTGGCCGAGGAGGGCCACCTGGTCACCCGGCCCGGCGCGGCCACCAGGGTGGCCGCACCGCCGCAGCCGCCCGTCGAGGCCGCTACCCGCCCCGCCCCCGCACCGGCGGTGCCCCGGCACGACCTCCGCCCCGGGCACCCGGACGTCAGCGCCTTCCCCACCCGGACCTGGCTCGCCGCCACCCGACGGGTCCTCACCCGCGCCCGCCCCGACGTCTTCGCGGCCGGCGACCCCCAGGGCCGGATCGAGCTGCGCACGGCACTCGCCGACTACCTGGGCCGCACCCGCGGTGTGATCACCACACCGGACCGCATCGTGATCACCTCCGGCTACTACCAGGGCCTGGGCCTGCTCTGCTCCGCACTGGCCGCCGCCGGCGCCCGCACGGCGGCCATGGAGGATCCGGGCCACAACACCTACCGGGACGTCGTCCGCCGCGCCGGTCTCACCGTCCTCCCTCTGCCCCTCGACGCCGACGGCGCGCGTACGGACGCGCTCACCCCGCGGACGGACGCCGTGGTCCTCACCCCCGCCCACCAGTACCCGACCGGCGTGCCGCTCGGCGCGCGCCGCCGTCAGGCCGTCTGCACGTGGGCGCACTCCACCGGCGGCCTGATCGTCGAGGACGACTACGACGGGGAGTTCCGCTACGACCGCCGGCCCGTCGGCGCCCTCCAGGGCAACGCCGCCGATCACGTCGCCTACTGCGGCACCGCCTCGAAGACCCTCGGCCCGGCCCTGCGCCTCGCCTGGCTGGTGCTCCCGCCCCGGCTGGTGGGAGCGGTGGTGGCGGCCAAGCAGCAGGCCGACCTCTACACCGAGACGCTGGGCCAGCTCGTCCTCGCCGAGCTGATCGCCACGCACGCCTACGACCGCCACGTCCGCGCCGCCCGCCTGCGCTACCGGCGGCGCCGCGAACTCCTCCTCGACCGGGTGACCGCCCTGCCCGGCCACACCGCCCACGGCGTTCCGGCCGGCCTGCACACCCTGGTCACGCTCCCGTCCGACGGGCCCGGCGAGGAACGGCTGCTGGCCGCCTGCACCGGCCGCGGCCTCGCCCTGCGCGGGCTCACCGAGCTCCACCACGACCCGACGGGCCGCCCGCAAGGCCTGCTGGTCGGCTTCGCCGCGCCCTCCGACCGCGGTTACCCACCCGCGCTCGACGCCCTCTGCGCGGTGCTGGCGTCCACCGACCCGGGCGACCGCGGGCCGGCGCTCCGCAGCGGGGGTTGAGACGGCGTCACCGCGGTGTCAGGGTGTGTCCTTTGAATCACGCCCCGCCCCTCAGGGCCGGCCGGGTCCCGGAGCGAGGAGCGGGGCCAGGGCGTCGTGGAGGTCCGCGGGCCTGCGGTAGTGGACGGCGGTCATACCCACCGTACGGGCGGCCTCGACGTTGGCAGGGGTGTCGTCGACGAACAGGCAGCGGTGGACGGCCGCGCCCACCCGCTCGGCCGCGATCAGGTAGATCCGCGGATCGGGCTTTGCGACGCCGATCCGCGCGGTGTTCACGACGGCGTCGGCGACGGTGTCCAGCCCCTGGCGGGCGAGGTCCCGCTCCAGCCGGGTGGTGGCGTTGGAGAGCAGCGCGACGGTCACCGCCTCGCGGGCCCGGCCGAGGAGGGCGACCACCTCCCGGTCGACCCGGGGCACCACGTCGGACCAGGCGGCGACGGCGGCTCGGGCGCGCTGCGCCGATCCGCACGCCCCGGCGAGGTCCGCGGCCACCGCGGCCCGCCACTGCTCGTCGGTGGTCTTCCCCGTGATCGCGGGCTGCAGGCGGGCCGGCGCGAAGGCCGCCGCCTCGATCGCGCCGGCGGGGAGTCCGTGGGTAGCGTCGAGGCCGGCCTCGGCGGTGGTGGGCCAGTGCCGGAGCACGCCGTCGATGTCGCACACCACAGCGTCGAAGGGGAGGACGGTCACGGTCGGCATCTCCTTGCCTTTGTCGTGGCGCCGATGCGCGGGTCGGGCTCGGCCTTGGGTGTCGGTCGTCGTCGCCGCCGCGGGGCGGGCCCGGGACGGCGACGTGCGGGCGGGGCCGGGCGCCCCGCCCGGAGTCGGTCACCCGGCGGGGTAGGTCCGCTTGACCTTGCCGGAGACGTCGGCCGAGAGGTAGCCGGAGACGCTGTTGGCGCTGGAGAGGTAGACGCGGATGGTCGGTGTGCCGTCGGACGTGTCCGGCCCGATGATCAGGTACCTGCTGGTCGGGTTGGGGACGTTGAGGGTCTCCTCGGCCTTCTTCAGCAGGGCGGGGATGACGCTCCAGTCGTACTGCGTGAGGTCGGCGGTCTTGCTCCCGCTCATCGGGCCGCCCGGGGTGCGGCGGGTGGCCTTGCCGTCCCGGTAGTCGTACCACTCGTAGGCGCGGGGGTCGGCGGTCGGCACCTGGGCCATCGCGTAGCCCGGGTAGACGGTGAGGTCCTTGACGGTCGACTTGCCGGCCTGGGCGGTCACCGCGGCGACCACCGCACGGACGCCCTCGGGGGTGAGGAGGTCCGTCGGGGCCGGGGTGTTGGCTCCGCCTGCCGACCCGCCCCCGGCCGACTTGGCCGGTGACGCGGTGGCCGGACCGGCCGAGGGGGCGGCGGTGTCGGCCGACCCGCCCGGAGTGGCGGTCCCGCCCGATCCGGGTGCGGAGCTCGACGCGGCCGGGCCGCCGGAGACCTTGGCGTCCTTGCCCTTGGCGTCGTCGTCCAGATTCAGCGACCAGACGAGGACGCCGGCCACCGCCACGGTGGCGACCCCGAGGGCGATCGCGGCGACCGAACGCCCGCGCCCCGCCGGGCGGGGTGCGGCGCCGGGGTCGGTGGCGCGGGTCGGGCCCATCGGGTCGACGGTGCCGACCGAACCGATCGGGTACGTCGAGCCGGTCGGGTGCACCGGGCCGGTCGAGCCGGCCGGGTGGGCCGGGCCGGCCAGGTCGGTCGGGCCCTGGGCCGGCCACGGCCCGGACGGCAGGCCACCGGGCGGCGGGCCGAAGACGCCGGACGTGGCGGGCACGGCGGGCACGGCGGGGGCGCCGGGTGCGGCGCCGCCCGGGCGCGGGGTGTCCAGGAAGGTCGGCGCCCAGGCCGGCCCGGCCTGGGCGGCCGGGGCCGCGCCCTGCTCGGCGGCTGCGAGCGCCCGGTCGAGCTGGTCGGCGTCCGGCCGCAGCTTGGGGTCCCGGGCCAGCACGGCGGCCAGGACCGGGCCGAGCCCGCCGGAACGGCTGGGCGGCGGCAGCGGCTCGTCCAGGACGGCCGCGAGGGTCGCGAGGGTGGTGGCGCGGCGCAGCGGGTGGTGGCCCTCGACGGCGACGTAGAGCATCATCCCGAGCGACCAGAGGTCGGAGGACGGGTTGCCCTCCTCGCCGCGGATGCGTTCGGGGGCGATGTACTCGGGCGAGCCGATCAGGGCGCCGGTCGCGGTGAGGGCGGTGGCGTCCTGCATGGCGGCGATGCCGAAGTCGGTGAGGACCGGGGTGCCGTCGGGGCGGAGCAGGACGTTGCCGGGCTTGACGTCGCGGTGCTGGATGCCGGCGGCGTGGGCGGCGCGCAGCGCGGCCAGCACGCCACGGCCGATCCGGGCCGCCTCGGGGACCGTGAGCGGGCCGCGGGCGATCCGGTCGGCGAGGCTGCCGCCGCTGACCAGCTCCATCACCAGCCAGGGGTGCGGGTGCTCGGGCGTGTCGACGATGTGGTGGATGACGGCGACGTTGGGGTGCTGGAGCCGGGCGAGCGCCCGGGCCTCGCGCAGCACGCGTTCGCGGAGCTCGTTGGCGCCGTCGGGGTCGGCCGCGGCCATCGCCGGGTCCGGCGGCCGCACCTCCTTCAGCGCGACCTCCCGGTACAGCGCGTTGTCGCGGGCGCGCCAGACCAGGCCCATGCCGCCGCCGCCGAGGCGTTCCAGCAGTTCGAAGCGGCCGTCGATCAGCCGCGGCTGCGGCCCCCCAGGGTTCATGGCGGACATCGTAGAGGTCCGCGCCGACGACGTGCGCCGATGGTCCCCGCTCGGCGGGGTCGGCGGGGGTCGGCGTACGGCCCAGCGCGGGCGCCCGGCGCGGGGCTCGGCGCGGGGCTCGGCGCGGGGCGAGGTGCAGCGCTCGGCGCGGGGCTCGGCACCGTCGCGCGGATGTCCGCGACCGTGATCCGGAGCGCGGTGTCCGATCACCGGACGCAACCCCGTACACTACTGACCGGTCATCAGTTCGACGGATGACCATCGCACGAAGGAACAGCAAGAGAACAAGGGGGAAACATGCTGCGACGCATGTCCGCACTCGCCGTCTCCACCGTGGTCGCGGGGGGCCTGCTCCTCGCCGCCGCACCGGCCCAGGCCGCCCCGGCCGCCACCCAGTCCGGCGTCCAGGCCGTGGCCGCCGCCGGCTCCGTCACGGTGAACATCCAGGAACTGCGCCAGCAGGTCGCCAAGCTGCGCCAGCAGGCCGCCACGCTGCGCCACGTGGGCCTCTACCGTGAGGCCGACAAGGTGGACGCCCGCGCCAATGCGATCGAGGCGCAGATCAAGCGCTACCTCGACTGCGAGCGCAGCGTCCACTGCTGAGCCGCGAGCGCGGCGCGGCCCCTGCCCGGTTTCCGGGCGGGGGCCTCGCCGTTTCCGGCGCGGACGCGGCGCGGACGCGGGGCCGACGCCCGGGCCGGCCGGCCGCCGTGCCACGCCGCCGCCGAACGCGCCGGGTGAGATCCCTGCTGCGCGCGGTCACGGAATCGTCCGCGCGGCGGCGGCTTGCGGGCTCAGGCGGACGGAACGGGTTATCGTGCCCTGCAGAGACTTCGGTCGCCCCTGGCCACGGCCCGGGACTGCCGGAGCAGGCCCGCCACCCTCGGGCCGGACCGGCCCGCAGCGGCACGAGCGACCCTCCGATCGCCTCCGACGGCCGAACCCAGCAAGGCCTCTGCCCGCGCCCGGGCAGGCCCGCCGTCCCCACTGGCGCGCCTGCGACCGCGGCCCCGGCAGCCCGGCCGCACGGCCCGGTTCCCCCCACCGGGCCGGCCGATCCGTTGCACCAGGAGCCGCCTCCATGGCACTCGACCCCTGTTACGCGCGTACCGACGCGCACACGGCCCCTGCGGCCGTCCCCTCGGCCGCCGTATCCCCGGCCGCCGCGTCCTTGGTCGCCGCCTCACCGGGCGGCGTCTTCGCGGCCGCCGGCGCGCCCGCGCCGGACGCGCCGTCCGCCGACCCCGTCTGTACCACCGCAGACCCCGGCCTCTACGCACCGGTGCTGCCGCTCTGGCTGGTCACCATGCCGACCACGACCGCCGACGGGGCCACCGGCAGCCAGACCTTCGCCGTCCGGGCCGCCACCGTCCCGACGGCCATCGCCACGGCCGCCGTCCGCGCCGGGAGCCAGGAGGCCCGCCTGCGCCGGCGCGGAGCCCGGATCGACGCCCACTGCGCCCGGGTGGTGCTGCACTGCGCGTGACCGCCCCGCTCCCCACCGCCCCCGCGTGCCGCCCGTTTCCGCAGGTGGGGGCTGTGTCGGGGGCCGGTGGTAGCGTCGAACCATGACCCCCGAGGAGCTCGCCGACCTCGCGCACCTGCGCCGCGCGCGGGACTTGATCGACCGGGAGTACGCACGCCCGCTCGACGTGCCGACGATGGCCCGCCACGCACTGATGTCGCCCGCACACTTCTCGCGGAGGTTCCGGGCGGCCTACGGCGAGACGCCCTACGGCTACCTCATGACCCGCCGGATCGAGCGGGCGATGGCACTGCTGCGCGGGGGCATGAGCGTGACCGACGCGTGCATGGCGGTCGGCTGTACCTCACTCGGGTCGTTCAGCTCGCGCTTCACCGAGCTCGTCGGCGAGCCGCCGAGCGCCTACCGCGCCCGGGAGCACCGGGCCGTCTCGGCGATGCCCGCGTGCGTCGCCAAGGTGCGCACGCGGCCGGTGCGGAAGCGGCCGGGCAAGCCGAGCAGGATTCGAGAAGCAGGCCCCATGGCCGCGACCTAACGTTGGCGGCATGACCATCGCACTGCACTACTGCCACATCACCGTCAACGACCTGGACGACTCGCTCGCCTTCTACCGCGACGCGCTCGGCCTCGACGTCCGCAACGACGTCTCCTCCGGCGAGCACCGCTGGGTCACCCTCGGCAGCTCGGACCAGCCCGACCTCGACATCGTGCTCTCCGAGCCGCACGCCGGCCGCTCCCAGGCCGACGGCGACGCCCTCCAGGAGCTGCTGACCAAGGGCGTCCTGCCGATGACCGTCTTCAGTACCGACGACGTCGACGCGACCTTCGAGCGGGTCCGGGCTTCCGGCGCCGAGGTCCTCCAGGAGCCCATCGACCAGGCCTGGGGGCCGCGCGACTGCGCGTTCCGCGACCCCTCGGGCAACATGGTGCGGATCCAGCAGCAGGCCAAGGCCTGAGGAGTCGGGCCGCACGGCCCGGCCCCCTCCCGTCGGCCCGGCCCCCTCCCGTCGGCCCGGCACCACCCGGGGTTCTCAGGCCCCCCTGGCGCCGGGCCGTTCGCCTGCCGCGCGGAGCCGCTCGGCCAGGGCGGCGAGCCCCTTCCGGACGTCGTTGACGGTGCCGCGGGCGTCGGCGGTGGTCATCCGGTACGGGTAGTAGAGGTCGACGAACTCCCGGGCGACCTCCACCAGCGAGGCGGCCGCGTCTAGGACCGTGGCCTCCTGCTCGCGCAGCACCGGCGCACGACCGCCGCGCGCCGGGGTCAGGACCGACTCCCGCGCCAGCTTCTCCACCTCGCGAACCGCGTCGACGATCGCCTTCAGTTCGTCGTCCATGCCCGTCCCCCTCGCCCGTGAAGCGATCCGATGATCGATCCGTCCGATGACTTCGGGTCAGTGTGCCCGCGCAGAACGACGGTTCACGCGAGCGCCACGCAGAATCGGTTCCTCATCCCGGGAATGATGGGGCACTGGGGAGCTTGGCGGGGCGTGCGCCAGGATGTCGTGCGCCCCCCAACCGCCGCACCCGCGCGATCAGTCCTCCCGGGGCACCGCGGCGAACACGGCCCCACCGGCCGCACGTTCCAGGCGGTACGGGCCGCAGACCCGGTCGAAGCGGGCCCGGCTCCCCGGCGGGGCGCCGCGCAGATCGGCCACCGGCGCGGCGTCCGGGACCCGGTGGGCCAGTTCGGCGACCACCGGGTCCGCGTCAGCGGCACGGAGCGCCGCCGCAACCGGCAGGGGCAGGTCGGGACCGTCCGGGTACAGGGCGTCCCAGAAGTCGTCGGCATAGGGCTGGACACCCTCGTCGAAGCCGGTGTCGTCCACCAACTCCTCGGCGGTGGTGACCAGTCGGTCCAGCCACTCGGCCAGCGAACCGGCCTGGACGTACAGCCCGCCCTCCCGGTACCGCATCAGCACCTGGCCCCACCCTCCGTCGGCCGCGACGTCGACCCAGGTCAACCCGCCACCGCCGTCGTCCGACACCACCCACCGCCGTTCCGGCAGGCCCTGTCCGCTCCCCTGGCGCGGGTGCCCGGTCAGCACGAACTCGACCGGTGGAACGGCGAACCCGCCCAGTTTGCCGAGCAGTTCACGCTCGGCGGCGGGCAGGGGCATCGGTAAGCCCGCGGGTGCCCCGGGCGCTGCGCCCGGGCGCAGCGCGAGGTCGAACGGCACCCGGTCGGCGAGCACGTGCAGGCGGGCGAGCAGGGAGTCGGCGGTGATCACGTCGGCCACGCTAGCCGAGTCGTGGTGCCGGCGGCTCGGCGGTACCGGACCGTGGCGGTTCAGAGGGCGAGGGTGCGCCAGCCCTGGGTGATCTGGTCCTGTACGGGGACCGGGGCGGGGTGGGCGGTCAGCAGTTCCAGCAGGGCCGCGCCGTCGGCGGGGCGGCCCGCCGGGTCGGCGGTGAGCGCCCGCACCACGACGGCAGCGAGCGCGGGGTCCAGGCCCTGGACGGCTGCGAGTGCGGCGGGCTCCGGGCCGGTGTCGATGATCCGCCGGATCACCGCGCCGGTGCTGGTCGCCGCGAACGGGCTGGCACCGTGCGCGGCGCAGACCACGCAGCAGGCCCAGGCCCAGACGTCGGCCGCCGTGCCGACCCGCTCGTCGCCGAACTGCTCGGGCGCCATGTAGGTGAGGGTGCCCGGCCCGGCGCCGGCCGTGGTGAGCCTGGTGCCGTCCACCAGTGCGGCGATGCCGAAGTCGAGCAGGCGAGGCCCGGCGGTGGTCAGCATGATGTTGGCCGGCTTGAGGTCGCGATGGATCAGGCCGAGCCGGTGCACCCCGGACAGGGCCACGGCCAGCGCGAGCGCCAGGGCCCGCAGCGCCTCCGGGGAGCGGATCGGCCCCTGCTCGCGCAGATGCGCGTCCAGGGGCCGGCCGTCCAGCAGTTCCATCACCAGGTACGGCCGTCCGCCGTCCACCCCGCCGTCGAGGACCCGGGCGGTGTAGGCGCCGGAGACCATGCCCAGCACCTCCGCCTCGCGTTCGAAGCGGCGCAAGAGCTCGGGATTGTCGAGCAGTTCGGGGTCGATGGTCTTCAGCGCCACCTGCGTCGCCGCGCCCTCCCGCCGGGCCAGGTACACGGTGCCCATCCCACCGGAGCCGATCCGGCCGAGCAGGTGGTACCCGCCGATCTTCCGTGGCTCGCCCTGGTGCATCGGCTGGTGCGCGACCGTGGGGGCGGGCGCCGAGGGCACGAACGGCGCAGACGGTGCGGCCGGTGCCGCCGGTACGGCCGCACCGGCGGCACCGGCCGCACCGCGGTCGGCCTGCGGCGGCTGGACGTACGTCCGGGCCTGGGGGTAGGCCGCGGCCGGGAGGACGGGAGGCACCGCGGCGGCAGCGTCGAGGCGCCTGCGCCGCCGCTTCCTTCCCGCGAGGACCGCTCGGGCCACGGTGACGGCAACCAGGACGACGACGATGACGACGATCAGGCCGAAGGGCGTCACAGGCGAGGCGTGCATCCGGCCACCCTAGGGCGTGGCCCCCAAGTCCCGCCAGGTGAAAGCCATTTGGGAACACCTGGACGATTGCCGAGGCTCGGACCACGCGGAGTCGGGCCCGATGGCGTCCGCTGCGGACCTACTCGCCGTCCCAGGGCGTGGCCGTGAGCACGCCTCCGCCGGCGTGGCGGCCGTAGCGGCAGCTCACCTCTGGCAGGTCGAACTCGACGCGGACGGGGCCGGCGACCGACCGGAGGTCCACGAGCCGGGCGCCGTCGGGCAGTTCGGCCGCCGCCGCCCTCAGGACCGGGTCGGCGCCCGTCCGCGCCTCGGCCGCGGTCATCGAGTCCGGTTCCGCGGGCCGGTCCGCCCCGTCGGGCCAGAGGTCGCCCAGCCGCAGGCCGAAGGCCCGCACGTCGCCGGCCGGGGTCTCGGCGAGGGCCTGCTCCAGGCAGCGGGCCAGGTGGTGGAGCCAGGCCGGCAGGGAGGGGGCGGCGCGGACGGTGTCGGTGGCGTCCCAGAACGTGAACACCGGACCCCACGCGCCGCTCTCCCGGTCGACGTCCACGTAGGTGTGGCCGTCGCCGTGGTCGGTGAAGACGAACCAGTGGGTGCCCGGGCCGCCCGCGTGGTCCTGGTACCAGCGGGTGCTGAAGCCGGCGTAGTGCCCGTGGTTGTAGGTGTGGTCGAGGTCCACGTGGTCGATCGACTCGTGGCCGTTCACGGACGACCGGGAGACGATCATCCGGACGCCGCCGACCGACCGCAGCAGCACCCGGATCTCCTCGGGCACGACGACCGGCCAGGCGTCCAGACGCGCGTCGTCGATGCCGGGGTCGAGGGTCACCAGCCCGCCGGAGGCCGCCGCCACGTGCCGCAGCAGCGCGACCACCTCGGCGGCGGTCGGGACCTCCGCGGCGACGGGGCGCTCCGCGGCGGCGGAGCCCGTGAGGTCGGTCGATACGGGCAGGTCGGTCGATACGGGCGGGTCGGGCAGGTCGGTCATCGGTCCCCCGGGCGCGGTGCGGCAGTCGTGAGGACGCTACCTCAGCGGGCTGACAGGCCGGCGGGAGGGCGAGCGGGAGAACGGACGGGACCGCGCGGGCCGGACCTGACGACCCGTGAGCATAGGATCCGATGGTCAGTCCACAGATCACCGAATCCCTCCCGGAGGCTGGAACCCATGTCCGACCAGCGCGTTGTCATCGTCACCGGCGGCGGTACCGGCATCGGCGCCGCGACCGCGCGGCTGCTGCGGGCCGAGGGCCACCACGTGGTCGTCTCCGGGCGGCGCGCCGAGCCGCTGGAGCGGATCGCCGAGGAGACCGGCGCGGTGGCGCACGTGTCCGACACCACCGAGCCGGCCGACGTCGAGGCGCTGGTGGAGGCGACGCTGTCCGCGTTCGGCCGGCTCGACGGGCTGGTCCTCAACGCCGGTGTCGGGCGTGGTGGCGCGGTGGGCGATGTCACGCCGGAGGACTGGGAGTTGGTGATGCGGACCAACCTCACCGGGCCGTTCCTGATGCTGCGGGCCGCGCTGCCGCACCTGCTGCGGTCGCGGGGCTCGGTCGTCGCGGTGGCCTCCGTCTCCGCGCTGCGCAACGGCCCGGGGAGCGCCGCCTACGCCACCTCCAAGGCCGCGCTGCTCCAGCTCTGCCGCTCGCTCACCGTCGACTACGGCCACCTCGGGCTGCGGGCCAACACCGTCTGCCCGGGCTGGGTGCGTACGGAGATGGCGGACCGCCGGATGACGCGCTTCGCGGACGCCGAGCAGCTGCCCGGCGGCGTGGACGAGGCCTACCGGCAGGCCACCCGGCTCTCCCCGGCCGCCCGGCCCGGCGAGCCGGAGGAGGTCGCCGCAGCCATCGGCTGGCTGCTCTCCCCCGCGGCGAGCTACGTCAACGGCGCCGCGCTCACGGTCGACGGCGGGGTCACCGCCATCGACCCGGGCACCACGGCCTTCGACTTCAGGATCGAGCCCCGCCACTGACGACCCACCGCCGACGGGCGCACCGGCCGCCGCCGAGGGGCGGGACCGGTGCGCCGCTCGGCGGCGGCCGGGACCGGGCCGGTCAGGGGCAGGTAGGGCGGTAGGGGGCGCCGGGGGCGAGGCGGAGCCAGTCGCGGTGCGGCAGGGGTGGACGGACGACGGCACAGGCCCCGGCGACGGCAGCGGCCGGGTCGAGGCTCCAGACGGGGGCGGCGCCGCTGTCACCCCCCGTCAGAACGCGGCCGTCGGGGAGGAAGGCGAGTCCGTTGAGCGGCAGGCCCGGGCCGGTGAGGGTGGCCGCCGGGGCCGGGGAGTCGAGATCCCAGAGCCGCAGCGCGCCCTGCTGCCCGACGTCGGCGAGGGTACGGCCGTCCGGGGCGAAGGCGAGGGCGTGGACGGTGTCGGAGCCCACGGTGCGCGCCGCCTCCTCGGGCTCCGCGGGGCGGTTCGGATCGGCGCCCAGCGATCGGCCGGTGCGGACGTCCCAGACCACGACCACGCGGTCGTTGCCGGCCGTCGCCAGGAGCCGGCCGTCCGGGCTGACCGCGAGGTGGCGCAGGTGGTCGGGGTGGAAGATGCCGCTCTTCCGCGGGCGCGCGTCCGGGTCGGCGGCCGCGAGCAGGTGGACGTGCTGCGAGTCGCAGGCGAAGGCCAGGTCGGCGCCGTCGCCGAGGAACACCGCCGCGTACACCGGACCGCACGGGTCGAGCGGGCGGGCACGCAACGGCGTGCCGTCGGACGGTCCGGTGAGCAGCCGGCCGTCGGCCGTGCCCACGGCCAGCACCGTGCCGTCGGGGCTGAGCGCGAGTGCGGTCGGGGACCTGCCCACGTCGACGGCTGCCGTCCGCGCGCCGTCCCCGGCGCGGTGGAGGTGGACGGCGCCGCCTTCGCGGGCGGCCGCCAGGGTGCGGCCGCGGCGGTCGAAGGCGAGGGCGGTGACGCGCCGCCCGTCGGGAGGGGTGACCGTGACCGGGCGCGGCACGGGGCCGCCGACGTCCCAGAGGGCGACCCGGCCGTCGGCGGTGCCGACCGCCGCGCGGTCACCGGCCGAGGCGACGGCGGTGACGGCGGGCCGGTCGGGGCCCGGTGCGAGGTCGGTGCCGCGGTGCAGGTCCCAGAGCAGGACGCTGCCGGGCGGGGAGCTGATGCCCCCCGAGGTGACGACGGTCCGGTTGTCGCCGGCGACGGCGACGTTGAGGACGAAGGTCGGGTGGCCGCGCAGTTCGGCCGCGACCCGGCCGGTGGGCAGGTCCCAGACGCGCGTGGTCTGGTCGGCGCCGGCCGAGAGCAGGGTGGTTCCGTCCGGGGTGAGGGCCAGGGCGTTGACGGGCCCCTGGTGGGCCGGCGGCAGGTCGGTGGACGTCCACTCGGCGGGGCGGTCGGCCGCGGGCCCGGCCACCCGGTGGAGCCGGGCGGAGCTCTGCGGCTCGTCCCCCTCCGCGCCGGAGGCGCCCGGCGGCGGGGCGGAGGGCAACGGGGCGGAGGGCGCCGGGGACGCCGGGGCGGAGGGCGCCGGGGACGCCGCGGCGGAAGGCAACGGGGCGGCCGGGACCGGGCCGCCGTCCACCGGAGGCCGCCAGAGCCGGATGTGCCCGCGGTCGCCGCCGACCGCCAGCAGCCGCCCGTCCGCGGCGAAGGCCACCGACTTCGGCGCCGGGGCCTGCCCGGAGAACACCGTCGTCGCCCCTCCCTCCGGGGCCCGGGACGGATCGGCGTCCTGCGATTCCCCCAGGTCCCCCAAGTCCCGGACCAGCACGTCGCCGTCGGTGGACGCGGAGGCGAGCAGGTGCCCCGGCCCGAAGGCGACGCCCTGGACCACCCCCGTGTGGCCGGTCAGCGTCCGCACCGGGGGTGCGGCGCCCGCGTCCGTGCGCCACACCCAGACGCACCCGTGTCCGGGCGGGGCGGCGTCGCTGCTGGCGGCCGCGAGCAGGGCGCCGTCCCGGCTGAAGGCCAACCGCTTGGCGGCCGAGGTGCCGATCGGGGAGCTCTGCGGCATCACCGGGGACGGCAACCGCTGCCGGTCGGCGACCCGCCAGAGCAGGATGCGCAGGCCCTGCTTCCTGGTGACCGTCACGGCCAGCAGCGATCCGTCGGGGCTGAACCTGACGTCCTGCACGGGCGCGTGGACGTCGTGGCCCTGCAGCTCGGCCACCCGGGCCATGCTGTGCGCGTCCCAGAGCGCCACCTGTCCCTGGGAGTCGCCGGTCGCCACCAGCCGCCCGTCGGGGCTGATCGCCAGCCCGTTGACGCCCAGGGCGAAGCCGGGGATCCGCCCGGTCAGGTACTCGGACTGGGTGCTGAGCACCGCGTCCTCGGCCGGCCGCCGCAGGCCGGTCCCGCCGGACAGCGCGACCCGGCGGGCCTCGACCGACTCCAGCATCGCCGCGTACGGATCCCGGCCCGCGTTGCGTTCGGCGTCGGAGAGCAGCGCGCGGGCGAGGTTGGTGCGGTTGGCGACGGTCGCGCGGTCCCACTGCTGCCAGGCGAAGCCGCCCGCGAGCAGCGCCGACACCAGCAGCAGGGCGAGCCCCGCCACCAGGTGGCGAAGCGTCCGCACCCGGCGCCGCTCGGCCCGGTGCTCCTGCTCGGCGCGGGCCGTCGCGGCGGCCAGGAACTCCCGCTCGACGAGGGTGAGCAGCTCCTCGCCGGCGGGCTCGGCCGCCCGTTCGCGCGCCAGCTCCAGTCGGCTGCCGCGGTAGAGCAGCGCCTCCTCCCGGCCCGCCCCGGCCCAGTGCTCGGCGTCCTGGGTGAGCTGCTGGTGCAGGCGCAGGCCGGCCCGCCCCTCCTCGACCCAGTCGCGCAGGCGCGGCCAGGCGCGGAGCAGGGCCTCGTGGGAGAGCGTCACGCCGCTGGCGTCGACGGTGATCAGGCGGTCGTCGGCGAAGGAGGCGAGCACCTGGTCGAGCACGCGGTCCTCCGATGGGGGGCCGGGCGCGTCGGGGCCCGAGCCGGGCACCCCGGGGGCGGGCCCGCCGGAGCCGGCCGCAGAGGTGTCCGGACCGGACAGCGACGCGCCGGGATCGGACCCGGGCCGGCCCGCCAGGGCGGCGCGGTCGACCCGGCGGCGCGAGCCCTGGCCGTCCGGACCCAGGTGGACCAGCCGGAGCAGCACCCGGCGGGCGGTGGCCCGCGCCGCATCGTCCTCCAGCCGGGCCCAGGCGCGCTCGGCCGTCGCGGCGACCGAGCCGTGCAGCCCGCCGATCGCCCGGTAGCCGGCCAGGGTGAGGGAGCGTCCGGCGCGCTGCTGCCAGACGGCGCGCAGGGTGTGGGCGAGCAGCGGCAGGGCGCCGGGGTCGTAGGCGCCCGCGGTGCCGGCGGTTCCGGCGCCCTCCAGGCCGAGGTCGGTGACCATCAGCTCCAGCAGACCGGGTTCGAGCTCCAGCCGGGCGGTGCGGGCGGGCCCGGTGATCGCCTCGGCCAGCTCGGCGGCGTTCATCGGCCCGAGGGCCAGCTGGCCGCGCCGGACGGCCTTCAGCAGGCCGTCGTGCGCCAGGCAGTGCCCGTACAGGTCGGCGCGGAGCCCCAGCACCACCGGTCGGCCGCCCTCGGGGCCGGCCTCGCGGCAGAGCGCGTCCAGGAAAGCCCGCCGCTGCTCGGGGTCGGCGCAGAGAGTGAACAGCTCCTCGGCCTGGTCGACGATCCACACGGCCTCCGGGCCGTCGGCGAGTTCGGCGAGCCGGTCGAGCGGGCGGCCGGTCGGGGTGAGGACGGCGGCGGAGGCGGGGCCGAGGCCGGCCAGGGCGCCGCGCCGCAGGGCGGGCACCAGGCCGGCCCGCAGCAGTGAGGACTTTCCGGCCCCGGACGGACCGACCACCAGGACGGGACCGCCGCGGTCGGCGCGGCGCTCGGCGAGCAGGCCCAGCAGCGCGGCGCGGGCCCGGTCGCGGCCGTGGAACCAGCGCTCGTCCTCCGCCCGGAAGGACGCGAGGCCCGGGTAGGGGCAGTGGCCGCGCGTCGCCAGCGCGACCAGTGAGCCGCCCGCCCGCAGGGCCCGGTCGCAGGCGCGGGCGAACTCGGCGGTGGCCGGCTTGTCGCCGTTCTCCACCTTGCTGATGTGGCTCTTGTCGTAGTGCACCTGGCCGGCGAGATCGGCCTGCGAGAGCCTGGCGTCGCGGCGCAGCGTGCGCAGCACCGTTCCGAATCCGGCCCCGTCCGACCGCCCCGGGTCGCTCTCCGTGCTCACCGTCGGCCCCCGCTCCGCTCGCTCCCGACCCGTCAACGACTGGGCGCCGGGCGGGTCACGCGGTGTCGGGCATTCCCCTCTGACGAGTGATAGCGGCAGGTCAGATGGGTTGTCGAGATGTCCCGACCGGGCGACAACAGGCAACCGGTGCAGGCCGGGCCGCCGCTGGGCGAAGCTCTCATCAGGCAGCGGAACCGCCGACCGGCACGGCGCCGGACCGAACGCTCCGTCACCACCCTGGAACCACAGCAGAGGAGAACCCGACGTGAAGCTCCGATTCCGCAGCAAGGTCCACCGGGCCGTCCGGGCGGCCGCCGTCGCCGCGGTCGTGGCGTCCGCCGTCGGCGCGACCGCCCTGGGGCCGGCCTCGCCGGCCGGCGCCGCGGGCACCGGTCCGGACGCCTACGCGGTGCGCGGCATCGACAGCTACCACGGCGACCACGGCCCGAAGGAGGACCAGGCCTTCGACTGGCCCGCGATCGCCCGCAGCGGCCAGTCCTTCGTGATGCTCAAGGCCACCCAGGGCACCGGCTTCACCGACGGCTGGTTCGGCCGGGACCTCGCCGGCGCCCGTTCGGTGGACCTGGTCCGCACCGGCTACCACTACTTCACCGCCGACCAGGACGGCACCGCCCAGGCCGACCACTTCCTCGACGTGCTGCACCGCGAGGGCTTCTCCGGCACCCGGCCGGGCGAGCTGCCGCCGGTGCTGGACCTCGAACAGTGCCGGAGCGGCGGCCACCGGCTCCGGCTCGGCCAGGTGAAGGCCTTCCTCCAGCGGGTGCAGCAGGCCACCGGCGCCACGCCGATCGTCTACACCCGCAAGAACTTCGTCGACGACTGCCTCGGCGGGACCGAGGAGCTGAGCGGCTACCCGCTCTGGCTCGCCCGCTACGGCACCACCCCGCCCGAGCCGCTGCCCGGCGCCAAGGGCTGGGACTTCTGGCAGTACAGCGACCGCGCGTCGGTGCCGGGCACGCCCGGCAAGGTCGACGCCAGTGTCTTCCACGCCGACCGGGCGGCCCTGCGCCGCCTGGCCCACCAGGGCTGACGCCCCTTCCGGAGCTCCACCTCCCCCCTTCCCGCACCACCTGCCGCAGGAGGCACCACCATGAAGCACATCCGCCGTTCGACCGTCGCCGCCCTCGCCGCCGCCGTGCTCGGCTCGCTCGTCCTCACCGGGCCGGCCGTCGCGCGGCCCGCCGATGCCCTGCCCCCCGCCGCGGTCTCCGAGGTCGCCGATCCGGTCCTCGACACCGAGGACGAGGGCGGTGAGGCCCTCGACGCCGGCTCGGAGACCGAGCGGGCCGCGGCCGCGAAGATCACCCGGGCCGAGGAGATCCGGCGCGCGAAGGTCTGGCTGACGGACAACGCGGGCAGGGCCGTGCCGTACAGCCAGAAGAAGACCTGGAAGGACGGCTACCGCCAGGACTGCTCCGGCTACGCCTCGATGGCCCTCAGGCTCCCCAAGTCGGGCCCGAACACGGTGTCGCTGAAGAACGACGGCTGGACCAGGCCGATCGCGATGCAGGACCTGCGCCAGGGCGACCTGGTCATCAAGGCCAACAGCAACGACCCGAAACACCGGCACGTCGTCATCTTCGACGGCTGGGTGGACGGCAAGCGCACCTCCTACAAGTCGTACGAGCAGGCCGGCAAGGTCGGCACCCGGTACGCCACGCACAGCTACGGCCTGAAGTCCGGTGACGGCTACCACGCCTACCGCCCGGTCAACCTGGTCGACTGACACCCGCGCCGGCCACGCGCCCCCTGCCACCCGCGGCCCGTGACACTCGGAACCGCGGGCGGCACGGGGCGCGGGGCCACGGGGACGCAGGGCCACGCGTGCGCAGGGCACGGGGGCCGTGAGGCCTCGAACATCCCGGACGGGCGCTGTCACAGGCGCCTGGTAGGTTCGCATCCGGTGGCTCCCGCAGGGGGTGCCGCGCCCGTCCGCCGGGGGGCAGACGGGAAGCCGACGCGCTGACCGGAACCAGGAGGCGGCATGACCCCCGACCCGCACCCGATCGACTTCGCCGACGCGTCCGCACACCTCGCGGGGCGCTCGCTCGACGTGCGGTGGATCCACGGCTCCGAGTCCGCCAAGCACAACACGGACCCGGAGCTCCAGGTCCACCACTACGACGAGCACACCGTGATCCTGCGGCAGAACATGGCGGTCAACTACGAGGCGCCGTTCCTGTTCCTGCTCTTCGGCAACGACCGCGCCGTGCTGCTGGACACCGGCGCCACCGCGTCCGCCGAGTACTTCCCGCTCCGCCGCGTCGTCGACGAGCTGGTGGAGCGCTGGCTCGACCGCCACCCGCGCCCCGGCTACCGGCTGGTCGTGCTGCACAGCCACGGACACGGGGACCACGTCGCGGGGGACGCGCAGTTCGCCGACCGCGCCGACACGGTGGTGGTGGGCGCGGAGCTCGCCACCGTCCGGGCCTTCCTGGGCCTGGACGACGACCTCGACCGGCCGGCCCGGCTGGACCTCGGCGGCCGGGTGCTGACCTGCCTGCCCGGCCCCGGCCACCACGAGGCGGCGATCTCCTACTTCGACCCGTTCACCGGCTTCCTGCTCACCGGCGACACCGTCTACCCGGGCCGGCTGTACGTCGCCGACTGGGACGCCTACACCGCGACGATCGACCGGCTGATCGCCTTCGCGGCCACGCACCCGGTGAGCCACGTGCTCGGCTGCCACATCGAGATGAGCACGGAGAAGGGCGTCGACTACCCGATCCGGTACACCTACCAGCCGGACGAGCCGCCGCTGCAGCTGGCGGTCGACCGGCTGCAGGCCGTCCGCGACGCCCTGGACGAGGCGGACGCCAGGCCCGGCCGGCACGTCCACGACGACTTCGTGATCGTCTACGGCACGTCCTGAGCCGCCTCGCCGCCGTTCGGGCCCGGTCGGCGGCGCTCGTACCTGAGGATCCGGTAGCGCAGCCCGGAGGTCGAGGGGCGCCAGCCCTGCTCCTCGACGACGCTCCACCCCGGGCCCGGGGCCGGGGCGTAGGTGTCGCCCGCCACCGACAGGTCGATCTCGGTCACCGAGAGCGTCACGGCGTACTCCATGGCGGCGCGGTAGATCTGCCCGCCGCCGATCACCCACACCTGCCCGGCGGCCGGCGCCGGCGACCCGGCGGCGAGCTCCAGGGCCTCGCCGACGGAGCCGGCCCGTTCGGCGCCGTCGGCCGCCCACTGCGGATCGCGGGTCACCACGATGTTGCGCCGGCCGGGCAGCGGGCGGAACCGCGGCGGGAGCGCGTCCCAGGTCCGACGGCCCATCACCACCGGGTGGCCGAGCGTGGTGGCCCTGAAGTGCTCCAGGTCCTCGGGCAGCCGCCACGGCATGTCGTTGTCGGCCCCGATCACACCGTCGAGGGTCTGCGCCCAGATCAGCCCGACCTCCGCACCGCGACCGGTGCCGTGTCCGCCGGGTGGTGCGGGCGGCCCGCCGCCGCCGGGCCGCAACGGGTCGTCGTCCTGGGGGTCCGCCATGACCGGCGATTCTACCGATCACCGGCGGCGCGCCCCGCCGCGGCGGCCGTCCGTACCCGGTCCGGCCGTCAGCGGCCGGACGGGCCGGTCCAGTCGGCCGCGACGTGGCCGAGGCGGACGCGCTGCGGGTGGTCGCCGACCGGCACGGAGGCGGTCCTGAGCCCCGTCGCGAAGTCGATCGCGGTGACCTGGTCGGCGCCGCTCTCCGAGATGATGCAGGACTTGCCGTCGCCGCTCACGGTGGCCCAGTACGGCTTCGAGGCGGGCACCAGCGGCCCCTCCTGCAGGGTGGCGCGGTCGACGACCGTCGCGTAGTCGTCCATCGTCCCGGCGACGCAGAGCTTGTCGCCGGCGGGGCTCATCGAGAGCCCGTGGTGGCGCGAGTCGTTGACCCAGGTGGTGCGGTCCTCGCTGGTCGCCGGGTTCTTCGGCAGGGTCTTGATCCGGGTGATCCGGTCGCCGGCCACGTCGTACTCCACGAAGCCGTTGAAGAACGACACCTGGAAGTAGAGCTTCGACTCGTCGGGGGTGAAGGCGGCCGGGCGGATCGCGTCGGAGAGGTCCGAGCGGCCGAAGGCGTCGAGCCGCTCGCGCATGTCGATCACCCGGGTCTGCGCGAAGGTGTCGGCGTCCACCACGGTGATCCGGCGGTCGCCCTTCGTCCAGTCCAGCCACGGCGCGTCGAGGGCGGTGTTCACCTCGCCGATCGACATGTTCCAGATCCGCCGGCCGCCGTCGGTGAACAGGTTCTCGTGCGGCTTGTCCCCGGTCCCGAACGAGCCGAGCTGCGCGCCGGTGCGGACGTCCAGCACGTGGACGGTGTTGGATGTGGACGCGGAGACCGCCACCCGGGTGCCGTCCGGGGAGAGCGCCATGTGGTCGGAGCGGTAGCCGGAGACCGGGAAGCGCCAGTTGATCCGCCCGGTGGCGAGGTCGATGGAGACCACGTCGGCGAAGCTCGGCCGGGAGACGACCACGGCGGTGCCGTCCGGGGTGGAGTACATGTCGTCGACGAACTGGTCGTGGCCCTCCCCGGGGCCGAGCCGGATGCCCAGGAAGTAGGCGAGCTTGACAGGGTTGAGGTAGATCTCGGTGAGCCGCTGCTCCTTGTCCGGGATCACGTTGACGCGCCCGATCCGGGCGAGGTCGCCGGTGGAGCGGATGACGTCCGCCGTGCCGTCCCAGTTGTTGCCGACGAACATCACCTCCCGCAGCCCCTGGCCCGCGGCGGGGGACGCAGCGGCGGCCGCTCCCGCGGGCGCCGTGGCCGAGGCGGTGAGGGCCAGGCCGAGGGCGGCCGCGAGGCCGCCGAGGGCCCGGGTGCGCCGGGAGATCCGGGACGGACGGGGGGAGGCGGGGTGTGCGGGGGCTGTCATCGCCGCTCCTTCGCGAGAACGCGCAGAGTCTGAAAAGGAGGTTTGTCAGATTGCGTTACTCGACGGTAGGGACGACCTGCCGACCCTGACAAGACGTCGGTGGGCAACAATTGAAGGATCATCAGCGGCGATCGGGGGCGGCGGCAGTGGCAGGTGGGCCCACGGGCACGTACGGCGGACGGTCCGCGCAGGAGCGGCGGGCCGAGCGGCGCGAACGCTTCCTCCGGGCCGCCCTGGACCAGTTCGGCGACCGGCCGGGCTACCGGGCCGCCTCGGTGACGGCGCTCTGCGAGGCGGCCGGCCTGTCCACCCGCCAGTTCTACGAGGAGTTCCGCAACCTGGAGGACGTCCTCGCCCAGCTGCACCTGGTGGTCAACGACTGGACGGAGCAGGCCGTCCTGGCCGCCCTCGGCGACTCCGCGGGCCTCGCCTTCGAGGCACGGATCAGGGCGGTGCTGCGCGCCTACGTCGCGGCGGCGACCGACGACCCGCGCCGGCTGCGGATCGCCTTCGTCGAGATCATCGGCGTCAGCGCGGCGCTGGAGCGCCAGCGACTGGTCCGGCGCTCCCGCTGGGTGGAGCTGATCCTCGCCGAGGCCCGGGCCGCCGCGGAGCGCGGCGAGGCCGCGGAACGGGACTACCGGATCGCCGCGACGGCGTTCATCGGCGCCGTCAACGGGCTGCTGCACGACTGGACGGCCGGCCAGTTCGAGGCCTCGATGGAGCAGGTGGTGGACGAGCTGGTGGCGCTCCTGCTGGGGGTGGTCCGCCCGCCCGCCTGAGAAAGTGTTGGGTAATTGATCAACTTCATGGCGTGATCCACTGGTGGTGATCTTTGCGTTGCCCTGTCCGCGAAGATCACCGCCATGTGTGTCTGTGCGTGCAAGCCGTCCTATGACTCGTCGTTGACGGACGCTCAGTGGGCGGCGATCGAGCCGCTGCTGCCGGTGCGGGATCTGCGCCGGGCCGGCCGTCCGTTGAAGTTCCCGCGTCGGCTGGTCGTGGACACTGTGCTGTACGTGCTGGTCAGCGGCTGTGCGTGGAGGCTGGTGCCGCATGATCTCGCCCCGTGGGACGTGGCCTACCGCTGGTTTCGCGCGTGGACGGCGGACGGCACCTGGGACCGGGTTCACGACACGCTGCGCGAGCGGGTCCGGGTGGCGGACGGCCGGGACCCGCAGCCCTCGGCGGCGGTGCTGGATTCGCAGTCGGCCCGCAGCCACCAGGGCGGGCAGGCGATCGGCTACGACGCGGGCAAGCGGGTGCGGGGCCGTAAGCGGCACCTGCTGGTGGACACCTGCGGGCTCGTGCTGCGGGCGGTGGTGCACTCGGCCTCGGTGCAGGACCGGGCGGGCGCGAAGCTGGTCCTCAGCGGGATCCGGAACCTGTTTCCGCAGGTCGGGCTGGTCTGGGTCGACGGCGGCTACGTGAATGTGGTCGACGCGGGCCTGGTCGGCTGGGCGGCCGAGCACGAGAACCTGGAGATCGTCGCGGTGCCGCGCAATGCGGATGTGAAAGGGTTCCAGGTGCTGCCCCGCAGGTGGGTGGTCGAGCGGACATTCTCCTGGCTGGGACGGTGCAGACGGTTGGCACGGGACTACGAGCGCAAGACCGCGCACGCCGAAGCGATGATCAAGGTTGCGATGATCCGGCTCATGGCCGCCCGCCTCGCCGGCGAGGAGGTCGAACCGCGCGGCCCCATCGAGACCGAAGCAGCCCGCCGCCTCGCCGACGACCTCAAGAACCAGTAATCATCCGATTACCCAACACTTTCTGAGGGCGGCAGGCCGGGCCAGGACCCCGGCTGCCCGCGTCAGGGCGGCAGGCCGGGCGAGGACCCCGGCTCCCCCGTCGGAACGGGTACCGCAGTGCGGTACCGGAGCGCAGCGCGGGAGCGGCCTGCGCGCCCCCCCGGCCTGCTCGCCTTTCGCTCCCGGCCCCGGCGGCGGACCATGGAGGTCGGGCCCCGCCGCCGGCGGGCCCGACCGCGGAGCACCGCCCTCGCCGCCCGCGCGGCACCACTTCCCCGAGGGCCGGTGCCGACCGACCGGGAGAGGAGCGGCCATGTCGTCGAAGCGGCGCCGGAAGAAGAAGGCACGCAGCCGGAGCAAGGCCAACCACGGCCGTCGGCCCCAGTGCTGAACCTCCCCGGCCCGCCCCGCCGGCGCACCGGCCACCCGGCCGGCCGCCACCGCGGCGGGCCGGGACCATGCCGGGGGGGTGGGGCTGGGGCGGGGCCGAGCCGGGCCGGGACCGTACCGGGCCGGGGCGGAAGCCGTCGGCCGAACGATCACCCCGCCAGTGCCTCGCGGACGCGGGCCTGGACGGCCGGGTCGGTCAGCAGGTCGTTGTGCTTGAGGCACGCCGTCCGGACGTCGACCGCGCCGTCCAGCCGGGTGCTGGAGGTGGGCGCGATCTGCTCGTCGCAGGGCGACCAGAGCGTGGTGTACCGGACCGGGGCCGGGGTGGGGGTGCCCTCGTTGAGCCTGGTCACGACGTAGGAGCCGGGGGTCATGTCGCGGCACCCCTGGTCCCAGAGGGCGCAGAGCCAGGCAACCGTGGTGCCGTGGTTGGGGCCGGCCAGCGAGATCCAGTGCCCGACCTTCGCGGCCCCGCCGCCGAACCTGACGTACCAGCGGCTGGGCAGACTGCCGAGCGAGTGGGCGACGATGTCGACCCTGTCCGCGCCGGTCCGGCGGAGCACGTCGTCCACGTAGGCGGCCAGCCGGCCGGCGAGCACCTCGTTGGTCGAGAGGGTGCTGTCGTAGCTCCACGCCAAGAGCCGGTCGGCCGGATAGCCGGCGGCCCGGAGGGAGGCGGTCATACTGCCCCAGACGCCGGGGCCGGCGTTCCGGCCGTGGACGAAGACCACCGGGTCGGGCACGGCCGCAGCCCTGCCCGACGCAGCGGCTCCGGACGGCGCGACTCCGGCCGGCGCGGACGGCGCGGCCGTGGCGGACGGCGCGGCCGTGGCGGACGGCGCTGGGGCGAGGACGGCGGCGAGGGACAGGACGGCCGGGAGCAGGAACGCGGTCGTGCGGCGCACGGGGCGACCCCCAGAACTCGGGCATGAACGGGACAACCCGAATCCTGGTCCGCCGCCGTGCCGTCCAAACCCGCGCGACCCGAGGGCGCCGGGGTTTGGGCGGCACGGCGTGCCGCCGGGTCCGGTCCGGCGGCCGGCGGCCTCAGGTCAGGGTGCCCGCGACCAGCTCGGCGGCCCGCTTGACCATCTCGTTGTGCTGGGGGCCCGCGGCCGCCCAGGTGGTCGTGTGGACGGCCACCACGATCGGCTTCCGGTTCGGCGGCCGGACGACGCCCACGTCGTTCGACACGCCGTAGGCCGACCCGCCGCCGGTCTTGTCGGCGAGGACCCAGTCCGCCGGGAAGCCGGCCCGGAACCGGTCGGTGTTGGTGGTGTTGGCGATCATCCAGCCGGTCAGCCGGGCCCGGTCGCGGGGTTCGAGCACGTCGCCGAGGAGCACCCGCGCGAAGGTCCGGGCGACGGCGCGGGGGGTGGTGGTGTCGGTGCTGCGCCACGGCTCGGCCGAGTTGAGCTCCGGCTCCCAGCGGTCGAGCCTGGTCCGCCCGTCCCCGATGGAACGGCAGAAGCGGGTCACGGCCGTCGGGCCGCCCAGCTCGCGGAGCAGCAGGTTCGCGGCGGCGTTGTCGCTCTGGCCGACGGCGGCGGCGCACAGCTCCTCGACCGTCATGCCGGTGGCGAGGTGGTCCTTGGTCACCGGGCCGTAACCCGAGTCCTTGACGTCCTGCTCCGTGTAGTGGATCCGCCGGGCCAGGAACTCGCCGTCCCGGTCGAGGTCCCGCAGCACGGCCGCCGCGGCCAGCGGCTTGAAGACGGAGCAGAGCGGGAACAGCTCGTCCGCCCGGTGCGCCAGCGTCCGCCCGGTGCCCGTGTCGTGGGCGAACAGCCCGAGCCGGGCGCCGTACTCGCGTTCCAGGCCGGCCAGCTCCGCGCAGAGCGTGGCGTCCGGGCCGGCCGCCGCACCGGCGGGGGCGGGGGCCGCGTGCGCCCTCCCGGCCAAGGCGAGACCGGCGGCCAGCGCCGTCCCCGCCCCGAGGGCCAGGACCGCCCGGCGGGACCGGCGCGCTCCGGTGGTTTCCATCAGCGTCTCCTTCGTCAGTGATCATGACCGTCACTGATCATGACGCCCCGAAGAGGGGATGGGTTCCACGCGAACCATCCCCCGGCCGGCCGTGGTCGTCGCGTGGCGCGTACGCACGCCCCGGTACGGCTTCGGGGCGTGCGTACGCGACACCTGCCGGTGCGTCGCCGGCGGCCGTCAGCCGCGCGGCAGGACGAGGGACTGGACGGCGGGCAGGTGGCGCCAGTCGCTGGAGACGATGCTGGCGTGCGCCCGGGCGAGCTGCTCGGTACGGCCTCGGGCCTGGTCGGCGGTCGGGTCGGTGGCACTGATGGCGGGGGCGACGTTCTGGGCGTCCGTCATCACGAGGAGGTAGTGCCGGCTGTCGTACCAGGAGGTGTCGATGCCGCCGGTGTAGGCCGCGGCGTCACCGTCGAAGACCACGAACCACGGGCGGATGGCCGCGTCCCCGTACCCGGTGCGCGGGTCGCCGGCCTTCGCACCGTGCACGGCGGGGAAGACCTGGGCGTCGCCGATCCGGCCGGCCGAGGCGAGGTCGCGCAGGTGGCGGCCGTACTCGACGTCGGTGTGGAGGGTGTCGAAGGGGTTGCTCTCCTCGAACGTGCCGGGGATGACGTACACCAGCACCCGCCCGGCGAGGGCCGACCGGGTCGGCCAGTTGCCCGCCCGGGCCGCCTCGTCGGCGTTCGCGTACGAGCCGCCGCCGGGCTTGGCCAGCAGGTCGGCGGGCCGGAAGACCGTGGAGCCGAGGTGGCCCGCGATCAGCGCGTCGAGCTGGGCCGGGCCCATGCCGCGGTTGGCGGCGAAGCCGCCCTTGAGTTCGAGCTTGACCACCAGCGGCCCGGCGGCGGGGTGGGCTCCGAGCCAGACCCGCACGTCGTCCAGGCAGGTCTCCAGGTTCTTGTTGGCCCCGCCGGTGTAGAGCTGGGCCGGGGTGGCGGCGGTGACGCAGTTGTTGGAGTTGCCGAGCGGGTTGGAGTGGCTGACCTTCCACTCCTTGGTGATGGTGTCCGTCCAGGCGTCCAGCTCGATCATGCCGGTGCCGGTGTCCAGGCTCTGGGCGAGGTAGCCGAACGCGGCCGGGTCGTAGGTGTTGTGCAGACCGACCGTGGTGGCCGAGCCGAAGGGGAGGCTGCCGTCGCCGGCCGCCGCGGCGGGCTGCAGCGGGAGCAGGGCGGCGGCTGCGGTGAGCAGGCCGGTGGCGAGTGCGCCGGTGATGGTACGGCGAGCGGTCACTGTTGCTGTCTCCTCGTCGGAAGCTGGGGCTGTGCTGCCGACCCGAAGGATCGGCTGCCTGAGCATGCTTCAGATGAAGAAGACACGACAAGGTGGTGACGGCTCGCCACCGGACTGGACACGAGGCGGGGCGGAGCGGGGCGGGGCAGGGTGGGGCGGGGTGAGCGGGCTCGGCCGGGGCCGGGCCGGGCGGCCTGCCGTCCGTCGGAGCGTGCCCGGCCGCCCGGCGGCCGCTCAGCTTCCGGGCCTCGGCCCCGCTCCGGCCGCGTCCGCGTCCCCGTCCGGGTGGCGGCGGGTGCCGAGGGCCAGGCCGACGCCGACCGCGGCCACCACGACGCCGAGCACCGCCACCGGGCGCGACCACTCCGCTGCCCCGGTCGAGGCGAACGCCGGCGGCAGGACCAGCGCGGACACCGCCAGGGCGGCGAGCGCGTGCGCGGGGCGCGGGCGCCGGCGGTCCGGCCCGAGGGCGTCGACGAGCAGCAGATAGCCGATCAGCAGGACGGCCACGGCCGCGCCCTGCCAGAGCGACGGCTCGCCGAGCGCCGCGAGCACGACGCTGCCGGTGGCGAGCACGGTGTTCCGCTGGGCGGCGAGCCGGGCCGGCCAGGTGCTGGGACGGCGGGCCGGCAGGGGCGGCGGCGGGGCGGCCCAGGTCGCCAGGGCCAGTGCGGCCACCAGGCCGATCGGCCCCAGCCGGGCCGCGCCGCCGCCGCCCTCGCCGCCGGCGCCGAAGGAGGCCAGCACCAGGGCGTCGCCGACGACGCAGAGGGCTGCCCGCTCGGCCCACGCCGCCCAGCGCGGCGGTGCCGCGGCCGTCGGCCGGCCGACGGGCCCTTCGCCGGCGCCCGTGCGAACCGGCGAAGGGCCCGTCGGGCCGGCCGGCGCGCGGCTCCCGCTCGTCGGGTCGCTCATCGGACTCCTCCCCCGATCCGGCGGCGCAGCAGTGGTGCGAGGGCGAGGTCGAGTGCCTCGCCGGCGGTGTGGCGGGCGACCGGGACACCGCGGGCGCGCAGGGCCGCGCGCATCGCCTCGCGCTCGGCCCGCCAGAGCCGCAGGGCGAGGGCGCCGACCTCGTCGCCCGGCTCCACCGACGGCTCGCCGACCGGGATCTCCACCACGACGAGCGGGTTGCCGCGGTCGCCGATGCGGCCCAGCACCTCAAGGATCCGCTGGTCGGCGAGCGTGGTGAACGCGTACACCAGTGCGTGGCGCGGCAGGGCGGGCAGCGGCAGCCGGGGCAGGACGGGCCCGCGGTGGGCCCGGTCCTGACGGACCTCCAGCACGCTCTCGACCATCCGGTAGAACTGCCGGTCCCCGGTGGCCGCGGTGAGCCAGCGGAGCCGGCCGCCCACCGCGACCAGGCCGATCCGGTCGTGTCGGCCGAGGTAGGCGCGGGTGAGGCCGGCGGCGGCGCGCAGGCTCTCGTCCAGGCTGGACACCCCGGTGGCCGGGTCGTGGATGTCGCCGAGGGTGTCGAGCAGGACGACGGCGTCGGCGGCCCGCTCGGCGGCGAACTGGTTGATCTGGATGCTGCCGCGGCGGGTGGTGGACGGCCAGTGGATGCGCCGCTGCCGCTCGCCGTGGACGTAGGGGCGCACGCCGATCACCTCGACGCCGCTGCCGTCGTGGCCGGTGGTGTGCTCGCCGAGGCGTTCGGGCAGCCGGACCGGGATCGGGGTGAGGCGGGCCGCGCCGGGCACCGGGAAGACGTCGGCGGTGCCGAGGTCGGTGCGCACGGTGCGGCGGGCCAGTGCGCCGGCGTCGTGGACGTCGAGGTCGACGGTGCCCAGGCTCCAGCGGCCCCAGCTGTCGGCGCGCAGGGCGAGGTCCACGCCGGTGGGCCGCACGGTCAGCGCCTCCAGGACGAGGCCCGGCCCGAGGACGACGGTGGGGTCGAGCGGGCCGATCCGGCCGTCGTGCTCCACCTTGATGCGCGCGATGATGCGCTCGCCCTCGAAGCAGCGGCGCGGCGCGACGGTGGCCGTCGTGGCCAGCGTGGTGGGCCGGCTGCCGCCGGGCGCGGCCAGCACGAGCAGGACGGCGGGGCCCGCGGCCAGGGCGAGCAGCCAGGCGTGGCCGGTGGCCAGGGCGGCCGCCGCCGCGGCCGTGGCGACGGTGAGCAGGCGCAGGGTCCGCTCGGCGGGCCGCCAGTGCGGCGAGGGCGGGGTGCTGGGCAGGCCCTCCGCGGTGGCGCGGGCGCTCCGGGCGAGGATGCGGGCGATGACCGGGTCGCCGGGCGCGGCGCCGGCCGAGCGGCGGGCGCCCCGGCGGCGCGGGCCCGGCGCCGGCCGGTCCGGCGCGGCACCGGAGACGGTCGTGGCCGGCGCGGCACCGGAGACGGTCGTGGCCGGGCCGTGCGTCGGCGCGGCGGCCGGCCGGCCGGCGCCGGCCGGGGCCGTGGCGAGGCGGCGGACCGGGCGCCGTGCCCGTTCCCCGGTCTGGGCGGCGAGCCGCCCGGCCCGCTGCGCGGGCGGTGCGGCCGCCGGGGTGCCGGCCGCCCCGGCGCCGGCGGGTCGTTCGGCGGTCACCGCGCGGCGTCCGCGCCCGAGCCGGCGGCGTCGGAGGCCCGCGGCAGGGTCTGCGGGGCCGGGACGGCCGCGACCACCCGGGCCAGCACCTCGTCCGCGTCGATCTGGCGCACCCACAGCTCCGGCTTGAGGGTGATCCGGTGGGCCAGGGCGGGGACGGCGAGCGCCTTCACGTCCTCCGGCGTGAGGAAGTCGCGGCCCTCCAGCATCGCGCGGGCGCGGGCCAGTTGCACCAGTGCGAGGCCGCCGCGGGGCGAGGCGCCGACCTGGATCTGCGGGTCGTTGCGGGTGGCGTCGACCAGGGCGATCACGTAGTCGACGAGGTCGTCGTCCACCTCGACGCGCTCCACCGCCGCCCGCATGGCGAGCAGTTCGGCCGGGCTGCTGACGGTGTCCAGGACCGTCTCGGGCGCCGACCGGTCCAGTCGGGCCCGCAGCATCGCGGCCTCCAGGCCGGTGGACAGGTAGCCCATCCGCACCCGGAGCAGGAAGCGGTCCAGCTGGGCCTCGGGCAGCGAGTAGGTGCCCTCGTACTCGATCGGGTTGGCGGTGGCGATCACCGCGAAGGGCTGCGGCAGCCGGCGGGTCGCCCCGTCGACCGAGACCTGCCCCTCGGCCATCGCCTCCAACAGCGCGGCCTGGGTCTTCGGCGGCGTCCGGTTGATCTCGTCGGCGAGCAGCAGTTGGGTGAAGAGCGGGCCGGGCCGGAACACCATCTCGCCGCTGCGCTGGTCGTAGAAGGGTGCGCCGGTGACGTCGGAGGGCAGCAGGTCGGGGGTGAACTGGATCCGACGGAAGTCCAGGCCGAGGGTGGTCGCGAAGGAGCGGGCGAGCAGGGTCTTGCCGAGCCCCGGCAGGTCCTCGATCAGCACGTGGCCGCCCGCGAGAACGCCCAGCATCACCAGGCGCAGCGCCTCGGGCTTGCCGACGACGGCGCGTTCGACCTCCTTCAGCACCGTGCGGGCGCACTCGCCGGCCTGCTGCGGCGTCAGCTCGACGGGCGCGCCGGAGCCGTCCGGGGCGGCCTCCGGGGCGGCCGGGGCGGCGCTCGGGTCAGCGGGGGCCTGGGGAACGGCGGTCATGGCTCTCCTGACGGGACGGTAGGGGCCCGGTGGCTGCGGGCGGCAGTGCGGCGCCGGGTGGGCCGGCGGGGCGGGTTGTGGGGGGTCGGCCGGTGCGGGACGGCCGGTGCGGGACACGACGAGCGGGACGAGACGGGGGGCGAGGCGGGCGGGTCGGGCGGCTACAGGGATTCGAGCCGGTCGACCAGGGCGAGCAGGACGTCCGGCGGGACGGTCGGGGCCGGAGCCTGGGCCGCCGGGTCGATCCACGGCCAGAGCCCGGGGCCGATGAGGTCGGCCGCCCGGTCGCGGTCCCGGTCGTCGGCGAGCGAGAGGTTGTGGGCCTCCGACAGGCGGGCGGCGAACAGCCGTTGGAGTCTGCCGCGCAGCGGCTGGACGTCGCCGTCCGGGGCCAGTCCCTGGCGAACGGTCCAGCGCCAGTCGCCGAGGCCGGGCTCGTGCGAGTCCATCAGCCGCGACCGGCGGCGCAGGCCCACGTCCAGGAAGCCGGCGCCGGCGACGTAGCGGGCGGTCGGCAGGGCGGCCAGGGCGAACAGCACCGCACCGGCGGCCGCCGCCGGCAGCCCGCCGACCAGGCCGAACAGGATCTCGGCCAGGACGGCCGCGACCGCCAGCTCGATCAGGCTGTGCCGGATCGAGCCGGGGGCGACCAACTCCTCGGCGCCGGCGTTCGGTTCGACGGCCCGGCGGCCCGGATCGGTGCTCATCGGCGGCCTCCCGGAGCGGCGGCGCGGTCGGTCGGGGCGGTACGGCCGGCCACGGCTCCGCCGCCGGACGAGGTGGCGCCGTCGGACGAGGTGGCGCCGTCGGCCGGGGCGTCCGGCTCCGCCAGGCGGGCCGCGATGGTGTCGAGGGCCTCCCGGGCCCGGCGGACGTGGCCGTCGTCCATCGGGTGGGTCGAGTACCGGGCCTCGCGGAACAGCTCGGTGAGCGCGTGCGCCTGGGCCCGGTCGACGCGCTCGTCCGCCACGGCCCGCTCCAGCAGCTCCGTCGGGCTGTCGCAGATCCGCCGCTCCACCCCGGACGCCGCCAGCGACTGCTCCATCGCGGCGTAGCAGGCGATCACCGCGGCCCGGGCGTCGACGCCGTGCAGGGCACGGCGCCCGGTGGCGACGGCGGCCGCGAGCGCGTCCTCGGGCTCGACCTCGCCGACGACCGGCAGCGGATCCGGCCGGCGCCGGGCGCGGCGCAGGCCCAGCAGCACCCGGACCAGGACCACCAGGGCGACGACCGCCGCGACGGCCGCCAGCACGCTCAGCAGGATGAACAGCACTCGCCCGCCCTCGGGGGGCTCGACGGGATGCGGCAGCGCGGCGGAGGAAGGGGTCGGCGCCGGCGGCAGCTTGATCACCGCAGGCAGGGCCTTCGCGGGCGGCCCCTCGGTCCGGTTGTGGAAGACGAAGAGCAGCACCGGCACCAGGACGGTGGCCCCGCCCAGCAGCCACACGGTCGCCTCGCGCAGCCGCTCGGCCCGCGGTGTCGGCCCGTCGAGGTGGCGGACCTCCTCGCGGAAGCGGACGGCGAAGCGGCCGACCAGCACGGCCCAGCCGCCCGCGATCAGCACGACGAGGCCGATGGCGCCCACGAGCGGGTCGCCGACCGAGCCCAGCAGACCGCCGTCCGGGCGCAGCGACGCCGCGGCGAGCAGCAGTCCGGCGGCGACCAGCAGCAGCGCGGGCGCCCGGCCCCAGGAGGCGCCCGGCCGCGCGGGCCCGGTGCTCCGGGCTCCCCCGGCTCCCCCGGTCTTCCGGGGCGGCCCGGGCACGCTCGGTGGCAGGTCAGTCATGCGGAATCCCCCCGGTCCCACCGGCAACGCTTGATCACGCGCGCGGGTGCAGCGTCGCACACCGACTGTCCCGCTGTCACCTTCCGCCGGCGCGGTCGGGGCCGCGGCGGTCGAGCGGTCGGTTCGGTCGGGCCTGCAGGGGAGTTGGGCGGTGCGGCCGGCGTGCTCCGGGAGCCTGCGGGTCTCCCGGAGCCGCCGCTCGGCCCGCGTCGGGGCCCCGTCCGGCCCGTCAGGTCAGCCGACGGTCGGGAGCCAGGGCCCGTCCTCCGGACGCGCCTCCTCGGGGTCGCCCGGCCACGGCGGCATGGTCACCGCGACGATCCGCAGCGCCTCGGTGGCGTCCGCGTCGGCCCGGAACTGGAACACCGTGCCCAGCGGCACCGACACCACCGTGCCGGGGTGCAGCCGCACGGTCTCCTCCCGCTCGGCCTGGCGGCGCCAGAGCAGGCCGCGGCCGTCGGTGACGTGCCACAGCTCCTGGACGGTGGCGTGGGAGACCGCTCGGGTGACCTCCCCGGGGGCGAGTTCGAAGACGGCCATGCTCCCCGCGCCGTCCAGGGCCAGCAGGGGGTGGACGACCGCGCCGTCGGGGGCGGTCACCGTGGCGGCGTCGGCGGAGCGGGCGGTGTCGAAGGGCTGGTCGGCCATGCGGGTCCGTCCTGGTCGGCGGGGCTCCGGGGCGGCGACCCCGGAGGCGGTGCTCCTGGAAGGCGGTACTCCTGCGGGCGGCACGCCGGGCGCGGCGGCCCTGGCGGCCGTCAGCCGGTGCGCGACGCGGTCCTCTCGGGAGATCGTGTCCCGCAGGGCCCGTGGGGTCAACGGTGCCTCCGGGGCTGCGGATCCGCGAGCGCGGCCGCCGCGCGCGGGCACCCGCCCCGGCGCCCCTCATCCCAGGCCGACCGCCTCCGCCAGGAGCCGGTAGGAGTCGAGCAGGGCCCCGCGGTCGTAGGTGCTGGTGGTCACCAGGTACTCGTCGGCCCGCGTCCGCTCGACCAGCGCGGCGAGCTCGGCCGCGGCCCGGGCCGGGGTGCCCGCGATGTGCCCGCGCAGGGCCTCCTGGTGGGCGGCGCGCTCACGCGGCGTCATCGCCCGCTCCAGGATCTCCTCCGCGGGGGCGAGTGGCGGGAACTCGCCGTGGGTGCGGGCGTGGGCGCTCGACCAGGCCTCGGGGACGAGCAGCCGCTCGGCCTGCTCGGTGGTCGCGGCGACCGCCACGGTGCCCGCGAGCACGACGTACGGCTCCGCGGCCTGTGCCGAGGGGCGGAACCGCTCGCGGTAGCGGTCGACGGCGGCCAGCATCCGCTCCTCGCCCCGGGGGGCCGCGATCACCAGCGGCAGACCGGCGTCGGCGGCGAGGTCCGCGCCGGCTCCGGTGGCCAGGACGAAGGCCGGGACGTGCAGGCCCTCCGCCGGACGGGCGTGGACGTCCCGACTGCTGCGCCCGGTGCCGTCGAAGTAGCCGATCAGCTCGGCGAGTTGCTCCGGGAAGCGGTCGGCGGCGTCCTTCTCCCGGCCGAGCGCGCGGCGGACGCCGTCGGTGAACGCCACCGAGCGTCCGAGGCCCATGTCGATCCGGTCCGGGAAGAGCGCGGCCAGGACGCCGAACTGTTCGGCGACGACCAGCGGCTGGTGGTTGGGGAGCATCACCCCGCCGGTACCGACCCGGATCCGGGTGGTGGCCGCCGCCACGGCCGCGGCGAGCACGGTGGGCGCCGAGCCCGCCACCCCGGGCACCCCGTGGTGCTCCGACACCCAGAACCGGTGGTAGCCGAGCCGCTCCGCCTCCCGGGCGAACGCCACCGTGTCCCGCAGCGCCTGCGCGGGCTCCTGCCCCTGTCTGGTCCGGGACCGGTCCAGGACGGAGAGGCGGAGCGGAGGCGCGGTCATGGTCACGTCGCCGTCAACCACGACCGGCCCGGCCCGCATTCCCGCGCACCACCCGTCCGGTGGCGCCCACCGCCCACCCCCGGTGTGCGGTGCGCTCGGGCCGCCGGGACCGGCCGGCGCCCGTGCGCCCCGCCCGCCGCGCGCAACCCTCGGGCGTTCGCGTTCGTTGGCGGGGGGTGAGCTCTCAGCCGGTCCCTGCTGCGCCCGCCGACCCCGCCGGCGCCGTCCGACCTCTCCTGTACCTCCGGGCCGCCGAGCCGGCGGACGCGGAGCTGCTGGCGCGCTGGCGGACGGAGGCCGCGGCCTGGGTGGCGGGCCGGAGCGCCAGCCTGCAGTGGTCGGGCCCGGACCGGACGCGGCGCCGGCTGCGGATGATCGAGGCGGGCGCCACGGTGCTCGCCCTGCTGGAACCGGACGGCCCCCCGGTCGCCACCTGCTCGCTCTGGCCCCGGGGCGGCACGCGGCGGTGGACGGCCGAGGAGCGTGCGGTGCCGGCCCGCTACCTGCGCGCCAGCACCGTGGACCGCGCCTACGCGGGCCTGGGCATCGGGCGGCTCCTGCACCTGTGGGCGGGGCACCGGGCGGCCGCCGACGGTGCCGCGGTGCTGCGGCTGGACGCGCGGACGGACAACCCCGCACTGCACCGCTACTACCGCTCGTGCGGCTGGCACCTCGTCAGGACGGTGCCCGGGCTCGGCTCCGGCGCCCTGTTCGAGACCCCGGCGGTGCTCCGGCCCGACCTGCCGGTGCGGGAGCTGGGCGCGATCCGGCTGCCGCGCTGACCCGCTGCCGGTCGGCGGCCGACCGCCCGTGCGGCGGCGTCGGCCGGCCCGGATCAGCCCGCCTCGGGGTGGAAACGGTGCAGGCCCCGGCGGTCGTAGTAGGCGGTCATCCCGAAGCCGAACAGCAGCGCCGCGACCGTGCCGACCGCGATCATGATCCAGGCCCGGGTCAGCCCGGCCTCGGCCTGCGCCCCGAAGTACAGGATCGCGCGGACGCCGTCGGTGATCTGGCGCATCGGCTCGAAGACGGCCAGCCCCCGGTAGAAGTCCGGCAGCGCCTGCAGCGGGATGGTCGCCCCGGAGGACGGCAGCGCCAGCGCGATGAAGATGAACATGCCGACCAGCTGCCCGATCGCGCCGAACGCCGCGATCAGCGCCTGCGCCCCGAGACCGACCGCGATCGTGGCGCAGACCGAGAAGATCCAGAGCAGCGGCAGGTGCGAGGCGTCCATGTCGAGGATCACCACGCTCGCCAGCATGACCAGGCTCGACGTCAGCACGGCGAGCCCGCAGGACATCACGTCGTTGACGATCAGCGCCCGGGTGCGGCTGATCGGCACCAGCGGCCGCTGCATTCGCAGCGGGCCCAGCTCGCTCGCCTGGTAGCCGAGGGCGATGTCGACGCCGCTGCTGATGACGTTGGCCCCGAGGAAGCCGCTGAGCACGAGCAGCAGGGTGTAGTAGAACGCGGTGAGGCCGACGCCGCTGCGCGGGCCGATCGGGTGGCCGACCATGACCGCGACGGTCACCGGGTCGGCGAGCTGGAGCAGTTCGGCGTTGGTCGGGGTGCCGCCCTGGGCCGGGGGTTGGGCCTGGGCCATGGCCTGGGCCTGGGCGGTGAGCTTCTTGCCGAGCTCCTGCGAGGCCTGGTGGGCCGCCGTCTGGGAGATGTTCGAGGCCAGCGAGGACTCCAGGCTGCCCACGCCGGGGTTGGTCAGGACGGTCATGGTCGGGCGCGGCGGCGCCTTCTGCGGCAGCTCCCCGAGGGCGACGATCGCGGCACTGAAGTCGGGCGGCACCTCCAGCGCTCCGGCCAGCTTGCCGGAGGTGAGCTGCTCGTCCGCCTCGGCCCGGTCGAGCAGGCGCCAGGCGACGTGGTCCTTCGGGTCCGGTGCGCCGGCGATTCCGGCGGTGACCTGGGCGCCGAGGTTCTGCTGCTGTCCGGCCACGGTGGCACCCCGGTCGGAGTTGACCAGGCCGATCGGGAGGCGGTGCAGCTCTTCGGTGGGGTTGAGGATGCCGCCCATGTAGAGCAGGGTCAGCAGGAAGGACACCAGGCCGATGGTGACGGTCGGGACCACCCAGACCTTGGGGTTGGCCAGCACCTGCCGGGCCCGGACTCCGCCCTGAGGCCGGTTCGTCGTCATGGTTCTCCCGTGCGCGTCGGTCGGTCCCCCGCCCCTCCGGGCCGAACCTAACCGGCACCCGCGCCGGGGGCCGCCGCGCCTCGCCCGAACGACGTACCGCCCGACCCGGTCGGCGGGCGGGGGACGGTCCGCAGAGCCCGGGCCTGGCCAGATGACTAAGCGCTTGCTTAGACTCTCCTCCGTCGCACGCGGGACCCCGCGCAGCAGCACGAGCCCACCCACCAGGAGCCACCATGCTGTCCGCCACGAACCGTCAGATCCGCCTCGCCCGCCGTCCGCAGGGCGAGATCGCCGCCGAGGACTGGGAGCACGCCACCGAGGCGGCCGCCGCGCCCGGCGAGGGCCAGTTCGCCGGGCGGACCCGCTTCGTCTCGCTGGATCCCGCGATGCGCGGCTGGCTGGACGACCGCCGCTCCTACCTGCCGCCGGTCGGCATCGGCGAGGTGATGCGGGCCGGGTCGGTCGTCGAGGTCACCGAGTCCAACCACCCGGACTTCCGGATCGGCGACCTGGTCGTCGGCACCTTCGGCGTCCAGGAGCACGTGGTCTCCGACGGCCGGGGCGCGTTCCGGATCGACCCGACCGCCGCCGCGCCCTCCGCCTACCTCGGCGCGCTCGGCATGCCGGGCATGACGGCGTACTTCGGGCTGCTGGACGTCGGCGCCCTCAAGGAGGGCGAGACCGTGGTGGTCTCCGGCGCCGCGGGCGCGGTGGGCACCATCACCGGCCAGATCGCCAAGGCCAAGGGCTGCCGGGTCGTCGGCATCGCCGGCGGCGCCGACAAGTGCGCGCTGCTGACCGAGGAGCTCGGCTTCGACGCCGCGATCGACTACCGGAGCGAGGACGTCCGCAAGGCCCTGCGCACCCACGCACCGGACGGCGTCGACGTCTACTTCGACAACGTCGGCGGCGCGGTCCTGGACGCGGCCCTGGCCAACCTGGCCATGCACGCCCGCGTGGTGATCTGCGGCGCGATCAGCCAGTACAACTCGGCCACCGGCGTCCAGGGGCCCTCCAACTACCTGAACCTGCTGGTCCGCCGGGCCCGGATGGAGGGCTTCGTGGTCTTCGACTACGCACCGCGCTACCGCGAGGCGGCCCGGGAGATCCTCGACTGGATCGCCGCCGGGCGGATCAAGGTGCTGGAGCACGTGGTCCGCGGCACGGTGGACGACTTCCCGCGGACGCTGCAGATGCTGTTCCGCGGCGAGAACACCGGCAAGCTCGTCCTCGAACTGGTCTGAGGCCGCCGGCGCCGGGTGCGGCGCTGGGCCCGGACGCACGCGGCCCCGGGCCGGGCGCCGACGGCCCGCCATCGGCCCGCTCGCAGCCCGACCGGCCCGCCGCGACACGGCCCCGACCGGGGTGCACCGGTCAGGCCGTGAGCGGGCCGTCGAAGGGCGCGATCGGAGCGGGGAGCTCGGTGGCGCCCCGCAGGTAGCGGTCGACCGCGGCGGCCGCGGCCCGGCCCTCCGCGATCGCCCAGACGATCAACGACTGGCCGCGCCCGGCGTCGCCCGCGACGAAGACGCCGTCCGCCGGTCCGCCGGGTGCGCCGGCCGACGCGGCCGCGAAGTCCCCGCCGCGGGCGAGGTTGCCGTGCCCGTCCAGCGCCAGGCCCAGCTGGGCGGCCAGCCCGTGGCTGCGGCGGCGGCCCGAGAAGCCCGCGCCGGAGAAGCCGAGCGCCAGCAGGGCCAGCTCGGCCGGGAGGGTCCGCGCCGTACCGGGCCGGGGCCGGCGGTCGCCCGGCTCCGCCTCGGCGAACCGCACGCCGGCCAGCCGCCCGTCCGCACCGGCCTCGAAGCCCACCGTGGTGGCCGCGAAGACCCTGGGCTCGGCCTCCTCCCCGCCGGCCTCCTCGTGCGAGGTGGTCACCCGGTACACCTTGGGGTGGACGGGCCAGGGTTGGGCGGGCGCGCGCCGGGCCGGCGGGCGCGGGTTGATGTCGAGCTGGGTGACGGCCGCCGCGCGCTGCCGCAGGGCCGTGCCGAGGCAGTCGGCGGCGGTGTCACCGCCGCCGACGATCACCACCCGGCGGCCCTCGGCGGACAGCGGGGAGGCCGGCAGGTCGCCCTCGTCCACCCGGTTGGCCAGCGTGAGGTACGTCATCGCCTGGTGCACGCCGGGCATCCGGCGGCCGGGGACTTCGAGCTCCCGGCAGGCCGTGGCGCCGACCGCGACGACCAGCGCGTCGTGCCGCGCCCGCAGCAGGTCCGCGGGCAGGTCGTGGCCGCCGACGGCGACGCCGGTCCGGAACCGGGTGCCCTCCTCCCGCATCTGGTCGATCCGCCGGTCCAGGCGGTGCTTCTCCAGCCGGAACGGCGGGATGCCGTAGCGGAGCAGCCCGCCGATCCGGTCGGCCCGCTCGTACACGGTGGTGGTGTGGCCGGCCCGGGTGAGCTGCTGCGCGGCGGCCAGCCCCGCCGGGCCCGAACCGACCACGGCCACCCGCAGCCCGGTCGACCGCTCGGGCGGCTGCGGCCGGTCGAACCCCTGCTCCCAGGCCCGGTCGGCGATCGCCAGCTCCACGTTCTTGATCGTCACGGCCTCGCCGTCGATGGCCAGCACGCAGGCGCTCTCGCAGGGCGCCGGGCAGAGCCGGCCGGTGAACTCGGGGAAGTTGTTGGTCGCCAGCAGGCGCGCCGCGGCCGCACGCCAGTCGCTGCGGGAGACCAGCGTGTTCCAGTCCGGGACGAGGTTCCCCAGCGGGCAGGCCCGGTGGCAGAACGGCAGACCGCAGTCCATGCAGCGGGCGGCCTGGGCGCCGATGATCGGGAGCAGGGCGCCGGGGCGGTACACCTCGTGGCGGTCCCCCAGCCGCTCGCGCGGGTCCCGTCGCTCGCGCGGCCGGCGCGGGGTGGTGAGGAAGGCCATGCGGTCGGGCGGGCGGTCGGCCTGGGGATCAGCCATCGCGGCCTCCGGCGGGGCGTGCCAAGGCGGGGCGGTGGCGCCGCCGTGACCGCACCCGCCGGGCGCGCCGTCGGGCCGCGCGCCACCGTGTGGCCACCGTACGCCTGCGAACCGCCGGGCGACAGGGGGTGGCCGGTGCGAGCCGGCGCCGACGCGGCGGCACGCGGGACAGGGCCGGCGGCTGAGCGCCGGAGGAGCGGCGGGCCCGCCCCGCTCGGGACGGGCCGCCGCCCGGGCGGTCAGGCCCGCAGGAAGGCCTCCAGTGCGGTCGCGAACGCCACCGGGACTTCGTGCATCGGGTAGTGCCCGGCGTTCGACAGCACTTCGAGCTCGGCCTGCGGGTAGTGGGTCAGCCAGGTGCCACGCATGACCTCGGCCGACAGCGCCGGGTCGTGCTCGCCGACGAAGACCTTCACCGGCAGCGAGCTGCCCGCGACCTTCGCGGCGAAGTCCGCGGTGGTCCAGTCGTCCAGGTACCCGGCGAAGGCCTCCGGCCGGGAGTCGGCCAGCGAGCGCGCCGTCATCGCGTCCAGCCAGCGGCCGCAGGCCCGGTGCCCGGTGACCAGGTCGAGGATGGCCCGCCGGTTGGCCGGGTGGTCCGCGGCGCCGTGGAAGAGGTCGTGGGCGTCCCCCTCCAGCGGGTAGGCGCTCGCCGGGACCGGGGACACGCCGACCAGCCGGCGCACCCGGCGGGGCGCCTCGGCGAGGACACGCTGCGCCGCCTTGCCGCCCATCGAGTGCCCGACCAGCGAGAACTCCTCCCAGCCCAGCTGGTCGGCCAGCGCCAGCGCGTCCGCGGCGATCTCCGCCAGCGTGAACTCGCCGACCACGTCCCGGCGGACGCCGTAGCCGCGGTAGTCCAGGAAGGCGTAGCCGAAGGCCTCGGGGTCGAGGTGGTCGAGGAAGGCGCCCCAGCCCGCGCTGGTGCCGAACCAGTCGTGCAGGACGAGAACCTTGTGGGCGCCGTTGCCGATGGTGCGGTGACTGATCGTCATGTCGTGCTCCCGGTCGAGGGTGTGGGAGGTCTCCTTCCCACCCGGCCGGGTACCGGAACCGGGTCCGCCGCCGGACCCGGGCCCGTGGTGGCCGATCGCCCGCGGTCAGCCGGCCAGCACGACCGTGGTCGCGGCGTGGACCGGCCCGGTGGCGGCCGGCGCATCGGCGGCCAGCCAGCGGTGCTCCTGCGGGGTGAGCCCGCGGACCCGCTTGAACGCCGCGCTGAGCGCGAAGGGGTTGCTGTAACCGACCCGGTGCGCCACCCAGGCCACGGTGCGCTCCGGGTCGCGGAGCAGATCGGCGGCCAGCGCCAGCCGCCAGGTGGCCAGGTAGGCCATCGGCGGCTCGCCGACCAGCGCGGTGAAGCGGCGGGCCAGCCCCGCCCGCGAGACGCCGACCTCGGCCGCCAGCCCGGCCACCGTCCAGGGCCGCGCCGGATCGTCGTGCATCAGCCGGAGCACCGGGCCGACCACCTCGTCGTGCTGGGCCCGGTACCAGGCGGGGGCGCCGCCGTCCGGGACGGCCAGCCAGCTGCGCAGCACCCCGACCACGAGCAGGTCCAGCAGGCGGTCCAGGACGAGCTCCTGGCCCGGCTCGTCACGGGTCAGCTCGGTGGTCAGCAGCCGGACCAGGGTGTCCTCGGTGGCGGTGCCGTCGCCGCTCGGGCGGACCAGCAGGGTCGGCAGGTGGTCCAGCAGCCGGCGGCCGATCTCGTGCTCGGCCCGGTAGGTGCCGGAGAGCATGACGGCGTGGTCCTCGCCCGGCCGGGCCTCGCCCCAGGTCCGCACGCCCAGCGCCATCGACTCGGCCACACTGACCCCGTCGCGCGTGCAGACCTGCCCCGGGCCGATCACCACCTGGACGGGGCTCTGCGGCGCGTCCGCGACGGTGTACGGTTCGGGGCCGCGCACGATCGCCACGTCGCCCGGCCGCAGCAGCACCGGCGTACCGCCCTCGGGCACGATCCAGGCGTCCCCGCGGACCATGGTGACCACGGAGAGCGGCGCGCCGTCCTCGATCCGCAGCGACCACGGCGGGGTGAGGATCGACCGCAGCAGGAAGGCACCCCGGGCCTTCGGCCCGTCGAGCAGTCCGGTGAGAGTGTCCATGGGGTAAGCCTAGACGCGTGGACATGGATTGACGTTCCGTCATTTGAGAGAGTCTGAACGCCGGGCGGGCAGAGCCCGGCAGGCCGGGGCGACCCGGTCGGCCAGACCCGTCGGCAGCACTGCCGCGGACGGAGAGGAGGGATGTGCCCGATGGAAGTGTCGCGCGTGATCGCGCTCGTGGCCGCCACGATGACCACCGGACTGAGCGCAGGGCTGTTCTACGCGTACGCGTGCTCGGTGATGCCGGGGCTGCGCGGAACGGAGGACAGGATCTTCATCGAGGTGATGCAGCGGATCAACGTGGCGATCCTCAACGGCTGGTTCCTGCTGGGCTTCGTCGGCGCCCTGGCGACCACGGCGGTGGCGGTGGTCCTGCACCTGCCCGCCGACGGACACCGGGGCCTGCCGGCGACGGTGGCGGCGCTGGTCTGCTACACGGCCTCGCTGGTGGTGACCAGACGGATCAACATCCCGCTGAACGACGCGCTCGCCGCGGCGGGTGACCCGAGCCGGATCCCGGACCCGGCGGCCGTGCGCGGCCGCTTCGAGTCGCGCTGGGTGCGGTGGAACGTCGCCCGTGCCCTGCTCTGCACGGCCGCCCTCGGCTTCCTCTGCTGGGCGCTGGTCCTGCACTGCGACACCGTCGGCTGACCGCCTCCGGATCGCCCCCGGCACGGCCCGAGGCCGCCGGGTGGGCGGCCCGCCCCCGACACCGGGGCGGGTCCGCCCGCCCGGCGGCCTCGGGCGTTCCCGGTCAGCCGGACGGGGGTGTCCGTGGCCGCCGCGGTCTCGGCGGTGCGGCCGTCCGCGGTTGCGCCGGGGTGCGGGGCTGCGGTTGCGTCCGTGGCTGCGCCGGCTTCCGCGGCTGCGGCTCCGGCTGCGTACGTGGCTGCGCTTGGGTGCGCGGCTGCGGTTGGGTGCGCGGCTGCGGCGCCGTCCGCGGGTTCGGGGGGTTCTCCCGCAGGGGCGCGAGTTCGCGGCCGAGGGTGGCGATGTCCAGCGCGATGCGGTGGGCGATGTCCTCCGGGCCGGAGCCGGCCGGGAGGTGGCGGTTCCACGAGCGGGCGTGGGCGGGCCCGTCGTGGGTCATCTGGAAGTTCAGCCGCACCGTCCCGCCGAGGCCGCCGAGGCCGATCAGGAAGTGGGTGTCGGACAGGTCGATGGAGACCTCGTTGCCGATGCAGGAGCACCTGACCAGGTCGTCGATCCGTTCCTCGGCCAGGTACTTGGCGAGTTGGATCGCCCTGCCCTCCACGCGGAACGGTCGCAGTGCGGGACTCACGTGGCTGCCGCCCCTTCCCCGGGGGTCGTCCACCCCCGGCGGTCGCTGTTCGCAGCCATGATTCTAGAACCCGCCCGATACGGCCAAGTCACCGGCACCACAACGGACTTGGCCGACAGCACGGGGGGCGCACAGGGCGCACACCGGGCTGCCGGCCAGAGTGGGGGTGACGGTACGTCAGCGCACGGCGCGGGCGTGCAGGAACAGGGCGCGCACCAGGGCGGCCAGGCCCGCCGTGCAGAGCAGCGTCCGCACCACGTTGGCGGTCACCCAGGTGGACTCGAACCGGTCGCGCACGGCCCCGAGGTCCTGGATCGACGCCGGGTCGCCGGCCTGGGCCAGCTCGTTGTTCAGCGGGATGTTCACCGCCATGGTGACCACCAGGGCGACCAGGTAGAGCACGGTCGCGGCGGCGGCCCAGAGCGCGGGGCCACGGCGGCCGCCCCGGTACTGGACGAAGGCCGCGGCACCGGTGACGGCGAGCGCGGCGACGAAGACGAGGCCGAAGACGCCGTTCTCGATCGCCTTGTTGATGTTCTGCATCGCGGTGACGTACGTCCGGTCGTCGCCCCGGGCCAGGCCCGGCATCACGGACACGTCGAAGGCGAAGAAGAGGCCGGCCATCAGGCCCATGGCGACGGTGGCGACCGCGAGGAGCGGCCCGGCCGCCCGGCCCGGGGCGGCCGCGCGGGCCGGGGCCGCGGCGGCGGAGGTGTCGGAAGCGGCGGGGGCGGCGGGGGCGGTCCGGTCGAGGCTCATCGGGTCGTCCTTCGGTGGGCGGGGCACGGATGGGTGGAACTGACGCCGGCCCGGGCCTCGTCGGGCCCGGGCCGGAAGCGGTGGGGTCAGGCGTTCCAGGCGCCGCGGGCGGCGGCCGCCCGGGCGAACGCCCCGAAGTCCCGGGGCTCGCGGCCCAGCGCCCGCCGGACGCCGTCCGACAGGTGGGCGTTGCGGCCGTCCAGGATCAGGGTGAAGAGGTCGGCGAAGTCGCCCGGCAGGCCGGCCGCGGCCAGCACCGCCCGGTACTCCTCGACGCTGATCGGGGTGAAACGGATCTCGCGGCCGGTGGCCGCCGTCAACTCGGCGGCGACATCGGCGAAGGAGAGCAGGCGCGGTCCGGTCAGCTCGTACACCTCGCCATGGTGGCCTTCCTCGGTCAGCGCCGCAACCGCCACGTCGGCGATATCGTCCGCGTCCACGAAGGGCTCGACGGCGGCACCGGTCGGCAACGCCAACTCACCCGACAGGACGGGCTCCAGGAAGAAGCTCTCGTCGAAGTTCTGGTTGAACCAGGCGCAGCGCACGACGGTCCAGCCGGTGTCCGCGTCGCGCACCGCGTCCTCGGCGGCCCGGGCCGCCTCCTCGCCGCGGCCGGAGAGCAGGACCAGCCGCTCCACCCCGGTCTTGGCGGCCAGCCGGGCGAAGGCGCCGACCGCCTCGACCGCCCCCGGGAAGGCGAGGTCCGGGTAGTAGGAGAGGTAGGCGGCGGTGACGCCCTCCAGGGCGGGAGCCCAGGTGCTCTCGTCGTTCCAGTCGAACGGGATCGCGGCGCTGCGCGAGCCGATCCGGACCGCGCGGCCGCGGTCGGTCAGCCGCTCGGCGACGCGGCGGCCGGTCTTGCCGGTGCCGCCAGTCACCAGCACGAGGGGGCTCGAAGTCGGGTCGGTCTGCGGGGAGTTCTGCGTGTCGTTCGTCATGCCCCCCAGTCAACCCGGCCGGGCGGACGGCAACCATAGTCGCCGAGCTCAGCTCCATACGCGCGCGTCTACCCTCCGCCTCCGGGCGGGCCGACCCGGTCGTCCGCCGGGGCGCCGGCCCCGGTGCGGGGCAGCATCAGGCGCCGCCACGAGGCAGGTGCCCGCGGCGGGCGCTGCGGCGACCGTAGCCCGCCCCGGATCGGCGGCGGGTCTCCTGCGGCGGTGGCCCGATGGCGGCCGGGCCCGGCACCGCGGGTGCCCGGCTCGCGGAGCCCGGGCACCCGCGGACGGGGGCTCGCGGACAGGAGGCCCGCGGCTACAGGAGGTGGAGCCGGCGGGCCTGCCGGACGGCGTCCGCCCGCCGGGTGGTCCGCAGCTTGCGGTTGATGCTCTTCAGGTGCGTCTTCACGGTGTTGGCCGACAGGTGGAGGTCCTCCGCGACCTCCTCCGTGGACATCAGCTCGGCCACCCGCTCCAGCACGTCCCGCTCACGGACCGTCAGCGGCTCCACCGGAAGCTCGTCCGCCGGAGTGTCCGGCCCGTCCGCCGGACCGGCCGGGCCGCGCAGGCCCTCCGGCAGCCAGCGGTGCGGGGCAGTGAGGGCGGGCCCGGCCCGGAGGAAGGCGGCCGCCCAGGGCCCCGCGTCCACGAACGGGCGGCAGAGCCGGTCCGGCCGGGCCAGGCCGAGGGCGCGGGCGACCATCCGCTGTGCGGCCTCCTCGTGCCCGGCCGCGGCGCTCAACTCGGCGCGTACCAGCAGGACGCCGATCGCCGGGCCGGGCGCCCGGCACGCCTCCGGGGGGAGGGCGGCGAGGGCCGCCCGGGGGTCGCCGGCGGCGAGGTGCGCCCGGGCGGCGAGCACCGCCTCGTACTCGCCGAAGGCGCCCTCCGGGGCGGAGCCGGCCGGGGCGGAGCCGGCTTCGCCCCGGTCCGGGCGGCCCGTGGGCTCGTCGGGGACGGCCTGTTCCGCGCCTGCCTGCGCCGCCGGGCCGGCTGGCGCCGCGCCGGCCTGCTCTGCGCCGACCTGCTCTGCCGCTCCCGGCGTGGTCCGGACGCCCGCGGCCGCCAGCCCGGCCAGGGCGGCCGCGGGGTCGCCCGAGCGGAGCCTCGCCTCGGCCGCGAGGGCGGCCGCCCGCCGCACCGCCCACGGCGGGTCCGCCGGCGGGCCGCCCTGCTCCGCCAGAACCGCCAGGGCCCGCCGCGGGTCCCCGTGGAGGAGGGCGAGACGGGCCCGGGTGAGCCGGAGCAGCACGGCCCGCAGGAGGTCCGCGCAGCCGTCGGCCGCCGCCTCGGCCCGGTGCAGGCTGAGCCGGGCGGCCGCACGGTCGTCCCGCTCGGCGGCCGTGTCGGCGAGGACCAGGTGGGCGAGGACGCAGCCGGCGTCACCCGGCGCGCCCCGGCCCCCGGCGTCCTCGACCGCCCGGCGGGCGTGCTCCTCGGCCCGGCCCGTGGCGCCCTCCCAGAGCTCGGCGAGGGCGAGCAGGGCGAGCGCCTCGCACCGCGGGACCGGCCGGGTCGGCTCCTGCGGCGTCCGGAGCACGGGCTCCAGCGCGGCACGGGCGGCGGCGGGGCGCCCCTGCCGGAGCCGGACGGCGGCCAGGGCGGTGGCGAGCAGGACGGTGAACTCGGGGTGCTCGCGCCGGCGCCGGGCCGACAGGCGCGGGCCGAGGCTCTCCAGGGTGTCCGCGGCCTGCTCGCCGCCCGTTCCGGTCGCGCGGGCCGCGACCGCGTGCAGGAAGGCCTCGGTGCAGCGGAAGGCGACCCCGTCGGTGCCCGCGCGGTCCGGGCCGCGGGCGGCGCCCGCGAGGTGACCGGCGGCGGCGGTCACGTCGTGGGCGGCCAGCGCCCGCGCGGCGCGGACCAGGTCGGCGGCGGCGCCGCCGGTGGCGGGCGGCATCGCGGCGAACACGTCCGCCGGCGCCGCCGGGCCGCGGTCGGTGAAGAACGACCCGATGGCGAGGTGCTCCACCAGCCACCCGGCGGCGAGGCCCCACTGCTCGGCGGCGGCCGCCTGCCGCACGGCCTCGTCGAGCAGGCCGGCCCCGTGCAGCCAACCGGCCGCCCGCGCGTGCAGCTCCCCGGGCAGGGCGGGCCGGCGAGCGCGCAGCTGCACCCGCAGGATCTCCGCGAACAGCGGGTGGTGGCGGTACCAGGGGCCGCCGACCGGGGTGACGAACGCGTTCGCCTGCGCGAGCTCGTCCAGGATCCGCTCGGCGTCCCGGCGGCCGGTGAGCGCGTCGGCCAGCCCGGGGTGGACGCGCTCCAGCACGCTGGTGCGCAGCAGGAGGTCGCGGGTGTCGGCGGGCTGGGTGTCGAGGACCTCGGCGAGCAGGAAGTCGGCGATGGTGCTGTGCCCGGCCTCGAACTCCTTGAGGTACTGCTCGCGGTCCGGCGCGTGTTCGGCCGCCAGGGCGGACAGCCGCAGGCCGGCGGCCCAGCCCTCGGTGCGCTCGGTCAGCGCCCGCACCCCGTCCGGGGACAGCTGCAGTCCGTGGTGGCGCAGCAGGACGGCGGCTTCCTCACAGGTGAAGGCGAGGTCGGCGGCCCGGAGCTCGGTGACGAGGTCGGCGGCGCGGTAGCGGTGCAGCGGCAGGAGCGGTTCCGTGCGGCTGAGCAGGACGAGCCGGAGCCCGGCGCCGGCGTGCCGGGAGAGGGAGTGCAGGTCGGCGGCCGGGCCGGGGTCGGTGAGCTGTTCGCAGGCGTCCAGGACGAGGACGAGGGGGTCCGGGCGGACGGCGAGGATCCCGGCGAGGCGGACCGGGAGGTCCGGGTCGGCGGGTGCGGCGCCGAGCAGGCCGGTCAGCTGGTCGCCGCGCACGGCCCCGGCGTGGTGGAGGGCCCGGACGAGGCTGCTCCGGAAGGCGCCGGGGAGGTTGTCGCGGGCCTCGGCGGTGAGCCAGGCGACGGGGCCGGGCAGCCGGCCGGTGCGGACCCAGTCGCCGGCGAGCAGGGTCTTCCCCGCGCCGGCGGGGCCGGTGACCAGGGTGAGCGGGTGGTGCGGCAGCCCGTCGGTGAGGGGGTCGGCCAGGCGGGGGCGGCGGACGAACGTCGGGGGGACGGGCGGGACGCGCAGGCGGGTGGCGAGCACCGTCTCCATCGGGTCCGCATCCGTCGGATCCGTCGGATCCGCCCCTGTCGGGTCCGGCTCCCTCGCGTCCGGCTCCATCGGCTCCGGCTCCCTCGGCGCCGGCTCCATCGCGGCGGGCGGGGGCTCGGTGTCGCCGGCCGGGCCGCGGCGGGGCGCTGACGACATGGTGGGCCTCCAACCGTGGACGTGCCGGGCCTCCCCCGGCCCCGGGTACGGGCGGGAGACGCTCTCCTTTCGATCTTCTGGCGGCGTCGGCCCGCCCGCAACGGGGGCGGCCGGTGGCAGGTCGCGGGGCGCGCGGTCCGGGAGGTCGCCGGGCACCGGGAGTCCGAGCGCCGCGGGGCCGGCCGCCGCGCAGTCGGGCCGAGCCCGCGGTCGGCGTTGCGGTGCCCGGCCGGAGTCCTACGGTGGAAAGCGGAGCGGTGGCAGCGGAGTTCCGACCGCTCGTCCGAGCCCAGCTGGAGGATCCATGGCAGCCGACGGTGGACGACGCCCCGTCGTCCTGGGCGTGGACGCGACCGCGCCCGAATCGGCCGCGGTCGTCTGGGCCGCCGAGGAGGCCGCGCTGCGCCGGCTGCCACTGCGGCTGGTGCACGCCGTGGAGCCGATGGAGGTCAACCTGCGCGGCTTCGACGAGAGCCACCGCCACCGCAGGCTGCGCGAGCGGGGCGACGAGGCGCTGGCCAAGGCGCTGGCGCTGGTCCACGACCGGCAGCCGGACGTGGACGCGGCCACCGTGCTCGCCGACGACGTGCCGGCGCCGGCGCTGTGCGAGGAGTCCCAGCATGCCGAGCTCGTCGTCCTCGGCTCGCGCCGGATGAGCCGCGTGGACGAGCTGCTGAGCTCCTACTCGGTGGCGGTGCCGCTCGCCGCCCAGAGCGACTGCCCGGTGGTGGTGGTCCGCGAGGCCGGGCACAGCGGGACCGACCGGCCGGTCGTGGTGGCCGGGTTCGACGCCAGCCCCGAGTCCTTGGCGGCCCTCGACGTGGCCGCCGACCTCGCTGCCCGGCGCGGCGCGAAGCTGCGGGTCGTCCAGGTGTGGAGCCCGCCGCTGCTGCGCTCCGGCGACCAGGAGCGGCACGTGGCCGAGCTCGACCGGGTGCTCGCCGGGGCCCTCGCCGCACGGGCCACCGACCATCCGGCCCAGACGCTCAGCCACGAGACCGTCCCCGGGCACCCGGTGGAGGAGCTCGCCAAGGCCTCCGAGCAGGCGCTGGCGGTCGTGGTCGGGCGGCGCGGCCACGGCGGCTTCACCGGTATGCGGCTCGGCTCCGTCCCGCACGGACTGCTCCACCACGCCCACTGCCCGGTGGTCGTCGTCCCGCCCCCCGAGGGTGCGGGGTGACCGGTGCGGGCCCCGGCTGACCCACGGGACAGGCCTCAGCTCGCGCAGGACAGGCCTCAGCTCGCGTCGACCGCCGGCTCGTAGGGGAACCGGGCGAGCGGCGCGTCGCGGTGGAAGAACGTCTTGGCGCGCTCCAGGGCCCGCTCGTCCTCGCGCACCTGGCCGGGGGCGGAGCCGTTGCCGAACAGCACACCGCCGAACCGCATCCGCAGGTAGGCCGCGGAGTTGTTGAGGGTGGTCACCATCCCGTCGGCCACCTCCTCCTCGGTGTGCGCCATGACCGTCACGCCCCAGAGCGTCCGGTCGGCCATCCGTGCCCTGAAGTCCGCGCCGGGCACGCGCAGCCAGCGCGACCAGTGGTCGAGGTAGCGCTTGGCCTGGGCCGAGACCGTGTACCAGTAGAGCGGCGAGACGATCACGATGTCGGTCGCCGCCAGCGTGGCCGCCAGCAGCGCCTCCTCGCCCTCCCCGGCCGGCCAGGTGCCCTCGTCGTGCCGCCCGTCCTGGAAGTCGGCCAGCGGGATCCGGTTCAGGTCCACCCAGCGCCGGGAGACGCCGGGCGGCAGCTGCTCGGCGGCGGCGCGCGCGAGGATCTCGGTGTTGCCGTCCGAGCGCGAGCTGGCCAGGACGAAGAGGAAGGAGCGGTCGGTGCCGGCGGCGGTGTCGTTGGTCATCCACGGTCCTGTCTCGGGGCCGGGCGCGGCAGGCGACGGGTCCGGCCCCCGCCCGCGGCGCCCGGGGGCGTACGGTCTCGCCACCTGCAACCCGCCCCGCCCCGGCCGGTATTCCGGCCGGGGTGGGGACCGGGCCCGGCCGCGGGACCGACCTGCCGCGGACGGCCCGTCAGGCCGCGGCGAGCGCGGCGTCGGCGGCGAGCGCGGCGTCGGCGGCGGCCAGACGGCGGGCCTGCTCCGCGACCCGACGGCCCAGGTGCTCGGCCGTGGCCAGGTCGGCGGGATTCATCTCCTCCGGCCCCTGGTCGCCGTTCGACTGGGCGGCGGCGCCGAGCCAGAAGCCGAGCCGGTTGAGGTCCTGGGCGGTGCCGGTGCTGCGGTTCCAGCCGGGCAGCAGGCCCAGGCTCACCCAGGTCATGCCGTGCTGTGCCGCGAAGACCGACAGCGACTGCAGGGCGTTGAGCTTGTCCCCGCTCATCGCACCGGAGTTGACGAATCCTGCGGCCAGCTTGTCCTGCCAGGCCTGGGCCGCCCAGCGCTTGCTGGTGGACTCGGCGAAGGTCCGGAAGGCGGCCGAGACGTCGCCCAGGTAGGTGGCGGAGCCGAAGACGATCGCGTCCGCGCCGTCGAGCACCTCCCAGTCCTCCTCGGTGACGGTGTCGACGGCGATCAGCCGGGCGTCGGTACCGGGCACGGACGCGGCGCCGCGGCGGACGGCTTCGGCCTGGCGGGCGGTGTGGCCGAAGCGCCCGTGGTAGGCGATCGCGACGGTGACGCCGCGGACCCCGGCGGCGGGCTCGTTGGACATGTGGATCCCCTGAGTGGTTGGTGGTGCTGTGTGGTGGCCGCGCTGTGTGGCGGCGGTGCGGCGTGATGGCCACCCGGCGTGATGGCCGCTGTGTGGTGACCGCGCGGTGTGGTGGCGGGCCGAGCAGGAGCGGCCGGACGGCCCGGGTGGCTTCGTCGGCGGCCGCGCCGGGCGGCCGCCGACGTGGTGTCAGTCCCGGCCGCGGGCGAGGAAGGCGTCGATCAGCGGGGCGATCTCCGGCAGCTTCTCCTCCAGCGCGAAGTGCCCGGTGTCGAACACGTGCAGTTCCGCGTCGGGCAGGTCGCGCAGGTACGCACGGGCCCCGGGCTCGGTGAAGAACGCGTCGTTCCGGCCCCAGACGATCAGCGCGGGCGGCCGGTGGGTGCGCAGCCACTCCTGCCAGACCGGGTAGAGCGCGACGTTGGAGTGGTAGTCGAGGGCCAGCTCGACCTGGATGTCCTTGCGGCCCGGCAGGTCGAGGAAGTGCTGGTCCAGCGTCCAGCCGTCGGGGGCGACCAGCTCCGGGTCACCCGTCCCGCCCTCGTACTGGCTGCGGGTCATCTCCAGGGTGAGGATGGCGCGGACCCGGTCGGCCGCTCCCGGGACGCCGTGCCGGTTGGCGATGAACTCCCGGGCGAGGTCGGAGAGCCCCTCCTCGTAGGCGTTGCCGTTCTGGACCACCAGGCCGGTGATCCACTCCGGGTGCCGGGTGGCCAGCCGCAGGCCCACCGGGGCGCCGAAGTCGAAGACGTAGAGGGCGAACCGGTCCAGGCCGAGGGCCTTGCAGAAGCCCTCGGCCACGTCGGCGAGGGTGTCGAAGCGGTAGTCGAACTCCCCGGGTGCCGGGCTGTCGCTGTGCCCGAAGCCGGGGTAGTCCGGCGCGACCAGGCGGTAGCGGGTGCCGAGCACGTCGAAGAGCCGGCGGAACTGGTGCGAGGCGGACGGGAAGCCGTGCAGCAGCAGGAACACGGGCGCGTCCGCCGGGCCGGCCTCGCGGTAGAAGACGCGCAGGCCGCCGACGTCGACGAAGCGGTGGCGGACGGCGGGCGGCACCGGCAGCGGCAGCGGCAGCGGCGGTTCGGTGGCGGGCGACGGTTCGTTGACGGCTGAATCAGCCATGAAGACACTCCCCCTAAAGTGGACCCGAGTTGGGTTAGCGCGATAATGGCAGGGCTCAGGCCCCAAACACAACAGGAGTTCAGTTTGTCTCAGGCCCCGGAAGAGCCGTCCGAGGGAACCGCCGATGGTCCCTCGCCCGGTTCCACGGACGACCGGCCGGGCACCCGGCGGCCCGGCGGCCGGACCGCCCGGACCCGGACCGCGGTGCTCGCGGCCGTACGGGAGGAGCTGGTCGAGACCGGCTTCGCCCAGGTCACGGTCGAGAAGGTCGCCCGGCGCGCGGGCGTCGCCAAGACCACCGTCTACACCCGGTGGCGCGACCTCCCCGGCCTGGTCGTCGACCTGCTCGCCGACCTCTCCACCACCCGGGTGCCGCTGCCGGACACCGGCTCGCTCGACGAGGACCTGCGACTGGTCGCCCGGCGGCTGCTGGAACTGATGCGGGCCGAGCCCGAGATGACGATGTTCCGCGCGATCGTCGCCACCGCCGTCCACCACCCCGAGGCGCGCGAGGCGCTCAGCGCCTTCTTCCAGCAGCGCCTCGCCACCACCGCCGAGCTGGTGGACCGCGCGATCGAGCGGGGTGAGGTCCCGCCCGGCACCTGCCGGCTGGAGGTCGTCCGCACCATGTCCGGCGCCTTCTACTACCGCATGTTCATCACGGGCGAGCCGTTGACCGAGGCCGTCGCGGACCGCGCGGCGGCCGTCGCCGCGCACTCCGCCCGGGCCGGCCTGCTGCTCGCAGCACCGATCGACGGGAAGGTCAGCGACGGGGCGGGCAGCGACGGGGCGGGCGGCAGCAGCGGAGTGGGCGGCGACGGAGCGGGCAGCGCCTGACGGCGGCCGCGCGGGGGCCGCGTCCCGGCGTGGGAGGCTGGGGCGCACCCGTTCCACCCCACGAGGAGCCGACACCTTGGACCGTCCGACCACCGCCCTCCGCCTCGACGCCATCGCCTCCGGACACCCGGCGGGCATCCTCGACGCCGCCGAGCAGGCCGAACACCGCGGCATGGACCGGCTGGTGGTCTCCGAGACCGCCTACGACCCGTTCCTGCAGCTCGCCCGTGCCGCCGACCGGACCAGCGCCGTCGAACTGGCCACCGGCGTCGCCGTCGCCCTCGCCCGGACCCCGATGACGCTCGCCTACCAGGCCTGGGGCCTGCACGCGGCCTCCGGCGGACGGGCCGTCATCGGCCTGGGCTCACAGGTGAAGCCGCACATCGAGAAGCGGTTCGGCATGCCCTGGGACCGCCCGGCGGCACGGATGCACGAGTACGTCCACGCGGTGCGCGCGATCTGGCAGAGCTGGCAGACCGGCGAGCGGCTGCGCTTCCGCGGCGACTTCTACACCCACACGGTGATGACCCCGGTCTTCTCCCCCGACCCGGTCCCGTCCGGCGTGCCCCGGATCCTGCTGGCGGGGGTCGGCCCGCTGATGGTCCGCACGGCCGGCGAGGTGGCCGACGGCTTCCTGAGCCACCCGTTCACCTCGGTCGCCTACCTCACCGAGCAGGTGCTGCCGCGGCTGGCCGAGGCGCGCGGGCGGGCCGAGGCCGAGGGCGCCGCCTGGACCGACCGTCCCTTCGAGATCGCCGGCAGCGTGCTCACCGCGACCGGCCGCACCGAGGAGGAGCTGCGGGCCAACCTCGCCAAGGTGCGCGAGCGCCTCGCCTTCTACGCGTCCACCCCCGCCTACCGGCCGGTGCTCGCCCAGCACGGCTGGGAGGACCTCCAGGAGGAGCTGCACCGGCTGTCGGTGCGCGGCCGCTGGGAGGAGATGGCCGCGCTGGTCGACGACCGGGTGTTCGACACCTTCGCCGTGGCGGGGACGGTCGAGGAGGTCGCCCGGGAGATCCACCGCCGCTACGCCGGCCTGGCCACCCGGATCTCGGTCAGCCTGCCCGAGGACGCGGACCCCGCGCTCGGTCTGGACGTGCTGGCCGCCGTGCGCGATCTGGACTGACCCGCGCCCGGCGGGTGCGCCGCCCCGCCCCCTCCGGCCGCCCCGACCCCCTCCCGCCGCCCGGCCCCTCCTGCTGGCCCGCCCCTCCCGCCGGCCGGACGGCCGCCGGGGCCGACCGGCGTGCGCGGCGGGATTCTTGGCGCGATGTCGTCACTCTCCGAAGCCGGGCGTTGACTGCGGGGCAGGGCGGAAGGTTGGCTCTGCCCCAGGGGCGTGGGCAGCACGCCCCGGAGCCGGCCGCCGGGGGGCGGGACGCGCGGACGCGGCGCGAATCCGTACGCGGCGACGGCACGAACGATGGAGGGGACCCGTGACGATTTCACCGACTGCCATGACAGGCACGGCTCATGGCGTGGCTTCAGAGCCGGCGGCGACCGCCGGGGCCGGGCGGTCCGGCCGGGACCGGGCGCCCGGGCACCGTCGGGCGGCCGTAGCCGTCGCCGTGCTGGTGGCGGCCGCGCTGGCCGGGACGGCGGCGCCCGCCGCGGCCGGCCCGGCCGGACCGCCCTGGACGTCCACCAGCCGGGTGAGCACCGGCCAGGACGGCGCGCAGCCCGACGGCGCGTCCTGGGCCAACGGACTGAGCGCCGACGGCCGGTACGCCGTCTTCAGCTCGACCGCCACCAACCTGGTGCCGGGCGACACCAACGGCCAGACCGACGTGTTCGTGCGTGACACCTGGACCGGCCGGATCGAGCGGATCAGCCTGGCCGAGGACGGCTCCCAGGGCGCCTCCGGCTCCTACGACGGCGCGATCAGCGGCAACGGCCGCTACGTCGTCTTCACCTCGACCGCCGCGCTGGCCGCCGGGGACACCAACGGCACCGAGGACGTCTACGTCCGCGACCGCTGGACCGGCCGCACCGAGCGGCTGACCACCGGGGACCCGAGCAAGGACCAGACTGACCGCAACTCCTACCGCCCGTCGGTGAGCCTGGACGGCCGCTACGTCGCCTTCGCCTCCACCCGGACCGACCTGGTGCCCGGGGGCACCGCCGGCCTCGCCAACATCTTCGTCACCGACCGGTGGAACGGCACCACCCGGCTGGTCACCGTCGGTGCGAACGGCGCGGCGGCCGACCGCCCCTCCGCCGAGCCGGTGATCAGCGCGGACGGCAGCACGGTCGGGTTCATCTCCAAGGCGACCAACCTCCTCCCGCCGGACGGAAGCGGTACGCCTGCCTTCGCCCCGCAGCCGGCAGGCCGGCAGGCCGACGCCCCGGCCTTCGCGCAGCCGACCGCCGCGGAGGCCGCCGCCGAGGACGCCGTCCCGGACCACCGCCCGGGTGTGCCGTCCGGGGCCGGCCGGTCGGCCTCCGCGCCGGACGCCGGGCCGGACGCCGGTGCGTCGACCGGTGCACGCGCCAACATCCTCAAGCCGCGCCAGTACCCGTTCTACCTCCACGACCTGCGGACCGGACGGACCAGCGGCGGGAGCATCGGCACGGACGGCGTGCTGCACGGCGCCGCCGGCGGCTCGCTCAGCCCGGACGCGCACTACGCACTGTTCTCGCTGCCCGTCACGGACCCGGCGCAGCCGGGGGGCAGCCCCGGCCGGCACTTCCAGGTCTTCGTCCGCGATCTGCGCCAGGGCACCGTCCGCCCGATCGGCACCGGTCCCGGCGGCGCCGCGCTGACCGGCTCCTCCTACGACGCCGTGATGGCGGCCGGCAACCGCTGGGTCTACTTCACGTCGTCCGCCGACAACCTGGTGGCCGACGACACGAACCAGGTGGAGGACGTCTTCCGCCACGACCTCTGGACGGGCCGCACCGAGCGGGTCAGCGTCTCCTCGGACGGGGCGCAGACGGCGGGCTCCTCCTACCTCCCGTTCATCGACGCGCTCGGCAGCACCGCGCTGTTCACCTCGGAGGACGGCACGCTGGTCGCGCAGGACACCAACGGCGCCTCCGACGCCTTCACCCGGCGGCTCCCGCTGTTCTAGGTCGTCGGCGCTGCTCCACCCCGGCCCGGCCGGCCCGGTGACGCGCGGTCACCGGGCCGGCCGGGCCTTTCCCGCCGCCTCGAAGGCGACCCCTCAGCCGGCGTCCTCGACGTCGAAGGAGAGGCGCACTGCCACCAGGCCGCCGATCTCGTCGAGATCGGCGAAGACGGGGAACCATCCATCGCCCCAACCGGTCATCGCGAACAACACACGGGCGCCGCCCACCTCGACCGTCCCGGCCTCCTGGGCCGAGGACCGCACCTCTCGCATCGCCTGCCAATGATGGGAGTGCGGTCGAAAGTCGACCATCAGGCCGCGGCGGGGGTTCGCAGCCTGCCAGGTCAACAGCGCCTCGGCCTTCTCCACCGCCTCCTCGACCTCCAGGCCGGTCCAGCCGTAGACCTGCTCCTCGCCGGACTCGCCGAGCCGAGGAGCGCCGAACTCCTGCGCCACCTCCTCCTCCGCCCGGCCCCAGAAGGCCACATCGGCCAGGCCGTCCAGCGGCTCGTCGTGCTCCCAGGCGCCCAGGGCGTCGGCGTCGCCGAACGCCACCCGGGCCCAGTCCACGCCGATCTCCCCCAGCGGAACCGACCTCGCCACCGGCGCATCGGCGACTCGCACCCGGATCTCCGCCCATCCCGTTCCGTCGTCGTCGCCGTGATCGACACGGGACGCCAGCACGGGAAGCGGCCGATCACGGGGCAGGCCGCCGAGCGCCACGACGGGAACGCCGAAGGCCAGGAAGCTGCCCCCGCCCGCCGCACCACACCGGCGGGCGCGCTCGCGATGGGACACCCGGTCGGCGCAGGCCCGCAGCCGGGCGTCCAGCCCGTGCTCACGGCAGTGACTCTCGAAGAGCCGCGCCAGCTCCGTGACCTCGGACGCCGGGACGTCGTACAGCACCGGCCCCGGCTGTCGGTCGAAGGACCTGGCGGCGGCCTCGGCGTCGGGGCCGACCACCTCGAAGTCCACCGCGTGGCGGATGTCGTCGGCCACGGTCGGATCATCGATGCCCAGCTGCTCGGGGTCGACCCCGGCCGGAGAGCCGTCCGCGCTCCACACACCGAGGTAGCCCCCGTCGATGATCACCAGGTCACCTGACGGGCACGTGATCGGCCCCAGCTCGAAGATCTCTTCCATAGCTCGGAGTCTATGAGTGCTGGCCACGGCCCCTCCGTGGCAGGGCCAGTCCAGCATCACCGGCGCGGGCAGCAGGCTCGGGCCCTCGGCGACGACGTCACGTCGCCCCAGGGCGGCCCGTCCTCGGCCGGGGGCGGCGGGCGAGCGGGGCGGCCGCCGTCAGCGGTCCGCCCGGAAAAGGTCGTAGTGGTAGGGCGTCATGGTGGTGAGGGCGGCGAAGCCCAGCCGCTCCAGGATCGGGCGGCTCTGGTCGGACGCGTCCACCCTCAGGTACTTGTAGCCGAGTTCGGCGGCGATCCGGGCCCGGTGGGCGACCAGGGCACGGTAGATGCCGCGGCCGCGCCAACCGGCCAGCGTCCCGCCGCCCCAGAGGCCGACGAAACCCGTACCGGGGTACAGCTCCAGCCGGGCCGCGCTCACCGGGATCTCGCGGCCGTCCTCGTGGGCGACGGCCAGGTGGACCTTGAAGGTGTCCGGGCTCTCGGCCAGCTGGGCCAGGATGCGGCGGCCCAGCCGGGTGCCGTCCCTGCCGAACGCCTGCTCGTGCACCGCGACCACCTGGGCCACCCCGGCCTCGTCGGTGACCTCGCGCAGCTCGATCCCCGGCGCCCCGGTGCCGTCCGTCCGGCGGACGAGGTCGGCCACTTCGGCGACCATCAGGGTCTCCGGCTCGTCCGGGGTGAAGCCCGCGGCGACGAGGCGGTCGGCGAGGTCGGCCGGACGGTCGTGGGCGTAGAGCGTCCACTCGAAGTCCTGGCCGAGCTCCGTGTAGTGGCGCACCTGCTCGGCGATCACGCCGTCGGCGGTGCCGGCGTCGAGGTCCGACCAGAGCACGCCGTTCCAGACGCTCTCCGGGCCGCTCTGGCGCACCACCCCGGCTCCCTGTTCGATCCGGGCGGCAGGGGTCTCGGCCCCGGCGCCCCGGCGCATCCGGGCGTCGAGGAGGGCGAGCAGCTTCTCATGATCAATATCCATTCCGCGTACTCCACCACGCCGCCGACTGGCACGGCAACCGGGTTTGCGCCCCGGCCGCGGGAGTTGCCGACGGCCGGGGGTGCCCCCGGGCCACCGCTTCCCGCGGTCGGCCCGGGAGCACCGCGGCGTCACCGCAGGGTCGCCGTCACCACGGTCGCGTCGAGGTCCTCGCACGAGGACACGGCCGCGTCCAACCCGGCCGCGGCCACGACGGCGAGCGCCTCGGGCGCCTGGCGCTCGCTGGTCTCGAACAGCAGCGATCCGCCCGGCGCCAGCCACTGCGGTGCCTCGCCGGCCACCCGGCGCAGCACGTCCAGGCCGTCCGCGCCGCCGTCGAGCGCGGGCAGCGCCTCGTGCAGCCGGGCCTCGGCCGGGAGCAGCGCGATGTCGGCCGTGGGCACGTACGGGACGTTGGCCAGCAGCACGTCCACCCGGCCGCGCAGTTCGGCGGGCAGTTCCGCGAACAGGTCGCCCCGGAGGACCCGGCCGCCGATGCCGGCCAGGTTGCGACGGGCGCAGTCGACGGCCGCGGCGTCGACGTCCGACGCGTACACCTCGACCGGGCGGCCGACCTCCGCCGCCAGCGCGGCGGCCAACGCGCCGCTGCCGCAGCAGAGATCGACGACCAGGGCGCCCCCGGGCGTCAGCCCGGCCGCCGTACGGACCAGGAACTCACTGCGGCGCCGGGGCACGAAGACCCCCGGGTCGACGGCGATCCGCAGACCGCCGAACTCGGCCCAGCCGACGACGTGTTCCAGCGGACGCCCGTCCGCGCGGGAGCGGACCATCGCCGCGAGTTCGGCGGGCGTGGCCGCGGCGGCGAGCAGGATGCGCGCCTCGTCCTCGGCGAAGACGCACCCGGCCGCCCGCAGCCGGGAGGCCACCGACGAACGCAGCAGGGAGGAGGAGAAGACAGACAAGGATGAATCCCAAGGAAGTGAACGGGCGGAGCCATCCGCCCGGGCTCCCCCGAAGGGCCGTCACCGAACCGGCCCGGCACCACTACAGCTGCGGCGCCACGCCATCACGGCCGTTCCCGGGGAGCACCCGTTCCGACACACGGTTGATGGGTCTCACCTCCCCCTGGATCACGATCACATTCGGCCCGCCCACCATATCGCACCGCAGGCTCCGCGCGGCCGTCGGTCAGCCCTGGGCCAGGTGGTCGGCGACCAGGGCGGCGAACTCGTCCGGGGTGACGATGCGGATGCCCAGCTCCTCGGCCTTGGCGCGCTTGGAGCCGGCCTTCTCGCCCGCGACCAGCAGCGTCGTCCGCTTGGAGACCGAGGAGGAGGCCTTGCCGCCGGCGCGCTCGATCAGCTCGTTCACGCCGTTGCGGGAGAGGTCGGCCAGCGGGCCCGTCATGGCGCCGGTGACGACGACGCTCTCGCCCGTCAGCGGACCGGCCGCCGGCTCCGCGCCCTGCTCACCCTCCTCCGCGGCCGCGCCGGCGGCCACGGCGGCTCCGGCCACGGCGGCTCCGGCCGGCGCGGTGACGGCCGTGCCCACGCCCTGGGCCGCGAGCCTGTCCAACAGGCCCGCCACGTCCACCAGTTCGGTGACGATGACGGCAGCCTTCTCCGTCCCGATGCCGTCCACCCCGGCCAGCGCCTCGGCGTCGGCGGCCCGGATCGCCGCCATGCTGCCGAAGTACGCGGCGATCCGGCGCGACATCGTCCGCCCGGTGCCGCGGATGCCGAGCGCGCAGAAGACCCGGTTGAGCGGCTGGGAGCGGGCCGTCCCGATGGCGGCGAGCAGGTTGTCGGCGCTGGTGTCGCCCATCCGCTCCAGGGTGAGGAGCTGCTCCTTGGTGAGGGTGAAGAGGTCGGCGAGGTCGGCGACCAGCCCGGCCTCGACGAGCTGGACGGCCCGGGTGCCGCCGAGCCCCTCGATGTCCAGCTGGTCCCGCCCGGCGGCGTAGATGATCGAGGCGACCGCCTGGCAGCCCCGGCCGCGCACGCAGCGCCAGCGCTGCTCCGAGGTGTCGATGGCGTCGCCGCAGCGCGGGCAGGCCGCCGGGAACTCGATCGGCTGCTCGGCCCCGGTGCGCTCGTCCACCAGCGGCGCCTCCACCCGGGGGATGACGTCCCCGGCGCGGTAGACGAACACCTGGTCGCCGATCATCAGGCCGCGCCGCTCGATGTCGGCCGGGTTGTGCAGGGTGGCGTAGGTGACGGTGACGCCGTCGATGACCACCGGCTCCAGGACGGCGCGGGGCGCGATGATGCCCGTCCGGCCGACGTTCCACTCGACGCCGAGCAGCCGGGTGACCTTGTGCTGCGCCTGGAGCTTGCGGGCCACCGCCCAGCGCGGGGCGCGCGATCCGGAGCCGGCCTCCTGCTGGTCGGCCACCGCGTCCGCCTTGACCACGACCCCGTCGATGCCGAACGGCAGCGCGGCGCGCAGGGCGGCGATCTCCTCGATCCGCTGCGCGACCTCCGCCAGTGTGGCGCAGCGGCGCGGGTCGGCGGCCGTGCTGGCCGCGGTGTTGGCGCCGAGCTCGGCGAGCCGGGCGAGCAGGTCGCCGTGGTCGAGGTCGCCGTGGTCGGTGCCGGGCAGGCCGACCGCGCCGTAGGCGAAGAAGGTGAGCTCGACGCGGTAGGGCCGGTCCTTGGCCCGCAGGGTGCCGGCGGCGCCGCTGCGCGGGTGGGCGAACGGGGTGGCGCCGTGCGCGGTGCGGACGGCGTTGGCGTGGTCGAACTGCTCCTGGGTGAGCAGGACCTCACCGCGCAGCTCGATGTCGACCGGCTCGGCGAGCCGCTCGGGCAGGCCGAGCACGGCGTCGGCGGCGTGGGTGATGTCCTCGCCGGCCAGGCCGTCGCCCCGGGTCAGCACCCGGGTGAGGCGGCCGGCCTGGTAGCGGGCGGCGACGGCGAGGCCGTCCAGCTTGGGCTCCACGCACCAGGCGGTGACCGGCCGGCCGAGCCGGCGCTCCAGCCCGGCGGCCCAGGACTCCAGCTCCTCGACGGAGAAGACGTTGTCGAGCGAGAGCATCGGCACCGAGTGCGGCACGTCGCCGACCGCCGCGCCGCCGGCCACCTTGCCGGTCGGCGAGTCCGGCAGCACCTCGTTCGGGTGCTCGGTCTCGTACGCCTCGATGGCGCGCACCAGGGCGTCGTACTCGTCGTCGCCGAGCGGGGTGGAACCGTCGGCGTAGTACGCCGCGGCGGCCCGGACGGCCGTCGCGACGGCGTCGACGTAGGCGTCCGGAGACGCCAGGGCAGCGGGGGAGGCCGAGGTGGCTGCGTCCTTCATGAGCCCATCATGTCGCGCCGCACTGACATTCGAACCGGGGCGCGGAGGCGGACGGCGGAAGCGGCATCCGGGCAGGCGGGGTGCCGATCCGGTCACCCCGTCGTGCGGGTACCGCCGAATTCGGACCGGATTTGATCGCGTTCGGTCAAATGTGCGCACGGAGAGTTTCCCCGCGGGCGGGGGCGGAAAGCCGACCCCGGCACGCCCGGCGCGGGCCGGGCGCCACGAGACGAGGAGATCCGGATGTCCGTACGCATCGCCCAGGTCACCGTGCCGCCTTCCCGGGCCGCCCGCCACCTCGACCCTGCCCGGACGGGCGCCCTCAAGGCGGGCAAGTTCTTCCCCGCGACCGAGCGGGGGCTGCGCGACGCGGTCGCACCCGACGACGTCATCAACCAGTCGCCGCCCGCCGACGGGGCGATCGCCAGCACCGGGGACCCCTCCGCCGCCCGGCTCGACCGACCCGGGAGCGACTGGACGAAGACCGACGTCCGCGCCGGGCAGCGCCTGGACGTGGTGTGGAACGACGTGTCGGGCGCCGTCCGGCGGTGGAACTACTTCCTCACCCGCTCGGGCTGGGACCCGTCGCTCCCGCTCAGCCGGGACCAGTTCGAGCCCGATCCGGTGCACCGGGTCGAGAACACCCGCCAGCCCTACTGGCTGGCCACCCGGGAGCTCGTCCCCGAGGGGTCCGTCACGCACGCGGTGGAGCTGCCGGTCCGCAGCGCGGGCCACCACGTCCTGCTGGCCGTCTGCGAGACCGCCGACACCGGCAACGCCGCCTACGAGGTCATCGACCTCCGGTACGTCTGAGCCGCCCGGGACGACGCCTTCGCAGCCTCCCCTCCCGCCGCCGGGCGGCGGGAGGGGAGGCTGCGAAGGCGGGAGGGGAAGCGGCGCACGCGGGAGCGAGGCGGCGTATCAGCAGAGCAGGTCGATCCTCGCCCCGATGCCGCGTTCCTCGGCCCGCCGGTGGGCGAGGCGGGCGAGGGCGAGGTCCTGCCAGGGCAGCCCGACCGGGGCGTAGACGGTTCGCGCCGCGCCGTCCGGGCGGCCCGGGTGCTCACCGCGGAGGACCTCGCCGAGAGTGGCGGCAGCGGCTGAGGCGGGCAGGCCGGCGGTCGCGAGCGCCCCGGCGGCCGCCGCCAACTCCCGGTCGTCGACCACGAGGAGCGAAGCGGCGAGCAGGTCGACCGAGAGCTCCTGTTTGCCGGGCTCGTCGGCGCCCAGCGACGTCAGGTGCTGGCCGGGCCGGGTGTCGGCGAGGTGCAGCAGGGGCTCCCGCGACCAGGTGGCCAGCAGCAGGACGTCCGCGGCAGCGGCGGCCTCCGCGGCGGAGCCGACGGCCCGCCCGCCGTGCCGGGCGGCGAACACGGCGCTCCGCGCCGGATCGGTGTCGTGCACCACGAGGCCGCGGAAGGTCCGCAGGCTACGGAGCCCACGCACCATCAGCTCCGCCTGCGCGCCCGCGCCGATCACACCCAGCACCGCCTCCCCGTCCGGGTCGGCCGCCGCGAGGGCGTGCGTCCCCACGGCTGCCGCCAGGCCGGTGCGCCACGCTGTCACGGTGGCCGAGTCCAGGAGCGCGAGGAGCTCCCCGTCGCGGCCGTCGTGCAGACAGATCACGCCGCGCAGCGCGGGGCGGGCGCCGGGGAACTTGGCGTTCACCTTCACCGTGTAGCTCTCTGCGCCGGGCAGCAGCCCGGGGATCAGGGCCGTGGCCGTGCCGGGGAAGGGCAGGTCCGCCCGGACCCGCTGCCCGGTCGCCGACCACGTGTCGGCGCTGCGGAAGCCGTCCGTCAGGGCGGCCACGCAGGCGGCCGGGTCCAGCACGGCCTCCAGGTCACTGCGGGTCAGGATGCGCGTCACACGCCCATGATCCCCCACCCGCCGCGGCGCCGGCGGCCGGGGCCGGGCGCCGGGCGCCGGGCGGCCGACGTGTGGATCCCCCTGGCCCGCGCGGGGTCGGGCCCTGGGATCCGGCGCCCACGCATTGGTCTGAACCACTGCGGGCAGCGGCGAACGGGGCATCCGGATGGCGGACGGGCGGCAGGGCGCCACGTTGGTGAGGATCGAGGATAAGGCCAGCCCCCGAATCAACCCGGGTGCCAGCATGATCGACGAGCGGCACGGCCGCCCGGCACGCTGCTGACGCACGGGACGGACACCAGGAGCAGGGGGGATCGATGAGCGCACGTACGGGGATCACGGCGCTGTGGGCGGCCGGCATGTGCGCGGTGGCGGTGTCGGGGTTCCTCCCCGCGGCCGGGGTCGCGGACACGGCGAGCGGCGAGCCGGCCCGTCCGGACCACCGGTTCCGGATCGCCAGCAACACCAAGTCGTTCGTGTCGACGGTGCTGCTGCAACTGGAGGGCGAAGGACGGCTCTCGCCGGACGAGGGGCCGATGAAGGCGCAGGTGGCGGCCTTGTGCGACTGACGGGCGGTCATCCGCACGCGCCTCCGCAACACCCTCTCGATTGGCACAGACCACCCATGGGGTCAAGGATTCCCGGCGATCTTCCGCCGACAGCCGAGCGCGGACGAACCCCGCCCTTCGCCCCCAGTCCTTCGCTGCGAATGGGGCCCAAGGACCCCAGACGCCACCGGCGCGGCCGACCTACGGTGACGCTACCTACGGAACCGTAGGTTGCCCGTCGATCGAGAGTTGAACCCGTGAGCAACACCTCCGCCCGCACCCGGTGGACCGACGCCCGACTGCTGCAGGCCCTGGAGGAGGTGGTCGAACGCGAGCTCGACCGCCACCTGCGGGTCTTCAAGGAGTGGATGCCCCACGAGTACGTACCCTGGAGCCGGGGGCGGGACTTCGACGGACTGCTCGGCGGCGAGCCCTGGTCGGCCGAGCAGTCGCCACTGACCGAGGTCGGCCGGGTCTCGCTCGTGGTGAACCTGCTGACCGAGGACAACCTGCCCAGCTATCACCACGAGATCGCGACCCTGTTCGGCCGCGACGGGGCCTGGGGCACCTGGGTGCACCAGTGGACCAGCGAGGAGGCCCGGCACTCCATGGTCCTGCGCGACTACCTCATCGCCTCCCGCGCCGTCGACCCGGTGGAGCTGGAACGCGCCCGCATGACCCACATGCGCAACGGCTTCGTCTCGGACAACCGGCACTCCCCGCTCCACACGGTCGCGTACGTCGCCTTCCAGGAGCTGGCCACCCGCATCTCGCACCGCAACACGGGGCACGCCTCGGGCGATCCGGTCTGCGACCGGATGCTGGCGCAGGTCGCCAATGACGAGAACCTGCACATGATCTTCTACCGGAACCTGCTCGCGGCCGCGTTCGAACTCGCCCCCGACCAGGCGATGCAGGCCGTCAACGAAGTGGTGACGAACTTCCGCATGCCGGGCCACGGCATGCCCGGCTTCGAGCGCGCCGCCGCGCGGATCGCCGTCGACGGCGTGTACAACCTCCGCGTCCACCTCGACGATGTACTGCTGCCCGTCCTGCGCCACCTCAAGGTGACGGCGATCGGCGGGCTGGGGCCGGACGGACTCAAGGCACAGGAGCAGTTGGGACTGCTGCTCGACGCCCTGACCGTCCAGGCGGCCCGGTTCGACGAACGACGGGCGGCGATCCTCGCCCGGCGCGCCGCAGCCAAGGGCTGACCGCCCACCGCCCCTCCTCCCCGACACCCGGGCCGCGGCCGCGGCTGCGTCCCCGATCGCGGCTGCGGCCGGGGACGCGACCGGGGCATCCCGTTCTCAACCTCTTGGTTGAATACGCCGGCGGAGGGGCGTAGCGTTGTTCTCAACCAAACGGTTGCGAAAGGGTAGGGGTGCACGATGGCCGTCGACCAGCTCTCCCGGGCGTTCGTCGCCCTTGCCGACCCGACGCGGCGCGACATCGTCGCCCGCCTCTCGGTGCGCGACGCCACCGTCGGTGAGCTGGCCGAGTCGTACGCGATGTCGATGCAGGCCGTCTCCAAACACCTCAAGGTGCTGGAGGAGGCCGGACTGGTGAGCCGAAGCCGTGACGCGCAGCGACGCCCGTGCCACCTGGAACCCCGCATGCTCGACCTGATGACAACCTGGATCGAGCGCTACCGGCAGCAGGCCGAGGAGCGGTTCCGCCGCCTGGACGCCGTGCTCGCCACGATGGACGACGAGCCCGGCGACACCCCGGAGCACCCCGACCACCCGGAGCAGTCAGACCGCCCCGAACAGAGCGGACAGAGCTAAGGAGTACCGTTATGACCTCCACGCACGCCAACGAGACCCGGATCGAAGCCGACCCCCAGCTGCCCACGATCCGCATCGTCCGCGAGTTCGACGCCCCGCCGGAGCGGGTGTACCGGGCCTGGATCGAGCCCGAGCTGGTCAGCCAGTGGCTGGGCCCCAAGGACATCGAGATGAAGATCGACGTCTGGGACGCCCGCACGGGCGGCAGCTACCGCTACTCGGCCCTGTCCGAGGGCAAGGTGGTCGCCTCCTTCTACGGCTCGTTCCACGAACTCCGGCCCAGCAGCCGGCTCGTGCAGACCTTCACCTACGAGGGCGTGCCGGACGGCGTCCAGCTGGAGACCGTGCTCTTCGAGCCGATCGGCGCCGGACGCACCCGACTCTCCACGCTCTCGTTGCTGGACACCGTCGAGGCCCGCGACGCGTTCATCGCCAGCGGCATGGAACGCGGCGTGGTCGAGGGCTTCGAGCAGCTGGACGACCTCCTCGCCGCCGACTGAGGCCGCCACCCGCCACCGCCGCCCGCGCCGGGCCCGGGAAGCGCCCGTCGGCACACCCGGCCCGGCTCGGGCCAGGACGCACCGCGCCCCACAAACGCACAACCGCGCGACCCGGCCCGGCACAACGGACTCACGGCAGCACCGCGACCGCCTCCACCTCGACGAGCTGGTCGTTGTACCCGAGCACCGAGACTCCGAGCAGGGTGCTCGGGACGTCGTGGCTCCCCAGGTACGAGCGGTAGACCTCCCAGACCTTCACCAGGTCGGCCTGGTCGGAGGAGGCCACGTACACGGTGGTCCGGACGAGGTCGGTCAGCGCGGCACCCTCGTCCTCCAGGACGGCTATCAGGTTCCGCATGACCTGGTGGGCCTGCCCGGCGTGGTCGCCGACCGCCACCGTCCGCCCCTCGGCGTCGAGCGGGCAGGCGCCGGCCAGCCAGAGCGAGCGGACCGGTGCGTCCACGGCCGCGCCGTACGCGTAGTCGACGGCCTGGGTGAGCCGGTGGTTGCGGATCAGCCGAACGGCACTGCTCATCTGGGGCTCCGGAGGGGTCGAACGGGTGTTTTCGCCTCATCGTTGGCGCCCCGTGATCACCCGTCAACCCATTTACCGGCGCCCGCCGTACGGCACTTGGGGGACGGCACTGCGGGTTCACCGGTGCGGGTGATGGCGGCCCCCGGCACCGCCCCGGGATCCTGGTGGTCCACCGCTACCAGGGGGTTCGCCATGCGCTGCTCGCCATCGGGCCGGAGTGTCGGCCGCCGCCGGCTGCTGGGGTTCGGACTGGCCGGACTGGCCCTGGGCGCCGGCGCCACGCCGGCCCTGGGCGCCACTCCTGCGTCCGCCGCCACGCCCTCGACGCCCGGCGCCCCGGGCGCGCCCGCACCCGACACTCCCGCACCCGCACCGGAGGCGGTCGCAGCCTGGGGGCGCCAGGCCGCCACCGTCGCCGCCGCCCAGATCGGCGTGCCCTACGCCTGGGGCGGAGGAGACCGGCTGGGCGCGAGCATCGGGTTCTGCGACGAGGAGAACGGCTACCTCAACGGCCAGTGCCTCGGCGAGAACACCGTCGGCTTCGACTGCAGCGGCCTCGCACTGTTCTGCTGGTACCGGGCCAGCGGCGGGGCCGTGGACCTCGCCCACTACACCGTCGCGCAGTACCACCGCTCGGCCCCGGTCGCCGCTCGCGACCTGCTCCCCGGCGACCTGCTCTTCTTCTCCCGCCCGGACGCCCCGCTGCACCACGTCGGCGTCTACGCGGGCGGCGGCGCCATGATCCACGCGGAGCGCACCGGCACGCTCGTCGCCCGGCTCTCGGACGTGCTCGACGACCCCCGCTGGGCACCCGAGTTCGCCGGCGGTCGGCGCCCCCTGCCGCTCGCCCGGCCCGCCTAGCCGACCCGGCCGGCCCCGCCGACCCGACCACGGGCCGGACGGCAGCCGACGGACCGGAGCAACGGGCGGGCGCCGGAAGAAGGCCGACCCGCCGTCAGGGCGCCCCCGGCAGGCCTCCGTGGACGCGGCGCAGCAGCTCGTGGAGGGTCAGGCGCTCCTCCGGGGTGAGCGGCGCGAGCACCTCGTCCTGGACGGCGCGGGCCTCCGCGTCCAGCTCGGCCAGGGCGGCCCGGCCGGCCTCGGTGATGCTGACCGAGACACGCCGGCGGTCGGCGGTGTCGCGGATCCGCTCGACGTAGCCGGCGGAGGCGAGGTGGTCGGCGACCTTGGCCATGTCGCTGGCGTCCACGCCGAGCCGCCGGACCAGGTCGCGCTGGGCGTGCGGGCCGAAGTCGGCGAGCGCGGCGAGCACGGCCATGTCCCAGAGTCGCAGCCCCCGGCCGGCCAGACGCTCGGCGAGCCGGCCGCGGGCCGCCTTGCCGGTCCGGGAGAGGAGGTAGGTGCTGAGGTCGAGCAGCGTGGGCGGGGTCGCCCGCTCGTCGGCGCCGGACACGGCCGAGCCGGCGGCACCGGACACGGCACCGGCCCCACCGGCACCCCTGACGGCTCCAGCGGTTCGAGCAGTCCCAGCAGTTCCGGCGCCGCCGGCTTTCTCGGCGTTATCGCGAGTCTCGGAGGTCATGGCAGAAGTCTATGGTCCAACCCTATAGTGGGTGGCGACCCACTAATATTGGCCGCCGATCCCAGGAGCCCGCCGTGGACGCCCTGTACAACCGCCTGCTCGTCTCGCACTTCGCCGAGTGCTTCGACTTCTACGAGGCCGTCCTGCCGCCGCTGACGGGCGCCGTCCTGGTCAAAGGCTCGTCCGCGGGCCCGTACGCCAACTGGGACGTCGCCGACCAGGCCCTCCTCTCGCTCTACGACCGCGGCTTGATGGCCTTCACCATCGGCACCTCCGGGCTCCCGGCCGAGGCGCCGCCGGTCCAGGACGCGACCATGCTGGTCTTCCGCGTCGACGACGTCGACGAGGCGCTCACCCTCTGCCTGCGCCACGGCGGCACGCTCGCCGTCGTCGCCACCGACCGCCCCGAGTGGGGACCGAACCTGCGCAGCGCCCACCTCCGCGACCCCGACGGCCGCCTGATCGAGCTCCAGTCCTACTGATCCGCGCGACCCCCGGCACCCCACGACACCGCGCCCCGAGCAGGCACGACGGACGCAGCGGCGCCGCCACCACCGCCCGGGGCCATCGGCTGGCTGCCGACGGCCCCGGAGTACCAGGCGCCGGGCGGGGCCGCCCGGGTCGGGTTCACTGTCGCCCCGAGGCCTTCGGCCCGCCGGGACCGCGCGTGCCGACAACGCTCCGCCACCGCGCCCGGGTCTTATCCCGGACGGCGACCATCAGAGTCTGGAGGCCCAGGGGGCAGCTCAGTAGACTGGTTCCTACAGATCAGAGAGACGCCGCCATACGGTGCGGGAACGCCTGACCCTGTGTCGGGTCAGCATCCCTCTTGCGCGCCTAGCGCCCCAAGAGGCAGCTGAAATCGACGCTCGGGACAGCGGCCCGGGTGGCCCGGTGGGCTTGCCCGCCATGGCTGACCGTCCTCGCCAAGGAGCACAACGGCAGACCTGGCCACGATGCACCCGGACCGACCCTTCGCGCCGACAGGCCGCCGAGGCCTCCCGAAGTGGGGTCGAGATTTGCCACCCGATCGGGACTGCACGAGCCGGGTCGGCCTGCCCGTCGGCTCTTCCCCAGGAGGGGCCTGCCGGGGAACCGCACGCCCCTTGGTCGAAGACCCGCGCCGTCAACCGCAGGGACGACCAGTCTCAGGAGCTCGGATGGCAATCGATCGAGGCGAGGGCTTACCCGTCCCCTGGAGCGAGCAGCAAGCCGACTTCGACGTGGAGCGGTTCATCACCGGACTCGGTGAATCCCCACCCACCGACAGGGGACGCAGAGACCTGCTCCTCGCTCTGCGCCACGCCAGGACACGGGTTGGGGTCAAGCCTGTCGTCGGAGACTGCAGGACAGTGGCCTTTGCACAGACCGTGCTGGAAGTCGCCGTGGAGTGGCGGATGCCGGAAGTCGAGCGGTGGGCCGTGGCTTGGCTGTACGCGCTCGGATCCCCCTTCCTCCGTCTGCGCTGGTCCTCGCGTTCCCGCGACGGACGGTTCCGCCGGGACGGACGGGCCACGGCATCGGTCACCACCGCGGTGGGCGCCGAGCGGGCGGCAATGCTCGGCACCGCGTCCGGAGCCGTCGAGCGCTGGGCGCCCGACGAGGGCCTGACGACGGTCGCGCGGTTGCCGAACGGTCCGGTGCGAGCGCTGGCGGTCCTCGGGGAGCAGATCTTCGCCGGAGGTCCGCATGCCACCTTCACCGCGCTGGGTATGACCGCGCCTCCCCCGCTGGAGCCGCTGGCCGCAATCACGGCCGCGGCGATCGGGCCTCGGGGCTGGATCGGCTGTGGGGACGAGTTGGGACGGGTTTTCCTGTACCGCAGCGGCGCCGATTCCTGGGACGACCTGCGGCCACCTGGCCGGGCCGGCGGCCGCGTCGTCGCCGTGGCCTTCCGAGAGGACACGGCGCTTCATGCCGTGTGGGCCGACGGCTCATCGGCGACCTGGGCGGTCGGGCGGCCCGGTGCCGGGCAGGCCGAGAACCCACAACTGCCCCTCCCCCCTGCCAGCAGAATCACCGCGGCCGCCTGGGACCAGGCCGGAGAGCGGCTGGCAGTCGTGACGGCGGGCGGAGAGGTCCTGGTGCAGGGATGCGAAGGCCCGCCCCGGCCACATCCGGCCGTCCGCGCGGTGGCGTGGCTGCCCGACGGCCGACTCGCCTCGGCGAGCCTGGACTCCGTGCTGATCACCGAGCCCCGTACCTCGGGGGACGGGGACCGGCCTGACACCGTGGACCGGTTGACGGGCGACGACGCCTTCGAGCACATCGCCGTACTTGGTTCGCGCCATCTGATCACGACCTGCGGTGTCGAGGTGGTCCAGTGGGACTTGGCCCGCGCGGGAAGTGAGATGACGACCATCGGCCGGCCGACGGCCCTGACCGGGCAGGACACCGTCACCGCGGTGGCAGCCGCCCACCGGGGTCTGGCGGCTGTGGGAACAGCCCACGGTCGGGTGCGCGCCTACGACGGGCGCGGGACCGTGATCGCCGAGACCACCCTGTCGCCCGCCGGCCCGGTGTACCAGCTGGTGCCGCACGGGGCGGGCTGGCTGATCGCCGGCCACTACGGCGCGTACCGGTGGGATCCGCATGCCCCCGCCGCCGCAGCCGAGCGTCTGAGCAGCACCTTGTGTCCCGCCGTAGCCCAACGGGGTGGGCTGTATGCCCGCGCCGAGGCGGCGAGCGTCGTCGTCATGCGCCACGGGCAGGAGCAGTCGAGGCTGGAGTTGGCAAGCACGGTGGCCGACATCCGCTTCGCGAACGACGGGACCATGGCCGCAATCGATGACGGCGGCAAGATCCTGGTCCGGGCCGCCACGGGCGGCACGACGTACTTCGGCCAGCAGGAGGTCGGCTCCAGGCTGCTCGGGTTCGGCACGGCCGGTCCGCTGGTGCACAAGCCGGGCGGCTCCGTGAAGGTGTTCCGGATCGGACGCGCGAGCGATCCGGTGGCCACGCTGCCGGCCGGGGCCTGGCCGGTGGCGGTGTACGACGACCACCGATACGCACTCGCGGATCCCGACCGGGGCATCCGACTCGGGTCCGGCGGACCCCACGAGCCGGCAGCGCCCTGGGCGGCGCAGCTCGCGGTGGCCGACCGGCGGATCGTGGCCGCCGCCGGCGCCCGCGTACTCGGCTACGACGTGGCGGACCCGGAGGTCTGCGGCACGGGGATGATCCGGATGCGGATCACCGCCGCCGACGAGGGGCACGAGGGGTACGAGGGGTACGGCCTCAGCATTCCGGACGGCGGCAGGATCGTCCTCTCAACCAGCGACTACCCCGGCCTGCGCACCCAGGCTCAGAGCATCGACGACCTCTCCAAGGCGGTGTTCGACGCCGGCCGCGCGGGTGAACTGCTGTGGCAGGCGGGCGTGGACCTGGCTGTGGACACCGCGCGGGGCTCGCTCCCGGACCGCCCGGTGCGGATCGAGCTGGACACCGACAGCGCGGCCGACGACCTGCCCTGGGAGTTACTGCACGCCGCGAACGCTCCACTGGGGTGGTTCAACCGTCCTCCCGTGACGATCGTCCGGACGGTGGCGCCGGACCGGACCACCCCGCACGCCGCGCGGCCCGCCCCGGCCCGGCGGCCCGTCCTGCTCGTCGTCCGCGGAACGGACCGCACCGGGCCCGACGGCCGCGACCTGCTGGAGAGCGTCGACGAGGCGTACGACCTGATCCAGCGCCGGACCAGGCGAGGTTACGTCCGGCTGTCCACACCGACGCCCTGCACCGTGGAAACGGAGACGGATCTCGCGGTGGCCCTGCGCAGACCGGCGGACCTGCTGCAACTGTGGGCACACTGCGCGCCGGACCGGGTGCAGTTCTCCGACCCCGACCACGAGTTGTCCACCCATGTGGTCGCGAACTATGTGGCTGCCGCCGGCCCGCGCCTGGTGGTGCTCGTCGGCTGCCACTCGGGGGCGCTCGGCCGACTCCTGGTCCGCCTCGGTGTGCCGTGCGTGGTCGCCATGCGATCGCAGGTCTACAGCCACACCGTCCAACCCCTGGTCGAGGACTTCACCGCATTGGTCCTTGAGGGCACACCGGTCGATCTCGCCTTCGCCGAGGCCCTGCACCGCTACGTCCTGACCGGACAGCCCGGTGCGGCGGCCGTACCGATGCTCTACGTGGGGGTCGGCTCGGACCTGGTGCTGTTCCCAGGGCCCCTCCAGGCTGAGCCGCTCCCCTGACCCATTCCGAGGAGTCTCACCATGTGCCGCAGAACGGTCTTCCTGGAGTCCTTCGACTCCACCAGAGCAACCTCCAACGACGACGTACACCACCCCAACCGGGCGCAGGCCCAGACGGAAGCACTGCTGTACCTGCTGCTCGGCCGCTCCCTCGCGGTCAACAACACCTACGGCTCGGACTCGGTGAGCGTTCTGGAGCTTGTCGACGCCGTGCTGACCACCCGCGATGAAACCGTCAGGCGGACCACGGACCACGAGGCTCGGGAACGCCTCGGGCAGGCTCGTCCGTTCATCGTCACTTGGTTCGGCGCCGACAGCCTGCTCTCCGCCTTCGCCGGACAGCTTCGGCAGGTCGATCCCAATCGGCACTTCCGTCTCTCAGGCTGGTCGCCGATCGACGACGAGGTCGATCGGCGGAGGGAGCTGGCCGACTCCCTCGACAGCGCGGGCGACAACCCGCACCAGCCGCCGACGGCGCCCGCCTGGCTGACAAAGGAGTACGAGGGCCTGGCCGAGCGCTTCGAGACCCTGGCTCGGCTCGCGGAGTACAGCCGCACACCGGACGCCGGCTTCGCCGCCAGCAAGCCGACGATCCAACTGGCCGACTACCTGGACCACTTCGCCCGCCTGGAGCAGGAGGAGCTGGAAGGGGCCGCCCGGCGACTGGACTGTCCCCTTGACCTCGCGACGGCGATCCGCGACGAGATCAATAGCCGGCGAGAGCACGTCAATCTCGGCAGCCGGAGCTGGGCGCACGCCCTCGTGGCACACTCCACCCCCGAGGATCTGAGGCCCCATGAGGGGACCCGCGAGTTCGTGGACACGCTCTACAACGCCGTGCTCGCCGAGTCGGCCGGCGCCCAGGACGGCTACATGTCCTCCGTGCCACGGGCCGATGCCCGTGAACACCTCAAGCAGATGAACGCTCTGGCTCTGGGAGTCATCCGGAGCTGTCGTGAGAGCCAGGGGCTCTCGGGGCACCGCCCTGGGCACGTCGACCCCGCCGACCGGACCATTTCCGGAGTCTTCACCGCTGCCGAGACGCTTCCGGGTCTACCGGTGACCGCGCTGCGCCAGCTGTTCACGACGTACTGGGCCCTGGTCGCCGACCGTGAGCGGTGGCAGGCGTGGCAGGACAGCTGCGACCGGTTGAACAGCCTCCTCGACCAAGCGGAAGCACGCCGCGCCCAGGCCGCTCAGCGGCAGCAGGACCAGCCGCGCACGACCGGCCGGGTCGACAACCAGCTGCGCGACGCCTGGGCTGCGCATGTGAACACTCTGCGGACCAACCTTCCGGGCACGCTGCGCGGGGGCGACGAGAGCCTGGTCGTGGGGGCGCAGCACGGGGCGAACGACTACGGACAGCTGCTCCAGATCGAGGACCTCGCGCCCGAGGTCCGGGCCGATGCGCTGGCCGTCGGAGAACACCTCTCCGGGCTGGCGGCATCGGTGGGCGGCTGACCTCCCCTTCGAAGAGAGGCAGGAAGCGCCATGAGTGCGAGGGTTCTCTCCGACCTCCTGTTCCCACCGCCGAGACCGGCAGCGCCCGAGCCCACCCTGCTCCCCTGGCTTGCCCGGTGGGCCGACCCGGCAGATCTGCCGCGGATCGCGCAGGCCGCAGCAGGCCTGGCCGCCACTGTGGACCCGGGGTGGCCACCGATCGCCGAGGCCGTCGCCGAGGTGCTGGCCAGACGGATCCGCGACCCCGGACAGCTCGACGCGTTGGTCGCGGCGCTGCCCCCGCTCGCCGGTCGGCTCGCTGCCGGTCCCGCGACCAGATCGGACGTGCAACGTGAACCGCCGGAGACGCTCGTCTACCGCGCACTGGGCGGCCGCGCCGGCCCAGGAGGTCTGCACGCTCCCGCCGCTTCCGGTGCCGACCGCACGCCACGGCCGGCGAGCGACGTTCCCCTCGACAGCGCCTGGGGCCGGCTGCACTCGCTCGCCGAGGCAGCGCCCCCCGACATCCCGCCCCTGGCCAACCTCACCCTCCTGGCGGACCTGTTGACCGGGCGGGCGGAGCAGCCCGGTGCACTGAGCGCCAGTGAGGCCGCCTACCTCCTCCCCTACCTCGACCCGCGAAGCGGCCTTCGCCACGAACGTGCGCGGCAGGCGCTCGATCTCGTCGAGGCCGCGCTGCGGGAGGAAGCCGACTGGTACGCGGCGGCGCTCGCGACGCGGGCCGCCCCGTACCTCGACGAGGAGCAGCGCCGGCACCTGCGGTCCATCGCGGACCGCGCAGCCGCCGATCCCTGGGACGGCCACCTTCGGGCCCTGTCCCTGACCGCTCGACTCCCCTGGCCGTCCGCGAGCGCCGAGACGGCCGCCGCACATCCGGCAGGGCCCGCCCTGGACCACGCGTTCGCGACCGCCGACCCGCTCGCCGTCGCCGAGCTGTGCCAGGAGGCGGTGGAGTCCGTCATCACGCACCACACCGGGGACGCGGGCTGGCAGACTCCGCAGAGCGACTGGTGGACCGGCCCGCCGGGCGGCATTCCTGCCGACCATCCCGGAACCGAGGCGCAGCCGACTCCCCCCAGCCCTGCGGACGCGGCCGCGCGACAGGTGCCCATGTCCGCCACCGAGCCGGTGGCCGAGCCGGCAAGGTACGTCAACGCCCACATCGTCCTGCCCCACGAACCCGCCGCCCCCGTCGACCGGTACCGTCCGCTCCGACCGGCCACCCGGTACGCCGTCCGTGTCGGCATCGGCCCCGCGGAAGCGGGCTCGCTGATCGACCGTCCGGCCCCGTTCCCGTCCGCCCTGCTCCTGCCGAGCGCCGACGGGCACTGGCTCGACGTGACGGCCGCCAGCAGCGACCTCCAGGTCGACCGGGCCCCGGCCGCGCTCTTCCTTCCCCGGCACGGCGCGGCCTGGGCCTGCCGGTGTCCGCCCGGCAGCAGCCAGCACCGGTGCCACCAGTTCGAACGGACCTCCTACGTGTTGCTGGGTCTGCGATCGGCGCACACGCCGGGGACGGGCCGACTGCGGGTGGCGATCCACCACCGGGGTCACCTCCTGCAGTCGTTCCAGATCTCCGTGGAAACCGGTACCGACGCGATGCGGGCGTGGCCCGCTGCGGCTCTGTACGGAACGGAGGACTACGCCGATTCCGCGGACTTCAACGACGTCGGCACCAGAAGCCCTCGCGAGCTCAGCGTCGTGACCGGTGCCCCTGACGGCACCTTCTGGATCCGCTGGGGAACGGACTCCACCGGGGAGCTCAGCGTCTTCACGGGTGAAGCCCAACTAGGAGGTGCCATGCGAGACTTCCGAGAAGCCCTGTGGGACGCTCACCTTGCAGTCATATCCCAGCAGCAGAGCGCCGACGACCCTGGCAACCCCGATGGGCAACAGGACTACCGTGCCCACCTGACCCACCTCGCGCTTCTTGGGCGGACGCTGTACCACGCCCTACGAGGCATGGTCGAACCCGGGCTCCCGGCCCCCACCGACCAGCCGCGCACCATACAGGTCGCCCGGGTCCAGAACTCCGCGTACGTCTTCCCCTGGGCCGGAGTCTACGACCTGCCCCTGAACGACCCCCGCCCCCATCCCGACACCGGTGCCGATGCCGCCCACTGGTACAAGCCCTGCCCGGTACTCGACCACTGGCAGCGGGACGTCATCGAGGGCGGGTATCCGTACGCCTGTCCGCACCGCGCGGAGCACCGGCTCGACACCCTGTGCCCGTACGGCTTCTGGGGATTCAGGTATGTGATCGAAGTACCGCCTTCGGCACTCTCTCGCCCCTCGCTGCGCTTGGAGATCCCGTACGGCGACACCGCCGACCTGGTGGTCGGGCACACCCTCAGCAAGCGGCTGGACGTCCCGGCCATCACGGCCCATCTCAACCGTGTCGCCGACCGGCTCCCGGGCTTCACCGTCCAGTCCTGCAGTTCGGCCGGTGACCTGGGTCATGCACTTGCCCGACGGGACCTGCAGCTCGTCTACTTCCTGTGCCACGGCCTGCGCGGCTCGCGACACTCCCCGCACGTCGGACCCGTCGTCGAGATCGGCGTGGACGAGGAGATCAGCACTAATCAGATCACCGTCTGGAACGATCACCTGTGGGTGAATCAGCCAGAGCACTGGTCCGTGACTGCACCACTGGTCATCATCAACGGCTGCCACACCGCCGAGATCTCACCGGAGGCGCTGGTGTCGTTCGTCGACGCCTTCAGCCGGGCGGGCAGCGCCGGAGTGATCGGCACCGAGATAATGATCAACCAGAACGTCGCCGCGGAGGCGGCCGAGCTCTTCATCGGCCATTTCGCCGACCCCGACGGTGTGGACGTGGGCGAGGCGATCCGCCGCATGCGGCTCGACCTGCTCGCCAAGGGCAACGTCACGGGGTTGGCCTACACGCCTTACTGCTCCTCGGAGTTGCGACTGAGCAGGGTTCCCGCCGTGCAGGGCGCGGGCACGGCCGAAAGCCGAGCGGGATCCGCCCGCCCGTGGCCGGCCGACCGAACACCGGCCGGCTCGGCCCAGTAGATTCTCCAGCGGAGATCCGCGACACCACCCCAGGGCCCACCGGAGAGGACCGATCGTGGACGTTTCTCAGCGCCGGGCGGAACGTCTGGCCGCCTATCAGAAGCTGGCGGCCGAACGGCCCCACCTGTTCGAGAATCCCGAAGACGCGCCGTTTCGCATCCTGCTGGACCCCGCCGCGCAGAACGAGGTCGCCGACGCGGCGGCCGAACTGGCCCTCGTCCAGGGGCTGCCGGAGGAGTTCGGCGACATCGGTGTCGTCTACCAGGACCGCTACGTCACGGTCGTCCGCGACGCCGTACTCTTCCCGTCGGGCGTGTCCGGCGCCTACGTCCGCGTCTGCCCCACGGGAGACGGGGTCGGAGCCGCAGTCCTACCGGTGCTGCACGACGGCCGGGTCGTGCTGGTGCGCCACTTCCGCCATGCCGACCGCCAGTGGCACTGGGAGATTCCGCGCGGGTTCGGCGAACCGGGGGAAGAGGGAGACGCCACGGCCCGGCGCGAGGCGGAGGAGGAGCTGGGCTGCCCGGTAGCAGAGGTCCTCCGACTTGGCGCGATGGAGGCCGACGCGGGCATGGCGGCGACCCGGACCGAGCTGTACCTCGCCCGTCTCGACGAGGACGAGTTCAGAACCGAACCTTCAAAGGGAGCGAGGCAGGAGGGCATCGACGCTGTCCGAGCGGTGAGCCCGGACGAGCTCCAGGACATGCTCACGCTCGGACAGGTCACCGACTCCTTCACGCTCAGCGCGCTCGCGCTGGCCACGGCGTGCGGGAAGCTTCGCTGAGCCAAGGCGCCGGAAGGCCACCGCGCGTCGCCGTGTCGCGCATCACCGGGACGCCGGGGCGCCGCCGCGGGCCGCGCCCCGGTACTCCGTGAGGGGCGGTCAGCGGTCGGCCTCCCGGGATTCGGGCCCGCCCTCCGGGCCGGCGGGCACGTGCACCCGGGAGTCGGTCGAGCAGCCGTGGCCCAGCAGTGGGGAGCGACCGTCGGCGCCGGGCACGTGGCCGACGACCGCCGCGCAGTAGCGGGTGTCGGGGACGGGGAGCGGGCGCAGCGCCAGGACCGGGTGCCCGGCCGGGGTGGCGGCCGCCACCCCGGCCAGCGAGAGCGCGGCGGCGAGGACGGGACCGGCGAAGAGGGGGGCGGTGAGCCGGCGGGCGAGCCGGGTGGGGGTGCGTCGCACGAGGGGTACCTCCGATGGGGGACACGGCGGCCGTGGGACGGGCCGCCGGCCCCATTCGAACGGCGCGCGCACCGCCCTGACGGGCCGACACACCGCACATGCCCGCTAGTCGTACGTGTACGACTACCCCGGCCCCGAGCCCCCCGGGGCCCCGTCACCCAGCCGCGCCCGCGCCCGCCGGCCCACCGTCCCAGAGCTCGGCGCTGCACGCGTCCACCAGGGCACCGATCCCGGCCAACGCCTCCTCGGCGGGCAGCGGATCCAGTCGGCGGCCGTCGCGCAGGCGCAGGGCGACGCGGTCGTCGACCGCCTCCCGGGGGCCGATGACCGCCTGGTACGGCACCAGCCGCGCCTCGCGGATCCGGGCGCCGAGGCTGCCGCGCTCGGGGCCGGCGACCTCCACCCGCAGCCCCCGGTCCAGGCAGCGCTGCCGGAGCCGTTCGGCCTGCGCCGCCTCCGCCTCCGACAGCGGCAGCAGGACCAGCTGGGTGGGCGCGAGCCAGGCCGGGAAGGCGCCGCCGTAGAGCTCGATGAGATGGGCGACCACCCGTTCCACGCTGCCGATGACGCTGCGGTGGACCATCACCGGGCGGTGCTTGGCGCCGTCCGGGCCGACGTACTGCAGGCCGAACCGCTCGGGCTGGTGGAAGTCGATCTGCACGGTGGAGAGGGTGGACTCGCGGCCGGCGGCGTCGGCGATCTGGACGTCGATCTTCGGGCCGTAGAACGCGGCCTCGCCCTCGACGGCCTCGAACGGCACACCGGACCGCTCCAGGACGTCGGTCAGCAGAGCGGTGGCCCGCTCCCAGAGCGCCGGGTCGGCCACGTACTTGCCGCCCGCACCGGGCAGCGAGAGACGGTAGCGGACGGGCCTGATGCCGAGCGCGCGGTGCGCCTCGCGGATCAGCTCCAGTGCGGCCACGGCCTCGTCGGCGGCCTGTTCGGGGGTGCAGAAGACGTGCGCGTCGTTCAGCTGGATCGCCCGCACCCTGGTCAGGCCGCCCAGTACGCCGGACAGCTCGGAGCGGTACATGCCGCCCAGCTCGGCCATCCGCAGCGGGAGTTCGCGGTAACTGCGGGCGCGGGAGCGGTAGATCAGCGCGTGGTGCGGGCAGAGGCTCGGCCGCAGCACGACCTGCTCCGAGCCGAGGTCCATCGGCGGGAACATGTCCTCCCGGTAGTGCGCCCAGTGGCCGGAGATCTCGTAGAGCTCGCGTTTGCCGAGCACGGGCGAGTACACGTGCCGGTAGCCGGCCCGCCGTTCGCGCCCGCGGACGAACTCCTCCAGGGTGTGCCGGATCGCGGCGCCGTCCGGCAGCCAGTAGGGCAGGCCGGAGCCCATCAGCGGGTCGGTGTCGAACAGGTCGAGCTCGCGGCCGAGTCTGCGGTGGTCGTGCGAGGCGGCCTCGGCGGCGGCGTTGGCAGCGCTGTTGGAGGCGTTGCCGGCGACGTTGCCGGCGATGTTGGTGGCGGCGTTCATGACGGTCGGTCTCCACTCGGGTCGGGGATCCGCGGGCGAGTGGCGGGACCGGTACGGCGAAACCCCGGGGCACTCGCCCCGGGGCTTCGGACTTGGTCAGCAGTCAGCGCACCGGGACTCTCTCCGGCGTCGTCGTGAGGACGGCAGCAGCGCGCTTCATGTCCTCCACGCTAGCAGGCGGACGGCGTTCCCCGCGATCGTTTTCAGCAGGCTGCGCCGAACCACCTGGGCAGCGCCCCGCGCAGGCCCTGCTGGTCCTCGCCGATCCAGGCCACGTGCCCGTCCGGCCGCAACAGCACCGCGGGCACGTCCAGTTCAGCACTGACGTCGACGACGTGGTCGACCCGGTCCGCCCAGCCCTCCACCGAGAGCCTGCCGGTACGGTCGAGCAGGAGTCCGCGGCCGCCGTGCATCTGCTCGTAGAGGCGGCCCCCCTTCAGCTCCACGTCCCGCATCCGCCGGCCGAGCAGGTCGCGGCCCTCCCCGAAGTCGTAGCGGACCCCGACGGCGGTGATCATCTCGGTCACGTACCGGTTCGCCTCCTCGATGTCCATCAGCCTCGACAGCAGTTCCCGCAGCGCGGTCGGCCCCGGTTCGGTGCCCAGCAGCGTCATCTGCGCGCGGGTGTTGTCCAGCACCCGGGCGCCCACCGGGTGCCGTTCGGCGTGGTAGCTGTCCAACAGGCCCTCCGGCGCCCAGCCGGCGACCTCGGCGGCCAGCTTCCAGCCGAGGTTGAACGCGTCCTGGACACCGAGGTTGAGGCCCTGCCCGCCGGTCGGCGGGTGGATGTGCGCCGCGTCCCCGGCGAGCAGCACCCGGCCGACCCGGTAGCGCTCGGCCTGCCGGGTGGCGTCGCCGAACCGGGAGAGCCAGCGCGGCGAGTGGACGCCGAAGTCGGTGCCGGCGAAGGCCCGCAGCTGCTGCGCGAACTCCTCCAGGGTCGGCGGGGCCGAGCGGTCCTCGGCCACCCCGTCGGCGGGCACCACGATCCGGTACACCCCCGCCTGGCCGTCCACGTCCGGAACGGCACCGAACCGCAGCTGGGTCCGTCGGACCTCCTCCACGACGGCGGCGATCACCGCCGGGTCCTCGGTCGCCTCCATGTCGCCGAGCAGCGTCTCGACGGTGGAGGGCTCGCCGGGGAAGGCGACGCCGACCTGCCTGCGCACCGTGCTGCGGCCGCCGTCGCAGCCCACGAGGTAGCGCGAGCGCAGCCGCACGCCCTCCCCGGCGGAGGCACCCCCACCTGCCAGCTCTACGGTGACTCCTTCCTCGTCCTGGCTCACCCCGACCACGTCGCAGCCGCGCCGGATCTCCGCGCCCAGTTCGAGCGCCCGCTCGGTGAGCAGCCGCTCGGTGACCGCCTGCGGGACGGTGAGGCCGTACGGGTGGGCGGTGTCCAGCGTCTCCGGCCACGGCTTGTGGATGCCGCCGAAGAAGCCGCCGACCTGGAACTTCTCGCTGACCGCGAGGAACCGGTCCAGCAGGCCGCGCTGGTCCATCAGCTCGACGCTGCGCGCGTGCAGGCCGCGCCCGCGGGACTGCGCGGACGGCTCGGCCAGCCGCTCCAGCACGACCGTGTGCACGCCGTGCAGCCGCAACTCGCACGCCAGCATCAAACCGGTCGGCCCTCCGCCGACCACGATGACGTCGATCATCACAAGCCCCCGTTCCACGAGATCGGTCCTCGGCCGGCCGTCCTGGGCGCAGCCCGGTGGAGCGCAGTCGACTCCAGTGGAGCGCAAACCTTGCGAATCCGGCATTTCCGCAGGTTCCGGCCGAGGCCGACCATTCTGCGCCCCCACCCGGGCCTTGCCGCAAGCCCCCCGGTCCGCTATAGGTTGATAGTGGCAAGGAGCTCGAGACTCCTTGCCACCGTCGTTTCCGGGCCCGCCACGGACGGATTCCGACTTCCCTCGGCTCCGGCAACGGGGCGCTGCAGGCGAGGGGGCTGTCTCAGTACAGGACGATGCAGCCGCGGTCCGCCAGGGCCGCGAGCAGGGCGGGCGGGGGCACCACGTCGTTCCAGCGCAGGTCGAGCTTCTCCAGGGCGGGCAGCTCGGCCAGCCAGTCCGGCAGCGCGGTGATCCGGTTGCTCCGCAGGTCCAGTCGGCGCAGCCGCGGCAGTGCGGCGAGGACGGGCGGGAGCTCGGTGAAGGCGTTCTCCCGCAGCTCCAGCTCGCGCAGCTCGGCCAGCCCGGCGGTGGACGGCGGCAGCGCGGTCAACGCGTTGCCGCGCAGCCAGAGTTCGCGCAGACGGGCGAGCCGGCCGAGGGTGTCGGGCAACGCGGTGAGCCGGTTGTGCTGCGCCCGCAACTCGACCAGGGCGGTCATGTCGCCCACGGTTTCGGGGAGTTCGGTGAGTCGGTTGTCGCCGACGTTGAGGTAGCGCAGCGCGGTGAGCCGGCCGAGCCCGTCCGGGAGCCGGGTCAGCGCGTTGTCGTGCAGGTAGAGGAAGTCGGCAAGCCCGGTGAGGTCGCCGAGCTGTTCCGGCACGGCGGTGAGCGCGTTGTGCCCGAGGTCGAGGGTCCGCAGCCGCTGCAACCGGGCGATGCCGGGCGGCAGTTCGGTCAGTCCGGTCTCGGCGAGGATGAGCACGGTCAGGTCGGTGCGCTCCCAGACGGTCGCCGGCACCTCACCGAGCCGCTGCCGCCAGAGGTTCAGGGTCACGTCGTTCGCGGCGGACACTTCGGTCGCTTCGGTCGCTTCGGTTGCTTCGGTCGATCGAGTCGCTCGACTCGCTTCGGTCGCTTCGGTCACACCCGCATTCTTCCGGACGGCCCGGTGCCTGACGGCCCGGTGCTCGCGGACCCACCGGGGCCCGGACGGTCGCACCACCAGCGGTGGTGCCGTCCGGGCCCCGGCGGCGGGGTACGCAGGGACGCGTCACATGTTGATCATGTGCCCGGCCAGGCCGTGGACGGCCTCCTTGACGGCCTCGCCCAGGGTCGGGTGGGCGTGGACGTTGCGGGCGACCTCGTGCACGGTGAGGTCCCACTGCTGCGCCAGGGTCAGCTCGGGCAGCAGCTCGGTGACCTCGGGGCCGATCAGGTGGGCGCCCAGCAGCTCGCCGTACTTGTTGTCGCAGATCACCTTGACGAAGCCGGTCGGGTGGCCGAGGCCGTGCGCCTTGCCGTTCGCGGTGAACGGGAACTTGGCGACCTTGACGTCGTAGCCGAGCTCGCGGGCCTGCGCCTCGGTGTAGCCGAAGCTGGCGATCTGCGGCTGGCAGTAGGTGGCGCGCGGGATCATCACGAAGTCGAGCTCCATCGTCTCGGCCCCGCCGATGGTCTCGGCCGCGATGACGGCCATCGACTCGGCCGCGTGGGCGAGCATCAGCTTGGCGGTGACGTCGCCGATCGCGAAGATGTGCTCGACGTTGGTGCGGCCGCGGCCGTCGACCGCGATCGCGCCGCGCTCGGTGAGCTTGACGCCGGTGTTCTCCAGGCCGTAGCCGTGCACGCGCGGCACGAAGCCGATCGCCTGGAGCACCTTGTCGGCCTCCAGGACCTTCTGCTGGCCGTCCTTGGTGGTGACGGTGACCCGGACCGGGGCGGCCGGGTCCTTGTCGTCGATCGAGTCGACGCGGGTCGAGGTGAGCACCTCGATGCCGAGCTTGCGGTACTGCTTGGCCAGCTCGGCGGAGACCTCGGCGTCCTCCAGCGGCACCATCCGGTCCAGGAACTCGACGATGGTCACCTTGACGCCGTAGTTGTGCAGCACGTAGGCGAACTCGACGCCGATCGCGCCGGCGCCCGCGATGATGATGCTGCCGGGCAGCTCCTCGGTGAGGATCTGCTCCTCGTAGGTGACCACGCGGTCGCTCAGGCTGGTGCCGGGGAGCAGCCGGGTGGTGGCGCCGGCGGCGATGATGCAGTGGTCGAAGGTGACCATCTCGAAGCCGCCCGCGGTCAGCGCGACCTGCAGGGTGCGGTCGTCGACGAAGGTGCCCCGGCCGTCGTACTCGGTGATGCCGTTCTTCTTCATCAGGTAGTGGACGCCCTTGACCCGGCCGTCGGCGACCGAGCGGCTGCGGCGGAAGGCCTCGCCGAAGTCGAAGCTGACCTGGCCCTCGACCTTGATGCCGAAGGTCTTGGCCTCCTTGGTGAAGATGTGCGCCAGTTCCGCGTTGCGCAGCAGGGCCTTGGAGGGGATGCAGCCGACGTTCAGGCAGACGCCGCCCCAGTACTTGGCCTCGATGACGGCGGTGCGCAGGCCCAGCTGCGCGGCGCGGACGGCGGCCGTGTAGCCGCCGGGGCCCGCGCCGAGGACGACGACGTCGTAGTGCGTGCTGCTCATGGTGCTGACTCCTCCGAGGGTGTCACGGTCACGTGATCTCGGTGCCATGGTGTCAGGCCCTGGCTTCGTGCACCCATCGGGCCCCGGAAGAACGGCACGCGGCCCCCGGAGGAGCGCCGCCCGGGCCCTGAAGGACGCCGCCCGACCGGGTTGCCGGCGGCCCGGGAGGGGGGCCGCCGGCGGTCACGCCGGGCGGGGCGGGCGGTACGTGGCCGGTACGCGGCCGGGCCTGGGTCAGCACCCGGCCTCACGCCCGTACCGCCCGCACCGCCCCCCAGCGCCCGCAGCACCCCTCCCGGACCGGGGTCAGGCGTCGACCTCGTGCGCGTGCCCCTCGTGCAGGCCGCCGCCGCTGCCGGCCTGGCCCTCGGTGTGCTGCGGCGGCACCGGCGCGTGCAGCGAGGAGAGGTCCCAGGCGTAGGTGCCGACCAAGTCGGCGATGACGTCGATGTTGACGTCGAAGGCCTTGAGGTCGAGGTTGCCGAGGTTGTCGCAGGCCTGGTGGTAGCACTTGTCGAAGGCCACGCCCGCGGTGCCGCCGAAGCGGGCGGCCTGGGCGGCGGACTTGATGATCTCGGCGCCGGTGTCGGTGCCGCCGGCCGGGATCCCGGCGTCGATGAACGGTCCGTAGTCGGAGCGGCCGGTGAAGTCGGTGCCCTCGTGCGGGAGCCCGCGGCGGTCCAGGTAGTCCGTGATCCGCCGCTCCAGCTGGGCCGAGCCGTCCGGGCCGGGGCCGGAGCCGACGTGGTCGGAGTCGTCGCCGTCGTAGACGAACTGGGCGGAGTTGGGCGAGGCGATCATGTCGAAGTTCAGGTAGAGCCTGATCTTCTTCTTGTCGGCCTCGGAGAGCGACTTCACGTAGGCCTCGGAGCCCTTGAGACCGAACTCCTCGGCGGACCACCAGGCGAACCGGACCTTGTTCTTCACCGGCCGCTTGGCGATGTTCTTGGCGACCTCCAGGATGCCGGCCGAACCGGAGCCGTTGTCGTTGATGCCCGGGCCCGCCACCACGGAGTCCAGGTGGGCGCCGACCACGACGGTGTCGGAATCGTCGCCGCCGCGGGTCTCGGCGATGACGTTCCAGGTGGTGCGCTTCTCCATGAAGGTGCGCAGGTCCAGGGTGACGGTGACCGGTCCGGCGGCGGCCGCGGCGGCGAGCGACTCGCCGGCCGCCTTCGTGGTGCCGGCCGTCGGGATCCGGCCGGACCCCGGGTCGCCGAGGGTGCCGTTGAGGTCCCCCTCGATGTTGTTGTAGACGACCGCGGCCAGTGCGCCGGCCTCGGCCGCCGCGGCCTGCTTGACGGCGAAGCTGCACCCGCCGCGCTTGATCAGGGCGATCCGTCCGGTGAAGGCGCCGGCCGCGTAGTCGGCCGCCTCGCACCCGGTGGTGGCGTCCTCCGGGACCACCGCCAGCTGGGCCGTCAGACCGCCCTCGGGGCCGCCGGCCGAGTAGGTCATGGCCTTGATCCTGACGTCCTCGGCCCGCGGCGAGACCACGCTCAGCCGCTCCGTGAGCTCCTGGAAGAACGTGTACTCGAACTCCTGCCGCGACACCTTCAGCCCGGCCCGGCGGGCCTGCTCGTACACGTAGCGGGCCGACTGGTCGTGGCCGGGCGAGCCGGCCACCCGGTGGCCGCCGTTGCGGTCGGCGATCCGCTGGAACTCCCGCAGGGTCCGGTACGCGCCGTCGGCGGTGCTCTCCTCGACCAGTCGGGCGGCCAGCTTGGCCCCCTTGTGGGCCGGGTCCGGGTCGGCCGACGCACTGCCGGTGCCGACCAGCAGCAGCGGGGCCACCAGGGCGGCCACCGCCAGCGAGGCACCCGCGACCCGGCGGGCCGAAGGGGCCGGGGCGCGCCCGGTCCGCGGGATCGAGGCGTGCGGAGCGGTCGGAGCGGTCGGGCGGGGTGTCCGAGCGTTCAAGGCGCGTCCTTTCGGCAGTCGGTGGACTCCCGATTTGACATGCTCGGCGCCGGGCTGCCAACCCCGACGCGCAAGCTGACAGGATGCGGACACCGGCAGCGGCGGTGATCCTGGAGACGTGGGGGCATCTCATCCGGGAGCGTGACCGCATGTCCATGATGGATAAGCTCAAGCACATGCTGAAGGGCCACGAGGCGCAGGCCGAGAAGGCCGTCGACAAAGCGGGCGACACCGTCGACGAGCGGACGCAGGGCAAGTACGCCGGACAGGTGGACGCCGCCCAGGAGAAGGCCAAGGACCAGTTCCGGGACCAGCCGCCGCAGTAGCGGCCGGCCCGCGGCCCCGCCGGCGGAGGCCGGCCCGCGCCGGTGAGCCCTGCACCCCGGTCCGGTGCCCGTCGGAAGGCGGCGCCGGACCGGGGTGCCGCACGTCGCGGCGACCACCCCGACCGGGGTGCCGCGCGACGCCGGGGGACCGCCCCGGCCGTTGCCGCACGGCGCCGAGGGACCGTCCCGACCCGCCCCCGAGCAGGGGGCTTTACATACTCATTACCATGGACACGCTTGCGGAAAGCCCCCTGACGAGAGGACAGCCGCCGTGTCGATCCCCCGTGTCCGGACCACCCCCCTGCCCGGAGTGGGCGTCCAGTACGACCTGACGACACGAGAACGGCGGCACCTCTCGGTCATCGCCCACCGGGACGGCTCACGCAGTCTCAACGTCTACCGCTCCGACGACCCGGACGCCTGCTCCCAGGCCTTCCGGCTGACCGCGGAGGAGTCCGCCGCCCTGGTCGACGCCCTGACGCCCGCTCACCGGACTTCCGGTCAGCAGGCGGACGGCCGGCCTCACCCCGGCCTCCTGCACACCACCGACCTCGGCCTGGTCGCGGAGCGGCTGCCGGTCGACGGCGCCTCGCACTGGAACGGCCGGACGCTCGGCGAGACCCGGATGCGGACCGAGACCGGCGCCTCGATCGTCGCCGTGCTGCGCCGCACCGGCGCCGTGCCCTCCCCCGCGCCGGACTTCCGGCTGGCGGGCGGGGACACCCTGATCGTCATCGGCACCCGCGAAGGCGTCGACGCCGCCGCCGCGATCCTGGGCCGGGAGTGATCGGGTGCACACTGCGAGCGTCTTCATCGAGCTCGGCTCGGTCATCCTCGTCCTCGGGCTGCTCGGGCGAATAGCCGGCCGGTACGGGCTCTCCCCCATTCCGCTCTACCTGCTCGGCGGGCTGGCCTTCGGCAAGGGCGGGCTGCTGCCGCTCAGCGCCAGCGAGGAGTTCGTCGCCACCGGCGCCGAGATCGGCGTCGTCCTGCTGCTGCTGATGCTGGGTCTGGAGTACACCGCCGCCGACCTGGTGACCAACCTCAAGGCCCAGTACCCGGCCGGCGCCGTCGACTTCCTGCTCAACGCGCTGCCCGGCGCGGCGGCCGCCCTGCTGCTCGGCTGGGGCCCGGTGGCCGCCGTGGTGCTGGCCGGCGTCACCTGGATCTCCTCGTCGGGCGTCATCGCCAAGGTGCTCGGCGACCTCGGGCGACTCGGCAACCGCGAGACCCCGGTGATCCTGAGCATCCTGGTGCTGGAGGACCTCGCGATGGCGGTCTACCTGCCCATCCTCACCGCCGTCCTGGCCGGCGCCGGGCTGGTCGCCGGTTCGATCACCCTGGCCATCGCCCTGGCCACCGCGGGTGCGGTGCTCTTCGTGGCGCTCCGCTACGGGCGGCTGATCTCCCGTTTCGTCTCGCACGACGACCCGGAGAAGCTGCTGCTGGTCGTGCTCGGGCTGACCCTGCTGGTGGCCGGCCTCGCCCAGCAGCTCCAGGTCTCGGCCGCGGTCGGCGCCTTCCTCGTGGGCATCGCGCTGTCCGGCGAGGCCGCCGAGGGCGCGCACACCCTGCTCAGCCCGCTGCGGGACCTCTTCGCGGCGGTCTTCTTCGTCTTCTTCGGGCTGAGCACCGACCCGACCAGTATCCCGCCGGTACTGCTGCCCGCGCTGCTGCTCGCCGCGGCCACCGCCCTCACCAAGGTGGCCACCGGCTACTGGGCGGCCCGCCGGGCCGGGATCGCCGCGCGCGGGCGCTGGCGGGCCGGCGGCGCGCTGGTCTCGCGCGGCGAGTTCTCCATCGTCATCGCGGGACTCGCCGTCACGGCGGGTATCGAGCCCGCCCTCGGGCCGCTCGCCACGGCCTACGTGCTGATCCTGGTGGTCACGGGGCCGCTCGCCGCGCGCTACACCCAGCCGGCGGTGGAGCGGCTCGGCGCGCTCCGGGGGCGCCGGCGGGCCCGGTGGACGCCCGACGGCGCGGCGGGTTCGGCGGACGCGGCGGTCGTCGCGGGCGTGTCCGGCGTGAGTGCGGGTGCGGCGGTGGGCGCGGCCGCGGTGTCGGCGGCGGGTCCGGTCGCGGGCAGCCTGGGCGCAGGCGGCTCGGTCACGGGCGGCGCGGTCACGGACGCACAGGACGAGGCGGTCAACGGGGTCGCGAGCTGATCGCCGCCTGCGGGTGACCCGGGGCGGGCCCCTCCGGTCCGCCCCGGGTCACCCGGCGGCACCGCCCCCGGAGGTCTCCGCCCCTTCCGAGTCCACGGCTTCCACGGCTTCCTCGACTTCCACTGTTTCCTCGGTTCCCCCGGGTTCCTCGACTGGTCCGGCCGCCGCGCCGCAGTGCTCGCACGGCCCGGGGCCGGACCGCTCCCGCAGCCGGCCGCACTCCTCGCACACCCGGTCCAGCCAGCACGCCGCGTCGCCACCCTCGTCCATACCGGCGATTCTCCCCCGGGCCGCCGCACGGGCGGCCGCACACCATCGAGTAGACACTGTCTACGCAGGCTGGTAGACAGTGTCCATGAATGATCAGGAGACGGGCCTGCGCGCCCGGCTGGTGACCGCCGGGGTCGAGCTACTGGCCCTCGAAGGCGTGCACGCGCTCACCCTGCGCGAGATCGCCCGGCGCGCCGGGGTCTCGCACGGCGCCCCGCGCCGCCACTTCGCGACGCACGTCGAGCTGCTGGCGGCCATCGCGCGACACGGCTTCGGCGAGCTGGCGGCCGCACTGGCCCGCGCCGACGACGCCCTCACCGACACGGGCGACACGAGCCGCGGCACCGACCGCGACCCACGCGCCAGGATCGCCGCGCTCGCCCGCGCCTACCTCGACTTCGCGGCCGCCCAGCCCGGCATGTTCGACCTGATGTTCCGTCACGATGTCCTGGAGGGCAGCGGCATCGGCCTGCGGGACACCTCGCTGCCGCTCTTCGAGACCTTCGTCCGGCTCATCGGGGAGGTCGGTCCGCCCGCCGGGGTCCGGCCGGCGGACGCCGCCGCCGCGCTCTGGGCCAACCTGCACGGGCTCGCCCAGCTGCGCGCCTGGGGCAGCCTCCGACTCGCCTCCGGCAGCGACGACGTCGGCCCGCAGCTGGAGGCCGCCCTCGCCGCCCACCTCGGCTCGGAGCTCCGATGACACCGGTCGCACGCCGCCGGCTCACCCTGGCCGGGAGCATCACCGGCGCGGCCATCGTCGCCCTCGACGGCACCGTGCTCACCGTCGCCCAGCCCAGCATGCAGCGCGACCTGCACGCCACCTTCGCCCAGGTCCAGTGGACCAGCACCGCCTACCTCATCGCGGTGGCCGGCCTGCTGGTCCTCGCCGGACGCCTCGGCGACCGCTACGGCCACCAACGGGTGTTCGCCGTGGGGGTGCTGGGCTTCGCCGCCTCCTCCGCCGGGATCGGCCTGGCGCCCGGCGTCGGCTGGGTCATCGCCCTGCGCGCCCTCCAGGGCGTGTCCGGGGCGCTGCTCCAGCCCGCCACCCTCGGCATGCTGCGCGCCGCGTACCCCGCCGACCGGCTCGCGCTGCCGATCGCGCTGCGCACCAGCGCGATCGGCCTGGCGGCCGCCGCCGGGCCGGTGGTCGGCGGCGCCCTGACGGCCCATCTGGGCTGGCGGGCCGTCTTCTTCCTCACCGTCGCACCCGCCGCCGCGGTCGGGGTCGCCGCCCTGCTGGTCCGCCTGCCGCAGCCGCCCGCCGACCGCGCCACCGGACTCGACCTGCCGGGCGCGGGCCTGCTCGCGGCGGCACTGGTCTGCCTGGTGCACGCCCTGGTCGGCATCCCCGACCGCGGCCCGTCCTCGGCCACCGCGCTCGGGCTCCTCGCCGCGGCCCTGCTCGGCGCCGCCTTCGTCCGGCACGAGCGGCGGACGGCCCGCCCGCTGCTGCCGCCCCGCATGCTCGGCTCGGCGACGGTCGGCTCCGCGCTCGGGGTGCTGCTCACGGCCTCCGCGGCGATCTTCGGCACCCTCTTCCTGGGGACGTACTACCTGCAGGAGGTGCTCGTCCTGGACCCGCTCGGCAGCGGGCTCCGGGCGCTGCCGCTCGCGGTGGCCATGGTGCTGGCCGCGCCGGCCTCGGCCGTGCTGATGCGCCGTCACGGTCCGCGCCGCACGGTGGTCGCCGGGATGCTGCTGGTCACGCTGGGCGCCCTGGTGGCGTCCCGGTTCGACCAGGACTCGCACACGGCGGTGATCTGCGGCTGCTTCCTGCTGCTGGGCACCGGGTTCGGGACGGTGATGGTCACCGCCACCGCCGTCCTCGTCCGCGACGCGTCGGTGGCCGACGCGGGCGTGGCGGGGGGCCTGCAGCAGACCGCGATGAACATCGGCCCCGTCCTCGGCGTGGCGGCCGCGACCACCCTGACCAGCGGCCGCCCGCTCGCGACGGCGATGGGCCCGGCTCTGCTGGCCCTCGCCGCCACCGCGGCCGTCGGCGCCCTGCTCGCCCTCCGGCTCCCGGCCTCCTCGGCCGGCCGGGCGGAGGAGGCCGCGGACGCCGAGGGGGCCGCAGCCGCGGTCGAGGTGTAGCCGGGCGGCGCGGGCACCGGGGCGGGAGGAACGCCGCCCGGCGCCCGCGCGGCGCCGGGCGGCGTTCGTCCCGCTCAGTCCGCCATCTCCGGCGTCCGTTCGGCCTGCGCCGCCGGCCCGACCGCGGCGCCCACGGCGCCCACCGGGCCGGCCGGCCGGCGGCCGACCAGCAGCCGCATCAGGGCTAGCTGGGCCACCGCACCCACCGCCATGCCGGCCCAGAGGCCGTCCACCCCGAGCGGGCCGGACAGCGCGGCACCGGCGCCGAGCTGGAGGCCGAGACCGAGCAGCACGGCCACCACCAGCGGCCGCCCCGCGCCGGAGGCCTGGTACACCCCACCGAGCGCCACCACCAGCGCGTACGGCAGCAGGTAGAGGCCCGCCATCCGCAGGAACCCGACCGCCTCGCCGGCCACCGCCGGGTCGTCGGTGAACAGGGCCGTCACCGGCACGGCCAGCGCCGCGCAGAGCACGGCGGCGCCGGCGCCGAGCGCCGCGGCCAGCCGCGCGGTGTCCCGGCCGAGGGTGCGCAGCGCCGCGGTGTCGCCCCCGCCGGCGAGCCGGGCGGACTCGATCACGGCGGCCTGCCGCACCGCGTAGAAGGCCATGGTGACGATCAGCAGGACACGGTAGCCGACGCCGTAGCCCGCGACCGCCGGGACGCCGAAGGCCGCGACCAGGCCGAGCTGCGCCGTACCCACGCCCATCCGGGCGGTGAAGTCCAGGCCGAACGGGGCCCCGGCGGCGACGATCCCGCGCATCGTCCGGCCGGTCCCCCCGGGCGGTGCGGGCGTCCGCCGGCGGCGGCGGAGCAGCAGGGTGACGGCGAGGGCGGCGGCACGCGAGAGGGTCAGGGCGAGGGCCGCGCCCGTCACGCCGAGCGCGGGGAGGGGGCCGGGGCCGAGGATCAGCAGCGGGTCGAGGAGCAGCAGCAGGGCGTTGGCGAGCAGTGCCATCCGCATCGGCGTACGGGTGTCGCCGGCGCCCTTGAAGAGCTCGTCGGCGATGCGCTGGCCGAAGAAGAGCCCGAACGCGGGGAAGGCCACCGCGAAGTAGTCCGCGGCGAGCGCGGCCGCCGCGCCGTCCAGGAAGACCCCGGCGAGGTGCTCGCGGAGCAGGAAGCCGGGCACGGCGAGCAGGAGGGTGCCGACCGCGCCGAGCCGCCAGGCCGCCCGGGCGGTGCGGCCGGCGGCCGCGGGGTCGTCGGCTCCGAGGGCGTGCGAGAGCCGGACGGTGGTGCCGGAGGAGACCACGAGGACGAGGCCGAGCAGCAGGTTCTCCACGGTGCCGGCGAGGGTGACGGCGGCGACGGCGGTGCCGCCGAGGCCGGCCACCCAGAAGGTGCCGATGACGGACGCGACCACCCCGGACAGCAGTTCCCCGTAGACCGGCCCGGCCAGTCCGATCAGCCGCGGCAGGTGTCCGCGCATGAATCCCCCTTCGGTGGCCCGCTCGGCCCGGCGCCGTCAGTGCCTCGAATAGAGATACCTCTAAGCGAGGCACCTCGGCAAGAGGTAGCATGACACCCTGACGGCGCGTGCGACGACGGAAGGCCTCGACTGTGCTGACCCTGGCGATCCTCGGCTTCCTGCACGACGAGCCGCTGCACGGCTACGAGTTGAAGTCCCGCATCACCGGCCTGACCGGTCACGTCCGCCCGGTCAGCGACGGCGCGCTCTACCCCGCCATCACCCGCCTGGAGAAGGCCGGGCTGCTGGTCCGGCGCAGCGAGCCGGGCAGCGGCGGCGCCGCCCGGCAGGTCCTGGAGCTCACCCCCGAGGGCCGGGCCGAGCTGGAGCGCCGGCTCTCCGATCCGGAGGAGGTGGAGATCTCCGACCAGATCCGCTTCTTCACCGTCGCGACCTTCCTGGACCGCCTGCCCGACCCGGTCCGCCAGGCCGCGGTGCTGCGCCGGCGGCTGGCCTTCCTGGAGGCGCCGAGCAGCTTCTTCTACGACGCCGACGGCCGGCCCGTCACCGCCGAGCGGGAGCCGAATCCGTTCCGGCGCGGCATGCTGCTGGTCGCCCGGGCGTCCGGCGCGGCCGAGCGGGCCTGGCTGGCCGACACGATCGCGGAGCTGGAGAGCGGCACCACGGCCCGCTGACCGCGGGGCGGCGCCCCGGCCGGCGGCTCCCCGCCGGACGACACCCCGCCCGCGGCCGGTCGCCGGACACCCGGTCGTGTGAAGTCGCGGGCGCCGCGTCCGGGGGTGCCGGCCGGAACGCCGCGGCCCGGCCCGGGCGGACGAAGGGGCCCGGGGCCCGCCGACGGGCCGGGCACACGAGGGTGTCCGGGCCCCCGGACCGCCCGGGCCTGCGCGGATGCAGGCCGGCACACCCTGCCGAGCGCGCGAAATCCTGTACGGCGAACCGGGTTCCAGGTCTGGCGCAACCCGGCCCCGCCGTCGCTATGATGATCCGCCTCACACCCGCGGCACCCCGCGGGGTGAGCCGTCTGCGCGTCCGGGCACTGCCCGCACCCCTGGAGGCCGCCGTGCCCGTTGCCGACCCCGCAACCGTCCGCCCCGCACCGCTCACCCGGGACGCCATCCCCGGCTGGTTCTTCCAGGTCGACCAGGAGGCCTTCGGCCATTTCCTCGCCGCCCAGACGGCGGCCGGCCGCACCGGCGACATCCTCGAACTCGGCGCCTACCTCGGCCGCAGCGCGGTCCTGCTCGGCGACCACCTGCAGCCGGGCGAGCGCCTGACCGTCTGCGACCTCTTCGACTCCGAGGCCGGGGACGCCGAGAACGCCGCCGAGATGGCGATGTCGTACCGCAAGACCCTCACCCGGACGGCCTTCGAGGCGAACTACCTCGCCTTCCACCCCGAGCTGCCGGAGATCGTCCAGGCACCCACCTCCGTCCTGGCCGACGGCCGGATCCCCGCCGGGAGCTGCCGGTTCGTCCACATCGACGCCTCCCACCTGTACGAGCACGTGGCCGGGGACATCGAGGTGGCCCGGGCGGCCCTGGCGGACGAGGGGCTGGTGGCCCTCGACGACTACCGCTCGGAGCACACCCCCGGGGTCTCCGCGGCGGTCTGGCAGGCGGTCTTCACCGGCGGCCTGCAGCCGGTCCTGCTCACGCCGATGAAGTTCTACGGGACGTGGGGCGACGCCGAGGCGGCCCAGCGGACCCTGCTCGCGCGGGACTGGCGGGCCGAGGGCTACGCGGTGGACGAGGACACCATCGCGGGCGCCCGCGTGGTGCGCCTGAACCGGCCCGCCGCCCCCGCGCCGTCGACGGCACCCCGTTCCGCGCCGCGGCGGCTCGCGCTCGACCTGCTGCCGCCGATCGCCACCCGCGCCGTCCGGCGGGCCCTGCGGACGGCCCGCGCCGTACGCGGGCGCGGCTGAGGCGGGTCGGCGTAGCGGCCGGGTCTTCGGCACACCGCGGGCTCAAGGTGGAGCCCGCGGTGGTCGGCCGACCCCCATCGGTCGGCCGGCCTTCGCCGGTTCTCCGGCTCGCACCCGGTGCCGCGGTGGGGACAGCCACAGGACGGATACGCCCGCTGGCCGGGCTGTGGCACCAGGGTGCCCGTCCGTAGCGTCGGCGTCATGAAATCCACCCACCTGACAGGCAAACTCCGGCCCGCGCTCCGCCGGCTGAACGCCGGGGCGGCCCTGGCCGTCCTGGCCGCTGCGACCGTCACGACGGGAGCCGCCTCGGCGGACACGGTGCACAGGAGCGATCGCGGACGGTTGGTCTCCGTCGAGCGGACGACCACCCTGACCGCGAAGGAGGACGTCGCCGCGGCACTGGCCGCCGCCGGGTTCGACGCGAGCACAGCCCGGTTCGGAGTGGACGCCTACCGACTGGTGTACCGAACCGTGGACCCCGGCGGCCGGCCGACCACCGCCAGCGGACTGCTGGTGCTGCCCCGCGGCGGCGAACACGAGTTACGGACGGTGTCGTTCACCCACGGCACGGCCAGCTATCGCTCCGACGCCCCTTCCGCCATGGTCAGGGCCGGGTTCGTGTCCTCGCCCGCCATCACCTACGCGTCCGCCGGGTTCGCCGCCGTCGCCCCGGACTACATCGGTCTGGGCACCGGCCCGGGACTCCATCCCTGGATGGACGTGCCGTCGGAGACGACCGCCTCCCTGGACATGCTCCGGGCGGCCCGCGCCTTCGTGCCGCGTACGGGTCGGGCACTGGGGCACGACGTGCTGGTCACCGGGTTCTCCCAGGGCGCCTCGGCGGCGATGGGGCTCGCACGGGCCCTCCAGGCCGGCGACGACCGGTGGTTCCGGCTCGCAGCCGTCGCACCGGTGAGCGGCGCCTACGACTTCCGGCACGCCGAGCTGCCGGCACTGCTCGACGGCTCGCTCGACCCGAAGTCGAGTGTGCTGTACTCGGCGTACCTCCTCGTCGCCTGGAACCGGCTGCACCGGCTGTACGACTCCCCGGACGAGGTCTTCCGGACGCCGTACGACAGCACGGTCGAGGCGCTCTTCGACGGTTCGCACACCGGCCCGCAGCTCTTCGCCGGCACCCCCGACACCCTCGACGCGCTGCTCACCCCGCACGGCTTCGAGATGCTGCGGCACCCGACCGGCCGCCTGGCCCGGGCACTCCGGGTGGCCGACAGCACCTGCGACTGGGCCCCACGCGTCCCGGTCCGTCTGTACGTGGCCGACGCCGACGAGCAGGCCGCCAACGCCAACACCGACCACTGCGGGGCCGCGTTGCGGTCGCACGGCGTGGACGCCGCGGTCGTCGACCTCGGCGTCCCGGATTTCGCGGGTTCCCGGCACCTCGGCTCCAACGTGGCCGGCACGGCGGCCGTCGTGCGCTGGTTCGACCAACTGCGCTGAGAACCCGGCGGCCCGGCCGCTACCGGCCGGCCGGTGCGCAGGGCCCGCGCGCCTGGCGCAGGTCCTCGCCGGAACGGCGCTCGGGGGCGTTTGCGCGCTGGTCTTCACCCTTCTGCGCTGAGCCCCGCGCTCGCCCGCTCGGCCGTGGGCCTCCAGTGCGGCGGGGTTCCCCGGTAGGGTCTGCGGACCGGCAGGCCGACGGGGCCGGGCCGGCGGGCGGGTCCGCCGGCCGGGGCGGCAGCCGGCCCGGCGGCGGGCCAGGAGGAGGCGGGTTGGAGCCGAAGGGACTGCCGGACTCGGAGGCGCTGCCGGAGGCGCTGCTCGCCCTCGGCGTGCCCTTCGAGGACGTGAACGGCCTGCTCGCCGCGCACCGCCGACTGGCCCGGGACCCGGGCCTGCGGGGCGGGTTCGGCGAGGAGCTGCGCGCCCAGGTCGCGGCGATCGGCACGGTCGGGCGGCCGTCCGGGCTCCGGGGCGGGTGGCCGGCGGGCTCGGACGGCAGCGACTACCTATCGGCCCTGCTCCTGGTCGCGCTCGCGCCCCACACCCGGGCGTACCACCGCGCGCTCGGGATCCGGCCCGAGGTGTCCCAGGCGACCCTGGCCGACCTGGGCCGTCACCTCGCCCTCGGCCGGCGCCGGGGCGGCCCCGGCGGTCTCCACAATCCCGCCTGGCTGACCCTGCACTTCCGCGGCGAGCTCTACCAGCTCGGGCGGCTCCAGTTCCAGCGCAAGCGGCTCACCGGCCCGGACGCCGAGGCCGCCGCGGCCGCCGGATTCGGCCCGTGGACCCTCGAACTGCACGTCCCCGCCCACCGCGGCCCGCTCTCCCCGGAGGCCTGCGAGCGCTCGTTCGCCCGGGCGCGCGGCTTCTTCGCCCGCCACCACCCCACCGAGCCGTACCCGACGGCCTGCGTCTTCTCTTGGCTGCTCGACCCGCAACTCGCCGACTACCTGCCGGCGGACTCGAACATCGTCCGCTTCCAGCGGCGGTTCGCCCCGCTCGGCCCGCCCGGCGAGCCCGAGGACGACAACCCGCTGCGGTACGTGTTCGGCACCGCCGACGGCCCGTTGGAGGAGCTGCCGCGCGACACGGTCCTCCAGCGCGCCATCGTCGACCACCTGCGGGCGGGCGGCCACTGGCACGTGGTCGGCGGCTGGCTGCCGCTCTGACCCCGGACGACGCGGCCCGGGCGGTCCGGCTCGCCCGGCCTCGCCCGGCCTCGCCCGGCTGCGGCGACCGTGGCAGCCATGGCAGCCGTGGCAGCCGTGGCAGCCGCCCGATATGGCATTCCTATGAACTGACGGCATATCACTCACGCGAGCGAACTTCCTTTAAAGATTTGCCCACGGAACATTAAAGGTCGCATAGTGATAGCACCTCAGTTGGCCCTGTAAATGGCCAAATCGAGGCAAAGTCCCACCCTTTCGGGAAGAAGGAGAAGGCGTTGCTTCACGGACGGACGGAACCGGGCGTCGGCTACGGACAGCGGCTCCGGGAGGAGATCGCAGCCCCCGGGACGACGCCCCTCATCGGCGTCTACGACATGTACTCGGCGTCCATCGCGGCGGGGCACTACCACGGCATGTTCGTCTCCGGCTTCGGCTTCGCGGCGTCCTACTACGGCCTGCCCGACATCGGATTCATCGCCTGGCCCGACATGGTCGCCTTCGTCGAGCGGCTGCGCGGCGCCTTCTCCGGCCACCACCTCCTCGTCGACATCGACGACGGCTACGTCGACGCCGAGGTGGCCTGCCACGTCGTCCGCCGGCTGGAGCGGATCGGCGCCTCCGGCGTGATCCTGGAGGACCAGAAGCGCCCGCGCCGGTGCGGCCACGCCGACGGCAAGCAGGTGCTCCCGCTCGACGAGTACCTGGAGAAGCTGAACCAGGTCCTCGCCAACCGCACAGACCTGGTGGTCGTCGCCCGGACGGACGCCACCGAGGAGGAGGACATCCTGCGCCGGGCCGAGGCGCTGGCCGACACCGACGCGGACGTCGTCCTGGTGGACGGCGTGCGCAGCGAGGAGTGGATCCGGCGCATCCGCAAGGTGGTGGGCGGCAAGCCGCTGCTGTTCAACCAGATCGCGGGCGGCAAGTCGCCGCGATTGTCGCTCTCGGAGCTGGCCGAGCTCGGCGTCGACGTCGCCATCTACAGCACGCCCTGCCTGTTCGCGGCCCATCACGCGATGGACGAGGCGCTGGCCGGGCTGAAGGTCGCCGACGGCCGGCTGCCGGCGCCTGCCGGCGGGAGTCGGCCGATCGGCGTCCGGGAGTCCACCGAGCTGCTGGAACGGAACATCGCCCGGCCGCTCCTGCGCGAGGCGGTACGCGCATGAGGCCGGTGCCGGCCGGACCGGGCGGTTCGGCCGTACGAGGCGGTCGGACCGGGCGGTGGGCAGCAGTGGCCGTCGGGCTGCTCCTCGGCTGGTCGCTGCTCGGCGCCGCCACGGCGGCAGCCGCGGAGGGCGGCAGCCTGGTCACCGTGATCGACAACTCCCGCGGCAACGCCCCGGTCCAGGCGGGACCGCTGCTCGGCACGGCCTCGCTGGTCCGGCTGGACTCACTGCTGGAGATCGACCGGACGGCCAATCAGCAGAACGGGCAGGGCACCGCGGGCAGTGACCACGACGGCACCGGCGCACTGGTGGGAGACCTGCACGGCACGACCCCGACCGGTGCCACCGGACCGCCGGAAGGAGGCCGGCGATGAGCGGCGGCACCGGACACCGGGCTCCGCCGGCCGTGCGGGAGCTACCCACGGAGACCGGCGGTCCCCACCGGCCGGGGCCGCGGGGGCAGCCCCGACGGCTCGCACTTCCCCTGCGGGGCTGGTCCGGCCTGCGTTCGGCGCTCCACCCGTCCCGGGGGCGGCGCTGGCTCGATCCGTACGTGGCGGCGCTGGCCGGAACGGTTCTGCTCGCCGCGCTGCTGCCCGCCACCGGCCGGGTGGTCCGCGCCGCCGAGGTCGCCTGCGACCTCGCGGTCGGCCTGCTGTTCTTCCTCTACGGGGCCCGGCTCTCCACCCGCGAGACGCTGGCCGGGCTCCGCCGGGCGCGGCTCCACGGGCTCGTCCTCACCTGCACGTTCGTCCTCTTCCCGGTGTTCGGGCTGGCCACCGCCGTCCTGACGCCCGATCCTCTGACACCGCAGCTGCAGACCGGTGTGCTGTTCCTCTGCCTGGTACCGTCCACGGTCCAGTCCGCAGTGGCCCTGACCGGTGCGGCCCGGGGCGACGTGCCGGCCGCGATCTGCGCCGGGACGTACTCCAGCCTCGCCGGGCTCGTCCTGACCCCGCTGCTGGCCGCCTGGCTGCTGGGCGCGCAGGCCGCCCTCTCCGCCGACGGCCTGGCCCGGATCACCCTGCAGTTGCTCGCCCCCTTCCTCCTCGGCCAGCTACTGCGGCCCTGGATCGGAGGGTTCCTCACCCGCCACAAACGCCTCCTGACCCCGGTGGACCGGGGCTCGATCCTGCTCGTCGTCTACACCGCCTTCAGCGCGGCGGTGGCCCAGGGCTTGTGGAGCACGACGACACCCGGCGCGCTGCTCGGGTTGCTGGCCGTCCTGCTCGCCCTGCTCGCCGTCGCCGTCACCTTCGCCCGGCTGGGCGCCCACCTCCTGGGCCTCGACCGGGGATCGGCGATCGCAGCCGTCCTCTGCGGATCGCAGAAGAGCCTGGCCAACGGCCTGCCGATGGCCACCGTCCTGTTCGGCCCGGAGGCCGGTGCCCTGGTCCTGCCGCTGATGGCCTACCACCAACTCCAGTTGATCGCCGGGACGTTCCTCACCACCCACTGGTCCCGCGCCCCGGACGCCGACGCCTGTCGCGACGGAGGGGAGGCTCCCGGGTAGGCCCTGTCCGGCCCGTCCGGCCCGTCCGGCCCGTCCGGCCCGTCCGGCCCCGGGCGGTCACGCGGCTCAGGCAGCGCAAACGCTGGGGACGGCCCGGTCCGTCCGACGCGTCGGGCCCGAGTCAGCGGACGTAGTACGGGCGGTGGTGGGCGGCCACCGGCGCGGACTGGTAGGTCCAGACCCCGGCCGCAGGGGCGTCGCCCACGAGACGCGCCAAGTCCCGGGCGGCGCCGGAGGCCGGTCCGGACGCCGGGGCGCCCACGGTGAGTCCGACCCGGTCGGCGGTGCGGTCGTCCAGGGCGTAGAAGCGGTAGGGGGCATGGACCTTGAGCGGCCCCGCGAGCAGTCGGCCCTCGTCGTCGGTGCCGTAGCCGGTGATCGGAGTGCTGTCGACGGGCTCCGGGGTGAGGCCGGCCAGATCGGCCTCGACGGTGAGGACCGGGTCGTCGTGGCGACGCAGGCCGTCCGGCCCCAGCGTGGCCCGACGGCAGGTGAACGACCAGTGCTCGCGTACGGACGCCGCGTTGGGCGAGGGCAGCTCGACCTCGAACCAGCCGGGGTGCTTGGGCTCGGCGTAGAGCCGGGTGCCGGCGTCGATGGCGAGCGGGTTGTCGCAGAGCACGTGCATCCTGGCGATGCCGAGCAGCTTCGTCTGGTCGTAACCCCGGGCGTACTGGCCGTAGTTGATCGCGGGCAGGCGGTCCTCGGCGAAGGCCGGGTGGGCGATGACGTTGAGCTCCACCTCCTGGGTGATGCCGCCGCCACCGGGGTACTGCGCGAAGTAGAGCTGGTAGTTCAGCGAGACGCAGGCCCTCCCGTCGAAGTCGGCGGCCTCCAGTCCGGGGTGGCGTTTGGCCAGCAGCTCGCGCACCGGGCCCGGCGCGACGAGGTAGTCCACGCCGACGTTGTGCAGGGCGCCGTAGTGGAACGGCAGGTGGTACGGCTCCGGCACGGGCGGGAGCGGAAGAGCGGTCATCAGGACTCCGTGGAAGAGGTGGCGGCCCGACCGGTCCCCGCGCCGAGGACTGCCGGCCGGTGGCGGGCGAGCAGGTCGAGGTGGATCCGGTCGGCGCTCCGCAGGGCGAGCGCGGCCATGGTGAGGGAGGGGTTGGAGGTGCCGAGCGAGGGCATCGAGCCGCAGCCGACGGCGTAGAGGTTGGGGTGGTCCCAGCAGCGCTGCCACTGGTCGACCACGGAGGTGCCCGGTGCGTCGCCCATGAGGTGGGTGCCGCCGGCGTGGCCCGCGCCCCGGTAGGCGTACGCGCGGCCGTCGTGTTCCAGCCGGCCCGGCCAGCGCGGGCCGGCCTCGTAGCGGGTGTGGTCCTCCGCACCGAGGAGGTCGAACAGCTGGTCGGAGACGGCCCGGGCGGAGGCCATGCCGCGCCGGACGTACGCGGAGAGGTCGTAGTGCACGGCGGGGCTCGGCAGGCCGAGCGGGTCGGGCCGGTCGTGGTCGAGGACGACCCGGTTGGCGGGGTCGGCGGGCTGCTCCAGCTCGAACTGGAGCGAGAACTGCCGCCCGAGCCGGTCGCCCAGCCGGTCCCGCAGCTCCTTCCCCCGGATCCCGGCGGCGAGCAACGCCGCGACCTCGACCTGCGGCGGCCCGGCCGCCCAGGACCAGCCCCAGTTTCCGATCTCGATCCGGAACGGGGCCCGGCGGGCACGGGCCGGACCGAAGCGGAACGCCTCCAGCCCGCTGGTCGAGCCCGGCCCGCGGTAGGGGCCGACGGGTCGGGGCATCAGGCCCCAGGTGAGCAGCGCCGGGTGGTCCATCAGGTTGCGGCCCACCTGGCCGCTCCGGTTGGCCAGGCCCGAGAGCAGCAGCAGCCGGGCGTTCTCGATCGCGTGCGCGGCGAGGACGACCAGGTCGACCGAGACCCGGTGGGCGGCGCCGCCGGACCGGAACTCGACGCCGGAGATCCGACCGGCGCCGTCCGCGAGCACCCGGGTGACCACGGCGTCGGTGCGCAGCTCGACGGTGGCCGCCCAGCGGGCCTGGGTGCGCAGCGGGGTGTACTTGGCGCCGGTGGGGCAGACCGGGACGCAGCTGGCGCTGCCCGCGCACGGTGCGCCGGTCGGAGCGGCCACGTCGGCCGGCCCGATCGGCCCGCCCGGCCGGGTCGGCAGGCCGTTGCGGGCGTGTGGCGTGGCGACGACGGCGAGCCGGGCCTCCTCCGCCTGTGCGGGATCGCGAACGGTGCGGCCGTCGAGGGCACGGGCCACCTGACGGTCGAGGTGGCTCGGTGCGATGGCGCGCATCGGGAAGGCGTACCCCGCCGGGAGGGGCAGGCCGACGGCCGCGCGCTGCTGGTCGGCGTCGGCGGCGACGCCCAGCTCCTGCTCGGCCTGCCGGTAGTACGGTTCGAGGTCGTCGTAGCCGATCGGCCAGTTGCGGCCGTGGCCGAGGTCACCGGTACGGAAGTCCTCGGGGTGCATCCGCGGGGTGAGACCGGTCCAGAGCATCCCGGTGCCGCCGTTGACGCGCAGGTACCCGCTGGCGTACGGCAGGGGGCCGTACTGCGTCAGGTGGCCGGTGGCGGTGAAGCCGCCGTCGGGGTGGCCGGTGAGGTCACCGGGGCCGGGTGACGGCGCGTCCGGGCTGTGCGGGTAGGGCGAGAACGGCGCACCGCCGGCGCGGAAGGCGCTCGCGGTGGCGGCGGCGCCGGGTACGGGCGGGCCGGCCTCCAGGACGAGGACCCGCCAGCCCTGCGCGCCGAGCCGCTCGGCGACCAGCGAGCCGGCGAATCCGGCGCCGACGACGACGGCGTCCCAGTGCGGGCTCACCGGTCGCCGCCTTCACGCGGGGACTCGGCCCAACTGCCGTACCCGGGGGCGGCCGTGCCGGGCGGGGAGCCGTGAAAGGTGCGCCACATCAGTCCCTGGTCGTAGGCGCGGGCCGAGGACGGTTCCTCGCCCGGCCAGGCACCGACGTACCAGAGGTGGATCAGGCCGTGCTCGTCGCGGACCCGGCGGGCCAGCACCGTCCGGTGGTGCTCGTGCGCCATGCCGGTCGCGCGCAGCTCGGCCTCGTCGAAGCCGGTCAGCTCGGCGGAGAGCCGGAGGAAGGCGTCGAAGTCGGCGAGCTCGCCGAGGTCGGCGTAGTCGACGCGGGCGGGGGCGTCGGTGAAGTCCTCGTCCTCGACGAGGCGCGCGGGATCGAGGTGGTCGGCGCGGTCGAAGTGGTCCCCGCGGTCACGGTGGTGGTCGGCGGGCGCGTCGTGGCCGCTGTGAGTGAGCCTGCCGCCGAGACCGCGATCGTCGGGGCCGTCGGGCCCGTCGAGGCCGGAGCCCCGCGCGAGGTCGAGGTCGAGGTCGAGATCGGGGCCGGGGTCGAGATCGGGGTCGGGGTCGTCGAACGCTGGCAACCGGGCACCCCCATCGGTGGCACTGAATGGCATGAGCGCTGAATGGCCGAGTCATGACAGCTCCACGGCGCGGGCGGCCACACCACCCAACGTCGTTGCGATCCTGCCCCGCTCCACCCCGCGCCATGGCCCGATGCCCGCAACTGGCCGTCCCTGCGCGGAATCTTGGCCGAACCAACCACCTTCTTGACCGATCACGACCACTGCGCAGCCGAATCGGCGCAGTGCGCCGACAGGTCAGGGTCGCCCGCCCGGCGCAGTGCAGCGCGCGGAACCGCCGGGTGGCTGCGATCTTCGGAGCAGGTCGCGGCGAGACCGCCGCCCGCCTGGTGTCGAGACCTGGAGGCCCGGATGTGGCAGGCTCCCCCCGCACCCCCACCCTTCGCGACCGAGTGGTTGCCGGTGCTGGACATGCCCAAGCCCGGGGAACAGAACCGGTTGACCGTGCTGTTCCGGATCCTGCTGCTGATCCCGCAGTTCATCGTGGTCTGGGTGCTGTCCGTGGTGGCGTTCTTCGTCGCCGTGATCGGCTGGTTCGGAGCGCTCGTCCTCGGTCGGCTGCCGATGTTCGCGGCGGACTACCTCTCCGGCTACGTGCCGTACGAGACCCGGGTGACCACCTACCTGATGCTCACCCACGACAGCTACCCGCCCTTCCGGTTCCGCACCCCCGAGTACCCCGTCCAGGTCGAGCTGCGGCCCGGTGAGCTCAACCGGCTCGCCGTGTTCTTCCGGCTCATCCTGGTCATCCCGGCGGCCATCATCCAGGGGGTGGTGTTCGCGGGGTGGTGGATGGTGGCGCTCATCAGCTGGGTGGTGGTCCTGGTGCTCGGGCGGATGCCGGAGCCGCTGTTCGAGTCGACCGCGGCGATCCTGCGCTACCGGATGCGGTACATGGCGTACCTGCTGATGCTCACCCCGGCCTACCCGAAGCGGCTGTTCGGCGACGAGCCGGGCGAGGCGGAGGGCGGTCCCGTCTCGGCGACCCGGCCGCTGGTGCTGAGCGGTGGCGGGCGTGGGCTCCTGGTGGTCTTCATCATCCTCGGCATCGTGTCGTGGGGCGCCAGCTCGATCACCGCATCGATCGACGACGACGACGAGAGCAAGCACGTCAGCGGCCCCCTGGTGCCGGGGCCGCCGGTCCCCGGCCCGTTCGGGCGCGTCCCGCCGGGCGCGACCCGCTGAGGTCGGGCACCCGGCGCCGAGCAGGGACGGCAGTCGGTTCCCGTGCCCGCGCCCCGGCGGTCAGCGCCGGAGCACGGGGCCGGCCGGGTCGGTGGTGAGCCAGCCACCACGGATCGTCCAGGTGCCCCCGTCCGCGGCGGCGCCCCGCACGCCGTCCAGGACGTCGGGGCCCGCCAGGGCGACGGCCCGCGGTTCGGACAGGGAGGCGAAGCCGAAGGTCCGCACCGGGGCCCAGTCGGTGCTCTGCGCCAGGCGACGGGCCAGCTGGGCCCAGCCCAGCGGCGCGGCAGCGATCACCCAGGCGTCCGGTGCCGGGGCGGTCAGGCGCCGGGCGGCGCGCAGCCACGAGGCCGCCTGCTCCGGCCAGTCGACGACGGCCAGCACTGCACCGCCGTCCGAGCCCTCCCGGTCCTCCGGGTCCCCCCGGCCCGCTCTGCCCTCCGGCTCTCCCCAGGCCTCGGCGAAGGCCTCGGCGGCGGCGCGGGAAGCGGCGTCGCGGCTGTGGCCGAGGACGACCGTGCGGATCCGCGGCCGCTGCGCCACGAGCAGACCGACGAGTGCCGCCACTTCGGCACCGGTGTGCGGGGCCGGCGGCGGGAGCGGACCGTAGGCGGTGGCTTCAGCGCCGCGGATCAGCGGCGACCGGGCCCGGTCACTCCCGACGGCGGTAGCGGTGAACGGGGTGCGGGAGGGGGTGCGGGAGGCGGTCACGACGGTCTCCTTCGGTGCGGATGTTCGGGCTGTCTCGACGCCTTCCACCGCCGGTACGCCGCGGGCAGGCAGACCGCGCACGGCCGGTAGCCCGCGGCGATCGCCGTCTGCTCGTCGGCGAAGAACACCCGGTGGCGGACGTAGCCTCCGGCGGCGATGGCCCGGCAGGCCGACGGGCAGTCGAGACGCCCGTAGAGCCGACCGCGCCGGTGGCCGGCGAGGGTGCCGGGCGTCTCACTGCGGTACGGCCGCCCGTCCGCGCCCAGCAGGGCGTACGGGCGGTCGCGGCGGGTCGGCGGATGCTCCCCGTAAGCTGGCCGCGCGGCCGGAGCCGTACCGCCCTCGCCCGTCGTCGCGGTCACCGGCGCCGCCCTCAGGCGTCGTGGAAGACGAGGCCGAGCGCGTGGCGACGCCCGGACCGGACGGTGCTGACGCCGTGCCGGACCGGCCCGGCCGACCAGCCGCGGGCGGAGCGCACCGGGCGGTCACGGGTGGTGAAGACGAGCCCGTGGCCCTGTTCCAGGACGGCGGCGGTGCCGCGCGACTGGGCCCGGGGGCGCTGCTCGACCAGCAGGAACTCCCCGCCGGTGTAGTCCCGGCCGTACCGGTCGAGGCCGATCACCACCTGCAGCGGGAAGACCAGGTCACCGAAGAGGTCCCGGTGCAGCGCGTTCCAGTCCCCGGCCTGGTAACGCAGCAGGATCTGCGACGCCTTGTCCTGCCCCGCCGCGTGGCAGCGCGCCAACCACTCGCCGAGGGTGTCCGGCCAAGGTGCCGGGCGGCCGAGCCGGTCGGCCCACGTGCGGGCGATGGTCAGCAGGTGCGGGTAGAGGGCCTCGCGCAGCGCGCGGACGGCCTCGGGCAACTCGTGGGTGAAGTAGCGGTAGCGGCCGGAGCCGAAGCGGTGGCGGGCCATGTCGACCGTGGTGCGGAAGCGTGCCGGTTCGTCGAAGAGCGCGGCCAGTTCGCCGCACTCGGCGGGGGTGAGGAGTTGCGGGGTGGGGGCGCAGCCGTGGGCGTCGAGCTCCCCGGCGAGGGCGGACCAGTCGGTGCTGTCGACGCGGCGGCGGAGCCGTTGGGCGGTCCGCCCGGCCAGGCGGCCGGCGGTGTGGCGGGCACCGGGCTCAGCGGTGCGGTCGGCGGTGCGGTCGGCGGTGCGCACGGCCGTCGACTCGGCCGTGGACTCGGCCGGACGGCCGCCGGACGCATCAGCAGACGCCTCGACGGGCGCCTCGGCGGAGGCGTCGGCGGCTCGGTCGGTGATCACGGTGGGTGTTCCTTCGAACGAGGACGGCGGGCGGCGGGAGGGCGGGCACGGGGTGGACCGGTCAGGTCCACTCCCCCGGCACCGTCCAATCTGCGGCACCGGGCGCCCCGAGTCCGGCGGGATTCGGACCTGGCGTTCCGCCGGTGGCGACCGGACCGGCCGGTGGCGATCTCCGCCGGCCACGGTCAGTCCTCCACCGGGCCGATGTCCAGACGGGCCGCGCCGTGGAGCGCCTGGCCGTCCTCCCGTGCCTCCTCCAGGCTCCGGGTGAAGGCGTCGATCCGCTCCTGCGGCGGCAGGGTCATCAGCCCGGGCGGCCACGTCCCCGGCGGCACGACGATCACGGCCACCTCCTGCCGCTCCGCGGCGGCCGCCAGCCAGCCCGGGGAGGCCACCACCGGGGAGGCGGGCTCCCAGATCTGTCGGCCGCCCACCAGCACCAGGCGGGCCAGCAACGGTCCGCGCACCTCCACCACGGCGGTGGTGACCGGCGGATCACCCGCCGCGAGCAGGAAGCCGCTGTCCACGACGTTCTCCAGCAGCTCGCCGTGCAGGCGGGGGCCCACCTCCACGATCACCTCCGCGAAGGGCAGCCCGTCCGTGGCCTCGCGCACCGCGAGTGCCCACACCATCGGCGCCCTGGCCGCGCCGTCGTCGCCATCACCGACCATGCCCACTCCAACGAGCCGCCCGCCCCGGGGCAGCGGCCCTCGTCGCCGGGGCCCCGGGCGCGACACCGCCCGGTCGGGCGGGCGAGCCGCGTACGGCGGGTGTCCCCGGGAACAACCACTCCGATCGAACAACCACTCCGCGCGGCGCTGTCATCCACGCCGGGTCGGCGGCGTCGGGGCGGAGCAGCGCGCCCGGTCACGCTCCGTCGCCACGGAGGGCGGCCCGGCCACAGCGTGTCGCGGCGCGCACCGGGCCGGCCCGCAACCGACGGCCCCGTTCCGGTCGCCTCCTCTCGCAGGCACGGACGGCCGAGGGCATGATGACCAGCAGGGAGTGCGAGGAGGTGCGGACCATGGACGTCTCGCTGACCACCGACCGGCTCATCGTCCGGAACTGGTCCGTCGACGACGCCGAGCAGGCGCTGGCGATCTACGGCTCGCCGGACGTGGCCCGCTGGCTGACCCCGGTCATGGACCGGGTCGGGGACGTCGCCGCGATGCGGTCCGTCCTCCAGGCCTGGCAGGAAGCGCAGCCGAACCTGCCGCCGCCCCGTGGGCGCTGGGCCGTGGAGCGCAAGGAGGACGGCGCGGTCGTCGGCGGTCTCGGGATCCGGCTGCTGCCGCCGTTCGAGGACGATCTGGAGATGAGCTGGCAGCTGGCTCCCGACGCGTGGGGCAAGGGCTACGCGACGGAGGCCGGGCGCGCGTTGATCGCCTGGGCGTTCACGCAGGACGCCGAGGAGCTCTTCGCCGTCGCGCGGCCGACCAACACCCGGGCCATCGCCATGGCACGGCGGCTCGGCATGGAGTGGGTGGGCGAGACCACCAAGTACTACGGCCTCAACCTGCAGGTCTACCGGATCCGCCCGAGCGACCTGGTCTCCTGACCCCGGCCCGACCTCCACCCGCGCACAACCGCCCCACCTCCCACCCGCCGCGGCGTCCCCGGGAGCCGGGGCACCCACTCCTGCGTGGCACAGACGCCACATCTGCGACACCGCCACCCCGACCGCTCCGCCGGGCGGCCGCCGAGCGCGGCCGGGCCTCCCGCAGCGGCACGGACCCGCCGGGGAGCGGCCCGGGTCAGGGGGTGGCCAGGAGGGTGGCGGCGGCTGCGCGGGCGTGGGTGGCCGGGGTCGGGTCGCCGGTGATGGCGGCCGTCACGATGGCGCCCTCGGCGAGCAGGTGGACCGGTTCGACGACCGGCAGCCCGGTGGCGTGGACCCAGCCTGCGATCTGGTCGTGGAACGCCTGCTTGTGCGAACGGACCTCGGCCAGCACCGCCTCGGACGACGGCGCCAGTTCGCCGAAGGCGTTGATCCAGGCGCAGCCGCGGAAGCCGGGCTCCGCGAACCACCCGGCGAGCCAGTCGAAGACCGCGAGCACCCGCTCGCGCGGGTCGCCGACCTGCTCGACGTGGGCGGCCAGCCGGCCGCGCCACCGCTCGTCGCGCCGCTGGAGCACCGCCACCACGAGGTCCTCCTTCGCCGCGAAGAGCCGGTAGATGCGCTTCAGCGGCAGGCCGGAGGCCGTGCGGACCTCGTCCATGCCGACGGCCTGGATGCCCTTCTCGTAGTAGAGCCGCTCGGCGGCGTCGAGCAGGGCCGTGCGGTCCAGCCGGGTCTGCTCCTCGGTGATCGGGGCCGGCATGCGGGTCTCCTTGACGTTGAGAACGATCGTTTCCTATCGTAGGCGCAAGCGATCGAGAACGTACGTTCTCAACACCAGGAGGCCGTCATGCCCGAAGCCCGCCCGCCCTTCCCGCCGTTCACGCACGAGACCGCCCTGCAGAAGGTGCAGGCCGCCGAGGACGCCTGGAACTCCCGCGACCCCGAGCGGGTGGCCCTCGCCTACACGCCGGACTCGGCCTGGCGGAACCGGGACGCCTTCGTCAACGGGCGCGAGGAGATCGTCGCCTTCCTGACCCGCAAGTGGGAGCGCGAACTGGACTACGCGCTGCGCAAGAGCCTCTGGAGCTTCGACGGGAACCGGATCGCCGTCCGCTTCCAGTACGAGTGGCACGACGCGGACGGCCAGTGGTGGCGCAGCTACGGCAATGAGCTGTGGGAGTTCGACGAGGACGGCCTCATGCGGCGGCGCGAGGCGAGCATCAACGACGTCGCCATCACCGCGGCCGAGCGCCGCATCCACGGCCCCCGCCCGGCGGACGAGTCCGGGGTGGACTTCCCGCTCCGGTAGACCGGGTCAAGGGCCGGGCCGGTCGGCTGTCGGCCGGTGGCCACAGCCGACCGGCAGGGCGCCCAAACAGCCGGTGGGTCGGCCGGCGGGTCGGCGGCACACCGGGGACCCCTACCGACCCATCAGCGTCAACACGGGGAAGGTGTGGTCCTGCCAGATCAGGCGGGAGGTCTCCTCCGGATAGACGGCGACGGTCGGGTGGGCGTCGAAGAGCCGCACCAGTCGCCGCTCACCGTCGTACGCCGGCCAGCCGGGGTCACCGTCGGCGGCGAACGCCGTCCACGCGGCGCGCATCCGGGCGGACAGCGTCACCGCCTCCGGGGAAGGGCTCTCGCCGATCAGCGCGGCGGGCTGGCCGCGGTCCAGGTTGCCGAAGACGAGCGGGACGTCGAGGCCGTGGCAGGCGCCGAAGACGCCGTCCATCCCCGGGGCGGGCCAGGTCAGCTCGTAGACGTGGGCTCGACCACCGCCGGCGGCCCGGGCCCGGGCGAGGTGGAGGCTCGGCATGCGGAACAGCCAGTCGGACTGCACCAGTTCGTACAGCTCGTCCGGGCCCGCGGCCGGGAAGCCGTCGCGGTAGCGGCGGCCGCCGTGCGGTCCGGGAGCGAAGACGTCCAGGGCGGTCGCCGCCTGCTCGGGCGTCACCTGGCCGAGCAGGCCGTCGAGCACGGTGAGCAGCCGCTGTTCGTCGCGGGTGTGACCGACCAGGAGGTCGACGTCCCGTCCGGCGCCGTCGGCGAGGGCCTGCCAGGGCGTCACCGGCAGCACGTCGCCCTCGACCACCGGCGAGAACAGGATCGACCGCTGCGTGAGCCGGCCGCCCCAGCGCCGTTCCCACTGGACCGACCTGCTGCCGACCAGGTCGGCGGCGGCCGACAGCTCGGCCGGTGCAACCGCGGACAGGTCGGCCACCGTCGGCCGCAGACCCAGCTCGGCGGCGCAGGCGGCGGCGATGTCGGCGGCGAGTTCCGGCGAGAAGTACGTGCCCTGCACGCTCTGCGCGACGGCCCGCCGGAACAGCCCGGCCGCACGCGGCATCGCGAGCAGTGCGGCGACCGATCCGCCGCCCGCGGACTGACCGAAGACCGTCACGCGGTCCGGATCGCCTCCGAAGGCCCTGATGTTGTCGCGGACCCACTCCAGGGCGGTCACCTGGTCGAGCAGGCCCCGGTTGGCGGGCGCGCCCTCGATCTGGCCGAAACCCTCCAGTCCCACACGGTAGTTGAAGGTCACCACGACGACGCCGCCGTCACCCGCCAGGCGGGCGCCGTCGTACTCGGGAAGGCCGGACATGCCGACCGTGTAGGCGCCGCCCTGGATCCAGACCATCACCGGCAGCCCCGCGCCCGGGCCCGGCTCGGGCGACCAGACGTTGACCGTCAGCCAGTCGTCGCCCGGCTCGGCCGACGACCTGGCGGCCATGCCCAGCGCACCGCCCTGGACGGGCGGCGGTCCGTACGACACCGCCGACCGCACCCCCGCCCATCCCCGCACCGGCCTCGGCGCAGCGAACCGCAGTGCGCCGACCGGCGGCTCGGCGAACGGGATGCCGCGGAAGACCGACACTCCCGCCTCCCGGGTACCGCGCACCACCCCGACCGCGGCGCGGACCTCGGGCCCCTCGAATGTGTCGGCAGCCATCGCCACTCCCTCACCGGTCAGCCGCCCGGTCGGCCGGTCGGTCAGCCGATCAGCCGCCCGGTCAGCCGCCCGGTCAGCCGGTCAGATGGGACACGGAACGGGCAGGTCCGTCGAGCCGAACGCCCGCGACGTCCCGCCACTCGCAGCATCCCGCCGCCGCACGGTGCGCGCCAACCGATTTCCGCGGCCGGCCCCGGGCGCGGAGCCGTCCGGGGCGGGCTTCCGGCCACCGCCCGCCGGGGTCCGCCCGCCGGCACCGCCGCGGTCAGGCCTTCGGCCAGGTGCGCAGCAGGGCGTCGAGGGCGTCCAGGATGCGCGACCAGGTGTCCTCGGTGTCGCGCGGGGTGTGCTGGAAGCTCCCCCCGCGCTCCAGCGCCACGTAGCCGTGGAAGGTGCTGCCGAGCAGGCGGACGGCGTCGGTCTCGTCCGGCTCCGCGAGGTCGTAGCCGCGCAGGATCGCGCGGGTCATCTGCGCGTGCCGGACGCCGGCGCCGGCGCGCGCCACCTCCGGTTCGAGCCGGAGCTGCGCGGCGGCGTAGCGGCCGGGGTGTTCGCGGGCGTAGTCGCGGTAGGCGTTGGCGAAGGCGGTCAGGGCGTCCTTGCCGGCGCGCCCGGCCAGGGCCGCGGCGACGCGGTCGGCGAGTTCCTCCAGGGCGAGCAGGGCGATCCTCGTCTTGAGGTCCTGCGAGTTCTTGACGTGCGAGTAGAGGCTCGCGTCCTTGACGCCGAAGCGCCGCGCCAGCGCGGAGACCGTCACCTTGTCGAAGCCGACCTCGTCGGCCAGCTCCGCCCCCGCCCTGGTGAGTCGTTCCGTGTTCAGCCCTACGCGCGCCATGCCCTTCCCTCCGATCGCCTGAGGCCATAATACATTTGCCTAATGCCCCTAGGTAATTTACGTTGCCTCCTATGAAGATCCTGACCGAGCAAGAGATCCGTTCCGCCTTCGTGAACTGCACCAAGGGCGAGGCGACGCGCCTGCACGTACCCCGCGATCTGGCCGAACTCCCCTGGGACGACCTGGACTTCCTCGGCTGGCGGGACCCGCAGGCGCCCGACCGCGCCTACCTCGCGACCGAGCTGGACGGCCGTACGGTCGCGGTCGCACTGCGCTCCTCCGGCGCCGCCGCCTGGCAGGCCCGGCGCAGCATCTGCTCGCTCTGCGTGACCACCCACACCGGGGGCGTCTCACTGCTGGTCGCCCCCCGGGCCGGGAAGGCCGGCAAGCAGGGCAACTCCGTCGGCGCGTACATCTGCTCCGACCTCGCCTGCTCGCTCTACGTGCGCGGCAAGCGGGAGATCGGCACCCGGTTGCACGAGTCGCTCACCGTCGAGGAGAAGATCCGGCGCACCGAGGTCAACCTCGCGGCCTTCGTCGCCCGGGTCACCGCGTAACGGAGGCCGGGAGCCATCCCGGCGATGGAACGTGCACGATCAGCTGTTCTGCCAAGGTCGCGAGAACTGTCGCGGATACGAGCCAGTCGCACGACCGGGCGAAAACGGCGAAAGGGCCGACAGTGCAGCCGCTGCACTTCGGCCGGCCGCCACCCGAGCTCATTTCTCCGAGCACGCTCGGAAATTCACCCGGGCGGCGGCCGGAACGCCGGAAGAACCGTCAGTGCGCCTTGCCGACGGCGGCGGTCGCGCGGATCCTCGGCCCCCTCGACCCGCTCTCGGGCCGACCGGCGGCCTCGGCCGGACGCGCAGCCTCGGACGAAGGTGCGGCCTCGGCCGGGCGCGCGGCCTCGGCCGTCTCACCGTGCTGGACGCCGTTCCCGGCGGCGGTCAGTCGGCCGTCGCCCGAACGGGCCCGGGTGTCACCGGCGGCGACCTGCGCCGCCCTCATGTCGGCGGCCACCTCGGCCGCGAGGTCATGGATGTTCTCCCCGGCCTCCTGGGCCGCCTTCTTCACCTCCAGCGCAAGGCCGACGGACGTCTTGACGACGCCGCGCACCAGCGGCTTGAGGACACGTTTGGCCAGTGGTGCGACGACGAGGCCGACCAGGAAGGGCGGTACTACGGGCGGCATGATGCTCCATCCTCTCTACGCATACGTATGACAGGTAACCCGGGCACTGCGCACACCGGAGCAGCGCACAGCCGGGCGGGCGGAAGCATTCCCCCTCGGAATCCGGGATTCACCCACTGAACGGAATTCCAGGTCGATGGCGTCCGCCGCCCGGTCTTCCGGTCACCGTAGTCGAACCATGCCCGTCGGAGTCGAACGCCTTTCCCGGGTTCACCCGTGCGAGCGCTCACCACCGTCCCGCGTGAAAGTGCATTGCGCGTGCACCCCATGACAAAGAATGCTCGTCACATCTTCGTACTCAATGACTGATGTCGAGTTCGCGCGCGACCCGCCGCCGGAGGGCCGGGAACGGCAGCCCGCCGCCTCCCAGCACCGCCTCGTGGAAGGCCCGCACGTCGAACCCGGCGCCCAGCTCCGCCTCGGCGTCGGCCCGCACCCGCCCGAACTCCAGGAAGCCCGCGCGGTAGGAGAGCGCCTGCCCCGGCAGGTCCGTCGAGTACCGCAGCAGGTCGGAGGCGATCTGGCCGTCCGCCTCGGTGGAGTTGGCCCGCATGAACTCCCGCGCCTGCTCCAGGTCCATCGTCCCGAGGTTGAGCCCGGTGTCGACGACGAGGCGCTGCGCCGTGAAGCGCTCCTGCGCCAGGCGCCCGTAGGCGTCCCACGGATCGTCGTAGAGGCCCATCTCCCAGCCCAGGCCGGCCGCGTACTCGGCCCAGCCCTCGTTGAACGCTCCGAACTCCGCTACCTCGCGGCGCAGTTGCGGCAGCGCGTGGTTCTCCGCCTGCCGGGCGAGGTGGAAGTGGTGCCCCGGCGCCAGCTCGTGGTAGATCAGGGAGGCGGAGCCGAGCAGCGACCTCCGGTCCAGGTCCGAGCCGTTGTAGCGGTAGCGCCCGATCGGGCCGGCCGCGGTCGGCGGCTCGTAGTACCCGAAGGTCATCCCGGCCTCCAGCGCCGGGTCCAGCCGGGCCAGCCCGTACGGCGCGGCGGGCAGGGCGGCGAACCACCGCGGCAACACCGGGGCCAGCCGGTCGAGGTGGCCGCGGAACCGGGCCTCGACCTCCTCCGGCGTCCGGGCGTACAGCCGGGGCTCCGTCCGCAGCCGGTCGTGGAACTCCTCCTCGGGGCCGGGGAAGCCCAGGGTCGTCCGCACCTCCCGCATCCGCTCGGCGAGCTCCCGGCACTGGTCGCGGCCGAGTTCGTGGAGCCGCTCCGGCGCGGCGCCGTCCCCGGTGTGGGTCCGGACGAACTCCCGGTACGCCTCCTCGCCTCCCCGGTACCGCGCCCAGCCGACCTCCGGCGGCGCCTCGCGCAGGTAGGAGGGGTCGTCGACGAGGGCGAGCAGGCGGTCGAAGGCCGGCGCCAACTCGGTGTCCACCAGGCGCTGTACGGCGTCCCGAAGGCGTCCGCGCCCGGCCGGACCCAGTGCACCGAGCCGGTCCTCGCCCACCTCGACCCGGCGCGCCACGGAGGCCCGCAGGCTCGCGATGGTGGTACGCGCCCCGGCCAGGGCCGGAGCGGGCACCCGGAAGCCGCGGGCGGCCTGCGCCGCCGCCTTGTCGCCGATCGAGCCGACCACCCGGGCCAGCTCGTGGACCAGTGCCGAGTACCGATCGGCGTCCGGCGGTTCGGCGAACCGGAAGGTCCGCAGCACCGCGTCGGTGTACAGCGAGAGCGGAAACAGCCGGTACGGCGTGGCGGCGGGCGTCAGCCAGTGGCAGCGGAAGGCGCTCAGCTCCTGCTCGGCCAGCCCGGCCAGGAAGGCGGCGGTGTCCGCGTCGGCGCCGGACGGCTCCGCGCCGTCGAGCGCCCGCACCTCGTCCAGCACACCGCCGGCGAACCGCGCCCGCTCTTCGGCCTCGGCGAGCGACGCCCCCGGCAGCGTCTCGACCGGGAGCCCCTGGCGGACCCTCAGCAGCGGTTCCCGCTCCAGCAGGAACTCCCAGTAGCGGTCCGCCAGACGGCCGATAGCGCGGCCCGGTTCGTTCGTCCTCGTGCTCATGCGGCCAGTCTGGCGACGGCGGACCCGTCCGGCGGTCCGGACGGCCGAGCCGGGGCGCCGCTGTCCCTCGAACGGGTGAGGCGCGGCGGCCGCCGTCGCCCGCGCCCACCGCCGGAGGCCAGGCGGGAGGCCTTTCGGGCGACTCGAACGACCTTTCTACGTAGACGAGTTGACTCGCCACCGGCAAGGCCCGGTGGCACCATGGCGCCATGCCCCGTCGCGCCCTGCCGGTCCCCCTGGTGGTCGCCGTGACCGCCGCCGCACTGGCCGGCTGCGCGAGCGCCGCCCGGTCCTCGACGACCACGCCCCTGGTCGAGCGCGGGACCGTCCGGATCGCCGTGTCCAGCGAGACCCCGAGCTTCGACCCGTACTCGGCCTTCGGCGCCGCCCAGGCCCGCTACGCGTACGACTCGCTGGTCAACCTCGCCGCCGACGGCAGCCTGGTCTCCGGCCTCGCCTCGTCCTGGCGGGCCACGACCACCACGGCCGCCTTCACCCTCCGCCCGGGCATCACCTGCTCCGACGGCACGCCCCTCACCGCCTCCGCGGTGGCCAGGGCGCTGACGTACGCGGGCGACCCGGCCAACCAGCTCGCCGGTGCGCGGACCGTCCTCCCCGACGTCCCGTTCACCGCGAGCGCCGACGACGCGACCGGCACGGTGTCCGCGACCACCGCCACCCCGTTCCCCTTCCTCACCCGCACGCTCGGCCTGCTGCCCGTCGTCTGCCCGGCCGGACTCGACCGCCCCGGGTCGCTGGACCGCGCCACCCAGGGCACCGGCCCGTACGTCCTGACCCGCTACACGCCCGGCGGTCCGTACGAGTTCACCGTCCGCGACGGCTACGCCTGGGGGCCCGCCGGGGCGACGACGGCGGAGCCCGGCCTCCCCGCACGCATCGTCGTCTCGGTGGTGCCCCAGGCGTCCACGGCGGCGAACCTGCTGCTCACCGGGGGCGTCGAGATCGCGAACGTGAACGGACCGGACCGGTCCCGGCTCACCGGCCACGGCCTCGCCACCACCGACGTGGCGACCGTCGTCGGGCTGACCTTCCTCAACCAGCGCCCCGGCCGGGTGCTCGCCGACCCGGCACTGCGCCGGGCCCTGGTGTCGGCGCTCGACCGCCAGGGGCTCGCCAACGTCGCCGTCGGCGGCACCGGCCGGCCCGCCACCGACTTCGGCGCCGAGGGCGCCGTCTGCCACGCGGACCTCGCCGCCGCCAACCTGCCGGCGCAGGACGCCGCCGGGGCCCTGCGCGCCGCCGGCTGGACCCGCACCGGCGACGGCCCGCTGACCAGGGACGGCCGGCCGCTGCGGCTGCGCCTGATCACCAGCCCCGACCTCGGCCCCACCCTGCCGTCCGTCGCCGAGCTGATGGCGCGCAGCTGGACGGCGCTCGGCGCGGACGTCAGGCTGGTCACCGAGAGCCTGCCCGCCCTCGTCAACGCCATGTACCGCAGCGGCGACTTCGACGTCGTGGTCGGCACCTCACCGGGGTTCGCCCTGCCGGTCGGCTTCGTCCCGTTCTTCTCCGGCCCCGCCCCCGCCGAGGGCCTCAACTTCGCGGGCGTGACCAACCCCGCGTACGACGCGCTGGTCGCCCAGGCCCTCCAGGAGCCGGACACCGCCGGCTGCGACACCTGGAACCGGGCCACCGCCGCACTCCTCCGCTCGGCCGACGCCCTGCCGATCGCCGACGGCCGCAGCACCGTCTACGGCCGCCGCACCACCTTCGCCACCACCTTCGGCGGACAGCTCGTGCCCACCAGCATCCGCCTCCACCAGTGACCGGGGGAGCCACCGTGTCCGTGCCCCGGCTGCTGCGGCACCCCTGGACGGCCTTCCTCGGCCGCCGCGCCGCCCGGCTGCTCGTCTCCCTCGGGGTCGTGCTCACCGCGTCGTTCGCGATGATCCGCCTCGTCCCCGGCGACCCGGTCCGGGCCGCGCTCGGCGTCGACGCCGCCCCCGCGCTGGTGGCCGCCCGCAGGCACCGGCTCGGGCTCGACGCGCCATTCCTCGCCCAGTACCGCCAGTACCTCGGTGGCCTGCTGCACGGCGACCTCGGCACCTCGCTGGTCACCGACACACCCGTGGCCGAACTGGTCCGCACCCGGCTGCCCGCCACCCTGGAGATCGCCGGCCTCGCCTTCGCCGTCACCCTCGCGGTCGCACTGCCCTGCGGCCTGCTCGCCGCCGTCCGCACCCGCGACGGCCGGCATCCGCGCACCGAGCTGGCGTTCACGGCGGTCACCGCCGGGCTGGCCGGGGTGCCGGACTTCGTCCTGGCCGCCGGGCTGACCGCGCTGCTGGCCGTCGGCCTCCAGCTGCTCCCGGTGGCCGGCGCGACGGGCGCCGAGTCCTTCGTCCTGCCGGTCCTCGCGCTCTCCCTCGCGCCCACTGCCGTCCTGGCGCGCATCGTCCGGGCGGAGGCGCTGAAGGTGCTGGACGAGGACTACCTGCGCACCGCCCGGGCTAAGCGCCTCTCCCCCGCCCGCCGGTACCTGCGGCACGCGGCGCCGAACATGGCGACCGCCTCGCTCACCGTCGCCGGGAGCCTGCTGCCCGCCATGATCGCCGGCACGGTACTGGTCGAGAAGGTCTTCGCCTGGCCCGGCATCGGCTCGGCGATGGCGCAGTCCGTGGTCGCCCAGGACTACCCGGTGGTCCAGGCGATGGTGCTGATCCTGGGCACCACCGTGCTGCTCGCCGGCCTCCTGGTCGACGTCCTGCTGGCCCTGCTCGACCCGCGCTCGACGATCCGGGAGACGTGACCGTGCCCCCTCCACCCGGCCGCCCCCGCTCGCCCCTGGCGCTGGTCACGGCGGTCATGCTGGCGTCCCTGGTCCTGCTCGCGCTGGCGGGCCCGCTCCTCTGGGGCGCGGCCGCCGACCGGCCCGACCCCTCGGCGGTGCTGGAGGGCCCCTCCGCGGCGCACCCCTTCGGCACCGACAACCTCGGGCGGGACGTGCTCGCCCGGGTCCTGACGGCCACCCGGCCCTCCCTGCTGCTCGCGCTGACGGCCGTCCTGCTCGGCGCGGCCCCGGGCGTCCTGCTCGGGGCGTCCGCCGCCGTCGTCGGCCCCCGCGCCCGCCGGCTGGTCACCGCGCTGATCAACCTGCTGCTCGCCTTCCCGGCACTGCTGGTCGCGCTGTTCCTCGCGGTCGTGTTCGGCGCCGGCGCCGGCGGAGCCGTGCTCGCGCTCGCCGTCGCGGGCGTCCCCGGCTTCGCCCGGCTCGCCCAGACGCTCGCCGCCGGCGTCGCGGGCACCGATCACCTGGCCGCCGCCCGCGTCCTCGGCCTGCGCCGGCACCGCCTGCTCCACCGGCACGTCCTGCCCAACATCGCCGAGCCGCTGCTGCTGAGCACCACCACGGCAGCGGGCACGGCCCTCGTCGCACTCTCCGGCCTCAGCTTCCTCGGCCTCGGCGTGCAGCCGCCCGGCTACGACTGGGGACAGCTCCTCAACCAGGGGCTCGACCGCGTCTACGCACAGCCGCTGCCCGCGCTCGCCCCCGGCCTGGCCGTCCTCTACGCGGCGGTGACGTTCCAACTGCTCGGCGAGGTCCTGGCCGGCGGCGCCGCCCGGCGCAGCCCGGCACCCCGCACCGCCCCGCCGCCGACCGCGCCATGGGGGTCCCCCCGGCCGAAGGCCGGAGAAGGGCCCGCCGAGAACGGCCTCGTGCTCCAGGTCGAGGACCTCTGCGTCGAACTCCCCACCCCGGCCGGGACGATCCGGCCGGTGCGCGGCGTGAGCCTGTCCCTGCGCACCGGCGAGATCGTCGGGCTCGTCGGCGAGTCCGGCTCCGGCAAGTCGCTCACCGCGCTCGCGATCGCCGACCTGCTCCCGGACCGCGCCCGGGTGTCCCGGCGAACCCTGCGGCTGCTCGGCGCCGACCTCGCCGCCATGACGCCGAAGGAGCGCGACCGCCGTCTCGCGACCGGCCTGGCGATGGTCTTCCAGAACCCGGCCACGGCCCTCAACCCGTCACTGCGGGTCTCCACCCAGCTCACCGAGGCCGTCCGGACGCACCGCGGCGCGGGCCGCACCGAGGCCGTCCTGGACGCCTCGGACGCCCTGCGCCGGGTCGCCCTCCCCCCGGCGGTGCTGCGCGCCCGCCCCCACCAGCTCTCCGGCGGCCAGCGCCAGCGCGTGATGATCGCCGCCGCGCTCATGGTGCGGCCGGGCCTGGTCATCGCCGACGAGCCGACCACCGCCCTCGACGTCACCGTGCAGCGGCAGATCACCGGGCTGCTCTCCGACCTCCGGCGCGACACCTCCGCCGCCGTCCTGTTCATCAGCCACGACGTCGCTCTCGTGGGCGGGTTCTGCGACCGGGTCCTGGTGATGTACGCGGGCACCGTCGTCGAGGCGCTGCCCGCCGACCGGCTCGCCAGCGACGCCCGGCACCCCTACACCCGGGCGCTGGTCGCGTCGGTGCCGGACCTCACCGCGGACCGCGACCGGCCGCTGCCGACCGTGCCGGGCGCGCCGCCCGATCCGCTCGTGCCCGCCCCGGGCTGTGCGTTCGAGCCCCGCTGCCCCCGCCGCCAGGACCGCTGCGCCGAGCAGCCGCCCCCGCTGGAGAGCCTCGACGCGGCCCACCGGGTCGCGTGCTGGCTCCCGCTGCCCGCGGAGGCGATCGCACCTTGACCACCCTTCAGGTGTTCGACCTCACCGTGCGCCACGACGGTCCGCGCGGTCCGGTCACCGCGGTGGACGGCGTCTCGCTGGAGGTCCCGACCGGCAGCACGCTCGGGCTGGTGGGCGGGTCCGGCTCCGGGAAGTCCAGCCTGGCCCGCGCGGTCGTGGGCCTCGCCCCCGTGCACGGCGGCCGGATCCTGGTCGACGGCCGGGAGGTCCGCGGCCGCACCGTCCGCGCCCGGCGCCGGCTGGGCCGGCAGGTCCAGGTCGTCCTCCAGGATCCGGACACCGCGCTGGATCCGCGGATGACCGTCCGCCGGACGCTGACCGAAGCGGCCACCGTCTTCCACCGCCCCGACCGGCGGGCCCGGGCCTTGCGCGTCACCGCCCTGCTCGAACTCGTCGGGCTGGACCCCCGGCTCGCCGACCGCCTGCCGGGGCAGCTGTCGGGCGGGCAGCGCCAGCGGGTCGCCATCGCCCGCGCCCTGGCCGTCGAGCCCGGCCTGCTGATCGCCGACGAGATCACCTCGGCCCTCGACGTCTCGGTGCAGGCGGCGGTCCTCAACACGATGCGCGACCTGCAGCGGCGGCTGGGCCTGTCCATGCTGTTCATCGGCCACAACCTGCCCGCGGTCTGCTACGTCTCCGACGCGGTGGCCGTGATGCACCGCGGGCGGATCGTCGAGGCGGGCCCCACGCAGGCCCTGCTGCACGCCCCGCAACACCCCTACACCAAGGCCCTGCTCGCCGCCGTTCCCCGTCTGTCCGGTTCGTCGCGGGACGGTGCACCGTCCTCCGGGAGGTCCTCATGACCATCGGTCCACCGGACGCGGTGGTGGTCGGAGCCGGGGTGATCGGCGCCGCCGTCGCCCTCGAACTCGCCCGCACCGGACGGCAGGTCGTCGTCGTGGACAAGGCCGGCGCGGCCGGCCACGGCTCCACCGGCGCCTCCAGCGCGATCATCCGGTTCAACTACTCCACCTTCGACGGCGTCGCCACCGCCTGGGAGGCCCGCCACCTCTGGGCGTCCTGGCCCGACCACCTGCGACTCGGCGGCCACCGTCCGCTCGCCGCCCTCCGCCGCACCGGCGCCGTGCTGCTCGACGCCCCCGGCGCCGGGCTGTCGGCCGCCACCACCCTGTTCGAGCGCGCCGGCGTCCCGTACGAGCGGTGGGACGCCCCGACGCTGCGCGGGCGCCTTCCCGGGATCGACCCCGGGCGGTACTGGCCGCCGAAGCCGGTGGACGACGACGCCTTCTTCGCCGGCCCCGCCGGAGAGCTCGGGGCGGTGTTCACCCCGGACGCCGGGTTCGTCGACGATCCGCAGCTCGCCGCGCAGAACCTCGCCGACGCGGCGGGCGGGCTGGGCGCGCGCTTCCTGTTCCACCACACCGTGGTGGCCGTCGACCGGCAGGCGGACCGGGTCGTGGGCGTCCGCCTGGCCGACGGGGCGCGGATCGCCGCGCCGGTCGTGGTCAACGCCGCCGGACCGTGGTCGGGCGGGCTCAACCGGCTGGCGGGCGTCGGGAGCGACTTCACGGTCGGCGTGCGCCCGCTGCGCGAGGAGGTCCACCAGGTCGCCGCGCCGAGCGGGTACACCACCGGCGGCGGCCCCGTCGTCGCCGACCTGGACCTCGGCACCTACCTGCGCGCGGCCTCCGGCGGCCAGCTGCTGGTCGGCGGCACGCAGCCGGCCTGCGACCCGCCGGAGTGGATCGACGACCCGGACGAGGCCGACCCGCGCCCCACCGCCCGCCGTTTCCGGGCGCAGGTGACCCGGGCGGCCCGCCGCTTCCCGGAGATCGGCGTCCCCGGCCGGCCGCTCGGGGTCGCGGGCGTGTACGACGCCGCCGACGACTGGACCCCGATCTACGACCGCACCGAGCTGGACGGCTACTACGTCGCGATGGGCACCAGCGGCAACCAGTTCAAGAACGCCCCGCTGGTCGGCCGCTACCTCGCGGCCCTGATCGACCGGGTCGAGGCCGGCCACGACCACGACCGCGAACCCGTCCGGTACCGCTGCGAACACACCGGCAACGTCGTGGACCTGGGTGCCTTCTCACGCCGGCGGGCGGTCCGGGCGGACGCCGCGCGGACGGTCATGGGCTGACCGGGCACGCGGACGCTCACGGGCCGGCCCGGCACGCGGACGGTCACGGGCCGACCGGGCGCGCGGACGGTCGCGGACTGGCCACCCGCAGTTCCCGCACCACGTCCGTGACCACGCCGACCACGAACTCGGGCGCCTCCCGCGGGAAGTCGTGGCCGGTGCCGTCCGGCGTGTGCACCAGCCGGGAGGCCGTCGACGCCGCCAGGTACCGGACCCTGCTCCGGAGGTAGAAGCCGCTGATCCGCTCGGCCTCGACCGCGTCCCGGGCACCGGCCAGCACCGCCTCGCCGCCCACGAGGTCCCGGGGTATCACCAGTACCAGCGGCAGGTCCCCGAGATCCCCGTCGTACACCACGGTCTCCCAGCCCACCCCGGCCAGACCGGACGGCGAGAGCTCGGCGAAGATCGATGCCGCGGCGCAGTGCTGTCCGCTCCGGCCGCCGGCGCCGCGGTGTGCGCCGAACAGGTGCCGCACCGCCTCGCGCAGGAAGCCCCGGCGCATCCCCGCGACCAGCGGGTTGGGCGGCGCGAAGGCGATGACCTCCAGCGGCGTCGGGTCCAGCAGCACGACCCCGGCCACCAGGTCCGGGTGGCGCCTGGCCACGTTCGCGACCAGCAGTCCGCCGAAGGAGTGGCCGACGAGCACGAAGGGGGGCCGCTCGCCCGCCGCGGCCAGCGCGGCCGGCAGCTCCTCGGCCTCCGCGGCCGTCGTCCGGGGGAAGGGGCCGACCTCGCTCCAGCCCGTGCCGAACCGGTCGACCAGCACCGAGCGGGTCCGGGCCGCCGTCATCGTGTGCAGCCGGCGGAACTCCTCGCCGGGCGCGTGTCCGCCCGGCACCCAGACCACGGTCGGCCCGCCCCCGGCGTCCCCCTCGGCGAGCAGGTGCATCCGGTGGCCGCCCACGTCGACCAGCGTCCCCGGCGCCGGGCGCGCCCTCGCCTCGCGGGCCGTCAGCACCAGGTGCCGCACGGCCCCGGCGAGCAGCACCGCACCGACGGCCACCAGCAGAGCACCGAGTGCCACCGCCCAGGTCGCCCCCAGTGCGAGGAGGCCGCCGCCCACCCCGGCCACCACCAGCGCGACCGGCACTCCCGCCCAGTCGCGGCTCAGGAACGCGAGTAAGGAGTTCGCCAACCGTCCGTCCCGGCGCATCGGTCCTCCGCAGCAGCAGAATCCGACAACTGACCCTGCCCCTCATCCTTCCCCGTCCGCCCCGCGCCCTCACCCCACTGCCTGCCCGGAACGCACCGCGCACGCCCGGGAACCCCGGGTGGTCGCCCGGGCCCTGTCCGGCCGACGGCGTGCCGGCGCCGCAACGGCGTGCGCTCCGCCGCCCGGAGGGGGCGGCGGAGCGCGGGTGGGTGGTGCCGGCGGGTTGCCTAGAAGGTGAGGTTCCAGGCGTCGACGGTGCCGACGTCGCCCGAGGCGCCGTCCTTGACCCGGAGCTTCCAGGTGCCGTTCGCCGCGCTCGCCGAGGCGTCCACGGTGTACGTCTTGGCGACGTTGTCGGCGCTGTCGCTGTTCGGGAAGTCCTCCAGGAGGTAGACCGCGCCGTCGGGGGCCACCAGCGAGATCACCAGGTCACCGCGGTAGGTGTGCTTGATGTCCACACCGACCTTGAGGGTGGCCGGGGCGTTGCCGGTCACGCCGGTGACGGCGATCGGGCTCTCCACGGTGGCGTTGTCGGTGATCGCCACGTCGGAGAGGTTCTCGAAGTACTTGCCGGTCGGGGGGACGCTCCCGCCGACCGCCTTCAGCGCGTCGACCTGGCCCTCACCGAAGAAGCCGTTGTTCGCGGTGGTGCCGGTGCAGCGGCTGTCCGAGGGGCAGGCCAGGTCGTTGGCCTGGGCGGCCAGCTTGGCCCGGATGTCCGCCGGGGTGAACGTCGGGTTGGCGCTCGCGATCAGCGCGGCCACACCGGTGACGTGCGGGGACGCCATCGAAGTGCCGCTCTTGGAGCCGTACTTGCCGCCGGGCAGGGTGGAGTAGACGCCGGTCGCGCCGTCTCCGCCCGGGGCCGCGACGTCGATGACGCCCCGGCCGAAGTTGGAGTAGGACGCCTTGCCGCTGCCGCTGCCCGTGGCAGCGACCGTCACCACGCCGGGCAGCTCGGTCGGGATGTCGAGGCAGGCGTTGGTGATGGTCCGGGTGACCGGGGTGGAGTCGTTGGGGCTCTCCGAGTCGGTCGTCTTGTTCGCCAGGTCGTAGTTGGAGTTGCCGGCGGCGGCGACCTGCAGCGAGCCCTTGCCCTCGGCGTACTCCTGGGCGCGCTTGACGCCCTCGATGATGGCCGCCTGGTCGAGGTTGTCCGGGCAGTTGAACTGCCACGGGTCGGTGTAGTAGCTGTTGTTGGTCACCTTGAAGCCGTGGTCGCCGGCCCAGACGAAGCCGCAGACAGTGTTCTCGGCGTAGAACAGCGTGGAGCTCGGCTCGGCGATCCGGACCGAGGCGATCTTCACGCCCGGGGCCACGCCGACGACGCCCTTGCCGTTCTTGGCGGCGGCGATGGTGCCGGCGACGTGGGTGCCGTGGGTGTCGACGTCGCGCCAGGCGCCGGTGCGGGTGTCGGCCTTGCCGTAGGCGCAGGAGGCCGAGTCGGCGGCGTCGAAGTTCGGCGCGAGGTCCTGGTGCTGGTCGTCCACGCCGGTGTCCAGCACGCCGACCTTGACGGTGGGCGAACCGGTGCTCACGGCCCAGGCCTGGTCGGCCTTGATCTGGGTCATGTCCCAGCGGTTGGACTCGGTGAGGGTGGTCGCCGACTGGGCGGGGTTGGCCGGCAGGGCGGGGGCGTAGGCGTCGGCCGGCACGTCGGAGGTGCGGGTCGCGCCGACCTTCTGGATGCCCGCGACGACGCGCAGGGCGGTGGCGAACGAGGCCGAGGTCGAGTGGGCGACGACGACGCCGATGGCGTCGTAACTCGCGAAGACCGTACCGCCGTTGGCCGCCACGGCGGCCTTCGCGGCGGTGGTGTCGGCGGGGGCGCTGATGACCAGGTAGGAGCGGGTCCCGGCGGCCCAGCCGGCTGCGGCGCGGGGCGCGGCGGGGGCCGGGGCGGCGGCGGCGCCGGGGACCCGGTCGGCACCGGCCGCGGGGGCGGGGGTCGTGCCGGCGGGGGTGGCGGTCGCCGCGGTGGCGAGGGTGGCGGGGGCGGCGAGCGCCATCGCCGAGAGCGCGGCGAGAGCGGCGGCCGGGCGACCCAGTCGCCGGGATATCAGGGGTGACAAGTGCGTCCTCCGATCGGCCCGCGTGTGAGGGGATCACGCAGGTGTTGAACGCAACATGCCAGAACCGTGCACACTTGGGGAAGGCTTTACGCATGACGGCTTGTCACAACAGTGTCAACTTTTGATGTCATGACGATCAGCCACCCCGTTTGCGCACCGACCGCCACTGGGCGTGCACCGACCGCCACGGCCGGACCCCGCCGGAGCCGGCCGGCCGGGGCCCGGACCGGCCCCCGACCGGCCGGGCCCCGCGCTCACCCCTCCAGGTGCTCCACCAGCACGTCCAGCACCGCACGGCGCTGCTCCGCCAGATAGAAGTGGCCGCCCGGGAAGACCCGCATCTCGAAGCCGCCGGTGGTATGCCCGGCCCAGTCCTGCACCTCCTCCAGGCTGGCGCGCGGGTCCGCATCACCGGTCAACGCGGTGATCGGCTGCGGCACCACGGCGTCCGGCCCGCACCGGTAGGTCTCGATCGCGGCGTGGTCGGCCCGCAGCGACGGCAGGACGAGCGCACGCAGCTCCGGGTCGTCCAGCACCCGCTGGTCGGTGCCGCCCAGCGCGGCCACCCGCCCGAACAGCTCCTCGTCGGACAGCTTGTGCACGGCCTCGTCCCGGGGGCGGGAGGGCGCCCGGCTGCCGGAGACGAACAGGCGGACCGGCGCGGGCCCGCCGGCGGCGGCGAAGCGGCGGGCCACCTCGAAGCAGACCGCCGCGCCCATGCTGTGCCCGAAGAGCGTCAGCGGCCGGTCGGCCCAGGGCAGCAGCGCCCGGTGGACGCCGTCGGCGAGCTCCGCGATCGAGTCCACGACCGGCTCGTGGTACCGGTTCTGCCGACCCGGGTACTGGACGGCGAGCACGTCGGCGTACGGCGACAGCTCGGCGGCCCAGTCGAAGAAGTAGGTCGCCGTGCCGCCCGCGTGCGGGAAGAGGACGACTCGCGCGGGCGCGGTGTCGGCGGGGTGGAAGCGGCGGAACCAGGAGTTCGTGGTGGCGGTGGTGCCGGGCATGCGAAGCGGCCTCTCTGCGACGGGAATCGGTTGATCACTTCCTCCCCAGTCTCCACTCCGCCCACTCCCACCGCTCCGGCCCCCTCCTGACCGTCCGTCCGAACCGGAGCGGTCACGGCGGATCGGTCACGGCGGGACGGCGCGGGGCGGGACGGCGCGGGGGCGTTGCAGAGCGGCGCGGCGCCGGCGGCTACCGCCCGGCGGGCGGCGGCCCGAAGCGGGCGGCGGCGGCCCGCGCGCGGGAGACGTGGTCGAGCAGGAGGACGGAGGCCGCCTCGGGGGTGGGGGTCGGGGCTCCGCCCCGGGCGTGCCGGGTCAGCCCGGCGATCAGGCGGTCGAGCCCGCGGCGGTGCCGCGCGAAGGCCCGGCGCGGTGCCCAGCGGCCCCGCTCGCGCTGCCCGGCGAGGGCGGTGACGGCACCCACGTCCAGCAGCACGAGGTGCAGGACGCGGCCCTGGCGGCCGGCCTCGCGGGCGAGCCAGCGGCGCATCCAGGCCCGGCTGCCGCAGTCGTGCACCAGCAGCGGTCCGCCCCGGCGGACCGAGGCGCGCAGCAGGCGGAAGTGCTCCAGCCGCGCCCACGGCCGGTAGACCGCGTACGGCAGAGCAGCCGGCATCAGCGCCTCGCAGGCCTCGTGGACGGCGCGGGGGTCGACGGTGGCGACCGCGGGGGCCTGCTCCGACCAGCGGCGCAGCAGGGTGCTCTTGCCGCTGCCGGGGAGGCCGGAGACGACCACGACGGCGTCCGGCGGGTAGTGGACGGCGAAGGAGGCTCCCGCCTCGCCCCGGAGGTCGACCAGGCCCTGCGGTTCCATCGCTGCCTGCGCCCCCTGCCGTCCTGCGGTCTGCCCGCCCGGCGCGGTCGGCGTGGTCGGCGTGTTCATCGTGCTCACTTCCCCGGTCTCTACCCGAGCCGGAACCTTAACAACACCGGCCCGCTCCCGGCGCGCCCGGACCCGCGGGGCGCGCCCGCGGACGCACCCCCGTACCCTGCGCACGCCGACCACCCGGCGATGTGATGCACTGTCAGCTCATTCGGACGGACGGGCACCGGCGGAGGACGGGACGTGACGGGGACGCTGGTAGCGGGGGCGGGCGCCGGGCCCGGGGTGGCGACGTACACCGCCATGGTGCTGGACGGACTGGCCCGCGCACCGGAGCGGGTGGCGATCCGCCACGGGGAGGGTGCGGTGACCGCCCGGGAGTGCCTGGAGACGGTGTACCGGCTGGCCCGCGCGCTGGCCGCGGCCGGGCTGGGGCGCGGCGACGGGGTCACCCTGCTGGCCGGGAACACCCCCGAGGCACTGCTGGTGCGGCCGGCCGCGAACCTGATCGGCTGCCGGGTCGCGGTGCTGCACGCCGACCGCCCGGTGGCGGACCTCGTCGCCCTCGCCGAGAACGCGCGGACGGCGGCCCTCGTCTTCGACCCGGCCCGGGGCACCGGCGCGGCGCGCCGGATCGCGGCGGCGCTGCCGGAGGCGCTGGTGCTGGCACTCGGTCCGAGCGCGTTCGGTGCCGACCTGCTGGAGCTGGCCGCCCCGCTCTCCCCCGCCCCGCCGGCCCCCGCGTACCGGCCGGACGACGTGATGGCGGTGCGCTTCACCGCCGGCTCGACCGGCCGGCCCAAGGGCGTCCGGCGCCGCTTCGCCCGGCCGCCGCGACCGGAGCTGATCGCCGCGTCCACCTTTCTGCTCTGCACCGCGCTCGGCCACGGCGGCGGCACCACGGCCGATCTGGCACTGGCGGCGGGCGGCACGGTCGTCCTGCAGGACGGGTTCGCGGCCGGGGCGGTGCTGGAGGCGATCGAGCGGTACCGGGTGTCGCGGGTCTACCTGCCGCCGCACCTGCTGTACCAGGTCCTCGACCACCCCGCGCTGCCCGGCACCGACACCGGGAGCCTGCGCCGCGTCACCTACACCGGTTGCGCGGCGGCCCCGGAGCGCCTGGCGGAGGCCACCCGCCGGCTGGGCCGGGTGATGCACCAGACCTACAGCCTGACGGAGGCCGGTCCGGTGACCAGGCTGACGCCGGACGAGCACCTCGATCCGCGGCTGCTCCGCACCGCCGGGCGGCCCCTGCCCGACACCGAGGTGCGGATCGTGGACGAGGCGGGCGCGCTGCTCCCGGTGGGCGCCCTCGGCGAGATCTGCGTCCGGACGCCGACGGCGATGACGGGCTACTGGCGGGACCCGGAGCTCACCGCGCGGGTGCTGCGGGACGGCTGGCTGTACACCGGCGACCTGGGCCGGCTGGACCGGTCCGGCTACCTGACCGTGGCCGGGCGGCGGGATGCGATGGCGATCGTGGACGCGCACAACATCTATCCGCACGACGTCGAGGAGCCGCTGCTGGCGCACCCGGCGGTGCGGGAGGCGGTGATGTTCGCGACCACCGGCCGGGACCGGCTGGAGCGGGTGCACGCCGCGGTGACCACCGCGCCCGGGGCGCCGGTGACGGAGCGGCAGCTGCACCGGTGGATGCAGGAGCGCGGCGGTCCGCTCTGCGATCCGACGACGATCCTGGTGCTCCCGGAGTTGCCGCTGGCCGAGACGGGGAAGCCGGACCTCGCGGCGCTGCGGGCACTGCTGCCGGAGGCCGAGCCGGGGTCGGGAGAAGGAGCGGGGTCGGAAGCGGGAGCGGAACCGGGGCCGGGGCCGGGGCCGGACGGCAGGGCCCAGGCCGGGTAGGGCGCCGGGCGTGCAGACCGGCGTGCGGGCGGATCCGGGGGCGCACGAAGGAAGGCATCGTACGCCCGGACGCCTCCAACGCCCGCGTGCGCGCCCGACACCGCAGCGGGCGGCCGGCGAAACCGCCCGTGTCCGCTCGACCTCACGGACCGACGTGCCGATACCCCTCTCGCACCGTCCGTCCCCAGGAGGCACCTTCCGTGACCTGGCTCCGCGTCCTGACCGCGCTCGGCATCCTCGCCGTGGCGGCCAGCGCCCTGCTCGTCTTCGCCCTCTGCACGGCCGCCGCCCGCGGGGACCGCACCGCCCGGGACGACGGCGGCGAAGGAGCGGAAGAGGAGGGCGGCAGAGGCCGGGGCGGACCGCCGGACACCCTGCGCGACGACGCCGAGCGCAGCGGCCTGTTCCGCCGCCCCGGCGAGAGCTGACGGACCCGCGGCGGCGCCGAGCGGGCCGGGATGCCCACCGCGCCGGACGAGGCCCGCGTCGTCCCACCGCGCCGGACGAGGCCCGCGTCGTCCCACCGCGCCCGCGGGCCTCACCGCCCGCGACATGCCGCACCCGGCCCAAGGTGGCCGTCCCGGGGGCGGCCGGGCGGGAGACTGCGGGAGTCGAACGAGACGGAGGGGCCATGAGCGGCACCGCACCATTCACCGCGTGGGACGTCCGGGAGTCGGGTCCCGCCGACGCCCCGCAGCGCGTCCTGCTGTTGCCCGGCGCGCTGTGCAGCACAGCCTTCTTCGAGGACATGATGGCCGCGCCGCCGCTCGCCGGGGCACCGGTCCGGCTGATCGCGGCGACCGTCCCGGGCTACGCCGGCACGGCCGCGCCGGAGGACGTGTCGATGGAGAACTACGCGGCGCTGGCCGGCGCCTTCGCGGCCGAGCACGGGTGCACGGCCGTGGTCGGGCACAGCATCGGCGCGAACATCGCGATGGAGATGGTGGCCGGCGGCCGCTTCTCCGGGCCGGTCGTGCTGCTCTCGCCGACGTTCTCGCGGCCGGACGAGTCCAGGGCACTGGCGGTCACCAACACGCTCGGGCACGTGCCCGGCCTCGGTGGCCCGGTCTGGTCGGGGATGCTCCGGCTCGCGCCCAAGGCGTTGGCGAACGAGATCCCCGAGCACCGCCGGGCCGCCCTGCTCGCGGACCTGCAGAAGAACTCCGCCCCGTTCTGCCGCCGGGCGATGGCCGAGTACTTCGCGTACCTGGACCGCCACGGTTCGCTGGTACCGCTGCTGCGCGACTCCGGCGCCCGGGCCCGGGTGATCCGCGGCGAGCACGACGACGTGGGGCTGACGGACGAGGAGCGCACCGCGCTGGAGGCCTGCCCCTCCGTCGACCTGCGGGTGGTCCCGGACGCCGGGCACCTGCTGATGGTGCAGCAGCCGGAGGCGGTGGCCCGCCTGGTCGCCGATGCCGTGCTGGGCACGGATCGTTGACGGCCGCGCGCAGCCGGGGCCCTGTCGGCCACCGGTAGGCCGGGGGCCTGCGACCGGCCCGCCCCCGGCCTACCGTCACGGGGTTCAGTGGCCGGGGATGTCGTCCGGGCGGACCTCGATGTGGTCGGCGGCCAGGTCCACCGCGACCCGGTGCTCCATGCCGAGCGCCTCCAGAAACTTGACCGGCAGCTGCACCCGGCCGGTCCGGTCCAGCATCACGTACTCGCGCTCGTTGACCGACTCCTCGCCGTGCTCGTCCGTCACCGTCCGGCGCAGCACCTCGCTGCTGGTGCGGCCGTCGCGGATGGCGACCGTGCGGCGGACCTCGCCCGCCACCATCGGGTCGTGGGTCACGATGACGACGGTGGCGCCGAGTTCGCGGTTGACGGTGCGGAAGGCCTCGAAGATCGCGGCGCCGGTCTCCGAGTCGAGCTCGCCGGTGGGCTCGTCGGCGAGCAGCACCGGCGGGTTGTTGGCCATCGCCACGGCGATCGCCACGCGCTGCTGCTGGCCGCCGGACATCTCACGTGGGCGGCGGTGGGCGAGGTCGCCGATCTCCAGCGCCTCCAGCAGCTCGGCCACCCGGGCGGCCTTCTGCCTGCTGCCGAGCCCGGCCTTGCGGCCGCGCAGCTGCATCGGCAGGGCGATGTTCTCGGCGGCGGTCAGGAAGGGCAGCAGGTTCCGTGCGGTCTGCTGCCAGATGAAGCCGACGACCTCGCGCCGGTAGCGCAGCCGGTCGCGGGCCGACATCTCCAGCAGATCCCGGCCGGCGACGGTCGCGGTGCCGGCGGTCGGCACGTCGAGCCCGGCCAGGATGGTGAGCAGGGTGGACTTGCCGCTGCCGGACGCGCCCACCAGCGCCACCAGGTCGCCCTGCTGGATGGTCAGCTCCAGGCCCTGGAGCGCCTGCACCTCGATGCCCTCGGTGGAGAAGATGCGCACCAGGCGGTCGCAGACGATCGCCGCGTCCCCGCCGGGGGCCTTGGGCCGGGCGGCGGCGAGCGCGCGCTCCTGGAGCTCCTGGAGGCTGGGGGCCGGCTCGACCGTCCGGCTCTGGGGGAGGCTGTTCACCGCTGGTCTCCTGTCGCCGCTGCGCCGGGGCGCGCCTGTGTCCGCGGGGGCCGCGGGCCGATTCCCTTGCCGCCCGCCCGGTCGTGCGGCCGGGCCCGTCCACTGTTCGTCAACGCTGGTCCCCCACCCGCAGTTCGGTGGCGATGTGCCGCCGTCCGGCGATCAGCGCCTCGGCGAGCACGCCGGCGGTGACCAGGGCCACCAGTCCGAGCACCTGGCGCAGGACCGGCAGCACCGCGGGCTCCAGCCCCGGCGGGACCTCCGCGCCGACCAGGAGGGAGAGGTCGAACGCCGGGCCGAGCAGGGCCACCGCGGCCAGCGCCACCAGGCCGCCGCCGACGGCGGCGACGAGGGTCTGCGGCACGGTCTCGGCGAGGATCAGGGCCAGGCCCTGCCGGGGGCGCAGGCCCATGGTGCGCAGCCGGGCGAGCAGGGCGGCGCGTTCGGGTGCGGTCCGGACCAGCGTCAGCAGGACGGCGAGCAGCGCGAACCCGGCGGCGCCGATCACGGCGGCCCAGAACAGCCGGCCGGCCGAGCGCTGGAGCGGGTCGGCGGCGAACTCGGCGGCCAGGGTGCCGCTGGTGCGCACCAGGTAGCCGCTCGGTACGGCGTCGGCCTCGGCGGCGTCGTCACCACCGGTGTTCGGGCCGGCGCCGGCCGGCGGCGCGGCCGCCCCGGACGCGGACGCGGTCGCGGTCGGGGACGCGGACGCGGTCGCGGACGCGGACGCGGACGGCGAACCGGACGCCCCGGCGGGGAGGGGCGTTCCCTGGCGCTCACCGAAGGAGACCTGCCAGGCCATCGGCGGCGCGAGCTCACGCACCACCCGCTTCAGCTGCCGCTCGTCGATGTCGCCCACCCCGAACCAGAGGTTGGGCTGCCCGAGTTCGGCGTGCTGCGCGACCGCGGGCCCGGACGGCAGCACGACGAACTTCCGGTCGTCGCCGATCAGCGCGGGCGTGGCACCGATCCGGCCGGCGACCGTGGCCTTGAGCTCCCAGCCGCTGGGCAGCCGCAACCGGTAGTCGTCTCCGCCGAGCTGCTTGCCCAGCGCGGTGCTGAAGAGGGCGGGCAGCGGCGCGTCGGGACCGCCTGCACCGCCGGCGAGGAGGGCCGGGTCGAACGCGCCGCGGCCGACGCTCCTGGACAGCTCGGCGTAGGCCTGCGGGTCGACGACCAGGGCGCTGACCCGGACCGGCCCGGCGTCGCTGCCGAGGAGGAAGACCTCGCTCTCCCACCAGACACTGGTGGCGAGCCGGACGCCGGGCATGGCGGCGGCGGCCTCGGTGAACTTCGGCGGCAGCGAAACACCGGTGGGGGTGCTCACGGCCGCGTCGCCGCCGACGACGCCCCGGGCGGCGCGCACCCGGGTGCTGTCGACCGCGTCCAGCACCGTGGCACCGAAACCCGCCGTGGTGACGGCCAGGGTCAGCGCGATCAGGGGCAGCAGCGAGGGCCGGGCCCGGCCGCCGGTGCCGCGGGCGGCGCGGGCCAGCCCGAGGAAGCCGATCAGACCGGGGCGCCGTCCGGCCACCCGGGCGAGTGCCCCGACCACGGCCGGCTGGAGCCTGGCGAGCGCGAGACCGCCGGTGACGGCGAGCAGCAGCGGGGCCGCGACCAGGAGCACGTCGGGCTCCTGTCCGGCCGGCGCGACGCCGCGTCGGCGGACCTCCAGCACGGCCGCGGCGGTGACGGCCAGGACCAGGAGTTCGCCGACCAGTCGACGCGCCCCGCCCGTCCGGCGCGGCTTGGACCAGAAGGTCGCCGCGCGGACGGGGAAGCCCAACAGCGCGATCAGGGTGACGGCGAGGGCGGCCAGGACGGCTTCCGTCCAGCGCGGGGTCCGTACCAGCCAGAGGGCCAGCGCGGTCGCCGCCGCGGCGGCGGGCAGCACCGTCACCGCGCCCTCCCCGATCAGCCGCAGCAGGACGCCGCCGCGGGAGCCGCCGCGGGCCTGGAGCAGCCGCAGTTCGGCGGTGCGCCGGTCGGCGGTGAGGCCGGCGGTCAGGAAGAGCACGACGGCGCCGACGCCGGCCAGGCCGGCGGGGCCGATCGCGGCGAGCGGTGCGGCTGCGTTCTGCCGGGCGACGGCCTGGTCGAACGCGACGGGCAGCTGCGAGGTGATGGTCAGGTCTTCCCGGCCGGTGGAGGTGGCCAGCACGCCGCGGGTGGGGCCGCTCAGGAATCCGGTGATCTCCCGGCCGGTCTCCGGCAGGTTGCGGGCGTGCAGGGCGCCGGTGTCGACGGGCAGCCGCCAGAAGTCGGTGGTGTGGACGCCCCATTCGGCGAGTCTGCCCATCCCCTCGACGGAGACGAGACCGTCGGTCGCGAAGAAGACGTGGGGGTTGCCCTGTGCGCAGGCGTGGTCGAAGCAGCCGAGGTCGGCCCAGTACGGGTCGTTCGGGTCGTTGACGTTGTAGAGGCCGGTCACGCGGGCGAGGACCCGGTCGGCCTCGCTCTCGCCGCCGAGGAGGATGTCGCCGAGGTGGATGCCGATGGTGGCGGCCGCGCTCCTGTTGAGCGCGACCGGCACCGGGTCGGCCGGGCCGCCGGCGCCCGCCTGGCCGGCCGGCAGGCTGCCGGCGCCGGTCGGCCAGCTCCCGGCCACCAGGGTGACCCGCTCGGTGATGCCCGGCAGGTACATCAGGCCCAGCTTCGGCGAGACCTCGCCGGGGCGGGCGTAGTCGAGGTTGGCGAGCGGGCGGGGCTTGTCGGCGCGCGCCCCGTACACCGGGCCCGGCCCCCCGTAGCGGAACGTCGTTCCAGGGCGGGACTCCAGCTTCCGGGCGACCTCGTCGAGGTCGGCGGCGTCGGCCCGGGGGTCGGAGGTGGCGTACGGGTGGCTGGAGGTGGCGAGCAGGTTGTTCCAGGACGGGCCCCGGTCGCGCAGGAACTGGTGCAGCGCGTCGTCCGTCCCCCGGTCGAGGGCACGCGGGAAGGCCGCGGCGAGGAGGACGGTGCCGAACGCGAGCGCCGCCATGAGCAGGGCGGCGACCCGCCCCGACCGCAGCCGGGTGCGGACCCAGGGCGCGGGCCGGTGGGCGGCCGTCGGCCGGGCCCCGGCGGGGCGGGGGGTACGGGTGTCGGCCGGGGTGGTCACATCTCCTCCACGTGCCGCAGCCGGGCGGCCACGTCTCGACGGCTGCGTCCGATCAGGAAGGCCGACAGCAGGGGTACGACGCCGATCGCGGCCGTGAGCAGCAGCGACCAGCCGAGCGGCAGGTCGACCAGCACCTCGGGGACCGGCCGGCGGGCCGCCGGGGTGAGCACCAGGAGCGGCACGATCAGGCGGACGATCAGGGCGCCGAGGCCGAGGCCGACGAGGCCGCCCAGCAGGACCAGGACGGCCTGTTCGGCGGCGGCGGTGCGGAGCAGCCACCGCCTCGGGGTGCCGAGGGCCAGCAGCACGGTGAACTCGGCGGCACGCTCGCGGGCGGAGGCCGCGGCGGCCGCGGCGAAGCCGATGGCGGCCAGCACGGTGCTGGCCAGGGCGATGGCGGCGAGGGCGCCCTGCGGGGCGGCGCTGAGCGGGTCGGCGAGCAGGCCGTCGGCGACCTCCGAGTCGAGCAGCAGCTGCTGCCCGCCGGGGGTGTCGCGCAGCGCGGCCGCCGCTCGGGCGGGCACCGGGTCGTCCGGCCCGGTGGCGGGCAGCCACCACTCGGTGACGGCGGGCAGCTGGCGGCCGCCGGCGGCGAGCAGGCGTCCGGTGGCGGCGAGGTCGACGACCAGGGTGGTGCTGCCGGCGACCGGCACCGAGTCGACCACGCCGGTGATCCTGACCTTCAGGGCGTTGGCGCCGAGCGTCACCTGGACGGTGTCGCCGACGGCCGCGCCGATGCCGGCGAGGTAGCTGCGGGTGGCGAGGCCGGGCAGTACGGCCGGGGTCTCGGGGCCGGCGGGCACCAGGACGGCCTGGCGGACTCCGGTGTTCCCGGGCGCGTACCGGAGCCCGAACAGGCGTCCCGGCCGGTCCGGCAGGACCTCGGAGCCGGAGCCGGCCTCGCCGGGGGCGGTGCTGGTCCTCCAGGCCAGGCCGGCCGGGGCCGGGACGGCGGTGGCCGGCCCGGTCGCGCTGTCGGCGACGGCGATCCCCCGGACGCTCAACTCCCCGACGAGGGGCGGGCCCTGTTCCGTGCCGAGGGCGAGGACCAGGCCGACGAGGCCGAGCGGTGCGGCGGGGGTGCCGACCGGGGCACCGGCGACGGCGGCGAGGTCGGCGGAGGCCACCGCGCTGCCGCGGGCGGGGACGCCGGTCAGCGGGACGCGGAAGGTGTCGCCGAAGCGGTCCCGCAGCAGGACCCAGGCCTCCGGCGGGAGACCGGCCGCTGCCGACGGCTCGTTGGTGAGGTCGAGGTCGATCCGGGCCGGCGTGCCCGGCAGCGGCACGCCGCCCCCGGCCCCGGCTCCGGCCCCGGCGGACGTGGGCGTGGCCCCGGCTCCGGCCCCGGCAGGCGCGGGCGCGGCGAGCGGGGGCGCGGCGAGCGGGGCGTAGAGGTCCCGGCGGTTCTGCCCGCCGAGCAGGTCGGGGCGGACCGGGACGCGGTCGGCGAAGCCCGCGGCGTCGAGGGCCAGCAGCTGGGCGGGGGCGCCGTCCGCCAGCGAGTACTCCTGGCGGATCACCGGGATCAGCCGGTCACCCCCGGGCAGCGCACCGTACCGGCCGGCCTGGCCCATCGCGGGCAGCTGCGATCCGGTGATCCGCAGGCCGCCAGCGGTGGCGAAGGCCGCCTGGTCGCGCTGGGAGGCGGACCAGGTGCTCTGCTGGCCGAGCGCCAGCACACCGGTGGAGACCGCCAGGACCAGCAGCAGCACCGGGCCGGCGGCGCGGCCGGGGCGGCGGGCGAGCTGCCAGCCGGCCAGGGCGGGCACCAGGCCGCGGCCCCGGGCGGCGATCCGGCCGCCGAGGCGGGCGGCGAGCGGGAGCAGGCGCAGCACCAGCAGGGTGCCGGCGCCGAGTGCCAGGGTGGGGGCGGCGATCAGGACCGGGTCGAGGTTCAGCCGGCCGTCCGCGTCCGCCGACAGCCCGCCCTCGTAGTGGGCCAGTTGGTAGTAGGCGAGGACGGCGAGGCCGACCACCGCGAGGTCGGCGCCGGAGCGTGCCGCGCCGGCGACCAGCGCCTGGCGCCGGCCCGCGCGGCGCAGCACCGCGCCGCCGGCCCCGCGCACCAGCGTCGGCGCGGTGGTGAGCAGGACGCAGGCGAGCGCGCAGGCGGCGGCGATCGGCCAGAGCGTCCAGCTCAGCCCGGTGTCGAGCGGCACCCGGGCGAGCGGGCCGCGGCCGGCGAGCGCGCCGAGCAGCAGCGGCGTACAGAGCGGTGCGAGGAGCGCGGCGGGCAGGGCGAGCAGCAGCGACTCGGTGGCGGAGAAGACGCCGAGGCGGGCTCCGGAGGCGCCGCGCGCGGCCAGCAGGGCGTTCTCGCCCTCCTGCCGGGCGGCCATCAGGTGGACCACCAGCAGCAGCACCGCGCCGGCCAGGACGGCGAGTTGGAGGGCGCCGATCAGCAGGGTGGAGCGGGCGACCAGGGCGCTCGACTCCACTTCCTGGAGGATCACCGGGAGTTCGGTCCGCACCTGCAGCCCGGTCGCCCTGGTGAGGTCGCCCGCGAGGCCGGCGGCGCGGTCCCGGACGGCGGCGGCCTCCGAGTCGCGGAGGCCGGCGAAGTCGGCGCCGAGCAGCCAACCGCGGCTGCTCTGCGGGACGGCGGCGGTGGTGAAGGCGGAGTCGTCGACCAGCAGCGGGCCGTAGGTGGTGAAGCCGCCGGTCTGGATCTCCCGGCCGCCCAGGGTGTCGAGCCGCCAGTAGGTGTCGGCGGGGTCCTGGGCGCGGTAGACGCCGGTGATGCGGACGGTGAGCGTCCGGCCGTCGAGGCGGTCGTCGAGCCTGACCTCGGCGGGCAGGGCCCCGGCGTCGAGGCCGAGCCGGGCCAGCGTGGTCTGCGGCACGGCGACCTCGACCGGCGCCTGGGCGGGGCTGCCCTGGACGGGGCTGCCTTGGGCGGGGCGCTGGACGGCCGCGGGCCAGACACCGGCCAGCAGGCGGGCGCGGCCGCGGTCGAGGGAGGCGAGCAGCGTGAGGTCCGCGGCCTTCGCTCCGGCGGCCGTGCCCGCGGGTGCCGTGGCGGGTGCGGTGGCGGGAACGGTGGTGCCGCCGGCGGCCGGAAGACCGTACGAACGGCTGCGGGCGACGGTGTCGGTCCGCACGGAGATGCCGCCGAAGAGACCGCTGCCGTAGGCGGTGACCGCCGCGTCGTCGGCCGACCGCTTGTCGAGACCGTGCTCGCCGGTCACCAGCACCGTGGTCCGCGCATGGCCACCCCCCTGCAGGGACTGGCGCAGCCCGGCCTCCCCGACCGTACGGTTGAACGCCACCAGCGCGGTGAGCACCGCCGTGGTGATCAGCACGGTGAGCAGGACGGCACCGGCCAGCGGAAGTCGCCCGCGCAACCGGCGCACGACGAAGCCGAGCATCCCGTTCCTCCCCCTGACGAATCCCCCCGGCTACCGCGCAGCGGCCCGACCGACCCGGACAGGGTCCGGCCGGGGAAGAGCGCCCGTCGCGAGCCGGAGTGATGATCACCGGCACTTGATCACCGGATAGCGGACGATGCTGTCAGATTCGTACCCGGAACGGAAGGGACTTGCGCGAATCATGTAACTGATGAGCAAATTCTTCCCATTGAGCATGCGCGGCCATGTTGACGTGCAGTCAGACGGTCATGGACACATCATGGAATTCGCGTTCATGAGTGCCGAACCGCGCCACTGCAGAACGACAGAGCCGCAGAACGACAGAGCCGCAGAACCGCAGAACCGACATCCAGCCAGGGGGGACGCCGAATGACAGAGCAACCGGTCGGTACCGTGACCACGTCCACGACCGCGCCGATGGTGGCCGTCACCGACCTCCGTCACAGCTTCGGCAGCGGCGAGCGGGCCGTGCACGCGCTGCGCGGCGTCTCCTTCTCGATCGGCCGCGGTGAACTGACCGCACTGAAGGGCCGGTCCGGCTCCGGCAAGACCACCCTGCTCAACCTGGTCGGCGGCCTGGACAACCCGACCGGCGGCAGCATCGCCCTGGACGGCACCGAGCTGGCCGGCCTGGACGAGGAGGCCCGGCTGGCGATGCGCAGGGACCGGATCGGCTTCGTCTTCCAGTCCTTCGGCCTGATCCCCGTCCTCACCGCGGCCGAGAACGTCGGCGTGCCGATGCGGCTGCGCAAGGTCCCGAGCGCGCAGCGCGAGGAGCGGGCCCGCACCCTGCTGGCCATGGTCGGGCTGGCCGACCACGCCGACCAGCGCCCCGGCGAACTCTCCGGCGGGCAGCAGCAGCGCGTCGCCATCGCCCGCGCCCTGGCCAACGAACCCGATCTGATCATCGCCGACGAGCCCACCGGCCAGCTCGACTCCGAGACCGGCCGCGCGATCATGCAGCTGCTGCGCGCCGTGGTCCGCAGCGAGGGCGTCACCGCGCTGGTCGCCACCCACGACCCCACCCTGATGGAGCTCGCCGACCGGGTGATCGAGCTCCAGGACGGCCGCATCGTCGAGGCGGCCTCCTGACCGGCCCGGTCCGGGCAGGCCCCGCTGCCCGAACGGGCAGCCCCACCGGGACACCCGCCCGGAGGCCGGCCCGGGACGCGGCCCCGCCCGCCGTCAGAGCGCCTTGAGCGCGGCCTCGCACTCGCGGCAGCGTCTGGTCCGCTGCGAGGGCGGGTACCAGGGGTCCCCCGGCCCGGCCGGCCGGTAGGGCTCCCGCTCCAGATCCCGGGTGTCGATCCCGCAGAAGGTGACCGGGCCCGGGTCCTCCGGCACGTCCGGATCGGGCGGCGCCGCGTGCACCCACCGGACCCGGGCCCCGACGTCGACCTCGCCCGCGTCCAGCACCTCGGTCGACGGCTCCAGCTCGACCAGCACGATCACTCCGCTCATACCTCGACCCTGCGCCCGGACGGAGCCTGCCGCATCCCAGCCCCGCCCGACCCGGCCGGCGCGGACCGGCACGGGGCGGCACCGCCCCCGGCCGAGGGTGCCGGACGCGCCGGACGCTACGGCCTGAGCCCGTCCGTGCACGGGGCGCCGGGCTCCGGTGTCTGCGGCCCCTGCACGTACTGGGCGAGGAAGGCGTCCACGCGGGGGTCGTTCGGGCTGTCCACCACCAGCTGGTTGCCCCAGGCGGTGAGGGTGATCTTCCCCTGCTCCGTCGGGTAGGGGCTCAGGAAGGTGTACGGCTTGCCCTGGACCTTGGCCGCGAGTGCGGCGACGTCGGCCGGGGAGGCCTGGTCGTTGTACGTGATCCAGACGGCGCCGTGCTCCAGGGAGTGGACGGCGTTCTCGTTCGGGACGGGCTCGGTGTAGACGTCTCCGTTGCAGTTGAGCCAGACCGGGCTGTGGTCGCCGCCGACGGGTGGCGTCTGCGGGTACGCCACCGGCGTCTGCACGTGCGTGCGTCCGAGCATCCCGAAGGTCTGGACGCCCGCGATCGGGGCCTTGCTCGTGGGCGCGCTGTCGTCGGCGGTGGTGACGGCCCAGATGCCGCCCGCCAGCACGCCGGCCACGATGAGGCCGGCCACCGCCGAGTACACGATCTTCCGGCGGCGCTTGCGCCGCAGGTCCTCCTCGTGCATCGCCTCGGTTCTGGCACGCCGGTCGTCGGACCGCTTCCTGGGAGCAGCAGCCATGGCCGGGCCCCTCTCGCCGCCGCGCGGGCGCACGGCGCTCACCTCCAGTATCGCCGTCGCGCCTGCGGCCCGCCCGGGGCCGTCACTGCGCATTCCCGCGCCCCTGTGACCGGACCCGTCCCGCGGGATCAGCTCATGTGGATGGTGCCATCCAAAGCACTCCTTTCAGTTTATTAGTTGCCCCTGGACCCCCGAGGCCTCCGCACTGCCGTCGACCTGGAGGTTCCTGATGGAGGCTCAGATCTTGCCCAGGTCGGGGAATTCCGATCCATTGACACGATCACCGCATCCTCATCAGTCTTGGCCCATCGCCCAAGCTGATGTGAATTGCTCTCAACATGCCATTCACATCAGCTGATGGCGCCGTTGAAGACCAGTCACCGAAGGAGGTGTGTGCGATGAAGAAGATCGTCGTCCGCAAGGCCGGCCCGGTCCGCCTGACCAGCGCGGCCCGTGCGCTGTACCTGCCGTGGTCCTGCGCCGTGCAGAACTGACCCGATCCCCCCGGGCAGAGGGGGAACGCGGTGCCGGCCGGACACCACGTCCGGCCGGCACCGCTCCACCCCGCCCCCGCCTACCTCGCGCAGGAGGATCCGTGCACTCCTCCACGGACAGCAGCTCCACCGCCCCCGGACTCGACCTGGACCGGCCGGTACCGCTCCGTCAGCTCGTGTACCTGCCGGAGGCCGACGAGGTCACCATCGGCAGCCCGGAGACCGACACCTACGCCGTCTTCCCCGCCGACGGCGCCGAGTTGGTCCGGATGCTGGCCGAGGGCCTCACGCCCCGCGAGGCCGCCGAGAACTACCGGACCACGCGCGGCGAGAGCGTCGACATCGCCGATCTGATCGAGACGCTCGTCGACCTCGACCTCGTCCGCCCCGGCGGCGACGACGCGGCTGCCGGACCGGTCACGCCGGTGCGCTGGCAGCGCCTGGGCCGCGTGGTGTTCAGCCCACCGGCCCTCGTGGGCTACGCGCTCGTGACGGCCCTCGCGGTGGCCGAGATGATCCGCGTGCCCGAGCTGGTCCCGCGCGTCGACAACCTGTTCTTCAGCTCGTCGTACACCCTCGTCGTGCTGATGCTGTTCGTCGGCCAGGTTCCGCTGCTCGCCCTGCACGAGGCCTTCCACGCCCTGGCCGGCCGCCGGCTCGGCCTGCGCTCGCGGCTCTCGATCGGCCGCCGCCTCGTCTACCTGGTGCTGGAGACCTCCCTCGACGGGCTGGTCGGGGTACCGCGCCGGAAGCGCTACCTGCCCATCATGGCCGGCATGCTGGCCGACGCCCTGGTGATCGCCGTGCTCACCCTGGTCGCCGACGCGACCCGCGACACCGGCGGAGCGGTCGCGTCGCTCTGTCTCGCGATGGCCTACGCCACGGCCCTGCGCCTCGCCTGGCAGGGGTTCTTCTACCTGCGGACCGACGTCTACGTCCTGCTCAGTACGGTCCTGGGCTGCGTGAACCTCCACGCCGCCGCAACCGACGTACTGCGGAACGCCGCTCGGCGGGCGACCGGAAGGCCGCCGCTGGACCTCTCCGCCCACCACCCGGTCGACCGCAGGGTCGCGCGCTGGTACGCCTGGCTGATGCTGGTCGGCTACGCGTTCACCCTCACGATGTTCGCCGGAGTCGTCGTACCGACGGCGTACCGCATGCTGCACGACATGTGGCTGCGCCTGACCGGCCAGGCCTCCCTCGCCGGGCGCCTCGACTCGCTCGCCCTCATGCTGCTCAGTCTCGCGCAGACCGCGGCCGTCGTCGTGCTCGCCGCCCGCGAGCGCCGTGCCGCCCGGTCGGCCTGAGCCCCGCACGCCCCTTCGCCCCTGCGCCACCGCACGAAAGGCAGCTGTGTCATGGCCGAGCACCGCCATCACTGGGTCCGCGCCGCCGGGCGCCCCGCCCGCGTCGACGCCCGCGAACGGCTCGGCCTGCCGCCCGTGCTCGCCGCGGTGAACGCCGACCGCCGGTTGCGCGGGCCCTACACCGCCGTCGGCTCGATCCTGCGGGCGATCGTCCCGGACGCGCTCGCGCGCTGCCCCGAGGCCGTCACCGGGCACGACATCGAGATCCTCTCCACCACGCCGGAACTGCGGGACCTGGTGCCCGCCACCCGCGAGACCCTGACCTCCCTCGCGGTGCCCAAGGAGCGCACCCGCTTCTACTCCGCGCTGCGCACCCTGCGGATCGCCCACGGCCTGGTCGAGTTCCTGGAGGCGTACCTGGGCGCGCTCGGGTCCGGCCCGCGCTCGCTGGTCGTCGACGACGCCCACCGGGCCGACCCGACCGACGCCGAGTTCCTCGCCGTCCTGCTGCGCCGCATCGATCCCGCGCTGCTCACCGTGGTCGTCACCACCGGCAGCGAACCGCCGGAGCGCCCGGCCGGCATCGGGAGCGAGGACCTTCCGACCGCCCTCGCCACCTGGTGCGAGGTGACCGCACCGCCGGACCCCGGCGGCCGGTCCGACCGGGGCCGGTCGGCGCAGGCCCCCTCCCCGGCTGCGGACGGCGCCGCACTCGGCCGCCGCTACGTCGACGGCGACGGCGTCGGCGACGACCCGGACGAGCTCGCCGCCTACCTGGGCCTGTCGCCCACCGAACGCGCCCGGCTGCACGACCTGCGGCGGGCGGAGCTGGAGACGACCGGCGAGTCCTCCCTCCGGCTGGGCGCCATCGCCTGGCACGCGGAACACGGCGGCGACCCGTCCGGCACCGGGGCGGACACCCTGCGGCACGCGCTCGACCACTGCATGGACCTCGGCTACTACCACGCCGTCCTCGACCTCGGGGAGCGCGGCCGGCGGCTGGTCACCCACGAGAGCAACCCGACCCACTGGTGGGCCTTCACCACCAAGATGACCACCTCCTACGCCGCGCTGGGCCTCGCCGAACTGGCACTGCCGCTGTACGACTCGGCCCGGGCCCTCAGCAGCTCACCCGAGGTCCACATGCAGGCCGCGTACGCCACGGCCATGCTCCACACCCGGCACTTCGACGCCGACCGGCGCGACCACCAGCTGGCCCGGAGCTGGGTGAACCAGGCGATCGCCTTCGCCAAGTGGCACCCCGAGCCGAAGGAGCGGGAGGCGCGCGTGGTGTTCAACCGCAACGGGCTCGCGCTCATCGAGGTCCACCAGGGCCGCCTGGAGGAGGCGCTTTCGCTGCTGGACGCCTGCATCGCCCGGCTCGACGAGACCCTGGAGGACCACGAGCACGCGCTGCACCGGTCCGTGCTGCGCTACAACCGTGCGCAGGTGTACGCGGGCCTCGGCCGCCGCACCGAAGCCGTGGCCGACTACACCGCGGTGATCGAGTGCGATCCCAACTACGCCGAGTACTACTTCGACCGCGGCATGCTCTGGCGCGACCTGGGCCGTCCGGAGCAGGCGCTCGCCGACTACGACCGGGCCATCCGGCTCTCTCCGCCGTTCCCCGAGGCGTACTTCAACCGGGCCGACGTCCTGGCCGAGCTCGGCGACACCGAGGCGGCGGTGGCGGACTTCGGCTACGTCCTCCAGCTCGACCCGGCATTCGCCGACGCCCGTCTCAACCGGGCGGCCCTGCTCGTCGAGTCGGGGGAGCACCGGCTCGCCTGGAACGAGGTCCTGGCCGGCCTCGCAACCACTCCGGCCAGCCCGCAGCTCCTCAGCCTGAAGGGTCAGTTGCTGGCCGCCGACGGGGACGCGGACGCGGCCTCCGAAGCCTGGGAGGCCGCCCTCGCCGTCGATCCCGAGTACCCCCAGGCCTGGGCGCTGCGCGGTGAACTCCGTTACCAGCAGGGCGACCTGGACGGCGCGGGCACCGATCTGGCCCGCGCGGTCGAGCTCTCGGGCGATCCCGGCATGCAGTTCAACCTGGCCGTGGTCCACCACGACGCCGGGCGCTACGGCGAGGCGCTACGGCTGCTCGACGAGATCCTCGGCTCGACCGAGGACGTGGACGCCCGTCTGCAGCGCGCCCGTTGCCTGATCGGGCTCGACCGGGCGGACACCGCCAGGGAGGAACTGCTCGCCTGTCTGCAGGCCGATCCGGGCTCGGCCGAGCAGGTGTACGAGCTGATGCCGGACCTGGCCCACGCCTGATCGGGCCCCGGCACCCGGCCGGGCCGCCACCAGCACCGCCCCGCCGCCCGGCCCTGGATGCCGGGCGGCGGGGCGGTCCCACGGGGTCAGCGCTGTACCGCGGCGCGGCCCAGCTCGCCCCGCACCCGGCCGCGGACGTGGGCCACCGCGGGCGAACCGGCGTACGCGGCAGCCACCTTGACGAGCCACGCCGCCTCCTCGCGGACGTCCGCCGCCACCGGGTGCGGCACGCATCCCCCGCCGGGACCGACGGGGAAGCGGTGCCCGGCCCGGGCCGCCTCCAGCCCGGCGGCGATGGCCGCCGCCTCCACCACGGCCGCGAGCTCCTCCCCTTCGGCGGGGCCGACGACCTCCCCCACCCAGAGCGCCACCGCCGGGTGCACGTGGGGGCGGAGGGCGAGCTGGCCGTCCCGGATCTCGATGATCCGCCGGTACAACGCGAACCGGACGTCACCTCGGCGGCGGCCCCTGCGGCCACCGAACAGCCGCTCCGGGGGGACGAGTTCGATCTCCGGCAGCGCCGTCCGCAGCGCCGACCAGAGCGGACCGAGCCGACGGTGGTCACGCCGGGCCCGCGCGCGTCCGGCCCAGTCGGCCCAGGCCGACGCGGTCGCTCCGGCGAAACCCAGCGTGATGCAGACGGCGCCCGCCACCGCGGACACCCTGCTCTCCGCACCGTTCTCACGGCCCGCGGTGAGGACGTTCGCCAGGTCGTGCAGGTTGTCCGCCGTCCACAGCAGGCCCACCAGCGCGCTGAGCGCCATCAGGCGCAGGCCCAGCCGGAGGGCCCCGGGCGGCAGGCGCCGTGCGCAACGCCCGATCAGGGTTCCGAAGACCGCCAGACACCCTGCGGTGTGGACGGCGAAGAGCACGACGTACGCCGCCAGCGCCGGCCTGCCCGCGTCGCCGACGCTGACCACGGAGCCCTCCCGGACGGGCGAGGCGGCGACGAAGGCGGCGATGCCCAGCCCGACGGTGGCGGCCGTGAGGACGGCCTGCCGCCGCACGGCGCGGCGGGCCGTGGCGGCCGGCCGGGTGGCGTGGGCCATCATCGCCAGTGCTCCGGATGCGGCGACCTTCAACTGGTCCGCGATCAGGGTGAGGTGGCTCGGGTCGGGCAGCACGGAGGCCAGCACCGGCGCCGCGGCCGGGGTGCTCGCCGCCATCCCCGCCCCGATCAGCACCCCGCAGGCGTAGCCGTAGCGGAGCGCCGGGTCGGACCGGCGCCCCCGGTCCGCCAGGACCTTCCACACCGTGCCGAGCAGCGCGACCGCACCGGCGAGGCAGCCGGCGACGCCGGCCGACCGGTCACCCACGGCGCGCTGCGCCGCGGCGGCGCGACGGCAGCCCGAAGACGTGACGCAACCGTCGGACCTGGTCGGCGAATTGGCCGACCGCCAGGAAGCACGGCTGGTGCAGTGCGCGGTGCAGTGCGAGCGAGGCGACGAGCTCGGCCTCCTGTTCCTGCCGCTCCGTGTACCCGGAGCGGCCGAGCACCCTGCGCACCAGTTCCTCCGGCAGGCGGGGCGTCAGGACGTGCGGCAGTGCGCTGCCCAGCCCGGCGGCGCCGGTGTGCCCGGAGTTCTCGGTGTGGCCGGAGTTCCTGGAGTGCCCGCTGTGTCCGGAGCCCCCGGTGTGCCCGGAGGCCTCGGTGTGGCCGCAGAGGAGGTGCCCGATCTCGTGCAGCACGATGTGCTGCTGATGCAGTGCCGTGGTGGCGACCGGATAGCCGATGTAGTCCGCCCGGTCGGTACTGATCAGCACCCCGCACAGGGAGGGCTCCGGACCGGACAGCGGCATCAGTTCGATGGGTCGGCCGCGCCGCAGGGCGAGCGCCTCGGTCAGCGCGGGTATGCCGAACGGCTCGGGAAGCGGGATCGACTCCGCGACCCCTCTGCACCGCCGCCAGAGCCCTTGCTCAACCCCACCCGAATACCCCACGATTCGCCCCCCTGGCGTTCGATCGGGAGGCGATCCTACGGACGCGGGAACCCCGAGGGAATCCGCTTCACCGCGAAGGCCGCTACCTGCCGCCGGCCTCCCGGCGGGCGATGGCCTCGATCATGTCGCTGATCGTGCCGAGGCCTTCGGGCGAGAGGGTCACGGCACGCAGGGCGACGTCCCGCACCCCGGCGTTGCGCAGCGCGCCGAGCAGTGCCAGCTCCTCGGCGATCCTGGCACTCTGCCGGTCGTCGAAGAAGTACACGGGCGGCACCTGGAAGAACTGGGCCAGCGCTTCGAGGTGACGCTTCGTCGGGTTGTCCCGGCGGCCGGTCCGGAGCTGCCAGAGGTAGGTGGCCGAAAAGCTCTCCCCGGTCGCCTCGCGGCAGGCCCGGGCGACCTCCTCGTGACTGTACGGTTCACGGTCGGGACGGCGGACCACGTCGAACAACCGGTCCAGCTTCGCTGCGAGCGTGGACGCACCGGATTCTGCTTCGGGCACGGCACACCTCTTCTCTCACCCCGTGCGCACGCTTCGTGCGCAGATGGATCACTCGCGACGGTGCCACATCCTAGTGGGGCTCGGTCGGGTCCGTACGAGTGCGGGCACGCCGCGGCGACGGCCGCCGAACTCCGCGGTCTCCGGCGCCGGCCCGAAGAGACCCCGCGACCCGGCACACCCCGCCGTCGGTCCGCCCGGGGAACGGCGCAGGTGGCCGCGGTGCGAACCGGAGGATGCCGGTCTGTCGCGCGTTGCACATGTGCCGCATGCTTGACATGTACACGATGTTCGGCTTTAACCTGTTAGGCCTTACCGGTGGGTAGCATCCCCCGAGCCCGGACGTCCCATTCAGGAAAATCGCGCCATCGCGCCCCGACAGCGGGCGCGCCATGTCCTTGGCCGGCCCCTGCACCGTGACTGTTACGGAGAATCCATGAGGCCCACTGTCCCCTCGGCCGATCTGGTCATTGGGATCACCCCGTTCCAAGAGCCGGACGCCGGCCTCGCCGAGGCCGTGTGCCGAGCCGGCGCCTTGGGAGTGCTGGACTTGGGAACCGGCGATCGGCGGGCGCGCGAGGAGCTCGCCGCGCTGCGCGAGCGGGCCCCGGGCCGGTTCGGGGTCCGGGTGGGTGACGGCTGCCGGCTCGGGCCGGACGACCTGGGCTCGCCGGAGCACTCCGGCGTGGACACCGTGGTGGTGGATTCCGAGGCCGGCGGCTGGGACGTCGGGCGGCTCGCCGACGGCTACCGGGTGCTGGTCGAGGTGACGGACCTTCCGGCGGCCCTGGCGGCGGTGCGATCCGGCGCCCACGGACTGGTCGTCCGCGGCTGCGAAAGCGGCGGCCGGGTGGGCGACCTGAGCACCTTCGTCCTGCTGCAGCAGGTGCTGGCGGCCCCCGGGATCGACCTGCCGGTCTGGGCCTGCGGCGGCATCGGACCGCGCACCGCCACCGCCGCGGTGGCGGGCGGAGCGGCGGGTGTGGTCCTCGACAGCCAGCTGGCCCTGCTCGCGGAGTCCGCGATCTCCGACGAGGCCGCGGCCGTGGTGCGCGGCATGGACGGCTCCGAGACCGGCGTGGTCGACGGCCGCAGAGTGCTGCGACGCAGCCGAAGAGGCGAACCGGCCCACCCGTCCATGATCCTGGCGATCGGTCAGGACGGGTTCCTGGCCGAGCGGTTCGCCGCCCGGTGGAAGACGGCGGCCGCGGCGGTGCGCGCGGTACGGGACGGCGTGCTGGCGGGGCTCCGGTCGGTGGCGCCCGAGGGAGCGGCCGCGTCCCTGCTCGGACCGCGGGCACCGCTGAGCCGGGCGCTCGGCACCGCGCTGCCGGTGGCACAGGGGCCGATGACCAGGGTCAGCGACCAGCCCGCCTTCGCCGCGGCGGTCGCCGAGGCCGGGGCGCTCCCCTTCGTGGCCCTCGCACTGACCGACGCCGGGGGCACCCGCGACCTGCTCGCCCGCACCGGCGCCGCGGCCGGTGAACTCCCCTGGGGCGTCGGCGTCCTGGGCTTCGCGCCGGAGGAACTGCGCAACGCCCAGTTGGCCGAGGTGCTGGCCGCCCGCCCCGATCACGCCCTGATCGCCGGCGGCCGCCCCTCCCAGGCGCGGGTGCTGGAGGAGGCGGGGATCCGCACCTTCCTGCACGTCCCCTCCCCGGGGCTGCTGCGGCAGTTCCTGGAGGCCGGGGCGCGCAGATTCGTCTTCGAGGGCTCCGAGTGCGGCGGACACGTCGGCCCTCAGCACAGCTTCCCGCTGTGGGAGGCGCAGTCGGCGGTCCTGGAGGACTTCCTCGACGCGGTGGAACGACAGCCGCAGGCCGAAGGACAGCCACCGACCGAGGGACAACCACTGGTCGAGGTGCTGTTCGCCGGGGGCGTGCACGACGAGCGGTCGGCCGCGATGGTGGCCGCGATGGCCGCACCGCTCGCGGACCGCGGGGTGGCGGCGGGGCTGCTGATGGGCACGGCCTACCTGTTCACGCAGGAGGCGGTGGCGCTCGGCGCGGTCCAGCCGCAGTTCCAGCGACAGGTGGTGGCCGCCGAGGGGACGGAACTGCTGCAGACCGCACCGGGCCACGCCACCCGCTGCGTCCCCAGCCCCTTCACCCGCGAGTTCGTGGCGACCCGCGACCGGCTGCGGGCCGAGGGCCTGCCCGACCGCGAGGCGTGGGAGCAGCTGGAGCAGCTGAACGTCGGACGGCTGCGGGTCGCCAGCAAGGGCGTCGACCGTGCCCCGGAGGGGCTGGTCGCCGTCGGCGCGCAGGAGCAACTGGACCGCGGGATGTTCATGGCCGGGCAGGTCGCGGTCCTGCGCTCGGCCACCACGACGCTCGGCGACCTGCACGCCGCCGTCACGACGCGCGCGGCCGCCTTCCTGTCCACCGCGGCCACCGAGGCGCTGGAGCGCCTGGAGGGCGCAGTGGCGTGCGCGCCCGAGCCGGCGCCGCTGGAGATCGCGGTGATCGGCATGTCGGGCATGTTCCCGCAGGCCCCCGACCTGCCCGCGTTCTGGGCGAACGTGGTGGCCGGGGTGGACGCCGTCACCGAGGTCCCCGTCGAGCGCTGGGACCCGGCGGTCTACCACGCGCAGGACGGCGGGAGCGGTACGACGCCCTCCAAGTGGGGCGGCTTCCTGCCCCGGATCCCCTTCGACCCGCTGGCCTACGGCATCCCGCCCTCCGCGCTGGGCAGCATCGAGCCCGTCCAGCTGCTGGCGCTGGAGGCCGCACGCCGGGCCCTGGTCGACGCGGGCTACGACAGCGGGGTCGGTGACGGCGGGCGGGCCTTCGACCGGTCGCGGGCCGGCGTGGTGTTCGGCGCCGAGGCGGGCAGCGACCTGTCGAACGCCGGTGTGCTCGGCGCGGTCCTGCCGTCCTACCTGGGCCGCGTGCCCGAGCCGATCGCGCGGCAACTGCCGGTCCTGACCGAGGACTCCTTCCCCGGCATGCTGGCCAACGTCATCTCCGGGCGGATCGCCAACCGGCTCGACCTGGGCGGCGGCAACTTCACCGTGGACGCGGCGTGCGCCTCCTCGCTGGCGGCGCTGGACGTCGCGTGCCGGGAGCTGGTCACCGGCACCACCGACCTGGCGCTGTGCGGTGGCGCGGACCTGCACAACGGCATCAACGACTACCTCCTGTTCGCCTCGGTGCACGCGCTCTCCCCCACCGGCCGCTCCCGGCCCTTCGACGCGTCGGCCGACGGCATCGCGCTGGGCGAGGGCGTGGGCTGCGTCGTCCTCAAGCGGCTGGCGGACGCCGAGCGGGACGGCGACCGGGTCTACGCGGTCATCCAGGGGATCGGCAGCGCGAGCGACGGCCGCTCGCTCGGACTGACGGCACCGCGGCCCGAGGGGCAGCGCGCGGCACTGGAACGGGCCTACCGCACGGCCGGGATCGGGCCGGAGCAGGTGGGCCTGGTGGAGGCGCACGGCACCGGCACGGTGGTCGGCGACCGCACCGAACTGGCCACCCTGGAGGCGGTGTTCACCGAAGCCGGAGCCGCACCGGGCAGCTGCGTGCTGGGCTCGGTCAAGTCGCAGATCGGGCACACCAAGTGCGCGGCCGGCCTGGCCGGCCTGATCAAGGCGGCGCTGGCGCTGCACACCGGCGTCAAGCCCCCGACCCTGCACCTGCGGCAGCCCAACGCGGCCTGGCAGGACGACAGCCCCTTCGTGTTCCACGCCGAGGCCCGGCCCTGGGCGAGCCCCCCGGCCGAACGGGTCGCCGGTGTCAGCGCGTTCGGCTTCGGCGGCACCAACTTCCACACCGTGCTGCGCGGTTACGCCGGCCCGACGCCGGCCCACGGCCTGCAGGAGTGGCCGGCGGAGCTGTTCACCTTCCGCGGCGGCGACCGGGCCCAGGCGCTGCGCGGGGCGACCGAACTGCTGCGGCTCGCCCGGGCCGACGGCTCCCCGTGGCGGCTGCGCGACCTCGCGCTGGCCGCGTCCCGGCGCGCGGAGGCGGGGCACGGGCCGGTGCAGGCCGCGATCGTGGCCTCCAGCGTCGCGGAACTGGTCGACCTGCTGGGCCGGGCGACGGCGGGGGAGCACGCGCCGGGCGCCGGGCTGCACCTGGCCGACCCGGACGGCACCCCGGGCGGCGAGGTCGCGTTCCTCTTCCCCGGGCAGGGCAGCCAGAAGCCGGGCATGTTCGCCGAACTCTTCACCGCCTTCCCGCAGTTGCAGCGTCAGCTGCGCCTCGGACGGGCGTACGCCGATCTGCTGTACCCCCCGGCCGCCTTCACCCCGGAGGCCCGCGAGGGACAGCGCGCCGCGGTGACCGACACCCGGGTCGCACAGCCGGTCCTGGGCATGACGGGCCTCGCGGCCCACGAACTGCTGGCCCTGGCCGGTGTCCGTCCCGACCTGGCCGGCGGCCACAGCTACGGCGAACTGGTCGCGCTGTGCGCAGCCGGGGCGCTCGCCGCCGAGGACCTCCCGGCGATCGGCGCCGAGCGGGCCCGCTGCATCCTGGACGAGGTCGGCGAGGGGGCGGACCCCGGGGCGATGGCCGCCGTGACCGCCGACGCCCGGTCCGTCGAGCAGGTGTTGACGACGGCGGGGCTGGCCGGACGCGTGGTGGCGGCCAACCACAACGCGCCGCAGCAGACGGTCGTCTCCGGCGCGACCGACGACGTGGCCGCGGCCGCTGCGCTGCTGCGCGAGGCGGGGTACGGGGTCAAGCGGCTGCCGGTCGCCTGCGCCTTCCACAGCCCGCTGGTCGCCGGCGCCGGCGCGCGCTTCGCCGCGGTGCTGGCGGAGCGCACCGTGCGGGCCCCGGAGTTCCCGGTCTGGTCGAACCGGACGGCGGCGGCCTACCCGGCGGACCCGGCGGCCGTCCGCGCCGGGCTCGCCGCCCAGATCGGCGCGCCCGTGCGATTCGTGGAGCAGATCGAGGCCATGTACCGGGCCGGGGCCCGGGTGTTCGTCGAGGCCGGCCCCGGCGCGGTGCTCACCCGCCTGGTGTCGGACGTCCTGGGGGACCGGCCGCACCGGGCGATCCCGCTCGAACGGCGGCGCGGCGGGGTGGCCGGATACCTCGACGCGCTGGCGGAGCTGGCGGTCGCGGGCGTGCCGGTCCGCACCGGCCGCCTGCTGCGCGGCCGCGACGCGCTGGAGGCCGGCCGGGCCGAACCCCCGCGCCGCCCCGGCTGGGTGGTGGACGGCCACCTGGTGCGCACCGCCGCAGGAGACCTTCTACCCGGCGCACTCGCGCCGGCCCGACGCGTACCGGAGACCTTGATGACGGCCCAGCAGCCCGACCCGCCCACCGGATCGGCCGAGAGCGGCGACGCTCTGATCGCGGACTTCCTGCGCACCAGCCGGGAGCTGATCGCGGCCCAGCGTGACGTCCTCATGACCTACCTCGGGGCCGGTCCCGGCGCCCCGGCCGCGCCGCAACCGCTGCCGGCGCCGTCCGTCGCCGACGCCGCTGCCGTCGCCCAGCTGCCGACGCCGGCTCCGGCCCTGGCCCCGGCCCCGGCTCCGGTCCCGGCTCCCGCCTCCGCTGCGGCGCAGGTGGCCGCGGGTGGGGTGGACGAGGTGCTGCAGGTGGTGGTCGAGGTGATCGGCGAGCGCACGGGCTATCCGGCGGACATGATCGAACCCGAGCTGGACCTCGAAGCGGATCTGAGCATCGATTCGATCAAGCGGACGGAGATCGTGGGCCTGCTGGCCCGCCGGCTCGGCGGCGGTTCGGGCGGTGCGGGCGGGGTGCCGGAGCTGACCGACGCGCAGGTCGAGGAGCTGACCCGGGCCCGCACGGCCCTCGCCATCGCCCGCTGGCTCACCGCCCGTGCCGAACCGGGCTCCCCCACCGGTCCGGCCGACCCGGCCGACCCCGGCGCCCACGCCGACCCGGCCCACCCGGGCGCCCACGCCGATCCGGCCGCACCGCAGACGCCCGCCGGACACTCCGCCGGCACGCCGACCCCCGCCGGGCACGAACCGGCGCGACTGTGCTTCACCACCACCGCGCTGCCCGCCCCCGCGGCTGCATCCGAGGCCGCCCTGGCCGGCAAGCGCTTCGCCCTGCTGGGGGACGACGCCCACGGCGCCGCCGACGCCCTCACCGCCCGGCTCGGCACGCTCGGCGCGAGCGTGCTCCCCCGCGCGGCGACGCACGAACTGTCCACGGCGGACGGCCCTGTGGACGGCGTACTGCTCCTGGACCCGCTCCGGGCCGACGGGGCCCCGGTGCTGCCCGGTGCCGTGCCCGTGCTGCGGGCCGCCCTGGCGGGCGACCCGCGCTGGCTGCTGGTCGCCCGACCGGCCACCGCACCCGGCAGCCCCGACCCCGACCGGGAGGCCGAGGGGCGGGGCGACGGACTGCGCGGACTCTTCCGCAGCCTGGCCCGCGAGTACCCGCACACCGCCGTGCGACTCGTCGAGATCGAGGACCCCGCCCGGCAGGCCCCGGACGCGCTGGTCGGAGAGCTGCTGGCGGAGGACCGCGAGCCGGTGGTGCTGCACGGTCCGGCCGGACGCCGGGGCATCACGCTGGCGGAGGCGGGTCTGGGCGCGGTGGCCGGCCGGGGCGCCGGGCCGGCCGGCGACGGCGTGGCGGAGGCCGCCGCCCTGGGCCTGGACCGCGACGCCGTGGTGCTGCTCGTCGGCGGGGCCCGCGGCATCACCGCGCGGTTCGCCGCCGCCCTCGCCGCCGCCTCCCGCTGCCGGCTGGAACTGCTGGGCCGCACGGCCGCGCCCGACGGCCCGGAGGATCCGGCGACCGCCGGCGCCCGCGACCGGGCGGAGCTGCGCAGCGTCCTCGCCCGCCAGGGCGTCCCGCTGTCCCGGATCGACGCCACGGCCTCCCGCCTGCTGGCCGGCCGAGAGGTCGCGGCCACGCTCGGGGAGCTGGCGGACCTGGGCTCCACCGCGGCCTACCGGAGCGCCGACGCCGCCGACCCGGCCGCGCTGCGGCAGGCCGTCAAGGAGATCCACGCCGAGTACGGCCGGCTGGACGGCGTCGTCTACGCGGCCGGCGTGATCGAGGACCGGGTCTTCGCCGACAAGGACCTCGCGTCCTTCCAGCGGGTCTTCGCCACCAAGGCGGACGGCGCCGCCGCGCTGCTCGACGCGCTGGACGAGCTGCCGTCCGCACCCCGCTTCACCGTGCTCTTCGGCAGCATCGCCGCCGCTCTCGGCAACCGGGGCCAGAGCGACTACGCGGCCGCCAACGACGCGCTCGAACAGGCCGGGGCCCGCTGGGCGGAGCGCACCGGCCACCGGGCGCTGACCGTGCACTGGGGCCCCTGGGCGCCGACCGGCCGGCACGGCGGGATGGTCTCCCCCGAGCTCGCCCAGGACTACGACCGCCGCGGCGTACGCCTGATCGACCCGCAGGCGGGCACGCTGGCGCTGCTGCGGGAACTGGCCTGGGGCGAACCGGGCACCCGCGCCGTCGTCTACACCGCGTCCGGGTGGTGAGCCCGTTGACGGGCACCCGCGTGCCACCGGTGGCCGTGGTGGGGATGGCGGTGCTGCTGCCGGGCGCCCCCGACCTGGCCGCCTACTGGCGGAACCTGGTCGACGGCGTCGACGCGATCACCGACCTGCCCGAAGGGCGCTGGGACGCCGACTTCTACGCCCCCGGGGCCGTGGCGGGGCCGGCGGCGCCGGACCGGCTCTACTGCCGGCGCGGCGGCTTCGTGGACGGGCTGGCGCAGGTGCAGCCGACCCGGTTCGGGATCATGCCGGCCTCCGTCCCCGGCACCGAGCCGGACCAGCTGATCGCCCTGGAGGTCGCCGACGCGGCCCTCGCGGATGCCGGCGGCGGCGGCCGACTGCCCGACCGCGACCGGGTCGGAGTGGTCCTGGGCCGCGGCGGCTACCTGACCCCGGGCCTGGTCCGCCTGGACCAGCGGGTCCGCGGTGCGCACCAGCTGGTGCGCACCCTGGGCGAACTGCTGCCCGAACTGTCGGCCGGGCAACTGCGGCGCGTGCGCGAGGCGTTCACCGACCGGCTGGGCCCCGACCGCCCCGAGTCCGCGATCGGCCTGGTGCCCAATCTGGCCGCCTCCCGGGTGGCCAACCGGCTGGACCTGCGCGGCCCCGCCTACACCGTCGACGCCGCCTGCGCGTCCTCCCTGGTCGCCGTCGACCAGGCGGTCGGCGAGCTGGCGACCGGGCGCTGCGACGCGGTCCTGGCCGGCGGCGTGCACCACTGCCACGACGTCACGCTGTGGAGCGTGTTCACGCAGCTGCGCGCGCTCTCCCCGAGCCAGCGGACCCGCCCGTTCCACCGCGGCGCCGACGGCCTGCTGATCGGCGAGGGCACCGGCATGGTGGTCCTCAAACGGCTCGCCGACGCCGAGCGCGACGGCGACCGCGTGTACGCGGTGATCCGCGGCACCGGGGTGGCCAGCGACGGCCGCACCGCCGGGCTGACCAACCCCGACCCGGCCGGCCAGAGCCGTGCCGTCCGCGCGGCCTGGCGGGCGGCCGGCCTGGACCCGGCGGCGCCGGACGCACTCGGCCTGCTGGAGGCCCACGGCACCGCCACTCCGGCCGGCGACGCGGCCGAACTCGCCACCCTCGCCGAGGTGTTCGGCCCCGCCGCCGCAGCCGGGGAGCGGGCGGTGCTCGGCTCGGTCAAGTCGATGATCGGCCACACCATGCCCGCCGCCGGCATCGCCGGCCTGGTCAAGGCGGCGCTCGCGGTCCACCACGGGGTGCAGTTGCCGACCCTGCACTGCGACGACCCGCACCCCGCGCTGGCCGCCACCCGGTTCCGCACGATCGGCACCGCGCAGCCCTGGGAGACGCCCGGTGGGGGCCCGCGGCGTGCCGCGGTGAACGCCTTCGGCTTCGGCGGCATCAACGCCCATGTGGTCCTGGAGCAGGCCCCGGCCCTCCCCTGCCCCGTCGCGCTGCCCGTCGCCCTGCCCGTCGTACCCACCGCCGTGCCCACCACCGTGCCCCCCGCCGTGCCCGTCGTGGCGGGTGCGGTGCCGGCAGCCGGGCGGATCACCCCCCGGGCCACCACCGTGGTGACCGAGCCGGAGCGCGTGCTCCACCTGGCCGCCGACACCCCCGGGCAACTGGCCGAACTGCTGTCCGCGGGCGACGACGCCGTGCTGGCCGCCGGGCGGCCGGAGCCGAACGGCTCCGGTGGCCCTCCCGCTCCCCCGTGCCGGCTGGCGATCGCCGCCCCGACCGGGAAGCGGCTGGCCACGGCCCGGCGCGCCGTCGAGCGGGGCGGGCCCTGGCGCGGCCGCGGCGACATCTGGTTCACCCCCGCGCCGCTGCTGGGCCCCGCCTCCCCCGGCCCCGGCAAGGTGGCGTTCCTCTTCCCCGGCCTCGAAGGCGACTTCGCTCCCCGGGTGGACGAGGTCGCCGACCACTTCGGCCTGCCCCGCCCCGCCCTGGCCGGCGGCACCCGGACCGAGGACATCGGCCGGCACGGCGCGGGCGTCGTCACGGTGGGACGGCTCCTGGACACCGCCCTGCGCCGCATCGGCGTGCGCCCCGATGCCGCGGCCGGACACAGCGTCGGCGAGTGGACCGCCATGATCACCGCCGGCCTCTACTCCGGCACGCAGGTGGACGACTTCCTGGACTCCTTCGACCCCGACGCGCTGCACGTCCCCGGGCTCGCCTTCGCCGCGCTCGGCACCTCCGCCCACGACGTGCAGCAGACGCTCGCGGGCCTGGAAGGCATGGAGCAGGTCGTCCTGTCGCACGACAACGCCCCGCAGCAGTCGATCGTCTGCGGCCCCGGGGAGCCCGTCGCCGAACTCGTCCGCCGCTACCGCGCCCGTGGCGTGCTCGGCCAGGTGCTGCCCTTCCGGTCCGGCTTCCACACCCCCATGCTCGCCCCCTACCTGGCCCCGATCCGCCAGGCCGCCGAACGCTTCCGGCTGCACCGGCCGACCGTGCCGGTGTGGTCCGGGACCACGGCGTCGCCGTTCCCCGACACCGCGGCAGAGGTGCGCTCCCTGTTCCTGCGCCACCTGCTCGAACCGGTGCGCTTCCGGCCACTGGTCGAAGCCCTGTACGCGGCCGGGTTCCGCGCCTTCGTCCAGGTCGGCCCCGGCCAGTTGGGCTCCCTGGTGGGTGACACCCTGGGCCGGCGGGACCACCTGGTGATCGCCGCGAACTCGCCGCACCGCGACGGGCTCTCCCAGCTGCGCCGCCTCGCCGCCGCCCTGTGGGTCGAGGGCGCCGAACCCGACTCGGCCGCTCTGCGGCCCGCCCGGGCGCTGGCCGCGGACACCCGCCCCGCCCCTGCGGCACGCACGCACCCGTCCGTACCGCTGGACCTCGGCGGAGCTCTCGTCTCGCTGGGGCCCGCCGCCGTCGCCGCCCTGCGGGCCGAACTCGCCCCGGCACCGCCACCGGCGACCACCCCGGCCCGGCCGGCCGCCGTAGCAGCGAGTCCCGCATCGCCGGCCCGCGCCCCCGGGGACTCCCTGAACGCGCTGCTCGACACCCACCCGGTGGCGGCCGAACTCGGCGCCCTCCTGCGCGACACCGAACGGGCCGTCACCGAGCTGCTCGCCCACCGCCGGCCGGCCGCCGCGCCCCGGCGCCGGACCGCCCCGGCAGGACCCGTACCCGCTGCCCCGCCGCCGCGCCGGGAGCAACCCGCGCCGGCGCAGGCCGTCCCCGCCCGGCAGCAGCCGCACCAGAGCCACCGCCTGCGCATCTCGACCGACGCCATGCCCTACCTGCTCGACCACTGCTTCTACCGCCAGCGCCCGGGCTGGCCCGACGTGTCGGACCGCTGGCCGGTCGTCCCCGCCACCACGATCGTCCAGCACCTCACGGACGCCGCCGAGCTGGCCGGGCCGGGGCGGGTGGCGCGCGCGCTGCACGACCTGCGCTTCGGCCGGTGGGTACCGGCCGCGACCCCGCTCGACGTGGAGGTCACCCTGCGGGACGCCGGCCCCGGCCGGCTGGCCGCCGCCTTCGGCACCTACGCGACCGGAACCGTGGAGCTGGCGGACCGCCACCCGGCCCCGCCCGCCCCGTGGCCGGCCGAGCCGCCGGAGGGCACCCGCCGGGCACCGATGCCGGCCGCCCGGCTGTACGAGGAGCGGTGGATGTTCCACGGCCCCGCCTTCCAGGGCCTGACCGCCCTGACCGAGCTCGGCGGGAACCACGTACGCGGTGTGATCACCGCGCCCTCCGCGCCCGGTGCGCTGCTCGACAACGTCGGCCAGCTGCTCGGCTACTGGATCATGGCCACCCACACCGAGCGCAGCGTGGTCTTCCCCGTGGGCATCCGCCGGCTACGGCTGTACGGACCGCAGCCGCGCCCGGGCACCGACCTGGACTGCCGGATCCGCATCACCGGGATCACCCCCACCACCCTCGAAGCCGACGTCCAGCTCCTGGCCGGGGGCGAGGTGTGGGCGGAGATCGACGGCTGGCAGGACCGCCGCTTCGACAGCCACCCCGAGACCCGGCCCGTCGAACGCTTCGTCGAGCGCGCGACCCTCTCCGCCCCGCAGCCCGGCGGCTGGGTCCTGCTCCACGAGCGCTGGCCCGACCTCGCCTCCCGCGACCTGATCATGCGCAACCACCTGGGGGCGGCCGAGCGCGACCAGTACGACCGGCAGCCGCCGCGCGGCCGCCGGGCCTGGCTGCTCGGGCGGATCGCGGTCAAGGACGCGGTGCGGCGCCTGCTCTGGCAGGGCTCGCCCGACCGGCCCTTCCCCGCCGAGATCCAGGTGTTCAACGACCCCTCCGGCCGCCCGCGGGTGCGCGGCCTGCACGGCCGGCTGCTGCCGGACCTGGAGGTCACCCTCGCCCACCGCAGCGAGATCGCGGTCGCCCTCGCACGCCCGGCCGGAAGCGCCGGAGCTCCGGGCCCCGGGATCGACGTGGAGGAGGTCGCCGAGCGCCCGGTCGAGACCCTTCCCGTCGCGCTTCTCCCGCGGGAGATCGAGTTGTTGACGGCATGCCAGGCCATGGACGGCGCCTCCCGGGAGGTGTGGTTCACCCGGTTCTGGGCCGCCAAGGAGGCGGTCGCCAAGGCCGAGGGCACCGGGCTCCGCGGTCGGCCGCACGACTTCACCGTGGTCACCGCCGGCCCCGACTCCCTGCGGGTCGCCGTCACCACCCTGGACGGGCTCCGCACCCACCACGTGCGCTGCACCCTGGTCGGCAGCCCGCCCGGCCTGCCGCGGCGCGACCACGTCGTGGCCTGGACCACCGACGACACCAACGACCAGGACCACCCCGACCACCACGACCCCGAAGGACGGACGGCGTGACCACCAGCGAGCACCTCTCCCCCACCGGCCCCGAGATCCTCACCGAGATCACCGGGATGCTGGCCGCCGTGCTCGACGAGTACGGCCTCGAAGGCGCCGAGGTCACCATGGAGACCCGGTTCACCGAGGACCTCGGCCTGGAGAGCATCGACCTGGTCACCCTCGCCGGGATGCTGCGCGAGCGCTGGGGCGACCGGATCAACTTCGCCGAGTTCATCGCCGACATGGAGCTGGACGAGATCATCGGCCTGACCGTGGGCCGGCTCGTCACCCATGTCGAGGACCGGCTGCACCGCGCGGACCGGCCCTGACATGGCCTTCATCGACCTGGACGGGCTGCGCTGCCACGTGCAGCGGCTGGGCCCGCAGGACGGCGGTCCGCCGGCGGCCACCGTCGTCCTGCTGCACGGGCTGCTCACGGACAGCCTCGCCAGCTTCTACTTCACCCTGGCGCCCACCCTCGCGTCGGCCGGCCTCGACGTGCTGATGTACGACCACCGCGGCCACGGTCGCAGCGCCCGGCCGGTCACCGGCTACCGGCTGGAGCACTTCACCGACGACCTGGAGATCCTGCTGGAGCGGCTGGAGGTGCCCGGCCCCGTGCACCTGGTCGGCAACTCCTTCGGCGGCACGGTGGCGTTCGCCCTCGCCGCCCGCCGCCCCGAGCTGGTCGCCGGCATCCTGGCCATCGAGTCGGAGCCGGCCTCCGCGGCGTGGGCGACCAAGCTGGACGGCATCCTGACGGACGCCGAGCGGAAGCTGGGCCGGGAGACGGTGCTGCGGTGGATCGCCCGGCGCCGCGGCTCCCACACCGCCCGCCTCGCCCGCGCGGCCGGCACCCTGCTGGCCGGAACGAGCCTGGCCAGTGACATCCCGGCGAGCCGGCTGCCCGCCGATGCCGAACTGCGCGCCGTCACCTGCCCGGTGCTGGCCGTCTACGGCGCGCAGTCGGACCTGGCCGAGCAGGCGGTCCGGCTCGAACGACTGCTGCCGCGCTGCCGGAGCGTCACCGTCCCGGATCAGGAGCACTCCGTCCTGGTGGAGACCCCCGACCGGGTCCGCGCACTCACGCTCGCCTTCCTGGCCGAGCACGGCGTCGAGCTGCGCCACCCGTCGGCGGAGCCGAGCGCGCAGCCGTCAGCGAAGCCGCCAGCGGAGCCGGCGGCCGAACCGACCGCGCACCCGTCGGCCGGGCCGCCCGCGCAACCGACCGGCCTCCGGGTCGTCGAGGGGAGCACCTGGTGAGCCGGTTCCTGTTCGTCGTCCCGCCCCTGGTCGGACACGTCAACCCGGCCGTGGGCGTCGCGGCCGAACTGGCCGCCCGCGGCCACCGGACCGCCTGGGCCGCCCTTCCCGAAGCGATCGCCCCCCTGGCCGGACCGGACGCCGAGATCCACCCCTGCGCCGTCCTCCCCCCGACGGACCGCGCCCCGGCTCCCGGCCCGCTCGAACAGGCCTACCGGCGCCCGCCGGACCTGCGCGGCACCGCCGCACTGAAGTACCTGTGGGAGGGCTTCCTCGTCCCCCTCGCCGACGCGATGGCCCCCGGCATCGAGGCCGCGATCGCCCGGTTCCGCCCCGACGTCCTCGTGGTGGACCAGCAGGCCGTCGCCGGCGCCCTGGTCGCGGAGCGCCACGGCCTGCCCTGGGCCACCTCCGCGACCACCTCCGCCGAGTTCACCGGCGCCCTGGCGGGCCTGCCGCTGGTCGAGGCCTGGATCCGCGGGCTCCTCGACGGACTGCGCGGGCGCATCGGCGACCCGGGCCGGACCACCGACCCTCGCTTCTCCCCGCACCTCGTACTCGCCTTCACCACACCGGAGCTGACCGGACCGACCACCCCCGGCCGACCGATCGGCTTCGTCGGCCCGGCCATCGCGCCGCGCCCCACCGAACCGACCTTCCCCTGGGAATGGCTGGACCCCGGTCGCGCCACCGCCCTGGTCACCCTCGGCACGGCCAACACCGACACCGGCACGGCGTTCCTGACGGCCTGCCACCGAGCCGTGCGGGAGCGCTCCCACCGCCTGCAGGCGGTGATCGCCGATCCCGGCCACGCCCTCGGCTCCCCGCCCCCCGACGCCGACGTCCTGGTCCTGCCCGCCGTCCCGCAGCTGCGGCTGCTGGGACACCTCGACGCGGTGGTCTGCCACGCCGGCCACAACACGGTCTGCGAGTCGCTGTGGCACGGCGTCCCCCTGGTCGTCGCCCCGATCCGGGACGACCAGCCGGTGGTGGCCGGACAGGTGGCGGCGGCCGGCGCCGGCGTCCGGGTGCGGTTCGGCCGCACCGACGCCACCCGCCTGGGCCAGGCCCTCGACGAGGTCGTCGACAACGCCGCCCACCGCGCGGCCGCCCGGCGCATCGGCGACTCCTTCCGGGCCGCCGGCGGAGCGTCCGCCGCCGCGGCCCACCTCGAACAGCTGGCCCGCCCCCGGCCCGAACCCGCGGAGGAACCGTCCCAATGACCACGGCAGACCCGAGTCCGGCTCCGGCCGGCACAGCAGCAGCGCGTTCCACCGATCGCGTCGCCGCCCTGCGCCCCGCCTACCGGGCCGACCTGGCCGACGGCACCGACCGCTTCTTCCACCCGCGCCGCACCGACTGCCCCTGGTGCAGCTCCACGGCACTGCGCCCCCGCCTGCACACCACCGACCTGCTGCAGCACAAGCCCGGCCGCTTCACGCTCGACACCTGCGAGGGCTGCGGGCACACCTTCCAGAACCCCCGACTGAACGACGAGGGGCTGGAGTTCTACTACCGCGACTTCTACGACGGCCTGGGCGAGCAACGCCTGGGGAAGACCTTCGCGGGCCGTGCCACGGTCCACCGGAACCAGGCCCGCTCGGTGCTCCCGCACAGCCCGGCGCCCCGGACCTGGCTGGACGTCGGCACCGGGCACGGCCACTTCTGCGCCACCGCCCGCGAGGTCTTCCCCGGCGCCGCGTTCGACGGGGTGGACCTCAGCCAGGGCGTCGAACTGGCCGAGCGGGCCGGCCGGTTGCGGCGCGGCCTGCGCGGCCTGTTCCCCGAGCTCGCGCCCGGACTGGCCGGACAGTACGACGTGGTGAGCATGCTCCACTACCTGGAACACACCACGGACCCGGCCCGGGAACTGGCCTCGGCCCGCCAGGTGCTGCGCCCCGGGGGCCTGCTGCTCGTCGAAGTCCCCGACCCCCGAAGCCGCTTCGCGCGCCTGCTCGGGCGGTGGTGGCTGCCGTGGCTGCAGCCGCAGCACCTGCACCTGGCCCCCGCCGCCAACCTGCGCCACCGTCTGGAGGCCCTGGGCTTCGCCGTGGTGGCGGAGCAGCACGGCGAGGCGCACGACCCGATCGACCTGCTGGCCGCCGGCTGGCTGCTGCTGGACCACCTCGCCCCGCGCGAGGACGCGCCCTGGCACCCCGACGGGCCGCCCGGACCCCTGCGGCGGACCCTGCGCCCGGCACTGCTCCTGGCCGGCGCCCCGCTCCTGATCGTCGCGATGCTGCTCGACCGCCTCCTGGCCCCGATCGCCGGCCGCACCGGCCACTCCAACGCTTACCGCCTCCTCGCCCGCCGCACCCCGTGAGGCGGGCCGCCGCACCCCGGCAAGGCGCGGCCCGGCATCGGCCGCGCGACCGACCTGCGCCAACGAACCCGGGACTGCCGAACCGAAGGCGACGCCGGGGAACGGTCGGACGCCCTGGCCCGCTACACGCGCGGTGCGCCCAGGGCGGCGATGAAGGGTTCACGGACATCAGGGTCGCAGTGAGCCTGCTCCAGAAGCCGCTTGTCCGCGTCGGGGTCGGTACCGGCGGCATGGTCGGCTCCCGGCCCACAGACGACGGGCATCGAGCCGACTCCGTCCCAGCCCGGGCCGGAGGGAAACGTCACGTCGATGACGACTCGGTTCCCGTTCAGCTCGATGGTCAGGTACCGGTGCACGTCCCACAGGCCGTCCTCGGGCACCGCGGCGGCGGCGGTCGGTCCGAAGCTGCGGGCGGCACCGTCGGGCGTGCACCGGTAGACGCGATGGACCAGCTGCGGTTCCGTGTCCGGCCAGTGTTCCGCCAGAACGGCCGCCAGCAGCTCATGCTTCGTCGAGCACGTGCCTCGCCACTCGGCAAGCGCCCCTTGAGCGCTCCGCTCCGCGGGACGCCCGTACGGCATCGAGCGCACCGCCTCCACGACCTCCACCAGGGAGGCGCTCTCCGACAGACCCGCCCGCGCCATCAGCGATTTCAACATGATCTCAGTATCGCCCCACCACAGGACCACCCTCGGGCCGCCCCGAGCGAGCCACTCATTCGAGACGCCGAGCACGGCGCGTCACGTCGTTGGTGCTCGGCTCCGAAACGACCGCTCGGGGCACGCCCAACGCACGGTGGAACATCGCGGATCGGTCGGTACGGGCCCGGCCCGTACCGACCGCCCTCGACGAAGCGCTCGACGCTCCTGCCTGATGCGCCGGCTACCGGTCCGCGGTGAGCCTGCCGCCCGCGCCCCAGCTCTCCGCCGGGTACTCCTGGATCCAGACGAACACGCTCTCGGCGGGTACCTCCAGCGCCTCCACGAAGGCCTCGGTGACCTTCTTGACCAACTCGCGCTTCTGCTCGACCCCGCGCGGGCCCTGCTGGATGGTGACGATCGGCATCTTCGGCTCCTAACCGGGTTCTTCTCTGCCGGGTGTTCCGGCCGGGACCAGTCCACCCGATCGGGCCGCCCGCCACCCAGACCCGGATCGCTCCGGCAGCGATCACGAATCCTGATCGTTCCAGGTCGGAGTAGTCCGGCGGCAGGCTTCCAGGAGCAGTCGGGGGAGCGGGGCGGAGCGGCGTACGGCGATCGAGGTGGGCAGCAGCAGCGGGGTCCGGCAGGGGCGGAAGGCGATCCGGCGGGTGTTCGTCATCCGGGCGTTGGTGGCGTACACCACCGTCCACATCGGGGTTCCGGTGCCGATCGAGGCGAGGGTGTCCTGCAGGGTGGTGTGGGCCGGGCCGAGGACCGGCCGGAAGCCCGACTCCGCGCAGGCGTCCATCACCAGGTCCACCAGCGCCGGGTGGTTGCGGCGTTCGGTCAGCCGGAGCGGCAGGGCGGCGAGTTCCGCGAGATCGACCTCGGCCCGGTCGGCGAGGGCGTGCCGGGCCGGCAGCGCGACCACCAGCTCGTCCTGCCAGACGGGCAGGAAGCGAAGATCGGCGCTGCCCTCGGCGACGGCACCGCGTACCAAGGCGGCGTCGAGGCGGCCGTCGGACAGCCGGGCGAGCCGGTCCCGCACGGGGGCGGAATGGAGTTCGACGCGCACGCCGGGGGCCCGTTGCTGGTAGGTGTCCAGGATCAGGTCGAGCCTCTCGCCGAGCCCGGTGACGGTGCCGAGCCGGAGCACGGTGGGTGCGGCCAGATCGGCGGCGAGGGCCCGGGCGGCGTCCTCGGCCGCCAGGACGTCCCGGGCCGCGGGCAGGAAGCGCTCGCCGGCCGGGGTCAGCCGGACGTACCGGGGCGAGCGGTCGAACAACTCGACCTTCAACTCCCGCTCCAGACGGCGGACCTGCTGGCTCACGGCGGGCTGGCCGAGCAGCAGCCGCTCGGCGGCCCGGCCGAAGTGCAGTTCCTCGGCGACGGCGACGAAGCAGCGCAGCTGCCGTAGCTCCATGCGATCCCCCTGCTCGGTATGCCGACCGGCCCATGGTCGCAGGCCGGGGTACGGTCCCGGCGGCGAGCTCCTGCCGGCGGCACGGGACGCCCAGCGGCCGGGCGGGCCCTTCCCGTGGTGCGGGCCCCGGTCACATCTCGCACTCGTCACATCTCGCACTCGTCACATCTCGCGCTCGACGCTCCACCGCGGCAGGAGCTCGAAGAAGGTGACGGCCTCCTCGCGCCAACGCGTCCGCCAGCCCGCAGCCACGGCGGAGGCCCGCTCGGCATGGCGCCGCATGTCCGCCTGCATCCTGTCCCTCACACCACGGTTCTCACCGATCTCCCGGACGGCGGCGACGGCTTCGGGTGTGCAGGACGGGTCGCCGAGTGCGGCCTGCACCACCGCGCGCTCGGCGCCGGAGACGGCGGAGAGCAGGGCGCTGACGGTGTAGCTGCGCCTCCCGTCGCGGAGGTCGGTGCCGGTCGGCTTGCCCATGGTGGCGGCATCCCCGAACAGGTCCAGGTAGTCGTCGCGCATCTGCCCGCAGATCCCCACCAGCCGTGCGTAGTCGCGCAGTTCCGACACGAAGTGGTCCGGTTGCCCACCCGCTGCCAGGAGACCGAGCTGCATGGGGGCGAGGATCGAGTAGCGGGCGGTCTTGTAGTCGGCCACGGAGTGCAACGTCTCCTCGCCGGCGGTGTCGTCGAAGTCGCGCTCCAGGTCGATGATCTGGCCCACGAACGTATCGGCCGCCGCCCGGGTCTGCACCTCGGCCATGGCCTGACGCACCGCGACGGGAAGCCCGGCGTCCAGCAGCACCCGGAGGGACAGGGCGAGTGCGAGGTCGCCCGCGAGCACGGTGAGGCCGAGGGCCGTCTGCGGGTGGCCGGGGAACCGCTCGCGGTAGGCGTAGTAGGTGGAAGGGCCGCCGCGGCGGGTGGGGCTGTCGTCGATCAGGTCGTCGTGCACCAGACCGTGGGTCTGCAGGAGCTCGATGCTCAGCGCGGCGGCGTCCAGTCCGTCGACCGGCTCGGCCGTCACCAGGCGAGCCGCCTCGTGCAGCAGCACGACCCGGATCCGTTTGCCGCCCCGCAAGGACAGGTCCTTCAGCAACTGCAGGCAGTCCGGAGTGAAGCGGCTGAACGAAGGCGCACCGATCCTGGCGCCCACCGTGTCGAGGTACTCCTCGAAGAGCGTGTTGAACCGGCGCTCGTGTCCGGCGACTCGATCGAGGATCTGCTGGATCATGACGAGTTCTCCCTGCTCGGGGTCGGGTGACGCAGCGCTGTTGACGCGCTGCGGCAGCGGATGGCGCCCCGGGCAGGCGGCCGGGTCAGGAGGTGTACCGCGTAGCGGTGACCGCCGGGCCGCGCAGGGCACGGTCCGCGGCAGTCGGGAAGCCGGCAACGTCCAGGACCTGCAGCACTTGTTCGTGGCGGGACGTGATCATACGCTCGGTGTGCTCCGTCGCCCCCGTGCCTGCGGGATCGCCGTGCCTCGGCTTTGAGCGATCCACCGATTGTCCGCGAATGACAGGGACCGTTCGATGCACACACCGGAGCCGGCAGAAGCCCGCATCGAGGATTCGAGCAACGTCCTGGTCGCGCCTGCGGTGTTGCACGGCGATGACGCGATCAGGGACTTCTTCGGGTCCACGATCACGCCGGAGGAGCTCGCCGCCGGTTCGACCGACCTCGCGCGGAGGACCGTCTACCTGTGTGGCGACGTTTCAGGGATCAGTGGCCGCCGACTGCAGGCGGCTGACCGGGTGTTCGTCGTCCGGGAGCTGTCACGTGGCTACCGGGAGGACGCCGACGAACGGTGGACCCTCGTCGGCCTCGGCCGGGTCCCCGTTCGCGTCCACGGCGCCGGGGTGTACTACCGCCGCTTCTTCGGGCTCGACGCCGATCACTTCGGACGGATCCGCGCCGAGCACACGTTCCAGTCCCTGACGGAGTCCACCAAGCCCGGAACGGCCCATCGCAGCGGCATCTATCTGACGCCCGTCACACGAAACGGCGACGAGCTCCATTTCCGCCTGCTCCGATGCTCCACGAACCTCTCGGGGCCGACCGACAGCTTTGGCCCGACCGACACGCGCATCGTCGAGGCGCTGAACCGCGAGGCCGCCGCCGTCTTCCGGAACCAGGCGCCGCTGAATCACGTCCTCGCCCAGATCTACCACAACACCCTCGCCACGGCCGAGCGCAAGCAGTCCAAGGCCAGGATCTCGTCCCATGCCGACAAGACCAAGGACATGCCCGTCAACGGCATCATGGCCTTCTGCACCTTCTACGACCGGCTCGACAATCTGCAGCCGCTGGCCGGGGACGCCTTCGACCACGGCGTGAAGGGCGCCAGCGGGCTGACCAGGCTCCACTTCCGCCTCAAGGAGGCGGTCGAAGAACGCGACGGGGTCGATCTCCCCGCGCAGTTCACCCTGACCCTCCATCCCGGCTCCGTGTTCTTCATGCCGCTGTCCACCAACCGCCTCTACACGCATGAAATCCGGCCTTCGGCGCTGGACGCCGAGCTGCTCCCGACCCGCCTGGGGTACGTGGTGCGCTGTTCGAGCACCGAGGCCGTTCACCGGGACGGCGACACGTTCCTCAACCTGGCCGGAGATCTGGTGCGCCTGGAGCCTCCCACGGAGGCCGGCATCGACGAGCTTCGCCGGCTGTACGCCGAGGAGAACAGGAGCTCGTCCTTCATCGACTACGGCGACCGCTTCCTCTTCAGCATGAACACGGGGGACTACCTTGCCCCCCGGGTCTAGGATCTCGGACGAGGTCGTCTCGTACGCTCTGCCGACCGAGGAGGACCTCTTCTCGGAGCTGTCCGCGTCGGCTCGCCTGGAAGACGTGGGAAGGGGCCGGCGAGGCGCCACGCTCACCAGGATCGACGACGCGGGACGTGCGCCACTCGTCCGCACCACCACTGAATACGGCAACCCGGCGCAGCGTTTTCGGCCGGTCCACGAACGACTGGCGCAGCGGATTCAAGAACGCGCGGCGCTTCCGGTCGAATTCAACAACGCCCTCGTCGAGGTCTACACGAACGCCTACGCCACCATGGGCGGCCATTCCGACCAGGCCCTCGACCTGGCCGACGATTCCTTCATCGCCGTCTTCTCCTGCTACCGACACCCCGAAGCGAGCCCGCCCAGGAAACTGATCTTCGAATCGAAGGAATCCGGCGGCGAGAAGTTCGAGATCCCGCTCGCCCACCACAGCGTCGTCGCGTTCTCCGTCGACTCGAATCGGCGGCTCAGGCACAAGATCGTCCTGGACGCGCCGGCCCGGACGGTGGACAACCAGTGGCTGGGCGTCACCTTCCGCACGTCGAAGACACCCGTCCGGTTTCGCGACGGGCACCCCTACCTCCCCCAGGGGGCCCGCCTCACGCTCGCCGACGACGAGCAGCGGCGCGAGTTCTACCGGCTACGGCGCCGCGAGAACACTGAGACGGACTTCGTCTACCCCCTGCTGACGTACACGATCAGCGAGAGCGACCTGATGCCGCCCGTGTGACCTTGAAGGGCGCATCGGCCACGGGCCGCCGATGGAGACCCCGGCGGAGCCCGATGATTCCGTGCCGCCCCTTCCGGGATGCGGTGGCCCGGAGAGGGCAGCGAGCACGGAGGAGCCCGTCCAACGACCGGGCCGCCCGGATGGTGGTCACCGCTGGTCCCCCACCCTCAGTTCCGTCGTGATCTGGCGCCGGCCGGCGATGAACGCCTCCGCGAGCACCCCGGCGGACACCAGGGCCGCCAGGAGGAGCACCTGGCCCAGCACGGGCAGCACGGCGGGTTCCAGGCCGGTCCGGACCGGGGCACCGACCAGGGCCGACAGGTCGATCGCCGGTCCGAGCAGGTAGACCGCGGCGAGCGCGGTCACTCCGCCGCCGACCGCCGCCACGAGGGTCTGCGGGAGGGTCTCGGCGACGATCAGCGCCAGGCCCTGCCGGGGGCGCATGCCCATGGTGCGCAGCCGGGCGAGCAGCGCGGCGCGTTCCGGGGCGGCCCGCAGCAGCGTCAGCAGGACGGCGAGCAGCGCGAACCCGGCGGCACCGATCACGGCGACCCAGAACAGCCGGCCGGCCGAGCGCCGGAGCGGGTCGGCGGCGAACTCGGCGGCCAGGGTGCCGCTGGTACGCACCACGTAGCCGACCGGCAGGCTGTCGGGGTCCTCACCCCCACGGGCCTGACCGCCCGCCGCACCGCCGGCCGACCCACCGCCGCCTGCCGCGCTGCCCGCGGCCCCCGCCGCGCTGCCGGTGTCGGCCGGTGCGGCAGCGGACGCCGACGCCGCCGGGGCGCCCGGGAGCGTCGTCACGGCCGGCGCCGGACCTCGGCCGTACGGGGCGCCGACCAGGTTGCCCACCGCGATCTGCGGCCCCTTCTCCCGGACGAGCGCCTTCAGCCGGTGCTCGTCCACCGCACCGAGGCCGAACCAGAGGTTCGGCTCCGCGAGTCGCGGAAGCCTGGAGGCCGCGGGGCCGAGGGGCACGACGACGAAGTGCTGGACCGACTCCTCCAGCGCGGGTGTGCCCTCGATCGTGCCGGCCTCCCTGGCGAGGAGTTCCAAACCGTTCGGCATTTCCAGGCGGCGGTTCCCGTCGCCGGCCTTGGCCGCGAGTGCCTTGCTGAACAGGGCGGGAACCGGGGTGTCGAGCCCACCGTCCCCGCCCGCGAGAACGGCCGGGTCGAACTCGCCACGCCCGACGGTCCGGGAGAGTTCGGCGTACGCCTGCGGGTCGACGGCCACCACGCTGACCCGGTTGGAGCCGTTGCCGGTGCCGAGGAGAAGGACCTCGCTCTCCCACCGGACGGAGGTGCCCGTCCGGACGCCGGGCAGGGCGGCCGCGGCCCCGGTGAGCTCGGGCGGCAGCATGACCCCGGTCGGCGCACTGATGACCGCGTCCCCGCCGACCGCCTGCCGGGCCACGTGCAGCCTGGCGCCGTCCACCGCGTCCAGCACGGTGGCTCCGAAGCCGGCCGTGGTCACGGCGAGCACCAGTGCGAGCAGCGGCAGCGCGGAGGGGCGCGGCCGGCCGCCGGTACCGCGGGCGGCACCGGCCAGGCCGAGGAAGCCGATCACTCCGGGACCGCGGCCGGCCGCCCTGGCGAGCGCGCCGACCAGGACCGGCTGCACCCGGGCGAGCAGCAGACCGCCGGTGAGGGCGAGCAGCAGCGGGGCCGCGACCAGGATCGGGTCCAGGCCCTCCCCGGGCGGCACGACACCACGTCGCCGAACCTCCGTCACCGCCGCGACGGTGACGGCGAGGACGAGGGCCTCGCCGACCAGCCGTCGCCGCCCGCTCCGTCGCCGCCCGCTCCGTCGCGGCGCCGACCAGAGCAGGGCGGCACGCAGCGGGAAGCCCAGCAGCGCGAGCAGCGTGGCGGCGACCGCGGCCACCACGGCGAGCGTCCAGCGCGGGGTCGGCAGCAGGGCGAGGGCCAGTGCGGTCCCGGCCGCTGCGGCGGGCAGGACGGTCACCGCCCCCTCGCCGAGGAGTCGGGCCAGGACGCCACCGCACGAGCCACCGCGGGCCCGGAGCAGGCGGAGTTCGCTGCCACGCCGGTCGAGGGTGAGGGCGGCCGCCAGGGAGAGGACCACGGCGGCGACGCCGGCCAGGCCCGCCGGGCCGATCGCGGCGAGCGGCGCGGCGGCGTCACGCCGGGCGGTCGCCTGCTGGAAGAGCTTCGGCAGCGGGGAGGTCATGATCAGGTCGTCCCGCCCGGTGCGGGTCTTCATCTGGATGCTGGTCGGGCCGGCCAGGTACGAGGAGATCTCCTCGCTGGTCCGCGCCAGCCGGTCGGCACGCAGACCGTCGAGTTCGACGGGCAGCCGCCAGAAGTCCGTCGCGCCGTTGCCCCACGACGCCAGTCGGTCGACCGCACCGGCGTCGACCACGCCTGAGGTCTTCCAGTAGAAGCGGGGGTTGCCACCGTCGAGGCAGGCCTTCTCCGGGCAGGGCAGGTCGGCCCAGAAGGGGTCCTTCGGGTCGTCGGGGTCGTAGAGGCCCACCACCTCGGCCCGGTGGCTGTCCTTCGGCTGCTCACCGGCCACCGGCGAGTATCCGCCGTCGAGTACGTCACCGAGGTGGATCCCGATGGTGTCGGCGGCGCTCCGGCTGAGCGCGATCGGGACCGGTCCGCGCAGGTCCCCGGATCCGGGCCAATGGCCGGCCACCAGCCTGGCGTGGTCGGCGAGGCCGTGCACGTAGAGCAGACCGGCCACCGGCACGGCTTCGTCGGGCGTGGCGAGCCCGGGATTGTGAAGCTGGCGCGGGCGGTCTCCGTGTGCGCCGTACACCACGGCGTCCGCGGCGAACCCGAAGGTCTCGTTCGGGCGGGAGAGGAGCTTCCCCGCCACCTCGTCGAGGTCGCTCGCACCGTGGCGCCGGTGTGCGGTGGCGACCACGCTGGTCCAGAGCGGACCGCGGTCGCGCAGGTACTCGCGCAGGGCGGTGTCCGTTCCCCGGTCCACGGCCCTCGGGAACGCGGCGGCCAGGAGGCCGGTGCCGAGGGCCAGCGCCAGGGCGAGCAACGCTGCGAGCGGCGCCGTGCGCAGCCTGGTCCGCACCCACGGGGCGGGGCGGTGTTCGGTCCTCGGCCGGGGGCCGGTGGCGCGGGGCGGCCTGCTGGTACCGGCCGGGCTGGTCACATCTCCTCCACGTGCCGCAGCCGGGCGGCCGCGTCTCGACGGCGGCCGGTCAGGATGACCGACAGCCGGGCGGCGGCCGTGATCGCGGCCGCGATCAGGAAGGTCCGGCCGAGCGACAGACGGACGTCTGCCGCGCACCGCTACGGTGATCACCGGATAGCGGACGATGCTGTCAGGTTCGATCCATGAACGGAAGGGACTTGCGCGAATCATGTAACCGGTGCGCGAATTCTCGGCAATGGCGACACTGCGATCGACCTGTCCCTCCCGACGCGAGGGCACGTCGCCAATCAGATACTCACCACGCACACCTCATCAAGAGGCGCAGGATCTCCCGGGACGGCGCCGACCTGGCCGGACCGGACGAGGAAGGACGGCTGGCGATACGCCGGGACCGGATCGGCTTCGGCTTCCACTTCTTCGGTCTGATCAAGCCGGCCGAGAAGGCCCGAGCAGGCCGGGCCCGACAGGTCTGCCCGATCGGGCCACCCCGCCCTGCCCGCCGGGGCGGGGCGGCCCGCGCACGAATTCCCCATTCGTCTGCGCAAGGCAGCGTGAATCAGGAAATGTCCCTGGAGGTTGTCTCACGTGGCAGGTTTCGCGAGCTTCCGGTATCAGGTCGGGGCGGCGGCCATGGCCAGGCCTCGGCTCTGCCAGTCGTTGCGGACCACGTACGGGATCTTGAGACCACGAGCAGCCCATGGCAGGCTCATGCCGCATGATCGATGAATTCGCGAAGGACAACCTGCACGGGAGACTGCGGCGGGACCGCAAGGCACTGCTCTGGAAACTCGACGGCTTGTCCGAATACGACGCCCGCCGACCTCTGACAGCGACCGGGACCAACCTCCTCGGCCTGGTCAAACACGTGGCCAGCGTCGAGGCCAGGTACTTCGGCGAGGTCTTCGACCGCCCTTCCCCGGAACCGCTGCCCCGGTGGCAGGACTCCAACGGCAGCGATCTGTGGGCGACCGAGGACGAGACCCGCGATCAGATCATCGCGTTCTACCGGCGCACGTGGGAACACTCGGACGCGACGATCAACGAGCTTCCCCTCGACGCCCCCGGCCACGTGCCGTGGTGGCCGGAGCCCTGTCCCAACATGAACCTGTTCGCCGTCATGGTCCATGTCCTCGGCGAGACCAACCGGCATGCCGGGCACGCCGACATCCTGCGCGAGAGCCTCGACGGCCGGACCGGGGTGCGCCCCGAACACGAGAAGCGGATCGACGAGGAAGCCCGTGCAGCCCACCGCGCGAAGATCGAGCAGGCCGCCAGGTCGGCGGCACCAGTCAAGGCTTAGTGGTTGTCTCACGTGACTTGATGCTCGGACGGCATGACGCCGGTCGCGGGTGCCGATCCATCGGAGCGCCCGGCTCCTGATGAACTCCGGGAGCCGGCCGCCCCGGTCGACACCGCTGGAAGGCCGAGCGGTCGATCGCCCGGCTCTTCGGCTACCGCCGGCTCACCGTCCGATACGAACAAAAGGGCTCGCACCCCTCCTCGCCTTCCTCGGCCCGGCCGCCGCCCTGACCTGCTACCTGAAGCTCGCGAGACCTGCCACGTGAGACACCCTCTCAAGCCGGTGCAGGGGCTTCCTCGACCTCCAGCCCGTAGGCGACGACGGCTTGGCGAAGCCCGCCCGGGTATCCGGCGATGGCCGGGGTGAAGTCCCAGTTGCCGGCGGCGTCGCGGTCGAACCGGCCCATCCGCATCGCGGTGTTGGCTGCGGCGCCGTCGGCCAGGTGCGCCACCGCCGGCTCCTGGTCGGCGCCGGCTTCGAGGATCAGCGCCGGCCCGGCGAACCCGGCCATGGTCGCCTCCGGGTGGTTCTCGACATCGGCCGCCGCGATGATGACCAGCCGGTCGGCGTCGGCGGGAAGCCCGTCGAAGTCGACCATCAGGCAGGCATTGGCGTCGTCGTAGCCGGTGACCAGACGCACCGAGCCGTCGGGCGTGGAGCCGTTGTTGTAGAACACCAGGTGATCGTCCGACAGGGCCCTGTTGCCCTCGCACACCAGGGCGGCGATGTCGTACTCGTCCTCGCCGGTCCAGTGGAGGAGGAGGCGGGCGGGCTCGGCGGCCACCTCGATCCCGGGCAGCCCCTCGCCGTCCGCCTCTGCACCGACGCCGCCTGCAGCGCCGTGGCGGGCCGCTGCGAACACTTCGTGGAAGCCGTGGTGCTTGAGCAGGCCGACCAGCTCGGCACCGTTGATCAGGGTGATCGGCTTGCCACTGACGAACTGGTGCGAGCTCGGGCCGAACCTGCTCGTCGTGACGAGGACGGCCTTCGTCGCGTCCCGGTCGTGCTGGAGGGTGCCGTAGAGGTCGCGGACGGCCGAAGGCGTGACCGTGTCCCGGTACCGCTTGACCTGCACGATCACGTTCCCGCCGCGGAACGGGTCCGGATCGGTCCCGCGCACGTCCACCCCGCCGTCCCGCGACCTGGCCGTGAGCTCGACCTTCATGCCCATCGCCTCCATCAACCGGGCCACGAGCTGCTCGAAGTCGACCGGGTCCATCGTCAGGAGGAGTTGGAGCTCGCGCACCCGCTTCGCCATCCGGCCGCGGTTCGCCGTGGTGTCGTCACGGAGGTGGCGGAAGAGCAGCCGCTGAGCGCGGCGCTCGTCGGTGTCGGGGTTGTTGAGACGGTGGAGCTTCCGGCTCCGGGACATGGGCGCTCCCTCGAAGGCGACCTGCGGTTGGCAGGCGCCAGAGTATGGGAACGAATGACGATTCGTCAGGCATGTCTCACAATCGATGATTTCGGCATGGCCGCGCCACTGCAGGCAGCCCGCCATGCCGGCGCGATCCGCCCCCGACTCGCCCACCGGCGAAGTCCTGGTGCGACGCGTGAGACGCCACGTGTGCGTGCGACGCGTGGGGCGCCGGGGGTGGATGGGCGTCCGATGTGTCACGGGAGGCGAACGGCGTCAGATGCATGCACAGAGCGCGCCTGGCGTCAGGCGAATGCACAGAATGCGCCCCCTTACTCCACCATGCGCCCCCAACGCCACCACACCTCCTGCACATTCCCTATGCCTCGCACGTCTCTCCGGGATATCACCGACACATGCGTACAGGACAGCCGAGGGTCACGACATCGGCGTGAGGGGGGCATCCACCGTGCAGTCAGGAACGCAGGACATCCGGCCGGAGGGTCGGGCCGAGAGCGAGTACGAGCCGTCGTTCGCGCAGCACCGCATGTGGTTTCTCGACCGGCTGGGGGGCGGTCGCGGTGCCGAGTACATCGCGTCACCGATGTGGTGCGTCCACGGTCCGCTGGAGAGACCGGTGCTGGAGCGGGCACTGGCCGAGCTGGTGGAACGGCACGCGTCGCTGCGCACGCGCTTCGTCGAACGCGACGGCGTGCCCCGTGCCCTGGTCGCCGACCGGTCGGAGGTGCGGATCCAGTGGCGCGACGCCGCCGACGCCGCCGAGGTGGCGCGGCAGGCCGAGGACGTGGCGGGCCGGCCGTTCGACCTCGCCTCGGGGCCGCTGATACGGGTCGTCGTCTGGCGACTGAGCCCGACCGAGCACGTCCTGCTGGTCGCCGTCCACCACATCGTCTCGGACGGCTGGTCGCTGGGCGTGCTGCTGCGCGAGCTGGGCGCGCTGTACGCGGGCGACGCGCTCCCCGCGCTCCCCGTACAGTACGCGGACTTCGCGGACTGGCAGCGCCGTGAGCTGGCCGGCGCGGCCCTGGAACGGGGCCTGGACTACTGGCGCAAGCGGCTGGCCGCCCTGCCCGCCCTGGAGCTGCCCACCGACCGGCCCCGCCCCGCCGAACCCTCCTGGGCCGGCGCCACCCGCGAGTTCACCCTCGAACCCGAGCTGGTCACCCGCCTCGAACAGCTCGGCCGGGCCCACGGCGCGACCCTCTACATGACCCTGCTCGCGGCCTTCCAGATCCTCCTCGGCCGCTGGAGCGGACAGCGCGACTTCGGCATCGGCGTCCCCGTCGCCGGCCGCGGCCGCCCCGAGGTCGAGCACCTGATCGGCCTCTTCGTCAACACCCTCGTGATGCGCGCCGACCTCACCGGCGACCCGACCTTCACCGACCTCCTCACCCGCGTCCGCGACCACACCCTCGACGCCCTCGACCACCAGGACGTGCCGTACGAGCGGATCGTCCGGGAGCTGCGGCCGGAGCGGCCGGACACCGACTCCCTGATCGACGCCTGGTTCGCCATGCAGAACCTGCCGGAGGACGCGGAGGCCGGACCGGAGGCCGCCCGGTCCACCGAGGCGCTGCGGTTCACCGACTTCGGGACCGACCGGCCCCGGGCTCTCTTCACGGTGTCCCTGTTCGCCCAGCCTCGCGCGGACGGGGTGGCGATGACCTTCGTCTACCGCACCGATCTGTTCGACGCGGTGACGATCGACCGGCTGATCCAGGGCTGCCGCACACTCCTGGCCACCGTCGCCACCGCACCCGACACCCCGCTGAGCGCACTGCCGCTGCCCGCCGAGGAGATCCAGACACTACGACGCCTCGGAACCGGCGAACTCCCCGCCCCCGCACGCGACACCATCACCCAGTTCGAGGACCAGGCCCACCGCACCCCCGACGCCATCGCCCTCCGAACCGGCGACACCACCCTCACCTACGCCGAACTCAACACCCGCGCCAACCGCCTCGCCTGGTGGCTCCACGACCACGGCGTCACCACCGAAACACCCGTCGCCGTCCGCCAAACCCGCGGACCCGACATGATCACCGCCGTCCTCGCCATCCTCAAAGCCGGCGGCGCCTACATCCCCATCGACCCCGCCTGGCCCACCGAACGCCTCGACCACATCCGCACCGACGCCGGAGCCCACCTCCTCCTCGACGGCCCCCTCCCCACCACCGACCGCGACGACAACCCCCCACCCCACCACCACGACCAACAACTCGCCTACATCATCTACACCTCCGGCTCCACCGGACGACCCAAAGGCGTCGGCATCCCCCGCACCGCCCTCACCGCCCACACCACCCGCATCCGCCGCCGCTTCGCCCTCGGCCCCACCGACCGCGTCCTCCAGTTCGCCGCCCTCGCCTTCGACGCCTCCGCCGAACAGATCTTCCCCGCCCTCACCTGCGGCGCCACCCTCGTCCTCCCCGACCACGGCCTCATCACCCCCACCCACCTCCTCACCGACCTCAACCACCACCACGTCACCGTCGCCAACCTGCCCCCGGCCTACTTCCGGGAACTGATCGGCGAGTTGGCCGAGAACGAGGCCGGTGTCCCGAGCTCATTGCGGCTGATGATCCTGGGCGGCGACGTGGTCCGGCCGGCCGAGGCGCGCAGTTGGACGGCTCGGTTCCCGGACGTCGAGCTGCTGAACGCGTACGGGCCGACCGAGGCGACGATCACCACCACCCTGTTCGAGATCACCCCCGACAGCACCCACCGCCCCGACGGCATCCCCATCGGCCGCCCCCTCGGCGACCGCCACCTCCACCTCCTCGACCACCACCTCACCCCCACCCCCCTCGGCACCATCGCCGAACTCCACATCGGCGGCACCCAACTCGCCCGCGGCTACCTCAACCGACCCGCCCTCACCGCCGACCACTTCCGCCCCGACCCCCACACCGACCAACCCGGCGCCCGCCTCTACCGCACCGGCGACCTCACCCGCTGGACCACCGACGGCCACCTCACCTACCACGGCCGCACCGACCACCAGATCAAGATCCGCGGCTACCGCATCGAAACCGGCGAAATCGAAACCCGCCTCCGCGAACACCCCCACATCCACGACGCCGCCGTCACCACCCACCACGACCGCCTCATCGCCTACCTCGCCACCACCCCGGGCAGCACGACGCACGGGATCCGTGAGTGGCTCGCCGAGCGGCTGCCCGAGTACATGGTCCCCACCCTGCTCGTCCCGCTGGACGAGCTCCCGCGCACCGTCGGCGGCAAGACCGACCGCACCCGCCTCCCCGACCCCGACGACCACCGGCCCGAACCGGCCGGCACCCACGAGCCGCCGCGCGACGCCACCGAACAGGCCATCGCCGACGTCTGGCAGGAAGTCCTCCAACTCGACCGGATCGGCATCCACGACAACTTCTTCGACCTCGGCGGCCACTCCCTCCTCGCGACCCTGGCCGTGGCCCGCCTGACGAAGGCGCTGGAACGGCCCGTCGACGTCCGCCTCTTCTTCGAGCGCCCGACGATCGCCGAGTTCGCCGCCGCCCTTCCGCCCGCGCCCGCGCGCCCGGAGCCGCAGATCGGCCGCATGGTCCGCAGCGGTGACTTCCCGCTCTCCTTCGCCCAGGAGGGCCTGTGGTTCCTCCACCGGCTCGCTCCCGAGGCCCCCGACTACACGGCGGCCCTGGCCTGGCGCGTCGCGGGCGAACTCGACCCGGCCCGCCTGGACCGGGCGCTGGGGCAGCTCGCCGCCCGCCACGAGTCGCTGCGCACCACCTTCCCGCTGGTCGACGCGCAGCCCGTGCAGCGGGTGGACGCCGCACCGGCCGTCACCGCCGTCCGGCACGACCTGCGCGGGCTCGACGACCCGTACGGCGAGGCGGTCCGGCAGGCCGCCGAGGAGCTGCACCGCCCGTTCGACCTGGCCGCCGGTCCGCTGGTCCGGGTCACGCTCTGGCGCACCGGCGCCGACGAGCACCTGCTCGTCCTGGCGCTGCACCACATCGTCTCGGACGGCTGGTCGCTGGGGGTGCTGGTCCGCGAGCTGGGCGCGCTGTACGAGGGCCGGGCGCTGCCGGACCTCCCCATCCAGTACGCGGACTTCGCGGACTGGCAGCGCCGTGAGCTGGCCGGCGCGACCCTGGAACGGGGCCTGGACTACTGGCGCAAGCGGCTGGCCGCCCTGCCCGCCCTGGAGCTGCCCACCGACCGGCCCCGCCCCGCCGAACCGTCCTGGGCCGGCGCCACCCGCGAGTTCACCCTCGAACCCGAGCTGGTCACCCGCCTCGAACAGCTCGGCCGGGCCCACGGCGCCACCCTGTACATGACCCTGCTCGCGGCCTTCCAGATCCTCCTCGGCCGCTGGAGCGGACAGCGCGACTTCGGCATCGGCGTCCCCGTCGCCGGACGCGGCCGCCCCGAGGTCGAGCACCTGATCGGCCTGTTCATCAACACGCTGGTGCTCCGCGCCGACCTCACCGGCGACCCGACCTTCACCGACCTCCTCACCCGCGTCCGCGACCACACCCTCGACGCCCTCGACCACCAGGACGTGCCGTTCGACCGGGTGGTCGAGGAACTGCACCCCGACCGCGGCGCGGGCCGGTCGCCGCTGTTCCAGGCCATGTTCGACCTGGAGGTCCGTTCCATCGCCATGCCCCGGCTCGGCTCCGCCGAGCTGCACACCGCCGAAATCCCGTTCGGCGTCACCAAGTTCGACCTGATGTTCACCTTCACCACCGACCCGGGGGCGGCCGGCGGCTTCGTGCAGTACCGCACCGATCTGTTCGACGCGGTGACGATCGACCGGCTGATCCAGGGCTGCCGCACACTCCTGGCCACCGTCGCCACCGCACCCGACACCCCGCTGAGCACACTGCCGCTGCCCGCCGAGGAGATCCAGACACTACGACGCCTCGGAACCGGCGAACTCCCCGCCCCCGCACGCGACACCATCACCCAGTTCGAGGACCAGGCCCACCGCACCCCCGACGCCATCGCCCTCCGAACCGGCGACACCACCCTCACCTACGCCGAACTCAACACCCGCGCCAACCGCCTCGCCTGGTGGCTCCGCCACCACGGCGTCACCACCGAAACACCCGTCGCCGTCCGCCAAACCCGCGGACCCGACATGATCACCGCCGTCCTCGCCATCCTCAAAGCCGGCGGCGCCTACATCCCCATCGACCCCGCCTGGCCCACCGAACGCCTCGACCACATCCGCACCGACGCCGGAGCCCACCTCCTCCTCGACGGCCCCCTCCCCACCACCGACCGCGACGACAACCCCCCACCCCACCACCACGACCAACAACTCGCCTACATCATCTACACCTCCGGCTCCACCGGACGACCCAAAGGCGTCGGCATCCCCCGCACCGCCCTCACCGCCCACACCACCCGCATCCGCCGCCGCTTCGCCCTCGGCCCCACCGACCGCGTCCTCCAGTTCGCCGCCCTCGCCTTCGACGCCTCCGCCGAACAGATCTTCCCCGCCCTCACCTGCGGCGCCACCCTCGTCCTCCCCGACCACGGCCTCATCACCCCCACCCACCTCCTCACCGACCTCAACCACCACCACGTCACGGTGCTGGAGGTGGTGCCCGGGTACCTGACCGAGCTGATCGCCGAGCTGTCCGCACCGGACTCCCCGCACGCGCACTGGGACCCCGCGTGGCTGCGGCTGCTGGTCCTCGGCGGCGACGTGGTCCGGCCGGCCGACCTCGCCTGGTGGACCGGGCGGTTCCCGGACATGACGGTGGTGAACACCTACGGGCCGACCGAGGCGACGATCACCACCACCCTGTTCGAGATCACCCCCGACAGCACCCACCGCCCCGACGGCATCCCCATCGGCCGCCCCCTCGGCGACCGCCACCTCCACCTCCTCGACCACCACCTCACCCCCACCCCCCTCGGCACCATCGCCGAACTCCACATCGGCGGCACCCAACTCGCCCGCGGCTACCTCAACCAGCCCGCCCTCACCGCCGACCACTTCCGCCCCGACCCCCACACCGACCAACCCGGCGCCCGCCTCTACCGCACCGGCGACCTCACCCGCTGGACCACCGACGGCCACCTCACCTACCACGGCCGCACCGACCACCAGATCAAAATCCGCGGCTACCGCATCGAAACCGGCGAAATCGAAACCCGCCTCCGCGAACACCCCCACATCCACGACGCCGCCGTCACCACCCACCACGACCGCCTCATCGCCTACCTCGCCACCACCCCCGACACCCCCACCCACGCCATCCGCGAGTGGCTCCGCGAACGACTCCCCGACTACATGGTCCCCAGCACCCTCATCCCCCTCGACGAACTCCCGCGCACCGTCGGCGGCAAGACCGACCGCACCCGCCTCCCCGACCCCGACGACCACCGGCCCGAACCGGCCGGCACCCACGAGCCACCGCGCAACCCCACCGAACAGGCCATCGCCGACGTCTGGCAGGAAGTCCTCCAACTCGACCGGATCGGCATCCACGACAACTTCTTCGACCTCGGCGGCCACTCCCTCCTCGCCACCAGGGTCGCCATCCGGATGCGCACCGCGTTCGGCTGCGACATCGGCGTGCGCGCACTCTTCGACGGCCCGACGGTGGCGCGGCTCGCCACCGCCGTCGAGGAACAACTGACCAGGGAGATCGCGGCGATGACCGGCGAGGACGTCGCCGAGGCACTGAAGGGGAAGCAGCCATGAGCACGGTGCACGGACTGGTCGAGGCACAGGCCCGGCGCAGTCCCGACGCGGTCGCCCTGGAGTTCGAGGGCGAGGAACTGACCTACCGGGAGCTGGACCGCCGGGCCAACCGGCTCGCCCACCGGCTGCGCGCCCTCGGCGCGGGGCCGGAGAGCGTGGTCGCCGTCGGGGCGCAGCGCTCCCCGGAGCTGGTCGTCGCCCTGCTCGGCATCCTCAAGAGCGGCGCGGCGTACCTGCCGCTGGACCTGGAGCTGCCGGTCGACCGGCTCGCCTCGATGGTCGGCCGGGCCGGCCCGGTCGCCCTGGTCCGCGGCCCCGGCATGGACCTGGACCTCGGCCGGCCGGAGCTGCCCGAGGTCGTCCTGGACGGCACCGCCGACCGGCCGGAGGCCTCCGACGAGGCCGACGGCCCGTGCGGCGTGGTCGTCGACGAGCGGAACGCCGCCTACGTGATGTACACCTCCGGCTCCACCGGGCAGCCCAAGGGCGTGGTGGTCGAGCACCGGGGCGTCTGCAACCGGCTGCGCTGGGGCCAGCACGAGTACGGGATGACCCCCGACGAACGGGTGCTCCAGAAGACCCCGTACGCCTTCGACGTGTCGGTGTGGGAGCTGTTCTGGCCGCTCACGGTCGGCGCCCGGCTGGTCGTCGCCCGGCCCGGCGGGCACCGCGACGGCGGCTACCTGGTCGAGCTGATCCGCAGCCGCGCCGTCACCACCGTCCACTTCATCCCCACCATGCTCGGCCTGTTCGCCGGCGAGCGGGGCGTCGAGGACTGCCACGGCCTGCGCCGCGTCCTGACCAGCGGCGAGGAGCTGCCCACCGACCTCCAGAACCGGGTGCTGCGGCTGCTGCCCCACGTCGAGCTGCACAACCTGTACGGCCCGACCGAGGCGTCCATCGAGGTCAGCGCCTGGCAGTGCCGGCCCGAGTGGCCGGGCCCGTCCGTGCCGATCGGCGCGGCCGTCGCGAACACCCGGCTGCACATCCTCGACCCGCAGCTGCGCCCCGTCCCGGACGACGGCAGCGGCGAGCTGTTCCTGGCCGGCGTCCAGCTGGCCCGGGGCTACCTCGGACAGCCGGGCCTCACCGCGGAGCGCTTCCTGCCCGACCCGTACGGGGAACCGGGCGGACGGATGTACCGCAGCGGCGACCTGGCGCGCTGGCACCGGCCCGGTGTGGTCGAGTACCTGGGCCGGACCGACGACCAGCTCAAGCTCGGCGGCAACCGGGTCGAGCTGGGCGAGATCCAGGCCGTCCTGAACGACCGGCCGGGCGTGCGCGCGGCCGTTGTGGTGGCCGCCGGTTCGGCCGCCGAGCGGCGGATCGTCGCGTACGTCGTCGGCGAGGGCCTCGACCGCGCGGACCTGCGCGAGGGGCTGGCGGCCCGGCTGCCCGGCTACATGGTCCCGTCCGCCTTCGTCCTGCTGGACGCGTTGCCGCTGACACCCAGCGGCAAGCTCGACCGCAAGGCCCTGCCCGCCCCGGACCGGCCCGAGCTGGCCACCGCGTACCGGGCGCCGGAGAGCGGGCTCCAGGAGCGGCTGGCAGCGGTCTGGGCCTCGCTCTTCAGCCTCGACCGGATCGGGGCCGACGACGACTTCTTCGCCCTCGGCGGCCAGTCGCTGCTCGCGGTGCGGCTGATCGCCCGGCTGCGCGAGGAGCTGGGCGCCGACGTCTCGCTGCGCGACCTGTTCGAGGGGCCGACCGTCGCCGGACTGGCCGCCGCGCTCGACCGCGCGGGCGCCCGCCCCGCAAGACCGGCGCTCACCCGGGGCGGCGACGACCAGCCGGTGGTCGCCTCGTTCGGCCAGGAGCGGCTGCTGTTCCTGCACCGGCTGCACGCCGACGGTGCGGGCTACGTCATCCCGATCGCCTGGCGGGTGGACGGCCGGCTCGACGCGGCCGTCCTGCGCGGCGCGCTGGAGCGCCTGGCGGCCCGGCACGACGCCCTGCGCACCCGCTTCCCCGGTGGGGAGCACCCGCCCGTCATCGCCCCCGAGTCCGTCGTGGACCTGCGGCTGGCCGACGCCGACGGGTGGGAGGAGGAGATCGCCGCCGAGCTGCGCCGGCCGTTCGACCTCGCCGCGGAGCCGGCCTGGCGGGCGCTGCTGCTCCGGCTCCCCGGGCACGACGTCCTGCTGCTGGTGCTGCACCACCTCGTCGCCGACGGCTGGTCGCTGGGCGTCGTCGCGCGCGAGCTGGGCGAGCTGTACGCCGGCGGCACGCCGCCGCTGCCGCCGGTGCGCTACGCGGACTTCGCCCGCCGCCAGCGCGCCGACCTGACCCCGGAGCGGCTGGCCGCCCTCCTGGGGTGGTGGCGCGGCGCCCTGGCCGGCGTCCCGGTCCTGGAGCTGCCCACCGACCGGCCCCGGCCGGCGGTCCTGGGCACCGACGGGGCCACCCACCGCTTCGACCTGCCGCAGGAGGCGCTGCGCGCGCTCGACCGGTACGCCAGGGACGGCTCCGCCACGCTGCACACCCTGCTGCTGGCGGCGTTCCAGGTGCTGCTGGGGCGGTGGAGCGGGCAGCACGACTTCGCCGTCGGCACGGCGGCCGCGGGCCGCTCCTACGCCGAGGTGGAGAACGTCGTCGGCTTCTTCGCCAACACCCTCGCCGTGCGGGCCGACCTCGGCGGTGACCCCACCCTCCCCGACCTGCTCCGCCGGGTCCGGGAGGCCGTCCTCGGCGCGTACGACCACCAGGACGTGCCGTTCGAGCGCGTGGTGGAGGAGCTGCGGCCGGACCGCGACCTCAGCCGCAACCCGGTGTTCCAGACCATGTTCGCGCTCCGCGACGCCACCGCGGCACTGCGGCTGCCCGGACTGGCCGCCGAGGAGATCCCGCTCGGCTGGCGGACCGCCAAGTTCGACCTCACCCTCTTCGTCGACCGGGCCGCCGACGGCACCTGCACCGGCCTGATCGAGTACGCGACGGACCTGTTCGACCCCGCCACGGTGGAGCGGCTCGCCGCCGGCTACCACCGGCTGCTGCTGGCGCTCGCCGCGAACCCCGGCGGGCGGCTCGGCGACTGGGACCTGCTCGGCCCCGAGGAGGCGGCCCGGCTGGTGGCGGCGGGCACCGCCCCCACTCCCCCGATCGAGCCGCTCGCCCTGCACCGGCTCGTGGCCGCCCGGGCCGCCGCCCACGGCGACCGCCCGGCCGTGGTGGACGGCGCCACCGTCTGGACGTACGCCGACCTGGACCGGCGGGCCAACCGGCTCGCCCACCACCTGACCGCGCTCGGCGCCGGCCCGGAGACCGTGGTGGCGGTCAGCCTGCCCCGCGGCGCGGAGCTGGTGGCGGCGCAGCTCGCGGTGCTCAAGGCCGGCGCCGCCTACCTGCCGCTGGACGCCGACCAGCCGGTGGAGCGCAGCCGTCACCTGACCGGGGAGAGCGGCGCGCGGCTGCTCGTCACCTCCGGCGGGCGGCCCGAACTCGACGCCCTGGGCTGCCGGGTGGTCGACCTCGCGCGCGACGCCGCCGGGATCGGCCGGCGGCCCGGCACCGCGCCCGAGGTGGCGGTCGACCCGGACAACCTCGCCTTCCTCGTCTACACCTCCGGCTCCACCGGGCGACCCAAGGGCGTCGCCATCGGCCACCGGGCGCTGGTGCGCACCGTCCGCGCGGGCAGCCACCTCGCCCTCGGCCCGGACGACCGGGTGGCCTTCGCGGCCAGTCCGGTGTTCGACGCGGCGACCTTCGAGGTCTGGGCCACCCTGGTCGCCGGGGCGGCCCTGGTGGTCACCCCGCCGGACGTGGTGCTGTCGCCGGACGCCCTGGCCGGGCACCTGGACCGGCACGGCGTCACCACCCTTTTCCTCACCACCGCACTGTTCAACCAGGTCGTCCGGGAGCGGCCACGGGCGCTCGCGGCCCTGCGGACGGTGCTCTTCGGCGGCGAGGCCGCCGACCCGTCGGCGGTGCACGCCCTGCTCTCCGGGCCGGGCCCCGACCGGCTGCTGCACATGTACGGTCCGGCCGAGTCGACCACCTTCGCCACCTGGCACCTGGTGGACGGCCACGACCGCGGCGCCGCCGAGGTGCCGATCGGCCGCCCGGTGGACAACACCACCGCCCACGTGGTCGACGAACGGCTGCGGCCGGTGCCCGTCGGGGTGGTCGGGGAGCTGCTGCTCGGCGGCGCCGGCCTGGCCCGCGGGTACGCGGGCGCGCCGGGCCGCACCGCCGAGCGGTTCCTGCCCGACCCGTTCGGACCGCCCGGCGGCCGGGTCTACCGCACCGGTGACCTGGTGCGCTGGGACGCCCGGGGCCGGCTGGAGTTCGTCGGCCGGGCCGACGGGCAGGTCAAGGTCCGCGGGTTCCGGGTCGAGCCGGGCGAGGTCGAGGGCGCGGTGCGCCGTCACCCGGCGGTCCGGGACACCGTGGTGGTGGCCCGGCCCGACCGCAGCGGCGCCCTCGCCCTGGTCGCCTACGTGGTCGGCGACCGCGACGGGCTGGACGGGCTGCCCGGATTCCTCGGCGAGCACCTGCCGGCGTACCTGGTGCCGTCCGCCGTGGTGGTGCTCGACGAACTGCCGCTCACCCGCAACGGCAAGGTGGACCGGGCCGCCCTCCCGGCGCCGGCCCGCACCCCGGCCGTACGCGGCCGCCGCCCGGCCGCCGGGCTGGAGCAGCAGCTCGCGGCCGTCTGGTCGGAGGTGCTGGGCGTCGACGACCCCGGCGCGGACGACGACTTCTTCGCCCTCGGCGGGCACTCGCTGCTCGCCATCAAGGTGGTCGGCGCGGTGGCCGAACGGACCGGACGTCAGCTGACCTTCCGGGACCTCTTCACCGCCCGCACCGTCGCCGGGCTGGCCCGGCTGCTCGCCGGCACCGGTCCCGCCGAGGACGCCCCGATCCTCCGGGGCACCGGCGACACCGGACTGCCGGCCTCCTTCGGACAGGAGCGCCTGGTGTTCCTGGACCGCCTGGAGGGCGCCGGCGCCGCCTACACCGTCCCGGTGGCCTGGCGGCTGACCGGGCCGCTGGACCACGGCCGGCTGGCCGCCGCCCTCGACACCGTGGTGGCCCGGCACGAGGTGCTGCGCACCGGGTTCTCGCTGGCCGACGGCGTGGTGTCGCAGGACATCCGCCCCGGCTGGGCCGGCCTGGAGCTGCGGGAGGCCCCGTCCGGCGCCGAGGCCGAGCGGGCGTTGCAGGACGAGGCCCGGGTGCCCTTCGACCTCGTCGGCGGGCCGCTGTTCCGGGCCGTGCTCTGGCGCGTCGGCGCGGAGGAGCACGTGCTCCTGCTGGCGATGCACCACACCGTCGCCGACGGCTGGTCGGTCGGGCTGCTGGTCCGCGACCTGGAGTCCTGCCACGACGGGGCCGAGCCGCCCCGCCCCGCGGTGCGCTACGCCGACTTCGCGCGCTGGCAGCGTGAGCGGCTCGGCGGCGAGGGGCCGGCCGGGGAACTCGCCCACTGGCGGGAGCGGCTGGCCGGGCTGCCGGCCCTGGAGCTGCCCACCGACCGGCCCCGACCGGCCGTCCGCACCGGTGCCGGGGGCTCGGTGGGGTTCACCGTCGGGCCCGAGCTGACGGCCCGTCTGGAGGAGCTGGGCCGGGAGCACGGCGCGACGCTGTTCATGACCCTGCTGGCCGCCTACCAGGTGCTGCTCGGGCGCTGGAGCGGCCAACGGGACTTCGGCGTCGGCACCCCGGTCGCCGGCCGCGGCCGTCCCGAGGTCCGGGACGTGGTGGGCTTCTTCCTCAACACCCTGGTCCTGCGGGCCGACCTGGCCGGCGACCCGTCCTTCGCGGAGCTGCTCGGCCGGGTCCGCGCGGACGCCCTCGGCGCCTACGAGCACCAGGACGTCCCGTTCGGACGCCTGGTGGAGGAGCTGCACCCGGAGCGGGAGCTCAACCGCTCCCCGCTGTTCCAGGCCATGTTCAGCTTCAACGACTGGGACCTCGACACCCTGCGGCTCGGCCCCGCCACCGGCACGGCCGTGCCCGTCGACCGGGCGGCGGCCAAACTGGACCTCACCCTGGAACTCGTGCACGGCCCCGACGGGCTGGCCGGCGCCCTCGACTTCACCACCGACATCCTGGACGCCGCCACGGTCGGACGGATGGCACAGGCGTACACCGGGATCCTGCGGGAGGCCGTCGCCGCCCCCGCCACGCGCATCGGCGACCTGCTGCCGACGCCGCCCCGGGCCGGCACCCCGCCGCGGACCGCACCGGCCCGCCCGCTGCTGGAACGGATCGCCGACCACGTCCGGACCGCCCCGGAGGCGACGGCGGTGATCAGCGGGGACGTCCGGATCGGCTACGCCGAGCTGGACCGGCGGGCCAACCGGCTCGCCCACCACCTGATCGCCCTCGGCGTCGGGCCGGAGACCCGGGTCGGACTGCGGCTGCGCCGGGGTGCCGACACCGTGGTCGCGGTCCTCGGCGTCTGGAAGGCCGGCGGCGCGTTCGTCGCGCTCGACCCCGACCTCCCCGGGGCCCGGACCGCCCGGATCTCCCAGGACGCGGGGATCCGGGTGGTGATCGACGGCGCCACCCTGGCCGACCCGGCGCTGGAGCGCCGGCCGGACACCGCCCCCGACACCGCCCCGGCGCCCGACGGGCTCGCGTACGTCGTCTACACCTCGGGCTCCTCCGGGACGCCGAAGGGCGTGCTGGCCGCCTTCGACACCGTCACCGCCTACCTGGACACGGTGCTCACCCACTACCGGCTGAGCCCCGAGGACGTGGTCCTGCAGCGGGCCTCGCCCTCCTTCGACGCCTTCCTCCGCGACTGCATCGGCCCGCTCACCGTCGGCGCGACCGTGCTGATGGCCGGCCAGTCCGACCTGTCCGGCCTGGCGGAGGACCTCGCCGGGGAGGGCCGGCCCGTCCCGACGGCCGTGCTGAGCATGGTGCCGTCGCTGCTGCACCAGCTGATCGACGGCGGCGACCTCACCCCCGCGAACCTGCCGGCGCTGCGCCTGCTGGTGCTCAGCGGCGAGCCCTGCACCCCGGAGCTGCTGGCCAGGCTGCACCGCGCGCTGCCGGGGCTGCGCCGGGTGGTCAACCACTACGGCCCGACCGAGTGCACCCTGACCACCACCCTCGAGGACCTGGACCCCGCGGTGCCGGTCCGGACGGTGTCCATCGGCCGGCCGATGCCGGGCACCACCGTGCAGGTGCTGGACGCCGCGCTGCGCCCGGTGCCGACGGGCGTGTTCGGCGAGCTGTACATCGGCGGCACCGGCCCCACCCGGGGCTACCACGGCCGGCCCGGCCAGACCGCGGCCGCCTTCGTCCCCGACCCCTTCGGCGCGCCCGGTGCCCGGATGTACCGCACCGGCGACCGGGGCCGCCGGCTCGCCGACGGCTCGCTGGAGTTCGCCGGACGCCTGGACCGCCAGGTGAAGGTCCGGGGCGTGCGGATCGAGCCGGCCGAGGTGGAGGCGGCCCTCGCCGCGCACCCCGGTGTGGGCGCGGCGGCCGTGGTCGCCCGCCCCGACGGCCCGAACGGCTGGCGGCTCACCGGCTACGCCCAACAGGTGCCGGGCTCCCCGGTGACGGTCCCCGCACTGCGGGCCCATCTGGAGGCCGTCCTGCCGTACGCGATGGTCCCCGCCGCCCTGGTGGTCCTGGACGCCCTGCCGCTGCTCGGCAACGGCAAGGTGGACCGGGCCGCGCTGCCGGAGCCGGCCGCCGTCGGCGGGGCCGCGCACGTCGCCCCGCGCACCGACACCGAGAAGGCCCTCGCCGAGGTGTGGGCCGAACTGCTGCACCGGCCGGACATCGGGGTCGAGGACGACTTCTTCGACCTCGGCGGCCACTCCCTGACCGCGATGCGGGTGATCTCCCGGCTGCGGTCACGACTCGACGCCACGGTCACGCTCCGCGCCTTCTTCGAGGCCCGGACCATCGCCGGGCTCGCCCGGAAGCTGGAGGAGAACTCATGAGCGACCTCTCCCCCGTTCAGCGGGAGCTGCTCCGCCGACGGCTGGCGGGGCTGGCCGGCCCCGGCCCGGACGCGGACGCGATGACCCCGGTCACCGGCACCGGGGACCTCCCGGTGTCGTTCGGCCAGGAGCGGCTGGTCTTCCTGGACCGGCTGGAGGGACCGGGCCCGGCATACACCATCCCGGTGGCCTGGCGGCTGACCGGACCGCTGGACCGCGCGCGGCTGGCCGCCGCCTTCGACCGGGTGGTGGCCCGGCACGAGCCGCTGCGCACCCGGTTCACCGTGGCCGACGGTGCCGTCCGCCAGCACGTGGACCCCGGCTGGCCCGGCGTCGACTGGCGCGGGGACGTCCCGGCCGGGGAGCTCGCCCGGGCCGTCCGGGAAGCCGCCGACGAGCCCTTCGACCTCGCGGCCGGTCCGGTCCTGCGGGTCACCCTCTGGCGGCTCGCCGAGGAGGAGCACGTGGTGCTGGTGGCGCTGCACCACATCGCCGCCGACGGCTGGTCGACGGGCGTCCTGGTGCGCGAGCTGGAGGCCTTCTACGCCGGCGGCACGCTGCCCGAACCACCCGTCCGGTACGCCGACTTCGCCGCCTGGCAGCGCCGTACCGCGGCCGCCGGGGACCGACGGTCCGGCCGGCCGGACCGCTGGCGCAGACGGCTGGCGGGGCTGCCGCCGCTGGAGCTGCCCACCGACGGCCCCCGCCCGGCCGGGCGCTCCACCGCGGGCGCGGTCCGCGAGTTCACGCTGGCACCGGAGCTGGTGGCCGGCCTGGAAGGGCTCGGCCGCCGGCACGGGGCAACGCTGTTCATGACCCTGCTGGCCGGGTTCGAGGTCCTGCTGTCCCGCTGGAGCGGCCAGAGCGACTTCGCCGTCGGCACCCCGGTCGCCGGGCGCAGCCGCCCCGAGGTGGAGCAGCTGATCGGATTCTTCGTCAACACCTCGGTCCTGCGGGCCGACCTGTCCGGGGACCCGTCCTTCGGCGAGGTGCTGCACCGGGTGCGCGCGGACGCCCTCGACGCGTACGAGGACCAGGACGTCCCGTTCGAGCGGATCGTCGACGCGCTCGCCCCCGACCGGGAGCTGCACCGCACCCCGCTGTTCCAGGCCATGTTCAGCCTGGACGAGGACGCCGACGACCGCCCGGTCCGGCTCGCCGGGCTCACCGGCACCCGCTACGACCTGGACCTGGACGCCGTCAAGTTCGACCTGGTGCTCCAGGCCGCCCGCCGGCCCGAGGGCGTGGTCGCCGCCTTCTTCCACCGGGCGGACCTGTGGAGCCCGGAGACCGCACGGCGCTGGGCCGAGCAGTACACGCACCTGCTGGAGCAGGCGCTCGCGCACCCGGACACCCCGCTGTCGGCGCTGGAGCTGCTGCCGGAGGAGGAGCGCCGCCGGCTCGCCGCGTGGGCGGCCCCCGAGCGCTCGTACGACGGCGGCGACCTGCTCCACCGGCGCTTCGAGCGGCACGCGGCGACGCGGCCGGACGCCCTCGCGGTGGTCGCCGGCGGCGAGCGGCTCGACTATGCGGCCCTGAACCGGCGGGCCAACCGGCTCGCCCACCGGCTGCGCGCCGCCGGGGTCGGCCCCGAGACGGTGGTCGGGCTGTGCGTGGAGCGCAACGCCGACCTGGCGGTCGGGATCCTCGGCATCCTCAAGGCCGGCGGCGCGTACCTGCCGCTGGACCCGGAACATCCGCGCGAGCGCCTGGCGTACGTGTCGGCGGACGCGGGCATCGCCCTGGCGGTGGTCTCGCCCGGCCTCGGCGACAAGGTCCCGGCCGGCGTCGGCGCGCAGCTGCGCCTGGACGACCCGGCGCTGGACGCCGAGCCGGACCGCGACCCGGAGCCGCTCGGCGACGCCGACGCGCTGGCGTACATCATCCACACCTCCGGCTCCACCGGCCGCCCCAAGGGCGTCTGCGTGCCGCACCGTCAGGTGGTCCGGCTGCTGGACGCCTGCGAGGAGGCGCTGGAGCTGGCCCCGGGCGGGGTCTGGAGCCTGTTCCACTCGTACGCCTTCGACTTCTCGGTCTGGGAGCTGTGGGGCGCGCTGACCCGGGGCGGCAGCGTGGTACTGGTCGACCGGGACACCGCCCGGGACCCGGGCCGGTTCGCCGCGCTGGTCGAGGCCGAGCGGGTCTCGGTACTCAGCCAGACCCCGGGTGCCTTCCGCAACCTGCGGGCGGCCCTCGCCGGGCGGCCGCTGGCCGCGCTGGGCGTGCGGACCGTGGTGCTCGGCGGGGAGAAGCTGGACCTGCCCGAGCTGGACGGCTGGCTGGACGGCCCGGGCGCCGGGGTCCGGCTGGTCAACATGTACGGCATCACCGAGACCACGGTGCACGTCACCCACCACACCGTCACCTCCGCGGACCTCGCCGGCGCGGCGCTCTCCCCCATCGGCCGGGCCCTGGGCGACCTGAGCGTCCACGTCCTGGACCGGCACCTGCGGCCGGTCCCGCCCGGCGTGGTCGGCGAGCTGTACGTGGGCGGCGCCGGCCCGGCCCGCGGCTACCTCGGCCGGCCGGGGCTGACCGCCGAGCGGTTCGTCCCCGACCCGTTCGGCACCCGGCCGGGGTCCCGGCTCTACCGCACCGGCGACCGGGCCCGCCGACTGCCCGACGGGACCCTGGAGTACCGGGGCCGCGCCGACGACCAGGTGAAGATCCGCGGCCACCGGATCGAGCTCGGCGAGGTGGAGGCCGCACTGCTGGGCCACCCGGCCGTCGAGCAGGCCGCCGTGGTGGCCCGGGGGACGCGCAGCGGCGAGTACCGGTTGCACGCCTACCTGGTCCCCGGCGGCGCCCTGGACCGCGACGAGCTGCGGCGCCGGCTGCTCGACCGCCTGCCCGAGCCGATGGTGCCCGCCTCGTTCACGGTGCTCGCGGCGATGCCGCTGACCGCCAACGGCAAGATAGACCGCCGGGCGCTGCCGGCGGCCGAGGGCGCCGGCCTGGACAGCGTCCGGCGGCACGTCCCGCCGGCCACCCCGACCGAGCGGGCGCTCGCCGGGGTGTGGTGCGCGGCGCTCGGCGTGGAGCGGGTCGGCGTCACCGACCGCTTCTTCGACCTCGGCGGGGACTCGATCCTGGCGCTGCGCGTGGTGGGCCTGGCGGAGCAGCGCGGGCTGGCGGTGGCGCTGCGCGACGTCTTCGCCCACCAGGGGCTGGGCGAGCTGGCCCGCGCCGTGGACGACGCCGCCGAGCGGGCGCGCGCGGCGGACGCCCCCGGGCGGGAGCCGTCCGCGGCCACCGGACCGGTGGAGCCGTTCACCCTGCTGTCGGCGGCGGACCGCGAGCGGCTGCCCGCCGGGCTGGCGGACGCGTACCCGCTGACCCGGATGCAGCAGGGCATGCTCTACGAACTGCTCGCCGACGCCGGCAAGGGCGCGTACCACAACGTGACCAGCTTCCGGATCCAGGAGCCCGCCGGGTTCGACGCCGGGGCGATGCGAGACGCCGCCCGGGCGGTGGTCCGCCGGTACGAGATCCTGCGGACCGGTTTCGACTGGAGCGGCTACGACGAACCGCTGCAACTGGTCCACCCCACCGCCGAGTTGCCGGTGGGGGTGGACGACCTGCGGGGCCTGGGCGAGGCCGCCGCGGCCGAGCGGGTCCGCGAGTACCTGCGCGCCGAGGCGGGGCGCTGGTTCGAGCTGGCGGTGCCGCCGCTGATCCGGCTCCACGTGCACGTGCTCAACGAGACCGAGTACCGGCTCACCATCACCGACTGCCATGCCGTCCTGGACGGCTGGAGCCTCACCTCGCTGATCGCCGAGCTGGTCGAGCGGCACCGGCGGGCCCGTACCGGCGGCGCCCCGGCGGCCGGCGCGACCGGCACCCCCGCGACCGGCTCGCCGGAGGCGGACCCGCTGGACGGCCCGCCGGACGGCCCGATGAACGACCCGCTGGACGGCCCGCCGGTGCCCGCCTTCGCCGAGTACGTGGCGCTGGAGCGCGCCGCCGTCGCCGACCCCGCCGCCCGGGCGTTCTGGGACGCCGTGGTGGAGTCCTTCCCGCCGGTGCGCCTGCCGCGCGCCGCCGGCGGCGACCTGGCGGACAAGTCCACCTGTGAGGCGCTCCGCTCCTACGGACACCTGCGGGCCGGCATCGACGCGCTCGCCGCCCGGGCCGGGGTGCCCCGCCGGACGGTGCTGTTCACCGCCTACTACCACCTGATGCGCCGGCTCGCCGACGGCGACGCCTACTCGACCGGGATGGCCACCAACGGCCGCCCCGAGCGGGCCGGGGCGGACGGGATGCGCGGGGTGTTCCTCAACGTGGTGCCGTTCGGCACGCACTCCGCCGCGACCAGCTGGCTCGGGCTGCTGCAGGACGTCTTCGCCGCCGAGCGGGAGGTGATCCCCCACCGCCGCTTCCCGCTGGCCGAGCTGCAGAGCGGCCGGTGGGCCGGGGAGGTACTGGTCGACACCGCCTTCAACTACGTGCACTTCCACGGCCTGGGCAGCGAGCACAAGGAGGACATCGAGGAGATCGCCCGGACCAACTTCGGACTGATGGTCACCACCGGCCCGACGGGCGTCTCGTTCGAGGCCGACGCCGGCCGGATGTCCCGGGGCGAGGTGGAACGGCTCGCCGACACCTACTGCGCGCTGCTCGCCGCGATGGTCGCCGACCCGGAGGCGGCCCCCGGCCTGCCCGCCGAGGCCCGGGACCTGCGCCCGGCGCGGGAGACCGCCGAGGCCCGGGACGACCGCAGCGTGGCGGCGCTCTTCGAGGAGCGGGCGGCCGCGCACCCCGACCGGGTGGCGCTGGCCACGGCCGACGGCCGCACGATCACGTACGCCGGGCTGCGGGCGCGGGCCGATCGCATCGCCCGGCGGCTGCGCCGGCACGGTGCCGGACCCGGCCGGGTCGTCGGGCTCTGCGCGGAGCGCTCCGCGGACCTGGTGGCGGGCATGCTCGGGATCCTCAGGTCCGGCGCCGCGTACCTGCCGCTGGACCCCCACGACCCGGCCCTGCGCCTCGACCGGATGGTCGCGGAGACCGGCGCGGACGTGGTGCTCGTCCAGCCCGTCTGGAGCGGGGTCGTACCCGCCCGGGTGGGCACCGTCCTGAGCCTCGCCGAGGACGGCCCCGAGGACGGCCTCCCGCTGGACGACGGCCTCACGACCGACGGCCTGGCGCTTCCCGACGCCGACAGCACGGCCTGCGTGCTCTACACCTCCGGCTCCACCGGCCGCCCGAAGGGCATCGCACTGCCGCACCGCGCGGTCGTCGACTCGCTGGTCGCCCAGGACTTCGTGCGCCTCGACGAGCACGAGACGGTCCTGCACCTGAGCAGCGTCAGCTGGGACGCGGCCGTCTTCGAGATCCTCGGGCCGCTGCTGACCGGCGGCACCTGCGCGCTCCACCCCGCCGAAGCGCTCACCCCGGCCGGCATCGCCGCCTCGCTGCGGCGGCACGGCGTCACCACCGCCTTCCTCACCACCACACTCCTCAACCTGGTCGTCGAGCAGGACCCGGACGGGCTGCGCGGCCTGCGCCAGCTGATCACCGGCGGCGAGGCCGCCTCCCCGGCCCACCTGCGCGAGCTGCGCAGCCAGCTGCCCGCCCTGCGCGTGATCAACGCGTACGGCCCGGTGGAGTGCACCTTCATCGTCACCCGACACGAGGTGGGCGCCGTCGCCCCCGACGCGGTCGCCGTCCCGATCGGCCGGCCGCTGGCCCGGACGACCGTCCTGGTCCTCGACGAGGCGCTGCGCCCCGTCCCGGTCGGCGCGTCCGGGGAGATCTTCGTCGGCGGCGACTGCCTGGCCCTCGGCTACGTCGGCCAGCCCGGTCTGACGGCGGAACGGTTCGTCCCCGACCCGGCCGGCCACGGCCGGCGGCTCTACCGCACCGGCGACCGGGGGCGCCTGCGGGCCGACGGCGAGCTGGAGTTCGGCGGCCGGCTGGACGGCCAAGTGAAGATCCGGGGCCGCCGGATCGAACCGGGCGAGATCGAGGCCGTCCTGACCTCGCACCCCGGCGTGGCGGCCGCCGCCGCCCTCGCCCGCACCGACCGGCCGGGCGACGCCGTCCTGGTGGCGTACCTGGTGCCGGCGGCCGGGTCCGCCCTGCCCACGACCGCCGAACTGCGCCGCTGGCTGCGCGACCGCCTCCCGGCCTACCTGGTCCCGACGGCGCTCGTGCCGCTGGCCGCGCTGCCGGTGACCGCCAACGGCAAGCTCGACCGCGCGGCGCTGCCCGCGCCGGACGGGCTGGTCGAGCCGGAGCACCCGTACGTGGGGCCGCGCACCGAGGCCGAGACCACGCTGGCCAAGCTCTGGGCCGAGATCCTGCGGCTGGACCGGGTCGGGGTGCACGACGACTTCTTCGACCTCGGCGGCAGCTCGCTGGCCATCGTCCGGGTCGCCGCCCGGGCCTGCGACCTCGGCCTCCCGGTCGGGGTGGCCGACCTGCTGGAGAACCCCACCGTGGCCTCGCTGGCCGCCGCCGTCACCACCCGGGTCCAGGCCGGCCCGGACGGGGCGGCGGGGCTCGCGGACGCCGCCCCGGCGCGGCGCCGGGAGGGCGAGGTGCTCGTCGTACTCCGCGAGGGCAGCGGGAACCCGCTGTACTGCGTGCACCCGAGCGGCGGCAGCGTCGCCTGGTACCTCCCGCTGGCCAGGGCCCTGCCGCCCGGCAGGCCGGTGATCGGCCTCCAGGCCCGCGGCCTCGACGGCGGCACCGACGCCGACACGATGCAGGCCCTGGCCGAGGACTACGTCCGGCAGCTGCGGGCCCACCGGCCGCAGGGTCCGTACGCGCTGCTCGGCTGGTCGATGGGCGGCAACATCGTCCAGGAGATGGCCATCCAGCTCACGGCGGCGGGCGAGCGGGTCGAGGTGCTGCTGCTGTTGGAGCCCGCGGTACCCGACGAGGACGGCATGTTCGCCGTCACCGAGGCACTCGACCTGCTGGACCGCGCGGTCGCCCTGCGCGAGGCGATCCGGGAGCTCTCCCCCGGCACGCCGGCCAGGCTCAGCCAGGAGCGGGAGCTGGTGACGACCCTGCTCGCCGCCGGCGTCAACGAGACGGAGGCCCACCTGGGCGCCGACTGGCCCGTGGCGATGTGGACGGCCCTGCTGCGCGCCGCGGCCGGCTACCGCCCCGAGCCCTACCGGGGCCCGGTGCACCTGGTGGTCAGCGCCGAGGCCCTCGACGCCGCCCCGGACCGGAGGTCCGTCGCCGCGGGCGACGGCTACGCCGCGTACGAGCGGCGCTGCCGGGAGCTCTTCCCCGGCGAGCTGACCGTCCACCACCTGCCCGGCACCCACCGGAGCATGGTCACCGACCCGGACGTGGCCGCCGTCGCCGCCATCGCCGCCGACCTGATGGAGCAGACGACGTGACCGCCACCGACCGGGCCCTCGACCCCTACCTGCTGGACGACGAGGTCGTCGCCGACCCGTTCCCCCACCTCGCCCGACTGCGCGAGGCCGCGCCCGTGCACTGGAGCCCGGCCAACCGGGCCTGGCTGGTGACCGGCTACGACCAGGTGGCCGCGTGCTTCGCGGAGCCCGCGGTGTCCGCCGACCGGATCACCCCGGTGCTGTCCCAGACGCCCCTGCACCTGCTCGGCCCGGAGGCCGCCCGCGCCTTCCAGATCATGGCCGGCTGGATGGTCTTCGTCGACCCGCCCGAACACCGCAGGCTGCGCAGCGTCTTCCGGGGCGCCTTCGGCCCCGGGCAGATCCGGCGCAACCGCCCGATGGTGCAGGAGGCGGTGGCCCGGCTGACCGCCGCGGCCGGCGCCGGCGGCCCGGTCACCGACCTGGTGGCCGACTTCGCCCGCCCGCTGCCCGCCACTGTCGCGGCGGCCTGGATGGGCGTGCCGCCGGAGGACACCGCGGACTTCCAGCGCTGGGCGATCATGGTCGGCGACCTCGCCCTCGGCTCGGTGCAGTCGCCGGAGGAGACCGAGAACTCCCACCGGGCCCTGCTGGACCTCTTCGCGTACCTGCGCCGGCTGGTCCGCAGGCGCCGCGAGGAGCCGGGGGCCGACCTGATCAGCGCCGCCCTGGCCGGCGGCCTGGTGGGCGAGGAGGTCGGCGAGGACGAGTTCGTCGCCATGCTCACCCACATCGCGTTCGCGGGCGGCGAGACCACCAGCAACCTGATCGCCGTCGGCGTGTGGAACCTGCTGCGCCGGCCCGACCAGCTCGAACTGCTGCGCGCCGACCCCGAGTCGGCGCGCGGCGCCGTGGAGGAGCTGCTGCGCTTCGACGGGCCCTCCAAGCTGTCGGTCCGCCAGGTCGCGGCCGACTTCGCCCTGGGAGACCGCACCCTGCGGGCCGGCGACCGGCTCTACCTGGTCACCGCGGCCGCCAACCGGGACCCGTCCAGGTTCGACCGCCCCGACGAGCTGGACATCGGCCGCTCCCCCAATCCGCACCTCGGGTTCGGCCACGGCGAGCACTTCTGCCTGGGCGCGCCGCTGGCCCGCCTGGTCGCCGGGGCGGCGCTCACCGACCTGCTGGCGGCCTCGCCGCGCCTCGCCCTGGCCGACCACGAGGTCCGCTGGCAGCCCTCGCTGCTCAACCGCAGTCTCCGGTCGCTGCCGGTCCGGCTCTGACCGCCCCACCACCGATCCCGCGCGACACCTGACACCCGACACCAGAAAGGACCACCTGAGATGTCCGACACCGAGGACGACACCGTCTACCAGGTCGTGGTGAACCACGAGGAGCAGTACTCCATCTGGGCCGCGGGCCGCGAGCTGCCCACCGGCTGGACGGCCACCGGCTTCGAGGGCGTCAAGAGCGCCTGCCTGGCCCACATCGACGAGGTGTGGACGGACATGCGCCCGCTGAGCCTGCGCCTGCGGATGGCCGCGGCCGAGCAGTCCTGACGCATCCGCACCCGACGTATCCGCACCCGACGTATCCGCACCCGGGGCCGCCGCACCGACGCGGCGGCCCCGGGCCCGCGCGGCCCGGGCGCCAGGCGGCCTCCGGAGCTCCGGGCATCCACGAGAAAGCAGGACAGAGAGGTGGTGGTGATGAAGGTCTACTCCCACGAGCGGCTGGAGCGGCTGGCCGCCGAGCGGGGGATGCCCGCGGAGTACCTGCACGAACTGCGGGTGGTCTCCTCGGTCCTACCGTTCAAGGTCAACCAGTACGTCGTGGACGAGCTGGTGGACTGGTCCGCCGTCCCCGACGACCCGATCTTCCGGCTCACCTTCCCGCACCGGGACATGCTGCCGCCGGACATGTTCGAGACCCTGTCGGCGCTCCACCTGGCCGCCGCCTCCCCGGGCGTGATCCGCAAGGCCGCCCGCGCGGCCCATGCGCTGCTCAACCCCAATCCGGGCGCCCAGGTGGACGCGAACGTGCCGGTCCACGAGGGCAGCCCGCTGGCGGGCGTGCAGCACAAGTACGCCGAGACGGTCCTGGTCTTCCCCTCGCAGGGGCAGACCTGCCACTCCTACTGCGGGTACTGCTTCCGCTGGTCGCAGTTCGTCGGCAACGCCGACATCCGGCAGGCCGCGGGCGACGTCTCCCGGGTGGTCTCCTACCTGGCCGCCAGTCCCTCGGTCACCGACGTCCTCTTCACCGGCGGCGACCCCATGATCATGAGCGCCACGGTGCTGGACCGGTGGGTGACCCCGCTGCTCGCCCCGGAACTGGAGCACGTACGGACGATCCGCTTCGGCACCAAGGCGCTGTCCTACTGGCCCGCCCGCTTCACCACCGACCAGGACGCCGACGACATGCTCCGGCTGTTCGACCGCATCGTGGCCGGCGGCCGGCACGTGGCGGTGATGGCCCACTTCTCCCACGTCCGCGAACTGGAGCACCCCGAGGTCGGCGAGGCGATCCGGCGCATCCGGGCCACCGGGGCGGTGATCCGGGCCCAGGCGCCGGTCATCGCGCACGTCAACGACCGGGCCGAGGACTGGTCCGCGATGTGGCAGCGGCTCGTCGAACTGGGCGTGGTGCCCTACTACATGTTCGTCGAGCGCGACACGGGCGCCCGCAACTACTTCGGCGTCCCGCTGACCCGGGCCCTGCAGATCTACACGGACTCCGTACGAGGCGTCTCCGGCCTGGCCCGCAGCGCCCGGGGGCCGGTGATGTCGGCCGCCCCCGGCAAGGTGCTCATCGACGCCGTCACGGACATCGGCGGCACCGAGGTGTTCTCCCTGCGGCTGCTCCAGGCCCGTGACGCGCGCCAGGTGGGCCGTCAGTTCTTCGCCCACCACGACCCGGCCGCCGAGTGGTTCGACGACCTGCGCCCCGCCCTCGGCTCCTGGTGGCCCCGGTGACCCCGTCCGTGCCGTCCGGCCCGTCCGTCGTGTCCCTCCCGTGCGTGCCGTCCCTCCCGTTCGCGGGACCCGCCCGCCGTACCCGACGTGCTCCGAAAGCGAGGCAGTAGTGCGGCCGACCACCGAGGACACCGTCCCCGCCACCGGGACCGAGCCGCCGCCCGGTCTCTGGCGCAACCGAGCGTTCAACCTGCTCTGGACCAGCCAGTGCCTCTCCGACCTCGGCAGCGCCATGGCCAACCTGGCCCTGCCGCTGCTGGTGCTCCAGCTGACCGGGTCGCCCACCGCGGCCGGCCTGGTCGGCACCACCGCCCTGGTGGCCGGCATGGTCTGCCGGCTGCCGGCCGGCGTCCTGGCCGACCGCTTCGACCGGCGGCGGCTGATGGTGCTCTGCGACGTCCTGCGGACCGCCGCCTACGGCGCGCTCGGCGCGGCCGTGCTCGCCGACGTCGCCAACATGGCGATGGTGCTGGTGCTGGTCGTCGTCGGCGCCGCCGCCAACGCCGTGTTCAGCACCGCCGAGCACGCGGCCGTGCGCAACCTGGTCCGTCCCGACCAGCTCTCCGACGCGGTCGCCCGCAACGAGGCGCGCTCGTACGGGACCCAGCTGGCCGGCCCGCCGCTGGGCGGTCTGCTGTTCGGGTTGGGCAGGTCTGTGCCGTTCCTCGGCAACGCGCTGAGCCACCTCCTCTCACTGGCCGCCCTGCTGGCGATCCGCGAGCCGATGCAGGAGCCCCGGAAGGAGGCGGCCGAGTCCTCCGGCGCGGCGGCCGGGGCCGAGGGCCTGCGGTTCGTCCTGGCCAACCCCTTCCTGCGCGCCCTGCTGCTGATCGCCGCCCCGCTCAACATGGCGTTCACGGGCATGATCTTCGCGATCATCGTCTCGCTCCAGCGTTCCGGGACCTCGTCCTACCTGGTCGGCCTGGCCAGCACGATCTTCGCGGTGGGCGGCCTCCTCGGCGCCTTCGCCGCCCCCGCCGTCCAGCGCCGGCTGCGGCTGCCGACGCTGATCCTGGTGCTCAGCTGGGCCACCGCCGCGCTGATGGCCGCCAGCGCGCTGTTCTCCACCAGTGTGCTGGCCGCCGTTCCGCTCGCCGCCGCCGTCTTCCTCGGCCCCACCGCCAACGCGGCCCTCTTCGGCTACCAGGCGGCCATCACCCCGGACCACCTCCAGGGCCGCGTCTTCAGCGTCGTCATCCTGGCCGCCACCTCCGCCGCGGCCCTGGCCCCCGCCCTGGCGGGCCTGCTGCTGGACCACCTGTCCAGCGCGGCGGCGATGCTGGTCTTCGCCCTGGTCGTCTCCATCGGTGCGGTCACCGCCACCTTCAGCACCGGCATCAGGTCCATGTCCACCGAGCCCTGACACCCGGGGCCGCCGGCCCCACCCCGAACGGTCTCGCAACCAGCTCCTGCCCCGCGCTTGGCATGGTGGCCGTCAGCCGGCCGTCAGGATCTCCACGCCGTGCGCCGTGAGTTGTTCGAGGACCGGGTGGCCAGGGTCGGCGTCGGTGATGAGTCCGCTCACGTCCTCCCAGGGCAGGACGCGGAACCGGGAGGCGGTGCCGATCTTCTCGGACGAGGCGAGGACGTAGGTGTCCGCGGCCCGCGCGGCCAGGGCGCGCTTCATCGCTGCCTCCTCGGCGTCGCCGGTGGTCAGGCCGGCCTGCGGGTGGACGCCGGTGACGCCGAGCAGGCACAGGTCGGCCGAGACGTTCTGGGCGGCCTCGACCGCGGCCGCCCCGCAGGCGACCGCCGAGTGCTTGAAGATGCGGCCGCCGAGCAGGAAGACCTCGGCCCGGGGGTGGTCGAGCAGGGCGGCCGCGATCGTCGGGCTGTGGGTGATCACGGTGCAGGCCAGGTCCGGCGGGAGGGCGCCGGCGACCGCGAGGGCGGTGGTGCCGCCGTCCAGGATCAGGGCGCTGCCCGGTTGCACCAGCGTGGCGGCCACCGCGGCGACCCGCCGCTTGCCGTCGGGGGTGACGGTCTGGCGGGCGGCGTAGTCCGCGATGGCCGGGGAGACGGGCAGGGCCCCGCCGTAGACCCGCTGGCACAGTCCTTCGGCGGCGAGGTCGCGCAGGTCCCGGCGCACGCTGTCCTCGGAGATGCCCAGGTCGGCGGCGACGTCCTTGGCGACGATCTTGCCTTCGCGGGCGAGCAGAGCCAGCAGGTGGTCACGTCTCTCGGCAGCCAGCATCCGTACTTTCTCCTGTTCTTGCACGTTTCTGCGTGTAGTGTAGCGCGCCATGACCGACAAGCCCATGCTCATCCTCATCGCCGGGCCCTACCGCTCCGGCACCGACGGCGATCCGCAGGCCATGGCCGCCAACCTCGCGCGCCTCGAAGCCGCGGCCTGGCCGGTGTTCGCCGCCGGCCACGTCCCCGTGATCGGGGAGTGGATCGCCCTGCCCGTCCTGTGCTCCGCCGGCGCGGGCCCCACCGACCCCCTCGCCGACGAGGTCCTCTACCCGACCGCCGAGCGCCTGCTCACCCACTGCGACGCCGTGCTCCGACTCCCCGGCGACTCCACCGGGGCCGATCAGGACGTCGCCACCGCCCGCCGCCGCGGCCTGCCCGTCTACCACGACGTGAACGAGATCCCCTGCCGCACCCCGCAGGAGAACGCGTGAACGCCCGCCCCGGCGTCGACGCCCCCGACCACCGCGGCCGCACCGGCCTCGACCGCGTCGGCCGGGACCCGAACCGCAACCCCGACGTCGTGGTCCGCGACGTCGAGCTCACCTCCCAGGGCTGGCACGTCCTGCGCCGCACCACCTTCGACTACCGGCGCCGCGACGGACGCTGGGTCACCCAGCAGCGCGAGACCTACGACCGCGGCAACGGCGCGGTCGTCCTGCCCTACGACACCGAACGCGGCCGCGTGCTGCTCACCCGCCAGTTGATCGGGCGGGCGGCTCCGCGGCGTGCTTCCTTCTCCACTCCTTCCGAAACCTGTAGTGCGCCCCCTCTCCGCCCTTCTCTGCTCTTCCCTGCCACTTTCGTGAGGGTCTTTCCGCATGCCCCGAGCCATCACGGCTCCCTTCGACAGTGATGTCGACCTCGATCTCGGTTCGTTCCTGCTTCGCCGGCGTGGTGCCGTCTGTGTGGCGCCCCGTGACCTGCTGCCCGAACCCGACCCGTGGACTACGCGCGGACTGGTGGCGCTGGACGCCGATCTGGCGCGGCGTGGATTCCTGCTCACCAGTCAACTGAGGTCCGCGCTGGCCAGGTTGTCACCCACGCGGTTGGCGGAGGTCGGCGACGGGCTGCTCGTCCGGATCGACCATCTGCTCGGTGCCGACCGGGAGCACGTACCGCTGTTCCGCCGCTTCCCCGATGCCGTGCCCGACCACGCGCAGTTGTTCTGGACCCGGCAGATCCGGGCGTTCCTGCTCAACCAGCCCCGGCAGCCGTGCTCGCACTGTGGTCGACGCGGCGCCGAGGCCGGCATCGGCGCGCTCGCGCCGTGCGCGCACCTGCTCTGCGCCGGCTGCTTCGACGGGCTCACGGCGGACGGCCGGGCCGAGTGGTGCCCGACCTGTGGTACGCCGTTGAGCGCCGGTACGTACCTCCCCGAGGACAACCGGATCGGGCAGCGGGCGGCCCTGGAGTTCGGCGGCGAGCAGGCGCTGCGTCCGCTGCGGCTGATCACGGCCGACCAGGTCACCGCCGCCATGGGCGAGTTCGACCGGCTGCTGGCGCGCCGCACCCCGTTGTCGCCACAGGACCGCGACGACCTGGCCGCTCTGCTCGCCCACGCACCGGCGGACCTGCCGCAGCGGCTGCCCGTCCGGATCCCGCTGCGGGAGGTCAAGGCCACCGTGCTCGCCGCCCTGCTGCGGCGCGGCGGGGCGGACGCCCTGCCGGTCCTCGCCGAGCGGATCGACACCGCGACCGATGTGCTGCGGCTGCTGTGGGCGTGGTCCGGCGCCGAGCCCGACCTGCTGCCCGGCACCGCGCGGCGGCTGCGACTGCGGGGCCTGTCCCGACCGGTCCGGCGCGGTCTGCTGGAGATCATGGAGGGGCTGCACCCGACGGCCCTCGTCGAGGACCTGCGCCGCCACCGGTCGGCCTGGCTGCGGGCCGGTGAGCTGCTGCACCCGTACGAGCACCGGCGGCGCGTCCCGAACGTCACCGCGGCGTTCGTGGTGCTGCGGGGGACGGACCTGCGCACCCACGAGGTGGGGCGGGAGTTCGCCGAACCGCACGCCGGGCCACTGCGCGTGGTGAGCGCCGGGGAGCGCACCCGCCTGGGGTTCACCGGATTCCCCGGTCGGGTCGAGGCCCTGCTCGCCGCCGGGGACACCGAGGGCGCCCTGCGGGTGCTGGCCCACCGGCCGGGCGAGCTGGTGCGCAGGCTGCACCACGTCCTGCGGGTGCACGCCACCGCCGCGCCCGGGACGCCGCTCGCCCCGGGTGCGCTGGACACCGTCACCGCCGCGCTGGCCCGAGTGGCACCCGGCCCGCTGCTCGGCGCCTACGGGGCGCTGCGCGGCACGCGGACGGCGGGGGAACGGCGGCTGTACTTCCCGCGTGGGACGGTCTCGCTGGCGCACGCCCGGGAGGACCACGGCGCGGTGGTGCCCGCCGCGCTCGCCCGCCCGGTGGTCCTGGCGATCGAGACCGAGCTTCTGCGGCGGAGCGGCGCGGACGGCGAGCGGTACGAGGTGGCGCTGCTCGACGAGGGGCTGGCCGAACTGGTCGCGCCGTTCGCCGAGCGGGCCGCGGCCAGGACCCTGGTGTGCGTGCCGCGCGGCAGTCGGCAGCCGCTGCCGGCCGGGGAGCGACTGCGCCTGTTCCTGCACTGGATGCAGCCCGAGGGCCTACGGGTCGACCTCGATCTGTCGGTGGCCCTCTACGACGAGTGCTGGCAGTTCACCGGCCTGTGCGACTACACCAACCTGGTGCACGGCGACCGGGCCGCCGTGCACTCGGGCGACTACGTGTCCGCGCCGCCGCCGAACGGGGCGACGGAGTTCGTCGACCTGGACCTCGCACGGCTGGTCGCGGGCGGCTCGCGGTACGCGGTCGTGATCGTGTTCAGCTACAACGACGTCGCCTTCGAGCAACTGACCGACGCTTTCACCGGGTTCATGGATCTGGGCGTCACCCCCTCCGGAAGCCCGCACTTCCACCCGCGGTCCGTCCGGCAGCGCCTCGACCTGGTCGGGGACGCCAAGGTGTGCGTACCGATGATCGTCGACATGGCCGCCCGCCGGTACACCTGGACCGACCTCAACACCGGTGCGGACGGCGGCTTCCACAGTGTGTACCGGCACCAGGCCGAGGTCGGCGCACTCAGCCGCGACGTCCTCGCGCACTTCGCCCCGGAGAACAGGGCCACGCTCTGGGACGTCGCGCTCGCCCGGGCGGCCGCGTGCACGGACGACGTGCTGGTGCGCGGGCTCGACGGCCGGGTCCGGCGATGGCGGCGCGGCGCCGAGGAGAGCGTCGGACGCTTCGCGGCCCGCCTCCGGGCCCTCCGGGACGAGGAGCCGGAGCCGGCCCCCGCCCTCTCGGAACTCCTCTCCGGGCGACGGGCGTTCATCTCCCTGGTGGACGGCGACGTGCCCGCACCGGAGCAGGTGTCCGGAACGCTGTACCGGCTCTACCCGGGCCCCGTCGACGCCGCGCCGGAAGACCTGGAGCGCCTGACCGCGGGCGACCTCGTCGCGGGCCTGGCCCCCGGCCCGCCCCACGTCCCCGTTATGCGAGCGGGCGCGGACTGACGGCTGCACCGCGGAACCGGTCAGTGCCCGGCGCGGGGTCGCAGGCCGGGCCGTCGCGGGGAATTCCTGAAATTGGTGGCCTCGCAGCCGCCCGAAACGGTGCCGCAGGAGGCCCTCGGCGGGGCACGGCGGGGTTGCGGCGGTAGTGCGGAACCCAGGCGGCCGGGCGCTCCCGGTTGCCCCTCAGAAGCCCGTCCACGGCCTCGCCGAAACCGCCCTGACCTGGTGTTTTCTCGGAAATCTCCTAGGCTGGGGAGCTCTGTCGGACACTCTCGGAGGGGGCATCATGAGCGAGGAACCCACGGCGTACGACGCCAGCATGATCGTGGTTCTGGAGGGGCTGGAGGCCGTTCGGAAGCGGCCCGGGATGTACGTCGGATCGGTCGGTGAACGCGGCCTTCACCACCTGGCGTTCGAGGTCGCCGAGCGGGCACTGGACGAGATCCTCGGCGGCACCGCCGGCCGCGTCGAGATCACTCTCACCGCCGACGGCGGCGTCCGCGTCGCCGACGACGGCCCGGGCCTGCCGGTCGAGCACGCCGGCCACAGCGACGGCCCCGCGCTGGAGACCTGGTTGACCGCGCTCTCCGGCGGGTGCGGGGCACGGGGCGACCGGCGCTCGCTGTACGGCGCCTTCTTCGGCGTGGGGCTGGCCGTCGTCAACGCGCTGTCGGTCCGCCTGACGGCCGAAGTGCGGCGCGACGGCTCCCGCTGGGTGCTGGAGTACGAGCGAGCCGTGCCCGTCGGGGTGCCGGTCCGCACCGGGCCGGCCGACGGCAGCGGGACCGCGATCACCTTCCGGCCCGATGCCGAGATCTTCGAGACACTGGAGTTCTCGTTCGAAGCATTGGCCGAGCACTTCAGGGAACTGGCATTCCTGAACCGGGAGTTGGACATCAGCCTGACCGATGACCGCGGCCCCGCCGGGCCCCGGACCGCCCGCTTCCGCTTCCCGGGCGGACCGAGGGACCACGTGGCAGCGCAGACCGCCCGCGCCCCCCTCCACCCGGACGTGATCGGCTTCGAGCGCGAGTGCCCCGAGATGGAGGGAACCGTCGAGGTGGCCCTCCGCTGGTGCGACTCCCGCGAGGAGCGGGTCGCAAGCTACGCCAACAGCCGGCCGACCCTCAGCGGCGGCGCGCACGAGGTCGGCTTCCGCGACGGCCTGGCGGCCGCGGTCAACGCGTACGCCCGGGAACAACAGCTCCTCACCCCGGCCGACCCCGACTTCACTCCCGCCCAGCTCGGTGCGGGCCTGACCGCGGTGGTGTCGGTGAAGCTCGACCACCCCGAGTTCGAGGGAGCCCTCCACGACCGGCTCGGCAACGGACCCGTCCGCACCTGCGTCGCCGAGGCCGTCCGGGAGCACCTGGCCGCCTGGCTGCGCGCCGACACGGCGCAGGCGACGGCCGTCCTCGCCCGGATCCCGACGGCCACCCGTCACTGACGGGCAGCCTCTCGAAGACACCGGGTCCCGGGCGAGGCCGAGTTCGGCGGCGGCAGGCTCGAACAATGAGCCGGCCCTGCGGCCTCTCGACCAGCAGCACCGCCCGGGGCCCGTGAGATCACCCGAACAGCCACCGATTCCGGCACGGGCACGCGGGTGGCACCCGATATGCTGCCTCACCTGAGAGGTGCCTCACCGGAGCGGGGACAAGGGCCTCGACAGTCCTCATTCCCTGCTGGTCGTGGGCGCTCTGCGCCTCATCCGGCCACCTGTCGGACACCACATTTCATGACGTGACGATGGGGTGAATGCGATGGCGCTTGAGGGCGAGTACGAGCCGAGTCCCGTGCAGTGGATCCGCGAACAGGTCGAGCTGTACGAGAGTTCGGGCGGCACACAGGGATCGACGCTCTGGGACACGGGCCTGCCGGTCGTCATTCTCACGACACGCGGCGCGAAGAGCGGCAAGATCCGCAAGATCCCGTTGATGCGCGTGGAGCACGAGGGGCGGTACGCGGCCGTGGCCTCGAACGGCGGCTTCCCCCGTCACCCGGTCTGGTACTTCAACGTCAAGTCCGACCCGCACGTGAAGCTCCAGGACGGGCCCGTACGCCGTGACATGACGGCACGTGAGATCGCCGGGACCGAGAAGGCCGAGTGGTGGGAGCGAGCGGTCGCCGCGTATCCGCCCTACGCCGAGTATCAGGCGAAGACCGACCGCCTGATCCCCGTCTTCGTCCTGGAGCCCGCACGCGGGTAGCAGCCCGTGGCCGACGTGGTTCATCGCCGGCGGCGTCACCGTTCAAGGCGTCGGGCCGGTCGGAGGTGCGACCCACCCGCGGCCGACCGCGCGACCCGCCCCCGGCCCGACCCTTCAGGGCGTGGCCGGCGAGGCGGAGGCGGAGCCGGCAGCCGGGGCCGACGGGGACGAGGACCGGCACGTCGAGGCTGAGGCGGACGGGGAGGCCGACGGGCCGAGGAAGCCGGCCTCGGTGAGCACCTTCTGACCGTCCGGCGACTGCACCAACGCGACGAACGCAGCGGCCCCTGCCGAGTTGGGGGCCTGGGAGAGCGTCGCGATCGGGTACTTGTTGATCGCGCAGACGGACTCGGGGAAGGTCACGCCGTCGACCTTGCCGGCCGCACCCTTGACGTCGGTCTGATAGACGAGACCCGCGTCGGCCTCGCCGAGCTCGACCTTGGTGAGCGTGGCGGTGACGTCCTGCTCGTAACTGACGGGCGTGACCGTGACGTTGGCCGCCGCGAGCGCGGTCTGGGCGGCGGCGCCACAGGGGACGGTCTTCGCGCAGAGCACCACCTTGACCGAGGGGCTGGCGAGACCCTGGAGTGCGGTGACGTGAAGGGGATTGCCGGGCCGGACGGCGATCTCCAGCTCGTTGCCGGCGAAGACGGTGGGGGCGGCGGCCGCGTCGCCGTTGTCGGTGACGGTCTTCATGGTGGCGGGGCTGGCGGAGGCGAACACGTCCGCCGGTGCACCGTTCACGATGCTGGCGGCCAGGGTGTCACTGCCACCGAAGTTGAAGACGACCTTGCTACCGGGGTGCGCGTCCTCGAACATCTTGCCGATCCGGGTGAAGGTGTTCTTCAGCGAGGCGGCGGCGAAGACGGTCACCGTCCCGGTGACCGTCGGCGACGCGGAGGCGGAGACGGAGGCCGAGGCGAAGGGGCTGGACGAGGTGCTCGAACTGCTCGAGGAGCAGGCGCCCAGCGCCAGCAGAGCTGCGGCCACGACGCCGGCAGTGACGGAACGGTACACGGGGTCTCCCTGGGCCGTGGGACGGTCTCCGCGAGCATAGAACGGTCAATGCCAGGAGAAGGAGGACATCAGGCTGGCATTAGCCCGACCGAACGAGCATCCGGCCTGGCAGCTGCGAGCCATGCCGGGTCCGTCCTGCATCCGCGCCCCACGGACGGCTTTGCGTTCCCGTCGCCGCTTTTCGGTTATCACGCCTCCCGGCACCGGTCTCCTGTTGTAGGAAGGCCGAATCCCCTCGGCTCCGGACGGCGCCCGTCACGGCGCGCCCGCTACGGGAAAGACCTGCCGATGACCGCTGCTCCCCCTCGTCCGCTCGCCCGAGGCTGGCTGCTCGCGGCCTGCGTGCCCGTGCTGCTCGTTCTCGGGATGGCCGCATCCGTCCCGCCCGCGCCGCAGGCTCCCGCCGACTTCCCCCAGCCCGCGACGGCGAGCACGCCGGGCACGGCAGGAATGGCCGGGATGGCAGGAATGGCCGGGATGTCCCACCCGGCGGACGCCTCCCAGGCCCTCGCGCGTGGCCTCGCCGCCGAACAGGACGGCTACCGGCTGAACGCCGTGACCTGCAGCATGCCGGCCGGACAACCGACGGCCTTCCAGTTCATCGTCACCGGCCCCGACGGCAGGCCGGTCACCGACTTCGCCGTCCACCAGACCAGGAAGCTGCACTTCTACGCGATCCGCTCCGACCTCACCGGCTTCCAGCACCTGCACCCGGAGATGGCCGACGACGGCACCTGGACGGCAGACCTCGCCGCCCTCGCCCCGGGCGCCTGGCGGCTGTACGCCGACTTCATCCCCGACACCGGCGCCCACGCCACGGAGCTCGTCCTGAGCCGCACCGTGACGGTCTCCGGCGAGTCCGCCCCGGTGCCCCTGCCCGCCCCGAGCGACAGCACCACCGTCGACGGCTACACCGTCACGCTGAACGCCCGACCGATGGCCGGCGCACACCGGTTGACCGCAGTCATCAGCCAGGACGGCCGGCCGGTCACCGACCTCCAGCCCTACCTGGACAGCTACGCCCACCTCAGCGCGTTCCACGAAGGCGACCAGGCGCTGGCCCACCTCCACCCGGCGGACCCGGTGAACGGCGACCACGGCGGGCCCACCCTGACCTTCCAGGCCCTGTTCGCCGAACCGGGCAACTGGCGGGTCCACCTCCAGTTCCGGACCGCAGGACAACTGCACACCGCCGAACTCACCCTCCACGTCGGCTGAGAGCCGCAGTGCCCGGCCCCCACGTCACGGGGCCGGGCACCAGGGCGACCGAGGACCGTCAGGCGGCGCCGGTGCGCTTGCGGCGCCACCACCAGGCGCCGCCCGCGGCGAGTACGACCACCACGGCGGCACCGACGGCGATCGGAGCGGCGGACGAGGAGTCGCTGCTCGAAGCGGTCGCCGCCGTGCTGGGCGAGGCCGTCACGCTCGGAGCGCCCGCCGCGGCGGCCGACGTCGAGGGTGAAGCCGGCGCCGACGGGGCCACTGAGGCGGAGGCGGCCGCGGAGGGCGCGGCGCTGGTCGGCGCGGCGCTCGGCGTGCCGATCGGGGTCGCTCCGGGCGCGGCGGCCGAGAGCTTGAGGGTGGGCGCGGGGTGCTCCGGCTTGGTGCCGGCCTTGGGGAGTTCGATCCAGCGGTCGATGCGGCCGTCGCTGTAGGTCTCCAGGGTCTTGAAGACCAGCTCCTCGGCGTTGGGCAGCTGCTTGACGGTGATCTTGTACACACCGTCCTTGCCCGGGGCGAGCGCGGGGCCGCCGACCGTGTAGCCGTCGGCGGTGGGGGTGAGGGTCCAGCCCGCCGGGGCGTCGGCCAGGGCCACGTCGGCAGGGGCGATGCCCTCGGGCAGGACGACCTGGAACTTGGCGAGCCCGGCGGTGGTGGACTCCGCCTCGGCGGTGAAGGTGATCGTGGCGTCGGTGGCCAGCGCCTGGGCGCTCTCGGACTCGACCTCCACGTGGGCGAAGGCCGGCACGGCCAGGCTGAGGGAGCCGGCCACGACCGCCGCGACGGTGACGGCCCGGCCGATCAGGCGGGAGGTGTTCATGGGCAAGGCGCTCCGGGGGGAAGGCGGCCTCGGGCCGGGGCAGGCCGGGCCGGGCCGATCAAGGTGAGGGTGGCGTCCATGATGCACGATGAACCCGGCGGATCAGCCCCGCCACCGAAATCCCTTGACAGATGAAGCCGGCGCGTTCTGGCGGCGCTCGGTCTCCCGCCGGTACACGACCTCCGACAGCGTCCGCGCCGTCGTCGTCGCCGCCCAGCGGCAGACGGCGCCCGAAGCGGCATAGGATCGGTTCGACCATGACCTCCCCCTTCGCCGACCCGGCGTTCTACCGCGACCGTTACCCGACCTACGACGCCCTCCGCACCAAGTCGCCGGTCCTCCGGATCCCCATGGACGGCAAGGCCGGTACCGCGGCGGTCGTCACCGGCTACGACGCCGCCCGGCAGGCCTTCGCCGCCCCGCTGTCGAAGGACACCGGCGCGTACTTCGCGGACAGGCCGTCCGACCGCTCCCTGCATCCGGCCGTTGCCCGGACCATGCTCGCCACCGACCCGCCCGAGCACACCCGGTTGCGCCGCCTGGTAACCAGAGCGTTCACCACCACCGTGGTCGACGGACTGCGCCCCTACATCCGGTCGCTCGCCGGACAGCTCGTCAGCCGCTGGGCACCCGGCACCGAGATCGACCTCGTCGAGGAACTGGCCGGCCCCCTCCCGGTCACCGTCATCTGCCAGCTGCTGGGCGTCCCCCCGGCCGACCGACCGGCGATCCGCGCCTGGTCGACCGATCTGTTCGCCACCGGCGACCACCGGCGCATCGACGCCGCCTCCCACGCCCTGGCCGGCTACATGGCGGACCTGATCGCCGGCAAGCGCACCCGCCCCGACCGCTCACTGCTGTCCGAGCTGATCGCCGTCCACGACGACGACGCCAGCCGGCTCAGCGAGGACGAACTGCTCTCCCTCGCCGTACTCCTGCTGGTCGCCGGCCACGAGACCACCACCGCGGCCATCGGCAACGCCGTCCTGGCACTGCTCCGACACCCCGCCGAAATGGAGCACCTGCGCGCCGACCCCCACCGCATCCGGACCGCGGTCGACGAGTTGCTGCGCTACGACTCCCCGGTGAGCATCGCCACCTGGCGCTGGGCTCCCGACGAGTTGGACCTCGGCGGCACCCACGTGCCCGCCGGCAGCCCGGTCTTCGTGTGTCCCGGCGCGGCCAACCGCGACCCCGCCCGCTTCCCCGACCCCGACCGGCTCGACCTCCGCCGCGCGGACGCCGCCGGCCACCTGGCCTTCGGTCACGGGATCCACCGCTGCCTCGGCGCCCCGCTGGCCCACGCAGAGATCGAGATCGTGCTCGGCGTCCTCCTGGAGCAGTTCCCCGGTCTGCGCCTGGCGGCCCCGGCCGACCGGCTCGTCTGGCGGCAGTCCCGACTGGTCCGCGCCCTCGTCGCCCTGCCGGTACGTCTGTAGGCGCCCGGGGCGCGGGGACGCCGGGCCCTCCCGTGCACGATCGGACGGCGGGGCCGTGCGGGCCGGACCGGCCCGCACGGCCCCGTTCCCCGGCCGCGCGTGCAGCCGGGTTCAGGTGTTCTGTTCAGGCGGTGGTTGCCGCCGGGCGGCGGGACAGGGCGTCGGAAGCCTTGGCCGTGGCGTAGAGCGAGACGGCCAGGGCGATGGCCAGGGCTGCACCGGCGGCGAAGATGCTGCCGGAGGAGACGGCCTTGGCGCTGCCGGCCTCGGTGCGGGCGGAGCCGGCGAGGAAGGGCATCACCACGAGGACGGCGAGGCCGAGGGCGACCTCGCCCCAGACGACCTTCGGGAAGTGCCGCAGGGTCAGGTGGAGGAGGGAGGAGGTGTCGTCGGCGCGACGGGCCTGCGCGATGCGGGGCATCAGCCAGAACTGGTTGAAGGCGCCCGCGGTGACGAGGCCGGCGACCAGGAGGATCTTGACGAGCAGGGCGATGCCGTAGCCGGTGGTCCACAGCTGGGAGACCGCACCGACGTGCTTCCAGCTGAGCCAGAGGCCCGAGACGGTGACGGCGCCGACACAGACCATGGCGACGAGGCTGAACCGGCGCCACATGTCGGCCCAGAGAAGGCCGGCGCCGTCGCCGAGGCGGCCGCGGGTGCCGGCGAGCGCGACCAGGACGGCGAGGCCACCGAGCCAGACGACGCCGGAGATGATGTGGGTCTGGTCGAATGCGAGGTCGAGCCAGCGGTCGAGGTCGGCGGGCTTGGTGGCGGGGACGGCCGCGATCAGGGTGACGGCCACGGAGAGCGGCAGCGCGGTGAGGGCGACGGCGTCCGTGTGGCGGCGGACGGCCGGCACGAAGAGGGCGATCAGGGCTGCAGCCGTCACCGCCAGCACGGCGTTCTGGACCAGGTAGACGGTGCCCTGGGCGATCCAGGCGCCCTTCGCGGCCGGGGCGTGGAGGTAGTCCCAGATCCGGTCCGGGGCGAGGGCGTCGCCGAACGGCATGCCCTTGCCGGCGCGGGCGAGACGGGCGGCGAGCTGGAAGTAGCCGGCGACCAGCAGCACCACCCCTCCCCAGGCGAGGTAGGTCGCCGATCTTCTTCGCAGGACCTCGGCGTCCTGGCCGCTGGTCTCCGGGGCGCGCAGCGCGGGGCGCACGGTGGTCGCGTACGTGACGGTGGCGCCGATGGCTCCGCTGAGGCCGATGAAGTAGCCGGCCTTGGTGAGGACCCGCCAGAGCTGGGGCATGGTGTATCCGGCCGTGTCCGCGGCCAGCAGGGCGTGATGCATGAGGTGAGGCTAACCTAAATAAGGTCACCGTTAGTCATCTGGAGGACCGCGGTTGTTCCATCGTCATCATCTTGTAAGTTACTGATCGGTCATCACTCCGGGAGGATCCCGTCGCCGGAAGGTGGCTCTTCACAGAGACACACGACACGCAGTGAGGAACGGATGACCGACACCCCCACCTCCTTCCGGCTCCACCCCGGATCGCCCGACTCCCCCGTGATCCTGCACGTCCCGCACTCCGCCCGCGCCATACCCGCCGACGTCCGCGCGGGGATCGTGCCGGACGACCGGGCGCTCGCGCTGGAGCTGGACCACATCACCGACGCGCACACCGCCGAGATCGCCGCCGGCGCGGCGGCAGCGGCGCGCGTCACACCCTGGCGGTTCGTCAACCGGCTCTCCCGCCTGGTCGTCGACCCCGAGCGGTTCCCCGACGAGCGCGAGGAGATGCTGGCCGCCGGAATGGGAGCGGTCTACACCCGGACCACGCACCGCGAGGAGCTCCGCCCGGCCGGCTTCGACGGACAGCCACTGCTGGACCGCTACTTCCACCCGTACGCCGAGGCGGTGACCGCCGCCGTCGCGGAGCGCATCGAAGCGGTCGGGCGCGCGGTCATCGTCGACGTCCACTCGTACCCGACGAAGGCCCTGCCGTACGAGCTCCACGGCGACGGCCCGCGCCCGCCGATCTGCCTCGGCACGGACCCCTTCCACACGCCCGCCGCCCTCCTCGACGCGGCGCAGCAGGCGTTCGGGGGCTTCGGCGGTACCGGCCTCGACAGCCCGTTCGCGGGAACGTACGTGCCCCTGCGGTACTACGGGAAGGCCGCGAACGTGAGCGCGCTCATGGTGGAGATCCGCCGCGACCTCTACATGGCCGAGCCCGGAGGTCCGGCCGGCCCCGGGCTCGGCGCCCTGGCGGACGCTCTGGCCGACCTCGTCGACCGCGCGTCCGCCTGACGGCACCCCGGTCGGCCGGCCGGGGCCCGGCCGGCCGCCGCGCCGCGGCCCGTCAACACTCCCCTCCTCGTTGTTACGGTTCGGTGTCTGCGCCGGGGGCGGTGCGGGTGGTCGGCGGGGCGTCAGTCGACCACGACGGTGTTCTGGGCGGCGCCGACGCGCCAGGCACCGTCCTCCTTGACCAGGATGTAGAACGGACGGCCCTCGGGCCGGTCGGCGATCCGGGTACCGTCGTGGCGGACCGGCTGCTGACGGACGTTCACCGCGGCGACGTCGGGCCGCAGGAACAGCACCCGCTCGACGTCGTAGACGGCGGTGGACTCCGCCGCCGCACCGGGCAGCACCTTGCGGGTGAAGGCCGCGATCTCCTCGAAGCCCGACAGCCGCCTGCCGTGACCGGTGGTCCACACCGGGTCCTCCCGGCGGAAGACGCCCAGGAACCGGTCGACCAGCTCGTTCTGCTGGGCGTGCTCGACCTCCGCGACCACCCCGCGGATCGCCGCCACCTCGGCATCGGTCTCCGCACCGACCGGTGCACCGAACACCTCGACCGGCCGGTACGAGCCCGCCACCAACTCGGCCACCGCACCCGGGCGCACCGGCCGCCACCCGAGAACGGACCGGGCCGCGGCACCACTGACGCTCTGGTCCAGGGCGAGCGCGTCCGCGAACAGCGGACCGAACACCTCCGCCGCCCGCTCCACCGGCACCACCTGCGGGGCGGCCAGCACGCCGGCCGCCCGCCCGGCGGCCCGCGCGAGATCCCGGACCGCAACGGCCGACTCGCCGACGCCGTGCCAGACGGTGCCGGCCCCGGCCCGCTCGACGGCGGCCACGAACAGCTCGGCCAGGTCGTCCACGTGAACGGTCGGCCAGCGCACGCCCTCCTGCCCGTAGTACTCCGGCACCCGCTGCACGCGGGCCCGGTCGACCAGGATCGCCGGGATGCCGCCCCCGCGGCCGTACACGATGCCGGGCCGCACCACGACCGCCCGCACACCCTCCGCCGCCTCGGCCAGCACCCGCTGCTCGATCCGCGGACGGTAGCCGACGATGTCGATCGGATCGGTCGCAGCCCCCTCCCCGACCTCCTGCGCCTCACCGGTCGCACCCAGCACCCACACCCCGCTGGTGTAGACGAAGGGACGGCCGGTACCGCGCAGCGGCGCGGCCAGCGCCTCGACGACCGCGGTGTCCACGTCGACGTCACCGCTCGGCGGCGCCAGGTGGACCACGGCCTCGATGTCCGGGGTGACCACACCGGCCAGCGAGGCCGGATCGGCGGTGTCCCCGACCAGCTGGGCGTGCCAGCCCCGGCCGGGCCGCGGCTCGGCGCCACGGGTCAGGGCGACGACCTGGTGACCGGCGGCGACCAGGTGGTCGGTGACCGCGGAGCCGATGTAGCCGGTGGCACCGGTGAGCAGAACCTTCATGACGCTCCCGTCTGGAGGAACGAAACGTTGCGTCTCGTTCGAGGGCAGGGTGACTTGCTTCGAACCCGCGCAGTGCACGCGGGGTTTCGTCTCGGCGACTGATCGCCTGTCCGGCGAAGCCGTGGGCTGCTTCCTTCAGGGACGCGGCGGCGGAACGCCGCGCCCGACGGGGCGGGGCATCACGGGACAGGCGTCCGGGCGGGGCGACGACCGGGGAACCGAGATCCCCGACGAGCGGCCTGCCCGGGCGCCTCAAGCCTCCCGCGAGCGCCGTGTCGGGATCAACGCAGGCTTTGTGCATTGATCGATAACTCGATGGTTATCGGAGTGTGGGGCGGTGACGGAACACCATAGCCCGGACACCGCGGGACGCCGGCCCTTCGCAACGGCTATCGGCCGACGCCGTCCGCGAACTCGCCACCTTCGAGGAGCAGTTGGCCGGACATGCCATGACGCATGGCGCATGACGCATGACGCATGCAGCACTCAGCCGGAGACCCGACCCGCCTCGGCACCCGAGGGCCGCTCAGGAGCCAGCACTGCCACATTCGGCCCGAAGCAGACCACCAACCGATCGCCCGGCGCGGCGGCCAGCGCGCGTACGGGATGGGGGAAACGGAGCACTTGACCGATCTGCTGGCGCGTCGCCAGGTCCCAGCGGCGCACCGTGCCGTCGTCGCAGCCGGAGGCCAGGGTGGGACGGCCGCTGAGCGTGGTGACGGCCAGTGTCCACACCCCGGCCGTGTGGCCGCGCAGTTCCACCCCGTCGTCCTGCCGCCGCCCACCGGGCGAGGGCTCCCAGAGTCGTACCGTGCCCTGCCAGTCGGCGGTGGCCACCACCGGCCTGCCGTCCAGGTCGGCGAGGGCGACGGCATCGACCGAGGACGTCCGGGCGGCGTCGAAGACGGCGACCGGCGTCCCGGCGGTGAGGTCCCACAGGCGGACGTCCTCGTCCCAACTCTGGTCCGCGTTCATGCCGCTGCTCGACACGGCGAGCAGGCGACCGCCGACGGCAGCCGCTGCCACGGCGTGCAGCGCGAAGCCGTGACCCCCGACGGGCCGGCCGAACTGCCGGGCGGGCTGCCGGACGTCGCCGAGGTCCCAGCCGCCCACCGTCCCGTCCTCGTGGCAGGTGACGGCCACGGGCCGGCCGTCGAGGACGGTCGTGGTCACGGCCATCGCGTCATCTGCGGGCAAGGTCTGCAGGCAGCGGCCGGAGGCCAGGTCCCAGGCGAACTCCGGCCGGTAGTCGCCGACTGCAAGGACCACCGGGGCGTCGCCCAGCGCGCTGAGCGCGACGCTGCCCCAGCGGCCGACGGGCAGTTCGCCGAGGAGACGGCCGCCGTCCACCTCCCACACCCGGGCGACTCCGTCCCGCCCCGCGGTGACGGCGACCGTGCGACCTCCCACAACTGCCGTGGCCACGCTGCTGATCGGTTCACCGTGGCTGGGAGCGAGGCCGGTGCTCCATTCCGCAGCCCACGGCTCGGCCGGCTCCACCGCCGGTATCGGCACGGGGGCCGGCGCCTGGTCGGAGGGCGGCGCGGCGCGGCGGCGTCGACGACGGAAGAACATGGGGCCAGTATCGGACACACAGGTGCCGGGCCCGGACAACGGCTTCATGGCCGGTGCCGGCATCCGGCCCTCCGCGCCCCGCACCGCACCGCGCCCTGACCGGCCGAACTCAGTAAGACCACGCTACCCCGTCAATATCGTCCGCCCGAAGCTCAAGCGGCCGGTCGACCGCGGGATCCTGGCCGATACCGAGCAGGGGGCGTTCGCCCGGCCCCGGCCGTGGCCGCCCCGCGAGCCGGCGACCAGGCCGCCTGTCCCGGCCGAAACGGCACGGACGTCAACTCACTTACCGCCCTCTTCGTCGGGTTGCGAAATCGCGTCACCCCGTGGGCGTGCCGATCTGGTCGCGCTCCAGGACGGAACGCAGCTCCGAGAGGGCCTGCGCGGCGGCTGCGACGGGGGACGACTTGAGTGCATCTGCGATCAGCTCGGCCAACCGCTCGCTGAAGGTCCCTTCTGCCGCGTCGACCAACTGCAGGCCGTCGTCGGTGAGTTCCAGCAGTGAGGACCGGCGATCCGACGGGTTCGGCATGCGGGCGACCCATCCCTGCCGCTCCAGGCGGTCGACGCCTTTGCTCGTGGCCCCGATGCCGACGGCGAACTCGGCTGCCAGATCCGCCACCCGGGCCCCGGGGTGGTCGCGGATGTGGCGCAGGAACTCGAACTGTGACGTGACGATCCCGTGCCGCTCGCGAAAACGGTCGTTGAGGGCGTTGTACAGACGCGTCTCGCATCGGACGAGGTCGGCGAAGAAGCCCGGGAGGTCGACCGTCTCAACGCTCACTTTAGATGCCATGGCATATAGCCTACGTTAGATGCCGCGGCATATAGTGCTGAAGAAGCTACCTACGACGGGACCACGCATCATGAGCAAGGAACAGCGCACGCAGATCAGCGCGATGCTGCGGCAGCCCCGACCCGACGGCCCCCAGTCGGTCGAGGCGCTCCGGGCCGGATTCAAGGCGATGATGGCCCAGATGGTCGTCCCGGACGGCCTCCGCATCACCAGGACGACGCTCGGCGACCGACCGGCGCTGTACGTCGAGCCGGGCACCGGGACGCGCACCGGGACGATCCTGTACTTCCACGGCGGCGGCTGGGTGTTCGGCTCCCCCGAGACCGCGCTGTCGCTCACGGGGAACCTCGTGGCCAGGACCGGGCTCACGGCGTACTCGCTGGACTACCGGCTCGCCCCCGAGCACCCGTTCCCGGCCGCAATCGAGGACGCGCTGAGCGCCTACCGCGCCCTCCTCGACAGCGGCGAGGACCCTTCGACCATCGCGTTCGCCGGGGACTCCGCCGGCGGCGGCCTCACCGTCACCACCTGCCTCGCCGCCCGCGACGCCGGTCTCCCGATGCCCGCCGCGATCGTGGCCTTCTCCCCCGGCCTCGACGCCACCCGGACGGGCGAGAGCATGGACACCAAGGCAGGCGTCGACCCGTTCTTCACCCGCGAGAGCCTGGGACACACCGGGGCCATGTACCTGGCGGGAGCCGACCCGCACCAGCCCATGCTCAGCCCCGCCGTCCTCGCCGACCCGACAGGCTTCCCGCCGGTGCTCCTCCAGGCGGGCACCGACGAAGTGCTCCTGGACGACTCCACCCGGATGGCCGCCCGCGCCCGCGCAGCCGGAGTGGACGTGATCCTCGACATCACCGCCGACGTACCCCACGTGTTCCAGTCCTTCGCCGGCGTGCTCGACGAGGCCGACCAGGCACTGGACCGCGCAGCCCTCTTCCTCACCCAGCACGTCCACCTTCCCGACACCGCGGCCAAGTCAGCCCGGTAGAGCTCGGGCTCCGAGACCCCGATCGACCTCGCCCCGCTGCGCACCCTCCCCGCGCCGCGCTCCCTCGACCCGTCCCGTTGCCCAACCCCGGACTCGATGTTGCTGGCCGACCTTCCGGGCCTGCGCCACCTCGCCCTCCCCGGCAGCATCGAGGACTCCTCCCACTGAAGTTACTGGCGGGTGTTCTTGGCCGTGGGCTGTGTCTTCTGGTTGTAGATCTCCTTGCCGTCTGCGTTGTAGGCATGGACGTAGGGAGCCGGGGGGAAGGAGTTCCCGTCGGGGCTGGTGGAGACGGCCGCCGTGTAGACGAACGCGCCGCCTGCCATGACGGTCGGGTACTGCGTCGGGTCGTCGCCGTAGCTGATGGTGACCTTGGCGACCTCGGGTGTGTAGTGCCCGGCGCCCAGTGAGAGGCGCTGCCCCGCACCGGCCGGCGCGCTGAGGCTGTCGAAGAACTCGACCAGGTGACCGGCGCCCCACAGGCGACCGTTGATGAACGTCGCAGGGACGGACCTGCTCTTGCCCTTGTTGCCCTTCGATTCGCATTGCACGTACTGGTTGGCGGAGTTGACGGCGATGACCACGCCGTCGATGTCCGCCGAGGCGACGGGAGTGCGGACCGCGATCACCGCGTGGTACTGCGACGCGTCGGAGCCCAGGCAGGAGGCCAGGATCCCGGGGACGGCCCCAGCGTCGATCGGCGCTGTGCTCGTGCTGGTGACGGTGAAAGCGGCCGGGGGACGCGGGGAAGCCGGAACGGAAGCAGGCACGGAGGAGACGTCTGTGGTGGCCGCTCCCTTCCGTGGTCCCGGTGAGTGCAGCACGGACGGGAGAGCCAGGCACAAGGCTGCCGCGGTGCAGGCCGCGGTCGCAGCGAGGGCGTGTCGGCGGCGCCGGCGCCGGTCGGCGCGTCGGCGGATCTCCGCAGCGGGCAGGCTCGGCGCGGGCATCTGCGTGCCGAGCAGCCGCAGCCGGTCGGCGAGGGTGTCGTGGACGGGGTCAGACACGGAGCTTTCCTTCCTCGCTGGTCGAGGTCCGGTCGGCGAGTCTGGCCGCGAGCGCGACCCGGCCGCGGGCGAGGCGACTCTTGACGGCGCTGACGCTGGCGCCGGTCTCGGCCGCGACCTGCTCGACGGAGAGGTCGCACATGTGGTGCAGGACCAGAGCGCTCCGCTGCACCTCGGGCAGGTCGCGTAGCGCGGTGACCAGCATCAGGTGCTCCTCGGTGGGCGGCTTGACGGTGGGCGGTTCTTGGCGGTGGTGGCGTGCGGCCAAGTGCAGGCCCCGGGCCACACGTCGCCAGCGGGAGAGGGCCAGCCGCCGGGCCGTGGTCCGGATCCACGCCTCCGGGGCGCTGTCCGGGTCGAAGGTGCGCCTTCGGTCCCACGCGCGGATGAAGGCCTCCTGGACCACGTCCTGTGCTTCGGACCAGTTGCCGGTCATCGCGTAGAGCTGCCCGGTCAGGCGGGAGAAGGACGCCGCGTAGAACGCGTCGAACTCCTGTGGCGTCATCAAGGGCCTCTCCTCCGGGGCTGTCCGTCAGCTCGCGGCACAGGCGGCTCGCGAGGAAGCACTCCTCGGCTGCGGCGTGGAGCCGTGCGTCCTGGGCGGAGCCTCCCGCCCTGTACGCACGAGCACCGCCCCAGGGTCGCACCCGCGGCCTATGACCTGGATCACGTGCACGGGGCGCGACCTGCCGGGCGTCAGGAGGCGTACAGGGGCGCAGGCGTCAACCGGACGCCCGGCAGGAAAGGACACGGATTCATGCGTATCCGCCCGATCATGCTCATCGCCGCCACCGCCGCAGCCATCGCGACCGCGGGGGGAATGGCCACCGCCGCAACCGGCACCTCCACGCCCACCCCCACGGCCCACGGCGAGCCCTCCGCTACGCCCACCGCCTCGGCGTCCGGCGCCGGCTCGGCCGGAGCCTCGGTTGTCCCCGGCAGCGGCCCGTCCGTTACCCGTTCGACTGCCACCCCGGCCGCTTTCACCGTCACCAGCACGAGCACAACCCCGATCGACGCCGGGGCCGTCCCCGGGATCCTGGCCTCCTGCCTGGGCTCCGACGCGTCGCAGTACCACGCGGTGATCGCGGTCCGCACTCCCGTCGCCTCGGCGGACACCGACGGCGTGGTCATCGCCGTCAACTCCGCCAACCAGTACGTGCAATGCGAATCGAAGGGCAACAAGGGCAACAGCAGGTCCGTCCCTGCGACGTTCATCAACGATCGCCTGTGGGGCACCGGTCACCTGATCGAGTTCTTCGACAGCCTCAGCGCGCCGGCCGGTGCGGGGCAACGCCTCTCACTGGGCGCCGGGCACTACACACCCGAGGTCGCCAAGGTCACCATCAGCTACGGCGACGACCCGACTCAGTACCCGACCGTCATGGCAGGCGGCGCGTTCGTCTACACGGCGGCCGTCTCCACCAGCCCCGACGGAAACTCCTTCCCCCCGGCCCCCTACGTCCATGCCTACAACGCAGACGGCAAGGAGATCTACAACCAGAAGACACAGCCCACGGCCAAGAACACCCGCCGGTAGGCATCACCTCAGGCACTTGGTGGTGGAGCGGCCATCCCCGCGGTCGCGCGGCGGATGAGCATGCGCAGTGTGACAATCGTGGCGGACAGGCAGAGATGGAATTCCACGACGCGACTGAGATTCTCAGCGCAGCGCCGCAACTTGCCGAAGCTGTTCATCATCCACGAGCGGCTCCGCTCCACCACCCACCTCTTGCCGGCCCGGCTGGTGCCAGGAACGGCTGCGAGGCCAGCCCCACCCCGCGCCGGTCGTGGTCGAGCAGCATCAGCCGCTCCCGCTCCCGCGGCGGTGTCCAGGACGCCGAGCGCGCCGAGGACGTCGCCGATCGTTTCGCGGAGTATCCGACTGGGCCGCCAACCCCGAAGGATGCTCTCCCCGGTTGGCCATTGGTTCAGTGGGACCTTTCCAGCGGAGATGTCGCTGCCGGGCGATGCTCTGTCTTGCGTACCACGGTGATCAGGTAGTCGGTGTCCCGCGCTGTCCCCGCCAGGACGTGCATGCGGCTGGAACGGCTCCAAGCACTGGGGGCCAACACACCTTCGTGTTCCAGGTCGCGCAGCAGGGAGCGGGCGAGTCCCTCACGGGCCGAGTCGTCGCCCAGGGTCCCGAGGCCGGCGCTGCGGATGTGGACGAGGGGCGCATCCTCAGGAATGAGCGGGAGGAACTTGGTCACGACGACGAGGGCTTCGTCTGTCGTGGGGCGGATGATGCCGGCCCGGGCGACGACCACGCCTTCGATACTGTCGGGGTCTATCGGTGTCACGTTGTAGCGTCCTGTGGGCAGCACAGGTGTCTTCAGGGGCTGGTGGCGCCCGCAGCGCGGGTTCTCGCACAGGACGACGACCGGGTCCGCCACGTCGACGGGGTCTGTGTACGAGGGCGGTTGCTTCCGCCTCAGACAGTCCCGGCACAGCGTGTACCGGCAGGCCTGGCATTGCAGGCCAATGGGGTTCGCCACGGTAATCTCCCCGCCGCCGTCCATCGCCAGGATCGCGTGAGTCGAGAACCAGCCGCTGCGACAGGCCGAGCACTCCGTCGTGATGGGAGCGAGCAGTGCGTTCAGCCGTTGCATGTCGGTGAGAGGCTCACCGGACGCAAGCCGTGCCGTGCGGCTCTGGTATGCGACCAGGAGCGCCACGAACAGCGCGTCAGTGTTCTCCGGATCGCGGCGGAGGTAGCGCAGGACCTCGTCCAGGGCGCTACGGTTTCGTCCCTTGGTCAGTAGTCCTGCCACCGTGTTCCGCAGGTGGGTGAGGCGCGGGCCCTGTTCCCAGTCCGACAGTTCGAATCGTCGCATGATGTTCACCGTCAATCTGATAGTTCGGCTGCTTCGGTATGCCGCCCGGCGCTGGCAAGTGCCTGCGCGGCTGTCTCTCGTACGGTGACGAAGAGAGCCTCGGGAAGGGGCGCGGCCAGCAATCGGTTGAGCTCGTTGATGGCCTCGTCGTGTCGGCCGAGCCGAATCAGCGCCCGGGCCAGCGACAGTGCTCGGCACTGCCTGTCAATCTTGGGCAAGGGAATCCCCGGGGATTCGACCGGTTGGCTCCGAACGGCCCTTGCGAGCATGCGACCGAGCATCGGGAATGACTGCGGACGCTCGGACATGTACTGCTGCAGGCAACTCGACACAAGTATGCTGATGTCCTCGGGCGGGGTTACGGGTACCTGGACACGCTTGTGCCGGCCCCAGTAGTAGAGCTCGGCCTGCCGATCCTCCGGACCTGGTGATGCGTAGTAGTTCAGTAGTTGTGCATACTGCGTCGCGGGGTCGGGGTCGAGGACGAAAGGGTAGGGGAGCTTGCCCGTGAAGGCTTCGTAGAGGAGCACCCCGAAGGAGAAGATGTCGGCACGGGTGTCGCAGGGTTCCCGCCGCAGCACCTCGGGCGCGGCGTACGCCCAGGTGCCTCCCCGGGCCGAGGCGAAGCGCCCGCCTTCAATGCGTATGTGCTGGGCGAGGCCGAAGTCAGCGACTTTGGCCTCGCCGGTGCCGTCGATGAGTACGTTCGACGGTTTGAGGTCGAGGTGGGCAACCTCGGCCACGTTGGACAGGTGGGTCATGCCGGCGCACACCTGCTGCAGCACTGCGGCGAGTCCGGGTCCGTGCTGTAACTGGATCAGGTCGGTCAGGGTCGAGGGCGCGTAGTCGAGGAGAATGCCCGGCCGACCCCGTACATCGATCACGTCGAGTGTGGTGACGATGTGCCGATGTGGTTCGAGGTCGAGCAGCATCGCGAGTTCGGCGTCACCCGCGAGGGTGCCGGACAGAGGGGTCTTGATCGCGCGGCGGCCTCCGTGCTCAAGGTCGTCGACAATGAGCACCCAGGCCTGCCCGCCGCGACGGACCTCCGCCACCGACCAGCGACCGGTCAGTACCTCGCCGATGACAGCGGGAGCGCCGGCAAGCGGTGGCGGTGGCTCGTACGGTCCCTCGGCCGTCAGGTCAGTATCGCTGTCCAACTGGTGGTTCCCCTGTCACTCGGGTTGTTCCGGGGTCACTCTCGCGTTCGGGTCGAACAGGTCGGGCACGGAGAACTCCACCAGCATTGTTCCGCTTGAGACGGTCAGCCTGTCTTTGTCCCCGACCGGACATGAGTCCCCCTTGGCCAGTCTCAGTTGGCGTGTGGCGCCGGACAGGAAGGCAGGGTGGGAGCCCAGGTGCTGGTAGGTCAAGGTCGTACCGATCAGAGTGAGATGGCCGTGGAAACGGCTGTCGCGTTGGTCTGGCAGGTACACCCGGTTGTGCATGTTACGACCCATCGAAACAGTGAAGTCGTCGGTTTCCAGGATGAGTTCCGTCCTGCTGCCGTGCAGCCACGACAGCCGAAGGGTGCCATCGGTGAACCGGCGGACCGGTGCGGCCAGGCGTAGGCGATCCGGGGCGAGAGTGACGAGGCGCTCGATCGGGGAGAGCAGCACGGTGTCGCGGTTCCAGAGCCCCGCGTTGAGGCGCGCCGACACGATGCCGATGACACTGCCGGTCCCGGTGAGCAGCACCGGTGCGCCGCTCATGCCGGGTTGGGCGTGGCGGCAGCTCACTTTCACCCAGGACCGGCCGTCCTGTGCTGTGACGCCGACGTAATGGCCGACACCGGAGTCGTAGTCGCGGGAAACAGCGAATCCGCGGAGATGGACCGGGGCGCCCGGCACGGCGCTCGTGTGCGAGGCGAGCGTCATCGGGTTCCAGTCGTCGGCCTCGCCTACGTGGATCAGCGCTACGTCGCTCGCGCTGTCCGAGGGCAGCGAGCAGTCGACGGGGTGGGAGACTCCGGGCGCGGTAATCGGCTCGAAGGTCCATCGCGCGGCCGGGTGCGGCGCAAGGACATGAGCGGCGGTCGCGGCGAGCCCGTCGGTTGTGAGGACGACCGCGGTCCCGACCGGCTCGCCGTCACGTACGAGTCTTCCGATGGTGTCCACTGAGATGCCTCAGTCCGGGAACAGTCGGTTGGCCAGTTCGAGCAGGGGATCCTTGCCGGATCGGCCGTCGGCCGAGAGCTGTTCCGCGCCTGGCCCGCCTCCGGGGGCACGGGTGGCCTGGACCGCAGCCGCCAGCCTGTGCCCGTTGAGGGCCGCTGTCGCGTTGGCGTCCGCCCGGGACTCGGCTGCTTCGGTCCGAGCCGTCAGGTCTGCCACCCGTTGCCGCTGCACTGTGGTGCCGAACAAGGCGCCGATGGCCGCGAACGCGACGGCTTCCACGGACCCGAGAACGACAAGCAAGCGTGACCAGGTGACGTCACTCGCGTCGGCGCTGAAGGCCAGCCAGGCAAGGAGCCCGAGCCACAGTGCGATAACCGTGACCGCGATGACGAGCGCCGTTCCGGCGAGCGGGGGGCCCGCCGCCGCTCCAGCTGTCACCTCCTCGTCTGTCTCGGCACCCATACCCTCGGTCCCTGCCATAGACCCCCCTCGAAATCTCCGTCGGTGGCGAGCAGTCTGCCCTAAATCAGCTTTCCCGGAACGGGTTTGTCGGAGAGTCAGGCCACTCCGACCCTCCAGCTCCGGCCGACCGTGGTCTTGGCTGTGTCGCCTCGCGGGTCCCCACCCTTGGCGAGCAGCACTGGGTTCGGTTCGGTGACCATCACAGGATCATTCGGGAAGGTACGCCTTCCACGTCGCGCCCGGGGCTGATCCACAAGTCTTGAGCACTGCTCCAGGCACTGCGAGAACCAACTCTGCTGCCCCTCCGAAGCCGGCTGGGCGCCCCGACTCTCCGCCATCACAACAGGCGACGCGTCCCGCCCGCGGCCTTGCGCTGGCGGCGCATCCGCGCGGCCGCCCGGGCGGATACCGCTGACCGTCGCTGAGGTCCGCCACCTGATCGCTCACCTCGCACGACCTGTCCGCCGCAGCACCGGTCACGTCCTGCATTGAACCCGAGCGACGGCGCCACAACCCCGTAGCTGTAACCCGTCACGGCCACTGCAACGGCGGGATTGCGCGTTGGGCGGGGATGTCAGTGGCTGCTGCCGCTCCGATCTTGAAGGGCGCCCGCCGCCTTCGGCAGTGGCAGGACGGCCAGTGTGCGGCGCAACCGCGTCGGTTCGATCCAGCCCCGGTCCGGCGCGGCGTACAGCGCACCGTGTCCGCGCCGGTGCTCGACCGCGAGCGACGGCTCGACCAGCGTCTTCACTGGCCCATCCACGCAGAGCACCGCGTCAGCGAGCTCGAAGAGCGTGTCCGCGCGGACATACAGGCACTCGTAGAACTCAACCCGAAAGCGGGACAACGAGCCCAGGGCCTCGCCTGCGGGCACGTCAACGGGGAGACTCATACGCAGCGGCCGTTCTCTCGCACTTCGTTACTCGACATCTCGAAGCGTGAAGAACGGCCATGTCACGCGTCCCCGGAACCCTGAATCTCAGCAGGTCGAGTGACCAGCGACGTTGAACCCCAAGCTCAGCCGCGGCATGTTGGCACTGCGACGAACACCAGCGCGAGCTGCTGGGCGAGAAGAAGTCGAGGACGGCCTCGCGCACGCGCCCGCAGGCATGCCCTGCCCGGCCGTGACCAGGCAGTGTGTGTGCATCCCCAGGGCGACGTCCTGCTCGTCGGGCTCGGCCTCGCCTGCCATGAACATCAGGACGAAGCCGGTGGTGCTCCGGGGTCTCCGCCGCCGCCGGGCGGACGGGCTCAGAAGGCGATCCGCACCTTCAGCGCGGTGCGGTCGTCCATCGCGCGGTAACCCGCCGGCACCCCGTCGAGGTCCACGGTGCGGTCGAAGACCAGCCCGGGCTCGATCGCGCCGGAGAGCACGTCCGGCAGCAGCTCGGGGATGTAGGCGCGGGCGGGGGCGACGCCGCCCCGCAGCGAGACGTTCCGGTCGAACATCCGGCCGATGTCGATGCCGGCGCTGCCGCCGTGCGGCACGCCGACGTAGCCGACCGCGCCGCCGTCGCGCGTGATCGCGATGGCCGTCCGCATGGACTGCTCGGTGCCGACCGCCTCCAGCACCGCGTGGGCGCCTTGGCCGCCGGTCAGCTCCCGGACCGCCTCCACGGCGTCGTCGCCGCGTTCGGCGACGACGTCGGTGGCGCCGAAGGCACGGGCGATCGCGGTGCGCGCCTCGTGCCGGCCGAGCGCGATGATCCGCTCCGCACCGAGCCGCCGGGCGGCGAGGACGCCGCACAGGCCGACCGCACCGTCGCCGACCACCGCGACGGTGGCGCCCGGGCGCACTCCGGCCGTCACGGCCGCGTGGTGGCCGGTGCTCATCACGTCGGAGAGCGCGAGCAGGGAGGGCAGCAGCTTCTCCTCGCCGGCGGTCTCCCCGGGCAGCCGCACCAGGGTGCCGTCGGCGAACGGCACCCGCACGGCCTCGCCCTGCCCGCCGTCGGAGCCGATCTCGCCCCAGAACCCGCCCTGCGGGCAGGACGTGTGCAGCCCTTCGCGGCAGAAGTCACAGGTGCCGTCCGACCACACGAACGGGGCCACCACGAAGTCGCCGGGGCGGACGTCCCGCACCTCGGAGCCGACCGCCTCGACGATCCCGAGGAACTCGTGGCCGATGCGCTGCCCCGCCGTACGCGAGGCCACCCCGCGGTAGGCCCACAGGTCGCTGCCGCAGATGCAGGCGTTCACCACGCGGACGACCGCGTCGGTGGCGTGGCGCACGACCGGGTCGGGCACCTCCTCGACCCGGATGTCGTTGGGGCCGTGGATCACGGTGGCACGCACGGAAGGACTCCTCTGTCGTGGACGTGGCGGGGCGACGGCAGCAAGGGTCGCCCCACAGGCGCCCCCGCGTCCAGCTACATCTCCTACAGTCAGTCGTTAAGATGGACTGATGCTCGACGTCCGACGACTCGTCCTTCTCCGCGACCTGGAGGCGCACGGCACGGTGACCGCCGTCGCCGACCTCCACGGGGTCACCCCGTCGGCCGTCTCGCAACAGCTGCGGCTCCTGGAGGAGGAGACGCGTGTCGGCCTCCTGGAGCGGACCGGCCGTTCCGTCCACCTCACCGCGGCGGGCCGGCGACTGGCCAAGGACACCGAACAGGTGCTCGCCGCCCTGGAGAACGCGCGCGCCCGGCTGCACGCCGAGTCCGGCGCTCCCGCGGGCCCCCTCCGCCTCGCCTGCTTCCCCAGCGCACTCGTCCCCCTGGCGGCGCCCCTCGGCCACGCGCTGGAGGCCGCCCACCCGGACGTGCGGCTCCACGTCACCGAGGCGGAACCCGAGGCCGCCGTCCGACTGCTCACCCAACGGCGCGCCGACCTCGCCCTCGTCTACCGGTACGACAACCTGGCCACGCCCCCGTACCGGGACGTCGAGACCCGGACGCTGCGGGACGACCCCCTGGTCGCCGTGCTGCCCTCCGACCATCCGGCCGCCCGGTCGGGTCGGCCCTCGATCGAGCTGCGGGAGCTCGCGGACACCCTGTGGACCACCGCCCCGGCGCAGACCGCCTGCGGGGACGCCGTCCTCCAGGCCTGCCGCTCGGCAGGGTTCACCCCCCGGGTGCGGAACGTCTGCACCGACTTCTCCGCCATGATCGCCCTCGCCGCGAGCGCGGGCCACGCGGCCCTGATCCCGCGCATGGCCACCACGCACCTCCCGCCCGCGCTGACCGCGCGACCGGTGACGGACGCCACCCTCGCCCGCACGATCGGGATCGCCGTCCGCCACGACACGGCGCACGAACCGGCGATCGCGGCCTGCGTCGACGCCCTGCGCGGGATCGCGGGAGCAGCCTCGTCCGACGTCGACGTCGACGGCTGATCGGGGGCAGCGGCGGACCCTCGCGTCACCGCCGGGGCCGGTGGTGACGCGAGGGTCCGCCCCGCCCACCCCGGAGCCGGCCGGGCGGGCCGTTCAGCGCCACGGGTTCGGGGGTCAGAACCAGTGCAGACAGTGCGGGGCGGGGTCGGAGCGGAAGAGCGCGTCGGCGAGGGCGGCCGCGTCCGTGTGGTGGGCCCGGACGTGGCCGGCCCGCACGAGGGTGCTCGGGGCGGTGCCGCCGAGGTAGATCGAGCCGAGGTCGCTCACGTCCAGCGACAGGTCGGGCGCGAGGTCCGTCGGGACGCAGTCGGCCTTGCGGTCCCGAACGGTCAGCAGGTAGCGGCCGCGCTCGCCGAGGAACGGGTCGTCGACGTCGAGGACGAGCTCGCCGTCGGTGAACCAGCCGCGCGCGGTGAGCGCGCGCGGGACGTCCAGCAGCCGCACCCAGAGCCAGTCGGTGTCGTCGCTCACCTGGCCGGCGCGGAAGTCCGTGAGCTGCCAGCGCAGCGGGTGGCCGGGCGGGACATGCTTGAAGACGACCTGGGTGACCAGGTCGTGGCCGAGCACGCATCGCACCAGCGCGGTGAAGACGGCGTCGTCGGTGGCGATGGTCTCGTCGACCGTCAAGGTGCCGGGCTCGCCGATCGCGTAGCTGGCGTACCCGTCGGGGATGCCGTCACCGTCGCGGTGGACGGCGACGTAGCGCGGCGCCGGAGAGATCGGCGGCTGCCCCGCGCCCGACGCCCACCAGCGGTGCGGCCGGGACAGCGCGCCGGGCTGGGCGCGGCGGTAGCGGTCGTAGACGTCCTCAAGAATCTCGCCGCACTCGGCCCGCCTCAGTATCTCGACCGAGCCGCCCGCGGCGTCGTCGGCCGCCCCGCGCGCCCGGGGGACGGCGAGGGCGGCCCGGTGGCGGGGCACCGTCAGCTTCTGCGTGTAGGTCGCCGGGCCGTACCCGAACCTGCGGTAGATCAGGGCCTCTGAGGCCAGCAGAACGGAGAGGAACTCCCCCCGGCCCCGCAGCTCGGCGAGCTGACGCCGCATCATCGCGGTGAGCACGCCCTGGCGCCGGTGCGAGGGCACGACACCGACGGCGGTCACCCCGGAGGTCGGGACGAGGACCTCGCCGGGCAGGGTGAGCTCGAAGGAGTACGCACCGGCGGTGCCGACGGGCCGCCCGTCCGCCGCCACGGCGAGCAGGTTCCGGTCCATCTCGAACGCGGACCACCAGACCGTACCGCTCGCGGTGGGGGCCTCCGGGAAGATCCCGAAGGCGGTAAGGAGCGTGTCGACGAAGACGTCGCGATCCTGGTCGGTGGTGGGACGGATCTCCATTGTTGGTGCTGCCTCCCCTGGTTGCCGGCACCACGCCCTGTGGCGGCGCCGCGTGCCACAGTGCAGCGTCGTCGCGGCTCTGGGTCAAACGGATTTCGGGCGGGGCCCCGCCAGGGGGCGCGGCCCTGTCCACCTCTCCGGGCGCGCCGGACCGCCGGACAGGGATGCGGCGAGGCGGCCGCCCGCCGCGACAGATCGACGGCCTTGATGCTCCGGCTTTCAGCCCGGAGCGTGCGGCCGGTGTGACGGATCGTTGGCACGACGCGTGGTCCGGCATCCCAAAGCATGACATTTCGCCACTTATCGTACACATGCAATAGGGATGAGCGACCGACCGGCCTGCCGTAGCCCCGCCACGCCGGCCCACGGCCGCCGGCAGTCCCACCCCCGAGCCAGGACGTCAGGAGATACCGGTGATCAGAGACCACGCCCCACTCGGAGACCACGCCCCGGAACAATCGGCCGACCGCGGGAGGGCCGGACGCAGCCGGGCCCGCGCAGGCGTCCTCGCCCGTGAGCGGTGGTGGCAGGCAGGGGCAGTGGCGGGCCTGTGCGCAGCCCTGTCCGGCACGGGTGTGGCACCCGCGAGCGCCGCACCGGCGGGAACCACGCCGGCCACCGCCCCGGCACGGGCCCAGGGTGCCGATCCGACGTACACCTTCGCCTACACCGGCGCCGCACAGTCCCTCGCCGTCCCGGCGAACGCGGTGGTCACGATCACCGCAGACGGCGCAGGCGGCGCCGACAACACCGGCACCGCCTGTACTGTCACGGGACCGGGCGGGACGGGGGCACGAGTGGTGACCACCCTCCCGCTGACCACCGTCGCGACGACGCTCACCATCAACGTCGGCGGCACCGGCGGCAAGGGCTGCAACGGTACCGGTACGGGGGGCGCCGGCGGGTTCAACGGGGGCGCCCCCGGCGGCGGTTTCCCGGCCACCGGTTTCAAGGACGAAGGCCCGGGCGGGGGCGGAGCTTCCAGCGTCAGCGCGGGCGGCTCCCTGCTGGCGGTCGCCGGGGGCGGCGGTGGCGCCGGCGGGACCGGAGGGAGCTCGGCCGGGGGCGGCGGTGGCAACGGCGGGACGCCGGACGCCACCGGCGGTACCGCGGGGACCGCCACCGGCCCCGGGTCTTCACCGGGGCAGGGCGGCGGCGGTGGCAGCACCGGCACCAGCACCGGTGGCGCCGGCGGCACCGCCGGCAACGCTCCGCCCTGTTCGGCCACGCCGGGCGGGCCGGGCGGCGGGTTCACCGGCACCACGGTCGGCACCGGTGGTACCGGCGGCAGCATCGGCGGCGGTTGCGCCCTCGCCGTCACCGGTGCCGGTGGTGGCGGTGGCGGCGGCTACTTCGCCGGCGGGGGCGGCGGCAGCGCCTCCGTCAACAACCTCGGCACGACGGGCAGCGGCGGCGGGGGCGGCGGGGGCAGCAGCTTCGCCACCCCGTCCGGTAGCGGCACCAGCTACAGCACCTCCACCGTCGGTACGGCGAACCACAACGGCCAGGTGATCATCACCTACGTCGTGGGCAAGCCGGTCACCACCTTCCTGAGCGCAATGCCCCAGCGCACCCGCACCGGCGCGCCGGTCGTGCTCAGCGACCTGGTCTGTCCCGGTGGCGGTTCGACCACTCGGCCCACCGGCACCGTGACGTTCACCGACACCACCACCGGCACGACCCTGGGTACCTCACGCCTGGTCCTCGGCCTCGGCAACTGCGCCGCCGCCGGCCTGGTCACCGCCTTCCGCACCATCGGCGCCCACACCGTCACCGCCGTCTACAGCGGCGACTCGACGTACCAGGACAACAGCGGCAGCCCCGAAAGCATCACCGTGACCGTGACCCCCTGACCGGACCACCGCCACAACAACCGACACGCACCCCCCTCACGGGCCCCGGCCACCCCGCCGGGGCCCCGCCCGTCGGAGCCTGTCCTCGGAGCCGGGCATGCTACCGGCGGGTCTCCGCCTGCGCGCGGAACTGGCGGGCATTGTCCGCAGCCTTGGCGATGTTCAGCCCGGTCATGCCGTCGCTCTCGGAGACGGTCACGTAGGTGTTCCCGTCCAGCCACGCACAACTGGTCGCGGTGAACAGGTTGTTGCCGGCCGCGTCCGTCGATTCGGTCTTCGTGAAGGTCACCTTGCACTTCATGACGCCGCCCAGCGGCCCCGGATCCGCGTCCTTGACCTCGCCATGGCTCACCTGTATGCCCGGCGCGTTCGCCGAGCCGTCGTTCATTTCGTCAAGTGCCTCGGCGCGGTCCTTCTCGGAGAACGGGACGTCGCTCTCGACCGCGACGACGACCGCGTGGTGTTCCCCGAACTGGCCGCTCTTGTACACGGTCACGACGGCGTGCGCGTTCGGATCGTCCTGGGTCATGGCCGCGACCTGCTGGCGCAGCGTTGCGGCTTCGGGGGCGTTGTCGTCGCGCTTCATCCCGAGGAAGGTGTCGGGCAGGCGAAGGCGACCCATCGCCTGGTTCCCCGCACCCGGCGCCTGCTTGCCCGGACCCGCCCCGGTAGCCGTCCCTGCGCCGTCGGCCGGAGGTGCGGCCGCACCTCCGGCCGGAGCCGCCGCAGCACCCGACGTGGCCGTGCCGGGCTGCGCGGTCTCCCCCGGCCTCGTGACGGCGAACGCCGCGCCGGCCAGGACGATCGCCGCGACGGTCCCCAGCGCGATCCACAGCCCGGCGCGGGAGGACTTGGCCGGTGCCGGCTGGTTCCACCCGGCCGGCGGCGGCCCGTACCCGGGCGGAGGCGGACCGTAGGCGGGCGGGAGCGAGGGTGGCGGCGGGACGTTCCCGTCCGGCGACTGTGCGGGTATGCCAGATGGCTGCTCGTGCATCTGCCAACTCCTGGAGGTCAAGTGAAGATGTAATGGAGGATCAGTGGGGCTGAAATGAATATGCCCCACCGCGGGCGTCCGCGCATGGCCCGGACGATCACTGTTTCCGATCTGTAGCACGAGCCGCCCCGGCGCTCCTGACCATCAGTCGGTGCGGTCGACGTTCACGACGAGCACCGGATCGGTGAGGTCACCGGGCAGCCTCCAGCCTGATCCCGATCGCGTGGAGACCGATATGACGAGTGGATACGACGCCGACACAGTCGTCACCGTGCGCAGCCTGATCCGGTGGCCCTGGACAACTCACCGCTGGGACGAGCGCCCGGACCGCCGGCGGTGATCCTTCGGCCCCGTTCCGGTCACTTCGGCAGATCGGCGGAGAGGAAGGGGGCAAGGAGCGCGAACAGTGCGTCGGGGCGGTCGAGGGGGATGATGTGGCCGCAGTCCTGGAGATGGTGTCCGACCAGGTCGTCGGCGATGGGGCGGAGTTGGCGTTCGAGCCCGGTGCCGACGGGGTGGGAGCCGATGGCCATGGTGGGCATGGTGAGCCGGGCCGTCGCGACGGCGTCCTGGATCTGCTGCGCGCCGGTGGGCAGCGCCCGGTAGTAGGAGAACGCGCAGCGTAGGGCCTCGCTCCCGGTGTACGCGCGGACGAAGGCCGCACGGATGTCGTCGGGTACTCCTCGTCCGAGCGTTCCCGCGTTGAGGAACCAGTCGATGTACGGGGCTTCGTTGCCGGCCAGGACGGTCTCGGCGAGGCCGGGGACGGCGTGGAAGCCGAACCACCACGGGGCGTCGCCCGCGGCGACGTGTTCGGCTCCGGACGGGCGCCCGAGCAGTGCCTCCATCACGACCAGGCGCCGGACGAGGCCGGGTCGGCGTAGCGCGAGCAGGACGGCGGGGGCCGTGCCCGCGTCGATGCCGACCACCGCTGCCGAGGGCTCGCCGAGTGCGTCGAGCAGCCCTTCGGCGTCGGTGGCCAGGGTGCCTGCGTCGTAGCCGTCGACGGCTCGTGTACTGGCACCGAAGCCTCGCAGGTCCGGGGCGATGACCCGGTACCGTCCGGCCAGTCGGCTCATGATGCCGCTCCAGAGTTGCCAGGTGTGCGGGAAGCCGTGCAACAGGAGGACTGCGGGTCCGTCCCCGGCGGTGGCGACGTTGAGTTGGACGCCGTTCGTCGCGATGCGGCGCAGTCGGTGTGCGGTGGTAACGGGCATGACGGCTCCTCCGGCTGGTTACCATTGGTGACCACAGAACGATAGGTAACCGTCCGACCGCTTCCTAGACGGCACTTTCAGGGAAGGTGGTGAGCCGCAGGTGACCACCCGAGGAGCCCGGGCCGCCGGTCGCGGGGTACGCGGCGATCTGTTCGATCCCCTCTGCCCGACGCGGCAGTTGCTGGACCGCATCGGTACGAAGTGGACGTCCATGGCCGTCAAGACGCTCGCCGATGCCGCACCGGACGAGGTGCGCTTCGCAGAGCTGAGACGCCGGATGCCCGGCGTCTCGCAGAAGATGCTGTCCGTGACGCTCCGAAGCCTGACCCGCGACGGGCTGGTGTCGCGTCGGGTCGAACCGACCGTGCCGCCGCGGGTCTTCTACCGACTCACCGGGCTCGGACTGTCCCTGGAAGCCGCGCTTGCGGGGCTCCGGACCTGGGCGGAGGAGCACATGGCCGAGATCGACCGCGCCAATGAAGCCACCGACCAGGAGGTCGATGAGGGATAGGCCGGCATCAGTCCGAGTAGACCCTCCAAAGGATGCGCACACCTGAGAACTCTGACGCCGGCACACCGGACCCGCTCCGGCCCCGCGAGAAGGTCCGGCGGGCCGACCGCGTTCGGGAAAGTCGTCACCCTGAGCTCTTTGCTTGCATCATTCGCCCCGATATGACCTGGTCACCGGATGGTGGACATGCCACTGAGTGTCGGCGTTCTCGGCCCGGATGTGGCTCCGGGTGGCGCGCTCGAAAGCGCGGGCGGCATCTCGGAGTTCGGCGCGGGTGGCGGCCGGGGAGGTCTGGGCGAGTGCGTCGAGGAGTTCACCGGCGCCGACGAGCTGGGCAGCAGCTTCGTCGTCGTCTTCGTCGAGGACGGCGGCGGCGCGCTCAGCGATGCCGGCGGCGTCCCGGCGGCGCCGGGCAGAAGTGGACCGACCGGTACACGGGGTGCCTTGTTGGGGCTGCTCGGCCTCGAGGGGGCCGTCGGCCAGGCGGCGGCGGATCCGCGGGAGGGAGAGGTCCGGGGCGAGCTTGGAGCCCGGGAACCAGATGGGTTCCTTGCTGGGATGGTTGCGCTTGAGTCGAGTGATCCCTCACTCCACCGTGTGTCGCTCCTTGTAGTCGTCCTCGTCGAGCTTCGGTGGCCGGCCCCATGGGAGCCACGCTTCTCGCGGTTGGCGATCTGGTCCCGCTTCTCCGGGGATCGTGCAGCTGATGCCGCGTCTGTGCAGGGAGACGCGGTTCGCGCGGGAACCGTACGCCTTCTCGGCACGAAGCTTGTCCGGCCGGGTGCGCGGCCGTCCCGGGCCCGGGACGGGGAACGCGGACGTGCCCCCCCCAGGACGACCTGGAACTGCGGGGGCAGTGCTGGCCAGCCGTGATCACGAGCGACATCAGCTTCGGGGCCTGCTCGACCGCCGAGTGGATTTTGGTGGTCAGTCCACGTGAGCAATCCGAGACCGTGGTCCTCGGACTCGGTGAAGACGGCGCCGGGCGGCTCGACTTGCAGATTCCCCCTCTGCGGGCACCGGCGGCGTGCTGGTGGGTGTTCAGGTTGAGCCGTACGGCCTGCGCACCGGAAGTCGGCCCAGCCGATTGCTACTCCCACCAACGCCGTCGCCGTCCATGCCAGGGACGGCGTGCGGATCGAAGCCGAGAAGAAGGACAGAGGCCATGATCGGTATGACGATCAGCCGTGGCCGGGTTCCTTGGCAGGACAACCGAGAAGGCATGGTCAGTGAGCAGGGCGCAGTGGGTCGAATCGGACGTCCCGCCAGAGCGTGCGCAGTCTGGCCCGGTCGTCGTCGGCCAGGTGGTCGGTGGGGACGGCCCAGGACTTGACCGGTGTGAGGTCGGTGGTGAGCGCGGGCCAGCCGGGGTCTGCGGTGGTCGCGTAGTCGGCCCAGGAGCGGAGCATGCGGTCGGACAGGGCCCGGTCGTCCCCGTCGGGGGTGGCGCCGATGAGGAAGTCGGCGCCTACGGCGTCCAGGTTGCCGAAGGCGAAGGGGACGTCGGCGGTGTGCCAGGGTCTGGCCGCACCGCGCTTGCGGGTGAAGCGGGCCAGGTGCGCCCGGCCGCCGGCTTTCGCGTGCTGCTCGGCGAGGCGGGTGGTGTACTCGCCGAACTGCGCGTCGCCGAGGACCGCGAGGTAGCGGTCGAGCACCGGGGCGTCCGGCATCGCCGTACGGTAGCCGTCGAGGAGGTGGGCCGGGAGGTTCAAGGCCTCGGCGAAGTCCGCCAGTTCCGCCTCGGTGGTGACCTCGCGCACCGCGCCCACCGCGTGCAGGAACCAGGCCTCCTCCACGGTGTGGCACACCAGCAGGTCCACGTCCCGTGCCGTCCCGGAGGCGAGTGCCCGCAGCGGCTCGGCGGGCAGCACCTCGCCGTCGATGACGGGTTGGAAGATCACCGGGGCGAAGGCGTGGACCAACGCCACCGGGTCGGTTCCGCACTGCGCGGCGACCTTGTCGGCGGCGGCCACCAGTGCCGCGGGCGGGGTGGACAGCAGCCCTTGCGCGGTCGGTGGGACGCCGGCCGCTGCCGCGATCCGCTCGGTGACCGCCGCGGCGAGTTCGACCGTGTAGTGGATGCCGGGCACGCTGTGGGCGATGGCCCGCCGGAACAGCCCCCGTGCCTGCGCCATCGCCATCAGGCAGGCCACCGAGCCGCCCCCGGAGGAGTGTCCGGCGACGGTGACGTTCCCGGGATCGCCGCCGAAGGCCGCTACGTTCTCGCGGACCCACCGCAGCGCGGCGGTCTGGTCCAGCAGTCCGCGGTTGTCCGTGAAGCCGGCCACATGGCCGAAGCCCTCGAAGCCCACCCGGAAGTTGCAGCTGACCACGACCAGCCCGGCACGAGCCAGGGCCGTCCCGTCGAAGTCGGGCTGGGCGGAGGAGCCGAAGGTATAGGCGCCGCCGTGGATCCAGAAGAACACCGGCAGCGCGCCGCCCTGCGCCCCCTCGGGCGCCCAGACGTTGACGGTGAGCACATCCTCGTCGCCGGGGCGCCACACCGGCGCGCCCGGGAGCTGCGCCGACTGTGGGGCGATCGGTCCGAAGGCCGTGCAGTCACGGACCCCGTCCCAGGCCGGCGCCGGCTGCGGCGCCCGGAAGCGGCCGGCCCCGAAGGGCGCGGCGGCGTAAGGCACCCCGAGGACGGCGATGACGCCGTCGGCACACTGCCTGCCCCGTACACGACCGCTCGTCGTCCGGAAAACCACGTCGCCCCCTGCATCGTTGATCATTCATCCCGCGCCAGTCCGAACGCGAGTATCCCGCGCGCCACCGCCCCTCTCCGCCAAACCCCTGGCCCCCGGCGACCACGCAGGCGACGGCGACCTCCACCGGACAGGCCGAGTCCGGGCCGAGCTCGCCCATCGCCCTGAAGATCGGGGCCCTTGTCGAGCCGCCGCGGCGCCTTCGGCTGCGCTCGCTGACGCAACACGAACAGCGTGCCCATGCCCTGCAGGGTCGGGAGGCAGTCCTTGGTGATGCAGAACCTGAGCCCGCCACGCACGGGGGTGGCTCCGGCGGCGCCCGAGCTTTCGTCAGTCCACCCGGGTGAACTCCTCGAAGATGCCGTGGACGTAGTCGAACCGGAGGGTGGTGGAGGAGCAGGCGTAGGGGTCTCCCCGGTTCTCCGGGTGCGCGCGCAGCGCCTCCCGATGGATCTCCCGGTCTCCCTGCCTGATGGTGAACATCCCCTCGATGGTCCGCGCGTTCGACAGGAAGACTCCGAGACCGGCCGTCCACCCGTAGGTCGCGTGCCGGGACTCCAGCATCGTCACCGTGCTGCCGTCAGGTGCCCGTCCGGACATGGTGAGCGACGGGGAATCGTCGACGGCTGTCCCGTCGGGTGCGATGGTCATGGTGAAGGAGGAGGAGGAGGAGGTGCTGGTCACGTCGACCACGCCCAGCCCGAACGACGAGAGGTCCAGGTGTTCGGCGCTCCTCGTCAGTCGCCACCGCCCGAGCAAGCAGCTGTCCGGGGCATGGTTCACCGGGGTGCCGGACGCGCGCGGGATTTCCGGATCGAGGGCCAGGCAGTAGTTACCCAGCGCCGTGAAGGCGTCCGTCACCCCCTCCGGATCGGACGTCGTGGTGCTGTCGACCACCGCCCGACCGAGCCGTGCCAGTGCCGGATCGTCGGCATGGGTCAGGACGGACCCGTACCAGGTCAGCCGGCCCACCAGGTCGGCGCTCCCGCCCTCCTTCTTCGTACGAGCGGCGGGCACGGTCTTGAAGAGCCACACTTCGTCCGACGGCAGCCAGGCGCACAGAGACGCCGCGCCGAGGTCCGACGGAAGGGCCAGCCGGTCCGACTGGTCGATGGGCACCTCGTTCTGCGGCAACTGTGGGGATGCTCCGACGGCCGCCACCCCGACGATCAGGACCATGAGCACGGCGGGGAGCCGCACCACCCGGGCGACCCGCCATGACCTGCTCGGGTGAGCCGTGGTCCCGGCCGACGGCCCGGCGCCGTCCGAATCGCTGCGCCGCACCAGTGCGGTGCAGCGGCCCAGTGCGGCGCCGACCAGCGCGACGGGCAGGGCGACCAGCGACCCCTGGCCGAGCAGCCAGACGCCGGCGTTGCGGAACTCTCCCCAGGGAACGCCGCCGTCCGAAACCGATCGCCGGACCAGGTTGTCACCGGCCACGACAACGGTGATGAGGACACCGCCGAGCACGGCGGCCGAGAAGCCCGAAACCCAGCCGAGCCCGGTCCCGCGCCGACCCCCCACCGTGGCGACGGCCAGCGCCACCAGGCTCTGCAGCACGGCGAACGCCGTCAGCCGCGGCGCGAGACCGGTCCCCGAGGGGTCCACCACGGGGTGGCTCAGCGTCGACGACCACCAGCCGTCGGTCAGCAGGGTGAGACCGAGTGCCACGACGGCCGCCGCCGCGGTCAGCGTGAACACCACGACCAGCGGCATGCTCCTGTTCAAAGGAGAGCGCCGGTCCGAGGGTCCCGACGGTCCGTCATCCGCGCCGGGGCGGCGCGCGGCCAGGCAGGCCGCTCCCAGCGGAAGGACCGCGAGCGCCACCAGCGCGGCGGTCAGGAAGCCCTTGTTGGCCGTCGTCATCATCAGGTAGGTCAGTGTCAGCTGCCGCGACCAGGTCTCGCTCAGGCCGCTGAAGTGCGCCTGCCCCCAGAAGGCGAACAGCCCACCGAGCGGAACGGCCGCCGCGCCGGTGGCGGCCGCCAGCAGCAGGCGGGGCCGCCGGAGAGCGCCGTTCGACACCGCGAGGTCGGCCGAGACCACCAGCCACCCCACCACCAGCACGACGCCGGCCGCCAGTACGCCGGCCACGACGAGTCCGGTGCCGGGGTTGGTCAGCGTGGCCCGCCACCACCGGACGACCAACGCACTCCAGCTCAGGCCCTCGCCGAGGAGCAGCCCCACCACCGTCACCAGCGCCGCCGCGGCGGCCCGGGCGAGTACGAACCTACGGCGTGCCGGCCCGGCACAGGCCTCGCGGAGGGCACCTGCGGCGAGAACCGCGGCCACCGGGAGCGCCAGGATCATGCCGACCAGGACCGGGGCCCAGGGCCACGTCCCGGTGAGCCGGGAGATCGCCAGGTGCACGCCCTGGTAGCCCAGCCCGGCCGCCGTCCCGGCCACGGCGGCCTCGCCCAGGTGGAACCGGAGCAGGACGGTCGGATCGCCGAAGACCTCGGCCCGCCTCGTGGGCGACGGGTGACGATCGACGGCCCGGTCGTACCAGTGACGCAGCCGGGCCCACCCGTGCAGCCGTCGTGTCTCCTCCTGCTCCTCCTCCTCGGCCCGTGCCATGGAGTTGGCGAACCACACGCCGCCGTCGACCAGGGCGGCTCTCAGGTCCGCGTAGTGCTCACGGGCGCGCCGCACCGCTCGGTGGGCGAGGAGAACCAGGACGACCACGGCGGCGAGGCCCCGCACCTCGCCCGCGACGAAGTCCGCCCATGCCGTGTCCCGGGTGAGGTCGAACACGGCGACGGCCAGCACCGGACCGGCCGTCAGCACGACGAACGCCCACCACAGCGCGTCCGTCAGCTGGGTGATGCCGATGTCGCGGTTGCGCAGATGGGCCAGCTCATGGCGGACCGTGCCGCGGAAATGCTGCCGGTCGGCCTCGTCGTCCGACTTCGCCCTCATCAGCAGTCCGGCGTCGAGTCGCATCTCGTGACGGGACGGGAGGCCGAAGGTCGAGGCGTTGCCCCGGTCGTCGTCGTGGGTCAGGAAGACCGGGAGCTCAGGCACCGCGCTCTCGCCGGCCAGCCGGGCCAGCTCGGCCTCCACGGCCGGGCGGTGGTCAGCGGGCAGGACTCTCGACTGCGCCAGCGGGACGAGGTGCAGTCGGCGACGGATCCTGGCCGGGTGGCGCAGGTAGCGGATGCCCGCCAGGGCGAGGAGCGCCACGAGCGGGGCGAGATCGAGCAGCATGGCAGACCGGAACGTGTCGGTCGGGCAGCCGGCGAGGGCCGACGCGTATGCGCCGGGGTCGGTGGTCGAGGCGGTCCGCCGCGGGCATTCGCCCACGTCCGGGGTCCAGCGGAACGCGATCTCCAGGAGCCAGTGGTAGAAGGGGATCGCCCCGAACAGCAAGGTCGCACCAAAGAGGACGAAGCGCGTCCAGGTGGCTGACGGGGCCTGCAGGACCTCGGTGGTACTCGCCGCGGGCGGGCGGACGACGTCTTCACGGGTGGCCGACACGGCGCCTCGCCTCAGCCGTCGAGTCCGGGCCGAGCACCCTCCCCGTCCGGCTCCGCCGTGGCGGACCGATTCCTCCTCTCGGGGTGCATGCCTGCTTCGGGGCGGGTGCCTGCTTCGGCGCGGGTGCCCGTCTCCGGTCCGTCGCCCGTCGCGAGGGGATCCGCCGCGAGGAGTTCCCCGCAGAGGTACTCCGCCAGCGCCTGGGACAGGTCGGCCGGCAGCCGCTGTGCCAGCTTCCGCTCGATCTCAGGCCGCAGCGCGGCGACCTGGTCGGTAGTGAGGAGCGTCACGGGTCCGTCCCGCCGCACGGCCAGCTCCGGCTTGCCGAACCGCGCCCGCACCCGGCGCCACACCGCCCGCAGTCCCCCCTTGGCCGCATCGGCGGTGAGAGCGATCGCGAGGTCGTGCAGGATCACGAGCAACGCCGGGACGACCACGGCGGCCGCGGCGCCGACCCCCGCACCTGCTCCTGTCTCACCCTCGCGACGCCTCGCGGCAAGCACTGTCGCGGGGTTGGCGAAGTAGATGGTCAGCGCGTCGTCGAGCCGGGCAAGCTCCTCGGGCCGGTACCGACGAACCGCCTCTCGTACGAACTCCTCAACCGATACGGCTCCGGTGTCAGCCACTCCGGTCTCCCACCACTGTGCGTGTCCATGCCGGTCGGTCCGGGCCAAAGATCCGGGCCGGTCGCCGCCCCGGGGCGCCCGGGCGCGTGGAGGGCGACTCTCCCAGTCCACCACCGCCACCGGAAGGGGAATCCGGATAACGAATTCGCCAACCACCGCTGACCAGTGCGGACTTCGCAGCCGCACCTGACAGATAGCTGACGGTTCATCAGATCGAAATGCCGCGCACGGTCCGACCGTACGTGGGCAGCCGTTCCAGCGGAGTCCCCGCACCCGGCGCAATCCCCTTGGCGGTGGGTCTGGACCGGTGCGACGAGTGGGCGCTCGCCCAGTTCGGCCACACCCCGGCGATGGCCCGCGTCCACGGGGTGATCGGCATGGGCGGCGACCAGCTCCTGGACCACCTGCTCGGCGACGACCGCGACCACACTGACGACGAGGCGATCACGGCGGCGCACCAGGCCCTGTTCGCCCGCCTCTGGCCCTCCCTACGCGCGTTCGACGGTGCCGCCGAACTGCTGCGGCAACTGAACCGGCGAGGCTGGACGATCACCCTCGCGTCTTCAGCCTCCGGGCGCGACCTGGAGGTGATGCGCCGGGTACTGGACGCCGACGACGTGATCGACCACGCCGCCAGCGCCGACGACGTGAAGGCCGGCAAGCCCGCTCCCGACCTGGTCCACGCCGCCCTGGCCAAGTCCGACGCCGAGCCGGAGCAGGCCCTGTTCGTCGGCGACACTCCGTGGGACGTACAGGCCGCCGCCCAGGCGAAGGTCGCGTGCGTGGCAGTGCTCTCCGGCGGCTTCGGCGAAGCGGACCTGCGCGCGGCCGGCGCCCTCGAAGTCCACCGCGACGTCGGCGACCTCCTTGCCCACCTCGACGGCAGCGCCCTCGCGGACCCGGCCCGCCACACGGGTCTCGACCGGTAGCCCGGGGCTGCCGGACGCCGTGCTGGCCAGAAACCCGGCCTGCCACTCTCGAAGACGGTGCGGGCCGTCACCACGGCCCCGATCCCGTACCCGCCGAGCACGCCCAGCCACAGCCACAGCACTGCGGTCCCCTCCTCGATCGCGTCCGACTTCCTGGCACCACGCGTCTGCCCCGCCCAACGCAGGAGAAGCGGGTCCGGGCTTGCGGCCCCCGGCGAAGCCGCCGGGACCCGAACCGCGCGATGCCCCACGAGGCATGGCACAGCGCAGACGGGGCACCCGAGACGCATCGAATTGTCTGTTTCCCTCCTGTGAGGAGACCACTGCAATGCTTGCCCTCGTTCTGGTACTGCTGCTTGCCCTGCTCCTGTTCGGCGCCGGCTTCGCCATCAAGGTGCTGTGGTGGATCGCCGTGGCAGTCTTCGTTGTCTGGCTGCTCGGGTTCATCGCCCGTGGGACCACAGCCGGCGGGAGCCGGGGACGCTGGTACCGCTAGGTAGCGGGGAGCCCGATCAGATGCCCCAGGGTGCCCGACGGCCGCAGGGCCGTCGGGCACCCGTCGGAAACGCCACGGTCGTCGGCGCACATCCGGACCCCGGTCCGACGGCGTCCCCGCGTTGCCGTCAGGGTGTCGCGGATGCGAGTCGGGCGGCGGCTTCGAGCATCATCGCGTGGACGAAGCAGGATTCCTGGAAGGACTCGGCGGCGAACAGCGGCGCGTCGCGTCGCGGATCGATCCCCGCCAGCCGCTTTCCCACTCGCGCCAGGCCGGGGGCGTGAAGGGCTGCGTTGGCCAGCCCCGGGGCGACGCGGGCGAGCTGTGTCCACAGCGGGAGCCAGCCCATCGCGTAGTGGGCGGCCGGCCGCAGACGGCCCTCGTAGTGGTGGGCGAGGAACTCGGCCTACTTGCAGCCCTTGCACGCCAGGCACCGGTCGAGAGGCCCGCCTCACGGGCCTTGAGCATCTCGTGCTCGCGCGCCGGCTCGTCGGAGAGCGCGACCCGCGGGTCGTCCGCGCCGCGGCCCAGCGCCCGCAGCAGCGCGAAGGCCTGCTCGTCGGCTTCCTTCTTCGTGTCGCCGGTGAACTGCAGGAGGAGCCAGCTGTCGCCCTCGGGCAGGCTGTCCAGCGAGTCGAGGTAGGCGTGCTCCTCTCGCATCAGCTGGGCCATGCGTCCGTCGATCGCCTCCAGCTGGGCGGGACGGCTGTGCTCGAGCAGTCTGGGGACGGCGTCCGCGGCCCGGTAGATGTCGTCGAAGCCCAGGACCAGCAGTGCTTCGGCGGCCGGCACCTCGACCAGCTGCAGCTCGGCCCGAAGGACGGTCACCAGGGTGCCCTCACTGCCCACCAGTGCCCGGGCGACGTCGAAGCCGTTCTCGGGGAGCAGGGAGTCGAGGTTGTAACCCGAGACGCGGCGGGGGATCTTGGGGTAGCCGGTGCGGATGTCGGCCAGGTGTCGGCCGACGACGTTCCGCAGCCCCTGGTAGAGCCGGGCGCGCGGTCCGCCCTCAGCCTCGATCCGCGCGTACTCGTCCTCGTTGGTGGGACCTGCCCAGAATCGGGTGCCCTCGTAGGTGAGCACCTCGAGGCGGCGGACGTTGTCGGCGGTCTTGCCGTAGGCCTGCGCGGACGCGCCGCAGCTGTTGTTGCCGATCATCCCGCCCAGCGCGCAGTGGGTGTGCGTGGACGGCTTCGGTCCGAACATCAGCTTGTGCGCCGCCAGCCAGCGGTTGAGCTCGCCCAGGACGATGCCCGGCTCGACCATGCACGTCCGCGCTTTCGGATCCACCGAGATCAGCCGGCGGCAGTACTTGGTCCAGTCGATCACCACAGCCTCGTTGGTGCACTGCCCACCGAGACTCGTGCCACCACCGCGGGAGAGGACGGGCGCCGAGAACCGGGAGCACACGGCCACTGCGGCGGCGCCGGCGTCGACGCTGCGCGGCACCACCACGCCGATCGGGACCTGCCGGTAGTTCGATCCGTCAGTGGCGTACCCGCCGCGGCTGCCCGCGTCGAAGCGGACCTCGCCGTCGACCTCCGCGCGCAGCGCCTCGGCGAGCGCCACCGTGTCCAGCTCCTGGGTCGACACCGGTCAGTTCCCCCCGCTACCGGGGAGGAACTCCTGGACCTTCGCCTTCACGCCTTGCCGGATGACCGAGCCCCGGTCGCTGTCGCCCTTGATCACCGACATCGCCGCGGCCTTGATCTGCTCCCAGGTCGCGTGCGGCGGGATCGGCGGCACGGCAGGGTCGGTACGGAAGTCGATGACGAACGGCCGTTCCGCCGCGAGCGCCTGACGCCATACGGGCTCCACGTCCTCCGGCCGCTCCACCCGCGCCCCGTACAGGCCGAACAACTGGGCGATGTCGGCGTAGCGCACGTCCGGCAGGCCCTGCGAGGGCTCGAACTGGGGGGCGCCCTGCATCGCCCGCATCTCCCAGGTGACCTGGTTCAGGTCGTGGTTGTTGAGCACCGCCACCACCAGACGCGGGTCCGCCCACTCCTGGTAGTACTTCGCGACGGTGATCAGCTCCGCCAGCCCGTTCATCTGCATCGCGCCGTCGCCGACGATCGCGATCGCCGGACGGTCCGGGTGCGCGAACTTCGCGCCGATCGCGTACGGCACCCCCGGCCCCATGGTGGCCAGCGTCCCCGACAGGGAACCCCGCTCGCCGCCGCGGAAACGCAGGTGCCGGGCGTACCAGTTGGCGGCCGAACCGGAGTCGGCGGCCACGATGGCGTTGTCCGGCAGCAGGGCGTCCAGGGTGTGGACGACGTGCTCGGGGTTGACCGGGTCCGCCGTCACCTCGGCGCGCCGCTGCATCACCTCCCACCAGCGCGCCGCGTTCTCCTCCGCCGTCTTGCGCCACGTCCCGTTCGCCCTGGGCTCCAGCAGCGGGATCAGCCGGCGCAGGGCCTCGGCGGCATCGCCGACGAGGTTGACCTCGAACGGGTAGCGCAGCCCGACCATGGACGGGTCCAGATCGATCTGCACCGCCCGGGCCCGGCCGAACTCGGGCAGGAACTGGGTGTAGGGGAAGCTGGAGCCGATCACCAGGAGGGTGTCGCAGTCCCGCATCAGCTCGTACGAGGGCCGGGTGCCGAGCAGGCCGATCGAGCCGGTGACGTAGGGCAGGGTGTCGGGCAGGGCGTCCTTGCCGAGCAGCGCCTTCGCCACACCGGCGCCGAGCAGGTCGGCGACCTGCTCGACCTCCCGGCGGGCGTTCCTGGCGCCCTGGCCGATCAGCATCGCGACCTTCTCGCCGGCGTTGAGCACCTCCGCAGCCCTCGCCAGGTCCGCCTCGGCAGGGACGGGCGCGTAGTGGGGCACGCCGAGGCTGGAGGGAACCTGCTTGAACGCGTGCGCCGGGGGCTCGTAGTCGAGTTCCTGCACGTCGGCCGGGATGATCACGGCGGTCACGGTGCGGCGGGTCGCGGCGATGCGCAGGGCGCGGTCCAGCACGTTCGGCAGCTGGGCGGGAACGGTGACCGTTTCGCAGAATTCGGAGGCCACGTCCTTGTACAGCGATGCGAGGTCGACTTCCTGCTGGTAGGAGCCGCCCATGGCGGAGCGGTCGGTCTGCCCGACGATCGCGACGACCGGGACGTGGTCGAGCTTGGCGTCGTACAGACCGTTCAGCAGGTGGATGGCGCCCGGCCCGGAAGTGGCGCAGCAGACGCCGGTCCGTCCCGAGAACTTCGCGTATCCGACCGCCTCGAACGCGGCCATCTCCTCGTGCCGGGCCTGGATGAACCGCGGCCGGTCCTCGGCGCGCCCCCAGGCGGCGAGCAGTCCGTTGATGCCGTCTCCCGGGTACGCGAAGACGTGCTCGACGTCCCAGTCGCGCAGCCGCGCCAGTACGTAGTCGGAAACCTTCATGACGAACTCCTCCACACCGGGTACGGGCCGTCGGGCACTGGCGAACCCGCGAGCTCGCCTAACCGCTGTGGCCTCGATGAAACCGCCGGAAGGGGCGTACCGACCCTGATCCGGGCAGTATCGCCTCGCGAAGCACCGTCGGCGGGCAGCCATGCCGTACCCACCCGCTGCGGGAGCCGAGGCGGGCGCTCTACGACGCCCCGTCGCCCTTTGACCGAGCCCGCTCCGGCCCGAACGTCGGAGATCGCCGCAGCCGTAGTCGCCGGTGCCGGACGGCGCCGGTCACAGACCTCCCCACCGGACACCGGTCCATCACCGGCCCGGTCCGGACCTCGGCACCCCGGCCGCCACCCGGGCTCAGCCAGGCGGCCGGCGGCCGTCCATGACCGACCGCAGGTGGAACGGAGCGTGAGGGCACCCGGGCTGGGTAGCCGCCGTCAGGGGCAGAGCCGAGAAACAGGAGCCTCGATCATGACCGCCATCGCCACACCGACCGCGCCGCTACCCCCGGTGCCGCCCTTCCCCCGGCGGCCGCCTCACAGGCCGGCACCGCTCCTGCCCGACCTGCCCCCTCCACCAGGCTGTGACGCCATACAACGTTCACGGCGTCAGGAGCTGCGATGACTCGCCGGACTAGCGCGGACCACCCGGTCCGCCGCGGACACGACCAGGGGGACCAGTTGCACCGGGTCGCGGCTGCCCAGATGAAACTGATGGCCGAAGACCTGCGCCGGCTGACGCTCGCCCTGCACGACCTGCACCTCCACGAGCGATCCCGGTGCGCCGTCACGCTGTCCGTCAGCCCCGCGGGTCCGGCACCCCGGCCCGGTGCCACACGCGTCGCCGACCCAGACGGAGGCCGCCCGGGAATCCCTCTTCCCCTCGCGAACTGACACGCCGCGGTGGAAGCGGGGCCTGCCAAGGGAAGCCGCTCGTGCGGGGTCAGTTGTGGTGTTCGAGGGGGCCAGGCGGGCGGTGGCGGTCTTGAAGACGGGCTGCTTGGACGCGGGGTCGAGGCGGGTGGGGATGAGTTCGTTCGCGGCGCGGTCGTGGCGCGGGGACCCGTCGGCGAGGTCGGGAACCTGGTCCCAGTAGCCGTAGTGGAACGGTAGGAAGAGCAGCCCCTCGCGAATGCCGGTGATCCGGACCCTGGCAGTGACGGTGCCGCGGGCGGTGCTGACGGCGGCCATGTCCCCTTCGGCGAGGCCGTGTCGGTCAGCGTCAGCCTGAGAGCATTCGACCCACACCTCCGGGGCAGCGCGCTGGAGTTCGGGGACGCGTCCGGTCTTGGTGCGAGTGTGGAAGTGGAAGATGGTGCGGCCGGTGGTCAGCCACAGCGGGTGCTTCTCGTCGGGGGGTTCGGGCGGGGGCTCGTAGTCGGCGGCCCGCAGGACGGCTCTGCCGTGCGGGTTCAGGGCACGGTACTGGGCTTCGGTTGCGGGCTCGCCGGTGTTGAGGTCGCGGCCGTACGTCTCGCAGGTGTCCGGGTGGGCCCAGAAGTCGCCGTCGGTGTACAGCCTCGGGGTGCCGGCGGGGTGTTCGGGCGTGGCGGGCCACTGGGTTCCGCCGTGGTCGCGCAGCAGCTGGTATCCGAGGCCGGTGTAGTCGCAGGGGCGGCCGGCGCTGCATCGCTGCCAGGCGGCGAACGCGGACGGCGGGTCGGTCCAGGTGATCAGCGGGCCGCCGGTGCGGTCTCTCAGGTCCATGCGGCGGGCGAAGTCGAGGAAGATGTCGAGGTCGGCTCTGGCCCGGCCGGGTGGGGCGACGGCCTGTTCGGAGAGGTGGACGGTGCGGTCGGCGTTGGTGAAGGTGCCCGTCTTCTCGCCCCAGGTTGCGGCCGGCAGCACCACGTCGGCGAACTCGGTGGTCTCGTTCGGGAAGATGTCCTGCACGACGATGAACAGGCCGGGCCGGGCGAGGGTCCGGCGGATCCGGGCGAGGTCGGGCAGGGACACGGCCGGGTTGGTCGCGCTGATCCACAGGAACGTCAGGCCGCCGGTTTCGGCGAGGTGGAACAGCTCCAGCGCGTGGGTGGGCGGCCCGCCGTGGTCCAGGACCGCGGGGTCGACGTTCCACAGGTCAGCGAGTTCGGCGACGTGGCGCGGGTTCGCCCAGTTCCGGAAGCCGGGCAGGTCGCCGTTGGCGCCGCATTCACGGGTGTTCTGGGCGGTGGGCTGGCCGTTCATCTGCAGCACGGCGGCGCCGGGGCGTCCGAGCTGTCCACGCAGCAGGTGCAGGTTGTTGATCTGGACGGCCGTGGCAGTGGCCTGGTGGGTCTGGTAGACGCCCTGGAGCACGGTGGACACGAGCCGGTCAGTGCCCGCGAGCAGCTCGGCGGCGTGGCGGATCTCGTCTGCGGACAGGCCGCAGATGTCGGCCGCCCACTCCGGCGTGCAGGGAGCCACGCGCGTGGCGAGGTTCCGGTAGCCGACCGTGTGAGCCCGGACGTAGGGGTGGTCGACGCGGCCGTTGGCGATGATCTCGCACAGCAGGGCGTTGAGGAGGGCGAGGTTGGTGCCGGGGCGCGGCGCCAGGTGAAGGGCGGCCTCGTGGGCGGTCGGTGTGGGGCGGGGGTCGAGGACGAGCAGCGCCGGGGGGTCGGTGCCGTGGAGCCGGTCGAGGATGCGCATCCACAGCACCGGCTGGCACTCGGCGACGTTGTGGCCCCACAGGGCGATCACCTCGGCGTGATCGATGTCCTCGTAGCTGCCGGGCTGGCCGTCGCAGCCGAACGACTCCTTGAGTGCCTCGCCCGCGGTGGCGGTGCACAGTCGGGTGTTGCCGTCGAGGTGGTTGGTGCCGATCCCGGCCCGGGCCAGCACGGTGAGCGTGTAGTACTCCTCCACGAACAGCTGCCCCGAGGTGTAGAAGCCGACCGCGCCCGGCCCGTGCTCCTCCAGGACGGACCGGCAGCGCGCGGCAACGGTGTCCAGGGCCGTGTCCCAGTCCGTTTCCACCAGCCGGCCGCCACGGCGGATCTGCGGTGCGGTCAGGCGGTCGGGGGAGGCGTTGGCCTGCCAGCCGAACAGGTCCTTGATGTCGAGGCGTCCGCGGTTGACCCGGTCCTCTGCCCGTCCGCGAACGCCGACGATCCGCTCGTCGCGCACGGCGATGTCCATGGCGTCGCCGTTGGAGTGGAGCAGTGATGCGGAGGGCACCCACCGCTCCACGTCGGCCTCGCTGAGGCCGTCGGCCAGCTGCAGGTCGACGCGGGCGGGCCAGGTCGTGCCGGGTGCGTACGGGGTCCTGGCCCCCCAGGGGTCTGCGGTCCGGTCCACGGCCATGACTCCTTCCGTCGCCCCAGGTCAGGAGAGACCGACCCGGTGGCGCCGGAGACCTTCAGCGGGTCACGGGTGGCGGTCTCCTTGGCCGCTTCGAGCTGCTCGCCGAGGTCCACCAAGCGGTTGAGCGTTCGGACAGCCCGTCACCGCCGGTCAGGGCGCCTGGGTGTCGGCGGCGGGCGGTTCGGCCTCCTCGTCCAGGTCATCGCCCTTGGCCCGGACGTCCTTCGGGGTGGGAGCCGTAATACTGCGCTCCTCCGCGGACCGTTCCCGTACCGTGCCGTCGTCCTCCCGGGAGGCGTCGTTCTCGTCGCGGTTGCCCTTGTCGTCCGTGCTCATCGCATCGTCCTTCCGTGATGTCGGGTGGCGGATTCGGTGCGCCAGGCGGCTCCGACGGCCGGCGGCGGCCTCGTGGTCGCCGCGGACCGGGGAGCGATCAGCGGCCGAGGGCGCTGGCGAGTTCCTTCTTGTTCATCTTCGAGCGGCCGTGGATGTTGCGCTGCTTCGCCTCGTTGTACAGCTGCTCCTTCGTCGGGCCCTGGGAGCCGGAGTGCGAGCGCTGACCACCGCGCCGGGAAGAGGACACGTCGTGGATGGAGGAGCGGCTGGCGGTCTTCGACTCCCCGTGCCGGGCCCGTTCCTTGTTCACCGTCCGGGCCGCGATCTCCTTGGCCCGCTTCTGGCTCTCCCCGCGCTCCAGCGCGCTGTCCTTGATGTGCTCGTACTGGCGTTCACGCTTCTTGCTCGAACCCGCAGGCACGGCTTCCTCCTCTGTGGGATGCCCGATCGTGTACCCCGAACGTAGAACGCGACTCGTTCCCAGGCTTCCCGGACGCGCCAAACGGCCCCGCCGGACTGCTGCGCCCCGCCGGCCCGGGTGGGGGTGCTTGATCGGCCGGGGCACGACGCCGCTGCGGTGCGCCTACCACGGGTCGGGGGTGGAGATCTCGGCGGTGGTGCTGGCCTCGGCCGGCGGTGTGGGTGTCGGTAGCGGCCCGCGGGCCGCTACCGAGGGGCGCAGGGTGGGGTCGAGGGAGTCCGCGGTGGGGGCCGGATTCTGGTGGCCGTACTCCTCCAGGACGTCTGCCGTGGTGGCCAGGTCGAGTTCGAGGGCGGTGCTGCCCGGGCCAGAGGCCCGGCCGTACAGGAAGTCGCCGTCGGGGGAGAACAGCGCGGTCACCGCCCAGTCGTGTAGCGCCAGGTTCAGCTGCTTCTTGCCGGTCTGGTCGTCTTCCCAGGAGGTGGACCAGCCGGCGGATGCGGCGCGGTCGAGCAGGTAGGTCTGGTCCCGGCTCGGCGGGACATCGTGCGTGGTCATGGTGCTCAGCTCCAGCGCGCGCCGTAGTGAGGGCGCCGAGCCGCCGCGCCCCTCGTGCGGGCCGCGTAGTCGGCCGGGACGCCGGGGGCGGGCCGGGCCTACGGTCGGTGGGGCACCAGCCGCAGGCGCGGGTCGGCGTTGCGCGCGGTGCAGCGCTTACCCGAGCGCCGTGCGTTGATGCGGCTCGCTTGCCGGCCCCACGAATGTTGTCGGCTCGGCGTACGCCGGGCCGGGGCCAGGCAGTACCGGGTTCGGGGTGCCGACGACAGGAGCCGTTGCCGGATCCGGTGGGTGCGCTCGTCGTGGCCCGGATCCTGCCCGGCCGGTGCTGCTCGGCTGCCCGGGCTGGGGAACTCAGCGGTCCCCGACGCCCTTGCGGGCGCTGCCGCCGATGGCCGGCCACCGCAGGCACAGAACCTGAACGTCGCGCGACCAAGGCGAGCGTCGGGAGCATCGGGAAGCTTCCCGGGCCATAGGGCCGACCGGGACGCCCACCCGGCGCCAACGATCGGCCACCCACCAGGACACGCGGCCTGTCCGGCGGCCGAGCCAGTGCGATGCTGCCCCCGTGGATTTGGCAACGTGGGCCCCTGTCCCGGGGTGAGGGGGCGGGGGCCGGGCGGCTGCCTCGCTCCCGGCTCCTGGAGCTGTCGCCAGCCGATGCTTCCGTGTCCGGGCGATAGCGGAGTCCCACCCACGTGCTGGCCTGGACAGCCTCACAGCACTGCTCGCAACGCCGGCAGCAGGGTGTTCTCGGCCCAGTCGAGGAAGGCCGGCTGGCTGTCGCCTCCGACCTGGACGAGTGCGACCTCGCCGAACCCGGCATCGACGAACGGCCGTACCGCCTGGACGAAGTCCTCGACCCGGTCGCCACAGGGGATGGCCTCGGCGACATCATCGGGGCGGACGAACCGGCTCGCGGCGGCGAAGCCCGCGGTCCCGGGCAGTTCGGCGTTGACCTTCCAGCCGCCGCCGAACCAGCGGAACTGCTCGTGGGCCCGTCGCACGGCGGTGTCCCGGTCGGTGTCCCAGGAAACCGGCAACTGGCCCACCGCCGGCTTCCCGGCCCCGCCGTGCTCGGCGAAGCCCGCGACCAGGGCAGGGTCGGGCTCGACGGCGATCGCCAGGTCGGCCAGTCGGCCCGCCAGTTCGCAGGAGTCCGGCCCCGAGACAGCGACGCCGATCGGCGGCACCTGCTTCGGACGGTCCCACAGCCGGGCACCCTCGACGTCGAAGTACCGGCCGTGACGGGTGACGTACCCGCCGTCGAACAGCGCCCGGATGATCTGCACCGCCTCGTCGAGCATCGCCCGGCGCACCGCCACCGCGGGCCAGCCACGGCCGACCACGTGTTCGTTGAGGTTCTCGCCGCTGCCCAGACCGAGCCGGAAGCGGCCCTCGGAGAGCAGCTGCACCGTGGCGGCCTTCTGCGCCACCACCACGGGGTGGTAGCGGAAGGTCGGGCAGGTGACGTAGGTCATCAGCGGGATGCGGGAGGTGGCCTGCGCCGCGGCGCCGAGCACCGACCAGGCGTAGGGGGCGTGGCCCTGCTCGTCCAGCCAGGGGAAGGAGTGGTCCGAGATCACCGAGAAGTCGAAGCCGGCCCGCTCCGCGCGCACCACGTCCGCCACCAGATCCCGCGGCCCGCGCTGCTCGGTCATCATCGTGTATCCGATTCTCACCATGGCCCGCGTCTGCCCCGAACGCGGTGCCCTGCACACGAGCGGGCACTGATTCATCCACCCGTTCCCCTCGACGCGGGTCGACGCCGAGCTCCGGTTCGACGCCACCCTTCGCCATGCGGCGTGCCTGGCGTTCCCGTCGCCTTCGTCCGACTGCGCGAATGGCACGGAGCAGTGCTGGTACTTCGGCCGTGACCTGCTGAACGAGGGCCGCCACTCTCCGACCGGTGACGGAGACGTCAAGATCAGGCCCGGGCCCGCCGGTGAAGTCCTCATCATTCTGCAAGAGCCCGGAGTGTCAGGCGGTGGTCAGCGCCCCGCAGGACTCCATGACCGGCTTCCTCGCGGACTCGTTCACACTGGTGCCCGCCGGGGCGGAGGGCGATCACCTCGACATCGACACACTTCTCGCCCGCCGCCGCGCCCACGACTGACCACATCACACGGTGTCTCCCCCGAGCATGGCGTAGAAGGAGTCCGCGGAGGGAGGGTGAGCCAGGTGCAGCCGTGGATCCCACTGGGGTTCGACCCCGACCGGGCGGATACCGGCGGCGAGCCCGGCGATGACGGATCACGCGGGCTGCGGCCCGGCGGCGCGCCGCCTCCGTCCGCGACCCGGCGCCGGCCCCCCAAGCGGCCCCCGTTCGCTCGAACCTCGCGTCCGATCGGATGAGCCAGACCCGTGCGGCCGGTGACTGCAGGCGCTTCGGGGAACCCCTCCGGGCTGGGCGGGACGACCCCGCCTGAAGGGAACAGGAGGCGAGATGGGGCACGGCGGGAATGTAATCGACGAGCTGATGGCCGACCACCGGGAGGTGGAGGAGATGTTCGCTCGGATCCAGGCGATGACCGGCGGCGGCCAACAGCTGCGCGACCTCGTGGACGAGGTCACCATCGAGCTGGTCCGGCACTCGGTCGCCGAGGAGCAGTACCTCTACCCGGCGGTCCGCGAGCACGTCGAGGGCGGGGACCGGCTCGCCGACAAGGAGCTCGAGGATCACGGCCGCGTCGAGAAGCTCCTCAAGCAGTTGGAGAAGAGCAGGACCGACGATCCGCAGATGAATCTGCTGCTGCAGCAGCTCATGGACGAGGTCGCCGCCCACGTCCAGGACGAGGAGACCAACCTCTTCCCGAGGCTCCGGCAGGCCTGTACGCCCGAGAGGCTGAACGACCTCGGCGACAAGGTCCGCCGCGCCAAGTCCATGGCCCCCACCCGGCCGCATCCCGCCGCCCCGGACACCCCGATGGCCAGCAAGCTGCTGGCACCCGGCGCCGGGCTGGTCGACCGGGCCCGCGACTTCGTGACCGGCCGCGGCAAGAACTCCTGACCCACCCCGGTACCCCGGGTGCGGCAGCCCCTCCGGCCCCGCACCCGGGGTCCGGGCGCGGGGCCGTGACCCGACCAGGCAAGGGTGACGCGCGTCATGTCGCCACCCGGCCCACCCTGCCTACACTGGTCCGCCACAAGCGGAGCAGCGGAGCTCCACAACCGCAGCTCGCGGGGCCCTGTCGGGCGGGCGAGCATGCCCGTCGAGGAGCCACCGCCGTGTCCACCGACCTCTCCCCCGTCATAGCCGCCGGCACCCGCTGGCTTCTGGCCGCCTACCCCCCTGCCCCCGGTGCTCTCAGTCACGCCCTGGGCGAGGCACAGGCCAGGCAGGCGGTCACCCTGGCCTGCGCCCTGCGCTATCCGTCGGAGCTCGACACCCAGCTGCTCCACCTTCTCGGCCCCGGCGGCAGCGACCGGCTGGACTGGCTCACCGGCACCGAGCACGGCAACCTCGACGGCGACGGTGCCTGGCGCACGTGGGTGGACGAGACGGTCGTCAGCTGGGCGGCCTGTCTGCTGGCCGACCCCGCTCTCGCCCGACGCACCCACGACACCGTCACTGCCGCGGGCAGCGACCCGGCCGGGGACGTGACCCGCCTAGCCCGTCCCGGAGAGCACGAGCTGCAGGCGGCACCCCTCCTCAGGCACCCCGATCTCCTCGAACCGGTCGCCACCCTGCACCGGCCGCAGCTCCTGGAGCATCTGGAAGGCGAGAACAGCGCCGTTCGGTAGGCGCGGCCGACCACGGGCCGCATACCGCGGCGGGAGCCCGGCAGGGCCACGAACCAGTGGCGGTTCTACGGCGGCGTGGCGGAGTACTCGAGAAGCCAGCTGAGGGCGCGAGCGGCGCCCAAGGCCCGACGGCGGCTGCGCTGGTCGGCGGAGAACTCGTCCACGATCTCCCAGGCAGCCCCTCGCTCGCCGTCCAGCTGGACGCGGGTCGGCATCGGGCTCAGAGATTCCGCGTGCGTGACGGGTGCGCGGTGCTGCCGGCCGATAGCCCAAGAGAGCGCCTCCCGGGCACCAGCGACCTCGTGGTCAAGGGAGTCTGCGGGCAGGCAGGAGAGAACCGCGTCCACATCCCGCAGTGCGTGGATTCCGATCATTGGCCCACCTGCGGACATGCCTCAGCGTAGTCGGTTCCAGGCCCAGGATGGCGAGCCCGGTGAGCGACAACCACACCAGGACCACGAGGGCCGGCCATTTCGCTATGCCCCACGAAGTAGGAGCCGTGTGGCCTATGCCGAGCACGTCATCCGCCTCTGTACGGCCTGCCCGGGCGATCAATGAAGCGGGCAGGGCTCGCTGAGCGCGGCTCTACGCGGCACCCGGCCGGGTGTGACCGGGCCCCGGAAGGATAGCCGCGTCGCACCGGCGGACGGCCTGTGTCCACCACAGTGTGCTGGCTTTCGATGGCAAGGCTGCGGCGTCTCGCGAGCTTGAGTCAATGGAGACGGCCTCGCTGGTGACGTGCCGCGGATGCCCCGAGGACCGAAAGCACAGTGCAGGCAGGATCGGCAACGTGAAGGCCGCCACGCCGTGGCTGACACCGTCCACGCCCTCATCGGGGCCGCGGACCCCCGGCCGGGGCGTGAGCCGACCCCGCCCGGGGGCAGGACCCGGCTCAGTCGGGTGTCTCCTGCGGCGGCGACTCGTCGGCCGGTTCGGTCACCGCGTACTCCGGGCCGTCCTGCGGTCCTCTCTCCTCCTCGTGTTCGGGCGGTGGACCGCCCTCACCGGTCATCCGGGAGTCCGGGGTCTCCGTCCGTACCGGCGAGTCGTGGGGCACCGGTTCTTCCTGGTCGCTCATCATGTGCTCCTCCAGGGGAGGGAACGGGGTGGGTCAGGGGCGGAAGAGGACCTTGACCACGCCGTCCTGCTTGCGTTGGAACATCTCGTACGCGTGCGGGGCCTCGGCCAGTGGCAGGTGGTGGGTGGCAAAGCCGTCCACGCCGAGGGGATCGGCGTCATCGAGCAGCGGGAGCAGGTCGTCCGTCCAGCGCCGGACGTTCGCCTGGCCCATCTGCAGCCGCAGCTGCTTGTCGAACATGGTCAGCATCGGTAGTGGGTCGGTCATCCCGCCGTACACGCCGGATAGTGAGATCGTGCCGCCGCGACGTACAAGGTCGACCGCGAGATGCAAGGCGTGCAGGCGGTCGAGACCGACCCGGGTCATTAGCCGGGCGGCCAGCGCGTCCGGGAGCAGCGAGGTCATCCGTTGGGCGGCGGTCGCGGCGGGGGAACCGTGGGCCTCCATGCCGACCGCGTCGATCACGGCGTGCGGGCCGCGGCCGTCGGTGAGGTCCCGGACGATGTCGACCACCCGGGAGCCGTGCCGGCCGAGGTCGAGCGTTTCGACGCCGTGTTCCCGGGCGCGTTGCAGCCGCTCGGGCACCAGGTCCACACCGATCACGGTGCCCGCCCCGCGGTGGGCCGCGATGCGGGTGCACATGTCCCCGATCGGGCCGAGGCCGAGCACCGCCACGCTGCCGCCGCGCGGTACCTCCGCGTACTCGACCGCCTGCCAGGCGGTGGGCAGCACGTCCGAGAGCAGCACGTACCGGTCGTCCGGCGGTCCGTGCGGGACCACCATCGGCAGGGTGTTGCCGAACGGCACCCGGAGCAACTCCGCCTGTCCGCCCGGTACCTGGCCGTAGAGCTTGGTGTAGCCGAACAGTGCGGCGCCCGTTCCGTAGGCGTGCACCTGGGTGGTCTCGCACTGGGAGTGCAGGCCGTTCCCGCACATGTGGCAGGTGCCGCAGGAGATGTTGAACGGCACAACCACGCGGTCTCCGACCTTGACCTCGTGGACGGCCCCGCCGGTCTCGCGGACCAGGCCCATCGCCTCGTGGCCCAGGATGTCGCCCTCCTCCAGGAAGGCGCCGAGGACCTCGTAGAGATGCAGGTCGGATCCGCAGAGGCCGGTGGTGGTGACCTCGACGAGGATGTCGGTGGGCTCTTGGATCACCGGGTCGGGGACGGAGTCGACGCGGACGTCACGGCGCCCGTGCCAGGTCACGGCTTTCACGGCTTCTCCTCGTTGACGGGTTCGGCATGGACCGACGGGCCGGGGCTCCGGCCGACGGGTACGGAGCCGGCGACCGGCCCGGCGTCGGCGGTAGCCCCGGCACCTGGCACCCCCCTCAGGACGCCGTGGGCTCGTTGTGGGCCCGGCCGGCGCGGCGCCCGAGGACGGTGAGCCGGTGGACCGGGCCGCCCCGCCGGTGCCGGGCCGCCGCCCGGACACCGGGCACGCCGTGCTCGGGAGCGCCGCCGGCCGACGGCAGCAGCCGCGCCGTCAGGCCGAGCAACCGATCGGTGGTGGCCGGCGCGATCCCGTGGGCGAGCACGGCCGCCTTGGCGAGCGGGGTCAGCACCAGCTCGCGACGGCCGTCCTCGACCGCCCGGACGATCCGGCGGGCCGCCCGCCCGGCGTCCATCGACACCAGCGGCAGCGACGCGGCGGTGGCGAACCACGCGTACTCGCTGCCGGCCCGCCCGGCGAACTCTGCGGCCGTGTGCGAGCCGGTGCGCATCAGCCCCGGCAGCACGGTCGTGACCCGGATCCCGTACTGCGCCAGCTCCGCGCCGAGCCCCTCGGAGAGCCCGGTCAACGCGAACTTGGCGGCCACGTAAGGCAGCAGGTGCGGCGCCGGGATCCGACCACCGATGGAGGCGATCATGACGACCGAGCCCGCGCCGCGGGCCCGCATCGAGGGCAGCACCGCCTGGACCAGGCGCAGCGGGGCCATGACCATCAGCTCGTGCGCCCGCCGGAAGTCCTGCTCCTGCATGGCCGAGACCGGGCCGACCTGGATCAGGCCGGCGTTGTTGACCAGGAGGTCCACATCGGCGCCGAGGCGGTCCCGTGCTGCGGTGAGCAGGCGGCTCGGCGCCTGCGGGTCGGCCAGGTCGCAGGCCGTCGCGGCGACGTCGCCGGGCCGGCCGCGCAGGTCGCGGACGGCCCGCTCCAGTGCCAGCTCGTCCCGGCCGCAGAGCATCACCCGGCAGCCGCGGTTCGCGAGTTCGCCGGCGATCAGCAGGCCCAGCCCCCGGGACGATCCGGTCACCAGGGCGGTACGTCCGGCCAGAACACTCTCGCCGTTCATCGGGTGCGACCTCCTCGGTCGGGGACTCGACCCGGATCGGGTTCGATGCCGAACCCGGCGTGTGCCCACTCCGCCCCCCTCCATGCACGACGGACGGCGCAGCGGCCGCGGGATCCCCCGCCGTGGCTCCCACTCAGGCCAGGGATGTCCTTCTCCAGGGCCTCCAAAGTGGCGGTGCTGGACCCTGTCGAATTCTGCTCGACATCGTGCTGGTAGCGGACGACGAGCAGACCGGTGTTGCCGGTGGCGTCGCGGTCGAGGGAGGAGGAGTAGCTGCGGCGCAGGATGCGGCCGGCGTCCGTCTCGGGGGTGCGGGAGTTGGCGCGGCGGACGTGGGAATCGAGGGGTCAGCGTCCCAGCACAGCCACCAGCGGTCCAGGCGGGTTCGTCTGCGCTCTGCCGGACCCAGACCTGCGGCCATGAGGGCGATGCCCTCGGCATCCCGGGTGGCAGCGCCTTCACGGAAGTCGAACAGGTTGGTGGTGTAGGCGCGGGGTGAGCGACGAGTTCGGCGGGCCGTCAAGGGGTGGCGAGGTTCAGGCGTCCTGGTCGGACTGCTCGGCCCAGCCGGGGGCATCCTTGTCCTCAAGTTGCTCACGCAACCGGGCAAGAACAGCGGCGAGCAGTCGAGAGACGTGCATCTGGGAGACCCCGATCCGGTCGGCGATCTCGGACTGGGTCCGGCCCTCCCAGAAGCGCAGCTTCAGCACGGTCTGCTCGCGCTCGGGCAGCCGGGCGAGCAGCGGGCGGACGGCCGTGCGGAAGTCGGCGAGTTCGATGCCGGGGTCGCAGGAGCCCAGGCGGTCGAGCAGCGCGTTGCCCGCCTCGTCGGTGTCGTGGTCGCGCAGCGCGTCCAGGGAGTTGGGACGGTAGACCCGCCCGGCGACCAGCCCCTCGACGGCCTCCTCCGCGGTGATGTGCAGGTCCTCGGCGATCTCCTCGGGGTGCGGGAGGCGGCCGAGCTGCTGCTCCAGCCGGTCCGAGCCCCGGGCGACGGTGAGGTAGAGCTCCTGCATGCTCCGCGGAACCCGTACCGGCCAGGAGGTGTCGCGGAAGAAGCGCTTGATCTCGCCGGCGATGGTGGGGATGGCGTAGGTCACGAACTCGACGCCGCGCGCGGGGTCGTAGCCGTCCACGGCCTTGATCAGGCCGATCGTGCCGACCTGGAGGATGTCCTCCATGTCCTCGGCCCGGTGCCGGAAGCGGGCGGCGATGAACCGCACCAGCGGCATGTTGAGTTCGATGATCGTGCCGCGCACGTAGCTGTAGGCGTGCGTCTCCCGGGCGAGCCCGGCAAGACGCTCGAACAGCGCGTCGCTGAGTTCACGCGCCTCGGACTTGCCCATGGTCCGCAGCTCGGCCTGGGTCGGCTTCGGCGGCAGGTCGAGCGGGGCCGCTGAGGGCGTGGCACAGGCCGGACGGGCCGGGCCGCCGGTTTGGACGGTGGTGGACACGGTGACGCTCCTGGTCAGGGGGGCGAATGCCCGCAATCGCGGGCGGCTCGCGCTCGCGCGTCACGGGATTCCTTCCCAAGGACTCGTGCCCGGCTTCTTCAAGCGACGGTCCTGGGGCACCCGGTACGGGTGCGCAAGCGGCCGGCCGTCTCCGTAACCGCTTCACCCCGGTCCTACCCTAAGCACGACACTTAATTCATGTTTCAGATGATTTGCTAGGTTTCTTCGAGAAGATGCCGACTGGCAATGATCCCCGCAACGCCTCCGCACTGCCGGGGCCGCCCTGCAGCATGTGTCCGCGCGGCTGACCAGATCGTCGTACTCAAGGTCAGAGAACCGCCACACCGGGCTCCGCCAGTGCGGAACCCTCGACGGGGTCTACTGCGGCTACGGCCGCAAGATGAGCGGCTGGATCTCCACCCGGACGTCCTCGGCCGATCCCGTCACCGGTCCGCCGCGGGCGCCGTGCAGCGCCCGATGAAGGGTGGGGCGGATCGCGAAGACCAGGCCGGCCTCGGTGATCCCGAAGACGCGCAGCACCGTCCGGCTAGGCGCCGCGAGGACCAGGGTGACGTCGTGGGCGAGCGCGGCGCGGCGGGCGCAGAGCAGGGCATTCAGGCCGCTGGAGGTGAACAGCTCGACGCCCGACAGGTCGACGGCCAGCAGGGCGGGGTGGGTGGCGATGGCCCGGCTGAGGGTGCGGCGGACCTGATCCTCGTTGTCCATGTGCAGGTCCCCGGTGAACGCGCACACCATCGCGTCGCCGACGATGCTGACGGTGATCTTCAAGTCTCGGGCGAAGACCGCGTGGGGCGTGAAGGACTGCACGGGACGGCCGTGGTATGTCATGGCGTCTCCCGGCCCACCAGAGGCTCCGCCGCCCTTGGGGCGGCGGGCCGGGGCATCCATGTCCACACAGGTGCGGGAGACAGTGCGGCGACAGCCGACAGGCATCCGGCGAGCGTCACGATGACACCAACCGGTACCCCCACCCTACGCCGCCGCACCGAGACCAGCCTCTACCAAGGAGCTCAGCCAACCACTGCTCCTACCGGCAGCTCGCCACACCAGGACGCTCCTCGTTCACCAGCCCAGCTATGGGTAGACGGGAAGCCACGGAGGACACGGCAGGCGTTCTCCGGACTCGCCGGCCGGTTCCGACCAGAGAGCCGCCCTTAACCCCATCGCGCCTGACTATCCATCAGCCGAGGTCAGCAAAAGTCAGCATCAGTCCCAGTAGACCCTCCCAAAGATGCGCACACCTGAGAACGCTGACCCTGGCACACCGGACCCGCTCCGGCCCCTCGAGGCGGTCGGGCAAGCCGACCACCCTCAGGCAAGTCGTCACGCTGAGCACCTTTACTCACACCATTCGCCCCGATATCATCCGGTTACCGGATGGTGGACATGGCTCTGCGTGCATGGTCAGGACGGCAGGGTGATCGACTGGGCGTGGTGGAACACGTTCCGCTCGTCCCAGGTCTTCTTCGCCCGCTGCAGGCGGCTGTAGTTCCGCTTGTAGTACAGCCGCTGGTACGGCGGATTCGGTTGGCCGGCCACGCCGAGGTCGACGTCCGGGTAGTTGACGTAGGCGCCGTCGGTGTCGGTGTCGATCTCCGGAATGCCGCCGGTCGCCCGGTAGACGTCCCGGTACAGGCCGGAGAGGTAGGCGAGGTGGGCCGAGTCCTCGGCCGGGTCGGTCCAGTACGTCTGGTACTGCAGCTTCATGATCGAGTCGCGCTGCGGGACGGCCGTCTCCGCGGGCTTGTACGCGTTGATCCGGCAGCCGTACGAGTCGATCTGGACCAGCGTCTGGGTGAGGTCGACGTCGGGCACGTCCTTGGTCAGCCACACCCAGAAGGCGTCGACGTGCGCCTTGGTGAACGGCGTGCGGTGGTAGGCCGACTTGTACTTGCCGCGCTGGTTGTCCCCCGAGGGGTTGAGCGTCATCGTCGCCTGGAACCACGGCATCTGCCGGCTCCTGTCCGGGTACGGCAGGAACAGGCCGCCGGCGCTGTACGTCTGGATGGTGGAGGGGGTCTTCATCCCGGCCTCGACGGCGGCCAGGAACCCTTCCAGCGACCTCGGGTCGTCCTGGTCCCACTGGCTGAGCAGGACGACGTTCCCGTTCGAACGGTGGGTCAGTTTGAGAATGGCGAACAGGCCCCGGTAGACGGTCTCCGAGGCGCTGCTGTGCTGGGCGAAGAAGGCCGCGAAGTTGTCCACCAGGCGGTGGAAGTCCTCGGGCTCCTTGATCAGGTCGGCCCACGGCCAGGCGATGCTGCTCAGCCAGACCCGCGGCGGCGGCTTCGGGATGTCCCTGCGGAAGTGGTAGCGCAGCACGATGCCGAAGTTCCCGCCGCCTCCGCCGGTGTGCGCCCAGAAGAGGTCCCGCTCCGGCGAGCCCTCGGGGTCGTCCCGGTGGGCCCGGGTGACCTCGACCCTGCCGCCGCGGACGGTCACCACGTCCACCTGCGCCAGGTGGTCCACCGTCAGCCCGTTCCGCCGGGAGAGCAGCCCGTATCCGCCGCCGCAGATGTGCCCGCCGGCACCCACCGAGTAGCAGGAGCCGGCCGGGATCGTCACGCCGAACCTGCGGAACATTGTCGTGTAGACGTCCCAGTTGGTGGCGCCGCCGTCCACGGCGTAGGTGGTCGTGCCGTACTTGTCCGTCGCCGTACGGACCCCGCGCATGGTGCTGAGGTCGAGGATGACGCCCTTGTCGTTGTCGACGAAGCCCTCGTAGCAGTGTCCGCCGGCCCGGACCGTCGGCCGCAGCCCCTTGTCGAGCGCGGCCTTCAGCCCGGCCACCGCGTCGGCCTCGCTCCCCACCAGCCGGATGTAGGCCGGCGTGCTCGACCACCGCTGGTTGAAGCCCTGGCTGAGCGTCTGGTAGCGCGGATCGCTCGGGAACACGAACTGCCCCTCCGACACGGCGGCCGGCCCGGCCCAGGCCGGACCCGCACCGGCGGCCAGGCCCGCGGAAGCGGCCGGCACCCCCGCGGCCGCCATTCCGGCGGTACCCAGAAAACCGCGACGGGAGAATTCATGACGCATGTTCAGGACCCACTTCCTCGGCGTGGAGAAGCTGGCAGCCGCACGCTAGCACGGGCCATCTGGCCTGCCCGGGAAGTGAGTCCCTACACGAAGTAGTGTGACTGTAGGTCCGTTCCGGAATGGTTCACGGAATACTGAGACGGAATACGCGACCGGCGCAGCCCGGCCGTGGACTTCGACGATTCACCGTCGCGCACGGGCCCGTGGCGTCCGCTCACTCCGGCGGCGGCGTCCGCGACCCCGGAGGTCCCGCGGACGGCGCCTCCGGAGCAGCGCCGCCCGGACTGCGCAGGGCCGCGGCGACCAGCCCCTCGATCTCGTCCTGCCGGACGCCGCCCCCGCAGACCAGGCGGTCGAAGACCAGGCCGTCGATGCAGGCCAGCAGGGTGAGGGTGCGCCCCTCCGGGTCCGGTACGCCCTGGGCCGCGACGAAGGCGCGGACGACGGCCCGACCGGCGTTCTCCCGGGGGACGAGGATCTCGCGCAGCTCCGGATCGCGCACGCTCTCCACCGCACAGGCGTACCGCGCGAGCGAACGCCGCCGACCCTCGCCGGTGAGACGGCGGTCGGTCAACGCGGCGATGCCGTGGGCCAGTTCCTCGGCCGACCGGAGGGCGGGCACCTCCTCCCCCATCCCCTGCAGCTCGCCCTGGTCCAGCTCGACCAGCCGCCGGACGAGCGCGGTGAGCAGCGCCTGCCGGGTGCGCAGGTACGCGGAGGTGGTGCCGAGGGGCAGTCCGGCCGCGGCGTCGACCGCCCGGTGGGTGAGCCCGCGCATGCCCGCGTCGGCCAGTACGCCGATCGCCGCGTCCGCCAGGATCGTCCGGCGGTCCGGTCGCCCCGCGCCCGTCCCGCCGTCGGCCGCCACACCCGAGCCTTGGTTGTCCGCTTCACGCACCCCCTCTTTCTACACCCGTAGTAGGCCGGAGTACGCTCCTTCTACAGCTGTAGAAGCCCGGCGTGGGAAGAGTCGGCGCGCGGGCGCAGGGCCAGAGCCTCGGATCAGGGAGGGCAGCCATGAGCGGCAGGGACGGCACGGGCGGCAAGGTCGGCGGCAAGGTCGGCGGGACCGCGGTCGTCGTCGGGGGCGGGATCGGCGGGCTGGCCGCCGCGATCGGACTCCGGCTTGCGGGGTGGGAGGTCACCGTGGTCGAGCGCAGGCCGGAACTCGACGACGCGGGGGCCGGCATCTCGCTGGCCGCCAACGGGCTGCGGGCACTCACCGCGCTCGGCGTCGGCGAGGCGGTGGAGGCCGCCTCGCGCCGCCAGTACACCGGCGGCACCCGCACTCCGGACGGGCGCCGGCTGGCCCGGATGGACGGCGCGGCCCTGGAGCGCGAGCTGGGCGCGCCGATCATCGGCATACCGCGCGCCACGTTGCACCGGATCCTGCGTGCGGCGCTGCCCGCCGAGGCCCTGGTCGTCGGCGCGGAGGTCACGGAGGTCACGGAGGGTGTGGATGTCACGGCGGTCACGGCGGTGGACACCTCACCCCGGGCGCGGGTCCGCGTCCAGTACGGCGACACCGCGGTCGACGCGGATCTGGTGGTGGGGGCCGACGGAATCGGCAGCGCCCTGCGCCGACGGCTGTTCCCGGACCACCCGGGGCCGGTGTACAGCGGCTCGACGGTGCTCCGGGCGATCACCACCCACCCCGTCGAGGGACTGGACGCGGACTTCGAGCTGACCTGGGGACACGGCGCCGAGTTCGGCCACATCGCGTTCACCGACGGGCGCGCCGAGTGGCACGCGGTGCTCAACGCCCCGGCCGGGGTCCGCCACCGGGACCCGCTCGCCGAGCTGCGCCGCCGCTTCGCCGACTGGCACGACCCGATCCCGGCACTGCTGGCGGCGACCCGCCCGGACGCCGTACTGCACCACGACGTCAACGAGTTGGCCACCCCGCTCCCCTCCTTCACGGCGGGCCGGACCGCCCTGCTCGGCGACGCCGCGCACGCGATGACCCCGAACCTCGGCCAGGGAGCATGCCAGGCCCTGGAGGACGCGGTGGTCCTGGCTGCCGCGGTCGGGGCGGAAGGCACCGTCGAGGCGGCGCTCGCCCGCTACGACACCGAGCGGCGCCCGCGCAGCCAGGCGGTGGCCCGCGACGCCCGGCGCGCAGGGCGGATGGGCCAACAGCTCGCGCACCCCATGGCGGTGGCCGTCCGCAACGCGGCGATCCGGCTGACCCCGCCCGGCGTGATGGTCCGCACGGCCCTGCGCCACGCCGACTGGACTCCGCCGCGCATCACGGCGGGCACTGCACGAGCCTGATCGCGCGCGTCGCCGGTCGACGGCCCGACCCCCGGCCCCGGCCCCCGTCGGGGACGGGGCCCTCGCCGCCCGGCGGGATCACCACGCTTGACGAGCGAAGTGATTAGCCGCCATATTACTTTCATGACCCGGCACCGCCCCGTGCACGACTCCACTCAGGGCGCCGACCACGGCGCACCCACGCTCGACCAGGCCCGCCGCCAGCTCAACCGGTACGGCCTCTCGGCCGACCCGCAGGCCGTCCTGGTCGCCGCGCGGCTGATGGCGGCCGGCGCACGGCTCGGACAGGCCGGGGAGGCACACTTCGCCCGCTTCGGGCTCTCCACCGGCCGGTACCGGCTGCTCGCCGACCTGGAGGACCACGGCGGCGAGAAGTCGCCGTCCCAGCTGGCGGCGAGCCTCGGGGTGTCGCGGGCGACCGTGACCGGCCTGGTCGACGGGCTCGAACGGGAGGGCCTGGTCGCCCGGCGGCCGTCCACCGAGGACGGTCGCGGCAACGTGGTCGTCCTGACGGCGCTCGGCGCCGAGCGCCTGCGCGAGCTGGCGCCCGAGCACTTCGCCCGCATGGAGGCCATGGTCGGCGGCCTCACGGTCGAGGAACGCACGCTGTTCCTCGATCTGCTGGCCCGACTGGTCGAGGGCATGTCCGCCCTCACCGCCGACTGACCGACGCATCGCCGGGCCGCACGCCCGACCCACCGCCGAGCCGCACACCTTACCCACCGCCGGCTCCTGCCCGGCTCTCCGCACGACGACCCCGGCACGCCGGCACCCTGATCGACCTCCTCCACCCTTCACCACACCCACATAGTTAGCCAGCTAAGCACTAATACTTAGCCGCCTAACCAAAGGCGCAAAGGAGCCACCCATGCCGAGGAAGGCCATCTCCCCCGCCAAGCCGCCACCGTTCGTCCTCTGGCGCGAGGTCCTGGTCGCCTACGCGATGCCCGCCGTGATGGCCGGCATCGGCGGCGCCGCGACCGGGCAGTCCGAGCTGATGATCGCAGCGGCCACCACCATCGGCGGCACCTCCGCCGTGGTCGCCACCCTGCTCGGTGCCCGACTGCTCCGCCGCCCGGACCGCTCCTGGACGCTCCGGCCGCCGCGCGCGCTGCTGGCCGCCGGATTCGGGATCACCGCCGCCGCCCTCGCCCTGCTGGCCGGCTGGTCCGGCGCGCACTGGCTCCCGCGGATACCGACCCTGGCGGACAGCCCGTGGCCCGCCCGCCTCCGGATCGACCTCCCGGTCTCCGCGGCGATCGCCGCCACCGTGACCACCTGGCGCTGGCGCGGCAGCCGTCCGCGCCGCCACCGACAGCACTGACCCGACCTCCGTCCACTCCGGCTCACACGCGCAGATCACCCGACCGGAGGGCAGGTCCGGACCACACGACCGGCTCACCCGACCGGACCGGGCGACCGAACCACACGCCCGGAGCGGGCGACCCGGTCCAGCCACCGATCCACCCCCCGGACCACCCACCCCTTTACACCGGCAATCCAGAACCAGAAAGGCAGACGACATGATCGTCATCATGGGCGCCAGCGGCGCCACCGGCGGCGCCACCCTCACCAGCCTGGCCCGACTCGGCGTCCCGGCCCGCGCCCTCAGCCGCGACCCCGGCCGGCTCCTGGCCGGCCTCGACGGGCACACCCGCACCCTGGTCGAGCCGGTGTACGCCGACGCCGGCGACCCGGACTCGCTGCGCGCGGCCTTCCGCGGCGCCCGCGGGCTCCTCCTCACCATGGCCAACGGTCCGCAGCAGGTCGAACACGAGCTGCGCGCCATCGACGCGGCCGTGGCCGCCGGCGTCGAGCACATCGCCAAGATCTCCGCTCCGGCCGCCGAGCCGGACTCGCCGGTCGCCGTCTCGCGCGGCCACCACCTGGTCGAGCAGCACCTGCGCGCCTCGGGTGTCACCGCGACCGTGCTGAGGCCGTACGCGTTCATGCAGAAGCTCCTGCTGCTCGCCCCCGGGATCGCCGCGGCCGGCCTGATCCACGGCGCGATGGGCACCGCGCCCTGCAACTACATCGACTGCCGGGACATCGGTGACGCCGCAGCCGCCGTCCTGACCCGGCCCGAGCAGGCCGGGCGGACGTACGAGCTGACCGGCGGGCGCGCGTACAGCCACCCGGAGCTCGCCGCGCTGCTGGGCACGCTGCTCGGGCGGCCGGTCCGGTACATCGACCTGCCGCCCGGGGAGCTCCACGCGCACCTGGTCCGCCGCGCCGGAATGCCCGACTGGCTGGCCACCCACGTCGTCGAGATCCAGCGGCTCGCGGTGGACCGTCCGGAGCACCCCGACGACGCGCTCTCCCGACTCCTCGGACACGCCCCGCGTACCCTGGAGATGTTCCTGAACGAGCACCTCGACCGCTTCCGCTGATCCGCGGCGACGCGCCGACAGCCGCCCGGAGGGCCCCGGACCGGGGCGATCCGGGCGGCCGCCACCCGGAGGGAGTAGAGATCCGGTGTGGCGTGGACCACAATCGGAAAATGCACCTGACGATCCGTCAAAACGACTGACACTCCGCCACAACCTACTCACGCAAGTTCAGTTGTTACTTGACGTGCCGTCAGATTCAGCTGTCCTGGGGCGAGTTGAGCGGAGTGTCGGGCAGCTCCCGGTTCACCGCCCCGAGGTACCATCGGTTGGGTTGTCTGCTCCGGCCCCGGAGTGGGATCACCCGACCAGGCGAATCAGGCGAGTGTTCCCACCGCCCCCAAGGGCCGGAAACCGGTCGGAACCAGAAGCCGGTCGGAACCAAGGGGCTAGGACGAGGAGCACACGGGCTGCCATGACAGCTGAACCGAGCCAGACCCAGACGGAGCAGGCACCGCAGGCACCGCAGGCCCCCTGCGCCGGGCCGGCCCCGACGGAGCCCGCGGCGGAACCCGCGGAACCCGCGACACCCCCGGCGGTCGCGGCCCCGGCCGAGGCGCCCGCCGAGCCCGCGCGGGCACTGTTCCCCGGCCGGCAGGCTCCCGCCCCGCGCACCCTGCTCGACATCCTGGACGCCACCGTCCGCAGCCACCCCCACGAGGCGGCGCTGGACGACGGCCGCACCGTGCTCAGCTACCGGGCGCTCGCCGCCGAGGTCGAGCAGCTGCGCCGCCGGCTCGCCGCCGCCGGGATCGGCACCGGCGACCGGGTCGGCATCCGCGTCCCCTCCGGCACCAACGACCTCTACGTGGCCATCCTCGCCGTGCTCGCCGCCGGCGCGGCCTACGTGCCGGTGGACGCCGAGGACCCTGACGAGCGCGCCCAGCTGGTCTTCGAGGAGGCCGCCGTCGCCGCCGTGCTCGGCGCCGACCGTGCACTCGCCGTCACCGGGGTGTCGCGCCCCGCCGCCGCCGCGGGCCGGCCGACCCCGGCGGACGACGCCTGGATCATCTTCACCTCCGGCTCCACCGGCCGCCCCAAGGGCGTCGCCGTCACCCACCGCAACGCGGCGGCCTTCGTCGACGCCGAGGCCGCGCTCTTCCTCCAGGACGAGCCGATCGGCCCCGGCGACCGCGTCATGGCCGGTCTCTCCGTCGCCTTCGACGCCTCCTGCGAGGAGATGTGGCTGGCCTGGCGCTACGGCGCCTGCCTGGTGCCCGTCCCCCGCTCCCAGGTGCGCAGCGGCGCCGACCTCGGCCCGTGGCTCGCCGAGCAGGAGATCACCGTCGTCTCCACCGTGCCCACGCTGGCCGCGCTCTGGCCGGCCGAGGCGCTGAACGAGGTCCGACTGCTGATCTTCGGCGGTGAGGCCTGCCCGCCCGAGCTGGTGCAGCGGCTGGTCACCGAGGGCCGCGAGGTCTGGAACACCTACGGGCCGACCGAGGCCACCGTGGTCGCCTGCGCGGCGCTGCTGACCGGCGACGGCCCGGTCCGGATCGGTCTGCCGCTGGACGGCTGGGACCTCGCCGTGGTCGACGAGGGCGGCGAGCCGGTCGCCGCGGGCGCCACCGGCCAGCTGGTGATCGGCGGCGTCGGCCTGGCCCGCTACCTGGACCCGGAGAAGGACGCCGAGAAGTACGCCCCGCTGCCCTCGCTCGGCTGGGAGCGCGCCTACCGCAGCGGCGACCTCGTCCAGGCCGACCCGGCGGGCCTGCTCTTCCTCGGGCGCGCCGACGAGCAGATCAAGCTCGGCGGGCGCCGGATCGAGCTCGGCGAGGTCGACGCCGCCCTGCAGGCGCTGCCCGGCGTCGCCGGCGCGGCCGCCGCGGTCCGGACCGCGCGCGGCGGCAACCAGCTGCTGGTCGGCTACCTGGTCACCAAGGAGGGCTGGGACCGCGAGGCCGCCGTCGAGCGGCTGCGCGCCGAGCTGCCCGCCGCCCTGGTGCCGCTGCTCGCCCCGGTCGAGTCGCTGCCCACCCGCACCTCCGGCAAGGTCGACCGCAACGCCCTGCCCTGGCCGCTGCCCGACCTGGACACGGCCGGCCCGACCGAGCAGCTCTACGGCACCGAGGCCTGGCTGGCCGAGCAGTGGGCCGAGATCCTCGGGGTGCCGGTGAGCGGGCCCCGCGAGGACTTCTTCGCCGTCGGCGGCGGCAGCCTGGCCGCCGCCCGGCTGACCACCCTGCTGCGCACCCGCTACCCGAACGTCGCGGTGCTGGACATCTACCAGCAGCCGACGCTGCGCAAGCTCGCCCGCCACCTGGAGCGCACCGCCGCGCAGGGCGGCGAGACGCGCACGGTCGCGCCGGTGCCGACCCGGGCCAAGCTGCTCCAGCTGCTCCTGCTGATCCCGCTCTTCACCGTGGTCGGGCTGCGCTGGAGCGTCGCGCTGCTGGCGCTCGGCAACGTGCTGTCCTGGTTCGGCGACTACCCGTGGGCGCCCACCGCCTCCTGGTGGGCCGTCGGCGCGGGCGCGCTGGCGCTCTTCAGCCCGGCAGGCCGCCTCGCGGTCGGGGCCGGCGGTGCCCGGCTGCTGCTGCGCGGCCTGCGCCCCGGCAGCTACCCGCGCGGCGGCTCCGCCCACCTGCGGCTCTGGGCGGCCGAGCGGCTCGCCGAGGCCAGCGGTGCCACTTCGCTCTCCGGCGCCTGGCTGACCCGCTACGCCCGGGCGCTCGGCGCCAAGGTCGGCCCCGAGGTGGACCTGCACTCCCTGCCGCCGGTGACCGGCATGCTCAAGCTCGGCCGGGGCTGCGCAGTGGAGGCCGAGGTCGACCTCTGCGGCTACTGGCTGGACGGCGACCGGCTGGAGGTCGGCCAGGTCAAGGTCGGCTCCGGCGCCCTGGTCGGCACCCGGTCGACGCTGCTGCCCGGTGCCCGGATCGGCAAGCGGGCCCAGGTCGTGGCCGGCTCCAGCGTCACCGGCCACGTCCCGACCGGACAGCGCTGGGGCGGCGCGCCCGCCGTGAAGCTGGGCCGCGCCGAGCGGACCTGGCCCAAGGACCGCCCGCACCGCCGGGCCCGCTGGGCCGCGCTCTACGGCGCCAGCGGCGCCGTGCTGAGCCTGCTCCCGGTGGTCCCGGCGATCGCCGGGCTGGCCGTGCTGAGCCGCTTCGTCCACCCCGGCGAGGGGCTCGCCGCGGCGCTCGGCGGCGCCCTGCTCGGCCTGCTGCCGGCCACCCTGGCCTACGGCGCGGTCTACGCGGCGCAGCTCGTCGCGGCCGTCCGACTGCTGAGCATCGGGCTGACGCCGGGGACGCACCCGCTGCACGGGCGGATCGGCTGGCAGGCCTGGACGGTGACCCAGCTGATGGACCAGGCCCGCGAGGTGCTGTTCCCGCTGTACGCCGGTCTGGTCACGCCGCTGTGGCTGCGGGCGCTCGGCATGAAGGTCGGCCGCGGCGCGGAGGTCTCCACGGTGCTGGCGCTGCCGAGCCTGACCACCGTCGGTGACGGCGCCTTCCTGGCCGACGACACCCTGATCGCCCCGTACGAGCTGGGCGGCGGCTGGGTGCGCCTCGGTGAGGCTAAGGTCGGCGAGCGGGCCTTCCTCGGCAACTCCGGGATGACCGCGCCGGGCCGCTCGGTGCCCAAGCGCGGCCTGGTCGGCGTGCTCTCGGCGACGCCGGCGAAGGCCAAGAAGGGCAGCTCCTACCTGGGCATGCCCCCGATGAAGCTGCCGCGGGCGGCCGACGTGGCCGACCAGAGCCTCACCTACGAGCCGCCGGCGCGGCTGCTCTGGGCCCGCGGGCTGGTGGAGCTCGGCCGGCTGCTGCCGGTGCTGGCCTCGGGCGCGCTCGGCGCGCTGACCCTCGCCGCGCTCTCCTGGCTGACGACGGAGTGGTCGCCGGTGGCGGCGGCGCTGCTCTCCGGCCTCGTGCTGCTGGCCGCCGGCGGTACGGCCTGCCTGGTCGCGGTGGCAGCGAAGTGGCTGCTGGTCGGCCGGTTCCGGGCCGTCGAGCACCCGCTTTGGAGCGGCTTCGTCTGGCGCAACGAGCTCGCCGACACCTTCGTCGAGGTGCTGGCGGTGCCGTGGCTGGTCGGCGCGGTGCCGGGCACCCCGGTGCTCAACCTCTGGCTGCGGGCGCTCGGCGCCGGCGTCGGCCGGGGCGTGTGGTGCGAGAGCTACTGGCTGCCCGAGGCCGACCTGGTCACCCTCGGCGACGGCGTGAGCATCAACCGGGGCTGCGTGGTGCAGACCCACCTCTTCCACGACCGGATCATGCGGATGGATACTGTGGTCCTCCGCGAGGGCGCCACCCTGGGCCCGGGCGGCATCGTGCTGCCAGGCAGTACGGTGGGCGCGCGCAGCACGCTGGGCCCGGCCTCGCTGGTGATGCGCGCCGAGTCCGTTCCCGCGGACACCCGGTGGCTGGGCAATCCGATCGAGGTGTGGCAGACCACCTCGTGACCGGCCCGGCCTCCCCGGCACCCGCCGGACCCGTCCCGTCCGCATCCACCGACCCCGCGACGGCTGCCACGTCCCGCCTGTCCCCCAGCTCGTACTCGCAGGGAGCGCACGACCCGGTGAAATCCCGCCCGGTGAACCACCAGCACACCCCGGCGTCCCCCGCCGCCGGCCCCGACCCGTACTTCCCGAACAGCGGCGATACCCGCTACCGGGTGCACCGCTACGAGCTCGCGCTCGACTACCGGCCGGGGCCCAACCGGCTCGGCGGGACGGCGCGGCTGAGCGCCGTCGCGGGCACGGCGCTGCCGGAGTTCGCGCTCGACCTGGCCGAGTTCCGGATCGGCCGGGTGCTGGTGGACGGCAAGGCCGCCCGGTACACCCACCGCGGCGGCAAGCTGCGGGTGCGCCCGGCCAAGGCGCTCACCGCGGGCGCCGCCTTCACGGTCGAGGTGCACTACACCGGGAACCCGCGCCCGGTACGCAGCCCGTGGGGCGGGCTCGGCTGGGAGGAGCTCACCGACGGCGCGCTGGTGGCCAGCCAGCCGGTCGGTGCGCCGTCCTGGTTCCCGTGCAACGACCGGCCCGCGGACAAGGCCACCTACCAGATAGCCGTGACCACGCCGTCCCCGTACACGGTGGTGATCGGCGGCCGGCTGCTCACCCGCACCACCCGGGCGTCCAGCACGACCTGGGTGTACGAGCAGAGCGCGCCGACCTCGACCTACCTGGTGACCGTCTCGATCGGCCAGTACCAGCCGGTGCAGCTCGCCGAGCGCCCGGCGGTGCCGCAGACCGGCCACGTGCCGGAGCGGCTGGCCGGCGGCTTCGCCGCGGACTTCGCGCGGCAGCCGCAGATGATGAGCTTCTTCGAGGAGGTCTTCGGGCCGTACCCGTTCGGCGAGTACGCCGTGGTGGTGGCGGACGAGGAACTGGACGTCCCGGTGGAGGCCCAGGGCGTCGCCACCTTCGGCACCAACCACCTGGGCGGCGGCTGGGAACGCGAGCGCCTGATCGCCCACGAGCTGGCCCACCAGTGGTTCGGCAACAGCGTGTCGATCGCCGACTGGAGCCACATCTGGCTCAACGAGGGCCTCGCCAAGTACGCCGAGTGGCTCTGGTCCGAGTACAGCGGCGGCCCGTCCGCCGCGAAGCGCGCCGCCGCCGCCCACACCCTGCTCGCCGGCCTCCCGCAGGATCTCCGGCTCGGCGACCCGGGCCGCAAGCTGATGTTCGACGACCGGCTGTACCAGCGCGGCGGCCTCACCGTGCACGCGGTGCGCTGCGCCGTCGGGGACCGGGCCTTCTTCCGCCTGCTCAAGGACTGGACCGTCCTCAACCGGCACGGCGTGGTCTCCACCGCCGACTTCCGCGCGCACTGCGCCCGGTACGCGGGAGGCCCGCTGGACGGCCTCTTCGCCGCCTGGCTGCACGACCCGGCGCTGCCCGCGTTCCCGTCCTCCCCACGGCCGCCGGTTCTCTGAGCCCTTTCCCCCCCGCTGTCCGACCCTTCCGGAAGAATGCCACCACCGGGGCGACCCCGTCCCGGCGGTGGCTCTCCTGGAAGCGGTAGATGGACTCCTTCGATCTGGGGCGGCTGACGGACCACGACTTCGAGCTGGTCTGCCGCGACCTCTTCGGCGAACTCCTCGGCGTTCCGCTGGAGCTGTTCCCGCGCGGCCGGGACCGGGGGATCGACCTCCGGCACACCGACGCGGCCGGGGCGTCCACCGTCGTGCAGTGCAAGCACTGGCAGCGCGGCGACCAGAACGGGCTGATCCGGCGCCTGGTCCGGGAGGAGTTGCCGAAGGTCGCGCAGCTCAAGCCCGACCGGTACGTCGTCGCCACCACCGTGGGCCTGACCGTCGACGGCAAGGAGCGGCTCCGCGACGCATTCGACCCCTTCATCCGCAGCACCGGCGACGGATACGGAGGCCGCCAGTGATTTCTGGCGCGGCATCGCCGTCAACGAGTTGCTGGCCTTCCTCGAAGAACACTGCCCGGGGATCGACGAGGTGGAGGACTACCCGGTCGTCCAGGACATGATGACCCGCCTCCTCGCCACTCATCAGGCCCGCCGGGATTCCTGGACGCCACCTGGCGTCGACACGTGGTCGATGCCCGAGTTCGGGGATCCGGAACGAGAGCACACTGTGCTCGCCGAATAGATGGACGGACTCCGGGTGTCCGACTGATCGTGTATCACCGGGCTTCGGGCGTACCAATACTCCAGCCGTAGATCGTGATCACGGATGGGAAGGTCGGGCGCGGGACGCTCCGAGGAACCGCAGCACGGCCAGGACGCGGCGGTGGTCCGCGTCGCCCACGGGCAGGTCAAGCTTGGCGAAGATGTTGTTGATGTGCTTCGCCACGGCGCTCTCGCTGACCACCAGCGCCTGCGCGATGCCGGCATTGGAGCGCCCCTCGGCCATCAAGCCGATCACCTCCCGTTCGCGGGGGGTCAACCGCCCGAGCGGGTCGCTGTCGTGCCGCCGCAGCAGCAGCTGGGCGACGACCTGCGGGTCCAGGGCCGTGCCCCCGTCCGCCACTCGCCGGACCGCCGCCACGAAGTCGACGACATCGGCAACCCGTTGCTTGAGCAGGTAGCCCACACCGCTGGTGTTGGCAGACAGCAGGTCAGCCGCGTACCGCTCCTCCACGTACTGCGAAAGCAGCACCACCGGCGTCCCCGGCCAGCGCCGACGGATCTCCATCGCCGCCCGCACCCCCTCGTCGGTGAAGCCGGGCGGCATCCGGACGTCGATCAAGGCAAGTTCGGGCCGGTGCTCCGCCACTGCCGCCAACAGCCCCTCCGCGTCGCCGGCTTCCGCGGCGACCTGGAACCCGCCCATCTCCAGCACCTTGATCAGGCCGACCCGCAACAACACCGAATCCTCGGCGATCACCGCGCGCACGGCAGCTCCGCGGTGATGGTGGTGGGCCCGCCAACGGGGCTGCTGACGTGGAAGGCCCCGTCGAGGGAGCCGACCCGCTTGGCCAGCCCGGTCAGCCCCGTGCCAGCGGCGGCGTCGGCACCGCCCAGCCCGTCGTCGGTAACGCGCACTCGCAGCAGCTCGCCTACCTGACGGACTATCACCTCTGCACGCATCGCGCTGGCGTGCTTCGTTGCATTGGTCAGCGCCTCAGAGATCACGAAGTACGCCACTGACTCCACATTGGGCGCCACCCGCTCCTCCAGATCGACCCGCAGCCGCACCGGCAGGGGCGTGCGGGCAGCCAGCCCGGACAACGCCGCGTCCAGACCTCGGTCTTCGAGCACGGCCGGGTGCAGCCCCCGCACCAGGTCATTGAGTTCGGCGATCGCCTCCTTCGCCTCCAGGTGCGCTCCCGCGATCAACTCGCGGGCATCACCCGGCAGGTCCGGGCAGGTGGCCATGGCCAGACCCAGGTTGACCGCGAGAGACACCAACCGCTGCTGGGTGCCGTCGTGCAGGTCGCGCTCGATCCGGCGGCGCTCCGCGTCGACGGCCTCGATCAAGTCGGTCCGGCTCACGGCCAGCTGATCGACCCGCTCCTGGAGCCGCTGCGCCCGGCTGGGCCCGAGCAGGCCCAGCGCCAGCCGCGCCTCGGCCCGGGCTACTGTCCGCGCGGTCCAGGGCAGGGCGCACAGGAGGAGGAGTCCAGCCGCTGTGTAAGCCGGCAGCTGGGTCAGGTAGCCGAACCAGTCCTGGCGGGTTCCGGTCGGCAGCGCCCATGACCAGGCGTAGGCGAGGACGCCCGCCAGGCACGCCGCTGCCACCGCGAGCACCAGCAGCTCCAGCAGCGCGAGCAGCGGGCCCAACAGGAGGTGGTAGCCGATCTTGCGCCAAGGCCGCGTCGCCGCGAGCCACCGGGCGGTCGAGGCCCACGTCCACTGTTCCGGCGCGGTGGGGGTGAGCCGGGGGACGTCCACACCGATGAGCACCCGGTAGCGGGCCCGCTGGACGGCCGTCAGCACCGGGGTGCCGAGCAGGATCAGGGCGGCCGACAGGGAAACCGTAAGGAGCCAGTTCCCCGTCCTGGCGGTAGTCGCCGCCGCCCAGGACCACACGGGCACCAGCGCCAGGTGCGGCAGCACACCAGCGGCAAGAAAGCCGGTGTCCCGCTGCGCCCGGAGGACCGTGCGTCTCAGTCCAGCTGGAATCGTCATGGCACGACGCTAGGGCACCGCAGGAGGACGGCGCCATGAAATCTGTACCCGATCTCATGGTGAACCTAGTACCAGGTGCAGATCTTGATCTTGGCCTGTGGGCGGACGGCATCTCGGGTCGGCAGGTCGGCTTCTGCTGGCCGCCGGCAGGTAGACCGGGCCCGGTGGAACAGACTCCATGCCCCGGTGAGCACTGCCGTCGAGCACCGGCCCGCCGAAGTCAGCCGGCTGTGGGTGGCCGAGCGGGCGGCAGACGGCGAGGTCTTCGACCCCGAGATCGCCGTGTGGATCCTGAGCGGCTTGGCCGACCTGGCCCGTGCACGGAGCAGCCACTACCGACGTCAAGCCCTCCAGCAGTCGTGATCAAGATCTCCAGCTGGAGTACTAATCGGCTGGATCCGAGCGGACGGGCGGGCTAGGTTGAGCGCGCCGCCCGCCCGGGCGCGGGTCCGCCCGTCCATGGGTCCGCCCGAGCCGCGGGTCCGCCCGAGCCGTCCGACTCTTCAGAGGATCAGATGACCGACCTGCCCGACGAGCTCCTCCCCACCACCCGTCGCGCCCTGCTGCACCGTGTCGCGGTCGCCCAGGCCGAGGGCCGCACCCCCTCGTTCGTCGCCGCGGTGGTGCGGGACGGCAAGGTGGTCTGGAGCGGCGCCCGCAGCATGATCGACGACCACGCGCCCACCGTCGACGTGCAGTACCGGATCGGTTCGCTCACCAAGACCTTCGTCGCCGTCCTGGTGCTCCGGCTGCGCGACGAGGGCCTGCTCGACCTGGCCGACCCGCTCGGGCACCACCTGCCCGGCGCCCCGGCCGACGAGGCCACCGTCGCCCAGCTGCTCTCCCACGCGTCCGGGCTGACCGCCGAGACGCCGGGGCCCTGGTGGGAGCGGACCGAGGGGGCGCTGCGGCCGGAGCTCGCCGATGTCCTGGAGGACGACCGCCCGCTCAGGCACCCGGCCGGTCGCCGCTACCACTACTCCAACCCCGGCTACGCGCTGCTCGGTGCCCTGGTCGAGCGGCTGCGCGGTGAGCCGTGGGGCGAAGTGCTCCGCCGCGAACTGCTGGAACCGCTCGGGATGGACCGCACCACCCTGCTCCCGCAGCATCCGCACGCCGGCGGCTTCGCCGTCCACCCGTGGGCCGACGTCATGCTGCCGGAGCCGCTCACCGACACCGGGCTGATGGGCCCGGCCGGCCAGCTCTGGTCGACCGCCGCCGATCTGGCCCGCTGGGCCGCCTTCCTGGCCCGCGGCAACGAGAAGGTGCTCGCCGCCGAGACCCTCGCCGAGATGCGCCGACCGGCCGTCGGCCCGGAAGGCGCCGACTGGTCCGGGGCCTACGGGCTCGGTCTGCAACTGCTGCGCCGCGACGGCCGCGTGCTGTTCGGGCACAGCGGTTCGATGCCCGGCTTCACCGCCGGGCTCTGGATCAGCGAGGAGGACGGCCTGGCCGCCGTCGCCCTCTCCAACGCGACCAGCGGCCCCAACACCCCGATCGTCGCGGCGGACCTGATCGCGATCACCGCCGAGCACGAGCCGCGGCTGCCCGAGCCCTGGCGCCCGCTGCCGTCCGTCGACGAGGAGCTGCTGGCGCTCACCGGCCCCTGGTACTGGGGCGCCGCGGGCCACGTCCTGCGGCTGGGGGCCGACCGCGGGCTGGAGCTGGCCCCGCTGGCCGCCGGTACGCGCGCCTCCCGGTTCCGCGCCGAGGCGGACGGCACCTGGACGGGGCTGGACAACTACTACGCGGGCGAGACGCTGCGGGTGGTACGGGCCGCCGACGGCTCGGTCAGCCACCTCGACCTCAACTCCTTCGTCCTCACCCGCGAGCCGTACGGACCGGCGGACGCCGTCCCCGGCGGGGTCGACCCCCAGGGGTGGTGGGCCGGCTGACGCTCCGGGCGCCCTGAGTCCCGCGCCCCCGGCCGCCTGGCGCGGTCGTCCCGGATGACAGACCCGGCCCCGGCCCCCGGCGTTTCGACGCCGGGGGCCGGCGCGTTGCCGGGGGCCGGCGCGTCGCCGGGCCGCTGTGCACGCCCGGCGTGCGCCGGTGCGGCGGATGGCCCGGCCGCGGATTCCACCCCCGGGAGCGGAGCATCCGGCGGCGCCCCGGCACCGGGCAGGTGGACGGCAGACACCGAGTGGCCCCATTCAGCAGGTGCACATCTGCGCTCCACCGAACGACAACGTGGACGCCAGCCGGCTCGGAAAAACATACGGTGACCGGTTCGCACCCACGAACGAGCGGACCGGGCGGTGCCACGGCCCACGTGGCCGCCGTCGTCCGTGCTGCCCTGGAGGGTCCGCCATGACCATCGTCCCCACGTACACTCCTCCCGCAGTCGCCCCCGACCACGCCGCCGCGGTCCCCGCCCCGCGCACGGCCCGGTCGGCGTTCACCACCCAGCCCGCCCGGAGCCCCGCCTCCCGGCTCACCGCCGCCCAGCCGGCCATCCAGCCCGTCGAGCCCGCCCAGACGTACACGGTGGCGCTGGCCCGCGACGAGGACGACGTCCGCGCCGCCCAGCGGCTGCGCCACGAGGTGTTCGCCGCCGAGCTCGGCGCCGTCCTGCACAGCCCGACGGCGGGCCTGGACGTCGACCCGTTCGACGAGTACTGCGACCACCTGCTGGTCCGCGAGGGTGAGGACGGCCCGGTGGTCGGCACCTACCGGCTGCTCCCTCCCACTGCGGCGCGGCGGGCCGGCCGGCTCTACTCCGACGGCGAGTTCGACCTGAGGAACCTGAGCCCGCTGCGCGACGGCCTGGTCGAGCTCGGCCGCTCCTGCATCCACCCCGACCACCGGGGCAACGGCGCCGTGATCAACCTGATGTGGGGCGGCATCGCCCGCTACCTCGCCGACACCGGCAACACCTGGGTGGGCGGCTGCTGCTCCATCCCGCTGGACGACGGCGGCGCCACCGCCGCCCGGGTCTGGGACACCGTCAGCGCCAAGCACCTCGCCCCCGAGGAGTACCGGGTCACCCCGCACCGGCTCTGGGACGCCACCGGTGTGGAGCGGGCCGACCGCGCCCCGCTGCCGGCCCTGCTCCGCGGCTACCTGCGGCTCGGCGCCTGGGTCTGCGGCGCCCCGGCGCACGACCCGGACTTCGCCACCGCCGACCTGTACGTGCTGCTCTCCCTGGAGCGCACCGACCCGCGCTACCTGCGGCACTTCCTCTCCGGGACGACCGCCGCCCCGGGTGTCGGTGGGGCCCCCGGTGGCACCGGCGGGGCCGTCGCGGGCGCCCCGGCGGCCGCAGCCGCGCGGGAACTGTCGGCATGAGCGTCTGGCTGCCGACGGCGACCTGCACACCGGAGGCCTGCCTGACCGACCGGGCCCCGGCGGTGGCCCTGCCCCAGCGGGTCCTCCGGCTGACCACCTGCCTGACGGTCCTGCTGGTCGGGATCACGCTCACCCTGCCGGTGCGCGCCCTTCCCCGCGGGGCGCGCACCCGGCTGGTCCGGTTCTGGACCCGCACCCTGCTCGGGGCGCTGGGCGTGGCCGTTCACTCGACGCCGCCGCCCACCGCCACCGCGGTGGGCGGCACGTCGGAGGACGGGCCGGTCGGAGCGGCGGGGGAGCCGGCGCCCGGGGTCCTGGTGGTCGCCAACCACGTGTCCTGGCTGGACATCCCGCTGATCGCGACCGCACTGCCCGGCCGCTCGATCGCCAAGACCGAGGTGCGGCACTGGCCCGTGCTCGGCCCCATCACGGCCTGGGGCGGCACGGTCTACCTGGACCGCGACCGGCTCCGCACCCTCCCGGAGACGGTCGGCGCCGTCGCCGCCCAGCTCCGGGCGGGCCGGCCGATGGTCGTCTTCCCGGAGGGCTCGACCTGGTGCGGGCGGGAGAGCGGGCGGTTCCGCCCGGCGCTCTTCGAGGCCGCCGTCCAGGCCGGCGCCCCCGTCCAGCCGGTGACGATCCGCTACCGGCTGGCGGACGGCCGGCCGACCAGCGCGGCCGCGTTCGTCGGCGAGGACGGCCTGCTCGCCTCGCTCTCCCGGGTGGTCGCGGTCCGCGGGCTGGTCGCCGAGCTGACCTTCCTGCCCGCGATCCCGGCCCCGGCCCCCGCCTCGCACGAGACCCGTTGGGGCCCGCGACGGGAGCTGGCACGCGCCGCGCAGGCCGCCGTCGAGGGCGCGCGCTGACGGTCGGTGAGCCGCCGGCCGGCACCGCTCGGCGCCGGCCACGGCAGCCACCGGCAGCCACCGGCGGTCTCCGACGGGCCTGCCGGTCTGCGGCGGCCCCGGCCGTGGTCGGCCGCCGGTCGCGGTGGCGGCCGGTCGCCGTCGTCACTCCGTCCGGGCGTCGACCAGGGTCTCCGGGCGTGCCGTGGGCCCGGCGGGCGCCCCCGCGTCGGCCGAGGACACGGAGCCCGGACCGGTCGGAGCGGTCGGAGCGGTCGGAGCGGTCGCCCCGGCGAGCAGTGGCGTCCTGGCCACGGACCGCAGCAGCACGGCCACCACCACCGCCGTGACGGCCAGGGCGCCGGACCCGCAGCGCAGCGCGAGCTGCACCCCGTCGGTGAAGGCGCCCTCCACGGCGGTCAGCACCGGGAGCGGCGCGTCCACGGCCCGCCCGCCACCGAGCCCCGAGAGCGAACCGGTCGCCGAGTCGGTGACCTGCTCGACCGTCCCGTCCGGGAGGCCGAGCCGCGTCAGGGAGCCGGTCAGGCTCTCGGTCATCCGGTGGCTCAGGACGGCGCCGAGGACGGCGATGCCGATCACACCGCCGAGCTCGCGCAGGGTGTTGACGGTCGCCGAGGCCATCCCGGTCCGGGCCGGAGCGACCCGCTGGAGCACCGCGATGGAGACCGGCGCGAAGGTCAGCCCCATCCCGAGGCCCAGCGTGAGCAGCGTCCACGCGTAGGTGGGGTACCGGGCGTCCTCGCCGTAGCAGGAGAGGCCGCCGAGTCCGGCCGCGCAGAGCGCCAGCCCGAGCACCACCGGCAGTCCCGGGCCGTGACGGCCGGCAAGCCGGGCTGAGATCGGGCCCGCCACGACGATCGTCGCGGTCATCGGCAGCCCGGCGATCCCGGCCGCCGTCGGCGACCAGTCCAGGACGCCCTGCATCAGCAGCGGCAGGAAGAACAGCGCACCGAACATCCCGAAGCTGATCATGAACCCGCTGAGCAGGGCCCCGCCGAGGACGCCGTCGCGGAACAGCCGGAGGTCCAGCATCGGCTCCGGGATGCGCAGTTCGAGCAGGACGAACGCGGTGAGCAGCAGCACCGCCGCGCCCGCGCAGCCGAGCACCAGGCCGTCGGTCCAGCCCCGGGACGGCCCCTCGACCAGCGCGTAGACGAGCGCGCCGAGGCCGGCGGCCGAGAGCGCGAGCCCGGCGAGGTCGATCCGGCGGGCGCGCGGGGCGATGGCCGGCAGCACCCGGCCGGCCAGCAGCAGGCCGCCCAGCCCGATCGGGACGTTGATCCAGAACACGCTCGCCCAACCGAAGGTCTCGACCATGGGACCGCCGACCACCGGTCCGACGGAGAGGCCGAGCGCCGAGACGCCCGACCAGAGGCCGATCGCCCGGGCGCGCTCGCGCTCGTCGGTGAAGACGTGCCGCAGGATCGCCAGGCTCCCCGGGGTGAGCAGCGCGGCGCCGACGCCTTGGAGCATCCGCGCGGCGATCAGCCAGCCGGTGGTCCCGGCGAGCGCGGCGACGGCCGAGCCCGCGGTGAACAGGCCGAGGCCGAGCCGGAAGACCCGGGTGCGGCCGAACCGGTCGCCGAGCGTGCCGCCGGTGAGCAACAGGGCGGCGTAGACCAGGCTGTACCCCTCGGCCACCCACTGCAGGCCGGTGATGCCGGCCTGCAGGTCCTGCCCGATCCTCGGCAGCGCGTTGCCGACGATGACGTTGTCGAGCATCGACATGAACATCGTGACGCAGAGCGTCACCAGTGCGAGCCGCTTGTGCCGAGCGCTCGCCACCCCTGTCTCCCCCATCGGGAGGCCTCCGTTCCACAACCCCGATTCACGCCCCTAACGGTGTTAGGGATCGCTTGGCACGGATAGGATGCCCCTAACACTGTTAGACGGCAAGTCGGATTCCCCGGATCCGGAGCCGACCGGTACCGGCCGGACGCGACCCACCGACCCGACGGAGGCGAGGCCCATGCCGAACGACGACGACACCCAGCCCCCGCTCACCAGGGAGGCCCTCGGCCTGGCCGCACTGCAGGTACTGGAACGGGAAGGCCTCGCCGGCCTCTCGATGCGCAAGGTCGCCACCGAGGTCGGCGTCAAAGCGGCTTCGCTGTACTGGCACGTGCGCAACAAGGAGGAGCTGCTCGACCTCCTCAACGACGCGATCATGGCGGGCGCCGAGGCCCCGCCACGGGTCGGCGACTGGCGCAGCCAGCTCCGCGAGTACTGCCACCGCCACCGCCGCCACCTACTGGACCGGCGCGATGCCGCCAAGGTGGTCGCCGGCCGCCTGGCCCCCGGCCCGAACCTGCTGCGCCTCCAGGAGGATCAGCTCGACCGGCTGCGCGAGGCCGGCTTCAGCGACGCCGACGCCGCCATGGTCACCTACCTGCTCGGCACCTACGTCCAGGGCTTCGTCCTCCAGGAGCAGTCACCCCTCTCGGCCTCGGAGGCCATGGGGGCGAGCCGGCGCGAGGCCGTCGACGCGGCCGCCGACCAGCTGCGCGCGCTGCCGCCGGAGGAGTTCCCCAATCTGACGGCGCTCGCGGGCGATCTCACCGAGCCCGACATGGAGACCCGCTTCGCCTTCGGCGTCGAGCGCATCCTCGACGGCCTGGCCGCCCTGCTGCCCGCAGAGAAGCGCTGACGGAGAGCCGGAGCTCCCGGCGCCACGGCGCGAACGACGGCGACGGCCACGACGGCGACGGGGCGTTCGAGAGCACCGGCCGCGAGCCTGGCGGCCCGCTCTGAAAGACGCCGCCCGCCAGGCTCCCGATCATTCGAGGCGGCGGCCGGAACGACGACGGCGGGAACCGCCCGGCGCTCGATCAACCCGGCGTTCGGTCAAGCCCGGCGTTCAGCCGGCCCGGCTTTCGATCAGGCCTGCTCGGACGGCCGGCCCTCCGGGGCGGTGGGGGTCTCGACGGCCAGGAGCACGCGGCGCAGCAGGTCGGACAGCAGGTGCCGTTCCTCCGGCGCCAGCACGCCGAGCACGCGGCGCTCCTCCCGGCCGACCACGTCCAGCGCCTCGTGCCAGGCCTCCCGGCCGGCTTCGGTCAGCTCGACGTCGACGCGGCGGCGGTCCTCGTTGGAGGGGGTGCGGACGATGAAGCCCCGGCGTTCCAGCGTCTCCAGCCGGCCGGTCACCGAGGCCGGGGCGAGGTTGAGATCGGCGCGCAGCTCGGAGGGGGTGGCCCGGCCCCCGCGGCCGGCGAGTTCGTGCAGGGTGTCGAACTCGTGCTTCTGCAGCCCGTAGTCGGCGACGCCCTGCTCACGCACCCGGCCCAGGTGCTTGGTGAGCTTGTTCATCCGCGTGACGGCGCCCTCGATGTCCGGGTCGAGCTCCGGCAGAACCGGCTGCCAGCGCTCGACGTGCCCGTCCGTCCAGTCGTTCGGCCGGTCACCGGGGCAGCCGCGCGGGCCGCCGGCCGGCTGCTGGGGCGGCTGGTCGCGAGGCTCGGGTCGTCGCGCGGCGTGGTCCATGGCACGAGTCTAGGTGGCGTCGATCAACCCGCCGAATATTTCGTTGCCGAAACTTCGGCGCCGAAATATAGTCCCGCCGTGACTCATCCACTGAGACTTCCCGGCTTCCGCCTGCTCTACATCGGGCGGACCGTCTCCACCCTCGGCGACGCCGTCGTCCCCACGGCACTGGCCATCGCCATCACCCAGGCGACCGGCTCCTCCGGCGCCCTCGCCCTCGTCCTCGGCTGCGCGATGGTGCCCCGACTGCTGCTCCTCCCCCTCGGCGGCGTCGTCGGGGACCGCTTCAACCCGCGGACCGTGGCCCTGGTGACCGACCTCGTCCGGGCCGCCGCGCAACTGGCCGTCGGCGTCGAACTACTCGGCGGGGAGCCGCGCCTGGCCGCCGTCGCGGTGGCCGAGGCGATCGGCGGCACCGCCTCCGCCTTCGCCATGCCCACCGCCACGCCCCTCGTCGCGGCGGCGGTCGACGGCCCGCTGCGGATGCGGGCCAACGCGCTGCTGGCCTCCACCGCCAACGCGGCCCGGCTCGGCGGCCCCGCACTGGCCGGCCTGCTGGTGTACACCACGGGCGCCGGCTCGGCCTTCGTCCTGGACGGTCTCTCCTTCCTCGCCTCCGCCGCCCTGCTCGCCAGGCTCACCGTCCGGCCCACCCCCGCCCCGCGCCGCGCGCTCCTCGCCGATCTGACCAAGGGCTGGACCGAGGTGCGCTCGCGCGACTGGTACTGGACCAGCCTGATCGCGCACGGCACGTGGAACGGCGCCAGCGCGGTGCTGCTCACCCTCGGCCCGCTGATCGCCACCCGCGACCTGGGCGGGGAAGGCGTCTGGGTGGCCATGACCCAGGCCGGCGCGGTAGGCGTCCTCGCCGGCTCCCTGCTCGCCGGGCGCCTCCGTCCACGCCGACCCGTGCTCGCCGCCAACCTAGGCCTCGCGCTGCTCGCGCTGCCCCTGCTCGCCCTCGCCGGTCCGCTCCCGGCGCCGGTCACCGTCCCCGTGTACGGGCTGGCCATGGCCGGGGTCGGCTACCTCAGTCCGGTGTGGCAGACCGTCGTGCAACAGGAGTTCCCCGCCCACGTCCTGGCCCGGGTGACCTCCTACGACTGGCTGTTCTCCCTGGCCGCCGCCCCGCTCGGCTACGCGCTCGCCCCGGCGGCGGCCGAGGCCTGGGGCGCCCCCGCGCCCCTGCTGGTCACGGCCGCCCTGGTCGGGGTGAGCTGCGCCGGCACGGCGCTGGTACCCGGCGTGCGCCGGATCGGCCGGGCGGCGGTGGCGGCGGCCGACCCGGACACGACCGCCCCGTCCGACACAACCCGGTCCGGCGCAACCCCGGCCGCGAGGGCCGCTGCTGGCGACTCCTAGCGCGGCGGCGCCCGCCGGCGGCACCGCGCCCTGCCGGGCGTCACCTCCTCCTCCGGCAGGGCGCGTTGTCGTAGGCGGGTGGCATGCTCGGCGCGGGAAGGAGGCCACGCGCATGGACAGGGACGACGAGGACGCGTTGCTCGCCCAGGCGATCGGCGTCTGGGCTCCGAGCGGCCGGCGCGGCGTGGAGTGGGTGGCGCGCCGGCTGCCGAAGGACGTCCACGAGGAGGAGTTGGAGCTGCCGCTGCCGTACGCCCAGGCCGTGGCCCGGGTGAAGGCGGTGCTGCGCGGCCTCGGCCGGCGGGTCCCCCCGGTGTCGCGGGGCACGCGGACGTTCCGGGTGATGGCCGGTGGAGGGGTGTGGGGGCTGAACCCGGTCCTGGTGACGGTCCGTCTCACCGCGGTGGGCGGGTCCGGATCCGAGGCAGGGCTTGAGTCCGGGTCCGAGTCCGAGTCCGGCAGCACGCTCGTACACCTGCGGGCGGCGGCCAAGGAGGGGCTCGTCCGGCAACGGGCCGGGCAACGGACGGGGCGGCGGGTGGCGGAGCTACTGGCAGGGCACGGAGGCGGAGTGGCCGACCGTCAGGCATTCCGGGGCCACGGCAGGCCGTACATCTGAACAACCTACGATACGGGCATGATCGCCTACGCCCCCGCGGCCCTGTTCTTCGTCCTGTGCGGGATCGGGGTCCTGCGCGACCGCCGCCGGTTCAGCAATGCCGTGCTGCTCGGCATCGCCGTCTCGCTGCTCGCCGTGGCCCTGCTCGCCGAGCTGCGCAAGGCGCCGACGCTGGTGGTGGAGCTGGCGGCCGCCGCGATCATCCTGCTGCCCGCGATCGGCACGCTGGTCCTGATCGGCTTCCTGATCTCCAACGGCCTGACCATGATCCGGAAAGAGGGCTTCCGGCCCGCCAACCTGCTCTCGCTGCTCGCCGGCCTCGGCATCCTCGGGGTGATCGCCCTGCTCGTCGCCGCCGCGGTGACCGACTCGGTGCGGCTGGGCGTCATCGCGGGCACCGCCGCCCTGGTGGTCGGCTACATCTCCTTCCTGTTCGTCTGCTTCGTCGGCTACGCCTTCCTGTACGGCCGCCACCGGCCGCGCGGGGACGTGGACTTCGTCGTGGTGCTCGGTTCCGGCCTGATCGGCGGCGAGCGGGTGCCGCCGCTGCTCGCCAGCCGGCTGAACCGCGGCCGCGAGGTCTACGAGAAGCAGGCCGCGCGCGGCAACCCGCCGGTGCTGATCACCTCGGGCGGCCAGGGGCCGGACGAGAAGCTGCCGGAGTCCCACGCGATGGCCGACTACCTGGTCGCGCAGGGGTTCCCGGAGGAACGGATCGCCCGCGAGGACCGCTCCCGCACCACCGAGGAGAACCTGCAGTTCAGCAAGGTGCTCATGGAGCAGGCCAAGCCCGGATACCGCTGCGTCATCGTCACCAACAACTTCCACGCCTTCCGGGCCGCGCTGACGGCCCGGAAGACCGGCGTCAACGGGCAGGTGTTCGGCTCGCCGACCGCGGCGTACTACTGGCCGAGTGCGACGATCCGCGAGTTCGCGGCGATCTTCCTCTCCCACAAGCTGATCAACTTCGGGATCTGCGGCTTCCTCGCGCTCTGCGGGCTGCTCGCCGCGCTCTGATCCACCGCCCCCGGGCCACCGGGCCCCGGCCGCGTCGCCGGGGCCCGACGTGTTTCCCCCGCCACCGGCGCGGGGCCCGAACGGCGTGCCGGCGAGTGGTCGCGGTGCCATGGCGCGGCCCGCCATGGCGGGCCGCGGGAGGCCGTCTGACCGTCCCATACCTCCCGGCGGTCCGACGCGCCACGCTGCAGGGCGTCCCACCCGAACTCCTCCCCCACCCCGGAGTCGCCCCATGGCCGTGCCGCCCACCCCTCCTGGCACTCCCCACCCCGCTCGCCGTCCCACCGTCCGCCCGTCCGCCGTACCGGGCCGGCGGGGCGGGCGGCTCGCCCGCTGCGCCGCCGCCGCACTGCTGGCGGCGGGCGCGCTCGCCGCCGGCCCCGCCACCGCGGCGACCGCCGCCTCCGCCACGGACACCGCGAACGCCCCGGTGAGCGGGACGTTCCAGCAGATCACCGGCTTCGGCACCAACCCCGGCAACCTCGCCATGTACAGCTACGTTCCGGCAGGCCTGCCGGCCGGTGCCCCGCTGGTGGTCGCGATGCACGGCTGCGTCCAGACCGCCAACGACTACTACCGCAATTCCGGTTGGACCAAGTTCGCCGACCTCTACGGCTTCGCGGTGGTCTTCCCGCAGACCGACGCCACCAACAACGCCCTCTCCTGCTTCAGCTGGTTCGACGCCACCAAGGACGGCCGGGGCGTGGGTGAGGCGAAGTCGGTGGTCGAGATGGTCGCCAAGGCCGAGTCACTGTACGGCTCGGACGGCCACCGGGTGTTCGTCACCGGTCTCTCGGCGGGCGGCGGCATGGCCGCGGACCTGCTGGCCGACTACCCGGACGTGTTCGCCGGCGGGGCGATCGACGCGGGGCTGCCCGCCCACTGCGCCACCGCCCAGAGCGCCGCATCCGGCTGCCAGAACTCCGACCAGCGGCTCACGCCCGCCCAGTGGGGGGACAAGGCCCGCCGGGCGTACCCGGGGTACGGCGGGCCGTGGCCGCGGGTGGCGATCTGGCAGGGCGGCGCCGACACCACCGTGAAGCCGGTCAACGCGACCGAACTGCGCGACCAGTGGACGGACGTGTGGGGCATCGGCCAGACCGCGTCCGCCACCCGGAGCCTGCCCGGCGGCACCACCGAGTCGGTCTACCACGACCCGAACGGCCGGCCCGCCGTGGCGCTCTACTCGATCGCGGGAATGGGGCACGGCCTCGCGGTCGACCCGGGCTCCGGCGCCGACCAGTGCGGGGCCGCCGGCAGCTACTTCCTCGACACGATCTGCTCCAGCTACTACACCGCGCGGTTCTGGGGCCTGGACGGCGGTGGCACCACCACCCCTTCACTGCCCGCACCCGCCGCCCTGACCGCGACCGCCGCCGGAACCGACTCGGTCGCGCTCACCTGGCAGGCCGTCAGCGGTGCGGCCTCGTACGCGGTGTACCGGGACGGCGCCAAGGTGGCCGGCCCGACGAGCACCTCGTACACGGACACCGGCCTGAGCGCGGGCACGTCCTACGGCTACCGCGTCGCCGCCGTGGACGCGGCGGGCACCGAGGGCGAGCGCTCGACGACGGTGACGGCGACCACCGCCGGGGGTACGCAGCCCTGCTACACCGACAACAACTACAACCAGGTCAAGGCGGGCCGCGCCACCCAGAGCGGCGGCCTCACCCACGCACTCGGCTCCGGCCAGAACATGGGCCTGTGGACCACCTTCACCACCCACACCCTGAGGCAGACCGCCCCCGGCTACTTCGTCCTCGCCGACGGTCAGTGCTGAACGGCCGGTGCTGAACGGCCAGTGACCTGAACCCTGAACCGGCCGGCACTCGACCGGTCGGCGCCGGCCGCCCCCGCCCGCGCGGGGCGCCGGCGCCGGCGGGGACGGGCGGAGGAGGTGTCAGGAGACCACTGCGATCGCCGCGGTGGCGGCGAGGACGCCCAGTGCGGCCTGGGTGGCACGGATCCCGTCCCGGACGGCGTCCCCCGCCCACTGGCCGTCGGCGATCTCGGCCATCCGTGCCACGACCTGTCCACGAGCCAGATCGGGGAAGGCCAGCCGGTGCAGACGCGCGCCGTGGAGCAGGGCGATCAGTCCGCTCGTACGCCCGTCCGGCTCGGCGCCCTCCAGCACCACCCTGGCGAGCCGGCCGCGCAGCTCGCGCTCGACCGCGCCGTCCGCCTCCGGGTAGCGGCGGACCGGGAAGAGCCCGAGCATCCGGTGCTGTTCCTGGGTGACGATGCCGCGCTCGCACAGGCTCGCCAGCGTCGCCTCGACGCTCTTGCCCTGGTCCTTCATCAGCCAGCCCGCGACCGTCGGGGACTTGGTGGTCCGGGTCCAGGCCGCGATCCTCTCCAGCAGGCCGTCGAGCAGCGCGAGGCCGGTCGGCGAGAGGTCGACCACCTCCAGCCGGCCGCCGTCGGTCCTGACGCTTCCGGCAAACGTCAGCTCCAGCAGCAGGCCGCTGGTGACGGTCCAGCCGGCCGCCCACCGGTCCTTCGCCTGGCCGCTCTCGTCGTCCAGCGACAGCAGCATGACCTCTTCGCCCAGCGTGACGGGCATGTCCCACCCCTTGTGATCAAGAAACACACGTATATCCGGACGGGACGATTCCGCCCCCGGAAAGGTTCCCGGAGCCGCACGCCGAGGGCTCCGGGCAGTTGACGAAAGGTTGACCTGCTCACGGCAGAACGTTGGCGATCTCCGCGCCTATGGTCGGCGCATGCCCCCACAGCCCCCGAGGCGGACGGCCCTACCGGTCCTGCCCTACCGCAAACCCACTCCCGGCCGGGACTACTGGGTCCTGGACGACGTCCTGCCGGACCCCGACGCCGTCCGCGAGCGGGTCCTGACCCGTGGCGACTGGACCCAGGGCCACCCCTACCGGCCCGAGGCCTGGCCCGGTCTGCGCACCATGCCCGGCCTGGAGGCCGACGAGCTGGCCCGGGTGGAGGCCCTGGTGCGCAGGTCGACCGGCGCCTCCCGGCTCTGGGTGCAGAGCACGCCCGGCGGCGGCACGCTCAACCACAACTGCGTCCAGCTCGTCGGCGCCGGCGAGTCGGACTCGCGCCCGCACACCGACTCGCGGGCGCTCTGCCGCTACGCCGCGGTGCTCTACCTCTCCCCCGACGCCCCCAAGGACGCCGGCACCAGCTTCTACCGCCAGCAGTTCCCGGGCGGCCGGCTCGGCGGCAACCTGGTCAACGCCCCCCACAACAACCTGGTCGAGGCCCTGGGCACCCGGCACGTCCCCGGTGACGCGTTCGCCGAGGACGTCCGCGTCCCCAACAAGTACAACCGCCTCCTGCTCTACCACGCCAACCTGATCCACAGCGCCACCGCGTACTCGGGCATCACGCTGGAGGAGCGGCGGATGACGGCGGTCTTCTTCTGGATGGCCTGAGCCGCTGGACGGCCTGAGCCGCGGCGGTTGACCGGGTCCGGGCGCGGATCGGCCCGGTCAGCGGTGCGCCCCGGCCGCCGACGCCTCCAGCAGCTCGCCCGGCTCCCCGTGCGCCAGGCCGACCCGGGTCAGCGCCGCGGCCAGCCGGGCCCGTTCACCGGCCCCGACCAGCTCCGCCAGGCCCTCGGCCGAGTGCGGCAGGCCGAGGTCCGCGGCGACGCGGCGCACCCGCTCGTCGAAGAAGGGCCGCAGCCCGGGCCAGACCTCCTGGGCCTCGCGGCAGAAGATCCCCGCCCCGACCGGCCCGATCCGCGGGAACTCCCGGAGCAGGACCAGCACCCGGTCGGGTGATCCGCCGGCCTCGTCGCGCAGCCGCCGGAGATCGCCGTGCCAGCGGTCGAGCAGCAGCTCGGCGCCGCGGCCCAGCGCGGTCGCGGTGCTCTCGTCGTACCGCACGTAGTGGGCGCGCCCGAGCGCGTCCACCCGTGCCCGCCAGGTCGACCCGGTCATGGCCCGCGGTGTCCGCAGGCCGTCCGCGAAGAGCTCCCGGGCGGCGGCGACGGCCGTGGCGGCGCTGATCCGGACCGAACAGAGCACCGTCAGGACGAGCAGTTGGTAGAGCGGCGCAGGGGTGTCGCGCAGCGTGATCCCCGCCTCGTCGGCATAGGTCCGCCCGTACTGCTCCATCAGGGTGGCGACGGTCCGGTCACGGTCCATGGCAGGCCTCCCTCTCCCGGGCACCTGCCCCGATCCGCTCCGCCCATGCGTGCGCACGCCGAAGGACCCGCCCGAACGGAGTCGAGCCGGTTGGCTCCGCTCCGCCGTGGGGAGAAGGGCCTCGTGGAGAGCGAGCAGCCGACCGAACCGGCCCCGACGGCGCCCCCGGCGCCCCATGGCCCGGCCGCCGCGGCGGCCGGGCCCGCAGTGACCGAGGCGGTACGGCCGGAGTGGTCCGGGATCGACCGCCTGCCGACGATCGACCTCCTGCGGCTGATGAACGCCGAGGACCGCACCGTCGCCGAGGCGGTCGCCGCCCGGCTGGAGCCGATCGCGGCCGTGGTCGACGCCGTCGCGGCCCGGATGGGCGCGGGCGGCCGGCTCGTGTACGCGGGCGCAGGGACGGCGGGGCGGCTCGGGGTGCTGGACGCGAGCGAGTGCCCCCCGACCTTCGGCACCGGCCCCGACCAGGTGGTGGGCGTGATCGCGGGCGGGGCGGCGGCCCTGGTCGGCGCCGTCGAGGGCGCTGAGGACCGGCCCGAACTCGCCGTCGCCGATCTGGAGGCGCTGGCCCTCACGCCGGCCGACACGTTGGTGGGCGTCTCGGCCTCCGGCCGGACGCCGTACACGGTGGCCGCCGTCCGCCGGGCACGTGCCGCCGGGGCGCTGACCGTGGGGCTGGCCTGCACCCGGGGTTCGGCGCTGGCGGCCGCGGCCGAGCTGGCCATCGAGGTGGAGGTCGGCCCCGAGGTGGTGGCGGGCTCGACGCGGCTCAAGGCCGGCACGGCGCAGAAGCTGGTGCTGAACCTGCTCTCGACCGCCGTCATGGTCCGGCTCGGCAAGACGTACGGCAATCTGATGGTCGACCTCCGAGCGGTCAACGAGAAGCTCCGCGACCGGGCGCAGCGGATCGTCGCCGAGGCGACCGGCGCGGACGGGGCCACGGTGCGGGCCGCGCTGGCGGCGACCGGCGGCCGGGCCAAGGACGCCGTCCTGGTCGTCCTCGCCGGGGTGGACGCGCCGGCGGCCGCCGCGCTCCTCGCCGCCTCGGGCGGGCGGCTGCGCGAGGCACTGGAATCGGCGCCGCCGAAGCGCTGACCCCCGGCCGGACGCACTGCCGCATCGGCTGCGCCACCGGGCCGTGGCGGGCCTGCCACCCGCACCCCCTTGCCATCGAGGGCACGTAGGGGTATACGAAGCAGTGAGTGGGATCCGGCTGCGGCCGGCCCGCACGGCGTCCTGCCGCAGGCCCCGGGGACCGCGAGACCGGAGAGCGAGACCGGAGAGGAGCAGGAGATGATCACCGAACTGGCGGTGGAACGGGTCGAGTTCACCTGCGGCCACTGCTGGCACCAGTGGAGCGCGGACTTCGACCTCCAGCACGTCCGGGACGAGGACGGCACCGATTGGGAGTACTTCTCCCTCAACGGCATCCCGGTCGCGTCCCCCTACTCCGCCGACGGAGCGCAGGCCTGCCCCGAGTGCCACCGGCACTGGGTCGGGCACCTGGCCGCACGCCGGCTGGTGCCGCTGATCCCCGACGAGGAGACCGTGCCGCGCAGCCGTATCACCGAGCCGGCCGCGCACCGGCCGGAGCGGCACACCGCACCGATGCTGTCCGCCACCGCGCACCACCGGCCCGCGGAGCGGGACCTGTCGGCGGCCGCGGGGCGCGTGGGCTGAGCCCGCCGAAGCCGACCCCCGCCTGCACCGGCCGACCGCACCGCGCGGGCCGGCGCCACCGACGCGCTTTAGGGGCCGTACGGGCGATCGGCCCGCCGCGGATGGCAGAGTGGTGGGCATGTGCGGACGCTTCGTCTCCACCACGACCCCACAGGACCTGGTCGAGCTGCTCGGGGTGACCCGGTGGACCCCGGTCGAGACCCTCGCGCCGAGCTGGAACGTGGCGCCCACCGACCCGGTCTGGACGGTGCTGGAACGCGTCGACCACGACACCGGCGAGCTCTCCCGACAGCTCCGCCCGGTGCGCTGGGGCCTGGTCCCGTCCTGGTCGAAGGACCCGAACGGCGGGGCCCGGATGATCAACGCCCGGTCCGAGACGGTGCACGAGAAGCCCGCCTTCCGGTCCGCCTTCGCCAAGCGGCGCTGCGTCCTGCCCGCCGACGGCTACTACGAGTGGGTGCAGGTGCCCGCCTGCGACGGCCGCAAGGCGTACAAGCAGCCGTACTTCCTCCACCCGGCCGAGGGCGGGCCGATGGTGATGGCCGGGCTCTACGAGTTCTGGCGCGACCGTTCGGTGCCCGAGGACGACCCGGCCGCCTGGCTGGCCACGGCCACGATCATCACCACCGACGCCACCGACGCAGCCGGGCGCGTCCACGACCGGATGCCGCTCACCATCGGCCCGGCCGACCTGGACGCGTGGCTCGACCCCGAGCACACCGACCCGGTGGGGCTGCGCGGGCTGCTGCACACGCCGGCGGGCGGCGAACTGCTCCTGCGGCCGGTCTCCACCGACGTCAACAGCGTCCGCAACAACGGCGCCGACCTGCTCGCCCCGGTCCCGGACCCCCTCGGCCACGGCGACGGCCCGGCGTAGGGCCCGCGCCACGGACCGCGCGCCGGTGCGTCAGGTGGACCTGAGCAGGGCGAGCCGGCTGGCCGTCCGGTCCAGGTCGCGGACGAGGCTCTCGTCGGGAGCCGGTCCGGAGATCGGGTCGGCGCCGATCAGCACCAGCCGGACGTCCCGGTCACAGCAGACGTCCACCAGGTCGGCGAAGCGCCGGCGCCCGTCCGCGGTCGCGTCCTCCAGCGCCGGCACGCCGGTGAGCACCAGGGTGGGGAAGCGTTCGGCGAGCGCCAGCTGGTCGGCGGCGGAGGTCAGCCCCTCGCACAGCTCGGCGAAGCCGAACCACGCCTCACCGTCGCGGACCGCCGCCGCTCGCAGCGGGCGGCCGTGCACCACCACCTCGGCCGCCTCGGCCGCGGTCGGCGCGCTGAGGCCGAGCGCGCGCAGGCCGCTCTCGTCACCGGTCCGAAGCCGCGCGCCCTGCGTGAAGCGCTGCCGCCCGCCCTCCGCCGACGAGCGCCGCTCCCGGCGGAAGTCCACCGGGCCCGCGATCTCCACCACGTCCATCCGCTCCTCGATCAGCCGGATCGTCGGCTCGAAGAGGTGGTGGTACAGCGGGTTCGGCATCAGCCCGGCGGGCGGGTAGTTGGACGTGGTGACCAGGGTGATCCGCCGGTCCAGCAGGGTCCGGAAGAGCCGGGCCACGAGCATCGCGTCCCCGGCGTCGTGGGCGTGGAACTCGTCGAAGACCAGGACCCGGCAGTCGCCGAGCAGTTCGTCCACGGCCCGGTCGACCGCGGCCACCCGCTCGCCGGCCGCCTCCCGGTGCGGGTCGGCGGTGTGCAGGGCGACGCCCTCGTGCAGGCGGCGGAAGAAGTCGTGGAAGTGCAGCCGCCGCGCACGGGGGGTGGCCAGCCCGTCCAGGAAGGTGTCCACCAACCAGCTCTTGCCCCGGCCCACCGGGCCCCACAGGTAGACGTGTCGCGGTGGGTGGCGGTTGAACAGACCGACCCGGGCGAGCTCCCCGGCCAGCTGCGACAGCCGCTCCACGGCCGGCCGTTGCGCCGGATCCACGGCGAAGCCCCGCTGCTCGGCGGCCCGCCGGAAGTGCGCCTGCATGGTCTCGTACTGCTTCGTCGCCCTGTCCGTCACATCCTCGGACCCTAGCAGGGCGTCAGAAACGTTTCGGGGGCGCCCACCTGGGCGGCTCGGGGCGCTGCGGTGGCCCGCACCTGGGCGCCGGGGTCGGCGGGGTCGTCGTACGGAGCAGCGTGCCGGGCTCGGGGCTCCGGGCGGCCGGCCTGGAACTGCTGATCGGCTCCGCCGGGCCCGCCCTCGGCGACATCCGCGCCGGGGGCCTGGCCGCCCGCTACGGCGTGCGCGCCGCACTCCGCTCCGGCGGCCTGCTCTGCCTCGCCTCCGCCGGCGTGCTCGCGGCCGCGCTGCCCGCCCTCTGGCGCTACGACCCGCGCACCGACCCGCACGCGGCGGCCGTCCGGGCGGCGGCCCGGGTCGGGCCGTGACCGCCCGCCCTGCGACGCGGCCGCCCGGCCTGCGGCGAAGACGGCGCGCCGATGTTTGAGTGTGCGGGCTGTGGCTAGCCGCCGGGCATGGACACCATCGCGCACATCCCCCTCCGGTCCCGACGGCTGCGCGACGCCCTGGACGCGCCGGCCGACTGGGACTTCCTGGACGCACCGGCCGGGTCCCTGCACAACGTCTTCGAGGCGCTGCCGCTGGGCCGGTACCGCGACATCCTGCACGGCGTCCCGCTCGGACACCCGCTCCACCCGGCGCTCGCGCAGCTGCCGCTCGGCTGCTGGGTGTCGGCCGGACTGCTCGACGCCACCTGCCACCGACGGGCGGCCGGCGTGCTGGTCGCGGCCGGTCTGGCCACCGTCGGCCCCGCCGCACTGGCCGGCTGGACCGACTGGGCCGAGCTCGACACGCCCCGCCGCCGAACGGGCCTCGTCCACGCCACGGCGAACATCGCCGGCGTGCTGCTGTACGCGGGTTCGCTGGCCTGCCGCTGCCGGGGCCACCCACGGGGCGGCCGGCTGCTCGGCTGGGCCGGGCTGACCGCTGTCTCCGCCGCCGCCGCGCTCGGCGGCCACCTCGCCTACCACCAGGCGGCCGGGCCGAACCGCACGGCCGCGGTGCACCGACTGGCTCCGCCCGACTGGTTCGATCTCGGGCCGGTGGACGAGTTCACCGAAGGCGTTCCGGCCCTCCGGATGGCCGGCGAACTGGCCGTCGTGGTGGTCCGGACCGGTGACTCCTTCGCGGTGCTCGCCGAACGCTGCGCCCACCTGTCCGGTCCGCTCTCCCAGGGCTCGGTGGTCGACGGGTGCCTGCGCTGCCCCTGGCACGGCAGCCGGTTCCGGCTGCGGGACGGCGAGGTCGTGAGCGGGCCCGCCACCGCCCGGCAGCCCGTGTTCGAGACCCGGGTGCTCTCCGGCCACCTGGAGGCCCGGCTCCCCGGCACCGGATGACGGGCGACGACGGCAGGGGCGACAGCCCGAGCAGGTGCGGGTCCGTCCGGGCCCGCACCGAACCCGCCGCAGTGCCCCGCCGCCCCGCAGTGCCGCCGCCCGCCGTGCTCAGGCCTCCTGGGCGTCCAGCCAGTGCAGCAGGATCGTCCGCTCCGCCTCGGTGCCGGCGTGGCTGGCCGGGTCCAGGGCCCACCGGCGGATCCGCACGAGGGTCTCCGGGTCGAGGTCGAGGTAGAGCCGCCAGTGCGCCCGGGGGTGGCAGTCGGGGTCGGCCGGTTCGTCGCACTCGTGGCAGTGGGTGAAGAACGCGTTCACCAGACGGTGCGCGATCGACTCGGCGGGCATGGCGGGAACTCTTCCTCTGGACTCGGTTCGCGCCGCCGACCTCCCCGGGCCAGGGCGCACGGTCTCCAGGGTGCGGGGAGCCGTCCGCCGCCCGGCAGGGGCGAACGTCCCGAGCAGAGCCCGCCCGGAACCCCGGGCCCCTCGCCCCCCGCCCCGCCCCCCGCCCCCGGAACACGCCAAGGCCCGGTACCCGTGGGGGTGGGTACCGGGCCGGTCTCGGGGTACGGGTCAGCCGCGACCCGAGGACTTCTGGGTACGGCGCGAGACCGAGTCGAGCACGACGGCGGCGAGCAGCACCGCGCCGGTGATCATGTACTGGATGGCCTGCGCGGCGTGGACCATGTCCAGGCCGGTGGTGATCGACTGGATGACCAGGATGCCGAGCAGCGCCGACCAGGTCTTGCCGCGCCCGCCGAAGAGGCTGGTGCCGCCGATGACCGCGGCCGCGATGGCGCTCATCAGGACGTTGCCGCTGCCCAGCGCCTTGTCCGCGGAGCCCTGCTGCGAGGCGATGAACAGGCCGCCGAGCCCGGCCAGGCCGGCCGAGATCATGAAGACCGAGATGCGGACCCGGGCGACGTTGATGCCCGCCCGGCGCGCGGCCTCGATGCCGCCGCCGACCGCGAAGATCTTCCGGCCGTACGAGGTGCGGCGCAGCACGAAGTCGGTCAGCACGACGACGCCGAGCAGGATCACCAGGGGCAGCGGCAGGCCGCGGTCCTGGTTGAGGGTGTACGCGCCGACGAGGGCGAGCACCGCGAGGGCGCCGGTGCGCAGCGCGATCTCGCCGGTGGTCCGGCCCGGGAGGCCGGCGGCGGCGCGGCGGCGGGCCTCGATCAGCTGGCCGGCCAGGAAGACGCCGATGGCGAGGATCGCGAGCACCCAGGCGAAGGCTATGTCGCCGTCGCCCAGGAAGTAGGTGTCCAGGTTGGCGACGACACCGTCGTTGATGTTGTTGATGGTGCCGAGCTTGCCGAGCACGTAGTCCTGGAGGCCGCTCCAGGCGAGCATGCCGGCCAGGGTGACGACGAACGCGGGCACGCCGATCTTGGCGAAGAAGAAGCCGTGCAGGGCGCCGATGGCCACTGCGGCGGCGATCGCGATCAGGATGGCGAGGCCTTCGTTGAGGCCCTCGCGCACGGCCAGCACCGAGGTGATCGCCGCGGTGACACCGGCGATGGAGCCCAGCGAGAGGTCGATCTCGCCGAGCAGCAGGACGAAGACCACACCGACGGCGATCAGACCGGGGCCGGCGATCCACTTGGTGATGTTGGTCAGGTTGTCGGCCTGCAGGAAGTGGCCGGTGACGCTCTGGAAGATGACCGCGATCAGGACCAGGCCGATGACGACCGGCAGGGAGCCGAGGTCACCGCTCTTGATCTTGCGGCGGAACTCGTCCACGTAGCCGGCGACACCGCCCTGGCGCACCAGCAGGCGCGGGTCCACCGCCGGGGAGGCGGGGGTGGCGGGGGTGTCGGCGGTGGGGGTGGTCTGGCTGGTGCTCACTTCGCTTCCTCCGCGATGCGTGCCTGGCGCCGGGTGACGGCGTTGTCGGTGGCGCCGGTGATGGCGGAGATGATCTCCTCGGACGTGGTGCCGGCGACCGGGAAGGTGCCGTTGTTGCGGCCCAGGCGCAGGACGGCGACGGTGTCGGCCACCGCGCGGACGTCGGCCATGTTGTGGCTGATCAGGATCACGCCGAGGCCGCGCTCGCGCAGTCGCTCGACCAGGTCGAGGACCTGTGCGGTCTGCTCGACGCCGAGGGCGGCGGTGGGCTCGTCGAGGATGACGATCCGCGGGTCGCCGACGAGGGCGCGGGCGATCGCCACGACCTGCCGCTGCCCGCCGGAGAGGGCGGCGATCGGGATCCGCACGCTCGGGATCCGGATCGAGAGGGTGTCCAGGAGCTCCTTGGCGCGGCGTTCCATGGCGACCTCGTCCAGCGTGCCGTGGCGGCGCAGCTCACGGCCGAGGAAGAGGTTGGCGACGACGTCGAGGTTGTCGCAGAGGGCGAGGTCCTGGTAGACGGTGGCGATGCCGAGCGTCTGGGCGTCCTGGGGGCGGGCGATGCGTACCTCGCGCCCCTCCCAGCTGATGGTGCCCTCGTCGATCGGGTGGACCCCGGCGATCGTCTTGACCAGGGTGGACTTGCCGGCGCCGTTGTCGCCGACCAGGGCGACGACCTCGCCCGCGTGGACGTCGAGGTCGACGTCGGTGAGTGCCTGGACGGCGCCGAAGCGCTTGGAGACCTCGCGCAGCGCCAGTACGGGTGCGCCTGTCACGTGAACCATCTCCTGCGGGGTAGTGCTCGGGGCGGGGTGGGTGTGGTGGGTGCGCGGGCGCCGGGGCCGGCGCTCCCCGGGGTGTGGTGGGGAGCGCCGTGGCCACCGGGCCCGGCGGGCGCGTTACTTGAGGCCGGCTGCGGCGCAGGCGGCGGCGTAGTCGCCGGCGCAGATGTCGGCGGCCTTGTAGAGGCCGTCGGCGATCACGGTGTCGTTGATGTTCGCCTTGGTGACGATCTTGGGCTCCAGCAGCTTGGCCGGGATGCCCTTGTCGGTGTCGCTGTCGATGGTGGAGGGCGCGACGGACTTGAGGTCCTTGCCCTGCAGGAGGTTGACGGCCAGTTCGGCGGCGCTGTCGGCGAGCGGCTTGTAGGCCTTGTAGATGGTGTAGGCCTGGTCGCCGGCGACGATGCGCTGGACGGCGTCGAGACCGGCGTCCTGGCCGCCGACCGGGACGGTGATGCCGGCCGACTTCAGCTGGGTGATGATGGCGCCGGCCATGCCGTCGTTGGCCGAGTAGACGGCCTGGAAACCGTCCTTGCCGAGCTGGGTGATCGCGGCACCGATCTTCTGGCCGGCGACGGTGGGCTTCCACTCACCGGACTGCTCGTAGACGACCTTCTTCACCTTGCCGTCCAGCGCCTTGTGGGCACCGGACTTGAACTTGGCGGCGTTCGGGTCGGCCTCGTCACCGTTGATCATGACGATGTTGGCGTCCGCGGCCTTGGCGCCGAGCGCCTCGACCAGGGCCTGGCCCTGGAGCTCGCCGACCTTCTCGTTGTCGAAGGAGACGTAGGCCGAGACCGGGCCGGTCGCCAGGCGGTCGTAGGCGATGACCTTGACGCCCTTGTCGGCCGCCTCCTTGACCCAGGACTGGGTGGACTTGGCGTCGAAGGCGTCCAGGATGATCACCTTCACACCCTGGGCGATCAGGGTGTCGAACTGCTGCTTCTGCTTGGACGCGCTGCCTTCGGCGTTGCTGTACTGCACCTTGCAGTCCGGGCACAGCGCCGCGACCTTGGCCTCGATGAAGGGCCGGTCGAAGGACTCGTAACGGGTGGAGGAGGCGTTCTCCGGGAGCAGCAGGCCGATGGACTTGCTGTCGCCGGAGCTCGCGCTGTCCTTCTTGTCTGCGCCGGCCTTGCCACAGGCGGCCATGGACAGGGCCATCGAGACCGCGGCGGTGCCGATGACGACGCGACGCATCGTTGCGTTCATGGTGGGGGGTGCCTCCCTGACGGTGCCGCAGCGCTGCGGCGGGGTGGGAGGAGTTAACCCGGCTGTCTCGCATGACGTCAATAAGTAAATTCAAGACAGCCAGAGTCGACGGCTATTCGTTATCTTTGTGAACGCCTACCCGCGATTGAAACTTGGAGGAAACTCCGAACGCCCACCCGACAGGTTCGGACAGAACGGGCTAATAACCGCGATTGCACCCCTCCCCCTGGTACGGACCAGCGGTGATGGAATCGTGCCGGTCCACCATCGATCCACCCCTACTTGAGCACATTACCTTGACAGGGGCAGGGCAAAACACCTCTTGTGTTCAAGACTTTGATCGGTAGCGGAACGAAGGCCACCTCATGGTCGGCACCCGTTCAGCACGGACCGGATCAGGCGGGGGCCGGTCGCTCGACGGCGATCGCACCCGCGGCGCGGGCCGCGCGGTAGCGGCCCGGAGTGGTGCCGAAGAGCCGGCTGAACGCGTGCGACAGTGCGTACGGCGTGCTGTAGCCGACGCGCCGCGCGATCACCTCCAGCGGATCGTCCGTCTCCTGGAGCAGGGTCGCGGCCCGGGTCATCCGCCACCAGGCGAGGTAGGCCATCGGCGGACGGCCGACCAGCGCGGTGAACCGCCTGGTCAGGGTGGCCCGCGAGACGCCCGCCCGGGCCGCCAGCCCGTCCGTGCTCCAGTCCCGGGCCGGGTCCTCGTGCACCGCGCGCAGCGCCTCCGACACCACCGGGTCGCCGAGCGCCGCCGGCCACCGCCCACGAGCGGGCCCGGCGCCCTCGCCGGCCCGGTCACCGGTCCCCGGGTCGTCCGGCCCGGCGCCCGGCCCGCGCTCCAGCCAGGCCCGGACCAGGTACACCAGCAGCAGGTCGACCAGGCTGGGCACGGCGAGCGCGCCGCCGGCCCGGTCCGCCACCACCTCACCGCCCAGCAGGTCGACGGCGGCCCGGAGTTCCGGGTGGCTGCCGACGCTCGTCGGCAGGTGCAGGACGTCCGGCAGCTCGCGCATCAGCGGATGGGTGCGGCTGTGCTCCAGCCGGTACTTCCCGCACAGCAGCTCGGTCACCGGGCCGTCGGCCGACGCGCCCTGCGGGCCCACGGCCCCGGTGGCCCTCGGCGGCCGGGGCCCCGGCACCGACCCGGCCGGACCGAGCAGACGGTCGACCGGCACCGCCCGCTCCACCTCCGCCAGCTCCAGCGGAGCAGCCGCGAGGACGTGCCCGGTGCCGTGCGGCAGCAGGACCGCATCACCGGCGGCCAGGCTCAGCGGCGCACCGCCGTCCGGGAGCAGCCAGCAGCCGCCCTCCAGGACGACGTGGAAGCCGGCCCCGTCGTAGCCGGGGATCCAGGCGCTCCACCGGCCCGCCACCCGCAGCCGATTGGTGGACGGCCGCCCGATCCGCACCGCCGCGATCGCGTCACTCACCACGTCCATGCGGGCCAGGATAGCGCCGCCGGTGCCGATCTGAGCCGCTGTCGTATTCAAACGAGCCATTCACGCATTGAACGGCTCATCAGACGGCTCCTAGTCTCTACAGCAGCGGGGCCGAGGGGGTCACCGCAGGACCTCATCGGGAGGAACACGGTGGAGCGGATCGTGCTCGGCGACGCCGAGATCACCAGGGTCAGGGAGTGGGACGGGCCGTTCGCCCCCGCGCAGGCGATCGTGCCGGGCCTGGCGGCCGAGGTCTGGCAGGAGAACGAGGAGTGGCTGGCGCCCGACCACTGGGACCCGGCGACCGACAGCCACGTCGGGGCGCTGCAGACGTGGGTGGTGCGCCACGGCGGGCGCACCGTCCTGGTCGACACCGGAGTGGGCCGGGACCGGGATCGTCCGGGCAACGCGCTGTTCCACCGCCGGCCGAGCGACCTGCTCGGCCGGCTCGCGGCGGCCGGCGTGCAGCCCGAGGACGTCGACGTGGTGGTCAACACCCACCTGCACGTCGACCACATCGGCTGGAACACCATGGACCAGGAGGGGACTTGGGTGCCGGCCTTCCCCAACGCCGTCTACCTGATGCCCGCCGCCGACCACGTCTGGCTCGCCGCCGAGGCCGAGCGGGACCGCACGGGCGCCCGGGCGCTGATGTACGCCGACAGCGTCCTGCCGATCGAGCAGGCCGGGAAGGCGGTGCTCTGGGAGGGCGAGTACCGGATCGACGACGCGCTCACCCTGGAGGAGGCGCCCGGCCACACCCCCGGCTCCTCGGTGCTGCGGCTCGCCTCGCACGGTGAACGGGCCGTGTTCGTCGGCGACATGATGCACAGCCCGGTCCAGATCCTGCACCCCGGTTCCAACAGCTGCTTCTGCGAGGATCCCGAGCGGGCCGCCGCCAGCCGCCTGCGCGTCCTCCAGCGGGCGGCGGACAAGCGCGAGTTGGTGGTACCGGCACACTTCGGTGGCACGGGGGCGGCCGAAGTGCGGCGCAACGGCGTGGGGTTCGCGGTCACCCGCTGGGCGGGCTGAACCGGCCGGGGAACACGCTGTGACGGCTCGACTGAACTGACGAACAGTCAATTGCACTGCCCGGCCCGCACGATGTGATCCCCAGCCCGCACACCACCGGCGGCCGGTGCGTCACGCCGCCGCTTCGGCGCCACCGCCGTCCGGCAGCAGGGAGAGCAACTGCTTCGTGTGGCCAGGGATCTCGGCCTCCGCGAGGCCGGTGACGAGGTCCCGCAGCGACACGGGCGCGTCCACGAGCACGGTGCCGTGGGACAGCAACAGGGTGGGCACGGGCGTGTCGAGCTCCGGCCCGCTCAACGCCGAACCACCGAGCGCGCAGAGCGACTCCGCCTGGCACCGGATGCGCTCCCGGAGCCCCGCCGTGCCGCCGGCGAGCTCGATGACGCGGTCGATCGTCCAGGTGTCCTGCGCCAGACGGTTGTCGTAGGTGGTGTTCGCGCCCGCGGCCACCGAGGCGGCGGCTCCGACGGTCGCCGCCGTGACGAGGGCGACGTGCGCGAGGATCCGATCGGCGTTCCACTCCCCCTCCGGCGGCGTCGAGACCCGGTCGCCGGCCGCGGCGACCGCGGCGGCGGCGTCCAGCAGCGCCCGGTACGCGTCACGCAGCGCGGTGGTGTCCATCAGGTCCATCAGGTGCACTCCCTCTTCTTCGCCCGACGGTGTTCTCTCGGCGGCGGCGCGGCACCGGGGCGCGGCGCCGGGGCGCCCGGGGTCGGTGCAGGCCCGCGCCGATCCCGGGCCCGCGCCGGCCCCGGCGTCCGGCGGCTCAGGCGTGCGGGCGTCGGCCGGACATCTCCCACGGCGCCTGCGGCAGCACGTCGCCCGTCTCCAGCAGCGACTTCAGGTTCGCCAGCACGGCCGGCCACCCGTGCGCGATGCCGTTGCGCATGTCCAGGTTGGGGAGGTTCTCGTGGGTCACGGTGAGCCGGACGATGTCCTGGTGCGGCTCGACGAGGAAGGTCACCACCGAGGCGTCCCCCGCCGGATCGGCGCCGGGGGTGTCGTTGAAGGTGACCACCAGGCGGGTCGGCGGCTCGGCCTCGATCACCCGCCCGACGACGTCGACGGCGCCCGAGCCGTCGACCCGGCGGTGCTCCCAGGTCGAGCCCGGCTTCCAGTCCGAGACGTTGGCGTGGGCCCAGTACCGCGCCGTCAGGTCGGCGTCGGTCAGGGCCTCCCAGACCCGGTCCGCGCTCGCGCGGATGTAGGTCACGTAGACGTAGGTCGGTACGGATTGCGATGCGACGGTCATGGCTGGCTCCTCGGCCCGGCTCTTGATGGCACTGATCGCTTGCAGACGTGGTCGGTCGAACCCGGAGATCCAGCGCTCCTCGATCTCGTGGATCGGCGCCGGGTTCAGGTAGTGAAGCCGTTCCCGTCCGCGCCGCACCACGGCCACCAGACCGGCGCGCTCCAGGACGTCGAGGTGCTGGGTCGCCGACTGGCGTGCCATGCCCAGCCGCTCGCACAGTTCGCGCAGCGTCTGGCCGTTCTGCTCACGCAGGCGGTCGAGGAGGAGTCGTCGGGTGGGGTCGGCCAGTGCTTTGAAGACCGCGCCCATCGCTGTCTCGTCGGGGCTCACCCTTCGATTATGCAGGCATTTACCTGCCTATTGTCAACGACCGGCCCTGAGCTGGGAGAACGGTCGCGGACACGACCGTCCCGACCGGCCGTCGAGACGTGATCGCTATCATGGCGCCGGTCGACGAGGGGGGACGGCGATGGCAGCCGCGGCTGGTGGTACGGCAGGCGAAGAGGCGCGCGAGGGCCTGGTCGTCGCGGACAGGTACCGGCTGGTGCGCCGACTGGGCGCCGGCGGGTTCGGGCAGGTCTGGCAGGCGGCCGACACCGTGCTGCACGTCGACGTCGCGGTCAAGCAGGTCTGGCTCGCCCCGGCCATGGACGCCGCCGAGACCAGCGAACGGCTGCTCCGGGCCCAGCGCGAGGCGCGCAGCGCCGCCCGGCTCCGCGACCACCCGCACGTCGTCGCCGTGCACGACGTCGTGGTGGCGGACGGGGTGCCGTGGACGGTGATGCAGCTGGTCGCGGGGAGCTCGCTCGCCGACCGGCTGGAGGCGGGCGGGCCGCTCGCGCCCGGGCACGCCGCCCGGATCGCCGCCGCCATGCTCTCCGCGCTCGGCGCCGCGCACGCGGCGGGCATCGTGCACCGCGACGTGAAGCCGGCCAACATCATGCTGGCCGACGACGGCCAGATCCTGCTGACCGACTTCGGCATCGCCCTGCGGCACGAGGAGACCGCGCTGACGGTGTCCGGGGCCGTCATCGGCTCCGTCGAGTACATGGCGCCCGAGCGGATCCAGGGCGAGGGCGACGGGCCGGCCGGGGACCTCTTCTCCCTCGGCGTCGCGCTGTACCACGCCGTCGAGGGGCGGTCCCCGTTCCGGCGGGCCACGCCGACCGCCTCGCTGCTGGCCGCGGTCTCCGAGGAGGCCCCGCCGCTGCGGCACACCGGCACCCTCGCGACGGTGATCCGGGGCCTGATGGCCAAGGACCCACGGCAGCGGCTCACCGTCGAGGCGGCCACCGAGCTCCTCGCGGGGCCGGCCGCGGCCGCCCTGCCCGGCCCCGCCGCGGCGAACGCGGCCGTGGCCGCGACCGTGACCACGAACGCGACCGGAAGCGAGGCAGCCACGCACGTCGTCGCCGCCCACCCGACCGGGCCGGTCCTCCCCGCACCCACCACGCCGTTCACCGTCCTCGATCCCGTGCCGACTCCGGCGCCGACCCCGGCCCCGGCTCCGGCTGCACCTGTTGCGTCGTCGAACGCGTTCGTGCCGGAGCCGGCCGCACCCGGCGCTCCCGTACCCGAGGTGCCCGAGACCGCCCCCGGCAACCGTCCGAAGCGGCGGTGGGGCGTGATCACCGCCTCGCTCGTCGCGGGCGCCACCGCGCTGGGTGTGGCCTTCGCCGTGCCCTACTTCTCCGGGACCGGGGAGATCCAGTCCAAGCTCCTGAAGAAGAACGAGCTGCCGGCCGGCTACCGGACCGACTGGGGCGCGGGTGACATGGGCTACCTGAAGCCCGTCTCCGGCAGCTGGCCGTGCGCGGCCCGCAACCGGCAGGTCGTCTGGAAGCACTCGGAGGACGACACCGTGGAGTACGTCCGGGACGGCGGCGACGCGAGGACCCGCTACGGCTTCAACGAAGGCCTCCGGAAGGCCGATCCGGCCACAGCGGCCCGGAACCTGCAGGCCGTCCGGGACGAGATCGCCGAGTGCGCGTCCTCCACCGTGGACCTCAAGACCGGTCGGAGCTCCATGCGCTGCGAGATCGCCATCACCGCCCTGCCGGCCCCGCAGGCCCCCGGTCTCGACATCGTGGGCCGCCGGGAGACGTTGACCTGCAGTGAGGGCGGCAGCACGTACGCGCCCGCCGTGGTGGAGAAGTTCACCACCGCGAAGGGCGGCTACCTCGTCGAGTTCTTCGCCACCGACAGCCACCCCTTCCCGCCCGCCGACGAGACCTCGAACCTGATGACCAAGGCCCTGCGCAAGCTGTCCTGAGCCCGCTGCGGCCGGGCCGTCGGCTCTCCCCGGCCCGGCCGCCCCGGCGAGGTCCGCCCGAACGGGCGTCCGTCGCTCGTTCGGATGGACTTCCGTGCGGGAAGGGGGAGTTCGGGCACGGATTCCGCGATCGTGAACCCCGAACCCGAACCCCGGAATCTCGGCACGGAGGCCGCATGGGCAAGAAGTACGCATCGGGACGGGCCGTCGTCATCGGCGGCGGCTACGCGGGGCTGGTGGCCGCGCGGGCCCTGGCCGACCACTTCGGCGAGGTGGTGCTCGTCGAGCGGGACCACGTCGACGCGGACACGGGCGTCCACCCCAGCGCACCGCAGGGCTATCACGCGCATGCGATGCTCGCCAGGGGCGGCGAGCTGCTGGAGCAGCTCTTCCCGGGGCTGCGCAGCGAGTTGGAGGCCGACGGCGCGCCCGTGTTCGACTACGGGCTCGGTATCGACTTCCTCCTCCCCGGTGGGTTCGCCCCGAGGCGCCGCACCGGCGTGATGATCCAGAGCTTCACCCGCGACGAGCTGGAACGGCGGATCCGCCGCCGGGTGCTGGACCTCCCCGAGGTCAGGTCGATGCCCGGCACCCGGTGCGAGGGGCTGCTGCGGGACGCGTCCGGCCGGGTCCGCGGGGTGCGGTACGCCGCCGCGGGGGCCGACCCCGAGGAGCTCTCCGCCGACCTGGTCGTCGACGCGTCGGGCCGCACCAGCAAGGTGGAGGAGTGGCTGAGGGCCGACGGCGTCGCGGTGCCGCCGAAGCGCGTGGTCAAGGCCAAGGTCACCTACACGTCGATGAACTTCGACCGGCCCGCGGACCGGTCGGCGGACTACCAGATCGCCTACCAGATGCTCTTCGCCCCCGAGGTGCGGCAGGCCGGCGTGCTCCTGGCCGTCGAACGCGGCCGGTGGACGTGCTCGTTGTTCGCCTACGACGACGAACCGCCCACCGACGACAGCGGCTACCTGGCGTTCGCCAAGGGGCTGCGCAATCCGCACCTGGCCGAGCAGATCGAGCAACGCACCGTCCAGGAGCCCACCCACCGCTACACCAACCTCGACAACCAGTGGCGCCAGTACCACGCCGTCAAGGAGTGGCCGGAGCGGCTGGTCGCCCTCGGGGACGCCGTCTGCGTCTTCAACCCCGTCTACGGCCAGGGCCTGACGGTCGCCGCCATGGGGGCGGACCTGCTGGGCCGGATGCTCGCCGACCGCGGGCCGGAGCAGGGCCTGGACGGTCTCGCCCGGGCCTACCAGCGCCGGCTGGCCCGGCTGGTGCTGCCGCCGTGGACCCTCTCCACCAACTCGGACCTGATGTGGAGCCCGGGCGGGCAGCCGCTCGCCGCGCGCATCGCGCACTGGTACAACGAGCGGCTGCTGCGGGTGGCCGTACGGGACGCAGGGGTCTGGGCGCGGTTCGTCCGGGTCGTCAACATGGTCGGCTCCCCGGCGCTGCTGTTCCACCCGGCCGTGGCGCTGAAGGTCCTCACCGCGCCGGCCCGCCGGCGGTAGCCGACCCGCAGCCGACCGCCGTCGGCCTGCTGCCGGCGGGTCCGTGCCCGCCGGCAGCCCGGCGCGCCTACCGGCGGATCGCGTCGACGATCCGGGAGAGGTCCTGCTCGGCGAGGTCCGGGTCGGCGAGCAGCAGCTCGCGGACGGCGGTGAGCACCGGGCCTCCGCCCGCCAGGCCGAGGTCCTTGGCGGCCAGCCGGATCGGGAAGTCCGAGTCCCGGCTGCGCGCGCGGGCCACCGCTCCGCCGAGCGGCCCGTTGGCCAGCACGCCGAGGGCGAGCTCCTCCGACAGGCCGAGCGAGTCGGCGAGCGCCAGTGTCTCGCCGACCAGCGCGACTCCCCCGACCATCGCGCTGATCACGACGATCTTCAGCGCCGCGCCGGAGCCCGGGCCGCCGCAGCGCAGCACCGTCCCGAGGGCCCCGAGCATGGGCTGCGCCCGGTCGAGGTCCTCGGTCCGGCCGCCCGCCAGGACGGTCAGCCCGCCGGTGGCGGCGGGGCCGACGCTGCCCAGCACCGGCGCGTCCACCAGGGCGACGCCGTCGGGCAGGCGGTCGCGCAGGGCGGCCGTGGCGGCCGGGCCGATGGACGACATGTCGATCCAGAGCGTGCCGGGCGCGAGCCCGTCGGCGACCTGTTCGGCCACCGCCTCGACCGCCGCCGGGTCGGCCAGCATGGTGATGACGATGCCGGCGCCCTGGGCCGCCTCGGCCGGGCTCGCGGCCTCGGTGAGGCCGCCGGCGCGGCCGGCCGTGCGGTTCCAGACCGTCAGCGGGTGTCCGCTGTCGGCGAGTCGACGGGCCATCGGCAGGCCCATGCGGCCGAGTCCAAGAAATGCGATCTTCTCCATGGCCTCCACGCTAGGGAGAGCAGAGGCAGGCGACAAGCGAATGTCTCGCATGGTAGCCATGCGGTATGGACATGGCATGGCTCGAAGTCTTCCGCACTGCCGCACAGCTGGGCTCGTTCACCGCCGCCGGGGATCGGCTGGGCTTCACCCAGTCGGCGATATCCCGTCAGATCTCAACGCTGGAGGCCGAGTTCGGCGTGGTGCTGTTCGACCGACTGGCGCGCGGCGTCCGGTTGACGGAGCACGGCCGGGCCCTGCTGCCGCACGCCGAGGCGATACTCGACCGGCTCGACGGCACCCGGCGGGAGTTGGCGGCCCTGAGCGAGCTGAACCTCGGCCGGTTGCGGGTCGGCGCGTTCGACAGCGCCAACGCGGCGCTCGTACCGGGGGCGTTGGCGGCCTTCCGGACGGCCCATCCGAAGGTGGCGATCTCGCTCACCGAGGGCCTCTCGGCGGACCTGCTCGGCCGGCTCCAGGACGGCGCGATCGACCTCGCCGTGGTCGCCGGCTATCCCGAACACGGCTACGACAGCGAGCTGTTCGACCTGCGCCCGCTGGTCCGGGACCCCGTCGTGGTGGCGCTCCCCCGGCACCACCCGCTGGCCTCCCGCGAGCGGCTGCGGCTGGCCGAACTCGCCGGGGAGGACTGGATCGCGGGCAGCCGGAACATCGAGTCCACGCTGCTCGCCGCCTGCGTCCGCAGCGGCTTCCGGCCGCGCGTCGAGTACGTGGTGGCGGGGTGGACCGGCAAGTTGGGCCTGGTCGCCGCCGGGTTCGGGGCGACGCTCATCCCCTCGCTGGCCGCCCGCGCTGCCCGGCCCGACGTCGCGCTCGTCGCGCTGCACTCCGAGGACACACCCGTGCGGCTGGTGCAGACGGCCACCCTCCGGGCCCGGTCGCTGCCACCGGCCACCGCCGCCTTCCTCGCCCTGCTGCGCGAGGCGGCGGGTGGCGCCCGAGCCGCGACCTTCGACCCGCGGGACTGACCGGACGTCGGTCGGCGACGCCCGGTCATCGGCTCCCCCGGACCGATCTACAGGAAGGGCAAGGACGTGGCGGACACGCCCTACGCCCGGTTCACCCGCACCCCGCCGAGCAGGCCCCAGGCGTCCACCCGGACGGTCGGGCCGCCGGCCACGGTGGGGCCGTCGTCGCTCACGCCGCCCAGGCGCACTCCGCCGACCACCACGCGGACGTTCGGCCGCACGGTGATGCTGACGCCGCCTATCAGGCTCAGCTTGGTGATCTTCAGCTCGGCCCCGTCGGGGAGGTCGAGATCGGTGAGGTCGATGGTGGCCCCACCGATCAGCGAGGCGGTGACGGTGCGCTCGTGGAGGGTCTTCCCGTCGAGCTTGTGGCCGCCGATGATGCTCACCCGGACGTCGGTTCTCTCGCGGTCCAGGTCGGTTTCCTTGGTCATGATCACCATCGTAGGGCCACCCCCGGGCGGCCCGGCAATCCGTCAGCACCCCCCGGTTTCGCGACAGTTCCCGTCACCGGCCGAGCAGGTGCCGGAACCGGCCGCCGGAGCGGGCCGGGACGGCGGGTGCCGGGTCCGCCCGGCCGCCCTGCTCCTCGCCGACCCGGGCGTCCGGCGCCCGGGAGGCCTCGGAGGTGCCGGGTCCGCCCGGACTGCCGGACGCGCCGGGACTCCCGGACCCGGCAGACGCGGCGGACCCACCGGACCCGCCGTCCGCTTCCGCGGCTTCGGGCTGCGCAGGGGCGCCGGACGGCGGCGCCGCGCTCCCGGGCTCGCGCCCGCCGCCGCGCGCCGCCCGCTCGGCCTCCGTGTACGGCACGCCGTACCAGCGGTCGTACGGCCGCCCGCGTTCGGCCCGCGCGACCGGGGCGGCCGGGGCGGCCTCCGCGATCGGGTGGACCGGCTCGGCGCCGAGCCGCACCCGGCGGTGCGCCCGACGGGCCCGGAGGATCATGGCCAGGCCCAGGCAGAAGAGCAGGGCGAGCGCGATGCCGGCGAGGAAGACCCCGAGGCTGCTCAGGGTCGCCACGTCGTTGCCGAGGACGCTCGCGGTGTAGTCGGGGCCGCCGTCGAGGTTGTCGGCGATCAGCAGACCGGCGAAGGCGCCGGTGGTCGCCATCAGCAGTAGTCCGAGCAGCAGCATGGCGGTCGTCCTCTCGGTCCGTAGGCCCCCGCATCCGGGTCGCCTCCTGCTCCGCCGCGTCTACCCCGACCTCGCCGGACCTAACGGCCCCTCCCGACCTGACAGACCCCACCCGGCCCGGCACACCTCACCCACGGGCCGGGCCGCTCACTCCACCCGGACGGCGATCAGGCAGGTGTCGTCGTCGGTGTCGGACGGACTGACCTCCAGCAGGAGGTCCAGGTAGCGCTCCAGGTCGGCGCCGGGTGCGCCCGCCGCCCGCAGCAGCTGGTCGACCGACTCCTCGACCGAGAGGTCCCGCCGCTCCACCAGACCGTCGGTGTAGAGCAGCAGGACCTCCCCCGATGCCAGCCGCGCCGTGGACTCCTCGTACTCCGCGTCCTCCAGGGCACCGAGCAGCACTCCGAGCGGCTGCGGCAGGACGTGCGCGCCGTCCGCACCGAGCCGGATCGGCGGCAGGTGCCCGGCCCGGGCCCAGCGGATCTCGCCGGCCGCCGGGTCGATGAGGACGCACGCGGCGGTGGCGGTGACCTGCGCCGGATCGAGGAACGCGAGGGTGTTGACCCACTCCAGCAGCCGGCCGGGCCCCACGCCGGTGACGGCGAGACCACGCAGCGCGTGCCGGAGCGCCACCATGCCGGTGGCCGCGCCGACGCCGTGGCCGGCCACGTCGCCGACGGCCAGCAGGACCCGCCCCCCGGGCAGGGGCATGACGTCGTACCAGTCACCGCCCACCCGGTCGCGCTTGGCGGCCGGGCGGTAGCGGACGGCGGCGCTCAGGCCGGTGGCGCCGAGCGGCGGCGGTTCGGCCGGCAGGATCGCCTGCTGGAGCCGGAGGGCGAGCTGTTCGCTCTCGGCCGTCTCCTGCTCGCTGTCGGCCAGCCGCTCCCGGGTGGCCCCGAGCGCGACCTCCGTCCAGCGCTGGGACGACACGTCCTGGTACGCGCCGCGGACGCCGGTCACCCGCCGCGCCTCGTCCAGAACGGGCTCGGCGACGACCCGGGTGTAGCGCTGGGTGCCGTCCGGGTGGACCAGCCGGAAGACGGCGGCGGAGGTGCGGTGCCGCCGCTGCACGGAGTCGAGCAGCCGCCGTACGGCGGGCGCGTCGTCCGGGTGGACGTGGTCGGCCAGCCGCGCGAGCGGAACGGGGTCGGCCTCGGCGGGCAGGCCGTAGATCTCGCGCAGGCCTTCGTTCCACAGGATCCGGCCGGTGGCCGCGTGCTCCTCGAAGCCGCAGACCCGGGCGATCCGCTGGGCCTGGCGGAGCAGCGCGGCCTGGTCGCCCTCCCCGGAGCGGTCGCTCTCCACCTGCCAGCTGGCCAGGAGGCGCCGGCCCCACGGGGCGACCGCGATCCGCACGGTCGCGGGCAGCGGGGTGGAGCCGCTCTGGAAGACCAGGTGCAGGAGCTCGGCCGGCTGGGGCTCGCCGGTGCGGTGGGCGTGCTGCAGCCGGTCGAAGAGGCCGGTGGCGGAGGCGGTCGGATAGCTCTCCAGCAGCGTGGTGCCCTCCAGCGCGGTCCGCGGGCGGCCGAGCGGGTCGCGGAAGTTGGCGTTGACCTGGTCGATCCGGAAGTCGACGAGCTCGCCGTCGCGGAGCACCGGGGCGAGCAGCAGACCGGGGGTGAGCAGGCCGTCGAGCAGCTGCCCCGCCCGGTCGGCGGTGGCCTCGGGGCCCGCCGGGCCGGCCGGGGCGCTCTCGCCGAGCAGGCCGGCGCAGAGTTCGGCGAGGGCGTGCAGCTGCCGGCGCAGCGACTGGGTGAGTGCGGGGGCCGGTCCCGGCCACCGGAGCTCCAGGGCGCCGCGGCAGCGGCCGCCGTCGATCAGTGGGAGGACGGCGCGGTCGCCGGGGCCCCGTGGGGCCGGGGCTCCCGGGTCCTCGGCCCGCTCCCGGGCACCGCTCCCCCACTCCGCTCCTGCCGCCCGCTCCGCCTCTCCCGCCCGGGCCTGACTCGCCACCGCCCCGGGGCCGTTCAGCGCCCCCGGCTCCTCCGCCGCGCCCGGGCCCTCGGGCCTCCCCGCGGCGTCCACCGCCCCGGCGCCGGCCGCACCGCCGGCCGGCTCCGGCCAGAGCGCCCGGCCGGAGCGGACGACGCGGCCGGCGGGGGTGTCGACGCCCGGAGGCACCCGACTCCAGTTCTCGGCCTCCGCGGCGCCGATTCCGGCGTGGGCGGCGAGCACGAGGACACCCCCGGGCAGCTGCTGCCAGATCGCGACGGCGCTGCTCCCCAGCGGTCGGGCGGTCTGGTCGAGCACCGCCTCGGCGGCCTGCTGCAGGTCGGGGACGGCGGCCAGGGCCGGGGCCGGCGGGAGGCTCGCCGGGCCCGCCAGCCGGTCGCCGGGTGGTGTCCCGGATGCCGCAGGGGCCTCGTCGTCGGAGCGGCGCCCCGCCGCGGCCGCGTGGCCCCCGACCGTTGCCCCGGGACGGCCGGCGATGTCCGCGGCGAGGTCGGCGGGCCGCACCCCGGCCTCCCTGGCGAGCCGGGCGAGATGGACGGCCGCCTCGTCGGGGGAACAGCGCAACCGCTCGGCGAGGATGCCGGTCGCGAGGTCCACCGCCGAGCGGCCGGGCTCCTCGGCGCGCAGCCGGTCGAGGTCCTGCTGGAGCCGGCGGACGGTTTCGGCGAGCTCGCGGGCGACCACGGCCGTGGCGGGCTCGTCGGCCTGCCGCCCGGCCACGCCGGTCATGGCGGTGCCAGCCGGTCGCGCATCCGGTCGAGCAGTGCGGGTGTGTCGACCGGCTTGGTGACGTGGTCGTCGGCGCCGGCGGCCAGGCTCTTGTCGCGGTCACCGGGCATCGCCTTGGCGGTGACGGTGATGATCGGGACCCGGGCCAGCCGCTCGTCGGCGCGGATGGCGGCGATCGCGGCGTAGCCGTCCAGGCCGGGCATCATCACGTCCATCAGGACCACCGCGGTCTCGGGGTGGGCGCGCAGCAGGTCGATCCCGGCCCGGCCGTCGGCGGCGTGCAGGACGGAGACGCCGCGCTCCTCCAGGGCCGAGGTGAGGGCGAAGACGTTGCGCACGTCGTCGTCGACGATGAGCACCGTGCGGCCGGCGAGCGGTTCGTCGGCCGGGGCGCGGCCCGTGGCACCGTCCGGGGCACCGACCGCGGCGGTGTCGGACCGCCGTGCGCCGCCCAGGCAGGCGGCCATCCGATCGCGCAACTCGTCCAGTCCGGCGATGAGTTCGACACCGTCCCAGCCGGAGTCGGGCTCCGCTGCCCCGCCGGCTTCACCATTGCCACGGTACCCGAGCAGCACGGGCCACCCGTCCCCGCGCCCCTCCTCCCCGGCGGTCTCCTCGCCGCGCTCGGCCAGGGCGGCGAGCGCCTCCCGGGCGAGGTCGGCGGAGCCGCCGACGTCGAGGACGACGCACCGGTAGGGCCCGTCGCCGAGCGCGGCGCGCAGCTCGGCCGGGTGCCCGACGCTGCGGATCCGGGCCGGGGCCGTCCGCTCGCCGGGTGCGGCCGCCGCACTGTGGGCGAGCAGGGTGAGCAGGCCGGGCGGCTCCGGCTCGACCACGAGCGCCTGCGGAGCACTCCCGGCTGCCGGCTCCGCTGCCGCCGGCCCCGCCGCGTTCGCCTCGTCCGCCGCCGGGCCGGCCGCCTCGCCCGCGCCCGCGCCCGCACCTTCCGGGGCCGGCCGCGCCGCGGTCTCCTGCGGGCCGACCGGCAGGTAGAGGGTGAAGCAGCTGCCCTCGCCGACGACGGAGCGGATGGTGATGGTGCCGCCGAGCAGCCGGGCCAGTTCGCGGCTGATCGAGAGCCCGAGGCCGGTTCCGCCGTAGCGGCGGCTGGTGGTGCCGTCGGCCTGCTGGAACGCACCGAAGACGGCGTCCAGGTGCTCGGGGGCGATGCCGACCCCGGTGTCCTCGACCCGGAAGGCCACGGCCGCCGTGGCGTGGCCGAGTTCCTTCGGCAGGTCGACCCCGGTGGCGTGCTCGATCCGCAGCTCGACCTGGCCGACGTCGGTGAACTTGACCGCGTTGGAGATCAGGTTGCGCAGGACCTGTCGCAACCGGGCCTGATCGGTGACGAGTTCGGCCGGAACGGCGGGGTCGACGGTGACGGTGAAGGCCAGGTCCTTCTGGTCGGCGAGCGGCCGGAACACGGAGTCGACGTACTCCAACAGCTCGCGGACGGGGAACGGCTCCGGGGTGAGCTCCATCTTCCCGGCTTCGACCTTGGAGAGGTCGAGGATGTCGTTGATGAGCTGGAGCAGGTCGGAGCCGGCCGAGTGGATGACGCCCGCGTACTCGACCTGCTTGGCCGTCAGGTTGCCGCTGGAGTTCTGGGCGAGCAACTGGGCGAGGATGAGCAGGCTGTTGAGCGGGGTGCGCAGTTCGTGGCTCATGTTGGCCAGGAACTCGGACTTGTACATCGAGGCGAGGGTGAGCTGCCGGGCCCGTTCCTCCAGCTCCTGACGGCCCTGTTCGATCTCCAGGTTCTTGGCCTCGATGTCGCGGTTGCGCTCCGCCAGCAGTGCGGCCTTCTCCTCCAACTCCGCGTTGGAGCGCCGCAGCTCCTCCTGCCCCTGCTGCAACTCCTCCGAGCGGTCCTGGAGTTCGGCGGTCAGCCGCTGGGACTCGCCGAGCAGCTCGTCGGTCCGGGCGTTGGCCAGCAGGGTGCCGATGTTGACCCCGCAGGCCTCGGCGAACTGGGCCAGGAAGTCCAGGTGGACCTGGGTGAACGCGTGCACCGAGGCGAACTCCAGTACCCCGATCAGCCACTCCTCCAGGGCGATCGGCAACACGACCAGGGAGCGGGCGTCCGCCCGGCCGGCCCCGGAGGCGACGGTGGCGTAGCCGGGCGGCAGGTCGTCGACGGTGATCTCGCGGCGGCTGCGGGCGGCCTGCCCGACCAGCGACTCGCCGAGCCGCACCCGCTGCGGCCCCTCGCCCGCCGGGCGGCCGTAGCTGCTGATCAGGGCGAGTTCGGTGCCGCCCGGCGCCTCCTCGACGAGGTAGAACGCGCCGAACTGGGCACCCACCAGCGGCGTGAGCTCGTCGGTGATCATCTCGGCGACGGCCCGGATGTCGCGCCGGCCCTGGATGGCGGCGGAGAAGCGGGCGAGGTTGGTCTTGAGCCAGTCCTGCTCCTGGTTGGCGCGGGTGGTCTCGCGCAGCGAGCCGACCATCGCGTTGATGTTGTCCTTGAGGTCGGCGACCTCGCCTGAGGCGTCGACGGTGATCGAGCGGGTGAGGTCGCCGGCGGCGACGGCGCTGGTGACCTCGGCGATCGCGCGGACCTGCCGGGTGAGGTTGCCGGCCAGGCCGTTGACGTTCTCGGTGAGCCGCTTCCAGGTGCCGGAGACGCCCTCGACCTCGGCCTGCCCGCCGAGCCGGCCCTCGCTGCCGACCTCGCGGGCCACCCGGGTGACCTCGGCGGCGAAGGCCGAAAGGGTGTCCACCATCGTGTTGATGGTGGTCTTCAGCTCCAGGATCTCGCCGCGCGCGTCCACGTCGATCTTGCGGGTGAGGTCGCCGTTGGCGACCGCGGTGGTGACCTGGGCGATGTTGCGGACCTGGTTGGTGAGGTTGGTCGCCATCGAGTTGACGTTCTCGGTGAGGTCCTTCCACGTTCCGGCGACGTTCGGCACCCGGGCCTGGCCGCCGAGGATGCCCTCGGTGCCGACCTCGCGGGCCACCCTGGTCACCTCGCCCGCGAAGGCCGACAGGGTGTCCACCATGGTGTTGATCGCGTCGGCGAGGGCGGCCACCTCGCCCTTCGCCTCGATGGTGACCTTCCGGGAGAGGTCGCCCCGGGCGACGGCGGTGGCCACCTCGGACATCGAGCGGACCTGCCCGGTGAGGTTGGAGGCCATCACGTTGACGTTGTCGGTGAGGTCCTTCCAGGTGCCGGAGACGCCGCGGACGGTGGCCTGGCCCCCGAGGTTCCCGGCGGTGCCGACCTCCCGGGCCACCCTGGTCACCTCGTCGGCGAAGGCGGACAGCTGGTCGACCATCGTGTTGATGGTCTCCTTGAGCTCCAGGATCTCGCCCCTGGCGTCGACCCGGATCTTCTGGGTGAGGTCGCCCTCGGCGACCGCGGTGGTGACCTCGGCGATCGAGCGCACCTGCGCGGTGAGGTTCTCCGCCATGACGTTGACGGACTCGGTGAGGTCCCGCCACGTCCCGGAGACGTCCCGGACGTCGGCCTGCCCGCCGAGCCGCCCGTCGGTGCCCACCTCCCGGGCCACCCTGGTCACCTCGCCGGCGAACGAGGACAGCCGGTCGACCATCGTGTTGATGGTCGTCTTCAGCTCCAGGATCTCGCCGCGGGCCGCGACCGAGACCTTCTGGGTCAGGTCGCCCTCGGCGACGGCGGTCGCCACCTGGGCGATCGCCCGGACCTGGCTGGTGAGGTTGCCCGCCATGGAGTTGACCGAGTCGGTCAGGTCGCGCCAGGTGCCGGCCACCGCGGGGACCTGCGCCTGCCCGCCGAGCCGCCCGTCGGTGCCCACCTCCCGGGCCACCCTGGTCACCTCGTCGGCGAACGAGGAGAGCTGGTCGACCATGGTGTTGACGGTGATCTTCAGCTCCAGGATCTCGCCGCGCGCGTCCACCTCGATCTTCTGGGTGAGGTCGCCGCGGGCCACCGCCGTGGTCACCTGCGCGATGTTGCGCACCTGCCAGGTCAGGTTCCCCGCCATCGCGTTGACGGAGTCGGTGAGGTCGAGCCACGTCCCGGAGACGTCCCGGACGTCGGCCTGCCCGCCGAGCCGGCCGTCGGTGCCCACCTCGCGGGCCACCCTGGTCACCTCGGCGGCGACCCGGGAGAGCTGGTCGGCCATGCCGTTGAAGACGTCGGCGATCTCCCCGAGCACGCCGGGCTGCCCGGGGGCCAGCCGGGTGCGGAAGTCGCCGTCGCGCACCGCCGTCAGCCCGGCCAGCAGCTGCCGCAGCCCCTGGTCGGCGGCCCGGGCCCGCTGCTCGGCGTCCTCGGGCACGGGCCCGTGCCCGTACGGGGGCGTCACCGGTGCATCGCTCACGGGTACCGTCCTCCGGATCGGCCGTACGGCGGGGCGGGCCGTCCGGACGCCACCGGGCCGCGGGGCCGGCTGCGCCGCCCCAGCTACCACTGTGCCATCGGTTCGTGCGCGGTGACAGGCGGCGGAGGCGGACCGTCCGGCACCGATCCGGCGGCGCGGACCGCGCCCGTGCCGCGCCTGCCGTCGACCGGCGCGGCGGGACGGCCGGTCGGTAGGCCGGCCGGTCAGGCGGGCGGCTCGTCGCGGATCCGGAAGGCGTCGCCGGCGCCGGTGAGTTCGAGCATCCGCAGGACGAGCGGGCGGGGGCGCGCGAGTTCGATCCGGCTGCCGCCGGCGTCGGCGACCGTCCGCGCGCGCAGCATCGCGTTCAGGCCGGTGGAGTCGCAGAACTCCAGATCGCCGCAGTCGATCACCACGGTCGTACCGGCGGTCACCAGCGCGGAATCGAGTGCGGTGCGCAGGAGGTCGACGGAGTCGATGTCCAGCTCGCCGTGCAGGGCCAGCACCGTCCCGCCGACCCAGGGGCGGGCGGAGACGGTCAGCGCGCCGGGCTCGGCCGTCCGGTCGTCGTTCTTCGGCATGCGACGCTCCATCGGGATCCGCTCCTTGCGCCCGCGTCTGCCGTGCCCTTCCACCATAGGCGGTGCCGCAGACGCGTTCACCCGGTCGGGCGAGCCCACGATCGGGCCGTGGCGGTCCCGCCCGGGGAGCCGGGCGCCGGACCGGCCGGCCCGGCCACCGGTGCGCACCGTGCTGTGGCAGGCCTCGAAGTGGGCGGCGTAGCCTCGCAGACAGAGCTTCGCCGGGGCGGGCGGAAGGGGACTCGGCCATGAAGTACGACGAGATCATCGCCACCGTGCAGCAGCTCACGGGTCTGCCGGACCGGGCCGCCGCCGCACGCGCCACCGCAGCCGTCCTGCAGACGCTGGGCGAGCGCCTTCCGGCCGGGCTCGCCACCCACGTCGCCGCCCAGCTGCCGCCCGAGCTGGCGACCCCCGTCCGGGAGGCCGCGCACCAGGCCGAGGAGCACGGTCTGGCGCACGCCTCCGGCGAGCGGTTCAGCCTGGCGGTCTTCGCCGGCCGGGTCGCGGCCCGGGCGGGGACGAGCGACGACGGCGGGATCCTGGAGTCGGCCGCCGTCCTCGAAGTCCTGGACGCGGCGCTCGCACCGGAGCTGATGGACAAGATCGCCGCCGTGCTCCCGCACGACATCGCGGAGCTCCTGCCCTCCCGCCGCGCCGCCTCCGCGGACTGACGCGGCGCGACCACCGGAGCGACCACCGGCGCGGCTGCGGGCGCTGTTACGGCTCGGCCCCCGGCTCCGGCGCCGCCGCCGTCAGCCCCACCACTGCTCGGGGACGCCGGCCGGCTCGGCCCGCGGATCGGGCGCGGTCTCGGCCCGCGGCGGACCGGCGGTGACCAGCAGGCTGTCGGCCCCGGTCTCGGTCACCTGGTAGCCGGAGGCCCGCAGCACCACGGCGACGGCACCGCTCACCGCCGCCCGGACGCCCTCGGCCGGGAGCGGGCCCGCTGCGACGTCCGCCCCATCGACGCCTTCCCTCCAGTCCACGCCGTCCGGCCGACCGGACGGGTCGTCGGCCCACGCCTCCGTCGGCGTCCAGCCGACCACCACGCCCTGCGGCCGGTGGCCGATCCGCAGGCCCGACGGCCCCCGCCCGGTGTCGAACCCGGCGTGGGCCAGGGTCGCGGTCACGTCCTCGAAGAGTTCACGGTGATCCACCATTGGCGCAGCGTAGGACGGCGACCACGCCTTCCCGGCGCACGGCGCGCGGCGAAACGATTCAGCGAGACGCCACCAGCACTCGGGCGGCCCCCGGCGCCCCACACCGGCGGCCGAACGGCGTGAAGACCCCCCGCACGGGCCGACACGAGCCGCCGGACGGGCCGATGGACGTGCACAGGCGCCCCGCTGCCGACAGCATGGCAGAGTAAGCGCTCCATCACTTTGAGCAACGGGGCCGGCGGATCGGCGGATCCGCGACGCCGGGCCCCCCGGCCGCCCCGCATCGAGAGGTCCCATGATCACAACACTCCGCCGGCCGGCAGCCCCGCAGGCAGGCTCCCCGGTCGGTTCGCAGCGGACGCCGGGGAGCCCGTCGTGAGGGCCGACCAGCAGTCGAGCCCGGGACCGGTCACCAGCACGCGGGCCGAGCCCGCCAACAAGGCCGAGGCCCTCGCCGACTGGACCGACGGCAGGCTGGGGATCTACGCCCTTGCCAAGTCGAACATCCGCAAGATCTTCCCGGACCACTGGTCCTTCATGCTGGGCGAGATCTGCCTGTACACCTTCGTCATCATCATCCTGACGGGTGTCTGGCTGACCCTCTTCTTCAAGCCCTCCATGGCCGAGGTGATCTACGAGGGGCAGTACATCCCGCTCCGGGGCATCGAGATGTCCGAGGCCTACCGCTCGACGGTGAACATCAGCTTCGACATCCGCGGCGGCCTGCTGATGCGGCAGATCCACCACTGGTCGGCGATCGTCTTCGTAGCCGCCATGCTGGTGCACATGATGCGCGTCTTCTTCACCGGCGCGTTCCGCAAGCCCCGCGAGATCAACTGGCTCTTCGGAGCCGGGCTGCTCATCCTCGGCATGTTCGACGGCTTCATGGGCTACTCGCTCCCCGACGACCTGCTCTCCGGCACCGGCATCCGGTTCATGGAGGGCGCGGTCCTCGCCGTGCCGATCGTCGGCACCTACCTGATGTTCTTCATCTTCGGCAGCCAGTTCCCCGGTATGGACATCGTGCCGCGGCTGTTCACCGTGCACATCCTGCTGATCCCGGGGATCATGCTCGGCCTGCTGGTGGCCCACCTGATCCTGGTCTTCTACCACAAGCACACCCAGTTCGCCGGGCCCGGCCGGACCGAGCAGAACGTCGTCGGCATGCCGCTGATGCCGGTCTACATGGCCAAGGCCGGCGGGTTCTTCTTCCTGGTGTTCGGCGTCGTCGCCTTCATGTCGGCCATCGCCACCGTGAACCCGATCTGGGCGTACGGGCCCTACCGGCCGGACCAGGTCTCCACGGACGCCCAGCCCGACTGGTACATGGGCTACTCCGAGGGCCTGATCCGCATCATGCCGGGCTGGGAGATCGGCCTGTGGGGCCACACCCTCAACATGGGGGTGTTCGTCCCGCTGATGATCTTCCCGCTGGTGCTGGTGGCGATCTGGGGCTACCCGTTCCTGGAGGCCTGGATCACCGGCGACCGGGGCGAGCACCACATGGCGGACCGCCCGCGCAACGCGCCGGTCCGCACGGCGTTCGGTGCGGCCTGGGTCAGCCTCTACCTGGTCCTGCTCGCCGCCGGCGGCAACGACCTGCTCGCCACCCACTTCGACCTGTCGATCAACGCGATCACCAACGCCGCGCGGATCGGCTTCTTCGTGGTTCCCGTGGTGATCTTCGTGATCACCAAGCGGTGGTGCCTCGGCCTGCAGCGCCGGGACAAGGAGAAGGTGCTGCACGGCCGGGAGACCGGCGTCATCCAGCGGCTCCAGCACGGCGAGTACATCGAGGTGCACGCCCCGCTGCCGCAGGACCGGCTGTACACCCTCACCTCGCACGAGCAGCCGCAGCCGCACAAGCTGCCGGCCGAGGTGGACGAGAACGGCGTGGCCCGCAAGGTCGGCCTGCTCGAACGCACCCGGGTCAAGCTCTCCCGCGGCTTCTACGGCCAGGGCAGCCAGATCGCCAAGCCCACCGCCGAGGAGCACCAGGAGATCGCCAGCGGCCACGGCCACCACTGATCCGCGGCCGGCGCACGCCCGGGGCCCGCCGCACCGTCGAGGTGCGGCGGGCCCCGTCGTTCCGGGCCGGCGGCGGGTCGGCCGGTCCGCGCACGGACGATCGGTCAGGGGCGCAGCGCGAACGGCACCACGGCGAGCAGCACCACGCCGAACGCGACGGAGAGGCAGACCGCCGCCCAGCGGGCGCAGATCCTGCGACACTCCTCGCGGTAGCGGGCGGCGAGCTGCCGGCACCGCTCCACGGCGCGGTCGACGACGTCCTCCGCGTAGCGCAACCGCTCGGCGGCATAGGCCTGTTCGAGACTCTCCCGCTCCCCGGGCGACAGCCAGGAGAACTGCGCGGCGAACTCCTTGGCGTCCCGATCGGCCGCCGAGACCTCCGCCTCCCAGGCCAGGTAGCCCTCCAGGCGGGCGATCTCCACCCGGGTGTCCACCGGCACCCGGCCGGCCCCGGCACCCCTGCCCGGCCGAGGGCTCCGCACTCCCGGCCGGCGCTGCCTGCCACCCATGACCGCTCCTTGTCCAGAACCCGGGCACCGCGGCGAGCAGCACGGCGGCAGCGGCGCGCACCTTGTCGAGTCGGCCGCCCGGCACCACACGATCCCCCGGCGCAGCCACGCAACTACTACCAGTGACCGCGGCGGCGACGGCCTGCGACGCGCCGGGCCCCGCCCGGACCACCGCCCGCGCCCGAGCGGCGCGAGTCCCGCACCCCGAGCCGCGCCCGCGAGCGGGCGCCCCCCGCCCCACGAACGGGCGATTCCCCCGCGCGAGTCCCGACCACGCTCCGCACACGAGCGGGTACGATCGGCGATCGAGGCGGCGCTCTGCCCTGCCGCCGGCCCCGCCGCCCCGGGCCGTCCGGGGCGCGAACCAGGAGGTCAGTCATGCCCGACGCCGGTCGGTTCAGTGAGTTGGGCGAGCAGGGCTCGCGGGCGGTGATGGAGGCCGCCGCGGTGCTGGAGCGCGAGCTGGCCGCCGGGCTGGCGGACGCGAAGGCGGCCGGGACCCGGCTCACCTCCGAACACCGCGTCGACGAGGAGGAGTTCGACCGCCTGGTCCGCCGGGTCTCCGAGAACACCCATCAGCTGATCGACGCCGTCAGCACCCGGGTCCAGGACAGCACCCGGGGCGACGCCGCCGAGCAGACCCGGCAGCTGACCGCCAACGCGCACGACATCCTCGACCTGCTGCTCAACCTGAGCGCCCTGGCGCCGGCCTTCGCCAACCGGTCGCTGCGCGCCACCTTCGGCCCCGAGCGCGAGGAGGCCGGGTCGGGCGACGGCACCGAAGGCCGGCAGGGGTGACGGGCCCGGCGCGGGCGCTCGCCGACGCCGAGCCGCTGGTCGACCGGGTCCTGGCCCGCTACCGCGAGCGGACCGTCGCCGAGTTGCTGCGGCACATCCCCGAGCAGAGCCCGCCGTACCTGTACGACCTGGCGGGCGACTACCCCGTCCGGCCGTGCAAGGGGCTGCGGGGTGCGCTCTGCCTCGCCACCTGCGAGGCCTTCGGCGGCCGGCCGGAGCGGGCGCTCAACCCCGCGGTGACGGTCGAGATGTTCCACAACGCGTTCCTGATCCACGACGACATCCAGGACGGCAGCGAGCTGCGCCGGGGCCTGCCGACGCTCTCCGCCGCGTACGGGGTCGAGGTGGCGCTGAACGTCGGCAACGCGACCAACCTCCTCGGGCTGCGCCGGCTGATGGCCAACCGGCGGGAGCTCGGCGGCGAGCTGGCCTGGCGGCTGTTCGAGGAGACCGAGCTGATGTGCCGCCAGTCGCTGGAGGGGCAGGCGATGGAGATCGCCTGGATCCGGGACAACGCGTGCGACCTGGTACCCGCCGACTACTACCGGATGTGCCTCAAGAAGACGTCCTGGTACACCTTCCTCTACCCCTGCCGCGCCGGGCTGCTCGTCGCCGAGGGTGCCCACACCGAGGCCACCCGGCTGGACCGGTTCGGCTGGTACCTGGGCGCGGCCTTCCAGATCCAGGACGACGTGCTCAACCTGGTCGGCACGCTGGCCGACTACGGCAAGGAGATCGCCGGGGACCTCTGGGAGGGCAAGCGCACGCTGCTGCTGATCCATCTGCTGGAGCGCTGCACCCCGGCGGAGCGCGCCCGCACCGAGCGCTACCTGGAGGGGACGCGGGCGCAGCGCGGCCCGGGCGCGGCGGAGGAGGTCCGCTGGCTGTCGGAGCGGCTGACCGCGTACGGGTGCGTGGAGAGCGCCCGGGAGGCGGCGGACGGGCTGGTGGCCGCCGCCGAACGCGAGATCGCCGAGGTGATGGAGGCTGCGCCCACGCCGGCCGAGCCGTCCGACGAGGCCGCCGAGGCACGGGAGTTCCTGCTGGCGCTGCCCGACTTCGTGGTGACCCGGGGCCGCTGAGCGTCCTGGGCCGCCGAGCACCGGGGACGCCGAACCTCCCGGGGCACTGCGGCCCGTCCACCCGCGCCGTTCACCCGTGCCGTTCACCTCCGTCGCCCGGAATCCGCCTCCGCCGCTGCGGCCGGGGAACCGGCCGTCGGGCGGGCGGCGTCACCGCGGGTGACACCGCAGGGGTGGGTCGACCGTGGGGGTGGGTGGCGATGTCCGTACGATCCGGGCTGCGCGGGCTGGAGCGGTTGGCGCGGCCGCTGCCCGCCGGGGTGGACCTGTACCAACTGCGGCCGGACGGCCGCGTCCTGCTCGCCGACCGGGACGGCGCCCGGGAGTTGGGCCCCGACAGCGCGCACGGGGAGGCCGGCGAGGAGCTGCTGCGCTTCATCGACGAGGGCCAGTTCGCCCACTACCTGGTCGGTGACGCCAAGACCTCGCCGGAGCGGCCGTCCAACGCGACCTACAAGCTGGGCATCGTCGCGCCGCACAGCGCGTTCACCCCGCACGCCCACGGCGGCGAGCACCTGGTGCTCAGCCTCGGCCCGGCGTCCTGCGGGCTGTACGACGAGGAGCGGCGCCGGGTGGTGGACGTCCCGCTGACGCCCGGTCTGCTGATCCGCATCCCCGAGCTGATGCCGCACTCGTTCGCCAACCGCGGCGCGGCGCGGCTCAGCATCCTGGCCGCCAACACCGGTTTCGGCATCGACCACGAGGACTACGCGATCACCGCGGCGGAGGCCGAGCGGCGCCAGGACGTCCGGCTGGCCGCCGCACTCCGGGAGGTGGAGCGGAGCCGGCTGCCGGGTACCGTCACCCCGAGAGAGCGGCTGGCCGCCCGGCTGCGCCGCTTCGCCGCGACGCTGGAGACCGCGCGATGATCTGCCCGCACTGCTCCAAGGACCTTCGGCAGCGCGACCGTTCCGGGCACAGGTGCGACTACTGCCGCAAGGACTTCGCCCTGGACCCCAAGGTCGAGGGGCCCGGACTGCACGACATCCGGATCCGCACGGCCGTCCGGCGGATCACCGACGACGGCCGACTCACCTGCACGGTGGACCAGTTGCGGTACGCGCTGCTGAGCCGCGGGCGCCCCGGCCCGTTCTACCGGGGCAGCCGCGGCAGTGCGGGCTGCCTGAGCGTGCTCGGCGTCGCGGCGCTGGTCGCCGCCCTCGCCCTGCACGGCGGTCTGATCGCGTTGCTGGCGCTGGCCGGTGTGGTGCTGCTCGGCCTCGCCGTCCGCCAGTACGTACTCGCGGACCAGCTCGCGCCGCCCGCGCCGGTGCGTCCGCGGTGGGACGCGGGCCACTTCCACGACACCGTCGCCGGGCGGTGGAAGGCCGTCTACGCCGTGCTGCCCACCGGGCTGGTGGAGGACGACCTGGTCCGCACCGGACCGCCGCCGGCCGAGCCCGCGTTCGTGCTGGTCTGCCCCGACCGGACGGTCACCGCCTTCCTGCACGCCAACGGCTTCCCGCAGCAGCACCGCGCGCTGCTGGCGGACGGGCTGCGCGGGCTTCCGGACGGCCTGCCCGTGGCCGTCCTGCACGACGCCTCCCCGCAGGGCTGCCTGCTGGTCGCCGACGCCCGCGCCCAGCTCCCCGGCCGCCGGGTGCTGGACGCCGGCCTGCCCGCCCGCGCGGTGCTGGCCGCCGAGCCGAAGTGCGTCGTCCTGCGTGACCCGTTCCTCGCCGAGGAGGTGCGGGCCCGGCTGGTGCGCGACGTGCCCGGGCTGAGCTCGGCCGAGCGGGACTGGTACGCCGAGGGCTGGTGGAGCCCGCTTGTCGCGCTGCCGCCGAAGCGCCTGATGGCCGCCGCTGTCCGGGCCGCCGAGCAGCTGACGGCCCCGGCCGCGCCGGTCCCGCTGCAGAAGGCGGCGCCGCGCCCGGAGACCCCTGCCGAGACCCGCCGACGGGCACTCGCCGTCGGCTTCCTGACCTGGCCCGAGACCGACGAGGAGCACGCCGGATGACCGTCCCCCCGCCCACCGGGCGGCCGCTGGGCCGACCGCTCGGAGCGCTGCTGGACGGCGCGCTCAGCGTCGCCGCCGACCGGGCCGGGGCGCCCGGCGACCTGCGCTTCACCGAGCGCCAGCTGTACTACGAGCTCTGCCGGGTGCTGCAACCGCTGCACGCCGGGCCGCGCCGCATCCCGTACACGCTGGCCCCACCGGTCCGGTACGCCCGGTTCGCGGCGGCGGTGGAGCGGCGGCGCGCCGAACTGCCGGGCCTCCTGCCGGCGTCGGCCCCGGTGGTGCCGGGGAGCCGGCCGGCCGCCGAGGGCGACCTCTACGACTACGGGCTGCCCCGGCTGCTGGTCTGCCAGAGCCGGGAGATCACCGGGATGCTGATCGCCAACGACCTGCACCTGGAGGCCGCCTGCCCGATCGTCCCCGCCGCCGAACTGCCGCTCGACCCACGGCTGGTGGCCGCGCTGCGGCGGGCCGGGGACGCGGTGGTGCACGTCCTGCACGACGCCAGCCCGTCCGGCCTGGCCTGCTTCGAACAGGTCCGGGCCGGGTACGCGGCGGCGCCGGACGGCCCGCTGCGGGTCCGTTCGATGGGGCTGGTCCCCCGGCACGCCGCCACCCTGCACCTGACCTCCGGGCGCGGACCGCAGCCGTACCGGGGCCCGCTGCCCGCCGGGCTGCGGCCCGAGGAGCACGCCTGGCTCGGCAGCGGGCGGACGGTCGAACTGGCCGCCGTCGCACCGGCGCGGCTGCTGCACAGCGTGATCCGGCAGGTCCGGGGCGGCGGCACCGGTGGCGGGGAGCGGCGCGCCCCGCTGCGCCGGCAGGTCCGCAGCGCCCGCGCCGCAGGGTTCCTGACCTGGCCCGACGCCTGACCTGGCCCGCCGCCTGACCGGGCGGACCGACCCGCCGCGCGCCGCGCCCGACCTCCGTCCCTCCCCGCGAGGGCACCCGGACTTCTTCGAGGACTCCCGACGATGACACAGCCCCGCCAGCTCGGCTACAGCGACGAACTGCTCGCCGACGGCACCGTGCACCGCCGCTACGAGGACGGCCGCAGCGAGTGGCGCCACCGGGGCGCCGCCGGCCTCGTCCACTGGAACGACAGCACCGGCCGGGCCGGCACCGACGAACCGCTCGGCCGGGACCTCGTCAAGCGCACCCGCGACGACGGCTTCACCGAGTACGGGCGCGACATCGGCTACGGCCGCACCGTCTGGGCCCGCGGCGAGCTGGTGACGGTCAACCGCACCGCCTTCCGCGGCCGGCTCGGCGTCGTCCTCGGTGCCCTCGGGGTGGCCGGGGCCGCGGCCGTCGCGGTCTCCCAGTTCCCGCCGCTGGAGCTCGGGCCGGACGAGGAGGAGGCGCTGCGGCAGGAGGCCGCCCGCGCCCGGGCCGCCAACGCGAACTCGTCCTCGGGCGGCGACGGTTCGGGGTCCTCCGGCGACGGCGGGGGCGACAGCGGCACCGACTACGCCGACGACCACGACTGGGACGGCTCCGGCGACGACGGCTGGGACGGCGACTTCGGCTGAGCCCCGGAGGCCCGAGGCCGGGCACCCCCAGGCCCGGGGCCCGAGCCGGCCCCCACCGACCGTATGACCGCCCGACCGTATGACCGCCCGACCGCCCGCCACCCCGTCGAAAGGCACCCCTCCCGCATGGCTCGCTGCTGCGCCTGCACCGGCCCCGACGCCGGCCGGGCCCTGGCCCACCTCGCCGCGCTCACCGGCCGCGCCCCGGCCCCGGCCCACGCCCCCGGCCCGGCGGCCCAGGCCGCCCTGATCCCCGGTGAACCCGGCTTCGCCACCGGCCCGTTCAGCGCCGACGGCGCCACCGCCGTCGGCGAGGTGACCCTGCACAACCGGCCCGAGCTGCTCGCCGAACTGGCCGCCGCCGACCGCCCCGCCCCCGCCGGCTGCCCCGACGGCGAGCTGCTGCTGCGCCTGTGGCGCGCCCTCGGCGCGGACGGCGTCCGGCTGGCCGACGGGCTCTTCGTGCTCACCGTGGTGGACGGCCCCGACCTCGTCCTGATCCGCGACCACGCCGGCGCCCGCACCGTCTTCTACGCCCGCGCCGACGGCTGCTGGGCCGCGTCCACCTCGCTGCGCGCGCTGCGCCGCTGGCCCGCGCTGCGCACCGGTGTGAACCTGGCCGCCGTCCGGTCCTTCCTCACCTTCGCCTACCTGCCCGGCGAGGAGACCCTGCTGCGCGATGTCCACGAGGCGCTGCCGGGGCGGATCCTGCGACTGCGGGCGGACGGCTCGGTCCGGCAGGAGCAGTACTGGGAGCCGGCCGAGGTCCTGCCCGCGGACGCCGACGCCGTGCCCGCCGCGGAGTACGCCCGGCAGCTGCGCGCGCTGCTGGAGCAGGCCGTGGCGCGCCGGTTGCCGCCCGGGGAGGACGTCGCGGTGCTGCTCTCCGGGGGTGTCGACAGCTCGCTGGTCACCGCCCTCGCCGCCCGCCTGCACGACCGCCCGGTGCACACCTACTCGATCAGCTTCGGCGACGAACTGCCCAACGAGCTCGGCTACTCCGGCCTGGTCGCCGGCCACTGCCGGACCGACCACCGGGTCCTGACCGTCTCCGGTGCCGAGGTGGCCGCCCGGCTCGCCGACACGGTGGCGCTGCTGGACAGCCCGGTCGGCGACCCGCTGACCGTCCCCAACCTGATGCTCGCCGAGGCCGTGGCCGGTGACGGCCTCACCGTCTCGCTCAACGGCGAGGGCGGCGACCCGGTCTTCGGCGGCCCGAAGAACCTGCCGATGCTGGTGTACGAGATGCACCGGGACGACCCGGCCCCCGAGGTGCGGGCCGAGGCCTACCTGCGGTCGTACCGCAAGTGCTACGAGGACCTGCCGCGGCTGCTCACCCCGGGCGCGCTGCGGGCGCTGGAGTCCGCGCCCGAGCCGCGCCGGCACGTCGCCCCCTACCTGCGACCGGGGCCGATGCACGCGCTGCTCAACCAGCTCCTCCACTGCAACCTGCGGACCAAGGGGGCGCACCACATCCTCACCAAGGTGGAGCGGCTGACCGCCTCGCAGGGCGTGCAGGGGCGCTCCCCGCTCTTCGACCGGCACGTCGTCGACCACGCCTTCGCCACCCCGCCGCGGCTCAAACTGCACGGCACGGTGGAGAAGTGGGTGCTCAAGGAGGCCGTCCGCGACCTGCTCCCGGCCACCGTGACCGACCGGCCGAAGAGCGGCATGCGGGTACCGGTCCAGCAGTGGCTGGGCGGTCCGCTGCGCGACCTCTCGGGCGAGCTGCTGCTCGGCCGCACCGCCCGCGAGCGCGGCCTCGTCCGCCCCGACACCGTCCGCACCTGGATGCGCCGCGAGGGCAGCCTGCTGCCGCGTCAGGGCGGCAAGCTCTGGCTCGTCCTCACGCTCGAACTCTGGCTGCGCGCCTACGACCTGTGAATCCGCCCACCGGAAGGCCCCGCATGGCACACCCGCCCGCCACCTCAGCCGCCTCAGCCGCCTCAGCCGCCCCGATCGTGCTGATCGACCCGCGGACGGGCCGCACCCGCGGCTCGCTGGCGCCGGCCCGCGCCGACCGGGTCGCCGAGGCCGTCGGCACCGCCCGCGCCGGCAGCCGGCCCTGGGCGGCGCACACCCCGCGCGAGCGCGAGCGGCGGCTGGACGCACTGGCCGACCTGATCGAGGAGCACCGGGCCGAGTACGCGGCCCTGGAGTGCGCCGGGACCGGCAAGCCGGAGGCGGAGGCCGTGAACGAGATCGGCGCGGTGGCCGACCTGTTCCGCTTCCACGCCGGTGCGGCCCGCGCCGGCACCGCGCCCGCCGCCGGCCGCTACCTGACCGGCCACGAGAGCTGGGTGCGCTGGGAGCCGATCGGCGTGGTCGGCGCGATCGTCCCGTGGAACTACCCGCTGCTGATGGCCGCGTGGCGCTGCGCCCCGGCACTGGCCGCCGGCAACGCCGTCGTCGTCAAGCCCGCCGAGACCACCCCGGACTCGGCCGTCCTGCTCGCCGAGCACGCCGCCCGGGCGCTCGGGGACGGCGTCCTGACCGTGCTGCCCGGTGACCGCGAGACCGGGCGGCTGCTGGTGGCGAGCGGCGTCGACATGATCGCCTTCACCGGCAGCGCCGCCGCCGGCGCCGACATCGCCGCCCGGGCCGGGCACCGCCGGGTCAGCCTCGAACTCGGCGGCAACAGCCCCGTCCTGGTCCTGCCGGACGCGCCGGGGCACACCTGGTCCGCGCTGGCCGAGGCCTGCACCTACAACGCCGGCCAGAGCTGTGCCGCGCCCGCCCGGGTGATCACCCTGGACGAGAACCACGAGCAGGCCGTCGCCGCCCTCACCGCCGCGTTCGCCGAGCGGCAGGCCGGGCGCGACTTCGGCCCGCTCAACAACCCCGACCAGGCCGCCCGCTACGACCGCCTGGTGGCCGCCTCCGGCGCCAAGCGCTCGATCGCCGCGCCCGGCCGCACCGACGGCCTCTGGCGGCCCGCCAGGCTGCTCGCCGACCTTCCCGAGGACGATCCCGCCGTGCTGGAGGAGGTCTTCGGGCCGCTGCTCACCGTCCAGCGCGCCGCCACCGTCGAGGAGGCGCTCGCCCTGGCCAACGCAGTCCCGCAGGCCCTGGCCGCGAGCGTCTGGACCCGCGACCTCGGCACCGCCCTCGACCTCACCGCGCGGCTGGACGCCGGCGAGACCTGGGTCAACTGCCACCTCGCCCAGACCGCCGAGCTCCCCCACGGCGGCCGCGGTGCCTCCGGCCACGGCACCGACCTGTCCGCCCTGGCGCTCCAGGAGTACCAGCGGCCCAAGACCGTGACGGTCCGGCTCTGACGGCGCGGGGTCCTCGGCACCTGGAGGGCCCAGTCCACCGGACGGCCCCGGGGACCCCGCACCCGCCGGTCAGGCGAAGGCCGAGGGCCGGCCGAGGGCGACCAGGTGGTGGTCCTTCGTTCCCACGTAGATCCGGCCCTTGTCGGTGGCCGGCACGGAGAACTTGCTGACCGTGCCGAGCGGGAAGGAGCGGCGCAGCTTCAGCGTGCCGCCGACCGGCACCGGGTCGTAGGCGCGCAGCTCGCCTCCCTCGCCGTACTGGCCGGTGCCGGACCAGATCACCCAGACCAGGGCCGAGCCGGAGCGGGTGCCGTCGGAGGTGACGACGGGTGAGCCGGACATCTTGAGGAAGTCCTCGGCGCTGGTTCCGGCGCTGGTCAGCTGCGGGTTCCCGGCCGCGTTGACGGAGTACTTCAGGGCGCGCAGCTTGCCGAAGTTCTCCACGGTGTAGACGTATCCGCCGTCGCCGCCCCAGACCGCCGGGTGGCCCCAGACCCCGCCGTGGGGGCCGGTGACACCGACCGCCCGGTCGGTGCCGCCGGGGCCCTGGCCCATGCCGCCGAGGTCGTCCCGGTCGAGCAGGAAGATCCGGCCGTCCTTGCCGACCTGGACCAGCAGCCGGGGGTGGGCGGGGGTGCCGAAGACGGTCGACGGGAGGGCGACCGGGCCGCCGGAGCCGAGGTCGGTGTCCTTCTTGTCGAGGGTGGCGTTGTTGGTGGGGCTGAAGAAGTCCTTCGGTGCGAAGGTGCCGTCACCGTTCACGGCGAACCGGATCACCGACTCGCCGAGGCCGCCGGGCGGCTTGTCACCGGGGCCCTGGGCGGGCGAGGCGCCGGCGCCCTGACCGTTGGCGGTGGTCAGGATGATCCGGCCGGGGCCGTCGGAGACGAGGCCGCTGCCGGCCATCCAGACGGAGGCGCGCTGGGTGTCGGAGCCGGCCACCGTGGACCAGAGGGTGAGCTTGCGGGTGCGGGTGTCGAGGCCGGCCAGGGTGCCGATGTAGTCGCCGATGCCGCAGAGCGAGCCGAAGCCGAAGTAGACCGAGCCGTCGAGCAGCAGCAGTCCGGGGCGCTGGAGCGAGCGGTAGGCGTTGAACGGCTTGCCGGGGGCGTTGACCGGGTCGCCCTGGACGGTGACCGGCCAGCCGCTGCGCTCGGCGCCGGTCTGGGCGTCGACGGCGTGCACGTAGTAGTGCGGGTGCTTGTCGTCGGGGCCGTCGTTGACCTTGCTGGTGAGGTAGACGGTGCCGGTGGCCGGGTCGTACACCGGGGTGGAGGTGGTGCCGACGTTGGGGCCCGGGTCGGAGCAGCCGATCGCCGCGGAGGGCCAGGCCGCGCCCATCGCCCGGTGCCAGGTGATCTTCCCGGTCCTGGCCTCGATCCCGTAGACGTGGTTGGTCTCGGTGGCCACGACCACGGTCGGGCCGATCACCAGCGGCTGGGCGAAGACCTGGCCGTCGAGCGGCACGGAGAAACGGACGCCGAAGTCGGACTTGGCGACCTCCTCGGGCGAGAGTCCGGGCTCGTTTCGGTCCCAGGCGGTCCGGTCGGTGCCGAAGGAGACGGTCGTGACGTCGGCCCGGGCGGCGCCGGCGGGGACGAGCAGCGCGAGGCCGGCGAGCAGGGCGGCGGCCCGGGCGTACGGTCTGTTGGTTCGGTTCATGGCGACCATGGTTCGGCGGTGGACCGGCCGCCACCAGCGGGGGTGGTCCAGTCGGCGGTCGCCCGTTCGCGGCTATTCCCCGCGCGGACCGGGCGGGTTGAACTATCGTCATCGCGGCCCGGGTCACGGGGCGCGGGCCCGGAGGGACGGAGAAACTGTGCGATTCGGAATCATCGGCACCGGTATGGTCGGCCGCACGATCGCGGACAAGCTGGTGGCGCTCGGCCACGAGGTGACGCTGGGTTCGCGGACCAAGGACAACGAGACGGGGCTGGCCTGGGCGGAGCAGGCGGGCCCGACCGGGCACGCGGGGACGTTCGCGGACGCGGCGGCCTTCGGCGAGGTGGTGCTGAACGCCACCTCGGGGACGGTCTCGCTGGCGGCCCTGCGGGCGGCCGGCGCCGAGCGGCTGGCCGGCAAGCTGTTGGTGGACATCTCCAACCCGCTGGTCTTCTCGGCCGAGGGCGAGGTCTCGCTGGACCCGGTGAACACCGACAGCGTGGGCGAGCAGATCCAGCGGGAGTTCCCGGACGCCAAGGTGGTGAAGGCGCTCAACACGGTCACCGCGCCGCTGATGGTCGAGCCGGGCCGGCTGGAGGGCGAGCACAACCTGTTCATCGCCGGAAACGACGCCGGGGCCAAGGCCGACGCGGTCGCCCTGCTCGGCGAGTTCGGCTGGCCGGCGGAGTCGGTGATCGACCTCGGGGACATCTCGGGGGCCCGGGGCATGGAGATGCTGATGCCGTTCTGGCTGCGGCTGATGCGAAGCTTCGGCACGGCGGAGTTCAACTACTCCATCAGGCGCGCCCGGTAGGACGCGCACGGCGAGCCCGCCGGGCCGGCTTCGGCTCGGCGGGCTCGGCCCGGCTCACGCGGGGGCGGGCGGTCCAGCGGGCTCAGTGCAGCTCCTGCACCCCTTTGCCGTCGTGCACGAAGACGGCGCGGGTGTCGGTGGCCTTGTACCGTTCCTTCCGGGTGAACGCGGCGGGTGTGCCGGCGCTCGGGCTGTCCGGAGCCTCGAAGTAGAGGACGTAGGTTTTCGCGCTGTCCGTCTCGCTCTCCAGCTGGAGCCAGCCCTCGAAGCCGGCGCCGGGGAACGTCCCCGTCGCGGTGACGGTCACGGCGGTGGCCGTCCGGGCGAGGGTGAAGTCCGCCGTACCGACTTCCAGGCGCTTGTGTCCGCTCTCGTGCCAGCGGCGGAAGAGCGCGATCCACTCTTCGGGCCACGGCCCGCCGCTGTCGTCCGGGGGCATCCCGGCGCCGTCCACACGGGCGAGGACGTCATCGGCGTTGGCGACCACGGAGTCGTAGTCCCAGAGGTCGAGGGAGAAGGCCATGTGCTCCCGGTCGGTGGCCCGGAACAGCGGCTTGATGTGGAGCTCGTACACCGGAGTACGCATCAGCCGTACACCTCCATCATGACGTCCTTCAGGGCGACCTCCTGGACCAGCTCGGGCGGGCTTTCCGGCTGACCGGTGGCGGTCGGCGCGGGGCTGTACTGGAGGGTCAGGACCTGCGTCCCGAGGTCCGCCGGTGACTCCGCCAGGACCGCCGTCACGTCGAACCGGACGGTGCAGGAGCTCGGGTGGTGGGGGTGCGGCTGTCGGCCGCCGCCGTCGTGGCCGGCTCCGTGCTCGTGACCACCGTCGTCGTGACCGCCGTCCGCGGGGCCCGCGTGGGCCCGCCACAGCACGGCGTAGCCGACGCCGTAGCGGTCGGCGAACTCCGCGTCGTCCGCACGGAACGGGACGTCACCCGGATGCACGTACGCGTGCAGCAGGTAGCTGCCCGTCAGCGGGATCTTCAGCTCGTCGAGGCGGACCACCACCTCCCGGCCCTCCTTCGGTGCGGCCACCAGACCGAACTGGGCCCGGGAGGCCTCCCGCATCTGCGTCGCGAAGTCCGGCGCCGCCACCAGGCTGAGCGGCCGGGTGGCGAGCAGGCTGCGCTCGACCGGCGCGGGCACCGGCACCGCGAAGGCCTTCTTCAGCCGCTCGGTGTACTCGTACTCGTAGCCCAGCGCCACGGTGTCGGCGAAGTCCGCCACCTTGTGCTTGGCCTGGGAGAGGAAGCCGCGCAGGTCGTGGTCGGGCGAGGTGACGGGCGGCGCGCCGTTGCGGCGCTGCCACTCGGCCCAGAGCAGGTCGATGAAGGTGTGGAAGCTGAAGTAGATCGCGTCCTGTGCGGCCGTCGACGGGTCTCCCATGTCCCCGCCGATGAACACCCCGTGCATGTAGTTGTGCGGGCCGAGTTCCAGGCGTCCGTAGTCGCCGCCCGGGTGCGCCGCCGGGTAGCCGCCGAACGCCCCCTGGTCGGTCTCCTGCGTGACGATCTGCAGGGTGTCGGGCGGCAGGTCGGTCGCCACGTCGTTGCGCTCGGCGGCGAGGCCGGGCAGGGCGAAGGCGGGCGGGAACTTCCCGGCCGCCTCCGGGTGGAGCCAGTCCCAGTACGGCAGCGTGACGTCGGCCGTCCGCGGCGGGTCGGACTCCTGGAGCAGCTTCTCGAAGTGGTAGAGGTGCGAGCGGTGCCACGGCAGGAAGAGGTCGCTGCCGTGCTCGCAGGGGCCGACGAACATGTCGTTGTGCAGGGCGGCCTGGAAGTCGTACCCGGTGGGGTCGTCCGGGTCGGCCGCCGACCGAGCGCGAAGGATCCCGAGCGCGTGGATGTAGTCGTCCAGCTCGGTCTGGCTGAGGGAGTTGATGTCCCGGCGGTTCTTGGTCATGGTGCTACCTCCGCCCGGAGCGTCGCACGCGAACGACATGATCACCACTTGCACCTCGATGGTCACCCACGGTGACCCGGTAGGTGCCCCGCCCCGCTGCCCGGTGTCGGGCGGCGGGGCGGGACGAGCCGCCGGGTGGGGCCCCGCTACCGGCCGGCGCCCGCCGGGACGCGGTTCTCGGACCGGTCCGCGGCGGGAGCGGGGCGGGCGCCGGGGAGCACGGCGTCCGCACCGCCCGAGCGGGCGGCCTCGGCGAGGGCGAGCAGGCGGTCGGCCTCGGCCTGGATGGCGTCCTTGTCGCCGATCTCGGCGTCCGGGAGGGCGTCCGGCAGCAGGTCCTCGATCAGGCGCAGCGGTCGGTAGGCGAGGCCGAGCAGGCCCCAGACCGCCAGGACGACGCCGACCAGGACGAGCAGCAGGCCGGCCCCGCGGCCCGGGCCGGTGCCGAGGACCATGCCGACCGAGTCGGCGAGCGCGCCGCCGGGGCGCATCAGCGGCTCGAAGACGTGGTCGGAGAGCGGCCCGGCGGTGAGGAAGCCGAGCGGCATCATCGACATCGCGAGCATCTGGTTGGTCGCCAGGACGCGGCCCTGCAGCTCCATCCCGACCTTGGTCTGGATCAGCGCCATCCAGTGCGAGTTGAGGATCATCAGGGCGGCCCAGAGGACGAAGAGCCCGCAGGCCGTGAGCGCGGCCTGCGGCCGGCTGCCGGCCACGACGGCGGCCAGGCCGACCACCGAGGTGAAGCCGATCATGCCGACGGCGCGCCGCCGGGTGCCGCCCCACAGGGCCATCACCAGCGCGCCGGTCATCGCACCGACCCCGCCCACGGCGGTGATCACGCCGAGCTGGACGGCGGATCCGCCGGCCAGCACCATCGGGGTGATCAGCACGGTGGCCACCGCGAACAGGTAGTTGAAGACGACGAAGAAGACCACCATCGCGACCAGGCTGTGCCGGCGCACGATGTAGCGCCAGCCGGTGACGACCTCGCGCAGCAGCGGCTCCTCCTGCTTGTCGAACATCGCGTCCGGGAAGCGCACCAGCAGCAGGCAGGTGACACCGGTGAGGAAGGTCGCCATGTCGAAGAGCACCACACCGTGCAGGCCGATCAGCGAGACCAGCACGCCGCCGGCCAGAACGGCCATCATGTCGCCCGCGCCGGTGCCGAGTTGGGCCAGTCCGTTGGCCTGGCCCAGGTAGCGCTTCGGGACGAGCTGGGTGATCGCCGCGAGGTAGGCGGGGCGTTGGAAGGCCGAACAGACCGCGCCGATGCAGGCGACCACGTAGATGTGCCAGACCTCCAGCAGGTCGGCCCAGAGCAGCAGCCCGAGCGAGAGCATGCCGGCGGCCGCCACGGTGTCGGTGACGATCATGATCTTGCGCCGGTCGACGCGGTCGGCCAGCGCGCCCGCGATCGGCAGCAGGAGCACGGCCGGCAGCACCGCGACCACCGAGATCATCGCGAAGTCGAAGGCGGAGCCGGTCTGTTGGTAGACCCAGACGCCCAGCGCGAAGGTGGAGAGGCTGGTGCCGATCATCGAGACGAACTGCCCGATCGCCACCTTGGCGAAGGTGGGGAGGTCGGCCCGGGCGGCCGGGCGCTTGGCCGCGACCTGCTCGGCCACCGCGCCGGTGTTACCGAACCCGGAGATGACGCGGGCGAGTTCGTCGGCCTGGTGCTTGAGGAAGTAGTGCCCGGCGCGCGGGATCACGGCCAGGTCGACGGTGTCGCCGAAGTGCTCCCACTCGGCGTACCGCTCCTCGTAGAGCTGGGTGGCGCGGTCCTTCTCGCCGACGACGCACAGGATCGGCGCCGCGATCGGCGCCGGCCGCCCGTCCCCGTAGGCGCGGGTGTAGAACTCCTCGGCCTGCCGCACATCGTGGCGCAGCGCCCGGACCAGGAAGTCCTGCTCGGCCTGGTCGTAGACGTCGGTGAAGCCGCCCATGGCGCGCAGGTAGTCGAGGTAGGAGCGGTTGGAGAGCATCCGGTCGCCGGGCAGGCGCCTGGCCATCCACTCGGCGAACCGGCCGGGCAGCCGGGCCGCGGGGAAGGTCCCGCCGAGGGCGACGCCGCGCAGGTCGACGCCGGCCGCCTCCAAGCGGGAGCCGAGCGCGGTGGCGAGCGCACCGCCGAGGCAGTGGCCGTAGAGCAGCACCGGGCCGTCGATGCGCTCGGTGATCTGCTCGGTCAACCGGTCAGCCAGGGAGTCGAGTTCGGCGAGCTCGTCGTCCGGCCGGCTCGGGTCGTGACCGGGCAGCTCGACGGCGTAGAGCCGGTGGCCGGCCGGCAGGGCGTCGGCGAGCGGCTGGAAGGTGATCGGGCTGCCACCGCCGTAGGGCACGCAGACGACGTTCAGCCCGGCGGGCGCGTTGCCGCGGGTGAGCTTGTGCAGCAGGGTGCGCGGGCCCTCGTCCGCGGTGCCGCCGGCCCGGGCGTCGAGCAGCACGGCGAGTTCGCGGACGGTGGGGTGCTGGAACAGGTCGATCACCGAGAGGCCGCGGCCGATCAGGCGGACGGCGTGCACGGCGGAGAAGGAGTCCCCGCCGAGCGCGAAGAAGTCGTCCGCGGCGCCGATCTCGTCGACGACCAGGACGCTCCGGTACGCGGCGGCCACCTCGTGCTCGGTCGCCGTGGCCAATTCGCCGCCGCCCGAGGCGGGTTGGACGGCGACCGGCTCCGGCAGCGCGGCCCGGTCGACCTTGCCGTTGGCGTTCAGCGGCAGGGCGTCCAGGACGACCAGGGTGGCCGGCACCATGTAGTCGGGCAGCCGGCTGCGCAGCGCGGCGCGCAGCTCGCCCGGGTCGGGGGCGGCGGCCGGGTCGGCGGGCACCAGGTAGCCGACCAGGTTGCGGGCGGCGCCCTCGCCGCGGGCGACCACCACGGCCTCGCGCACCTCGGGGCGGCCGGTCAGCTCGGCCTCGACCTCGCCGATCTCGACCCGGAAGCCGCGGATCTTGACCTGGTGGTCGACCCGGCCGAGGAACTCGATCGCGCCGTCCGGGCGCCGCCGGACCAGGTCGCCGGTGCGGTAGCAGCGCCGGCCGCGCACCTGGCCGAAGCGCTCGGCGGTCAGGTCGTCCCGGCCGAGGTAGCCGCGGGCGACGCCGGCGCCGGAGACGTACAGCTCGCCGGGGACGCCCACCGGGACGGGCCGCCGCCGGGCGTCCAGCACGTGCGCGCCGACGTTGCCGAAGGGCAGGCCGAGCGGCGCGGTGGCCGCGTCCCCGAGGTCGGCCGGGACGGGGGCGCCGAGCATGGAGACGGTGGTCTCGGTCGGCCCGTAGTGGTTGTGCAGCAGCAGGTCGGGCCGGGCGGCCCGGATCCGGGCGACCAGGTCCGGCCGCAGCGCCTCGCCCGCGCAGATCAGCAGCCGGCCGGGCAGGATCCCGCCGAGGCCGGCGCCGTGCGCGGCGAGGCCCTCCAGGTGGCTGGGGACCAGCTTCATGGCGTCGATCCGGTGCTCGGCCGCGTAGGCGGCGAAGGCCTCCGGGTCGGTGGCCTGGTCGCGGGTGAGCAGGTGCAGGCAGCCGCCGCCGGTGAGCGCGCCGAACACGTTGGTGGTGCCGAGGTCGGCGGCGAAGGTGGAGACCAGCGCCCAGTTCCAGCCCTGCTGGTCGCCGCCGATCCGCTCGCGCAGGCCGTGCAGGTAGTTGCGGTAGTTGCGGTGCTCGACGGCGACGCCCTTGGGCGCGCCGGTGGAGCCGGAGGTGAAGACCAGGTAGCAGAGGTGCTCCGGGCGGACGTCCACCTCGGGGCCGTGCGCGGCGGTCGAGCCGTCCGGGACGACCACCGGGGTGGCGGCGTCGAGCCGGCCTGCGAGATCCTCGGTGGTGACCACCGCGGCGGCCCCCGCGGAGGCCAGCAGGGCGCGGATCCGCTCGTCCGGGTAGACCGGGTCGAGCGGCAGGTAGGCGCCGCCGGCCTTGAGGATGCCGAGCATGCCGACGACCAGCGCGGCCGAGCGCTCCATCAGCAGGCCGACCGGGCGGTCCGGGCCGACCCCGAGCGCGCGCAGCCGCAGGGCCAGCGCGTTGGCCCGGCCGTCGAGCCCGGCGTAGTCGAGCACGCCGTCGGCCCCGCGGACGGCCGGCGCGTCGGGGGTGCGCCGGGCCTGCTCCTCGACCAGGCCGTGCAGGGTGCCGCCGAGGTCCCAGCCGCGCACGGTGTCGTCCCAGCCGGTGAGCAGGCGCTCCTCGGCGGGCGTGAGCAGGGGCAGCTCGGCGAGCGGACGGTCGAGGTTCTCGGCCATCGCGTCGAGCACCGTGGTGAGGTGGCCGAAGACGCGGCGGACGGTCGCCTCGTCGTAGAGCTCGCTGCGCCAGACCAGGTCGGCGGTGAGGTCGCCGCCCTGGTCGACGACGGCCACGGAGAGGTCGAACTTGGCGGTGTCGGTGCCGACGGGCCGCCAGTCGGTCGTCAGGCCGGGCAGCTCGACGGTGGCCTTGGCCTGGTTGTGGACGTTGAGCATGACCTGGAAGAGCGGGGTGTGCGCGAGCTCCCGCTCCAGGCCCAGGGCGTCGACCAGCCGCTCGAACGGCAGGTCCTGGTGGCCGAAGGCGCCGAGCGTCCCCTCGCGGACCCGCTCCAGCAGTTGCCGGACGGTCAGGTCGCCGGTAGGGGCGTCCCCAGCGGAGCGAGGGGAAAGGTCGGTGCGCATCGCGAGGGTGTTGACGAAGCAGCCGACCAGCGGCTCGGTCTCGCTGCGGGTCCGCCCGGCGACCGGGGTGCCGACCACCACGTCCTCGGCACCGGTGTAGCGCGAGAGCACGGTCTGCAGCGCCGCCAGCAGCACCATGTACGCGGTCGTGCCGGTGCGCTCGGCGAGCGAGCGCACCCGGGCGCTGCGCTCGGCACCGAAGTCGGCCGTGATCCGCTCGCCGCGGGTGTCGGCCACGGCCGGCCGGGGCCGGTCGGTGGGCACGGTGACGGTGGCGGTGGCGCCGCTCAGCCGCTCCCGCCACCAGGCCTCCTGACGGGACAGCTCCTCGGCCAGGCCGGTCTGCTGCCAGTGCGCGACGTCGGCGTACTGCACCGTCAGCGGGTCGAACGCGGGCGCGCGGCCCTCCAGCCGGGCCGCGTAGGCGGTGGCGAGGTCGGCGAAGAGGACGCCGATCGACCAGCCGTCCGCGGCGATGTGGTGCAGCACCAGGCTGAGCACGCTGCTCCCGCCGGTGCGCAGCAGGGCGGCGCGCAGCGGCAGGTCGGCGGCGAGGTCGAACGGCCGACGGGCCTCCTCGGCGAGCCGCTGCTCCACCTCCTCGGCGCGCACGTCGGCGGTGGTGAGGACGGTGTCGGCGGCGTCCAGCAGCTCGGGGCGGACGTCGCCGTCGACGGTGCGGTAGACGGTGCGCAGGACGTCGTGCCGCGCCAGCACGTCGGCCAGGGCCGCGCCGAGGGCGGCGGTGTCGGGTTCGCCGTCGAGGTGGAGGGCGAGCGGGATGTGGTAGGCGGCGCTGTCGGGCTCGTACTGGGCCAGGAACCACATCCGGCGCTGGGCCGAGGAGAGCAGCGCCGGGGCGCCCTCGGGCCGGCGCGGGACGCCGCCCCGGGCGGGGGCGGTGGCGCCGGACTGCTGGGCCTCCTTGGCGGCCCTGGCCTTGGCCAGCCGGCGGCGGAGCAGCTCCTGCCGTCTGGCGTCCGGGTCGAGCGGGGCGGCCGCGCGGGCCCCCGCGGTGTTCTGGTCGGTCATGCGTTCTCCCCCGTGCGGGCGCCGGTCCCGGCGCCCGAGTCGTCCGTGTCGTTCCCGGACCCGCCGACGGCGTCCGGGCCGTCGAGCTCGTCCAGTTCGTCGAGCTCGTCGAGTCCGTCGAGTTCGTCGAGCAGCTGGTCCTCTATTCGGCGCGCCATCGCGGCCAGGGTGCGGTCCTCGAAGACGGTGCGCAGCTGCAGGTCGATCTCGAAGGTGTCGCGCACCCGTGCGGCCAGCCGGGTGGCGAGCAGCGAGTGGCCGCCGAGCGCGAAGAAGTCGTCGTGCCGGGAGACCGCCGGCACGCCGAGCACCTCCTGCCAGAGGTCGGCGAGCAGCTCCTCGCAGTCGCCCTCGGGCGGTGCCCCGGCGCCGCCGAGGACCGGCGCGGGCAGCGCGGCGCGGTCCACCTTGCCGGCGGGCGTCAGCGGCAGCGCGTCGAGCAGCACGAACGCGGCCGGGACCATGTAGTCCGGCAGCCGGACGGCCAGGGCGGCGCGCAGCGCCTCCTCGGTGAGCGTGCCGTCGGTGACGGCGTAGCCGGCCAGGACCGGTCCGGCCGCGGTGTCGGTGAGCCGGGCCGCGCCGGCGCCGACGCCGGGGACGGCGGTGAGCGCGGCCTCGACCTCGCCGAGCTCGATCCGGAACCCGCGCAGCTTGACCTGGGCGTCGGTGCGGCCGTGGTACTCCAGCCGGCCGTCGGCGCGGCGGCAGGCGAGGTCCCCGGTGCGGTACATCGGTGCGCCCGCGGGGCCGCCGGGCTCGGCGGTGAACCGTTCGGCGGTGAGGTCGGGCCGCCCGTGGTAGCCGAGCGCGACGCCGGCCCCGGCGATGCAGAGCTCGCCGATGCCGTTGACCGGCACCGGCCGTCCGCCGCCGTCCAGCAGGTGCAGCCGGGTGTTGTCGACGGGCGCGCCGAGCGCCACCACCCCGCCGTGGGCGGCCAGTTCGGGGGTGACCCGCTGGACGGTGGACCAGACCGTGGTCTCGGTGGGGCCGTAGAGGTTCCACAGCGCGTCGATGCGCTTGAGCAGCGCCTCGGCGAGGTCGGCGGTGAGCGCCTCGCCGCCGCAGAGCGCGGTCAGGCCCGGGCGGCCGGGCCAGTCGGCCTCCAGCAGCATGCGCCAGGTGGCGGGGGTCGCCTGGAGGTGGGTGACGCCGCGCCGCTCCAGCCAGTCGGCCAGCGCGCGGCCGTCGGTGGCGGTGGCGCGGTCGGCGATCTCCACCCGGGCACCGGTGACCAGCGGCAGCCAGAGCTCCAGGCCGGCGATGTCGAAGGTGACGGTGGTGACCGCGGCCATCACGTCGTTCTCGGTGAGCCCGGGTTCGCGGCCCATCGAGGTGAGGAAGTTGACGATCGCCCGGTGCGGGACGGCGACGCCCTTGGGGCGGCCGGTGGAGCCGGAGGTGTACAGCAGGTAGGCCGGGTCCTCCGGGCCGACGGCGGCGGGCGGGGCCGGTGCCGTCGGCGGGGCGGCGGCCGCCTCCGGGCCGTCGACCAGGACGGCGGTCCGGCCGTCGAGCAGCGGGTCGTCGGCGGTGGCCCGCTCGGCGACCAGCAGGGTGGCGCCCGCGTCGTCCAGCACCGCGCGGTTGCGGGCGAGCGGCTGGTCGACGTCGAGCGGCAGGTAGGCGGCGCCGCTGCGCAGCACGCCGAGCAGGGCGGCGGGCAGCAGCCGGCCGCGCCGGACGGCGACCGCGACCAGCGTGCCGGGCCCGGCTCCGCGGGCGGTCAGCAGGTGCGCCAGCCGGTTCGCGGTGGCGTCCAGGCCGGCGTGGTCGAGGACGCCGTCGGCCGCGGAGACGGCGACCGCCTCCGGGCTGCGGGCGGCCCGGGCGGCGACCAGGTCGTGCAGCCGCTGGTCGGGCACCGGCGTGGCGGCGCGCCGGCCGGTCCCGGCGAGGGCCAGGTCGGCGGCCGAGAGCATCGCCAACTCGCCGATCGGCCGGTCGGGTTCGGCCACCGCTGCGGCGAGCAGCGTCACCAGGTGGTCGAGGGCGGCGTGCACCGAGCGCTCGTCGTAGCGCGAGGTGCGGTACTCGGCGGAGAGCAGCGGACCCTCGGGCGGGAACTCCAGGAACAGCGAGAGGTCGGTCTTGGCCGTGCCGTTGCACACCTCGGCGACGAACTGCAGGCTGAGGCCGGGGAGTTCGACGCCCGGGACGGGGTGGTTCTGGACCGCGAGCAGCACCTGGGCGATCGGCGAGGCGGTCAGCCCGGCCGTGCCGGCGAACCGGCGGGCGTGCTCCAGGAAGGGGAACCCGCTGTGCTCGGCGGCCTCCAGCACCACCGGGCGGACCCGGGCGACCAGGTCGCGGAAGGTGTCGCCGCCGGCGGCGTCGAAGCGGAGCGCGACGGTGTTGATCAGCGAGCCGAGCACCTGCTCCAGCTCGGGCACGGGCCGGACGGCGAACGGGCTGAGCACGGCCAGGTCGGTGCGCCCGGTGTAGCGGTGCAGCACGCCGCCGAGCGTGGCGAGCACCGCCATGTAGAGGCTGGCGCCCTCCTGCCCGGCCCAGCGCTCGGCCGAGCGGACCAGCTCGGCGTCGAGCCGGCGCGCGATCCGGCGGCCGGCGGTGTCCTGCGGGCTGGGGTGCGGGCGGTCGCCGGGCAGGTGCTGGTCGGCGTCCAGGCCGACCAGCCGCCCGCCCCAGCGCAACGCGTCCTCGCGGGCGGCGGCGTTGGCGCGCTCCTCCCAGCGGGCGACGTCGGAGACCTGCAGTGCGGGCTCGGCGAGCTCGCCGTCCCGGTAGGCGCGGCCCACCTCGGCGAGGAGCAGTCCGGCCGCCCAGCCGTCCATCGCGGCGTGGTGGACGGTGAGCAGCAGCTCGTGGCGGCCGTCGCCGGTGCGCAGGGCGAGGCCGCGCAGCAGCCGGCCCCCGGCGAGGTCGAGCGGGCGGGCGGCCTCGGTGCGCAGCGCGGCGTCGAGCTCCTCCTCCCCCGCGCCGGTGAGGTCGCGCAGCGGGACGTCGACCGGGTAGGGCGGGCGCACCTCGGCGACGGCCTCGCCGTCGCGGCCGGTGAACGCGGTGCGCAGCACCTCGTGCCGGCGGACCACCTCGGTCAGGGCGCGACCGAGCACGGCGAGGTCGAGGTCGCCGGTGGCGCGCACCCGCAGCGGCACGTTGTAGAGCGCGGAGCCGGGCTGGAGGGACTCGTGCAGCCAGAGCTCGTGCTGGAACGCGGTCGGGCGGGCGGGCAGGCCGGCGCCGCGCTCGGGCGGTGCGACGGAGGGGCGTCCGCCGCCGCCGTTGGCGACCCGGACGGCCAGGGCGGCGACGGTCGGCGCGGCGAAGAACTCGGTGAGCGGCACGCGGGTGCCGAACTCTCGCTCGATCCGGGCCAGCAGGCCGGCGGCGAGCAGCGAGTGGCCGCCCAGGTCGAGGAAGACGTCGTGCACGCCGACCTCGGGGACGCCGAGGAGCTGCTGCCAGAGTTCGGCGATCCGGGCCTCGACGGGCGTGCGGGGGGCGGTGAACACCTCCTGGCCGCCGCGTCCGCGGGCCACCGGCGGCAGCGCCTTGCGGTCGGTCTTGCCGTTGGGCGTGAGCGGCATCCGGTCGAGCACCGCGACGGCGAGCGGCACCATGTAGCCGGGCAGCGCGGCGGCGCAGTGGGCGCGCAGCTCGGCGGCGGTCGGCTCGGTGCTGCCGGCCGCGGGCTGGACGAAGGCGGCCAGGTAGTCGCCCGTCTCGTCGCGCTGGACGACGGCGGCGGCCGCCTCGACGGCGGGGTGGGCGGCGAGCACGGCCTCGATCTCGCCGAGCTCGACCCGGAAGCCGCGCACCTTCACCTGGTGGTCGACACGGCCGTGGTACTCCAGGTCGCCGTCCGGCAGCCGGCGGACGAGGTCCCCGGTGCGGTAGCAGCGCTCGCCGCCGACGGTGACGAAGCGCTCCTCGGTGAGGTCGGGGCGGCCGTGGTAGCCGCGCGCCAGGCCCTCGCCGGCGAGGTAGAGCTCGCCGATGCCGCCGTCCGGCACGGCGATCCGCTGCTCGTCGAGCACGTGGCCGGTGGTGCCGTCGAGCGGGCGGCCGATGACGGGCTCGCCGGACTCGTTCCGGCCGACCAGCGACCAGGTGGAGTAGACGGTGTCCTCGGTCGGCCCGTACAGGTTGTACAGGCGCTCGACCTGGGGCTGGGCGTGGACCTGGTCGGCCAGGTGGCGCGGCAGCGCCTCGCCCGCCAGGTTGACCACGCGTACGCTGCCCGGCAGACCCCCGCCGCCGGGCAGGCCGCCGCCACGCAGTAACGCCGCCATGGCGCTCGGCACGGTGTTGACCAGTGTCACCTCGTCGCGGGCCGGCAGCTCGGGCAGGGCGAGCACGTTCTCCGCCACCACGATCGTGCCGCCGACGGCGAGCGGGAAGAAGAGCTCGTAGACCGAGATGTCGAAGCAGACCGAGGTGCCGAAGAGCACGCCGGCCACGTCCGCCGGGCGGTAGGTGTTCGCGGCCCAGCGGAGCATGGCGTTGACGCCGCGCTGGGTGACCGAGACGCCCTTGGGCCGGCCGGTGGAGCCGGAGGTGTAGAGCACGTACGCGAGCGCGTCCGTCCCGGCGGCCGGGGTGCCGGCGGCCGCGGCGAGCGGCGGGAGGGGCGCGGCGGGGCTGTCGCCGTCGGTGTACAGCAGGGTCGCCCCGGCGCCGGCCAGCAGGTGCTCGTGCGCGCGGTCGGTGACCACCACGGGCGCCTGCGCGTCGCCGATCACCAGCTCCAGCCGGTCCTGCGGGTACGCCGGGTCCAGCGGCACGTACGCGCCGCCGGCGCGCAGCACCGCCAGCAGGGTGACCACGAGGTCCGCCGATCGCGGTAGGCAGACCCCGACGAGGGTCTCGGCGCGAACGCCGGATCCGGCCAGTCTTCCGGCCACCGTTTCGGCGGCGTCGGCCAGTTCACGGTAGGTCAGACGCCGCTCGCCGTCGATCAAGGCGGTGGCCTGCGGGGTCCGTCTGACCTGGGCTTCGAACAGTGCGGCCAGCGAATCGGTCGGGTCGAGCGGCGGATGTCCCGTCGAACTCATCAACTCTCCTGAGGGATGGCCCTGCGCCGACTTGTGGTCGGCCGGATTCGGGCGGTGTGCCACCGGAGATGGTGGGGTAAAGATCTCCGAATGACCAGCACAAGTCCCACACTCGTTCGATATGCCGGAAAGATCACCTTCCGGCCCTCACGCAGCGCCGCGGAGAGGTGACGGTTCGTTGACGATTTTGGCGGATTGTCAGATCCCGCTGACATCCGGGCCCGCTACCGCTACCTTCTTGGCGGGTCACCTGACGCGCCGTCGGCGTCAGGTGTGCACACTTTGTGGGCACTCCGTGCACACGCGGGCTTGACCTGCCCTTTTACCTTTCCTTGAAACGAGGCCGGGCGGGACGAAGTGGCGCCGGGCCGGGCCCCACGGGGCGTACCGGACCGGCCGGGGCGTCCGCGCGGCGCGCTCGCCACCCCCGGCGGACAGCGCTCCGCGGAGGCGCCAGAATGGACGCCATGTCCCGACGCCGCTCCACACCCCGCGCCGCCGCCCCCGCACCCCGGCTGCTGCCGTCCTCGCCCTGCCCGTGCGGCCTGCCCGCCGCCTACGGCGACTGCTGCGGCCGCTACCACCGGGGCCAGGCCGCCGCACCGACCGCCGAGGCCCTGATGCGCTCGCGCTACAGCGCGTTCGTCGCCCACGACGAGGCCTACCTGCTGCGCAGCTGGCACCCCGACACCCGGCCCGACTCGGTCGACCTCGACCCGGCCCTGCGCTGGACCGGACTGGAGGTGCTCTCCACCACCGAGGGCGGCGCGTTCCACGCCGAGGGCACGGTCGCCTTCCGCGCGCACTACACCGAGGGACGGGAGGAGGGCGTACTCACCGAGCACAGCCGCTTCGTCCGGCACGAGGGCGCCTGGGTCTACGTCGACGCGCTCTCCTTCGGCTGACGCCGGGCGGCCCGCGCCGGACGGGACGCGGGCCGCGGGGTCCGCGGACTCCTACAGGTAGTCGTCGAGCCGCGCGAAGGTGAAGCCCTGCGCGCCGACCTCGTTCACCACCTTGCGGAGCAGGTCGGTCATGGTGCCGTTCCACAGGGAGGTGCCGCGGAAGTGGGTGAGGATGATGTCCCCCGGGTGCAGCCGCTGGTCGTCGTAGCGGTACTCCATCCGGTCGGGGAAGGCCTCCTCGTTCCAGAGCGGCACCGCCTCGATGCCGCAGGAGGCGGCGGCCCGCAGGGTGTCGTCGGTGTACTCGCCGTACGGGGGCCGGAACAGCCTCGGCCGGACGCCGATCTGCCGCTCCAGCTGGTCCTGCTGCCGGCAGATCTCGTCGCGCTGCTGCTCGTAGCCGAGCAGCCTCATGTCGCGGTGGTTGATGGTGTGGTTGTTCACCATGTCGCCCTGGGCGGCGAGCCGGCGGAAGTAGCCGTAGTCCTCGCGGGCCAGGTAGTCGGCCACGAACGCGCTGAACGGGACGCCCAGCTCGGCGGCCATCCGGGAGAACTCCGGGTCCTTCTCCGCCCCGTCGTCGACGGTCAGGAAGACGATCTTCTCGTCGGTGGGGACCCGGTACACCACCGGGGGCCGCCCGGGCGCGAGCTTCACGCCCTGCGCCGGTTTCAGCTCCGGCCGGACCACCGGCCGCTGCGGCGCCTGCGCGGGCAGCCGCTCCAGCCCCCACCGGCGCGCCGTCGCCAGCCCGGCCCGGACGGCCGCCTGCTGACGGGCCACCGCCTCGCTGCTGCTCTCTTCCTCGGCCCGGGCCAGCCCCGGCAGGGTCAGCGGCACGGCCGGCGGCCTGGGCGCGCCGTGGTCGGCCGCCTGCCCGGCACCCGCCCCGGCCTCCGTCGCCGCCCCGGCCGGGGTGGCACCGGCACCGGCCGTCGCGGACGGGCCTCCCGGACCGACGGGTCCGGCGCATCCGGCCACCGCGGACAGGCAGATCGCCGCGACCACGGCGGCCCCGACGCTACGGGCCGTGCGGCCCGGCTGCAGACTCCCCCTCAAACCCCCATAAATACGATTAGCTGATGGTCTGTCCATGGAGCAGTGCTCCCCCGACACACCTGCCGTCCAATCCCCTCATCACCCGCCCGGCGCAACCGGCCCTCGACCGGGGCCGGTCGCGGCTCCCGCGCCGCGCGGGGCGGCCGGGCCGAATATCCGTTCGCCATGGGCCGGGGCGACCGTCGACAATGCGCACATGACGATCAGCACGCCGCACACCACCAAGGGTCTCTGGACCGTCTCCCGGGCCGACGTCGGCTCCCCCGAGGCGGCGGCGCTGCTGCGCGAGTACTACATCGACGTCGCCAACCGGTACTACCGCCTCCACCTCGGCCGCGAGGGCACCCCGGAGGAGATCGAGACCGGACTGGCCGACTCCCCCAGCGACGACCTCGCCGGGCCCACCGGCGTCTTCCTGCTCGGCCGTTACGACGGCGAGCCGCAGTCCTGCGCCGGCCTGCGCGTCCTGGACGACCGCTCCGTCGAGCTCACCCGGGTCTTCGTCCGGCACGCGGTGCGCGGCACCGGCGGCGGCGCGCGGCTGCTCGCGGCCGTCGACGAGGCCGCCCGCGAGCTCGGCGCCGAGCGGATCGTGCTCGACACCCGGCTCGACCTGGTCGAGGCCCGTGCCCTCTACACCCGGCACGGCTACCGCGAGATACCGGCCTACAGCAGCAGCCCGTACGCCCAGATCTGGTACGGCAGGGACCTCACCGCCCCGGCGGCCTGAGCCCTGCGTCGGGCCGGGCCTCCGCTCCCGCCGGGCGACCTGCCCGACACCTTCCGGACTCGTTCGCCCCGGCACGCGTGTCCGAGGATCTCCCACGAACGATCCCCTGGCAGGTTCCTGCCCGGCGGCACGACGGTGGTCACGTGCGGACCGAAGACTGGCATGACTGTTGTCCACACACGAGGGATGTCTCATGCAGATCAACTTCCGCTCCCTGCCCAGGGCCGCCGCCCTGACGGCGGCCGCCGCGGCGGCAGCGCTCACCCTGAGCGCGGCGCCCGCGCAGGCCGCCACCACCGCCGGCACGCTGCAGCCGGTCAAGTGCAGCTCGGTCCAGCAGGAGGTGCGGTTCGTCGAACTCACCATCTGGACCTGGTGCTACAACGGCACCGGTGAGATCGACGTCAGCGACGTCCACGCGGTGGACCTGTTCTCCCCGGGAAGCCACTCGGGCTGGGTGTCCTACCAGGACGCCGACGGCGCCGTGCAGAAGTACGTGTTCACCAAGGGGGGCGACTACCGGATGCTCCCCAGCCGCCACGTCCTCCGTCTCCACATCGACTCCTGACGGCCTGACGGTGGGGGACCGGCCCCGCGGTTCCCCACCGTGACGGAGGTCACCGCGGTCCGCCCCGGGAGTCTGCGCTACACGCGGCCGGCGGCCTCGGCGGCGAGGGCGGCCCGGAGCTCGGCGGCGTCGGGCGGGTTGGCGCCGGGGCGGGAGACGGTGACGGCCGCGGCGGTGACGGCCCGGGCGAGCGCCTGCTCCAGACCCGCGCCGGCCCACCGGGCGCCGAGCAGGGCGGCCATGAAGGAGTCGCCGGCACCCACCGTGTCCGCGACCGCGACCGCTCGCGCCGGCATCTCGGCCCGGCGGCCGTCCGCCGTGACGGCGAAGGCGCCCGCCGCCCCGCGGGTCACCGCCACCGTGGCCGGCCCGAGGCCCAGCCAGTGCCGGGCGACGTCCTCGGCGTCCTGCCCGGGGTAGAGCCAGGCGAGGTCCTCGTCGCTGGCCTTGACCAGACCGCTGAGCGCCACGCAGCGCTCCACCCGCCGGACGGCCGCCCCGTGGTCGCCCATCAGCGCGGGCCGCACATTGGGGTCGTAGCTGACCCCGGCCCGGCCGCGCAGGCGCTCGACCAGGGCCAGCACCGCCGAGGCGCCCGGCTCGGTGACCGCGGCGATCGAGCCGAGGTGCAGATGGCCGGGCGCACCGGGGAGTGCGAGATCCGGGCGGTCGGGCAGGCTCCAGCCGATGTCGAAGACGTACTGCGCGTGCCCCTGCGCGTCGAGCCGGACCACGGCGGAGGGCGTCCGGCCGCCCTCGGCGGGCTCGGCGAGCACGGTGACGCCGGCCGACTCCAGATGCGCCCTGATCAGCCGCCCGTTGGCGTCGGCGCCGAGCTGGGTGAGCAGCACGGCCGGCAGGCCGAGCCGGGCCAGCCCGTAGGCGACGTTGGCGGGGCTGCCCCCGGGGTGGACGCGGTCGGCGGCGCCGTCGGTGCGGACGACGTCGGCGACGCACTCGCCGACCACCAGGAAGTACGGGGCCACCGGGAGGTGCGGGGCGGTGCCGGTCACGTCTGCTGCTCCTGCCGTCCGGGCGGCCGGCGCGGGCCGTGCGCCGGGTGCTTCGGCGGACCAGCCTACGGGGGCGGCGCGGCGGCGGAGACCGGCCCTGCCCGGAGTCCGGGACCGGGCAGGGCGCGGGCAGAAAGGACGGCCGCCGGACCTGGCCAGGTTCTCCGACGGCCGTGGCCCCGTCCGTCAGGGGGCGGAGCACTTCGAACGTTATGACAGTCCGCAGCCGGTCGGCCACCACAGTCGGCCGTCCGGGGGATGCCCGCGTGTCGCGCGGGGCGGGCCGCACTGTCGGCGCGGTCCGCTACGATCCGTGCTCGAATGGTCGCGGAGCGGCGTCGGGTCGCGGGCGGCCCGACGCTGTGCCCGACGTCCGAAAGCGGTGATCACCCTGTTCAGGCTCCGTTCCAGCCGCCCCGTCGCCCTCGCGCTCGCCGCGGTGCTTCTCGGCACCACCATGCTGCCGGACGCGGCCGCCGCCGAGAACGGGGCGCCCGTGGGCGTCGGCGATCCGGTCTTCCCCTCGCTCGGCACCACGGGGTACGACGCGCTCGCCTACGACCTCGCCTTCCGCTACCGGCCCGCGACGCACACGGTGGACGCCACCGCCGTGCTGACCGCCCGTGCGCTGACCGCCCTGCCGAGCCTGGAGCTGGACGCACTGGGGCTGGACGTGCACACCGTCCGGGTCGACGGGCGGGCGGCCGGGTTCCGCACCCACGACGAGAAGCTGACGGTCGTCCCGGACCAGCCCGTGCGGCGCGGCGCCGTCCTGCAGGTGACGGTCGAGTACACCGTCGACCCGCGGGCGCACCTCCCGCACACCGGCTGGGTGCCGACGGCGGACGGCTTCGCGGTGGCCGGCCAGCCCGACGGCGCACACACCGTCTTCCCCTGCAACGACCACCCGAGCGACAAGGCCCGCCTCACCGTCGCCGTCACCGCCCCGGACGGCCTGCTGGGCGTCGCGACCGGCCACCTCTCGGCCACCGGGCACGACGACGGCACCGCGAGCGGAGGAGCCGCGGGCGGGAGCGTCGGCGGCACCGGCGACGGCAGCGGCGCGGCGGGCGACGACGGGCCGACGACCACCCGGTGGTACGTCTCGCGCGAGCCGGTGGCCACCGAGGTGGTGCAGGTCTCGGTCGGCACCTACACGGTGCGCGAGCGCACCGGCCCGGGCGGGTTGCCGCTGCGGGACGTCGTCCCGACGGCGCGCGCCGCCGACCTGGAGCCCGCCCTCGCCCTGACCCCGGCGCAACTGGAGTGGGCCCAGCAGCGCCTGGGGCCCTTCCCGTTCGAGACCTACGGGCTGCTGCCGGCCGACACCGACGACCCGGCCGCCTTCGACTTCACCGGGCTGGAGACGCAGACGCTGACGCTCTACAAGCCGAACTTCCTGCGCCAGGCCGAACGCCAGATCGGCTCGCACATGATGCACGAGCTGGTGCACTCGTGGTTCGGCAACAGCGTCTCGCCGCGCAGCTGGGCCGATCTCTGGCTGAACGAGGGCCACGCCGACTTCTACGGCCTGATGTACCGCTACGAGCGCGGCTGGGCCGACTCCGCCGGCTTCACCACGCTCGCCGACCGGATGCGCGACGTCTACGCCGCGGGCGACCAGTGGCGGCACGACTCCGGCCCGGTCGCCGCACCGACCGCCGCCACCCTCTTCGACAGCCAGCGGTACACCGGCGGCGCCCTGGTGCTGTTCGCGCTGCGCGAGCGGGTCGGGGCGGACGCCTTCGACCGGATCGAGCGGACCTTCCTGCAGCGGTACCGGGGCGGCTCGGCGACGACCGCGGACTACATCCGGACCGCGGCGGAGGTCTCCGGCGGGGACGTCACCGCCTTCCTCACCGACTGGCTGCACGGGGAGCGCACCCCGCCGATGCCCGGCCACCCGGACTGGACGGTGGCCCCGGTCGACCCGACGGCACGGCGCTCGGCCCCCGCCCCGCGCGGCACCGGGACGCTGTAGGAGGCCCGCAGCGCCGCACCGGCCTTCGGCCCCCGACTGCCCGACGCCGTACTCCCGGGCGCCGGGCCGGTGCGCCCGGGCGCCCGCCGCGCGCCCCTGGACGGTGCGGACCGGCGGACGCATCGTGGTGCCACGGCCCGCCCGCCGCCCGGCCTGGTCCCGGCCGGCTCGCGGGCCGTCCAGCGTTCCCGGCCCTGTCCGCCCCCTCCCCCGGGGCCCGCTGCCCGGCCCGGCCCCGGCCCGGCCGCCGCGGACGCCACCGGGCCCCCGCCGAATCCGTTCCGGAAAACCCCCGCCGCCGCGCAACCCGAACGGGCTCCCACCGCGTTGAGCTGCTGTGGGACCAACACCGACGACGCACACGACACCGACGACCCGGCCGGCCGGGCCGGAACGGACCACCGGAACGACTGGAGCAGCATGGCGGGGACGGGACGATGAGGGAAGCGAACACGGACTTCGAGGAGTTCGTCGCCGCCCGCAGCCCGCGCCTGCTGCGCATGGCCTGGCTGCTGACCGGAGACGCGCACCTGGCCGAGGACCTGCTGCAGACGGCGTTGGCCAAGGTCTGGCCGAAGTGGGACAAGATCGCCATCGACCGGCCGGAGGCGTACGTCCGGCGGGTGCTGGTGAACTCGCACGTGTCCTGGTGGCGCCGCCGCTGGCACGGGGAGCTGCCGCACGGCGAGCTGCCGGAGCCGGCGACGCAGGCGGACCCCTTCGAGGACGTGGTGGTCGGACAGGTGCTGGCCGCCGCCGTCCGGGCGCTGCCGCCCCGTCAGCGGGCCGTGGTGGTGCTGCGCTTCTTCGAGGACCTCAGCGTGGAGGAGACGGCCGAGGCGCTCGGCTGCTCCACGGGCACGGTCAAGAGCAACACGCACCGTGCATTGAACGCGCTGCGCGGCAAGCTGCCGGTCCGGGAGCTGCTGCTGGACGGGGGACGCCGTGACGCGGCGTGACACCGGCTGGGGCCGGACCGAGTGGGACGAGCGGAACAGGTGGGACGCGACGGACGGCGGCACGACCGATCCCGGTGACGAGCGCAGCGACGCCGAGGTGGAGAGCGAGCTGCGGGTACTGCTGCAGCGGGCCGCCCCGGACCTGCCCGCGCCCGCCGACCGGATGGAGCGGATCCGCGAGCGGGCCGCCCGGAGCCGGAGCCGGCGGCGAGCCGCCGCCCTGGCCGCAGGGCTGACCACGGGTCTGGTCGCCGCCGCCCTGGCCGCCGCACCCGCACTCGCGCCCGGCCAGTCGCAGATCGCCCTGCCTCCCTCGGCCCGCACACCGGCAGCCGTCGGCGTGCCCGGGACGGCCGGCGTGCCCGGCGCGGCCACCTCGGCCTCGCCCCACCCCACCCTGTCGCCGTCCCCCTCCCCGACCCCGGCCCCCGGCAGCAGCGCTGATCCGGACGAGGGCGCGGGCAGGACCGGCGCGGGCCCGGGCGGCACGGAGCCGTCCTTCGGGACGAGCGGGAGCTTCTTCCCCGAGCGGGCGATCCGCTTCCCCGAGCTCAACAATGCAGCCATCAGCCTGCCACCCGGCTGGGCCAGCCTGTACCGGCCGTCCGTCAAGCCGCTCAGCGGCGTCGGGTACGTAGCTGATCAGCCGCTGGAGCCCGGCGTGTACTGCGCCGGCCAGGGGGAGAGCTGTGCGCCGCTCGCCGCCCTGACCGACGGTGGCAGCCTGGTCACCATCACCCTGGTCACCGATTGGGCGGAGGCGGAGAAGGTGGTCCGTACCGCCCTGCCGCCGATCGACACCCAGCTGGACAAGACCTGTGCCGTGCGCGGTGGCACCCGTGAGCTGGTGGGTCACCGGACCATCGAGGTGGACGACGCCGTCACGGTGATCCGGCTGTCGGCCTGTCTGAACCAGCCGTCGGCGAAGGCGTTGCAGGTGATCGCGGACATGCTCGACTCGGTGCAGATCGGCGGCGACGCCATCGACGTGGCCCGCACCGCGGCCGGCTGAGCCGGCCCGGCCCGGGCCTGCCCTCCGGGGCAGGCCCGGGCCGGGCGGCGGTCAGCGCAGACGCGGGCGGCCCGGGCTCCCGCCCTCCTCTCCGTCGGGGCCCCGACGGGGGCCGTCGGGCCAGCGGTTCTCGACCGCGCGGCGAGCGGCCGTCGCGACCCCGGCCAGAGCGTCCTCGAAGGCGCTCAGCGAACCCAGGACGGGCAGGCGGTTCGCCCGGGGCCGCCCGGCCGGCAGGAAGCCGCCGGCCGCCAGCGCCGACCGGCTGAGCTCGGCCAGCTCCGCCCCGGCGGCCGTGTCGCCCGGATCGTCCGGGCTGCCCGGCTCCAGCACGGCCACCACCTTGTGGTTCCGCCGGTCGAGCCGGCGCAGCAGCGCGATCCGCTCGGCGTCCAGCAGGGCCCAGCGGTCGAGCAGCAGCACCGCGAGGGAGGTGGGTGACTCCTCCCCCAGCAGCTGCTCGCCCTCGGAGACGAGGTCGTGCACGGTGGGTTCGAAGCCCATCCCGCGGAGCAGACCCGCCGTGTGCTCGGCCAGCGAACGGCCGAGGGTGCTCCCGTACGGGTTCCAGTCGGTGCGCTGCGGCCCGTAGGCGGTGGGGCTCGGGCCGGCCGGCAGCTCGTCGCGGCGGCAGGAGAGGACGAGGACGCGCAGCTCGCGCACGCTCCGGCGGACCGGCTCGAAGGCGCTGGGCTGGGCGTTGAGGTCCAGCGTGCGCCCGACGGGGACGACCGTCTCCTCGGCCACCTCGACGATCCGCCGGGCCAGCCGGTGGACCGCCAGCTCGTACGCCGAGCGGTAGTAGCTCAGCTTCATCAGCGCGAACAGGCCCTCGCTCACGTAGGCCGGACCGAAGCCAGCGTGGTCGAACTGCAGTTCGCCGGCCACCTCGGGCAGTCGGTAGCGGTTCATGGGCGCCCAGAGCACCGGCACGATCGCGCTGGTGCGCTCCGACTCGCGGTCGACCGCGTAGACCTGGCGCCGGGTGAACGTGTACCACTCCTGGCCGCACGGCACACTGTTGAAGTACCGCGGCGAGTAGAGCGGCACGAAGACGCGGCAGGTGGCCAGCTCCCGCGCGATCCGATCGGGCCAGAGCTCCCAGTGGTGCATGGACTCGTCCATGAACCCGACCGGAGCGCCGTCGGGCGCGTCGGTCAGTTGCAGCACCGCTTCGCAGAGGTCGCGGTACAGCTGCCGGACCCAGAGGTTGGGATCGCCGGCACCCCCCGCACCGGCCCTCGGGGTGTGCGCGTAGCTGAGGAAGAAGTAGGGCCGGGCCGCGAGCTCGACACCTTCGCCCGAGTCCACGAACTGTGCATACCGGTGCCGGTGGTAGGCGGCGGCCGCCGCGTCCAGTTCCTCGGCCCGGGCGTCCGCGCCGAGGCTGCGGGCCCCGCGGGCAAGCCGGTCCAGGTCGCCACGGTCCGCGTGTGCCAGCAGCGCGTCCCAGAACGCGTCCGGCGGCATCGAACCCGTTCGACCGTCGAGGTACCAGCTCTCCAGCAACGGGTGCAGGGTGTACGGCGCCCGGGGGGCAGCGGCACCCTCGAACCCGGAGCCGTCGTCCGCCCGGAACAGCCCGGCCCCACCGGCGCCCTCCGCCGTCGCATCGGCCATCGCCCGCTCGAACCAGGTGTCCGTCGCCGGCACGGTGCGCAGGTAGCCCGGCGCCGCCGCCCGCAGCAGGCTCGCCGGCAGGGACCGGTGATGGCCCAGGCGCAGCGCGTCGAGCGCCGCGTCGAGAACGGCCCGGACCTCCTCGGGCGCCCGGTCGAACCGGGCCCGCAGCCCGGGAGCGGCTGTCAGGGCCTGGACGACGTGCCCGTCCGCGACCACCTGGGCCGCCTCCGCAAGCCGGGGGTCGCGGCCGAGAAGGGCGTCGGCGGCCTGCTGCCGTGTGAAGTACCCGGGCACCTCCACCGTCCGGGCGTGCCTGAGCATTTCCCAGGCCGGGGAGCCGACGAGGCCTTGCGGGGTGCGCCGGTCCGTGCGGAGAGTGCCCAGCAGGAGAAGCGGGCCCCGTGACCGGGACCGGACCCAGGCGGACAGCTGGGCGACGAGGTCGACCTCCGGCCCCTGCGTGCTGTTCAGCACCCGCTCCGCATCGTCGAACCAGACCACCGTGCACCGGTCGGCCTCACCGGTGCGCAGGTCCCGCCCCAGCAGACTCTGGGCCCGCCACACCGTCCAGTCGCCGGGCAGGGCGCGGAGCGCCTCGAAGCACGCACGGGTGCGGCCGGAGGCCGGACCGCCGGTGAGTAGCAGAGCGGTCGACACGCCCTCGATGGCCCGACCGACCAGACGCCGGACCTCAGCATCCATCGGGCGGTCGAGGTAGGGGGTGAGGTACGGCAGGTCCGGCCGCTGCTCGGCGGGTTTGACGCCGAGGATTTCGGGCCGTTCGAGGGCCTCGGTGACGGTCATGGATTCCCACGGCTCTTCGGCCAGGACCGGCGTCCGTGCCGGAACGGCCGCCGATGACTCGGCGAAGGGCAGCGCGTCGGGCGCCAGCTCGCGGCTGTGCGTCTCCTCGGTCACCCGAACGGCCGGGAAGTCGGCGGCCGAGGCGCGGCGCGAGCGGAGGTAGGCGGCGACCTGGTGCCGGACGGTGCGGCGGATCCGGGCGACGGTGTCGCGGCGCTGGGCGCCGAGCAGGGCGTCGCGGACGCCGGGCAGGAAGTCGAACTCGACGCCGTCCGGGTCGGCGCCGGGCGGCGGCGCCTCCCAGGGGGCGAGCAGGCCGCCGAGCAGCACCTCGGCGAGGTGGCCGTGGTCGGCCTGCGGGAGCATCGCGCGGCGGACCAGCGTCATCACCGGCAGGACCAGCGGGACGGCGGAGAGGTGGCCGGCCAGCTCCTGCGCCAGCGGGGAGGCGCTGGCCCGGAATTGTTCCAGCGCCGGCTCGGCGGCGGTCGGCGGGCGGCCGCCCCCGTCGGCGACCGGTGGCCGGTCGGGCTCGTCGGCGGCCGGTGGCCGGTCGGCCCGGGCGGCGGACGCCGCTCCCGGCTCGCCGACCAGCAGGCAGCTCAGCCGGCTGCGCCGGCCGCCGCCGGAGACCAGCGCCGCGAGCGCGGCCAGTGAGGCCGGGCTCGGGTCGACCACCGGCACGGGCAGCGGGCGGTCGGGGGCGTCGGCGCGCAGCCTCCGGTGGGTGCGCCCGCGCGCTCGGGTGGCCGCTGCCTCCCAGCCGGTGTTCGGTGCGGCCGGGCCGGCGGCGCGCAGCCAGAGCGGCGTGGGGCGGACGGAGCCGCGCGACCAGAGGCGCTCGGGCAGCACGTTGAGGACGGCGACCGGCCCGTGCCGGCCCCAGCCGCGCAGCACCGCGTCCAGTGCCGGGCCGCCCCAGCCGCCGCCGACGGTGTCGGTGACGACCAGGATCAGACGGCGCCCGGCCGGGTCGGCGATCTCCTGCGGACGGCGCAGCGCTCCGCCGGGGCGGGCGGCCAGGCCGGGCCGGCCGCCGGCCTCGGTACCGCCGAGGTACCAGGTGCGGACGTCGCGGAAGACGCCGGTCTGGGCGATCACCCGGCGCAGCTCGGCGACGAGGTCGTGCCAGAGCGTCATCGAGCGGTGGGTGTCGATGACCAGGGCGAGGTCCAGCCAGCGGCCGGGGGTGGGGCGCATCACCGGCAGCAGCAGGCGCTGGTCGACGCCCGCGCTGACGGTGGCCTCCTCGTCTAGTTCGGGCTCGCCGTGGCTGTCGGCGAGGGTGCGACGGCCGAGCGGGCGCAGGGCGCGCATGACGGCGAGCGGGTCGGCGAGGGCGGCGGCGCGGGGGACGCGGACGAGGTCGCCCCGGCGGGCGGCGGGGGCGTTCTCGACGGGGCGGTCGGGCTCCGGGCCGGGGCCCGGTTCGGATTCGGTCTCGTCGGTCTCGCCCTCGGCTGCGGCTTCGGGCGTGCGGTCCGGTCCGGGGGGCGGGCCGGTGAGGTCGGCGGTGGCGTAGTGCTGCTCGAACGGCGGCTCATCCGGGGCGCACTCGTCCTCCGGACCGCCGTCCGGGCCGGGGCCGGGGCCGGCCTCGCCGGCGCTCCGGCCGGGGTCGGCGGGCACGGCCGGCCGGTCCCGGCCGCGGGCGGCGTCGTCGAGGCAGCCGGCCAGCCAGAGGATGTCCGCGAGCTCCTCGGGCCCGAGACCGGCCGCCGAGGCGGCGTCGGCCTCGGCGAGGGCGCGCAGCAGCCGGTCGGTCATGGCGAGGCCGGTCCGGTCAGCTTCTGCAGGACGGTCCGGAGGAAGGCGTCGCGCTCGCCGTCGTCCGACCAGGCTCCGCTGAGCCGGAGTTGGACGGCGTTGAGCAGCTGGTCGGTGGCGAGGTCGCCCTCGGTCCGCTGCTCCTCGAAGGCCCGGACGAGGTCCTGGACGAGGCTGCGGCGCCGGTCGTCGAGCTCGGCGGGCAGGTGGAGTCGCTGTCTGATGATCTGTTCGAGCCTGGCCGGGCCCGGCGGCCGGACGTGCAGCCGGATGCAGCGGCGCAGGAAGGGCGGCGGGAAGTCGCGCTCGTTGTTGCTGGTGAGGACGACGACCGGGAAGGCGCGGCACTGGACGCGACCGTGGTCGACGCCGACGGTGGCGGCCACCGGGCCCGCGGTCGCGGGTCCGGGTGGCACGGGGCCCGGATCGGGCGGCACCGGATCGTCGGTCGGCACCAGTGCGGGCGGAACCGGTGCGGGCGGAACCGGTGCGGGCGGGGTGTCGAGGGTGTCGTGGGTGCCGATCCGGACCCGGGGCTCCCGGGCGGCGATCCGGGCCAGCTCGGGGATCTCGAAGCCGCCGTCCTCGAAGACGGTGAGCAGGTCCCCGGGCAGGTCGATGTCGCTCTTGTCGATCTCGTCGATCAGCAGCACCCGGGGTCGTTCCTGCGGCAGCAGCGCGGTGCCGAGCGGGCCGAGCCGCAGGTAGGGTGCGATCGAGTGGTCCGGCTCCGCCGGGCGGGCCGCGGCCGGGCCGTCGGTGCCCCGGTCGCCGCTCAGCTGCTGGAGGTTGGCGTCGTGCAGCCGGCTGATCGCGTCGTAGCGGTAGAGGCCGTCGCGCAGGGTGCTGCGGCTGGTGATCGGCCAGTGCAGGACCGGGCCGAGACCGAGGTCGGTGGCGATGCTGTAGGCCAGGGTGGACTTGCCGACACCGGGTTTGCCGGTGACCAGCAGCGGCCGGCTGAGGTAGAGGGCCGTGTTGACGGCGTCGATCTCGGCCTCGTCGGGCACGTAGCCGGCCCCGCGCCGGGCGGTCCGCTCCCAGGCGTGCCCGGTGGCGCCGGGCGCCCGGTAGCGCGGGTCCGGGGTGCCGTCGAAGTCGCGCCAGGGCGGCTGCTTCCCATCCAGGCGGGAGAGCCGCTCCTCCGGGGTGCCGTCGCCCTGGTAGATCCACCAGTCCTTCATGTGCTGCTTCCTTCCCTTCCTGTCAGGACGGCGATCCCCCGTCAGGACAGCGATCTGGTCTGCGGGCGGTGGTCGGGGTCGTCCCAGAGCAGTCCGAGGCGCCGCGCGGCCGGGCAGCCGGCGCAGCCGCCGCCGGCGGCCCCGATGCGCAGCTTCCAGACGGCGGCGGGCAGTCGGTCGAGGTCGAGGCCGTTCCCGTCGTCCGCCGGTGCGCCGTCGGGGCCGGCCCCGGGCGTGAGGAGGGCGGCCAGGCCGGACTCGGCGGGGCAGCCGGGCAGGCCGGCCGGGCCCTCTCCGGGCCGCTCGACGGTGCGGTCCGCCGGGCGGGCGCACGCGACCGGGCGCGCGCCGTCGGTGCGCCGCCAGACGGCGATCGGCAGGCCCGCGTCCAGGACCAGCTCCAGCCGCTCCGCGACCGGTGCGGCGTGCCGGTCGAGCAGGGCGCAGACCGGGTGGCCCTCGGCGCCGAGCCGGTCGGCGAGCCCGGGGTCGAGCGCGGTGCCCTCGGTGAGCGCGTGGACGGCGTCCGGGTGCCGGCCGCCGTGCTCCCGGTACCAGGCCCACTTGCGCCGCCAGCGCCGGCCGGACTGGTGCGTCCGCTCGTCCGGGCAGCGGACCAGCACCTCGTAGGCGGTGCCGAGTTCGGCGCTGCGGCGGCCCCGGGTGGGCAGCGGCCAGCGCTCGAACTCCTCCTCCAGCAGCGGCTCGGGGACGTGGAACTCGATCCGCCGCAGGTCCGGGCCGACGACCGGGCCGAACAACTGCCGGAGCAGCTCCGCGCGGACGGCGCGCAGGGGCAGCGGGCGGCCGGACTCCCAGAGCGCCTCGAAGCCGCGCCGGTGCAGCCAGATCCGGGCCAGGTAGGCGTCGTCGCCGCTGGACTCGGTGAGCTCGACGTGGAGTTCGGTGCGGCCGTCGCGCTCCGGCGCCGGCGGGGCGGGGACGGCCTCGGCACCGAGCCGCCCGCCGGTGCGGCGGACCCAGTCCGCCAGCCGCTCGGCGCGCACCGGGTCGGCCTCGCGGGCGGCCAGGTAGCGGACGAAGGCGAGCGGCAGCGGCAGGCGGCGGTCGGCGGACCCGAGCCGGTGGTCGAGGTCGCGGACCACGGCCATCGGCTCCGCGGCGGGCAGCACCGGGCCCGGCGGGGCGCAGCCGGCCGCCTCGAAGGCCCAGCGGTAGGCGCGGTAGGCGTCCGGCGGAAGGCCGGGGCCGGGCAGCAGGCGGTCCAGCTCGGCCCAGGCCTGGTCGTCGAGGCGGGGCGCACCGGCCGGTTCGTCCGGCCAGCCGTCGTCGAGGACCGGGTTGCCGTCCCAGTCGCTGATCCGCCACTGGATCTGCTGCCAGGCCTGGCCGCGGTCGGCGAGCGCGGCCAGGTCGGCGTGCACCTCGCGGGCGATGTCGGGCAGGTGGCGGAGGCTGTCGTCGAGGCTGCGGCCGGCCAGCCGGGCCAGCAGGGTGTCGGTGAGGCGGCCGCCGCCGTCGAGGTTCTGGGCGGGCAGGCCGGGTTGGGCGGCGTAGAGGACGAAGGTGCGGCGACCGCGCACCGGTCTGCCGGTGCCGTAGTCCACCCGGCCGAAGGTCGAGCGGACGCCGGAGCGGACGTCCAGACGGCAGGCGTCGCCGATCGAGACGACCCTGCGGAAGCGCTGGTGGACCTTGCTGGAGCGCCAGAACCGCAGGACCGAGTCGAGGTCGAGGTGGCGGATCGGCGGGGCCGAGGCGTCGGCGAACGGCAGCAGCAGCTGGTCGTGCTCGCCCGCGTAGCCGTGGCCGGCCCAGTAGATGAGCAACAGGTCGCCGTCGCAGGAGGGCAGTTCGCGCAGCAGGGCGTCCTCGATCTCCCGGCTGGTGGCCGGGCGGGCGGCGGGGAGCAGCGCCGGTCCGGTCGGCGCGGCCCGCGGCTGTCCGCCGTTGGCCGACGGGGAACCCGGCGTTCCCGGGCAGGGCCGCAGCGGCGCCCCGTCCGGGCCGGCCTCGGCGGCGCCGACGCGCCGCGCGTACGACTGCGGCGTTGGCCGGGGCCGGGGCGGCACCACCGGCGGGGCCGGCAGCGGGGAGAGGAAGAGTCGGACGTTGGCGGCGGGCACCCCGGCCGGGCCGGTCAGCCACTCGGCGAACCGGACGGCGTCACGGGCCGGGCCGCGGAGGTTCCAGTCGGCTCCCACGCCGTAGGACTCGATGCCGACGACCAGGGCGAACACCCGCTCGGGCGCGAGGCCCGCGAGGTCGGCGTCGGCGGCGACGGTCACCCGGCGGCCCGGGCGTCGCCCGCGTGCCCGGTGCGGGGGACGGCGGGCGGCGCGGCGGCTACCGGCGCGGCGGCTACCGGCCCGGCGGGTTCCGGCCCGGCCGCCGGGGCCGCGCCGTCCAGTGCGGCGGCGATCCGGTCGTACAGGGCGGGGAGCTTGAAGTAGGCGCTGTGGCAGTACGGGAACGGCTGACGGCTGCTCACCTCGTGGTCGGTGACCCGCGGATCGCCGGGGAAGACCGGAGCGGCCCGGTAGCCGAGCACGTCGCCGGGGTCGTAGACGTTCAGCCACGCGGGGAATCCGGCGGGCAGCGCGGCACCCGGCTCCAGGCCGTTGAGCGCGCCGAGCTCGTGCAGGAACGGCGCCTGGGAACCGACGGTCACCAGCAGCCGCAGCCCGGCCGGTGCCTCGCCCCGGGCGGCGGCGAGCGCCAGGCAGTCCACCAGCGCGATACCGCCGAGGCTGTGGCCGATCACCACGGTCGGGCCGGGGGCGGCGGCGATCCGGTCGGCCAGGAAGGCGCGCAGCGGGCCGCCGCGCGCCTGGTAGCGGAGGATGTCGCCGAGTGCCGGGGTGGCGCCGGCGGTCAGCGCGCCGCGGTGGCGCTCCAGCAGCCGCTGTCCGCCGAGCCGCATCCCGAGCCGGCCGAGCACTCCGGCCGCCCGGCCCAGCGGGCCGCGCGCGGCGCCGCCGAGGCGGTCGGTGAGGAGGAGGACCAGCCGGTCCCGCTCGTCCGCGGTGCAGAGCGCGGCGGGGCCGGCCAGGGTGAGCAGCTCGGCGGTGAGCGCGCGGGCGGTGGCGGCGGTCAGCTCGGCCCCGGCCGCCGGCTCGAAGGCCCGGTCGCAGGCCTGCGCGAACTCCTCGGCGGCGGCCAGTCGGTCGAGCGCGGCGGCGAAGCGGGGGGCGAGCACCGTGGCGGCCAGCAGCTCCTCCAGCTCACCGGCTTCGGCCGCACCGCCGGCCGCCGGGGAGCCCGCGAGCTCCGCCAGCAGCCCGGCCACCACCTCGCCCGGGGTGCGGACCCCCGGCGCACCGAACGCCTCGTCCTCGGCCGGCAGTTCGGCCAGCACCCGCAGCTCGCAGAGCGGGTCGACCAGCAGCAGCGTCCACCCGCCGTCGACCCGGTCGGCCGGCGCCTCCGCCGGCACCCGGGCGGGGTCGGCCGAGGCCGTCGGGAGGCCGGCGAAGCCCGGGATGGAGGCGCCCCCGGCGGCCAGCGTCACGCCGTGGTCGTCCCCCCAGTAGCAGGGCACCACGTCGGCCGCCGGGGAACGTTCCGTCAGTTCACGTGCCACCAGCTCGAACAGCGGGTCGTACCCCTCGCGCCGCACCCCGGTGCCGTGCACGAACAGGAACCGCATGCCGCCCCCAGGCTCTCCGCCAACTCCCCCGGCCCGCACGGCCGGTGCTCCGACCAGCACCCTAGGTCGTCCGCGCCGCTTCCCGCCAGGCAACGTCGCAGGAGGGGCGACGGCGCCCGGCCGCGGACGGCGGGCGCGGCGGACGGCGGGGCGCGGGCACCGGCCGACCGGGATTGTCAGTCCCCCTTGCTACGGTCGCAACCGTCGGAATCAGCACGATCGAACGGGGGACGGGGATGGACGACGCACTGCGGCGGTTCGGGGTGGAGGCCTACGAGCGCTGGACGGCGATGTGGAACGGCGAGACGGGGCTCGCGGCGGAGATCATGGCCCCGGAGTTCACACTTCGGTACGCCCAGGCGGGCACCGAGGCGTTCGACGAGGCACGGGAGCCGCAGCAGCTCGCCGGGCTGATAGCGGGGTGGCACGGCCGCCGTCCCGGCCTGCGGTTCCGGTCCGAGGGGGTGGCGGTGGTGGACCTCACGCTGGTCGACGGCCTGCCGTCCGGGGTGGTGGCCCGGCCGTACCTCGCCGAGTTCACGGACGAACAGGGCGGGACGGTCGCCCGCAGCGGCACGGACACCCTGCGGATCACGGCGGGCCGGATCAGCGAGGTCTGGTCGGTCTCCTCGGGCGCGGCCGGGCGGACGTTCTACCGCTGACGAGCGGGTGGGCCCGGCCGCGGCCCGATGGGATCACGCGTCGGTCAGTAGCGCAGGACGGCGGCGATCCGGCCGCCGTCCGCCAGCTCGCCGGCGGGCACGAACCGTACCGTGGCACCGGTGTCCAGGGCCCGCTCCACGATCTCGTCCACCATGTCCTCGCGGACCTCGGGCTCGCCGGCGCCGGCGCCGGCGGGCACAAGGTGGTTGTCCGCCACGCTGACGGGCTCCCAGTAGTCCTCCTCCACCGCCAGCAGCGCCACCCTGCCCAGGGTGACGCTCTGCCAGACCTCGTCGATGCCACTGGCCAGCGCCTTGTCGCTGCGCGCCTGGTCGAGGCGCTTGTGCACCTCGGCGACGGCGCGCTGCCCCTGCTGGGCCACGGTCGGCCGGACGGCCTCGGCGACGGCGGCGGCCGCGGCGTGCCCGAGACCGCCGCGCGGCACCTGGGCGGTGGCGCGCTTGACCGCGGTGCCCACCTCGTCCAGCAGCGCCAGCGCGGCGGCCTCGCCGAGCACGTACAGCGGGCGCGGGTCGGCCTCCAGCACGGCCGCGAGCGCGGTGTCCGCCTCGCGCAGGAAGCGGCGGGTCTCCTCGTCGCGGAAGGTGCTGGGCACGTCGCCGATCTGCTCCTGGCGCTCGACGTCCCAGTCCGGCCGGACCTGGTCGATCGGGAACCGGCCCGACGTGTGCTCGACCAGCCGCGGCCCGGTGCCGCCGAACAGCGCGACCCGGTCGGCGGCCACCGTGAGCACCCAGCACGGCGCGCCGGCGATGTACGCGGAGACCAGATTGCGGGTCAGGTACGTCTCGGAGAGCACCACGCGGGCGGGCACGGTGCGCGGCAGCGACCAGACCTGGAACTCGCCGGGCGCCGCGAAGATCGCCAGGCCGTCCTCCGCGTGCACCAGGTCCACCTCGCGCAGGGCCCGGTCCAGCTGGTCGACCACGTCGAGCCGGTCGGCCCGGGAGACCGCCTCGTCGGTGTGCAGCCGGTTCTTGGCCTCGGCGACCAGGTTCCGCAGTCGCACCGGGTCCTGGGTGTTGTCAGGCTCCCTGCGGTGGGTGGGCAGCAGGACGGAGACGGCCGGGTAGCGCCGGGGGCGGCGCAGCTCGGCGAGGACGGTCGGCGTGAGCTCGGCTGCGTACATCGGATGCCCTTCTTGTCGCGGTTGCCTCGGCAGGGCGCGGAGCGGGGAAGCGCCCGCGCACCTGGGTTCACTCCGGCGAAGTGCGATGGTTTGCCGGTTTTGCCCCCCGACCCTTCCCCATCCCAACGCCCTCCCATGCCACCCGCCGTCGGAAACCCGCCGTCACCCGCCCGATCGGCACCCGTGACCCGGGTGGCGGAGCGTCGTTGGACGGGGCATGAAGAAGCGCAGCATGCTCGCCGTCGCCTCGCTCGCCGTGGGCGTCGTGGCCTCCCTGACCGCCCCCAGCGCGCACGCGAGCGCGGTCGGCGGACAGGGCGACCTGACCGGCCCGCTCCAGCAGGGCGGGGCGGTCACCTCCGCCCCGGGCGCCGTCCAGGGGCAGGTCGGCGACGCCGGCGGCGTGGTCGGCGACGCGACCAGCCACGTCACGGGTCAGGCCGACGGCCTGGTCGGCCTGCCGGTCTGACCGGGGCTCACCCGGCCCGGCCGAGCGGTTCGGGCCGCCCCCGCGGTGATCCGGCGCGAGCCGGGCCGGTGGGTGGCCCGGGCGAGCCGGGCCGGTCCGCGGGCCGGGTGAGGCGTACGCCGCCGGGCCTAGCCGAGCTGGCTGCCCAGGTCCTGGGTCCACAGGAGGCCGGCCGGGCCGGAGGCCACGCCGACGCCGACGTCCTTGAAGCCGCAGTCCAGCATGTTGGACTGGTGGATCCCGCCGTCCATCCAGTGGGAGAACACCGTGGAGGGGGCGGTCGGGCCGCGGTCGAGGTTCTCGCCCCACTGCGACCACTTGTAACCGGCGGCGCTGATCCGGGCGTCGGCGTGCACCCCGTCGGGGTTGACGTGGTCGAAGAAGCCGCGGGCCACCATGTCGTCCGCGTGCTTCTGGGCGGCCGTGTGCAGCTTCGGGTCGATCCGCAGCGGGCCGCAGCCGGCCTTGGCCCGCTCCGCGTTGACCAGGTCCACGAGCTGCCGCTCCGGGCTGGGCGGCGGCGTGCGCACGGCGGTCGGTGACGGCGTCGGCGTAGGAGTGGGCGTGACGGTGGGCGTGGCGGTCACGGGCGGCGGGGTGACCACCGGGGCCGGCGGCGGCGTCGACGTCTCGGTCACCGTCGGCTCCGGGACCGGCAGCGCGGCCACCGTGGCTGTCGGCACCGCGTCCGGCACGGTCGCGGGCGCGCTGGGTTCGGGCGCGACAGGCGCGGGCTGCGTGCTGCTCGGCCAGACCAGGGCGAGGGTCGCGACGGCGAGGACCGCCGCCGTGCCGCCCGCGGCGGCCGCCTTCCGCCGGGCCAGGCCGCCCCAGACCCCACCGCCGCCCGGGTCGGCCGGAGCACCGGCCTGCGCACCGGCCGCCTGTCCGCCGCCGTGGCCCGCGCTCCCGGCGCCGGCACCGCCGTCACCCGGGCCGCCGGCGTTGGACGCGCCGGAGTCCGAGCCGCCCCCGTGCGAGCCGGCGGCGTTCCCCGTGCCGGCCGTGGGGTGGAAGGGCAGGGTGATGGGCATGTCCGTCGGCACGGGTACCAGCGCGAGGCCGGCCAGCAGCCCCTCGGCGGGGAAGAGGTCGCGGCCCAGCCGGTCGCAGCGGGCGCAGCCGCGGATGTGCCGGGCTATCCGCTTGCGCCAGACCGAATTGGGCGTGCCGTCCCAACCGGTCGTCACCTCGGCCAGCTCGGGGCAGCGCGGGTAGGCCGTCAGCGCCCGGACGACGACCCGGCCCGCCTCCAGCTGCTTCTTCATCCGCTGGACCCGGACGGCCGCGTGCTGCGGCGTCAGGTCGAGCGCCTCCGCCAGCTCGGCCCGGGTGAGCTCGCCGGACGCCTCCAGCCACCACAGGGCGAGCAGCTCGCGGTCGTCCGGGTCCAGCCAGCGGGTGGCCTCGGCGGTCTCCCGCCGCTGCCCGGACAGGCCGAGCCGCAGGATGGTGAGGTCGGTGAAGTCGGCGCGCGGGTCGACGACCTCCCAGCTCTCGTCCAGGCCGCCGACGGGGCTCTGCTGCTGGCCCGTGAAGCGGCGGCGGACCTGGTTCATGGTGATCGCGACCAGCCAGGAGCGGAACGACTCCGGGTCGCGCAGCCCGCCGAGGCCGTCGAGCGCGCGGATCATGGTCTCCTGCGCGACGTCGTCCACATCGGCGTGCCCGTCCATCGCCCGTCCGGCGACGTTGTACACGAGGGGCAGCCAGGTGGCGACCAGCGCCTCCTTGGCCTGCCGGTCGCCCGCCTGGGCCGCCAGCACAAGGGTCGTCCCGGTCCGGTTCTGCACGTCAACGTTCATGGGTCCGCACTCCGTCTTGCCGTGTTCCGTCCGCCGCTGCCTCCTCGGAGACCTCCGGGGAGTGCTCAGATAACAACAATTTGCGCGGATTCGGAAAACGGGTCGTCGACGGTCCCCCCGGCGGCTTCCGGACGGGCCTGCCGGGCGGGTCGGGGTGGTGCAGGGATCGTGGCCGGACGGTGGAGGGGGCGTGGCGGCAGGGTGGCGGAAGAGGGGTGAGGCGGGATCAGGCGGGGGCGGCGAAGACCTGGGTCCACCAGGGGCCGCCGGAACCGGTCCGCACCCCGACGCCCATCTGCTTGAACGAGCAGTTGAGGATGTTGGCACGGTGGCCGGAGCTGTTCATCCACGCGTTCATGACGGCGGCCGGGTCCTTCTGGCCGCGGGCGATGTTCTCGCCCCAGCTGCTCCAGCGGTAGCCGGTGGCCTCGATCCGGTGGTCGGCGTGGAAGCCCTCGGGGCTGGCGTGGTCGAAGTAGTTGCGGTTGGCCATGTCCTCGCTGTGGTTCTGGGCCGCGGTGGCCAGCCGGGACTCCGCGGTGAGCGGGCCGCAGCCCGCCTTGGCCCGCTCGGCGTTGACCAGGTCCACCACCTGCTGGGCGTAGTCACCCGACGCCCCGCCACCGCCGCTGCCGCCGCCCGAGCTGCCTGCCGGCGGAGCGGCCTGGGTGGTGCGTCCCGCCGTCGTGCTGGTCGCCGAGGCCTTCGGGGTGGTGCTCGCCCGGCCCGAGGCGGACGCCGTCGGGCCGGTCGCCGAAGGCGTGGCGGAGGGCTTCGTCGAGGCGGTCGCGGTCGCGGTCGGCGAGCCGGAGGCGGTGGCGTCCGGGGACGCGGGGTCGGCGGTGGCCGCGTGCGCCTGGTCGGTTCCGCCCGGGGCGCCGCTCGGTCCCCCGGCGACGGCCGGGTCCCCGCCGCCGGCACCGGGGACCTGGATCCCGTCGTGGTCGCCGGCCTCGGCCGCGATCTGCGGTTCGAACGCCACCGCGGCCCGGTCGTCGCGGTCCCCGGCGGCACCGGTGTAGACGCCGAACCCGGCGCCGGCGAGCGCCGCGACCACGCCCGTGCCGGCCACCGCGGCGACCACGGCCACGACCGGGCCGACCCCGCCGCGCCGACGCCCACGCCGACCCCGACCGGCGCGCCGGTCGGCAGCGCGGCCCGCGACTCGTCCGCCGTCCGCGGCACCGCGGCCGGACGCCGGGAGGATGGTCGTCCTGTCTTCGCTGTTCACCTGGGCACACTTCCTGTGTTCGGGGCATCCGATCGGCCGGTACGGGTGCCGACACATGGGAGACCGCCCGGCCCGGGCTCGGATAACAGAAAGTACGAACGAATTTCCTACTATCCGATGACCGGACGGTGCACCCCGGTCGGCGCACTCTACCCGGGCCGCCCCGCGACGTCCCGGGCTCGGCGAAACCGGGGACAGGCGGGCCCGTGAGGTGACCGACCGGGGCGGTACCGGCCGCAGGCCCGCTCAGCCCGCGTCAGGCGCCATGTCGTAGGTGACGAACATCGTCCGGGTGGCCACCTGGTCGTACTTGCTGCGCGCCCGGTGGTTGTCGTCGGCGGTGATCCACCGCACCACGTTCCAGCCGCGCTCGCCGGCGATCGCGCGCAGGCGGGCGAGCAGGGCGTCCACCGCGCCGCCGCCGCGTACGTCCGGGCGGACGAAGAGGTCGTCCAGGAAGCCGCCGACCGCGCCGTGCAGCGGGCGGGAGAACGGCCGGTAGTGCGCCAGGCCGACCGGCGTGCCGTCGGTGTCGCGGACCAGCAGGCCGTCCAGCTCGTGCGCCGGGTCGGTCAGCCAGGACCAGACCAGCTCGGCCTTCTCCGGCGGCATCGGCACCCGGTAGAACGCGCAGTAGCCCCGGAAGAGCTCACGCCAGGCGGCGAAGTCAGCGGGCCCGGGCTCGTCGACGGTCCAGCGTGCCGTGCCGCCACCGGCGGCGGCACGGGCAGGCGCGGCGGGGGCGCTGGAAGGGGCGGGAGTCGGGGTCGCGGGCGTCATCTCTCGGCCTCCGGTCGTGGGGCGGCAGCACGGTCACCGCCGGGCGCGGTGGTGTGGCGCACCCGGCGTCGCGCCAGCATGACGGCCCGTCGGCTCCGGGCCCGATCGACGTCACGGACAAGTCCGGCACGGCTTCGCTCCGGAGCGGCGGTGGTCAGGGCCCGCCCCTGCTGCCGTCCGCAGGCCGGGCCCCGCCCCGGCGCCGCGCTCCCCGCCGTAGGTCGCGCCGCGCCCGCGCCCGCCGGCGGGCGCGTGTCCTGCCGGCCCGGGCCGGGGTGGTCGCCGATGCTGGTGCCCCCGCCCGGCACGCCCTCCCCGAGGAGCCCTCCATGCAGCTCCGGCACCTGGCCCTGACCTCCCGCGCCGTCGCCGGTGAACCCGGCCGCCGGGCCAAGACCGCCCTGCTCGCCGACTGCCTGCGCGAACTCGGCCCGGCCGAGGCGCCGTCCGCGGTGGCACTGCTCTCCGGCGAGTCGCACCGGCTGCGCACCGGTATCGGCCCGGCCTCCCTGCGGGACCTGCCGCCGCCCGCCGCCGAGCCGTCGCTGGGCGTGCGGGAGACCGAGCAGGCGCTGGAGGCCATCGCCGCGGTGCACGGCGCCGGGGCGCAGACCGAGCGGCGCAGACTGCTCGGCGGGCTCTTCGAGCGGGCCACCGACGTCGAACAGGCCTTCCTGCGGGCGGTCCTGGTCGGCGATCTGCGCCAGGGCGCGCTGGACGCGGTGGTGGCGGACGCCGTCGCCCGGGCCGCGGGCGTGCCCGCGGCGGCGGTGCGACGGGCGCTGATGTTCCGGGGCTCGGCGCGCGCGGTCGCGTCGGCCGCGCTCACCGGCGGCCGTCCCGCGCTGGACGCCTTCCGGCTGGAGGTCGGCCGCCCCGTCCGGCCGATGCTGGCCGCCTCCGCACCGGACGTCGGATCCGCGCTGGACCGGATCGGCCCGGCCGCGCTGGAGTGGAAGCTGGACGGCATCCGGGTCCAGGTCCACCGGGACGGCCGGGACGTCGCCGTGTTCACCCGCAGCCTGGACGACATCACCGCCCGGGTGCCCGAGGTGGTGGAGGCGGCCCTCGCACTGCCGCTCGGAGCGGCCGTCCTGGACGGCGAGGCCATCGCCCTCGGCCCGGACGGCCGCCCGCGCCCGTTCCAGGACACCGCCGCCCGGACCGCCTCCCGGCAGGACCCCGACCGGCTCCGGGCCGAAGTCCCGCTGAACGCCTACTTCTTCGACCTGCTGCACCGGGACGGCGAGGACCTGGTCGACCACCCGGGCCGGGAACGCTGGTCCGCGCTGGCCGAATCGGTCCCCTCCGATCTGCGGGTTGCGCGCAGCGACGCCGCCGACCGGGAGCAGGCGCTGGCGTTCTTCCGCGACACCCTGGCGCTCGGCCACGAGGGCGTCCTGGCCAAGGACCCGGCGGCGCCGTACGCGGCCGGCCGGCGCGGGGCCGGGTGGATCAAGGTGAAGCCCCGGCACACCCTCGACCTCGTCGTCCTGGCCGCCGAGTGGGGCAGCGGCCGGCGGCGCGGCTTCCTCAGCAATCTGCACCTCGGCGCCCGGGCCGCCGGCGAGCCCGGGCTCGGCCCCTGGGTGATGCTCGGCAAGACCTTCAAGGGCCTGACCGACGAGACGCTCGCCGGGCAGACCACCGAACTCCTCGCGCGGGAGGTCGAACGCGACGCCTACACCGTCCGGGTCCGGCCGGAGCTGGTGGTGGAGATCGCCTTCGACGGCGTCCAGCGCAGCCCCCGCTACCCCGCCGGGCTGGCCCTGCGGTTCGCCCGGGTGGTCCGCTACCGGCCCGACAAGAGCGCTGCCGAGGCGGACACCGTGGCCACCGTCCGGGAGATCGCCGCGGCGGAGGGGCTCTGACGGTCCACCGGGCTCCCGGTCCGCCGTTCGCCGTTCGCCGCCCGATGCCAGGACGGCCACTCAAACCTCCTGCGCCCCAACGGTTTCCCGTACCGGCACGAAATCGGCCATTCTCCGCAGATGCGGCGACACACCCTTCGTGTGCGACAGAGCGGCGGCTAGGTTGACAACAACAGCGGGGGGCGGCCGGCCCGGACGATCCGGTGCCGCACCACTGAGAGGTGTCCGTACATGCAGGTGAGCGTCGATCGGGACCGCTGCTGCAGCTCCGGCCAGTGCGTCCGGACCGCGCCGGAGTTCTTCGACCAGGACGACCGCGACGGCCTGGTCAGACTCCGCGCCGCCGCCCCGGCGGCGGGGCGGTTCGCCGACGTGCGGCTCGCCGCCGAGCTCTGCCCCGGCGGCGCGATCACCGTCGCCGAGGCGGGCGGCGGGGTGGGCGGCGCCGCGTAGGCCCTGCCCGGCCGAGGCCCGCGGCAGCCTCACGGACGCCCCCACCACCGATTCCCACCACCGATTCCCACCACCTGCCACCAGCCGCTGTCCGCCACCCACCACCCACCACCCTCACGCGCCACCCGCCACCCGCCACCCGCCACCCGCGACGGCCACGGCTGCGACACCGGCCGCGCCACACCTGCGCCGAGCGCGCCGCCGACCGCGCCGCCTGGTTCGCCGCCGGATTCGTGCCGCCGGGCGGGACCTGTCCACTCCCCCACCCGCGCCGACGCAGCCGACGCCGCGGCCGCGCACGCTGCCACGCAAGGAGATGCCACCTTGACGAGCACACCCACCGCTCCCGCTCCCGCGCCGCTGCTCCCGGCGCCCCACGACCGCCGCTGCCCGTTCAGCCCGCCGCCCGCCTACACCGAGGCCGCCCGCGCGGGCTCGGTCACCCGCGCGGAGATGCGCGACGGCTCCTCCTGCTGGCTGGTCACCGGCTACCACGAGGTCCGCACCGTGCTCTCCGACCGCCGGTTCAGCGCCGACGCCGGCCGGCCCGGATTCCCCGGCTTCCTCCCCGGCCGGCGCGAACTCGCCGCCGCCAACCCCACCTTCGTCCGCCTCGACGACCCCGAGCACTCCCGGCTGCGCCGTATGGTCACCGAGGACTTCCTGGTCAGGCGGGTGGACGGGATGCGCCCCGACATCCAGCAGATCGTCGACGAGGCGATCGACCGGATGACCGCCGCCGGCCCGTCCGCCGATCTGGTCGCCGCCTTCGCACTGCCGGTCCCCTCACTGGTGATCTGCCTCATGCTCGGCGTCCCGTACGAGGACCGGCAGCTGTTCCAGGACCTCAGCCGGGTGCTCGTCAGCACCACGGCCGACGAGGCGCAGGTGGCCGCGGCCCAGCGGGAGCTGATGGACTACCTCGGCGGACTCGCCGTGCAGAAGCGGATCAGGCCCGGCGACGACATCCTCAGCCGGCTCGTCGCCCGTGACGACCTCAGCCTCCGGGAGATCGCCGCCACCGGCCTGCTCCTGCTGGTCGCCGGGCACGAGACGACCGCCAACATGATCGGGCTCTCCACCCTCCTGCTGCTCCGCGACCCCGGTCAGGCCGCCCGGCTCGCCGACCCGGCGGCCCTGCCCGGCGCGGTGGAGGAACTGCTGCGCCACCTCACCATCGTCCACACCGGCCTGCCGCGGGTCGCCCTGGAGGACGTCGAGCTGGGCGGCACCCTGATCCGGGCCGGCGACGGCGTGGTCGCGATGCTCTCCACCGCCAACCAGGACGAGGCGCTGTTCGGTACCCCCGGCACCCGGCCGGTCGACGAACTGGACCTGGCCCGGGACGCCCGGCGCCACCTCGCCTTCGGCTTCGGCGTGCACCAGTGCCTCGGCCAGCCGCTCGCCCGGCTGGAACTGCAGATCGCCCTGGCCACGCTCTTCCGCCGTCTCCCCGGCCTGCGCCTCGCCGCACCCGAGCGCGAGCCCGCCTTCCGCTTCGATTCCCTCATCCACGGCCTGAAGGAGCTCCCGGTCGCCTGGTGAGGCGGGGCGGCCCCCGGCGGGGACGGGCCGGCGCGACATCCGGCCCGGCGCGACATCCGGGCCGGCGCCCGACGCCGGCGGACGGGGGTGCCTCCGCGCTCCCAGGGGGCTCCGTTGGCTCCGCGGCGGGCACGGGGGCAGGCTGGAAGGGCGAGACAGTGGACCCGGTCCGGCGGCCCGTGCGGTGCCGTCGCGCGCACACCGTGGCGACGCCGGCACGTGCCCCCGGCCGGCCGAGGAGACGGAGCCCGCGATGACCGACATGAGCGCACGGTCCGAGGTGAGCGTCGACCGCGAGGAGGACGTCCGCGCCGCCGACCCCGAGGAGGGCATCACCTCGATGCAGAACCTGCACGCGCAGGACACCTCACAGGCGGAGGGCGAACCTCTGGACGAGCCCGAGAGCCGTAGCTGACCGTCCGCGACGGACGATTTGCCACGAGGCCGCCCGGCAACGGGCGGCCTCCGCGACCGCGGGTGTCGTTGCCGCGTCGGCGGCGGCCCCGCGGGGGAGGATGGGCGCATGAGCGAGCAGCAGCAGGGCGCAGCAGCGGCACACGGCGGCCGGCCGACCGAGCCGCCCGCGGACCCACGGGCATCGTGGGCCACCTGGACCACCCAGTCGATCATCAGCGGACCCGGCGGGGTCACCACCGCCGAGGTCGGGCCGATCTCCGGCGATCTCACCGTCCACACCACCTGGGTGGACGCCGAGGCCCGGCTGACCGTGCAGTACACCGGGGCCCTGGACTGGTACACCGTGGCGGGCAGCCCGGTGCCGGCGGGGGACGAGATCACCGCCAGGGCGATCCACCAGGCGATGGTGAACGCCGTGAAGGCGGGGAGGGGGGCGGGCGCCCCGTCGGCGCCCGGCATGTGACCCCGCTGCCCAGGCGGCCCGCCCGTCCGGACCTCGGCGCGGGCCGGGTGCGGGCCGCCGCCGCGGCCGGAGCTGGCCCCGGGGCCCTGCCGTGCCCGGGAACGGGCCGACGCCGCCCGCAGGCGGTGGCAGGTGTATCGGCGGTCGCGGCGGGCCCGCCGCTCAGGGGCCCTTCCCGCCCCGCACGGGCGGGGCCGCGGCGGCCCAGTAGCCGCCGTCGAACGGCCGGCGGGAGCGCAGGTCGCGCCGGATGGCGCGGGCCAGTTTGCGGGTGTCGCGCCGGTTGATGGTGGCCCCGATACCCGCGCCGACCAGCATCGGGATCAGGGTGGGAAGGCGGCGCAGGGTGCTGCGGGTGAGCCGCTTGCGGACCTGCTGGCGCACCTCGCCCCCGAGCGCCATCGCGGCGAACCCGGCCGGCTTCACCAGCGAGGTCGCATCGATCCCCCGCCGGTTGGCCCACGCTCCGACGTAGGCACCGGCCCGCTGGACGGTGCTCCCCTGCGCCGGGAAGCCGTAGACCTCGTGCAGCTCGGCGATCAGCTTGATCTCGACGGCCGCCACGGCCAGGGTCTCCGCGACGATCTCCACCGGCATCGCGGGCGGCACGGGCAGCATCGCGGCCGCGCCGACCCCGGCACCGAGCGCGCTGGAGGCCCGGGACGCCCCGGTGACCAGCAGGTCGGCCAGCTGGTCGGCGTCGAGCGCCTTCGGGTGCTGGGCCCGCAGCGTCGCGAGGTTCCGGACGGGGATCCGCGGCGCCGCGTGGATCAGCTGGTCCGCCATGGTCTTCCCGCCGAACGCGGCGCCCCGGGCGGCCGCCCGGCCGCCCCTGGCTCCCCGGGAGAGCGCCCGGGCGACGGAGTCGACCAGGGCCGCGCCCAGGCGCCGACCGCGCGCGGCCCGCTCCTCGGCGGTCGGCGCGCCCGGGCCGGCCCCGGCCTCCTCTGCGGGCGTGCGTTCGAGCTCCTCGACCAGTTCGGCGATCTCACCGGCGATGAGGTCGGGGGTCGGCTCCGGCTCACCGGACCGCCCCGGTCTCCTGAAGATGGCCATGCTCTGCCGGTACCCGGCAGAGCATGGCGGTACGCCCTAGTCCGTGATCTCCACCCCGCGCCAGAAGGCGATCCGGCCCCGGACGTGCTCCGCCTCGGGCTTCGGGTCGGCGTAGTACCAGGCCGCATCGGGGTTGGCCGCGCCGTCGACATGGACGGTGTAGTACTCCGCGGTGCCCTTCCAGCCACAGACGGTGGTGGTGTCGGACGGCCGCAGGTACTCGGCGCGCACGGACTCGGCCGGGAAGTAGTGGTTGCCCTCGACGACGGTGGTGTCATCGCTCTCGGCGATGACCGTGCCCTGCCAGCTCGCTGTGGTCATGCGCCGATTCTGCCCGAGGGCGCGGCCGCCCGGGCCGGAATCGCCGCGGCCGTGCCCGGCAGCGTAGGCCTACCTCAGCGGGCCCCCGAGAGCTGCGGCCTACGGCAACGGCTCGGCGTGGACGGGGAAGTGCGGGGACTGGTGGCCGCCGCTGGCCAGCATCCGGACCTCGCCCGCATCACTGATCTCGGCCCGGACGATCCCGCTGGCGTCCTCGTAGACCGGGTGCCCGCCGGGACCGGTCGCACTCGTACGGGTGACCACCACGACGTCCTGCGGAGCCTGTGTGCCGGGGGTGCCCGGGAAGGTGAGTGCGTAACGGTCCGCGGGGTTCATCGCCGATCTCCTCCTGCTGGTGGTCGCGGCCGGGTCCGGCCGGTCGTCGCACGGGCGTCCGGTCAGGCGCCGACCCTGGCGGCGCGGGCGGACTGGCCGCGCACCTCCAGCTCGGCCAGCAGCGTGGCCGTGGCCTCCGTGACGGCCTCCACGGCACGGTCGAAGGCCTCCCGGTTGTGCGCCGCCGGGGCCCGGAAGCCGGACACCTTCCGCACGTACTGCAGGGCGGCGGCATGGAAGTCCTCGTCGGTGGCGTCGGGCGTCACCGGCGGTCGGAGCGTCTTGATACTGCGGCACATGCCCCCAGTTTCGCGCGCGAGGCCATGGCTGGCGACCTCCCGCCGTCACCCGCGCGTCACGGCCACCACGCCGGGCCGCCATCCGGCCGGATTAGGATTCCGCGTGAACCAATCGGTTCCGCCCCCGCCTGCCCCTGTTCCCCCGCTCCGCCCTGCCCTCGCGCGGGCGTCACCCCGGAGTCCCGCCTTGCCACTCGCGCTGGTCGCCCTTGCCGTCACCGCGTTCGCCATCGGAACCACCGAATTCGCCGCCATGGGGCTGCTCCCCCAGGTCGCCGACGACCTCGGCGTCTCGATCCCGCAGGCCGGGTGGCTGATCTCCGCCTACGCCGTCGGCGTGGTGATCGGCGCGCCGCTGCTCACCGCCCTGGCCGCCGGGCGGCCGCGCAAGGCGGTCCTGGTCGCCCTGGCCGCCCTGTTCGCGACCGGCAACCTGCTCTGCGCGCTGGCGCCGGAGTTCTGGTCGCTGGCGGCCGCCCGGGTGGTCACCGGACTCCCGCACGGGGCCTTCTTCGGTGCGGGAGCGGTCGCCGCCGCCGAACTGGTCGCCCCGCGCCTGCGCGCCCGGGCGGTCGCCGTGATGTTCTCCGGCCTGACCGTGGCCAACATCGTCGGCGTGCCCGCTGCCACCCTGCTCGGCCAGCACCTGGGCTGGCGGGCCACCATGCTGGTGGTGGTCGCGATCGCCGCGGCCGGCACCGCCGCCATCGTCCGCCTGGTGCCCGAACTGCCCGCGCCCGCCCGGGCCGGGCTCCGGCACGAGCTGGGCGCGTTCCGCAGCGGACAGCTCTGGCTGGCGCTGGCGACCGTCGTGTTCGGGTGCGGCGGCTTCTTCGCCTGCTACAGCTACATCACCCCGCTGCTCACCGAGGTCTCCGGCTACGCGACCGGATCGGTCACCCTGGTGCTGGCGCTGTTCGGGGTGGGGATGACGATCGGCAACCTGCTCGGCGGCTTCGCCGCCGACCGCGCGCTGCGCCCGACCGTCTGCGCCGCCTTCGTGCTCTCCGCCGGCTCGCTGGCGCTGCTCGCGGTGACCGCCCACGCCCGGTGGTCGGCGGCACTGACGGTGGTGCTGGTCGGCCTGTGCGGCTTCGCGATCGTGCCCGCCGTGCAGACCCTGGTCATGCGGCAGGCGCGCAGCGCCCCGACGCTGGCCTCCGCGACGGTGCAGGGCGCGTTCAACCTGGCCAACGCCCAGGGCGCCTACTTCGGCGGTCTCGCACTGGACGCCGGGCTGGGCTGGACCTCGCCCACGCTGGTCGGCTCGGGGCTGGCCGCCTCGGGCGCCGCCATCGCGCTGGCCGCCTGGGCGGCCGACCACCGGCGCCCGGACGGGGCGGACGGGGGCGTCGACGAGGGCGCGGCCGAGCCGGACGCCCCGGCGGTGGGCCGGACCGAGCCGGCCCCGGCAGGTGCGCCCGCCTGAGCGGGCCGGACCGCCGGGGCCCTGCCGTGCGACCGCTCCGGCTACCCGGCCGGACGCTCCAGCGGCACGATCTCCCGGTGGCCGTCCGCCAGCAGGCGGTAGCCCTCGCCGTTGAACTTGATCGAGGCCCGCTCCTCCTCGGTCAGCTCACGGCGGACCTTGGCCGGCACACCCGCCACCAGCGAACCCGCCGGCACCTGCATGCCCTGCGGCACGACGGCGCCCGCCGCGACCAGCGAGCCCGCTCCGATCCGGGCGCCGTTCAGCACCGTGGAGTTCATCCCGACCAGCACGTCGTCCTCGATCACGCAGCCGTGCAGCACGGCGTTGTGCCCCACCGAGATCCGCTCCCCGACCACCAGCGGGAACCCGGGGTCGGCGTGGAGGGTGCAGTTGTCCTGGATGTTGCTGCCCGCGCCGACCGTGATCGACTCCGCGTCGCCGCGGATCACCGCGCCGTACCAGACGCTCGCCCCGGCGGCCACCGTCACGTCCCCCACGACCACGGCGTTGGGCGCGACGAAGGCCGTCGGGTCCACCGAGGGCACCCGGCCCCCGACTGCGGCGATCAGCGGCTCTGCCATCTCTGCTCCTCCTGTTGACTGCTCCCCCGCCCGAAGGCGGGGGGCACCTTCGTACGGGGATTCCGACCCGGGCTGCATGATGCCCCTGCGGGCCGCCGGATCGCGAGTCCGAGGTCGTCCAAGGCGGCGTCCTCTCCCGACAGGGCGACGAGGAGGAACCGGGCCATTCCCGTGTCGTAGCGACGCCAGCCGTCGGGGAACTCACCTGGAAGCCACGGGGCGGGCGGCCTGCTCGGCCGCCCGCCCCGACCTCCGCACGATCACCCTACGGGAGTTCGATGGCGTTCCAGTCCCAGCTGTTGGCCGGAACCGTGTAGCTGCTCTTGAACGCCTGGATGCGACCACTCGCATCCGCCAGCCCGGTGAACATCCCGATCGAACTGTCCGCGAAGCGGTACATCATCCCGAGATCCGCCCGGTGGTCACCGTTGAAGTCACCACTGACGAACCGGATCGCATTCCGGTCCCAGCTGCCCGCCGGAACCTGGTACCCGGCCGTGAACTCGCCAAAGGCACCAGCCGTGTCGGTCAGCGACGTCATGAACGCGATCGAACCGTCCGCATGGAAGTACGCCATCAACGCATCCGAACGGCCATCACCGTTCGCGTCACCCGCATACAGCTGGATGGCATTCCAGTCCCAGCTGTTGGCCGGAACCGTGTAGCTGCTCTTGAACGCCTGGATGCGACCACTCGCATCCGCCAGCCCGGTGAACATCCCGATCGAACTGTCCGCGAAGCGGTACATCATCCCGAGATCCGCCCGGTGGTCACCGTTGAAGTCACCACTGACGAACCGGATCGCATTCCGGTCCCAGCTGCCCGCCGGAACCTGGTACCCGGCCGTGAACTCGCCAAAGGCACCAGCCGTGTCGGTCAGCGACGTCATGAACGCGATCGAACCGTCCGCATGGAAGTACGCCATCAACGCATCCGAACGGCCATCACCGTTCGCGTCACCCGCATACAGCTGGATGGCATTCCAGTCCCAGCTGTTGGCCGGAACCGTGTAGCTGCTCTTGAACGCCTGGATGCGACCACTCGCATCCGCCAGCCCGGTGAACATCCCGATCGAACTGTCCGCGAAGCGGTACATCATCCCGAGATCCGCCCGGTGGTCACCGTTGAAGTCACCACTGACGAACCGGATCGCATTCCGGTCCCAGCTGCCCGCCGGAACCTGGTACCCGGCCGTGAACTCGCCAAAGGCACCAGCCGTGTCGGTCAGCGACGTCATGAACGCGATCGAACCGTCCGCATGGAAGTACGCCATCAACGCGTCCGAACGAGCGTCGCCGTTGGCATCGCGCACGGCGACCGAACGCAGGACCGTCTCCCGGATCCACTGGCCGAGGTCGTCGACCCGGGTGCCGTACGCGTCGGTTCGGGTCTCGGCGCCGGGGCTGCCGAGGCATCCGGCCTGCCAGGAACGGCTGATCAGACCGGCGAGAACGGGCTTGCCGTTCTCGGTGCGCACGATGGGCGCACCGGCGTCGCCCTTGCACACGGTGGCATCGGCCGGAGCCTTGGGCGCGAGGTCGAAGCCGGTCGCCTCGACGGTGCCGACGCCGAAGGACGCGGTGTGCGGCGCGATGGGCGCCCACTCCGTCCTGGTCCGCCCGTAGCCGGTGACGGACAGTTCACCGCCCTGGCTCGGCGCGGTCGCGCTGACCGCGAGCGGGGTGACGGCGATGGCTGGCGTGTCGAGACGGGCCATCACCAGGTCGCGGTCCGCGCGCGGGACCAGTTCGACGACGGCGGCGGTGTGGCCGCCGGTCCCGTTCAGATCGGCCCGGCCGATGGTGGCGGTGGTCTTCTTGGTGGGAGCCCCCGCCGGGACCGCAGCCGGCTGCGCGTAGTCGTCGGCGAAGCAGCCGCCGGACGTGAGCACCCAGAGCGCGTCCACCAGGACACCGGTGCAGCCGCGTCCGCCGATGTCGAGCCTGGCCGTGTACGGGCGGTCCGACAGCGCGGAGTTGGACGAGGCGGGCCCGGTGGCAGTGAGGCCCACCAGGGTGTGGAAGCGGCCCTGGGGGTCGGCGGTCTCGCCGACTGCGGTCCAGAGGCTCTTGTGGACCTTGAACGTGGCCGAGCTGCCGTCGGCGACGGACATGGACGCCGTGACGTCGCGGACGCCGTCGCTCAGAATGCCGTGGGCCCGGGGGATCTCGAGGTCGAGCTGCCCCGTGGTGCCGGTCATCGTGAAGCAGATGTCGTCCCGGTCGCGGGCCGTGACGCGCAGCTGCGGCACGTTCGCCTTGCAGGGCGTCAGCTGGATGTTGCCGTTGCCAGACGTCAGCTTGACACCGGTCTCTTCGCGGATGCGCGCCGCGTCCGGGTAAGCGTTGTCCTCGACCGCGATCGGCGCGGCAGTGGTCGCCGTCGCACCGGCCGGCGGCGAGGCGGAGGCTCCGGCCAGCAGTGCGAGACCGGCCGTCGTGGCAACGGCCAGGATACGAGAAGGGGCCCTCATCCGGGCTCCTCACCCCCAAATGTCTTTCCGGTATTCGGCTTCGGTCGCCCGGCCGGGCGTGGACCGGCCGAGCGACGCGGTCATTGATATCACCATCAGGCAGGCCTCTGACGGCACGGGGACGTGTGATCCCGGCAAATCGGACGAAGATATGCCATGCGATGACTGAGCAGCAGAAAGCCCTCACACCAGAGTGATTGACGGAGTGTGGAATCATTTCGGCCCGGACCGACGCCGTTGCCCTCTGCGGAGCGCGAGGCGGCCGGGCCTTCCTCCAGCTATTGATTTCGAGGGGACATGGGGCAGTTGATACCGCGGGGGCACCGGAAGGTGTTCTCCCGCAAGCGGCTGAAACACCGGATCGTGACAGGTGGCACGGTGCTCGCGCTCGCAGCCGGCACGCTCGGCGGCACCGCGTTCGCGGAAGAGGTCCCGGCGTCTCCGGCACCCGGTCCGCGGGCGCAGGCAGTCGAAGCCTGGCGCACCGGCGGAGCGGCGGTGAAGGCCGCAGCCGAGATGGCCCTCACCGGACCGGACGCGGACATCGCCGCCTTCCTGGAGACCGGGCGGCGGATCGCCACCGAGGAGGACGAGCGGCTGGCCGTCCTACGGCTGGTGAACGTCAGCGGGCCCGGCGTGCGCGAGTCGGCGCAGCGGGCCCTGGCCGGCACGGCGCAGGACGTCCACGTTTTCCTGGAGTCAGGCTGGAACCGGCCGCTGGCGGACGACAACAAGGTCAGTACGCTCCGTGCGATGAACACCGGTGGTGTCGCCGTAAAGGAGGCGGCCCAGCGGGCGCTCAACGACGGTTCCGCGACCGCGATCTCCGCGTTCCTGTCCGTGGAGCTGCCCAGGGCGCAGGCCGAGGACGACCGGGTCGCGACGCTGCGGTTGATGCACAACGGCGGTCCTCAGCTGAAGCAGGCCGGCAGCGCCGCACTGAGCGCAGGTCCGGAAGCGGTACGGGAGTTCCTGCGGGACGGGCAACACGCCGCCCGGGCCCAGGACCTGGAGACGATGACGGTCGGCCAGCTCGTCGAGACGGCGAAACAGGCCAGCGCGGAGGCGGTCAAGGAGACCGCTGCCGCGAAGGAGGCCTCGGGCCGGGCCGTGGATGCCGCACGGCTCGCCAAGGAGGCGGCCCAGAAGGCGGCTGCGGAGACCGCTGCCGCCCAGGGCTCGGCGGAGCAGGCGACCGCGGCGGCCCGCCGCGCCGCCGATGCCGCCGAGAGTGCGGCGAAGGCCGCACAGACCGCGATCACCGCGGCGAACGCAGCCAGCAACGCGGCGCGGATCGCTGGCTCGGCCGCCTCCGCGGCTGCCAGCGCGGCAGCCGCCGCAGGCCGGGCAGCGGCCCAGGCCTACCAGTCCGCCTCCGCGGCCGCGCACGACAGGGGGAAGGCGGACGAGGCCCGCGACGCGGCGAGGACCGCCCGTGACGCGGCGGTCAACGCCACCGCGGCGGCCGAGGCGGTCGGCAAGGCCGTCACCGCCCTCGGCGACGCACTCGTCTCGGTGGCCTGGGCGATCAGCGCCGGGCTCAACGCGGCGCAGGCCGCCGACCACGCGGCCGAGGCGGGCGGCAACAGTGCGGTCGCGCAGGCCGAGTCCCGCCGGGCGAACGCGGCGGCCGCCAAGGCCCGGCGGCTGTCGGCCACCGCGTCCAGCGCGGCGAGCACGGCCAAGACGATGGCGGACAAGTCGCTGGCCGCCGCGCAGGAGGCACGCACGGCGGCGAACGCGGCGGCCGGCCACGCGAAGTCGGCGGCGGACGCGGCCGACGACGCGGCCACCCACGCGGGCCAGGCGGCGAACTGGGCCGACCTCGCCTCCGCGCACGCCACCGCCGCCGGTGACGCCGCCCAGCGGGCCACCACCGCGGCCGGCCAGGCCGGGCAGGTCGAGGCGACCGCCCGCCAGGCGGAGCAGGTGGCGGTCGAGACCGACCGCGACCTGTCGATCCAGGCCGCCGGGGAGCTGAAGCAGCAGTACGCGGAACAGTCGGCCCTCCAGGCGGACGAGCGTGCGGAGTCACTCCGGCAGGACGAGGAGACGAAGCGGTTGCTCGCTGAGGCGGTGGCGCCCGACACGGCACCGGAGACCGCCTTGGCCGACGCCCGCACAGCGGCCGTGCACCTGATGAGGACCGGATCGCCGTGGACCTCCCGTGCTGCCGGGACCGCTCTGGCCGGTACCGAGGCCGACGTCCGGCAGTGGCTCGCCGCCGGACGGCAGACCGCCGTGGCCCAGGACGACTACACCAAGGTCACCGACCTGGTAGCCACCGGTGTACCCGCGCTCAAGACTGCTGCTCTCGCCGTATTGGACAAGAGCGCGGACGAGCAGGCCGCCTTCCTGGAGACCGGTCAGCACGAGGTGCTCAAGGAGGAGTACCGGGTCCGGGTGCTGACCCTGATGAGTACCGGTGGAACGGCCATCAAGGAGGCCGGCTCGGCCGCCCTCTCGGCCGGCACGACCGAGTCTCTCCGTGCCTTCCTGGCGAGTGGCCAGTACAGGGCGCAGGAGGAGGACGACAGGGTCGCGGCACTGCGGCTGACGGCGACCGGCGGGCCGCACGCCCGGGCGGCTGCGCAGGTCGCCCTGGAGTCACCGGCTCCGCTGCTTCACGAGTTCGTCACCGTCGTCCAGTACCGGGCCGCGAAGCGCGACTACGACGACGCCGTCCACGTCGCGAGCGTCCGGCGCCTGGTCGCCGAGGGCAACGCCGCGGCGGCCGTGGCCACGCAGAGCGCGGCCGAGGCCTCCGTGGTCGCGGCGACAGCCCGCGGCGCCGCCGCCGAGGCTGCGGGCCACGCCCAGCAGGCGAAGGACTCGGCCGCCGCCGCCCAGGCCGCCGCCGCCCAGGCCGCGGACGCGGCGAAGGCGGCGGACACCTCCGCCCGTCAGGCCGCGCAGTCCGCCACCACCGCCAAGAATGCGGCGGCCTCGGCGAGCAGCTCGGCGGGCCGGGCCACGCAGGCCGCCCACCGCGCCGCGAACTCGGCCACCTCGGCGGCGGCATCGGCCCGCGACGCCTACGCATCGTCCGCCAGGGCGTACGACTCGGCGATCGCGGCGGGCAAGAGCGCGACGGAGGCGCTGTCCCTGGCCGGTCAGGCCATGGCGCAGGCCATCGAGCACGCCAAGCAGGTGGCCCGCGACAACGCCACGGCCCCGACCGACCCGGGCACCGGTGGGGACACGGGCACGGGGGGCGACTTCGAGCCGGAGCACCCGGCGGAGGACCTGAGCCTCGAAGGAGGCCTGTCGGCCGCCGACGCCGCGACCCTCGCGATCGACATCGTGGGGATCTTCGACCCGACTCCGATCAGCGACGGCGCGTCGGGCGTGGTCAGTCTCTTCCGCGGGGACTGGATGGGGGCCGGGCTGTCGGTCGCCGCCATGGTCCCCTATGTGGGCGACGCGGCCGCCAAGCCCGCCAAGCTCGCCAAGCTCCTGGCCAAGAACGAGTTCATCGCCAAGAGAATCGTCGACCCGGAGTGGATGCGGTGGGCACTCCAGAGCCTGAAGCACGTGTCGGTGGACAAACTCGGCGATGGCGTGGCGACACTCAACTCACTGGCCCGCGAGGCCAAGAAGGGGTTCACCGCGAAAACCCGCCCGATGGCGGTCAAGCACGGGCTGCCGACCGACCTGGAAGGTCCCGTGCCGTTCGTCCCGCCGAAGGGCTGGCAGGGCAAGCCCGAGCGCGGCGGCGGGTTCCGGGACGCGTACGGGAACCTCTGGAAGAAGGCGACCGACGGCAAGGACGAATGGGACGTCCAGGTGAAGAAGGGAACCAAGTTCTCGATCTTCTGCAAGAACGGTAACCAGGGCAAGGATTTCGAGCACGCCAACATCTCGCCCGACGGATATGTGACGCACTGACGCACCGATCCGCCGCCCCGCACGGCCCGGTCCCCGACGTCCGCTTCGGACCGGGCCGGGCCGTGCGGTCTTCGCATAGGATCGACGGGCGGGTCGCACGGACCGACGCACCCGACAGATCAACTCGACCGACCGTGTCGGTATGGAGGCACCGTCCCATGGCCCTGGCCCCCCACCGTCTCGTCTGGATGACCCTCTGGGCCGAGGCAACGAACGAGGAGGGCGCCGACCTGACCCGGGCGATCGCATCCGCCCTCGCCCCGCTCGGCCGGGTGAAGGTGATCTCGCGTGGCCCGTTTCCGCGGACGCCGGAGCTGCTTCTCATCGACGTGGAGATGTCGCCCTCGTCCTCGACCGCCGAGTGTCTCCGCAGCCTCGGTCTGCGGCCGGACGAGGACGGCTGCTGGCCCGACTGGAAGAGGCGCGGGAATGGTGGAGAGTTCCTGAACCCGGCTGTCCGCGGTGCCCAGGTGGGAGAGGAGGAGGCGGCGGCACCGTCACCGTTCGCCAACGGCGAGGTCGTCGTCATCCTCGACGGGGCGACGGCACGTGAGGAAGCGCTGGTCGGCGTCGAGGGCGTCGTCCACGGTTCCTTCTACGACGCCGACGAGCCCGATCCGCTGCTCCGCCGGTGGCAGCACTACGTGATGCCCGAGGGACGGGAGGTGCTGGAGCCGTTCCCGAGTGCCGGGCTTCGTGCCACCGGACGCCGCGTCGTCGTCGAGGAGCAGCCCCTCCCCGTACACGTGGCCACCGACGGCCCGGGCATTGACGGCGGCTCTGCCTGGCCCGCCGGGTCCGCCGGGTCCGCCGACGGGCAACGGTGATTCCGGGCACCGGGCCGGTCAGGGCCGACCGATTCATGGATCCCGTCCGCCGCCGTCGTCGGACGGCTCACGCCCCCGGGAGCGGCGCCGCCGCAGGTACCAGACCAGCAGGGTGACGGCGACGACCGCGGCGATCGCGATGGCGGCAACCCGGCCGACCGTGCCCTCCACCCTGCTGTACGCGGCTCCGGCGAAATAGCCGAGGAGGGTGAAGCCCACGCCCCAGGCGACCCCGCCGAGGACGTTGTAGAAGAGGAACCGGCGGTACGGCATGCGGGACATCCCGGCCAGCGAGGGCACCAGCGGGCGGAAGAAGGCGATGAAACGGCCGACGAAGACCGCGGCCGGTCCGCGCCGGCGGATCAGGTCCTGCGCGGTGCCGACCCGTTCGGCATGGCGCCGCAGCGGGCGGGTGCGAATGATCGCCGGACCGAGGTGCCGGCCGATCTCGTAGCCGGCGGAGTCGCCGAGGACGGCCGCGCAGACCACGACCACGACCATCCAGCCGATGGACGCACGGCCCTGGTGGGCGAGGAAGCCGCCGAGGACGGCGGCGGTCTCGCCGGGGATGAAGAAGCTGAAGAACAGGGCGTCCTCGGCGAAGACCATGCCGCCGACGACCGCGTACACGACCGGGCCGGACAGGCCGCGCAGCCAGTCGGTGATCGAGTGCATTGGCCACACCTCGTCGGCGATCCTGCCCCTTTCCGCCCCAATATAACGATTGTCCCGGTGCCGGCCCCGTCGGGCGGGCACGCGGACGGGGACGGCATGAGAACGGGGACGGGAACGGGGGCGGCACGGCGACGCCACGGGCCGGCCACCGGATCCGACCGGGGGGTTACCCCCCGGGGGAAGAGGGCGGTCCTCCCCAGCGCGCCGCGGGTCCGGCCCCCGCGAAGATCAACTCAGCGAACGCCGAGATCGTCGGCGTTCCGTCGAGTCGAGGTGAGCGCAACGATGGCAGGAAGCAATCGGATCGGGCGGCGCGGGCTGCTGACCGCGGCGGTGGCCGCCGCGGCCGTGGTGGTCCCGGGGGTGGCGGTCGCCGCGCCGACGGGCCCCGGCCCCACCACCGCGGCCGCGGACCCGGCGGCGGCGCAGCGCCGGGCCGTGGTCCGCGCGTTGGAGAGCGTCGCCCAGCCGCTGCGGACGACGGAACCCGGCGGGCGCACCGCCGACCTGCGCGCCCTGGGCTCGATGATCGGCGACGCCGAGGTGGTCGGTCTCGGCGAGGCCACCCACGGCTCGCACGAGTTCTTCGCGATGAAGCACCGGCTGTTCCGCTACCTCGTCGAGGAGAAGGGCTTCACCGCCTTCGCCCTGGAGACGAGCTGGAGCAGCGGCCTGCAGATCGACGAGTACGTGCAGGGCGGTCCGGGCGACGCGCGGCAGCTCGTCAAGGACGCCCTGGGCGGCAGCCCGTGGGACCGCGAGGAGTTCGTCGACCTGATCGCCTGGATGCGGACCCACAACCGGAGTCACCCGCAGAACCCGGTCCACTTCGTGGGCGACGACCTCGGTCTCCCGAGGCTCGGCGACCGGATCTTCGAACGGGTCACCTCCCACGTCCGTGCGGCCCGCCCCGACGTCCTCCCGCAGCTCGACGGGCTCTACGCGGGCCTGCGGCCGTTCGACGACGTCTTCGCCTACCTGCGGAAGCCGCTCGCCGAGCGCCGGGACGACGCCGCCAAGGCGCAGCAGGCGCTCGATCTGGTCACCGCCAGCGGTGCCGGTGCCTCCGGCGACGAGGCCCACGCATGGGCGGTGCAGCACGCCCGGAACATCGCCGAGACCTTCGCCTTCGCCACCCTGGACGTCACCGACCCGGCCTCCGTCTCCGCCGCGGAGCAGCTGCGCGACCGGGCGATGGCGGACAACACCGCGTGGTGGCAGCGCCGCACCGGCGGCAAGGTGCTGTTGTCGGCGCACAACGGGCACACCGGCTACCTGGCCACCGACACCTTCCTGTACCCCAAGCCGCAGGGCTCCCGGCTGCGCGACACCTACGGCCGCGCCTACGTGGCCATCGGCTTCACCTTCGACAGCGGCTCCTTCCTCACCAACGACGCGGTCCTGACCGACGGCTGGAAGTCCGTCACCGTCCCGGCGGCGACCCCGGACATGAACGAGTACACCCTCGACCAGGTCCGCCACCGGGACTACTACGTCGACCTGCGCACCGTTCCCCGGGCGGCCCGCGACTGGCTGGACGTCAGCCGCCCCACCTACGACGCGGGCTCGGTCTACCGCAGCGACCCGATGCCGCGGCTCGCGATCGGCCGGGCCTACGACGTCCTCATCCACCTGAACCAGGTCACCCGGGCGCGCATGTCCTGATCGCGGGTGGCGGCCGCGATCGCACCCCGGGTGCGGCGCAGCCGGGTCCGGCCTCGGCTGCGCCGGCCCCCGGCCGGCGCAGCCCCCGGTCAGGCGAGCGGGCCGGTACCCGCGCGGATGCCCTCGGCGGCGACCGACGGGGCCGCCGGGGCAGCGGCCGGCGGGCGGCCGCCGCAGACGCCGGTGTCGACCAGGTTCTCGAACGCGGTGTTGGTGGCCGCCGGGTCGGACAGGTCGTAGGCGTTCACCGAGGCGGCGAACTGCCGCTTCCCGTCGGACGCGCCGTACAGCAGGGTGGTGTAGCCCGGGATGCCGCCGCCGTGGCCCCAGAACTCGCCGCACGCGGTCGGCGTCCGCTGCAGGCCCAGGCCGTAGGCCTGGCCGCTCTCGGGGCTGACCCGCTTCATCTCGGCCAGTTCGGCCGGGCCGAGCAGGCGTCCGCCGAGCAGTGCGGAGATGAACCGGGTGAGGTCGGCCGTGGTGGAGACACCGGCGCCGGCCGAACCGGCCATGCTCGGGTTGAGCAGCGTCGTGTCGGCCGGGCCGTCGGCCAGCTTGTAGTAGCCGTGGGCGTGCGGGCCCGGGACGAAGGGCGAGTCGATCGGCATGGAGGTGCCGGAGAGGCCGAGCGGCCGGATGATCCGCCGCTCCACCTCCTGGGCCCAACTGCGGCCGGTGAGCCGCTCGATCAGCATCCCCGCGATGATGTAGTTGGTGTTGGAGTAGTGCCAGCCCTTCCCCGGATCGAAGTACGCCGGGTGGGTCGCCGCCAACGCGACCAGCTCCCGGGGCTGGTAGGAGCGCCAGCGGCCGGTGGCGAGCCACTGCTGCAGCGTGCCGGCGCTCTCCTCGAACGCGAAGGAGGCGTCCTCGGTGTAGTTGAAGATGCCGCTGGTGTGACCGAGCAGCTGGCGGACGGTGATCTGCCCGCCGTTCGGCACCACGCCGGGAAGGTGGCGCTCCACCGGGTCGTCCAGGCCGACCCGGTGCTCGGCGACGAGCTGCAGCACGACCGTCGCCACGAAGGTCTTGGTCACGCTGCCGATCCGGAACCGCCCGTCGGGGGAGGCCGGGGCACCGGTGGCGAGGTCCGCCGTACCGGCCGCGCCCTTCCAGGCCGGGCGGCCGCGCTCGACGACCAGGCCGAGGGCGGCGGTGGAGCCGCCCGGGCTCACCATGGCGCGGACGGCGGCGTCCAGGGCCGCCCGGTCGGCCCGCCCGGCGGCCTCCGCCACCGGCGCCCCGTCGACCGTCACCGCTCCGCCGTCCACGGTCACCGCCGGCCGGGCACCCCGCGCCCCGGTCGCCGCGGCGACCGGGGCCAGCGCGCCCACCAGCCCCGCGCCGGCGAGGACCACGGCCACCGCGCGGACGGCTGCTCCCCGCCGCCGCTCCGCCCGTGCCGCGCTCCCCTGCCGTGCCGCCTCCCCGGCCTGCTCCGGCCGTCCGTACACCGCTTCCGCCATGCCGCCGCCCTCCCGCGATCGAACGGGCGGATGTACTCAACAGCCGCCCGGATACCGACAGCTGACACTCTGACAGGCGAGTGCGCAGCGGTCGTCAGCCGCAGGTCCGGACCGTGTCCACCCCTGGTCCGATCCCGCCGCGCGGGTCGCTACCCCTCAGGTCGTAGCCGACCCCGAGGATCCCCGGGGAAGCGCCTCCGCCCCCGGGCGGAGGCACCAGGGGGCGGAGGGGCCGCGCGCGGGGACGGCCGCGCGCGGAGTGGGCGGTCAGGACAGCGGCGCCTTCACCCGCAGCACCTCCACGAACGCGCGGATCCACGCCGGGTGGTCGGGCCAGGCCCGGGCCGACACGACCACACCGTCCACGACGGCCTCGCCGTCGACGTACTGCGCGCCTGCGGCGATCACGTCCGGCTCCAGCGCCGGGTAGGCGGCACTGCGCCGCCCGGACAGCACCCCGGCCGCTGCGGAGACCAGCGGGCCGTGGCAGATCTGCGCGACCGGCTTGTCGCCCTCGAAGAAGTGCCGGACGATCCGCTGCACGTCGGGGTTGTTGCGCAGGTACTCGGGAGCCCGGCCGCCGGGGATGACCAGCGCGACGTAGTCGGCCGGGTCCACGTCCGCGAAGGCGACGTCGGCGGGCCAGGTGTAGCCGGGCTTCTCGGTGTAGGTGTCGAAGCCGTCGACGAAGTCGTGGACGACGAACTGCAGCCGCTTCCTGGCCGGCGCCGCGATGTCGACCTGGTAGCCCTCCTCGCGGAGTCGCTGGTAAGGGTAGAACACCTCCAGCGACTCCGCGGCGTCACCGGTGACCAGCAGGATCTTCGACGTCATCGCGCATACCTCCACATGATCGGTCGTCAGGCATGCTGCGCGCCCGCCGAGGTGGCGACCGGCGCGAGCCGCGACCAACCTCCCGTACCGCGCGCCGCCCCGCAACAGGGCGCACCGGTCGCGCCGCAGCCCGTAAGCGCCCCCGCACGCCGGTGCCGCGCCACACGCGCCGTTACAGGCCCGCCCGCGCCCCCGTGCTCCCGGTGGTGCGCGGGGGCCTCGCCGCCCCCGTCAGTCCGGGGCTCGGAAGAGCGGCTCGCCCGCGTGCAGGCGGCCGCAGACCGGTCGGTAGCTCGGCCGGTCGAGCTTCGGCCGCTTGCCCCTGCGGGCCCGCTCGGCCCCGCCCTCGTACGCCTGGGGCACCAGGATCTCCCGTGCGGCGCGCAGCTGTTCCCGGGTCGGGTCGTACGAGTCGATCTCGACCTCCAGCTCGCCCACGGTGTAGGAGGCGGACTTGTCGGCGAGCACCAGCGCCCGGCCGTGGACGGCTCCCCCGACCTCGAAGGTGAAGTCGTTGTAGTGGCCGTACACGATGCCCTCGGCCCGCAGGTCGCCCGCGACGTACACGGAGCCCCGGGAGACGAGGTCGCGCACCACCAGATCGCCGAGGACGACCAGCAGGCCGATGCCGGAGACGTAGTCGTCGAGGAAGCCGTGCACGACCAGGTCGCCGTCGACGATCAGCGCGATGTCGTGGTCGAGGTCCTCGGGGAGAAGTAATGGGCATGCCATTTCCGCGGGAAGTGATGTCGATTACATAAATGGAAGGAAAAGCGGACCGCCGTATTACGCGATAGCCCTACGATGGTCGTCACGGCGTCGCCGACTGATCATCAACTCACTTGAGGATCTTGGCAGTTTGGCGCGCCCATGATCCGTACGGGGTGGACGGAGGAGCTGGGGGACATGGCCCTGCCACATGGTGCGGGAGCGAACGGTCCGGGTGGGGGGAAATCGCGGGCGAGGCCGGCACCGAAGGCCTCGGACCCGGCCGGGCTGGCACAGGAACTCGAATCGCTGGCCGCCGAACCGCGGGTGGAGGCGTTCGGCGAGGTCCTGCGCGATCTGGCGACGGCGGTCCGGACCGGGAAGGGCCTCGCGCCGTGGGCCGGCGGCAGCCTGGTCGCCGCGTACGGGAGCGCGACGGCGCTGGGGCCGCGCGGTGGGCGGCGCGGCAGGGCGGCCACCGCCCTGCACCTCGCCTCCTCGGCGATGGTGCTCCTCCCGCTGCTGCTGACCTGGGGCGGCCTCGGGCTCGCGGTCTCCGCCTACCAGGACTACCTGGACGACCGCGCCGCCGGCCGGATCACGGCCGGACCGGACAGCGCCTCGTTCCTGGAACTGTGGCAACAGGGCTTCGGCGGGCATCTCGCCGGACCGGCCAGGTTCGACTGGCTGGTCGGCTACACCGTGCTGTTGCTGATCGGCCTGGTGACCGCCGGGATCGTGCGCCAGGTGCTGGCGCATCAGGAGGAGTCCCAAGGAAGGGAGCTGGTGCGCCGGCTGGCCTTCGCGCTGGCGCAGACCGAGGCGATGGCGGTGGCCGCCGCGCACACCGAGCCCCGCCGCTTCGCCACCGAGCTGCAGTCGGCGGCCGAGGGGCTGCGCGAGCTGATCGACCTCTCCACGGGCGCCGGCGACCAGTCCCGCAAGGTCCTGAAGCAGGCCACCGAGGCCGCCCGCACGGCGGTGGCGGCGGTGCGCTCCATCGAGGAGGCGACCACGGCGCTGCGGCAGGGCACCGAACGGGTCTCCGAGGCCTCGGACCGGGCGGCGGCCTCCGCGGCCGGACTGACGCGCGGCAGCGAGCTGTTCGGCGACCGCGTCGCCGGCGCGGTGGCCGAGCTGGCCGCCGGGATGGAGCGCAGCGCCGCGAGCACCGCGGACCGGATCGCGGCGGCGGCCGAGTCCGCGGCCGGGCGCTTCGACCAGGTGCTCGCCGGCGCCGTCGACACCCAGGCGCGGCAGGCCGTCCTGCACGCCGAGGCCCTGGAGCAGCGCAGCCGGGCGGCCGAGCAACTGCTCACCACCGCGACCGACACCCTGACCGCCGGCGCCCGGGACCTCGTCGGCGTCGTGGCCGGTCTGGACGGCGCGGTCTCCGGGCTGCCCCACGCCCTCGGCGAGGCCGCCGAGGAGGGAGCCGAACGGATCGGCACGGCGTACGAGTTGGCCGTGGCGGCACTGGCCGCCTCGCTGCGCGGCGAGGTGGAGGAGGCCGCGGCGGTGATCGGCGACCGGGTCGCCGCCCTGGGCGAGCTGGTCCGGGAGGACGGCGAGCGCCGCGCCGCGGGCCGGCTGGACGCCGCCGCGGCACAGGCCGAGCTGCTCGCGGCGGTGGAAGCCGCGCTTGCGGTGGTGGCCGGGCTCGCCGGCCGGGTGGAGGCGCTCGGCGGACAGGGCGAGTCGCTGGGTGAGCGGCTGGCCCGGCTGGGGGACACGCTGGCCCGGCAGGAGACGGAGCTGCGGACGGGTCGAGACGAACTGGCCGTGCACCGGGACGAGTTGGTGGAGTCGGCGGACGGGTTGCAGAAGGCGCTCACGCAGACCGGGGCGCAGCTGGAACGGCTCGGGGAGTCCTGGCGGGGGTACGCGGACCGTCCCCCGGCGGCCGATCCGTCGGGGCGGGCCGTGACGGGAGCGCACCGGGTCGCGGCAGCGCACGGGGGGCGTACCGGTACGCCGGCGACGGCACCGGCGGCACCCGCGGCACCGGCGGCACCGGCGACGGTCCCGGACCCGCGGGTGGGCGCCTACGGCGCGGCGGCCGTCACCGACCGTCGTGCGGAGGCGCCTCCGGCGGACCGGGCCCCCACACCGCGCAACGCGGTGCCGCCCGCCGCGGTGCCGCACGACGCGGTGCCCTACGACGCGGTGCCCTACGACGCGGTGCCGCGCGACTCGGCGCCCCGGGACGCCGCCCCCACGGGACCCGCCGACCCCGGTGGCCCTGACCGGCGTGACGGCGAGGGTGCCGGATGACCGGGCGCGGCGGCACGTGGCTGCTGGCCGGTGCCGGTTGGCTCTTCGCCGACCTGATGGTGGTCATGGTGCTGGTGGTGCTGGGCGGCCAGAGCACTCCGCTCCCCGTCGCGGCGCCGTCGTCCTCGCCCTCCGCGGCGGGCTCCCCGTCGGCCCCGGCCTCGTCGTCCGCATCGTCGTCCTCGTCGCCGACCAGTCCGGCACCCAAGCCCACCGCCACCGCCCCGGCCCCGCCGCCCGGGCTGGACCCGAACAGCACGTCGGTGGTGGTCGAGGTGGACGTCGACGGGCTGCTCGGGGGCGATCCCGCCGCCCGCACCGCCTTCGCGAACCGGTTGAAGGCCGAGATCGGGCCGTACACCGGGCGCAGCGCCGCGCTGGTGTTCGTCTGGGGCACGGCCGCCGGCTGCGCGCACTGCACGGCCGACCTCGGCCGCAGCCAGGGCCTGGCGGACGCCGCCGCGCCGCTGGTGCACGCGGTCGCGCCCGGGTTCTTCCCGGCGGACGACCGCCGACTGATCCGCCCGTACCTGGACGGTCAGGGCCGCCCCGGCACGGTCCGCCTGGAGCTGTTCTTCATCCGCACCTGAGCACCTCGGCACTTCGACACCTCGGCACCCCAGCACCGCGACACCTCGGCACCGGATCGCCCGACTACCCGGCCACCTGCCACCTGCCCACCCGCCACCCCAACCCTCACCGCGCCCCGCACCCACCCCCTCCCCCCGTCGGCGCCCGGCACTCGTCCACTACGGCCTGACCGGCCCCTCGGGCCCGTCCTCCGGCCGCAGCCCCTCGCATTCCAAGGAGTTGACCGTTGTCGCGTTCGATGGACTTCTCGGCGCTGAGCGATCTCGCCCAGGCCGTCGAGGCACTGCTGGCCGGGTTCGACCCTCCGGAGGGCCCGGAGGAGGCCGCCCTGCGCGAGCAGGTGCTCGACCTCGCGGGCGAGCTCCGGGCCCGGGCCGAGGCCCCGGTCTCGATCGCCGTGGTCGGCGAGTACAGCGTCGGCAAGTCACTGCTGGTGGGCACCCTGCTGGGCCGCCCCGACCTGCTCGCGGTGGAGGAGCGTCCCGCCACCGGCAACATCACCGTGCTCCGGCTCGTGCGCGGCGAGCCGGGCAGCCGGACCGAGGTCGCCCCGCGCACCCTGATCCGCTACATGAGCACCGCCCAACTCGGCTCCTGCGTCGGGGACATCCTCGCCGAACTGGTCGAGGGCATCGAGGCCCGGCACCCCGAGCTGCGGGCCCGGGAGCTGATCGGCGGTCACAACCCGGTGCTCGACGAACGCGGCTGGGGCGCGTTCAACAGCTGGTACCCGTGCCTGTGGGGCCGCCCGGGCCAGGGGGTGGTCGCGGTGAACCCGCTGACCATCGCCGCCACCCACCGGGACGCGGTGGTCGAGCTGTGCCGCATCCGCGACGCGCTGCGCGGCCAGCGCGACCTGGTGGACAGCGGTGCGCTGGACATCGACTCCGCCGCCGTCCGCGCCGCCCTGCTCCTGCCGCCGGTCGAGGCCACGCCGGACGAGGCGCCGCGGGTGGAGTCCGTGCACTTCACCCGGGCCAAGGTGGCCGAGGACGGCCAGGCGCTACGGGCGAGCTTCCCGCTGATCGAGCGGGTCGAGCAGACCGTCCTCGTCTCCCCGGAGGAGTGGGAGATCGGCGGGCTGATGCACGAGCACGAGGTGCAGGTCCTGGACTTCCCGGGGATCGGCGCCGTCGGCTCGTACGGGCGCGACCGCAACCTCAGCCGCCGGGTGCTGGCCGACATGCACACCATCCTGGTCGTCCTGCACGCCCAACGCCCTTACTCCCGTGAGGCGTTGTCCTTCTGGGACATGCTCACCGACGACGACCGGACGCCCGCCGCGCTCGCCGACGCCGCGCTCGTCGCGGCCAACCTCTTCGACCGGGTCGGCGCACCCCCGGCCGGGGACGGCAGCACCCCGCTCACCGACGCCCTCAACGGCATCCGGATCCAGGGCGGCAAGTACGTCGGCCGGCGCGCCGACCGCATCGTGGCGGTGTCCGCCGTGGCCGCCATCGAGGCGTACGGGCTGAGCTACGAGGGCGCCTCGCCCGAGACCAGGGCCGTCCTGGACCGGGTGCTGGCCGGGCTGCGGACCGATCCGCTGCCGCACTGGCAGGAGACGGTGACCCGGCTGGAGGCCCAGCACCCCGGCGACGACTGGGCGGCCCGGCTGCACCACTACGACCAGGACGGCGGGCTCAAGGCGCTGCGCGACCTGCTGGAGGCGCACGTGCGCGAGCACGGCGTCGGCCAGAAGGCCGAGCGGGCCCAGCAGTCGAAGGAGAAGCTGGCGACCGCCCTGCGCGATCTGCGGCGGCGCCTCTGCCTCGACCTGGTGGCGCCCTCCGAGGAGTACGTCAGCGCCGCCACGCGGTTCGAGGAGATCCGGGCGGTGTTCCACCGCGCCACCCGCCAGCTCCGGCAGCTGCGCGACCCGCAGGACGAGACGCCCGAGGGCCCGCTGCCGCCGTCCTTCGCCGAGGTCAGCCGGCAGGTCCGCAACGAGGTCTACCGCTGGGAGCCCTGGAACCACCTGATGGAACGGGCCTCCGACAACCCCGAGTTGCTGGTGTCGCGCAGCGAGCCGCCCCGGCGCAACCGGATCGGGCCGGGGGCCAAGCGCGACCAGCGCCAGGACGACTCGATCTCGCCGGACGTCACCGTCGTCTACCAGGAGACCTTCCGGGCCACCATCGACGACGCGGTGGCCCGGAACCTGGCGGCCGTCCAGGAGTGGCTGGACGCCTGGGGCGCGTACTGGCAGAGCGACTGCGGGCCGCTGCTGCGCTGGCTGCGCGACGAGGACGACGAGTCCGCCCGGCTGCTGACCGAGGTCTACCAGCGGCGCCGGCACGACGTGGGGCTGCTGGACTACGTGGACTTCGCGCTGGACGTGGCCGAGGTCGCCGAACAGCTGAAGGCGGCGCTGGCCGAGGACGCCATGCCCAAGGCCGCCGACTGGGCGGCGGACTTCCCCGCCCAGTCCCGCCACGCCCTGCCCTGGCACCACACCATGAAGGTGCCCTCCGACGCCGACGACCGGCGCCGGCGCCACCCGCTGGCACTGGCGCAGCTGCGGGCGGCCATGGCCGAGGCCGCCGCGGCCCGGGTCGGCGACGAGCTCGACCGGCTGATGGACTACGCGCTGGCCGAGCTGACGCGCGTGTTCGGCGACGCGTCCAGGTCCCTGCTCAGCCCGGCGGACTTCCGGGCGCCGCTGGGGGCACCGGACGGCGGCGAGGAGCGTCCGCTGCCGCAGGCGGTCCGCGACATCGACGACATCCTCCGCGAGTGGAACGAGGGCGACGCATGACCTCCGCACTGACCATCGGCTTCGCCGCTCCGGAGCAGGGCGGGCTGCGCGGCGACGCCGTCGTCGCCGACGGCGCCCGCCAGTTCTCGCTGCTCGCGGTCGAGAACGGCTACCTGCTGCCCACCGTGATCCTCGAACCGGAGGGTTACCAGGGCAATCTGACCGCCCACCTGCCGGCCGGGCTGGAGGTGGCCGACGAGGACGGGGCGCCCTGCCCCGCGGCGCTGGCCGCCGCCCTGCGCGCGGTCTGGGCCCCGGCGGACCCGACCCGGCTGACCGTGACCGGCCGCCGGGTGCTGGTCTCCGGCGCGAGCCTGCCGCTGGAGGTGGTCCACCCGGGCCCGTGGGACCCGGCCGACCCGCCCGGCGAACCGCTCGTCGTGGTGGTCTCCTGGAAGGTCGGCTACTCGGGGGCACTGGCCCCCGGGGCCGCCCACGCGGCCGTCCAACTCACCTTCCTGCCGCCCGGGGTGAGCCCCTCGGCCGCACCGGACGTGGAGCCGCCCCTGCTGGTCCTGCGCGACTCCCGCGCCCGGGGACGCCGGCTGCGGGGCGAGCAGGGCCGGGTGGTCGCGGTGGACTTCGGCACCACCGCCTCCACCGCGACGGTGGTCGACACCTCGGTGATCTCGGACCGCGCGGTGGACGCGACCCAGCAGCGGACCCTGGGGCGGGAGCTGGCCGCGCTGACCGCCCCGCCGCCCGACGCCCCGGAGTCCTGGCGCCGGGCGCTGGAGGGCCTGCGGGCCGAGCACCTGGAGCTCGACCGGCAGCAGCACCGCACGCTCACCGGCGCGGAGGCGCTCGGCCGCCTCGGCGAGCTCGACGTCGCCACCGCCGTCCTGCTGCGCGTCGAGGCGGTCCGGGCCGGCGCCGTGGCCGACGAGCAGTTGCAGGCGTGGCTGGCGGACCGCCTGCACCGGCTGGTCACCGCCACCGTGGCGACGCCGCCGCTGGACATCCACTCACTGCGCCCGGTGCCGTACGCCGACGGCCACGGCGGGGAGACCTTCGCCCCGGCGACCGCGATCCGCCGGGCCGCCGAGCCGCTCGACCGCCCCGGCGTCTCCTGGTACGACAACGCCGGCTGGGAGCTGTGCGCGGAGGACGCCGACGGCGTGACCGGCCTCAAGCGGACCTTCTTCGAGCATCGCGGCGCCGGCCCCCGGGACGGCCTGCCGGCGCCGGTCCACCTCATCCAGCACCTGCTGCGGCTGCTGATCGAGGGTGCCGAACGCCACGTGGACGACGGCGAGGAGGGCGAGCCGCCGCGGATGGGCACCGCGCTGCTCACCTACCCGACCTCGGCGCTGCCGCAGGACCGCGAGAAGCTGGGCCGGCTCGTCCAGGAGGGCCTGTCGATCGACACCGTGGACCTGCGCATCGACGAGGGCCTCGCCGCCGGCCTGTACTTCCTGATGCGGGATCTGACGGCCAACCTGGAACTGGGCCTGGAGTCGCTGCGGGCCTCCGCGCGCCCGGTGCCCGGCCGCACCGACCAGTGGCAGCGGATCATGCTGGTGGTCGACATCGGCGGCGGCACCAGCGACATCGCCCTGCTGGAGATGACGCTCACCGACGACACCCGGCTGGCCGACCCGGCCAGGGCCTTCGTCGCGGGCCGCCACTACAAGCTGAGCCCGCGGATCCTGGGCACCATCGGGCACGGCCAGCTCGGCGGCGACCTGCTCACACTGCACGTCCTGTACTGGATCAAGGCCCGGCTGGTGGACGCCCTGGGGCCCGGCCGGACGATGGAGGGACACGGCGGCAAGCCGCTGTCCGTCCAGGTCGCCGAGCAGACCGGCGAGAACCGCAAGGAGCTGGTCTCCCGCCCGGTCCGGGCCGAGCTGCAGCGGGTGCTGCCCACCGACTGGTCCGGGGCGGCCGCGCCGGAGGACCCCGACGAGGTGGCCGTCCGCAAGGAGCGCTTCCACCGGCTGTGGCGGATCGCGGAGCAGGCCAAGCGGGTGCTGGGGCAGGAGGACCGGCCGTACCTGATCGACCCCGCCGACATCATCGAACTCACCGAGGGGGGCGGCGTCCTGCTGTCCCACCCGTCCGCGCCGGTGGAGCTGCCGGTCGCCGAGTTCCGGATGCTCGTCCAGCCCGTGCTGGAGCAGGCCGCGACGATGGCGGCCTCCCTGGTGGCCGACGCCTTCGCCCGGGCGGAGCCGGGGAACGACCGGGCCGAACCCGTCCTCGACCAGGTCGTGCTCTCCGGCCGCACCAGCGCCATGAAGGGCGTGCGCCGGGCGCTGGAGAGCAGGCTCGCCGCCCGCCTGCTCTCCGACCAGGGCGACGGCACCCGCCGCACCGCCGTCTGGAACCCCAGCCGGATCCACACCGAGACCGGCTACCTCGCCAAGCAGGCCACCTCCATCGGTGCCGCGTGGCTGCACACCATCCGCGGCTTCCAGGGCCACGCCGCCGGCCTCCACGCGAACGACGCCGGGAACAGCGAGGTCCAGGCCTCCGAGCTGGCCGTCGAGACCAAGGGCCTGTTCGCCTGCCTGCCCTGCGACTTCGGCCTGCTGGGCCAGAGCGGGGTGCTCTACAGCCTGTTCCGCTCCGGCACCCCCTACGAGGAGCTCACCCCCGACGGGCGGCTCGGCCTGCGCTCGAACTGGCGGCGGGTGGTGCGCCGGATCGACGTCCAACGCCCCCGCGCGGGGAGCGACGCCATCCAGTGGGGCCTCCTCGACATCGAGCGCATCCCCGAGTACAAGCGCCACGCCACCCGCGCGGTCTGGGACTTCGAGGGGACGCCCGAGATCAGGTTCCAGGCGGAGGTCGACAACCGGCTGCGGCTCTTCGTCCTCCTCTGCCACGGCGACCCCCACTACCACGTCGGCGCCGCGGACGCCGGGAGCGGCGAGTTCGGGCTCGACCTCCACGGAGCGGCGGACGGCGCCCTCGTGTTCGACCACTACCTCGGCCGGCTCTCCGTCCCGGGCGCGATCTGCGTCTCCCCCGCCCGGCCCGACGGGAGGCCCGGTCCGCTGACCGAGGTCTTCCCCGCCCACCCCGAGGGCGCCGACCCGCGCGACTACCTCGACCTGCTCTTCCACACCTCGGCCCGGCCGGACCCGCAGATCCCGCCGGTGCCCGGCCGGAGCTCCCGGCTGCGCAGCCCTGCCGGCGCGGCCACCCACCTGAACGTGCTGCTGAAGCCCGCGCAGGGGGAGCCGGTCCGGCTCGGCCGGCTCGCCGTGCCGCCGGCCAACAGCGAGGCCGCGGCCGACGACCTGCGCTTCACCCTCGACGCCCACGGCTGGCTGCGGGTGCACCGCGGCCACGTGCCGTACCCGGACGCCGGCTCCTTCGCGCACATCGAGCAGCGGCCGGGGTGGGTGTACCGCGCCGAGATGGAGCCGGGCCTGCGGGAGTTCAACAGCTACTGGGACCCGACCAGCGGGAGGCACTGATGGGGACGACGACTGCACCGGACGCGGGCCCCGGGCCCGGGGGGACGCCCGCGCAGGCGCCCGAGGCGGCGCCCGACGACGGGCTCGACCCGCTGTTGCGCGGCTTCGCGGAGCTGGCCCACGAGCTGCTCCTGCTGCCGTCCGCCTCCCGGACGGCGTTCCTGGAGGAGCTGTACGGATTCATGGGCGGCCTCAACCGCCGCGCGGTGGAGGCGGTGGCACCGTCCGGCCGGCCCGCGGCGACGGGGACGACGGTGACGGAGGCGGAGGCGAAGGCCGAGCGGGAGGCCGAGCGGCTGCTCGCCGCGCTGGCCTGGCAGCTCTGGCGGGTGGTGGGAACCGCCGCGCGGGCGGGAACGGCGGTCGGGACCGGGACGGGCTCGGCGCCGGCCCTTGCTGCGGCCCCCGTGCCGGCCGGGGTGCGGCCGGGCGGGGTGCGGCCGGGCGGGGAGGGCGCCACCGCGGACCGGGCGCCGGGCGGCGGACCGGCCGACGACGGCTCCGGCGGTGGGCGGCAGTCGGCCGCAGCCGCCGCCGGGGTGTCCGCAGGCCCGGCGGCCACGGACGGGGCGGACACCACGGACTCGGTGTACACCGATCCGCCCGCCGAGCCCACCGGGTCCACCGGGTCCACCGACCCGACCGGGCCCGCCGATCCGACCGACGAGGAGCCCGCGGAGCAGGCCGGGCCCGCGCCGTCGTCCGAAGAGCCGTCCTCCGAAGAGCCGTCGTCCGAAGAGCCGCCCTCCGAGGAGGCGCCGCTCGAAGAGGCGCCGCTCGCCGCCTTCACCGCCCGGCTGGCCGCGGTCGCCGCCGCCCACCCCGACCTCCGGAACGACACCGAGCTCCGGAACGACACCGACAGCACCGACCCGGCCGGGCTCTGGCTCCGGCTGCACCTCGCCGTGCTGAAGATCCCGGCCGAGCGGGTGGCCGCACGCCGCGCCGAACTGGCCGAGGCCGCCCTGCTGCTCGACGAGGTCGTCGAAGGGGGCCCGGACGTGCTCGTCCCGGCCCTGCCGGGGGTGTTCGAGGAGGCGTTCGTCGTCCCGCTGGACGTACCGGAGTCCGGGGAACCGGCCGAGGCCGACCGCGTGGAACTGCGCGCGGTGCTCGACGACGCGGAGGTTCCGGAGCAGGAGGAGGAGCGCGTCCTGCCGTGGGCCGTGCGGATCGCGCAGGCGAGGAGGCTGCTCGCCGTCGACCGCACGCTCGGCGGGTACGCCGAGAACAATGTGCCGTGGTCGCGTGCGCAGGCCGAACGGCTGCCGCAGGCCTGGACCGCGAAGCTGAGCAGCCTCAGCAAGGTCCGCGGCGCCACCACCGTCGCACGGTCCGCCCAGAAGCTGGACGCCACCCTGGGCCGGCTCTGCCACGAGGACCCGGCCCACCGGGGCAGTTGGTGGTGGGAGTGGCGCTCCAGGGTGTCCGCGCTGCTCGAAGCCCCGGCCGCCGCACTCGGCCGGCGGGCGGCGTCGCCCGAGGAGATCGCCGACTGGAGCATGGAGTACTGGACGAGGTGGTGCACGGGCAATGCGGTGCACCGCGGCGACCAGGCGCGGACGGTGCTGTGGGTGCTCACCACTCCGCTGGCGCCGCCCACCGACGCCTCGGAGCGCGGCCGCCTGCTGCTCGGCCACGCCCCGACCGGCCGGTGAGCCGCCCCGACGGGCCCGAGGGCCACGCCGGTCGGCCCCGGGACCGCACCGACGACGGGCTCCGCCCGGCCGCCCCGGACCTGGTCGATCCCGTGGTGGCGCGCGCCGCCGGCCTGCTCTCCGGGCTGCCGCTCGGCCGGGCCTGCGGCCTGGACCCCGACCTCGCCCGCGACGCCGCGCTGCTCGCCGCCGGCACCGTGCCGCGGCTGCGGATCGCGGTCGCCGGACCGGCCGCCGGACCCGTCCGCGCCTGGCTGGAGGGCGAGCTGACCACCCCCGACGCCCCCGGCGGCACCCCAGCCAACCACGACCCCGACGCCACCAACGGCACCGACCACCCCGACGCGACCGGCGGCCCGTCCGTGCCGGACTGCTCGGCCGATCCGGCCGGGAGCCACCTGCTGCTGTTCGCCGTCGCCGACCGGTCCGGCCCGCCGGACGGCCCGGAGCGCCGGGCGGCCGAACCGGCGACGGCCGCCCTCGCCCGGCCGGGGGCGCCGCGGGCGGTGATGGTGGTGACCGCCGCGCACGACTGGCACGGGGTCGGCCTGTCGGCCGTCGCCGGCTGGCACCGGCGCTGGCGGCACGAGTGGTGGGGTCCGGCGGCGGCCGCCCTCCCGGTGTACGCCGTCGTCCCGGACTGGTGGGCCCGGGACCGGGCCCTCTCGGGCCTGGAGACCCTGCTGCAGCAGGTCGTCCGACCCGCCGTCGACGGTGCGCGGGGAGCGGTCACCGCGCTCACCCTGGCCCGGCTCACCTCGGCCTTCCAGGAGGTGCGGCTGGAGGGACGGGCCCAGGCGGCGGCACTCGGCTGGGCGCTGGACGCCCACGGGCTGCCCCGCCCCCCGGGGTCCGGCGACGCGCCCGACCTCACCCGGCGGGCCGAGCTCTGGCACCGCCTGGACGTCTACTCCGCCGCGCCGCCGGCCCGCCGCGCCGCCCACCGGCTGCGGACCGCCGCGCGCACCAACCAGGACCGGCCCGGCAACCCGCGCCCCGCGCCGCCCACCGCACCACGGCCCACCCCCGACGACCACCCGCGCCCCGACGACCACCCGGCCCACCGCGGCACGCACGACCGCGGCACCCGAGAGGAGAGACCGTGACCGTGTTCCTGCTCGTGCTCCTGATGCTCAGCGTCGGGGCCAACATCTGGCAGGCCGTCCGCCAGTCCCGCAGCGACGAACAGCACCGCCTCGCCGACGAGTCGGCGCAGAACCACATCGCCCGGCTGCAGAACGACCTCCGCCTGCTGGACGCGGAACGGTCCCACCTGATCGCCCAGCTCACCGTCGGCCGGTCCGGCAGCGCCGAGACCGAGGCCGCACGGCAGAGCCTGTCCGACCGGGTCGGCCTGCTGCACTCCCAGCTCGACGCGGAGGCGTCCGGGCGGGCGACGGCGGAGGACCGGATCCGCGCGCTCGGCGCCGAACTCGCCGCGGAGAGCAGCGGGCGGGCCCGGGCCGAGGAGGAGGCCCGCGCACTCGGCGCCAAGCTCGACGAGCTGGCCGCCGCCCGGGCGGAGCCCGTCGAGGCGCCCTCGCCCGCCGTGCCGCGCGAACTGCCGCTCGGGCGTGACGCCGTGGCCGACAGCGTGGTCGACGGCGCCGACCTCGGCCCGCTGGTGGTGCGCGCCGCCTCGGTCCGCGGGGAGAGCAACCGCCGTGGCAAGGAGCACCGCCGGGACGCGGTGCTGCTCAGCAGGATCGACGGCTTCGGCTCGCCCGTGCTGCTCGGTTCCGTCGCCTCCGGCGCCCCCGGGGAGCCGCTCAGCCAGACCGCCGCCACCGCGGCCTGCCGCGCGCTGGCCCAGCAACTCGCCGACTACGCACCGCGGTTGCGCGGCAAGCTGTTCGGCGCCGGGTACGACCCGGAGGTCTCCGGCATGCTCGGTGTCGCCCTCGGCGGCGTCGCCCGCTCGGTGCAGCTCGTCGCCGACGGCGCCACCGCCGTCCTCGGCGGCCGGGACGCGCAGCGCGGGCGGACCGCCGCGACGTCCCTGTTCGCCGTGCTCTCCGAACTCGACGACCGGGAGCGGGACGGCGTCCGCCAGCACATCGCCTTCGGCATCGGGGACGGCGCGGTGCTGCGGCTGCGCGACGAGGGCTCGGGGCCGCGGTGGACGGCGGTCTTCGAACCCGAGCGCTCGCTGCGCACCCACCGGCTCCCGGCCTCGCCCACGGCCCTGTCCTGGTCCCGCTTCCCCACCGTCCCGGGCGACGTGGTGGTGGTCGCCGGGCGCCCGATGGCGGAGCTGCTGCTCCGCCCGGACACCGGCGACTGGTTCGCGCAGCGGTGGTCCGGCCGCCAGCCGTACCTGACGTCCTTCCTGTCGGACGTGAACGTCGAGGTCCGGGCCAACACCGGCGGCGACCGCAGCCTGGTCACCGTCTGGGACTACGGTCAGGCCCGCCTCGCCGAGGAGGCCTCGCCCCACGCGTGAGCGCCGGGTCCTCCCCCGTCACCGCGCCTGCCCGGCAGGGTGACCCGCCCCCCGGGTCCCCTGCCAGGAGGTGAGGCCCGGTCCCCGCGCGCCCGCGGACACCGCGGACGCGCGGGGACGAACGGATCGGACCGCGGCACAGAGCCGACGGTCCGTCACGTCACGGACCGCCCGGGGGCTCGTAGCGGTAGCCGACCGCGTCGGCCTCCAGCATGTCGTCGACCGTCACTGCGGCCTGCGCGGAGAAGTCCGGCAGGAACGCCTTGACCTGGGGGTCCAGGCTCGTCGTGTCGTACCCGGACGCACCGCCCACCCACGGCCACATCGCGTCGCCCAGCCGATGGCCGGGCGGTGCCGGCTTCAGGTCGAACGGCGACAACTGGTCGGCCGGGGGGTAGTGATTCGACGGCTTGGAGCCGACCACCGCGGCCAACCGGCCTGCCTGCCAGGTCGCCCAGATCCGGTCGACGTTGGCGTGGTGCAGCCAGAACACCGGGTCGTTCGGGGAGAACGCCTGCGACGACATGTGGCCGCCGACGAAGTTGTGACCCGTGTTGTGGGTAGGCAGGCCAGTGATGCCCTGTTCCAGGACCAGCCAGAAGTACCAGAACGGGTGCACCCCCGGCTGATCCACCACCAGCTGTTCCAGCTGGGTGATCGACGCCTGGGGCGGCGGCCAGCTCACCTGCACGCTGCCCCGGGCCAGCGACGTGCCGAAGGTGTCCTCCAGCAGCGGATGGATCGGGAACCCGGGAGCGTTGGCGGGCCACCATGCCGGCCGCTCGGCCGGCGGCACCGAGGCTCGCAGCACGCTGTCGGTCAGCGGCGCGGGCGCTCCGGTGCGCAGCGAGCCCAGGAAGTCCCTGTGGAACAGCTTGCCGGTCGCACCGACGTGGTCGGCCCAGTCCCAATAGGGAATGGTGACACCGGGCACCTCGGCCTGCAGGGCCAGCTCGAACTCGCGCAGGTACTTGCGGTGCCAGGCGCAGAAGCCGATGTTCCAGTGCCCGAAGTTGACGGTCTCCTCGGGCGGCAACCCCGGAACGGTGACCGCCATCACGGCGCCGTGCAGCGCCACGAACCGGTCGTAGACACTCACCCCGGCCGGAGCTCCGGGTGCCTGGCGCTGCCTCAGCCGGATCAGGGCCTCCAGGAAGTGGTCCCGTTCCTGGGTGGTGAGGCGGATCGCGTTCTTACGGACGTCCATGTCCGGCACCTCCGTGGTCGTGGTCGTGCGGAGTACCGCCGTGGTCGTGGTGGCCGTCGCCGTGGTCGTGATCGCCGTGCCCGTTGCCGTGCCCCTGGCCGTCGTGGCCGTCGCCGTGCCCCTGGCCGCCGTGGCCACCATGGTGTTCCAGGTGGCCGGTGGCCGGAACGGGGTACAGGCCGGCGACGAACGTGCGACCCGGGTCGTCGGACAGTAGCCGGCACAGCAGGGCGCGCAGCGTCTCGCCGGTGCGGGTCCGCAGGTGCAGTTCGCTCTGATACATGGAGGCCGGCCCGATTCCGATCTGCAGGGCGGCGCCGGCGCGGTGGGTGATCACCGTGACCGGGGCCTCCTCGATACCGATCAGGCCGCAGTGGACGGTGCCCTCCAGCGCGTCGGCCAGCCGGCTCAGACGCTGGGCGGTGCGCCCCTCGAAGGGCGTGAGGTCGGTCACCAGGTCCAGGCGCTCGTAGAGCATGCCCGGCCCGGTGACGACGAGTCGGAGTTCGGTAGCGTCGATGAGCAGGTCGACGAAGGTCGGCCCGCCCTTGAAGAGGACCGCGGAGGCCGCGGCCGGTACAACAGAGGTCATGGTTCTTCCGATCCGGGTTTCTTCCGATCCGGGTCACCGGCCGGACGGGGAGCGGGCCGGTCGGCGCGCGTCGACCGGCAAACCGGTCGCGCCCGCCCAGTGTGGCCACCGCCGCGGATCCCGGCCGGGCGCGGCGCGCACGGCAAGTCCGCGACAATCCGAACAGCCCACCGGACCCCGCACCCCGGTGCCGGCAACCGGTCGTGCACGGCCCCCTAGACTTCGGGGCCCGAAACCGCACCGCACCGGAGGGAGTCCGCAACCGATGTCGGACCGCACCACGTACCTCGTCCTTCCCGGCTACCAGAGCTCGGGGCCGGCGCACTGGCAGAGCCGCTGGGAGGCGGCGGACCCGGTGGCGTTCCGGCGGGTGGAGCAGGAGGACTGGGACCACCCCGAGCCGGAGGCCTGGGTGGCCGCCCTGGACGCGGCGGTGGCCGGTGCGGCGGCCGACGGGCAGGTCGTGTTGGTGGCCCACAGCCTCGGCTGTGCCACGGTGGCCCGCTGGGTGGCCACCGCGCCGGCGGAGCGGACGGCGGCCGTCCGGGGCGCGCTGCTGGTCGCGCCCGCCGACATCGACACCGCCGACGTCCCCCCGCTGTTCGGCTTCCGCCCGGTGGCGCGGGAGCCGCTCCCGTTCCCGGCGATCGTGGTCAACAGCACCGACGACCCGTGGGTCAGCCCGGAGCGCGGGCGGGGCTACGCGGAGGCCTGGGGCGCCCGGTACGTCGAGGTGGGCGCGCTCGGGCACATCAACTCGGACTCCGCGCTCGGCGACTGGCCGGAGGGCCGGAAGCTGCTGGCCGAGCTCTGAGGCGGAGCTCGCCCGGGCGTCGGCCCGGCTACGTCCGTCCGACTACGTCCGTCCGGCTACGTCCGGGCGCCCGCCGGCGGGTGGACGGGTGGCGGATCTTCTCCCGCAGTTCGCCGAACGGCCACCCGGCCGGGCGTCACGGCTCCTAGTCTGCGGGCGAAGACCACCACCGCCACGCCAACAGTGCGAGCAAGGAGCCTCCATGACGTACCGTCCGCTCGACGGCAACAGCCCGGCGGAGTCCGCGCCGGGCGCCGAGTCCTCGCGCCGCTGGTTCCTGCGGGCGACCGGCGCCGCCGGCCTGGGCGCGGCCGCGTTCGCCGCCGGCGCCGGGGACGCGTTCGCGGCGGGCGACGAGGACCGGCCGGACGCCGGCCGGCCGGCCGGTGACGACGAGCGCGGTGGCGACGAGCGCGGTGCGGCCGCCCGCCCGACCGGGACCCGTCCGCCGGTGCGCACCGGCACCGGGCTGGACCGGCTGCCGCACCCGCTGGTGATCGGCCACCGCGGCGCCCCCGGCTACCGCCCGGAGGAGACCCTCGGCTCGTACGAGCTGGCGCTGGAGCTGGGCGCGGACGTCATCGAGCCGGACCTGGTGCCGACCAAGGACGGCCACCTGGTGATCCGGCACGAGAACAACATCGCCGAGACCACGGACGTCGCCGACCACCGCGAGTTCGAGGGCCGCAAGACCACCAAGAGCATCGACGGCCAGCCGCTCACCGGCTGGTTCACCGAGGACTTCACCCTGGCCGAGCTGAAGACGCTGCGCGCCAAGGAGCGTCTGCCGCAGCAGCGCCAGCGCAACACCCTCTACGACGGCCGCTGGCAGATCCTCACCTTCCGCGAGCTGGCGGACTTCGCGCGCAAGCGCGGGCGCGAGCTCGGCCGCGAGGTGTGGCTCTACCCGGAGACCAAGCACCCGAGCTACTTCCGCTCGATCGGCCTGCCGCTGGAGGAGCGGCTCGCCGACGAGCTGCGCCGCACCGGCCTGGCCGGGCGCAACGGGCGGGCGATCCTGCAGTCGTTCGAGCCGAGCAGCCTGCAGCGGCTGGCCAAGCTGGTCGACAACCCGCGGATCCAGCTGCTCAGCGGCGCGACCAGCCGGCCGTACGACTTCGTGCTCGCCGGGGACCCGCGGACGGTGGCCGACCTGGTGAAGCCGGAGGGGCTGCGCTGGATCGCGTCCTTCGCGCACGGCATCGGCCCGACCACCCAGCTGATCGCCCCGGTGGACGCCGACGGCAAGCTCCAGCCGCCGACCACGCTGGTGCGCGACGCCCACGCGGCCAGGCTGCTGCTGCACCCGTACACGGTGCGCAACGAGAACGCGTTCCTGCCGGTGGACTACCGGCGCGGCACCGACCCGAACGCCTACGGCGACGCGATCGGCTGGGCCCGCTACCTGTTCGAGCTGGGGGTGGACGGCTTCTTCACCGACCAGACCGACACCTCGATCCTGGCCCGCCAGGACTTCTGGGCCGCCGAGGGCGTCAACTGACCTTCCCGGCAACGGAACCAGCCGTGCCCCGGACCGTCGGACGGTCCGGGGCACGGCTGTCGGCGGCCCGCGCCGGCGCGAGGGCCGGCGCGGGCGGGGAACGGACGTCAGCCCTCGTCGTCCTGGCCGCCGCCGGTGGTCGGCGTGCTGCGCGGGTTGCCGGGCCCGGGGTTGGGCTTGCGGCCGCCGCCGGGCCAACCCGGCGCGGTCTCGGGGCGGTTGGAGCCCGGCCCGAAGGTCGGTGACCCGGGGCTGCCGCTCGCGCCGGGGCTGGGGGTGGGCTCGCGCTTGGGCGGGTCCGGGATGTAGACGGTCGGGAAGGTCTCCTCCGGCATGTCCTTGACCGCCTGGTTCATGCCCAGGCGCCAGATCGGGCCCGGCCCGGTGGCGCCGAAGACCTCGTCGTAGTACTTGCCGCCGATCCGGATGTCCTTCATCGGGACGCCCTTGGCGGGGCCGCCGAGCCAGACCGAGGCGGCCAGGTTGGCGGTGTAGCCGCTGAACCAGGCGGCCTTCTTCTCGTCCGCGGTACCGGTCTTCGCGGCGATCTGCCGGCCGTCGTCGAGGTCGAGGTCGCGCGCGGTGCCCTTCTCGGTGACGCCGAGCAGCACGGTGTTGATCACGTCGGCGGTGGTCTGGGCGATCGCCTGGTTGCACTTGACCGGGGTGACCGGCACGTCGCGGCCGTCCACGGTGGAGATCTTGCTGATCGCGACCGGCGCGCAGTAGGTGCCCCGGGCGGCGAAGGTGGCGTAGACGTTCGCCATCACCAGCGGGCTGACCTCCTGGGTGCCGAGGCCCATCGCGGGCAGTTCCCTGAGCGGGTCACCGCTGGCCGTGGTGGCGATGCCCAGCTTGTTGGCCATCTGCTTGACCGCGCAGAGGCCGATCTCCTGCTCCATCTGCACGAAGTAGGTGTTGACCGAGAGGGCCATCGCCTTCTTCAGGTCGTAGGGGCCGACCTCGCCGGCGGACTCGTTGGGGACGCTGCCCTCCTTGGTGCCCTTCTTCAGGTTCTTCCAGGGGCCCGAGCAGGTGGACATCGTCGGCCAGTCCATCCGGTTCGGCGCGGAGTACTGCTGGGTCGGCGGGACGCCGGCCTCCAGCGCCGCGGCGGCCACGATCGGCTTGAAGTTGGAACCCGGCTGGAAACCGTTGCCGCCGCCCATCGCCGCGTCGACGTTGTAGTTGACGACGGTCTGGTTCTTGTTCGGGTCCAGGCCGTAGGGGCGGGTCTGGGCCATCGCGAGGATCTTGCCGGTGCCCGGCTCCACCATCGTCATGGCCGCGGAGACCGGGTCGGTGACGTTGACCCGCTTGGTCACGGCGTTCTGGGCGGCGGCCTGCTTCACCGGGTCGAGCGTGGTGTAGATGTTCAGGCCGCCCGCGGCCCAGAGCTTCTTCCGCTCGGCGGCGGTCTTGCCGAAGACCGGGTCCTGCTTCACCACGTGGCGCACGTAGTCGCAGAAGAAGCCCATCCCCGCGTTGGCGGTGATGCAGCCGTTCTGCGGCTCCTTGTACCTCAGGCCCAGCGGCGCGGCCTTGGCCTCCTGGGCCTGGGCGGCGGTGACGTGCTTGTTCTCGACCATCTTGTCGATGACCGTGTCGCGGCGCTTCTGGGCGGCCACCGGGTGCAGCTTCGGGTCGTACTGGGACGGGTTCTGCACCAGGCCGGCGAGCATGGCGGCCTCGGGGAGGGTGAGGTCCTTGGCGTCCTTGCTGAAATAGCGCTGGGAGGCCGCCTGGATGCCGTAGGCCTGGTGGCCGTAGAACGTGATGTTCAGGTAGTTGGTGAGGATCTGGTCCTTGGTCAGGTCCTCTTCCAACTTGATCGCGTACTTGAGCTCCTGGATCTTGCGGCCCAGGGTCTTGCGCTGGGCCTCCAGGACGGCCGCCTGGTCGTCGCCGGCCTTCTCCACGTTGACGTTCTTCACGTACTGCTGGGTCAGCGTCGAGGCGCCCTGGACGGTCGCGCCGCTCTCGGCGTTCTTGGTGATCGCGCGCAGCACGCCCTTGAGGTCGACGGCGCCGTGCTCGTAGAAGCGGGCGTCCTCGATGTCCACCTGCGCCGTGCGGATCAGCGGCGACATCTGGTCGGCGGGTATCACCGTGCGGTCGCGCTCGTAGACCTTGGCTATCAGGCCGCCGTTGGCGTCGTAGATCTGCGACGCCTGGTTCAGCGGCGGGGTCTTGAAGTCGTCCGGGATGCTGTCGAAGCTGTCGGCGGTGCTCTTGGCGGTCAGCCCGAGCGCCCCCGCGGCCGGCAGGGCCACCCCCGCCAGCAGCACGCCGGCGAGCGTGCTGTAGCCGAGGAACTTCACTCCGTGGCCCAGCAGGCCGAGCGGTGTCTCGCGGCGGCGGGGGCGTGCGACCCAGGTGTCGCCCGGGTCGGAGGTGGAGGTGCGGCGACTCTTCCGTGACATAGCCGGAACACTACGTCCACGAAAACCCCGCGCGGGGCGGGTGTTGGCCAAGCTTTGTCACAAATCGGCGACAGATTCACCTCATCGGGACCAGCCGGAAACCCGGCCGGCGGCACACCCCCACGGCGAACGGACCGTTCGCCCACGGCCGTTCGGCCGCAGCCGCTTGACAGGGCCGCGCCGAAAGGCCCCTGACCTCGCACCAGGGCCGGTCAGGACGCCTTCCGCTTCTTGCGCAGGCCGAGGACGGCGCCGACCAGGGCGAGGACGAACACCACGCCGAGGGCCCGGTCCGACGGCCCCTCGGAGGAGCCGGCGGCGGCCGCCCCCGCCGAGGCGCCGGAGCCCGGGTCGGCCGACGAGCCGGCCGGCGGCGCCCCCGCACCGGCCGCGGCCGACGGCGAGGACTTCGGCAACGGCTTGACGGTGTCGGGGAGTTCGTCGTCGTCCAGCGGCGACCGCCAGACCGGGCTGTCCTTGCCCTCGCTCCCGTAGAGCACCGCCCGGCCGTCGGCCGTGAAGGTGACCGACTCGCCCTGCTTCTGCCAGGGGGCGGAGAGCGCGCCGAGCTCGGCCGGCGCGCCGTCCTTCCAGCGGTAGAGGGTGGCGGAGAAGTAGCCGCGCAGCACCAGTCGGGTGCCGTCCGGCGAGAAGGCGCCGTCGGTGACCCAGGGCGCGTCGGCGATCCGGCGGAAGGTGTTGATGCCGGTGGGCGCGAGCTTCTCCGGGCCCTGGTAGAGGGCTCCCCCGCTCTGCTTCTTGCTGGCGATGTAGGCCCGGCCGGTGACCGGGTGGATCATCAGTGCCTCGGCGTCGCGCGGCCCGTCCTCGTAGCGCACCCGATAGCGGACGACGTCCACCGACTGGTCGCGCAGCTCGGCCGGCTCGGCGAAGGAGTAGATCCAGACCTCGGACCACTTGCCGCCGAGGTTGTCACCGATGTCCCCGACGTAGACGCGTCCGCCGGGCCCGACCGAGATCGCCTCGACGTCCCGCGGCTCGATGCCGCGCAGGGTGACGGTGGCGACGGTCCGCCCCCGGGAGTCGACGGCGTAGACGTACGGGCCGTCGTCGCTGTCGTTGTGCGTCCAGTAGACGCCGGGGTGGGCGAGGCTGGCCGCGAGCCCGCTGGACTCGGTGATCCGTGGGTCGGTGATGGTGAACGCCTGGCCGGCACCGTCGGCCGCGCGGGCGGGCGGGGCGGCGGCGAGGGTTCCGAGGGCGGCGGCCGCGGCGAGGGCGGCCGCGGCCAGAGCCGCCGAGGGGCGCGCCGGCCCGGGGCTCCGCTTCCGCCGCGTGTTCGTTCGCATCCTCAGCACCCGCCGATCCTCCCACGGCGGCGTGCGCCCGCGCGGGTGCACCCGGCGGGGTCCGGGGCGGCCGCCACCGAGGCCGGCCCGCCCGTGCCGGTCGGGCTGCACCGGTCGGGCTGCACCGGCGAGCACTTTTCGTCATCTTGACGATAGCGACCCGGGCCCAATATCGTCTGAGTGACGAAAAGAGGTGCCCCCATGGCCGACATCACCCGGCGCTTCGGACTGCGCCACCTGCGCGCCGCCCCCACCGCCCACATCCGCCACCTGAACCGCGGCAAGGTCGCCCACGACGGCACCGGCCTGGCGTTCTGGTTCCGCCCGCTCAGCGCCGCCCTCTCCGAGGTGCCGGTGGACGACCGCGAACTGGCGATGCTCTTCCACGCCCGGACCTCCGACTTCCAGGACGTCACCGTCCAGGCCACGCTGACCTACCGGATCACCGAGCCCGCCACCGCCGCGGCCCGCGTCGACTTCGGGATCGACCCCGACACCGGCGCCTGGCGCGCCGCCCCGCTCGACCAGATCGCCACCCTGCTCACCGAGACCGCCCAGCAGCACGCGCTCGGCCTGCTCGCCCGCACCCCGCTCGCCGCCGCCCTGGTCGACGGCGTCAGCACCGTCCGCGACCGGATGGCCGCCGGGCTCGCCGCCGAAGCGCGGATCACCGAGACCGGGCTCGCCGTGATCGCCGTCCGGGTGGTCGCGCTGCGCCCCGAGCCCGAGGTGGAACGGGCGCTGCGCACCCCCGCCCGCGAGCTGGTCCAGCAGGAGGCCGACCGGGCCACCTTCGAGCGGCGGGCGGTGGCCGTGGAGCACGAGCGCGGGATCGCCGAGAACGAGCTCGCCAACCAGATCGAACTGGCCCGCCGGGAGAAGCAGTTGATCACCCAGCGGGGTGCCAACGCCCGGCTCCTGGCCGAGGACGAGGCGGTCGCCGACCGGGTCCGCACCGAGGCCGAGGCGGAGCGCCGCACCCGGCTCGCCGCCGCCGAGGCCGACGCCGCACGGGCCCTCGGCGATGCCAGGGCCGCCGCCGAGGGCGCCTGGCTGACCGCCCACCAGCAGGCCGACCCGGCCGTGCTGCGGGCGCTCGCGCTGATGCGGCTGGCCGAGCACCTCCCCCGGATCGACAGCGTCACCCTCTCCCCGGACGTCGTCACCGGCCTGCTCGCCAAGCTCGCCGGCGGCGGGGGCGAGCGGTGAGCCTCGCCCCGCGGGCCGTCCTCGTCCACCGCCGCACCGAGTACGAGGAGTTGATCGCCCACCACGGCACCCCGGGGCAGGCCGCCTTCTTCCTCTCCTCGCGCGGACGCTCCGTCGCGGAGGTCGAGCAGCGCCACCGCCGCCAGGCCGAGGCCCTGGCCCGGGCCGCGGCCGCCGTCCCGCTGGACTGGCGGCGCACCCGGGTGGAGCGCGCGGACCTGCCGCGGTTCCTCTTCGAGCCGGGGGACGTGGTGGTCGTGGTCGGCCAGGACGGCCTGGTCGCGAACGTCGCCAAGTACCTGGACGGCCAGCCGGTGATCGGTGTGGACGCCGACCCGGGCCGCAACCCCGGGGTGCTCGTCCGCCACCGGGCCGACGCGCTGCCGGCCCTGCTCCCGGCCGCCGCGCGCCGCGGCGCCGACCGGCACCTGGAGGAGCGGACCATGGTCGAGGCGGTGGCGGACGACACCCAGCGGCTGCTGGCGCTCAACGAGGTGTACGTCGGCCAGCCCGGCCACCAGACGGCGCGGTACCGGCTCTCGGTGGCGGGCGCCGGGCCCGGAGGGCCGTGCCCCGGCGGCGCGGCGAACGGCGGCGGCGCGGCGAACGGCGGCGGCGCGGCGGGCATTGGCGGCGCGGCGGACGGCGGCGGCGCGGACGAGGCGCAGGCCTCCTCCGGCGTGCTGGTCGGCACCGGGACCGGGGCCACCGGCTGGTGCCGCTCCACCTGGCTGGAGCGCGGCAGCCCGCTCCCCCTGCCCGGATCGACCGCGCCCGCCCTCGCCTGGTTCGTCCGGGAGGCCTGGCCCTCACCCGCCACCGGCACCAGCCGGGTCCACGGACTGCTCGACGCCGGGCAGCAGTTGGTCCTCACCGTCGAGTCCGACCACCTGGTCGCCTTCGGCGACGGCATCGAGAGCGACGCGCTGGAGCTGACCTGGGGTCAGACCGTGCGCGTGGGCGTGGCGGCCACCCGGCTCCGGCTGATGGGCTGAGCTCCGGCCCGGCGCCGGGCGGGGCACGGAGCCGCGCCCGGTGTTCACGCGCCGGATGCACAGCAGATTGTTACCTGCTGGTAAGCAACACAGTCCTGTTGTCCGCCCCCGCGGTGTGTCACATTCGCCATGTCCGCGTCGTCGAACATGCGCGCGGGCTCCCGACACCGCTACAGAAGGGCTCCCGATGGCAGGAATCAGCAAGGCCGGCAGAGCAGCGCTCCCCGTGGCCCTGGCCGGCGTGTTCGTCGCCGCCCTCGCCTCCCCCGCGACCGCCGCCCCCGTCCAGCCGGCCCCGGCCGCCGCGCAGGCCGCCGTCGTGCAGGCCGCCGCCCCGGCCACCGCCGCCCGCGCCGCCGCCACCGTGACGGAGAGCCAGTGGCTGGCCGACGTCAAGACGTCCCTCGCCGGGGCCCGCGGCTACGTCGAGCAGCGCACCTCCGGTGCCAACGCCGCCGTCCGCCCGGCCATCGTGTTCGACATCGACAACACGACGCTCCAGACGCACTTCCACCCCTTCAGCCAGCCCGCGGTCGGCCCCTCCCTCGACCTGGCCACCTACGCGCACTCGCGCGGCGTCGCGGTCATCTTCGTCACCGCCCGCCCGGACTTCATCGACTCCCTGACCCGCTGCGCGCTCCAGCGCGCCGGCTACCCGGTGGACGGCCTGCACGGCCGCGACTTCGGCGACCTCTTCCAGCCGGTGCAGGAGTTCAAGACCGCCCAGCGCGCCGAGGTCGAGCTGGAGGGCTACACCGTCATCGCCAACGTCGGCAACAACACCACCGACCTGACGGGCGGCCACGCCGAACGGACCTTCAAGCTCCCCGACTACGACGGCCTGCTCTCGTAGGTTCCGCCGGCCCTGACGCCGCGTCCGGCGCCGCCACGCCGGACGCGGCGTCAGGGCCGCCCGGCGGCCCGGCCCGCATGGACGGCGAGGACCGCCAGGTAGCGGCGGTGGACGTCCTCCCGGTCGGCCGGCTCGGACACCGACTCCGCGCCCAGCCGGTCGATCATCGCCGCCTGGCGGAGCAGCACCTCGCGCTGCGCCTCGGTCGTGGTCTCCACCATGATCTCCGCCAGCGCGTCGAGCTGGCGGATCAGCACGGCGGGCATGCCCTCGGCCGCCTGCCGGATCTTCTCGAACGCGCGCTCCACCAGCCGTTCGTAGCTCACCGGGGCGGCGATCACCCGGATGTGGCCGGCGGCGTCCCGGTGCACCGGATCCGGGTGCCAGCGCGAGGCGATCCGACACAACCCCTCGCCCAGCCAGTCGATGCAGGTCAGGGTGGTGAAGGTGTCGTTCACCGCGGTGGACAGCGCCCGGATCGCGATCTCCACCAGCTGGTCCACCGCGAAGGCGATGTCCTGCGCGAGCGTCCTGGTCGGGCCGGTGATGTGGGCGCGGGCGAAGCTCCTGGTCACCTCGGCCGCCGCCGCGGCGGGCCAGACCGTGGCGAGCTGGTGCCCCTGCACCAGGAAGTGCCCCGGCCGGTGGTCCAGCCGGATCACGGCGTCGAGCTCGGTGGCCATCCGGACCAGCGTCCGGTGCCGGACGAACTGCAGGTAGCCGCTGGCCGGCGCCGGGACCGCCGCCCCGGCCGCGTCGAGCCGGGCGCGCAGCTCGGCCGCCGTGGGCCCCCGTTCGACGCCGCCGACCGGCACGGGCTCGCCCGCACCCGCCTCGATCGCCGCCGACAGCTCCGCCGCGATGCTCGCGATGACCCGGGGCAGCTGGATCGAGGTCGCGATGTGGTGGATGAAGTAGATCAGCACCCCGAGGTCGGCCAGCACCAGGACCATGCAGACCGTGATGGACAGGTGCGGGACGAACTCGCCGACCGACGAGGGGCCGATCACCACCAGGGCCAGGACGGCGTAGACGAACGTCCCCACGAAGGTGCCCAGGGTCAGCTGCGTGGTGCGGTCGCGGATGAAGGTCCGCAGCATCCGCGGGCCGAACTGGGTGGAGGCCAGCGTCAGCGTCACGATCATGATCGAGAACACCACGCCGACCACGGTGATCAGCGCCGCCGCGATCGCGGCGAGGATCTGCCGGGCGGCGTCGGCGGTGCCGCTGATCACCCAGCCCGGCAGCACCAGCTCCCCACGGTGGGCCGCGCGGTCCACGGACCAGGTGGCCAGGAACAGCAGCCCGGCGAGCAGCACCTCCAGCATCGGCACCACCCACAGGTTGGTCCGCAGTGCCTCCCGGCGCCACTGCGCCTCCAGGTGGACCCCACCGATCACCTCGCCCGCCTCCCGTCGCCGCGCCGGCCCGCCGAGACGCATGCTCTCGCACGTGTCGGCCGATCGGGCGGCACCCACCCGCCGGGTCACCCGCCCGGACGGCACCCCGCCGGGGCGGGGGCGGCGGCGCCCGGGCGGGGGCGTCCGGCGGGGGCGTCCGGCGGGGGCGTCCGGGCGGCGGCGCCCGGGCCGATCGTCAGCGAGGGCGGCCGGAGGCTCAGAGCCCGAGCAGCCCCAGGTCCGAGGCCAGCGCGGTCATCGGCTCCCGCGCGTCCTCGACCAGCCGCCGCTGCGCGAGGTCCAGGAACCCGCCCACGCAGGTCACCTCGGCGGCGACGACGCCGTCGGCCCGGGTGATGGACTGCGCCACCCGGAAGATCTTGCCCTCGGTCCAGACGAACCGGCAGCTCACGTCCACCTCGTCACCCGCGCGCAGCTCCCGCAGGTACTTGACGGTGGTCTCCAGCGCCACCGGTCCGACCCCCTTGGCCAGCAGATCCGCCTGCCGCACACCGGCCGCCTGGAGCAGCTCCCACCGGGCGTGCTCGGCGTACTGGAGGTACACCGCCTGGTTGAGGTGCCCCTGCGCGTCGGTCTCGTAGCCGCGGACGGTGACACGTACCGCGAAGTCCTTGTCCATGGCCCGCACGCTACTCCCGACGACCGACCGGCGGCGCGTGGCGTCGATCACGGTCTCCCCCGGAGACCAGGGCCCGGAGGGGCGGACTCCTTCTTCTAGGGCAGGGTGAGGATCCGCGGGCCGTCCTCGGTGATCGCGACCGTGTGCTCGACGTGCGCAGCCCGGCTGCCGTCGGCGGTGCGCAGGGTCCAGCCGTCCGGGTCGGTGCGGTGGTCGTCGCGGCCGCCGGCCATCAGCATCGGCTCGATCGCCAGCACCAGCCCCGGCCGCAGCGGGTAACCCCGGCCCGGACGGCCCTCGTTGGGAACGTGCGGGTCCTCGTGCATCCGCCGCCCGATGCCGTGGCCACCGAACCCCTCCAGCAGCCCGTACCGGCCCCCGCGCGCCACGCGGGCGACGGCGTGCCCGATGTCGCCGAGCCGGTTGCCGACCACGGCCGCGGCGATCCCCGCCTCCAACGCCCGCTCGGCGGTCTCGATCAGCCGCGCGTCCGCCTCCGCCGGCACCCCCACCGTGAAGCTGACGGCCGCGTCGCCGGCCCAGCCGTCCAGCAGCGCGCCGCAGTCGATGCTCACCAGATCCCCGTCGCACAGCCGGAGGCCGTCCGGGATGCCGTGCACCACGGCGTCGTTGACGGAGGCGCAGATCACCGCCGGGAACGGCACCGGCGCGAAGGCCGGCCGGTAGCCGAGGAACGGCGAGCTCGCCCCGGCCTTCCGCAGCACCTCGCGCGCCACCTCGTCCAGCTCCAGCAGGCTCACCCCGACCGCCGCCGCCCCCCGCACCGCGGCCAGCGCATCCGCGACCACCCGCCCCGTCTCACGCATCGCCGCGAGCGCCGACTCCGACTTCAGCTCCACCATGCAGTTCCCCTTCCGAGCCCGGAACCCAATTCTTATACCGGTATTTGTATCACGGTGGAGGGGCGAGCGCTGGCGCAGCGGGGCGGGGGGCGGGCGTGTGGCCCCGGGGCCGGGCCGGCCCGGGCGGAGGGGCGGCGGGCGCGGGCGCGTCGGCATTAGGATCGACGACATGGTGAGGACCCCGCTGACCCCCTGGGAGCGCGAGCGTGGCGAGCGCTTCGGCGCGCTGCTCCGCGAGGCGCGCGGTACGCGCTCGATGGTCGAGGTCGCCGCCGCGGCCGGCATCTCCTCCGAGACCCTCCGCAAGATCGAGACCGGCCGCGCCCCCACGCCCTCCTTCTTCACGATCGCCGCCCTCGCCTACGCCCTCGACCTCTCCCTGGACTCGCTGGCCGCCGCCTGCGCCGAGCCGAACGACGACGAGGCCCTGTCGGCGTAGGGCGCGTCCGGCGCCCGCCCTGCGAGGGCACCGCGGGGCCCGCGGGTGTCACCCGCCGTAGCGGGCGGCCAGGGTCCGTACCGTCCCGGCGATGCGGTCGCGGAGTTCCGGCGGTGCGACGACCTCGATCTCGGTGCCCAGCCGCAGGAACTCGCCGTGGGCGTGGTCGATCGATTCGATCGGCACCCGGGCCTCCGTCCAACCGTCGCCCTCGGGTGTGACGCCGAGGCGGCGGGCTCCCTCCGGGGTGAGCCGGACCAGCGCCTCCCCGGTGTGCAGCCGGGCCCGGAAGTCGGCCAGGTGGCGGCGCCAGTGCGCGGCCAGGTCGAATCCGTCCGGGGCGGTGAACTCCTCCTCCAGGGGCTTGAGTTCGACGATCTGGTCGACCCGGTAGGTGCGGACGCCGGACGGCCCGCCGGCGACCAGGTACCAACGGCCGGCCTTGAGCACCAGCCCGTACGGCTCGACCCGGCGCTCGATCTCCTCCGGCGCGCGCCAGCGCCGGTACTGCAGCACCACCGCCCGCCGCGACCACACCGCGGCGGCGACGGCGCCGAGGTGCGGCGTCCGGCCGGCGTCGCCGTACCAGCCGGGGGCGTCGAGCAGGAAGCGCTCCTGGATCCGGCCGGCGTGTTCGCGCAGCTCCGCCGGCAGGGCCGCCCGGAGCTTGAGCCGGGCGGTGGCGAGCGCGTCGCCGAGGCCGAGCTCGGCGGCGGCGCCGGGGAGGGCGGCGAGGAACGCGGCCTGTGCCTCGTCCGCGGTCAGTCCGGTGAGGCGGGTCCGGTAGCCGGCGACCAGCCGGTAGCCGCCGGCGTGGCCGGCGGCGCCGTAGAGCGGGATGCCGGCGGCCGCGAGCGCGTCGACGTCCCGGTAGACCGTCCGGACGGAGACCTCCAGCTCCCCGGCCAGCTCCCGGGCCGTCATCCGGCCCCGGTTCTGGAGCAGCAGAAGCAGGGTGACCAGCCGGCTCGCGCGCATGCCGCCCAGTATCCACTGACAGGGGATGTCAGTGGAGTGCCCCTAGCCTGCGGCGCATGGACGACTTCGACTTCCTGCCCGGCCCCTGCGAGCAGGCCGGCCGCCCCCGCACCGCATCGCCGGTCCCCCACCGGGCCACGGACCCGACCCGCGCCCGGGAGGCCGGCGCATGAGCATCGTCGAACTGCGGCAGTACACCCTGCATCCCGGCGCCCGGGAGACGCTGATCGAGCTGTTCGAGCGCGAGTTCGTCACCGGTCAGCAGGCCGTCGGCATCACCGTCGGCGGCCGGTTCCGCGACCTCGACGACCCGGACCGCTTCGTCTGGCTGCGCGCGTTCCCCGACATGGTGCACCGCCGGCGTGCGCTGGAGGCGTTCTACACCGGCCCGCTCTGGCGGCGGCACCGCGACGCGGCCAACGCGACCATGGTCGACAGCGACGACGTCCTGCTGCTGCGCGGCCCGGGCTTCGCACCGGAGCCGGGCGCCCGCGAGGTGGTGGCGACGGTCTGCCGGCCGTCCGGCGCGGCCGTCTTCGACGCGTACGCCGGCCGGCACCTGGGCCCGGGCCATGCGCTGCACCGGACCGAGCACGCGGAGAACGACTACCCGCTGCTGCCCGTCCGCACGGGCGAGGACCTCCGGGTCTGGTTCGGTCCGGCCGCGCCGCCGCCGTGGCCGAGCCGGCGCCTGCGGCTGGAGCCCGTGACGGCTTCGGGGGCGTCGGCCCCGTAACGGCCGTCGGGCGAGGCCGGGAACCCGGGACGGCGGCGGGGTCTCGGGACGGCCTCCGGGGCCGCGGGCCGGCGGCCGCGGCCCCTTCAGCTGCCGGGGTGCGGGGGCAGCGCGTCGATCTCGGCCCAGACCGTCTTGCCATCGCCGTCGGCCAGCGCGCCCCAGCGGGTCGCCGCCCGCTGGACGATGAAGAGCCCGTGCCCGCCGGGCAGGCCCGGGCGGTGCGGCCGGCGCGGCTCGGGCAGGGCGGTCGACCGGTCGCTGACCTCGATCCGCAGGCGCGCCTGCGAGGCGTCGAGGACGAGGTCCACGGGGCCGCCGGCGTGCAGCATGGCGTTGGCGACCAGTTCGGCGACGAGGAGCACGATGTCGTCGGCGCCCGCGGCGCTCACCGGCCACGACCAGTCGGCGACGGCCTGCACGGTGTACGCCCGGGCCCGGGCGACGGGCTTCGGCAGCCCGGCCAGGTGCAGCCGTCGGCGCTGTCCGCCGGGCGGCAGCGTGGGTCCGGTGCCCGGCCGGTCGTCGTCCAGGGTTGCCCGGCTGGTCGTCATGTGCGGGGTCCCCTTCGGTTTCGGCAGCTCTGGTTCCGCTTCGCCTGCTCGGCTTCCCGGCCATCGCCGGATCATGCGCGCCCTCTCGTGCCCGCCCCGCCCGGGGGCGGCGGTCAGAGCGGTGCGGCGAGCGCGGCGTCCAGGGACGGGTGGATCGAGAACACGGTGTCGGCGCAGGTCAGTTCCAGCAGGCGCTGCACCATGGCGGAGGGCGCCGCGAGGCGGAACCCCACGTCCGCCGCGCCGGCCGCCATCCGGGTCTGCAGCAACAGGTTCAGGCCGGAGGAGTCGCAGAAGGCGACGCGTCCGAGGTCGACGACGAGCAGCGGCGGATGCTGCTCCACCAGGTCGTCGAGCGTGCTCCTGGCGGGCTCCAGGGTCTCGATGTCGAGGTCGCCCGCCAGCGTGCAGACGGCCGCCCGGGTGTCGGTGTGCCGGGTGTGGACCACCAGGTCGGGCACGGGCCGGGCGCCCGGCAGCCCGGAGGGCTCGTCGGGGCCGGTGGCCGACGGCACGGTGGCGGGCTCGTTCTCTGCGGGCATCGTCTGCTCGGCTGGCATCGTCGTCGTGTTCCCCTCCACGGGTCTGCTCCACGAGCCTACGCACGCCGCCCGGGGTGCGGCCAGACCTCGGGTGGACGTGCGTGGCGTCGCAGGTGTTCCCGGCCCGGCGCCCGGACGTGCCGGATCCCGGGGCCGGGTCGGTTCGGGGCGCCGGGGTCGGTCCCAGCGGCCGCGTCGCGTGAACTCCGGCGCCGTAGTGCCGGTTCAGGTGGCGCCGAGCCCTGCGCGCAGCTGCTTCAGCATGCGGCTGAGGAGACGGGAGACGTGCATCTGGGACAGCCCGAGGCGGTCGCCGATCTGGGACTGGGTCAGCTCCTCTCCGAAGCGCATGGACAGGATGAGCCGGTCGCGTTCGGGCAGCTCCGCGATGAGGGGCCTGAGGGCGATCAGGTTCTCGATCGCCGCGAACCTCGGGTCCTCCCGGCCCAGTCGCTGGGTGAGCGGGCTCGGGTCGTCGTCCTGGCCGTCGGCGGCCGGGGCGTCCAGGGAGCCGGCGGTGTGGCCGTTGGCGGCCGCGAGCCCCTCGATCACCTCCTCCTCCGACAGCGCGAGGTGCTCGGCGAGTTCGGGCACGGTCGGCGCGCGGCCCAGCCGCTGGAACAGCACGTCGCGGGCCTTGGCGAGGGTGATGCGCAGCTCCTGCAGGCGCCGCGGCACGTGGACGGCCCAGGTGGTGTCCCGGAAGTGGCGGCGGATCTCGCCGAGGATGGTCGGCACGGCGAAGGTGGTGAACTCCACCCCGTGGTCGGGGTCGAAGCGGTCGATCGCCTTGATCAGACCCAGCGAGCCGACCTGTATGAGGTCCTCCTCGGGCTCCTGACGGTTGCCCACCCGACGGATCACGAACCGCACCAGGGACAGGTTGAGCTCGATGAGCGTGGCACGCACGTAGGAGTACTCGCGGGTGCCCTCCTCCAGCGTCGCGAGCCGGGCCAGCAGGACGCGGGTCAGTTCGCGCGCGTCGCCGGGCGCGACCTGCCGCGAGTCCTCGATGCCTTCGAGCTCCGGGGCGAGGGCGCGGCGGGTGCCCGGCGCGTCGACCGCCGAGGCCTCGTCCGGGGCTGTCGCGCGGTGGAGGAGTTCGTCACTGGTCGTGGCCATGTCGGTCCTTTCCCCTCGGCATACGGTCCGTCCCCGGGTACCCGCCGAGGGCGGGTCCATGTCCGCTCCCGCTGTGAGGGTTGTGTGAACGGCCGCACGGGCGGGCGGCCCGTACGAACGCTGCGGGGGGCGCGGACGGCGTGGGCGGAATCCGCCGCGCATGCCGGGCGGGGATCGGGGCACGCGAACAGCCGGACCGCCGCACGGGCGGCGGAATCGGGGGACAGCGGGGGCATCGGGGGACATCGGAAGCAGCTACCCGAGGTCGAGGAGGAGACGATGGGACGGATCGAGGAGTCGGTCGAGGTGGCGGCGCCGCTCGGCGAGGTCTACCAGCAGTGGGTCCGGTGCGAGGACTTCCCGCGCTTCATGCGCGGCGTGGTGAGCGTCGACGTGTCCGGCCCCGGGGGAAGCAGCAGCTGGGTGATCGAAACCGCGGGCGGCCGGCGGTACTTCGAGGCCGTGACGACGGAGGTCGTGGAGGGCGAACGGGTGGCCTGGGACGGTGGAGGCGGCCCGGTGCGCCACAGCGGCGTGGTCACCTTCCACCCCGTGGACGACCGCACGACCCGGGTGATGCTCCAGCTGGAGACCGAGCCGCAGGGGTTCTGGGAACACCTCGCCGAGGCGCTCGGCTTCGTGGACCGCCGCGTCATCGACGACCTGAGCGACTTCAAGCGCCACGTCGAGCAGGACGACGGACCGGCGGCCGCCTGAACGGGCTTCGCTTCCCCGTCCGGCCGGGGCCGCCCGCGGCCCGGCCGGCCCGCCCGACCCGAAGAACCCGACCGATCAACCGGGAAAGAGGAACCCCCACCATGGAACATCTCACCACCCGGATCGCCATGCGCCTCGTGACCGGCGACGAACACGGCCAGGACCTGCACGTCGACTGGTCCTACCGGACCGACGATCCCCACGCGATCACCCTGGACTTCGACTCCTACCAGGCGGACGCGGTCTGGACGCTCTCGCGCGACCTGCTCATCGCCGGCCTGCACGCCCCGGCGGGCGAAGGAGACGTCCACATCGCGCTGTTCGACGAGACCCGGGTGCTGATCGCCCTCGGCGGCAGCGACGGCATCGCCCTGCTCGCCGCCTCCGCCGAGGTGGTCACCCGGTTCCTGGCCGGCACTACCCGCCTCGTCCCGCCCGGACTCGAACACACCCGGATCGACTGGGACCAGGGCCTGAAGGACCTGCTGGCCGCCTGACCCGGCCGGGCCCGCCGGCCGGTCACCCGCCGCCGCGGGGCCGCCCCCAGAGCCGCCGCCCCGAGCCCGAGGGGCCGACCTGCCCCGCCCCCAACCCCCCCACCCCCTGCACGAAGCAGAGAGGAGAGCCGGACATGTGGTGGAGTCTGCTCCGCCTCGCCATCGTGGGCGCCGCAGCCGCCCTCTTCACCTACGGCCTCGACCGGACGGCGCAGGTGGTGGCGCGGCGACTGGCGGCCCCGGGGAGCGGCACCGGCGTCCCGGCCCTGGTGCACAGGTGCCGTCGCCCGGTCCTGGCGCTGACGGCGTGCCTACTGCTCGCCGCCGCGCAGCCGTGGGTCGACGCGCCGCCCGCCGCCCGCGACGGGCTGCGGCACCTGGCCGTGGTCCTGGCCATCGCCTCCGGTGGCTGGCTGGGCGCCCGCCTGGTGGCACTGCTCGTGGACGGCGCCGTCCGGCTCGCCGTGCACCGCCGCGACCCGGCGTGGGCCGGCCGGGCCCGGACGCAGGCCAGTCTGCTCGGCCGGATCGGCCAGGCGATCGTCGCCGTCGCGACCCTGGGCGCCGTCCTGATGACCTTCCCGACGGTCCGCGGCGTCGGCACGAGCCTGCTGGCCTCCGCCGGACTGGTCGGCGTGGCGGCGGGCGTGGCCGCCCAGAGCACGCTCGCCAACGTCTTCGCCGGGGTGCAGATGGCCTTCGGCGATCTGGCCCGGATCGGTGACGTCGTCGTGGTGGCCGGCGAGTGGGGGACGGTGGAGGAGATCACCCTGACGGCCGTGGTGATCGCGACCTGGGACCAGCGGCGGCTGGTGATGCCGATGTCGTACTTCGTCGGCCGCCCGTTCGAGAACTGGTCCCGCCGCTCCAGCCGGATCACCGGCACGGCGCTGCTCCACCTCGACCACCACGCCCCGGTCGGGCTGCTGCGGGAGGAGTTCGACGACTTCCTGGCCAAGAGCGAGCTGTGGGACGGCGAGGGCAGTGCCCTCCAGGTGGTCGACACCACCCCCACCACCATCGTCGTCCGGGCGCTGGCCACGGCGGCGAACGCCGACGACGCGTTCGAACTCCGCTGCCGGCTGCGCGAGCACCTCGTCGGCCACCTGCGCGACCACCACCCGTACGCCCTGCCCCGCCTCCCCGTGGGGGAGGCACCCGTGCGGCACCCGGACGCCCCCGGCGGGCCGCCGGAGCGGGGGCGGGGGCGTCCGTGAACGGGCCGGCGCCGCACCGCGGGTGCAACGGCGGGACCTCGGCCCCGCCGTTGCACCCGCGCCCGCGGACCGTACAGCCGGACCCCCGCGCCGGCCGTGCGGTCCCGCCGCCGCACCGCCCAGCCCGCCGACCGGCCGTCAGGCCGTGATGCCGCCGTCGAGGACGAGGTCGGCGCCGACGGTGAAGGCGGACTCCGGGGAGGCGAGGTGGAGCACCGCGGCGGCGATCTCCTCGACCGTGCCGGCGCGGCCGGCCGGGACCTGGGCCCTCATGCGGTCGGCCTTCTCGGTGGCGTTCTCGCCGGGGCGGCTGGACATGGTGGTGTCGACCGGACCGGGGCTGACCGAGTTGATCCGGACCCCGTCGGCGATGTGGTCGCGGGCGGCGGCGCGGGTCAGGGTGGCGACCGCCGCCTTGGTGACGGCGTAGGCGCCGAGGTCGGCCAGGCGCAGGTGGGTGCCGAGGTTGGAGGAGATGTTGACGATGGCGCCGCCGCCGTTCGCCCGCATGTGGGTGATCTGGTGCTTCATGGCGAGCCAGGTGCCGGTGAGGTTGGTGTCGATCAGGCGCTGCCAGTCCTGCTCGTCGGTGTCGGCGATCGGGCCGGGCGTGCCGAGGATGCCGGCGTTGTTGACGGCGACGTCGAGGCCGCCGAACTGCTCGACGGTCGTGCGGACCAGCCGGGCGGCGTCCTGGCCGTCGGCGACGTCCCCGACGACGGCCAGGGCCTTGCCGCCCTCCTCCTCGATCAGCCGGACGGTCTCGGCGAGCGAGGACGCGGTGCGCCCGGCCACGGCGACCCGGGCGCCCTCGCGGGCGAAGGCCAGGGCGGTGGCGCGGCCGATGCCGCTGCCGGCGCCGGTGACGAGGACGGAACGGTCGGCGAAACGCGTGGTCATGTGGAGCACTCCTCTGTACGGTCCGAGTGAGTCGTCGGGGGCTGGATCTGTATCCGGGGGTGGAGCGACCGCGGCTGCGGTCAGGCGAAACCCGGTCGTGGACGCATCGAATTGGGGACCCCTCGTCCCGACCGCTCCCTATAGAGACCGTTCGGTTCAGAATCTGGGCAGCAAGGCGCGCCGACGCCGAGGCGACCGCCGACGCCCGAACGGGCGGGCCCGCGAGCTCAGTCCAGCAGGGCGAGTGCCTGCTCGGCGGCGTCGCGCAGGCGGGCCGACCCGTCGCCGGCCTTGCCGATCACGCGCATGCCCTGCAACAGCACCAGCAGCATCCGCGCCAGCGCCCGCGGGTCACGCCCCTCCGGCAGCTCGCGCTGCGCCTCGGCGCGGACCAGGGCGGCGGTGAGCACCGTCTCCAGATGGCCGAGACTGGCCGCGACCCGGCGGGCCGCGTCCTGGTCGTGCGGGGCGAGTTCGACCGCCGTATTGGTGACGAAACACCCGCGCCGGAGGCCGCTTTCGGCATCCTCGCAGGATTCCCGGGCATACCGCCGGACCAGCGCACGGACGGCCGGCAGCACCGGGCCGGGCTGGGACAGCTCGGCGAGCAGCCCCGGATCGCACTGCTCGCCGTACCGCTCCAGCGCGCGCAGGTAGAGCTCCCGCTTGCTGCCGAACGTGGCGTAGATGCTGGCCCGGGCGATCCCCAGCCCGTCGACCAGGTCGGCCATCGAGGTGGCCTCGTAGCCGCGCTGCCAGAACAGCTCAAGCGCCGACTGCAGCGCCGCGTCCGGGTCGAATTCCTTGGTTCGCGCCATAGCTGAACCATAGTCATATCGAGACCGTTCGGTCAAGAATCGAGGGCGAGTCGGACCGCCCCCGAACCACATCCTTCGAGTGCGCTCCGATGAACTGACGTATTGTCAACTCAAGATCTCTAAGGGTACCCTTACCGCCGCCCGTCCCCCTGTTCCCTCCCTACAGGAGGCAAGTCCCCCCATGGCAAGAACCCAGCAACAGGCGCTCGACGTCGCCCGCCCGATCGTCCTCACCGCGTTCCGGGTCGTCGTCGGGCTGCTCTTCGCCTGCCACGGCGCAGCGTCGATGTTCGGCGTGTTCGGCGGCGCCAAGGGCGGCGGCACCATACCCGTCGGGCAGTGGCCCGGCTGGTGGGCGGCGCTGATCCAGCTCGTCGGCGGCGGCCTGGTCGTGGTCGGCCTCGGCACCCGCATCGCGGCGCTGATCTGCTCCGGCTCAATGGCCTACGCGTACTTCACGGTCCATCAGGAGCACGCCCTGCTACCGCTGCAGAACAACGGCGAGCCGTCGGTGATGTTCTGCTGGGCGTTCCTCGCCATCGCGGCGATCGGCGGCGGCCCTTACGCGCTGGACCGGCTGCTCCCCGGTCGGAGTGCGGCGCGGTCCGCCCACGCCGACCACGCCGGGCAGAGCTCGCGGGCGACCGCGGCGGGCTGAGCCCTCGGCAGCCACGCTACGGCCGCCGGCCCCCACCACGGGACCGGCGGCCGCACCGCACCCCGTCGCCGCACCGCAGCGCCGCCTCACCACACCTCGTCGCCGCACCGCCTCGTCGAACCAGCACCACACCCCGGCGCCGCACCGCGGGCCCGCGGCAAGCCACGGGCGCGCCCGCCGGGGTCCCGCTTCAGGCGGGCGAAACGGCCACGCCGAGGGAGTCGGCCCCCATCGGCTTCGGAGCGCCCTTCTCGTAGAACACGTCGAGATCGGTGATGACGAAGCCCGCCCCCGTCAGCAACTCGGTGACCGGACGGGTCAGGTGGCACCCGGCGAACAGCCGCTGCTCCAGCGGGTCGAGGCGCCGCTGCCAGCGACGCACGCCCTCGTCCTCCTCCGGCGCCAGGCCGTGCTCGACGAAGTGCAGCGTCCCACCGGGCTTGAGGACGCGCCGCACCTCGTGGAGGGCGGCCTCGACGTCCGGGACGGTGCACAGCGTCCAGGTCGACAGCGCCGCGACGAAGCTGTGGTCCGGGAAGGGCAGCACCTGACCGTCCAGGCCCCCGCGCTCCACCCGGACGGGGGTCGCCGCCACGCGCTCGGCCGCCAGCTTCCAGCCCACGTCGGAGGGGTCCACCGCGGCGACCCGGGTCACGGCCCGCGGGTAGAACGGAACGTTCAGCCCCGAGCCGAACCCGATCTCCAGGACATCGCCCTCCAGGCCCTCGCAGACCCTTCGCCGAAGGTGCGCGGCCTCCTTCGTCCCGCAGACGACGTTGACGATCCGCGGCACGACCTGATCGGCGTAGAACCCCATGACGACCTCCAGCCCTCACGACCAGTCTGGCACCGGGCCGGGCCGCCGGACACCTCCCGAGGTCCGGCAGCCCGGTCCGTGACCCCCCGGGCACACCCGGTGGCCGCCCGGCCGGCCGGGTCAGTCCGGCGCCGCCGCCACGGCCACCGGCGACGAGCCGCCCGGCACCAGCAGGTGCGGCGTCCCGCCGCCGTCCGCCGGGACGCTCCAGACGTCGGTGCCCCTACCCTCCCGCGCCGGCAGCGCGTAGCCGAGCGTCGCCCCGTCGAGCCAGGCCGCCTGGTCGTCCACGCTGCGCGACTCGGCCAGCGGGTGCTCGCGCAGGCCGTCCAGTTCGAGGACGTGGAGCCGCCAGGGCGCCTCCGGGTCGGCCGAGACCTTCTTCTTGAAGGCGATCCGGGTGCCGTCCGGCGAGAGCGAGGGGCACTCCACGTTCTCCCGCAGGGTGCGGGCCGACCACGCCTTGAGGTCGCCCTCGACCAGGTGGGTCCGGCCGCCGGTCGAGACGGTGGCGTAGAAGCGGTTGTCGTCGGCGGCGAAGGTGACGCCCCAGTAGTTGACGTCGGCGGCGTGGTAGCGGGTGCCGTCGACGGTCAGCGGGACGGACTCGATCGACTTGACCAGGTAGCCGGTGCGCAGGTCCAGGATCGACGTCCGGGTGGAGAAGGTGCCCGCCGCGTAGGAGTCCCCCACCGCGAAGGTGGTCCAGGAGAGCAGGTGCCCGGAGGCCGACACCCGGGCCCGGTTCGGGATGCCGGGCACCGTCACCGTCTGGAGCTCGGTGAACCGCCGGTCGTACACCACCGCCTGGGTACGGGCCGGGGTGCCGGGCAGCGCCCGCAGGCACAGGGCCCGGTCCCCCGCGGCGTAGAAGCGGACGCAGGACGGCCCGTCCGCCGCCCCCGGGCTGCGGGCGACCCGCCCGGTGGCGCCGTCCCGGTAGTAGAGCCCGGGCGCGTCCAGGGTGAACGAGCTCTCCGCGGCGACGAGCCGCGGCCCGTCGCCGCGCTGCCGGGCGTGCAGCACGTAACCCAGCGAACCGCCCAGCAGCACCAGGGCGGCGGCGATCAGCACCACCGGACGCGCCTTCACGAGACCTCCCTCCCCGGCAGGATCCGCCATGCGGCGACGAGTGCGGCGCCCAGCGCGAGAGCGGCCACCGCCAGGGCCGGGCGCGGCCCCCACCACGTCCAGGCCGCGCCGAAGCCGGCCGCACCGGCCAACCGGGCCAGCGCCTGGCCGGTCTGCAGCACCGCGAGCCCGCTCGCCCGGCCGGCGAGCGGCAGCACCGGGCCGGCGAGGGCCATCAGCACGCCGTCCGTGGCGGCGTAGAAGACGCCCAGGAGCAGCAGGACGAGCACGGCGACCGGCCACCCCGGCGGGGCCAGCAGGGTGAGGTAGGCCGCGAGCAGCGCACCGTGCCCGCACAGGAACGGAACGCGCCTGCCGGTCCGGTCGGCGAGCCGCCCCGCCGGTACGGCCAGCAGCAGGTAGCCGGCCGCAGCCCCGAGCGGCAGCAGCGGGAAGAGCAGGGCCGGCAGGTCCAGGCCGCGCTGGAGCAGCAGGTAGAGGAAGGAGTCGCCGATCGTCGCGGCGCCCAGCAGTGCGGCGGCCGTGACGACCCGGCGGAACACCGGGTCGGCGAGCGCCCGGTTCCGCGGGCGCCCGGCCGCTCGGGGCGCGGGCACCGGCCCTGCCGTCGGCTCCGCCCGGGCGGCCGGCGCCGGACCGGCCGGGACGTACAGCACCAGCACGAGCACGCCGAACAGCCCGGTGGCGAAGCTGACCACGAAGACCGCGTCGTACGCGTCCGCCGTCGCCCACAGCACCGCGAACGCGACCAGCGGTCCGAGCAGCGCCCCCGTGGTGTCCATCGCCCGGTGCACGCCGAACGCCCGGCCGAGTGCGTCCGGCGGTGCGCTGAGCGTGATCAGCGCGTCCCGCGGCGCGGTCCGCACGCCCTTGCCGAGCCGGTCGGCGGCCAGCGCGGCGGCGATCCCGCCGGCCGCCCCGCCGGCCAGCAGCAGCCCGAGCCGCGAGAGCGCCGAGAGCAGGTAGCCGGCCCCGGCGACCGTCCGGTGCCGGCCGCCGCCGCGGTCGGCGAGCCTGCCGCCGAGCAGCCGGACCAGTGCCGTGGCGCCGTTGAACAGCCCGTCGAGGAAGCCGAATTGCAGGGGCGAGAGGCCGAGCCCCAGCACCAGGTAGAGCGGCAGCACGGCGGTGACCATCTCCGAGGAGACGTCGGTGACCAGGCTGACCGCGCCGAGCGCGACGACCGTGCCGGGGACGCGCCGTCCCGTCCCGGCGGGGCGGGACGGCGCGTCGGTACGGCGGCCGGTGGTGGCCAGGTACATATCAGTGGCAGCTGTACGTCGGGCCGGTGTCCTTGACCTGGCCGTCCGCCCCGACGTAGGTCCAGCCGTAGCCGGAGTCGGTGAAGTCCAGCTTCAGCACGCCGTAGTCGCCACTGATCCGCTTCTGGCTGTTCGGCTGGACCTGCTCGATCGGGTACGGCTCGGCGCCGCCCATCCCGCCGACGATCTCGACGATCCCGTCCGCGGTGGCCTTCCCGTCCGGGTCCTGCGGGGCGAACCGCTCGTAATGGTGGTCGTGCCCGTTCAGCACCAGGTCCGCCCTGGCGCCGTAGAGGATCTTCCACACCGGCCGGGAGACCGGGTCGTTGCCGTGCCCGCCCGAGGAGTACAGCGGGTGGTGCCAGTACGCGGCGATGCACTTCTTCGCGTTGGCCGCCAGGTCGGCCTTCAGCCAGTCGATCTGGGCGCTCTGGTCGAAGGCGTTGGAGTCCAGGGCGACGAAGTGCCAGTTGCCCTCGTCGAAGCTGTACCAGCTCTTCCCCTGCGGGTAGGCGATGCTGCCGAAGTACGCCTTGTAGCCGGCGAGCGACCCGGCCGGGTCGTAGGTCTCGTGGTTGCCCGGCACCGGGTGGGTCTTCGCCTTGAACGCCCCCCACGTCTTGTCGTAGTAGTTCCGGAAGTCCGCCAGCCGGGCGTCGTCGTACTGGTTGTCACCCATCGTCAGGTAGAACCGCGGGTTGATCCGCTGGGCCAGCGCGGCCGTCTTCGGGTGGGCGCAACCGCTGTCCGAGGCGGTGCACTGCGCGGCGATGTCGCCCGCCGCCACCACGGTGAACGCCCCGCCCGGCGTCGTCCCGGTCGGTGACGGGCCGGTCGGCGACGGGTTGGTGGGCGACGGGCTGCCGTCCGGCACCCCGTACACCTGCATCTCGAACAGCGAGTACCCGTACGACGTCCCGCGCGCCGTCCCGTACATCCGGACGTAGCGGCCCTTGCCGCCCAGGCCGGCCCAGTCGTCCGTCCCGCCGTTCCCGGCCTTCTCCTCCGCCACCGTCGTCCAGGTCACCCCGTCCGCCGACACCTCCAACCGGTACGCCTTCGCATAGGCGGACTCCCAACTCAGCTTCACCCGGGAGACGGTGGCGCTCCCCCCGAGGTCCACCCGCAGCCACTGCGGGTCCTTCCCCTCCGCGCTCGCCCACCGCGTGGAGGTACTCCCGTCGAACGCCTTCCCCGCCGCGTACGACGACCCCTCGGTGGACGAGGCCGTCGCGGCCTTCCCCTGCGAGAGCAGCGGATCGCCCACCGCTCCCGCCCGCCCGGACCAGCCGAGCAACAGGCCGCCGAGCAGCGCGAGCACGGCGGCGAACACTCCGACACGAACAGGCCTTACCGAGACACCCAGACGCATCCCTGGACTCCATGACCTTGAGAGACGGCGAGAGCTGGACTCCGGTTCACAGCACACGAACTCACCGGGTAGGCGGCGACCGCTCCACCGCAGCGGCCGGGTCAGAGCTCTCACTGAGCGCGTCACGCCCCATCGGGAGCGGGCGCCGCGCCAAGCCGCCGACCGACAGCGTAATGGATAGTAAAGTTACCTACCAATAGTCGGAGGGGCCGAACTTCCGCCCGTTCCGCCCCTCGTGGCCCGGCCCGGCGTACGGCCCCTCATGGCCCGGCCCGGCGTACGACCCGGAACGCCCGGAACGACACGACCGTGGCTCGGACGCCGCCCGCGCGGCCCGCGGGGCCGGGCGCGCCATCCTGGTGGTCCCCGGCTCGCTCACGCGCCGACCGCCGCCGCGTCGCTCCGCCGCGCCGACGGTCGCCCACGCGACGCGCCCCGGCAGCTCCGACGTTCCGCACCGAGCCCACGGAAGGCCCGTCATGCCCGACGACGAACACCGTGCCACCGCCGAAGCCATCCTCCCGCTCGTCGGGGGCCCCGCCAACGTCCACTCCGTCGCCCACTGCATGACCCGGCTGCGGCTCGGCCTGCACGACCGCTCCCGGGTCGACGAGGCGCGGCTCCGCGCCCTTCCCGCCGTTCTGGGCGTCGTCGACGACGACACCTGTCAGATCGTCCTCGGCCCGGGCGTCGTCACCCGGGTGACCGCCGCATTCCGGGCGCTCGTCGACGGGCCGCCGGAGCCGGGGGTCCGGCAGGACGACGGCGCCGCTCGGGAGATCCCCGCCGCCCGGCCCGGCCCTGCCGCCGGTGCCGCGGTCGGAGCCGAGGACCTGGCCCGGCGCGGCGCGGCGATCAAGGCGCAGGCCCGGGCCAGGAACGCGACCCCGGTCAAGCTCGTGCTCCGCCGGATCGCCAACGTCTTCGTGCCGCTGATCCCCGCACTGGTCGGGTGCGGCATCGTCGCCGGTCTCGGCGGCGCGCTCACCAACCTCGGGCGGGCCCCCGGACTGGTGCCCGCCCTCACCGCGATCTCCGCGGGGTTCATGTCCCTGCTCGCCGTCTTCGTCGGCTACAACACGGCGAAGGAGTTCGGCGGCACACCCGTGCTGGGCGCCGCCGTGGCCAGTGTGATCGTCTACGCGGGCGTCGCCAAGGTCGAGGTCTTCGGCCACCACCTCGCGCCGGGCCAGGGCGGGGTGATCGGCGCACTCGCCGCCGCACTGCTCGCGGTCCAGGTCGAACGGTGGACCCGCCGGGTGATGCCCGACGCCCTCGACGTCCTGCTCACGCCCACGGTCACCGTACTCGTCACCGGCCTGGTCACCCTGTACGGCCTGATGTTCCTGGCCGGGGAGGCCGCCACGGCGATCGGCGAGTTCGCCACCTGGCTGCTGTCCCACGGCGGCGCCCTCGCCGGGCTGGTCCTCGGCGGCCTGTTCCTCCCCCTGGTCATGCTCGGCCTGCACCAGGCGCTGATCCCGATCCACACCACCCTGATCCAGCAGCAGGGCTCCACCGCGCTGCTGCCGATCCTCGCCATGGCCGGGGCCGGGCAGGTCGGCTGCGCCGTCGCCGTCTACCTGCGACTGCGCGGCAACGCCTCGATCAGGGCGACCATCAGGTCCGCGCTCCCCGCGGGGTTCCTCGGCATCGGCGAGCCGCTGATCTACGGGGTCTCGCTCCCGCTCGGCCGACCGTTCGTCACGGCCTGCCTCGGCGGAGCCTGCGGCGGGGCCGTCGTCGGGCTGCTGGGCCAGCTCGGTGCCACCGTCGGCTCGACCGCCATCGGTCCCTCCGGCTGGGCGCTCTTCCCCCTGCTGACCGGATCCCGCGGCTTCGCGGTCGGCGCGGCCGTCTACGCCGCCGGCCTGGCGACCGGCTACACCACGGGCCTGCTGGCCACCTACTGGTTCGGCTTCACCCGCGAGATGCTCGACGAGCTCGACGCCACCGCACCGGGGCGCGGCCCGGCCGCCGACAGCTACTCCAGCAGCTTCCGGTCCGTCGAATAGCTTGTTCAGGCCGTCCGGCAGTCAGGGCGGCCGTGCGGGACGACGACCGGAGGAGCCGCATTGCCCAGGGAGGCGCCGTACCTTGCCGTCAGCGACGCGCTGCGCGCCCGCATCCGTGCGGGCGAGTGGGAGGTCGGGGCGCGCCTGCCGTCGCGGCTGAGGCTGGCCGAGGAGTACGGGGTCGGGCGGAACGTCACGCAGCGAGCGGTCGAACGCCTGATCTCCGATGGCCTGTTGGAGGGGCGCGCGGGATCGGGGACCTACGTCAGCGTCCCGCCCGAGCGCCTGCCGGTGATCCGCTCCCGGCACCGGGAGCACCTGGCCGGCTCCCCCCTCCCCGACCCGGCGGAGGAGCGGGGCCGTGCCACCTCCTGGGACGCGCACAGCCGGGTGCACGTCCCCGCCACCGCGGCGGTGGCCGAGCGGCTCGCCATCAGCCCCGGCGATCCCTGCGTCACCACCCACTACGAGTTCCTCGCCGACGGCCGGCCCGTCCAACTCTCGCGGTCCTGGGAGCCGATGGCCGTCACGGGCGGCACGCCGATCGTGCTCCCCGAGGCCGGACCGCTCGCCGGCAGGGGCGTGGTCCACCGCATGCACTCCATCGGTGTCCTGGTCCACACCGTCGTCGAGCGGCCCCGCCCCGCCCATGCCACCCGGGAACAGGCGCATCTCCTCGGCATCAGCGCCGGGGACCTGGTGCTCCGGATCGAGCGGACCATCTACGACACCGGCGGACGCCCCGTGGAGACCGCCGACATCGTCGTTCCGGACGGACGACGCCAGGTGGTCTACGAGTTCGGAGTCGACCACCCCGCACCATCGGATCCGGCCGGACGCCGGACCACGACCGGGGGTCGGTGACCGCATGCCGTCAGCCCCGCGCCCCGGACTCCTGCGCAACCACGACTTCCGGCGCCTGTTCGCCGCGACCGCTGCCGGTCAACTGGGCGACCGCATCATGTTCCTGGCACTTCCGCTGGTCGCCGTCACGGCCCTCGACGCTGACGAGCTCCACGTCGGGCTGCTGACCGCCGTGGTCACCACCGGCTCGCTCCTGGCCGGGCTGCCGGCCGGCGCGTGGGTCGACCGCCTGCCGAAACGGACGGTCATGATCGGCACCGACCTCGTGCGGGCGCTGACGCTCGCGACGATTCCGATCGCGTGGTGGGCCGGTCTCCTCACCGTGGATCGGCTCTTCGCGGCGGCCGCGGTCCACGGCGCGCTGACCGCCGTCTTCGACGCCGCCCACGTCAGCTGCCTCCCGCACCTGGTGGAGCGCGACGAGCTCGTCGAGGGGAACGCGAAACTCTCGGCGGTGCGCTCGGTGACCAGCATCGGCGGTCCGGCGGTGGCCGGCCCGCTGGCCGGCTGGACGGGCGCCCCGGCCGCGCTCCTCGCGAGTTCGCTGGCCATGGCGGCGTCCGGACTCCTCGCGATCGGCATCCGGAAGCGCGAACGGAGACCGGGACCCGCCGACCGGCCCCCGCTGCTCCGTGGCATCGGGGAAGGCCTGGCATTCGTTCTCACGGGCCCCGTGCTCCGTGCGACCGTGCTGGGGGACGCCTGCTTCACCCTCTTCCTGGCCGGGTACCAGGCCATGCTGCTGGTCCTGCTGTCCAGGGAGCTGCGCCTCGACTCCACCGGCATCGGCCTCGTCCTGGCGGGGATGGGCTGCGGCGCCCTGGTGGGTGCGCTCTGGTCGGAACGCCTGACCGCGCGATTCGGCCCCGGCCCGGTCATCTGGCTCGCACCGCTCGTCACCTGTCCGCCGACAGCCCTGATGCCGTGGGCCCACCCCGGCTGGACCGTCCCCGTGGCGGCCGTCGGGCTCGCGGCCCTCTCCCTGGGCGGAGTCGTCCGCCTCGTCGCCCAGTCGAGCGTCCAACAGGCGCTCACCCCGGTCGGCATGCTCGGCCGGATGAGCGCCACCACCCGGTTCCTGTCCGGGTGCGGCCTGGCAATGGGTGGACTGCTGGGCGCAGCCGCGGGCGCCGCCCTGGGGGCGAGGGCCACGATGACGCTCGGGGCGGTCGGCATGACGCTGAGCTTCGTCCCGGCCTTCGCCTCACCGCTCCGCAGCATGCGCAGGGCACCGGGTCCGGCCGGTGTCGGCCTCCCCCGGCGCCCCGGGCCCGGCACGCCGTGCGAACCGGCCGCCGTCTCCGGGTCAGGCTTCGGTGGCGGTGCGGACGGCGACCGGGAGTGAGAGGGACGCACCCTGGTCGAAGACGGTGCCGAAGCGATCCGCGCCGAGGGCCGTGCGGGCCGCGGAGGCGATCCGGTCCACGTCCGCGCGTTCGCCGGGCGGAAGGGGGCCGCCGGCGTCTCGGCGGGCGGCGTCGGCGGCGCCGAGGAGCAGCGCGGCGCGGACGTACCCCTCGGTGGCGCCGGTGGCCGCGGCCGCACCGGCGGTGCCTTCCATGGAGAGGGCGAGGGCGCGCGGCTCATCCAGCTGCCGGGCGTGGGCCAGGCCGCGGGCCTGGTGGGCGGCGGCCCGGGCGGGCAGGCCGCGCAGTTCGGCGACGAAGCCGAGTTCCACCTCGATCAGGTGCTTCCCCCCGAGCGACGACGGGTAGTCGTCACGCATCGCCTTGAGGTGGCGTTCCGCGTCGTCGAGGTCGCCGGCGCGACGCGCGCCCAGGGCGAGGCCCATGACGGCGAACACCTCGCCGAAGAGGTGGCCCTGCTCGACGGCCGCGCGACGGGCCTGCTCGTGGAGCAGTCGGGCCCGTTCCCATGCGCCGGCGAGGAGCGCGAGCCGGCCCAGGCCCGCGAGGCAGGCGGAGGCCTCCACGGCCAGGCCGAGCTGCTCGGCGAGGCGCAGCCCGACGGCGTGGCGGGACTCGGCGTCGGCGTAGTCGCCCTCGATCTCGGCGAGTGCCGCGAGGGTCGGCACGGTCTGCAACTCCCCCCACCCGTCGTGGAGTTCGCGGAACTCCGCGGCGGCGGTACGGCCTTCTCGGCGGGCCTGCGCCAGGTCGCCGGTGGCCAGCGCGGTCCGGGCCAGCAGGGCGCGGGCGGCCGCGGCGCCCCAGCGGTCGCCCGCGGCGGCGCAGTGGTTCAGGGCGCGGGTGCCGACGGCGTGCGCCGCCACCGGGTCGCCCGCGTGGTGGAGGCCGTGGGCGAACAGCCACAGCGCCCGGCCGCGCCGGACGGGATCGGCGATGTCCGCCTCGGGGCAGTCCCGTTCGGGTGGCCGCCGGCCGGTGAGCATGGCGAACGCGCCCTCCAGGACGTGGAGTTCCGCGGAGGCCGAGGCCGACAGGGGCGGCGTGGCGGATGCGGGCGCGGGCGCGGACGCGGGCACGGACGCGGTGGCCGGGGTGCGGGCGACGGCTTCCAGGACGGCGGCGAGCGCGCGTCCGGCCTCGTGGAGGCGGCCGCGCAGCAGCCACCAGGGGCAGAGGGCGGCGGCCAGGCGGGCGGCACCGTCCTGGTCGCCGGTGCGCAGGAGGTGGTCGAGCGCGGCGCGGAGGTTGGCGGACTCGGCATCCAGAAGCGCGAGTCGGAGCGATTGTCGAGGCCCGCGCAGGTCGGCTTCGGCCTCTTCGGCCAGGTCGCGGAAGTAGGCGGCGTGCCGAGCCGCGGTGGCCGGGAACTCGCCCGCCTCGTGGAGCCGGTCGCGGGCGTAGGCCGCGATCGATTCGAGCAGGACGTAGCGCGGGCCGTCGCCGGTGTGCGCGGCCTGCACGAGCGAGCGGTCGACCAGGCGGCCGACCAGATCGAGGACGTCGTCACCGGCGATGCCGCCTCCGGCGCACACCGCCTCGGCCGCCTGCAGGGAGCAGCCGCCGGCGGGAACGGCCAGCCGCTGCAGGACGGTCCGCTCGGGTGCGGTGAGCAGGTCCCAGCTCCAGTCGATCACCGCGCGCAGGGTCTGCTGCCGCGCCGGGAGGCCGCGCTGCCCGGAACCGAGCACCCGGAACCGGTCGCCGATGCGCGCTGCCAGCTCCCGGACGCCCATGGCCCGCACACGGGTGGCCGCGAGCTCCAGGGCGAGGGGGATGCCGTCCAGGCGGTGGCAGATCTCCGCGACGGCGGCCCGCGTCCCGTCGTCCCCCGTCCCGCCGGCCCGGGTTCCGTCGGCCCCCGTCCCGCCGTCCCGGGCTGGAGGGACGAACCCGGGCGCGGCCGCGGCGGCCCGTTCGGTGAACAGCTGCGCGGCCGCGTCCGGGTCGAGCGGGGCGACGGGGAACACCACCTCGCCGGTCAGCCGCAGCGACTCCCGGCTGGTGGCGAGGATGCGCAGCTCCGGTGCGGTGTCCAGCAGCACGGCGACGAGCTCGGCGGCCGGCTCGATCACGTGCTCGCAGTTGTCGAGGACGAGCAGGGCCCGGCGGTCGCGCAGGGCGGCGGCCAGCGCGGGGCAGAGGGGGCCCGGGGGCGCAGCCGGTACGGCGGTCCCGCGGATGCCGAGCGCCGCGGCCACCGCCTGGGCGAGGTCGGCGGCGTCGGCCGGCAGGGCCGCGAGCTCGACGAGCTGCACCCCGTCCGGTGCGCCGCCTTCGGGGTCGTCCGCGAGGCGGCGCGCGAGGGCCAGGGCGAGCCGGGTCTTGCCCACCCCGCCGGGGCCGGTCAACGTGACCAGGCGCTCGGTGCGGACGAGCCGCGCGAGGGCGTCCAGCGCGGGGCCGCGACCGACGAGCCCGGTCCGCGGGACGGGCAGCTTCGAGCGGTGGAACGCACCCGGCTCCGCGGCGCGGGCGGCGGCCGCTTCCGGGGCCCCGGCGGGCGAGCGGGCCGGGGCCGGCCGGGCCTGCGGCACGGCGGCGGGCAGGAGGGCGGCGTCCTGGCGCAGGATCGCCTCGTGCAGCGCCGCCAGCTCGGGGCTCGGGTCGAGGCCCAGCTCGTCGACGAGCAGCGCCCGCAGTTCACCGTACGCGGCGACCGCCTCGCTCTGCCGACCGGCCCGGTACAGGGCCCGCAGCTGGACGGCGCGCAGCCGCTCGCGCAGCGGGTGCCGGTCCACCAGCTCGGCCACCTCGCCGAGCAGCAGCGGATCGTCGAACTCCAGGCGGGCCTCGACCAGTTCCTCGACGACGGCGAGCCGTTCCTCGGCCAGCCGCTGGGCGGCCGGGCGGACGAACTCCTCGTCGGCGAAGTCGGCGTACGGGAGTCCGCGCCACAGGTCCAGCGCCCGGGTGAGCGTGGCCGCCCGGGCACGCGCGTCGGTCTCGCCGCGGGCCCGGTCGGCCAGTTCCCGGAAGCAGGCGGCGTCGACCCGGGCGGTGCCGTCGTCGAGACGGAGCCGGTATCCGGCGGGGTGGTGGGTCACCCGGTCGCGGCCGATCGCGCGGCGCAGCTGGGAGACCTTGGCCTGGAGCGCGTTGGCGGGGTTGGCGGGCGCGGAGTCCCCCCAGATGTCGTCCACGAGGCGGTCGGGCGACACCGGTCGGCCCTCGTGCAGCAGCAGGTCGGCCAGCAGGGCCCGCACCTTGGTCTCGGGCACCCGTACTGGCGCACCGTCACCGTCCCACACCGCCAGCGGGCCGAGCACCCCGAACCTCATGGGACACACCCTACACAGCGTGATCATCAGCCGGTCGGGCCGGGCTGCCGATGGACCGTCAGCGGAGCATCAGCAGAGCCGAAGCGCGCTGCGGGATCGTCTGATCAGCAGGCCGGAGAGCCCGGCCGGCACCAGGACGGACGACGAAGGAGCACGATCATGAGCACGAACACCACGGTTCCGGTGGCGGCCACGGACACCGAGGCGGCCGGCACGGACTCCGCGCTCTTCCGGCCCACCCGGCTCGGCGCCCTGCAGCTCGCCAACCGCCTGGTGATGGCCCCGATGACGCGCAACCGTGCGAGCGCGGCGGGCGTACCGGAACCGATCATGGCCACGTACTACGCCCAGCGCGCCTCGGCCGGGCTGATCATCGCGGAGGCCACGACGCCGAACGCGGTGGGCGCCACCTACCCCAACATCCCGGCGATCCACGACGATTCGCACGTGGCCGGGTGGCGTCGCGTCACCGACGCCGTCCGGGCGGCGGGCGGGCAGATGTTCCTCCAGCTGCAGCACGGCGGCCGGGTCGGGCACCCCGAAACCAGCGGGCTCCACCCGCTCGCCCCGTCACCGGTGCCGCTGCCCGGAACGATCGTCACCCCGTCCGGGCACCGGGACAACGTCGTGCCGCGCGAGATGACCGAGCAGGAGATCCGCACCACCGTGGCCGACTTCGCCGCCGCCGCGCGCCGGGCGGTGGACGCGGGCTTCGCGGGGGTCGAGGTCCACGCCGCGAACGGCTACCTGCTCCACCAGTTCCTCTCCAACCACACCAACCACCGCACCGACGGCTACGGCGGGACGGTCGCCAACCGCATCCGCCTCACCGTCGAGGTGGTCCGCGCGGTCGTCGAGGCGGTCGGTGCCGAACGCGTCGGGGTGCGGATCGCCCCCGGCGTCACCGCCAACGCCATGGCGGAGGACGACGTCGACGACGTCTACCCCGCGCTCCTGAGTGCTCTGGACGACCTGGGCCCGGCCTACCTGCACGTCGTCTTCGCCGACCCGGACCAGCCGCTGTTCCACACCCTGCGCAAGGCCTGGTCCGGCACGCTGATCGCGAACCCGGCCCTGCCCTGGCCCGGCCCCCTGCCCGCCGACGGCGGCCGCGCCGCCGCCGAGCGCCTGCTGGCGGCCGGCGCCGACCTGGTCTCCCTCGGCCGCGCCTTCCTGGCCAACCCCGACCTGGTCGCCCGGCTGCGCACCGGGGCGCCGCTCAACCCGATCCGGGACGCGCACCTGATGTACGTGGGCGGCGAGACGGGCTACACCGACTACCCGGCTCTCGGCTGAAGAACCCGGCAGGCGAGGGGCCGACCGGCCGACGGAGGGCAAGGCGGTGCGCCCTCCCCCGCGACCGGTCGCCCGACCGACCCCCGACCGGCCCCTGACCGGCCCCCGACCGGCCGTCGGGCCCGTCCTCACGGCCCGGTGGCGGGTGCGGCCCCCGCGGCCTCCTCGGCCTCCGCCCGTCTGCGCCGCTCGACCCGGCTGCCGGAGACGACCGTGACGACCAGGCACGCCGCGATGATGCCCTCGGCCCAGAAGAACGCCACGTAGTCGATGAGCGAACCGATCGGCGGCGAGCCGGGCGCGGCGTTGCGCATGCCGACGAGGGCGAAGAGGGTCGCGGCCATCCAGCCGAGCGAGGGCCACACCATCCCCTGCCGGCTGCGGTGGAGCACCTCGGCGCCGGCCATGACCGCCAGGGCGAGCGCCCACATGGCCGCGATCATGAACCAGGCCAGGATGAAGGTGCTGCGCGGAAACGGTTGCCGCGCAACCGGGAGGAGCTCACGCCGGGGTGGTGCCGTGGACGGCCGCACCGCCGGCGGGGCCGCCTGCGGTGCGGCCGTCCACCGGGGCCGGTACGCCGAGCGCGGCCCCGGGCTGCGGATTCGACCGGCGGGACGAGCGGGGGTGCGCCATGGGGCCTCGTTCCGGTGGGTGGCGTCGGGTCCGGCTCCGCAGGCTACTGACCGGCGGGCCGGGATCCGCCACGGCACGCATCCGCCGTTCGGGGGAATCCGCTCACGGGCCGCCGGCGGCCGATGCCGCGGGCCCGTCCGCACCGGCTCGGAGAAGCGGGCCGACTGCCCCCGTGTCACATTCCCGCGCCGCGCGGGGTCAGGGTCGTGAGCGGACGGGAGAACCTGCGGCGCGAGTCGCCGCACCCGGCCCGCCCGACCGCCGCCCCCAACCCGACCGCCGCCCCGAGGAAGGCCACCATGACCTCGCTCACCCGCGCCGCCACCGTCGCCGCGCTGACCGCCCTGTCGATCGCCGCGACCACCGCCCCCGCCTCGTCCGGCCCGGCGCACGCACGGCACTGGTCGGCCGCCTGGTCCGCGCCGATGATGCGGCCCTCCGGCGCGCCCTGGTTCGCGACCTGGGCCGTGCAGGGCTTCGACCACCAGTCGGTGCGGCAGGTGGTGCGGCTCGGCGCGGGCGGCACGGCCGTCCGCTTCCGGCTGTCCAACGCCTACGGCACGGCTCCCCTGCGGCTGACCGGAGCCAGCGTCGGCCGGGCCGCCGACGGGGCGGCCGTCGTCCCCGGGACGCTACGGCCGGTGCAGTTCGGCCACCGGGAGTCCGTCGTCGTCCCCGCCGGCGGCGAGGTCCTCAGCGACCCGGTGAGCCTCCCGGCGGCGGCCCGCGACCGGGTGGCGCTGACCCTCTACTTCGACGGCCCGACCGGCCCGGCCACCCATCACCAGCTCTCCATGACCACCACCTACCGGGCCGGCGGCGACCACCGCGGCGACACCGCCGCGACGGCGTTCGGCGACGCCGTCCGCCCCGGGTACGGGTCCTGGTACTACCTCAGCGGTGTCGAGGTCAGCGGCGCGCCACGAGCGGGCAGGGCGGTGGTGGCCTTCGGCGAGTCCACCACGGACGGGTTCGGCGCCACCGTCGACGGGGACGACCGTTACCCGGACCTCCTCGCCGAACGGCTCGTCGCCGCCGGCCGGCCACGGCCCGTGCTCAACGCCGGCATCGGCTCGAACAAGATGCTCGCCGACTCCGCCTGCGCCGGCGACAGCGCACTGTCCCGCTTCGAGCGCGACGTGCTCGACCTGCCGAACGTCGGCACCGTGATCGTCTCCCACGGCATGAACGACATCCTCCGCACCGGCGACCAGATCTGCGGCGTGGACCGCGACGACCCGCCCGTCACCCTCCAGCGGCTGATCGATGCCCACCGCACCCTGATCCGCGCCGCCCACGTCCGCGGGGTCAAGGCCGTCGGCGCCACCCTGATGCCCTTCGGCGGCGCACCCTTCTGGACGCCGGAGACCGACCGGCTGCGCCGCGACCTGAACGAGTGGATCCGCACCTCCGGGGAGTACGACGCGGTGGCCGACTTCGACCGGGCCGTCGACCCGGCGGGCACCGGCGGCATCCCGGACGGCTACCACTGCGGCGACCACCTCCACCCCAGCCCGCGCGGCTACCGGGCCGTGGCCGACAGCATCGACCTCGACAGCCTGCGGTGATCCCCGGGGCGGCGGTCCGATCAGGCCCGATCGGACCGCCGCCCCGGTCGACCGGGTGCTCGACGACGTGCTCGCACACGTTGTCCCCCCGTCAGCCGGTGGTCGACGTCAAGGCGTGGTCGACCCGGGCACGTCCCCGGCCGGGCGGTACCGGTCCACGATCCCCTCGACGGTCCGCATCAGGCGCTCCCCCGTCCGGTCGATGCTTCCGTTCTGCGTGCTGACCTGCGCGCCTTCGAGGACGAAGGTGATCTCGGCCGCCGCCTGTTCGGGGTCGGTGAGTCCGGCCTGCGCGCACAGGCCGACCAGTCGGCGGGTCTGCCGCTCCTTGTGCTGTTCGATCACCAGCCGCGCGGGGTGGGAGCGGTCGGGCAGCTCGGCGATCGAGTTGATGAACGGACAGCCCCGGTACGAGACCGCCGGCAACCCGTCGGCGATGAAGCGGGCCACGCCCAGGATCTGCTCCCGAGGCCGCCCGGGGTGCTCGGCCTCCACCCGGTCGAACGCCGCCCGGTAGTCGGCGGCGACGATCCGCAGCCACTCCGCGACGAGCTCGTCCTTGGTCTCGAAGTGGCGGTAGATCGCCATCTTGGTGGTCTCGGCCTTGTCGGCGATCGCCTGGACGCCCACCCGCCGGATCCCCTCGCTCTGGAAGAGCTCCTCCGCGGCGTCGAGGATGCGTTCACGAGGCGGCAGTTTCGCCACCCGGCTCGGTCGTCTGGCGGGCGAGGTCATGGCTGCTCGTGGCCTCCGGTCGGTTGCGGTCCCTTCACTTCCTGCTACGGTACCAGTCCGTTCCACACGATACCGAGCGGTATCACCAAGGACTGGTCGGTACCGTTCTCGATCACAGGAGTGCCAGTGGACATCAGCGAGTACGCGGGCTTCGACGCGGTCGGGCTCGCGGAACTGGTCGCCCGGAGGCAGGTGACCCCCGCCGAACTGGAAGCGGCCGCACGAGCGGCCGCCCGGGCGGTCGGCCCGCAGCTCAACGCCGTCGTGGAGACCTGGCCGGCCGACGACGAGCCCCGCCCCGGCAGCACACCGCTGGCCGGGGTCCCGTTCCTGATCAAGGACCTCGGGGTCACCATGGCCGGGCGGCGGACGGAACTCGGCAGCCGCCTCGCCGCCGGTCACGTCGCCGGCGCCGACTCCACCCTCATGGCGCGCTTCCGCCGCGCGGGCCTGGTGACGTTCGGACGCACCACCACCCCGGAGATGGCCTACAGCACCACGACGGAGCCCGTGCTGTACGGCGCCACCCGCAACCCGTGGGACCTCACGCGGAGCGCCGGCGGGTCCAGCGGAGGCGCGGGCGCGGCCGTCGCCGCCGGGATCGTCCCGATCGCGCACGCCACCGACGCCGCGGGCTCGATCCGCATACCCGCCGCCTACAACGGCCTGTTCGGGCTGAAGCCGACCCGCGGCCGCGTGCCGGTGGGCCCCGCCGTCGACGAGATCTACAACGGCCTGGCCGTGCACGGCAGCGTCAGCCGCACCGTGCGCGACAGCGCGGCACTGCTCGACCGGATCCGCGGGTCGGAGCCGGGTGACCCGTACGTCGCCCCGGAGCCGTCCCGGCCGTACGCGGAGGAGGTCACCCGGCCTCCGGGCTCCCTGCGGATCGGCGTCCTCACCCACGCGTGGGGCGGGCACCGCACCACCCCGCCCGTCGCCGCCGCGCTGGCCCGCACCGTGCGCCTGCTGGAATCCCTCGGCCACCGGGTCGAGGAGGCCGAGCCCGAACTCGGAGTCGACTGGGAGCAGTTCGTCCTGGCCAACGCCCGGCTCTGGACGGCGAACCTCACCGCCTCGATCGACGAGCTGGCCGCCGCCTCCGGCCGGCCCGTCGACTCCTCGACCCTCGAACCGCCGACCCTCGCCGGCTACCACTACGGGCAGCGCGTCGGCGGTGCCGAGTTCGTGACCGCGCTGGCGGTCCGCAACCTGGTCGCCCGAAGCCTGGCACGGTACTTCGACGCGTACGACGTGCTGCTGACCCCGACCGTGCCGGACCTGCCGGTGCCCCTCGGCACCCACGGCCGGGGCGCGGAGGCGCTGGACGGCCTCGGCTGGCTCCGCCGGATCCTGGACCTCTCACCGTTCACCGCGGCGTTCAACGTCGCCGGCACGCCCGCCATGTCCGTGCCGGTGACGGCCGACGCCGGCACGGGACTTCCGGTCGGCATGCAGTTCGCCGCCGGGTACGGGCGCGAAGGCCGCCTCTTCCGCCTCGCCGGACAGCTCGAACAGGCGAGCCCGTGGTCGGACCGGACCCCCTCGGTCTGGGCCGGAAACCACCCGGGCCGCTGAGGGCCGGCCCCCTCACGCAGCCAGAGCGCGGAGCAGGGCCAGGCCCTCGGCGGACGCGGTGCCGGGGGCGGCCTGGTACACCACCAGCTGCTGCTCCGGGGAGCTGTTGACGGTGAACGTCTCGAAGGTCAGATCGAGGTCCCCGATCTGCGGGTGGCGGAACCGCTTCGCGCCGCCCGACTTGCCGTGCACCTCGTGCCGAGCCCACAGCACCCGGAACTCGGCACTCCTGAGGGCGAGTTCACCGACCAGCTCGATCAGCCCGCGGTCCTCGCGGTCCCGGCCCGCCGCACTGCGCAGGGCGGCGACCGAGGCCCTGGCCGCCTCGTCCCAGTCGCGGTGGAAGGACCGCGCGGCCGGATCGAGGAACGTCATCCGCAGCAGGTTGTCCGTCCGCGCGAAGGAGGCGTAGAGGGCGTGTGCGAGGGGGTTGAGCGCCAGGACGTCCAGCGAGCGGCCGAGCACGAGGCCAGGGGTGGCCAGCGCTCCCAGCAACTGCCGGAGTGCGGGCGACACCTGCTCCGGGCCCCGCCTGCGGCGGCGGGGCCCGGGCGGGGCGGTCAGGTGGACCAGGTGCGCCACGGCGTCCTCGTCGAGCTGGAGCGCGCGGGCGACGGCGTGCAACAGCTGCCGGGAGGGATTGCGCTCGCGCCCCTGCTCCAGGCGCGTGTAGTAGTCGGTGCTCACCCCGGCGAGCAGGGCGACCTCCTCCCGCCGAAGGCCGGACACCCTTCGGTGGCCGGCGGCGGTGATGCCCGCAAGCTCGGGTGGCAGCTGTTCACGGCGGGCCCGCAGGTACTCCCCGAGGGGGTTGCCGCGCGACAGGGTCTCGTCAGTGCGCATGCCCCCGAGACTAGAGTCGGTTTCCCACCAGCCGAAGGCCTGGTCCATGGTGCGGTGCACCCAGGAACGCTGCACCCGGGAACAACGTGGCCTGGAAGGCCCACCGCGCAGGTGCCAGGTTGGGTGGTCATGAGCAGCAACCAGATCCACCGCCCCACCGACACCGCACGCCTCCCCCTCCTGGAACGGCTGCGCCGAACCGCCGGCGACCCGGGCCGCCGCATCCTGTTCACCGGCGCCACCGTCCTCACCATGGACCCCGCCCTGGGGATCCTCGACACCGGCGACCTGCTCGTGGTCGGCAGCACCATCGCCGCCGTCGGCCCCGACCTCCGCGCCCACGGGGCGGCGGCGGACGCGATCGTGGTGGACGCCGCCGGAACCGTCCTCGCCCCCGGCTTCGTGGACACCCACCGCCACGCCTGGCAGGCCCAGCTGCGCCGGATCATGCCCGACGTGAACGACCTGGCGGGCTACGTCTCCACCACGCTCGCCGAGTTCGCCCCCGCCTACCGGCCCCACGACATGTACGTCGGCACCAGGCTGGCCGCCCTGGCCGCCGTCGACGCCGGCATCACCACGATGCTGGACTTCTCCCACAACTCGCGCAGCGCCGCCCACTCCGATGCCGCCGTCCGGGCCCTGGTCGACAGCGGCATCCGAGGCGTCCACGCCGCCATGGGCCCGCACTTCGGCACCTGGGACCACCAGTGGCCCGCCGACCTGGCCCGCCTGCACGAGCAGTACGGCGACGCCCTGACGACCTTCCGACTCGCCGCCCTCGCCACCGACCGGGTGGCGGGCCCCGACCTGGCCTACGGACCGCAACTCGCCCGCACGGCCGAGGAGCTGGGCATCGGCGTGAGCGTCGACGCGGTCTTCGGACGAGCGTCCTCCGAGGCGATCCTCACCTGGGAACGGCAAGGGCTGCTCGGGGAGCACCTGACCCTGATCCACGCCACCGCGCTGAGCCCCGACGCATGGCGCGCCATCGCGGACAGCGGCACCACGGTGTCCCTCGCCCCCACCTCGGACGCCCAGATCGGGCTGGAGAGCGCCGTACCCGCCATCGACGAGGCACTGGCCGTCGGAGTCCGGCCCGGCCTGAGCATCGACGTCGAAGTCGCCCTGGCCGGCGACATGTTCACCCAGATGCGGGCCCTGCACACCGTCCAGCGGATGCGGGCCGTCAACGCGGCGCAGGGCACCGACCGCGAGCCGACGCGCATCGACACCCACGACGTCCTGGGCTTCGCCACCCTGCACGGCGCCCGGACCTGCGGCCTGGCCGCGGTCACCGGCTCCCTGACGCCGGGCAAGCAGGCCGACCTGCTGGTCATCACCACCGACGAGATCAACAACCTGCCGCTGAACGACGCCACCGGCACCGTCGTCCTCGGCAGCGACGCCCGCAACATCGACACCGTCCTCATCGGCGGGCAGGTCCGCAAATGGGCGGGCCGGGTCCTCGACGTCGACCTGCCGGCGCTGCGGGCGGAGGCCGCCGCCTCCCGCGATCACGTCCTCCGCACGGCCCGCGGCCCGGCGCTCTGATCCGCCCGCCGGCATGCCTCCGGCCCCGACCGCCTCATCCGGGCAGCTCGGCCCAGACCAGGTGGCCGTGCGGCAGGACGGCGGTTCCCCAGGCCGCGGCCAGCGAGGCGACGATGTGGAGCCCTCGGCCGTGGCAGGCGTCGGCCGGCGCCTGCGCTCCCGGGAGTGAGCCGGCCGGGCGGCCCGGGCCGTGGTCACCGACCTCCAGGCGGACCGTCCCCCCGCCGGCGGGATCCACGATGCGGCGCAGGCGGTACCAGACGGGTCCGGCGCCGTGCGTCAGGGCATTGGTCGCGAGTTCGCAGAGGATCAGGACGGCGTCGTCGACCAGGCCGGGCAGCTCCCACGTGTACAGCTGGTCGGCGAGGTCGCGTCGGACCGCGCTCAGGGACTCGACGGTGTCGGTGATGATCGTGACGGTCATGGCTTCCCTGGTGTGTCGCTTCGGGTGATGGGCCACGACTCAGGCTGCCCGTGCGTCCGGCCGCCCCGGATCGGGGGAAGTGCGTATGCGGATACCTAAACGCACCCCCGCCCCGGGAGCGGTCGGACGCCGACCCGGCGCGACCACGGCGGGCGGACCTAGACTCGAAACATGATCGGCAAGCTGCCGGCCGAGGTGACCGCGTTCGTCGGCCGCCGGCACGAGGTGGCCGAGGTGAAGCGGCTCCTGTCGGCCTCCCGGCTGGTCACGCTGACCGGGCCCGGCGGAGTGGGCAAGACCCGACTGGCGCTCCGGGTGGCGGGCGAGCTGCGCCGCGTCCACCGGGACGGTGTGTGGCTGGTCGAGCTCGGGGAGCTGCGCGACCCGGCACTGCTGGCACAGACGGTGGCCGACACGCTGGGCCTGCGCACCGCGACCGCGCAACCCGCGCACGCGGCCGTCGAGACCTGTCTTCGTGATCGCCGGCTGCTGCTGGTGCTGGACAACTGCGAGCACCTGGTCGAGGCCTGCGCCGCCCTGGTGGACCGGCTGCTGCGCGGCTGCCCGGAGCTGCGGGTTCTCGCCACCGCACGCCAGTCGCTGGGCGCGGCCGGGGAGGTCCGGGTTCCCGTGCCGCCGCTGCCGGTGCCCGGGACGACGGACCCCGGCGCGGTCGCGGGGTCCGACGCCGTCCGCCTGTTCTTCGACCGCGCCGCCGCGGTACTGCCCGGCTTCGCTCCGGAGACCGCCGACACCGCCGCCGTCGCCCGGCTCTGCCGCCGCCTGGAGGGCATCCCGCTCGCCGTCGAGCTGGCGGCGGCCTGGCTGCGGAGCCTGACCGTCGAGCAGATCGAGGCCCGGCTCGACGAACGGTACCGGCTGCTCAGCCTCGGCCGGCGCACCGCGCCCGCGCGGCAGCAGACGCTGCGCGCGCTGATCGACTGGAGCCACGACCTGTGCACCGGGCCCGAGCGGCTGCTGTGGGCGAGGCTCTCGGTGTTCTACGGCGGCATCGATCTGGCCGCCGCCGAGCACGTCTGCGCGGGCGACGGGCTGGACCCCGGCGAGGCGCTCCGCCTGCTCGACTCCCTGGTCGACAAGTCGATCGTCACGCGGGAGGAGCACCGCGGCCGGGTCCGCTACCGGATGCTGGAGACCCTGCGCGAGTACGGCGAGGAACTGCTGGTCGCCGCGGGGGACCGACGGCGGGTGAGACGCCGGCACCGCGACTGGTACGAGCGGCTGGCCGCCCGGTTCGCCGCCGAGTGGATGGGGCCGGACCAGGCGGCCTGGGTCGCGACCTGGGACGCCGAGTACCCGAATCTCCGGGCGGCGCTGGAGTTCTGCGCCGACGAGCCGGGGGAGGCCCTGGCCGGGCTGCGCCTGGCGGTGGGGCTGGACGAGTACTGGGCGATGGGCGGCCACCACAGCGAGGCGCGCCGCTGGCTCGACCGGCTGCTGTCGGCCTCGTCCGGACCGAGTCGCGAGCGGGTGGCGGGCCTGCGGCTGTCCGGGTCGTACGCCATCTGGCAGGGCGACGTCGGACCGGCCCTGCGCCTGCTGACGGAGGCGGCCCACTCCGCGGCCGAGCTCGGCGACCGGGCCGAGATCGCCTACACCACGCACCTTCCGGGCATGGCCGCCCTGCTGGAGGGCGATGCCCACCGGGCCGCCGCACTGCTCGGCGAGGCGCTGAACCGGATGCGCGCCGCGAAGGCCCTGCAGCACGAGGTGAACACCGGACTCTTCCTGGGCGTGGCGCTGATCCTCGCCGGGGACCTCGCGCGGGCCCGGCACGTGCTGGACGAGTGCCTCGCATGGCTGTCACGGCGCGGCGAGGTGTGGTGGCGGGCGCTCGGCCTCACCCTGATCGCCCACGTCGAAGCGGCGGGCGGCCGACCGGAGCAGGCCGAAGCGGCCGCCCGGGAGGCGCTGCGCTGCCATCGGCGGCTCGACAGCCGGCCGGGCCTGGCCTTCGCCCTGGAGACGCTCGCCGCGCTCGCCGGCGTCCGGGCGGAGCACGACCGGGCGGCCGTGCTCGCCGGGGCGGCGGAGGGCCTCTGGCACGGCATCGGCGCCGGGCCCGAGTCGTACTTCCCCGTCTTCCGGCCGCGCCGCGACTATCTGCCCCGGGCCCGCACGGCGCTCGGCGAGGCGGCCTTCGAACAGGCCGCGCGGGCGGGCAGGGACATGCCGGTCGGCGCCGCGGTCGCCTTCGCCCTGGAGGAGTCGGCGCAGCCCCCGTCCGCGTCGAAGGCCGCGGCGGTCCGGTCTCCGCTCACCAGACGGCAGTGGGAGGTCGCCGAGCTGGTCACGCTGGGTCTGACCAACCAGGAGATCGCGGCTCGGCTGGTCCTCTCCCGCCGCACCGCCGAGACCCATGTGGAGCACATCCTCACCAGGCTGGGCTTCACCTCGCGTGCCCAGATCGCCGCCTGGGTGACCGAGCGGCGCCCGGCCGCGTCACCCGACGCCTGACCGCTCCGGCGGAGCGGCGGGTCGGCCGTGACGGCGGGCGACGGCCGGCTGTCGGCTGGCGGCTGCCGGCTGGCGGCTGGATTGGTTGACATTCTCAACCATTGAGACTTACCGTCGTCGGGCACATTACTTGAGGCACCCAACCATCAACCTCCCGAAAGGCATCTCACCGTGAGCACCTCCGACCGCCCCGACCGCGGAACGCCACCGGTCGACCACCGCGCCGCCGTCGCGGCCGAGACCGCCCGGTTCGTGGCGGCGGTCAGGGACGCCGACCTGGCGACCGCGGTACCCGGCTGCCCGGGCTGGACGCTGGCCGACCTGGTCCGGCATGCCGGCAGCGTCCAGCGCTGGTTCTCCGTCCTGCTGCGCGGGCGCATCCAGGAGCCCCCGCGCAGCCGCGACGTCGACCTGCGGCTGCCGGCTCGGGAGGACGGCTGGGCCGACTGGCTGGCCGACAGCGCGGCCGAGGCGGCGGACGCCTTCGCGGCCACCGACCCCGATACCCCGATGTGGGCGTGGGGCGCCGATCCGCACGCCCGGTTCTGGGCGCGTCGGATGCTGTTCGAGACCCTGGTGCACCGGGTCGACGCGGAGCTGGCGCTGGGGATCCGGCCCGGCATCGACCGTGCGCTCGCCGTCGACGGCGTGGACGAGTTCCTGGTGAACCTGCCTTTCGCCGCCTCCTTCGCCCCCAAGGTGGCCAACCTCCGCGGCGACGGCGAGACCATCCGCTTCACGTCCACCGAGGCGGACGGCGACTGGCTGGTCCGGCTCGGGCCCGACGGCTTCGGGCTCGACCCCGACGGCGCACGCACAGCTGTCGCCGACGCGACCGTCCGGGGCACCGCAGCCGACCTGCTGCTGCTCGTCTACGGCCGCCTCCCCCTCGACGCGGGGGCCTTCGAGCACACCGGAGACCAGGAGCTGCTGGCTCGCTGGTTCGCCAACTCCGAGTTCTGAGCCCGGCCGGTTACTGAACTTGAAAGTGTGATGTCGGGCGGACGAAAGCACCCCGGCCGGCTTGTCCGGGCCTGATCGCCTCGTCCGTCACCTCTGAAATTCGCTTGATGCTGGCGCATGGCCTGCGCTGATACTGCGGCATGAGCAGAATCGCGCAGGTCATTGTGTTGGCGCCGCACGCGGACGAGATCATGGAACCGTTGACGCGGCCGGACGACTCGCGTAGCTGGCAAGGCAGCTTCGAGCCGCTCGGCCTGTTCGCCGGCGGGTGGGTGATCGAGTTCAACCGGATGCGCCCCCGGTCCGGGCTGCTTCGGCACTTGGAGTCCCTTGCGTGGCCGCACCCGGAGAGCGTGCAGGTGCTGATCCACGACGAGGAAGACGACTGCTTCGGGCTGTGGATGATGCAGGAGGGGGCTCTGACCGAGGTGCCGCTTCCCGGCCACGGGCGCTACTACACTCCTGCGCCGGCCACGGACGAGTTCCCACCCGAGCCGGGCCTGCTGTGGCGGCCGAAGACAGCGGATACGGCCGTTCCTGGCTGGATCTTTACGTCGCGCCAGGACCAGCGTCCTGCCTGGTAGAGCTCACGAATCTGAGCAATGTCGCTGAGACCAGGTCACTCGCCCATCTCCAAGCCGGCCTGGATGAGGCAGCCGTCGATCAAATGTGGACGGTACTGGATCTTCTTGAGGCGGGTGCGGACGATCTTCGCCAGGTGGTCGACGTTGGCGACGGCGAGGTTGCCGATGCCGCGTTTGACCAGGGGCCAGATGCCCTCCTGCGGGTTGAGATCTGGTGCGTAGGAGGGCAGTTGGAAGACGGTCAACCAGTCCTCGTTGGCGGCGATGAACTCCTTCATCGGCGGCATCAGGTGCGTGGACAGGTTGTCCCAGACCAGCACGATCGGGCCGCCGAGCTGGATGCGGGCCCGCAGGATCAGGTCGCGGTAGTCCTGCCAGCTGAAGCCCTTGCGCTCGCCCTTGCGGCCGCGATGGACACGGAAGCCGTAGATCATGCGGGAGCGATGGCCTGCCTTGTAGCAGGCCATCCCGGCTATCGAGACCCGGCCGGAGCCGCGACCGCGGACGCGGACCACTGTCGTGCACCCGATGCGGCCCCAGGTCCTGGCGCGCGGCGGTCTCATGGTCTGCCCGGCTTCGTCCTCGAAGACCAGCCAGGCTCCCCGAGCCGCCGCGGCGCTTTTACCTGTGGCCAGACCTCCTTCTTCCACAGCTCGACCGCCCGGTCGTCCCGTTCGACGGCCCGACGCATCGGCTGCTGCCAGGACCAGCCGTGGCGCTTGAGCAGTGCCCAGGTCCCCTCGACGGTGTAGCTGATGTGGAGCAGCCGGCCGATCAGCGTCTTCACCCGGGCGAGCGTCCAGCGCTGGTCCTCCCAGCCGTGAATGAGAGGACCTCACTCCAACTCGAGCTCCAGCTTGGCGATTTGGCTCTCGCTGAGCCTCGGACGGCCGGGTGAGCCCTTCGAGAGGACCCCGGCCTCCCCCCGCTCACGCCACTGCTGGCGCCATCGTTCCACCGACCGCTCGCTCACCCGCAACCCGGAGGCGATCTCCCGGTTCTTCTCCCCGCTCTCGAAGCGTTCCACGGCCTGCAGCCGGATCCGCTCCCGCGCGGCCCTCTCGGCGTCGGTCAACCCGCCGCCCTGCGCGTATCTCACAGCCCAGGGCTACCGGACCCGCCCATCAGATATCAGGCAAACGGCCCCGACATCACGCTTTCAGGTTCAGTAGCGGCCTCGGACTGTGGGTGCCGCAACGCGGCGACCCCACGCTCCCGCCCATGACCCGGGCCGCGGGGTGGATGAAGCGACCGCACGCCCCGGCGGCCTTCTCGGCCTCGCCGACGACCGGGTTTCGCCTGCACCCAGCCATCCCGCCAGACCCCGGTGACCTGCCGGCAGACCCACTGCCTGGGCGTGCCGCCCGACAGGGCAAGCCGCTGCCGGTCATTGCCTCGGCAATGTGCAGCTCGAATGCCTGGATGCCGAGCGGGGTGAGCTGATAGTGGCAGTCCATGGGCGGCGCCGAGCGCAGCGGCCGCTTCGTCCGGCTGCTGACACACTCACACCCGGCGAATTCGCCCGCTCCTCGACCTCCGCATCACTCACGGCACGAATCCGCGTCAGCACCGAGGTGCACTTCTCCCTGGAGCGGCGAACCAACGGTTCTGATCCACAGATACTCTTCAGTCAAGAATTCCCAATAGTCGATCACCTCGAACTGCACGCCATCGCGATTTGCAGATGGGCTGCCAATATGATCATCGGTGCGATTGGTGACTTCAGGTGCCTCGCCAGCGGTGTGACCTCATGCAGATGTGGCGCAAGGTTATCATCTGTCACGCACACGCTTCGAGCTTGATTAAGATCTGGCATCTTCCGCCCGAAGGGAGGCTGAAGTGTTCGGCGAAGACGTGCCTCGCAGCGCGGCGCTAAGGACCTACGAGATCGAGCTTCCAAAGTTTCGGCGATTCAGCAACACCGTTGAAGCTCTCACAACGAATCTCTGCAATATGCAGGGGATCAAGTATCAGACCATCGAGGCGCGCGCCAAAGAACTCGAAAGCCTTGAGAGGAAGCTCGCCCGACATCCGGACTACCAACGACTGTCCGATGCAGAAGACCTCTGCGGGGTGCGAATCGTAACCTTCTACCTAAATGATGTCGACGCGGTCAGAGACCTGATCCGACGTGAATTCGACGTCCTGAAGGAGGAAAGTCGCCGCGCGGCCTCCCCTGATGCCTTCGGCTATCAGAGCCTACATGTGATCGCGCGGCTGTCCGAAGAACGCCGCACACTGACCGAATATCAGGAATATGCGGGATTTCGGGCCGAGTTTCAAGTCAGGACAGTGCTGCAACACGCCTGGGGTGTCATCAGTCATGCGCTGGACTACAAGAACGAGGATGCCGTCCCCGCCGAGGTTCGGCGAAAGCTCTTTCGATTGGCCGCACTCCTCGAGACCGGCGACGAGCTCTTTGGAGCCTTTCGCGTCGAGGTGGAGAACCTGCGCGCCAACTATGCACATCAGGTAACAGTCGAGGAATGGCACAACCTCCCGCTCAACTTCGACTCCGTCCTGGCGAGTTGGCACAAGCTTCCGCTCGCAGCCGTACAGCGCGTTGCAGATTCCTCGGGGTTCGCGACCGACGAGCAGACTCACGACCAGGACGGCCAACATTTCCGCAACTCGCTCAACGGCCTGGTGTCCCTCGCAACGACTGCGGGACTCACCAACCTGGGCGAACTGGCAGACCTCATGACAGCGGTGGGCGACCAATCCGACAAGCTGTCGATCCTGGTCGAGGAGATCAAGAGCCGAGGCACATTGCCTGCAGGCGATCCGTGCGACGTGATCGTCCTCTCGATGCTGCTCCGTGATCCCCGTTTGCGCGTTCGGGGCGCCATTCTCTTTCGTCCCGAGATCGAGGATTCCCTCGACGTGATCCTCCACCGAGAGGGCCTTAGATGAATAACCACGAAAGCCAGCAGGGGGAGTCATCAGCGGAAGATCCGAAAGATCAAGTCGCGCGACTTGAACGGGAGATCGACGTGCTCCGCCGCAAGCTCGCCGACCCTCCGCGAAGTTCGACAATCCTCGAAGAGCGGATCGTCGAGCTCCAGACCAACCTGACCGGCGTGACCGACCAGAACGAACGGCTCGCCTCCACCCTGCGCGAGGCCCGCGACCAGATCGTGGCCCTCAAGGAGGAAGTGGACCGGCTGGCACAGCCCCCGGCCGGTTTCGGCACCTTCCTCAACCAGAACGAGGACGGCTCTGCCGACATCTTCACCGGGGGGCGCAAGCTCCGCGTGAACGTCAGCCCCAACGTCGACCTCGACCAGCTGCGGCGCGGCCAGGAGGTGATGCTCAACGAGGCCCTCAACATCGTGGACGCGATGGCCTTCGAGCGCATCGGCGACATCGTCACCCTCAAGGAGATCCTGGAGGACGGTGAGCGCGCCCTGGTCATCGGGCACACCGACGAACACCGGGTGGTCCAGCTCGCCGATTCGCTCGACGGCTCTGCCCTGCATTCCGGCGACGCACTGTTGCTTGAGCCTCGCTCCGGCAACGTATTCGAAGTCATCCCCAGGACCGAGGTCGAGGAACTGGTTCTCGACGAGGTGCCGGACGTGGACTATCAACAGATTGGTGGTCTGAGCGAGCAGATCACCCAGATCCGCAACGCCGTCGAGCTCCCCTATGCGCATCCCGAGCTCTTCCGACAGGTCAGCCTCCGACCCCCCAGAGGCGTTCTCCTCTACGGTCCGCCCGGCTGCGGAAAGACCATGATCGCCAAGGCGATCGCAAATGCTCTGGCGAAGAAGGCGAAGCTCGGTGCTGGCCGTCTTCGCGGCAAGAGCTACTTTCTCAGCATCAAGGGCCCCGAGTTGCTCAACATGTACGTCGGCGAGACCGAACGGAAGATCCGCCTGATCTTCCAGCGCGCCCGGGAGAGGGCGAGCGAGGGAATGCCCGTCATCGTCTTCTTCGACGAGATGGAATCCCTGTTCCGAGCTCGCGGCAGGTCGGGGTCGGATGTAGAGAGCACAACCGTCCCACAGCTTCTCGCTGAAATTGACGGGGTAGAAGGCTTGAACAACGTCATCGTCATCGGCGCCTCCAACCGCGAAGACATGATCGACCCGGCCGTTCTTCGCCCCGGCAGGCTCGATCTGAAGATCAGAATCGACCGCCCCGACTACAAGGGCGCGCGAGAGATCCTTTCGAAGCACCTTCGACCCGACGAGCCAATTCACCCCGACGACCTCGACGCCTACAACGGGGACACCGCGGCGGCACTGGACAACATGATCAACCTCACCATCGACTACATCTACTCCAATGACGCCTCCAACGAGTTCCTCGAGGTTCGGTACGAAAACAACGAACGAGAAATCCTCTACTTCAGTGACTTCAGCTCCGGCGCCACCATCCGCAACATCGTCGACCGGGCGAAGATGTTCGAGATCACGCGATACCTTGACGGACGAGGACCCCTCGGCCTCAGCGCTCGCGACCTCCTGCGGGCCGCTGCTGACGAGATCAGATCGATCGAAGACCTGACCAGCTCGACCAACCCGGACGACTGGGCCCGCATCTCCGGAAGAAAGGGCGAGAAGATCTCATACGTTCGGACCATGACAAGGCACGGATCGCGCCTCGCCGGCCGTTCCGTGGAAGTCGGTCGAAGTAATTATGCGCTGTAGCTGAATCCAGTCCCCCCGCAAGTCTGCCCCACGTCTTCTCTTAGGAATCCCCCTGTGCCTGGTCAACCGAGCTTCAGCGAGGGAAACATCGTCGCAGCAACGGCCATGTTCGTCGAGGTTCTTGTGGTGGGAATCGGAACCCTTGCGGCTCTTTTCATCCTCATCGCCTCCTCTCTCGGAATCCAACAGATCCGTCATCTCAGCGACATTTTAGGATCACCCCTGGCCGTATCCCTTGGTCTTGCCTTCGCCTACACTCTGGGCATTCTCGTGGACCGGGCCATGGATATTTCCCTGTCACCAATTCGCCGCCACCTGAGGGCGATTCACTTCCCATCCGGGAGATCCTACACAGAAGCAAGGATCTCACTCGCGCGTGACCCTACTCTGGTAGCGCGCGCAGAGTACGCCCGCAGTCGCATGCGTGTCTGCCGGGGGTGGCTTTTCAATGCCGTCGTGGGAACCGCGGCAATTGACGTCCTCATCACCCAGGTCGCGCACACACGTGAAGTCGGGTTCTTGATACTGGCCACGTCCCTCGGACTGGCTCTGATTACAGCTTGCTTTGCAACCTGGTGGTCCATCACAGCAACGGGCTACCGGAAGCTGGCCGAACAGGCCATGCTGCTCCGATGACTCAGCAGCGCACCCAAGCCTCGAAGTCGACGTGAACGAGGCCAAAGCGGTGGTGGTAGCCATCGAACCGTCGCACACCCTGTCATCGTATCTACCGAGCACACGTCGGCCAGGCTCGCAGATTACGGCGAGCCATAAGCATTGCTGCGCCTCACACTCACGAATACACCGACACCCTCGGCCAAATCCCTCGACATCGCATCAGCGCTTCCTCCGTGCACCAAATGGCGAGGGGATTTCGTGCACGCTCAATTGGCAAGAGCAGCGAACCATCAGCGGTTGTCGGAGAAACGCAGGAGCCCGTCAATGAGCGGAGCCAAGATCGCTGGACATCCGGCAACGCCTGACGGGCGGCGGGCCGGCTGCACGCAGCGTCAACGGGCCCTGCGCGGACGGCCAACGACTCCTGCCGTCCGCTGCCCCAGGGTTGGTGGTGGGCACCACGGCGGTGCCCACCACCGATCCCGGGAGGGATGCCCCATGTCGCACATCCGCACCAGGCTCGCCGCCGCGGCCGTCGCCGTCCTGGCCGGCGCCTCGGCGCTCGCCGCCGCTCCGTCCGCGAACGCCGAGCCCACGGTCACCGCGGTCGCCGGGGAACCGGGGCTGTACCGGGTCACCGGGCCGGACGCGCTCAACTCGGCCTGGGACCTCTGCAAGGACGGCCAGACCTGCTTCTGGCAGAACGCCAACGCCGGCGGCTGGATCTGGGTCGTGCCCTACTGCGGGCTGAACACCGTCCCGGGCTGGTTCGACAACCGCGCCAGCTCGGTCTGGAACCGGGGCGGCGGCCCCGCCGACATCTACGCCGGCTCCGACTACTCCGGATACATGGGCACCGTCGCGCGCTGGTGGCAGGGCAACCTCGCCTCCGCGCACAACGACCGGCTGAGCGCAGTCAACGTCCGTTGCGGCTCCTAGCACCACCGCACCCGGGCTCAAAGCACCGCTGAACCCGCCGCGGCCCGGAAGTCGCTCGCGGTGGTCCCGTACTCGTCGCGGAAGGCCCGGCTGAAGGCGGCGGCGGCGCGGAACCCCCACCGCGCCGCGATCGCGTGCACCGGCACCACGGCGAGACCCGGGTCGGCGAGGTCCGCCCGGCACCGCTCCAAGCGGCGCCGGCGGACCACCGCCGCGACACCACCGCGCTGTTCACGGTGGAAGAGCCCGTGCAGGGTGCGCAGCGAGATGTGGTGCCGGGCCGCGATCGCCGCGGGCGACAGGTCCGGGTCGCCGAGGTTCTCCTCGATGTACGCGTCGATGCGGGCGAGCAGCATCCGGTAGCGCGGCTCCGGCGGCAACCGGTCCTCGACGCCGAGCCGGTGCGCGAGGAAGGCGACGGCCAACTCGCGTGCCGCGACGCCGAGCCGGACGGCCTCGTGCTCGGCGACGGCCGGCGCCTCCCGCACGACGCCGCGCAGGAATGCGGCCAGCACCCCGCCCACCCCGCCGCGGGCCGGCGCGGAGCTGGCCAGCAACCGGTCCAGCCGGCGGTGGTGCAGCGGGAGTTCGGCGACCGGAAGGTGCAGGATGACGGCCCTGGACACGCCGCCGGGCAGCCCTCGGCCGTCGAACGGGCGGGAGGTGTTCCACAGCACGAGGTCACCGGAGCGCATCCGGGTCTCGTTGTCGCCCTGGGCGATCCACATCGCGCTGCCCCGGATCAGCGCGAGTTCGTACACCTCCGGGTCGGAGCGCCGGATGAGAGCGGGGGTGCGCTCCGAGCGGATGGACGGGAAGGACATCGTGGTGAGTTGTTGCCCGGGACCGAGCGCCAGCGTGCCCACGGTCGCGGGGAAGTCGTCGGCGTGCTCGGTGGTGATCCGGGTGGGCGCGACGTCCCGGGCGACCATCTCGCACCACCACTCGAAGCGGTGGCCCGGTTCGACGGCGGAACTGTCCAAGTGGTGGTAGGGCATCGGCCGCTCCCTGCTCTCCCCCCGGGGGCGCGTGGCACGACCGCCCGAGCATGTCGCTGACATGACACAGCCTGCGCAGGGGCACCACCGCCCCACAAGCGCCCATCCCTGCCAACTCCGTCGCCGGCGCGGCCCGGCGCGTGCGGCCGCCGGTCCCGGCCGCCGTCACCTGCGGCCGGGAATCCAGGGGGCTGCGGACCGACCCGCGACCGGCCGCCGACCGGCGGTGCGCCCGGGGCGGGAGAGGCCCGGGAGGCAGGGGACGAGCGGATGACGCATCCGAAGTCGGCGGGTTCGGTGCCACCAGGCGGAGGTGACGCCACCGGTTGATCCGCACCGAACCCGACGGCACCCCCTCGGCCGCCGGCCGGGTGGCGCGCCGCGGCGGCCACCGCGGTGGTGACGCCGCGGGCCGCCGTCACACCGACCGCACCGCTACCCGGGCCGGCCGGCGAGGAACGGCTCCAGGGCCGCGGCGAGTTCGGCGGGCGCGTCCAGGGCGATGAGGTGACCGGCGGTGGCGAACTCGACCAGCGTGGCACCGGGGATCTCACCGGCGTACCGGCGGGCGATGTCCTGGAAGTCGGCGACGTCGAGGCGGCCGATCCCCACCAGGGTGGGGACGGAGACGGCGGCGACGTCGCGGGCCGTGGCGCCCCGGGAGTGCTCGCCCACCGCGGCCTGGTTCACCAGCGACGTCCGCACCGGGCCGCGGAGCCGGTCGGCCAGGCCTGCGGCGACGTCGTCCCAGGTGCGCGCGGGCCCGCGCAGCCACATGTCCAGGTTCACCCGGACCGCGGTGTCCAGATCGCCCGCGGCGAGGGCCGCGGTCTCGGCCTCGTCGTACGCGATCATGTCCGCGGACCAGTGGTACCCCGGCCACGGCGGGGCGAGCAGCGCGAGGGAGTGCACGCGCTCCGGGTGGGTGAGCGTGAACTCCACGGCCACGCGGCCGCCCCAGGACGCACCCACGAGCCGGACCCGTTCGTGGCCGAGGTGGTCCAGGAGGCGGCGCAGGTCGTCGGTCTCGCTGAACGGCCCGACCGGGGGTGCGGACTCGCCGAAGCCGCGCAGGTCGTACCGGATGACCGTGTGGCGCTCGGCGAGGGCGGGGACGACCGCGTCCCACATGCGGTGGTCGGCGACACCGGCGTGCACGAGCACGACGGGCGGTCCGTCGCCGGAGACGACGTAGGAGAGGTGGCCGAGGTCGTCGGCGAGAGTGATCATCCGCAGATGCTCTCAGGGTGGCGGTGCACATGCCAGCCGATAGAGCCGGGGCGCGGCGCCGGGATCCGTGCGCGGCGCCCCGACGGGACCGTCAGACCACCGTCGGCAGCGGCGGCTCGACGGCCAGCGGTGCCGAACTGCGCGCACGGTGCTGGGCGGCCCACGCGGTGAGCGCCACCGTGCAGGCGTGGTCCAGGTGGCGCAGGCCGGACCAGTCCAGCTCCACCGGACGGTCGGCCGGCAGCCGCTCCAGCGTGTCCAGCAGCCGGGGCAGCCGCAGGAACGTCGCGTTACCGCTCAGCCGGACCCGCAGCAGCGGGCCCGCACCGGGTTCGGCCGGCGACTCCCGGTCCAGGGCTTCGGCATCGCCCCCGCCGGCGCGGTGCCCGTACCCGGCCGCGTCGCCCCCGGCGGGCGAGCCGGGGCCCCGCCCGGGCAGCTCCTCGACGCCGATCTGCAGGTGCGAGGTCTGCCAGGCCGACTTCACCACCGCCAGGCCGATCCCGATCAGCACCCCCTCGAACAGGTCCGTGGTGATGATCGCGACCGCCGTGACCGCGAGCACCACCGCCTCGCCCCGGTGCTCCCGGCAGAGCCCGGCGATCCGCCGGACCGGGACGAGCTTCGCGCCCGCGTGAACCAGGACGGCGGCCAGTGCGGTCAGCGGGACCAGGCCGAGCGCGCCGGGCAGCAGCGCGGTGAACAGCAGCAGCCAGAACCCGTGCAGCACCCGCGAGGCCTTGGTCCGCGCCCCGGCCTGCACGTTGGTGGCGCTGCGCACGATCACGGCCGTCATCGGCAGGGCGCCGAGCAGCCCGCAGAGCGTGTTGCCGATGCCCTGGGCGGTCAGCTCGCGGTCGTAGTCGGTGCGCGGGCCGTGGTGCATCCGGTCCACGGCGGCCGCGCTGAACAGCGTCTCGGCGGAGGCGATCAGGGTGAAGGCGAGGATGGTCCCGACGCCGGCGGTACCGGCCAGCGCGCCGAGGGCGTCGTGTTCCGGCGGCTGCACCACCTCCAGCAGGCCGGCGACCCGGACCCGGGCCACCGGGAGGTCCGCGGCGGCGGTCACGCCGGCCGCCAGGCCGACCGCGGCCAGCGGCGCCGGCACCGAACGGGCCACCTTCGCCGGCAGGTACTTCCAGAACGCCAGCACCAGCAGCGTGCCGACGCCGAGCGCGACCGCGCTCGGGGTGGCCGCGCCGGTCAGGGCGTCGCGCAGCAACGCGGGCAGGCCGGCGATCTTCTCCGGCCCGGTCGCGGGCGCCCGCCGGTCCGCGAGTGCGTACAGCTGGCCGAAGAGCAGCGTCAGGCCGATCCCGGCCAGCATGCCGTGGACGACCGACGCGGACATCGCGCGGAACCAGCGCCCCACCCGAAGGGCACCCATGGCCAGCTGGAGCAGGCCGGTGGCGAGGACCAGGACGCCGAGCGCGCCGGCGCCGTACTCCTGCACGGCCTCGTAGACCAGGACGGTCAGGCCGGCGGCCGGGCCGCTGACCTGCAGACTGCTGCCGGGCAGGGAGCCCACGACCAGGCCGCCGACGATGCCGGTGACCAGCCCGAGCTCGGCGGGCACGCCCGAGGCGACCGCGACGCCGACGCAGAGCGGCAGCGCGACCAGGAAGACCACCAGCGAGGCGGGCAGGTCGAAGCGCCAGGGCACAGCGCGCAGGGCGCGGGCGGGGTGGCGATGGCGCAGCGGGCGGCGCGGGCGGGCGCGACCCGGCGGGGCCTTGCGCCGGGGGCCGCCCGGCGGGCTCTTCCGGCGCCGGGGCAGGGGGTTCACCCGGCCACCGCCGGGGTGGACGCGGGGCGGGCGGCGGCGCGGCCGGGGGCGTGGGCGGCAGGGGCAGCGACGAGGTGGCCGGCGCGGCTCGGGCGCTTCGGGCGGTCGAGGGGGCGGACGGCGGAGAGCGAGCGGACGGTACGGGCCATGGGTACGTCCTTCCGCGCGGCCGCCGGCGGGGCGGACGCGAAGCGGGAGCGGAGACGGATCGCGGAGGCGGATCACGGAGACGGATCACGGAGGCGGGTGACGGGCCACGCGGCAATCGGCAGGCGGCGGGCGGGCAGCACGGCGCACATGCGGAGAGGTTCAGACGGAACGAGCAGGCCGAGCGGCCAGGTGGTACGAACAGGCGGGGACTCGACGGCCGGAGCTCCCCCGCTCCCCGGTCGATCCCAAACCCCCCAACCGCGGCCCGAGTTGAACATGGGAACCATGACGGGCCCGGCGTGCCTCCGACGGTACCCAGGGGCCCCGGCCACGCCAACCTCGCCCACCGTTCCTCCACCGCGATGACACAGGCCCGCCACGTCCCGCTCCGGATCGACCCCTCGGGCGGGTACGCACGTTCGGCCACCACACGCACATCCGAGGCCGGGCGGCGACCACCGGGGCTTTGCCCGATCGCGGGCAGGGGCGCGCCCGCGCCGGGCGGGCACTTTGCAGGAAGGAACGAGCACCGCCCCCACCCGGGCGCGGCGAACTGGAGGAACGGGCGATGGATCGGCCGCACCCCCCCGTGACAGCCTGGCCGAACGGCCGAGCCGCGCACGCCGGGACCCCCACCCCGCACCCCGCCTGCGCCCCGCCCCGGGCCCGCGACCTGCGGGTTCCCCAGAGCCGGCCACTTCTACATTCCATTGAAAGTCCCCTTGACGCCCCGACAGACCGCGCCGTACCTTGTTTCCACATACAGAAACCGTTCTTCCGTATGGTGGAATTCTGGAGATGAGCCCTCCGACCCACAGCGGGCCGACGCAGGAGAAACCCGATGCCTCGTATGACCGCCGCCGCCGCGGCCGTGGAGATCCTCAAGCGCGAGGGTGTTGAGCAAGCGTTCGGCGTGCCCGGCGCGGCGATCAACCCCTTCTACCGTGAGCTCAAGAACGTCGGCGGCATCAAGCACACGCTCGCCCGCCACGTCGAGGGCGCCTCGCACATGGCCGAGGGCTACACCCGCGCCAAGGCGGGCAACGTCGGTGTCTGCATCGGTACGTCCGGCCCGGCCGGCACCGACATGATCACCGGCCTGTACTCGGCGATCGCGGACTCCATCCCGATCCTCTGCATCACCGGCCAGGCGCCGGTCTCGAAGCTCCACAAGGAGGACTTCCAGGCCGTCGACATCGCCTCGATCGCCAAGCCGGTCACCAAGGCCGCCACCACCGTCCTGGAGGCCGCGCAGGTCCCCGGCGTCTTCCAGCAGGCCTTCCACCTGATGCGCTCCGGCCGTCCCGGCCCGGTCCTCATCGACCTGCCGATCGACGTCCAGCTGACCGAGATCGAGTTCGACCCGGAGACCTACGAGCCGCTGCCGGTCTACAAGCCGTCCGCGACCCGGGCCCAGATCGAGAAGGCCATCGGCTTCCTGCTGGAGTCCGAGCGTCCGCTGATCGTCGCCGGCGGCGGCATCATCAACGCCGACGCCTCCGACCTGCTGGTCGAGTTCGCGGAGCTCACCGGCGTCCCGGTCATCTCCACCCTGATGGGCTGGGGCACCATCCCGGACGACCACGAGCTGGCCGCCGGCATGGTCGGCGTCCAGACCTCGCACCGCTACGGCAACGAGACCTTCCTCGCCTCGGACTTCGTCCTGGGCATCGGCAACCGCTGGGCCAACCGCCACACCGGGTACAACCTGGAGGCCTACACCGACGGCCGCAAGTTCGTCCACGTCGACATCGAGCCGACCCAGCTCGGCAAGATCTTCGCCCCGGACTACGGGGTCGTCTCCGACGCCAAGGCCGCGCTGGAGCTCTTCATCGCGGTCGCCAAGGAGCTCAAGGCCGCGGGCCGGCTCCCCGACTTCGGCGGCTGGGCCGCCTCCGCCCAGGAGCGCAAGGCCACCCTGCAGCGGCGCACGCACTTCGACAACATCCCGATGAAGCCGCAGCGCGTGTACGAGGAGATGAACAAGGCCTTCGGCCCGGAGACCCGCTACGTCACCACCATCGGCCTCTCGCAGATCGCCGCCGCGCAGTTCCTGCACGTCTACAAGCCGCGCCACTGGATCAACTGCGGCCAGGCCGGCCCGCTCGGCTGGACCATCCCGGCCGCGATCGGCGCCGCCACCGCCGACCCGGAGACCCCGATCGTCGCGCTCTCGGGCGACTACGACTTCCAGTTCATGATCGAGGAGCTGGCGGTCGCCGCGCAGCACAAGGTCCCCTACGTCCACGTCCTGGTCAACAACGCCTACCTGGGCCTGATCCGCCAGGCACAGGCCGGACTGGACATCAACTTCCAGGTCAACCTGGAGTTCGAGAACATCAACACCCCGGAGATCGGCGTCTACGGCGTCGACCACGTCAAGGTCGCCGAGGGCCTGGGCGTCAAGGCCATCCGGGTCACCGACCCGAACGAGCTCGGTGCCGCCTTCGAGGAGGCCAAGAAGCTCGCCGTCGAGCACCAGGTCCCGGTCGTGGTCGAGGCCATCCTGGAGCGCGTCACCAACATCTCGATGAGCAAGACGGTCGACATGAGCAACGTGACCGAGTTCGAGGAGCTGGCCTCCCTGCCGGAGCACGCTCCGACGGCGATCAAGACCCTCAAGGTCTGAGCCCGAACGTCCCACGGCCCCGGTGGCACCGCGCCCGCGGTGCCGCCGGGGCCCGTTCGCGTTCTGCCACGGGCCTCCTGGCAGGTGGCTCAGCCCTGGCAGGCGTACGTGAACGAGGTGGCCGCACCCAGGTGCCGGGGCGCGAGGATGTCCACGGTCGCGGTCGCCTGCATCGTGCCGCGGCCGTCGAAGGTCCAGCGCAGGACCAGGTCCGCCCGGTGCTCGCCCGACTGCACCGGCTGCACCAGCTCGCCGGAGGACGTGCCGTCGCTGCGCAGCCAGCGGTAGCGGATGGTGCCGGCATGACCGTCGGTGGCGACCGTCGCGGTGATCACGGCCGTTCCGCCGCACGGCGGGCCGCCCGCCGGTTCGGCCGCGACGGTGACGCCGCCCAGGGCCAGCGGCGGCTCGGACCGGCAGCGGACGAGGAGGGCGGCGAGCAGGACGATCAGGACGGCCCCCGGGACCAGCCACCGGACGGCCCGGCGCCGCCGGGGCGGCAGCGGCGGCTCGGGCGGCGGGCCGTGCCAGACCGCCGCGGCCACCGGCGGCACGCCGGGGCCGAACCGGTGCACCTCGTACTGCAGTGGCTCGGGCTGCAGTGGCTCGGGCTGCGGCGGCTCGGACGGTGGCGGCTCGGACGGTGGCGGCTCGTGGTGCGGCGGCGCCGGTGCGGCGCCGGCCGCCGCGGCGCCCCAGACGGTCGGGTCGAGGTAGGTGGCGCACTCGGCCTCCTCGGCGGCGGGCGCAGCGCGACCGAGCGGGACCGTCCGCTCGGACGCCGGGCCGCCGCCGAGTCGGACGGTCCGGTCGGGCCCGGGGCCGGACCCGGGCTCCGGTCGGGGCAGGGACATGGGAACCTCCGAGGACGCGCGACGGGATCGGACGGCGGGGCGGTCGGCGGGGCGTACGGAGGGACGTCCGCCCGGAACCGGCCTGAGCGGCCGGCGCGCGGATCAGCCGGGCTGCCGGCAGTCGAAGCCGCGCAGTTCCCGGTAGGGCGTCGTCATGCTGTCCGCCCTGGGATCGCTGACGACCCGGACACCCCAGAAGATGCTGTCGTCGTTGCCGAACTCGTGGGACGGGGTGAGGGTGACGGAGCCGGTGCCGAGCCGCACGGTGTCGGTGGCGATGGTCACCGGCGTGTTGTTCGCGCCGGAGTGGTGCTGCCAGAGGACGGTGAGCGTGGCCCCGGGCGGCCCGGACGCCACCACGGTGACCCTGGCCCGGATGCCCCATCGGCTGAAGTCAAGGCAGCCGACCGAGTCGACGCTCAGCGAGGTCACCCGGGTCACCGGCGGCGGGGTGACGACGGTCGGCGGTCCGCCGACGACCGTCGCCAACGTTGTGCTCGTGGTCGGCGGGGTGGACCGCGGCGCGTCCGTGAGCCTGGCCGTGGACGACGTGGTGGTACCCGGCGTCGGCGTCGGGCCGGGCGTACGGCTCGGCGTCGGACTGGGCGAGCGGCCCGACGTCGTACCGGTGGTCGGCGGCACCGACGGCGAGGGCCGCGGCGGCTGCGGCGGCGCCCCGGGCGGAGACGGGGACGGGGACGCGGGCTCGAACGGCGACGGGGACGGCGGTGCGCCCGCCGCGGAGGACCGCGGGTCGGTGGGCGTCCGGCCGCCGGCGGACGTGGCCGACGCCGTGGGGCCGGACGGCCCCTCCGTCGCGTCCCCGCCTCCTGCGCCCGCCGGACCCAGTGTGGTGGTGAGCTGCGGCATCGGGCTCCCCAGCCCGGTCCGCTCCCCGCGGTCCCCGGTCCCGGCGATCGCCACCGCGGCCAGCGCGGCCACCGCGAGCGTGCTCGCCACCGCACCGGTGACCGCCCGGGCGCGCCGACGTCGCGGATGCTCGGCACGGACGCGTCCGTGCAGCCCCAGCCGCCGGACCGTCCGGCTCGCGGAGGCGCCCCCGCGCGGATGCTCGGCCCTGGTCGCCGTGGCACCGCCGCCGCGCGCGTGCTCACCCCGGCTCGCCGCGGCGCCCCGGGCGGCCACCAGCTCCGTGCGCGCCAGCGCCGTCGTCCCACCGGGCGGCATCCCGGCCGCGCCCCACGGCAGCAGCGTGGCCAGCAGGGCGACCAGCGCCGCGAGGTCGGAACGGCCGCGCTCCTCCCAGCGCCGGCCGTACCCGGTCGTGGCCACCGCCTCCAGCAGCCGGACGAACTCCGCCGCGCCCGCCGGCCGGTCCCCGGGCAGCTTCGCCAGACCGGCCCGGACCAGCGGCCGGACGGGCTCCGGGACCAGCCCGTCCGGCACCGGCGACTCCTGGTGCTGGACCGCCAGCTCCGCCAGCGTCCCGCCGGTGTACGGCCGCGCGCCGGTCAGGCACTCGAAGAAGGTGACGGTCGCCGCGTAGACGTCGGCGGCGGGCGAGGCCGGCGCGCCGGTCCACTGCTCGGGCGCCAGGTACGCCGGGGTGCCGGAGACGTCCCGGTCGTCGCCGCTCGGCACGGCGATGCCGAAGTCGACCAGCTTGGTGGTGCCGTTCGCCGCGACCAGCACGTTGGCCGGCTTGTAGTCGCGGTGGACCAGCCCGACCGCGTGCGCGGCGGCCAGCCCCAGCAGGGAGCCCTTGAGCACCACCAGCGCCGCCTCCGGGGTGGTCGCCCCCTCCGCCCGGAGCAGCGCCCGCAGCGAGATGCCGTCGATCAGCTCCATGACGATCGCCGCGTGCGGCCCGCTCTCCACGTACTCGTAGAGCCGGGTCACGTACGGCGAGTCGACCCGGGCCAGGACGGCCGCCTCCCGGCGCAGCCCGGCCCCGCCCGCCGCGTCGTGCAGGTACTTGATCGCGACCGGCGTACCGGTGGGGTCGTGGTGGGCGAGCACCACCCGCCCGGCCGCCCCCGCGCCGAGTTCCCTGATGTGGCGGTACTCCGGCAGCTGCCACTCGCCGTTTCCCGACCCCGTGCCGTCCTGCTCCCGGTCCCGCATCGCCAACCCCCTCGACCCGTCGTCCCGCAGCCGTCGACGCGGCCGCGGGACGACGGGTTCCCCACTTCGGGTACGGTCCGAACCCGGCCGGCGGCCGGTCGTACACCGCCCGCGGCGTTCGCGCTGGCAGACCGCTTGACCTGGGCGGACGACGATCGGGAACAGACCGGCGCACTCGGGAGTTGTGCGCCACGGTGAGTCGCGCCCCGGCGCGCTCCGCACACCCGTCTTCCGATACCGACCCGACCGACCGAAGGGCATCTCCGTGAGCCTGTACGACATCCCGCTGCGCACCCTCTCCGGCGAGGCCGCCTCGCTGGGCGACTACAAGGGCAAGGCGCTGCTGATCGTCAACGTCGCCTCCAAGTGCGGCCTGACCCCGCAGTACGCCGGCCTGGAGCGGCTCCAGGAGCGGTACGCCGCGCGCGGCTTCACCGTGCTGGGCTTCCCGTCCAACCAGTTCGCCGGGCAGGAGCCGGGCAGCGCGGAGGAGATCCAGACCTTCTGCTCCACCACCTACGGCGTCTCCTTCCCGCTGTTCGAGAAGACGGACGTCAACGGCGACGACCGGCACCCGCTCTACGAGGTGCTGACCCGCACCGCCGACGCCGAGGGCCAGGCGGGCGACATCGCGTGGAACTTCGAGAAGTTCCTGGTCTCCCCGGACGGCACCGTGGCCGCCCGGATCCGCCCGCGCACCGAGCCGGAGTCGGACGAGGTCGTCGCCGCGATCGAGGCCGTCCTCCCGGCCTGATCCACCCGGCAACGCGAGCGGGTCCGGGGCAGCTGCCCCGGACCCGCTCGCGTCCTCCCCGACGCTCAGGAGCAGCGGTAGGGGAAGGAGGCGGCTGCGGTGCGGGTGTCCGGGGAGAGGATCTGCAGGGTCGCGGTGGCCTGCAGCTCGCCGCGGCCCTCGAAGCTCCAGCGCAGCACCAGGTCGGCCTTGCGCGCACCGGACTCGACGTCCTGGCGGATCTCGTCGGAGGTGGTGCCGTCGCTGCGCAGCCAGCGGTAGCGGATGGTGCCGGCGCCGCCGTTGGTCTCCACCGCGGCCGTGATCACCGCCGTGCCGCCGCAGCCGGGGCCTGCCGGGTCGGTGGTCACGCCGACGCCGGTGACCGCCAGGGCGGGCGTGGTGAAGCGCCAGAACAGGAACGCCAGGAGGGCCAGGACGGCCAGCAGCAGGGCGAGCGGCACCAGCCACCGCGACGCCCGGCGACGCTCCGGCTGCTGCTGCTCCGGGACGGTGGCGCCGTGCCAGACGGCGGCGGCCTGCGGCGGGACGCCGGGGCCGAAGCGCCGCAGCTCGCCGGGGGCGAAGGACCGTTCCTCCGGCGTGCCACCGGCCGGCGAGGAGTCGGTCGGCGTTCCGCCGCTCGGGGTGCCACCGGCCGGCGAGGAGTCGGTCGGGGTGGTGGCGCTGCTCTCCACGGTGCCGGTCGCGTCCGCCTCCCGGGGCGCAGGCGGCGGGGCGGGCACCGTGCGCCCGCCCGTCCGGGTGTCCACCAGCGTGCTGGTCTCCCCCGTCTCCGGGGCGGCTCCCCAGACCCGGGGGTCGAGGAAGGTCGCGCTCGCGGCGTCGTCGGCGTCGAGCCGGACGGTGGCCTCGGTGTCCGGCCCGGCGGCGACCGGTGCCGCGGTCTTCCGGGCCGCCTCGACGGTCTGCTCCCCCGTCACCGGGCCGGACCCGAGCTCGACCGTCGCCGCGACGGCTCCCGAGCCGCCGGGCAGGCGCACGGTCCGCTCCCCCGCCGCCGGCTCCGAGCCGGACCGGACGGTCTGCTCGGTGCCTTCCGGGGCCCCGGTCAGGCGCACCGTCAGTTCCTCCGTCACCGGGCCGGACCCGAGTTTGACCGTCTCCTCGACCTCCTCCGGGGCCGCGCCGAGCCGCACGGTCCGGTCCGGTTCGGGCGCCGGGGCCGCGGCGGAGTCGGGGCGGGACGTGGACATGGCTCCTCCGGAGAGCGGGGTGGGGACGAGTGGTCGGGGACCGGTCGGTGACGGACCGGATCGAGGGGGAGAGCGAGGCGGCGCCGGCTCAGCGGGGCGGGTCGCAGAGGAAGGCGGCCGTCTCGGCCGACGTCTTGCCCGGCTTGGCCGCCGCCGGGCTGGTGCCGATCCGCACGCCCCAGGTCGGGAAGGTGTCGGCCGAGCCGAAGTCGTGCGCCCGGGTGACGGTGGCGCGACCGCCCTTGATCACCACCGTGTCGGTCGCGACGGTGACCGACCGTCCGCCGGAGGTGTGGTACCAGCTCAGCGTGAGCGTCCCGCTGCCGGTCCCCGCGGCGACCACCGTTACCGTCGCACTCAGGCTCCAACGGCCGCTGCAGGTCAGCGAGTCCAGGTTCACCGTGCTGACCGCGAGGGTGGCCGGCGCCACGGTCGGGGTCGGCGTCGGGGTGACGACCGGCGTCGGTGCGACGACGGTCGTGGGGGCGGCCGGACCGGCGGGCGGGACCGTCGGGGGCGGCGAGGCCGGGCCGGCGGGCGGCGGGGTCGGCTGCCCGGGCGCGGGGGCGCCGGTGGCCGGCGGGGCCCCCTTGGTGGTCGGCGCCCCGCCGGTCGGCGAGGCCCCGGAGGGTCCGGCCGTCGGGGAGCCGGCCGTCGCGGTGGCGCTCGGGCTGCCGGAGGCCGACGGCGTGCCCGTCGAGGCGGACGGCGAGGCGGACGGCGTGTCCGTGGCGCTGCTCGCCGCGGGCGACGGTCCGCCGGCCGGGTCGGTCGTGCCGAGTGTGGTGGTGGCCTCGGGGGCCGCACCGCCGGTGACCGTGTGGGCGCCGCCGTCGGCGGCCCCCGCCATCGCCATGCCCGCCAGGGTGGCCAGGGTCAGGGTGCCGGCGACGACCCCGGCGAGCGCCTTCCCGCGGCTGCCGAGCCGCGCTCCGCGGCGGACCAGCGTCTCCCGGACCGGGACCGCCGGAACGGTGCCGGCCCCGGCGGCGTCCACGCCCGCCGTGAGGACGGTGCCGGCCGCCTCCGCGCCGGCCGCACCCCCGCCGCCCAGGGCGGTGTGCGCCAGCGCGGTGCCGCCGGCCGCGCCGCCGGCCCCGGGCAGCAGCAGCGCGAGCAGGGCCACCAGCGCGACCAGGTCGAGGCAGCCCTTCTCCTCCCAGTCCGGCCCGTACGCGGCCGTGGCGACGGCCTCCAGCTCCTCGACCAGGGCGGCCGCGCTGTCGGGGCGGTCCGCCGGGTCCTTGGCCAGCCCCGCGAGGATCAGCGGGCGGACGAGGTCCGGCGCCTGCTCGGCCGGGATCGGGGCCTCGGTGTGCTGGACGGCGAGCTCGGCGATCGTGGTGCCGGCGTAGGGGCGGGCGCCGGTCAGGCACTCGAAGAACGTGACGGTGGCGGCGTAGACGTCGCCGGCGGGCGAGGCGGGGCGCCCGGCCCACTGCTCCGGGGGCATGTAGGCGGGGGTGCCGGAGACGTCGCCCTCCTCCCCGCGCGCGACCGCGATCCCGAAGTCGACCAGCTTGGAGGTGCCGGCCGTGTCGACCAGGACGTTGGCGGGCTTGTAGTCGCGGTGCACCACCCCGGCCTCGTGGGCGGCGGCCAGGCCCAGCAGCGAGCCCTTCAGGACCACCAGGGCCGCCTCCGGGGTGGTGGCGCCCTCGGCGCGGAGCAGGTCGCGCAGCGCGATGCCGTCCACCAGCTCCATCACGATGGCCGAGCCGCGCTCGCCCTCCACGTACTCGTAGAGCCGGGTGACGTGCGGGGACTCGACGGCCGCGAGGACCTCGGCCTCCTCGCGCAGGCCGGAGGTGCCGACGGAGCCGTGCAGGTACTTGATCGCCACCGGGGTGCCGGTCTCCCGGTGGCGGGCGAGCACGACCCGGCCGCTGGCGCCGGCGCCGAGCTCCCGCTCGTGGAGGTAGTCGGGGAGCTCCCAGGGGCGCTCGTCCTCGATGATCTCCGGCAGGCCGTCCGCGGGGGTGGTGTCGTCCCCGACCGGTCTGCCGTCCTGCTGCTTCCCGTCGCCCATCGCGTCGTACTCCCCGTGGTTTCCTGCTCGCCCGTGACCGCCTGCTCGGCTCTGCGGCGACGCACCATACGGCACCGCGGTCACTGCACGGGACGCACGCCCGTGAACACGGGGTTCCGGGCCGGTGGCGGTTCCGGATCACGATTCGGGTGCTTCGCACACCGTGCCAACCATTCGCGCGAACGATCGGGTGCGGCGGACCCGGCGGTCGGGCCCGGCCGACCCCGGAGCCGCCGGGCCGACGCCCCGCTCAGAAAGTGTTGGGTAATCGGATGATTACTGGTTCTTGAGGTCGTCGGCGAGGCGGCGGGCTGCTTCGGTCTCGATGGGGCCGCGCGGTTCGACCTCCTCGCCGGCGAGGCGGGCGGCCATGAGCCGGATCATCGCAACCTTGATCATCGCTTCGGCGTGCGCGGTCTTGCGCTCGTAGTCCCGTGCCAACCGTCTGCACCGTCCCAGCCAGGAGAATGTCCGCTCGACCACCCACCTGCGGGGCAGCACCTGGAACCCTTTCACATCCGCATTGCGCGGCACCGCGACGATCTCCAGGTTCTCGTGCTCGGCCGCCCAGCCGACCAGGCCCGCGTCGACCACATTCACGTAGCCGCCGTCGACCCAGACCAGCCCGACCTGCGGAAACAGGTTCCGGATCCCGCTGAGGACCAGCTTCGCGCCCGCCCGGTCCTGCACCGAGGCCGAGTGCACCACCGCCCGCAGCACGAGCCCGCAGGTGTCCACCAGCAGGTGCCGCTTACGGCCCCGCACCCGCTTGCCCGCGTCGTAGCCGATCGCCTGCCCGCCCTGGTGGCTGCGGGCCGACTGCGAATCCAGCACCGCCGCCGAGGGCTGCGGGTCCCGGCCGTCCGCCACCCGGACCCGCTCGCGCAGCGTGTCGTGAACCCGGTCCCAGGTGCCGTCCGCCGTCCACGCGCGAAACCAGCGGTAGGCCACGTCCCACGGGGCGAGATCATGCGGCACCAGCCTCCACGCACAGCCGCTGACCAGCACGTACAGCACAGTGTCCACGACCAGCCGACGCGGGAACTTCAACGGACGGCCGGCCCGGCGCAGATCCCGCACCGGCAGCAGCGGCTCGATCGCCGCCCACTGAGCGTCCGTCAACGACGAGTCATAGGACGGCTTGCACGCACAGACACACATGGCGGTGATCTTCGCGGACAGGGCAACGCAAAGATCACCACCAGTGGATCACGCCATGAAGTTGATCAATTACCCAACACTTTCTCAGGCGAGCAGCAGGCGGGTGCCCGGCGGCAGGTCGCCGTCCCGGGCGGCGTCGCGCAGGTGCGCCAGCAGGGTCTCGCGCAGCGCGGCCGAGGCCCGGGTGAGCGGCACCTCGCGGCCGTGCGCCACGGCGATGGTCCGCCCCAGGCCGGGCCCGGCGAACGGGGTGACGGCCAGCCCGGAGCGGGCCGCCACCATGCCCGGCAGCACGGCCGGCCCCAGCCCGGCGCGGACGAAGCCCAGCACCGCGTCCATCTCGCCACCCTCCACCGCGAACTCCGGCTCGAACCCGGCCGCCCGGCAGGCCTCCAGGGTCGCCTCGCGGACGTCGTACCCCTCGCGGAACATCACCAGGGGCCGTCCGCGCAGCTCCGCCACCCGCACCTTGCGGCGCCGCCCCTCGGCCGACCGGGAGACCAGCACCAGCTCCTCGTGCAGCAGCTCGGTCACGTCCAGCGCGGGCGCCGCCTCGCCGCTCGGCGGTGTGATGATCAGCGCGAGGTCCAGCTCGCCCGCCGCCAGGGTGCGCACCAGGTCGCGCGAGCCGCCCTCGCGGACCAGCAGCGCCACGCCCGGGTAGCGGTCCCGGAAGACCCGCAGCACGTCCGGCACCAGGCTGGTGCACAGGCTCGGCGGCGCCCCGAGCCGGACCCGGCCGCGGCGCAGCTGGACCGTCTCCTGGACGGCCAGCCGGGCGCTCTCGGTGTCGGCGAGGATGCGCCGGGCGAGCGGCAGCAGCGCGTCACCGGCGTCGGTGAGGGCGATGTTGCCCCGGGTGCGGTGGAACAGCTCGGCACCCAACTCGCGCTCCAGGGCGCGGATCTGCTGGGAGAGCGACGGCTGGGCGACCCGGGCCGCCTCGGCGGCCCGGGTGAAGTGGCGGGTCTCGGCGACCGCGACGAAGTAGCGGAGTTGCTGGAGCTGCACCCGGCCAGGATAGGCGTGGACGATAGGTACCGGCTATCGCGGCGAGCCGTATCATGTCTTGGACGCACTGGACGGCCCGTCCCTACCGTTGACGCCATGACAACCGCGACTCGGACGGCCCGGCACCCGTCCACACTGGTGACGCTGTGGCGGTCGACCGTCGGCAAGAAGGCCGTCATGGCCGTCAGCGGACTGGTCATGCTGCTGTACCTGGTCGCCCACATGCTGGGCAACCTGAAGATCTTCTTCGGTCCGGACGAGCTGAACGGCTACGCGCACTGGCTGCGCACCCTCGGCGAGCCGTTCCTGCGGTACGAGTGGTTCCTCTGGATCGCCCGCGCCGGCCTGCTGGCCGCCGTGGTGCTGCACGGCGTGTCCGCGTACCAGCTGAGCCGGCGCGACATCGCGGCCCGGCCGAGCAAGTACGTGCACAAGCGGCGGCGGGCGAGCTACGCGACCCGGACGATGCGCTGGGGCGGGGTGATCCTGGGACTGTTCATCGTCTGGCACATCCTGGACCTGACCACGCTCACCGTGAACCCCAACGCCGAGCACGGCAAGCCGTACCAGAACATCGTGGCGTCCTTCTCGAACTGGTACAGCTGCGTGATCTACGTCGTCGCGATGCTCGCCGTCGGCCTGCACGTCCGGCACGGGTTCTGGAGCGCCGCGCAGACCCTGGGCGCCTCCAACGCCCGCCGGGAGAAGGCGCTGAAGCTGGCCGCCAACGGCCTCGCCCTGGTGCTGACCGTGGGCTTCCTGTCCGTCCCCGTGGCCGTGATGACCGGAGTGGTGAGTTGAGCACCGTGAACACCGAGATCCCCTACGCCGAGTACGGCGTCGGCGCTCCGATCGCCGACGCCAAGGCACCCGCCGGGCCGATCGAACAGCGCTGGGACCAGCGGCGGTTCGAGGCCAAGCTGGTCAACCCGGCCAACCGCCGCAAGCACACCGTGATCGTGGTCGGCACCGGCCTGGCGGGCGGCGCGGCCGGCGCCACGCTGGCCGAACAGGGCTACCACGTGGTGCAGTTCTGCTTCCAGGACTCCCCGCGGCGCGCCCACTCGATCGCCGCCCAGGGCGGCATCAACGCGGCCAAGAACTACCGCAACGACGGCGACTCGATCCGCCGGCTCTTCTACGACACCGTGAAGGGCGGCGACTTCCGCGCCCGCGAGTCCAACGTGCACCGCCTCGCCCAGGTCTCGGTGGAGATCATCGACCAGTGCGTGGCGCAGGGCGTCCCGTTCGCCCGCGAGTACGGCGGCCTGCTCGACACCCGCTCCTTCGGCGGCGTGCAGGTCTCCCGCACCTTCTACGCCCGCGGCCAGACGGGCCAGCAGCTGCTGCTCGGCGCCTACCAGGCGCTGTCGCGGCAGATCGCCGCCGGCAACGTCGAGATGCACCCGCGCACCGAGATGCTCGACCTGCTGGTGGTCGACGGCCGGGCCCGCGGCATCGTCGCCCGCGACCTGGTGACCGGCGAGATCTCCACCTACACCGCCGACGCCGTGGTGCTCGCCACCGGCGGCTACGGCAACGTCTTCTACCTCTCCACCAACGCCAAGAACTCCAACGCCACCGCCGTCTGGCGGGCGCACCGGCGCGGCGCGTACTTCGCCAACCCGTGCTTCACCCAGATCCACCCGACCTGCATCCCGCGCTCCGGCGACCACCAGTCCAAGCTCACCCTGATGAGCGAGTCGCTGCGCAACGACGGCCGGATCTGGGTGCCCAAGGCCAAGGGCGACACCCGGCCGCCGGCCGAGATCCCCGAGGCCGAGCGGGACTACTACCTGGAGCGGATCTACCCCGCCTTCGGCAACCTGGTGCCGCGCGACATCGCCTCCCGAGCCGCCAAGAACGTCTGCGACGAGGGCCGCGGCGTCGGCCCCGGCGGCCAGGGCGTCTACCTGGACTTCGCCGACGCGATCCGCCGGATGGGCCGCGACGCCGTCGCCGCCAAGTACGGCAACCTGTTCGAGATGTACGAGCGGATCACCGCCGAGGACCCGTACCGGGTGCCGATGCGGATCTACCCCGCGATCCACTACACCATGGGCGGACTCTGGGTCGACTACGACCTGCAGACCACGGTGCCGGGCCTGTTCGCGATCGGCGAGGCCAACTTCTCCGACCACGGCGCCAACCGGCTCGGCGCCAGCGCGCTGATGCAGGGCCTGGCCGACGGCTACTTCGTCCTCCCGCCGACCCTCAACGACTACCTGGCCCGCAACCCGCTGCCGGCCGTCCCCGCGGACCACGGGGAGATCGCCGCCGCCGAGGCCGAGGTGACCGACCGGCTCAACCTCATCCTCGCGGTGAACGGTGACCGCACGCCCGACTCCTTCCACCGCGAGCTGGGCGAACTCCTCTGGGACGAGTGCGGGATGGCCCGCGACGCGGCCGGCCTGCGCCGCGCCCTCGACCGGATCCCGAAGCTGCGCGACGAGTTCTGGCGCCGGATCAAGGTGCCCGGCACCGGCCAGGAGCTCAACCAGTCGCTGGAGAAGGCCAACCGGCTGGTCGACTACTTCGAGCTGGCCGAGCTGATGTGCCTGGACGCCCTGCACCGGGCCGAGTCCTGCGGAGGCCACTTCCGCACCGAGAGCCAGACCGAGGACGGCGAGGCCGCCCGGCGCGACGAGGACTACAGCTACGCCGCCGCGTGGGAGTTCACCGGCACCGGCACGGCACCGGTCCTCCACCGCGAAGAGCTCGAATTCGAGCACGTCCACCCCACCCAGCGGAGCTACGCGTGAACCTCACCCTGCGCATCTGGCGCCAAGCGGGCCCGGACGCACCCGGCTCGATGACCACCTACAAGGTCTCCGGGATCAGCCCCGACATGTCCTTCCTGGAGATGCTCGACACCCTCAACGAGGAGCTGATCACCCGCGGCGACACGCCCGTCGCCTTCGACCACGACTGCCGCGAGGGCATCTGCGGCGCCTGCGGCATGGTCATCAACGGCCAGGCCCACGGCCCCGAGCGGACCACCACCTGCCAGCTGCACATGCGGCACTTCAAGGACGGCGACACCATCGACATCGAGCCGTGGCGGGCCTCGGCCTTCCCGGTGGTCAAGGACCTGGTGGTGGACCGCTCGGCGTTCGACCGGATCATCGGCTCCGGCGGCTACATCACCGCCCCGACCGGCAGTGCGCCCGACGCGCACGCCACCCCGGTGCCCAAGGAGGCCGCCGACACGGCCTTCGAGCACGCCGAGTGCATCGGCTGCGGCGCCTGCGTCGCCGCCTGCCCGAACGGCTCGGCGATGCTGTTCACCTCCGCCAAGGTGGTCCACCTCAACGTCCTGCCGCAGGGCGCACCGGAGCGGAAGTCCCGGGTGCGGAACATGGTCGCCGCTATGGACGCCGAGGGCTTCGGCGGCTGCACCAACACCGGCGAGTGCGCCACCGCCTGCCCGAAGGGCATCCCGCTGCCCAGCATCGCGGCGATGAACCGCGAGTTCCTCCGCAGCTCCCTGGGCTGAACGCGGAGTTCATCGGTGGGCCCCTTCCGGACGGGAGGGGCCCACCGGCGTGTCCGGGGCCCCGTCGCGTCCCGGCCCAGGTCGCACGGGCGGCGCGCGCCGGCGGGCCGTGCGCTCCCCACACGGGTGGTGGTTCGTCAGGAGCGGCGCCGGTCGCGGCAATTCGCGCTACGGTGGGTCCCCGCGCCAAGGAGGGTCATATGCCTGAGGTTCAGGCCTGCACCGGGTGTGGCGGGTCCGGGGGGACCCAGAAGACCGAAGCCTCGGTCGAGCTGGACGAGGAAGGGAGCATGGTGCCGAGGGTCGACACCTTCTGGTCGCCATGCCGTCGGTGCCACGGATCCGGGACGGTGATCGTCGGATGAGGATGGTCTTCGAGTGCGTCGAGTGCGGCGCCCACTACTTACCGCCGGAGGGCATGGTGTACCCGGACGGGCCCGCCTCGGCCGTCTGGTGCGGGTACTGCCAGGCGGCCAAGCGCTCGGCGGGCGAGCGGGAGGACCCGCTGCTCGCGCGGGTGGCGCTGGCCGCCGCCCGGGCCGCGCTCGCGCGGCGGGCGGCGGAGGCCGAGCCGCCCGCCCGCGGCGACGTCCGGCCGTCCCGGCCGCCGGCGTCGCGCCGCGCGCGGTCGGGCCCGGGCGGGGTGCGCGGCAAGCTGGCCTGAGCGGTGGGGCTGCCGACCGCCCGGGCGGCGGCCCGGTGGACGAGCCGGCCGTGCGGCGGCCTGGGCGGCGGCGGTCGGCCGGGCGCCGTCAGAACAGCGCCTCCTGGGTGTCCGGCACCTCGGGACGCGCCCGCGGGCGCACGGTCAGCCCCGACGCCGGACGGCCGACGGCCTGGGTGAGCGTCCACCCGGTCAGCAGACGGGTGTCGAGCAGCAGCGGCTCACCGCCGTCCGGCTGGTCGAGCAGCAGGTGGCGGCCGATCGGCGGGCGCAGCGTTCCGGCGACCACCGCGCCGGGGGCCAGGGACTCGATCCGCCCGTAGGCGGCCGGCGCACCGTCGGCCAGGCCGAAGAGCGCGACGTGGTCGGCGACCGGGTCGTCGGCCAGCAGCTCCACCGCGTGGCCGGCCAGCAGCCGGTGCGCCGCGGCGCGGGCGTCCAGCAGCAGCGTCCGGCGGTGCGCGGCGTCGCCGGGCGACCACCAGTGGTCCGGCTTCGTCCGGGCGTTGAAGCGCTCCCGGGCCAGCCCCGAGGCCGCGATCGTGAGCTCGGCCCGGCGGACCGCGGGCAGCCCGCCACGGGCGGCGAACGTCCAGGCCAGCGCGCCCTGTTCGAGCAGCCGGCTGGTGCCGCGCTGCTCGGCGGTCAGGCCCACCTTCAGCTGGCCGTCGCCGAACCAGGCGAGGTAGAGGCGGTAGGTGCGCCCGTCGTCGAGGATCTGGTCCCGGGCCAGCGCGAGTCCCCGGTCCACGCTCTGGCAGGCGGGGCACTGGACGGCGCCGCCGTCGGGCTCGATCTCGGCGTGGTGCGGGCAGGGCGTCCGCTCGGTCGCGCCGGCCAGCCAGGCGCCGGTGCAGCGCCGGGGGCCGCCCAGCAGCCAGCCGACCGGGGTGCCCGGCTCCGCCACCCGCTCGTGCACCCGGCGCCCGTGCACGGCGCTGAGCACCGGCCGCCCGTCCCGCCACTGCAGCCCGGTGGAGATCCACCCGCCGCCCGCCTGCTGCACCGTGCCCATGTCCACCCCTCCGTCCGAACCAGCGAGGTTACCCGCTCCCCCGGACGGAGCGCCGTTGAGCTGCGCAGGCGGGCCCCGCGGGTGTAGGGGACTTCCCGGGGCGCCGGGGGCCCGGCGCCCCGGACGGTCAGCGGACCAGGGTGGTGACCAGGAGGCCCGGGGCCGCCTTGATCTCGGCCTCGGTGAACCGCTCCGTCACCCACTCCTTGCGGGCGAAGAGGCGGGTCTGGTCGGTGTAGTGCGGCGAGCCCGGATCGGCCGACTCCCCGTAGGTGAGCAGCGTCCGGCTCCGCGGGCCCCGCGGCGTCATCTCGACGGCCATCATGAAGCCGGAGCCGTGCGGGATCGTCGTGAGGTCGGCCGGCCGGGTGGCGCCGCCCGCGCCCGACTGCGGGCCGGCGGTGAGCACGTTGAAGCAGCCCAGCCCGCCGGAGCAGCCCGGCAGCGGGATGCCCGCCCAGCGCTGGACCAGGCCGATCGGGGCGTCCGGCGGGGTGCCCCGGGCCGACAGCCACTGCACCGCGTCGGCGAGCGCGCGGCGGGCCGCCGGGTTCTCGCCGTCGATCCCGCGCGGGGTGGTGAGCGGCTGCGCCGGGTCGTACGGCACGCGCCACCAGGTGGGCGGGCCGCTGCGGCCCAGCGCCTGCTGGAACGCCTGCCAGAGCACCGTGCCCCGGCTGTCCGCGTCGGCCCGGGCGTCCCAGGCGGCGAGGACGTCGCAGGCGGCCCGGACGTCCACCGCGGTGCCGTCGGTCGCGGTCGGCACGGGGTGGGCCCGGCACATCGCCACGGCGTCGCCGCGGCCCAGCTCGGCCGTGTACACGCGGTCGCCGAGCATGGTCGCCTGGAGCGTGGGCAGGGTGAACCCCCGGCCGCCCAGCCCGTCGGCCCCGGTGCGGCGGTCGTCGATCATCCGCAGGCCCAGCTGGGCGCGCGGCCCGAGCCGGCTGCCGCCGTTGTAGACGGCGGGGATTCCGGTCAGCGGGGCGTCCGCGTTGGTGTAGTAGGGGCCGTTGTTCGAGTTGGCGACGTAGTCGGTCCGGGTCAGCGCCGGCTGACGGGCCGGGCCGTGGACACCGGGCACCAGGGCGTCCGGGTCGCTGCCCCAGTCGCAGGCCGTGGTCGAGCCGTCCAGCGTGGTGCCGAGCTCGTCCGCCTCGACGGTGCACCCGGTGCGCTGCTCGTCGGTGAGGTGCGGGACGGCGGAGCTGTCGGTGAAGTACGCGGTGCCGCCGGCGTCGGTGGCGATGGTGTACGTCCAGGGGATGCCCTGGTAGGTGCGCTGCGCCTGCTTCAGCTGGTCGAGGGTGCGGGCGCGGCCCATCGCCAGCCACTCGTTCATCGAGCGCAGGTTGCCGGCGTTGGCGTCGCGGAGGGTGTAGGCGTGCTCGGCGGACCAGCCGTCCGCCAGCACCGGCCCGTACCGGGAGGTGTACAGCGTGGCGGTGACGGTGGAGAGCGTGCCGTCGGCGGCGCGGACGGTCACCGGGACGCTCTGCCGCCCCATCGGCTCGGGCCGGCCGTCGACCAGGTAGCCGGTCGGGTCGCCGGGGGCGAGCGCCAGCCGGTAGAGCGAGGCGTGGTCGGCGTAGCTGGTGGTGTGTGTCCAGGCGAGGTCCCGGCTGTGGCCGATCTCGACCATCGGGGTGCCGTAGATGCTCCCGCCGGCGACGTCCAGGACGCCGGGTACGGTGAGGTGGACCTGGTAGAAGCGGTCGCTGCCGGCCCACTTGAGGTGCGGGTTGGCGAGCAGCATGCCGTGGCCGTCGCGGGTCGCGTCGCGCCCGAGGGCCCAGCCGTTGCTGCCCAGGTCGGCGGCCTCGCCGGCCGGGCGCGCGGGGCGCGGCGCCGGCGACGCGCCGGCGGCGGCCGCGGTGGTGGCGGCCGCGCCCGGCGGTGCGGCCGAGCCGATCGGGCCCTTGTACGCGGATGCGCCGGCGGCGGTGTTGAGGTCGAGCATCAGCGTCCAGAGGTCCGTGGCGCTGATCGGGCCGACCCACTCCTCGCCCCGGCAGGTCGGGTCGGGCAGCTTCCCGACGCCCGTGTCGCGCAGGTAGCGGTTGTACCCGGCCGCGTAGCCCTCGACCATCCGGCGCAGCTCGGGCGTCGGGCCGAGCGGGGCCGGCTGCTCCAGCAGCCGCTGCACGGTGCCGGACCGGTTCAGGCCCTGGAAGTAGGTGTCACTGGCCAGGTTGGCGACGTGGGGGTCGTCGGCCGAGGCCTCGGCGGGGCCGAAGTACCGGGACCGCTCACCGCGCAGCGTCACCACGTGGTCGGCCAGCTGGCACAGGTTGTCCTGCGCGAACGCGTACCCGTACCCGTAGCCGAGGCCGCCGAAGTCGTGCGCCTGGATGTGCGGGACGCCGTACTCGGTCCGCCGGATCTTGGCGGTGTAGCCGCCGCGCTCCTGGAGCTCCTCGGGCCCGGCCGCTTGCGCGGGACCGGGGGCCAGCGTCACCGCCGACAGCGCGGTGAGGCAGAGGCCCACGGCGGCGGCCCTCAACCGTGCCGGTAAGGAGCGGGGGTGACGCTCGGCCACCTCTGGTGCTTCTTGCGTCGTCATGGTCCCAGGCTGCCTCGGCCGGCAGGGCGGCACATCGCTCCCGCGAAGGACCGGGGGTGGTCCTGTCGATGTACACCCGGTGGCGCCCGCCTGTCGCAGGAGTCGTTGGCATGACCACCAGGTCGAACGATCTATGCTGACCCGCGTTCACGATCGCTCCACACGAAGCAGGTCCACTCGCATGAAGCTGCCCAAGGTCTCGGCGGTCCTCGCCGCTGCCGTGCTGGCGCCCGTTCTGCTCCAGTCGCCGGCCTCCGCCGCCGACAACCCGCAGCCCGCCGGTGTCACCGGCCCTGACACCGCGTCCGACACCGCCGACGACCACGGCACCGCCCAGGAGAAGAGCGACCGCGCCGAGATCGAGCGGATCCTCGCCGACAAGGAGACCGGCCCCGGCGTCCGCGAGGCCGCCGAGAGGGCCCTCAAGGGCACCGCCGCGGACGTGCGGCAGTTCCTGGCGGTGGAGCTGGCGGGGCGGCAGCAGACCGACAACCGGATCTTCGTCGCCAGGATCATCGACAGCGCCGGCCCCGCTGTCCGGGCAGCCGGTCTGAAGGCCCTCGACGGCAGCTACTCCGACATCCTCGCCTTCCTCAAGGAGGGCCAGTACACCGCCCGCGCCGAGGACCAGGACCGCGCCGAGATCGAGCGCATCCTCGCCGACAAGGAGACCGGCCCCGGCGTCCGCGAGGCCGCCGAGAGGGCCCTCAAGGGCACCGCCGCCGACCTGCGGCAGTTCCTGACGGTCGAGATGCAGAAGGCCCGGCAGGACGACGATCGGGTCAAGCTCTCGCAGATCATGGCCCGGGGTGGCCCGGCCGTCCAGCGAGCGGCGGGTAAGGCGCTCGACGGTACCTACGCGGACGTCGTCCACTTCCTCAAGGAGGGCCAGTTCACCGCGCGGGCCGAGGACGACCGCACCGAGGTCCAGCTGCTCCTGGCCAACCCGCAGACCGGGCGCCTCGTCCGCGAGGCTGCGCAGAAGGCCCTCGACGGCACCCCGGCCGACCTGCGCCGGTTCCTGGAGAAGCAGCTGTCGACCCTGCGCGAGAGCGACGACCGGATCAAGGTCTCGCAGCTCATCGAGGCGGGCGGCCCGGCCGTGAAGAAGGCGGGCCTGAAGGCCTTCGACGGCAGCTACGCAGACGTCGTCGCCTTCCTGAAGGAGGGCCAGTACACGGCCCGTGCCGAGGACGAGGCCGCCGCGGCCGCCGCCAAGGCCGCGCAGGAGAAGACGGCCAAGCCGCAGACCCAGGCCCAGAGCGCCACCGCCGGGCAGGCAGCGACCGGCACCACGACCGCACAGACCGCCGCCGTCGTCACCGCCGTCTCCAACCCGGTCACCAACCCCGCCCCGGTCACCAGCGTCACCACCGTCGGCACCACCACCGTCACCGCCACCACCGGCCAGCTCGCCGCCACCGGCGCCAACGACGGCCTCGACTGGGAGGCCGGCGGCGCCGCCGCAGCCGTCACCGCCGGCGCCGCACTGATCGCCATCAGCCGCCGCCGCACCACCGAGAGCTGACACCCCGGCACAACACCCCACGGCGCCCCGGCCCCACCGGCCGGGGCGCCGATGCGGAACGACCGCCGACGCGTGCGCAGTCGCCGGGAAGGATCGTGTCCACCGGGCCCGCTGCCGCGAGGAAATGTCGGTGTGACAAGCATGGAAAACGATCTATGCTGACCCGCGTTCACGATCGCTCCACACGAAGCAGGTCCACTCGCATGAAGCTGCCCAAGGTCTCGGCGGTCCTCGCCGCTGCCGTGCTGGCGCCCGTTCTGCTCCAGTCGCCGGCCTCCGCCGCCGACAACCCGCAGCCCGCCGGTGTCACCCGGCCCTGACACCGCGTCCGACACCGCCGACGACCACGGCACCGCCCAGGAGAAGAGCGACCGCGCCGAGATCGAGCGCATCCTCGCCGACAAGGAGACCGGCCCCCGCGTCCGCGCGGCCGCCGAGAAGGCCCTCAAGGGCACCGCAGCCGACCTGCGCCACTTCCTCGAAGTGGAACTGGAGTCTGCACGTCACTCCGACAACCGGGTCCTCATCGTGCGGATCCTCAACGGCGCCGGCCCGGCCGTCACCGAGGCGGCCGAGAAGGCTCTCATGGGCACCTATGCGGAGAGCGAGGCCTTCCTCAAGGAGGGCCAGTACACCGCCCGCGCCGAGGACCAGGACCGCGCCGAGATCGAGCGCATCCTCGCCGACAAGGAGACCAGCCCCGGCGTCCGCGAAGCTGCCGAGAAGGCCCTCAAGGGCACCGCCGCGGACATGCGCCACTTCCTGACGGTGGAGCTGGAGAGGGAGCGGCAGGAGGACAACCGCGTCCTGACCGCCCGGATCGCCTCCACCGGCGGCCCTGCCGTCGAGAAGGCCGCCGGCAAGGCCCTCAGGGGGACCTACGCGGACATCCTGTACTTCCTGAAGGAGGGCCAGTACATCGCCCGCGCCGAGGACCAGGACCGCGCCGAGATCGAGCGGATCCTCGCCGACAAGGAGACCGGCCCCGGCGTCCGCGAGACGGCCGAGAAGGCCCTCAAGGGCACCGCAGCCGACTTCCGCCACTTCCTCCAGGTGGAGCTGGAGAAGCAGCGGCAGGACGACAACCGCGTCAAGGCGGCCCAGATCGGCGAGGCCGGCGGCCCCGCCGTCCGCAAGGCCGCCGACAAGGCGTTCAACGGGACCTACGGGGACATCCTGTACTTCCTGAAGGAGGGCCAGTACACGGCCCGTGCCGAGGACGAGGCCGCCGCGGCCGCCGCCAAGCCCGCGCAGGAGAAGACGGCCAAGCCGCAGACCCAGGCCCAGAGCACCACCGCCGGGCAGGCAGCGACCGGCACCACGACCGCACAGACCGCCGCCGTCGTCACCGCCGCCTCCAACCCGGTCACCAACCCCGCCCCGGTCACCACCGGCACCACCGTCGGCACCACCACCGTCACCGCCACCACCGGCCAACTCGCCGCCACCGGCGCCAACGACGGCCTCGACTGGGAGGCCGGCGGCGCCGCCGCAGCCGTCACCGCCGGCGCCGCACTGATCGCCATCAGCCGCCGCCGCACCACCGAGAGCTGACACCCCGACACAACACCCCACGGCGCCCCGGCCCCACCGGCCGGGGCGCCGCCGCGTCCGGCCAGCAGCACCTCGGCGAGCAGCCCGGCCGGCAGCAGGCCTTTCGACGTCGCAGGAATCCCCCCGGGGGCATCGGAACGGCCGGACGCAACGGCTACGGTCACAGGGTGACCGATACCACTCCCGGGGCGGCCCCCGGCTCCGACGCCCCCGCCCCCACCCCCGACGACCTCGCGCTCGTCCTGCGCCTCGCCGCCGAGACCCTGCACGGCGCGCCCGCCGACGCCGACTGGTCCCGGCCCGCCGGCACGCTCGGCTGGGACTGCTGGGCCACCGTCGAGCACCTGGCCGACGACCTGGTCGCCTACGCGGCCCAACTCGGCCCGGCCGCACCACCGCTCGACCGCTACGTGCCCTTCCTGTCGGAGCCCCGGACTCCGGGCGGGCCCCCCAGCTTCGTCTACGCCGACCGCGACAGCGGCCCGGCGGGGCTGATCCAGGTCCTGGAGGCGAGCGGGGCCCTGATGGTGGCGATGGCGCGCACCACCGCGCCGGAGGTGCGCGCCTACCATCCCTGGGGCCTCGCCGACCCGGCCGGGTTCACCGCGATGAGCCTGGTGGAGACGCTGGTGCACCTACACGACGTCGCCGAGGGGCTCGGCCTGCCGTGGCAGCCCCCGGCCGGCCCCTGTCACCGCACCCTCGCGCGGCTCTTCCCGGACGTCGCCCCCGACGCCGCCGGCCCCTGGCAGACCCTGCTCTGGGCCACCGGTCGCGTCGAGCTGCCCGGTCGTCCGCGCCGCACCGGCTGGCGGTGGCACGCGGACGTCCGCCCGACCGCGTAGCGGCCCGTCGCGCATGGGCCCGAGCGGCATCGGCGTGTCGCCCCGCCCCGACCGGCAACGCGGCGCTGGACGCGGCCTCGGCGCACGGGCTGCGACCGCCGGTCGCTCGGAAGCCCGGCCTCGACGCGGCACCGCGGGCCTTCCACGCCTTCGCGGCCGGGGGTCGGCCGGCACGGTGGTGATCCGCACGCCCGGCCGACGGCGGCCCGCTGCTGACGCCGCCGCAGGTCACAGGGCGCTTCGCCGGTTCGCCCGTCCACGTTCTATTGTGGCGGGCGCGGTGGGTGGCGCGGCCGGGAGGCCGGCGCCGCGCCGGTCGGGTGCGGAGCGAAGGGGTGGACGGTGGCGGGGCGGCGGAACGACGGGGTGCTGGCGGTCTGGGCGGAGGCGCAGCGGCAGCAGCAGCGCCGGGAGGAGGCCCGCTGGCGCGCCGAGGCGGCCGAGGAACGGCGCCGCGAGCGGGAGGCCCGCGAGGCCCAGCGGGCGGCGGCCCGGGGCGAGCGCGAGGCGCTGCGGGCGTACCAGCAGGCGCGGGAGGCCGAGGCGGCCCGGCGGACGGCCGAACTGGACGGCCGGGTGGAGGAGTTGCGCGGGCTGCTGGCCGCCGGGCTGGGCCGGCCGGCGTTCAGCCCGCAGGCGCTGCTGGCGCCGCGCACGCTGCCGCCGTTCGAGCCGGGCCGGCTCGGGGAGCCGGTGCCGATGCCGGACCAGGCGCGCTACCAGGTGCCGCCGCCGGACCCGGTGCAGGCGCGCAACCCGGGGGTGTGGCAGCAGTACGAGCAGTACGTGGCGCAGGCCCGGGCCCGGTTCGAGCAGGACTGGTACGCGGCGCAGGCCGCCGAGGCGGACCGGCAGCGCCGGCTGGCCGAGTACCACGGCCAGTACCTGGAGTGGGTGGCCCAGCACCGCCGGCAGGACGAGGAACGGGCCGCCGGCACCCGGGAGTTGCTGCACCGGCTGCGGGCCGGCGAGGCGGAGGCGGTGCAGGAGTACTTCAGCGCCGTGCTGTACGGCTCGGCGGGCTGGCCGGAAGGCTTCCCGCACCGGCTGGTCGCCGCCTGGGAGGCCTCGACCCGCCAGCTGGTGGTCAACTGGGAGCTGCCGGGCGCGGACGTGGTGCCGTCGAGCGCACGGGTGCGGTACGTGAAGGCGGACGACCGGGAGGCCGAGGTGGCCCGCCCGGCCACCGAGCGCAAGGCGCTCTACAAGGAGGTGCTGGCGCAGAGCGCGCTGCGGGTGGTGACCGAGCTGTTCCGGGCGGACGGCGACGGGCTGCTGGCCTCGGTGGTGCTGAACGGCTTCGTCCGCGGGATCGACCCGGCGACCGGCCGGGAGGCGGAGCGGTTCCTGTCCACGGTGACCGTGGACCGGGCCGAGTTCGCCGGGCTGGCGCTGGACCGGGTGGCGGCCGTGGAGTGCTTCCAGGGGCTCGGCGGCAAGCTGTCGGCGCGACCGGAGCGGCTGGACGAGGTGCGGCCGGACCGGCTGCCGGAGACGGTCGGCGGCAGTGTGGCCGGGCAGGGCGGCGAGGAGGAGCCGGACCTCTTCGAGATGGACCCGATCGAGTTCGAGGAGCTGATCGCCGAGCTGTTCCGACTGCGCGGGTTCCGGGTGATGACCACCGCCCGCAGCGGCGACGCCGGGGTGGACGTGGTCGCGGAGGACCTCGATCCGGTGACCGGCGGACGGATCGTCATCCAGGCCAAGCGGTACCGCTCGACGGTCTCCCCCACCGCCGTCCGCGACCTGGACTCGACGGTGCGCCACCACGGCGCCATCAAGGGCATCCTGGTCACCACGGCCGGTTTCGGGCCGGGCTCCTACGAGTACATCCGCAACAAGCCGCTGACGCTGGTCAGCGGACCGGAGCTGGTCGAGCTGCTGGCGGAGCAGGGCCTGCGCGGGCGGCTCGGCGGCGGGGGCTCCGCGGCTCCCCGGCGGGCCCCCGCGGCAGGCGGCGCCGCCGAGGCGGCGGAGCCGGCCACCACCGTGCGGCTGTCCTGGCAGAGCCGGACGGCCGGCGGGGACGCGGTGGAGCTGGACGTCTCCGCCTTCGTCTGCGCGAGCGGGCGGGTGGTCGGCGACGAGCACTTCGTGTTCTTCAACAACCCGCAGGACCCGGACGGCGCCGTGCGCCTCCACCCCACCCGCTCGGTGCCCGGCGAGCCGGTCCGGGCCGCGGAGCTGACGCTGGATCCGGAGCGGCTGCCGGCCGGGGCGGACGAGGTGGTGGTCGCGGTCTCGACCGAGGAGGAGGAGCCGCCCGCCCTGCCGCTCGGCTACGTGCACGGGCTGGCCATGACCGGCTCGTACGGCCCGCACACCGCCGGGCCCGAGCGCTGGGCGGCCGCGACGGGCGGCATGCCGGAGACCGCGATGCTGGTCGGCTCCTTCCAACGGCGGGGCGGCTCCTGGACGTTCACTCCGTCCGGGAAGGCGGTGGCGGGCGGGCTGGCCGGCCTCGCGGTGCGGTGGGGCGTCGCGGTCGAGTAACCGGGAGGCCGGGGCCCGGAGGCCGCACGGCAGGGCCCGGCCGCGGCGCGGGGTCCGGCCGCGGCGCGGGGCCGGTGACCGTCGATGGGCCTCGGAGGCCGACGGACCTCGGGGGTCAACGGGCCTCAGGGCCGACGACCTCGCCGGCCCGGTGGCCTCAGGGCCGGTGTCATACCTGAGGAGGAGAGCGCTCCCCGCCGTCCCGCCGGGACGGCGGGGGGCCTCCGTACCCCTGGGCGACACTTCCGACCTGCGCGGATTGGGAGGATTGAACGGAACCCGATCATCCGAATCCGTCCCCGCAGGAGTTTCCCCGTGACGATGCCCGCAACCGCCGTCCGCACCGGCCGGGCGGCCGCCCGCGCCACCGGCCTGAACAAGGTCTACGGGGAGGGGGAGACCCGCGTCGTCGCCCTCGACAACGTCACCGTGGCCTTCGCCCAGGGCGAGTTCACCGCCATCATGGGCCCCTCCGGCTCCGGCAAGTCCACCCTCATGCACTGCATGGCCGGCCTCGACACCGTCTCCTCCGGCTCCTCCACCATCGGCGACACCGAACTCGTCGGCCTCAAGGACAAGCAGCTCACCCAGCTGCGCCGCGACCACATCGGCTTCATCTTCCAGGCCTTCAACCTCCTCCCCACCCTCACCGCCCTGGAGAACATCACCCTCCCGATGGACATCGCCGGCCGCAAGGCCGACAAGGTTGGCTCGACCGCGTCGTCGACACCGTCGGCCTCTCCGGCCGCCTCAGCCACCGCCCCAGCCAGCTCTCCGGCGGTCAGCAGCAGCGCGTCGCCTGCGCCCGCGCCCTCGCCGGCAAGCCCGACATCGTCTTCGCCGACGAACCCACCGGCAACCTCGACTCCCGCTCCGGCGCCGAGATCCTCTCCTTCCTCCGCAACTCCGTCCGCGAACTCGGCCAGACCGTCGTCATGGTCACCCACGACCCCGTCGCCGCCGCCTACGCCGACCGCGTCGTCTTCCTCGCCGACGGCCGCATCGTCGACGAACTCACCCACCCCACCGCCGACACCGTCCTGGACCGCATGCGCCGCTTCGACGCCAAGGGCCGGACGAGCTGACGCTCCACCAGCAGCAGCCCGCCCCTCCGCAGACCACAGGACACCCCATGTATCGCACCGCACTGCGCAACGTGCTCGCCCACAAGGGCCGACTCCTGATGACGACGCTCGCCGTCCTCCTCGGCACCGCCTTCGTCGCCGGCACCCTCGTCTTCACCGACACGCTCGGCAACGCGCTCCGCTCGCAGAGCGCCAAGAGCTACACCGACATCGCCGTCACCGTCAGCGACCGCAGTGCCGTCAGCAAGGGGTACGACCACGGCGGCACGGCGGACGACGGCCCCGTCCTCACCGACGCGATCCTCAAGTCGATCGCCGCCCTCCCCGGCGCCGCCGACGCCCGCGGCGTGGTCAGCGGCTTCGCCGGCATCGCCGACCGGAAGGGCGCGCTGATCGGCGACGGCTTCTCCACCACCGGTACCAACTACGTGCCCGGCGCCGACGGCACCGACCCGCGCTACCCGCTGGTCGACGGCCGCGGGCCGCGCAACTCCGGCGAGGTCGCGCTCGACGCCAGGACCGCCGAGAAGGGCGGCTACAAGGTCGGCGACACCGTCCGGGTGGCCGTCAACGGCCCGGTCATGGAGCTCAAGCTCACCGGCACCGTGCACACCAACGACCCGCGGGTGGTCTCCGGCGGTTCGCTGGCCGCGTTCGACACCGCCACCGCCCAGCAGCTCTACCTGAGCCCGGGCCGGTACGCCGAGGTCGACGTCAAGGGCAAGCCCGGCGCCGACGACACCGCACTGCTCGCCGCAGTCAAGAAGACCTTCCCGGAGCCCGACGCCTTTGACGCCCAGACCGGCCGCGAACTGGCCGCGGAGCAGGACCGGATGATCCAGGAGGGCACCAAGTGGCTCTCCACCGCCCTGCTGGGCTTCGCCGGCATCGCGCTCTTCGTCGGCATCTTCATCATCGCCAACACCTTCACCATGCTGGTCGCCCAGCGCACCAGGGAGCTGGCCCTGCTGCGCGCCGTCGGCGCCAGCCGCAAGCAGATCACCCGCTCGGTGCTGGTCGAGGCGCTGCTGGTCGGCCTCACCGCCTCCCTCGGCGGTCTGCTCGCCGGCATCGGCATCGCGACCGGCCTGCGCGCCCTGCTCAACGGGCCGCTGGAGGCCAACCTGCCGGACGGCCCGCTGGTGATCGGCCCGTCCACGGTGATCTGGTCGGTCGGCGTCGGCGTCGCGGTCACCGTGCTGGCCGCCTGGCTGCCCGCCCGCCGCGCCTCCCGGATCGCCCCGGTCGCGGCGATGAGCTCGGTGGAGCAGCCCGCCACCCAGAAGTCGCTGCTGATCCGGAACGTCATCGGCCTGCTGTTCTCCGCCGCCGGTGCGGCCGGCCTGCTGGCCGGTGCCGCGGGCAAGGAGGCCAAGCTGGTCGGCCTCGGCGCGGGCACCCTGCTGATCGGCGTCTTCGTGCTCACCCCGCTGCTGTCCCGGCCGCTGATCGCCCTGTTCGCCCCGGTCCTGCGCCGGCTGTTCGGCACGCCCGGCCGGCTCGCCCGCGAGAACGCCGTCCGCAACCCGCGCCGCACCGCCGCCACCGCGTCCGCGCTCACCATCGGCGTCACCCTGATCACCGCGCTCACCGTGGTCGGCGCCTCGGTGAACAAGGCCGTCGACAAGGCCACCGCGAGCGACCGCAAGGCCGACTACACCGTGGCCATGGAGAACTTCTCCATGCTCTCCCCCGAGGTCGGCCCGCAGATCGCCAAGACCCCCGGGGTCACCGCGGCGACCGTGATGCGGACCCTCCCGGTCAAGGCCGTCGCCGACGGCGACACCTCGTGGCTCCGCGCGGTGGACGCCGCCACCTTCGACCAGTTGGTCACCGTGAAGGTCACGGAGGGCGCGGCCGACGCGCTCAAGCAGGGCAAGCTGCTCGCCACCACGGGCTACGCCGAGCGGAACCACCTCAAGGTGGGCTCGACCCTCGACGTCACCTACCCCGACGGCACCCGCGGCACCCTGACCGTCGGCGCCCTGGTCGAGCAGAACACCGAGCTCTCCGGGCTCACGGCCCCGGACTCCGTCGTCGGCCCGCACGCCGCGCCCGGCACCGGCCTGGACAAGGTGCTGGTCAAGGGCGCCCACGGCGAGGACGCCAAGCTCAAGCAGGCGCTGCGCGACGCCACCGGCGGCAACCCGCTGATCGCCGTCAAGGGCGAGAAGGACATCAAGGCGGAGAACCGGCAGATGGTGACCGCCGTGCTGAACATGATGTACGGGCTGCTCGGCATGTCCGTGGTGATCGCCGTCCTCGGCGTGGTCAACACCATGGCGATGTCGGTGTTCGAGCGCCGCCGGGAGATCGGCATGCTCCGGGCGATCGGCCTGGACCGGCGCGGCATCGGCCGGATGGTCCGGCTGGAGTCCCTGCTGATCGCCCTGTTCGGCGGCCTGGTCGGCGTGCTGCTCGGCGTCGTCACCGCCTGGGCCGGCACCCGGACGCTCGCCGACGCGTTCAAGGACATGACGATGGTGGTGCCGCCGGTGCAGATCGCCGGCTTCCTGGTCGCCGCCGCGCTGATCGGCCTGCTGGCCGCCGTCTGGCCGGCCCACCGGGCCGCCCGCACGGACATCCTGGACGCCATCAAGAGCAGCTGACCCCAAGGTCCCGCACGGACGCGGAGGAGCCCCGGCCGGAACGGGTACCGGCCGGGGCTCCGGCTTTGCGGGGTGCCGGGGAGTCGTCGGACTCCGGCACGGGCATTTCCTGCAGGAACGTTTCCTCAGCAGCCGTTGAGGATCGAGCTGAGGGCGCTCTTCTCGGCGCTGTCCACGGAGAGGCCGTAGTAGTACTTCACCTGCACCCAGGCGCGGGCGTAGGTGCACTGGTAGGACGCCTGCGGGAGCCAGGTCGACGGGTCCTGGTCGCCCTTGCTGCGGTTGGAGCTCGCGGACACGGCGATCAGCTGCGGGCGGGTCAGGTCGTTGGCGAACGCCTTGCGCTGGTCGGTGGTCCAGGCCCAGGCGCCGGAGCGCCAGGCCTCGGCCAGCGGCACCAGGTGGTCGATGTCGAAGGACGAGGAGTTGGTGGTGGTGACGTTGTCGTAGACGGACGTCCAGTTGCCGCTGACGGAGGCGCAACCGGAGTCGGTCACCACGCCGCTGCCGTCGCGCTTGAGGACGGTCTCGCGGGTGTTGCACGTGCCGGAGATGGTGATCCAGTGCGGGAACAACGTCCGGTCGTAGGTGCTGTCGTGGGATTCCGCGGCCACCTCGATCGAGGCCAGGTAGGAGCGGGCGGTGGCGGCCGAGACCGGGGTGGGCAGCGCGGCCGCGGCGCTTCCGGCGCCGGCGAGCAGGGCGGTGAGGGCGAGCAGCAGGGCGCCGAAGGCGGCCGCCAGGGCACGGCGGGGCGTGCGTATCGCGGACATGCGGGGACTCCAGGATGGTGTGAGGGCATGCGGAAGCCACCGGGCGGAGCGGCCCGGGCCGCCAACCAGCATGCCCTGGATCGGTTTACGCGGGTAGACCCTGGAGGTGAACACTTGAGTGACCGTCAAGTCGCCCACGAGGGCGGAACGTACGGTTCCACGACGGCGAACGGACGGTTCCGCGGCGCCGAACACCCAGGCCCACGGCGGCCGGACGCGCGGCTCCGCAGGCCGGACACGAAACCGCCCCGCCCGGCGTGGTGCCGACACTGTTGGCGAATCCGCCTCGTCGCTCTACGCGGCGAGGCGGAGCTGCATCAGTGGAGGGTGCCGAGTGGCGGCCAGCGGGTGGTCGATCACCCATGCGCTGAGGCGCGCGAGGTTGATCGCGGCGGCGGCCAGCTGATGCTGCAACCGCGTCTTGGCCAGACCGCGGTATCGCGCCCGACGCAACCCGAAGCTTCGGACAGCTTGGGAGATCGTCCCTTCGACGCCCTGCCTGGCTGCGTAGCGTTGCCGCCACTCGGCGGTCCGCTGGTCGGCCCTCGCCTTCTGCAGGGTGCGGTGCTCCAGCTCGGGCCTCAGCGTCAGGCGCCGGCCTACGGCTGAGGTCGTGCACTGGTCCCGGACCGGGCACGGCTTGCAGTCGCTCGACCGGAACGTGACCCGGACGACGGGCACACCGGCCTGTGAACGGTCCGGGCGCCAGGAAGTGGCGATACGGTCTTGCGGGCAGGTCGCCTGGTGCTTCTCCCAGTCGATGGTGAAGTCCTCCAGCGCGAAGCCTCCGGCACCCGCCTGCCAGACGGTGCTGCTCGCCACGGGCCCGAGCAGCTCGACTCCGTGGTCACGCTCGGAAGTCGTGATCAAGTGGACGTCCACGTAGCCGGCGTCCACGATGTGGGTGTCGGGTAGTAACCGGCGTTCGTCCAGCCGGGCATGGATGACCGCTGTCGTGTCGATGTCGCTCACCGAGCCCACGGTCGTCAGGACCTGGGTGATCAGGTGAGGGGCGTCCGGCTCGCAGGTCTCCGTCAGATGGGCCTTGTACCCGTGCCAGACGGTCTCCCGCTTCACGCCGCAGCGCGCCTCGGTGTCGTGCGGGGTCGTCAGCCTGGTCTTGCCGGGCGGCAGGTCGTGCGAACGCCGCCACCGGACGGCACCGTCGACGACCTGGTACTGCTGGATCCACAGCTGGCGCATAGTCTCGACCGCCGGAAGCCTGCGCAGCCAGTCGTGTTCAGGGGTGGCGAAGACCGCCTGGAGAAGGGCGACGCCGTCCTCGCCGATGGATGCGGCGAGGTCGATCCTGGCCTGCTTCCCCTTCGGGTGTCGGTAGTCCTCGACCCGGGGCCCGTACCGGTCGATCCAGTCCTGGTCGATGTGAGCGGAGAGCCAGTCGGGGGCCGCGATCGCCAGTGCGTTGAGTGTGCACCGCATCGCCTCGGCGGCGAGTTCCAGCCGGTTCAGCTCCCTTGCCGCTGAACGCACATGGGTCGAGTCAGTTCGTTGCCGGCCGCCGCTCTTCAGCAGGCCGACCAGGTGGCAGCGCTCCAGCAGGGCCTCCATGATCAGCTCTTCCGCCTGCCCGGCGACCAGGCGGTCGCGGAACTCGCTCAGCACGGAGTAGTCGAAGCCCGGGTCTGTCAGCTCCAGGTTGAGGGCGTACTTCCAGTCGATGCGTCCCCGCACCGCGTCGGCGGCCTGCCGGTCCGACAGCCCCTCGGCGAACTGCAGCACGGACACCAGAGCCAGTGCCGCGGGCGAGAGCGCCGGGCGTCCACATGTCGGGTAGAGGTCTCCGAAATGCGCGTCCGCCACGAAGCCACCGAGCTCGTCGCGCATCCGCATCGCCAGGCTCCCCTTCGGGAACGCAGCCCTGGCCACCCGCTCGGTCTCCTTGGGTACCTCGCCAACACCTGCAGCGTGAACCAGCACCGAACCCTCCCCAACGACACGAAACCCCCGGTCCGACCACCTAACGAGGTGGCCGAACCGGGGGTTATTCGTCTTACCCGACGACTTCGCCAACAGTGTCGGCGTGGTGCCGGGCGGGGCGGTGGGAGAGCGGGGGAGAGGCCTCCGGGGGCCTCAGGCGGCCGACTTGGCGGAGCCAGCCTTCGGCGCGACCGGCTTGGCCGGCTTGCCGCCGAACAGGCCCAGGAAGATCGCCAGGGTCGGCACCAGGTAGGCCCCCCAGACCGCCAGCTGGAGCACGGTCGGGTCCGGCTGGAAGTTGAAGACGCCCTTCAGCAGGGTGCCGTACCAACTGTCCTTCGGGATGGTGCTGCTGATGTCGAAGGCCCCGTCGTGCAGGCCGCCGAGCCAGCCGGCCTCCTGCAGGTCGTGCACGCCGTAGGCCAGCACGCCGGCCGCGACGACGACCAGCATGGCGCCGGTCCAGGTGAAGAACTTGGCCAGGTTGATCTTCAGCGCGCCGCGGTAGAACAGCCAGCCGAGCACCACCGAGGTGAGCAGGCCGAGCACCGCGCCGATGATCGGGTTGTAGCCGTCGTTGGTGGCCTGGACGGCCGACCAGATGAACAGCGCCGTCTCCAGGCCCTCGCGGCCCACCGCCAGGAAGGACGTGACCACCAGCGCCGTCGTGCCCATGGCCAGGGCCGCGTCCAGCTTGCCGTGCAGCTCGGCCTTCAGGTGCCGGGCGGTGCGGCGCATCCAGAAGACCATCCAGGTGACCAGGCCCACGGCGATGATCGACAGCGAGCCGCCGAGCGCCTCCTGCGCCTCGAAGGTCAGCTGCGAGGAGCCGAACTGCAGCACGGCGCCGAAGGCCATGCTGAGCCCGACCGCCGAGCCGATGCCGGCCCAGACCGGCGCCAGCTTGTCCCGCCGGCCGGTCTTGACCAGGTAGGCGATCAGGATGCAGACGACGAGGCTGGCTTCGAGGCCCTCGCGCAGGCCGATCAGGTAGTTGCCGAACACGGCACTCTCCTCGGGGTTGTGCGGACGGGATCAGCCGAAGAGGGCCTGGCCCCACCACTCACCGGGCTTGCGGACACCGGGCGGGCAGGCGAAGTGGGCGGAGCCGACGTGCTGGATGTACTCGTTGAGCGCGTCGCTGGCGGCGAGGCGCTGCTGCAGCGGGACGAACGCCTTGCGGCTGTCGCGCTGGTAGGCGAGGAAGAACAGGCCGGCGTCCAGGCGGCCGAGGCCGTCCGTGCCGTCGGTGAAGGAGAAGCCGCGGCGCAGGATCATCAGGCCGTTGTTGCTGTCCGGGTGGGCCAGCCGCACGTGCGAGTCCTCGGGCATCGCCTTGAGGTCCGGGGTGTCGTGCTCCTTGGCCTTGCCGTACGGCGCGCCCTCGCCCTTGGTGCGGCCGAAGATGTCCTCCTGCTCCTTGAGCGGAGTGCGGTCCCAGGTCTCGATGTGCATCCGGATCCGGCGGGCGACCAGGTACGAGCCGCCGGTCATCCAGTCCGGGCCCTCGCCCGGGGCGACCCAGACGTGCTCGCCGAGCTTCTCGGTGTCGGTGCCCGCGATGTTGTGGGTGCCGTCCTTGAAGCCCATCATGTTGCGCGGCGTCTGGGCGTCCGGGGTGGTGGAGGAGGTCTTGCCGAAGCCCAGCTGCGACCAGCGGATGTTCACCGTGCCCATGCCGATGCGGGCCAGGTTGCGGATCGCGTGCACGGCGACCTGCGGGTCGTCGGCGCAGGCCTGGACGCAGAGGTCGCCGCCGGTGCGCTGCGGGTCGAGGTTGTCGCCCTTGAACTTCGGCAGGTCGATCAGGGCCTCGGGGCGGCGGGCCTTGAGGCCGAAGCGGTCGACGCCGTCCTTCTCGAACAGGGTCGGGCCGAAGCCGATCGTGAGGGTGAGCCGGGAGGCGGGCAGGCCGAGGGCCTCGCCGGTGTCGTCCGGCGGCGCCTCGGGCAGGCCGCTGGCGGCGCCGCTGCCGACCTCGCGGCCGCCGGTCATCGCGGCGGCCGCCTTCGTCCACTCCTTGAGCATCTTCACCAGCGACTCGCGGGTCGCGGTGGCGGAGACGTCGAAGGAGGCGAAGTGCAGCCGGTCCTGGACCGGGGTGGAGATGCCGGACTGGTGGTCCCCGTAGAAGGGGACGTCCCCGCCGACGGCGGCGGCCGGCGCGGGGGCCGGGTCGTCCTGCCGGGTGGCGGCGGCGACCGAGCCGACGCCGGCGGCACCGAGGGCGACCCCGGCACCGGCCCAGCCGATCACGGCGCGGCGGCTGACCGCGCTGCGGCCGGAGCCGTCCTGCTCGGCGGCGACGGCCGCGGTGGCGGTGGCGTCGGTACCGGCCGGCGTCCCGTTCTGCTGCTCGTTCTCGGCGTCCATCGGCGGGCGGGCCCTTCTCTGTGCTGTCTCACGGGTGCCGTGGCGGCCACTGGGGGCCGCCACGGCGGTGTGGGTGGGGTGGTACTCGGTGCCGGGGTGTCGCGGTCGGTGCTACTTGACGACGACGGCGGCGGCCAGCTTCGACAGCGGCTCGCCCAGCGCGTTCACCGCGTCGGAGAAGGTCTTGCGCTCGGCGTCGGCGACCTTGTCGTAGGAGGTGTAGGTACCGTCGGCCTGCTTGTACTTGGCGAGCAGCGCCTCGGTGGCGGCGAACTCCGAGTCCAGCGTCTTGGCCAGCTCGGCGTCCTTCTCGGAGGCGACCGGCTTCAGCAGCTCGTACGCCTTCCTCGCACCCTCGACGTTGGCGGCGAAGTCGGCGAGGTCGGTGTGGCTGTAGCGGTCCTCCTCACCGGTGATCTTGCCGGTGGCGACCTCGTCCAGCAGCTCCTTGGCGCCGTTGGCCATGCTGGTCGCGGTGATCTCGGCCTCGGGGATCTTCTTCTGCCAGTCCTTGAGGTCGGTGACCAGCTGGTCGGCCAGCTTCTTCTCGTCGTCACCGATCTTGGCGTCGGCGAAGAGCGACTTCTCCAGCTTGTGCCAGCCGGTCCACTCCTGGCCGGCCTCCAGGCCGTCCTCGCGGGTGTCGGTCTTGGGGTCGATGTCGCCGAAGCTCTCGGCGACCGGCTCGGTGCGCTCCCAGCCGGTGCGCGACGGGGCGTAGAGCGACTTGGCCTTCTCGACGTCGCCGGCCTTGATCGCGGCGGCGAACGCCTCGACGGCCGGGATGGTCAGGTCGGCCTGCTCCTGCGCGTACTTGCGGTAGGCGTCGACGGCGGCGGTCAGACGCGGGTCGGCCGGGGCGGCCGCGGCCGAGGCGTCGCCGGTCACGGTGATCTTCTGGCGGATGCCGTCGCCGACCATGCCCGGCTTGCAGGCGATCTCGTAGGAGCCGGCCTTGATCTCGGCGTTGATGGTCGCCTTGGTGCCGGGGCCGATGTTCTCGCGCTCGGTGACGATCTTGTCGCCGGCGGCGTAGACGTAGACCTCGGTGGTCTTCGAGCCCTTGTTGGTGATGTCGAGGACGACGTGGCCGGCCGGGAAGCTGGTCTTCGAGACCTCGCAGGCGGTGTCGGTGGCGTTCACCTTCACGGCGTCGGAGGAGGCCTTGTCGTCCTTCTTCTGCGAGCAGCCGGCCAGCGCGGCGGTCGCCACAGCGAGGGTGAGCAGCGTGGCTGCGGTGGAACGACGGGCGGACATGCGGGCTCCAACGGAAGGGCAGGGTGTACCAGGGCAGGGCTGAGGGTGGCTGCGGGAACCGAAGCCGTTCCGGCGCCCCCACCCACTTAGCTAAGGCATACCTTAGGGACATCCGATTTCGCCGTCTACACCGGGGTCCGACTTCGATCGATGCTGGTGGAGGCCGCCTTGGCAGCGGGGAGTCGTCAGCCCACCGACGATTTTCGGCCAACCACCCCCGCCGAACGGCGGGGGCGCCTCACCTGCCCCTCCGGCCACCCCTCCACCCCGCCCCTCGGCTCGGCTCGACTCGGCTGCGAAGGCGTCCCGCGCGACCGCCCGCCCGCTCCCCTAAGCGCGCCCCTGCACGCGCCCCCGTGCGACCCGCCGCGCGACACCCGCGCGCGAGCCCGTCCACGAGCCCCTGCGTACGACCGCCGCGCCGGGCGCGTGGGCGCTCCGAGGCGCCCGCGGCCGTCCGCTCACGCCCCCGGCACGCGCCGGGCGGCCGTACGCGCGGTCCAGCGCCCCTCGTGCCGGCTGATCCGGATCGGGTGATCGAAGCAGGCGCTGATCAGCTCGGTGGTCATCACCTCGTCCACCGGCCCGGCGGCCACGCACTCCCCCTCGCGCAGCAACAGCGCGTGGGTGGTGCTCTCCGGCAGCTCCTCCAGGTGGTGCGTCACCAGCACGCTGGCCAGCTCCGGGTGCTGGTGGCGCAGCAGGTCCAGGCTGTCCAGCAGCAGCTCGCGGGCGGTCAGGTCGAGCCCGGTGGCCGGCTCGTCCATCAGCAGCAGGCGCGGGCTGGGCATCAGGGCGCGGGCGATCAGCGCGCGGCCGCGCTCGCCCTGGGAGAGCGTGGGCCACAGCGATTCGGCGACCGCCGTCATGCCGAGGGTCTCGATCAGGCGCTCGGCCCGCTCGACGGCCTCCGGGCCGGGCTTGCGGTACAGATCGGGCTCGATGGTGTTGGCGAGGCCGGTCAGCACCACCTCGCGCACGGTCAGCGGCGAGCGCAGCGGATGGCGCGGGTTGACGTGGCCGAGGTGGGCGCGCAGCTCGCGGATGTCGACCCGGCCCAGCCGGCGGCCGAGCACGTCCACCTCGCCGCGGGTCGGGTGGGAGACCGCGCCGAGCAGGCCGAGCAGGGTCGACTTGCCGGCCCCGTTGGGGCCCAGCAGCGCCCAGTGCTCGCCGGGCTCGATCGCCAGCGTGATCCCGCGCAGCAGGTGGCGCCCGTTCCGGACCACCTCGACGTCACGGGTGCGCAGCAGCGGGCCCGTGGGCAGCGGGTCGGTCGGCAGCGGGTCGGACGTACTCATGGCGGGTGGTCCTCCGGGGGCTTGGCGCCGGGCAGGGGGTCAGGGCCTGGGGCGACGCCGCACCGGACGGGCCGGCGCCGGTCCTCCGCGTGCAGAGTACAACCGTCGACGGGGCGGCGGCCGGTGCGGTCCGAGGCGTGGACGCCGGCCGGTGGGGCCCCGTGCGGTGGCGGCCGATCGGCAGCGGCCCGATCGGCGGCCGCGCGGACCGGTGGGGGCGCGAACGGCCGGGTACGCCGTACGCCCCTGTCGCCGGAGGGCAGTTGGCGGCAGGATCGGAGGGAAGCACGGTACGAAGGGGGATGGACGGATGGGGTGGGACGCGGAACCGGCGGGGCGGGGCGGAACACTGCACGGGCGGTTCGAGGAACAGGCCCGGCAGTCACCGGGGGCGGTCGCCGTCCGGTGCGGCACCCGGGAGCTGACGTACGGTGAACTGGACGAGCGGGCGGACCGGCTGGCCCGCCACCTGGTCGCGCAGGGCCTTGAGCCGGGCGGCCGGGCGGCCGTGGCGCTCGGCCGGGGCACCGAGGTGTTCGTCGCCCTGCTCGCCGTGCTGAAGGCGGGCGGCGCGTACGTCCCGCTGGAGCCGGGCGCACCCGACGCGCTGCTGCGCCACGTGCTGGCGGACGCCGACCCGGTGCTGGTGGTGACCGAGGAGGCGCACCGGGTGCGGCTGACGGACACCGGCGGGCGCGCGGTGGTCTGCCCGGACTCGGCGGCGGAGCAGATCGCGGCAATGCCTGCCGGTCCGCCGCCGGTCGCCACCGGGCCGGACGACCTCGCCTGCCTCTTCTTCACCTCCGGCTCGACCGGCCTGCCCCGGGGCGCGCTGATCGAGCACCGCAACCTGCTGGCCGCCCACCGGGGCTGGCGCGAGGTGTACGGGCTGCGCACCGCCGACCGGATCCTCCAGACGGCGAGCCTGGAGTTCGACGTCTTCACCGCCGACTGGATACGCGCACTCTGCACCGGCGCCACCCTGGTGGTCACGCCGCGCAACCTCACCCTCGACCGCACCGCCGACATCGCCGACCTGCCCGCCCTGGTGGCCGCCGAGCGGATCACCGTCCTGGAGCTCAACGTCCGTACGGCGCGCCGCCTGTACGACCACCTGGCGGCCGCCGGAGGGTCCCTGCCGGGCGTGCGGCTGGTCACGGTCGGCGCGGAGAAGTGGTACCTGGACGAGCAACTGGGCCTGCAGCGGCTGCTCGGCGCGGGCACCCGGGTGCTCAACGTCTACGGGCTGGCCGAGGCGTCCGTCGACAGCACCTACTTCGACGCGGCCGGCGCGACGGGCGGCGAGGGCAGCGAGCGGGTCTCGCTGGTCGGCCGGCCCTTCCCCGGTGCGCGGGTGTACGTCCTCGGCCCGGAGGGTTCCCCGGCGGCGCCCGGGGAGGTCGGCGAGATCGCCGTCGCCGGCCCGGGCCTGGGCCGGGGCTACGTCAACCGGCCGGAGGAGACGGAGCGGCGTTTCGTACCCGCGGCGTTCGACCCGGACATGCGGGTCCTGCTGACCGGGGACCTCGGGCGGATCCGCGAGGACGGCGTGCTGGAGTTCACCGCGCGCGCCGAAGGCGTGGTCGGCCCGACCGAGCGCGTCCGGGCCGCGGGCGTGCTCCGGCGGGTCACGGAGGCCGCGCGCGCCGAGGGGCTGCTGCGCTCCCACCCGGCGGTGCGGGAGGCCGCCGTCGCCGAGGTCGAACCGGACCCGGGGCGGCGCGCCCTGGTGGGCTACGCGGTGACGGCACCCGGCGCCGGGGAGCCGGACGCCTGGTCGCTCTCCGCCCTGCTGGCCGAGGAGCTGCCGGCCGGGGAGGCGCCCGCCGCCGTCGTGGCCCTGCCCGCGCTCCCCCGCACCCGGGCCGGGAAGCTGGACCGCACCGCCCTGCCGCTGCCGGCCCCGCGCGACTACTTCTCCTTCGCGGCGTCGATGGGCGGTTCCGCGCCGACGGGCGGCAAGGCCGGTCGGCTCGGCGGCAAGGCCGGCCGGGGCGGTGGCAAGGCCGGCACCGGGAGGTCGGACGAGGACGTCCCGATCTCCGGCTGCGGATGGCTCGTGGTGGCCCTGCCGGTCGCCCTGCTCGCCTGGCTGCTCACCCACGGCCTCTGGCCGGGCTCCACGGACGTCTCGGCGGTGCCCGGCCCCTACGCCGGCTGGTTCCGCGTCCTGTATCTCTTCGAGTGGGTCTCGTTCGGCCTGGGGGTGGCCTGGCTCCTGGCGGGTGCCCGGGCCATCGCCCGGCTCGGCCGGCCGCTCGGGCTCTCCGTCGCCGCGCACGTCTCGGTGTTCTGGCTGCTGGCCTCCTGGTGGCCGCAGGACAACCTGTACCGGACCAGCTCGCCGACGGACTGGCAGCGGCAGGCACTCCTGGTCTCGGTGTTCAACATCGCGCTGATGGTCGCGGCCGCGATCGTGGTCCGCTTCCTGGTCTGGCGCCCGCCCACCGGGCGGAAGTGACGGTCGGCAGGACGGGACGGGCCGGGCGGACGCGACGACCGGACAGAAGGCGACGGCTGGCCGGACGTGACGGCCGGCTGGCCCGTTCCGGTGGCCCGCCCGCGGATCAGCGCAGCGCCGCGAACATCCGGCCCAGCGCCTGGTTCGCCGCGGCGACCAGCGCCTCGGCGGCGTCCAGCGCCTCCAGCGCCTCCGGCGACCCGCCGGCCCCGGCGCAGCGGGCGGCGAGCGCCAGACCGACGACCGGCTCCGGCTCGTAACCGGCCGTCACCACCAGCGGCAGCAGCGTGACGCCGAGGCGGGCGCAGCGCGGCCGGAGCCGGTCCAGGTGGTCGTACAGCGCCTCCTGGGAGAGCCGGGCGCCGAGCCGCAGGCCGTCCAGCGTGCGGACCAGGTGGCCGGGGCCGCGCACCCGGTCCAGCCGGGCGCGCAGGTTGAAGGCGACCGCCGGGCCGGTGAGCCGCAGGTTGGCCTCGGTGGGCGCGAGCCGGCGCTCCCGGTCGGTGACGAAGTCGACGTCGAACCAGCCCCGGTGGCCCTCGGCGGCGAGGCGCTCGCCGACCGCGAGCCCGAACCGCTCGGCGGTGGCCGCCACGCCCGGAGGTACCACGCCCGGACCGACCGTCACCCCCTGGTAGCAGGTGCCGTCGACGGCCATCTCGCCGACCCCGACGGGGTGGACGCGCCCGTCCGCGCCGATCACGGCGTCGAAGGTGAGGTCGCGCAGGCGGTCGGCCCGGCCGCCGTCGACGTACTCCTCCAGCAGCAGTCCGCCGTCCGCGGCGAGCACCTCGGCGCGGGCCAGCCGGCGCAGCAGCGCACGGCCGCCGCCGGCCGCGAACAGCTCCTGCGGCGTCACCACGGCGGTCCCGTAGCCGCCGACGCCGTGCGGGCTCTTCACCACCGTGGTCAGGCCCCGGACCGCCCGGGCGGTCAGCCGACGGGCGGCACGGCGCGGCGTGGCGGGCTGTTCCTGGTGGGGCACCGCGATTCCCGGGTGGGCGGGGGCCAGTTCGGCGAAGAGCGCGTGCGTGGCCGCCTTGGACTCGTAGCGCCGCACCGCCGCCAGTGCGGCCCCCTCCCCCTGGGCGGCGGTGCGGCCCCAGGGCAGGACCGGGCGGCCGCCCGCCGCGATCCGTTCCGCCAGCGCCGGTCGGGCGGCGAGTGCCTGCGCCAGGGTCCCGTCCGGCGCGACCCCGCCGTACAGCTCGACGGGCTCCCACTCCAACTCCCGTGCCAGCCAGTCCACCCAGGCCGGTTCGACCTCGGCCGGCAGCACGACCAGGGCGGGCTCGGGGCTGTAGCAGGTCGCCATGCAGGCGTAGTGGTGCGCCTGGCGCAGCCGCCGCGCGCGCTGGGCGTCGTCCATGGCGGCGCCGAAGAACTGCTCGTTGAAGTCGGCCACGTTCCCCAGGTGCACGGCCCGCCGCCCGCCCGTCCAGGCCCCCACCCATCCGTCCATCCCGCGAGCCTACGGCTCCACGGGACGTCCGCGGGGCCGGAGCCGGAGGATCACCGCACCGGATCCGACTCCGGCCACGCGCGCCCCCGGGCAGCCCGGACAGCAGGCCTCAGGCCTTCGGCTCCGGCTTCCAGTCCCGGGCCAGGAGCCCGAGCAGCACCTCGTCCAGGAACTCGCCCATCACCCAGGCCGAGGAGCGCAGCAGGCCCTCGCGGACGAAGCCGTTGCGCTCGGCGGAGCGCAGCATCCCGACGTTGTCCGCCAGCGTCTCGATCTGCAGCCGCTGCAGGCCGCGCACGACGAAGCCGTAGTGGCACAGCACCGCGACCACGTCGGTGCCGTAGCCCTTGCCGCGGCAGGACGGCAGCAGCCCCAGCCCGATGTGCGCGGACCGGTGGTGGTTGTCGATGCCCCACAGGGTCGCGGTGCCGACCAGCGTCCCGCCGTCCAACTCGACCACGGAGAAGGGGACGTGGCCCTGTGCGGTGTCGTCCACCACGAGCCGCGGGTCCTTCGAGCCGGGCGCGATCGGCCGCCACGGGGCGCTCTCGGCCCGCGAGGAGTTGACCACGTCGTCGTAGAGCTCGGCCCGCAGGATCGGGACGTCCTCCTCGTGCCGGGCCCGCAGCCCGATCTTCTCGCCTCGTAGCATGCGAGCTTCCTATCCGACCCGACCGGTCGGCGGCAACCCGATTCGGACGGACCGGGTCTCCCGCCCGGTCAGAGCCGGAAGAGGCCGGCGTCGGTGCTGCGGAAACCGCAGGCGTCGAGGTAGTAGGCCCGGAGGTCGGGTTCGAAGTCGACGTGCAGCCATTCGCAGCCGGCGGCGCGGGCGCCGTCGACGGCGGCGGCGACCAGGCGGCTGCCGACGCCCGTGCGGCGGGCCGTGGTGGCGACCACGGTGTCGAGGAGGAAGGCGTGGCCGCCGCCGTCCCAGGCGACATTGACGAAGCCGGTCAGCGCGCCGCCGTCGGCGGGGCGGGCGCAGACCCAGCCGAGGCTGTGCCGCTCCAGTCGGGCGCGCCAGGCGACGGCCTGGGCGGCGTGGCCGAATCCCTCCGCGTGCAGGGCGTCGAGCTCGTCGTCGGTGAAGGGACCGCGCCAGGTGTACCGGGTCGTCATGGCGTGATCCTAGGACGGTCGGCCGCAACAGCATTCACACCGTCGTTCACACCGGCTTTCACTGCTTCAACAGCCGCTTTCACAGTCAGCATTCACAACCGATCAGACCTGATCAGTACAGGACACGAAATGGTCAAGATCTGACTCAGCACCTAGCCGGGGTTGGCAGCGCACCGTCAATCTCTGACGCAGCTCTTTCCCTGCAGCTACCCCGACTGGAGTCAGAGTGAGCCCCACCTCCTCTCACCGCCGCCACCTCGCGGCCGGAGCCATAGCGGCCACCGCCGCCCTCGTCGCCGCCACCTTCCAGGCCGGCACCGCGAACGCCGCCCCCACCGGCCGTGACGCGGCGATCGCCCAGGCCCGCGCCAACGTGGCCCACAACGCCGGCGTGTTCGGCTTCGGCGACGGCCAGGACCTCCAGGTCAAGGACGTCGTCGTCGACGCCGACGGCACCCAGCACGTCCGCTTCGACCGCACCTACCTCGGCCTGCCCGTCGTCGGCGGCGACCTGGTGGTGCACCAGGACGCCCACGGCCGGCTCAAGGACTCCACCCGCGCGGCCGCCCACGACGCCGCCGTGAAGTCGACCGTCCCGAAGGTCCCGGCGCAGGCGAGCGCGCGTCAGGCGCTCCAGGCCGCGCCGAGCATCGGCTCCGCCACCAGCTCGCCCGAGCTGGTCGTCTGGGCCGCCGACGGCACGCCCCGGCTCGCCTGGAAGACCACCGTCGCCGGCGTCGGCGAGCACGGCCAGCCGGCCGGCAAGGTCGTCGTCACCGACGCCACCACCGGCGAGCAGATCGAGACCTACGACTCCGAGCACCAGGCCAGCGGCACCGGGCACTCCGAGTACACCGGCGACGTCACCATCGACACCACCGCGCAGTCCGGCGGCTACGCGCTGATCGACCCGGTGCGCGGGACCATCACCAAGGACGCCCACAACGTCTCGTCCAACTCGCTCAACGCGAACTCGGGCACCGTCGTCACCGACGCCGACAACGTCTGGGGCGACGGCAGGAAGTTCTCCACCGACCGCTCCACGGCGGCCGTCGACGCCCACGCCAACACCGCCTGGACGTACGACTACTACAAGAACACCTTCGGCCGGAACGGCATCAAGAACGACGGCAAGGGCGCCACGGTCTTCGTCCACGTCGGCACCAACTGGGACAACGCCCAGTGGTCGGACAGCTGCTTCTGCATGATGACCGGCGACGGCGACGGCGTGACCGACCCCGAGCAGGTCGACCTCGACACCATGGGCCACGAGATGACCCACGGCGTCACCAGCGCCACCGCCAACCTGCGCTACAGCGGCGAGTCCGGCGGCCTCAACGAGGCCACCAGCGACATCTTCGGCACCATGGTCGAGTGGTACGCCAACAACGCGGTGGACAAGCCGGACTACCTGTTCAGCGACCAGTCCACCCCGCCGTGGCTGCGCCGGATGGACAAGCCCTCGCTCGACGGCCGCTCCGCCGACTGCTGGACCCGCAAGGTCGGCCAGCTCGACGTGCACAACTCCTCGGGCGTCGGCAACCACTGGTTCTTCCTGGCCAGCGAGGGCAGCGGCAGCCGGACCATCAACGGCTTCACCTACAACAGCCCGACCTGCAACGGCTCGACGGTGACCGGCATCGGCAACCAGAAGGTCGCCAAGATCTGGTACCGCGCGCTGACCGTCTACATGACGTCCACCACGGACTACAAGGGCGCCCGCACCGCGTCCCTGAACGCCGCCAAGGACCTCTACGGCCTGAACAGCACCGAGTACAAGGCGGTCGCGGCCGCCTGGAGCGCCGTCTCGGTCGCCTGACCCCCCGCTCCGCACCCGCTCCTCCCCCTGCGGCCCGTCGCCCCCCTGCGGCGGGCCGCAGTCGTGCGCGCGACCGCGTGCGGGACGTGCGGCTCCCCCGACCGACCCGGTTCGTGCCCGGCACTCCGCCCCACCGAGCGGACGCGGGTGCGCTGATCAGGGCCCGGAACATTCGGCACATTCGCCCGTTATGATGATGATTCAACCAACAGGGGGACGGGCGCATGCACGACGACGAGGCCCAGGAGCTGGGACCGCTGCTGCGCGCCCACCGTCGCGCGGCCGGGCTGACGCTGGAGGAGCTCTCGGAGGGCTCCGGCGTCAGTGCCCGCGCCATCGGCGACATGGAGCGCGGCCACAGCCGGGGCCCGCAGGCCCGTACGGTCGAGGCCCTGGCCGGTGCGCTGGCGCTCTCCCCCGCCGACACCGACGCCCTGCTCGGCGCCGCCCGGGCGGGCCGCCGCCGGCACGAGCGGCCGACCCCACCCGGTCTCTGCGACCTGCCGCCCGCGGTCCCGGACTTCACCGGCCGCCCGGCCGAGGCCGCCTGGCTCGCCCGCTCCGCCGACGAGCCGGAGCGTCTGCCGGTCTCGATCGTCTCCGGCGCCCCCGGCCTGGGCAAGACCGCCCTGGCCGTGCACACCGCGGCCGGGCTCGCCCGCCGGTTCCGGGACGGCTGCTTCTTCGTCGACCTGCGCGGCCTGGACACCGAACCCGTCACCCCGCACGACGCCCTGGCCCGGCTGCTGCGCGCGCTGGGCGTGCGCGAGCGGGAGGTCCCGCTCGAAACGGACGAGCGCCAGGTCCTCTACCGCCGGCTGATGCGGGAGCGCAACGCCCTGGTCGTCCTGGACAACGCCGCCCACGAGGCCCAGGTGCGGGCCCTGCTGCCGGGCGCCGGCGCGGGCGCCGCCTGGATCACCAGCCGGCGCACGCTGACCGGCATCGAACACGCACGGCGGCTGCTCCTCGAACCGCTGCCCACCGACGCCGCCACCGCCCTGCTCGGGGCCATCCTCGCCCAGCAGGACGACGCCCTGTCGGAACGCACCCCGCGGGACGGCGCGGCCGGGCCGGACCCGGCGGCGCTGGCACTGATCGCCGACCTCTGCGGACACCTGCCGCTGGCTCTGCGCATCGCCGGCCACCGGCTGCTGAGCCGGCCGGGGTGGAGCGCCCACCACCTCGTCGAGCGCCTGGGCGACGAGGACCTGCGCCTGCAGCGGCTCACCGCCGGCGACCTGCGGATCCGCTCCGCGTTCGGCCTCTCCTACGCGCAGCTGCCCGAGCCGCTGCGGCGGCTGTTCCGCCGGCTGGCGCTCGTCCCCGGGCCCGACTTCGACGCCGCGCTGGGCTCCGCCCTCACCGGGCTCGGCGCCGGCCGGGTGGAGGAGATGCTGGACGAACTGCTGGAGCTGGGCCTGCTCGGCCGCACCTCCGCCGACCGGCTGCTGTTCCACGACCTGATCCGCCTCTACGCACGCGAGCGACTGCAGGAGGAGGAGTCGCCCGAGGAGCGGCGCACCGCGGAGGCGACGCTGTACGGCTGGCTGCTCGACACGGCCTCGGCCGCCGGCCAGTGCTTCCAGCCCGGCCCGCCGCCGGCGAGCGGCCACCCGTTCCCGACGGCGACGGCCGCCCAGCGGTGGCTGGCGACGGAGAGCGCCAACTGGCTGGCCGCGCTGCACGGCGCGGCGGCCGCCGGCCGGCACGCCGAGGTGGTGCGGACCGCCGAGTCCATGCACTGGTTCTCCGACCGCTGGACCAACTGGGGGCACTGGCACACCGTGTTCGGCCTCGCCCGGGCGTCCGCCCGGGCGCTCGGTGACGACACCCTGGAGGCGACCCACGCCAACTACCTCGCCTGGGCACTGCTGTACTGCCTGCGGCAGCCCCGCGAGTCGCTGGCCGTCGCCGAACAGGCCGCCGAACTCGCCCGCCGCGGCGGCGACGCCGGCCAGGAGGCGTGGGCCCACTTCTACGCGGCCGCCGCCGGGAACCGCCTGGGCACCCTCGACGCGGCCGCCGACCGGGCTCGCCGGGCGGCGGAACTGTTCGCCGTGGCCGGCGACCACGAGGGCCGGCCGCAGGCCCTGCTGGCGCTGGCCGCCGCCCAGCAGCAGCAGGGCGACGCCGAGGGCGCCATCGGGACGGCCGACACCATCATCGCCCTGCTCGCCGACCCGGCCACCGCCCCCGCCCCGCACATCACCGACTTCACCATGACCAACGCGCTCTCCCAGCGCGGCAAGGCCCAACTGGACCTCGGCCGCGCACAGGACGCCGCGGGCTCCTACACGGAGGCACGCCGTCTCGGCGCGCGCGTCGGCGTGCCGCTGCTCCAGGGCATCGCCGCCCTCGGCCAGGCCAAGGCCCTCGACGCACTCGGCGATCGTGCCCAGGCCCTCACCGCCGCCCGGGACGCCGTCACCTTCGCCGAAGCCGCCGACGACCCCGTCCGCCTCACCGAGGCCACCGCCCTGGTGACGAACTGGTCGACGTCGCCGGAGAGCTGACGACCCGAGGCTCGGCTCGGCCGGCGAGTGCGGCGCCCTGACATCATGTCGTCATGGCCGGCTCTGTGAACAACAACTTCAACGGGCGCGCGGAGAACGCCATTCTGGCGCAGAACGTCGAGGTGACACTGGCGCCCCGCCCTCCGTCCGACCCGCCTGCCGAGGACGAACTGGCCAGGCTGGTACGCAAACAGTGGGACGACGAGGCCAACGTCCGTGGCTTGACGGGCTCCGTGCCCATGTCCGTTCAGTGGGACGCGCGGCAGATTCGCAGCGCCCCGCCGTCCCCCGCACCGGGCGAACGGACCGGGCTCGACGACCTGCTCGCCCGGATCCGTGCGCTCACGCCGGTCCGCCTGATCATCACCGGACCGGGCGGAGCGGGGAAGTCGTCGCTGGCCGTGCTGCTCGTTCGCGAGCTACTGAAGCATCGAAGGTCCGGTGATCCCGTCCCCGTCCTGCTGTCCCTGTCCGACTGGTGCCCCGGGCGCGAGGACAGCCTGGACGACTGGGTCGTCCAGCGAATCAGGGAGGACTACGGCGAACTCGCCACCCGCACCGGCGAGAGCAGGGTGGCGACACTGGTGGACGACGGGAGAATCATCCCCGTTCTGGACGGCCTCGACGAACTCATGTCCCTTCCCGGCAAAGAGGTGGCGATCGCCATCGATCGCTGGCGCGCGAGCGTCGACGCGCCTCTGGTCCTGCTGTCCCGGCCGGAAGCCATCGAGGCGGCCGCGGCATCGCCCACCGAACTCCGGAACATTCCGGTCGTCCGGGCGTGTCCGATGTCCCCCGAGGCCGGGCTGGGCTATCTCACCGGACGTTGCCGTCCCGCCCAACGCATCTCCTGGGAATCGGTCTTCGCGACGGCCGTCCAGCACTCCGGTGGTCCCCTGATCACTGTTCTCTCATCGCCCCTGATGCTCTGGCTGGCTTCGGAGGTGTACGCGACCGAGTCCAGTGATCCCCGCGAGCTGCTCGACACCGCCAGGTTCTCCACCCGCGAGGACGTCGAAGGCCACCTCCTCGACGAGCTGCTTCCGGCTCTGTACTCGCGAGGCCCGGCCCCGGCCTCCGTACCCAAGCCGGTCCGCCGGTGGGGAGTGGAGCAAGCACGGACGCACCACGGCTTCCTGGCCCGCCAGTTGATTCGCCGACGGACCCAGGACATTGCCTGGTGGCAGCTACAAGGCAGACTCACCGGGCCGGCGCTCTGGAGCGGAGTCGTCCTGACGGCGGCAGCGCTGTGGGGAACGGCGGCGAGCCATGTCGTGACCGCGCTCCTCTCCCTCGCCGGGCGTTTCCGGGCTCAGCCCCCGTTCGGAGACACGGTGGAGGCGCTGAACCTGGTGGCCGTACTGTCGACCTTCGCCACGGTCGCCGGTCGAACCGCCGCCGGCCACCTCTTCCCCGGTCTCGACGACCGCCCCCGGCGACCGGCCGCCCTGCGGGTTCGGCTCCTCACTACCGTGCTCGCCGCGGGCCTGGCCGGTGCGGGGATGATCGTTCCGGGCGGCGGCGGTCTCGCGATCGTGGTCGGCCTCACCCTTCCCACGTGCTCCGGTGTCCTGCTGACGAGGAGGGCGGAATACGACACGGCCACCAAGCCCGGGGTGCTGCTCGCCGACGAGCGGCGGATCGCCCTGACCGAAGCAGTACTCGTGGCGCCCGCCGTAGCCGCGGCCTGGGTGGGGTTCTTCTCCTGGCCCCGCAGCCATCCACTACTCGCCGTCGGGGCGCTCGTCGTCGCGTGGTCGTGTTCGTCCTTCACCTTCGCCGCCACCGGCCGATGGGGGCGCTGGACGGCCACGCGCCTCGAACTGGCGGCACGCCGACGCCTTCCGTGGGACGTGATGACCTTCCTGGAGGATGCCCGTCGACTGGGCATGCTGCGCCAGGTCGGCGGCGTCTACCAGTTCCGACACACGGAACTACGGCGCCGGCTCGGCGGAGCCGGCGAGAAGCGGCCAACCGCCGGGACGCTGCCACCGCGTACGGTCCTCGTTCGCAGCAGCGGCAACACCGTTCGCGCGCTCGGGCGGGGCGTACTCGGTCTGACGGTGCCGGTCGTCGCACTACTCGTGGTCGTCTCGCCGCTCACGTCGCGTGACGGGTATCTGGCTGACTGGCAACAGAGTTGGGAGCTGCTGGTCAGGTTGCGATTCCAGCTCGGCGCCATGGGCGCCGTACTCCTGCTCGGCGCGGTGGCGCTGCGAGCGGTGGACACAAAGCTGAGGATCGATGCCGAGGCGATCGAGCTCACCAAGGGGCGCAAGGTGCGGCTTCGTTGGGACGACGTGGACGCGGTGCGGGTCCACCGCGTCAGGGGAACCGTCCTGCCGGCCCACTTCCACCTGGAGCTGAAGCCCGCGCCGGGGCGCGACACACCGAGGTCCCTCACGAAGTGCGGCGACTGGATCCGCTTCTGGGATCTCGGCCCGACCGACACGCCACCGCTCGAACTGGAGGCGGCCCTGGCCCACTTCGCCGGCCGCCGCTGGAAGAGCACGACAGGTCCGTGACCAGCTCCACGGGAGGCTCGGCCGTCCGGGCCCGTGGAGCACCGACGTGGGAAGGGTGGCCGGGGGTCGGGGCAAGGCGGCCGGGATCCTGGCCGGCCGTCCGAGACGAACACGAAGAGCGAACCAGCTGAAGCCCCGGCATCTTTGGGGTTTTCGCCAGTACGCCGCGCCCTCCGGCGGCAGGGAGACTTCCGGCCAGAGGCCGCGGCCCGTCCGAAGGCCGACGCCAACGACAGAGGGGGACGACCCGATGAGTGGTCAGCTGTACGACGAGATCGGCGAGGCGTTCGAGGGCTTCAAGAACCTCCCGCTCGCACGCTACGGGGAGGTGGCCGGATTCCTCGCCCTCGTCGGCGACGTGAAGGCCAGGTCGATCCTCGACCTGGCCTCCGGGACCGGCTTCTACAGCCGGGAGTTCAAGCGCCGCGGCGCCGCCCGCGTCCTCGGCGTCGACATCTCCTCCGCGATGATCGACGCGGCCCGGGCCCTGGAGGAGAGCGACCCGCTGGGCGTGCAGTACGAGGTCGGCGACATCGCCGAACTGCCCGCCTTCGAGCAGCCCTTCGACCTCGCGGTCGCCGTCCAGGCGTTCAACTACGCCGAGGACGTCGCCACCATCGAGCGGATGTGCCGCAGGATCCACCGCAGCCTCGCGGACGGGGCCGAGCTCTTCGCCTTCGTCCAGCACCCGGACTTCCGCTTCGACGGGCCGTCCCTGGCCAAGTACGGCTTCCTGTGCGAATCGCTCGGCGAGGAGACCGAGATCGGGCCGCGGGTGCGGATCACCGCGCTCCTCGACCCGCCGATCTCCTTCGTCGCCAACCCGCCGAGCCGCGAGGTCTACGAGAAGTGCCTGCGGGCGGCCGGGTTCAGCGACATCACCTGGGTGCCCCTGGAGATCTCCGCCGCCGGTGTGCGCGAGTTCGGCGCGGAGTTCTGGGACGACTTCAACGCCAACCCCGCGCTGACGATGCTGCGCTGCCGGGCCTGACCCCGAGCGGCCGGTCCCCGGCCCGTCCCCGGTCCGTCAACGGTCCGGGGACGGGCCGGGGACGGGCCGGGGACGGGCCGGGGACGGGCCGGCCGCTCACGCCGGCACCGCGGTCAGGCCCGCGGTCGCGCCCACGTCCGACCAGCGCGGTGCCGGGATGCGGGCCTCCACGGTGGGTGCCTCGGCGACGCGGGCACCGGCCTGCCACTCCCGCGGGGAGACGCCGTAGGCCGTCCGGAACGACCGGCTGAAGTGGCTGGCGCTGACGAATCCCCACCGCCCGGCGACCGCCGCCACGGTGACCGGGCGCGCGGTCGGACGGGCCAGGTCGCGGCGGCACATGGCGAGGCGCTGCCGCTGGATCCAGCGGCCCACGGTGATGCCCTCGCACTGGAACAGCTTGTGCAGGTACCGCACCGACAGGTGGTGGGCCGCCGCGATCTGCTCCGGGTCCAGCTCCGGATCGCCCAGGCGGCGCAGGATGTGGTCCTTGATCCGGGCGAGCAGGGCGAGGGCCGCCTCGGAGGGCTGCGCGCCGGGCGGCCGGCCCCGGCGCTCCTGCGCGAGGACGGCCAGCAGGTCCAGCGCGGTCGCGGCCAGCCGGACCGCGGCCTGCGGGTCCAGCACACCCACCGCCCGGGCCAGCCGGTCCAGGTGGGCGGCGACCAGTGCGGCGGTGCCGCCCTCCGCACCGAAGTCCGTCGCGGTGAGCTCCCGCAGTTCCTCGTCGGAGACCCCGATGGCCGCCCGCGGCCAGTGGAAGGCCGTGAAGGAGAACGGCTCCGCCAGTTCCTTGCTGAACGGGCGCCCGGCATCGGAGACGGCGAACGTCCCCGGCCGCAGCAGCACCTGACGGCCGTCCTGGACGAGCCGGGCCGTGCCGCGGTGCTGCAGGGCCAGGGTGACGTGGTCCTCCCCGCCCCGGGCGATCAGGCCGCTGCTCCGGACCACCCGCTGGGGGCCGGCCTGGACCAGCGAGACCTGTAGGGCGCCGAGGCGGTGGCTGGTGATGGTCCCGACGGAGGGCGCGGATTCGAGCAGCCTGACGTCCAGCGGGATGAACGTGTGCGCGACCGCCTCGTGCCAGTACTCGGCACGGTCCGTCGTCGGCAACGCGGTGGTGGAGAGGGTCGTGGCGGCGGCGGGCGCGATCGCAGTCGCGGGCGCGGGCGCGGGCGCAGTCGCAGCGGCGGTTTCGGCGGCGGTGGCAACGGGAGGCATCTGGTTACTCCTGCGACGGCCGGCGGGGCGGGCCCGGACGGTCCGTCGGGTGAGGTCGGGGGGGTGGGGACGGGCGCGGTACGGCCCCTCGGCCTCCTCCATCCCACCCTGCCCCACCGCCGGCCACCAGGAAGAACAGCAGGAAGAACTTCGCCCCGCCGGGGTGCGACGACTGCGACGTCCGGGACGACCACGACGGCGCCGGCGACGACCGCGCCGGCCGCGGCGACGGCATGCAGTGCGGGGACAGCGGCAGGGCGCGATGGGAACAGAATGCCCCCGGAACCTCACCTAACGTCAACTCTGCAACGCGGCAGACCAGTCCGCGCCGGGCACCGGGTGGGTCGAAGGATCCTCCGGGCCGTCCCCGGCGCGCGGCCCGCGCCCGCCGCCGTCACCGTCCCCGTCCCGCCTCGCCCAGCCGCGAGCGCGGGAACCCGCTCCGAAAGGACTCCCCATGGTCGACTTCGCCCAGGTCAAGGCCGCGCCCAGCCCCGACCTGCTGACTCCCGACAACGCCGTCATGCTCTTCGTGGACCACCAGCCGCAGATGTTCTTCGGCGTGGGCAGCGGCGACCGCGCCGCGATCATCAACAGCACCGTCGGCCTCGCCAAGGCCGCCCGCGCCTTCGACGTTCCCGTGGTGCTCACCACGGTGGCCGCCGAGTCGTTCTCCGGCCCCCTCCTGCCGCAGCTGGCCGAGGTGTTCCCCAAGCACGAGGTCCTCGACCGGACCAGCATGAACGCCTGGGAGGACGCCGCCGTCGTCGAGGCGGTCAAGGCGACCGGCCGCACCAAGATCGTGCTGTCCGGCCTCTGGACCGAGGTCTGCCTCGTCCTGCCCGCCCTGTCCGCGCTCGGCCAGGGGTACGAGGTGTACGTCGTGGCCGACGCCTCCGGCGGTGTCAGCGCGGCCGCCCACGAGCACGCCCTCCAGCGGATGACCGCCGCCGGCGCCGTGCCGGTGACGTGGGTGCAGGTGCTGCTGGAGCTCCAGCGCGACTGGGCCCGCCAGGAGAGCTACGGCGCGGTGATGGAGATCGTGAAGGAGCACGCCGGCGCCTACGGGCTCGGTGTGGTGTACGCGCAGAGCATCCTCGGCGCCCACGCGGCGGGCTGAGCCGGTGCGCCACCGGATCCCCCACCCCGAGCGGGGGCGCCGATGAACCTCGGCCTGTTCGTCCTGCGCGTCGTCGTGGGCCTGCTGATCGCCGGCCACGGTGTCCAGAAGGTGAGCTTCCACCTCGGCGGCCAGGGGCTGGAGGGCGGCACCCGCGAGTTCCGCGGCGACGGCTTCCGCGGCGGGTGGCTCACCGCGCTCGCCGCCGGGGCCGGGCAGATCGGCTCCGGCCTGCTGCTCGCCGCGGGCCTGCTCACCCCGCTCGCCGCCACCGGCGCGATCGGCGTCATGACCGTGGCGCTGACCGTCAAGCGCCCCCACGGCCTCTGGGTCCAGAACGACGGCTACGAGTACCCGCTGGTCCTCGTCGTGACCGCCGCCGCGCTGGCCGCGACCGGACCGGGGGCGTGGTCGGCCGACCACGCGATCGGGCTGACGCCGTATCCGCTCCGGTGGTCGGGTGCCGCGCTGGTCGCCGGCCTGGGCAGCGGCCTGCTGACCAGGCTCGTCCTGCACCGGCGGTCGACCGCCGACCCGGCGGCCGGGCCGGCTTCCGGGCCCGGCACCGTCGAGCACGCGGGCGCCTGAACCGCTCCCCCGCGCCACGGCCGCCCGAACCGTCCCCCGGTTCGGGCGGCCGTCGGCATGCCCGGACGCACCCCGCGCCCGCCCTCGCGCCGCCCCCTCGCCCGACCGCGCACTCACCAGGCCCCTCGACCGTGTCAACGGTCGAGGGGCCCTCGGGCGTGCCTGGCGCCCGGACCGGGCCGGGCCCGACCCCGGCCGCCCGACCCCGGCCGCCCGACCCCGGCCGCCCGGCCTCAGTCGGGCCAGCGGTGGAGTGCCACGTGCAGGGTGTCCACCGCCTGGATCAACGCGGCCCGGGCCGTCGGGGCGTGCCGGCAGGCGTCGAGCAGCACGAAGCCGTGCACGACGCCCTGGTAGCGGGTGGCCACCACGGGGACGCCGGCCGCCCGGAGCCGGGCGGCGTACGCCTCGCCCTCGTCCCGCAGCACGTCGGCCTCGGCGGTGATCACCAACGCCGGCGGCAGGCCGGCCAGTTGCTCCAGGGAGGCCCGCAGCGGGGCGGCGGTGGCCTCGCGGCGGCGGGCCGGGTCGGGCAGGTAGGCGTCCCAGTACCGGCGCATGTCCTCACGGCGCAGGAGGTAGCCCTCGGCGTACTCGCGGTAGGAGGGGGTGTCGAAGTCCGCGTCGGTCACCGGGCAGATCAGCACCTGGTGGAGCAGCGGCACCGGGCCGTGTCTGCGGGCGAGCAGCGTGACGGCGGCCACCAGGTTGGCGCCCGAGGAGTCCCCCGCAACGGCCATCCGTTCCCCGTCCAGGCCGAGTTCGCGGCCGTGGGCGCGGATCCACTGGGCCACCGCCCAGCACTGCTCGACGGCGACGGGGTAGCGCGCCCGGGGCGCCCGGTCGTAGTCGACGAAGACGACGGCGGCGTCCGCCCCCACCGCGAACTCGCGCAGGATCCGCCCGTACGAGTCGGCGTCGCCGAGCGCCCAGCCGAGACCGTGCAGGAAGAGCACGACGGGGACGGGCTCGGCGGCACCGGCCGGTCTGACCACCTGGACCCGTACCCGCCCGGTCGGTCCGCCGGGCAGGGCGAGCCATTCCGCGGTGGTGTCCGAGGGGTCGTCCAGCAGGTCCTCCACCAGGTCGGCGAGCAGGTCGGCGGGCGCCGCACCCGGCTCGACGGGCCGGCCGCCCCGGGCGCGGGCCGCTGGTTCGGAGGCCCCTGGCGGCCAACCGGCCGGAGCCGGGCGGCCGGCGAGGGCGTCGAGGAACGCCTGGACCGAGGGTTCGAGGGCCGGGCGCCGGTCGGGCGAGGGGGTGGTGTCGGACACGCTTGTCTCCTGGCGTAGCGGCCGGTCGGCCGGATTCCACGGTGGTCGTCCTCGTTCCGACGGCCCGACCCGGTCGGTCCCCTGCCCGACGGTCCCTGCCCGACGGCCCCTGCGCGACGGGCCTTCGCCCCGCGGCTCCGCGCCGCCGGCCCCAGGGCCGGCCGGGTGGGTACGCCCGGGGCGCCGCGCCCCCGGACCGGGCGCGCGGCGGCCGCGCGGGCACCCCGTCCAAAGTAGGCGTGCAGGGGGCCGCCACCGTCCCGGGCGGGAACCACGGTTTGCCCGACAGTGCACACCGCGGGGGCGGCCCGTCGGGCCGGCTCAGGCCCGGGCCCGTCAGACCAGGCACAGGGCCAGGGTCCGTCAGGTCGGCTCAGGCCCGGAACTCGTCAGGCCGCGTCAAGCCGTCCCGTGCCCGGGTCGGGCAGGCGTCAGGCCCCGTCGGCGGCCCGGAGCGCGCGCCACTCGCGCGGGGAGACCCCGTACGCGGCGCGGAAGGCCCGGCTGAAGTGCGCCGGGTTGACGAACCCCCAGCGCTGGGCGACGGCCGACACCGTCGGCACGGCGCGCCCGCGCCGGGACAGCTCCCGGGCGCACTCCTCCAGCCGGCGCTGCTGGACCAGCCGACCCACCGTGACGCCCTCCCCCTCGAAGATCCGGTGCAGGTAGCGCACCGAGATCCGGTGCGCCCGGGCGATGCCCTCGGGCGAGAGGTCCGGATCGCCGAGGTTCCGGTCGATGTGCTCGCGGATCCTGCGGACGAGGTGCCCGTTGGCGCTGGGCTGCTCGGTGGCCGTGGGCCTGGTGAGCTGGGCGACCAGGGTGATGAACAGGTCCGCGACGCTGCCGGCCAGCCGGTCGCCGACGGACGCGGGATAGGCGTGCGCGGAGTCGGCGAGGGTACCGAGGAACGGCAGCAGGACGGCGCCCAGACCCTCGTCGGCGGTGAGCGCGCTGCCGGCCACCTGTCGGGCCTCGCGCTCCGAGACCCCGAGCAGCCGGCGCGGCACCTGGAACACGTGGGCCCGGAAGCGCTCCGGGTAGTCGATGGAGTAGGGCCGCGCGGTGTCGTAGACCAGCAGGCCGCCCCGGGCGACCTCCGCCCGGCGGCCGTCCTGCACCAGCACGGCGCGGCCGGATTCCTGGACCCCCACCCCCAGCTGTGCCTCCGCCCCGGCCTCGGCGGAGCGGGCGACCAGGCCGGCCGTGCGGGAGACCCGGGCGGCGTCCGCCTCGATCGTCGAGACCTGCACGTAGCCCAGCCGGTGCGAGGACAGGCGGCCGTCGAACGGCCGGTCGGCGTGCGGCACCACCTCCACCGGTGCCAGCGTCCGCGAGACGGCCTCGCCCCAGAACGCCGCCTTCTCGCCGTCCGGGACGGAAGCCGTCGTCCACAGCACACCCACCTGACCTGCCCCTTTCCGGCCGAAGCCTTCCAGGTCAAGCCTCGGCCGGGGGCGGCGCCGTCCGCTAGGTCATTTGACTGTCGCTCTGCGGTCGACCCGGGAGTGTGCACGCGTAGTCAAGCCCGGATGCGCGGACGGCACGGGTCGGCGCGGAGGACGACGGGGCACGCGGGGCACACCGAGCACGCGGAACAGGCGCCACGCGGACCTCCCGCACCGCCCTCACCCGTCACCGAGGGCGCGGGCGAGCGCGGCCCGCGAGGCGATGCCGAGCTTGGGGAAGATCTTGTACAGGTGCGCCGCGACGGTGCGGTGGGACAGCCCGAGCCGCAGACCGATCTCCTTGTTGCTCAGGCCCGTCCCGGCGAGCCGGGCGATCCGCAACTCCTGGCCGGTCAGCGCGGCGGCCGCCGACGCCGACACCGCCGGACCCGCCACCACCGCGCCGGTCGCCGCGGCTGCGGCCGGCTCCGCCCCGACCGGGCCGCCGGCCGCCCGCAGCTCCTCCTCGCAGCGGTCCGCCCAGGGGCCGGCCCCGAGCCGGCGGAAGGCGTGGTGGGCGGCGCGCAGCACGTCGCGGGCCCCGGCCCGGTGACGGCGGCGCAGCCAGGAGCCGTGCGCCAGCCGCAGCCGGGCCAGCTCGAACACCCACTGCTCGGCGCCCGGCACCGCGTACGCCGCCCGGTACGCGTCCTCGGCCTCGTCGTCGTCCGCGGCCACCGCGGCGGCCGCGGCCAGCAGGAAGGCGTGGTGGCCGGAGATCTCGTCGGCGCGCACGGCCCGCCCGGCCGCGACGTGTGCGCGGGCCTCGGGCCGCCGCCCGGTGTGCACGGCGGCCTCCACCAGGTCGAAGAAGAGCGGGTGGAACCAGGGCAGGCCGCGGGGCAGCCGGCCGGGCGGGGTGAGGTCGGCGAAGTGCGCGTACGCCTGCTCGTAGCGGCCGTGGGCGAGGGCGGCGAGGCCCCGCAGGTGGGTCAGCCGGTCCAGGACGAAGCGCATCCGGGCGCGGGCCGCCGTCGGCCGGACGAGCCGCTCGATCTCACGCAGCCCCTCCTCGTCGCCCCGGCCGGCCAGGAAGTGGGCGTAGTAGTGGCGGAACATCAGCGCGTTGCAGTGGTAGCCGAGCTCGTCCGCCACCTCGGCCTCCCGTAGGCAGACCGGGGCCAGCTCCCACCGGCCGCGCAGGAAGTCCTGGTAGGCCTTGGCCTTGGCCACGGAGCCCTGGGTGGCGTAGCCGTGCAGCCCGGTGAAGCGCCGCCACAGCTCGCAGTCGGCGGTGTCGGCCGCGGTCGCCGTCCAGAGCAGCAGCCAGGCGGTGCCCGCCTCCTGCTCCTCGCTCAGCCCGTCGGCCATCGCCCGCAGCTCCTCGGCCGCGCCGTGGGCGGTCCGGGCCGGGTCGGACCAGGCCCGGTGGCAGAGCCGGCCGGGCGCCGAGACGTTCTCCCGGTGCCGCTCCAGCGCCTGCCAGGCCCGGGGGTCGCCGGTGTACGTGGCGGCGAGCAGCAGCTTGAAGTAGACCTGGTCGACCAGGCCGCCGAAGGTCTCGGCGCCGGGCGCGGTCAGTGCGTCGAGGGCCGCGGGCAGCAGGGCGGCGGAGGACTCGAAGTCGACCCGGTGGCTCTGGTCCACGTAGACCACCGCGTACGCGAACAGCGGGGCGATGTCCGGCGGCACCGGGGCCCGCCGCACCTCCTCGACCAGCGCGGCGGTGTGCCGCAGCCGCCCGCCGCGGGCCGCCATGACGGCGGCCCAGGTCAGCCGGCGGGCCCGGGCGGCCGGGTCGGCGCTGAGCGCGGCGGCGCGCTCCAGCAGCAGCGCGCCCTCCGCCTCGCCGCCGCGGCGGGCGAGCCGGCCGCCGGCCTCCTGGAGCCGGGCCGCCAGCCCCTCATCCGGGAGCAGCGCGGCGGACGCCTCGTGGACGAGGCCACGCGGGTCGTCCGGAGCCAGTCGGCCGGCCAGTGCGCGGTGGGCGGCGCGCCGTGCGGACTCCGGTGCCGTGGAGATCACGGCGGCGCGGACCAGCGGGTGACGGAAGACCAGCCGCCCGGCCGGGTCTAGCCCGGCGAGGCCCTCGGCCTCGATCCGGGCCAGGGCCTCCTCGGCCCCCGTTCCGGCGACCTCGCGCAGCCAGACCCCGCCGGCGGCGTCCGTGCCCGCGGCGAGGGCCGCCAGCAGCAGGACGCGGCCGGCCTCGGGCGTCAGCGCGCCGAGCCGCTCGGCGAACATCCGCTCCAGCCGTCGGCCGAGCGGCAGTCGGTCGGGCAGCGGCGCGAGCCCGCGCTGCTCCTCGCCGCGCAGTTGGCGCGGCAGCTCCACCAGGGCCAGCGGGTTGCCGGCCGCCTCGTCCAGCACCCGGTCCGCGGCGGTGGCGGCCAGTTCCGGGCAGTTCCGCAGCAGCAGTGCGGCGGCGTCCGGCCGGGGCAGCTCGCGGACCTCGACCGGCTCGACGGGCCAGGCCTCGGCCGCCGCGCCGTCCGGGCGGCCGGCGCCGACGATCACCAGCGGCAGCTCCGCGCAGCGCCGCTGGAGGAAGGCGAACACGGCGGCGCTGGAGGAGTCGATCCAGTGCAGGTCGTCGAGGACGAGCAGCAGCGGGCCGTCGTGCGCCGCCCCGGCGAGCAGCGCGAGGGTGGCGGCCCCGACGGCGAAGCCGCTCGGCGGGGTGCCGGCACGGGCGCCGAGGGCGCACTCCAGGGCGTCCCGCTGGTGCTCGGTCAGCGTGCGGGAGGCCTGCAGCAGGGGCCAGGCCGCCTGGTGGAGCGCGCCGAAGGCGAACTCCCGCTCGGCCTCGGCGCCGATCGCCCGCAGGACGGTGAACCCGCGCTCGCCGGCCCGCCGCGCGGCCCAGTCGAGCAGCGCGCTCTTGCCGATGCCCGATTCGCCCCGCAGCAGCACGGCCGAGCCGCCGGCACCGTCCGCGGCCCGGTCCAGGGCCGCCGCCAGCAGCTCGGTCTCCCGTCGGCGCCCGACCAGTTCGGCATCCGGTTCGGCGTCCCGTTCCGCGTCCTGCGTGTGTCGCCCCATCTTCGTCCCCAGGGTCGGCCGGCCTCCCGGAGGCGGTCCGCACGTGCCTCCGGACGCTGCCCCGGTGCCCTTCGGCCCCCGGTCGTTCAGCGGGTTGTGCCCGTCACCGGGCAGTGTGAACCCTACCTTCCGCCGAAGGCCCGCGGCGCCGGGCCGGGATCCACCCTCCTCCGCAGGTCAGCGCGGTACGCGGGGGGGCGCTGGGGGTCCGCCGACTGCCCGGGGCCGGCCGGTGACCCGGTCACCGGCCGGTCGTGCGGACTTCAGCAGGACGGGGCCGTGTCCGCCGGCGCCGCGTAGCACAGCACGGTGACCCTCTGGAGCGGGCTCCACTCCTCCTCGACGGCGGCCAGCAGGCTCCAGCCGGCGCGGCGGTACAGCCCCGCCGCAGCCGAGTCGGAGGCCAGCACGTCCAGGACCGGGTGCAAGCCGTGCAGCCGTGCCGCCGCTACGACTTCGCTCAGCAGCAGGGCGCCGATGCCGTGGCCACGTGCCCCCGGCGACACGTACAGGCGGCTGACCACCGCCGTCGCCCGGCTGGGAAGGCCCGTACGACGGCTCCACTCCCGCGGTGCCAGATCCCCCGGAGCGCTGCGGCAGAGGCTGATGTGGCCCACCACCTCGCCCGCCCGCTCGGCGACCCAGGCCTCCAGCAGGGACGGCTGGGCCAGCCACCCGAACGGATCGTCCGGCCAGTTCATCGGGTAGCCGTCACTGCCGTGGACTGCACCGAGCACGCGGACGCACGCGTCCAGGTCCGACGGCTCCCGCCGCCGGACGAGGCATTCCGAAGGTCGACGGGCTGCGCCGCTCTGCTTGTCGATCACAGGGACAGCCAATCACAGGCCGAGGGCTGCTGAACGGCACGCACGGGTTCCTCACAGGCGCAGCTCCGGCGGGAAGCCGGTCCAGCGCAGCTCGGCTGGCAGGTGCCCGGTGTCGTTGTAGACCAGGAGGGACGCGGGCCGGCCCGGGGCGTAGCGGATCACGGTCAGCGCGGCGTTGGCGTGGTTGAGCGCCAGCCAGCGCCACGCGGGAGCCTCCAGAGCGTCCCGGACCAGCCAGGCCACCAGGAAGTTGTGGGTCACCACCAGCTCGTGGCGCTCCGCGGCGCCCTCCACCGGGCCCGCGAACCGCGCCAGGGCCTGCCGCGCCAGCACCGGTCCGCGCTCGCGCTCCTCGGCGGTGGCCCCGGCGAGGAAGCGCAGGAGGCGGTCGGCGCTGTCGGGCGGCAGCTCCTCCCGCTCCGGGACGTGCGGAACGTAGTCGCCGGCGACCTCGGAGACCGTGAGGGGAACACCGTCCAGGTGCTCGCCGATCAGCCGGGCCGTCTGCGCCGCCCGGGGCAGCGGGCCGTGGTGCACCGCCGAGATCGGGCGGCTCGCGAGCCGCGCGCCGAGCAGCGCCGCCTGCCGCCGTCCGTCGGCCGACAGCCCGCTCTCGTCCGGCAGCGCCTCGCCGTGCCGCACCAGGTACAGGTAGCGCGTCGCCGTCTCCGTCATGCCGAGGGCCCTCCGCCTTCGTCGCGATCTTGTCCGCCTTCCCGGGCTGGACGCGGTCCGTGCCGACGGTGGTTCCCCGCGGGCTGCGGCGGCACCGGCGCGACCCGGCCGCTGCGCCCGTTCGGTCAGCTGCGGGTGAAGGTCCCGAGGCCCTCGTGGTTGAGCTGCTCGACGACCACGGCCGCGGCCCGCCCGTCGGCGCCGACGGTGAACGTCACCCCGGAGAGGCCGACGGCGTTCTCCCCCCTGGTCCGGAAGCCGAAGACGTCGCCGTCGTAGTCCTGGAGCGGGAACTCCAGGTCGTCGGGCCCCAGGCTCATCACCAGCCCGCCCCCGTCCCGGGCGCTCACGGTCAGCGGCCCGTAGTAGCCGTTGCCGTACGTCCCGACGTAGGCGGCGTCCGGCCTGGCCGCAGCGGCGCCCGCCGGCGGCTTGCCGTAGTCGGTCGGCGAGACGCCCTCCAGCGCGGCGGCGGGGACGGCCTTGCCGAAGAAGCCCAGCCAGTCGACCGTCTCCCGGCCGTCCTGGGCGAGGTCGAGGAACTCCTGGGCCACCGCCTCCGCCACGCCGATCGGCTGGCCGTTGGTCAGCACGACGATCCCGATCTGCTCGGACGGCAGCAGCGTCACCACGGTCGCCGCGCCCAGTTCGAAGGCCCCGGAGTGGTTCAGCCGCAGCCGCCCCTGGGGGTCGTGGCTGACGTTCCAGCCGAGGCCGTGGAAGCCGGCGCCACCCGCCGGCGCCGTCGGCGGGTCGGAGACGATCTGCGGCACCCGGGTCTCGTTCAGGCCCGCCGCGTCCACGATCTGCCGGCCCTCGAACGTGCCGTCGGCCAGTTGCAGCCGCATCCACCGGGCGAGGTCCTGCACGGTGGAGCTGACCCCGCCGGCCGGGGACTGCGGGTCCGGGTTCCCGGTGGTGCTGACCTGCCAGCCGGTGTCGGTCCGGACGTGCGGCACCGCCTTGTTCGCCGCGCCGTCGTAGGCGGAGCGCAGCGAACTCGTGGAGCTCATCCCCAGCGGCTTGTAGAGGACGTCCGCCGCCAGGTCCTCCCACTCCACGGCCATTGGCCTTGGCCACGGCCACGGCCGCCTCGGTCAGGCCGTAGTCGGTGTGGGCGTAGCTCGCCCGGAACGGCGCGAGCGGCTGGTCGCGCAGGTGCTGGAGGATGTAGTCGCGCTGGTGACCGAGGTCCTCCAGCAGGTCACCGGCGTGGTCCGGAAGGCCGCTGCGGTGCGAGAAGAGGTCGGCGATCGTCACGTGGCCGCTCACCCAGGGGTCGGACAGCGCGAACCCCGGATCGTGGCTGGAGACCGGGTCGTCCCACGTCACCGCCTTCTGGCCGACCGCCCCGGCGACCACGGTGGAGGCGATCGGCTCGGACACGGAGGCGAGCTGGAAGACCGTGTCCGGGCCCACGGGCTCCTGCTCACCGAGCCGGCGGACGCCGAACCCCTTGGCGTGGACCACCGTGTCCCGGTACACGACCGCGAGGGCCAGCCCCGGGACGCCCGTCGTCGCCATGGCGTTCTGGACGTAGCCGTCGATCCGGCCCACCGCGGCGGACACCTTCTCCTCCGTCAACCGGGGCGGCGGCTGCGGCGGAGCGGTCGCCACCGTGCCGGAGGGGGTGGAGGCGGGGCTCGGCATGGGCGCGGCCACCGGACCGGGCGCGGCCGCCGGACCGGGCGCGGCCGCCGAGGTGCATCCGGCGAGCAGCGGGCCGCTCAACAGCAGGCCGGCCAGCAACGGCGCCGCGACGCGCAGACCCGGCCGGGCCGCACTCCGCCCCGGCCCGGCAGTGGGCCGCCGGGCTGCGCCGTGACGATGCATCAAGGTCCGTCCTCCCTCGTCCGGGCGGCGCGGCCCCGATCCGACACGCCGCCGTCCGCCTCACGGCGCGAGTATTCGACGGCCCGGGACGGCCCCGGCCACCGCCGCGCCGTCCCCCGCGCAATCCACCCACCTGCCGTAACGGGGGCGGTGGCCCGGACCCGTGCCACTGACGGGGGTACTCGACCTGCCGACTTGACGGGTCGGCCAGACTGAGGGCGTGAACGACCGGAGGACCCTGGCCGAGGCCCGTACAGCCGAGCGCACCGAGGCTCGTGCAGCCGAGCTCGCTGAGGCGCGTGAACGCGGCCCCTCGCACGTCGTCGACCTGCAGTGGCGGCGGCTGCGGGCCGACGCCGCCGATGCGGGCTACGACGCCTTCGTGGCCCTCCTGGACGCGGCGGCCGTCGAACCGGGGCTGCGGCGGCTCTTCCCGTTCACCACCATGTGGGTCCTGTGCTTCGGCTCCGACCCGGGCGCGCCGTCGCCCGCCCGGACCCCGGCCGTGCTGGCGCTGCCGGAGGGGCGGTTCCGCGTGATGGCTCACCGGCGGGGCGAGGTCATCGGCGAGACGGACTCCGCCGCCGCGGCCGTCGCGCTCGTCCTGGCCCGTCTCCCCCCGTCCTACAAGGACATCCAGCAGTAGAGCTGTTCGCCGACGTCGCGCGCCCGCCCGGCGAGCCGGACGAGCTCCGGGCGCGGAAGTAGTCCGTCAACACACCCATGGCGCCCCCTCCGGAGTCCGATCCGACGTCACGCAGTAGATCAGGCACCACCCACAGCCCGGGAGACCGCTCCCCGGTCGGCGACAGGTCGACAAGAATATGAAGACCGGTCTACTGTTTCCGTCATGGGAGTCAAAGGCGAGGAGACCCGCGCCCGGCTGGTGGCCGGGACGCGCAATCTGATCGAGGCGCAGGGCTACTTCGGCACCGGCCTCAACCAGATCGTCACCGAGAGCGGGGCACCCCGCGGCTCGCTCTACTTCCACTTCCCCGAGGGCAAGGACCAACTGGTCGCCGCCGCACTCGTCCAGGCGGGCCGGGAGGTCGAGGAACTGCTCACGTCACTGGCCCGCGAGGGCACGGACGCCGCCACGATCATCGGGCGGCTCACCGAGCTCTTCACCGCCCGCCTGGAGGCGTCCGACTACACCAAGGGCTGCCCGATCGCCACCGTCGGCCTGGAGGTGTCCGGCAGCAACGAGGCACTGCGCCGCACCTGCGCCGAGGTGTACCGCAGCTGGCAGCAGGTCGTCACCGACCGCCTGACCGCCCAGGGCTTCGGCCGCGCCGACGCCGAGACCACCTCCGGCCAGGCACTCGCCCTGCTGGAGGGGGCGGTCCTACTGGCTCGCGTACGACGCAGCCGCCGCCCCCTGGACGACGCCCGGGACGCCGTGAGCACCTTGCTCACGGCCAAGGAACCGCAGCCGTGACGCGCGAAGGAGCGCCACGATGCGACCCCGGACGCGTCACGGCTCACGCCTGACGAGTCGACCGGCGGGCTCCGCCGACCGGCCACTCACGAAGATGCCGAGCGGTCCACCGACAACGCCCGGCTCCCGGCACCCCGCCCGTCTCCTGCCGCGCTTCCAGCCCTCCGCCGTTCACGCAGCTCCCAAAAATATGCAGACCGGTCTACAGAAAGGGATCCACCCTGCCATGACCACCACCCCGGGCACCGACCCCGCCGCCGCCCCCGCCTCACCGCCGACACCGCCGCCACCGCCCCGCACGCTCGTCCTCGGCGCCACCGGCTTCATCGGCCGCTGGCTGGTACTCGAACTCCTCCGCCGGGGCGAACCCTTGGCCGCCGCCGTCCGCGGCGGGCGCGACACGGCCAAGGACCGCGAGCTGCGCCGCTGGCTCCGCGCACACGGGGCGGACGACGCGCCGCTGACCACCGTCGCCGCCGACCTCACCCGCCCCGGCCTGGGCCTCTCACCCGGGGACGAGGCCCGGCTCACCCGCGTCCGCGACGTCCACAACCCGGCCGCCCGCTACGAGTTCGGCCTCCCCCGCGCCGAGGCGCACGCCGCCAACGTGGACGGCGCACTCCACGTCCTCCACTGGGCGGCGACCCGATCGGGGCTCCGCCGACTGGTCCACCTCTCCGGCTACCGGGTCGGCCGCGATCCCGCACCGCGCCATCCGCTCCCGGACGCCGAGACCGACGCGCTCTACGCCCGCCTCGGCGCGTACGAGGCGTCGAAGCAGTTGGGCGACGCCGCCGTCCGCGTCGAGGCCGCCCGGCTCGGCGTACCGCTCACCACGGTGAACCCGAGCAGCGTGGTCGGCCACTCGGCGACCGGCGAGGCCGGGCAGTACGTCGGCCCGGCCGAGCTGGTCCGTCAACTCTGGCACGGCCGACTGCCGTTGCTGCCCGGAACGGCGCGCACGTTCCTGCCGGTGGTCGCGGTCGACCACCTCGCCCGCTTCCTTGCCGCCGTCCCCGCGCACGACCACGGACCGGTCCACGCCCACACCGTGCTCGACCCCTCCACCCCGCCACTGGCCGAACTCGTCGCCGTGGTGGCCGAGCACCTCGGGGTGCCGGCGCCCCGCCGGCTGGTCCCGGTCGGCCTGGTCCGCCGGCTGCCGCGCGCCCTCACCGGCGCCGACCCCGAGACCCTCACCTTCCTCTCCGAGGACACCTACGACACGACGTCCGCCGACCGCCTCGCCGACGCCGCGGGACTCCAACACCCGCCCGTCATACCGCTGTTGCAAAGCTGGGCCACCCGGCTGGTGGCCGAGGGCTTCGGGGCGGGCGACGGCTCCGCTCCCGACACCGGCTTCACTCCCGACACCGGCTCCGCTCCCGGGGTCGACTCCGCTCCCGGCACCGGCTCCGCGACGCCCCTCGCCGCGATCGGCTTCGCCACCGTCGCCGGGAGCCGCAGCTTCCTGCTCGGGGACCGCGAGGCCCCGCGCCACGTCCTCCTCCACGGCGCCGGCGCCGACGCGGACGCCTGGCGAAGGGTCGCCGCGCGGCTCTCCGAGCCGGCCCTCGCCCCCGACCTGCCCGGACTCGGCCGCTCCTCCGGGGCCACCGCCCCGGACCACCACTGGCTGGCCGAACTGCTCGCACCGGCGAGGACGCGCCCCCTCCTGGTGGCGCACTCGACCGCCGCCGCCACGGCGCTGCGCTACGCGGCGGACCATCCGGACCGCGTGTCCGGCCTCGTCCTGGTCGCACCGCCGCACCTGCGACCGGACTCCGCCGTGGTCGCCAAGCTCCCCTCGCACCGCCCCGGTGCGGTCCGCCGGGCTGAAGCCGCGCTCCGAAGTGCCCGCCGCCCGTCCGAACGAGCCCGGGTGGCGGCCCTGCTGGCGTCCTCCTCGACGCCGGTCCGCCTCGTCCCGGCCCCTTCACTCCCCCAGGCCGGCTACCCCGGCGAACTCGCCCTCACGATCGAGGACTTCACCCGGTCGCTACCCTCCCGGTAGCGCCCCTCAGGCCCTTGACCAGCTGAATCGATCTCCACGATCACCGCTGGTCCCACTGACGTCCTCGCTTGACAACGCACCGGCCGCCCCTCGCAAGGGCGAGGGGCGGCCGGGCCGAACCCTCGGCCTGCGATTGTGCGGTCTCAGCCCGTGCCGGATCCGGCGCTCCAGGCGGGGCGGAGTCGCCCTGCGGCATCGGGGGCTTGGCGAAGACCCGCCTGGTAGGCCGGTTCCCACGCCGTGCGGTCGGTGAGGTCCGGGCCGAATGCGCGTATCGAGGCCGCATCGGGCTCGATCGTCACCACCGTGTGCGCCGCGGCGACCGCCAGTTCCCGGTCGAGCAACTCGCGGGGAAACAGGTGCGCCTGCGGGTCGATCACGACGAGCGTGCGGGCTCCGGCCGCGAGTCCGGCGCTGGTCGCCGACCGCAGGGAGCCGTCCATGTACCGGCGGCCGCCGATGGTGATCGGCGGGTAGATGCCCGGGAAGGCCGTGCTTGCCGCCACGGCGGCGGGCAGCGGTGCGCCACTCGCACGGTCGAAGACCTCCTGCTCGCCGGTCTCCGCGTCCAGAGCGGTGATGAGCAGCTTCCGGTCCGGCCAGTGGTCCGCGCCCGCCAGCGCGTGCATCCGGGTGATGTGCGCCTGCTCGGGGCCGGTCTCGGCGGCGAGCGCGATCCGGCCCACCCGGCGCCGCGCCTCGGCCGGGTTGGAGGCCGCGTTGCGCAGCACCGCGAACGCCTCGCCGAGCCGGCGCCCGTCCACCTGGGGCGGGGTGCCGGCGGAGCCGGCGGGGCGCACCGGGGTGGCGAGCCGGCCGGGGTCCTGGCCGGTGGCCAGGACTGCGCCGATGATCGCGCCGGTCGACGTGCCGACGATCAGATCCGCCTCGCCGAGATCCACCCCGCCGCGGCGCAGTCCGCAGGCCAGGCCGGCCATCCAGGCCGCACCGACGGGGCCTCCGGCGCCCAGTGCGAGTGCCCGATCGAGTGAGTGCACGACTGTCTCCCTCCCATTGTTGAAACAGTCGTACCATATACTGACGCATATTCAGGTTGGCAGCACCGAGAGGACGATCCACCGTGGGACGACCCCCGGATCCCGCGCGACGGGAGGCCACGCTGGTGCGGGCGACCGACTACGTACTGGCGCACGGCCTGGCCGGGTTGAGCCTGCGGCCGCTCGCCGCCGCTCTCGACACCAGTCCGCGGATGCTGCTCTACGACTTCGGCAGCAAGCAGGAGCTGGTGGCCGCCGTCCTCGCCGAGGCCCGCCGCCGCGGTGCGACACGGTTGGCCGCGAACCTCCCGGCGGAGGCGGGCTCCCCGGAGGAGCGGCTGCGCGGCATCTGGGCCTGGATGAGCGCACCGGAACGCGCCCCGTTCGTCCGGCTCTTCTTCGAGGTGCACGCCGACGGCCTCGTCCACCCCGAGAACTACCCGGACCGGGCCGAGGCGATCACGGACTGGTTCGACACCCTCGGCACCACGTTCCGCGACATCACCACCGGCCCTGACGACACCGCCACCCCGACGCTGGTCATGGCCGTCGTCCGGGGTCTCCTGTTCGACCTCACGAACACCGGGGACCGCCACCGCACCGACCACGCGCTGGACCGCTTCTGCGAACTCCTCCGGCCTTGAACGAGCCGTCGTCGGCCCCTTCCACCCACCTCGATCGGTGCCACCGGAAACGGGCCGAACGGCAGCGACTCCCTTGGTAGGGTGCGCGGATGTCAGCGATCAAGAAGGTCCAGGTCACCTTTGACTGCGCGGAACCCGAGCGCCTCGCCCGCTTCTGGTGCGAGGTGCTGGGGTACGTCGTACCGCCGCCACCGGCGGGGTTCGCCACGTGGGACGACTACCAGGGCTCACGGCCCGCCGAGGAGCGGGATTCCTGGTTCGCCTGCGTCGACCCCTCGGGGGCGGGCCCGCGACTGTACTTCCAGCGCGTCCCCGAGGGGAAGGCCGCCAAGAACCGGGTGCACCTCGATGTGCGGGTCGCCACCGGGCTCGTGGGCGAGGAGCGCCTCGCCGCGCTCGAAGCGGAGTGCGCACGACTGGTCCCGCTCGGCGCCGTTCACGTGCAGACGCTCTACGACGGCAACGACGCGTGCATCCCGATGCAGGACCCCGAGGGCAACGAGTTCTGCCTCGACTGAGTCAGGCCGTGGCCCGGCCCGGTGAGGCGGGCGACTCGAACCCGAGCAGGTGCCAGCTGACGCCCGGCCGGTCGTGCAGGTCCGTCCGCTCGGTCACCTGCAGCAGGTCCAGCCCGCGCGCCCGGGCGAGCGCGATGGTCTCCTCGGGCGTGATCTCGAACATCCGCCGGCCGGGCGGCACCGGACCGTGCCGCAGCGAGAGGAGGACGCGCCCGCCGGGAGCGACCAGCCGGGCGAGCGTGTCCATCGCCGACGGCCGCTCGTGGTCGGCCAGGTGCATCCAGACGGCGCAGAGCAGGATCAGGTCGAAGCGCTCGCCCGATGCATGGAGCGCCGGCGCCTCGGGGAGCGCGTCGTCGACCCAGCGGATGCCGGTGTCCCCGTGGATCCGCTGCCCGGCGCGGCGCAGCTCGGCCGTCGGCTCGGCCGCGACGACCCGGTGGCCGCGGGCGGCGAGTGCGGCGGCGTCGCGGCCGGTGCCTGCGCCGAAGTCGAGTACGGCGGAGGGCTGTTCGGGGAAGAGGTGCAGGACCTCGCGGTGCACCTCCTCGAAGGTCACGGCCTCGTACTGCCGCACGAGCTCCTCCGCCCGCTCGCCGTAACCCGCGTTGCTCGCCAGCCCGTTCACCACAGCTCCCCCTCCGACGCCCGGCGCGGGCCTGGGGCGTGTCCTTCGGATCACGCCCCGGGCAACCCGTACGCCCGGTCGGTCGATCGCCGGGTCGGACCCGGGACGGCGCCGGCCGCGGCCGAACGGTCGGCCCGCAGATTCACGACGATCTTGCCCTGGATTCCGCGCCGTTCCAACTGCCGGCGGGCATCGCATGTCAGGGCCTGGTGGAACGAGTCCCCCGAGGGCGCCCCGGCGCTCCCACCCCGAACGAATCCTCGACGTCGAGAGGCTCCCGCGCCCGGCTGTTCGCGCGGCGTCCGGGACGGCGACCCGGGCGCCGCGCGAACAGCCGGGACCGGGGGCCTGTCCGCCCGGCTCCCCGACCGGGCCCTCGGTCGGGATCAGGCCTCGCCGGGGTGCCAGGCGGGCCACTCCCAGGGACGGTCGGCCCACTGGACGCGGGCGGGGTCGTGCGGGTCGAGGTCCGGGAACAGCTGGTGGATGCGGGGCTCGAACTCCTCGGGGCCCAGCGGCTCCCAGCCGTGGCCCTCGAAGCGGACCAGGCGGTAGCGGCTGTCGGTGCGGAACTCGGCGACCTCGACCAGGGGCTTGTTGGTTTCCATGCCCCCAGCATGTGGCGCACCCAGGGCGTCCGCACCCGGGGTACGGCAGGCAGCGTACGGGCGGCATGGGCGGGCCGCGAACCGAGCGGCGAGCCGGTGGGCGCGGCGGCGGGCCGGCCGGAGGGCGCGCGGGACGACTCCCGGGAGTGATCCCCCTTACGAGTCATGTCCCCGCGACGGCGCGCTCGTTGAGCACGGGTATCGGCTCGCCGGTGGTCGGCGGCATTCGGCAGGAGGACGTGAGCGATGGGCGGGCAATCGGAGGGCGGGCAGTGGAAGTGGCCCGAGCATGCGTGGCAGCCACCGCCGGTACCGCCGCCGCCTCCCCCCGGACCGGCGATCGGCCGCTCCGCACCGGCGTCCACGCCCGTGCCCTTCCCCAGGACGGGCTCGGCGGGCTCGGCCCGTGCGGGCGGGTCCGGCTGCACGACGGCCTCGGACGCATCGGCCGGCGCGGCGGCGTTCGCTGCCGGGCCGCTGCGCCGGCGGCGGCTGCGGTGGGCGGTCACGGCGGGCGGGACGGTCGCCGCCCTGGCGGCCGTCCTGGTGATGTGCGGGCCCGGGTCGGGTGACGAGGGCTCCGGGGTGGTGGCGTTTCCGGGGGAAGCTCCCTCGTCCACTCCGTCCGTCTCCCCCACCCTGTCCGGCAGCGGGGTGCCCGAGCCGGTGTCGGTGCCGGACGGGTCGCCGCCCGCCGCTGCGCCCACCCCTGCCTCGGCCCTTCCGGAAGCCGCGCCCGCACCCCAACCGGCCCCCTCACCCGAAGAGGCGCAGGCTCCGGCCCGTCCCGGTGACGAGCCCGTGGGGCCGGACCACGCAGCGGCGCCCCGGTCCAAGCCCGGCCGTACGGCCCGGCCCGGCCCGTCGCGACCGGCGGGCGGCGGCACCGCGGGGCCGGGCGCGGCTCCGGCGACCCCTGCCCCGGCCCCGAACAAGGCCCCGAACCCGCCGGCGACCGGCCCGACCGTGCCCGGCATCGGCTCGCTCTGCGAGCAGGCCGAGCGCCTGGGCCGCTGGGCGGCCGGCTCGGAGCAGGCCCACCTCTGCCACGGCCTCTACGGCTGACAGGCCGGCCGGGACGAACACAGCGAACACAGCAGACCCGGCGGACGGGTCGGGGCCCAGCACCGCGCCCCGGCCCCGTCCGCCGGGGGCAGGTCACCGGCAGGTCACCGGCGGGCTGCCGGCCCCACGCCTCACCCCGCGCCCAGGAGCCCCCGGTCCAGCCGGGGCGCCAGCACCCGGGCGAGCGTGTCGGTGATGTGCCCCGTGTCCCGGTAGAGCACGACGCCCTCCAGCACCGCCGGGCAGTCCGGGCCGGTGCCCGGGCAGAGCAACGGGCCGAGGTCGAGCACCCGGACGCGGTAGCGCTCGGCGAGTCCGCCCTCGATCAGCGGGTCGCGCTCGAAGGCGGACTCCCGGGGGAAGAAGCAGGCGTCCGGCCGGCCGTCGGAGGCGGCCAGGCAGGTCGGGATGTCCTTGCCGGGCATCGGCGTGTCTCCCAGGTAGGCGAGCGGCGCGCCGACCGCGGAGAGGCGGTCCAGGGTGCGGGCCCAGCCGTCCGCGCGCTCCTCCTGGCTCCCGTACCGGTTGAGGCCCGCCATCAGGACCAGCTTCGGCCGGGGGCCGGTGGCCAGCCGGGTGAGGGTGTTCTCCCGCCAGCGGTCGCACTCCTCGAAGGTGCGCCCGAGGACGTTGTTCCGCACGGTCAGCGCGGCCAGCGGGCAGCCGGGCTTGACCAGCACCTCCAGGGCCCAGTGCCGCTGCTCGGCGAGCGTCAGCGCGGCGGAGATCCACTGTCCGGCGTGCGAGTCGCCGAGCAGCACGATCCGGTCGGGGCTGGTCTGGTCGCCGAACAGGCAGCGCGGGCTGGTGTCGGCGCCGAGCGGGATCTCGCAGCCCTTGCCGGGCGGGAAGTCCTCCCGGGCCCGGGCCAGCGACGGCGTCAGACCGAGCACCCGGGTGCCGGGGGCGAGCAGCGCGGGGCCGTCCACCGCGCCGGCCGGGACCACCACGGGGGCGTCGGTACTGCCGAGGGCCCGGACGGTCCCGCCGCCGAGGGTCAGACCCGCGATCAGCGGGATCACCAGGGCACTGGCGCCGACCGCGAGACCGCGGCTGGGCGCCGGGCTGCTGCCGTACCGCAGCGGCTGCTCGACCAGCCGCAGGGTGAGCCAGGCCGGCAGGGCGGCGGCGGCCGTGAGCGCGACCAGCGTGGTCCACGGCAGCGCACCGTAGCGGGCCTGGGCGATGGTCAGGACCGGCCAGTGCCAGAGGTACCAGGCGTAGGAGAGCCGGCCGACGGCGCGCAGCGGGCGGACGGCCAGCAGGCGGCCGGCGTCGGCGGCGCCGAGGGACCGGTGCGCCGGGCCGGCGAGCAGGACGGCGGCCGTGCCGAGGACCGGCAGCAGGGCGGCGGTACCGGGGAAGGGTGTGTTGCGGTCGTAGCGGAAGACGGCGACGACGACGGCCACCGCACCGGTCCAACCGACCAGGCGCAGCACCCGGCCGAGCGCGCGCCCGGCGGGGCCCGTACCCGCCGACCGGCCTGCCAATGCCGGGCCGAGCAGCGCGGCGCAGGCGCCCGCGGCGAACTCCCAGAGGCGGCTCGCGGTCGAGAAGTAGCCGAGCGGCGCGGAGCCGGCGGTCCAGCGGATGCAGAGCACGAGCGATCCGGCGCCGATCGCGGTGGTCGCGAGCACGATCGCCGCCGTGCGGCGGCGGCCGGCGAGGAAGCGGGCGAGGCCGAGCAGCAGGACGCCCCAGAGCAGGTAGAACTGGTTCTCCACGCCGAGGGACCAGAAGTGCTGCAGCGGGCTCGGGTCGCGTTCGGCGGCGAGGTAGTCGGTCTGCTCGCCGACGAAGCGCCAGTTCGCGAACTGCCCGGCGGCGGCGATCAGGTCCCGGGCCAGGTCGGTGCCGCGCAGCGGGTCGAGCAGCGCGCCCCCGGCCAGGGCGGTGGCGACCAGGACGACGGCGGCGGCGGGCAGGATGCGGCGGGCGCGGCGCGCGGCGAAGTCCCGGAGGCCGATCGGGCGGCCCAGCAGCAGGCCGGTGATCAGGAATCCGGAGACGACGAAGAAGACGTCGACGCCCACGTAGCCGCCGGTGAAGCCGGGAACGGCGGCGTGGAAGGCGAGGACGGAGAGCACGGCGACGCCGCGCAAGCCCTCGATGTCGGGGCGGAACGCCGCCCGCCGGCGGGTCTCCTCACCCTGGACGACGACGGCGGAGGCGGACGTGACGGAGCTGGGTGCGGCGCCGGTGGCCGGCCGGTGCACCAGCCCGAGCGAGTCGGCCGCCGGGGCCTGATCGGCCGTGTCGCCACTGCCGGGAGCGGCGGTCGTGAGGTCGGGACGGAGGGCGCCGCGGGGCGTCGGTTCGCCGGGCGACGGTTCGCCGGGCGGGCGCCCGGCATGCGGAGGTACGGCGTTCGGAGGTACGGCGTTCGGTGGTACGGCCGTGGTCACGGCGGTGCTCCTTGCCTGACTGGCAGCGGTGGGTCGGGGCCGCCGGGCCGATGGGGCGGCCGGGCGGCGGATCCGCGCCGGTGGGGCGACGCAAGGAAGAGCAGGAAGAACAGGAAGAGCAGGGAGAGCGGCGGAACAGGGAGGAAGCCGGCCGGGCGCAACCTCGGCCATCTGAAGGAACTCAGCCGAACAGAAAGTGATATGGCTGATCGTCAGAAGACGAGCGGATCCGCCCAGCCCGAGGCCAGCAGGCCGCAGAGCAGCAGCACGGCCGTCACGGCGACCGCCTCGGCCCGGCCGAAGCCGAGGTCCGAGCCGCGCCGGGCGGGCGGGGCGACTTCGGCGACGGCGGCACCGTTGCCGCCGCGCAGCAGGGGCCACAGGGCCCGGAGGAGCGGGACCACCGTGTAGGCGGTGAGTCCGAGGAGCGCGGCGAGCGCCCAGTAGGGCTGCCAGCCGTGGAGGACGACGGCACGCACGAGGCCGGCGGCGCCCGCGACGACGACCAGGCCGAGCCAGCCGACACCGATCCGGGCGACCGTACGGGCGAGTGAACTGCCGCCGGAGACGGCGCCGGTGGGCACCCAGTCGGCGCTGCGCCGGCGCAGCGCGTGCGCGATGGCGACCACGTGGCAGAGCCCACCGAGGAGTTGGACCCGGGTGACCTCGAACCGCCAACGGGTGCGGGACGTCGCGGGCAGCAGGACCAGGGCGACCCAGATCGGCGGCAGGAACGGCAGCACCTGCCAGGGCTCGATCTCGTCGGGCCGGAAGAAGAGCATGATCAGCGCCGGCAGCGGCACGGCGAAGACGTTCACCGCGCTGGTGAGGTAGCCGAGGATGCCGTTCCAGAAGCAGAGCCGGGCCGAGCGGGAGAGCGGCCCGCGCCGGAAGCCGGGATCGCCGACCAGCGCGAGCGAGCCGAGGCACCAGCGGTACTGCTGGCTGATGAAGGCGGGCAGGCCGGTGGGCGACATGCCCTTGGCGACCAGCGCCGGTACGTAGCGGGTGGTCCAGCCGGCGCGGGCGAGCGAGAGGCCGGTGTAGAGGTCCTCGCTGTGGTCGATCTCGGCGAATCCGCCGACCCGTTCGAGCGCCGCGCGCCGGTAGAGCGCGTTGGTGCCGCAGCAGACGGTGCCGTCCTGGGCGTCCCGGGAGGGCTGGATCCAGCGGTAGAAGATCTCCTGGGTGGCTCCGGCGGCCCGCTCCAGCCACGACATCCCGGGGTCGGTGTCGAAGCACTGGGGGCTCTGCACGATGCCGACCTCGGGGTTGTCGAGGTAGGGCACCAGGTGGTGCAGGAAGTCCGGGCGCGGGCAGAAGTCGGCGTCGAGGACGGCGATGATGTCGCCGTTGCCCTCGGCCAGGCCGTGGTTGAGGTTGCCGGCCTTCTTGAACCGGCCGCGGTCGGGCCGGGCCCGGTACTGGAAGCCGTGGGACTCGGCGAGTTCACGGACCTCGGGGCGGGCCGCGTCGTCGAGCACCAGGACGGTCAGCTCGCCGGGCCAGCGGACGGCGGCGGTGTGCCGGTAGGCGTTGGCCAGGACGTCCAGCGGTTCACCGGCGGTGGGCAGCAGCAGGTCGACGGAGGGGCAGCGGGCCGGCCGCCAGGCGCGCAGCAGCAGGTCGTGCGAGTCGCGGGTGAACCGGCGGGCGCGCTGGCCGTCGGCCAGGGAGAGCAGCCAGGTGGCGGCGTTGAGCACGGTCAGCACCAGGAATGGCCAGAGCAGCGGCCGGCTGAGCGCGAAGAGGCCGAGGGTGGCGGTGGCGCCGGCGTAGGAGAGGGTGGCGCAGAGCAGCACCCAGCGGCGCTGCGGGCCGAAGTACCAGTAGAGCTCCTCGTCGTCGGGCGGGGCGGGCAGTCGGGGCGGCCCGGGAGGTCCGGGCCGAACGGGCGGAACGGACGGGACGGGCGGAGCGGGCGGTCGCGGGGCACCGTCCGCGACGTGGTGGCGCGGACCGGTGTCGGAAGCGGGCATGGCGGTGCCACGGGCTACGGGCATGCGGAAATGGCCCCCCTGGGCTCGGACGGAACGTGGCCGTTCGTCCGCCACCCTCTCACATTGGCCTAGACCAATAATGAACGAGGTATGACATCTCCGCATCGCCCCCGGTCATCGCTTGACGGCAGGTCAGACCTACTGCCGGGTAAGCACCTTCACCAGCTTCTCGAACCTCAGGTCCGGCCGGCGCGGGATCCCGAAGCGCTCGTCGCCGTACGGGAACGGGGAGTAGACGCCGGTGCGGTGGAAGCCCCGGCGCTCGTACCAGGCGATCAGGTCGTCGCGCTGCTCGATCACCGTCATCTCCAGCTCGACGGCGCCCCACTCCTCCTCCGCGAACCGCTCGGCCTCGGCCAGCACGGCCCGCCCCAGCCCGCCGCCCTGGTGGGCCGGGCTGACGGAGAACATGCCGAAGTAGGCGTGCCGCCCCCGGCGCTCCAGCTGGCAGCAGGCGATCAGCTCGCCGTCCGGCTCGGCGACCAGGACGACGCCGTCGGGGTTGGTGACCGCGGCGGTGACGCCCTCGGCGTCGGTGCGCTGGCCGTCCAGCAGGTCGGCCTCGGTGGTCCAGCCGGTCCGGCTGGCGTCGCCGCGGTAGGCGGACTCGACCAGCTCCACCAGTGCCGGCACGTCGGCCACGGTCGCGGGGCGGAAGGCGAGGTCGACGGTCCTTGTGGCGGCCTGGGGCCGGTCGGTCTCTCGGGTGGTCTCGGGCACGGGGTCCTCGTCTCTCCGGTGGGGCGGCCGAACGCATGCCGATCCGGTACCGGACCGGTACCGATCACTGGAATCGTGCCACAGCACCGGTCGGAGGCGGTCCGGCCTGCGGGCTGCGCCACCCCCTCCCCGCCCGGCCACCGTGGATCTTCCGCCACCTCCTGCGCGAGGCGCCGGGCCGGACATACGATCATCGGGTGTCGCCACAAACCGCATCCTCGTTGACGCTCTGGTCCAAGGACTCCGTCCTCGCCATCGCCTCCGCCGGCTCGGTGCTGTCGATCGGCTCGGTCGGCTCCGTACTCTCGGTGGGCTCGGTCGGGTCCGTCCTGTCGATCGGCTCGGCCGGTTCGGCGATGTCCGTCCTGTCCGCCGGCTCCTGGCTGAGCCTGGGCTCGCTGCTCTCCGCGAACTCACGCTGGTCGGTGCTGTCCTGGCGCTCCCGCGGCGGACTGCTGGCCGCCGGGGTGGTGGCCACCGCCGCCACGGGCGCCGCCCTCGCCGGCCGGTCCCGCCCCCGCGCCCTGCACGCCGTCCGGTAGTCCACCGGGGCTCGTCCCTGAAGTCCACCGGGGCTCGTGGCGGTGGTCCGCCGGACGCGCCCCGGCCGCGCCCGCACCGCCCGGCGCCCGGCGCCCGCCGGAATCACCCGCCGGGGGTGGTGCGGGAACGGCCGTCGGCGCCGACCGTGGGACCGGGGGAGCCAGGCGCACCCGCCGGTCGGCCCGGCGGCCGCCGGGTACGCGCGTCGGGCCGAGGACAGGAGATTCCGGTCATGGACGACTACCCACTGCTCAACATCTTCCTCACGACCATGTGGTTCTTCATCTGGATCCTGTGGTTCATGCTCCTCTTCCGGGTCTTCGCGGATCTCTTCCGTGACGACTCGGTGAGTGGCTGGGGCAAGGCCGGCTGGTCGATATTCGTGATCCTGCTGCCGTTCCTGGGCGTCTTCGTCTACCTGATCGCCCGTGGCAAGGGGATGGGCATGCGCGAGACGGCCAGGGTCCAGCAGGCCGAGCAGGAGTTCCGCGGCTACGTCCAGGAGGCCGCCGGGGAGTCGAAGAAGCCGAGCACCGCCCAGGAGCTGGCCCACCTCGCCGAACTGCGGCGCAGCGGCGACATCTCCGAGGAGGAGTACCAGCGGGCGAAGGCCCTCGTCCTGTCCTGACAGACGTCGGAGGTTCCGATGGCAACCGCACAGCACCACGTCCCGCCGGGGTCGTGGCAGGCATCCGGGTCCGCACCGGCCCGCGGCGATGCGATGCTCACCTTCGCGGCCGTCCTCATGGGCGTCCTCGCCCTGTTCAACGGGCTGGACGGCATCGCGGCGATCAACCGCTCGCACGTCTTCGTCCGCGACGCCCACTACGTCTTCGGCGACCTCCGGGCGTGGGGCTGGGCCATGCTCGCCCTCGCGATCGCCCAGGGGTTCACGGTGGTGGGCATCATGGCCCGCGTCCAGGCCGCCCGCTGGTTCGGCGTCGGCGTCCTGGTCCTCAACGGGTTCGCCCAGATGTCGTTCCTGCCGTCCTACCCGGCCTGGTCGATCCTGGTCATCGCCCTCGACGTCATCGCCATCTACGCGCTGATCGCCTACGGCGGCCGCGCCGGTACGGACCGAGCCGTCCCCGCGGCACCCGCGGCCGCCCCGGCCGCGCCCGCTCCCCCGGCCTCCTACGGTCCGGACCGCGGGGCCGCCGGCTGACCGGTCCCGCCCGCACCGGCCGACGACCGGGCCGGGTGGCCCACCCGGGCCACCCGGCCCGTCGCCGTCCCTCCGCGTCCACGGCCGCGGAACGTCCGGTCTCCCGTCCGAACCGCGAGCGTCCGAACCGCGACCGGCCGCCAGCCGGTCAGTCGGAGCGCTGCCGCAGCTCGACGATCCGCAGGCCCAGTGCCTGGAAGCGGGCGAGCAGGCCGTACAGGTGCGCCTCGTCGACGATCCGGCCGACCAGCACGGTCTGGCCCGCCACGACGAAGCTCTCCAGCTCGGGGAAGCCGCCGTGCAGCAGGTCGTCGGTCATCGCGCCCGCAACCCGGATCTCGTACCGCATCCACGCCTCCCGGGACCGCACCGGCCCTCGGAGGGATCCGGCCGGCCCCGCCACCATGCTCACGGACGCGGGCGCCCCGGGCATCACCCCGCCCAGGTGAGCCCCGGCGCGGGACCGCGCCGGGGCTCGTCCGTCGGAGCGGGCGCCAGGCCTCAGGCGCCCGCCGCCCCACCGTGGCCGGCCGCGGCCGGCGGGCCGGGCCGGGTGGCCGGGGCGCGCGGCACGAGGGGGCCACCGGCCGGGTAGGCGGGGGCGAAGAACTCGCGGATCGCGAAGAGGGCCAGCACCACCACGGCGAACCAGAACACCACCATGCCGGTCGGGTGGTCCCAGAAGGCGAAGATCACGGCGGCGCCGAGCAGCACCATGATGCCGATCCACCGCTTCCAGCGCCGCACGAACGCGTCCACCGGACCGGCGTGGAAGCCCGCCGAGTCGGCGGCGTGCCGGACCGCGGCCACCCCGTGGCCGCAGACCGAGCGGATCGTGACGGCGACGCGCGAGGGCCCGATCATGAGGGCACCGATGGCCACGACCAGGGCCAGCACGCCCACCACCCGCACGGTCGTGCGCAGGTACGTCACCAGGGCGTCGTAGACGGCGCCGGCGGCGGCCGGTGAGGCGTCCGACGGCAGGTGGTCGAGGAAGTAGGACCGGAACACCGTCAACACGATGCCCATCAGCAGCATGGCCAGCGCGATGCCCACCGCGGCGCCCACCAGGGCGCGGCGCCGGTTGAAGGCGGTGAAGACGCCCGCCGCGGCGACCAGCACCACGATCACCGGCAGCCAGTTGCCCAGCACCTCCAGGAGCCGGAAGCCGCCCTTGATCTTGGCGATGTCGGGCGAGGAGAAGACCACGAAGTCGGTGTGCACCGCCGGGATCTTCGCGGCGGGCGCGAAGCCGGCGTTGACCAGCTCCGTCTTCACCTTGTCGACCATCGGCCCGATGTCGATGGTCACCTCGTCGTTCTTCAGCTGGACGGCTCCACCGCCCTCGCCGGTCAGCGCCTTCACCATCGAGGCGTGGCCGAGCCGCAGGGCCTGCTCCCAGACCGTGGCGAAGGCGTCGCTGGTGACCACCTTCTCGGCGGCGGCGTGGATGACGTTGGTGAGCGCCCCCTCCAGGGGTCCGCTCAGCCCGCCGATCAGGTCGGCGAGCCGCGGCGGCACGCCCTGCTCGGCGGCCGCCTGCGAGAGGTCGTTGACCAGGGCCTTGACGTCGACCTGTTCGGCCGCGGCGTTGGTGAGCCGGTTCGCCAGCGCGTTCTGGACGTCGGGGTTGTGGGCCAGCGGGGCCAGCGAGGAGACGAACCGGTCGGTGTCGGTCACCTCGTTGTGGGCCCAGACCGCGACGACGGCGAGGATGGAGAGGATCGAGGCGACGACCACCAGGACGGTGGAGCCGAAGGTGCGCATCCGGTGGTGGGTGGGCGCCCGCTTCGCGGCGTCGGACTCCAGCTGTGCCACGCGCTCGTGCAGTGCCCGCAGCTCCTCGGACTCCGCCGGCCCGGGTTCGGGGCCGCCCGGCGCCGGGGCACCGGCCGGAGGGCCTGCGGGCGGTGGTCCGGCGGGCGGAGGACCGGCGGGCGACGGGCCGCCACCCGCCGCGGGACCGCCGAGCTCCGAGCCTCCGGGCGGTTCGGAGCCTCCCGCCGCGGGACCGCCGGACGCGCCACCACCCGACGGAGAACCACCGGACGCGGCGCCACCGGACTCGGGCTTGTCGGGTTCAGACGACGGCATGTATCTCTCCTCCAGCGGCCCGCGGGTGGGGCGCCCGTGACGGGGCCCTCCCGACCAGCCAAGTGCCGCCACCCGCACCCGGCCAGCAGGACTACCCCACCGGGGTGACCGGGGATCCCCCGAACGGCCGGCGCCGTCGACCGCCGCACCGACGCGCGGGTCACCCCCAGCAGGTGATCCGCGCTCCCCCCGCGGCGGGTTAGCGTCGCAGGAGCGCGCCGGATCGCCCACAGGGCCCTGCGGCGCGCCGATCGGACCCCACCGTCAGGAGCCGTCGTGAGCAACCAATCCAGCGAACTCGACGAAGTCGGCCCCATCGACTACGTGGTCGTGGAGTTCCCGGGCAGCCGGATGACCGGCGAGGGGATGCCCGTCCTCGTCGACCTGGTCGATCGCGGCATCATCCGCATCCTCGACCTGACCTTCATCACGAAGGCCGAGGACGGCACGGTCAGCGGCATCGAGCTGGCCGACGTCACCGGGGACGGCGAGCTCGACCTCACCTTCTTCGAGGGCATCTCCTCCGGCCTGATCGGCGAGGACGACGTCGCGGAGGCCGGCGCGCTGTTGGCTCCCGGCGACTCCGCGGCCGTCTTCCTCTACGAGAACCTCTGGGCCGCGCCGCTCGTGAAGGCACTGCGCCACGCCGGCGCCCGCATGATCGCGAGCGGCCGGATCCCCGTCGAGGACGTCCTCGCGGCGCTCAACGCGCTGGAGGCCTCGGTCTGACCGCGCTCCGCCGGCCCGGCGGCCCCGCCGACGCGCCCCTCGGGGCCGTGCCGCCCGCCGTCCGCCAGGCCGGCGCCCACCTTTCCCCCGACCCCAGGCAGGAAGCCATGCCCGGACTCATTCGCGGAGTCGCCCGTACGGCCGTCGTCGCCGGTACGGCCACCGCCGTGTCGAACCGTGTCTCGCGCCGCCAGGCCGGCCGCTGGGCCCAGCAGGAGGCCGCCGAAGCCCCCGCCCCGCAGCCGGTCGCGCCGGCGCCGACCGCACCGCCGGCCGGCGTCACCATGGAGGACAAGCTCGACCAGCTCAAGGACCTCGCCACCCTCAAGGAGCAGGGCGTCCTGACCGAGGAGGAGTTCGCCGCCCAGAAGGCGCGGATCCTCGGCAGCTGACGGCAGGTCCGACGCCCCTGCCGGCATCCGCCGGCACCCCGCTGACGTCCACGCCCGGCCCGTCACACCCGCCGGGCCGGGCCCGACGATCTTGGAGACGCGATGGGCCGGTGGAAGCCGCTGATCGTGCTCGGAACCGCCCAGTTCCTCATGGTGCTGGACGCCTCGGTGATGAACGTCTCGATCAGCCAGCTGGTCGAGGACTTCGACACCGAGGTGACCGCCATCCAGGCCGTCATCACCCTGTACACGCTGGTGATGGCGGCCTTCATGCTCACCGGCGGCAAGCTCGGCGACATGTTCGGCCGCCGCCGGGTCTTCGTCGTCGGCCTGGTGGTCTACGCGGTCGGCTCCGGGCTCACGGCGGTGGCGCCCACGCTCTGGGTCCTCGCCCTCGGGTGGTCGGTGATCGAGGGCCTCGGGGCGGCCCTCGTCCTGCCCGCCCTGGCCGCGCTGGTGGCCGGCTCCTACACCGGCCGGGAGCGGGCGGTGGCGTACGGGGTGGTGGGCGGCCTGGCGGGCGCCGGGATCGCCGTCGGCCCGCTGCTCGGCGGCTGGGTGACGACGTACCTGACCTGGCGGCTGGTGTTCGCCGGAGAGGTCGTGCTGGTCGTCGCGATCCTGCTGCTGATGCGCTGGATCCCGCCCGAGCGGGCCCCGGACCACCGCGCCCGGCTCGACACCGCGGGCGTCGCGCTGTCGGCCGCCGGCCTCGCGCTGATGGTGCTCGCCGTGCTTCAGAGCGGCACCTGGGGCTGGGTGCAGCCGCGCAATCCGCCGTTCACCGTCCTCGGCTTCTCCCCGACGCTGTTCGTGGTCGCGTTCGGGGCGGCGCTGCTCTACGCGTTCTGCCGCCACGAGCGCCGGCGTGAGGCCCGGGGTCTGGAACCCCTGGTCTCGCTGGACCTGTTCGGCAACTCCGCGCTCCGCTCGGGGCTGGCGACACTGTTCAACCAGAACACCATCCTGCTCGGGCTGTTCTTCGTCATCCCGCTCTACCTCCAGGTGGTGCAGGGCCTCGACGCCTTCGAGACCGGCCTGAAGCTGCTCCCGGTCTCGGTGGCGATGCTCGTCGCCTCGATGAGCGGAACGCTGCTGCTGCGAATCGCCTCACCGCGGACGATCGTCCGGACCGGCCTGCTGGTCCTGCTCGCCGCCACGCTCTGGCTGATCACCGCCATCGAGCCGGAGCTGCGCGGCGCCGCGTTCGCCGGCGCGATGGCCCTGCTCGGCCTCGGCCTCGGCATGCTCGCCTCCCAGCTGGGCAACACCGTGCAGTCGAGCGTCGCGACCGAGGACCGCAGCGAGGCGGGTGGCCTGCAGTACACCGCGCAGAACCTCGGCTCCTCGCTCGGGACGGCTCTCATCGGCGCCATCCTGATCGGCGCGCTGGCCGGCGCGGTCGGCAGCAGGATCGAGGACGATCCGCGCATCTCCGACGCCGTCGCGGGGCAGGCCGCCGTCCAACTGGAGGCGGGTGTGTCGTTCGTACCCGCCGACGACGTGGCCGCGGCCCTGGCCGAGCACCCGGAGGTGCCGCCGGAGGAAGCGGCCGCGATAGTCGACGACTACCGGCAGGCGCAGCTCGACGGACTCAAGGCGGCCGTGCTCGCCTGTGCGGGGATCACCGCGGCGAGCTTCCTGTTCACCCGCCACCTCCCCGGCCGCCGGCCGACCGGCGACGAGGGCACCGACGAGGAGCCCGCCGGCGACGTGCCGTGAACGGCCCGGGCCTCCCGGGGGCGTCGCCCCCGGCGAGCCCGCACGGGGAACAACTCCTCCACCAGGCACGTACCTTGACGCCGCGTCCGTGACGCCCCGCCGAATGCCCGCGCGTCGGCGCCGACCTCGGATCGCCCACACCGGCTACACAAGGTGACATTGCTGCAAACCCTTGCGCACTGCAATTTCACATTACTATGTTACGTATCACCGGCTGGCAACCTGCCCCTCCCACCAGGTGCCGCCGCCCCTTCAACTCCCGTACGGGAACACCCCTGCCCTGATTCCAGGATGTCCCCGTACGGGGCCCGGACCGGCCGGTCCTTCCACCCGGCCGGCCGCTCCCGGCGCGCACCACCCCCGCGCGCCGGGGCGGCCCCCACTCGCGCCCACCTCCACTCCCCTGGGCCCGCGCGGCGGCCACTGCACGACACCAGAATCCCAACACCCCACTTTCAGAGGAGAATTGGTGTCCACCAAGCTACGCCTGCGGAACACGCTGCTCTCGGCCGCCGTGGCCGTCACGCTCGCGGCTCCGCTGATCCGGAGCGCCCAGCCGGCCGTCGCGGCCGACGCCCCCACCCCCGCAGCAGCGTCCCCGGCCAGGTCGGGCGGTACCGGCGTGCCGGCCCCCGCCGGCTGGGACGGCGCCGAGCGGCTCCAGCCGAACACCGGCGCCCGGTCCGACGCACCGAGCGGTCCGTCCGCCGGCGAGCCTGCCGCCGCACCGGCCACCGCTTCGGCGGGACCCACCGCCGCCCACGACGCCTCGTGCAGCCGAGAGGCCTTCACCGCGCTCAGCCCGTCCCAGGTCGCGGACTTCCTCGCCGACCCGGCCCACACCTACGACGACTGCCTGCTGCCGTTGCTGGGGAGCTGGGACACCCGCTTCACCCGGCTGATCACGCCGGCGTACGTGCAGGCCGTCGCCGCCCGGGTGAGCGCGCTGGCGCCCTCCTTCGACAACGCCAACAACCACAACCAGCGCGGACTCTGGTACTTCCTGCACGTCGCGGTCCTCTTCGACTACGACCACGACGAGATCGACGTCAAGGACGCCGGGACCGTCGCCGCGATCGAGCACGCCATCCAGGACTACACCGCCAACCCGCGGGTCTTCGAGGTCACCACCGCCAACGGCTGGGCCCTGGGCGAGCTGCTCCACACCGGTACCGCGCCCACCCTGCGCACCAACCGCCTCGGGCTGATCAAGCGGGTCCTGCCGTACTTCGCCGCGGGCAGCAGGGCCACCGGCGACGAGGGCTGGAACTGGGCCGTCTACGGCGCCCTCCGGATCAACTTCCAGGGCATCGAGAACGTCGGCGAGGACCCGCAGGGCACGTTCCGGGCCGCCGTCGCCGCCGACGCGGAGTACCGCGAGGCCTTCCGCGCCTACGCCGGCTACACCCACCTCAAGGGCACGAAGAGCGACTGGACCGTCGCCGACGCCATGCTGGAGTACACCCGGATCGGCGCCCTCCCCGGCCTGACCGCCGAGGTCGCCGGCCGGCTGCCGTGGGTGTTCCAGAACGTCACCGACACCTACGGCCGGCTGAGCTACCAGTGGGGCGCCCTCGCCGCGGGGGCAGCCGCCATCAAGGCCTGCGCCCCGTACCGGGCGTGCCCCTCGGACGTCGACCCGGAGATCTTCCCCCACACCTACAGCTACGACAACGGCACCCTGGTCGTCCGCACCGCGCTCGACCGGGCCACCGCCGACCAGCTGTACTACGCGACCAAGCAGGTCAAGGCCCAGTTCTTCCGCACCATCGGCACCGACCAGCCGCTGCCCGGCGACGAGCACCCCGTGCTCACCGTCCAGCTGTACGACACCAAGACCCACTACAAGAACCTCCAGCGGCTGCTCGCCGGCATCGCCGACGTCGAGAACGGCGGCATGTTCCTGGAGGACCGCTCCACCTTCTACACCTACCAGCGGGTGGTCGGCGTGGAGTCGTACCTGAGCCTGGAGGAGCTGTTCCGGCACGAGTACACCCACTACCTGAACGCCCGCTGGGCGATCCCCGACTCCGGCTACACCAAGCGCTGGCCCGGCGACGCCACCTTCGCCATGAACGAGGGCACCGCCGAGTACTTCGCCGGCGCCACCCGCGACGACGGCGTCAGGCTCCGCAAGAACATGGTGGACGGCATCGCGACCGACCTCCGTCAGGGCAACCGGCCCCTGACGGTCGACCAGATCGTGCACGCCACCTGGAGCAGCCTCGGCTTCCGGGCCTACCCGTACGCGGCGACCTTCTTCAACCTGCTGGGCGAGAAGCACCCCGACCGGCTGGCCGAGATGTACCGGCTGCTGCGCGCCGACGACAGAGCCGGCTACGACGCCTGGCGCGACCGCCTCGGCCGCGACGCCGGCCTCCAGGCCGAGTACACGGCGTTCATCGACGCCGCCCTCCCCCGGGCCACGGAACTCTTCGTGCCCGACACCGACTACACGGCCAACGGCCGGCTGAACTACGCCTGGGCCTCGGAGGTGCAGTCCGCCTTCGCCTCCGCCACCCAGAACGCCCCGCTCTGCAAGGACAACGCCGACTGGAACAACAAGATGCGCTTCAGCTGCAGCGGGCGCATCACCGCCAACCTCACCGACTCCGCCGACACCGGCCGGGTCCGCCAGGACATGGCCTCGACGGTCGACCACTACCTGCTCAACCGCGGCGGCGGCGCGGCCAACAACCTCGCCGACATGAACTGCTGGTTCGGCAAGGTCGACGTCTGGCCGGACGGCCGGGCCGGCACCGCCGACTACACCTGCGAAGGCCCCCTGCGCCGGTGACTCCCAGGGGCCGGACCGCGCCGGCGGTCCGGCCCCGCCCCTTCCCGCCGGCGCCCCCTGGAAGCCCTCGACGAACATTCGGGCCCGCCCGGGGGGCATCGCCCCCGGCGCGAACCGTCCGGAGCCGCCGTTCAGGGTCCGGCCCGCTCCCGGCGGGTGGGGTCGGACTCCGCGCGGACCATGAGGTAGAGCTCGCGCAGCCGGTCGGCCGGAGCACCGAGGCCGTTGATCCGGAGCCGGGCCTGCTCGGTGCGCGCGTCCGGGTGGGAGGTGAAGGCCAGGTCGGCGGAGTGCCGCAGCATCCACTCGTGGTAGAGCACCAGCCGGAGCGCGTGCTCCCGCAGCCCGGCGACGTCGCCGTCGGCGGGCAGGTCACGGAGCCTGGTCGCGAGCCGGGACCAGCGCACGGCCTGCAGCCCGGTGGCCCGGGCCAGTGCGCCGGGCACCGGGCCCGGCTCACCGCAGCCGGCCACGACCAGGTCCGTCGGCACCTGCTCGGCGACCGCCTCGGCCAGGACCTCGGCCAGGCCGGTCAGCTGCGTGGTCCGGTCGGGGCGCGGCGGCGGGCGGCGGCGCCCGGGCCAGTGCACGACGCGGGCGAGGCGCGGCAGCAGGGCGCTGCCACGGAGGGTGGGGGCGGTCGGCATGGGCACCTCCCGGTCGGCGACCGGACAGGGGTGCTCGGGCCGCGGGGCCGCCCCGCTCGCGCGGTCTCGGCGGCGGCCTCCGTTCCGGCACACCCTGGCACTGGCTCTCCATTGTCCGCCCGCGGGCCGACGGGCGCCCCGGCACCGCCGGGGGCGCCTCGTGCCCGGCGGGCGCGGCGTGGGAAGTCGGCCTGTCCGACGTCCCACGCCGGGGCCCCGGCGCCGCACGAGCAGGCGCGCGAGCGAACGGGGCCGACACGTACCGTGCACCGACCGGAGCCGCCGGTAGTCACCGGGCCGGCCGGAATGCACTGGCGACCGGGGCGGGTCGGACGGTCGCACTCCCGCACACGTCCGGCAGGCCGCGCCGCGCCCGGATCCGCCGCGCCGGTCAGGAGTCGTCGCCGGGGCCGCCGCCCCGCCATCACCTACCCTGCCAGAACGGACATACCGTCAGGAAACGGAGATGTGATGGCTTCCATCCTCAACCCCTACATCGGGTTCAACGGCAACGCCCGCGAGGCCATGGAGTTCTACCGCGAGGTCTTCGGCGGCGAACTCACCGTCAACACCTACGGCGACTTCGGCCAGGCCGAGGCCGGGGGCGGAGCCGACCGGATCATGCACAGCATGCTCACCACGACCGCGGGCTTCACCCTCATGGGCGCCGACAGCCCGCAGGGGGACCAGGACGCCTCCGGCGGCCGCATCTCGGTGAGCGTGAGCGGCGAGGACGCGGGCGAGCTGCGCGGCTACTGGGAGAAGCTCTCCAGCGGCGGCACCGTCATGGTGCCGATGGAGAAGCAGATGTGGGGCGACATCTTCGGCATGTGCACCGACCGCTACGGCATCACCTGGCTGGTCGACATCGTCCAGCCGCAATCCTGAGCCGACCGCCGCGGCGGCGCCCCGGGGTCCGGCCGGCCACCGGTCCAGCCACCGGTCCGGCCACCGGGGCTCCGCACGAACGGATGTGACGACCGATCAGGATGTTACCGACGATACCTGGCCATCCTGGCGGGGACATGGCTACTCTGCTCCCGGCCGGTCCCGCACCGGCGCACCGGCTGTACCGCTGTCCACGGGTCACCAGAACCGGACCAGAGGAGTGTTCATGTCCAGCACTTCCCGCTCCGCCAGCCCCACCGGTACCACCGAAACCCCGCAAGCCCACAGGCTCGCCGTCCTCGCCGCCCTCGCCGCGGCGGTCGCCCTGGCCGCCGGCACCGCCGCCCCGGCCTACGCGGCCGACCCCGCGCCCACCGAGACCTCCGCGACCGCCGAGGCCTCCCCGACCGCCGAGCAGGCGGACCGGCACCTGCCGCCCATCCACCCCGAGCGCGACTTCGCCGGCTCCACCGTCGCCGCGCACGAAGGCAGAGGCAGCACCGCCGGGATCGCCGCCCTCGCCGTCACCCAGACCCCCGGACTGGACGTCGCCAGCTACCAGGGCAACGTCAACTGGTCGTCGGTGGCCACCAAGGGCGCCCGCTTCGCCTACGTCAAGGCCACCGAGGGGACCACCTACCGGAACCCCTACTTCGCCCAGCAGTACAACGGCTCCTACAACGCCGGACTGATCCGCGGGGCCTACCACTTCGCCCTCCCGGACCGCTCCTCCGGCTCCGCCCAGGCCAACTGGTTCGTCGACCACGGCGGCGGCTGGTCCCGCGACGGCAGGACGCTGCCGCCCGCCCTCGACATCGAGTACAACCCGTACGGCGCCACCTGCTACGGCCTCAGCCAGAGCGGCATGGTCGGCTGGATCCGCTCGTTCAGCGACACCGTCCGCTCCCGCACCGGCCGCTACCCCACCATCTACACGACCACCAACTGGTGGGCCACCTGCACCGGGAACTACGGCGGCTTCGGGTCCACCAACCCGCTCTGGATCGCCCGCTACTCCTCCTCCGTCGGCACGCTCCCCAACGGCTGGAGCTACCAGACCTTCTGGCAGTACGCGGACTCCGGCACCTTCCCCGGCGACCAGAACCTCTTCAACGGCGCCTACGACCGCCTCCAGGCCCTCGCCAACGGCTGATCCCGACCGAGCACGCCAGCGGCCCGGGCCGAGGAGAGTCGTTTCCTCGGCCCGGGCCGCGGCGCTACCCCCGGCGACCGCGGCGGCGGCCCGCCCGGCCCCGACCCCCGCGCCGAACGCGCCGACCCCGCACGACCGCGCCGACCGCGCCGACCGCGCCGACCGCGCCGACCGCGCCGAATGCGCCGAATGCGCACCGGACAGATCACCGCGAATTCCGACATCACCGATCATCATCCGATTGTCATATGCCCGCATGGCCAGGTATTGCGATCAATTCCGGTCTCCTCGATTGCGGATTCGACCCTGCGGCTAGAGTCCGAGCCCGAAGTCGAAAGCTACTCAATCCGGGCGATTGCGGGGAACATGCCAGAAGTCGAACGGCCGGCGGAACACTGCGACTCCCTGGTGTCCGTCACCTCCGAGATCCGGCGGCGGGCCCGGACCGGCGAGCTCTCCGGCTCCCTGCAGGTCGTCGGCGACCCCGGCGGCCGGTTCCACTTCCGGACCGGCGCCGTCGTCGAGGTCTCCTCACCGGGCGCCCCGGGCGTGGAGACCCTGCTGCTGCACTCCGGCCGGGTGAGCGAGTCCGAATGGTCGACCGCCCTGCGAGCCGGAGAGGCGAGCGACCGGGCCGGGGCCGAGCTGGTCGCCCGCGGGCTGGTCGGCCAGGCCGAGCTCCAACTGGTCTGCCTGATGGCGGCTTTGGACGCGGCGCTGGCCATCGGCATGGGACGGATCGACGGGTTCTCCTTCGATCCGGGCGCCCCCTTCCAGCACCTCGCGGCCCCCGAGGGCATCGACGCGGACTGGCTGCTCCAGGAGGCCGAACGACGGATCGGCGTGCTCGCCTCGCTCGCCGCACCCCACGCCCCCTTCCACAGCCGCCCCCTGCGGACGGTGACGGGCGCCGCGCTGCTGGAGGGGCCGGCGAACCCCGACCGGTCCTCGGTGAACGGCGACCGGCGCGAGATCCTGGTCCGCGTCAACGGGCGCCGCAGCGCCCGCGACATCGCCTTCCTCCTCGGGCGGAGCCTGTACGCCGTGACCGTCGAGATGGCGCGCATGCACGCGGAGGGCCTGGTCCAGACGGCCGGACCCCCCGGAACGCTCCGGCCGCTCGCAACGGCGGGCGGGAACGGCCGCCCCTTCGGCTCGCCGGGCACGGGCGCGCCGCCGCTGGCGGCCGGTCCGCGCTCCGACCGGCCGGCGCTTCCACTGCGGCAGCGCGGGGCCAGCCGGATCACCGAACTGTTCCCGCTCCGGTCGGTCTCCGACCGGCTCCCCTGAACGGCCCCGCCGCAGCCCCGTCGCAGCCCGTCCAATTCCCGGGTCCGGCCGGATTCGGCCCGCTGGGCCTCCTTCCGGGGGGCCCGCACCGAACGCTTGCGAAGCCCCCGGCGAGAGCCTGCTGCGGAAACCCGCGCAATCCCTCGCACGACTCCGCGGAAAACCCGCCGAACCGCTCGCGAATCCCCTCCTTCGCAAGAACCCACTCGCACGAACCCCTCGCGAGAAACCCACGTGAACGAACGAACAGATACGGAGCACCATGCCGATCAAAGGTGACGACCTGGCTGCCGAGATGCGGCTTCTGCGGGACCGGGTGGTCGGGGTCACCGACGTGGTCGTGGCGTCCGCCGACGGGTTGCTGATCACGGCCGAGACCGACGACGCCGCCGACCCCGAGGTGCTCGCCGCGCTCACCGCCGCCGCGGTCGGCATCGCCCGCCGGTCCGGCAGCGCGACCGGGAAGGGGCCGCTGCGCCACACGACGGCCAGATTCAGCGACGGCTACCTCTTCGCCCAGGCCATCGGCGAACTCGGACTGATCGCCGTACTCGGCGACGCGGGGATGGACATGAAGCGCCTCCACCTCGAAACCCAGGGTGCGGCGGAACGCATCGGCTCCGTCCTCGCCCCCACCGCACCCGCGGGCCCGGCCGACCCGCGGCGCGCGGCCGAATCGGCCGAGTCGGCCGAGTCGGCCGAGCCCAGGGAACCGGCCGCACCGGCCGGTTGACCGCCACGACCCGGCGACGACCCGCCCCCGGCCCAGCACGGCCCCACAACCAGCACGGCCCCACATCCAGTACGTGATCGACGACACCAGGAGACGAAGCACCCCCATGAACCTGCCGGAGACCCAACCCCACAGCATGTCCGAACGGGTGGTGCGCATCGTGAAGAGCCTCCGCTCCGAGGCCCCCGACTGCGTGGCAGCCGGCATCATCGACATGTCGACCGGCATGCTGCTGGCGGTGGAGACGGTCGACTCCCACCCGCCGGAGGTCCTCGACATGCTGGCCGCCGCCACGCTCGACCTCTTCCAGGGCCGCAACGTGGTGATGATCGAGGGCATCTTCAAGGAGCGCCGCGGCGTGGTGAGCGACCGGCACTACTTCCAGGAGATCCTGGTCAACAGCGACAACCTGACGCACCTGTTCCTGCGGATGGAGAGCGCGGACGAGGTCGTCGCCGTGGTCGTCTGCCGCAAGACCGTGAACGTCGGCATGCTCTTCGCCCAGGCCAGGAGGGTCCTTCGGGAGCACGGTCCGCTCTGAGCAACCGGGGCGTTCGCCCGGGACCGCTATCATGCGTGAACGTTCGACCGGCCGTCACCGAGCCGCCCCCTGGCGGACATGTACATGACAGCCTATCAGTTCACCGGAGGGGACCGGATGTTCGACGACAGAGGCAAGAGCGATGTGACGGACCTGCAGACCGACCGTCCGCATCCGGCCCGGATATACGACTACTGGCTCGGCGGGAAGGACAACTTCCCGCCGGACCGGGCCGCGGCCGAGCACGCCATCTCCATCGCGCCGGACATCCCGCAGGGCGCCCGCGAGAACCGCGCCTTCCTCCGCCGGGCCGTCCGGCTCTGCGCCGAAGCGGGCATCCGCCAGTTCATCGACATCGGCTCGGGCCTGCCCGCCCGGGGCAACGTCCACGAGGTCGCGCAGGAGGTCGCGCCGGACTCGCGGGTGGTCTACATCGACAACGACCCGATCGTGCTCACCCACGGCCGGGCGCTGCTCGCGGACAACCGGACCACCACCGTCCTCACCGGCGATCTCCGCGACCTCGACGAGCTGCTGGACCGCCCGGAGCTGCGCGACCTGATCGACCTCTCGCAGCCGGTCGCCGTGCTCCTGCTGGCCGTACTGCACTTCGTCGGGGACGAGCACGCCGACGCCGCCGTGCAGGCGATCCACAAGCGGGTCGCCCCCGGCAGCTACCTGCTGGTCTCGCACAGCAGCTCCGAAGGCGACCCCGAGCGGGCCGCCGAGGTCGCGAAGACCTGGGACAACACCGCCTCGAAGATCCACGACCGCGGCCGCGCCGACGTGGTGCGGTACTTCGACGACTGGGAGCTGCTGGAGCCCGGGGTCGACTTCGTCCCGCTCTGGCGCCCGGACGGCCCGACCGAGGGCTCCACCCGCTGGATGTACGCGGGCGTCGGCCGCAAGGCCTGACCGCCGGCCGGCCCACCTCCCGGCCCCGCTTCGGCGCACCACGCTCCACCACGGCCCGCCGCCGGCACGCCCGGCGGCGGGCCGCCGCGCGTCCGGCACGTCGACGCGCCGCGCCGCGCCGCCGCGACGGCGGCTCCGACCGGCGCCGATGCACGCGAATCCTGGCGGATTCCGTGTGGATCGGATACGCCGCGCATCGCCCCGGGGCTGCGCCAGTTACGCGGACGTGAAGTGTTTCCGCACCGCTCCGACAAGGGTTCCGCGCGAACCTGACAAGACTTCAGACTGCTGCCATGCGAATTGCTCTACGCGCGTTGAAGACCCGCGCCGCTTCCGTCGTCGCCGTCGGCCTGATCGCCCTGGCGCCGACCGCCGTGTTCGCGACCGAGGCCCACGCCACCGTCAGCGGCAGCGTGTGCCTGACCGACCTGCCGGACGAGGCCTGGGACACCCTGGACCTGATCGACGCCGGCGGCCCCTTCCCGTACTCGCAGGACGGCGTGGTCTTCCAGAACCGGGAGGGCGTGCTGCCCGCCAAGTCCTCCGGCTACTACCACGAGTACACCGTCATCACCCCCGGCAGCCCGACCCGCGGTGCCCGACGGATCGTCACCGGCCGCGTCTACCACGAGGACTACTACACCTCGAACCACTACTCCACCTTCTACAAGGTGAACTGGAGCTGCTGAGCTCCCCCCGACACACCCGCCCCCACACCCCCACGTCCACCCGCCGCCCCGCCCCGACCTCCCGGGGCGGGGCGGCCCCACCTCCGCACCCCGGCCGGACCCGCGCCCGCACCGCGCCCCACGCCCCGGTGCGGCGTCCGCCCACCACCCGAGCGGACGCACCGGACCGGCGCCGCCCGGAGTCCGTCGCTAGCGTGGGCGGGACGGCGGCGCGGGACGGTACGCGCCGCACGGCGACGACGGCAGCGACGGCGGCGGCAGCGACAACGGCGGCGGCGGCGCGGAGCAGCGGAAGGCCGGGCGGGTGCAGATGGTCAGTGGCGAGCTCGATCTCACCGGGCTGCGGCGCGTCTACGGACGCCCCGGCAGCCGGCTCTTCTACACGGCGGTCTGCCGCAACGCCCGGCACTGGGGCTGGACGGAGCCCGGCCAGTCGAAGTGGCGCTGCTGGCGGGCGCAGCGCCAGTTGGAGGGGGTGCTGGGGCGGAAGCTGTCGCTGCCGGCCGGCTCCCGGGTGCTGGACGCCGGCTGCGGTGCGGGCGTGGTGGCGCGGGAGATGGCGAAGCGGTTCGGCCTGCGGATCACCGGGGTCGACGTGCTGGACTTCCACGTCCGGGAGGCCCGCCGGCTGAGCGAACGGGCCGCGCTGGAGGACCGGACCACGTTCTCCTGGGGCGACTACCACGACCTGGAGTTCGCCGACGGCTCGTTCGACGGCGCGTACTCGATGGAGACGCTGGTGCACTCGTACGACCCGGCGCGGGCGCTGGCCGAGCTCCACCGGGTGCTGCGGCCGGGCGGCCGGCTGGTGCTCCTGGGCCCGATCGGTGCGCCGCGGGACGAGCTGGGCGCCGAGGGCCGCGCTGTGCTGGATCCGTACCTGGACGCGATGGTCTTCCCGGGGGCGAAGCAGTACGACACCCGGAGTCTGAACGACCTGCTGGCCGGGGCGGGCTTCCGGGTCGAGGAGGCGCTGGACGCGACCGCGCGGTACCGGCCGACCTCGGACGCGCTCTACGCCTACTTCCGGGTGCCGTACGCGCTGCTGCGACTGTTCGGCCCGGCGGAGCGGTGGCTGAACATGCGGTCGGTGGTGGAGATGTACAAGGTCCGGGACTACGTCTCCTGGTACGTGCACACCGCCGTCAAGCCGTAGACCTGCCTCCGTCGGCCCCGGCGCCCCGCCGGTCGCGTCAGAGGCGGGCGCCGAGCATCCGCAGCACCAGCTCGCCGTAGCGGCGGCCGAGCTCCTCCGGTGTCTCGCTGCTGCGGTCGGTGTACCAGCGGGAGACGTCGATGCCGAGCGAGGTGACCGCCCGGGCGGCGGTGCGGACCTCCTGGACGACGAAGAGGCCGCCGGTGACGCCCTCCTCGATGAGGGCGGTCACCTCGCGCTCGATGTCCAGGCGCAGCGCGGCGACCACCGCGTAGTCGTCCTCGGGCAGGGCGTGCAGTTCGTAGTTGACCACCCGGCCGACGGTGCGGCCGCGGGCGTGCCAGACGGTGAAGTCCTCGACCAGGCGACGCATCCGGGCGGCCGCGTCGCCGGCGCCGCCGGCCGCGGCCCGGACCAGGGCGAGGGTGGCCGCGTGCCCGGTCCGGCTGATCTCGGCGAGCAGGGCGGCCTTGGACGGGTAGTGGATGTAGAGCGCCGCGGGGCTCATGCCGGCCGCGGTGGCGATGTCCCGGGTGGTGGTCGCGTGGAAGCCGCGCTCGGCGAAGGACTCCACGGCGGCCTGGAGCAGCCGGTACGCCGCCTCGGGGCGGGCGTCGGCGCCGCCGGGCCGGGCGGGCCATAGGTCGGCGATGGGCGTGCTGGTCATGGCGCCATCCTCCCAGAAGGGTCGTGCGGACGGTCCGGCGGCGGGGTCGGGCGGGCTGTTGACAGGGTCCCGCACCGACAGCATGCTAAGCAAGCGCTTAGTCACGAGTACTGAGGCAGAACGTGAGACCCGCCGGCCGGTCCCTCCGGCCGGCTCCCCGGCCAGCCCCCGGCCAGCCCTTCGGCCGGACCGCGCGAAAGGACCCTCCGTGGTGCACTCCTTCAAGGGCCAAGTGGCCGTCGTCACCGGCTCCAGCCGGGGCATCGGCCTCGGGATCGCGCGGGAGCTGGTGGCCCGCGGCGCCCGGGTCTGCCTGACCGCCCGCAACGCCGAGCCGCTCGCCGAGGCCGTCCGCGACCTGGGCGGCCCCGAGGTCGCCATCGGCGTCGCGGGCAAGGCCGACGACCCGGCCCACCAGGACGACGCGGTCGCCCGCACGATGGAGGCCTTCGGCCGGCTCGACCACCTGGTCAACAACACCGGCATCAACCCGGTCTACGGCCCCGTGCTGGACACCGACGAGGCGGCCGCCGCCAAGATCCTCGCCGTCAACGTGCTCGCCCCGCTGGCCTGGACCCGCCGGGCGCACGCCGCCTGGATGGGCGAGCACGGCGGCTCGGTGGTCAACGTGGCCTCCATCGCGGGCATCCGGGCGTCCCTCGGGATCGGCCTGTACGGGGTGTCCAAGGCAGCCCTGATGCGGCTCACCACGGAGCTGGCCGCCGAGCTGGGCGGCCAGGGCATCCGGGTCAACGCCGTCGCGCCCGCGGTGGTGAAGACGAGGTTCGCCGAGGCGCTCTACGAGGGCCGCGAGGAGCAGGTGGCCGCCGCGTACCCGCTGGGCCGGCTCGGGGTGCCGGAGGACGTCGCGGGCGCGGTGGCCTTCCTGCTCTCCTCGGACGCCGCCTGGATCACCGGTCAGACCCTGGTGGTGGACGGCGGCGTGACCCTGGGCGGCGGGCTGTGACCGCCGCCGCGGAGCCCACCGGGCCCGCCGGGGACTTCGCCGGCCAGGGCGTGGTGGTGACCGGCGCCGGCCGGGGCATCGGGGCCGCGCTGGCCCGCGCCTTCGCCGCCGCCGGTGCCCGCGTGGTGGTCAACGACCTGGACGCCGCGGCCGCCGGTGCGGTGGCCGCCGAGTGCGGCGGCACGGCCGCCCCCGGCGACGCCGCCTCCGCCGAGGGCGTGGCCGCGCTGGTCGACCGGGCCCGGGCCGCGCTCGGCGAGATCGACGTCTGGTGCGCCAACGCCGGGGTCGCGCCGGTCGGCGGGGCCGACGCGTCGGCCGGTGCCTGGGCGGCCGCCTGGGAGGTCAACGTGCTCGCGCACGTCCGCGCCGCCGACCTGCTGCTCCCCCGCTGGCTGGAGCGCGGCGCCGGCCGGTTCGTCTCCACCGTGTCGGCCGCCGGGCTGCTCACCATGCTCGGCTCGGCCCCGTACGCGGTCTCCAAGCACGGCGCGCTCGCCTTCGCCGAATGGCTGGCCGCCACCTACCGCCACCGCGGCGTCCGGGTGCACGCGCTCTGCCCGCAGGGCGTGCGGACGGACATGCTCACCGCGGCCGGCGCGGTCGGCGAGGCGCTGCTGGCCCCGACCGCGATGGAGCCGGCGGACGTCGCCGCGGCCCTGCTCGACGCGCTGCGCGAGGACCGCTTCCTCGTCCTGCCGCACGCCGAGGTGGCCGAGTACTACGCCGTCCGCGCCACCGACCCGGACCGCTGGCTGGCCGGCGTCAACCGGCTCCAGCAGGGGCTGGAACGGAGCGCGGCGCTGTGAGGGCCTGGCAGGTGCACGAGTGGGGCGAGCCGCGCGCGGTGCTGCGGCTGGCCGAGGACGTTCCGGCGCCGGTGGCCGCGGCGGGGCAGCTGGTGGTCCGGGTGCGGGCCGCCGCCGTCAACTTCCCGGACGCGCTGATGGTGCGGGGCCATTACCAGGTGCGCCCGCCGCTGCCGTTCACCCCCGGCGTCGAGCTCTGCGGCGAGGTGGTGGACGGCCCCCGGGCGGGCGAGCGGGTGATCGGCAACCCGGTGCTGCCCGCCGGTGCCTTCGCCGAGTACGCGCTGCTGGACGCCGGGGCCGCGTTCCCGGCGCCCGGCGCCCTCGACGACGCCGAGGCGGCCGCGCTGCACATCGGCTACCAGACCGCCTGGTTCGCGCTGCACCGGCGGGCCGGGCTGCGGCCGGGTGAGACGCTGCTGGTGCACGCGGCGGCCGGCGGGGTCGGCAGTGCGGCGGTCCAGCTCGGCCGGGCCGCCGGTGCGCGGGTGATCGCCGTGGTCGGCGGCCCCGCCAAGGCCGCCGTCGCCAAGGAGCTCGGCGCCGACCTGGTGGTGGACCGGAGCGCCGAGGACTTCGTCGCCGCGGTCAAGGAGGCGACCGGCGGGCGGGGCGCCGACGTGGCCTTCGACCCGGTCGGCGGCGCCGCGTTCACCGGCTCGGCCAGGTGCGTCGCGTTCGAGGGCCGCATCGTGGTGGTCGGATTCGCGAGCGGGGAGATCCCGGCGCCGCCGCTCAACCACGCCCTGGTGAAGAACTACAGCCTGCTCGGGCTGCACTGGGGCCTGTACAACACCCACGACCCGCAGGCGGTCCGGGCCGCGCACGAGCAGCTCTCCGAGCTGGCCGCGGCCGGCGTGGTCCGCCCGCTGGTGAGCGCCCGCCTCCCGCTCACCGGGGCGGCGGACGCCGTCCAGCAGGTCGCGGACGGTCTCACCACCGGCCGGGTCGTGGTGCTGGGCAGCTGAGGCCTGCTCACCGGGCCCGCCGCGTGACGGCGGCGGGCCCGGTGAGCAGGCCCCGCGGGCTCGCGGGCTCCGCGGCCCCGCGGGTTCGCGCTAGCGGGTGAACTCCATCTCCGGGAAGCGCGGGGAGGGCCCGTCCAGCAGGTGGTCGTCGTGCCCGCGCAGCCACCGGTCGAAGAACGACGCGACGTACGCGCGGGTCGCCGCCACCGCGCGCTCCGGCCGGACGTCCCCGACGTCCGAGCGCAGCTGATCCCCCGACACGGCGCCCTGGCGGGCGAGTTGCGGCAGCAGCGACTGCGCGTCGGTGTACGAGCCGTGCCGGGAACCGGTGAGCGTGACGTCCGCCTTCCAGCCGCTGCTGTGCTGCCAGAGCGCGGCCCAGCCGGGCTGGTGGTGGTAGTCGCCGGAGTCCTCGCTCCCGGTGCCCATCAGCAGGAACGGCCGGTCCAGGCCGTCCTCGGCGACGCTGCCCAGGTTGACCCCGGTGCCGTCCGGCCCCGGGAAGTGCAGCTGGCCGTCCATGTTGACCCCGGCCGCGATCCGCGGGTCGTCGTGCATGGTCTGCACTGCGGTGAACCCGCCGGCCGAGTGGCCGACCATGCCGATCCGGCCCAGGTCGAGCGAGGCCCCGAGACCGGCCGGCAGCCGACCGTCGGTGCGCAGCGCGGCCAGCTCGTCCAGGACGAAGCGGGTGTCGTCGACCCGGGTCCGCATCACCTTGCGGAGCAGCGCGCCGATGTCCAGGTCGGGGCCGGCCATGCCGGGAAGGACGGAGTCGGCGCGGCTGCCGTCCGGGAAGACCACCTCGGACGCGTCGTAGGTGTGGTCGACGGTGACCACCACGTAGCCGCGGGAGGCGAGGTCCTCGACCAGGCCGGTGCCCCAGGTGCGCGGGTCGCCGAGCCCCGCCGAGTAGAGCACCACCGGGCGGGGGCCGCGGCCGGGCAGCGCGGGCGCGTCCTGGCGGGCCTGGGTGCGGATCTGCTGCCAGGCCGTCCGGCCGGGCTCGGTGCGGTAGTTGAAGACGGCGGCGCCGTCCGCGCCGCCGAAGTGCTCGGCCGCGCGCGGGTCCATGTAGCGGGCGCGGTCGTCGCCGGTGGCGGGGCGCGCGGTCGGGTACCAGAGGCTGATCATCAGCTCGCGGGCCCGCTCCGGCTTCCACGGGTCCTGCCGCCCGGCGTCGGTGAGGTGCAGGGTGGTGGTGCCGACCGGGTAGGGCCCGGTCGGCTCGGGCAGCCAGGCGCGGGCCTGCCGCTCCGTCCCGGCCGGGGCGGGTGCCGCTGCTGCGGCCGTCGCCGGTGCGGCGGCCGTGCCCAGCAGCGCCGTCGCCGCCAGCACCGCGGCGATCCCGGTCCGCGCCGCCCGGCTGCGGCCCCGGGCCGCGGACCGGCCGGGTGCCCGGGTGCGTGCCCGTGCCGGCGCCTGTCCCTCTGCCTGTGCCCGGTCGTGACCCCGGTACTGCTCCTGCCCCCGCTTGCGCATGCTCGCCCGTTCCCCGTTCGTCTCCGCCCGCCGCCGACCGGCCGGCCCGTACCGTGACAGTACGGGCCGCAGTGGTGCGTGGACGTCATACCTCGGAACCAAGCCTCCCGGTTCCACCCTGATATGACACCCGTTCGAGGGAGCCCCGCGCTCCGGGCGCTCCCCTAGGGGCCGCCGCGGAGCGACGCCGCCGCGGCGCGCGGGGCGGGCGGCCCGGGCGGGCCGGGCGGGCCGGCGCCCGCGCGCCGGGGTCAGCGGTGGCGCTTCAGCTCGCGCCTGGCGAGCGAGCGCTTGTGCACCTCGTCGGGCCCGTCGGCCAGGCGCAGCGTCCGGTTGCCGGCCCAGAGCTGGGCGAGCGGGGTGTCCTGCCCGACGCCGGCCGCGCCGTGGGCCTGGACGGCCTTGTCGAGGATCCACTCGACGGTGCTCGGGGTGGCGATCTTGATGGCCTGGATCTCGGTGTGCGCGCCGCGGTTGCCGACGGTGTCCATCAGCCAGGCGGTCTTGAGCACCAGCAGCCGCAGCTGCTCGATCCGGACGCGGGACTCGGCGATCCAGTCCTGCACCACGCCCTGGTCGGCGAGCGGCCGGCCGAAGGCCTCCCGGTCCAGCGTCCGCCGGCACATCAGCTCGACGGCCCGCTCGGCCATGCCGATCGCCCGCATGCAGTGGTGGATCCGGCCCGGGCCCAGCCGGGCCTGGGCGATCGCGAAGCCGGCGCCCTCCTCGCCGATCAGGTTCGCCGCCGGGACGCGGACGCCGTCGAAGTGGATCTCGGCGTGGCCACCGTGGTCGGAGTCGTCGTAGCCGAAGACCTTCATGCCGCGCCGCACGGTGACGCCGGGGGTGTCGCGCGGGACGAGCACCATGCTCTGCTGCCGGTGCGGGTCGGCGCCGGGGTCGGTCTTGCCCATCACGATGAGGATCCGGCACTGCGGGTTCATCGCGCCCGTGATGTACCACTTGCGGCCGGTGATCACGTAGTCGTCGCCGTCGCGCTCGATCCGGGTCTCGATGTTGGTGGCGTCGGAGGAGGCGACGTCCGGTTCGGTCATCGCGAAGGCGGAGCGGATCCCGGCGTCGAGGAGCGGCGTGAGCCACTGCCGCTTCTGCTCCGCGGAGCCGAACTGGGCGAGCAGCTCCATGTTGCCGGTGTCGGGCGCGGCGCAGTTGAGGGCGGGCGGCGCCAGCTGGGGGCTGCGGCCGGTGATCTCGGCGAGCGGCGCGTACTGGAGGTTGGTCAGCCCGGCGCCCGGCTCACCGGGCAGACCGTGCCGATCGGTCAGGAAGAGGTTCCACAGGCCCTGCTTGCGGGCCTCGGCCTGCAGTTCGGCGACGATCGGCGGCACGGCCCAGGCGGTGCGGGCCGGGTCGGCGAGCTGTGCCTCCAGGACGGGCTCGGCCGGGTACACGTGCGCGTCCATGAAGGCCAGCAGCTGCTCGCGCAGTTCGAGCGTGCGGGCGTCGTGGGCGAAGTCCATCGGGTCAGCGCTCCTTGAGGGTGGTCAGGCCGTGCTCGGCGAGGACGGGGGCGATCTCGCCGGCCCGTTCGAAGCCGGCGCCGAGGGTGCTGCCCTGCCGGAAGCGGTAGTGGATGCCTTCGGCGACGACGGCGAGCTTGAAGGAGGCGAAGGCGACGTACCAGTCGAGGTCGGCGGCTTCGCGGCCGGTGAGCCCCGCGTACCGGGCGACCAGCTCGCCGGCGGAGGGGAAGCCCGGGGCGGTGGCGGCGGAGGGGATGATGCCGCCGCCGACCCCGGCCAGCTCGGTGTACATCACCAGCAGGCCGACGTCGGTGAGCGGGTCCCCGAGGGTGGACATCTCCCAGTCCAGGACGGCGGCGACGGCGTCGTGTTCGTCGACGAGCACGTTGTCCAGCCGGTAGTCGCCGTGGACGAGGGCGGGCACGGGGGACTCCGGCAGCCGGGCGGCGAGCAGGCCGTGCAGCCGGTCGACGCCGGGCAGCTCGCGGCTGCGGGAGGCGGCGAGCTGGGTGGACCAGCGGCGCAGCTGCCGCTCCAGGTAGCCGTCCGGGCGGCCGAAGTCGGCGAGCCCGACGGCCGCCGGGTCGATCCGGTGCAGGGCGGCGAGGGTGTCGACCAGCCGCTCGCCGATCGCGTGGACGCGCGGGGCGCCGAGGCCGGCGAGGGGGGCGGCGTCCCGGTGGGCCGTCCCCGGGACGAAGTCCATCAGGTACCAGGGCGCGCCGAGCGTCTCCGTGCCCGGGTCGAGCAGGAGGGTGCCGGGGACGGGCACGCCGGTACCGCCGAGCGCGGTCATCACCCGGTGCTCGCGGCCCATGTCGTGGGCGGTGGCGAGCACGTGACCGAGCGGCGGGCGGCGCAGCACCCAGCGGCCGGTGCCGTCGGTGAGCACGTACGTGAGGTTGGAGCGGCCGCCCTCGATCAGCTCGGCGTCCAGCGGGCCCTGCACCGTGCCGGGCAGCTCGCGGTCCAGGTGGGCGCGGAGCCGGGCGAGGTCGAGGCCGGGCGGGTCGACGGGGTTCTCTGGCACGGATCGCTCTCCTCACTCGGCTGACTAAGCGCTTGCTTAGCATTCAGCGGTGGGCCGTGCCCTGTCAATGCCGCCGGACCGCCAGAATGTCCTCCATGAGGTTGATCCACACCCTGGCCGGTGTGCTGCTCCTGGTCCTGACCGTCGCCAGCATCCTGCGGACCCTCGTGGTCCCGCGCGGGCTCTACTCCGCCCTGGTGCACCGACTCTGGCGCACCCTGCGGGCGCTGCTGCGCCTGCTCACACAGCCGTTCGGCGGCTACCACACGCAGGACCGGGTACAGACCTGGCTCGCCCCGCTGGTCCTGCTCGGCATGCTCGGGGTCTGGCTGGGCAGCATGCTGATCGCCTACACCCTGCTGCTGCACGGCACCTCGCAGCTGGACTGGGCGGTCTCCTTCCGCGAGGCCGGATCCAGCCTCTTCACCCTCGGCTTCGCCAGCGGCGACCGCCTCCACCTCTCCGTCATCGACTTCATGGCGGCGGCCAGCGGCCCGCTGGTGATCGCGCTGCAGATCTCCTACCTGCCCACCCTGTACGGCGCCTACAACCGCCGCGAGGTCGAGGTGACGCTCCTCCAGTCCCGCGCCGGCGAGCCCGCCTGGGGCCCGGAGCTGCTGGCCCGCCAGTCGCTGGTCGACACCGAGACGGCGCTGCCCCAGCTCTACCGCGACTGGGAGCGGCTTGCCGCGGACATCGGTGAGAGCCACTCCAACTACCCCGTGCTGCTCTCCTTCCGCTCCCCGCAGCCGAACCGCAGCTGGGTGGTCGGCCTGGTCTCCGTGATGGACGCCGCCGCCATCCACCTGGCCGTCAACCCGCGCTCGGCGCCGCCCGAGGCCCGCCTGGTGCTGCGCGCCGGGTTCACCGCGCTGCGCGACATCGCCCGCTCGCTGCGCGTCGACTTCGACCCGGACCCGTCGCCCGACACCCCGATCCGGCTCAGCTACACCGAGTTCGACGCCGCCGTCGCCATGATCACCGCGGCCGGCTTCCCCCGCGAGCGCGCCACCGCCGACGCCTGGCCGCACTTCCACGGCTGGCGCGTGAACTACGAGGCTCTGGCCTACGAGCTGGCCCGCCGCAGCGACGCCGTCCCCGCCCTCTGGACCGGGCCGCGCGACTTCCACGCCCCTCCGATCCCCCCGGCCCGCCCCGCGGACCGTCGCCCCGGCCCCCCGGGCCCGGCCTGACCCGGCGTCGGCCGGGCCCGGCCCGCGGCGGGGCCGGGGCCCGGAGCCGGCAGCCCGGCGCTTGCGTCGCCGCGGCCGGTCAGGGCTTCGGTCAGGGCTTCGGTCAGGGCCGGCCGCCGGCCCGGAAGACGCCGTCGCGGGCGAGCCCGACCAGGGCCGGGGTACCCATCTCGTCGAACCAGGCCGGGGGCCGCGCGGCGGTGAAGGCCGCGGCCATCGCCTCGAACCAGGCCGCGAACGACGGGAAGTCTGGCACGGCGTCGGCCTGCTCCTCCCACGCGCCGTCCGCGAGGTAGCGTGCCCGCGGCTCGTCCTGATGGTGGTAGTAGACCGGGTACTCGCCGTCCTCGCCGGGCTGCGCGACGTCGAAGCACCACACCGCCTCGTAGCCGGCTTCGGCGAACCCGACCAGGTGGTTGGTCGACAGGTACCGCCCCGGCTCGCGGCCGACCCCCTCGGGCAGGTGCACCAGCTCGGCGTTCAGGTCGACGAGCTCCTCTTCGTCCACGAGAACGAACTCCCGCTCAAGATCGTCCTCCTCCCGGCGGCAGCACAGCCGGTTGTGCTCCGCCAGCAGCGCCCCGTAGCTCGGCGGAACCGACCAGTCGACGGCACCGAAGTGCGGCTCCAGGAGGGTTTCCCGCGCCCGCACCGCATCGCGCGAGGCGGGGCCGGACGCGTCGAGGTCGAGCAGTCCCGCCGAGGCGGCCCGGCGCAGGTCCAGCAGGGCGTCGCGAGGTACGGCCATCGTCCGGCTCCCGATGTCGTGGGGTGCTTGGCCGCGCCAGCTTAGAGCCTGCGGGCGGCGCGCGCCGGGGCTTCGCGCACCCCCACCGGCGCGGCTGCGCGACGCCGGCCCGCGCCCGGCGTGCCGGACGAGATCATGCGCGCGTCCGCCCGACCGTCCGGGCGCCGCCGCACCCGGACTCTCCGCTCGCGCCGGACCCGGCACCGGGGCCGGCGGGGCCGGCGGGCGGCGTCAGAGGGTGACCGCGGTGCCCGTGGTGAGGGAGTGCTCGGCGGCGGCCAGGATCTCGACCACGCGGAGACCGAAGACGGCGTCGCAGGCGTGCGGGACGCCGGTGCGGACGGAGTCGGCCAGGGCGTCGAGGGCGCGGTGGAGGGCGGCGACCGGGCCCTCGCCGCGCTCGGGGAGGTGGACGACGCCGGCCTCGCCGCGCAGTTCCAGGCCGGTGCCGCCGCCGGCCAGCGGGGCGGTCAGGCTGAGCGCGAGGGTGCTGGACGCGCCGCCGGTGTGCCGCAGGACCAGGTGGACGGTGTCGAGCGGGCCGGCCACGGCGGTGACCTGCGCCGCGTCGCCGAGCACCGGCAGCAGGACGGAGAGCGCGTGCGGGCCGACGTCCCAGAGCGCGCCCTTCTCCCGGCGCCAGGCCGAGGCGGCGTACGGGCTGGTGCTGTCGGGGGCGAAGACCGAGCCGAGCCAGTCGGAGCGGCCGGTGAACCAGCCGCCGACCGCGGCCTGCTTCTCGATCCACGGGATCTGCTCGCCGCCGAAGCGGACCGTGAAGAAGACCACCGAGGCGAGACCGCCGGCGCCGGTCGCCCGGACCACGCGGCGGGCGTCCGGGACGGTCAGCGCGACCGGCTTGTCCAGCAGCAGGTGGCAGCCGGCCTCGGCGGCGCGCACCGCGAGGTCCGCCTGGACGGTCGGCGGGAGGGCGATGGAGACGGCGTCCACCTCGGCGAGCAGCCGGTCGAGGTCGGCGTGGCCGGGCACGCCGTGCGCCGCGCCGAGCGCGGCGGCCGCCTCGGGCCGGCGGCCCCAGACGCCCGCGAACTCGTAGGCGGGGTGCTCCGCGAGGACGGGCGCGTGCACCCGCTCCGCCCAGGGGCCGGTGCCCAGCAGTCCGATCCGCATGGTGTCCTTCGCTCTCTCGTTCGTGTGCCGGTCCGCCGGTCCCGTTCGCGGCGCTCCGGCCGGTTCCGGAACGCGGTGCGGCCTTCCTGCGCGGCCTTGCCGTGCTGTTCGGCTCCGCGAGCTCCGCGGCGCGGCTCAGCTCCACGGCTCAGCTCCGCGGTCCGGATCAGCTCCGCACGCGGGCCAGGGTGAAGCCGTCGTAGCCCTTGGTGCCCACCGTCTGCACCGAGGTCGCGGAGACCCTCGGCTCGGCGGCGATCAGGTCGTGCAGGCGCCGGGTGGCGGTGACCGCCGGGTCGGTGCTCGCGGCGTCGGCCACGGCGCCGGCGCGGACCACGTTGTCCACGACGATCAGCGAACCGGGGCGGGTCAGCTCCAGCGCCCGGGCGAAGTACTCCGGGTTGCTCTGCTTGTCCGCGTCGATGAAGACCAGGTCGAACGGCTCGACGCCGTCCGCCACCAGCCGGGCCAGCGTGTCCGCGGCCGGGCCGATCCGGACCTCGGCGACCCCGTCCAGCCCGGCCCGGGCCAGGTTGCCCCGGGCGACCTCCGCGTGGCGGGGGTCGATCTCCAGCGTGATCAGCCGGCCGTCGGCGGGCAGCGCCCGGGCCAGCCAGATCGCGCTGTAGCCGCCGAGCGTGCCGACCTCCAGGATCCGGCGGGCGCCCTGGGTGAGGGCCAGCAGGTGGAGCAGCTTGCCCTGGTTGGGCGCCACGGCGATGTGCGGCAGCCCGGCCCGGTCGGCAGCGGCCGCCGCGGCCTCCAGCTCCGGATCGTGGCCGATCAGCCGATCGGTGAAGTACGCGTCCACCGCGTCCCACGTCTGCTGCGTCATCGGGCCCTCCACCTGCTGCTTTACATGCCACCGCCGGGGTAGCCCGATGCTACCCCGGCGGTGTGGCCGCTCCGCTGGAGCGACAAGCCCGACGATGTGCGGCGCTGCGGCGCTGCCGCATCCGTCCGCTGCGGAGGGTCAGTCCACGGCGGGTGCGGCGGCCGTCGGCTCGGCGGCGGCGGAGGAGGTCGCGGCGGCCGCGTTCTCGGCCTCGCGCTGCTTCGCGGACTTGGCGGCCTTGCGCTTCATGATCCAGGCCGAGAGCGTGCCGATCAGCACGGCGAGCAGCAGGCCCACCCAGGAGAAGCGCGACAGCCACTGCTCGGCCACCTTGCCCACCTGGTACACCAGCAGCGTGGTCCCGCCGGCCCAGACCACGCCGCCGAGCACGTTGGCGATCAGGAACTTCCAGTACGGCATCTTCAGCGCACCGGCGAGCGGGCCGGCGAAGATGCGCAGCAGGGCGATGAAGCGGCCGAAGAAGACGGCCCACATGCCCCACTTCTGGAACGAGCGCTCGGCGCTGGCCAGGTGGTCCGGCCCGAAGTGCTTGGGGAACTTCCGTCCGAGCTTCTCGAACAGCTGCTTGCCGCCCTTGCGACCGATCGAGTAGCCGATCGAGTCACCGATGATCGCGCCCGCGATCGCGCAGCCCGCGACCCAGACCGGGCTCACCACGCCCTTGGCGGACAGCAGGGCCGCCGACACCAGCGCGATCTCGCCGGGCAGCGGGATGCCCAGGGACTCCAGCCCGATGATCAGCGCGACCAGGGCGTACACCGCATTCGGCGGCACGCTCTCGATCCAGGCGTCGATGTGCAAGGCCAGCTACCTCCGTGGCAGGACGAGCCGCGGCGGCGGTACGCGTGCGGTGCGTGGCCGGCGGTCTCGACGTCGATCATGGCGGCACAGGCCGCTCCCCGAAAGTGCAGCCTAACGTGCCGAGGCGGCCTGTCCCCCCGGCCGATCACCCCCGATTACGACGTACGACGCCTGCGGGTGGTTCCGCGGACCGCCCGGAACCGGTCGGCGACGGACGGTCGGGCCGGCGCGCGCGACGGTGCCGGTCGGCCGTCAGGTGATGCTGGTGTCGCCGAGGGCCTCCAGGACGCGACGCAGGGTCGCGCCGGACTCCTCGACCAGGTCGCGGTCGACGTCGTCGAGCAGCTTCGCGTAGTTCGCCAGATGATCGGCGAAGGCGGCCCGGGTGACCTCGTGCCCGCGCTCGGTGAGCCGGATCTTGACGGTGCGCCGGTCCTCCCCGTCCCGCACGCGTTCGACCAGGCCCTTGGCCTCCATCTTGTCGACGCGGTTGGTGATGGTGCCGGAGGAGACCATGGACGCCTTGAGGAACGTCCCGGCCGTGAGGGCGTAGGGCGGCCCGGAGCGCTGCAGCGTGGCGAGGAGGTCGAACTCGCCGACGTCCAGGCCGTGCGCGGCCGCGGTGGCCTTGACCGACCGCTCGACCACCAGCGCGAGGCGCTGGACGCGCCCGAAGAGCTCGACCGGCCAGAGACCCTCCACGGCGTCGGGGCGCTCCTTGGCCCACTGCCCGATGATCGCGTCCACGGCGTCGCTCATCGCCGTCACTCCTCTCGATCCCGACTCTCTCAAGGAGAACTCTATCAGTATCGATTCTCTTAGTTTCGAGATACTTGACTCTAAGAGAGCCAGCTGGTGTTATCTCAGTGTTGAGATTGACGGTCCTGAACGAGGGGGGCATCCGATGTCCGCGTTGACGCTGCGCGCCCACAGCCAGAACGACACCCATAACGACACCCACGGCGACACCCGCACCGCCCCACCACAGCCGGCCGGCGCGGGGCCCGCTCCACGCCGCCCGGTGCCGGTCGCGTGGCTGGCCCTGCTGGCCACCCCGGTCGCCGCCAGCGCCAACAGCCCGGTCCTGATCCTTCCCGAGATGGCCGGCTCGCTCGGCGTCCGAACGGCCACCGCGACCTGGCTCGTCACCGTCTTCGCCTGGGCCATGGCCGTCGGCACACCGCTGATGGCGAGCCTGCTGCGACGCCGCGGCCTGGGCAGCACGCTCCGGCTCGGCACCGCCCTGATCGTGGCCGGCACCGCGGTCGTCGCCGCGGCGCCCTGGCTGCCGCTCGCGATGACCGGGCGGGCGGCCCAGGCCGTGGGTGCCGCCGGCCTGATCACCGCGGCGATGAGCCTGGCGGGCTCGGTCCGCCGGATGGGCGTGATCACGGCGGGCTTCGGGACGCTGGGCGCGGTCGGACCGCTGCTCGGTTCGGCCGTCGCCGGGGCGGCCTCCTGGCGGCTGTCCCTCGCGGTGGGGGCCGTGGCCCTGATCGCGGTGCCGGCGGTCATGCGCCGCGCCGACCTCTCCGCACCCCCGCAGACCACCCGCTTCGACGGCCGGGGCGCCGCGCTGCTCGTCCTGCTGGCCACCGCCCTGGTGCTCGTCCCGCGCTACCCGCTCCCGGCGGTCGCCGCCGCACTGGCAGCGGCAGCGCTGCTGGTCCTCCACGTCCGGTCCAACCCCACGGGCTTCGTCCCGCTGTCGCTGCTGCGCACCCGGACGTTCGTCCTGTCCGCCCTGCTCGCCTGCACCGTCTCGACCTCGTACTTCACGCTGCTCTTCACCGTCCCGCAGCTGTTGCACCGGCGGACCGACTGGTCCACCTCCACCATCGGCACCGGCCAGCTGGTCGCCCTCCTCGTCGGTTCGGCGCTCGCCATGGCGCTGGCCGCCGCCTCGGCCCGGATGGGCCGCCGACGGGTCCTGACGATCGTGCTCACGGTCGGCGCACTGGCCCCGCTCACCGCCGCGCTGACCCCCTGGGCTCCGCTGCTCCTGCCGGTCGCGACCCTGGCCGTCCTCGCGACGAGTGCGGGCCAGGCGACGCTCGCGGTGTCCGCCACCCAGGCCACGCCGGCCGCCCAGCGGCCCACGGCGATCGGTCTCTTCAACCTCTGCTACCAGCTGGGCGGCGCCTTCGGCCCGGCGATCGCCGCCCTCATCACGCTGGGCGGCTGACCGGCCGGCCCAGCGCGGACCGCACCCGGGGGGCCTCCGGGACCGGTCCGTCGTCGGGCGCCGGTCCCAGGCCCTGACAGGACCTAGAAGTCTGATGAAGATGTTGGGTTCTGGCCCCACCGTCCGTGTGGTGGGGCCAGACTCGTCTCTGTGGCGATGGGGGAATGGGCCGGGGAGCTGGTCGGGCCGGATGTGTGGGAGACCTGCCGGGAGTTGATCCCGGCGGGGAGTGTCTTCGCGTTCCTGGCCGAGCACCGGGAGGCGCTGTTCCCGGGTTCGATGTTCGCGGACATGTACCCGTCTCGGAACGGACGGCCGAGCATGCCGCCGCAGGTCCTGGCGGCGACCGTGGTCCTGCAGAGCCTGCACGGGTTGTCGGACTTCGAGACGGTCCAACAGCTGCGGTGTGACCTGCGGTGGAAGGCCGCGTGCGGGCTCGGCCTGTACGACACCGCGTTCGACCCGTCGCTGCTGGCCTACTTCCGCCGCCGGCTGCAGCGCTCGCCGGATCCGAACCGGTTGTTCACCAGGGTCAGGCAGGTAGTGGCGGCGACCGGCGTCCTCAAGGGCAGGCAGCGGCGGGCGCTGGACTCCACCGTGCTGGACGACGCGGTGGCCACCCAGGACACCGTCACCCAGCTGATCGCCGCGATCCGCCGGGTGATCCGGGACGTCCCCGACGCCGGGCGGACCGCCGCCACCTGGTGCACCGCCCACGATTACACCGACCCGGGCAAGCCCCGCATCGCCTGGAACGACGAGCGGGCCCGCGCCGACCTGGTCGACGCCCTGGTCACCGATGCCCTCAACCTGCTCGGCCGCCTGCCCGAACGCCAGCTGGACGAGAAGGCCGCCAACGCGGTCGGGCTGCTGGCCCTGGTCGCCGGTCAGGACGTGGAGGTCGCCGACGGCTCCGACGGTCGCGACGGCCGTTGGCGGATCGCCCGTGGCACCGCTCACGACCGCATCGTGTCCACCGTCGACCCCGAGGCCCGGCACATCCACAAGACCCGCACCCGCCACCAGGAGGGCTTCCGCGCCCACGCCGCGTTCGAGCCCGAGACCGGCCTGCTCACCGAAGTCGAGCTCACCGCCGGCACCGGAGCGCAGAACCACGAGGCCGCCGTCGCCCAGGACCTGCTCGCCGACGAGAGCGAGACGCTGACCATCCTCGGCGACACCGCCTACGGCACCGGCGACCTGCGCGAAGCCCTCGAAACCGACGGCCACACCCCGGTCGTCAAGCCACCGCCGCAGCGGCCCGCCGTCCCCGGCGGCTTCACCAGTGACGACTTCCACGTCGACACCCGGGCCGCCACCGTCACCTGCCCGGCCGGCCACACCAAGGCCCTCGGCCGCCCTGACGCGGCCGGCGCCCGCACCGCCCAGTTCAAGAAGCTCTGCACCCACTGCCCCCTGCGCGAGCGGTGCACCCGTTCCAAGACCGGCCGCGCCCTCCAGGTCCACGCCCACTACGACCGTTTGAAAGCCGCCCGCGACCAAGCCTCCGACCCCACCTGGCAGGCCGAATACCGCCGCTGGCGGCCACCGGTGGAACGCGCCATCGCATGGCTCACCGCCCGGGGCAACCGCCGCGTCCCCTACCGAGGCGTCCTGAAGAACAACACCTGGCTCCACAACCGCGCCGCCGCCCTCAACCTCCGCCGCCTCATCAACCTCGGACTCACCCGCACCGGCCACACCTGGACCATCGCCCCCGCAACCACATAGCGCTGGAGGGGCTGTCCCAGACAGGACAACCCCTCCAACAGCAAGATCTTCATCAGGCTTCTAGGCTGATGGAGGCTCGCGGAGGAGGAGTGATGGACCCGCTACCCGCTGGACGTGGCCGGATGCTCACCGCGCCCGAGCCCGCGCGAGGCTCCCGGCGGCCGGCGCGGCTGCGGTTCGACGGCTGGATCGCCGGGGTCGGGACGGCCTCCGGCACCCGCCTGGTGGTGGGTCACTGGCCGGGCTCGCCGTTCGGACCCTTCACCGACGTCATGGTCGAGCACGCGGACGGGGACCGGCTCCTGATCGCCCCCACCGAGCGGACGGCCGAGTTCGTCGCCGGGACGTACACCTTCGACCGCGTGCTGATCGCCCCCGTCCACGTCGAGACGGGGCCGGTGGACTGGCGGATCGCAGCGGGACCGCTCGACCTGCGCTTCACCGTCGGGCGACGGGACACCCTCGGCCACCTGCTCCGGGCCGTCCCCGCGCCGATCGCCGCCCGTCCGGCGTGGACCGCCGTGACCGACCCGCTCGCCCGCCTCCTGCTGGGTGTGCGCACCCGCGGCACCGCCGGACGGGGCCGGCGGGAGTGGTACGGCGTCCGCGACCTCCACCCGCTCACCACCGCCACCGCCGTCTTCGGGGGCCGGGAGCTCGGACCGCTCGCGCCGGTGACGCCCGTGCGGTTCGGCTTCGGGTCCACGCCCCGGACACCCTGCCTGGTCCGCGTCACGACCACGGTGGCGGTGCGCTGACACCGGCCGGCACCCGCCGACACCCGAGCACCCGGCCGCGCCCGACGCGCCCCGCTTCAGGCCGACCGACCCGGCCCGGTCGGAGCCCGACCGGCGTCACCGCGCGGAGAACTCCAGCGCGACGACGGAGGGGCGGCGGGTGGCGAACGGCGGGACGGCGAGCGCGAGCGGCAGCAGCGCGCCGACCAGACCGCGTCCACCGGTCGGCCGGACGTCGCGGACCGCGGCCACCGCCGGGCCCGCGGTGCGGAGCTTGCCGCGCTCGTCCGCGTCCATCGCCCAGGGCATGGGCGGGGGCTGGTAGGCGTGGCTGCGCATCCTGCCGGTGAGGGTCAGGTGGCTGAACCAGCGGGGGACGGCGTCCAGCAGGAAGGTCGCCCCCGGGAGGCGTTCGGCGCACCCCGCGATCAGGGCCCGCACCTGCATCGGCGGGAGGTACATGAGCAGGCCCTGGGCGGAGATCAGGACGGCGCGGCTGTGGTCCACCTCGTCGGCCCAGGAGAGGTCGGTGGCGTCGGCGGCCAGGTGGCGCCGGCGCGGGCCGGGCGGCAGCAGCCGCTCGCGCAGGGCGACCGCCTCCGGCAGGTCGACGCCGAGCCAGCGGGCCCGGCCGTTGTCGACCCGCCAGTACTGGGTCTCCAGCCCCTCCCCCAGGGAGACGACGGTGCCGCGCGGCTCGCGGTCCAGGAAGTCCGCCACCTCGCGGTCGAAGCAGGACGCCCGCAGTGCCTGCAGCTGGGCCTGGGTGCCGCTGGTGCCGAAGCGGTCCGCGAACGGGAAGTCGATCCGGTCGACGAGCTCGACGGCCTTCGGGTCGTGCAGCACCGCGTCCGGCCGGCGGGCCTCGACGGCCCGGTACCACAGGGTCCACAGCGCCGTCTCCGGCACCTCCCCCAGCTCGGGCCGCTCTCCGCTGCTCATCACGCGCTCCCTCGGACGTCTCGGACCTGCTCCCGGCGTGGACCCGCCGATTCTGACACCTGCGGGGGCGCGAACCGGGCGCGCGCCGCAGCGGCGCGCCGGTGCCGGTCGTGGTGTCTGTCGCGGTGCCGGCCGCGGTGCCTGTCCGGGTGGCGATCGCGGTGGCGGCGACGGACGGCCGCCGGCCGCGGGCGGCTCAGCCGACGCTGAACGCGCCGTCCGGCGGCGGGGGTGAGTCGGTCGCCCCGGCGTCCGTCACCGCAGCCGTCCGGCCGGTGAACGCCGCCAGGTCGGCGCCGTCCGTCAGGCGCGCCGGGAAGATGTCGGCGGCCACGCGGCGGGAGAGGTCCGCCACCGGCAGCGGGGCGGTGGAGCCGACCAGCAGGATGTTGCCGTAGCGGCGGCCGCGCAGCACCGGGGCCTCCGCGACCAGGCAGACCTCGGGGAAGACGGCGCGCACCGTCGCCGCCTGCGCGCGGGCGAAGGCGAGCGGCGGACCGTCGGCGAGGTTGGCGGCGTAGCAGCCGCCGGGGCGCAGCGCGGCGGCCGCCACCCGCAGGAACTCCACCGAGGTGAGGTGCGCGGGGGTGCGCGAGCCGTGGAAGACGTCGGCGACCACGAGGTCCAGCGTGCCGGCCGGGATGTCGGCCAGGGCCGCCCGCGCGTCGCCGACCACCGCGGTGACGTCGACGCCCGGTCCCTGCCAGGGCAGCTGCTCCTCGACCAGGGCGAGCAGCGGGCCGTCCACCTCGACCACCCGCTGCCGGGAGCCGGGGCGGGTGGCGGCGAGGTAGCGGGGCAGGGTGAGGGCACCGCCGCCGAGGTGGAGGGCGTCGAGCGGCTGCCCCGCCGGGGCGATCGCGTCGACCAGGTGGCCGAGCCGCCGGGTGTACTCGAACTCCAGGTGGGTGGGGTCGTCGAGGTCGACGTAGGACTGCGGGGTGTCGTCCAGGGTGAGCAGCCAGCCGCCGTCGCGGTCGATGTCGGGCATCAGCCGGGCCTGCCCGAGGTCGGTCCTGCGCGCGACCGGCAGCCGCTCCGCACCGCTCACGCGGAGGTCCGGTCGGCGGCCGGTGCGCCGCCGGCCGGTGCGTCGGCGGCCGGTGCGTCGGCGGCCGGTGCGTCGGCGGCCGGTGCGTCGGCGGCCGGTGCGTCGGGGGCCGGCAGGTAGGTGTCGAGCCAGCGGTCCAGCTCGGTGAAGGTCTGGGTGCGGGCCGCCTCGCCGGAGAGGACGAGGTCGTGCATGCCGCCCTTGATCCGGATGACGGTGACGTGCCGGCCCAGGCGCGGGCCCAGGGCGGCGATGTCGTCGGCGCGCAGCACCCCGTCGGCGTGGTGGAGCGCCGCGTGCCACTTGGTGGTGGCGATCGAGGCGGTGGACGCCATGAGCAGGACCGGCACGTCGATGCCGAGCCCGGCCCGGACCTCGCGCTGGCCCCGGTTGATCGCCGCCAGCCAGCCCGCGAACAGCGGGAAGCCCTCGGCGGGCTTGAGCCGCAGGTCGAAGTCCCACTCGCCGCGGTGGTCGCGGTGCAGGCTGTGGGTGTAGTGGGGGTTGAGCGTGGAGGGCAGCACACGGGTCGGGGAGAGCCGGGCGACCGCCGAGACCGCGGGCCCGCCGACGGTGCGCACGGCGGCGGCGGTCGGCAGCGCGAGGAACGGGCTGTTGAGGAAGAGCGCGTCGACCAGCCCGCGGCCGGCCCGGCGACCGGCCCACAGGGCGCCGACCAGGCCGCCGGTGGAGTGGCCGTTGAGCAGCAGCCGGCGGTGGCCGTCCTCCTCGCGGATGATCCGGACGGCGGCGTCCAGCTCCTCGTCGTACTCGGAGAGGTCGCGGACGAAGTTCGGCGAGTGGTGCGGGCGCAGCGACCGGCCGTACTTGCGCAGGTCGAGGGCGTAGAAGGAGTAGCCGAGCTCGACGTAGTGGTCGGCGAGGTGGGTCTGGAAGAAGTAGTCGTTGTAGCCGTGCACGTAGAGCACGGCGCGGTCCGAGCCCTTCACCAGGCGGCGCACCAGGGTGGCGCTGACCGCGCCCTCCGCGTCGGCGGCGAGCGGCAGCTCGGCGGCCTCGTAGGGAGCGCCCAGGACGTCTTCTCGGAATTCCATGCCTGCCCGCACCCGGCTCTCTGCTCAGACTGCCCCGACGCGCCGGCGCCGGACCGGGCGGTCCGGGAGCGGCGCTCCTGCTGGACCGACGATACCGGCCGGTAGCCGGGTGCGCGGTACCGGCCGTCCGGTCGCCCGCGGGGTCGCCCCGCCCGCTCCCCCGCTCCCGGTGCGCCTGCTGTGCGCCCGCGGTTCTGTGGAACGCTGCCCGGACCAGAGTCACTCCCCTTGTCGGTGACGCGAGTTGAGGAGTCAGCATGCCGCACGGAGACGCGCCTCGGGCCGGGCACGGCGACCCGTCCCTGTACCGCACGCCCGCCGAGGCGATCGCCGCTCCGCCGGAGCGGTTGGCGTACGTCGCGGGGTTCGACCGGACGGCGCGCCGGCCGGACGCGCTGATCACCGTCGACACCGATCCGGGGTCGCCGACCTACGGACGGGTGCTCAACTTCACCGACATGCCCGAGCCGGGCGACGAACTGCACCACTTCGGCTGGAACGCCTGCTCCAGCGCGCTGGCGCACGCGTGCCACCGCGACCCCGAGCGGCGCTACCTGCTGCTGCCCGGGCTGCGCTCCTCGAAGCTGCACGTCCTCGACACCCGGCCGGACCCGGTGCGGCCGAGGCTGGTGAAGACCGTGCCCGCCGAGGAGCTGGCGGCCCGCGCGGGGTACTCGCGCCCGCACACGCTGCACTGCGGGCCGGACGGCGTCTTCCTCTCCTGCCTCGGCGGCGGGACGGGGGCCGACGGCCCGGGCGGGGTCGCCCTGCTCGACCACACCACGTTCGACGTGCTGCGCGCCTGGGAGACCGAGCGCGGACCGCAGCACCTGGCCTACGACGTCTGGTGGCACCTGGGCAGCAACGTGGGGGTGACCAGCGAGTGGGGCACGCCGTGGATGGTGGAGGACGGGGTGGTGCCGGAACTGCTGCTGGGCCGCAAGTACGGGCACGCGCTGCACTTCTGGGAGCTGGACTCGGGCCGGCACCTGCAGCGGATCGACCTCGGGGACCAGTACCAGATGGTGCTGGAGCTGCGGCCGGCGCACGACCCGCAGGCCGAGTGGGGCTTCGTCGGCGTGGTCGCGAACGTCGAGGACCTCTCCTCCTCCGTCTGGCTCTGGTACCGGGAGGGCCCGGCCTTCACCGCGCGCAAGGTGATCGAGATCCCCGCCGAGCCGGCGAAGGCCGAGGACCTGCCGCCCGCGCTGCAGCCGTTCGGCGCGGTGCCGCCGCTGGTCACGGACATCAACCTCTCGGTGGACGACCGCTGGCTGTACGTGTCGGCCTGGGGCACCGGGGAGCTGTTCCAGTACGACGTCTCGGACCCGTTCCGCCCGCGGCTGGCGGCCTCGGTGCGGCTCGGCGGGGTGACCGCGCGGACGCCGCACCCGGCGGAGCCGGACCGGCCGCTGAGCGGCGCCCCGCAGATGGTGGAGCTCAGCCGGGACGGGCGGCGACTGTACGTCACCAACTCGCTGTACGGGGCCTGGGACGACCAGTTCTACCCGGACGGCATCGAGCCGTGGATCGTCAAGCTCGACGCCGACCCCCGGGCCGGCGGGCTGAGCGTCGACCGGCGCTTCTTCCCGCACGGCGACGAGTTCCGGGGGCTGCGGGTGCACCAGACCCACCTGGCGGGCGGGGACGCGTCGTCGGACTCGTACTGCTACCGGTAGGTGGCGCCGGGGCGGGGGCGGGGGCGGGCGGCTTTGGGCCGCGGGCGGCCCCGAGCGGCGGGCGGCGCGGCCGGGAGGGGCCGCCGCCCGCCGCCCCGGCTCAGCGGCCGAGCACCGGGTCGTGGTGGACCCGGGCGGGCGGCAGGCCGGCGGCCACCAGGCGGGTGCGGACCTCGTCCACCATCCCGGCCGGACCGCTGACGCAGGCCAGGTGGTCGCTCCAGTCGCCCCTGCGCCCGACCGCCTCGGCCAGCCGCCGGCCGCCCGCCGCACCGCCCGCGGAACCGCCCGCCGCACCGCCCGCCGCACCGCCCGCCGCACCGCCCGCCGGGTCGTCGTCGGCGACCGGGATCAGCTCCAACCAGGGCTTGCGCCCGCCGAGTTCGGACAGCGCCGGCCAGTCGTAGAGGTCGGCCCGGTCCCGGGCGCCGACGAAGAGGTGGACCCGCCGCCCGCGCGGACGGTGCTCGGCCAGCTCCTCGACGATCGCCTTCATCGGCGCCAGTCCGGTGCCGCCGGCGACCAGGAGCAGGTCCCGGGTGTCGTCCGCGGGCATCAGGGAGCCGCGCGGCGGGCCGAGCCGCAGCCGGTCCCCGACCGCGGTCCGCTCGACCAGCGCCTCGCTCACCCCGCCCGGCCCGGTGCGGCGGACGTGGAACTCCACCTCGTTGTCCGCGCGAGGCGCGCAGCCCATCGAGTACTGCCGCCAGGTGTGCGGCAGCAGCGGGTGCTCGACGGTCCCGTACTGGCCGGCCCGGTAGGGGTAGGGCTCGCCGGTGCGCACGCGCAGCACGGCGACGTCCGGGCGGCGGCGGTCGTGGCCGACCACCACGGCGTGCCAGTACGGCGGTTCGGTGAGCGCGGACTCGGCGCCGGCGACCATCGCCCCGACGGAGAAGCGCAGCATCCGCACCCACGCCGCCTCCAGCTCCTCGTTCCACTGCGAGCCGGCCCGGTGCCGGATCGCCGCGCAGAGCGCCTCCTCGAAGGCTTCGTAGTGGACCGGCCGGACGCCGAGCTTGCGGTGGTCGCGACCGAGCCGCCCGAGCGTGTCGGCGAGTTCGGCGGGCCGGTCGAGGTGCTCGACGAGATAGGTGAACATCCGCTCCAGGTGGGCCTGTTGGAACTCCATCGAGGCCGGGAAGAGCGAGCGCAGGTAAGGCCGGCGCAGGAACATGAACCGGTAGAGGTGGTCGATCAGGTCCGCGAACGGGGTGACCAGGCCGAGGGTGCTCAGGATCAGCCGCTGGTCGGCCGCACCGTCGCAGGACGCACCGTCGTAGAGCGCGCCGCCGCGGGACGCGCCACCGTCGGACGGCACGCCGCCCGGCCCGCTCGCCGCCCCCGGGACGGCGGACCCCCGGACGGCGGCCCCCCGGACGGCGGGCGCCTGGAACGCGGGGGCCGGCGCGAGGATCTGCCGGCGAAGGCGCATGGCGTGGTGGCGCGCGATCAACCGGTCGTACTCGGTGGACGCGGCGCTGCTGCTGATCTCCATGACCGGCAGCCTAATCACCCGTCAGATGCGTTGCGGACACGCCCAGTTCACCTTCCGAACCGGCCCGGTCGGCGTTCCGGGCCGGTTTCGGGCAGGGCGGGGCCCGGACGGTGCGCAGTTCCAGTGAACGTCCGGGCGGCCGGTCCCGGACAGGGCCGGTGGTCCCGACCGGTCCGGGACCACCGGACTAACGGGGCTGCTCCGCCGGGGACTCCCGGCCCTCGGTGGCGGCGGTCGGAGTGGCGGATCCCACACCCTCGGCCGGCCCGGTCGCGGCCCAACTGGCGAGCAGCCGGAGCGACTCGGCCGAGGGCGAGCCGGGCTCGGCGTGGTAGGTGACCAACACCTGGTCCGGATCGCCGGCCGGACGCAGCGTCTCGTAGCGCAGGGTCAGCCGGCCGACCACGGGGTGGTGCAGGACCTTGGTGCCGTGGCCCTTGTCCCGGATGTCGTGCGCGGCCCAGAGCCGGCGGAAGTCGTCGCTCTTCAGGGAGAGTTCGCCGATCAACGAGGCCAGCCGGGGATCGTCGAGGTCCCGTCCGGCCTCCAGCCGCAGGATGCCGACCACGTCCGTGGCCTTGCCCTCCCAGTCGTCGTACAGCTCGCGCGCCGCCGGGTCGAGGAAGACGTGCCAGGCCATGTTCCGCTGCTCCGGCGGCATCGCGGAGAAGTCGCCGGTCAGCGCGTTGCCGAGCCGGTTCCAGGCGACGATGTCCAGCCGCCGTCCGAGCACGTACGCGGGGACGCCCTCCATCGCGTCGAGCAGCTGCTGCAGGGCGGGCCGCACCTGCTGGGGGCGGGCCGCCGCCGCGCGCCCGCTGCGGCGGCGGGGCGGCTTGGTGAGCCGCTGCAGGTGCTCGCGCTCGGCGGAGGTGAGCCGCAGGGCTCGCGCGATCGAGTCCAGCACGGCGGTGGAGACGTTCTCGCCGTGGCCCTGTTCGAGCCGGATGTAGTACGCGGTGCTCACACCCGCCAGCTGCGCCAGCTCCTCGCGACGCAGCCCGGGCACCCGCCGGCGGGTGCCGTAGTCCGGTAGGCCGACGTCCTCCGGCCGCAGCCGGGCCCGGCGGGAGCGGAGGAATTCGCTGAGTTCGGTGCGCGGGTCCATGCGGCCCAGTATGAGGGTGAGTCTGCCAGTCGTACGTTGGCCGGTCGTACGTCGGCCGGGCGTAGGTTCCGCGGTCGTACGCGGGGCCGTCGTACGACAACCGTTGACCTGGTTGCCCCCGTCACATCGGCGCAGGCTGAGACACATGACGAACACGATCGACACCGCGAACACCACCAGCGCCGCGACCACCGCCGACCCGGCGGCCGGGGCCCGGCCGCGCACCGTCGCCGCGTACGCCGCGCCGGCCCCGAAGGCCCCGCTGGAGCGGACCACCGTCCCGCGTCGGGCACTGGGCGAGCACGACATCCTGATCGACATCCGCTTCGCCGGCATCTGCCACTCCGACATCCACCAGGTCGGCGAGGACTGGGGCGACGGCATCTTCCCGATGGTCCCGGGCCACGAGATCGCCGGCGTGGTCGCCGAGGTCGGCCCCGGCGTGACCCGCTGGACCGTCGGCGACCGGGTCGGGGTCGGCTGCTTCGTCGACTCCTGCCGCGAGTGCGACAACTGCCGGGCCGGCCTGCAGCAGTACTGCACCGGCAACCCGGGCGCGGTGTACACCTACAACGGCGTCGGCTACGACGGCGAGCCCACCTACGGCGGCTACTCCACCCAGCTGGTCGTGGACGAGGGGTACGCGCTGCGCATCCCCGACGCCCTGCCGCTGGACGCCGCCGCGCCGCTGCTGTGCGCCGGCATCACCCTCTACTCGCCGCTCAACCACTGGGGCGCCGGGCCGGGCAAGAAGGTCGCCGTCGTCGGCCTCGGCGGGCTCGGGCACATGGGCGTGAAGATCGCGCACGCCATGGGCGCCGAGGTCACCGTGCTCAGCCAGTCCCTGCGCAAGCGCGAGGACGGCCTGAAGCTCGGTGCGGACCACTACCGCGCCACCTCCGACCCGGCCACCTTCACCGAGCTGGCCGGCACCTTCGATCTGATCGTCAACACCGTCTCCGCCGACCTCGACCTGAGCGCCTACCTCGGCCTGCTGAAGACCGACGGCACCCTGGTCCAGGTGGGCGCGCCGGAGAAGCCGGTCATCATCAACGCCCACACCCTGCTCATCGGCCGCAAGTCCGTCTCCGGCTCGATGATCGGCGGCCTGCCGGAGACCCAGGAGATGCTGGACTTCTGCGCGGCCCACGGAATCGGCGCCGAGATCGAACTCATCCGCGCCGACCAGATCAACGACGCCTACGCCCGCGTCCTCGCCAGCGACGTCCGCTACCGCTTCGTCATCGACACCGCCACCATCTGACCCTCCCCGGCAACGGAGTCACCCCGGCGCCCGGGTGGCCACGACGCCCCGCCTCCGGTGCTCTCCTATCACCGGGGGCGGGGCGTCGTGGGTGGGGCCGGACCGGGGTCAGGCTTGGGCCGGTCCGGGGGTCTTGCGGCGGAATCGGCGGCGGCGTGCGGGCTGGTCGGGGAGCCAGCCGAAGGTGAGGCAGGCGCCCAGAACTCCGACGATCATGCCGACCAGGAAGCCGCCCAGGTTGGAGGTGATCCAGCTGGCCAGCGAGCTGAGCACGGCGAGGACCGAGTAGAAGAGCCGCTGGGTGGGGTTGACCAGGATCAGCACACCGCAGACCATCATCACGACCGGGACCAGGTAGCCGGCCAGCCCCTGCATCCCGATGTGCAGGACGACGGGCAGCGGGGCCCGCAGGGTGAAGAGGATCTCCACGCCGCCGAGCAGCACCAGCAGGCCGCCCCAGAACGGGCGCCGGCCCCGCCAGCCGCGCCAGCCGGGGCGGGTCCGGGCCGCCGGCGCAGCCTCGGGCTCCCCGGTCGGCGCGGGCTCGGCGGCCGCGGAGACCTCCGCGGTCGCGGCCTCGGCGGCCTCCGCGGCAGTGCTCTCCGCCGTGACACCGTCCGCGGTGGTGGCTCGCCCGGCCGGGCCGGCGGCGTCGGGTACGGGGTCGGCCACCGTCAGCAGCCCTCCGAGCTGAAGCTCAGCCGCAGGTTGGGCAGCTTGAACGCCCCCGCGGTGGTGGCGTAGTTGTGCTGGCGCAGGTTGCGGATGTTGACGGTGTCGGCCTGCTGCCCGAACACGCCCGGCAGGCCCTTCACGCCGGCCTTGGTGAACGTGCTGGCGTCGCCGCCGATCTCCAGGTTGGTGAACGACGCGTCGCCGGAGAGCAGGTCCGAGTCGGTGGTGAGGTCGGTGGCGGTGACGGGGGTCCCCGCGTCGCCCGCCTTGATCAGCAGGTTGATGCCGCCGAGGTCGACGCTCTGGCACAGCTTGGTGAGCGAGGCCTGCTTGATCGCGGAGACGGCGACCAGGACCTGCCCGCCGGTGTCGCCCTGGTTCGGGCTGTCCTCGATCATGTGGTCCAGGCTGCCGAACTGCTCGAAGCCGACGCCCTCCAGATTGTCGGCGGTGACGGTGAACGGCATGCCGGAGATGGCGAACTGGGCGGCGAGCACGCCCTGAGCGGTGAGGGTCATCAGGACCGCCGCGGCGGCGACGGCGGGGACGGCCATCAGCGCGGTGCGCTTCAGCCGGACCCGGCCTCTTCTCGCGACGGGTGCGTCGGTGCTCTCGGGCGTGGGGGCGGCGTCCTCGGACGTGGCCATGTGTGCTCCCTCGGGTGGTGGGAAGTGCAGGCACTGGCACGTTGCCCTGGCGCGGACAGCGTTCTGCGGCCCGACCGGTGGCCCGCCTCTCGGCAGCGGGGCGGGCCGGTCGGACCGCAGTGGGTCACTGGGAAGCTACTGCCCGGTATCCGGCGGGTCAATACGGGTGCACGAAGGATCACCGTCCGCATCCGGACCGGCCGCCGTGACCTGCGGCGGAGCGGCCGAGCTCGCCGAAGTCGCCGGCGCCGCAGGCACGGTGGGCACTGCCACGAGCCGCCGGTGGGCCTCGTCCGGCCCGAGAAAGGGCGCCAGGCAGAACAGGCTCAACGCCGGGAGCAGATCCGGTAGTTGATCCGTCCGGCCGGCGTCGATCGCACGGTGCAGGGTGCGGTAGACGCCGCCGACAACCGCGTCCACCAACGCCTCCACCCCCACCCCGCCCGGCGGTTCGGGCACCTCGGCGAAGAACGCCCGGAAGCGGGTGAGGAGTTGGGCGATCTCACGGCGCCCGGCCGGGCCGACCGCCTCGATCTCGATCACCGCCATGGTGGCGAACGCCGGGACGCCCGCGAGCAGGTTGAGCAGCGCGCGCAGCGACTCCCGGATGCCGGTGCACCAGTCCGGCGCCGCGGCGAACGCGGCCGCCATCCGCCGGATCACCACCCCCGTACCGTGCCGGTGGGCGGCCAGGAAGGCGTCCTCCTTCCCGCTGAACAGCTCGTAGAAGACCGGCCTGGTCACGCCGGCCGCGCGGCAGATGTCGCTCACCGTGGCGTGCTGGTAGCCCTGTTGGGCCACGGTGTGGACCAGCCCGTCGAGCAGCCGCTCCCGCTGGGTGGCGGCGACCACGTCGGGCGGCAGCCGGCTCGGGCCGCGCTTGATCGAGCGGGCCGGGTCGCGGCCGGTGCGCGCGCCCGGCAGCAATAGCGCCTCGGCGGCTGGGAAGGCATCCGAGTTCATCGCCAACTCCCGTGCTCTGTCTTGACATTGGCGCAAGGACGGGTTTACAACACTCGCAGGTTTCCAATCGGGCGGCGGCGAGCCGCCGGAGGCCTTCACGCGTTCCGACTGTTCAGTATGGCGAACGCATGCCCGGCGGTGGCAGCCGTCGACGTGCACCCTCGCAATCCCTGCACCAACTCGCCGTACGGGCGGGCCCGTGGCGCCGGGTCCGCCGCAGCAGCGGACGCGCCTTCCCCCACATGCGCCGTCGCGCGCCGCACCACGGCTCGGCACCATCCCGCAGCACCGTCCCGCGCACCACACCGCCGCGTGCACCGCCGCGCGGCCCGCGGGCTCCCCCACCGACTCCGCACGGAGAGAGGCACCCTCATGCGCATCCGCCGTACCCTCGGCGCCGCGGCCCTGGCCGCCGTCGCCCTGACCAGCGCCGCGATCACCCCGGCCCAGGCCGCCGGCTCGGCCGTGCTGACCCACACCGCCGTCGGCGGGCCCGACATCGCCGTCGGGGACGTCCTGACCGCCGACCTGGTCCCCGGCTCCTACGCCACCTTCTACTCCAGCGCGACCGGGACGAGCGGCATCAAGTGCGCCACCTCCTCCTTCTCCGCCACCGTCACCGGCAACCCGGCCGCGCCGGGCGTGGCGACCGAGCAGCTGAACACCCAGACCTTCGGCTCCTGCACCATCAACGTCGTCGGCGTCACCTCGGTGCAGAGCATCACGGTCAACAACCTGCCGTACACCAACTCGGTCAGCGACGCCGCCGGCAACCCGGTCACGCTCGCCCCGACGGCCGCCGGTCCGCTGCAGACCACGGTGGTGCTGAAGACCATCCTCGGCACCATCACCTGCGTCTACCGCGCGCCCGGCAGCATCTCCGGCACAACCTCCAACACCGGCCAGACCATCGGCTTCGCCTCCCAGGCCTTCACCAAGGTCGCCGGCCCGAGCCTCTGCTTCGCGGCGGGCTACTTCTCCGCGACGTACGGGCCGGTCGTCGACAGCTCGGTCGCCGGCAGCCCGCACGTGTACATCAACTGAGTTCGGCCGAGGCCCGAACGGCCGACCGCCGCCCCGCCGCGGAAGCGCGGCGGGGCGGCGGTCCGGACGGCGGGCAGCGGACGACAGGCGGCAGGTGGCGTGCGGCGACCCCGGTCGCCGCACGCCGCTCGGTGTGTCCGGCCGGACGACCCGGACGACCCGGGACAGCGAAGTGACCGGCCGGTAAGGTGCGGGTCACAGGTCACCCGGCGCGGGGCCCGGGGTGCGTGGGCCCGGGTGCCCGGCCACGGGCTCAGGGCACACCGACGGGAGTGGAACGCATGCGCGGCGAGGGCACGGGGTTCTTCGAGTCGGCGGCGGACGCCGCCGCAAAGCTGGCCGAGACCGGCTACCTGGCCTCCACCGCGGTGGCCACCACCGTCTTCCTCGCCGACCGGCTGGGCAAGCCGCTGCTGGTCGAGGGCCCGGCCGGGGTCGGCAAGACCGAGCTGGCGAAGGCCCTGGCCGAGATCGGCCGGGCCCGGCTGGTGCGCCTGCAGTGCTACGAGGGCATCGACGAGGCCCGCGCGCTCTACGAGTGGAACCACGCCAAGCAGCTGCTGCGCATCACCGCCGGACGGGACGAGGGCTGGGACAGCGCCCGCACCGACATCTTCGGCGAGGAGTTCCTGCTCACCCGGCCGCTGCTGACCGCCATCCGCGGCGACGAGCCGACCGTGCTGCTGATCGACGAGATGGACAAGGCCGACGTCGAGGTGGAGGCGCTGCTGCTGGAGGTGCTCAGCGACTTCCAGATCACCGTCCCGGAGCTGGGCACCATCACGGCGACTCGGCGGCCCTTCGTCCTGCTCACCTCCAACGCCACCCGCGAGCTCTCCGAGGCGCTCCGGCGCCGCTGCCTCTTCCTCCACCTCGACTACCCGGACGCCGAGTTGGAGCGCCGCATCGTCCGGCTGAAGGTCCCCGGCCTGGACGCGGTGCTGGCCGAGTCGCTGGTCCGGGTGGTCGGGGCACTGCGGGCGATGGAACTGCGCAAGGCGCCGTCGGTGGCGGAGACCATCGACTGGGCGCGCACCCTGCTCGCGCTGGGCGCGGACACCCTGGACGAGGCGGTGGTCCGCGACACCCTCGGCGTGATCCTCAAGCACCAGGACGACGTGGTGAAGGCCGCCCAGAAGCTGACCGTGGCATGACCACCCCAGCCCCGCGCCGCCCCGGCGGCACCGGCGCACCCGCCCAGGCGGCCCCCGCCCGCCACAAGGCCCCCACCGCCCCCGCCGACACCGCCGGCAGCGCCGACACCGCCGACAGCACGGCCGCGGTCGACAGCACCGACGGCACCGACACCGCCGCCCGGCTGACCGGGCTGGTCCGGGCGCTGCGCGGCCACGGCCTGCGGATCGGACCGGCCGAGACGGTGGACGCGGCCGCCGTGGTCGACGTCCTCGGCCTGGCCGACCGGGAGCAGCTGCGGGCCGGCCTGGCCGCCGCGCTGCTGCGCTCCGAGGGCCAGCGCGGCGCCTACGACGCCACCTTCGACCTCTTCTTCCCGCTCGGCGTCGGCGTACCGGAGGCCGCCCGGGCCGCCGGCGCGACCGACCCGGAGCAGTCGGACCCCGCCGCCCCGGGCGGCCCCCTCGGCGAGGCCGGCCCCGAGGGGCTGCGCGAGCTGCTCCGCGAGCGCCTCGTCGCCGCGCTGGCCGCCGACGACCGGGCCGCGCAGGCCCGGCTGGCGGGGGAGGCCGTGGCCGCGTTGGGCCGCTACGGCGGCGGTGCCACGCCGGCCTCGGACGGCTGGTCCGCCTACCAGACGCTCGGCCGGCTCGCGCCCGAGACCCTGCTGGCCCGCGTACTGGCGGCGCTGCGCGCCGGGCCGGCCGCGGACGTCCCGAGCGCGGTGGCCGACGCGACCGACGTGGCCGACCGCGTCCTCGCCGACGAGATCCGCCGCCGGATCCAGGGCTTCCGGGACATGGTCGGCACCGAGGCCCGCCGCCGGGTGGCCGAACTGCGCGGCCCGGAGCGGATCGCCGAGCGGGCGGTCGCACCCACCGCCGACCGGATCGACTTCCTGACCGCCGGCCGCGACCAGCTCGCCGAACTCCGGCGCACCGTCCACCCGTTGGCCCGGAAGCTGGCCACCCGGCTGGCCGCGCAGCGGCGCCGGGCGGCCCGCGGGAAGATCGACCTGCGCCGGACGCTGCGGCGCTCGCTCTCCACCGGTGGGGTGCCGCTGCGCCCGGCCTACCGGGTCCGGCGGCCCGCCCGGCCGGAGATCGTGCTGCTCTGCGACGTCTCCGGCTCGGTGGCCGGGTTCGCCGACTTCACCATGCTGCTGGTCCAGGCGATGCGGGACCAGTTCAGCAAGGTCCGGGTCTTCGCCTTCGTCAACCGCACCGCCGAGGTGACCGGCCTGCTGACCGCGGGCGGCACCGACCCGGCCGCGCTGGCCCGGCGGATCCTCACCGAGGCCAAGGTGATGGGCTACCACGGCAACAGCGACTACGGCTCGGCGCTGGCCGAGTTCGCCGAGCACCACCTGGACGCGGTCGGGCCGCGCACCAGCGTGCTGATCCTCGGGGACGCGCGGAACAACCAGCGCGACCCGCGGCCGGACGCGCTGCGCCGGATCGCCGCCCGGGCGCGGCGGGTGTACTGGCTCAACCCGGAGCAGCCCGCCCTCTGGGGCACCGGGGACTCGGCGGCGCCCGTCTACGCGGAGGTGGTGGAGATGCACTCCTGCCGCAACGCCCGCCGCCTCGGCGAGCTGATCGCCCGGCTGCTACCGCTCTGACGTCACATCTGATCAGGCGTCAGAAGGGTAGCAGTGAAACCACGTTCGGCAGATTCGATCGCGCGGGCCGGCCGGTGGTGGCACGGTGCCGGCGAGCACGGCCCGCAGGGACCCGGGCGGTGGCGTTGCGCGCCGTGCCGCCCGGGTCCGTTCGGGTGCCGGGGATCAGCCGGCGGTGACCGCGGTGTCGTCGATCACGAAGCTGGTCTTGAGGGAGGAGTCCTCGGTGCCGGTGAACTTGATCGTGACGGTCTTGCCCTGGAAGGCCGACAGGTCCAGCGTGCGCTGGACGTAGCCGGACGTGGCGTCCGCGTTGGAGTACGTGGCCAGGTTGGTCGCCGTGGTTCCGTCGACGACCTGGACCTTGAGGGTGTCGTACGCCGTGGTGCCGGTCTCCCCAGTGACGATCTTGATCCAGAAGGAGAGCTTCGGCGCGGTGGCGGTCGCCGGGACGGTCACCGTCTGCGCGAGCGTATCGGTGTGGGCGGAGCCGTAACCGTTCAGCCAGGCGTAGTACGAGCCGGTGCGCGGCAGCTGGCCCGCGTCCTTGGTGACCACTCCGGAGGTCGAGGCCCAGGAGGTCGCGCCGGACTCGAAGCCGGGGTTGAGCAGCAGGTTGCCGCTCGGAGTCGGGGGCTCGGTGGAGCCGCCGCAGGTGGTGGCGGTCGGGGCGACGGAGACGGCGCTCCAGGCCTTCTCGACCGTGGCGCACTGGGTGCTGCTCGCGCCGTACAGGTCCTTGGCGGCCTTGATGGTGGCGGTGCGGGCACCCGGGTAGTTGGTGTTGGAGGTCATGTAGGTCGACAGGGCGCGGTACCAGATCTTGGCGGACGCGTCGTTGCCTATACCGGTGACGGTGGAGCTGTTGCAGGTCGGGCTGTTGCCCCACTGCGACTGGCCGGAGCCGGCGGCGAGCAGGTAGAAGAAGTGGTTGCCGACTCCCGAGGAGAAGTGCGGGTCCAGGCCGGCGGTGCCGGTCGACCAGCACTTGGCCGAGGAACCGTCCTTGCTGGGGTCGTCCATCCAGCGCAGCGGCGTGCCGTTGCCGTTGATGTCGATCTTCTCGCCGATGAGGTAGTCGGGTGCGTCCACCGGGTTGTTGGCGTTGAACTCGACCATCGTGCCCATGATGTCGGACGTGGCCTCGTTGAGGCCGCCCGCGTCGCCGCTGTAGACCAGGCCGGCCGTGGCGGCGGTGACGCCGTGGCTCATCTCGTGGCCCGCGACGTCGATCTCGGTGAACGGCTTGGAGCCGACCGCGCCGTCGCCGTAGATCATCGAGAAGCTGTCGTCGTCCCAGCCGGCGTTCTCGTAGTTTGTGCCGTAGTGGACGAAGGAGCGGGCGCCGACGCCGTCGTTCTTGATGCCGTTGCGACCGAGGACGTTCTTGTAGAAGTCCCAGGTGGCCTGGATGCCGTAGTGGGCGTCCACGGCGACCGTGGCGCGGTCGGTCAGGGCGTTGTTGCCCCAGACGTTGTCCGTGTCGTTGAGGGCCACGCCCCAGCCGGCGGGCGGGGAGTCGTTGGCGACGGTCTTGTTCTGCGCGTCCCGCGTCTCGCCGTTGCCCCGGGCGGGGTCCTTGAGGGTGTAGCTGGTGGTGGAGTTCTGGGTCGTGCTGACGGTGACGTTGCCGACCTGGTAGCCCTTGCCGGTGCCACTGGCGGTCGCGGCGGCGAGCGCGGCGCCCGGCTGGGCAGCGGCCGAGGCGGCCGCGGGGGCGGCGGTCTTGCGCTGCGCGCGCTCGTGCAGGAACGCCGAGAAGGTGTCCCAGCTCGCACCGGTGTCACCGGTCTGCGCGTCCACCAGGACGTGGAAGTGACTGGGCGACTGGTCGGGGCCGACGCCGTTGACCGTGACCTCCCAGACCAGCTTCGGGGTGGACCCGGTGGCGTCGACCTTCAGGGTGGCCGTGGTGTCGCCCTTGGTGCCGCGGAAGAGCTTGACGCCCTTGGCGATCGCCTGCCGATCGGTGACTGAGGGGGTCACCGAGAGGGTGAGCGGCGCTTCCAGGGTGAGGGTGGTGGAGTCCAGCCGGCCCCCGGGGGTGGAGTGGACGATGACGTCGCCACCCCGGACCGGCAGGCCCTGGTAGGTGCGGTTGAAGTGGACGTGTCGGGTGCCGTCGGGGTCCACCTGGACGTTGGCGGCCTGGAACTCGTCCTGGGCGCCGGCCCTGACCGCGTGGGGGTTGGCGGCGATCTGGTCGGCGGCGTCCTGCAGGGCCCTGCTGCTGGGGGCCTTGGGCTCGGGGCTGGTGGCGGGTGCGGCGGACGCGGTGACGCCCGCGCCGACTATCACGAGGCTGCTGACCGCGAGGGTGAGCGAGCCGTTGAGAAGGGATCTCTTCATAGCGCCGAAGCGTGCTCCGACATATGAATGCACGTCAACGCATACCAATTCTGTGGAAGTTCACAGATTTCCATCAGCCGGCCAACTGAACGGACGTAACACTGGAAGATCCCTGGGAACACCGCCCCCAACCTGGGAGCTTTCACCTGGCGATGTCCACCGGCCTCCGGCCGACCACGGCCAACGTGTGATCCATCTCACCGCACCCGAAGGTCTCCTGAGCAGGGGTGATCTCACACCTCAACGGGTGGGCCGACGCGGAGTTCGAGCAGGTTGTCGCAGGTGACGGACCGGTCGGGGTCGCGGCCCGACCGCCTGCCACGGTCAGGCGCGCCCCGTGAGGCCGGGGCGAACGGCAGAGGCGGGCGCCCCTCGACCGGCGGTCAAGGCCAGGCGCGCCGAGGTCAAAGTCATCGCGGGCGCGAACCTCGACGTGAGAATCGAAAGCCGACGACCGCCCACGACGACTACCCGTCCCCCGCGGCCGTGGTGTCGCGCTTGATGGCGACCATCGCCGCATCGTCGCCCAGCCGCCCGCCCGCGTGGGCGAGGAGGTCCTCGCACAGTCGGCGCAGGAGAGTGTGGGGATCGCCGGGCGGCCACGAGGCCAGCCGCTCGGCGAGCGGATAGAAGGCCCCCGATCCGTCCCGCGCCTCGATGACACCGTCCGTGTACAGCAGCGCGATGTCGCCCTCCTCGAAGGCGAAGGTCTCGACCTCGACACCGGACGATCCGGCCAACTCGCTGAGGCCCAGAGGAGGAGCGGGCCGGCTGGTGTCGAGCGGTGTGACTCGTCCGCCGCGGAGCAGCAGCGGGGGCGGGTGCCCGCAGTCCGCCAGGTGGATCACCGGCTCCGTGTCGGGAACGTCGAGCACGGCCGCCGTGATGAACGACTCGCTGCCGTCGGCGCCCATGGTGTCGTCCGCCGGGTCACCGGTGTCCCCCATGCCTCCGAAGACCGCTCCCTCGAGGTGGGTGACCAGGCGGGGCAGGTCGACCTGCCGGTAGGCCGCGGTCCGGAAGGCGCCGAGCACCAAGGACGCCTCGCCGATCGCTTCGAGGCCCTTGCCACGGACGTCGCCGATCACGAACCGGCTTCCGTGCCGGGTGCGCACGGCCGCGTACAGGTCGCCGCCGATCAGGGCCTCGGCCTCCGCCGCGAGGTAGACCGACGCGATCCGCAGCGGGCCCATCCGAGCCGGAATGGGCCGCTGGAGCACTGCCTGAGCCGCCTCGGCCACCGAACGCAGCTGCCTCATCTCCTTCTCGTGCTGCTCGCGCAGGTGGGCGAAGAGGGCCACGAGCAAGGAGATCAGCGCCAGGGCGACGATCTGGACCGCGTGGTTGAGGTCGACCAGGGTGGTCCGCACGGCCGCGACGATTCCCTGGGCCAGGACGGCCGCCGCACCCACGGCGGCGGTCGTCCACGGGCCGGCGAACGAGGCCGTGATCGCGGGGGCGGCGACCAGGAGCGGCCCGAGGTGCACCTCCGGGGGTGCCAGCATGTCCACGACGGAGATGACCACGACCAGCACGAGCGGAATGAGGATCAGCGGGCGGCTCCGTTGTCGCGGCCACCGCAGATCCAGATGCCACCGAGATTCCATTCCTCCTGCATACCGCCTCCCGTCCTCACACCGCGGTCACTCGGACCTGGCCTTCGCCGTGTCGGCGAAGGCTCAGCACCTCGCGCACCGATGCGGTCCACCGGCACGCCGGCCGACCGGCAGGTCCGCGGGGTAACGCGCTCAGGTCGTCGTACGAGGAGCTGACGGCGCGCCCGCACTGGTTCGGCACCGAGCGCGCCGGCCGGCTGGCGACCGAACCGCGATCGGACTTCCCGGACCAACGCCTGCGGCCGCCCTGCGCGGCCTCGACGGCGCCCGCCGGCCCGGCGCCGACCGGCGGGCCACCCTGGGCCGCCGGCGGCCGGTCAGCCCTGGGGCCGGCGGCCGATCCGGTCCGTGCCGACCGCCAGGGCGACGCCCAGCACGATCAGGACGAGGTACCCGGCGGTGCGGTGACCGTCGGGCACGAGGTACTTGACGAAGCCGAAGACGTGCAGGCCCCAGAGGTGGTCGGAGAGCAGGCCGCTGATGCCGCCGACGACGAGGGCGAAGCTGACGAAGCCGAGCAGATTCTTCATACGAAGGACCCTACGAACGCGACTCGGCCCCGGCGTCCGACTTTCGGCTCGGCCCGCCCCGACCAAAGTCGCGGCTCCGCCACAGCAGTCCGCGGCCGCGGCGCCCGGACGGAGCAGCGGGCGGGGCGTGGCGGCTGCCGTGCGGGTACGTTCGCGGTGTGCAGCAGAGGTCACACCACGTCAGGAGGCCCGCGGCGGCCTCGGCCGTCGCCGCGCTGGTCCTCGTCTCCGGAGCGCCGACAGCCGCCGAGCTGGTCCTCGTTTCCGGAGCGCCGACGGCCGCCGCGCAGGACGCGGTCGGCGTGGTCGGCGGGGAGCGGCTGGGCCGCTCCGCCGTCCAGGTGGCGCCGCTGGCCGGCGCGCCCGCACTGCCGCCGGCGCTGACCGGGCGCTCCTGGCTGGTCGCGGACGCGGCCACCGGCGAGGTGCTGGCGGCGCAGAACGCCCATCTGGCGCTGCCGCCGGCCAGCACGCTGAAGATGCTGTTCGCGGACACCGTGCTGCCCAAGTTCGACCGCTCGCTGGAGCACCGGGTGGCGCCGGCCGAGCTGGCCAACCTGGGCGCGGGCAGCAGCCTGGTCGGCATCAAGGAGAACCTGCCGTACCGGGTGGAGGACCTCTGGCGGGGCGTCTTCCTCAGCTCCGGCAACGACGCCGTCCACGTGCTGGCCCACATGAACGGCGGCCTCGCCCAGACCGTGACCCAGATGCAGGCCCGCGCGGTCTCCCTGCAGGCCCGGGACACCCACGTGATCTCGCCGGACGGCTACGACATGGACGGCCAGGTCTCCTCGGCGTACGACCTGACGCTGTTCGCCCGGGCCGGGCTGCGCAACCAGGACTTCCGCACCTACTGCTCCACCCGGACCGCCCGCTTCCCGGGCGGGGTCGACAAGACGACCGGGCAGCGGACCTCCTTCGACATCGCCAACACCGACCGGCTGCTCGGCAAGTACCCCGGGCTGATCGGGGTGAAGAACGGCTACACCACCAATGCCGGGTCCACCTTCACCGGGGCGGCCGAACGCAACGGCCGCACGCTGCTGGTGACGGTGATGCACCCGGAGGCGCAGGCCACGGTGTACGACGAGGCGGCGAGCCTGCTGGACTGGGGCTTCGCGGCGGTCGGCAAGGTCGAGCCGGTCGGGCACCTGGCGGAGGAGCTGGCCGATCCGGCCGCAGCCGCGTCCGCCGAGCCCGGCCCGGGTGTGCTGCCGCACGCGATCCGGCAGGCCGACCGCGCGCTGGGCCCGGGCGGCTGGACGGCCGTCGCGCTGGGCGGCGCGTTGGTGCTGCTGGCAGCCGGCCGGTCGCTGATCCGCCGGCGCCCCGGCCCGGCGGCGGTCGTCGAGGCCCTCCCGGTGGCGGTCGCCGAAGCCCTCCCGGTGGCGCTCGCGTTCACCCGGACGGGCGCCACGGCGCTCGGCGGCTCGACCGCCGTGGGCGGGCGCCGCCGGCGCAGGTCCGTCCGCGCGGCCCGTGCCGTCCGGCGGACGGTCGACTCGGCCCGCCGGCGGCTGCACCGGCCGTGACAGCCGAGGGCACCGGCATACCGGCGCACCGGCGCACCGGCGCACTGGCGCACCGGACACGCCCTAGACTTCCCGCCATGAACGCCGCAACGCCCGACCCCGCCCAGCAGGAGCGGCTCGCACGCCTGGTCCGCCTCGCCTCCGGGAGCTACCTGCTGGTGACCACCTACAAGAAGGACGGCACCGGCGTGCCGACCCCGGTCTGGGTGGTCCGTGACGGCGAGGCGCTGGGCATCTGGACGGTCGCGGACTCCTGGAAGGTCAAGCGGATCCGCAACCGCGCCGACGTCATGGTCGGGCCCTGCGACGTCAAGGGCCGGCCGACCGGCGAGCCGTACCCGGCCACGGCCGAGATCCTCGGGCCCGAGCGGACCGCCGCCTACCGGACGCTGCTGCGGCAGAAGTACGGCTTCCTGGGTGTGCTCACCCTGCTCGGCAGCCGGCTGCGGCGCGGTGAGCGCGGCACCGTCGGCATCCGGATCACGCTGACCGACTGACACCCTCCGGCGGCGCGCCCGCGCGGACGGCTCCGGGCCTGCGCCGACGGCCCGAGCCTGCGCCGACGGCTCCCGGCCGGCGCACCGGCCCGGCGCACCCGCGGCGGCCCCGTCAGAACGTGGCGGGGCCGTGCTCAGCGGCCCGCCCGGCCGGGGCGTCCCAGCGCTCGGCGCGCTCGCAGGTTTCCAGGATCACCCGGGAGACCAGCCCGGGGTCGTCACTCATCGGCACGTGCCCGCAGCCGGGCAGCCGCACCAGCCGGGCGTCCGGCAGTTCGTGCAGCGCGCGGACGCCCTGACGCCGCAGCAGGATGCGGTCCCGGGAGCCCCAGGCGACGGTGACCGGCAGCGCGGCGAGGTCCCCGCTGAAGCGCAGGCCGCGGCCGGCCGACAGGGTGGGCTCGAAGCCCGTCGCCTCCCGCAGCGCCCTGGTCTCGGCGGCCGCCGCGGCGGCATCGCGCCGCCCCGGGCGCGCGTAGATGGTGGAGACCAGCCCCGCCCGGCCGATCCGGGTGCGGGCCAGCCGTTCGACGGCGGGCTGCGGCAGCAGCCGCGCGCCGACCCGCATCCCGCCGAGGACGGCGTACGCGTAGCGGCGCTCGGCCTCCGTCCAGAAGCCGGCCGGGGCCAGCGCCGTCACCGACGCGGCCAGCCCGGCCTTGCCGAGCCCGAGCGCCAGCAGCCCCCCGAGCGAGTTCCCGGCGACGTGCGGGCGCTCGATCCCCAGCGCCGCGCAGAGCCGGCCGAGCAGCGGGACCACCGTGTCCAGCCCGTAGGGCACGCCCGGTGGCAGGGCGGGCGAGGCGCCGAACCCCGGCAGGTCCACGGCGATCACCTCGTGCCGCTCGGCGAGGGCGGGCAGCACCGGCTCCCAGGCCTGCCAGTGGTGGCCGATGCCGTGCAGCAGGAGGAGCGGACTGCCGGCACCGAGCCGCTGGTAGCGCGCGGTCACCGCGCCCGGGCCGTATGGGGCGGGCAGCGGGAAGGTCACGTCGGCGGGCATGCGACTCCTCTGTGAGATCTGGAGTCAACAAGAATTACCGGCCGGTAGCCCGCGCCACAAGACTCCTGCGCCGGGCGGTTGCGCAGGCCGGCGGTGCAGGCGGTTGCGCGGCGACTCCGGCGCCGGTGCGGGACACCTGCGCGGGCGAACCGTTCTGGTGCGTACATGACGACGAACTGTTCTCCCGCTGTACGTCTTGTCGTCGGCCGGCGCCCGCGGTACGGAGCGGGTGGCGCTGCTACAAACCTCAGCGCCCGAAGTTCCACCGACTGGTCGGGTCCCGGGCTCCTCAGCTCGCCAGATCGTCAGATCGTCAGCTCGCCAGCTCCTCAGCTCCTCAGCTCCTCAGCTCCTCAGCTCGCTAGATCGCCAGATCGTCAGATCCACAGACCTCCAGGACCGGTGGGCCACCCGCCCGTCCGGCCGTCAGAAGGAGAGCCCATGCGGCGCACCGATCGAGTCCGGCTCCGCACGACGGCGGTGGCGTCAGCCGCCGCCGTGGTGGGAGCGCTCCTGGCCCTCCCGGCCGCCACCGCACAGGCGGTGTCGCCGGACGTCGTGATCAGCCAGGTGTACGGCGGGGGCGGCAACTCCGGCGCCCCGTACACCAACGACTTCGTCGAGCTGTACAACCGCGGCACCACCGCGGTGAACGTCACCGGCTGGACCCTGCAGTACGCCTCGGCCGGCGGCTCCTCCTGGTCACGGACCACCCTGACCGGGACCATCGCGCCCGGGAAGTACTACCTGGTCCAGGAGGCCGCCGGGACCGGCTCGGGCACGGCGCTGCCGACCCCGGACGCCACCGGAACCCTCGCCCTGAGCGCCACCTCCGGCAAGGTCGCCCTGGCGACCAGCGGCACCGCACTGACCTGCGCCTCGGGCTGCGCCACCCAGCCCGGTGTGAAGGACTTCGTCGGCTACGGCTCCTCCGCGAGCTCGGCCGAGGGCTCCCCGACCGGCAACCTGTCCAACACCACCGCCGCGCTGCGGGCGGGCAGCGGCGCGACCGACACCGACAACAACGCGGCCGACTTCGCGACCGGCGCGCCGACCCCGCGCAACTCCTCCTACAGCGGCGGCGGTTCGGGCGGGGGCACCCGAATACACGACATCCAGGGCGCGGCCCGCACCTCCCCGCTGGCCGGGTCGTCGGTCAGCGCCGTGCCCGGCGTGGTCACCGCCGTCGGCGCGAGCGGCTTCTGGTACCAGGACCCGGCCCCGGACACCGACCCGGCCACCAGCGAGGCCGTCTACGTCTACACGGCCGGCGCCCCCGGCGTCGCCGTCGGCGACTCGGTGAAGGTCGGAGCCACCGTGGCCGAGTACCGCCCCGGCGGCACCGGCGGGACGACCAACCTCACCATCACCGAGCTCACCTCCCCCACCGTCACCGTCCTCGCCCACAACGCCGCGCTGCCGGCAGCGACGGTGGTCGGCGCCGGCGGGCGGGTGCCCCCGGCCTCGGTGATCTCCTCCGTCACCTCGGGCGACGTCGAGACGGCCGGCGGCTTCCGCCCCGCCACCGACGGCCTCGACCTCTGGGAGTCCCTGGAGGGCATGCGGGTGGAGCTCGACAACGCGGCCGTGGTCGGCCCGCGCACCACGTTCGGCGAGATCCCCGTCGTCCCGCAGGGCAGCACCACCCGCACCAACCGCGGCGGCATCCTGCTCCAGGCCGCCGACGGCAACCCGGAGCGGGTGCTCCTCGACGACGTGCTCGCGCCCACCCCGACCGCCGACGTCGGCGACACGCTCAGCGGCGCGACCGTCGGCGTGCTCGACTACTCCTTCGGCAACTTCAAGCTCCTGGTCACCGCGACCCCCTCGGTCGCCTCCGGCGGCATCGCGCCCGAGACCACCGCCGCGCCCGCCGCGGGCGAGCTCGCCACCGCGACGTTCAACGTGGAGAACCTGGCGCCGAGCGACCCGCAGAGCAAGTTCGACGGCCTCGCGGCCGGCATCGTCACCAACCTCCGTTCGCCCGACCTGGTCGCGCTGGAGGAGATCCAGGACAACAGCGGCGCGACCGACGACGGCACCGTCGCCGCCGACCAGACCCTCGCCAGGCTGACCGCCGCCATCACCGCGGCCGGCGGCCCCGCCTACTCCTACCGCCAGATCAACCCGGTCAACGACCAGGACGGCGGCCAGCCCGGCGGCAACATCCGCCAGGTCTTCCTCTTCCGCAGCGACCGCGGACTGACCTTCACCGACCGCCCCGGCGCCGGCTCCACCACCGCCGACTCGGTCGTCGACAACGGCGGCACCCCGGCCCTCGCGTACTCCCCCGGCCGGATCGACCCCGCCAACTCCGCCTTCAACGCCAGCCGCAAGCCGCTGGCCGGCGAATTCCGCTGGAACGGCCGCCCGGTCTTCGTCATCGCCAACCACTTCAACTCCAAGGGCGGCGACCAGCCCCTCTTCGGCCGCTACCAGCAGCCCACCCGCCCGTCCGAGACCCAGCGGCACGCCCAGGCCGCGGCGGTGAAGGGCTTCACGGACCAGATCCTCGCGGTGGACCCGAACGCCTCGGTCATCGTCCTCGGCGACCTCAACGACTTCGAGTTCTCCCGGACCGCCGACCTGCTGACCGCCGGCGGCTCCCTGGTCGACCTCCCGCGCACCCTCCCGCTCGCCGAGCGCTACACCTACGTCTACGAGGGCAACTCCCAGGTCCTGGACCACATCCTGATCTCCCCGGCCCTGGCGGCGAAGCCGTACGGCTACGACATCGTCCACCTCAACAGCGAGTTCGCCACCCAGCTCAGCGACCACGACCCCCAGATCGTCCGCATCCCGCTGCCGTAACGCCCTCCCCGTACGGTTCCGGGTCCGTGCGGTTCCGGGTCCGTGCGGTTCTGACCTTGCCCGGTCGCCGGGGTCAGAACCGCACGGCCTTGACCACCACCGGGAGCAGCGTCTGGTCCGCGGGGGCCCTGCTGAACGCGACCGGTTGGGCCTGCTCGCCGGCCGGCAGGCGCTCGGCCCCGACCACCGCGCTGTCCACCGTCTTGCCACTGGTGTCGGTGAAGTCGACCTGCACCGCGTACGAGGCGGTGTCGAGGCCGGTGTTCGTGATGGTCACCACGACCGCGTGCAGGCCCCCGGTCCGGGCCCGAGGCACCCCGGTGATCACGACGTCCCCGAGCGCGTTCCCGCCGGTGTCCAGCGTGGCGAGCACCTGCGACGCCCGGGCCCGCGCCTCCTCGCCCTGCGCCGACACCGACGCCTCGAACGCGGCCGCCGCAGCCGCCGCGGACGCGGACGCGGCCGAAGCCGACGCCAGCGCCGAAGCCGCGGCCGAGGCCAGCGGGGACGGCGGCTCCCCCGAGAACTGCGACGGCTCGGGCGCCGTGGTCAGCGTCGTGGCCGGCGCCGTCGCGATCGACGGGTTGGTCGACGAGCTGCTGCACGCCGCCAGCACTCCCACCGCGCCCAACGCCACCGCGAACGCCGCCACTCGTACCCGCGCGCCGCACCGACGCGGCAGTCCCTGAACTTCGCGCACCGAGGTTCCCTCTCCCGACTCCACTGCCTCGGGCCCGACGGCCCGCACGCCCCATGCTTCGCAACAACCACCCCCCACCGCGAACCCTGCTCCCCCGTTCGAGTGGGCCCCCGACCCCCGAACGGGGGCTGTCTCCTACGTGTGGGCCGGGCCCGCGAGATCCTCGCAGGCCCGGCGTCGTGTGCTGGTCTACTTCGTCTTGACCGAGGAGGTTCGCCCTCCCGAAGGAGACGGAGGCGGAGACGTGCGCCGCGGGCCGGTGCACCCGGGATGCCGGCGGAGGTCACCGCGGCCGGAGTCGCACGGGGTTGCGCCGTCCATCAACGGCTCGGAGATCGGCGTGGACGGTCTTGCCGTATTGGCCGAGGAATACCGGGAGTCGCTCCCCGCCGACCACCATCCGCTGTATGACCGGCTGCTGAGCCGTGCGGCAGAGGTCCACCGCACCGGGATGACCGCCTCGGACTCGGCCGCGCACATGGCGGGCAGCGAAGTCCTGGTGGGCCACTCCGAAGTGCTCCTGGCCGTGTGGGACGGGAAGCCCGCGTGGGGCTACGGGGGAACGGCGGACGTGGTCGACTACGCGAGGCGCTGCGGGGTGCCGGTGCAGGTGCTGTGGCCGAAGGGTGCGGAGCGGTAGGGCGTCGTACGGGCCGTCACCAGACGAAGGTCGGGGGGTGGATCATCAAGGCGATGGCCAGGACCATCGGGATGAGCAGTTGGGCGGTCAGGGCGCCGGTCATGGCGAAGCGCCAGCGGCGTTGGGGGGTCGAACGCTTCCCGGCGAGGGCCGCGCCCAGCAGCGAGCCGAACAGGACGACGGCCAGCAGGGCCAGCGTCAGGTTGATGCTGGTCCGGTGCCGTTCGGGGGCCCCCGACGCCGCCCGCAGCAGGGCTGCCAGTGCGAGCCCGTCGATCACCGCCGTCATGGCGCCGAACACCCAGGCCCCGACCGTGTCCGCCGTTCGGCTGCCCGCGCCTCTGATCCCCGCCTCCGCCATACTGCCGCCCCCTCAGCGTCCGCATCCGAATCCTCATGATGGTACTGAGCCGGTCGGCCCGCCCCGGGCGGTGTGATCCGCGCCATGTCGGCCGTACGGGAACCAACGGGTGGGCCCGCCCGACTGCTGGGGGGTGAGTGCGATGTCGCCGGGTGGCCGGCCGTTCAGTGTGTTGGCGGGGTTCGCCCTGCTGTTGGTGGTGGTGTTCGGAGTGGCCTTCGCCGTGGGGCGCGCGGCCGGGCCGGTGGCGCCGGGGCTGACGCCCGGCAGCGGTGGCGGGGGCGCGCCCGGGATGAGCGGGCACGACATGGGGGCGGGCCGGTGAGTCCGGTCGCGGACCGGGAGGCCGGCGCGCTGGTCAGCACCGACCTGGCCGTCGGCGGGATGACCTGCGCGGCCTGCGTGAGCCGGGTGGAGAAGCGGCTGGCCCGGATCGAGGGCGTCACCGCGGGCGTCAACCTGGCCACCGGGCGGGCGCGCGTCCTGCACCCGCCCGGCGTGGGTGTCGACGAGCTGGTCGCGGCGGTCGAACGGGCCGGGTACACGGCCGCCGCGGCCGCCGGCACGCCGCCCGCGGCGGACCTGCCGGAGGAGCCCGGCGAACGCCGGCGGCTGCTGGTGACGGCGCTGCTGGCGGTGCCGGTCCTGGTGCTGTCGATGGTGCCGACGCTGCAGTTCCCGGCCTGGCAGTGGGTCTGCTTCGGGCTGGCGGTGCCGGTGGTGAGCTGGGGCTCGGCCGCCTTCCACCGGCGGGCCTGGCAGGGCCTCAAACACGCCGCCGCCACGATGGACACGCTGGTCAGCCTCGGAGTGGTGGCGTCCTTCGGCTGGTCCGCGTACGCGCTGGTGTTCGGCGGCGCCGGGGAGATAGGCATGCGGATGCCGTTCTCGCTGACCGCGGACGGCGGCGGCGCGGCCCACGTCTACCTGGAGGCGGCCGTCGGGGTACCGCTGTTCGTCCTGGCCGGGCGGCTGCTGGAGGGCCGGGTGCGGCGGCGCAGCGGCTCGGCGCTGCGGGCGCTGGCGGAGCTGGGAGCGAAGCAGGTCTGCGTCCGCGAGCCCGGGTCCGGGCGGGAGCGGCTGCTGCCGATAGACCAGCTGCTGCCGGGGCAGGAGTTCGTGGTCCGGCCGGGCGAGCGGGTGGCCACCGACGGCGTGGTGGTGGACGGCGGCTCGGCGCTGGACCTCAGTCTGCTCACCGGCGAGAGCGTGCCGGTGGAGGTCGGCCCCGGGGACCGGGTCGCCGGGGCGACGGTGAACGTCGGCGGCGCCCTGGTGGTCCGGGCGACGGCGGTCGGGGCCGACACCCAGCTCGCCCGGATCAGCGCGCTGGTCGCGGACGCCCAGGCCGGCAAGGCCCGGGCGCAGCGGCTGGCGGACGCCGTGGCCGGGGTGTTCGTGCCCTGCGTGCTGGCGGTCGCGGTGTGCGTGCTCGGCTTCTGGCTCGGAGCGGGTGCCGAGCCGCAGGCGGCGGTGACGGCGGCGGTCGCCGTCCTGGTGGTGGCGTGCCCGTGCGCGCTCGGCCTGGCCACGCCGACCGCCCTGCTGGCCGCGACCGGCCGCGGCGCGGAGCTGGGCGTGCTGGTGCGCGGCCCCGAGGTGCTGGAGAGCCTGCGCCGGGTCGACACCGTGGTGCTGGACAAGACCGGCACGCTGACCACCGGGCGGATGGAGCTCGCCGAGCTGACCACCGCCCCGGGCGTGGACCAGGACCAGGTGCTGCGGCTGGTGGGAGCCGTCGAGCACCGTTCGGAGCACCCCGTCGGGAGAGCCGTCGTGGGGGCGGCCCGGGACCGGTGCGGCTCCGAGCCCCTTCCGGCGGTGGCCGGCTTCACGGCCACCGCCGGAGTCGGGGTCAGCGGCACGGTCGAGGGACGGCTGGTCCGGGTGGTGCGGCCCGACGACGCCGCCGGCCCGCTGCCGGCCGGGCTGGCCGCCGCGGTGGCCCGGGCCGGGGAGGCCGGGCGGACGCCGGTGGTGGCGGAGCTGGACGAGCGTCCGGTCGCCGTCCTCGCGGTGGGCGACGCGCTGCGCGCCGGCAGCTGGCGGGCGCTCCACCGGCTGCGCGGGATGGGCCTGGAGGCCGTCCTGCTCACCGGGGACGGCCCCGGCGCGGCGCAGGCCGTCGCCCGCGAGCTGGGCATCACGAGGGTGCACAGCTCGGCGACGCCCGAGCGCAAGGCGGAGGTGGTCGCCGAGCTGAAGGCGGCCGGGCGGACCACGGCCGTGGTCGGCGACGGCGTCAACGACGCCGTCGCGCTGGCCGCGGCGGACCTCGGGGTGGCACTGGCCTCGGGCAGTGACGCCGCGATCGGCGCGGCCGGGCTGACGCTGGTGCGCGGCGACATCGAGGCGGTGGTGGACGCCGTCCGGCTGGCCCGGCGCACGCTGGCCACGATCCGGGCGAACCTGTGGTGGGCCTTCGGCTACAACGTGGTGCTGATCCCGTTGGCGGCGGTCGGGGTGCTCAACCCGATGCTGGCGGCGGTGGCGATGTCGCTCAGTTCGCTGCTGGTGGTGGGGAACAGCCTGCGGCTGCGGACCTGGCAGCCGGCGCGTGGCGGTTCGGGCGGCGGACGGCCGGGCGGCCGGGGTGGTTCGGGCGGACGGGGTGGCTCGGGCGGCCGGGGTGGCCGGAGCGCCTGGGGTGCCGTGAACTCCGGGGGTGCCCGGTGAGGGCACCGGCCGGTCGGGCGGTGGAGCGGGTGAAGGCGGTCGGGCCGCCGGTGGCGGCGGCCGTGGTGGCCCTGGCCCTGCTCTCCGGCTGGACGGCCGTCGGCGGGGCCGGACGGCAGCGCCCGGTGGAGGCCGGGCCCGGCTGGGTGCTGCTGCCCACCTCCGGCGGGTCGACGGCGACATCGGCGGCGACGGCGTTCTTCACGGTCCGCAACCCCGGCGACGTGCCCGACGAACTCGTGGGTGCCGATTGGGAGCTCGGCGGCCGCGTCACCCTCAAGCGGCACCTGCACCAGGGTGCCTCCGGCCGGTGGGAACCGGTCGCGGGGCTGGCCGTACCGGCGCGCGGCGAGCTGGCGATGTCGCCCGAGGACGCCGACCTGATGATCGCCGGCCCGCCACCGCTCCGGGCCGGCCAGTGGGTGGAGTTCACGCTCCGCTTCCGGCACAGCCCGGCCCTGACCGTGCGGGCCGAGGTGGTCCCACCGGGCGGCCGGCGCACCGGCTGACCCGGTGGCGCGCCGCGCGAGCGGCAGACGGCGGCGACGGAGGCGGGTGACGGGGCGGGGTGACGGGCGCTGGTGACGGTCGCGGAGTGGGAAGTCGGACCTGCCGACTTCCCACTCCGGACCCGTGGCCTGCAGCCCGCGGCCTGCGCCCCGAGGCGCGCCACGCAGTGCGCGACGGTCAGCGCGCGACGGTCAGCGCGCGCCACGCAGTGCGCGACGGTCAGCGCGCGACGGTCAGCGCGCGCCACGCAGTGCGCGACGGTCAGCGCGCGACGGTCAGCGCGCGCCACGCAGTGCGCGACGGTCAGCGCGCGACGGGCGCGTCGAGCGTCTCCTCGATCGGGCGGCGCGGCGTCGCGGTGCCCGGCGGGCCGTAACCGATCCGGAGGACCAGTTGGACGTGGCCCGGGCCGTCGGCCGGATCGCGCAGGCCCCAGCGGGTGTCGGGCCACTCCATGGGCTGGTGCCAGACCGTCAGGCGCACGCCGTGGACGGTCGCCAGCAGCCAGACGCGCTCCAGCGCCTGCCCCGTGCGCAGCCAGTCGGCGGGGCGGTCGGTGCGGGTGGCGAGCGTGCAGAGCTGCGGCAGGGCCTCGAACCGCTCGGCCGGCCGTGCGGGCACGTCGTGGTAGGGCGGGCGGCCGGCGAACTCGCGCATCGGGATGCGGGCGTCGCGGTCCCGCGAGCCGAGGGCCGCGAACGGGATGCCGTCGACGGCGTCGCCCACCGCGTCGTCGGAGCGGAGCCAGGCGCGGGCCTCGGCCTGCCGGTCCGGGTCCTGGGAGGTCCGCTCCACCGCCTCGGCGGTGAGCGCCAGCACCCGCCGGACGCCGCCCTCCTCCAGGGCGGCGAGCACGGCACCCTCGGCCCCGGCGGCGGCGACGAGCTCGCCGAGCACCGCCTCCGGCACGTCGCGGTTGCTGAACGGCTGGCGGCTGGAGTGACGTCGGGTGATCGCCGGGTGGAGGTCCCGGCCGAACGGTTCGGCGTCGCGGACGGCGTCCGAGAGGTCGAGCCGGGCGAGCAGCCCCGGGGCGTCCGGGTCCGGGAGCAGCTGGGCGACCGGCTCCCGGCCGAGCCGGACGGCGGCCACCCTCAGGTTGAACAGGGCCGCACCGGCCGCGATGTGCAGTGCGGCGCCGGTGGGATCGGCGAGCGGCACGGCACGGGCGGCGTCGGCGAGCACCTCGATGCCGCGCCCGTCCTCGGTCGGGCGGAACCGCCAGGGCTGGCTGTTGTGCAGGGACGGCGCCGCGCCGCCGGCGGCGGCGAGCAGCCGCAGGTCGGCCGGGGTGAGGGTGGGCTCGGTCATGGTGATCCTCTCCTTGCCTCTGGCCGTCGGGCCGCCGGCCGGTCGAGCCACTTCGACCGGTTCAACCGTGTCGGCCGGTTGGGCCGGGTGACGCCGAAGGAAGCCGTTCGACCGGTCGCGCGGCGTTCCGCGTGCGCCGGACGGGACGGGGCGGGGCGGGGCCGCGGGCCGGCGGCCACGGCTCCGGTACTCCCGAGGGTGCCCCGGGCGGCGGCCGGACGGCAGGGTCGAACGGCCCGGGTTCCGGCGCCCGCCGGGCCGGCCATCCCGGCACCTCCGCCCGTCGCCGCCGACCGCCGCCACCCGCCACCCGTCGCCGTCAGTCGTGCGGCACGACCGCCACCGGTGCGTGCGCGTGGTGGAGCACCGCGTGCGCCACCCGGCCCAGGCGCGGGCCGAGGTCGTGCGGGCGCCGTCGTCGTCCGATCACCACCAGCTCGGCCGTCGCCGAGGCCTCGACCACCGCGCGGGCCGGGCCGAGCCGGACCTCCTCGGCCACCTCCGTCCCGGGGTACCGCTCGCGCCAGTCCGCCAGGGCCTCGGTGAGCGCCTTGGCCTCAAGCCCCTGCAGCTCCGCCATCTCGGGCGGCGACGGGACGAAGCCCACCGTCGCGAACGCCGGCGGCAGGTCCCAGCCGTGGACGGCGCGGACCCGGGCACCGCGCAGCTCCGCCTCCTCGAAGGCGAAGGCGAGCACCGACTCGCTCGGCGCCTGGACGTCGACCGCGACCAGGACCTCCGGGACGGCACCCATCGCCACCCCGGCCCGCGCCCCGGCCGGCCGGACCACGACGGCCGGGGCCGAGCTGCGCGCGACGGTCGCCCTGCTCACCGAGCCGAGCAGCAGGCCGGTGAAGCCGCCGAGGCCCCGCGAGCCGAGGACCAGCAGACCGGCGTCCTCGGCCGCGGCCACCAGGCCGTCCACGGCGGCGTCGAGCACCACGTCGGTGTGCACGTCCAGGCCGGGGTGGCCGTTCCGGAGGGTGTCGGCGATCTCGGTGAGCATCCGCTGGGCACCGACGGGCGGCGTGTCGGCGTCGGCGAAGGCGGCCCGGCCGTCGGTCAGCCAGGGCCAGACGTGCACCAGGCGCAGCGGGGCGCCCCGGCGCAGGGCCTCCTCGGCGGCCCAGTGGGCGGCGGCGGTGCTCTCGGGCGAGCCGTCGACTCCGACCAGAACAGGTGGGGTCATGGGAACTTCCTTCCGTCTGCAGGCCGGTGCCGGGCGGGCGGCACGCCCTGACGCGCCGTCCGATACCCCCACCCTTCCCCCCGCGCACGCCCGGCGCCCAGAGCCGCAGGGCCCGCGCCGCCGGGCCTTTGGTCCCACCCGCCGGCCCCCACCCGGGAGCGGTTCGGCCCGACCCCGGCGTTTCGGACGGGCCTCCCCGGGCACTACCGTGAATCCGACAATCCTCCTGGTCGGGAGACCCGGGGGTGGATTCGCGTGCCTGCGGATCCGGCGGACGGAACGACGAGACGAACAGACCCACGAGGAGGACGCCGGTGGGCGGCGCGGACGGTACGCGGGCGGGCACCGGCGGTTCGGCGGACGGCTGGCCTGTCCGCCCTGCGGGCGACCCTGCGGGCAACACGACGACCTGCCCGGCCGGCGCCGGGGCGGGCGGCCCGGCGGCAGCCCGCCGCGGGGCGGACGCAGGCGGTGGAGGTACCCCGGGAGGGAACCAGGACTCCGGCACGCCTGCCGCCGCGCCCGTGCCCCGGGCCGGCACGCCGGGGGCCCGTGGCGGCACCCCGGCCCGGATGCCGCAGCTGCGCCTGGACGAGCTGCTGGAGGAGCTCCAGTGGCGGATCGACGCGGCCCGCGGCACCCGTGACCGGGTGCACAGCCTGCTGGAGGCGGTGCTCGCGGTCGGCCGCGAGCTGGACCTCTCGCAGGCCCTGCACCGGATCGTCGAGGCCGCCGCCGACCTGGTCGACGCCCGCTACGGCGCGCTCGGCGTGATCGGGCCGGACGGGCACACCCTCTCGCAGTTCCTGACGGTCGGTCTGGCCGAGGAGGAGATCGCGGCGATCGGGCCGCTGCCGGCCGGGCGCGGCATCCTCGGCGAGCTGATCCGCCACCCGCAGCCGCTGCGCTGCCCGGTGCTGTCCGAACACCCGGCCTCCGTCGGCTTCCCGCCGAACCACCCGCCGATGCACACCTTCCTCGGGGTGCCGGTGCGGGTGCGCGGCGAGGTGTTCGGCAACCTGTACCTCACCGACAAGCGCGGTGGTCTGGACTTCGACGCCGACGACGAGGCGGTGATCGCCACCCTCGCGGTCGCGGCCGGGGTGGCCATCGACAACGCCCGGCTCTACGAGGAGGCGCAGCGGCGCCAGCGCTGGCTGCAGGCCAGCGCCGAGATCACCCGCAGCCTGCTCTCGGGCGCGCCCCGCCTGGAGGTGGTGGAGCTGATCGCCCGCCGTGCGCGGGAGATCGCGGGCGCCGAGCTGGCGGACGTCTCGGTGGCGCTGGCCGGGCCGGAGGAGCGGGCGGCGGAGCTCACCGTGGAGGTGGCGCTGGGCGCCGACCCGAGCGGCCGGATCGGGGTGACGGTGCCGGTGGACGGCACCCTCTCCGGGGCCGCGTACGCCTCGGGCTCGCCGGTGACCAGCGACGAGCTGGCCGGCGACGCCCGGTTCCCGGCCGGTCCGCCGAACCGTTTCGCCGGCCTCGGGCCGGCGGTGGCGGTGCCGCTGGGCACCGGGGCGGGGTTCGGGCGCGGCGTCCTGCTGCTGGCCCGGGCGAGCGGGCGGGAGCCGTTCACCGCGGAGGAGACGGGCCCGCTGCTGGGCTTCGCCGACCAGGCCGCGCTCGCCCTGGAGCTGGCCGAACGGCGGCGCGACGCCGAGCAGTTGACGCTGCTGGAGGACCGCGACCGGATCGCCCGGGACCTGCACGACCTGGCCATCCAGCGGCTCTTCGCCACCGGGATGACGCTGCAGAGCGCGGGCCGGCTGATCGAGAGCCGCAGCGCCTCCGACCGGGTCAGCCGGGCGGTCGCCGACCTGGACGAGACGATCAAGATCATCCGGTCGACGATCTTCGGCCTGCGCGCCCACAGCGAGCCCGACCGCGGCCTGCGCGCCCGCGCCACCCGCACGGTCGGCGAGGCCCAGGCGACGCTGGGCTTCCCGCCCCGGCTCAGCATGGAGGGACTGCTCGACACGGACGTGCCGCAGGAGCTGGCCGAGCACGTGATGGCCGTCCTCGGCGAGGCGCTCAGCAACGCCGCCCGGCACGCCCGGGCGAGCCGGGTGGAGGTCGGGCTGCGGGCGCTGGGTGGGCGGGTGACGTTGACGGTCACGGACGACGGGGTCGGGGTGCCCGACGGCGGGCGGCGCAGCGGGCTGCGCAACCTCGCGGAGCGAGCCGAGCGGGTCGGCGGCAGCTTCGAGCTGCAGCCGGCGGAGGGCGGCGGCACGAGGCTGGTCTGGGACGCCCCGCTGGGGGTCTGAGCGCAGCGGCGGCAGCGACGGCGCAGCGGCGGCGCTCGGGGCGGCGGCGCGGCGGATTCGCCCCCCGCTCAGGGCCCGGCCGCCAGCCGCCGGCCGACGACCAGCTCGGGGCCGATCCGGATCAGCACCTCCCGCCGGGTCGCGGACGAGCCGGCGCAGGCCGGGCCGGACCGCGCGGCCGACGACGCGGCGCCCCCGGCGCCGTCGGCGGCCTCGACACCCTCCGCCGGCCGCACCTCGGCGCGGCCCAGGACGGTGACGTACCAGCCGGTGCCGGCGCCGTCGTCCACGTCGTCGGCCTCGAAGGCGGTCACCGCGCCGTCCACCGCCCGGACCAGCTCCGACCCGGCGTCGGCCGCGAACAGCACGCCGCCGTCTTCGTCGACCCGGAACGGCACCGGCAGCACCGCCGGCAGGGCACCCAGGGTGTAGACGACCCGCCCGACCGGCGTTGCGGCCAGCAGCTCCAACGCCCGTGCCTCGTCCAGCTCGGGGCCCGGACCGACGTCCGCGGTGCGGTCCATGACGACGTCCACGACGAGGCCTGCGGCGGGCTCCCGGCGGCGGGCACCGTACGGCCGCGCCCGACCGGGCGACTCCTGCTGCGGCGACTGCGCTTCACGATCGGCATCCATGCCGGCGATGGTCGCCCGCCGGGCCCCGGGGCGACGAGGGCCGATGGTCCCGCCGAGGGTCCCGTCCCGGCGGCCGGGGCCGGATCCGGGGGGGAGGCCCCGCCCCCGGCGGACCGGCGGCGTACGGATCGCCCGGTGGGGCGTACCCGGCGCGGGCCGGTCAGCGGGCCGGTCAGCGGGCCCGCGGGGGCGCCGGTCCCCCGGCGCAGGCCTGCGCCGGGGACCGGCGCCGGGCCGCCGCCGCCTCGTACGCTGTTCGGCGGCAGCCCGCCACGATCCCGAGGAGCACCGTGTCCACCACTCCCCCGCCGGAGCAGCCCGTCGCACCGGAGGCGGGCCGGGCCCGGTGGCGGCAGGTGCGTGACCACCTGAACCGCAACCGGTTCGGGCTGACCCGGTCGGCCGCGGCCGGGCACGCCCCGCACGAGTTCGCCCCCGGCGGCAGGGTGCTGGCGCGCCGGCACTGGATTCCCTCGGCACCGGTGCCCCTGGAACAGGTCCGGCTGCGCTGGCAGGAGCAGGCCCCGGCGGCTCCGGTCGACGGCCGCCGCCCCGAGCTGGACGCCGTCCTGCCCCGGCGGGCCGACGGCACCCGGTACGACACCTACGCCGACGCCGTCGGCGATCTGGCCCGGCCGCGGCTCTTCGAGAACCGGGGTTGCTACCGGCTCCTGGAGGTGGCGGAGGACGCTGCCGTCCCGACCCTGACGTTCGGCCGCGGCCGCTACTTCGACGTCATCGACATCTGCGAGGCGGCGGCTCACGAGTACGCGGCCGCGGCCCTGTCCGCAGCCGGCGGGCCGGGGCCCGAGGCGGACGCCACGCCGTTCCGGGCCGCCGTCGGCGATCCCACCGACCTCGCCCGGCGGCCGGTCCTGGCCGCCGTCAGCACGCTGGCCGTCCGCCTCGACCGGCGGACCGGCGCCGCCGAGTTCGTGCTGCACTGGCGCGACCCGGCCAAGGTCGCCAGCGGCGGCGGACTGTTCCAGGTGATGCCGGTGGGCATGTTCCAGCCCTCCCACGACGCGCCGTGGAACGAGGCCAACGACTTCGACCTCTGGCGGGCCGTCGTCCGCGAGCTCAGCGAGGAACTGCTCGGCAGCAGCGAGGACTACGGCAGCGACACCGCCCCGATCGACTACGACGCCTGGCCGTTCCAGCGGGTTCTGAGCTCCGCCCGGGCGGCCGGAACCCTGCGGATGTACTGGCTCGGCCTGGGCACGGACCCGCTCACCTTCGTGACCGACCTGCTCACCGTCGCCGTGTTCGACGCCGAGCTGTTCGACGAGCTCTTCGCCCGGATGGTCACCACCAACGACGAGGGGCACCGCGTCCGGCTGGATGACGGCACCGGGCACGCCGCGGGCATCCCCTTCACGGCCGAGCACGTGGAGCGCCTCGCCGACCGCGAGCCGATGCAGCCGGCGGGCGCCGCACTGCTGCAGCTCGCGTGGCACCATCGCGAGGTGCTCCTGAACGGTGGCGGCTCCGGCCCGTCGAACCCCGGGGGCTGACGCCGAACGCGCGGCAGCCGAACGCGCCCGCCGAACGCGCGCCGGCCCGCGGGGCTGAGGCCGACCGCGCGGGTTCAGCCGCGCGGTCTGGCGTGGTGGCCGGGGTGCGCGGGGGCGGCCGACTGGCGCCGCTCGGTGGCGATCAGCGCGGCCTGGACGCGGCGCTCGACCCCCAGCTTGGCGAGCAACCGGGAGACGTGGTTCTTCACCGTCTTCTCGGCGAGGTAGAGGCGTTCGCCGATCTGGCGGTTGGTCAGGCCCTCGCCGATCAGGTCCAGCACCTCCTGCTCACGCGCCGTGAGCTCCGGCCCGGTGGCGGCCGGCTGGGCCGGCTCGGCGTCGCTGCGCAGGCGGTTCAGCAGGCGGGTGGCGGCACCCGGGTCCAGCATGGAGCGGCCGGAGGCGACGGTGCGCACGGCGGCCACCAGGTCGGTGCCGCTGATCTGCTTGAGGACGTACCCGGCGGCGCCCGCCATCACGGCGTCCAGCAGCGCCTCCTCGTCGTCGAAGGAGGTGAGCATCAGGCAGGCCAGGTCGGGCATGCGGGAGCGGAGTTCGCGGCAGACCGCCACACCGTCGCCGTCACCGAGGCGGACGTCCAGCACGGCGACGTCGGGGCGCAGCGCGGGGACCCGGACGAGGGCCTGCTCGGCGGTGGCGGCCTCGCCGACCACCTCCAGGTCCGGCTCGCCGTCCAGCAGGTCATGGACGCCGCGGCGCACCACTTCGTGGTCGTCCAGCAGGAACACCCTCACCGGCGCCGGCGTCTCGACGCCCCCCGTCATGCTCGCCATCTCGCGGCTCCACCTTCCCGTGCCCCGGCACGCTGCCGCGGGTCCTTCGCATCATGCCTGGTCGGCGGCCGGCTCCCCAGGGCCCAACGGCCCCATTTTGGCGCGGCTCTGTCAGCGCGGCTCTGTCAGCGCGGCGGGAGCGCACGGCCCGGACGGGGGGCGGCCGCGAGGAGCAGGAGCGGGGGCCGGACGCGCCGGCGGACCGGCCGGGCCGGGGCCGGAGCACCCCGCACCGGCCCGCGGACGTCCGGTCAGGGGCGGTGGCGGCGGGCGTTGCCCAGGCCGACGAGGAGGAACGCGCCCGACACCGCCACCGCGCTGCCGGCCGCGGCGGCCAGGCGCGGGGCGAGCGCGCCGCCGCCGGCCAGCAGGATGGAGAGCGCGCCCAGCGAGGAGACCGCCAGGCCGACGAGCAGCCAGCCCACCAGGGCCACGGCCGCCGGGCGCGGTCCGCGCGGCACGGGCCCGGCGTCGAGCATCGCCCAGCGCAGCCGGTCCTCGCGCCGCTCGGCGCGGCTCTGTGCGAACGCCCGGATCCGCAGCAGGACGCCGGCGACCAGGCCGGCGAGGGCGACCTGCGCCGCGGGCTGCCAGGCGGGCACGGCCAGCAGCAGTCCGCCGGCCAGCGCCAGCGCGGCCCACCAGAGGACGCAGGCTGCCGCCGCGGTCCGGACCGACCGGGGGCGGTCGTCGCCCGCCTGGAGGTCGGCGATGGCGGGCAGGTACCAGACGCAGCCGGAGGCGGTGATGGCGGCCGTGCCGATGGCCAGAACGGTGTGGGACATGCCGTGCGCTCCTCAGCCGATGGGGTTCGAGCGGTGGTGTGCGGGTGCGGGTGCGGGTGCGGGTGCGGGTGCGGGTGCGGGCCGACGCGGGTCGGTGCCCGGGGTGGTGGTGCGGCCGTCCCCGCCCGGCCGGGGGCAGCGGGGAGGGGCGGGCGGGGACGGCGTCCCGGGTGGCCGCCGGGGCCGGTGCCCCGGCGACCGGGTCAGCAGTCCGGCGGCTCAGGCGGGTTCGCCGGCCCCGGCGGGTTCGCCGTCGCCGCCGGCTCCGGCGGTGCCGCCGCCTGCCCGGACCGATCGGGCCCGCCGGGCACGGCCCCGGCCGAGCGGGCCGGGCCGCGCCGGACGGGGGTGCCGTACGCGGCGGGGACGACCCCGGCGAGGTGCTTGGCCGGCTCGCCGGTGTTCTCCAGGTGGTCGAGGGCGGCGATCTCCGGGTGGTGCAGGTCGAACGCCGGGGACTCGGAGCGGATCCTCGGCAGGGTGGTGAAGTTGTGCCGGGGCGGCGGGCACGAGGTGGCCCACTCCAGCGAACGGCCGTAGCCCCAGGGGTCGTCGACCGTGACCTTCTCGCCGTACTTGGCGGTCTTCCAGACGTTGTAGAGGAACGGCAGGATCGAGAGGCCGAGCAGGAACGAGCCGATGGTCGAGACGGTGTTCAGGGTGGTGAAGCCGTCCGAGGCGAGGTAGTCGGCGTAGCGGCGGGGCATGCCCTCCGCGCCGAGCCAGTGCTGCACCAGGAAGGTGGCGTGGAAGCCGATGGTGAGCGTCCAGAAGCTGATCCGGCCGAGCCGCTCGTCGAGCATCTTGCCGGTCATCTTCGGCCACCAGAAGTGGAAGCCCGCCATCATCGCGTAGACCACGGTGCCGAACAGCGTGTAGTGGAAGTGCGCGACCACGAAGTACGAGTCGGAGACGTGGAAGTCGATCGGCGGGGCCGCGAGCAGCACGCCGGTGAGCCCGCCGAAGAGGAAGGTCACCAGGAACCCGACGGTCCAGAGCATCGGGGTCTCGAAGCTCAGTGAGCCCTTCCACATGGTGCCGACCCAGTTGAAGAACTTCACCCCGGTGGGCACGGCGATCAGGAAGGTCATGAACGAGAAGAAGGGCAGCAGCACTTGGCCGGTGACGTACATGTGGTGCGCCCAGACCGTCACCGAGAGGCCGGCGATGGCGACGGTGGCTGCGATCAGGCCCGCGTAGCCGAACATCGGCTTGCGGGAGAAGACCGGGATCACCTCGGAGATGATCCCGAAGAACGGCAGGGCGAGGATGTAGACCTCGGGATGGCCGAAGAACCAGAAGAGGTGCTGCCAGAGCATCGCACCGCCGTTGGCGGGGTCGAAGACGTGCGAGCCGAACTTGCGGTCGCACTCCAGCGCCAGCAGCGCCGCGGCCAGGACCGGGAAGACCATCAGCACCAGGACCGAGGTGAGCAGCACGTTCCAGCAGAAGATCGACATCCGGAACATGGTCAGACCGGGGGCGCGCATGCAGATGATGGTGGTGATGAAGTTGACCGCGCCGAGGATGCTGCCGAAGCCGGAGAGCGTGACGCCCATGATCCACATGTCGGCGCCGACGCCGGGCGAGTGGACCGCGTCGGACAGCGGGGCGTAGAGGAACCAGCCGAAGTCGGCCGCGCCCTGCGGGGTGGCGAATCCGCCGGCGGCGATCAGCGAGCCGAACATGAACAGCCAGTAGGCCAGCATGTTCAACCGCGGGAAGGCCACGTCGGGGGCACCGATCTGGAGCGGCATGATCCAGTTGGCGAAGCCGGTGAACAGCGGCATGGCGAACAGCAGGAGCATCACCGAACCGTGCATGGTGAAGGCCTGGTTGAACTGCTCGTTGGAGAGGATCTGCGTCCCCGGCCGGGCGAGCTCGGCGCGCATGACCAGCGCGAGGATGCCGCCGATCAGGAAGAACCCGAACGCCGACACCAGGTACATGGAGCCGATCGTCTTGTGGTCGGTGGTCGTCAGCAGCCTGACCAGGGCCGAGCCGGGCCTTCGGACCCGGACCTCCCCCGACCGGACGGCGGACGGCGGCGGCGCGCTGTCGCCCTGTGCCTCGATGGCGCTCAAGGACGCACTCCTTCGGAACTACTGCGGATGGATGGCGATCCATGATCAGAACTCGACGGCCTTGCACCCCAGGGCCCTTGGACCCAGCGGCCCGGGGCCGGTGGGCCTCCGTTCCGGGCCCGCGACCGGGACCTCTGCCGACCGGCCCGGCGCACGGCACACCGCGGGCGCGCCGCACCGCCGTACCGCCCGCACCGCCCGCACCGCCCCGCCGTACCGCCCGCACCGCCCGCACCGCCCGCACCGCCTGCCCGTACCGCCCCGCCGGACGGCTCCGCCAAGCGCTCCGGGCATGCCGAAGCGCCGGTACGGGGCGTGGAGTCGGGGCGAACTCCGACGGCCCGTACCGGCGCGCTCCAGGGCCCGCCCAACGGCCACCCAACGGCCGCTCGAAGGACGGGAGTTGCCACGGCGATGCCGCGGGCGGGGCCCGCGGCGGACGGCGCTACCCGCCGGCCTCCGTGGCGAGCCGGAACCCGGTCACGAGGTCCGGCCGGATGGCTACGGTGTGGTCCATGGACGCCGCCACCCAGGGGCGCAACACCTCCCGGTAGCGGGCCAGTTGCTCCGGATCGGTGACCGGCCGGGCGTAGCCGGTGACCACCACGCTCCACCCCAGCCTGGTCACCGGATCGATGGCATCGGCCTCGTAGGCGACCACGACGCCCTCCTCCGCGCCGGCTGCCGCCGCGGTGAGCGCGGCGCCGTCATGGGTGCGGATCACCACGGTGTCGTCCAGCAGCAGGTGGTTGACCGGACGGACGGCCGGCAGCGCCCGCGAGGTGAAGACGATCCGACCGAACGGGACGCCGGCCAACAGCCTTAGCGCCTCAGCCCGTTCGAGCGGTACGAGGTGCCGCGGCGGGACGTCCCCGCCCGGCCGGACACCACCGGCCGGCGGCGCGGCTCCGGGCACCGGAACGCCCCCGAACGCCGGCACCGGCGAAGCGGACGATGCGGCCGGGCGCTCCACCGCCGGCGCGACCGCCCCGGCAGACCCCGGCGACGCTGACGCCCCCGACGCCCCCGCCGGCCGGCGCCGCGCCCGGAGCCGGCTGCGCACGGCCTCGTCGCTCACGACGCTGCCACGATCAGCCCGAGCCGGCCGTCGAACCGGCGGTAGAGCACCCGGCCGCGCCCGGTCGCCGGGTGGGCGAAGAACAGGAAGGGCAACTCGGCGGCGGAGAGCCGCCCGACCGCCCGCTCCTCGGTCAACTCCGGTGCGCCGCAGGGACTGAGGGTGAACGGGACGGCCGGCCGGAGCGGCGGCCCGGCGGCCGCCGTCCGGGCCAGCCGGTACCCGGTGGGGCCCACCCGATAGACGACGGCGTCGGTCCCGGTGACCGGGTCGGTGAACAGGTGGATGTCGAAGTCCATCGCGTCCATGGTGCGGGCGGCCGCGTCCGGCGAGCACCGGACCAGGTCCACCCGCTTGCGCCGGACGATGCTCAACGACCCACCGTCGCAGGGCACTTCCGCCAGCGGTCGGGGCGTCTGCGGCGCGGGGGCGGTGGCGGCGAGGCCCCGGCCGCGCACCCGCCGCGGCCACGGGCGGGGCGACCAGCCTGCCGTCACCGCGGCGATCCGGCCGCGCAGCCCGTCGGCCAGCCGGTCCAGCGCCTCACCGAGGTCCGCGGCGGTCTCCTGGACGCGGATCCGCCGGCCGTTCACCTCGGCGTTCACCTGCGCCAGCACCGTCCCGTCGCCGATCCGGCCGACCCGCACCCGGACCGCCTCGACCAGGGCGTCCGCCCCGCCCGCGACGGCCGCGACCCGGGCCCGCGCTTCGACCGCCGCACCCCGTGCCAGCTGCTCGTCCATCTGCACCGTGACCAACCCGCCCACTTCGGACCCTCTCCCGTCCCTCCGTACGCCGCCGGTCCCGCCCCGGGCCTGCGCCGCACACCTGTTCGGCGCCCACCCTCCCTCCGCTGCGCGACCACCGACAAGGGCCGAACGACCCCACCCCACCTGCCCCTCGGCCCCATCGACGCCCGCCCACCGGCCCGTCGGTCAGCCCGTGCGCCGACCCACCACGACCCGTCCACCACTCCGTGAAATGATCGGGACATGCCCACTCTCGACAACCAGGCCGAGCGCGGCACTCAGCCGGCTCGACGGGGGCCGCGCCGGAGGTCGCGGGGAACGAGGGGAGCGGATCATGCGGGCCGGAGGGCACAAAGATGGGGGCGAGTCCCCCATGCCCCGGCGGCCACCGCAGGACAAGGATTCAGCACGGAGGGCAGCGTCTTCGACGGCAGCGCCGCCCTCTCCCGGCATCGGAGGTGCGGTGGTGGCAGAGGTGAGCGCCGTGCGCAGCGCGCGCCCCGACGGGGGCCGCGCACCGGATCAGGGCCCGGTCGCGCAGGTTCCCACCGCGGCCACCGCGACCCCGCACCCTCCGATGCCCGGCGATGCCCAGGTCCAGGCCACCGTTCCGGCCCCGACCAGGGCTTCCGCCCCGGCCCCCGCCGCGGTATCGACCCCCGACGCGGCGCGGGGCGCCGGGCGGACGGGCTCGGCCCGGTGTGTGGCCGGGCCGGCCCCGTCCGTCTGGTGGGAGCCGGCCCTGACGCCGGGCCAGGCCCGTCCCGAGGGGCGCCCCGACTGGGCCGCCTTCACCGAGGCCGCGGTCGCCGCGGCCCCGGTCCGGGCGGTCGTCCCGAAGACGGCGTACCCGGGCCTGAGCGGCTTCGGCCTGGTCCTGGCGCCGTTCGCCGACCGCGCGCTCGTCCGGATGTCCGCCACCCTCCGCCCCGCCGCGGCCCCGCCCGGACCCGCCGCCCACGCCGACCGGAGCACCACCGACCAGCGCACCACCGACCGGGGCCCCGGTGGCCACGACTCCCCCGGCGACCGGACCGCGCCGGCGGACCTCGCCGTCCTCCTCGACCTGCCCGCCCTGCGCGCCGCCTTCACCGCCGGGCTCACCGAGCGGCTCGCCCGGATCGCCGCCCGCACCCTGGTGCTGGAACTGCACACCGCCCGGGCCGCCGGCCGGCTCCGGGGCGGCACCCCGCAGGAGCGGTTCCGCTCCTTCGTCGCCCTCACCGCCCGCCGCGACGGCCTCGCCGCCCTGCTCCGTACGTACCCGGTGCTCGCCCGGCTGCTCGCCCGGACCAGCCTGGACGCCGCCGACGCCCACGCCGAACTGCTCAACCGGCTCCTCGCCGACCGCCCGCTGCTGGTCTCCGGCCTGCTGCGCGGCACCGACCCGGGGCCGCTGGTGGCCGTCGACACCGAGGCCGGCGACCGCCACCGCCACGGCCGGGCCGTCGCCGTGCTGCACTTCGCCGACGGCGCCTCCGTCGTCCACCGGCCGCGCCCGCCCGCGGCCCACCGCCACTTCAACGCCCTGCTGGGCTGGTACAACGCCCAGCCCGGGGTGCCCCGGCTGCGCACGCTCGGGCTGGTCGACCGGGGCGGCTACGGCTGGACGGAGTTCGCCGAGTTCCGGCCCTGCCGCACCGGTTTCGAGGTCGAGCGGTTCTACCGGCGCCAGGGCGCGCTGCTGGCGCTGCTGCACGTGCTGGACGGCACCGACATGCACGTCGAGAACGTGGTCGCCTGCGCGGACCAGCCGGTGCTGGTGGACGTGGAGACGCTGTTCCACCCGCCCTCCCAGGCCGGCCCGGCGGTGGACCCGGCGGCCCGCGCGCTGGAGGAGTCGGTCCACCGGGTCGGCCTGCTGCCGCAGCTGCTGCTGGGCGACGCCGGCGCGGTGGACGTCTCCGGCATCGGCGGCGGCCTGCGCACCAGCTCCCCCGTGGAGGGCGTCGACTGGGCCGGCGCCGGAACGGACGAGATGCGGCTGGTCCGGCGCGCCCGCCCGTTCCGCGAGGCCCGCAACCGCCCCCGGCTGGACGGCGCCGCCGTCGACCCCGCCGACCACACCGAGGCCCTGGTGGCCGGCTTCCGGGCCGGCTACACGGCGCTCGCCGACGGCCGGGACGACCTCACCGGTCCCCGCGGCCTGCTGCACGCGTTCGCCGAGGACGAGGTCCGGGTGGTGCCGCGGGCCACCCGGGTCTACGCCCGGCTGCTGGACGAGTCGACCCACCCGGACCTGCTGCGCGACGCCGCGGACCGCGGCGCCGTGCTGGACCTGCTGCGCACCGACGCCGTGGACGACCCCGGCCGCCCCGGACTGGCCGACCACGAACTCGCCGACCTGTGGGCCGGCGACGTCCCGCTCTTCACCGCCCGCCCCGGCGGCCGCGACCTCTGGACCGCCGACGGCCGCCGGTTGCCCGGTGAGCTGGCCGAGACCGGGCTGGCCCGCGCCGAGACCAAGCTCGCCGCACTCGGCGGGGTGGACCGCAAGGACCAGGAGTGGATCGTCCGGGCCGCGATGGCCTGCGGCGCCGCCGTGCCGGCGCACCGCCCCGGCCGCCCCGCGCAGGAGAACCTGTGGGCCACCGCCCCGGAACCGGAGCGGCTGCTGGCCGCCGCCCGCGGTGTCGGCGACCAGCTGGTCGCGGCCGCGTACGGGGGGCGTGCCCGGACCAACTGGCTGGGCCTGGAGCTGCTCGCCGACCGGTACTGGCGGGTCCGGCCGCTCGGCGCCGACCTCGCCGGCGGCTACACCGGCACCGCGCTCTTCCTCGCCCAACTCGCCGCCCTGACCGGCTCGGACCGCTACGCCGAGGTGGCCCGTCGGGCGCTCGCTCCCGTCCCCGGGCTGCTGGACACGCTCGCCGCGCACCCCGACCGGCCCGCCGCCGTCGGCTCCGGCGGCTTCGCCGGGCTGGGCGGCATCGCCTACGCGCTCACCGAGATCGCCCGCACCCTGGACGACCCGCTGATCCGGCAGTGGTGCGAGCCCGCGGTGGCGCTCACCGCGGCGGCCGCCGCGCGCGAGACCGACACCGGCGTGCACAGCGGCACCGCCGGCGGCCTGGCCGCGCTGCTCGCCGTCCACGCCGCCACCGGCCGGCCCGAGCCGCTGCGCGCCGCCGCCGACTGCGCCGCGCTGCTGGCCGCCGCTCCGGCACCCGCCGGGACGGGCTTCGCGCACGGCGCGGCCGGCACCGGCTGGGCGCTGCTGCGGTACGCGGAGGCCGCCGGGGAGCCCTCCGACGGCCCGCACCGCGCGGCCGGGCTCGCCGCCCTGCGCGCCGCCACCGCCGTCCGGGCCCGGGAGTCCTCCTGGTGCCGCGGCCGGCCGGGCATCGCCCTCGCCGTGGCCGACAGCCCTACCGCCCTGGCCGACCGGCCGCTCGCCGAGTGGCTGCAGCGCGCCGCCCGGAACACCGCCCGGGCCGCCGGCCTGCCCGACCACAGCCTCTGCCACGGCGAGCTGGGCGTCCTCGAACTGCTCGGCCACGGCGGCCCCGTGCCCGGTCGGACTCCCTGGGTACGGCGGGCGGGCGCGCTGCTGGCCGGCCTCGACCAGGACGGCCCGCGCTGCGGCAGCCCCGACCACGTGCCGCACCCGGGTCTGCTCACCGGCCTCGCCGGGATCGGCCACGGCCTGCTGCGGCTGGGCTATCCCGAGCGCGTCCCGCCCGCGCTGCTGCTGCGCCCCGGTGCACCGGCCGACCCGCCGGCCCGTCCGCCGGCCCGCTGAACGCGCCGCGCCCGCCGTCCGCCAGGATGGCGGGCGGTGCGACGGGCGGGCAGCCGCCCGCCCGCTCCGACCGCCACCCACCCCTACGACGAATGGGAGAACCCGTGAACGACACCGACCTGGCGCCGACCCGGCAGTACCCGGACACCCGGCCCGACGACTCCTTCGACCACCCGGCCGGCGACATCCGCCTGCGGGCCGGCGGCGGCCTGGGCCTGCGCTCGCAGTTGCTCGCCTCCGGCGGCACGGCACCGGCCTTCGACTTCCCGACCATGACGGTCCCGGCCTAGGAGCCCGGCCGCCACACCGCCGCCACCGGGGACCCGGGCAGCCCCCGGTGGCGGCGCCCCGCGGCCAGGGCCGACCGGGCGCCGCCGAACCGGACCGGATTTCCGTACATGCGGTCGTACGGTAACGATCCCGTGATGGCAGCGTGTTCGCTTCGTGGCCGATGAGCCGCACTACAGATCAGACGAACCGTCAATTGACTTCCGCTCCCCGGCATAGCGGCCGGGGATTCCTACCACGGTCGACTGACCGTCTCGGTGGGTTCCTGCTTCTTCACGCTGTGCCGGTACGAGTACCGGTCCTACCTGCGCTCGACAGGCTGACACCGCCAGTCCGGCGGCCCTGGCGACGTTGACCGCCGCGTTGATGTCCCGGTCCAGAACCGTCCCGCACGCCCCACACATCCACTCCCGGACATCCAGGGGCTTGGGGCCGTCCTGGACGCCACAGGCCGAGCAGACCTGCGACGTCGGCTCGAAGCGGCCGATCCGATGGAAGGCACGCCCGTACCGTGCGGCCTTGTACTCCAGCATCGCCACGAACTGCGACCAACCGGCATCGTGAACCGACTTCGCAAGGCGGGTACGCGCGAGTGCCCTGACCGCCAGGTCCTCCACGGCGACCGCTTGATTCTCGCGGATCACCCTCGTGGAGAGCTGGTGGTGGAACTCCCGCCGCGCATCCGCCACCCGGCCATGGGCACGGGCGACCTTCACACGGGCCTTCTCCCGGTTCCTCGACCCCTTCACCTTCCGGCTCAGCGCCCGCTGCGCCTTCTTCAACCGCTTCTCCACGCGGCGCAGGAACCGGGGGCTGTCGATCTTCCGGCCGTCGGAGAGGACCGCGAAGTGGGTCAGGCCGAGGTCGATCCCGATCACCGTGTCCGTCTGCGGCATCCGTGTCAGGTCGGCGGCCGGATCGGTCGCCACCACGAACGAGGCGAAGTACCTTCCGGCTGCGTCCTTGATCACGGTCACCGTGGACGGCACCGACGGCAGCGAGCGCGACCACTTCACCCGCACGTCACCGATCTTCGGCAGCGCGAGGTCACCACCGGGCGTGATCGACCAACGGGCGTTCGCGGTGAACCGGATCGCCTGCCGGCTGTCCTTGCGCGACTTGAACCGGGGCGCACCCATGCGCGGGCGCTTGTCTCTGAGCCCGTCGAAGAAGTTCCGGTACGCGGTGTCCAGGTCTCGCAGCGACTGCTGCAGCACCACGGCCGACACCTCACCGAGCCAGGCCCGCTCCGGCCTCTTCTTCGCCTCCGTCAGCGCCTTCGACAACACCCCCGACGCCACGAACGGCAACCCGGCCGCGCGGGCCTCCTCCCGGGCGCGCAGGGCGTCGTTGAACACCACGCGAGCACACCCGAACGCCCTTGCCAGCGCAGCACGCTGAGGCCCATTCGGATACAGGCGGAAGCTGTACCTGAGCTGCACGACGACCAACCTACTATGGCGGCACGCTTCGCCGGATCGGTAGGCGCTGCACTGCTGTCAATAGTCCGCGAGTACATCGAGCAGCAGAACCGGCCCGTCCAACCGTCAGCCGTAGCTGACCTCAACAGTCCGGGACAGTGCGGTCGACAGAGTCGGAACAGGGCTCAGAATCGCTTCACCACCGGGCCAAAGCCCGATGCACGGCAATTGGACCCGGTAGCCTGCGGCCATGCGCACGACTTCGTCGATCACCGTCGGCCGGGACGCCGAGATCAGCCTGCTCGGCAGCGCGCTGGCCGCCTCCCGCCAGCGGGCCGGCCGGGCGGTCTTCCTGCTCGGCGACGCCGGCATGGGCAAGTCCCGGCTGGCCGGCGAGTGCGCCTACCAGGCCTACGGGCTCGGCCTGCCGGTGCTGCGCGGCCGGGGCTCCTCGACGCTGACCGTGACGCCGTTCCGGCCGCTGATCGAAGCCCTCGCCTCGCGTTTCCGGGCCGCCGGCACCCCCACCGACGCCGAGCTCGACCCCTACCGGCCCGCCCTCGCCCGGCTGGTGCCCGAGTGGCGCGGAACGGCCGGCACCGCACCCGCCTACCCGGAGACGGTGGTCGAACTCGCCGAGGCGCTGTTGCGCCTGCTCGCCGTCCTCGGCCGCGACGCCGGCTGCGTCCTGCTGCTGGAGGACCTGCACGACACCGACGCCGAGACGGTCGCCGTGCTGGAGTACCTGGTCGACAACCTGGAGGGCCTGCCGGTCCTGCTGGTCGGGACGCTGCGGGGGGAGCCCGGACCGGCCCTGGACCTCGTCCGCGCCGCCGAGCGCCGCCGCGCCGCCACCGTCACCGAGCTGCGGCCGCTGCCGCCCGCCGACGTCCGGACGATGGCCGCGGACATCCTGGAGAGCGAGGCCGCCGAGGTGCCCGCGCCGGTGCTGGAGCGGCTCGCCGAGCGCGGCGACGGCTGCCCCTACCTGGTCGAGGAACTGCTCGCCGACATGCTCGCCTCGGGCGCGCTGCGCCGGCCCGGGGACCGCTGGGAGGTGGCCGGCGACCTCTGCACCGCCGTCCCCACCACCGTCGTCCGCAGCTGGGGCGGGCGGATCGACCAGCTCGACCCGCCGGTGCGCGACCTGCTGCTCACCGCCGCCACGCTGGGCAGCCGCTTCTCCGTCGCCACCGTCCAGCTGATCACCGGTCACGACGACCGGACGCTCTTCAGCCACCTGCGCTCCGCCTGCGAGGCCAACGTCATCGTGCCGGACGGCGCCGACCCGGACCGCTACGCCTTCCGGCACGCCCTCACCGCCGACGCCGTCATCGCGACCCTGGCCCCCGCCGAGCGCGCCGCCCTGGCCCGCCGCGCGGCCGGGGCGGTCCTGCGGGCCGACCCCGAACTCGGCGACGAGCGGCGCCAGCTGGTGGCCTCGCTGCTGCTGGCCGGGGGCGACGCGGCGGGCGCCGCCGCGCACCTCGCCGAGGCCGGCCGGCGGACCCTGGCGGCCGGCGCCTCCGGCTCGGCCGTGGTGCTGCTGGAGCGCGCCCACGAGCACGCCGGGGAGGCGGACCGCGCCGCCGTCGCCGAGCAGTTGTTGCTGGCGCTGGCCGAGGCCGGCCAACTCGACCGGGCCTTCGAACTGGCCCGCGCACTGCCCGCGATACCCTCCGCCGCACCGGCGACCGCGCTGCCGCCATTGCCCGCCGGACACCCGCCCGCGGAGCGCCCGCCCACCCACGGCCGCCCCGCCGCCGACCGCCGGATCGACCTGCACACCCGGCTGGCCTTCGCCGCGGTGATGGCCGAGCGCGCCGGCGAGGCCGCCGCCCAACTCACCGCCGCCCGGGCGCTGGCCGGCAGCGAGCCGCGCCCCGAACAGGACGCCGCCCTGGTGGTCGTGGAGGGCCACCTCGCGCTGCTGCCCGGCCACGGCCCCACCGCCGACGGCGCCGAGCCGTCGGAACCGGCCGCGGACGCCGACGGGACCGGCGGAACCGGCGCGGCCAAAGAGGCCGGGGACACCGGGGACACCGGCGCGGCCGACCCGCAGCCGGCCCGCGCCCGCCTCGCCGAGACCGAGCGCCTCGCCCGCCGGGCCGCCGAGGTGGCCGAGGCCGCCGGCCTGCCGGTGGTCGCCTGCCAGGCGTGGCAGCTGCTCGCCCTGCTCGCCCGCGAGCGCGGCTTCGACGACGCCGACGCCTGCCTGGAGCGGATGCTGGCCGTCGCCGAGGCGCACGCCCTCCCGGTCTGGCGGGTCGAGGCGCTGCTCCGGCTCGGCGCCAACGCCTTCATGCGCACCGGCGACGGCACCCGCCTCGAAGCCGCCCGGGAGGCCGCCGCCGCACTCGGCGCGATCGTGCTCACCCAGACCCTGGACGGCCTGCTCGCCATGAACGCCGTGCTGCGCGGCGAGTGGGACACCGCCCGCGCCGTCATCGACAGCCGCCTCGACGCCACCGCCCGGCTGCGCAACCTCGGCACCCACCGCTACCTGCTGCTCGGCTCCGCCACGCTCGCCGCCCACCTGGGCCGCGACCGCGAGATGGAGCGCGAGCTGGCCCGGTTCCGGCAGGCCGGCGGCGAGGAGTCGTTCCTGATGCCGCTGCGCCACGGCCTCTGCCGGGCCGTCGGCGCCCTGCTCGCCGAGGACCCCGGCCGGGCCCGGGCCGAGCTGGCCGCCGGGATCGCCTGGGAGGAGGAGCACCCCAGCGTCTTCTACCTGGCCGGCCGGCACGGCCTGCACCCGCTGCTGGAAGTGCTGTCCGGCACCTGGCACCGCGCCGACCTGGCCCGGGCGGCCACCGCCCCGGCCGCCGAACTCGCCTGGAACCGCCAGTTCCTGGGCTTCGCCGACGCCGTCCTGCTCGGCCGCGAGGGCCGCCCGGACGAGGCCGCCCGCGCCGTCGCCGAGGCCCGCGCGACCGCCGCGCCGTTCCCGCTCGCCCACCACCTCGCGCTGCGGCTCGCCGCCGAGGGCGCGCTCGCCGACGGCTGGGGCGAGCCGGTGGCCTGGCTGCGCACGGCCGAGGAGTACTTCCACGCCACCGGCATCCAGCCGGTCGCGGCCGCCTGCCGCGCCCTGCTGCGCCGCGCCGGCGCCAGCGTCGCGCAGCACCGCGGCGGCCGCGACGCCGTCCCGGCGGAGCTGCGCGGCTGCGGCGTGACGCTGCGCGAGTACGAGGTGTTCGTCCTGCTCGCGGAGCGCCCGGGCAACCAGCAGTTGGCCCGTCGGCTCTCCATCTCCCCGCGCACGGTGGAGAAGCACATCGCCGGCCTGCTCGCCAAGACCGGCCGCCCGGACCGCGCCGCGCTCTGCGACCTCGCCGCCGAACTCGCCGCCGGCCCGCTGACGTAGGGTCTCTCGTTCGGATCTTGCCGGGCGCGCGACGCCGGAGCACGCACCTCGACGGCTTGTCGTTGGTCGCCGATGCTCCGCATGGACTCCCTCCTCCGCACCGCCGATGCACGCACTCCAACGCCGCGCGCTCATCCGACAAGATCCGAACGAGAGACCCTAGGCCCGCGGGCACCGACCGGAGTGCCGCGGGCGTCGGCCCGACCGCGGCTCAGGGCACCAGGCGGACGATCTCGCCGATCTCCAGCGCCACGTGGACCGCGCCGTCCGGGCCGACGGCGATGCCGTGCGGCTCGGCGCCCGGGACGGGCAGGTCGTAGCCGCGGTAGGCACCGTCCGGGGTGAGGCTGCCGATCCGGTTGCCGGCCCACTCGGTGAACCAGAGCCGGCCCTGCGGGTCGGCCGCGATCGCGTGCGGCCGGGCGGCCCGGTCGGGCAGCGGGTGCTCGACGACCGTGCCGTCCACCGCGATCCGGGCGACCTGCCCGGCGCCGATCTCGACGCACCAGAGCGCACCGTCGCCGCCGCGGGCGATCCCGACCGGGGCCGCCCCCGCGGTGGGCAGCGGGTGCACGGTGACCTCCCCGGCGACGGTGATCCGGCCGACGGCGTGGGCCTGGTTGAGGGTGAACCAGAGCGCCCCGTCGGGCCCGGCGGTGATCATCGACGGGAAGCCGCCGTCGACCGGCAGCGGATGCTCCGTCACCTCGCCGTCCACGGTGATCCGCCCGATCCGGCCGGCGTTCAGCTCGGTGAACCAGAGGGCTCCGTCGGGGCCCGCGGTGATCCCGTACGGCCCGGCGCCCTCGGTCGGCAGCGCGAACGAGTGTTCCCGGCCGTCGGTGCCGATCCGCCCGATCCGGTGGTCCCGCATCCGGGTGAACCAGAGCGCGCCGTCCGGGCCCGCCGTGATCACCGCCGGCCCGCTCTCCGCCGCGGCCGGGCCGAACCGCCGCACCGACCCGTCGGCCGCCAGCCGCCCGACCTCCCCGGAGTGCACCAGGGTGAACCAGACGCCACCGTCCGGCCCCACCGCCACCCCGTACGGCCCGGCCTGACCGTCCGACACCTGGAACCGCTCGACCGTCATCCCGCAACCCGCCCCTTCACTATCGCGACCCACGTCGCATTAGCGATCCTGCCACGCGCCCCGTCCGTACGGCAACCACGTTCCGGTCGCGGCCCCGACCTCACGGGACAGAACACCTAGCGGCCGCCGCGTCGGGGGCGGTCGGCGTCGCCGCGCAGGACCGAGATCACGCCGACCCCGGCGGCGCAGAGCGGCACGGCGAGCAGGGCGCCCAGGATCCCGGCGAGGCCGGCGCCGGCCACCACCGCGATCATGATGGTGGCCGGGTGCAGTTCGACGGTCCGGCTCTGGATCAGCGGCTGCAGGATGTTGCCCTCCACCGCCTGCACCGCGAGGACGATCCCGAGCGTCCAGAGCGCCGTGCCGATACCGCCCTCGGCGAGCGCGACCAGCACCGCCACCGTCCCGGAGAGGAAGGCGCCGACGAACGGGATGTAGGCGCCCATGAAGACCAGGGCACCGAGTCCGGCCGCGCCGGGGACGCCGAGCAGCAGCAGGCCGACGGTGATGAAGAACGCGTCGATCAGCGCGATCAGCGTCGTGCCGCGCATGAAGCCGGCCATCGCCTCGAAGGCCCGGTCCGCGCAGGCGACGACGGCCTCGGCGGTGCGGGGCGGGAGGTTGGAGCGGATGGAGTCGCCGGTGCGGTGGCCGTCACGGAGGAAGAAGAAGACCAGCGCCAGGGCGAGCACGGCGCCGGTCAGGACCTGGGTGGCGAGGCCGAGGCCGGATAGCACGCCGTTGGTGACGGTGGAGACCAGCGCGCTGCTCTCGCCCTGGGCGTTGTCCAGCGCGTGACGGATCTTCTCGCCGAACGGTCCGAGCCACTCGGCGATCCGGTCACCGGCCTCCTGGAGTGCGGAGGCGATCTGCGGGGCGCTGTGCACCAGGGAGTTGACCAGCAGGGCGACCACGCCGCCGACCGCGGCCACCAGCAGGGCGCAGGTGAGCCCGGCGGCCGTGCCGCGGCCGACCCCGTGCCGGACCATCCACGGCATCACGGGGTAGAGCAGCGCGGTGCCGAGCAGGGCGAGGGCCACCGGAATGGTGGCGGCGCGCAGCTCGACCAGGGCGAAGCCCACCAGGGAGGCGACGGCGATGAGCAGGACGACCGCGGCCGACCAGGCCGCGGCCGCCCGGATCGCGGGCGGGAGCATCAGGTACGGCCGCCGGTGGTCGTCCCGGCGTTCCGCGGGAACGCCGCCGGACGGCTCGCCGAACGGGCGCCCCCGGGGCTCCCCCGACATCTCCACCTCCGCCTGGGTCGATCGCACCCTGCTCGCCCCATCTCAGCAGATGATGTGACGAATCGCCCGTTATGCGGAACTCCATGGGCTCCGGCGGCGGGAGGCCGGGAGGAGCACGACCGGCCGGAGCGGCACGGGGTGTCTGCGGCCTACTCCGCCTCCTCGAAGCGGACCGCCCCGCCGCCGGCGGCGAACGCGAGGACCCGATCGGCCTCCGCCTCGGCCGCCTGCCGGTCGGCCCGCCCCAGCGCCGCGAACGGGCGGATCACCACGGCACGCTCGCCGGCCCTGTCCTCCGTCAGCTCCCAGTTGCCGGCGACCAGGCCGTCGACCAGCAGGATCCCGAGCACGATGCCGTTCTGCGTCATCACCCGCGGCCGGTACTCCTCGGGCAGCACCCTGGTCCGGTCCGCGTGCGAGAGGACCAGGTTGTCGAAGGGCGCGACGAGCCGGACCGGCGCCGGAACGGACGGGTCCGGCCGGGGCGCGTCGGGCAGGTCGTACAGGAGTCGGCCCTGCTCGTCGCGGAACGTCACCAGCTGCGGTTCGAGCCGCTTCAGGACCGGGCCGAGCCGGCTGAGGCCGCACCACTTCTGCAGGTCCGCGGTGGTGGCGGGGCCGAAGGCGGCGAGGTAGCGCAGCGCCAGGTCGTCCGGCGAGGGCGCCGGGTCGAGCGGGCGGCCGAGCCAGTGCTCGGCGGTGGTGTGCGCGGCGCCGCCGCTCCGGCCCCAGATGCCGCGCGGCGGCACCTGGACGAGCGGGAGCCGGCAGCGCGCGGCCTGGGCGAGGGCGGCCGGGTCGCGGTCGGGGCGGCTTTCGGCGAGGAGCGCGCCGAGGCGCTGGAAGGTGAGCGGCTCCTCCTCGACCAGCACCCGCGCCTCGGCGGCCAGCGCGTCGAGGTCCAGGCCGGTCAGCCGCTTGCCGTAGGCGCTGCGCAGGCCCTGGTCGAGCACGGGCTGGACGAGCGGGCGCAGGGTGAGGCAGTCGTCGGCGGTGACCAGGTGGATGGTGCCGCGCTGGAGGGCGATCCGGACCACCTCGCGGCCCTCGATCAACGCGGTCAGCTGCTCGTGGGCGAAGCCATCAAGCCGGCTGAGCAGGCCGAGGTAGGGCGGCTGCGGCGCCGCCTGGGCCTGGAGGCCGCCGAGGTGGCGGACCATCGCCCCGGCCGTCATGGTCGAGCGGGCGAGCAGGTGCTGACGGGCCAGCAGCGCGCGGCCGAGCGCCCGGGCGCCCAGGACGGGCGGGCCGGCCGCGGGCGTCCGGCTCACCGCCGGCCGTCCAGGACGGAGCGCAGCAGGTCGATCCGGTTGGTGGTGATCGAGTCGACGCCGGCGGCGCACAGCCGGCGCATGGTGCGGCGCAGGTCGGCGGTCCAGGTGGAGACGGCGAGCCCGGCGTCGTGGGCGGCGGCGGTGAACTCGGCGGTGGCCAGGCCGAACGGCGGGTTCAGGTAGGTCGGCCGCAGGTCGTCGAGCAGGGCGCGGACGGGCAGCCGGGGCTGCTTCCAGGTCAGCGCGATCTCGGCGTGCGGGGCGGCGGCGCGGACGGCGAGCATCGCGGTGGCGGGGCCGCAGAAGGCCACCCGGTGTTCGAGGCCGAGGCCGGTGACGACCTCCCAGGTGGCCGCGACGGGGTGCGGGTCGTCCAGGTCGATCAGCAGCCGGGCGGCGGGGGTCGCGGCCACGGTCTTGAGCGCCTCGGCGAGGGTGGGGACGGTGAGGTCGCCGTCGCGCAGCTCGTCCAACTGGTCGAGCGGGACGCGGCGCAGCGGGCGCAGGTCGCCCCAGAGGCGTTCCAGGGTCTCGTCGTGGAGCAGCACGGGCACGCCGTCGCGGGTGAGGCGGACGTCGACCTCGACGGCGTCGGCGCCGGCGGCGAGCGCGGACTCGACGGAGGGCAGGGTGTTCTCGCGGTACCGGTAGGGGTCGCCGCGGTGGGCGACGGCGAGCACCGGTCGGAGGTCGGCGGCGGCGCGGGCGGCGGTCGGGCGGGCGGCGGTCGGGCGGGCGTTCATCGCGGCGGTGGGGTTCCTCGGGTCGGTCGCGCTTAGGGTCACAAGGGCCGGCCGGCGCCGGGTCGGGCGGTGGGCGCTCAGCGGATCAGTCCGGCGAGCCACGGGGACAGCTGGAGGTGGGTGACGGCCTCGCGGTAGCTCGGTTCGCCGGGGACGGTGACGATCAGCGTGCAGGACGGCGGGAAGGCGCGCTGCTTGACGTGGACCAGGCCGGTCCAGACCGAGTGCAGGAAGGCGGGCACGCTGTCGCGCGGCACGTCGAAGGCGATGTCGTCGACGGTGACCACGGCCTCGTCGTGGACGAAGAGGCGGACGGTGATCGCGGGCCGTCCGGCGATCTCCAGCAGCGCCTCGTGGGGTATCGCGTCGAGTTCGGAGCCGCCGGCGGCCGCGTCGGCGCCGACCAGCCCGGCGAAGGTCCGGTCGTGGCCGATGTCGTGGCTCGCGCGGACCTCGCGGCCGTGCCGGGCGGCCATCGCCTCGACGGCGAACACGGCGCTCTGGGTGGACGGCAGCGGCGGGTGGGGCATCGGGCGGTGGTCCTCTCGTCGGCGGGAGCGGAGCGTCAGCGTCGTTCGATCATCACATTGGTCGACTTGATGACCGCGGTCGCCGGAGTGCCGGGCACCAGCTTGAGCTCCTCGGCCGACTCCCGGCTGATCAGCGAGACCACCCGGAACGGTCCGGCCTGGATCTCCACCTGCGCGGCGACGTCCCCGAGCACCACGTCGGTGACGATGCCGGGGAACCGGTTGCGCGCCGAGGAGGGCCGTCCCTCGGCCTCGGCGTTCTCGGGGCGGGCGAGCTCCCGGGCGAAGGCGGCCAGCTGGGCTCCGGGGATGATCCGGTGGCCGTGCTCGTCGCGCTCGGCGGCGACCCGCCCCGCGTCCACCCAGCGCCGCATGGTGTCGGCGCTCACGCCGAGCATCGCCGCCGCCTCGCCGATCCGGTACGGGTTGACCGGCGCCTCGGACTGGCCCATGGGTGACTCCTGACGGTGGTTCGGATCGGGGACCCCGGAGGGGCCGGGGCCGTCCGCGGGGTCGCGGCGGCCGCGGTCGCGACCGTCGCCGCCATCCTGCCGTACCGGGCGCCCCCGGGGCCAAGCGGACCGGGCCGCCACCGGTCGAACGGGCGGCGAGCAGGGCAGACGGCGCCCGACGGCCGCGTCCGCGCGCCCCGGGTCCGGTCCGGCCGATCGTGCCGGACGGGGCCTACGGCTCGCCGAAGAGGTCCCGCCGGACGGCGTCGCCGGCGGTGAGGACGGCGCCGGCGAGCACCGCACCGCCGCCCGCCGTCCCGGCCCGGACCTCGGTGCGCAGGGGCGAGAGGCCGGCCAGCCGGCGCTCGACCCGGCCGGCCAGCTCGGCGCCGCCGGCCCGGCCGATCTCGCCGCCGAGCACGACGCAGCCCGGGTCGAGCACGACGCAGACGGCCGCCGCGCCGACGGCGATCCGTGCGGCGAGTTCGTCCAGGAAGGCGCCGCCCGGCTCGCCCCCGCCGAGCGCGTCGACTGCGCCGCGCACGGCGGCCTCGGCGGCGGCCGCGTCGTCGGCGGCGTCGGCGGGCAGGCCGTGGGCGCGGGCGAGGGCGCAGACGGCGGCGCTGCCGACCAGGCCGTGGAAGCCCTCCTCGCAGCCGACCGCGCTGGGCAGGCCGGAGGTGCCGGGCACGGGCAGGAAGCAGATCTCGCCGGTGCCGCCGGAGGCTCCGCGCCGCAGCCGGCCGTCGAGGACCACGGCGGCGCCGACGCTGTGGCCGAGCCAGATCAGGACGAAGGTGTCCCGGCCCTGGGCGGCGCCGATCCGGTACTCGGCGCGGCCGGCCAGGTTGACCTCGTTCTCCAGGATCACGTCGGTGCCGGGCAGTTCGCGCAGTGCGGCGAGGAGCTCGGTGTGCCAGCCGGGGAGCGCGCCGGTGCTGTGGAGGCGCCCGGTGGCGGGGTCGACCAGGCCGGGGGCGCCGACGGCGACGGTGTGCAGGCGCTCCACGCCGGCCCGCCGAGCGGTGTCGTGCAGGGTGCGGACGATCCGCTCGGCGGTCCCGTCGTCGCCGTCGCCCTCGACGGCCAGCTCGGCGGTGGCCAGGGCCTGTCCGGCGAGGTCGGCGACGACCAGGCTGACGCCCCCGGAGCGGACGTCGACGGCGGCGAGGTGGGCCCGCGAGGCGACGAGCGCGTACAGCCGGGCGTTGGGGCCGCGCCGCTGCTCGCCGCGTTCGCCGACCACGGCGACCAGGCCGGTGCGCTGCAGGCGCTCCAGCAGGTCGGCGACGGTGGGGCGGGAGAGGCCGGTGAGGTCGCGCAGCTCGGTTGCGGTCAGTGGTCCCTGTTCGAGCAGCAGGTTGAGCGCCAGCCGGTCGTTGATCGCCCGGGCGGTGCTCGGCGTGGCCGTACGCGCGGTGGTCATGGAAGTGCATCCTTCCAGAGTGTTTCTATCAGGGTCCCTTCCTGATAATTTATCGAACCGCACCGGGCACGGACGGCCGTCCGCCGGGGCAGATGCCAGTAGGAACCCCCACACCCGGTGGGAGCGCCTACGGCAACCACCACCCACAGGGCATCGCCGCGCGCCGCGCGGCCGGGAGGGAAGACCCGATGACAGACGCACCGACCGCAGGACCCCCCGCGGGGCCGCTCGCCGCCGGGCCGGCGGGAACGGCGCCGAACGGGGCGGCGCCGAGAGGGGCGGCGCCCGCCGGGACCGGGCCGGCCGACGAGGTGCTGGAGCGGCCGCGCCGGGCGCGGACCGCCATCGCCCTGGTGTTCGCCGTGCACGGCGCGGTGGGCGGCACCTTCGTCACCCGCATCCCGTGGATCCAGGACCGGATGGACCTCTCGCCCGGCCAGCTCGGCCTCGCCCTGGTGATGCCGGCGATCGGCTCGTTCGTCGCGATGCCGCTGGCCGGCCGGGTGGTCCACCGCCACGGCGGACGGGCGGCGGTGCGCGGACTGCTCTCGGTCTGGTGCCTGGCGCTCATCCTGCCCGCGCTCGCCCCCTCGCTGCCGACCCTCTGCGCGGCCCTCCTGGTGTACGGCGCGACCGCCGGCATGGCGGACGTCGCGATGAACGCGCAGGGCGTGGAGATCGAGCGGCGGCTCGGGCGCTCGATCATGTCCGGGCTGCACGGGATGTGGTCCGCGGGCGGGCTGCTGGCCTCGGCCTTCGGCATCCTCGCCGCCCACCAGGACCTCGACGCCCGCCTCCAGCTGGCCGTCACCGCCCTGGTGCTCTGCGCCCTGGCCCAGCCGGTCTGCCGCGGCCTGCCCGACTTCCGGGCGCCCGAGGAGGCCGAGGCGCCGCCGCGGTTCGCCCTGCCCCCGCGCAGCTCGCTGGTGATCGGCCTGGTCGGCTTCTGCGCGGTGTTCGCCGAGGGCGCCTCGATGGACTGGAGCGGCGTCTACCTCAAGGACGTCACCGGCGCCTCCGCCACCCTCGCGGCGGCCTCGTACACGGCGTTCTCGCTGACCATGGCGGTCAGCCGACTGGCCGGCGACGCGGTGATCCGCCGGCTCGGCGCCGTCCGGGCGACCAGGCTGAGCGGCGCGGTCGCCGCCGCGGGCGGCGTGCTGGTGGTCTGTGCGGACAGCCCGCTGCTGGCCATCCCCGGGTTCGCCCTGATCGGGATCGGGATAGCGGTGGTCGTCCCGCTGGCCTTCGCGGCGGCCGGCCGGATCGGCAGCAACCCGAGCCAGGCCATCGCCGGCGTCGCGACCGTGACGTACACCTCCGGGCTGGTCGCCCCCGCCATCGTCGGCGGGCTCGCCCAGGCCACCTCGCTGACCGTCTCCTTCGGGGTGGTCACCGTCCTGGCGTTCGCCCTGCTGCCGAGCGCGGGCGCACTGCGCCGCGCCGAGCCGGACGGCCCGGACGGCCCGGACGCCGGTGCCCGGCCGGCGGCCGGAGCGGCGGCCGCGCCCTCGGGCCGGTAGCCGTGGGCGCCCGCCCGGGCCTGCGCGCCCGGGCGGGCGGGCGCAGCGGTTAGGCTCGCTCGGTGCCCGACACCATGCCGCTCGCACCACCCGCACCGCCCGCGCCGCCCGCCGCCGAGCCGCCCGCCGGCGAACCGCCGACCACCGGGCCGGCCGCAGCTCCGGCCGGTCCGGCCGCACGCTCGGCGCGGCTGCGGTTCGCGCTGCTGGTGCTGGTCCTCGGCGCGGCGGCCGGTTCGCTGCTGCTCTGGAGCCCGACGGCGCTGCTCTCCGGCGGCCTGCCCGCCGGGGTGCCCGGGTACTGGCTGACACCGGTCTTCGTCGCGGTGTACGCGGTGGGCACGCTCGCCTTCGTCCCCCGGCCGGCGCTCAACGCGGCGGCCGGGCTGCTCCTCGGCATCCAGCAGGGCGTGGCGATGGCCGTGCTCGGCACGACGCTCGGCGCGGCGATGGCCTTCGCCCTCGGGCGGCTGCTCGGACGCGAGGCGCTCCGCCCCTACCTGCGGGGGCGGCTGCTGCTCGCCCTGGACAAGCGGTTCACCGAGCAGGGCTTCCGCAGCGTGCTGCTGCTGCGGCTGCTGCCCGGGCTGCCGTTCCAGGCCGGCAACTACGGGGCGGCCTTCTCCGGCGTGCGGTTCGTGCCGTTCCTGACCGCCACCGCGATCGGCGTGACCCCGGCGACGGCCGTCTACGTGACGGCGGCCGCCAGCGCGGACCAGCCCGGCTCGGCCGCGTTCCTGCTCTCGGCCGGCACGATCGGCGTGCTGGTCGTGGGGAGCCTGGTGGGGCTCTGGCGGGCGGCCGCGCGGCGGCGTTCGAGCGCGGCCTGAGCGCCCCCGGGCGGCGGCACGCCCCGCCCCCGCCGACTATTCGCTCGCGTCCGCGCCGCCGGGTGCGCCACGATGGCCGCCATGACGACGACCACCACCCGGATCGATCCCCCGATGACGGCGGACGAGCCCGCGATGCTGACCGCCTGGCTCGACTACCACCGCGCCACCCTCGCGCTGAAGTGCGAGGGGCTGACCGACGAGCAGCTGAAGCTGCGGTCCGTCCCGCCGTCCACGCTCTCGCTGCTCGGGCTGGTCCGGCACATGGCCGAGGTCGAGCGGTACTGGTTCCGGACCGTCCTGGCCGGCGAGGATACCGGCCCCAACGGCCTGTACTGGACCCGCGAGGACCCGGACGGCGACTTCGACAACGTCGACGGCGCCGACGCCGCGGCGGACTTCGCCGCCTGGCGGGCCGAGGTGGCCGCCGCCCGGGCCGCGTCCGAGGGCCTGCCGCTGGAGACGGTCGCCAAACGCGACCGCCGGGGCGAGCAGGTGACGCTCCGCTGGATCCTCGTCCACATGGTCGAGGAGTACGCACGGCACAACGGGCACGCCGATCTGCTCCGGGAGCTGGTGGACGGCGTCACCGGCGAGTGAAATCGTTTCCGCATTGTTGACAAAGGGTCAAATAAGCGGTGACCGCGACCGATATGGTCTACGCGCGCAACCGTCCGCGGTTCCGTTGCGTCGCAACAGTTGCCCGGGTTCGCCCGGGTTTCCGGCGCGGCACGACTCGTACGGGGGTCGCGAGCGGGCACGGGACCGGTGATCAGTGCGATACTCGGACAGTTCCGACGAGTGGATGACGTGTCAAAAGGACACGCGCACCGGGGGACCTGTACGGAACGAGGCAGGGAGGCGCGGCATGGGAGCACTTCGCGACGAGCACCACAACGGGTGGCTGATGCCCTCCGGGAACTACCCGGCCGCGGTGTACGACGACGAGTGGATCGAGCAGGAGACGGTACCGTCCTCCCCCGCGCCCACGAAGATCGTCTCCCTGCGGCCGACCGGCTTCGAGGCCGCCCGGACGGTCGGTGAGCACATCCGGGCGAGCACCCCGGTGGTCATGGACCTCACCGAGATGGAGGAGGCCGAGGCCAAGCGCATGGTCGACTTCGCCTCCGGGCTGGTCTTCGGCACCTGCGGCGGCATCGAGCGGATCGCCCGCCGGGTGTTCCTGCTCACCCCGGCGGACGTCGAGGTGATGGTGATCGACCGACCGCTGGACGAGACCGGGTTCTACAACCAGAGCTGAGCGTCCGCGCGCAGCCGGCGCGCGACGAGAGAGACCGGGGACGGCCACCGCCGTCCCCGGTCTCTTTGCTGTCCGCCCGGAGTCGCCCACCCGCCCACAACGCTTCACTGTCGACTCATCTGCATCACCTCGGCTCAGATTGAGACACTGATGTCTCAATCGATGTATGCTTGCATCATGGCCACCGATCGCGATGCCGTCCTCGAAGCCGCCGTGGGCGTGCTCTCCCGCCGCCCCACCGCGCACCTCGACGAGATCGCCCGCGCGGCGGGCATCAGCCGCGCCACCCTCCACCGGCTCTTCCCCGGCCGGGAGGCCCTGATCCGCGAGGTCGGCCTGCTCGGCCTCCAGCGGTTCCGCGCCGCCCTGGACACCGCGGCCATCGAGGAGGGCGACGCGCACGCCGCGCTGCGCCGCCTCGTCGAGGCGGTCGTCCCGGACGCCGCGCTCTGCGCCTTCCTGGCCGGCGAGAACCAGCTCTACGACGACGAGGCCATCGACGAGCTCTGGGAGTCGCAGATCGTCCGGATGCACGCGCTGTTCCTGCGCGGCCAGCAGCAGGGCGTCTTCCGCGTCGAGCTCTCCGCCGCCTGGCTCAGCGAGGCCTTCTTCGACCTGGTCGCCGGAATCGGCTGGGCCATCCAGGACGGCCGGCTCGCCCCGCGCGACGCGGCGTTCTCGCTCGCCGAGCTCTTCCTCGGCGGCGCCCTGCGCACCCCGCCGCAGCCGCATCCGCAGTAACACGTCCACCCACCCACAGCACCTCGGACGCACAGGCCGCCGGTTCCGGCGGTCGGAAACCGATACCCCATGAGCAGCACCCTCCACACCAGCCCCCGCCAGCGCTGGACCGGCCTCGCCGTCCTCGTCCTGGCCGTCACCCTGGTCGCCGTCGACGCGACCGTCCTCTCCCTCGCCATACCCTCGATCAGCGAGACGCTCCGCCCCAGCGGCACCCAGCTGCTCTGGATCGGCGACGCCTACTCGTTCGTGCTGGCCGGCCTGCTGGTCAGCATGGGCGCGCTGAGCGACCGGATCGGCCGCAAGAAGCTGCTGCTGGCCGGCTCCACCGCCTTCGGCGTCGCGTCCCTGCTCGCCGCCTACGCCCCCGGCCCGGGCTGGCTGATCCTGGCCCGCGCGCTGCTCGGCGTGGCCGGGGCGACCATCATGCCGTCCACCCTCTCGCTGATCCGCGGCCTCTTCCCGGACGACCGCGAGCGCGCCACCGCGATCGGCATCTGGGGCGCCGGCGCCACCGCCGGCGCCGCACTCGGCCCGGTCGTCGGCGGGGCACTGCTGGAGCACTTCTGGTGGGGCTCGGTCTTCCTGCTGAACATCCCGGTGGTGCTCCTGCTGCTGGTGCTCGGCGCCTGGCTGCTGCCCGAGTCCCGCGACCCGCGGCCGGGTCGCTGGGACGTGCTCAGCGTGCTGCTCTCGCTGGCCGGTGTGATCGGCGTGGTCTACGCCGTCAAGGAGGCCGCCGCGCACGGCGTCGCCCGCTGGGACGTCCCCGTCGCCGCCGTGCTGGGCGCCGCCGCGCTGACCGTCTTCGTCCGGCGCCAGCTGCGCCTGCCGGCCCCGCTGCTGGACGTGCGGCTCTTCGCCGACCGGCGGTTCACCGCCGCCGTGCTGGCCTCGCTCACCGCGCTGATCGGCCTCTCCGGCGTGGTCTTCGTGACCTCGCAGTACCTGCAGCTGGTCCGCGGCTACGAGCCGCTCCAGGCCGGCCTGGCCGAGCTGCCGGCCTTCGCCGGCGCGGTGGTCGGCGGCCTGCTGACCGCCCGGCTGGTACGGCGCACCGGCGCCCGGGCCGCGCTGACCGCGGGCCTGCTGGCCATGGGCCTCGGCGTCGGGATGATCGGCTGGGTGCAGCAGGACACCACCTACCTGGTGGTGGCCGCCGCCTTCCTGATCGTCGGCACCGCCGAGGGCGTGGTCTACACGCTCGGCGCCGACCTGGTGCTGGGCGCCGCGCCCGCCGACAAGGCCGGCGCCGCGTCCGCCGTCTCCGAGACGGCGTACGAGCTGGGCACCGCGCTCGGCATCGCGCTGGTCGGATCGGTGGCGACCTCGCTCTACGCGAGCGGGCTGGCCGTCCCGGCCGGGACCGGCCCGGAGGCGGCGGCCCGGGCCGGCGAGTCGCTGGGCGGCGCGGTGGAGGCGGCGGCCGGCCTGCCGGCCGCGCTGGCCGAACCGCTGCTGGCGAGCGCCCGCGGCGCCTTCGTGCACGGCATGAACGTCGCGGCGGTCCTGGCCGGGGCCTCGCTGCTGGCCGCCTCGGCGCTGGCCTGGCGCCTGCTGCGCGGCCTGCCGCGAACCGCCCAGCACGAGGACCGGCAGGTGCAGCACGAGGAGCAGCCGGTGCAGTACGAGGACCGGCAGGTGCAGCAGCAGCCGGCGGAGCGGGTGAAGGCGGACGCGTAGCACCGGTCCGTGGTGCCCGCGCCGTCGGACGTGGATCCCCGGGTCCCCCACCGGGGGCGCGGGGATCCGCGCGTCCGGGCCGGCGGTCTCAGACCGTCCCGAACGGGAGCTCCAGCTCGGCCCAGACCACCTTGCCGTCCCGGGTCAGCCGGCTGCCCCAGCGCTGGGCCAGCTCGCTGACCAGGAACATGCCGCGGCCGCCCTCGTCCTGCTCGGCGAACGGGCGCAGCTGGGGCGTCTGCCCGCCGGCGTCGGCGACCTCGACGGTGAGCACCCGGTCGCGGAAGAGCCGGAGCCGGCGCGGGGCGTCGGCGTGCAGCAGGGCGTTCGTGACCAGCTCGCTGACCAGCAGCTCGGCGTAGTCGGAGAGCGCGGACAGGCCCCAGGTCTCCAGGGTGGCGCGGGTGAACCGGCGGGCCTTGCCGGGCAGGCGGCCGCCGCCGGTGAGCGGGAGGGTGGCGATCCGGTCGGCGGGCAGCGGCAGCACCCGGGCCATGATCATCGCGATGTCGTCGTCGGTGCCGTCGGTGACCAGCGCGCCGAGGACGGCGTCGCAGCTCTCCTCCAGGGTGCGGCCGGGCCCGGCCAGGGTGCGGGCGAGCAGGTCGATGCCGTCGTCGAGGTCCTGGCCGCGCCGCTCGACCAGGCCGTCGGTGTAGAGGGCGACCATGGCGCCCTCGGGAAGGGCGAACTCGATCGACTCGAAGGCCACCCCGCCGACGCCGAGCGGGACGCCGGGCGGCACGTCGACCCTGCGGGTGGTGCCGTCCGGGCCGACCCAGACCGGGGGCAGGTGGCCCGCCGAGGCGACCTGGACGGTGCGCTCCAGCGGGTCGTAGACGGCGCAGATACAGGTGGCGAACTGGCCCTCGCCGATGCCCGAGGCGGTCTCGTCGAGCCGGGTCAGCACCTGCTCGGGCGGCATGTCCAGGGTGGCGAGGGTGCGGGCCACCGTGCGCAGCTGGCCCATGGTGGCGGCCGCGCGGATGCCGTGGCCCATCACGTCCCCGACCACCAGGGCGACCCGGCCGCAGGAGAGCGGCACGACGTCGAACCAGTCGCCACCGACCTCGCTGACCACGCTGCTGGGCAGGTAGCGGTAGGCGATCTCCAGCCCGAGCGTGCGGTGGATCTCCTGCGGCAGCAGGCTGCGCTGCAGGGTCAGCGCGGTCTCGCGCTCGCGCCGGTACAGCCGGGCGTTGTCGACGGCGAGCGCGGTGCGGGCCACCAGCTCCTCGGCGAGGGCGACGTCGGCGTCGGTGAACGGCTCCGGGTTGCGCATCCGGATGAACTCGGCGCCGCCCAGCACCATGCCCCGCGCGGTCATCGGCACCATCAGGTAGGAGTGGATGCCGGCCGCTATGCCGGGGGCGACGCGTTCCGGGGTGGCGACCAGGCCGCGCAGCACTTCCTCGTCGACGTAGGAGCGCAGCAGGGGCCGCCCGCTGCGCAGGCACTGGGTGTAGCTGCGGTCGGGGGCGTACTCGGAGACCTCACCGACGGTGTCGACGGCGAGGGCGAGGCCGGACTCGTAGGACTCCCCGACGGCGACGGCGCGCAGCTGGACGGAGCGGTCCAGCGGGATGGTGGTGGGCTCGGCGCCGCGCAGCACCGGCTCCAGCAGGTCGACGGTCGCGAAGTCGGCGAACCGCGGCACGACGGCCTCGATCAGCTCCTCGGCGGTGCGCTGCAGGTCGAGGGTGGTGCCGATCCGGGCGGTGGCCTCGGCGATGGTGGCGAGACGTTCCTGCGCACGGGCGGCGCGGGCCTCGGCCTGGAACCGCTCGGTGACGTCGATGATGGACGAGCAGACCCCGAAGACCCGGCCGGTGGAGTCCTGCAGCCGGAAGTAGGAGGCGGACCAGGCGCGGTCGCGGCGCGGGTCGCCGGGGACGCGGCCGTGCGAGCGGGCGTCGACCACCGGGCGGCCGGTGGTGAGCACCTGTCGCATGGTCTGTTCTATCTCGGCGCTGTTGATGCCGGGCAGCACGGCGCTGATCCGCCGGCCCAGGTGCTCCTCGACGGGGACGCCGTTCATCCGGGCCAGCGCCTTGTTGAGCCGGACGTAGCGCAGGTCGGTGTCGTAGACGGCCATGCCGATCGGGGACTGGCCGAAGATGCCGTCCAGGACGGCCAGGTCGGCCTCGACCCGGTGCAGTGCCGCGGTGTCGGAGGCGGTGGCGAGGAGCAGCAGGGTGCCGGCCGGTCCGGCGATCGGGTAGGTGCGGAACTCCAGCTCGACGACGCGCCCGTCCCGGTGCCGGACGGGGAATATGCCGGACCAGCCCTTGCCGCTCATGATGCGTTCGAACAGGGCGAGCACCTCGGGGCGGTCGTCGCCGGAGGTGAGGAGCTGGGCGGCGTAGCTGCCGACGGCCTCGTCGGCGGAGAAGCCGAGCAGGGCCTCGGCGTCCTCGCTCCAGTGCAGGATGAGTCCGTCGTCCTGGAGCAGGGCGGTGGCGAGCGGGACGAGGCGGTGGCCGTCGAGGCGTGCGGGGGTTCCGTCCGGCGCGGGGCCGGCGGTTTCGGTCGCGTCCCACTCGTGTCCGTGCATGATCAGACAGCACCCCGGTTCGGCTCGTGCCCGGCCGGGCGGGGGCCTCGCGGTCCGTGCCGGCCGGGGTTCTTCTCCAGACTGCACGGACATCGGCCGACCGGCGACCCCTTGGTCAGGGGCGTGCCGGACGCACCTGGTGTACGGGCGTCATGGGCGTACCGGCCGCAGCGTACCCTCAAGAACGCTCGCCCACTGCCGGATCACCCCGGATCGTCTGGCGCTGTCGTCGGTGAGCAGATTGGCCAGGCCGAGGCCGCGCGCCATGTCGAGGGTGGCCTGCACGGTCTCGCGGACGCCGGGCGCGCTCTCGTCCGCACCGAGGAACTCCACGGTGGCCCGGTGGGCCTCGCGGCCCACGTGGCCCTCCAGCGCGACGATCCGCTCGCGCAGCGGCTCCTCGGTGGCGGCGGCGACCCACAGGTGCAGGGCGGCGCGGAACAGCGGGCCGGTGTAGAGGCGCACGATCATGTCGACGACGGCCTCGGTCCGGGCCGGGCCGACGGCGGGCAGTTCGTCCGCGTGGGCGCGGACGGCCGCCAGCCGTTCGGCGGTGACGTGCTCGACGGCCGCGGTGAAGAGGTCCTCGCGGGTCGGGAAGTGGTGCTGGGCCGCGCCGCGGGAGACGCCGGCGCGCTCGGCGACGACGCTGACCGTGGAGCCGTTCCAGCCGACCTCGGCGAGGCAGTCGACGGCCGCCGCCAGCAGCCGCCGCCGGGTGGCGCGGCTGCGGTCCTGCTGCGGGGTGCGGGCGGCGGGGTGGGTGGTCATCGGCGGCGACTGGTCCTGTCCGTGCGGCGGTGCTCAGGGGTCGATCCTCGCAGACCGCGGGAGCGGCCCGGCGGGCGGGCGCGTGCGCGCGGGAGGGCGGGCGCGGCGGGCGGCGCTTCGCCCGCGTGGGCGGGGCGGGCCTGCGCGTGCGGCGGGCGGGCCCGGCGGCGTACCGGGCGGCGCCCACCGCGGCGGGCCGACGGCTCAGCGGCCGGCCTCCCGCGCCCGCAGCTCCCGGCGGAGGATCTTGCCGGCCGCGGACTTGGGCACGGCGTCCAGGAACTCCACCGCCCGGACCTTCTTGTACGGGGCGACCTGGCCGGCCACGAAGGCGGTCACCTCCTCCTCGGTCAGCGTGGAGCCGGGCGCGCGGACCACGAAGGCCTTGGGCCGCTCGGTGCCGTCCGCGTCCGCGACCCCGATCACCGCCGCGTCGGCGATCCCGGGGTGGCCGAGCAGCAGTGCCTCCAGCTCGGCGGGGGCGACCTGGTAGCCCTTGTACTTGATCAGCTCCTTCACCCGGTCGACGATGAACAGGTAGCCGCGCTCGTCCACGTAGCCGACGTCGCCGGTGTGCAGCCAGCCGTCGGCGTCGATGGTGGCCGCGGTGTCGGAGGGGCGGCCGAAGTACCCCTTCATCACCTGCGGGCCGCGGATCAGCAGCTCGCCCCGCTCGCCGGGGCCGAGGTCGGTGCCGGTGCCGATGTTGGATCCGGTGCCGGTGCCGGTTGAGTCGAGCGCGACGACCCGCAGCTCGGTGGAGGGCACCATCCGTCCGACCGAGCCCGGGGAGGGGTCGCTCTCGTGCGGCGAGACCACATGGGTGACCGGGGAGAGCTCGGTCATCCCGTACCCCTGGAGGATCCGCGGCAGGCCCAGCCGGCGGGCGCAGGCCTCGGCCAGCTCGTGGTCCAGCGGCGCGGCCGCGCAGAGCAGGTACTCCAGCGAGGAGAGGTCGAAGCGGTCGACGATCGGGTGCTTGGCCAGCGCCAGGGCGATCGGCGGCGCCACGATCAGCGCCTGGACGCGCTGCTCCTCGATGGTGCGGCAGAACTGCTCCAGGTCGAAGCGGGGCAGCACGACGACGGTGGCGCCGCACCGCAGCGGCTGGTTCAGCAGCGCGGCGAGGCCGTAGATGTGGAAGAACGGGAGGACGGCGAGGACCCGCTCCCCCACCGCGGGGCGGTAGAGGGCGTCGGTCTGGGCCAGGTTGGTGGCGATCGACCGGTGGGTGAGCATCACGCCCTTGGGCAGGCCGGTGGTTCCGCTGGAGTAGGGCAGGACGGCGATGTCGGTGCCGGGGTCGAGGCCGGGCTCCGGCTCCGGGCCGGAGGCGGCGAGCAGGTCGGCCAGCGAGCGGTGACCCTCGGCCCCGTCCAGCACGATGATCTCCGCCAGCGGGGTGCCCTCGGCGGCGAGCTTCTCCGCGGCCTGCCGGGCGGTGGCCAGGAACGGCGAGACGGTGACCAGCCAGCGGGCGCCGCTGTCGGCGAGCTGGCCGGCGAGCTCGCCCGCGGTGGCGAGGGAGGAGACCGTGGTCACCGTGGCGCCGGCCCGGGTGGCGCCGTAGAAGGCCATCGGATAGCCGATCGTGTTCGGGCTGAAGAGCGCCAGCACGTCGCCGCGCCGCACGCCCGCCTCGGCCAGGCCGGCGGCCACCCGGCGCACCGCCGCGCCGAGCCGCGCGTAGCTCACCGACTCCCCCGTGACCCCGTCCACCAGGGCCGGCCGGTCGCCGAAGCGGTCGGCGCCGCCCAGGACCGCCTCATGGATCGGCAGGTCGACGACCGCGACATCCGGGAACTCGCTGTGGAACACCAAGGCATGCCTCCTCGCAGGTAGTTGACGAATCATCAAACGGGCTGCGGACGGTCACGGAGCACCGTCGGCCGGGCGCGCGGGACAGGAGCATACGGACAGTGGCGGAGCGATGCGCCATTGTGACGAAGGTTCGGGGGCGCGCGCGTGGCACGCTTGCCGCGCCCGGCGGACGCGCCGACCGTTTCCTGCATGGCCGCCCGCCCCCGAGGGCGGCCCCCGACCAGGGAGCACCCCACCGTGAGACGCACCACCCGACAGCTGCCCGCCCCGCGCCGGATCCTGGCCGCCACCGCCGCGGCCGCCGCGCTCGCCTTCGCGTCGGCGCCGCTCGCGGTCGCCGCACCCGGCGACAACGGCGACGTCAAGATCCACGCCAGCACCACCCCGGTGGACAGCCAGAACAACGACCCGCAGGTCTGCCAGTTCTACCTGGACGCGTTCAACTTCGACACCATCCAGCTGGTCAGCTGGACGATCGAGCAGCAGCCGCCGACCGGGAACGCCCTGGTGCTGGCCAGCGCGCTCGTACTGACCAACGGCACCGGCAGCACCAGCAACTACAGCCTCCCGGACGGTCACTACCAGCTCACCTGGACCTTCGTCGGTGAGAACGGCAGCGCCAAGCACAAGACCTTCATGGTCCGGTGCGCCACCGGCTCGCCGACCGCCACCGGCTCGCCGACGTCCACCGCCTCGCCCACCTCCACCGCCTCGCCCACCTCCACGGCCTCGCCCACCCGCTCGCCGAGGCCCTCGCCCTCGCCCTCGCCGAGCGCGTCGCCCTCGCCGACGCCCGGCACCCACAGCGGCTCCCCCAGCCACTCCCCGAAGCCCCACCCCGTCGGCGGTGTCGGCACCGGCGGCGGCGGCACCTCCGGCCCCAACACCGGGGAGGTGCTCGGCGGCGCCGCGCTGATCGCCACCGCGGGCTGGTTCGGGGTCCGCTCGCTGCGCCGGCGTTCCGGACGCAATGCCGAGTCCTGACCGGCACCGCCACCGCGCGCCGCGCAGGCGCGGGTCCGACGGTTCCCGCGCCCGGCGGGGATCGTCGGACCCGCGCAGGGGCCCCGGCCGGCTCACGGCCGGGGCCGTCGCCCTCGCGGCGGTCGCCGGAGCGTGGCTGGTGCACGACGGCTCGGCCGCCCGCGGCGGCCCGCCGCTGCCCCCGGCCGGCGCGGTCGGGGGCGCACCCCCGGGCGCCCGCGAGCCCGCGCCGTCGGGCCCGGCGGTGGCCGCACCGCCGGCCGGTCCGGCCGCGCCGCCCGGGGTGACCGGACCGGTACACGCTCCCCTGCCCCCGTCCGAGCCCACCCGGCTCCGGATCCCGGCGATCAAGGTGGACGCGCCGGTCGTCGGCCTCGGCCTCGACGCCGCCGGGCACCTGACCACCCCTCCGATGAGCCAGGACAACCTCACCGGCTGGTACCGGGACGGCGCCACCCCCGGGGAGCGCGGCAACGCCGTCGCGATCGGGCACGCCGACAACCGCACCGGCCCCGCCGTCTTCTACCGGCTGGGGCTGCTGCGCCCAGGCGACACCGTGGAGGTCCTCCGCAAGGACCGGCGGACGGCCGTCTTCACCGTCGACGGCGTCCGGGTGTACCCGAAGAAGGACTTCCCGGACGCCGCGGTGTACGGCGACACGGAGGGGGCGGAGCTGCGGGTGATCACCTGCGGGGGCACGTTCGACCGGCGCACCGGCTACGAGTCCAACACCGTCGTCTTCGCCCATCTCTCCTCCGTCCGGTAGCGGTCGCCGTCCGGTGGCGGTCTCCGTCCGGTGGCGGCGCTCGGGGTCCGGCGGGGGCTCAGTAGGACCTGGGCAGACCGAGGGTGTGCTGGGCGACGTAGTTGAGGACCATCTCCCGGCTGACCGGCGCCACCCGGCCGACCCGGGTCGCCGCGATCAGGGCGGCCAGCCCGTACTCCTGGGTGAGCCCGTTGCCGCCGAGGGTCTGCACGGCCTGGTCGACGGTCCTGGCCGCGACCTCGCCCGCCGCGTACTTGGCCATGTTGGCCGCCTCGCCGGCCGCCAGGTCGTCGCCCTCGTCGTAGAGCAGACCGGCCTTCTGGTTCATCAACCGGGCCAGTTCGATCTCCACCGCGCACTGGGCCAGCGGGTGGGCCAGGCCCTGGTGGGCACCGATCGGCGTCGACCAGACCGTGCGGGTCTTCGCGTACTCGACCGCCTTGCCGAGCGCCTGGCGGGCGAGCCCGAGCGAGAAGGCCGCGGTCATGATCCGCTCCGGGTTGAGTCCGGCGAAGAGCTGGAGCAGCCCCGCGTCCTCGTCGCCGACGAGGGCGTCGGCGGGCAGCCGGACGTCGTCCAGGAAGACCTGGAACTGCTTCTCGGGGGACACCAGCTCCATCGGGATCGCCCGGTACTCGAAGCCCGGCGCCTCGCGCGGCACGACGAACAGGGCCGGCCTGAGCTTGCCGGTCCGGGCGTCCTCAGTCCGGGCCACGAACAGCACGGCGTCGCAGTGGTCGATGCCGGAGACGAACACCTTCCGGCCGGTCAGCAGCCAGTCCTCGCCGTCGCGGCGGGCGACGGTGGAGATGCGGTGGGAGTTGGAGCCGGCGTCCGGCTCGGTGATGCCGAAGACCATCCGCCGGGTGCCGTCGGCGAGTCCGGGCAGCCAGCGGCGCTTCTGCTCCTCGGTGCCGAAGCGGGCGATGACCGTACCGCAGATCGCCGGGGAGACGACGAGCAGCAGCAGCGGGCAACCTGCGGTCCCGAGCTCCTCCAGCACGATGGCGAGGTCGGTGATGCCCCCGCCCCCGCCGCCGTACTCGGCGGGCAGGTTGGCCCCGAGGTAGCCGGCCTTGCCGGCCTCGGCCCAGAGCTCCTCGGCGGCCTCGCCGGCACGGGCCTTGCCGAGGAAGTACGCGGAGCCGTAGCGGTTGCCGAGTTCGGCGACGGCGCGGCGCAGGGCCTGGCGCTCGGGCGTCTCGATGAGCCGGCTGCCGACGGTGGGCGTGGTGGTGCGCGGTGCGGACATGGGCAGTACGTCCTTCCGGGCGGTTCGGGGGTATGGGTAGTGGCGGGCCTTGGGGTTGGGGGTGGTGCGGGTGTCTCGGGGCGGTGCGCGCGGGCTTCGGCCTGCGTGGCCGGTGCGGCCGGTGCGGCCGAAGCGGCTAGCCCGGCCGGCGCGGCTAGCCCGGCCGGTGCGGCTGGACGACGGCAAGCAGGGCGCCGAGTTCGACCTGCAGGCCCGGCGTGGCGCGGAGTTCGGTGAGGACGCCGTCGGCCGGGGCGGCCACGCGGTGCTCCATCTTCATCGCCTCCAGCCAGAGCAGCGGCTGCCCGGCCTTGACGGCGTCGCCGACGGCGGCGGCGGTCCGCACCACCGTGCCGGGCATCGGGGCCAGCAGCGCACCCGGGTCGGTGTGGTCGGCGGGGTCGGGGAACCGCTCCAGCGCGGTGAGCACGGTGCCGCCGGTCGGGCCGTCCACGTGGACGCGGTCGCCGTAGCGGGCCACGTCGTAGCCGCGCCGCAGGCCGTCGACGGCGAGGACGACCCGGGTCGGCGTGGCCGAGACCAGCTCGGTGCCCGGGTGGCCCTCGGCTTCCAACCCGCCACGGCCGAATCGGTAGCGGACCTCGAACTCGGTGCCGTCGGCCGCCGCGTACCGCTTGGTCTGCGGCTGGGAGGGCAGGTTGCGCCAGCCCGACGGCAGCGCGCGCCCGGATCGGCGCTCGGCCGCGTCGGCCAACGCGGCGGCGAGCGCGGCCGGTCGGTGCTCGGCCTGCTCCGCGTTCAGGTCGGCGAGGTGCAGGTCGGCCGCGTGCTCGGTGAGGAACGCGGTGTGCACGTCCCCGGCCAGGAAGGCCGGGTGGCGCAGGGCCCGGACGAGCAACTCCCGGTTGGTGTCCGGGCCGTGGATGCGGGCCCGGCTCAGTGCGTCCGCGAGGCGGCGGGCGGCGGCGGCCCGGGTGGGCGCCCAGGCGACCAGCTTCGCCAGCATGGCGTCGTAGTGCACGGTGATCTCGCTGCCCGGCTCGACGCCGGAGTCCAGCCGTAGCCCGCGGCCGCTGAACTCCTCGTACGGAAGCGGAAGTTCGAAGCGCCGGACGGGTCCGGTCGACGGTTGCCAGTCCCGTGCCGGGTCCTCCGCGTAGAGGCGGGCCTCGATCGCGCAGCCGACCGTCGCCGGCGGGCGCTCGGGCAGCTTCTCGCCTTCGGCGACGGCGAGTTGGAGGGCGACGAGGTCGAGCCCGGTCACCGCCTCGGTCACCGGGTGCTCGACCTGGAGGCGGGTGTTCATCTCCAGGAAGAAGAACCGGCCGTCGGCGGCGAGCAGGAACTCCGCCGTTCCGGCGCCGGTGTAGCCGATCGCCCGGGCGGCGTCCGCCGCGGCCCGGTGCAGGGCGGTGCGCACCTCGTCGGCGAGACCCGGGGCCGGCGCCTCCTCGACGACCTTCTGGTGCCGCCGTTGCAGCGAGCAGTCGCGGTCGCCGACCGCCCAGACCGTCCCGTGCGCATCGGCCATCAGCTGGACCTCGACGTGCCGGGCGGTCGGCAGGTAGGGCTCGCAGAAGACCTCGTCGGAGCCGAAACTCTTCGCCGCCTCGGCGCGGGCGGCGGCGAGTCCGTCGGCCAGCTCGTCCAACCGCCGGACCACCCGCATGCCGCGGCCGCCGCCCCCGGCGGCCGCCTTGACCAGGAGCGGCAGGTCGGCCTCGACCGGCGCGGCGACCGCGTCCAGCACGGGGACGCCGGAGGCCGCCATCAGGCGTTTGGCGGCGGTCTTGGACCCCATCGCGGCGATCGCCTCCGGCGGCGGGCCGATCCAGACCAGGCCCGCGTCGATCACCGCGCGGGCGAACTCGGCGTCCTCGGAGAGGAATCCGTAGCCGGGGTGGACGGCGTCGGCACCGGCCGCCAGGGCGGCCTTCACGATCAGGTCGCCGCGCAGGTAGGTGTCGGCGGGCGCGGCGCCGGGCAGCCGGACGGCCGCATCGGCCTCACGGGTGTGCGGGGCGCCGGCGTCCGGGTCGGAGTGGACCGCCGTGGTGGCGATGCCCAGGCTCCGGCAGGTGCGGAAGACCCGGCGGGCGATCTCGCCGCGGTTGGCGACCAGCAGGTTGGTGATCACGTCAGGGTTCCTCGCATGTCGCGTGTGGCGTGTCGCATGTCGCGTGTGGCTTCTCGGGGTTCGGCGCCCGGCGCTCAACCGGTGCGGGCGTCGCGCCGGGCGCAGGTCCGGGGCACGGACGCCGGGCGCAGGCGCCGTCACATCCGGAAGACGCCGTAGCCGCGGGCGCCTTCGACCGGGGCGTTGTGGATCGCCGAGAGGCAGAGGCCGAGCACCGTCCGGGTGTCGCGCGGGTCGATCACCCCGTCGTCGTAGAGCCGGCCGGAGAGGAAGACCGGCAGCGACTCCGCCTCGATCTGCTGCTCGACCATGGCCCGGATCGCGGCGTCCGCATCCTCGTCGTAGGGCTGCCCCTTCGCCGCGGCGGACTGCCGCGCCACGATCGACAGCACACCTGCCAGCTGTTGCGGGCCCATCACCGCCGACTTGGCGCTCGGCCAGGCGAACAGGAACCGCGGTTCGTACGCCCGCCCGCACATGCCGTAGTGGCCGGCCCCGTACGAGGCGCCCATCAGTACCGACAGGTGCGGGACGCGGGAGTTGGCGACGGCGTTGATCATCATCGCGCCGTGCTTGATGATGCCGCCCTGCTCGTAGTCCTTGCCGACCATGTAGCCCGTGGTGTTGTGCAGGAACAGCAGCGGGATGTCGCGCTGGTTGGCGAGCTGGATGAACTGGGCGGCCTTCTGGGACTCCTCGTTGAACAGCACGCCCTGCGCGTTGGCCAGGATGCCGACCGGGTAGCCGTGCAGCCGGGCCCAGCCGGTCGCGAGGCTGGCCCCGTACAGGGGCTTGAACTCGTCGAAGTCCGAGCCGTCGACGATCCGCGCGATCACCTCGCGCGGGTCGAACGGCACCTTGAGGTCGCCCGGGACGATGCCCAGCAGCTCGTCCTCGTCGTACTTCGGCGGCTCGGCGTTCACGTCCGGATCGGGGCCCGGCTTGCGGTGGTCGAGGCGCGCGACGACCCGGCGGGCCAGGCGCAGCGCGTCCGGCTCGTCGACGGCGAAGTGGTCGGCGAGCCCGGAGGTGCGGGCGTGCATCTCGGCTCCGCCCAGCGACTCGTCGTCGGACTCCTCGCCGGTGGCCATCTTCACCAGCGGAGGTCCGCCGAGGAAGACCTTCGCCCGCTCCTTCACCATCACGGTGTGGTCGGACATCCCCGGCACGTAGGCGCCGCCGGCCGTCGAGTTGCCGAACACCACCGCCACGGTGGGGATTCCGGCCGCGGAGAGGCAGGTGAGGTCGCGGAAGAGGGCCCCGCCGGGGATGAAGATCTCCTTCTGGCTGGGCAGGTCGGCCCCGCCGGACTCGACCAGGTTGACCAGCGGGAGGCGGTTGGTGAGGGCGATCTCGTTGGCGCGCAGCGCCTTGCGCAGCGTCCAGGGGTTGCTGGCGCCGCCGCGTACGGTCGGGTCGTTGGCGGTGATCACGCACTCGACGCCCTCGATCACCCCGATGCCTGTCACCAGGGCGGCGCCCACCGGGTAGTCGCTGCCCCAGGCGGCGAGCGGGGAGAGTTCGAGGAACGGCGAGTCCTGGTCGATCAGCAGCTCGATCCGTTCGCGGGGCAGCAACTTGCCGCGCTTGCGGTGCCGTTCGACGTACTTCGGCCCGCCGCCGGCCAGCGCCTTCGCGTGTTCGGCGTCGAGATCAGCGAGTTTGCCGAGCATGGCGGCGCGGTGCTCGGCGTAGTCGGCACCGGCCGGGTCGAGGCGGGTGGGCAGGACGGTCACAGCAGCGCCTCCGGGATGTCGAGGTGGCGGGAGCGGAGCCACTCCCCCAGGGCCTTGGCCTGCGGGTCGAAGCGGTGTTGGGCGGCGACGCCCTCGCCGAGCAGGCCGGTGATGGTGAAGTTGACCGCGCGGAGGTTCGGGAGCAGGTGCCGCTCGATCGGCAGGTCCGCGGTTTCGGGGAGGAGCCGGCGCAGCAGATCGATGCCGAGGGTGTGCGCGAGCCAGCTCCAGCCGGCGTCGTCGCGGGCCCAGACGCCGAGGTTGGCGTCGCCGCCCTTGTCCCCGCTGCGGGCGCCGACCACCAGGCCGAGCGGCGCCCGGCGGGCGGGCCCGGGCGGCAGCGGGGCGGGAAGACCTGCGGCGGGGACGGGCGCGCCGGGACCGTCCGCGGCGGGGACTGGCGGGGCGACCCTCCGCGGTGCGGGCGCGATCGCGATCCGGCCGCCGTCGGGCAGCACGGCGGTGTGCTCCACCTCCTCGGCGTCGACGTACGCGGCGGTGAACACCCCGTACGGCGATCCCGGCCCGGGCGGGGCGGTGAGGTGGAAGCCGGGGTAGCCGGACAGCCCCAACTCCACTGCCGCTTTGCCGAGTTCGCGCCCGACCTTGGCCGGGTCGCGGTCCCGGGCGGTGAGCCGCAGGAGCGCGGAGGCGCCCTCCTCGGTGTCCGCGTCGTGGTGGTCGGTGCGGGCCAGGGTCCAGCGCATCCCGGCCGGCCGCACCTCGGGCGGCAGCGCCTCGTCCAGCTGTCGCCGCACCAGCGCCGCCTTGGCCTCGATGTCGAGCCCGGTGAGGACGAGCACCACCTCGTTGCGGTACCCGCCCAGGCTGTTCAGCCCCACCTTGAGCGTCGACGGGGGCGCTTCGCCGCGCACGCCGTCGATCTGCACCCGGTCGGGACCCTCCTGGGTGAGCCGGACGCTGTCCAGCCGGGCCGTGACGTCCGGCCCGAGGTAGCGCGCACCGCCCGTCTCGTACAGCAGTTGGGCCGTGACCGTGCCGGTGGTGACGGCGCCGCCGGTGCCCGGGTGCTTGGTGATGACGCTGGAGCCGTCGGCGTGCAGCTCGGCGATCGGGAAGCCCGGGCGGGTGACGTCGTGCTCGCGGAAGAAGGCGTAGTTGCCCCCGGTCGCCTGTGCCCCGCACTCCAGTACGTGCCCGGCGACCACGGCCCCGGCGAGCGCGTCCAGCTCGTCCGCCGCCCACCCGAAGTGGGCGATCGCCGGCCCGGCGACCAGCGCCGCGTCGGTCACCCGGCCGGTGACCACCACGTCCGCCCCGGCCTTCAGGCACTCGGCGACGCCGAACGCCCCGAGGTAGGCGTTGGCCGCCAACAGCCCTTCCGGCAGCCCGAGTTCGGCCCGGCGTGGCAGCAGGTCGTCCCCCTCCACGTGGGCGACGGCGGGATCCAGCCCCTGACGCCCGGCCAGTTCCCGCAGCGCCTCGGCCAGCCGGGCCGGCGCGAGCCCGCCCGCGTTCACCACGATCCGCACCCCGCGCTCCAGCGCCAGCCCGAGGCACTCCTCCATCTGGCGCAGGAAGGTCTTCGCGTAGCCCGTCGCCGGGTCCTTGATCCGGTCCCGGGCCAGGATCAGCATGGTCAGCTCGGCCAGGTAGTCCCCGGTGAGCACGTCCAGCGGCCCGCCCGTCAGCATCTCCTGCACCGCCGAGAACCGGTCCCCGTAGAACCCGGACGCGTTCCCGACCCGCAGCACCGCCGCCGACCCCACAGCCCCACCTCCCCACCGGTGGCCCACCGCCCGCCACCCTCGCCGTCGCGCAGCAGCGTGGCACCGTCGGGAAGAAAAAGCAATCATGCATGCTTGTTTTCCACCGGCGGCCGAGCGGCCCTCCCCGGCCGGGCGGTCGGGACGGTTAGCGGCCCATGCCCTTGAGCAGGTCCAGCATTCGGTCGGTGTTCTGGATGGCGGCCTGCAGCGACTCCTTGGCCCGTTCCAGCAGCTCGGTCTGGGCGGCGGCGGCCTGGACGTCATCGGCCTGGTACGCCACGTGGAGTGCGCGGAAAGCGTCGAGCAGCACCAGCAGCGCCTCGGAGGCGTTGGCGGTGGCGGCCGGCAGCGGGCCGGTGTCCTCGAACCGGGCCAGGACCTCCATCGGGAGGCTCGCCCGCCGGGTCTGCCAACGCACGAAGGTCGTCTGTGCGACCGTGTCGTCATAGGCCCCGGCCGACTTCAGCTGCTCCTCCCACACGCCGTACTCGTTCTCCTCGTCCATCTCGATCTCATCGGCGAGCATCGCCTCCCGCTGTACCGAGCCCAGCAGGGAGTTGAGCAGCCGTACCCGGTAGATGTCGGCGCTGCCGAACTGTGCGGCGACCTCGTCGTGCACGGCCGGGGTGTTCCTGCCGTCGTACAGGCCCAACGCCCCCATCGCCGCGGTGATCTGTTCTACCGTCATCGGGGTGTCATCATTTGTCATACCGGCACGCTACCGGCCGAGGGACCGGCGTGAGGGGCCAATGCGCAGGCCGCTACAGCACCGGGCCGGCGACCGTCTCGATCGGGTCCGGTTCGCCCCAGCGACGAGGCTTGCGGGTGAGGATCGCCAGTTCCTCGGGCGGCTCGTTCCCCTCCGCGACGACCGTCACGTAGGCCCTGGCCTCCTGCAGGCCGATCCGCGGGGCCTCCTTGCGCAGGTGCTGCATGGCAGCGGCGGTCCCGGCGGAGGCGGCGAGGCGGCGTACCTCGGCGGCGAGCGGGTCGGGAATCCTGACGCCCTTGACGTCCCGGAGGTAGCGCTCCTCCCAGTCGTCGTGCCAGTCGACGCCGGGAACCCGGTGGATGCTCCCGTCCTCCCGGTCGACCAGGTAGGGGCCGCCGTGGAGGGTTCCGCGCCGAGCGGGATCGCGGGCGGCCTCCGGCGTGGTCCAGTAGGCGAGCCACCCGACCGACCGCTCCTCGACGGCGTACACGACCAGCTCCGGAATCAGCCTCGCCCATTCCCAGGTCGGCAGCTCCCGCGCCAGCAGGGCGTTGACCAGCTCGACCGCTCGCTCCTTGGAGATCACGCTCCCATCATTCCCGGCAGGTCAACCGGATTTCGGCGCCGACGCCGGCGCAGCCCCCCGCTCCCCCACGACGGTCCGGGGCGGTGCCCGGCCCAAGATCACCGAGTAGTAGGCTCGCTCCGCAACACGACGCGAAGGGGAGCCAGTGGCGCGGGTTGCAGTGATCGGCGGGGGTATCAGCGGGCTGGGGACGGCGCTCCTGCTCGGCAGGCGGGGCCACACGGTCACCGTGTTCGAGCAGGACGCACGGGAGCCCGGCGAGGACCTCGACCGGGACTTCTTCGACTGGAGCAGGCCCCGGGTCCCACAGGCCGTCCAACCCCACTCGTTCCTCGCACCCGTGCGCACGGTACTGCGCGCCGAGGCCCCCGACGTCTACGCGGACCTGCTGGCGCGCGGAGCCCGGGAGTACCACGACTTCGACTGGTTCGGTGCGCATCCGCCGCACCGGGCCGGCGACGAGGAGCTGGTGACCCTGCGCACCCGCCGCATCGTGCTGGAGGCGGCCCTGGCCGCGGCCGTGCGGCGGGAGCCCGCCGTCGCGGTACGGCGCGGCTGCCGGGTGCACGCCCTCACCTTCGGCGCGGGCCGGCCCGCGCGGGTCACCGGCGTCCGGGCGGACGGGGAGGCGCACCGGGCGGACCTCGTCGTCGACGCGTCCGGTCGGCGCTCCCCGGTTCCCGCCTGGCTGGTGGCGGCCGGCTGCCGCCCGCCCGTGGTCGACAGCCACCGCGCCGGGATCGCCTACCTCTGCCGCTGGTACCGCCTGCGTGCCGAGGGCCCGCGCGACCCCGGCCAGGTGAAGACCGGCTCGGCCGCACCGTTCGCACTCGCCGGCGTCTTCCCGTCCGACAACGACACCTTCGCGGTGAACCTCGTGCTCTCCACGGGCGATCCGACCCGTGGCGCACTCACCGACCCCACCGTGTTCGAGGCCGCCGCCCGCCGCTTCCCCGCCTGCGCCGCCTGGCTCGACCTGGACCCCGAACCGCAGTCGGCCGTCCTGGCGATGGCCGGCCTCGACAACCGCTGGACCTCCCTCGCCGACGACGACGGACCCGTCGTCACCGGTCTGGTGAACGCCGGGGACAGCCTCATCCACACCAACCCCACCCTGGGCCACGGCGTGGCCCTCGGTCTCCGCGCCGCCCAGTACCTCGCCACCCACGTCGACCGGATCGCCGCGGACCCGGCCGACTACCACGCCTGGGCGGCGCAGAGCCTCCGCCCCTGGTTCGACGCGCAGGTGACGGCCGACCGCGTCAACGCGCAACGCCTCGCCGAGAGCGCGCCGCTCTCGGACCGGCGGGCCGCCGCCCTGGCCGCCTGCGCCTTCGACGATCCCGTGGTCATGAGGGCGCGGGCCCGGGTGCGCCACCTCGTGCAACCGGCCGACGAGGCCTACGGCAGCGAGGAGGTGGACCGGCACGTCACCGCCTGGCTGGCCGCCCGTCCGGACTTCTCGCCGACGCACGACGGCCCGACCCGGGAGCAGTGGGACGCCCTCGTCCCGGCCTGAGCCCGCCGCGGCACCACGGGTGGCCGGGCGGGCACGGGGGCGCCAGGGGCAGAGCTGCCGAGGCGCCCCCGGGCACGGCTGACGGGGCGACTACCGGCCGGTCACCGGGAGCCGGCGGCGCGGAGGGGGAACGACCCTCCGGACCGGTGCGCAGCCACGCACCCGCCGACAGCCCCGCCCCGAGGAGCCGCCGTGCCGCCGTCCACCCGCCGACCCCCACCGGCCGCCGCGCCGGCGGCCAACCGCTCGGCGCTGCGCACGCTGGGCGAGTGGTGCGCGCGCCACTCGGTGATCGTCATCGTGCTGTGGATCGCCGCGCTCGCCGGGGTACAGGCGGCCAACAAGACGGTCGGCGGCTCGTACTCCGACGACTTCTCGCTGCCGGGGACCTCGGCGCAGCGGGGCAAGGACCTGCTGCAGGCGCACGTGCCGGCCGCCGCGGGCACCAGTTCCCAGGTGGTGCTGAACGACGCGCAGCCGCTCACCGGCTTCCAGGCGCAGATCGGCCAGTCCGTCGCCGCGCTCCAGCAACTGCCGCACGTCCTCTCGGTCCAGAGCCCGCTGCCGCCCGCGGGGCAGCCGGCGCCGCCCGGCGGGCCGCTCGCCACGGACGGGCTGACCGGCTACATCACCGTCCGGTTCGACACCAACCCGACCGAGCTCGGCGAGGGGTACCTGGACGGCGTGGACGCCGCCGTCGCACCGATGCGGGCGGCCGGTGTGGAGGTGGAGTACGGCGGGCCGCTGGGCGAGCTGGCCCGGCCGGCGCCGGACGACCGGCTCAGCGAGGCGATCGGCTTCGCGGTGGCGATCGTCGTCCTCCTGGTGGGCTTCGGCAGTGCGATCGCGGCGGGCCTACCGCTGCTGACGGCCCTGTTCGCGGCGGTGGTGGGCCTCGGAGTGCTCGGCCTGATCGCCGCGCTGTCCACCTTCGCCACGGTCGCGCCCACCCTGGCCACGATGATCGGAATCGGCGTCGGCATCGACTACGCGCTGTTCCTGCTCACCCGCCACCGCCAGAACCTGATGGACGGGGCGGGCCCGGTGGCCTCGGCCGGCCAGGCGGTGGCCACCAGTGGACGGGCGGTCCTGGTCTCGGGCTGCACGGTGATCATCGCGCTCTCCGGGCTCTCGGTGTCGGGCATCTCGTTCATCGCCAAGCTCGGGGCCGCCGCCGCGGTCACCGTGGTGTCGGCGGTGCTCGGCGCGCTCACCCTGCTGCCGGCGCTGATGGGGCTGATCGGCCGCCGGATGGACCGGTTCTCGGTGCGCAAGCCGGTCGCCGAGACCGGCAGCGCGCCGGGTGAGGAGGCCACCGGGGTCTGGCACCGGTACGCCCGGCGCGTCGAGCAGCGCCCGTGGCGGTACCTGGTGGCGGGCGTGGTGATCCTCGGCGTGCTCACGGTGCCGCTGTTCTCGATCCAGCTCGGCCACATCGACGACGGCGCCGACCCGACGACGTTCACCGACCGGCGCGCCTTCGACCTGATGTCCGACGCGTTCGGCCCGGGCTCCAACGGACCGCTGACCGTGGTCGTGGACCAGAGCGCCGTCCCGGCCGACGCCCGGCCCGCGCTCCTCACCTCCTTGCAGCAGGCCCTCACCGGCGTGCCGAACGCGGCGAGCGCCACCCCGCTGCAGACCAGCCCGGACGGCGCGGTGCTGTTCGGCACGGTGATCCCGGCGGACCGGCCGCAGGACCGCAGCACCACCGATCTGGTCGACGGCCTCTCGGACACCGTGCTGCCGCAGGCCGTGGCGGGCACCGGCGCGAAGACCTACCTCACCGGCACCACCGCGGCCCAGGTGGAGTTCCTGGACATCGTGTCGAGCCGGCTGCTGCCGATCATCGCGGTCGTGGTGGGGCTCGCCTTCCTGATCATCCTGGTGGTCTTCCGCGGCCTGCTCATCGCGGTGAAGGCGGCGGTGCTCAACCTGCTGTCGATCGCGGCCTCGTACGGCGTGGTGGTCGCGGTGTTCCAGTGGGGCTGGGGCGGGCCGGCGCTCGGGGTGTCGGGGACGGTGCCGATCGAGAGCTACGTGCCGATGATGATGTTCGCGATCGTCTTCGGCCTGAGCATGGACTACGAGATCTTCCTGCTCTCCCGCGTCCACGAGGCGTGGCTGCGGACCGGCGACAGCCACGGCAGCGTCGCACACGCCCTGGAGATCACCGCCCGGGTGATCTCCTGCGCCGCGCTGATCATGGTGAGCGTCTTCGCCGCCTTCATCGTCAGCGACAACATCGTGATCAAGATGATGGGCCTCGGCCTGGCCGTCAGCGTGCTGATCGACGCCACCGTCGTCCGTCTGCTGCTGGTACCGGCGGTGATGACGCTGCTGGGCGCGGCGGCCTGGTGGACGCCGCGCTTCCTCGACCGGGTGCTGCCGCACATCGACACCGAGGGCGAGAGCGAGGTCGCGGCGGTCGAGGAGGAGCGGGTCTGAGCCGGCCCCGCCGCTCGCCCGACGGCGTGTGGCGCGCGGGTGCCCACTGCCTGCGTTCCGGCGGTCGCCGGAACGCAGGCAGCTTACGATCTCCGCCGGCCTCTCCCGCAGGCGGGGCCCGCCGGCCGCGCGGGACTCAGCGGGGCGTCAACGACCTTGGAGGGACTTCACGTTGTCGCCGAAGGTCCAGCCCTTCGAGCCGTCCCAGTTGGCCGACCACGTCATCAGCCCCTTCAGCGCACCACCGAAGGCGTTCCACGACTGGCCGACCAGGCCCGGCGCCATGTAGCCGCCACCCGCGCCGGGCTGGGCCGGCAGACCGGGCACCTGCTTGTCGAACGGCACCTTGACGGTGGTGCCCTGGACGGTCAGGCCGCTGTTGAGGCACGTGGTCTGCGCGGTGAAGCCCTGGACGGTCCCGGCCTGGTAGGAGTCGCCGGAGCAGCCGTACATGCTGCCGTTGTAGTACTGCATGTTCAGCCACCACAGTCGCCCGTTGTCGACGTACTTCTTGATGATCGGCAGGTAGGCGCCCCAGATCGACCCGTAGGTGACGCTTCCGCCGGTGACGTAGGCCGTCTCGGGCGCCATCGTCAGGCCGAAGCCCGCGGGCATCTGGGCCAGCACGCCGTCGATGATGCGCACCAGGTTGGCCTGGGAGGCGGACAGCGTGTTGATGTCGCCGCTCCCGGACAGGCCGGTCTCGATGTCGATGTCGATCCCGTCGAAGTTGTACTTCCTGAGGATCGGCACGACGGTCGCCACGAACCGGTCGGCGACGGTGGCGGAGCTCAGGTCGATGCCTGCGGCGGCACCGCCGATCGACATCAGGATCGTCGACCCGGCCGCCTTGGCCCGGCACATCTCGGCGGGGGTCGAGACCTTGACGCCGGCGTCCATGCCGTCCTGCCACAGCACGGTGCCGTCCGAGAGGATCACCGGGAAGGCGGCGTTGATGACGTTGTAGCCGTGCGCGGCGATCCGGCTGTCCGTGATGGGGACCCAGCCCATGCCCGGGTGGACGCCGTTCGCGGCGCCGTCCCAGTTCTCCCAGTAGCCCTGCAGCACCTTGCCCGCCGGCCTGGGCTTCGTGGGGCAGGTGTCGCCCGGCGGTGTGGTGGTCGGCGGAGCGGTGGTGGTGGGCGGAGCGGTCGTGGTCGGTGGCGCGGTGGTCGGCGGCGCCGTCGTGGTCGGCGGTGCGGTGGTCGGCGTGGGGCTGCTGCCGCCGGGACCGGTGAGCGACACGTCGTCCGCGTAGTACGCCGGCTGCCCGTACCAGCCGTGCAGGTAGACGGTCACCGAGGTGGTGTTCGGCCCGGTGGTGAAGCCGACGCTGAGCGGGCCGTACGACGGGCTGTTCGGCGTCCAGGTGGACGGGGTACCGGTGATGCCGGCACCGGTGGCGCCCAGGTACACGTAGCTGCCCTGGACGTAGGCGCTCAGCGTGTACTGGGAGTTGGGCTGCACGCTGACGGTCTGGCTGCACTGGGCGTTGTCCTGGCCGGTCGGCGTGGCTCTGAGCGCGGAGGCTCCGGTGTGGACCGGACTCCCGACGGCCGCGCCGGAACCGCCGGAGCAGGTCCAGCCGGAGAGTCCGTTCTCGAATCCCGGGTTGGCCACCAGGTTGGGCGTGACGGCCCCGGCCGTGACGGAACCGGCCACGGCGATGCCGCCGGCGATGACGGCGGCGGCGCTCACCACGGCGAGGGAGCGCCGCAGGACGGTCGGGCCGTGCTCGGCGGGGCCGACCCGGTTCACCTGCGGCGCACGTGTCACGGCCGCCCCCGGCCGGAGAGCGCTCCGGAGCGGCTCGTTCCCGGCCCGATCGCCTTCGGGGCGACCGGGATCCGGAGTTGGGCGGAACGCGCCCGGCAGGCGTGGGGTACGCGACCTCCGACGAAACATGCTGTGCTCCCTTCCCGCCGAGCGCCATGGGCATGACCAGCGCGTGGGGGCGTGACGCCCGGCTCCGGGTGAGGTGGGGACATGTGGGGCTGTGCCGGTCCGGATCGTAGGAGGGGCGGCAGACTCCGTCAATAGGTCTGGACCAATTGCGAGGTCGGCGGGTCGGGCGAGGGAGTCGGCGGGTGGGCCAAGGAGGAGGCCGGCCGGACGGGGCGGGCAACGGCCGGCCGTTGCCCGCCCCCGCCACCCGGGTGGGTCTCAGTCCTGGGTCGGACCCAGGTCGGGCCGGTCCCGCAGCTCGACGGTGGACGCAGCGGAGGCGTGGAGCTCCAGCACGGTGATCTCGTTGTCACCCGCACGGAGCACCGGCGCGGGGACGTACAGGGTGGTCTGCGGGCCGCGGGACCAGTAGCGGCCCAACGGGAAGCCGTTGACCCAGGCCTGGCCCTTGGTCCACCCGGGCAGGGCGAGGTAGCAGTCGGCCGGGTCGTCCAGGTGCAGGTGGCCCCGGTGGAAGGCCGGGCCGACCACCGGTGCGACGGGGGTGAAGGTGAGGCCTTCGAGGGTCTCCAGAGGCAGCGGGCGGCTGGACCAGCCGGCCGGCTCCTCGCCGTTGACGGTGACCCGGCCGAGCAGGCCCTTGCGGTCGTGGATGCCGGTCCCGTAGTTGACCCGGCCCTGGTTCTCCACCAGGACGGACAGGCGTGCGCCCCGCCGCGGGACGGCGAAGCCGAGGGCGTGCTCGTGGTCCTCCCGCTCCAGGACGCCGACGGGCTGCCCGTCGACGAACACCTGGGCGCGGTCGTGGACCTCGTCGATCCGCAGCACGGCGGGACCGGCCTCCGGCAGGGTCGCCTCGTACAGCACGAAGCCGAACGCCTGGCCGAGCTGTTCCATGCTCAGCGGACGGTCGGCGGTGACCGCCCGGCCGAGCAGCTGCGCCTGGTCCAACAGGCCCGCGCCGGAGTCGAGTTCGACGGTCACGGGGGCGAGCTTCCGGCCCGGGGCGGGCACCGGCTCGGCGGGCACGGGCGCGTACTTCGCGATGACCTCGCGGAACGCCTCGTACTTGGGGGTGGGGTCGCCGGCCTCGTCGAGGAGCGAGTCGTAGTCGTAGGAGGTGACGGTCGGCCGGTACCTGCCCTTGTCGTTGGCGCCGCTGGTGAAGCCGAAGTTGGTGCCGCCGTGGAACATGTAGATGTTGACGGAGGCTCCGGCGGCGAGCAGCCGGTCCAGGTCGTCGGCGGCGTCGGCCGGGTCGCGGGTGGTGTGGGTGCCGCCCCAGCGGTCGAACCAGCCGATCCAGAACTCCGAGCACATCAGCGGGCCGGTCGGCTGGTGCCGCCGCAGCTCGGCGAGGCCGGCCTCGACCCGGCTGCCGAAGTTCGCGGTGCGCAGCACCCCGTCCAGGCCGCCGCGCTCCAGGTCGGCGGGCTGGTCGCAGGTGAAGAGCGGGACGTCGACGCCGTGCGCGCGCAGCAGCTCCGCGAGGTCGGCCAGGTAGCCGGTGTCCTCGCCGTACGCGCCGTACTCGTTCTCCAGCTGGACGGCGACGACCGGGCCGCCGTGGGTGGACAGGTACGGCTTCAGCGGGGGGAGGAGGTCGGCGAGGTAGTCGTCGACGGCGCCGAGGAAGAGGGGGTCGCGGCTGCGCAGCCGGATGCCCTCCTCGGCGAGCAGCCAGGACGGCAGGCCGCCGCCCTCCCACTCGGCGCAGATGTAGGGGCCGGGCCGGAGCAGCACGTGCAGGCCCTCGGCGGCGGCCAGGCCGAGGAAGCGGGGCAGGTCGAGACCTCCGTCCAGCCGGAGTTCACCGGGCCGGGGGGCGTGGAGGTTCCAGGGGACGTAGGTCTCGACCGTGTTGAGTCCCAGCAGTCGCGCCTTGCGGAGCCGGTCGGCCCATTGCTCCGGGTGGACGCGGAAGTAGTGCAGTCCGCCTGAGATGATGCGCAGGGGTCGGCCGTCGAGGCGGAAGCCGTCGTCGGCGATCTCCAGTCGTGGCATGCCGGGGTACTCCTAGCCGATCGGTGGGGGTGGATCAGGTGAGGGGGCGGCAGAGCAGCGCGTCGGGCCGGCCGCGCTGGGCCCACGCCCAGGTCATGGCCACGCCGGCGACGTACTCGTTGTCGGCGCACATGCCCTTGTAGTCGTCCTCGGCCCAGTTCCCGTGCACCGACCAGCCGGTGTCGGGGTTGTTCCCGCGGTCGAACCAGAGCGTGCGGCCGTTGGTCGGCAGCGGGGTGGCGGAGGGCGCGCACAGCAACGAGACCATGGCGGGGCCGTTCATGCTGTAGCCGACCGCGAAGCTGTTCACCGGGCACTGCACCTTGTTGTAGCCGGACGCCCAGTCGCCCTGCCGGACGTACTTCTCGCCGTCGACCTTCTCCCAGGCGCCGGCCGCCTTGCGCGGTTCGGCGACGTCGGTGCAGAGCCCGCGGCCGTAGCTGCGGCTGAGGCCGATCAGGCGCTCCGTGTCGGGGCAGTTGCCCTTGTGGTCGCCCGGGCTCCAGTCGGCCTTGGCGAGCATGGTGCGGGAGAGGTTCCAGTCGCCGTGGTCGATGTCGACGATGTTCCAGTGGTCGACCGGGGCGACCGCTCCGCTCCGGCCGGGGGCGGTCACTAGCTTGTTCCAGTCGGTGGCCCGCCAGTCGCCGCCGTCCTCGATGCCGAGCCGCCTTCCGGCGGCGTCGTAGGTGAGCATCGCCCAGTTGTCCTGCGGCTTGCCCGCGGCGTCGGTCCAGCCGACCAGCGGCCAGACGGCGAAGTCCGTGTCGCTCTTGACCAGGATGTCGGTGAAGTTCCTGAACCAGGCCTTCTCCTTGGCGTCGGTGGAGTCGCGCCCGGCCGCGCCGAACTCGCTGACCCACACCGGGGCGGTGTAGTGCTTGCCCTCCTCGGTCACGAAGGTCCCCTCCTCCTTCACCACCTCGGCGAGCTTCTCGGGGGTGAAGTCCTCGTAGCGCGGGTCGTCCGTCGCTCCCCAGCCGCTGCCCGCACCGGTGTTGGACGGGCCGGTGTAGCCGTAGAAGTGCACGGAGTACACCAGCTTGTTCGAGTCGATCAGGGTGTGCGAGAGGGTCGCGACCCGCTTGAGGTTCGGCCGCTCGTGCGAGAAGAGGGGGGCCGGGATGCCCTGCCAGTTGATGCCCTCCATGACGATCAGCAGGTCCGGATCGGCCTGCAGGATCGCGTTCCCGGCCTGCTCGTAGGCGGTGTACGTGTCGTGGTCGTCGCCCCAGCCCCAGTTCGGATCGTTCCAGGTGTCACGGCGGACCTCGTTGCGCAGGTCGGCGCCGACCACCCGCTTGTCGTCCCGGTAGCGCTTGGCCATGAACACCCAGTCGTCGACCCACTGTTGTGTCGACTGGCCGCTGTTCCAGCGCTCGTTGCCGTCCAGGCCGCAACAGAAGCGGTACGTGGTGGTGTGGTTGTTGAGGATCACCGCGAAGCCGTCGGCGGTCAGCGCCGCCACCACGGCGTCGAACACCTCCAGTGGGGTCCTGCCCGTCAGCTCCGGGTTGGCGGCGACCGCCGAGTCCGGCACCGCGGCCGGGTCGTGGATCATCGCGTTGGCGAACGGGAGCCGGACGCTGTTGATCCCGAGCGCGTGGAAGTCGGCCATGATCTGCGCGATCGGGGTCCGGTCCAACCCCAGCGGGATGTTGTTCGACTTCTGGTGGGCCTGGTGGTTGTTCACGTCGCCGATGTCGCCGCTTCCCTGGTACGTGCCCTGGGCGCCGGCCCAGTTGCCGGACTTGAGCTTGAAGCGGTCGCCGTGCGCGTCGACGACGTAGCGGCCCCGGGTGGACAGCGGACCGGTCCAGGAGGCGGACAGCTGTGCGCCCGTCAGGGCGACCGGGGCGGACGTGGCGGCGGCGGGGGCCGCGGCGGCCGGGCCGGGGACGGCCACGCCCAGCAGCGCGGCGGTGGCGAGCAGCGCGGGGATTCCGCGCGTGGCGGATCGTACGGTTCTCATGACGGTTCTCTCCGGGTGGGGTGGACGAGGGAGAGGAGCGTGGTGCAGAGCCCCGGGCCGCGGGGCCGCGGTGACGGTGTGACGGTGTGACGGTGTGACCGGTGGCGCGCGCGGGAGGGGTCAGCCCTTGAGGCCGCTGGTGGCGATGCCTTCGACGATGTACCGCTGGGCGATGAGGAACATCGCCACCAGCGGGGCGACGGTCACGACCGCGCCGGCGAACAGGCCGGGCAGGTTGATGGTCTGCGAGGTGAGGAAGGTCGACAGCGCGATCTGGGCGGTCCAGGCCGACGGATCCTGCCCGATGACCAGCGGCCACAGGAAGGCGTTCCAGCTGTCGATGAAGGCGAGCGCCCCGAGCGAGGCGAGCATGGCGCCCGAACTGGGCAGGGCGATCCGGCGGTAGAGCCCCAGCCAGCCCAGGCCGTCCAGCCGTCCGGCCTCCTCGATCTCGGACGGGAACTGCAGGTAGAAGTTCCGGAACAGCAGGACGGCGAAGGGGTTGAACAGGCCGGGTGCGACGATGCCCCACAGCGTGTTGACCCCGCCCATCGAGCCGACCACCACGAACGTGGGCACGAAGGTGACCGAGCCGGGGATCATCAGCGTGGCCACCACCAGGGCCAGCAGCACACCGCGTCCGGGCACCGGGATCCGCGCGAGGGCGTACCCGGCGGCGGAGGCCAGGAGCGTCGAGACGGGGGCGGTGATCCCGGCGATCAGCAGCGAGTTCCCCAGCGCCCGGCCCAGGTGCAGGGCCGGGTCGTCGAAGAGCGCGGTGAAGTTCTCCCAGTGCATGGGCGAGGGCCACCAGGTCCACTCGGGTGAGGTCAGGCTCCTGGAGTCCATCAGCGCGTTGCGCAGCATCAGGTAGAACGGCGCCAGGAAGACCGCCGTCAGCAGGCCCACCAGCAGTCCGCGTGCGCCGGGACGCAGGCGCTTGAACGGGTTGGTCGTCATGGCCGGTTCACTCCCCTCCCTTGCCGAAGCCGGTCATCCGGCCCTGGACCAGGGTCACGCCCACGATCAGCGCGGTGAGGACGAAGGCGCCCGCCGATCCGAGGCCGTAGTTCTGGGCGCCCATCGCGGTGTTGTACAGGTAGACCAGGGGGGTCTGCACGGGCGCCGTGCCGGTGCCGGACAGACCGCTGTTGAACAGGTTGTAGAACTCGTCGAAGGCCTGGAAGGCGGCGATGAACTGGAGCATCAGCACCGCGACGGAGGTGTTGCGCAGCAGTGGCAGGGTGATCCGCCGCAGCAGCCGCCAGCCGGTGGCGCCGTCGAGGGCCGCGGCCTCGTACACGTCCCTGGGGATGGCCTGCAGACCGGCCAGCAGGAGCACCATGTAGAAGCCGACCTGGAGCCAGAGCCGGAGGGTGACCAGGACGATCCAGTACAGCGGGGGGTCGGTGGTCTGCAACCAGGGGACGGCGGTCGTCCCGAACCAGCCGCCGACCGTGTTGGCGACGCCGGCCGGCAGGCCGTTGAACAGGCACATCTTCCACAGCAGCGAGGCCGCGACGTAGGAGACGGCGGTCGGGATCAGGAAGGCGGTGCGCACCACCGCCCGACCGCGCCGGACGCGGTGCACGAGCAGCGCGAGGCCGAGCGACACGGCGAAGGTGACCGGCACGATCGCGAGGGTGAACAGCACGATCTGGACCAACGAGGAGCGGAAGGCCGGGTCGGCGAGCAGCTGCCGGTAGTTGTCCAGGCCGACCCAGTGGCCGAGGGCGATGGTGCCGTGGGCGTCGCTGAGGCTGAGCAGGAAGCTCCAGCCGATGGCCACGTACTTGAAGATCCCGAGGCCGATCAGCATCGGGCCGACGAGCAGGGCGAACGCTCCCCAGGCGCGCAGGTCGGCACGCCCGGGGCGGCGGGCCCGCGCGGGGCCCCGCGGTACGACCGCGGGGCGCCCGGCGCGCCGGGAGCGCTGGGTGGTGTCCGAGGTGGCGCTCATCCGCCGAGCTGCTTGTCCACGGCGGTCTGGGCCTGCTTGGCCGCATCGGTGAGCAGCTGGGCGGGGTCGCCCTGCCCGGCGGCTATCTTGGCGGCGGCCGCGTTGAACGGGGTGGCGACCGCGGTGTCCCAGGTGTTCGGGTTGTTCCTGCCGTACTTGGCGGCGAGCTCGACGGTCTCCTTGGCGGTGCCCTGGGCGAGCTTGTCCGCGGAGGCGGCGACCGAGGCGCGCGGCGGGATGTGGAAGCCGTAGCTCTCCGCGAAGTCCTTCTGGAGGTCGGCCTGTTCGACCCAGAGCCACTGGACGAACCTCTTGGCCGCGTCCACGTGCTTGCCCTTGGCGTTGACGCAGCCGGTCCAGCCGCCGACCCGCAGCACCGGGCTGCCGCCCGGCTTGAAGGCCGGCCAGGGCAGGACGCCGAAGTCGTCGCCGAGCGCGGTCCTGATCGCGGGCATCGCCCAGAGGCCGCACCACTGGAGCGGGACGACGTCCTGGGTGAAGGCGGACGGATCCCACCAGTCGGTGGTGAAGCCGAGCAGCAGGGACTGGTCGTCGTGCAGCCGCTTGAGGCCGGTCACCGCCTCGACGGCCTGCGGGGAGGCGTAGGCCACCTTGCCGTCGGCGACCAGGTCGCCGCCGTTCGAGAGCACCGCCATGGACGGGGTCTCACCGATGCCGTCGTTGCCGACGAACAGCCCCTTGCCGTTCTTGGTGGTGAGCGCCTTGGCCGCGGTGGCCAGCTCGTCGAAGGTGGTGGGAGGCTTGATGCCCGCCTTGGCGAGGACGCTCCTGCGGTAGTACAGCATCACGACGTCGTCGATCATCTTGACGCCGTGGATCTTCCCGTCGACGGTCAGGTAGGCGAGGTCGCCCGGGTTGAAGTCGGCCTTGGCGGCGCCGTACAGGTCGTCGAGCGGGGCCGTCTGGCCGCGCCGGGCCATGCCCGCGTTGAAGTCGCCGATCTCGAAGACGTCGGGCGCGCCGTCGGTGAGGAGGGTCGCGTTGAGCTTGCTGGTGTAGTCGCCGGGGACCCAGGTGACCTTGACCGCGATGTCCGGGTGGGCCTTGGTGAAGGCCTCGGCGTACCGGGTGACGGCCTGCTGGGTCCCGGCCTCGCCGTAGGCGTGGTACCAGACGTTCAACGTTGTCCTGGCGCCGGAGGAGCCGCCGCCGGTCGGGTCGGTGCTGCAGCCGACCGCTGCGCCGGCGACGAAGAGCAGCGAGCCGCTGAGGAATCCGCGTCGGCTAAGCTGCGATCTGTGTGCGCTCATATCGCATCCTCGAGGGTGGGTGTGGGTGTGTCCGTTCCGGTCGGTGTCCGCCGTCGGTTGCTGCCAGGCATTCGACGGGCACCGGCCGGGATTCCGCTGCGACGGGACGGTGGACGGGCCTGCTCCCGCGGGCGCGGGGCCGGGTGGTGCCGGGTGTTACGGGAACAGCGCCTGGATGCCCAGGACGGCGGCTCCTCTGGCCCACTCCTCCCAGGGGAGCGGGCGCAGGGTCAGCGGGGACTTCGCCGCGGCCTTGAAGCAGTGCGCGGCGTAGGCCTCCCTGATGTGCACTCCGAAGAGGTCGTAGGTGTCCAGGCCCTCCCCGGTCACGACGACCCGTTCGGGGCCGAGCAGGTTGACCAGGGTGGCGATGCCGGTACCGATCGCCCGGCCGGCCCGCGCGAAGGCGTCGCGGGCGGCGGGGTCACCGCCGCGGGCGAGCTGGACGGCACCGTCGAAGTCGAGGTCCGCGTCACCGGTAGCGGTGCGGACCGCGGCCAGGATGGCGTCGCTGGAGGCGATCGCCTCCACGCAACCGGTCTGGCCGCAGTGGCAGACCGGACCGGCCGGGTCGATGGAGATGTGTCCCATCTCGCCGGCCACCCCGTACGCCCCGGCGATCAGCTGACCGTTGACGACCAGACCGGAGCCGATCCCCGCGCCGATGGTGACCAGCGCGAAGTACTCGGTGCCGATGCCCTCGCCGAACCAGTGCTCGGCGGCGGTGAGCGCCTTGACGTCGTTCTCCACGGTGACGCTCAGGCCGGTCGACCTCGCCACCGCCCCGGCGAGCGGGACGTCGCGCCAGCCGGGGAGGACGGAGTAGCGGACCCGGCCGGCGGCGCGGTCGACGTCGCCGGAGACCGCGATGCCGAGGTGGCGGGTGCGCCCCCGGAACGTCGGGTCCGCGTCGAGCAGGCGCTCGACGAGTTCGCCGACCAGGGCGCACACGGCCTCCGGGCCGCGGTCCTCGCCCAGCCGGAGGTCGGCGGTGGCCCGCATGCCGGCCCGCAGGTCGCAGACCGTGCCGAAGAGGGCCTCGGCGCTGATCTTGACCCCGACGAAGAACTCCCGGTCCACGGTGACGGCCAGCGGGTTGACGGGCCGTCCGGCGCCCGGGGCGGTGCGTTCCGGGGGGAGTTCGTGCAGGTAGCCGTCGTCGATGAGCGGTCGCGCGGCCTTGGTGACCGCGGTGGACGACAGGCCGGTGCGGCGGGCCAACTCGACCCGGCTGAGGGGGCCTTCGGTCAGCAGCAGGGCGAGCACCGACGTCTCGGCCGGCGCGGTGACCAGAGGTTGCGCATGGTTCGGAAACACTCGTGCAACCTACGGCAAATAAATAACTTCTTCCAGTATTGATTTCGGCGGTCCGCCGGGCCTAATCTCGGGCCACCTCCGCGCCGTCAGTCGCCGCACCAGGCCCGCCCGGACGGCCCGTTCCACGCTCCGGCCCCCGGTCCGATCACCCACCTCCTCTCTGGGGGACATCCGTGCCTTCCGCCCCTTCCGCCGTCTCCTTCGACACCGCCCTCGGCCTCGCCGTCCTGCGCACCCCGAACAGCGTCTACGCCGTACGCGTCGGTGCCGACGGCAGCCCCCGACACGTCCACTGGGGGCCCGAGCTCGAAGCCCCGGAGCTGCCGCACCCCCACTCCCCCGCGGACAGCAGCTTCGAGGACGAGGCGGCCGCCGACGAACTGGGCATCCAGACCGGCGCCCGCTTCGGCCCGGCAGGCCTCCAGGTCCGCTTCCCGGACGGCACCGTCGGCGCCCAGTGGCGCTTCCGCGGCCACCGCATCGACGGCGGCGAGCTGCGGCTGCACCTGACGGACCGTCGCTACCCGCTGACCGCCGATCTCTGCTACCGGGTGCACCCCGGCAGCGACGTGATCGAACGCTGGACCGAACTCACCCACACCGGCACCCCGGGGAGCGGCTCCGGCCCGATCACGGTCCAGCGCCTGGACTCGGCGTCCTGGACGGCACCGCCGCTGCCCGACTACCGGCTCGGCCATCTGGTGGGCGGCTGGTCCAGCGAGTTCCAGCTGCACCGCGACCGCCTTCCGGTCGCCGAGACCGTCCTCACCAGCCGCCGGGGGCTCACCGGCCACCACGCGAGCCCCTGGTTGACGCTCGACGACGGCACCGCCACCGAGGAGCGGGGCGACGTCTGGAGCACCGCGCTGGCCTGGAGCGGGAGTTGGCGGATCACCGTGCACCGCGACCCGGTCGGCCGCACCACCTGGACGGGCGGCTTCGGCCACGAGGGGCTCAGCTGGGCCCTGCAACCCGGCGAGACGATGAGCACCCCGGTCTTCGCCGGCCTCTACACCCCCGACGGCTTCGGTGGGGCGAGCCGCGCCTGGCACGACCACCTCCGTTCCACCGTCCTGCCCGGACCCGACCGGGACCGGCCCGTCCTCTACAACTCCTGGGAGGCCACCGGCTTCGACGTCGACCAGGCGGGCCAGTGCCGCCTCGCCGACCTCGCCGCCGGGCTCGGCGTCGAGCTCTTCGTCCTGGACGACGGCTGGTTCGGCGCCCGCACCGACGACCGCGCCGGCCTCGGCGACTGGACGCCCCGGCCGGAGGCCTTCCCCGACGGCCTGCGGCCACTCGCCGACCACGTCCACGGCCACGGCATGGCCTTCGGCGTGTGGGTGGAGCCCGAGATGGTCAACGCCGACAGCGACCTGTACCGCGCCCACCCCGACTGGGTGATCCACGCACCCACCCGGGACGCGACCGAGCTGCGCCACCAGCTCGTGCTCAACCTCGCCCGCCCCGAGGTGGAGGCCCTGGTGCACTCGACGCTCGACCGGCTGGTCACCGAGAACGACGTGGACTGGCTCAAATGGGACGCCAACCGCCCCTTCACCGAGGCCGGTTGGGCCGGCCACCCGGATCCCGACCGGCTCTGGATCGACCACGTCCGAGCCGTCCACCGGATCATGGACCGACTGCGCTCCGACCACCCCGGCCTGCGGATCGAGGCCTGCGCCGGGGGCGGCGGACGGGTCGACCTCGCCGTCCTCGCCCGGACCGACCAGGCCTGGACCTCCGACAACACCGACCCGGTCGACCGGATCTCCGTCCAGCACGGCTTCAGCCAGCTCTTCCCGGCCCAGTCCATGGCCGCCTGGGTCACCGACTCCCCGAACGGCATCACCGGCCGCAGCACACCCCTGCGCTTCCGCTTCCACGTCGCCATGGCCGGGGCGCTCGGCCTCGGCGGCGACCTCACCCGGTGGACGCGGGAGGAGCTCGCAGAGGCCGCCGACCTGGTCGACCAGTACAAGCGGATCCGGCCTCTCGTGCAGCACGGCATCCAGTACCGGCTCACCGGCCACGACGGGCTCACCGCCGTCCACTACGCGGCCCGTGACGGCGCCGAGCACGCCCTGCTCGTCTGGCGGCCGACCACCCGCTTCGGCCACCCGCCGGCCCCGCTGCGCCTGCCCGCCCTCGACCCCGCGGCCCGCTACCGCGACCTGGAGACCGGCCGGCTCCACGGCGGCGCCGCCCTCCGGAGCCGGGGCATCGATCCCGGCCTGCCCGCCGGCGACTACGCCAGCCGTCTGATCCGGCTGCGCCGGGAGGACTGACGCGCCCGCCCGCCCGATGGCCCTCCCCCCGCCCCGACCGTGTCCGCCACCGACCAGCCACACCCGGGAGCTTCCACCGATGAACACCCGACGGGTTCTCGTCGTCGGCATCGACGGCGTCCGCTTCGACCTGCTGCCGTCGCTGCACACCCCCCACCTCGACGAGGTCGCCGCAGCCGGCTTCCTGGGCCGGGTCGAGATAGACGCCGTCACGCCCACGATGTCGGGCCCCTGCTGGGCCACCGTCGTCACCGGGGTCGGCGTCGCCAAGCACGGCATCTGGGGCAACCGGTTCGACGGCAACCGCCTCGACGTCTTCCCCGACTTCACCACCCGGCTGGCCGACGAGCAGGGCCTGCGGACGCTCGCCATCGGCGGGTGGACCCCGATGTTCCTCGCCCGGGACGGCGGCCCGTTGTTCACCGCGCCCAGCCGGCTCGCCTACATCGCGCCGACCGCCGACACTCCCGAGGCCTGGGAGGAGTGCGACGAGAGCGTGACCGCCGAGGCCGCCCACCTCCTCGCCGCCGGAACGGACCTCGACGCCGGCTTCGTCTACCTCGGCGCCGTCGACGAGACGGCCCACTTCCTCGGCTGCGGACCGGAGTACCGCAGCTCGGTGGAGACCGCGGACCGCCGCCTCGGGGACCTCCTCGCCGCCCTCCGCCGCCGCCCCGCCCGGGCCACCGAGTCCTGGACCGTCATCGTGGTCACCGACCACGGCCACCGCGACGAGGGCGGCCACGGCGGGCGCTCGGAGGTCGTCCGCACCGCGTGGATCGCTGCCTGCGGCCCCGACATCCCACCCGGAACGGTGCCCGCCGACCTCCGCCACGCGGACGTCGCGGCCCACGTCTACAGCGCCCTGGGCATCGCCCCCGACCCCCACTGGTCACTGGACGGAACACCGTTCACGCCCGCCGTCACCCGACCGCCGGTCCACTGCGCCGGCGGGGCGACCGGAGGGAAGTTGTAGCGGCCGGTACGCATGGCTACGCTGCTCGCTGACGGAACTGCTCAACGCCCCCCTGGACGGCCGGGGCCACCGAGCCGAGCACCGAGCGGAGGCGGCGTGATCCTGCGTATCGACCGGGCCTGGCTGCTGGAGATCGCCCACGAGCACCTGCAGGCGGATCCGGACGTCACGGACTACGGGACCCTCGCCGCCGCGGTGGCCCGCCACGCCGACGAGGTCATGGGCGTGCCCGTGTACGGGGAACTGCACCAGCGGGCCGCCGCCCTGATGCACCAGCTCATCCGCGTCCCGGCGCTGGAGTTCGCCAACGAGCACTACGCCGCCGTCGTCGCCGCCTCCTACCTGAGCGCCTCGGGTGTGATCGTCACCGCGGAGCCCGGGGCCGCGGTCGACCTCGCCACCCGGATCCGCGACGGGCGGGCCGACGTCCGCGAGGCCGCCACCGCCATCCGCGCCTGGTACCGCTGACGGCCCGGCCGCCGCGGACACCGCCAGCGGGCGGGCGGTCCGGCGCGAGGAGCGCGACCGGCGCGCACCCGTGGCGTCGGCGCCGTGGCGTCGGCGCGCCCGCCCGCGGATGCACCGCCCGCACGCCCGCGAATTGCACCGCCCGCACGCCCGCACCGGGCGGCGGCACTCCCGCGGTGAAGTCCTGTCCGCGCCAAGGCCATTGACGAACGCATGACACTGGCGGACCATCATGCTGGCGCGCCGCACTTCCTCCCAGTTCCGTCCCTACGGACCCCCCACAGGAGGACAGTCATGCGACTGCCCCGCCGAGGGAAGCCCGCCGCGGCCACCGCCGTCCTGCTGGCCCTCGCCCTCGCCTCTCCGCTCACCACCCAGGCCACCGCGCGCCCGGCCACCGCCGACGCGGCCACCACGGCCTCCGCCCGAGCCGCCCAGGAGGACACCGCCCGGCAGTACGTCGTCGACGGCCCCCGCACCGTCGCCGAACGCACCGCCGTCGCCGCGACCGGCGCCTCCGTCGACGCCGTCCGGGCCGACTCGGTGGTGGTCACCGCCGCTCCCGCCGAGGTCGCCCGGCTGCGTGCGCTCGGCTGGTCCCCCACCCCGCTGCCCGCCCCGCCGCTCGCCGAGGACCCGGCCGCGAAGTCCGTCGGCGCGGCGATCAACGACTTCCCGTCGGCCGACTCCGGCTACCACAACTACGCGGAGGCCGCCGCCGACATCGACGCCGTCGTGGCGGCGCACCCCGACATCATGAGCAAGCGGGTCATCGGCACCTCGTACGAGGGCCGCCCGATCGTCGCCGTCAAGATCAGCGACAACGTCGGCACGGACGAGAACGAGCCGGAGGTGCTCTTCACCGCCCACCAGCACGCCCGCGAGCACCTCACCGTCGAGATGGCGCTCTACCTGCTGCACGAGTTCGGGGACAAGTACGCCACCGACGGCCGGATCGCGAACGCCGTCAACAGCCGGGAGATCTGGGTGGTCCCCGACCTCAACCCGGACGGCGGCGAGTACGACATCGCCACCGGCCGCTACCGCAGCTGGCGCAAGGACCGCCAGCCCAACAGCGGCAGCCGCAACATCGGCACCGACCTGAACCGCAACTGGGACTACCGGTGGGGCTGCTGCGGCGGCTCCTCCGGCTCCACCTCCAGCGAGACGTACCGGGGGGCCGCCCCCGAGTCCGCCCGGGAGACCAAGGTGGTCGCCGACTTCGTCCGCAGCCGGGTGGTCGGCGGCAAGCAGCAGATCACCGCGGCCATCGACTTCCACACCTACAGCGAGCTGGTGCTCTGGCCGTTCGGCTGGACCACCGCGGACACGGCCACCGGGATGACCGCCGACGAGGCCAACACCTTCGCCGCCTTCGGCCGGACCATGGCCGGCACCAACGGCTACACCCCGGAGCAGTCCAGCGACCTCTACATCACGGACGGCTCGATCGACGACTGGCTGTGGGGCGCGCACCGGATCTTCGCCTACACCTTCGAGATGTACCCCGGGCCGAACGGGAGCAGCGGCTTCTACCCGCCGGACGAGGTGATCGGGCGCGAGACCGGCCGCAACCGCGAGGCCGTGCTGCGCCTGGTGGAGACGGCCGACTGCATGTACCGCGCGATCGGCAAGCAGCAGCAGTACTGCGGCATCGCGAGCTGACCGGCTGACGGGGGCGCGCGGACCGGGTGCGGGCGGTGCCGCCGCCCGCACCCGGCGGCCGCCCCCACCCGGTCGGACGACCCCGCAGGAAGGGGCCGGACACCCGTCGTACGCTGAGGTGGTCCGGCCCCCCCGCTGCTGCCTCCGCGCCCCGGACGCGCACAGGATCGGGAGGTGGGAACTGTGAACGGTCCCCCCGGAGAACGCCCTTCGCCCCCGCCGGCCGCACCGGCCGTGGTCAGCTCCCGCGCGGGCGAGAAGGGACTGAAGACCGGCGCCCTCGGCCTGGTCTCATCGGTCGCGATCGGCCTCGCCTCGACGGCGCCCGCGTACAGCCTCGCCGCCACGCTCGGCATCATCGTGGTCGGCGTCGGACTGCAGGCGCCGATCATCACCATCCTGGCCTTCATCCCGATGCTGCTGATCGCCTTCGCCTACAAGGAGCTCAACGCCTCCGACCCGGACTGCGGCACCACGTTCACGTGGGGCGCCCGCGCCTTCGGGCCGCGCACCGGGTGGTTGGGCGGCTGGGGCATCGTGGCGGCCGACATCATCGTGATGGCCAACCTGGCACAGATCGCCGGCGTGTACGGCTTCCGGTTGTTCGGCTTCGACGGCCTCGCCGAGAGCACGGCCTGGACCACCGTGGCCGGGGTGGTCTGGATCATCGTGATGACCGGCATCTGCTACATCGGCATCGAGATCTCCGCGGCCCTGCAGCGCTGGCTGCTCACCATCGAGGTCGTGATGCTGGTGCTGCTGTCGGTGACGGCGCTGGTCAAGGTCTACGGCGAGCACCCGCCGCCCACCGCGATCGAGGTCGACGCCTCGTGGTTCAACCCCTTCGAGGTCGCCTCGTCCACCGCCTTCACCGCCGGCATCCTCGCCGCCGTCTTCATCTACTGGGGCTGGGACACCGCGGTCTCGGTCAACGAGGAGACCGCCGACGCCGCCCGGACCCCCGGCCGCGCCGCCGTCATCTCGACCGTTCTGCTGCTGCTCATCTACGCGCTGGTGTCCACCTCGGCCCAGGCCTTTGCGGGCATCGGCACCGAGGGGATCGGGCTCGGCAACGAGGAGAACTCGGGGGACGTGCTGTCCTCACTGGGCGGCGCCGTCTTCGGCAGTACCGGCTTCGGCTGGTTCCTGACCAAGCTGCTGATCTTCATGGTGCTGACGTCCTCCGCGGCCTCCACCCAGACCACCATCCTGCCGACCGCCCGGACCACCTTCTCGATGGCCGCGCACAAGGCCATCCCCACCGAGTTCGCGCGGGTCCACCCGCGGCACCTCACCCCGACCTGGTCGACCATCGGCATGGGCGTCGCCTCGATCGCCTTCTACGTGCTGCTCACCGCGATCAGCGGCAACGTGCTGGCCGACTCGATCGCCTCGGTGGGCCTGGCCATCGCCTTCTACTACGGCCTCACCGGCTTCGCCTGCGTCTGGTACTACCGCAAGGTCCTCACCCGCAGCGTCCGCGACTTCCTGCTCAAGGGCCTCGCGCCGCTGGCCGGCGGACTGATGCTGCTGTACTTCTTCTGCTACGGCGCCTTCGACGTCTACGCCGACCCCGACTACGGCTCCACCTCGATCGACCTGCCGATCTTCGGCGAGACCGGTGGCGTCACCGTGATCGGCATCGGCGCCCTCGCCCTCGGCGTGGTGCTGATGTTCGTCCAGTGGGCGGTGCAGGGCTCCTGGTTCCGGCACCCGGACGTGCCCGTCAGCGTCGCCGATCCGGCCGACGCGCCGTAGCGGGCGGCCCGCGGGGGCCGGTGGGCCCCGTGCGGAATCCGGCCGGCCCAGGGACGTGGGCGCCCCCGGGCCGGCCGGGCCGCTGCCCGGTCACGGGGTGAGCAGGGCGTCCTGCTCCGTGAGCGGCGCTCCGCCGGTCCACGGCAGCACCTTGCCGAACTGGACCAGCTCGCCGTAGTACGCCGGGTCCACGCCGTCGGCGAGGATCAGGTCGAGGACGGCGGCGGCCGCCTCCGCCGGGGTCTGCGCCCCGCTGTAGTCGGTGAACCAGGGCCGGGACGCACGGGTGTCCACCATGCCCGGGCAGACCGCGGCGACCAGCGTCCCCTCGGCGAGGTCGCGCTCGCGCCGCAGGTCCGCCGCCGCCCGCACCGCGGCGACCTGGGCCACCTTGGACGGGATGTTGATCCAGAGCGGCCAGCCCGCCTCCTGGGCCGTCCGCGCGTGGACGGCGCTGCGCCAGGACTCCACGGCGTACTCGACCTGCTCCAGGCTCGCCCCGTCGAACAGCGGCTGGAGCCGCGGCGGCAGGAACCCCAGCGTGCCCAGCCCGCTGGCGACGACGAGCAGCCGGCCGCCGGGGCGCAGCACCGGGCCGAAGGAGCGGATCACGGCGTGGGTGCCGCCGTTGGCGACGTCGATGAACCCGTCGGCCTGCTCGGCCTGGGAGCGGTCGGGCAGCAGCGGGGCGATCGCGTTGGAGACGACGACGTCCACGCCGCCGTGGCGTTCGGCCAGCTCGGCCGCGAGGGCAGCCACGGCGTCGGCGTCGGCGACGTCGAGGACGCGCCCCTCGACCCGGGCGCGGGTGGCGGGGGCCCCGGCCACCTCGCGGGCGGCGTCGGCGACCCGCCCCGCGTGACGGCCGGTCAGCAGGACGAGGTCCTGGGGCGCCATCCGCGCGGCCAGGCCCTCGACCAGGGCACGGCCCAGGCCCTGGTTCGCCCCGGTGACGAGGGCGATCCGGGCAGGGCGCGCGCTCTCGCCGGTCGCGGCGGTCGCGGTGGGCGCGGTGGGCGCGGTGGTCGCGGTGGGCGCGGTGGGCGCGGTGCTTTCGATGCCTGCGGTGCTCGTGCTCGCGGTGTTCGTCATGCCCTCCACGCTAGGAACCGCCGTTGCATGAGTCCAACGAAAGTCGGGCACAGGTGGTATGCGTAGACGTCATGGACTTCACCGAGGTGTCACTGACCGCCCTGCGCGTCCTGCGGGCCGTCGCCGAGCAGGGCACGTTCACCGCCGCGGCCGCCGAGCTGGGGTACACCCAGTCCGCGGTCTCCCGGCAGATCGCCTCGATCGAGCGGCTGGCCGGCGCCCCGCTCCTGGAGCGGCGGCGCGGCGGCGTGCGGCTGACCCCGGCCGGCCGGATCGTGCTGCGCCGGGCGGCCGTCGTCCTGGACGAGATCGACGCCGCCGCCCGTGAGCTCTCCGGCCTGCCCGCCCGGGCCGGTACCGTCCACCTGGGGTGGTTCCCCAGCGCCGGAGCCGTCCTGCTGCCCCGCGCCCTGACCGCCCTGCGCCGCACCGACCCGGCGATCACGGTCGTCACCCGCGAGGGCACCACCCCGGCCCTGGTGCGTGCGCTGCGGGCCGGCCGCGTCGACCTCGCGCTACTTGCCTCCGCACCGCCGTTCCGACCCCTGGACGCGGAGACGCCCGCGCTCGCCGTGCGCACGCTCACCGAGCGCAGCCTGCGCCTGGCCGTCCCCGCCGGCCATCCGCTCGCCCACCGGGACTTCGTCGACGTGGCCGACCTGCGCGGCCAGCGCTGGATCACCGCGCCGAGCGCCGGCGAGGACCAGCTGATGGGCGTCTGGCCCGGCCTGGACGAGCGGCCCGAGATCGCCCACACCGCGCGCGACTGGCTGGCCAAGCTGCACCTGGTCGCGGCCGGCCTCGGGATCACCACCGTCCCGGGCGCGCTCGCCCCCGCCGCGCCCGAGGGCGTGCGGATCCTCCCGGTGCGCGGCGGCCCGCAGGAGCTGCGCCGCGTGCTGCTCGCCCGCGCCCCGGGCCCGCTGACCGAGCCCGTCGCGCGGGTCGCCCGCGCCCTCCGCACCGCGGCGATCGAGCTGGACACGGCCCCGTGAGGGGCTGCGGTCGGGGCGCGGCGCGGCCGGGCCCCGGCGGGTCGGCCGGACGGGGTCGACGAGGTGCAGATGCCGCCGGGGGCGCGCAGGCTGGAAGGGCGAGGAGAGTTCCCCGTGGATTGGAGCGTGCCGTGAAGGACCTCAAGTTCGAGCAGAAGCGTTCGCTGTCCCGCCTCGAAGCCGCCGATCAACTGGAAGCACTCGCGGCGGCGCTGCGGCACGGCGGCAACGCCGAGCTCGATCTCGGCCCCGGGACGATGACCCTGCGGGTTCCCGAGGAACTGAAGACCGAGATCGAGGTCGAGGTCGGTGAGGGGGAGATCGAGCTGGAGATCGAGTTCAAGTGGCCCACCGCGCAGAGCGCGGCGGCCTCCGGCGGCCACAGAGGCTGATCCGGCGGCGCGCTCGTCCGCTCCCCGGCCGGAGTGCCGCGGCCCGGGGTGCGGGAGGCGGTCCGGGGCATCGACGAAGGAGCGCAGATGACCGGTGACGAGCAGCAGGACAGGCTGGAACCCCTGTCCGAGATGGAGGAAGCGGCCCCCGACGACCTCTTCGCGGGGCGGTCGGAGGGCGAGGGCCACCGGGCCCGCACCGAAGCGACCCGCAGCGCGGACGGCGGTCTCTACGGCGCGGACGACGACCTCTACGGGGGCTCGGCGGCGCTCGCCCCGCAGCCGGCGCTGAACGAGGACCCGGACGCGGGTACGGACGGGGACGCGGACTTCTGGTAGGGCGCCCCGGGGGTCGTCCCCGGCCGCGGCCCGACAACGTCGTGGAAGTTGTCATGACTGAAACACCGTCAGGATGGGCATGACCTCGTTAGCCCACCGATGGGCCCGGCTGAAGCTCCCCCACGAGCGCAACCGGGCCCTGGCCGGCGACCGGGCCTGGACGTGACTCCCCCCACGGAGTGGCGACCAGGCCCGCCTTCTGTTCAACCAGCGACACGCAGCGTACATGACACCTCAACGTAACGCTACCGTGCTGCAGTCCGCGCTGGTCCGACGCCTCGTCACACCCCCTCCGGCCCCGGATCCGGCCGCCCCACCGCGCCCGATCCGTGGCAGAGTGGAAGTGTCGGGAGACCGACCTGAGCGGTGGCCGGGCTCCCTTCGGAGCCATTGGCGAGGTCTCCCATGGTCAAGCTGAGCGACATCCTCTCCATCGCCCCCGAGGCCCTGGCCGTCGCGGGTGTGGTGAACTGGCGGGACCAGGCCGGAACCGGATCGGCGAGTGACCGCGTCACGCTCGACCTGCCGGATCCGGGACAGCCGTGGCAGTGGCGCTGGTCCCCCGACCTCCCCGCACGGCTGGTGGGCGACGTCGACCTGCAGGTGGATCTGATCCGCTCCTGGACCGAATCCACGAGCGGCGTGACCGGCCCGGTGCGGCTCGCGCTGTACGACGTGCCGCGCAGGAGCCGGCACGCGCTGATGACGCGGTTAGGCCAGGCGAGTCCCGGGGTCGGCGCGGTCTTCGTCGTGGACGACACCTTGACGCCGGAGCCCCGCTGGTCGTGGCCGCTCCGGGTCGGCGCCGTCACCACCGAGGCCGCCGAGGACCTCTTCGACGTGCTGGACCATGACGAGGGGATCGCCCCGCTCGTCGACGCGTACACCCTCGGCGAGCAGGACGGGGACTGCGACGTCCTGGCCGTCTCCAGCGCCGCCGAGCTCGACGCGCTGACCACCGGCGGTGGCCTCAGTGCGGCCTGCCTGGCCTGGTGCGGCCGGCAGCCCCCCGACCAGCACGAACTGGCCCGGCTCGACGCAGCCGCGCGCAACCTGGGCGCCTCCGGCTGGGTCGTCGCCAACCTCTCGGCGACCAACGCCGTCGACTGGCTCGACCGGTTCGTCCGCAACCTCTCCGAGAACCAGGCGCTGGACGAGGCGGCGGGCCGTGCGGGCTCCTGGCTGACGGTGGCCCACCCCCGAGTCGCCGAGCACCGTGTCGTGGCCGACGCCGTGCGGGACGCGGACTCCGCAGCCCGTGCCCTCGCGGCCGGAGGGACGGCGCCGGTGACCATCGACTTCGGGGACGAGGTGATGCGCCGACTGAACCTCCCCGACCGACAGGCCATGGTCTCCGACTTCACGCACGGGGTCGTCGTGGATGTCGGCGGCGAGGTCGACGGGACGGTACTCGGCTCGGCCGTGGCCGACGCCTTCCGCGCGGTCCACCGCGCCGGGGTGGCGCCCGGCCGGGCCAACGCCCGCTACCTCCAGGCGCTCGTCAGCGACCAGGAGACCGGCGAGCGGCGCCTGCACGCCTTCCGCGCCGGTGCCGCGAACGACGTCCACATCCGGGTGGGGCCGCACAGCGCCGAGTGGCACGGGCTGGCGACCGGCTTCCCCGAGCAGAGCCTGGAGTTCCAGGACGGGGAGGTGCGCCTCACGGTCGTCTTCACCGAGGAGCGGGAACAGGCCGCCCTCCACGAGCCCATGAACGTCACACTGCCCCGGCGGGGCGCCTCCAGTGAGGCCGTCTTCACCGTCGAGGTCGGACCGCAGGAGCGGGAGATTCGCTGCACCGCCCGGGTCTTCCACCAGAACCGCCAGCTGCAGCGGCTGGAGATCAGCGGTCCGGTCGGGGCGTCCGACAGGGCCGTGGGAAGACGGGAGATCGCGATCAACGGCGAGGCGTTCAGTTCCCTCGCCGCGCCGCCGAGTCCGGACGACGGCGGATCGGCGGCGGTGATCCGGATCGTCGACGACGAGACGGCCGTGATCGTGACCGGAGGCAGCGAAGCCTCGGTGCGGATCAAGGACCTCGACGAGCTCCGCGCCAGGATCCGGGACAACCTCCGCGCGGCGGTGAATGCGGACGCCGTCGCCGAGCTCGCCGCCGACGGGCCCGGCCCCGCCGCACCGGACAGGCTGCTGCGCGGCCTCGCCCAGCAGGGCAGCTTCCTCTTCGACCGGCTGGAGCAGCTGGGGCACGCTGGTCTGAGGAAGGCCGCGTCGCTCCAGGTGGTGTCGGCCGAAGCAGCCGAGCTCTGGCCGCTGGAGTTCGTCTACGACTACGGCTACCCCTCCGACACCGCCCGGCTCTGCTCCGGGTGGCAGCGTGCCCTCGAAACCGGGACCTGCTCCTGCCGCCCCTCCCGCCGCCCCACCGTCAACGGCCGCAGGACGGTCTGCCCGCTCGGCTTCTGGGGCGTCCGCATGGTGATCGAGCGCCGGGTGGAACGTGCCCGGCTCGATCACACCGTGGTCGAAGCGGCCCCGCCGGACGCCGCCAGCGCCCTGCGCCCGGTGAACAGCGTGCTCTTCGCGGCCAGCCAGGTCGTCCGGGGGGCCGACCGGGACGACGCGGTCGGCACCCTGCGGGGCTCGCTGGGCAACGACGGCGTGTACACCGCGAACAGCTGGCAGGAGTGGCGGAAGGTCGTCAGGGCGGAAGGCCCGGCCTTGCTGTTGGCCGTCGCCCACAACGCACGCGACGAAGGACTCACCCCGGTCCTGGAGATCGGCAAGAAGAGCCGCCCGAGCAGGCTGCCGTCGCTCCAGATCGACCGCCGGGACATCGTGTCCGAGCTGCACGACCGTGGGACCGGCCCCATCGTGATGCTGCTGGGCTGCAACACCGCCCAGGAGGACATCAGCTGGCAGAACGTGGCGGCGAGGTTCCTGGAGAAGAGCGCCCCGGTCGTGGTCGGGACGCTCGTACCGACGCTCGGCCCGCAGGCAGCGGTGATGGCGGGCATCGCCGCCGTGATGCTAGCCGAGAACACCAACGAGAACAGGAGCATCGGCGAGCTGGTCCGCGACATCCGGCGGCGGCTGCTGACCCTGGGCTACACGCTCGCGATGGCCGTCGTGGCCTTCGGCGACGCCCGCTGGCTGGTCGGCAGCCGACAGGGAGGCGAATCGTGATCACTGTGGAGATGCTGCCCGCAGCGCACGGCGACGCGCTGTGGATCGAATGGCCCGGCAAGGGATCGAACGTCCACCGCATGCTGGTCGACGCCGGCCCGAGCCCCACCTACGAGGCCGTCTTCGAACGGGTGAAGAAGCTGCCGCCGCGCAGCCGCCACCTGGACGTCCTGGTGGCCACCCACGTGGACGCCGACCACATCGAGGGGGTCATCCGCCTCCTGCAGGACCACGTCGCGCTGAAGCTCACGATCGACGACGTGTGGTTCAACGGCTGGCCGCAGATCTCCGAGCCTGCCGGGCTGCTCGGCGCCGACCAGGGCGAGATGCTCCAGGCACTGATCGGCAGCCAGCAGCTGTCCTGGAACGCCGCCTTCGGGCGGCCCGCCCCCGGGAAGGCGCCGCACGCCGTCTGTCTCCGCGCCCAGGGCGCGCTGCCGGCCGTCGACCTGCCCGGCGGCGCCCGGGCGACCCTGGTAGGTCCCGGGCGGCCCGAGCTGAACAAGCTGCTGAAGGAATGGGACCGGGTGCTGAGGAACCTCGGCGTGACCCCCGGCAAGCCCGACGAGGCGCTCGACCGCCTGGCCCACCGGAAGGGTCTGAGCGGCCTCGCCGCCGACCTCCTCGGCGGCGAACGGCTCGACGCGTCCGTGCCGAACGGCTCCAGCATCGCCTTCCTGCTGGAGCACGACGGACACCGGCTGCTGCTCACCGGCGACGGTCACGGGAAGGTCCTCGCTCGCGGCGTGGACCGGCTGCTGAAGCAGCTCGGCGGGACCAGGCTCGCGGTCGACGCCCTCAAGGTCCCGCACCACGGCAGTGCCGCCAACGTCACGGACGACCTGCTCACCCGGCTCGACACCCGCCGCTTCCTCGTCTCGACCAACGGGGACAAGTTCAACCACCCCGACGCGGCGGCGATCGACCGCATGCTCGCCGCTGCGGCCCGGCCCGACGCCGAGGGCCGCGACGCCGACGCCGCGCAGGCCGAGCTCGTCTTCAACTACCGCAGCCGCACGACGGAGCCGTGGGCCGACGCCGCGCAACAGCGCGAGCGCCGCTACACCGCGGTCTACCCGGAAACGGCGGCGGCGGGCACGACCGTGGAGGTCTGACCATGGCCCGCATCGGTGTGGCTATCTCCGGTGGCGGATACCGCGCCACCATGTGGGGCATCGGCGCCCTGCTCTACCTCGCCGACACCGGTCGGCACAAGGACGTCGTGGCGATCTCCTCGGTGTCCGGCGGCTCGGTCGCCAACGGCGTGGTCGCCCATGAGACCGACTACCGGCAGGACCCCGGCGCGGACTTCGCCGAACGCGTCCGCCCGCTGATCCGGCACTGCGCCCGGACCGGCCTGTTCTTCTGGGGGCCGTCCACCAACCGGTACGTACGCTCGCTCTTCGCCCTCGCCGGCCTCGCTCTCCTGACCCTGCTGGCCGGGGTGGTCGCCACCGCGGTCGACGGCCTCCGCCTCGTCTCCGGCGTCCTCCTCGGCGCGGGGCTGCTGCTCCTGGCGGGTGCGCTGCTGTACTTCGAGCGGCGCAGCGTCGTCGTGGACAAGGCGCTGGCACGCGAGTTCTTCCACCGCGACGGCGCCGCCACCGGCCTCGCCGCCGTGCGGCGCTCCGTCGACCACGTCTTCTGCACGACCGAGCTGCAGAGCGGGGACCACTTCTACTTCTCCCCCGCGTTCGTCTACGGCTACCGCTTCGGTGCGGGCGAGCCGGGTGACCTCCCGCTCTCCACGGCGGTCCAGGCCTCGGCCTGCCTGCCGGGCGCGTTCGCCGTCCGGCGACTCCCCGCGGACCGCCACCACTTCACGCCCGGGGCGGATCCTGTCGCAGGCACGCCCACGGCCTCCGACATGGTGCTCACGGACGGCGGGGTGTACGACAACATGGCCGACCAGTGGCTGGTGGGCCTGGACGAGCGGGCCCGGCGGCCCGTCCACCCACCCGCCGACTACGGGGTCGACGAGATCCTGGTGGTCAACGCCTCGGCCGGGATGACCTGGGAACCGTTCCGCGCCTCCCGCATCCCCGTGGTCGGTGAACTGCTCGCGCTGATCCGCATCAAGAGCGTGATGTACGACGTCAGCACCAATCAGCGGCGCAGCACGTTGGTGCAGTGGTCCGACCGTGCGGTGCAGGAGGGCGGCCCGGTCGGCGCACTGGTCCACATCGCGCAGTCCCCGTACCGGGTGGCCGACGCGTACGCGAACGCGGCGAACGCGGCGGGCGGCGCCGGGGTCGGGCCGGAGCTCGCCGCCCGGGCCGCCCGGGCCGACGAGGTGCTCGACCTGCTCGGCCGCGACGAGGAGCAGCGCGCGGTCTGGAGGGAGCGGACGGAGCGGAGCCGCACCACAAAGACCGTGCTGCGCAAGCTCGGCCCCGACACCACCGCGGACCTGCTCCTGCACGCCTACACCCTCGCCGCGTGCAACCTGCACGTCCTGCTCGGCTACCCGCTGCCGGCCGCCCTCCCGAAGCGCCAGTACTTCCTCGACCTCGCCGCCGGCTCCCGGTCCGGAAGCTGACGCGCCGGCCGGGGGCGCGCGGGGGCCTCTGGGCCCGGACGGGCGGGGCCCGGAGTCCCCGCCCCCCTGCGTCCGAACCGGCGCCGCCCGTGCTCAGGCGGACCGGGGGAAGTCCTTGCGCTTGATCTTGGCGCGGCGCCCGTCCGGGTGGTGGAAGACGATCCCCTCGGCCAGCGTGCCCGGGGCGAACCGGCTGTCCAGCCCGGTGAGGAAGTCGCGCAGGCCGGTGTAGCTGCGCGGCACGTCCTGGTAGACCGGCACCTCCATGTTGAACGGCACGCACCGGTGGTCGTCCAGCTCCAGCGGGTTGCCCTGGATGCGCGGGCCGAGCGCCTCGCAGGAGTGCTCGCCGTCCGGCCAGGCGGTGACGTCGGTGTTGCGGGCGGCGGCCAGGATCCACTTGTCCTCGGCGGCGCCCTCGGCGGTGTCGACGTACCAGCCGTCGGTGATCCCCTGCTTCTTCTGCAGCTTGGTCGGGTTGCGCCGCTTCTCCACTCGCACGAGGTGACCGCCCCGGACGGTGAGGCGGACGTTGGTCCCGTCCAGCTTCTCGGTCGGGGCTCCCTCTCCGTCGAACACCCATGCGCACTCGGGGCGCGGCCGGTCGACGACCCGGAAGTCGCCGTCCCGCTCGAACAGGGTGGGGATCTTCTCCATGACTTGCAGGCCCTTCCTGACGTGACCTATCAGTTCCTCGTGCGTGATGGCACCGGCCGCCAAACCGCCCGCCAGCGCCCGGACCAGGTCCGCCACCGAGACTTCGGCATCGACGGCGACCCGCTTCAGCGCCTTCTTCTCCTCGGGCGAGATCCAGGCGACCAGCCGGGACCAGCCCTCGGGGGGCGTCCATCGCGCGAGCCGCTCCGGGTCCTTCCGGGGGCGACCGCGTCCTCTGGTCTCTTCCATGGGCAGGACAGTAGGCGGGGATTTGATGTTGTGTCAATTGGCATAACAGAAAATGCGCCGCCGCTGCCGCGCCTGCGGGGGTGCCCGACGACGCGGAAGAGGCGGGCCGCCGGGGGCTGCACTACAGCCCCCGGCGGCCCGCCTCCTCGCCGCTCACCGACTCACCGACTCACCGCGCCGGCTCAGCCCACCTCGATGTGCTCCACGATCAGTTCGCACAGCTCGTGCGTCCGCAGGGCGTCACGGGCGTCGAGCACCTTGCCCCCGCGCACCGCGTCCAGGAACGCGAGCACGACCTGCTCGATCCCGCGCTGCCGCGCCACCGAGACCCAGTCGCCGCGCCGCCGGACCGTCGGCTGGCCGCGGTGGTCGATCACCTCGGCGAGGTTGTGCACCTCGCGCTTGGAGTCGCCGCCGGAGACCTCCAGGACCTCCTCCGTCGATCCGGAGACCCGGTTCATGATCCCCAGCGCCGTGAAGCCCTCCCCGCCCAGCGTCAGCACCAGGTGCTCCACCAGGCCGTCACGCACCCGGGAGCGCACGTCCACCTGCTCGATCTCCCCGGGCACGAGGAAGCGCAGCGTGTCCACCACGTGGATGAAGTCGTCGAAGACCAGGCTCCGGGCCGCCTCCGGCAGGCCCTCGCGGTTCTTCTGCAGCACGATCAGATCGCGCGGCCGCTCCTTGGCGAGCAGGTACCCGGGCGAGTGACGCCGGTTGAACCCCACCATCAGCGAACGCCCGGTGCGATCGGCGAGGTCGACCAGCCGGCGGGCCCCGTCGATCGTGTAGTCCAGCGGCTTGTCGACGTAAACGTCGACGCCGGCCGTCAGCAGCCGCTCGACGATCGGCACGTGCTGCTCGGTCGCCGCGTGCACGAACGCCGCCCGGATCCCGCTGCCGATCAGCTCCCCGAGATCGGTGAACCGCCCGCCCGCCCCGATCCGGTAGGCGTCCCCGATCCGGTCGAGCTTCACCCGGTCCCGCGTCATCAACCGCAGGTCCAGCCCCGGCAGCGCGGCGACGACCGGCAGGTACGCCTTCTGCGCGATGTCACCGAGCCCGATCACCCCGACCGGCAGTACGGCGTCGGGCGCAGCGTTCTCACTCATGACATCTCCAGCCTCGCGAACGATCGTCAGCCACCCCCAACCCTATGCGCCGCCCTCCCACCCGGGAGCCGCCCGGGATCCCGCTGTCCGGGCGCCCGACGACAGCCGGGCGCGCGTCCGCGGGCCGGCTGCCGGCCCGGGGCGGCGGGGCTGCGGTCGGGCGGGGCCGCGGTCGGGCGGGGGTGGCGTCAGGCGTGGGCGGGGGCGCACTCGGGGTGGCCCCAGGTGGCGCCGACCTTGGTGATCTTGTCGCCCTTGGCGTAGGGGCGGCTGCACGGGCAGGTGCCGGGGTAGCGGGCGGCGAGGGTGCGGGAGCCGCCGGAGCCGGCCTTCTTCCTCGCCGCCGCGGCGGAGGACGCCGCGCGGGCGGGCCGGGCCGCGGGGGCCGACACCGGGTCGGGCACGGGGAGGTCGGCGGCGGTCCCGGCGGCGCTCTCCTGGGTGCGGGCGGCGTCGCTGGCGGCCTTGTCCGCGATGGCGTTCAGCGGGTCGCCGTCGACCTGGTGCGCGGCGACGTAGACGAAGGTGACGTCCCGGCCCTCCAGGAGCGCGTCGATGCTCTGGATCAGCTCCTGGTTGGCCACCGGCTTGCCGGCGGCGGTCTTCCAGCCGTTGCGCTTCCAGCCGACCAGCCACTTCGTCACGGCGTCGCGGGTGTACGTGCTGTCGAGCCGGACCTCCAGCGGCGCGGCCGGGTCCGTCGCGGTCAGCAGCCGCTGCAGCGCCGTCAGCTCACCGATGTTGTTGGTGCTGCGCCCGAGCGCTCCGGACTCCCAGCGCTGCGGCACCCCTGCGCTGTCCGCGACCACGTAGGCCCAGGCGGCCGGCCCGGGGTTGCCCTTGGCTGCTCCGTCACACGCTGCAATGACTCGTTCGACCATGCACCGATCATGCCAGGGAACGGGAGCCGCAGGCCAAAGCCCTCGGCGGGCTCACGGCGAGGCGGTGATCGTGGGAGCCGCGGTGATCGTGGGAGCCGCGGTGGACGCGGGAGGGGAGGTGGTCGTGGGAGAAGAGGCGGGGGACGCGGGCGAGGAGGCGCGCGAGGAGGACGGGGAGGCGGGCGTCGCGGACGGGGAGGCCGGCTTCGGGGCCACCTGGAGGCCGATGACGTTCCCGTTCGCGCTGAGGAAGTACTGCAGCCCGGCGTACCCCGGGGTGACGAGGATGCCCTGGGTCATCTTCGGGAACTGGCTGGAGCGGGCGAGCTCCGCGCCGCTGCGGGCGTCGCGCCAGACGACCTGTTCCGTGGAGTAGTCCTTGAGGCCCTTGAAGAACTTCACGGGGATGTCGGTGCCGATGAGGATCCGGCTGTCCTGGGGGCCGATCAGGGTGGTGAAGCTCAGGGTCGTCTGGTCCTGGCTCCAGGCCACCGAGAGGTTGCCGCCCGAGAGGTCGACGCCGGCCATCTTCCCGGCCCCGGCGTCCATGACGTAGACGCGGTTGTTGGGCGGGTCGACGGAGACCATCGACGGGATGAAGCTCTGCTTGGCGCCGCTGTTCGCGAACGGCTGGATGTCGGCGGTCCTCGTCGAGTCCGACTGGGAGACCGCCACGACGCTCATCGGGGTCGGGGTCGGCTGCCCGCCGTTGGTCATCGTGACGACGTAGTCGTTGATGACGGCGAGCGCCGAAGCCGCGGTCTGGCCGTCCCGGAGGTAGGGCACCGGTCCCCAGGACGGGTCCTGGGCGAAGGAGCCGTTGGCGAAGGTGTAGCGGTAGAGCTTGGAGGAGCCGGGCAGGTAGATCGCATTGGTGTCGTTGAACGTGGTGGTGGTGATCCGGCCGCCCATCATCTCGGGCAGGGCTACCTGCGAGATGACCTGGAGGGTCCCGGGGTCGATCGCCACCATGATCGAGGGCGGCACGGCGGTCGGGTCGGGGCAGTCCAGGAAGGCGCTGAAGCCCTGTTCGGTGCAGCCGGGCTGGCGGTTCACCGTCTTCGCCACGATGGTGCCGTCCGGGAGCGCGTCGTAGCCGTTGTACGAGGTGTCGCCCGGGGCCGACTGGCCGGTGGGCAGCGTGGTCTGCGCGATCACGTCGCCGGTGGCCGCGTCGATCTTGGCGATGTGGTAGCCGTAGATCACGACGAGGCTGCCGTCGGCGAGGGTGTTCAGGACGCCCGGGTAGTTCCACTCCCCCGTCGCGTTGGTGTTGATCAGCACCCGGCGCCAGACCTCGTTGAACGTGCCGGGCTCGACCCTGGAGACGAACGAACCCGAGGCCGCGGGGTTGTCCCCGTAGCCGCCGCCGTAGACGAACAGCTCGCCGGGGCCGCGGTCCACGATGTTGTACGGGGTGACGTAGACCTGCTGGGAGCTGTGCGCGAATACCTGGTTGTCGTTCGACCGGGTGCCCGGGAAGTGGGCGCACGGGTACAGGTGGGTCCGGTTCGAGTCGTGCACCTCGAAGGCGGCGATGGTGGGGTACCAGGGGGCATTGGCCTCCGCGCGGGTGCACGACTGCTCGTCCGCGATCAGGCCCGGGTCACCGACCAGCGGGCCGTTGGCGGCCGTTTCGTCGGCGGGCGTGGAGGAGGACGAGCGGGGGCGGGAGCCGTCCTTCGCGGGGCCCGAACTGCTGCACCCCGAGAGCCCGACCAGCAGCGCCGCAACCGCGGCGGTCAGCTTGAGGACGGGCAAGCGCGTCATGTGCGGCTCCTCGCTGGACTCCGAAGCTCCTGGGCCCTGCCCGCCGACCCTGCCGCGCGAGATCGACCGGCAAGGCCCGGCCGGACCACCACGCGGGCCCGGCGCCGGCCTCGGACTGCGAGCCCCCGATCGGCCGACGGCGGCCGACCGGCCACAGCGTGTCAGCGGCCCGGTCGGCCCGGGAGCCGGACACGCCGGTCGGACGACCGGCGGCGCGCCGCAGTCACCCGGGCGGCGGGACGACCTCGCGGTCGCCGGACCGCCGCGGTTCGCCGGCCGGCCGGCGCTCAGGCGGTGGCCGCAGCCACCTCGGCCAGGGCGTCCAGGACCGGACGGATCAGGGGGTGGCCGTCCGCGCCGGCGCGCACCGCGGCGAAGACGCGGCGGGTCGCGAGTGCGCTGTCCACCGGCCGGACGGCGGCCCGGCCGAGGTCCACCCCGAGCAGGGCGGAGCGGGGCACCAGGGCGACGCCCGCCCCGGCGGAGGCGAGGGCCACCACGGCGCGGAAGTCGTCGGAGGAGTGCACCAGGCGCGGCTGGAAGCCGGCGTGCTCGCAGGCGAGCAGGACCACGTCGTGGCAGGGGTTGCCGGGGTACGGGCCGATCCAGGGCTCGTCGGTGAGGTCGGCGACGGCGATCGGGCCCTCGCCCTCGGCCAGCGGGTGGCCCAGCGGCAGGACCGCCTCGAACGGCTCCGCGTAGAGCGGCACGCGGGTGAGGCGGGCGTCGTCCGCCCGGGGCGCGCCGCGGTACTCGACGGCCACCGCCAGGTCGGCGCGGCCGTCCAGGACCATCGGGAGGCTGGCGTCGCCCTCGGCGTCGAGCACCTTGAGCCGGACGCCGGGCGCCCGGGCGGCGAGGGTGCCGATGGCCGGGGCCAGGACGAGCGAGATGCCGGTGGCGAAGGACGCGACGGTGACCTCGCCCGAGACGCCCGCGGAGTAGGCGGCGAGATCGGCCTCGGCGCGTTCGAGCTGGGCGAGGACGACGTCCGCGTGGCCGAGCAGGATCTCACCGGCGGCGGTGAGCCGGACGCCCCGGCCCTCACGGGCCAGCAGGTGGTGGCCGGTCTCCAGTTCGAGCGCCGCCAGCTGCTGGGACACCGCCGAGGGGGTGAGGTAGAGGGCGGCCGCGGCGGCGGTCACGGTCCGGTGGTCCGCCACGGCCCGCAGGGTCCGCAGCCGTCTTGCGTCGATCACACGCCAATTCTGCCAGTGCGGCACGGGTGGCCGGGCCGGGTGCCAGGACTGTGCGGAATTGCCGGTTCGGGGCGGTCGGTGGGCGGCGGGCGATGAGCGCGTCGGGGCGGCGGGGAGCCGGGGGGCTGCCTGAGCGAGGGAGCCGGGCCCGTCAGCCGTCCCCGCGATCCGGGCGGTCGGGCCGACCGCTTCGGCCGGGCCCACCGGGCCGACCGGACTGACCTGGCTGACCTGGCCGGTCGGGCCGGTCGGGCCGGTCGGGCCGGTCGGGCCGGTCGGGCCGGTCGCGGGCCGCGAACCCGTCCACCGAGGCGGCGGAGGGCGCCGGTCGCGGTACCGGGAGAGCCGGCTCCTGGTCCAGCAGCAGCCTGCCCGTCAGCACGTACTGGACCACGCAGCCGGCCAGCAGCACCGCCACCCCGCCGACCGCGTCCAGCACCCAGTGGTTGGCGGTGGCCACCACCACGGCGAAGGTGATCACCGGATACAGCGGCGCCACCGCCCGCAGCCAGCGGCGGCGCGTCGTGGTCGCGACCGCCAGCGCGCACCAGCAGGCCCAGCCGATGTGCAGCGAGGGCATCGCCGCGTACTGGTTGGTGAGCGGGGTCAGCGCGCCGAGCGGGGCCTCCTCCGGGACGCCGACCGGGTTCTCGCGCAGCCCCAGCTCCGGCACCAGACGGGGCGGCGCCAGCGGGTAGCCCCAGAAGCCGAGCAGCGCGAGGCCGGTGGCGGCGAACAGGACGGTCCGGCCGGTGCGGTAGCGGACCGGGTGCCGGGTGTAGAGCCAGACCAGGACCAGCAGCACCATCGTGAAGTGCATCGTCGTGTAGTACTGCTGCGCCGCACGCATCAGGTCGTCACCGCTGCGCAGGTACCAGCCGTTCATCGCGGGCTCGATGTCCAGCTGCAGGGTCCGCTCCAGCCCGTAGAGGGTGCGGGCGTGGTCGGTGGCGACGGCCACGCGGTCGGGGGCGGCGTTGCGGATGTAGGTGTAGACGCCGTAGCCGACCTGGATGAAGACCAGTTCCAGTCCGAGGTTCGGGCGCGACACCGGGCGCAGCCGGGCGGGCAGGATCGGCACGCCGCGCAGCGGGGGGCGGCGCAGCGGGGGCGGGGCGGGGGTGCGGGACAGGTGCCAGAGCGGGTCGTCGCGCCGGCGGAACGGGAGGGCGGTGGCGGCGGCGAGGGCCAGCAGGGTGGGGGCCTTGCGGAGCAGCAGGCCGCTCACCGGTTCGATGCCGGGGTCGAGCAGGGTGCTGGGCAGCAGGGCGACGGTGACGGCGACGACCGGCCAGAGGGCGCGGTCCTCTGGGCGGCGGCCGAGGCGGCCGGAGGCGGCGGGCAGCAGCCAGCAGAGGTCGGCCGGGCCGGCGACGGGGGCGACGATCAGGGTGGCGCAGCCGACGACGCCGGCGGCCAGCAGGTGCTGGCGGTCGCGGGCGAGGGAGCGGCCGCGGCGCAGCGCCAGCCCGGCGGCGACCGCGGCGACGGCGATCCAGAGGGCGACGAGCGGCGGGCCGTGCAGGCCGAGGCGGGTCAGCACGCCGAGTGCGGTCTCGTTGCCCGGGGCACCGATGGCGGCGTGGTCGGCGAGCCGGTGGCGGAACGCGCCGGCGGCGGCAGGGTCGGCGAGCTGCGCGGCGGCCAGCAGGAGGGCGGCCGTCGTGAGGGCGGTCAGGGCGGGGGCGATCCGGGTGAGGCGGGTGGTCCGGCACCCGGCGGGCGGTGGCGGGAGGACGGCGGCGAACAGCACCAGGGCGGGGTGCAGCGCGATGGCGACGCCGAGCGCCACGCCGTGGGGGAAGGCGGGTGGGAGGGCGTGCGGCGGGGTGGGGGTCCGGCGCCCCGGGCCGTCCGGCGGCGGGCGGCGGCCCGCCGGGGCTCGGCGTGGCGTGAACCGGCGTGCCCGGGCTCGGCGTGGCAGGAGCCCTCGTGGCAGGAGGTCGAGCAGGACGAGGGCCGCGGTGGCCACGCCGAGGACCGCATCGGCGGGGTGGCCGCGCAGCTCGGCGCTGATCAGGAACGTCGCGACGGCGAGCGGCCAGAGCCCGGCCGGGGCGCGGACGCCGGGCGGCGGGTTGCGGCCGATCAGGACGCCGAGCACGGTGACGGCGGCCAGGGCGGTGATCAGCAGGCCGACCCGGGTGGCGGTGGACGGCCACGTGCCGAACAGCAGCGGAAGTGCCGGCCGGTCCGCGGTGGCGTCGCCCAGGGTCGTCCAGGTGGCGGCGGCGGTCGCCGCGAGTGCCACCACCCAGCAGGATGCCTGCACGGCGGGGGCCCTGCCCCACCGCAGCCCGGGCGGGGATCCGGCTGTGGACCCCGGCACCGCCCTGCTCGGGGGCATCCCGCTCCTCTCGCCGCGCCCGCGGGCCCGATCCGGCGGACGGCGCCGGCGCGGGTCGCCGAACCCGGGCCCGTGCGCCGGCCCGCGGTCGCGGGGCTGGTTGTCGCCTCCTGCCGACTCTCGGCCGTCGGCGCCCACCCCGCACCCGGACGGCGCCGCACGGGTGGCACCGCGCGGAGGGCGCCGCGTGCCCGGCCGGCCGATGCGGGCGGCCCGGAAACACGACACCCACCGCTGCCGCCTTGGGAGTGGGAAGTCGGACGGGCCGACTTCCCACTCCCGGCGGGAGGGTGGGACAGGTGGTCTGGTGTGCCGTGCGACGGAGGCGGGCCGGTCCGGCCTCCGCCGCACGGCGGCTTGGTCCCGTGGCACGTCCGGTTCCGGGCGGACGGGCCACGGGCGTCGGGGGACGCCCGCGGCGGACGGGCCGCGGGCGTTCGGTGGCGAGCCCCGGGGCCTGTCTTCAAACCCCCGTCGTCCGCCCGGAGGGCGGGCGGGGCGGCGTTGGGGTGCGTGCATCGCAAGGCGGAGGAGGGAGTCCATGCGGAGCATCGGCGACCGACGACAACGCAGCGAGGTGCGTGCCCCAACGCCGCCCCGCAGGCGGGGGTTTGAAGACAGGCCCCGGGGGTGGCTACTCGCCCAGCGCGGCGCGCGCGTCGACGAAGGCCGCCACGGCGCGCTCGACGTCCTCGGTGGAGTGGGCCGCGGACAGCTGCACCCGGATCCGGGCCTGGCCGTGCGGAACGACCGGGAACGAGAAGCCGATCACGTACACGCCGCGCTCCAGCAGCAGCTCGGCGAGCCGGCTCGCCCTGGCCGCGTCACCGATCATCACCGGGGCGATCGGGTGGTCGCCGGGCAGGATCTCGAAGCCGGCCTCGGTCATCTTCGAGCGGAACAGCGCCGTGTTGGCGGCCAGCTTCTCGCGCAGCTCGGTCGAGCGCTCGACCAGGTCGAGCACCTTCAGCGAGGCCGCGGCGATCACCGGGGCGAGCGAGTTCGAGAACAGGTACGGCCGCGAGCGCTGGCGCAGCAGGGCGACGATCTCGCGGCGCGCCGAGACGTAGCCGCCGGAGGCGCCGCCGAGCGCCTTGCCGAGGGTGCCGGTGATGATGTCGACGCGGTCCATCACGCCGTGCAGCTCGGGGGTGCCGCGCCCGTTGGCGCCGACGAAGCCGACGGCGTGCGAGTCGTCCACCATCACCATGGCGTCGTAGCGATCGGCGAGGTCGCAGATCTCGCGCAGCGGGGCGACGTAGCCGTCCATGGAGAAGACGCCGTCGGTGACGATGAGCCGGCGCCGGGCGTCCTGGGTCTCCTTGAGCTGCTGCTCCAGGTCGGCCAGGTCGCGGTTGGCGTAGCGGTGGCGGCGGGCCTTGGAGAGGCGGATGCCGTCGATGATGCTCGCGTGGTTGAGCGCGTCGGAGATCACCGCGTCGCGGTCGTCGAGGAGGGTCTCGAAGACACCGCCGTTGGCGTCGAAGCAGGACGAGTAGAGGATCGTGTCCTCCTGGCCGAGGAACGCCGAGAGGCGGTCCTCCAGCTCCTTGTGCACGTCCTGGGTGCCGCAGATGAAGCGGACCGAGGCCATGCCGTAGCCCCAGCGGTCGAGGGCGTCCTTGGCGGCGGCGAGCACCTCGGGGTGGTCGGCCAGGCCGAGGTAGTTGTTGGCGCAGAAGTTCAGCACCTCGCCCGGGCGGCCGCCGCCGGTGACGGTCACGGCGGCGCTCTGGGGCGTGCCGATCACCCGCTCCGGCTTGAAGAGGCCGGCCTCGCGGATCTCGTCGAGGGTGGCGGCGATGTCGGCGCGCACGTTGTCGAACACGGTGTCTCCCTACAGGGTGTCAGACGGTCTCGGGCGGTCCGGAGGCCTTCTCAGGCGGTCCAGTCGAGGATGATCTTGCCGCAGCGGCCGCTGGCGGCCTCGTCGAAGGCGGCCTCGAAGTCGGCGGCGGCGTACCGGCCGGTGATCACGGGGGTGAGGTCGAGCCCGCCCTCCAGGAGCACCGACATCGCGTACCAGGTCTCGAACATCTCGCGGCCGTAGATGCCCTTGATGGTGAGCATCGAGGTGACGACGGACGCCCAGTCGACCGGGAACTGCTCGGCGGGCAGGCCGAGCATGGCGATCTTCCCGCCGTGGGTCATGTTGGCGATCATCGACTGCATCGCCTCGGGGCGGCCGGACATCTCCAGGCCGACGTCGAAGCCCTCGCGCAGGCCGAGCTTCTGCTGGCCCTCCTCGATGGTGTGCTCGGCGACGTTCAGGGCGAGCGTGACGCCGACCTCGCGGGCCAGGTCGAGGCGGTACGGGGAGACGTCGGTGATCATCACGTTGCGCGCGCCGGCGTGCTTGGCGACGGCCGCGGCCATGATGCCGATCGGGCCCGCACCGGTGATCAGCACGTCCTCGCCGACCAGCGGGAAGGAGAGCGCGGTGTGCACGGCGTTGCCGAACGGGTCGAAGATCGCGGCCACGTCGAGGTCGACGGGGACCCGGTGCACCCAGACGTTGGAGGCCGGCAGGGCCACGTACTCGGCGAAGGCGCCGTCGCGGCCGACGCCGAGGCCGACCGTGTTGCGGCAGAGGTGGCGGCGGCCGGCCAGGCAGTTGCGGCACTTGCCGCAGACCAGGTGGCCCTCGCCGCTGACCAGGTCGCCGATGGAGATGTCGGTGACGCCGGCGCCGAGCTCGGCGACCTCGCCGACGAACTCGTGGCCGAGCACCAGCGGGGTCTTGATGGTCTGCTGCGCCCAGCCGTCCCAGTTGCGGATGTGCAGGTCGGTGCCGCAGATACCGGTGCGCAGCACCTTGATCAGCACCTCGCCCGGGCCGATGACCGGCTTCGGGACGTCCACCAGCCAGAGCCCGGGCTCGGACTTCTGCTTGACGAGTGCCTTCACTGCGACGGCTCCTGACGCACGAGGGGGCGGCCTGCGGTGGGCAGGCCGACGAGGCCCGGCGAGGTGGCGGCTGCTGCCTGCCTCACACCGGGCACGCAGCAATCTGCCTGGTGGGAGCGGGTGCGGTCCATCGAGGAATTCTTAAGGGCCGCCACAGCTGGGCTGAACGATCGTGCCCGAGCAGGGGCCGGCGGGCCCTGCGGCGTGCCGGTGGCCACCCGTTCGGCCGAGCGCACGGGGCTCGGCGGCGTACGGCGGTGACGGGCCGGGGCGCGCGCCCCGATGCGCGCAGGACGAAAGGCGGCGGCGCCACGGCAGGGCGACGGCGGCGGGCGGAGCGACGGCAGCACGACGGCGGGCGGCGGGCGGCGCGGCGGGCGTCTCAGCTCCGGCGGCCGTGGACGGCGTGGGTGAGCGCCGCGGCGCCGGCGAGCAGGCCCGCGGCGAGGGCGAGCAGCCCGCCGGTGGAGGCCAGCAGGTCGGCCGAGCGCGGGGTGGTGGCCAGGTGGGAGAGCAGCACGTTGACCGGCGGGAGGCCCTTGGCCACCGTCAGGCCGAGCAGCAGCCCGAGGGCGGTCAGCAGCGCGTGGCCCTGGCGGCGGAAGACCAGCCGGGAGCAGAGCAGGCCGACGGCGGTGCCGGTGAGGGCGCAGGTCAACTGGGCCTCGGTGCCGAGCAGCAGGTCGGCGCCGGTCGGTGTGTGGGTGCCGACGAGGAGCGGCAGGACGAGGCCGGCCGCGGTCAACGGCAGGCACCAGAGGACGGCGGTGCAGACGGAGCCGAGCAGTACGCGGCGCGGATCGCCGGCGTTGACGAGGAGGACGGCACGGTGGGCGCGGTCCTCCAGGCCGACGAGGGCGATGGTGAGCCAGGTGGCGGCGAGCAGCATGGCACCCGCCGACGCGCCGTAGGTGGCGGTCAGCGGGCCGCCGTCGCTGCTGGTGAGGACGGTCACCAGGCCGGTGAAGACCAGCACCGGCGCGAGGTAGCGCTGCGAGAGCAGCAGGGTGGTGGAGAGGTAGCGGACGATCGCGGTCACCGGTCCGCCCTTCCTGCGTCGGAGGTGGGCCGGGCGGCCGCGAGGGCGGGGCCGTCCGGGTGGCGGGGGTGGGCGGCCCCGCCGTCGGCCGGGCCGCCGCCCGCGCCGTGCGCCGGTGGGACGGACCGGACCGCTCCGACGGACCGCACCGACCGCACCGACCAGCCGTGTTGCAGCGCGGCGAGGAGCACGGCGTCGGAGTGCCGCCGATCGGCGAGGACCACCTGGACCTCCCGGTCGTCACCGGCGTACGGGGCGGAGCCCGGGCCGTCGTGCGGGGCGGAACCCGGGCCGTCGTGCGGGGCGGACAGGACGCCGGGGAGGGCGGTCCAGGCCGGCCCCGCCGGGGCGGCGCCGGCCTCGGGAGCGGCCAGGACCAGCTCGACGGCCTCGTGGGCGCCCACGACGGCCGCGCCTGCGACGACCACGCCTGCGACGGCGCCGGGGCCGGGGCCGCCGCGCCGGGTCAGCCGTCCCTCGGCGATCGCGTAGCCGCCGGTGGCGTGGGCGGCGGCGATCGCCTCCCGGTGGTCGGTGAAGACCACGGCCCCGCCCTCGCCGGCGACCTCGTCGATCAGCTCGCCGAGCACGCCGTGGGCGGAGGCGTCCAGACCCGACCAGGGTTCGTCGAGGACGAGCAGACCGGGCGGGACGAGCAGGGCCTGGGCCAGGGCCACCTTCTGGGCGTTGCCCTTGGAGAGCGTGCGCAGCGGCGCCTCCCGTCCACCGACCAGGGCGAGCCGGTCGATCAGCAGGTCGGCCCGGTCCCGGGCGGCGGCGGTGGACAGGCCGCGGATGCGGCCCATGTGGGCCAGGTAGGAGGCGGCGGTGAGCCGGTCGTGGGCGGTGAAGCGGTCGGGCACGTAGCCGATCTCGCGCGGGCGGCCGGTGACGCGCCCCGTGCTGGGCCGGCTTAGTCCGACCAGGATCCGCAGCAGGGTGGACTTGCCGGAGCCGTTGCCGCCCGTGACGGCGAGGACCTCGCCCGGGGCGATCCGCAGGTCCACGTCCCGCAGGATCCAGCGCCCGGCGCCGTACCGCTTGCCGACCGCCTCGCAGTGCAACAAGTCCGTCTCCCCTCCCGCGAGTTCGCCCGGGTGGGCGGACCTCCGGCGCCACCGGGGGCCGCACCCCGCGTCCGGCCTGCACCGCGCCCCCGTCCGGCACCCTACTGGGCCTGGGAGGGCGGTCGGGCCGGAGGGCCTGCCCGTCGCCCCGTCTCCCCGTCGCCCCGTACGCACTCCGCCACCGGGCGCGCCACCGGAACTGGGGCGGGTGGCTGAGGGATGGCTCCGTTCGGTCCAGCGGCGCGGTGGTCGGCGCGCGGCCGGACGGCGGCGCGCATACGGTCGGGAGCGCTCCCCCACGGCCTCGTGGAGCGCCGTTCCGGGGCCGTCCGGCCCGGGCTCCGGGTCCGTCCGGCCCGGGAGGAAGCGCCCGGAGCGGCCGCCCGAGAAGTCCTGGCCCGGAGAAGCCCGGGACCCAGAGAAGCCCAGAGAGGCGCCTCGACGATGACGAATCCACGACGACGGCCGTCCCCCGCCCGCCGCGGCCGTACCGGGCGGGCGGCCACGGCGGCAGTGGGCGTGGCCGGTCTGCTGGCCGCCGCCGGCTGCTCCGGCGGTGCCGCGCCCGGTACGGCGGCCACGGGGGCGGCCACCGCCGTCCCGGCCGCGCTCAGCCCCTCCCCCACGCTCTCGCCCACCGGCTTCCCCAGCGTCTCGCCCACGCTCTCCCCGTCGGCCCCGGGCTCGACCTCGGCCTCGGCCTCGGCCCCCGGCACCGTCGCCGAGCTCACCCCGGCCGTCACCGCCCGACTGGACGCCGCGGTGCAGCGGGTGCTGAACCAGGCCTCCGTCCCCGGCGTGATGGTCGCGCTCACCACCCCTCAGGACAGCTACATCAGGGCCTTCGGGGTCTCGGACAAGATCGCTGGCATCCCGATGGTGACCGGGCTGAACATGCGGATCGGCAGCGAGACCAAGACCTTCACCGTCACCGGGGTACTGCGGCTGGTCGACCAGAACCGGGTCGGTCTGGACGACCCGATCTCCAAGTACGTCCCGGGGGTGCCCGGCGGGGACGCGATCACCCTGCGCCAGCTCGCGGACATGCGCAGCGGCCTCTTCCCGTACACCTCGGACCAGGACTTCGTACAGGCCCTGCTCGCCGACCCCCACCGGGAGTTCACGCCGCAGCAGTTGCTCTCCTACGCCTTCGCGCACCCGGCGAACTTCGCGCCGGGCACGGAGTTCGAGTACTCCAACACCAACACCGTTCTGCTCGGCCTGGTGGTGGAGAAGGTCTCGGGGCAGCCGCTCGGCACCTTCCTGAAGCAACAGGTCTTCGAGCCGGCCGATCTGGGCCGGACGGTCTTCCCGGTCGACGCGTCCTTCCCCCAGCCGCACGCCCGTGGCTACACCAACCAGACGCCGAGCGGCGCGATCGCGGACGCCACCGACTGGAACCCGTCCTGGGCCTGGGCGGCGGGGGCGATGATCTCGGACCTCTCCGACCTGCAGAAATGGGCCAAGGTGCTGGCGACGGGCACGCTGCTGAAGCCGGCGACCCAGGCCGAGCGGCTGCAGACGCCGCCGTCGGGCGACCCGGGCCTCGGCTACGGGCTGGGGGTGTTCGTGAACCACGGCTGGATCGGGCACAACGGTTCGCTGCCGGGCTACCAGTGCGTGGCGGTCTACCTGCCGTCGGCGCAGGCGACGCTGGTGGTGCTGCTGAACACCGACATCCCGTACCAGGGTTCGGCGCCCTCGACGCTGTTCGCGCAGGCGATCACCGAGATCGTCTCGCCGGGGAACGTGTACTCGCTGCCGGTCGCGCCGTCGAGCGGGTCGCCGTCCGCGCCGGCCTCCAGCCCCGCGCTCGCGGAGACCTGACCGCCGGCGGGCCACCGGTCCGGGCCCCGCTGCGGGGTCCGGGGCCGGGGCCGCGCAGGACGGGGCCGTACCGGTCGGGGCCGCGCAGGACGGGCCGTCAGCCGCCGAGGACGCGTGCCAGGTCGTAGGAGACCGGCTCCTCCAACTGCGCGTACGTACAGCTCTCCGGGGTCCGGTCGGGGCGCCAGCGGCGGAACTGCGCGGTGTGCCGGAACCGGGTGCCCTCCATGTGGTCGTACGCCACCTCGATCACCCGCTCGGGGCGCAGCGGCACCCAGGAGAGGTCCTTGCCGCCCGTCCACCGGCTGACGGCGCCGGGCAGCCGGGCGTCGGCGTGGGCGGCCTCGTCGGCCCAGGCGCCCCAGGGGTGGCCGGTGACGTCGTCCATCCGCAACGGGGCCAGCTCCTCGGCGAGTTCGCGGCGGCGGGCCATCGAGAAGGCGGCGCAGACACCGACGTGCTGGAGCCGGCCCTCGGCGTCGTTGATGCCGAGCAGCAGGGAGCCGACGACCGGGCCGCTCTTGTGCTCGCGGTAGCCGGCGACCACGCAGTCGGCGGTCCGCTCGTGCTTGATCTTGAACATGGTGCGCTCGCCGGGGCGGTAGGGCTGGTCGAGCGGTTTGGCGACCACGCCGTCGAGGCCGGCGCCCTCGTACTCGGCGAACCAGCTCTGCGCCAGGTCGCGGTCGGTGGAGGCCGGGGCGGTGAAGACCGGGTCGGCGGCGCCGGCCAGGGCCTCCTCCAGGGCGGCGCGGCGGGCCGGGAGCGGCTCGTCCAGCAGCGACCGGTCACCGAGGGCGAGCAGGTCGAAGGCGACGAAGGAGGCGGGGGTGCGCTCGGCGAGCATCCGCACCCGGCTGGCGGCGGGGTGGATGCGCTCCAGCAGCTCCTCGAAGCGCAGCCGGCCGTCGCGGGCGATGACCACCTCCCCGTCCAGGACGCAGCGGGGCGGCAGCTCGCGCTGCAGGGCCTCGACCAGCTCGGGGAAGTACCGGGTCAGCGGCTTGCCGGTGCGGCTGCCGAGCTCCACCTCGGCGCCGTCGCGGAAGACGATGGTGCGGAAGCCGTCCCATTTGGCCTCGTACTGCATCCCGGGCGGGATCTTGGCCACCGACTTGGCGAGCATCGGTGCCACCGGCGGCATCACGGGCAGGTCCATGGCTCCGATCCTCGCGCCAACCGTTCCGGGGCGCGCGTCGGGCCGGGCGCGCTTAGCGTGAGAGGCATGGGATCGGCCGTGGAGCTGGATGTCGCCGGGCGCAGCGTCCGGCTGTCGAATCCGGACAAGGTGTACTACCCGGAGCGCGGGTTCACGAAGATGGACGTCGCGCAGTACTACCTGGCGGTCGCCGACGGGGTGCTGCGCGGGCTGCGGGACCGGCCGACCACGCTGCAGCGGTTCCCGGACGGGGTGGAGGGCGAGTTCTTCTACCAGAAGCGCGCGCCGAAGGGCCTGCCGGAGTGGCTGCCGACGGCGCGGATCAGCTTCCCGAGCGGCCGTTCGGCGGACGAGATCTGCCCGACGGAGCCGGCCGCGGTGCTCTGGGCCGCCAACCTGGGCTGCCTGACCTTCCACCCCTGGCCGGTACGGCGGTCGGACACCGACCACCTGGACGAGTTGCGGATCGACCTCGACCCGCAGCCGGGGACCGACTTCCACGACGCGGTGCGGGCCGCGCACGAGCTGCGGGCGCTGCTGGAGGAGTTCGGGCTGCGCGGCTGGCCGAAGACCTCGGGCGGCCGCGGGCTGCACGTGTACGTGCCGCTGGAGCCGCGGTGGACGTTCACCGACGGGCGGCACGCGGTGATCGCGCTGGGCCGGGTGCTGGAGCAGCGGCTGCCGGGCCGGGTCACCACGGCGTGGTGGAAGGAGGAGCGCGGCGAGCGGATCTTCGTGGACTACAACCAGATGGCCCGGGACCGGACCATCGCCTCCGCGTACTCGCTCCGCGCCCGCCCGCGGGCGACGGCCTCGGCGCCGCTGCGCTGGGAGGAACTGGACGACGCCGCGCCGGAGGACTTCGACCTGCGGACGCTGCCCGCCCGCTTCGCCGAGGTCGGCGATCTGCAGGCGGAGATGGACGACCAGGCGTTCCGGCTGGACGGGCTGCTGGAGCTGTACGAGCGGCAGCTGCGGGACGAGGGGCTGGGCGAACTGCCGTACCCGCCGGACCATCCGAAGGCGGCGGGCGAGCCGAGGCGCGTACAGCCCAGCCGGGCGCGGAAATCCTGATCGCCCGGTCCGGGGCGGCCGCATAGGCTGGCGGCTTTCGATCATTCGATCATTCGATCGGACGCGCTGCGGTGCGGTGCACCGAGGTGCGGTGATTCGGGGTGCGGTGCCTTGAGGCGCCGCGCGTCGAAGTGTCGCGCAGCGCAGGACGGTTGTGCGGGGCGGAGGGGTTCGGGTGGGTGTGCACGGGGCGTCGGCGGCGGAGGCCGGGGTGTCGACGGCGGTGGCGACGGTTCCGGCGGAGGTGCGGGCACGGCTGACGGTGCGGTTCGGGGCGTCGGCGGAGGCCTGGTGCGATGCGCTGCCGGGTGTGGTGGCGGAGCTGGCCGGGCGCTGGCGCCTGGTGGTGCGCGCGGCGGGCGGAGGCGGGACGGCCCGGGTGTTCCGCTGCACACGCGGGGCCGGCGGGGTGAGCGTCTGGCTGAAGCTGACGCCCGACCCCGAGGTGGCCCGGCAGGAGGCGGCGGCGCTGCGGGCATGGGCCGGGCTGGCGTCGGTGGTGCGGGTGCTGGAGGACGACCCGGCCGCTGGCGCCCTGCTGCTGGCCGACGTACGGCCCGGGACGACGCTGCGGCAGCGGGCGTGGCACCCGGAGGAGGTGGCCCCGCTGCTCGGCGCACTGCGGTCGGTGCCGGTGGACGGGCTCGCGCTGGGGACGCTCGCGGAGCGCGTGGAGTTCCTGTTCGACCTGACCGAGCGGCGGGTGTCGGCCGGGGCGCCGGGTGGGGTCACAGGCGGGACCACGGGCGGGGCACCGGGAACGGCGACAGGCGCGGCGGCGGCCGCGGCGATCGGGCGGGCCCGGGCGCTCGCCGCGGAGCTGGCCGACGGCGGCCCGTCGGCGCTGGTCCACGGCGACCTGCACCCGGGCAACGTCCTGGACGGCCCGGCCGGGCCGGTCGCGATCGACCCCCGGCCGTCGCTCGGGGACCCGGACTTCGACCTGGTGGACTGGGCGATCGACGGGGTCACCGACCGGCCCGCTCTGGAGCGGCGGATCGCCGTCCTCGCGGCGCGGGTGCCGGGCTCGGACCCGGAGCGCGTGCTCGCCTGGTGCCGGGTGGGCGCGGTGCTGGTCGCCGCCCCGCGCGCCGCAGCCGGGCGGCGGGACGCGGAGACGGCGTTCCTGCTGGAGCTGGCCGGGCTCTGAGCGGGGCCGGCCACGGGCGCGGCGCCGGGCGGCCCGCCAGCCAGGCCCGGCTCGGCTCGGCCCCGGCCCGGCCGACGCCTCCGCTCAGGCCTGGTGCGCCCCGGCCGGGGCGAGCGCGGCGATCGTCCTCACGGCGTCCGCGATCTGGGCGTCCGTCAGGTCGCCGCGGGCGGTGAGACGCAGGCGCGAGACGCCGTCCGGGACGGAGGGCGGGCGGAAGCAGCCGACGGCGAGACCGGCCCGGCGGCAGTCGGCGGCCCAGGCGACGGCGGCCTCGGGGCCCGGGGCGCGGACCGAGACGACCGCGGCGTCCGGGGTGGAGGCCTGCAGGCCGACGGCGGTGAGCCGGTCGGAGAGGCTGCGGGCGACCTCGCGGGCGCGTTCGGCGCGGTGCGGCTCGGCGCGCAGCAGACGCAGCGCGCCGAGGGCGGCGCCGGCGGCGGCCGGGGCGAGGCCGGTGTCGAAGATGAACGTGCGGGCGGTCTCGACGAGGTGGCGGATCACCCGGTGCGGGCCGAGCACCGCGCCGCCCTGGGAGCCGAGCGACTTGGAGAGGGTGACGGTCGCGACGGTGTCCGGCCGGCCGGCGAGCCCGGCCGCGGCCAGGGCGCCGGAGCCGCCGGGGCCGAGGACGCCGAGTCCGTGCGCGTCGTCGACCAGCAGGGCGGCGCCGTGGGCGCTGACGGCGGCGGAGAGTTCGGGCAGGCGGGCGGCGTTGCCGTCGACGGAGAAGACGGAGTCGGTGACCACCAGCGCCCGCCGGTGGGTGCGCCCGGCGAGGGCGGCGCGGACGGCGTCGGGGTCGCTGTGGGGTGCGCGGTGGACGTCGCCGCGGGCGAGCCGGCAGCCGTCGATCAGCGAGGCGTGGTTGTAGGCGTCGGAGACGATCAGGGTGTCCGGATCGGTCAGCGCGGTGAGCGCGGCCAGGTTGGCCGTGTAACCGGAGGAGAACACCAGGGCCGCCTCCACTCCGCAGAACTCGGCGAGTTCGCCCTCGAGTTCGGTGTGCAGGGCGGTGGTGCCGGTGACCAGGCGGGAGCCGGTGGCGCCGCCGCCCCAGCGCAGGGCGGCGTCGGCGGCGGCCCGGGTGACGGTGGGGTGCCGGGTGAGCCCGAGGTAGTCGTTGCCGGCGAGGTCGATCACCGGGTCGTCGGCGGGGCGGCTGCGCAGGGTGCGGGTGAGGCCGGCGCGGGCGCGCAGCTCGGCCGTCTCGTCGAGCCAGTCGAAGACGGCGCCCGGGGCGGGGGCCTCTTCCGGGGCGGCCGCGGGGACGAGGGCGGGCGGTTCGGGCGCGGTGCGGTGGGCCATGGTCGGCACTCTGGCACGCCGGGCGCGGCACGGGCAATGTGCGCCGCGGCACACGTTCGCCCGCAGATTCACCTTCCATTCACCTGGAATCAACCTCGAAAGCGCCTCCAGTTGATTTGCGGCACCAATGTTTCGCAAAGAACCTAAAGGAATTCCCAAGGATTTTCAGTCATCTGTTCGATCCGGTTACGCTCCCCCAGCGATCAGTAATGGGGGGACCGCACATGGCAGACCTTGAATTCGAACGCCGGATGAATCCCTGGCTCTTCGACAGTTCGGGAAACCTGACCGAGCAGGCTAAGAAACAGTTCCCGGACCTGGCCGCGGCGGCCGCCGGGAACACCGCGCCGGTCACCCTGCCGCCGGCCGGCGGCGGGCAGAGCGTCAAGGCCAATCCCGGCATCATCCGGCAGGCGGGAAACAACGCCGCCGTCCTCCGGGAGACCCTGCGCACCGAGTGCGGGCGACCGTGGGAGCACGTCAACAGCGCAGTGGCCTCGCTGATGGGCCTCGAACTCTGCGCCGGGCTGAACAACGCGTGGAGCGTGTGGTCCGGGCAGACCCAGACCCTGGGTGAGGCGCTCGGCACGATCGGGAAGAACCTGCAGGCCACCGCGAAGAACTACGAGGCCAACGAGGCCGCGATCCACAGCCAGTTCGCCCAGAAGCACGACTGACGCCTCTGGCGCGACTGGCGCGCCTGACACGACTGAGCTCGACGGCCGGCCCCGAGCCCGGCCGGCACGACCAGGAAGCACCCGGGGGGAAGACCAGATCACCATGGTGACGTACAGCCAGCTCCAGCACCTAGACCTCGCCAACCTCAACGCCGCAGCGGGCGACTTCGAGAGCATGGTCCGCAACTGGGACCTCTCGACCAAGATGCAGAACGAGGTGATCGGCCCCGTTCAGCAGTCCGGCTGGACCGGGCCCAGCTCCGAGGCCGCCGCCTCCTCACTGACCCGGACCAGGGACCAGATCCACGCCGCCTTCGAGGAGGCCTCCGCCATCGCGCGCACCCTGCGCGAGGCCCACGACGAACTCGCGGCGGCCAAGAAGGACCTGCAGACCGCCGTCCAGCACGCCGCCGACCAGGGCCTCACCGTCGACGGGGAGGGCAGCGTGCACTGGCCGCCAGCGACCGACCCGGCCGACAAGAAGGACCCCGATTACGCCAAGAGCCACCAGGCCAACGCCCAGGCCGCGGCCGACGCCATCGGCAAGGCGATCGAACGGGCTACCGAGGCCGACACCGCCGCCGCGTCGGCGCTCGCCGGGGACACCGGCAGCGACTCCAGCACGTTCAACGGCAACCCCGTCGGCAGCCTCGCCGAGGCCGAGGCCAAGCAGGCCTCGCAGATCCTCAGCCTGGGCTCCAAGGCCACCGACGCGCAGCTCGCCCAGCTCCAGACGCTGCTCCAGCACCACTCCGGCGACTCGCGCTTCGCCGCCGCCTTCTACGGCGGGCAGGACCCGGCCACCTTCCTCGCCTCCTACGGCGCGATGGCGCAGAGTGGCGACTTCTCCGACAGCGCGGCCCGCAAGGCCTCCATCAAGGGCATCCAGGACGGGCTCGGCCTCACCCTGGCCACCGCCACCGACAGCCACAAGCAGCCACACGTCTCCGACGACTGGGAGCAGCGACTGCGCAAGGCCGGCGCCGCCCAGATCCCGCTGGACCCGAAGGCGAACCCGGCCTCCAGCCCGTACGGGTACCAGATCCTCGGCAACATCCTGCGGCACGGTGACTACGACGCCCACTTCATCAACCCGATCGCCGAGCACGTCACCCAGCTCACCAACGAGAACCCGGGCCGCTGGGACGCGGTGGCCGCGATGCACGGCGCGCCGTTCCAGGAGTTCCAGTTCACGGGTGTGACGGACGAGAAGGGCAACGTCCACGGCTTCAACCCGATGTCCTCGGTGCTGGAGGCCCTCGGCCACAGCCCCGAGGCGGCGACCAAGTTCTTCTCGGACCCGCCGACCACGTACAACCCGGACGGCTCGGTGAAGAGCCACGGCGGCGAGAACAAGTACTTCGACATGCTCACCGACAGCGGCCAGCGCTCGCTGCTGCGTGACATGCCGTACCCGCTGCGCCCCAACCCGGGCACCGCGGACGCCTTCGAGGTCGGCGCCCTGGGCCACGCCCTGGAGGCGGCGACCACGGGGCGCGCGTACGACAACGCTGACGCGCCACTGGCCAAGCACACACCGGAGATGGCAGGGCTCACCCAAAAGATCTTCGACAAGTACGGCGTCGAGGGCGGACCGGAGCAGTTGCACGGCGAGAAGGCCCTGTTCAGCGCCATGAACGGCAGCCTGGGCAACATCACCGCCGCCTACATGGGCGACGTGCAGGCCGCGCTCGAAGGCCCCGGAGCGCCAGCCATGACCGGAGCTCCCGCCAACCTGGACGACGCGAAGGTGCGACGGCTGTTGGACGTGCTGGGGCGCGATCCTGACGCCTACACCTCCATAGCCGCCGGTCAGCAGGCGTACACCACGGTCCAGATCGAGGAGGCCATTGCCAAGCACGGTCACGGCAGCCAGAGCGAACTCCAGCTCGCGGTCGAGAACGCCGTCAAGCCCGGTGGACAGGTCACCGGCCTGGTCACCAGCGCGATGGCTGACGAGGTCTATGTCAAGCACGCCGCCGACGACGAGGACTTCAACAAGGGAATCGACGACAAGAAGGAGATCGCCGCCAAGGTCTGGGAGTTCACTGGCGGTAAGGCGCTGGAACGCGCGCCCATCGCCGGCGAGGGCGTGAACTTCGTCGTCGAGAAGATCATGGACGGCGTAGCCGACAGCTACAAGGTCGACACCCGCAACGAGGCGGACGACCAGGCGAAGGCAGCAGTCGCCGACGCCAAGCACGGTGCACAGAGGTCGGTGATGGAGACCTTCGACCGCGCGACCGCCGGCAGCGGCATCGACCCCGCATTCCTCGAACAGCTCCGCCGACGCGCGGGGCAGGTCTCTGACGACGGTTACACCTCAGGTGCGGCTGGCCCTGCGGGCAAGAGCTGAGCCCGCCCCCACCAACGCGCACCCGCTGTACCCCGGCGAACTACGGGGCGGCTCCCAGTCCGGCAACACCGAAGACAAGCTGGCAGGTAGGCAATGACCGAAGAGACCGAATCCGAACCCCTGCCGGGCATCGCCCAGGCCGCCTTCGCGGAGGTCGAGGCGCGGCAGGCGCGGCGGCGGCGGTTGCTGGCCGTTGTCGGGCTGCCACTCGCGGCCGCGGTCGGGGTGAGCCTCTGGGTGTGGAAGCCGTGGCAGTCGGTGGAACTGCCTGAGTCGGCCTGCTGGTCCACGGTGACCCGGACCGATCTGGAGCCCGCCGCCGGCGACGACGGCAAGGCGGTCGTCACAGAGAAGGGGGATCCGGCCGGTGGGAAGCAGGAACCCTGGTGCGGCGTCCACTGGGACACCTGGCACGGCCGGACGTTGCTGAGCGTCGGCGTGGAGCGGCCCGACCGGGCAGCCTTCGACGCCGCCCGACTCGGCGGGCCCGCCCAGGCCACCCAGGGCGACCACCCACCCCGGTCGCTCGCGCTGGGCCAGGGCATCACCGCCTGGATCCACCCGGACGCGAGCGTCGACCTGCTGTACCAGTGCGACTACCCGGGCCACGCCGAGGACCACTTCCGCCGGGTGCGGGTCACCGGCACCACCGGCTCCGGCGCGGGTGTGGACTCGCTGCGGCGCTCGCACGTCGACGTCGCCTGGCGGACGGCGCAGCAGGCGATCGCCGGCGAGCACTGCCAGGGCCTCGGTCTGGTGGACGCCCCACCCACCGTCCCCGCGCGGTAGCGCACGGGCTCGACGGCGAATGTCGGCACCTCGCGGCCACGCCAGGTCCGGACGTCGCACTGCGGCCCCGGCCCCGGCGCCCCGGGGCCGGGGCCGGTAAGGGGCGGGCTTTGCCCGGGGCGGCGGCGAGCAGGCAAGATAGCCGGGTGACCCTCCTTGACCTGATGCCGAAGCCCGCCACTCCCGACGCTCTCTTCGAGACGTTCGCCGCCTGGGCGGAGGAGCGCGGGATCACGCTGTACCCGGCGCAGGAGGAGGCGCTGATCGAGCTGGTGTCGGGGAACAACGTGATCCTCGCGACGCCGACCGGCTCGGGCAAGAGCCTGGTGGCCGCCGGCGCCCACTTCGCGGCGCTGGCCGAGGGCAAGCGGACGTTCTACACCGCGCCGATCAAGGCCCTGGTGTCGGAGAAGTTCTTCGACCTCTGCAAGGTCTTCGGCACCGAGCAGGTCGGCATGATGACCGGCGACGCCAGCGTCAACCCGACCGCCCCGATCATCTGCTGCACCGCCGAGGTGCTGGCGCAGATCGCGCTGCGGGACGGGCACCGGGCCGACATCGGCCAGGTGGTGATGGACGAGTTCCACTTCTACGCCGAGCCGGACCGCGGCTGGGCCTGGCAGATCCCGCTGCTCGAACTGCCGCAGGCGCAGTTCCTGCTGATGTCCGCCACGCTCGGCGACGTCCGCCGCTTCGAGGAGGACCTCGCCCGCCGCACCGGGCGGGCCACCACCGTGGTGCGCTCCGCGACCCGGCCGGTCCCGCTGTTCTACGAGTACCGGCGCACCACCCTGCACGACACCCTGGAAGAGCTGCTGAAGACCGGTCAGGCGCCCGTCTACGTGGTGCACTTCACGCAGAAGGAGGCCGTCGAGCGGGCGCAGTCGCTGATGAGCATCAACATGTGCTCGAAGGCGGAGAAGGACGCCATCGCCGACCTCATCGGCAACTTCCGCTTCACCACCAAGTTCGGCCGCAACCTCTCCCGGTTCGTGCGCCACGGCATCGGCGTGCACCACGCCGGCATGCTGCCCAAGTACCGGCGGCTGGTCGAACGGCTCGCCCAGGCGGGCCTGTTGAAGGTGATCTGCGGCACCGACACGCTCGGCGTGGGCGTCAACGTGCCGATCCGCACGGTGCTGTTCACCGCGCTGTCCAAGTACGACGGCACCCGCGTGCGCATCCTGCGCGCCCGGGAGTTCCACCAGATCGCCGGCCGGGCCGGGCGGGCCGGCTTCGACACCGTGGGGCAGGTCGTCGCGCAGGCGCCGGAGCACGTGATCGAGAACGACAAGGCGGTCGCCAAGGCCGGCGACGACCCGAAGAAGAAGCGCAAGATCGTCCGCAAGAAGGCGCCGGAGGGCTTCGTCGGCTGGTCCGAGGAGACCTTCGAGCGGCTGATCGCCGCCGACCCGGAGCCGCTGGTCTCCCGGTTCAAGGTCAGCCACGCGATGCTGCTCTCGGTGATCGGCCGGCCGGGCAACGCCTTCGAGGCGATGCGCAAGCTCCTGACCGACAACCACGAGGACCGCGCCGCCCAGCGCCGGCACATCCGCTCCACGATCGCCATCTACCGCTCGCTGCTGGAGGGCGGCATCGTCGAGCGGCTGCCGGAGCCGGACGCCGAGGGCCGGATCGTCCGGCTCACCCTGGACCTGCAGGAGAACTTCGCGCTCAACCAGCCGCTCTCCACCTTCGCCCTGGCCGCGTTCGAACTGCTCGACCCCGCCTCGCCCTCGTACGCGATGGACGTGGTCTCGGTGGTCGAGGCGACGCTCGACGACCCGCGCCAGATCCTCGCCTCGCAGCAGAACAAGGCACGCGGCGAGGCCATCGGCGAGATGAAGCGCGACGGCATCGAGTACGAGGAGCGGATGGAGCGGCTCCAGGAGATCACCTACCCGAAGCCGCTGGAGGAGCTGCTCACCCACGCCTACGAGGTGTACCGCCGGGCGCACCCGTGGATCGGCGACCACCAGCTGCAGCCGAAGTCCGTGGTCCGCGACCTCTACGAGCGGGCGATGACCTTCTCGGACTACGTCGGCTTCTACGAGCTGGCCCGCACCGAGGGCATCGTGCTGCGCTACCTGGCCGGCGCGTACAAGGCGCTGGAGCAGACCGTCCCCGACGACATCAAGACCGACGACCTCAAGGACGTCATCGCCTGGCTGGGCGAGCTGGTCCGCCAGGTCGACTCCAGCCTGCTAGACGAGTGGGAGCAGCTGGCCAACCCGACCGATCCGCAGGCCGCCGAGGTGACGCTGGACGACAAGCCGGCGCCGGTGACGGCCAACGCCCGGGCGTTCCGGGTGCTGGTGCGCAACGAGATGTTCCGCCGGGTGGAGCTCTGCGCGCTGGAGCACTACGAGGAACTCGCCGAGCTGGACGGCGAGTACGGCTGGGACGCGGACCGCTGGGCGGACGCGATGGACGGGTACTGGGAGGAGTACGACGACCTCGGTACCGGTCCGGACGCGCGCGGCCCGAAGATGCTGATCATCGAGGAGGAGGACTCCGCCTGGCGGGTCCGGCAGATCTTCGACGACCCGGAGGGCGACCACGACTGGGGCATCAGCGCCGAGGTCGACCTGTACGGCTCGGACGAGGAGGGCCGCGCGGTCCTGCGGGTCACGGCGGTGGACCGGCTGGGCGGCTGAGGCCCCGTCCGCGCGGGGCGGCGAGTGCGAGGACGGCGGGGGCCCACCAGGTGGTGGGCCCCCGCCGTGTGTGTTCCGAAGGGCGCCGGACGTCCGGGCCGGGGGCACGGCGGCGGCTCGGCGCCGCCCGGGGCTACATCCAGGCGAACGGCGAGCCGGCCGCGTAGGAGACCGCCCGGGTGGCCTCGTCGAGGATCTGCTCCGGACTCGCCGCCGGGCTGGGCGGGACGGTGAGCGGCGTGGCGGAGCCCGTACCGGTGCCGGAGGCCGACGGTGCGGGGGTGTGCGCCTCGGGCAGGCGGGAGCTGGTGACGGTCACGTGCCGGCCGACGGCCTCGACGCGCCCCTCCGTGCCGCGCTGGGCGGCGCCGGCGGCCGGCGGGCGGGCGGTGGTGGCGTCGGGGAGGATGAACGCCAGCGCTCCGGGCTTGGCCCGCAGCGCGTCGGCGGCCTTGGCGGCCCCGGCCTGGTCGGCGAAGCGCAGCACGGTGACGCTGCTGAGCACCGGCTTCTCCTGGCCCGCGAAGCTGACGGTCAGGTAGCCCTGGCAGCCGGTCTCGCGCAGCACGTCCTGGGTGCGGTCCTGGAGCGCCTCGGTGCAGTTCTCGCCCTGGCGGACGCCGGAGCGCTTGCCCTTGTAGCCGCCCGCCTCCACCAGCCGCTGGGCGGGGAAGAGGGTGTCGACGTCGAGGCCCTCGGGGTCGGCGACGGTGCGGGGCGCCGGCGTACCGACGACCGGCGGGGTCTTGCTGGCGTCCTTGCTGGAGGGGCCGAGCCCGGGTATGAAGTCGCCGGGCGTCGGGCGGGTGATGATCCAGCCGCCGGCCGCCACCACCCCCACCACCACGACCCACCCCACCGCGCGGCGCGCGATGCTTCTCCTGGGCCGCCGGTACGTACCGGACGGCAGGTGGTCGAGTCCGTGGTCTCCCGATGACGGGTCTCCCGATGACGGGGTGCGCTCCCCCTGCGTGGTCATGGCGGAGATTCTAAGCAGGTCACAGGTGTCGCAGATCACGGGGTGGGCGGTCCGCGACCGAATCTGACTACCGGTCGGTAACCGCGACAGCCCGGGGAGTGACGTGCGCCACTACCGTGAGCTGCGACACTGTGACAACTCGCACATCCTCCCGGGGATCTTCTGGCGGGTTTCCTCTGGCGTCGCCAGTCGGCCACCAGGCAGGATCAGGCCCATGGATCTGCTCGATACCCTCACCGCCAAGGGCCTGCGCGGGGAAGCCCCCACCCGCGAGGAGGCGCTCGCCGTTCTCGCCACCACCGACGACGAGCTACTGGACGTCGTCGCGGCCGCCGGACGGGTGCGCCGGCGGTGGTTCGGCCGCCGGGTGAAGCTCAACTACCTGGTGAACCTGAAGAGCGGCCTCTGCCCCGAGGACTGCTCCTACTGTTCGCAGCGGCTGGGCTCGAAGGCCGAGATCCTCAAGTACACCTGGCTCAAGCCGGACCAGGCCGCCGAGGCGGCGAAGGCGGGCGTCGCGGGCGGCGCCAAGCGGGTCTGCCTGGTGGCCAGCGGCCGCGGGCCGACGGACCGTGACATCGACCGGGTGACCGACACCATCTCGGCGATCAAGGAGGCCGACCCGGCCGTCGAGATCTGCGCCTGCCTGGGCCTGCTCTCCGACAACCAGGCGGAGCGGCTGAAGGCGGCCGGCGCCGACGCCTACAACCACAACCTGAACACCTCCGAGGGCACCTACGGCGACATCGCCACCACCCACACCTACGCGGACCGGGTGGACACCGTGCAGAAGGCGCACGGCGCCGGCCTCTCGGCCTGCTCCGGCCTGATCGCGGGCATGGGAGAGAGCGACGAGGACCTGGTCGACGTGGTCTTCGCCCTGCGCGAGCTGGGCTCGGACTCGGTGCCGGTCAACTTCCTCATCCCGTTCGAGGGCACGCCGCTGGCCAAGGAGTGGAACCTCACCCCGCAGCGCTGCCTGCGCATCCTGGCGATGGTCCGCTTCGTCAACCCGGACACCGAGGTGCGCATTGCCGGCGGCCGCGAGGTCCACCTGCGCACCATGCAGCCGCTGGGCCTGCACCTCGCCAACTCGATCTTCCTGGGCGACTACCTGACCAGCGAGGGCCAGGCCGGACAGGCCGACCTCGACATGATCAAGGACGCGGGCTTCGAGGTCGAGGGCGCCGGCGAGGCCACCCTGCCGCGCCACCGCGCCGACGTCGCGGCCGCTGTCGCGGCCGGCGGCGCGTGCGGGACGGCCGGCGGCGGCTGCGGCCCGTGCGGCGGGCACGGCGAGGAGCCGGCCGGCGGCCAGGCCGACACCCCGGCCGACGCCGGGGGCGGGCACGGCTGCGGTCCCTGCGGCGGCCACCGTGCGGAGCCGGCGGTCGCGACCGCCCGGGCGCAGGCCGACGAGCCGGCGGCCGAGGGCCCGGCGGCCGATGAGGCGGCGGCCGAGAACCCGAACGGCGAGCTGCGCAACGACCTGGTCCGGGTCCGGCGTCGCGGCGCCGGCACCGAGCTGGCGCCGAACGCCTGACCGCCGGACCGGCACCGCAACCGCAACCACACGGGAACCCGAGGGGGACTCCACCGCCATGGCCCACCTGCCCACCGACGACCTGCTCGCCCTCGACCGGGCGCACGTCTGGCACCCGTACGGTCCGATGCCCGGCACCGTCACCCCGTACGTGGTCGAGTCCGCGTCCGGGGTGCGGCTGCGGCTCGCCCAACCGGTGGAGGGCAGAACGGAGTTGGTCGACGGCATGTCGTCCTGGTGGGCGGCGGTGCACGGCTACGGGCACCCCGTGCTGGACGCGGCCGTGCGCGACCAGCTCGGCCGGATGAGCCACGTGATGTTCGGCGGGCTCACCCACGAGCCCGCCGTCCGGCTGGCCGCCCGGCTGGTGGAGATCACCCCGGAGCCGCTGCAGCACGTCTTCCTGGCCGACTCCGGCTCGGTGGCGGTCGAGGTCGCGATGAAGATGTGCCTGCAGTACTGGCAGTCCATCGGCCGCCCGGCCAAGCGCCGGCTGCTGACCTGGCGCGGCGGCTACCACGGGGACACCTTCCACCCGATGTCGGTCTGCGACCCCCAGGGCGGCATGCACCACCTCTGGGGCGGGGTGCTGCCCGGCCAGCTGTTCGCGCCGGAGCCGCCGGCCGGCTTCGACGCGCCGCTGGACGAGGAGTACGCGGCGCAGTTCGACGCGCTGATGGCGCGCCACGCCGACGAGTTGGCGGCCGTGATCGTCGAGCCGGTGGTCCAGGGTGCGGGCGGGATGCGCTTCCACTCGCCGGCCTACCTGCGGATGCTGCGCGAACTGTGCGACCGGCACGGCGTGCTGCTGGTGTTCGACGAGATCGCCACCGGGTTCGGCCGCAGCGGCGCGCTGTTCGCGGCCGACCACGCGAGCGTCTCGCCGGACGTGATGTGCCTGGGCAAGTCGCTGACCGGCGGCTACCTGACCATGGCGGCGGCGCTCTGCACGAGCGAGATCGCGGACGGCATCAGCAAGGGCGAGATGCCGGTGTTGGCGCACGGGCCGACGTTCATGGGCAATCCGCTGGCCGCGGCCGTCGCCAACGCCTCGATCGACCTGCTGCTCGGACAGGACTGGCAGGTCGAGGTGAAGCGGATCGAGACCGGCCTGCGGGCCGGCCTGGCCGGCGCGGCGGAGCTGCCGGGCGTGCGGGACGTGCGCGTCCTGGGCGCCATCGGGGTGGTGCAGTTGGACCACCCGGTGGACATGGTGGCGGCGACCGCGGCGGCGGCCCGGGAGGGCGTCTGGCTGCGCCCGTTCCGGGACCTCATCTACACCATGCCCCCGTACGTGACCGGGGACGAGGACGTGGCGCGGATCGCGACCGCGGTGACGGCGGCGGCGGTGGCCGGATGAGCGCCCGGATCCTCTTCGTGACCGGGACGGGCACCGAGGTCGGCAAGACCGTGACGACCGCCGCCGTGGCCGCTGCGGCGGTCCGCGCGGGCCGCCGGGTGGCGGTGCTCAAGCCCGGACAGACCGGCGTCGGACCGGACGAGCCGGGAGACGTCCACGAGGTGGCCCGGCTGGTCGGTGCGCCACTGACGACGCGCGAACTCATGCGCTACCCCGAGCCGTTGGCCCCGGACACGGCGGCGCGGCGGTCGGGCCGGCCGTACCTGTCGCCGGACCGGGCCGCAGCGGCGGTCGCCGAACTCGCCGACGCGCACGACCTGGTGCTGGTCGAGGGCGCCGGCGGCCTGCTGGTCCGCTACGACGAGGAGGGCCGCACGCTCGCCGACCAGGCGGCCGCCGTCCGGGAGCTCGGCCTCCCGGCGGAGGTCCTGCTGGTGGCCACGGCCGGCCTCGGCACCCTCAACACCACGGTGCTCACCGCGGAGGCGCTGGCCGCGCGCGGTCTGCCGCTGCTCGGCGTGGTCATCGGCGCCTGGCCCGACTCCCCCGGCCTCGCCGACCGCTGCAACCTGGCCGACCTGCCGAAGACGGCCGGCGCCCCGCTGCTCGGCGCCCTGCCCGAACGGGCTGCCGGCGCCGGCGACTTCACGGCGCTGGCGTACGCGGCGCTGGCCCCGGAGCTGCACGGCGGCTGGGACGCGGCCGAGTTCACCGCCGTGCACGCGCCCGCGTAGCGGCGGGGCGACGCGGCCCGGGGCTCCGGAGAAGGGCAACGGCGGGGTCGGGGCGCGGGAATCGGGGTCGGTGTCGCTCGAAGGAGTGAGAATCCACGCCCGGCCCACCGCCTGCCCGGCCGGGCTCAATACCGTTCTCGGCATGACAGATGGCCTGACGGTAGACGAGGCCCTCCGGGCCCTCGCCGCGCTGGAGGCGGCGTGGAAGGACGACGACGAGGCACTGACCGCGCTGGCCGCCGGCGGCCCGGGCGAACGGGCGCTGCCGGCCCTGGTCGCGGCGTACGGCGAGCACGCCATCGACACCCTGATGGCGCTCGCCTTCGGACTGCGCTCCAGCATGACCGACGAGGAGCTGGAGGAGCTCACCGACGCGGTGAGCTCCAACATCGGCGCCCGGATGAGCGCCCTGCTGGCCCAGACCCTGTGTGCCTGGGGGGAGGCGGCCGCCGCCGACGACCTGGCGGTCACCAAGGTGATCGCCTGCACGGTCATCGACGCCATGCGGGCGGTGACGGAGGAGCCGAGCAAGACGGACGTGCTGCCGCTGCTGGCGACCTTCCGCACGTACGCTCTCAGCCACCCGTGAGCGGCGCCGGGCCGACTCTGAGCCGCCCCTGAGCAGCCTCTGAGCCGTCCCTGAGCGGCCCGGGGCGACAGCTGCGGCCCGGCCCGCGAACAGCCTCCCCGCACCAACGGATTTCGGCCAACCCCGTTGCGCGGCACCGTGTTTCGCTCCGTGAACAGTTGGTTGCACCGGTTGCCCCGCTCCCCGGGGCCTGCGCAGGATGGGCGTGTCCTCGCCGAGGGCCGGGCCACCGGGCTCGGCCGAGGGGCTGACAGGAGGCGATCGTTCGTCGTGCCCGCCAAGCAGATCCACCTCGCCACGATTCTTCCCGGCATCGGGGACCCGGTCGTCTGGTCCGACCCGCGGGCCGGCAGCCAGATCGACTTCGCGTCGTTCACCCATCTGGCACGCACCGCCGAGCGGGGCAGGTTCGACTTCTTCTTCCTGGCCGAGGGCCTGCGGCTGCGCGAGCACAAGGGCGAGCTGTACGAGCTGGAGGTGGCCGGGCGGCCGGAGGCGCTCACCGTCCTGAGCGCCCTCGCGGCCGTCACGTCGAGGATCGGACTCGCCGCCACGGTCAACTCGACCTTCAACGAACCCTACGAAGTGGCACGGCGGTTGGCCTCGCTGGACCACCTGAGCGAGGGCCGGGCCGCCTGGAACGTGGTGACCAGCTGGGACGACTTCACCGGGGAGAACTTCCGCCGCGGCGGCTTCCTGGCCGAGTCGGACCGGTACACCCGCGCCGCCGAATTCCTGCAGACCGCCCGCGAGTTGTGGGACAGCTGGGCGGCCGGCGACGTGCTCGCAGACCCGGCGGACGGACACTTCCTCCGGCCCGGCGCCGGGCGGTTCACCCACACCGGCCGCCACTTCGACATCGCCGGCCGGTTCAACACGCCGCGGTCCCCGCAGGGCCACCCGGTGATCATCCAGGCCGGCGAGTCCGCCCAGGGGCGGGAGTTCGCCGCCGCCGACGCCGACGTGATCTTCAGCAAGTACGGCGAACTCGCCGAGGCCCAGGAGTTCTACCGCGACGTCAAGGGCCGGCTCGCCGCGTACGGCCGCTCCCCGGACCAGCTGAAGATCCTGCCCTACGTCACCTTCGTGCTCGGCGACACCACCAAGGAGGCGCACGAGCAGGCCGCCGAGTTCCGCCGGCAGCGGATCAGCCCGCAGAAGGCCATCTCCTACCTGGAGGCGTTCTGGGGCCGCGACCTCTCCGGCTACGACCCGGACGGCCCACTGCCCGAGATCGACCCGGATCCGGACAGCCTGTTGCTCCAGGGGCACTCGATCTTCCGGGTCGACCGGGCCGGAACGGTGCGCAAGTGGCGCGCACTGGCGAGCGAACGCGGCCTGAGCATCCGCGAGTTGGTCACCGAGGTCACCGGGAGGCAGAACTTCGTCGGCACGCCGCGCGAAGTCGCCGACGCCATGGACGCGTTCGTGCAGAACGACGGCGCCGACGGCTACATCCTCGCCCCGCACGTCGTCCCCGGCGGGCTGGACGACTTCGTCGACCGGGTGGTGCCGCTGCTCCAGGAGAAGGGCGTCCACCGCACCGAGTACTCCGGCACCACGCTCCGCGACCACCTCGGCCTGACGGCGGCCCGGCCCGCACCGCCGCAGGCCCGACCGGAGCCGCCCGCGACCCACCGTCCGACCCAGGAGGCCACCGCATGAGCCGGCCCCAGCCGCAGCAGTCGCAGTCGCAGTCACAGTCGCCTCAGCAGGCGCAGCAGTCTCAGCAGCTCCACCTCGCCGTCGCCCTGGACGGCGCCGGCTGGCACCCGGCCGCCTGGCGCGCCCCGGACGCCCGCCCCGGCGAGCTGTTCACCGCCGGCTACTGGGCCGACCTCGTCACCGAGGCCGAGCACGGGCTGCTCGACCTGGTCACCATCGAGGACACCCTGGCCCTCCAGGGTGCGGCGATCACCGGGCCGGACGAGCGGACCGACCAGGTCCGCGGCCGCCTCGACGCCGTCCTGATCGCGAGTCGGGTCGCCCCCCTGACCGCGCGGATCGGCCTGATACCGACCACCAACGTCACCCACACCGAGCCGTTCCACCTGTCGACCGCCCTCGCCACCCTCGACTTCACCAGCGTCGGCCGGGCCGGCTGGCGCCCACAGCTCTCGTTCCGCGCCGACGACGCCGCCCACTTCGGACGCCGCAGCACGCCCGCGCTCACCGCCGACGACGCCCGCGACTCCGAGCTGATCGCCAAGCGGCTGGCCCCGCTCTTCGCGGAGGCCACCGACGTGGTGGAGGTGGTCCGGCGGCTCTGGGACAGCTGGGAGGACGACGCGGTGGTCCGCGACGCCGCGACCGGCCGGTTCCTCGACCGGCGCCGGCTCCACCCGATCGACTTCACCGGCGAGCACTTCGCCGTCAGGGGCCCGTCCATCACCCCGCGCCCGCCGCAGGGCCAGCCGCCGGTCGCCGTCGTCGCGCACGCCAGCATCCCGTACGAGCTGGCCGCCCGGGGCGCCGACCTGGTCTTCGTCACGCCGCACTCCGGCCCCGGCGCGGCGACGATCCTGGCCCAGCTGGAGACCGCGAAGGCCGTCGTCGGCCGGCCCGCCGACCTGCCGCTCAAGGTCTTCGCCGACCTCCTGGTCTTCCTGGACGACCGCCCCGGCGAGGCCGCCCGCCAGAAGGAGCGGCTGGACGAGCTGGACGGCGCACCGCTCCGCTCCGACGCGGAGATCTTCACCGGCACGCCGTCCGAGCTGGCCGATCTGTTGCTCGACCGGTGGACGGCCGGCCTCGACGGATTCCGCCTGCGCCCGGGCCGGCTGCCGCACGACCTCACCGCGATCACCCGCGGGCTGGTCCCCGAGCTGCAGCGGCGGGGCGCCTTCCGGACGGCGTACACGGCGCAGACCCTGCGGGGCCACCTCGGGCTCGCCCGGCCGGCCAACCGGTACGCGTCGAGCCCCTCGGGGGCGTGAGGGCTTCTCACTGCGCTCGCCCCTTCGCCCGCCCCTTCGCCCGCGCCCGTCCGCGCGAGCCGTCCGCACGGGCGTAGCCGCCGGGCCCGGCACCGGTTGCCGGGCCCGGCGGCTACGCCTGCCCATCGAGGGGCTTCACCCAGCGGGTCCACTGCGGCTGGGGCCCGTAGCCGGCCGCCTCCCAGGTGCGCCGGCCGAGGGCGTTGTCGTCCAGCACCATCGCGTCGGCGCGGCGCCCGCCGAGCGCGGCGAACCGGGACTCGGCCGCGGCCAGCAGCGCGGCGCCGATGCCCCGGCGGCGGTGGTCCGGGTCGACGGCGAGGCGGTAGAGGTGGCAGCGCCAGCCGTCCCAGCCGGCGATCACGGTGCCGACGACGGCGCCTTCGGCGCGGGTCGCGAGCAACAGGCACCCCGGATCCCGGGCGAGCAGGCCCGCGACACCGTCCGCGTCGTCCGTGATGCTGGTCCCCTTGGCCGCGCGCGCCCAGAGGTCGAGCACGGCGGGGATGTCCTCGGGCGTGGCGGCGCGCAGGGCTGTGACGCCGGCCGCGCCGCCGGCCGGGTCGTCGCTCAAGGCCTCGCCCTGGTTGTCGTCCTGGTTCTCGCTCAGGTGATCGGTCATGCGGGCGTGTCTACCAGTGCGTCAGGCCGCCCCGCCGGCAATTCCGGTGTGCGGACGGCCCGTCCGCCGCACCGCGGTACGGGGAGTCAGCCGCGCGGCGGGTCGAGGCGCCAGACCGTGGTGGTCTTGAGCGCCGCGTCCTCCAGGTCGGCCACCACCGGCACCTCGTAGGCCGCCAGGGAGGTGAACCGTTCCCGCGGCAGGTAGGCCCGTCCGGGGTCGCCGACGATGACCTCCGCACCGCGTGCCCGGGCCCGCTCCAGGAACGGGAGGAACCGGGCGGCCATCGCCCGCTCGTAGAAGACGTCTCCGGCGAGCACCACCTCGGCCGGCGCGCCGTCCCCGTCCAGCAGGTCCGCCACCGCGGCGTCGATCCGGACGCCGTTGGCCTCCGCGTTGATCCCGATCGCGGCCACGGCGAAGGCGTCGATCTCGGCGGCCCGCACCGCGCGGGCACCGCGCAGCGCGGCCGCGATCCCCACCAGCCCGGAACCGGCCGCGAGGTCCAGCACCGTCCGGCCGGCCACCAGCTCCGGATGGTCGAGCACGTACCGGGCGACCCCGACCCCGCCGGCCCAGGCGAACGCCCAGAACGGCGGTGGCATACCGACCTCGCCGCGGGCGTCCTCGGTGGTCTCCCAGAGCGCGATGGCGTCCTCCGCCATGTGCAGGGTCACCTCGGGCACGAAGGGGACGGGCGTGGGCCGGGTCTCTCTCCGCACAAAGCTTCGATCCGACACCGCAGTTGCTCCCGGATGGACCGTGTGCGTCTCGTTCGGCATGCCCGCAGCATAGAGGCTCTCCGGCGGTCACGCGGACCGCCCGGGCCCGCCCCGCCCCCCCGTGGCGCGGCTCGCCGAGCCCTGCCGGGCCGCGACCCGCGGACCGTCCCGAGGGCGGCGGCGGGCCGAATCACCCACCGCCACCCGGTGCGTACCATTTCGATACCGAAGCCGGGGTGAGCTGCGAAGATGCTCGCCCGTCCGGGTCGTGCCCGGGTAGCATCCGGCACATGCCCTCCGGCCTGGCGCAGGCGGCCCGACGCTGCCGTGCCGGTGCACCGGGCGGCGGACTCCCGCGGGACACTCGGCGGTCGATCCTCGGTGGTCGGCATCCGGCGGTCACCGCGCACTCGGCACGCGCGCCAGGGCAGTCGCGCGAACGGCGAAGGGCAGCGTCTTGGCGGATCGACTCACCGGTGGGGACTCCTCGCTGCTGCGGCGGATCAATGCCGCGGTGACGCTGCGGGCGCTGCGGGCAGGCCATGCGGTGACCCTCACTCAGCTGGTCGGGGACACCGGGCTGTCCCGGCCGACGGTGGAGGGCGTGATCGAGGGCCTGGTCGAGACCGGCCTGGTCGCCGAGGTCGAGCAGCCGCAGAACGGCGGCCAGCCCGGCGGCGGGCGGCGCGGCCGGCCGGCCCGCTGGTTCCGGTTCCGCGCCGAGGCCGGGCACATCCTCGGCGTCGAGATCGGGGTCCACGACATCCGAGTGGTCCTCGCCGACCTCACCGGCGAGGTGGTGGGCCGTCACTACCGCCCGGTCGAGGAGGCCCTGGACGCCGAGGAGCGGCTGGCCGCCGTCCGCGCGGTGGTCTCCGACGCGCTGCGCAAGGCCGGTGTCTCCCGGGACAACCTCTGGGCGGTCGGCGTCGGCACCCCCGGCATCGTCGACCGGGACGGCACCGTGCAGCTCGGCACCGCGATGCCCGGCTGGACCGGCCTCGACCTGGGCGCCCGGCTGCGCCGCTCGTTCCGCTGCCCGGTCATGATCGAGAACGACGCCAACCTCGCCGCCATCGCCGAGCACTGGCAGGGCGCGGCGATCGGCGCGGACGACGTGGTGTTCGTGATGGCCGGCCTCAGCCCCGGCGCCGGTTCGCTGATCAACGGCCGGCTGCACCGCGGCTTCGGCGGCGCGGCCGGCGAGATCGGCGCGCTGCACCTGCTCGGCCAGGAGGTCACGCCCGAGCGGCTGCTCTCCACCACCGGCAAGCCGCTCAACCCGCTGGACGAGGCCGCCGTCGCCCGGGTGCTGAAGCTGGCCCGCGAGGGCGACGAGGTGGCGCAGGTCGCGATGGACCGCTTCCTGACCCGGCTGGTGCAGGGGGTGGCGGCGCTGGTGCTGGCGATCGACCCGCAGCTGGTGGTGGTCGGCGGCTGGGCGGCCGGTCTGGACGGCGTCCTGGAGCCGCTGCGCGAGCGCCTGGCCCAGCTCACGCTGCGCGCGCCCGAGGTGGCGCTGGCCGCGCTCGGCTCGGAGGTGGTCGCGACGGGCGCGCTGCGGGTGGCGCTGGACCAGGTCGAGGAGCAGCTGTTCGCCGTCGATCCCCCGACGGGCACCGGCCCCCGGGGCTGAGCGGCGCGGCACCGGGACCGGGCCACCGGCCGGACGCCGGCGGCCCGGTCCCGTGCTGTCCGTGCGCCGTGCGCCCGCCCCTCGCGTCGCCCGCTCGCGCCTCGCCCCGCGCCCGCCCGGACAGCCACGGGCCCGGACGCCTGTGGGTGCGTCCGGGCCCGTGGCCTGAGGGTTTCGGGAGGTGGTTCAGGAGGCGCTGCGCACCTCGGAGGAGGCCGCGACGGGGGTGACCTCGACCAGACCGGTCTCGCCGAAGGTGAGCTTGCAGGTGTCGGCGCGGTAGGTGGAGACGGCGATCGCGACCAGGCGGCCGGCCGCGGCGTACTGGGTGGTCATCACCAGGACCGGCGAGCCCGGCGGGCGCTCCAGCAGGGCCGCCTCGGCGGCCTCGGCGACGCCCAGCTCGACCGATCGGGACTCGCCGTCGACCTCCAGGCGCTCCAGCTGGCGAAGCACCGAGCGGGCCCGGTCGCTCTCCGCCCGGAAGCCGGGCAGGTGCGGCAGCGCGGCGGCGGGGACGTGCAGCGACTCGGTGGCCATGTTCTGACCCTGGACCATGCGGACCCGGCGGACGGTGTGCACCGTGACCCCCTCGGCGACGCCCAGCGTCTTGGCGAGCTGGGGGGTGGCCGGCGCGGTGGTGCAGTCGACGATGCGCCAGGCCTGGCTGCGGGCGGTGCCCGGCCAGCCCTCCTCGTGCCGGTTGACCGGGACGCCGACGCGGGGGGCGGCGATCAGGGTGCCGATGCCGCGGCGGCGGACCAGCCGCCCCTCCAGCTCCAGCTGGTCGAGCGCCTGCCGGAGGGTGGCCCGGGCCACGCCGAAGCGGGCCGAGAGCTCACGCTCGTTCGGGAGGATCTGGCCGGTGGTGAACTCCGTCTCGATGGCGCGGAGCAGCACCGTGCGCAGGTGCCAGTACTTCGGTTCCGGAACTGTCGAGAGTTGCCCTGTCGTCCCCACCGTGACCTCCACCTGTGTCGCCTCTGTCCGCCCTGCCGAAAGGAGGGCGGATCCCGGCCCGCTGTCCGCTGTTGCGGCAGGTGGGAGAGCGGGCTTTATCCGTCCTTCTTTATTAAAGGTCTTTGCAGTAAGCGACCCTAGGGGCTGCCTCCGGAGATGGTCAAGACCAATGGCAGCGGTTGGTGCGGTTGTCACCGGGATTCGTGCCGCGTTCACGTCATCTCGACATTTCGGCGCCCGGACGTCTCGACATGCGGACGCGTCGTCGCCGGCCGGGGCCGCGGGCCCCGATAGGCTTCCCGGGTGATTGTGGTGACGAGTGTCAACGTGAACGGGATCCGGGCGGCCGCCAAGAAGGGCTTCGTCGAGTGGCTGGCCGCCACCGAGGCGGCCGTCATCTGCCTGCAGGAGGTCCGCTCCGAGCCCGAGCAGCTGCCGGTGGAGCTGCGCGACCTGGAGGGCTGGCACGCGGTCTGGGCGCCGTCGGCCGCCAAGGGCCGGGCGGGTGTCGCGGTGCTGTCCCGGCAGAAGCCGGAGCGCACGGTGATCGGTTTCGAATCGGCGGAATTCGACAATTCGGGCAGGTATGTGGAAATCGACCTGCCGGGCCTCACCGTGGCCAGCCTCTATCTCCCCTCCGGTGAAGTCGGCACCGAACGCCAGGAGGAGAAGGAGCGCTTCATGGCGGAGTTCCTGGTCCACCTCACCAAGCTCCGCGCCCGGGCCGCCGCCGAGGGCCGCGAGGTCGTCGTCTGCGGCGACTGGAACATCGCCCACCGCCCGGAGGACCTCAAGAACTGGAAGGCCAACCAGAAGGCCGCCGGTTTCCTCCCCGAGGAGCGCGCCTGGCTCTCCCGCGTCTTCGACGAGGCCGGCTACGTCGACGTCGTCCGCTCCCTCCACCCCGACCGCACCGGCCCCTACACCTGGTGGTCCTACCGCGGGCGCGCCTTCGACAACGACTCCGGCTGGAGGATCGATCTAAGTGTTTGTACAAAAGGTCTCGCCGACAGGGCCGTCGAGGCCTACGTCGAACGCGCCGCATCCCACGCCGAACGCTGGAGCGACCACGCGCCGGTGACCGTGGTATTCGACCATCGGTTCTGACAGCTCCCCGCAGGCAAGCTCCTCATGAGGCTGGGCCCAGGGACCGCCTCGTCCATCGCGTGACCGGCCCCGTCACCCGGACCACTCGGGGAAGAGCAGGAACCGGTCGAGCCGGTCCAGGCGAACCGACTCCCCCGTCCCGATCATCCGCACGATCTCCCCCAGAAGCCGTTCCTGGTCGAGGCCGAGCAAGGAGGTGGGCAAGGGGGCCGACCACGCTGTGCCACCCGGACCGCGGCCGCGCCAGCGACGCCGCCCGCCAGACCCCGGACCACTCCCGCTGCCACCCCGCGTGCCCGAACATCAGCCGCACCGACACCCAGATCGCCGGCCTGCGCTGCGAGATCGGCTGGATAGACGCCGACGCCGAGGCGGGACTCGACCCCTACCCGATCGCCGCGCGGGAGCAGCAACGCAAGGCCCGCCTCATCGAGATCGTCCGCCGCCACCAGGGCGCCACCGACCGCACCACGTCAGGAACCGACGATGACAACGACAGCTGACCCGGCCACCGAGCCCGGCCCCGGCGAACAGCGGGCCGCCGACCTCGCCCGGATCGTCGGCCAGGCCCTGGCCTACCGACCCGCCGAGGACCGGACCCCGGCAGACGCTGCCGAGGTCCAGGCCATCACCGACGCGGTGATCCGGCTCCTGATCGGCGCGCCCCTGCGCTCCGACGGGAAACTCATCATCGTCGCGCTCGCCGCCGAGGCGGGACTTCGGCGCAACAAGCTCACCCACAAGCACACCGGCCTGAAAGACCTGTTCCACGCCCTGGTCAAGTCCGTGCAGGCGATCCCCGGCCGGAACGGCGACGCGGACCAGGCCCGGCGCCGCAAGCAGGATGAGGACCTGGCCCGCGTCCGCGCCGAACGCGACGAACTGCGCGTCCTGACCCAGCAGCTCGCTCGCGTCGTCCACGTCCTGGAGCTCGAGAAGCACGCCCTGGAGGAGGCGAACAGCGCCCTCGAGCAGGACCTGGCCGCCCGCGGCGGCGTCACCGACCTGGCCACCCACCGACACGGCCGCCGCCGGTGAAACGGTCCGTGCCCGGCATCGAGGGCGGCCACGGCCGGTCAGCGGCCGCAGGCGCAGCCCGCGGCCGCCTTCGCTTCGGCCGGCGTCTGGCCGCTGGCACACTGCTCGGCTGGGCGGCCCCCGGACTCGGGCCGGACTTGGAACACGTGATCGCCCCGGTACTCGGGGCGCTGCCACCGCGGTGGTGATGAACTTCGTGGTGGTGCCACTGGTCGCAATGCTCGCCTTGCTCCCCGACGACCAGTCTGTGCGCCTCGGCGTGCTGCTGGTGCGTTCATGTCGAGAAGTTCAGTTCATTCCATGTCCAAGGGGGTGAATTTTGACCGTCCGCTTCTCTGCCGTATCCCCAGCCCCCATGGCTCCAATTCGCTTCAAATGCGGAAGTGTGCATATCTCCGAAACTGCCCGCATCTGCGGTTCGACGATAGAGCCGTTCTGAGTCCGCAGCGGGCAGTTTCCAGCACAGTTCATAGACCTGGTACGGGTCGTACGCTTCGGCGTGCGCGGCCGCTCGGGCAGACAGCGTCTGCTTCGCTTGCTGTCCCCCCGCTTCATCGAGGCTTGAGAGCAATCTGCCGATGGCGTCAGGGGAGCTCAATCCGACTTGCTCGACCAGGCGCCGACCCAGCAGCGTTCGCACTGCGTCGCTCTGCCCAGCCTCCGTCAGCTGCGACAACAGGTCGCCGACGCGATAGGCCTCCGTGAGGGGTGCGTGCTCGGCGGCCCGAGTGGCTAGCACCTGCACCGCCTTCTGCTTCCCTGCCTTCGTCATCTCCGACAATAGATCGACGACGCCGTACAGGTCCTGCAGGTCCGTGTGTGTGGCCGCCCGGGCGGTCAGCGTCTGCACCGCCTCCTCCGCCCACGCCTCGTCGGCCCACTTCTCTCTCAGAGCCCGCAGCAGTTGGGCGATGCCTCCTGAGGTGGTCCGCTCGACATGGGCGGAGGCCCGGGCGGCCAGCGCCTCCAAGGCCTCCTTCATGCCTGCGTCCTTCAGAATAACCACCAGACTTTCCGTGTCAGTGCTGAGGTCGGCATGGGTGGCGGCCCGGGCGGCCAACTTCGCCGAGGCCGCAGCGGCCCACGACTCCTTCATCCCCACCTTCATCAACTCATCCAGCAGATGAGCGACGTCTTCGGGATCGGACGGGTCGGCCTGCTCAGCAGCCAGGATGGCTAGCCTTCGCGCCCCTTCTTGCTCTCCTGTTTTCATCAATGCCGACAGCAGGGCAGCGATGCTGGCTAGGGAGGTCTGCTCGATGTGGGCGAAGGCCCGGGCGGCCAGCGTCTCCATGACTGCCTTTGCTTGAGATTGGCTCAGCAAATCCAGCACCTCCCCGAACAGCCAAATGTTGAGGTTCGCGCCCTCGACTACCCGGGCAACAAAGGTCTCCAATGCTGCCAGCGATTCTGATCCCCGCATGCGCGACAGCAGGCTTCTGACCTCGGATAGATCACTGACGTCGAGCTGCATGCTGGCGCGGAGAACTAGCCTCTGCTCAGTCTCTTTCGCTCCTGCCTGCCTCATTGCATACAACAGGGAGCTTGGACATTTCTTGCTGACATCAATGCGCGATGCCGCCCGAGCGGATAGCCTTTTTACCGCTTCCTTCGCTCCAGCCATATTGAGCGCATACAACAAGGGCTCAACCCCATACGGACCTGGGTCGTCTAGGTCGACATGCTCGGCCGGCTGCCGATCCAGTAAGGCCTGCAAAGCCTCGCTCGCGCCCGCTCGCATTAGCGCGTCTATCAGCGTGGCGACACCGTAGGCCGAGGCAAGGTCTGCGTGGTCGGCGGGTTGCCGGTCAAGCAATGCTCGCTTTGCCTCGTCGGGCCCGTAATAGTTCACCTGGGTGAGCAAGTCAGCCACCCCGGACGAGTAAGTGATATCGATCTTGTCCACTACCCAGGCTGATGCCTGCAGTTCAGGGTCAAGGGGGCCACTGCGAAGGAGGCGGATGAGATTGCATGCGGCATCAGGATTCCCTGCCAACACTGCCCTGCGAAAGAGCCTGACGGCAGTTTTGAGCAGACCACGTTTACGGGCGGCTTCGGCTAGACGCTCCAGATCGGCCGGGTCTGACGTGTGCTTGGTCAGGGCGTTCCAGAGGGATGGCGGGCCAAGTTGGTCGTAACGGACGACGGGGGTGTGTTGCTCGAGGTAGTCGGCTGGTTCGTAGGACGGTGGGGTGCCGGACTGGGTGCTGCGTGTTGTCAGGGCGGTGAGACAGCGGCGTATGTCCGTGCGGTCTTCATGATCATCTCTGCGGTATCCGTGTGTCAGATCACGGAGCGTGCTTGCGGCCCAATCGGGTTCGCTCAGACGCTGGCGGGGAGACAGGTACCCGTCGGCAGCGTCAGCAAGCAGTGCCGCAGGGATCGGCTGGTGGTGGCCGAGGCGGCGGGCGTCCAACGCGGCGGTGATAACTGCGTGTTCAACGGGAGTAAAGGTGGTCTGTGTGTGGTCCACAGGTCCGAGGGGGCTCCGCTCGCGGTAGGCGGTCAAAAGTTCCGGCCCGCCGCTCAGAAGATAGGCGGCGAGAAGTTCCGGACCGCCGCTGAGATGCTGGATCACCCGCCCGTCGACCTTGCCAGCATCGAGGGCCTCGATCACCCGCTTGTCCGACTGCTCCACTGCCAAAGTTCGGAGTGCCTTGCTCTCCGCAGGGGTCAGCTGATCGCGGACGTCCAGTCGCATGGTGTGGCGGTGGTGGAGCAGATCCTGGATCGGCCCACCGTCGGGACTGAGGCTTTTGGCCGCAAGGTTCTTGAAGTGCGGGGTACGCCACATTGCGCCGACGATCACGATGCCCGCTGACTCAGTGAGCTGCCGGGCCAACCGCTTGGCGATGGCGGAACCCGCTGCGCCCAGGAGGTAGCGCTGTGTCTCGTTGAGCCACAGCACCGTTCCCTGAACGACCGCGCCGTCATCCAGAAGCTGCTGAAGTTCCTCGGCATCGGCAGGATGCAGTAGCACGTGATCGGGTGCCAACCCCAGTACGGCCTCATACAAGGCACGTGTCTTTCCCGTGGCGGATTCGCCGAGAAGCAAGGCGAATAGCGACGTGCCAGCGCGCACAGCAGTGGCGAGTTGTTCACGCAGCCGGTGATCGTGCTCACGCACCAGATAGGGGGTAAGTACTTCATGCTCCGGATCGACAGCCGTGGAACCACGAGGATCGGTGGACTGAGCAGCCCGGTGCACGCCGAGGTCCAAGGGGTCGGCATCGCGTAGCGTCACCAGATAGCTGCTGTCAGTGGCATCTCGTAGCAGCCTGCGGAGGGTGTTGAAGGTCCGCTGCTCCTGCAGGATGGTGGAGTGATCGCCAGGCAGGGCCCGAGCGCCGGGGAAAGCGTCCTTGGCGGAGGCCACGGGGACGATTCCGTCACTCTCGCCGGCGTAGACCGAGAAGGGGATGGGGCAACTGCCGGGCGTGATCGCTCGCGCGTTGACGATGTTGGCCAGGACGAGGTTCTTTGTGTTAGCGACAAGCTCATTGAAGGGCTGCAGTTCCAGGTCCTGCGGGTTTCGTAGGGGCAGGGCCTTGCGCAGGGCCAGTACCAAACTGGAGCCGGTGTTGGGGCAGGCGAGCAGGACGATCCGGCGGATACGTCTGAGGTCGTGGCCACGCTGCTGACCAAGCATGTGCGTGAGGAAGCGCTGGATGACCAGGCCGCCCATGCTGTGTCCGACCAGGACAAGCCGTTGGAAGTCTTCGGCTTCGGTGTCCAGGTATTCCGCGAGGCTGTCTGCCACGGTGTCAATCGAAGGAAGCACCTGTAGCAGCGAATTCTTCAGGTTCCAGGGCTTCTTGCCGAGCAGGCCGGTCTTGTATTGGAACGGCGGATCGGGCTCGAGGTTGGCCAAGTCCTCTGTCTGGGCCAGCGACTCCCGCACTGCATCCCAGGTCTCGGCCGAAGAGGCAATCCCGTGGACGAACACTACGCCCAGTCTGCGACGTCTGGCTACCATGCGCTGACCCCTGAGTCTGGCCGACTGCTTTGTCCGCCGGCGCTGATGAACCGATGCGTAGGGGAGCGTCGCCGCAAGGAGTTCCAGGTGCGCTCACGCTCATCGTTTTGAGAAGCCATGGGCACCCGACGGCCGGAGCCCAGCAGGCTGAAGGCCCGGTCAGAGGCGTTGACGGCGCGTCGCGGCAACACTGCCCGGCTGACGAATATCAATCAATCACCTATTCGGAAGAGTGGGTGATCCGTTCCAGGTTTGGCAAGGCACTAGACTCCTTCTTCACGCTACTCTCCATGCTCGGCGCATGTCCGACCTCGGTCTTTCGCAGCAGTCTAAAGTGCGGTAACTGAGCGTCACCAATTTCGTCTCGACCGCGCAGAAGCGGGCATCGAACCCACTTCCCGCTGAGGTGGCGCCACGAGTGCCGTCGGTTATGCCAGTGCTGGCACCACTCCGAGGCCGTGGGGATCTCGGTGAAGCCGTCGAAGGGCAACGTGTCTTGGACGGTTCTCATCGGCCGAGGACCCCTCGTCCTGGTAGCGTCATCCGCCAAGCGGCAACACGTGGCAACTGTCCGCAGAATCCGTGAGTACCGGCATGCCGCATGACCTGAACGGACCAGGTTTACGGCACCCACAGGGCCTCTACCAGGAGTCTGTCGGGGTCCCGTCTGGCTCAAGGCCGTAGGTGAGCAGGTGACGCGCTTGTGCCGACTGGGCTGTCGTGAGGGCCTGAACTGCGAGTATGCGCATAGCCGTACTGTCTCCCGCGTCGGCGGCCTGATGAGCGAGGCGCTCAGCGCGGGCCCGGTTGGCAGAGTTGTCGGAGGCGTCTTCGACCCACATCAAGGCTGCCGAGGTAAGGGCCTCGGTGATACCGGCGGCGTGGGCCTTGCGGTAGTAGCCCTCGGCCGATTGGAGGTCGCCTTGCCGGCGGTGGTGCAGGGCGAGTTCGAACAGGGCGTCCGCATGATCCTGGGAGGCGAGCATTCTGGAGAGGTGTAGTGCGCCCTCGGCGTCGCCCAGTTGTTCCCGCATCTGAGCGAGGAGCCAGTCGGCGTCATCCGAACGCGCGGAGTGTGCGGTGGCTTGCCGAAGCAGCTGTTCGGCGTGCGCCCAGTCGCCGGCCTCCGCGGCCTTGTGGGCGAGAACTTCCAAGGCGACGGTTTCGCCGGCCTCGACTGCCTCGTGCAAGGTCTGTTCGGCACGTGCCGAGTCCCCTCGGTCTGCGATCAGGCCGGCCAACGACAGGTAGGCGTGGGTGTCGCCGGCGGCAATGGCCCGTCGGTAGTACTGCTCGGCCGCCGCCCAGTTCTGGGCTTCCTTGGCTTCCCGAGCGAGGCTCCGGAGCGCCTCTGCATCACCGGCGTCGGCAGCCAGTTGCACCAGTTCCCGGGCTTTGTCGCTCTCGCCGTTGTCCTGGTGCCATTTGGACAGCAACTGCCAGGCGTGCTTGTCCCCGGCGTTCCGTGCCTGTTCGTACAGGCGCTTGGCTTCATGTCGATCGCCTGTGTGACCAGCGACAAGGCGCATGGCGTCGGTGCTGCCGAGCGTGGCGGCGAGTCGGAACCATGAGTCGGCGAGTTGTAGTCGACCGCTCAGCAGGATCATCATGCCCGTCTCGTGGATGGCCTTGGCGGGATCGCCGGCCAACGCCAGCCGCCCGTACAGGTGTGCGGCGGTGCGTAGCCGTAGGCGGTCTCGCGCTGCGGCTGCCAGTGCTTCCAGGTCCTCTGACCGCGTGCAGTGCTCGATTGCCGCTGCCCAGAACGAGGCGGGCGGGCACCAGCAGTTCCGCGTCTCGCGGCCGTGTTGTTCAAGGTAGTCAGCCAGCCGGTAGTGCTTCTGCGAGTGGGGGGCTGCACCGGGGCGGGTACGGATGAAGGTCAGCACGCCGTCGGCGCCACGAAGCGATTCGGTGGCGTAGGCGAGCGCCTGCTCCTTCCAGTTCTCGTCGACCTGGTTCCATTCTGAGTCCGTCATGTAGTCCGGGGCAGCCTCCATCAGGAGGGAGAGTGGCAGATCGCGCCCGTGGCCGAGCCGTCGCGCGTCCATCGCTGCCTCGATCACGGCTCTCGTCGCCGGGGCTGCGTGTTCGTAGCGCTGTACCAGGAGCGGCCCTGCAGCCAGGTACTGGGTGATCCGCCCTCCTGAGTGCCGCAGGGCCTCGGCAAGCCGCCCGTCGCACTGGGACAGCTCCGCCGCCCGCCGCAGCTCCTCGTCACTGAACCTGTCGGAGACGCTGATACACCGTCCGGCAAGCAGTTCCCGTACCTGGGCGTGATGGTCTGCGTCTGGAGACGTCACGTGGGCGGTCAACCGTCGGTGGTGGTCCTTCCACAACGTGCCCAAGACCAGCACTGGCCCGTTGCCGCCCGCCAGGAGCCGTCGAAGCTCTTCGCCTACCCGTTCGCCGCGGTCTCCGTCCAGGTAGAGCTGGGACTCGTTCAGCCACAGCACCGTGTAGGGATCCAGACCGTTGGTGCCGAGCACGCTGAGGAGCCGCTCGGCGGACAGCGGCTGCCACAAACGCCATCGGGAGGCCGGCCGCAGATGCCTCAGTGCCTCGTGGAGTGCCCGGGTCTTCCCACAGCTGGAGTCCGCAACCAGCACCTTCATGACGCTGCGGGCCTGAGCCTGCTCAATGGCAAGCTCCAGCTCTTCGTCGTGGCGCCGACGAACGTAGAGCGGAAGCACGGACGCATGCTCGGCCCCCGTGGCAATGCTCCGTTGAACACCCAGGTGCTCGATCGCAAATGTCTCGGTGACCTTGTGAAGCGGCACAAAGTCCGCATCACCCGCAATCCGGCAGCGGCCTTGGACCTGCACGACCGTCAGCTGATGGATGGAACCGGCTTGGACAACGTTGCCGACGACTCTGGAGGTCTCGACCCTGTTCTGAACGGTGCTATCCCCCATGGCGGCCCCATTGGCAGAACGGACGGCTCCAGGTTCAGGAGAACCCGGTGGGCGGTACTCATGCCCATCACGCGGTTCGCGCCCGCCAAGCCCTCCCACTGAATCCCCCTTGCCGGTCACCGCCCCGCCCCGCTAGCTGCTACAGCAGCCCGAAGTCGACTACTCGGCTGACCACCCCAGTCTGCCCGCCGCCCCTCCCAAGCGGTATGCCCCGACCAATCCAGCGGCAGCCCTGCCTGGCGTGGCGGCCTCGGGTCCACAACGATCCCTGATCACCTGACCTACGCCGAGCTGCCGGCGTAGTCCAGCTTCGTTACTCGTGCTTCGAGTTCGGCGGGTAGATACCAGCCTTCGATGGTGGGTGTCATGTAGAGGCGGGCCTTGAGACCGAGGAGAAGCTGGCGGCGGTGTTCCTGGTCGGCCTGTGCCCAGGCGTCGGCGAAGGTCTGGCCGGTCTCGACTTCCACCCAGGCGGAGGGGCGTTGGGGGAGGGCGGCGAGGCGGCGGCGTTCGTCGACGAGGACTTCGAGGGCTTCGGAGTACTCCTCGTCGCCACCGGGGTAGTCGAAGAGATTGCGTCGTTTCTCCTCGCGGAGATCCTTCATGGCCTGGGTGACGTGGTTGAGCTGCTCGGTGTGGTCCTCGCCGGGGATGAACCTGCGCACCGTCATCGCCAGTTTGGCCAGGCGCGCCACCAGCGCGGCGATCGCGGCGGCGACGCGCTCGCCCTTGACGGACTGGCCCTTGCAGGCCGGCTTGCCGGCCGTTTTCGCGCAGCGGTAGTACTCGTAGATCTTGCCGTTCTTGGCGAGGTTCACCTGCCGGTAGAACCGGTCCCCGCAGCGGTCGCAGTGCGCAACACCGAGCCAGGGCGAGGCGCCGTTGGAGCGCTCCTTGGTGACCGATCGCTCGTCCATCGCGGCCTGGATCGAAGCCCACACCTCCTCCGTGAACAGCGGCGCGGCCATCCGGATCGGCAGGCCCTTCGCGTCCCGCGCGATCTTGCGCGCCTTCACGGAGCGGCCGGTCAGCTTCAGGCCCATCGTCGCCGGCGAGCGCAGGATCTTCCCCACGCTGGTCGGGTTCCAGTGCTTCGACGGCGGCGTCTTGCGCTTGCTCGTGTAGGTGTCGCCCTGGTTCTTGTACGCGTGCATCGACGGCGTGTCGAAACCGGCAACCTCCAGGGCCATGGCGATCATCCACTGGCTCTGCCCCTCCAGGAGCAACATGCCCATGTACCGGACCGCCTCGGACGTGACCGGATCTGGCTCCAGCGTTCGCCCGCCACCGGGGCGGTCGACGATCCGGTACCCGTACGGCGGCTGCCCACCCGCCCAGCGGTCCGTCTTCCGCAGGTGCTTGTGCGCGGCAGTGACCCGGGCCTTGATCCGCTTGAGCTCCATCTCCGCGAAGATCGACGCCAGCATCAGGAAGGTCTTGGCCAGCTCGTTCCCGAACGACGACTCGCGGCCCTCCCGGTAGTCCAAGGTGATGCCGTCATCCGTGAACACCAGGACCTTGCGGTTCTCCTCCGCCCAGTGCGCCACGTCCGCGCAGTCCTTGGCGGAGCGGAACGCCCGGTCGACCTTGGCCCACACCATCGCGTCCCACTCGCCCTGGCGCTCGGTGAGCCACGGCCCCAGGTCAGGACGATCCCACGGCGTGATCTGGGCAGAGACGTCCAGGTCCTCGAAAGACCCGACGATCTCCCACTCCTTCGAGAGCGCGTGCCGGGTCGCCGACTCCGCCTGCACCAGGTGCGAGACCTTGCCCTCATCCCCGTGCGTGTCCGACACACGCGAACCCACCACCGCCCGAACCGGCGCCAAAGCTGTCATGCTGCTGCCCATAGGAGGCCCCCTACCGCCCAGGCCAGCGGGCACCCTCGAACAGGCTGCACTCGAACGGGTGGACCTTTTTCGAAAAGGTGTCGTTCCGCTGGAGGATTGATTATCTGATGGCCAGTCAGGGAATTGCGGCCAGGTGCGTCGAGGCGTACGTCGAGCGTCCTGCCTCCCACGCCGAACGCTGGTCCGACCACGCCCCCGTCACGGCAGTCTTCGACTCTCGCCAACTCCTTTAACACTGACGGAAGATGAAGCGGCGCGGTGAGGCCACCTCGGTCATTGCCACCGCTTCTCGGCGGAGAACCAGGGCGTTCAGCCGCCCATCGATGCACCGCGCACCACACCGCGGAGGTCGCGCCGTTTGCACTGGAGAGGCCAGACGCCGGTCGAGGAAACGACTCGATTTGTAAAAAGTCGGATGGGCCGACCTCGGTCCAGGTCGCCGACCATGGCAAGGGCTATGGTGCGTGGTCGTGGACGCTTCTGATCTTGACTACCGAGCCCGGGCACGGACGGGCTGCATCCCGCCGGAGCTTGTCGCGCGGCTTCTCGAGCTCGGCTACATCGAGGAGGTGGAGCGCCAGGCAGGCTGCGGGGAGTGGTTCTGCGCCGCGGAGTGGGCAAGAGTACTCGGCGGGCAGGACCGGCAGGCCGAAGCGCTCGAGGTGCTCGCCCCGTACCTGGCCACGGGCTGGTGGATAGCAGCCGAGGGCACGGCCAGGCTGCTGGAGGAATGGGGACGCAGCGAGGAGGCGATCGCCCTCCACCGCGCACACTTGACCTTGGCCCGCTCGTCCGCGGAGACCGGGGGCGGGTTGGCGCTCGCGTCGTTCGCGCGGCTTCTCGCCCGGCACGGCCGGGCTGATGAGGCATTCGACCTGCTGCAAGCCCACATCGACGACTGGTCCCTCGCCAAGGCACTGGTCGACGTCGCGCAGGGCGCCGGCCGCGACGAGGAGGCCGCCGGACTGCTGACTGCCCGGATCCCGGCCGGGCACGAGTGCGACTCCCCCTGGTGCTGCCGCGGCCTGGAGCCCCAGCTGGCCATCGGGCTGCTCGCCACCGTCCGCGAACGCCAGGGCCGGGTTGAAGAAGCGATCGCCCTGCTGTCCACCCGCCAGCTCACCTCGTTCAACGGCCGTGACCAGCTCGCCGACCTGCTCGCCCGGCACAACCGGATCGACGAGCTGCGCGCGTACGCGGACACCGAACCTCTCGCGCACGCCGCGCAGTGCCTCGCTGAGCTGCTCGAGGAGCGCGGCGACGTCGACGGCGCGATCACCGTCTACCGGCAGGCCGGCGAAGCATCCGTTCGCCGCGGCAACGTGGCCGTGGAACTCGCACGCCTCCTGGCGCGGCACGACCGCTACGACGAGGCGATCGAGGTGATGCGCACGCTGGCCGACGCCCCAGGCGGCGCGGAGGACTGGATCGTCGACGTGCTGTGCACGCTTTACGCCGACCAAGGCCGCCCGCAGGACGCCGTGGCCTGGCTCGACGACCTCAAGGCCCGTCGTGGCAAGGAGGAGTGGGACCTGTTCTGGATCAGGCTGCCACTGATGGCCGCCTGCGGGTGGGTCGACGAGGCCGTCGAGCTGACCCTGGCCCACCCCGAGGGCACCACCTCGTACGCGGCGGAGCACCTCGCCAGGCTGCTGGCCGGCGCCGGACGCGCCGAGGACGCCGTCACCGCCCTCAAGCAACACGCCCCCGCCAACGCCAGCACCCTGGCCGGCTACCTCATCGACCTCGGCCGCATCGATGACGCCCTGGCCCTCCTACAGCACACAAGCCCACCACCGCCCGCCGTACCGACGCCACACCTGTGGCTGGACGAGCCACCGTTCTGAACTCCTGCCCGGTATAGGCCCAAGGGCGTTAGCCTGTCCTGCCTGCGCGAGGCGGATCGGCCGCGGGCACGCTCAGGTGAAGCCGGCCAGGGCGATCCTGTGACATGGCGACGCGGTGCCGACGTTCCGGCCGTGCGACGAAGGCGCCGGAGTTCCACGCCGGCACACCTGAGAACGTACGTAGGGTCGTGGCCGTGATGGATGCTGAGGCCAAGGAAGGCGTGGCCGTCGGCTCGGGATAGATCGTCACTGTTCGGCGGTGTCCGGGATCTCCGCGTCGCGCACGCCTCCTACTACCGTAACCACCAACAAGTCCCTCAGTGCGCGGGCGAGAAGGGGTTCGTGTGCGGGGTTGCCGTCCACCGGCTCCGACCAATTTACAGCGCCTCCTCGGCGGCGTCCAAGGCCTCCGTGTACCGCCCCTTCTGCGACAACCGGAGAGCGAGATCACTTCGTCCAGGTAGTGGCGGACCTGCACGACCGCGCCCGGTGCTACGTTGTGCTGACGTCGCCCCGTCCCACCACTTGCGATGTCGAGGAGAGCCTTGCCGAGCCGGAACGACATGCAGCTCAGTCAGGTCCACGGATGACCGAGACCGATCGCCTTCGTGCAAGTCGGGACGGCGACCAGTTCCACTATCACTGGGGCGCCCGTCAGGCGCTCAAACTGTTGTCGCCCGACTCGGACCTGACGGCGATCGTCGTCGAGGGCGTTTCGCCGGATGACACCGCGGGCGACGACGGCGAGGATGTCATCGACATCGCCGAGTACTACGGCGCGGGCGGTCTTGCGGATGCCAGCCGCGTGGTATACCGACAGCTCAAGCACTCGACTGTCCAGGCGGACAAGGATTGGACGGTTTCGGGGCTCTCCAAGACCGTGAAGGGGTTCGCCGAGAAGTTCCGCCGCATCAGGTCCGAGCTCCCCGGGGCCGAGCAGAAAGTGTCGTTCGAGTTCCTCTCCAATCGGCCGGTGAGCATCTCGGTCCTGAAGGCGATCGAGGCCCTAGCTTCGAAGAGCGCAGCGCAGGAACACAAGAACGAGATTAAGTTCCTCAAGCAGTACGCGGCGTTCGACGACGATCCGGATGGCGAAGCGCTGTTCTTCGGTCGTTTCGAGGTCGATTCCAGCGCTCCGGGCCTGCTACGCATCGAGGGTCTCTTCAGACTGGATCTCGCGGGCTTCCTCCCCGGCGCTCCTGACGTCGAGCACGTCTTGCTCAAGGAGATGGTCGCCAGGCGTGCCACGTCCCTCGAATCTGATCCCGTCATCACCAGACTTACGGTCCTGACCTCGCTAAGGACCGCGCCGGATCTCCTCCTCCCCGCGCCGAACCTCATCGACCGTCCCGACTCCGTGATCGTCACCGCGCAGACCCGCGAGATCGTCGACGAAGCCATGGCGTTCGCCGGGCGGCCCGTGATCGTGCACGCAGCTGGCGGCGTCGGGAAGTCAGTCTTCGCCACGCAGGTCGAAAGACACCTTCCAGAGCACTCTGTCACCCTTGTCTATGACTGCTTCGGCAACGGCGGATACCGGCGTGCCAGCGCGCCGCGGCACCAGCACCAGCAAGGTCTGGTGCAGCTGTCGAACGAGCTGGCCTCACACGCTCTTTGCGACCCTCTGATTCCCTCGGCCACGGCCCAGCCCGCCGACTACGCCAAGGCATTTCTAGCTCGGGTCCGGGCCGCATCGGAGAGCCTGTCAGCCACGGCCCCACAGGCGCTGCTGGCCGTGATTGTGGATGCCGCTGACAACGCGGCGCTCTTCGCCGGGGACTGCGACGAACGCACCTTTGTCAGCGACTTGCTGCGCGAACCCCTGCCCAGCAACGTGCGTCTGATGATGCTCTGCCGGACGGAGCGCATCGACCTACTCGATCCACCGCCCCTGGCACACCGGATCGAGCTCATAGGCTTCGGTACCGAGGAGACCAAGCAGTTCCTCGTGTCGGTGTTCGGCGTCGTCACCGACCAGCAGGCGTCGGAGTTTCACCGTCTGACTGGCGGGAACCCCCGGGTGCAAGCCCTCGCGCTCGACTCGGCCAGGGACATCGAGAGCTGCCTCGCCTCCCTCCGCGGGGTGCTACAGACCGACAGTACCTTGCTCGACGGGCTGCTGCAGGGACTGGTGGACAAGTGCAAGGACGCCCACCACTCCGCGAATGAGATCGACCGGTTGTGCGAGGCGCTCGCCGCGCTTCGGCCGCGGATTCCCGTCCGCGTTTTGGTAGAACTGTGCTCGGTACCGCCTGCCCTGATCCACAGCTTCGTGGCGGATCTCGGACGGCCGCTGCTCGTGGACGGCGACACCCTGCAGTTCCGCGACGAACCGACCGAAACCTGGTTCCGGACCAAATGCCGCCCAACCGGCAAAGCCCTGACTGACTTCCTCGACCGGCTAACCCCGCTCGCCGCCACGGAACCGTATGTGGCAGCTTCCCTGCCCCAGTTGCTCTGGGAGGCGAATCAGGTCGACACCCTCGTCGATCTGGCGTTGAACGACGGCGCCCTACCCCGGGGCAATGACCTGGAAGAGCAAGAGATCGCTCAGCAACGCGCCCAATTCGCGCTCAAGGCGACCCTCCGCGCAGGGCGGGACTACAGCGCAGCACGGCTCGCGCTCAAGGCCGCCGGCCTGGCCGCAGGTCACTCCCGCCGGCTTCAATTGTTGCGCCGGAACACCGATCTGGCCGGGCAGTTCCTCGATGCGCGAACCATCGAGGACATGGTTGCCACACGTAGTCTTGCAGGAGACTGGCCTGGATCAAACCTCCATTACGAAGGGACGCTGCTCTCCGCAGCGGAGGGGCGGACCGACTTTGCCCGCAGCAGACTGCGCAGCGCTGCCGACTGGATCCGCGCCTGGGTGCGGCAGCCTCGGGACGACCACCAAGATCACGGGGTCGGCGCCGCGGACATCGCCGAAATCGCTTTCGGCCTGCTGAACACCGACGGGGTGAAGGCCTGCATCGACCACCTCTCCCGGTGGCGACCCAAGCATCTTGCGTTCGACACGGGACTGATCATCGCAACCCGGCTCGCCGACGCCGGCCGCATCGACGAACTTGAGGAGCTCGGTCGAGCGGCGACACGGGTGAAGTACCTGCGATTCGCGGTCGCCGTGGCCGCCTGGAACGCCAATCTCGTCTGTCGAAGGCCGCTCGCGCAGCGTTTGGTCAGGGTACTGAGGAGGCAGCGGAGACCGATCTCCTTCCACAACCGATACGGGCAGGAGAACCTCGGACTCCAGGCGGTCGCATGGATCGTCGCCATGGGGCTTCGCCATGGCGTTCTGCCCGACAGCGAAGCAGAACGAATCCTCATGCTGAACCTCCCCAAGGACCTGGGACGGGCAGCAGGAAGCCGATATGGCCACGGCACGGAGACCCTGCTCTGCGGGTACTCCTTGCTGGCCAGAGTTCGGCAGCAACCGTTCGACCTGGAGGGAATCACCAGCCCCGACGTCATCGAGGCGCGTCGCCAACCTCACGTTCACTCCCGTGAACTGATGGATCATCAGCAAAGCGTGGTGCCCCTGGCCGGGCTGGCCGGCCTCTGGGTCGACTGCCTGGTCGGCACCGCCGAGGACACGGACGCCCGGTTCCGGGAGCTCGCGGTGACCAGGCTCAAGAGCTACTCCGACTACGAGACCCCCCACCTGCTTATCCGAGGTGCCTCACGCTTCGGGGCCCGGATCCTCACCTTCGGTTCCTCGGAGGAATCTCGGCAACTGCTCTTGAACTGGTACTCGGAGGCGGAACGTCACATCAGTGTCACAAGCCTCATCGACGTGGTGCGGACAGCGGCCGGCATCACTGAGCTGGCACACATCACGGTGAGCGTGGCGGAGCTGGCCGCGAAGGCAGTCGACGCCTCTCACGAGAGCGCGGAGAATAAAGCCGAGCAGATGGTCGAACTGGCCAGGGCCGTCTATCGGTTCGACCCAAGCGAGGCCCAGGCATACTTCACTCACGCCATCGATCTGACGGATCGCGTGGGGGACGACGTCCACGCGGTGTGGAAATCACTCGTCGCTCTCACACGAGCTGCCTCCTCAGAGACCGAGGACGACGATGTACGCGCCTACCGCGTCGCGCAAGTCGTTGAGGGTCTCGACCCCTTCGTCGGAGATGCCGCTGACCCCTCCGAGGCGCTCTCGGCAATCAGCCGCCTTAGTGGACGATCGGCAACAGCCACGGCCTCTCGCTGGCGAGACCGCCGGTTCTGTTCCGAGCTGCCGTTCATGCGAGCGGTCACCGCAGAGGACAACAGTCCGCTCACAGCCACCGTACAGCTGGGGCTGCTGCCCTTCGGCGGCCACAGCGTCAACCCCCTTCAGCTCGTCGAACGAGCGTTCCGCCATGCGCCCGCCCACGGCCAAGCCACTGCCCAGGCAGCCGGGGAGTTCCTCCGACCTGAGCGATTTCGCACCGAGTCCTTTGACCGCCTCGATCAGACTGCCAATGAGCTCGGCATCAAGCTCGACGGGACACCTCTTGCTCCTGCCGCACGTCACTTCGTGATCCCCACGACCGCCATGAACAGTTCGCGAGACTGGTACATGGAGGACGAGGCCCGAGTCACACACAGACAGCAGGCGGAGGAAGCCCTAACGACGTGCGACCTCACCACCGCCGAGGGCTGGGAAGCGGCCCGCGTGTTGGTCCGCGACTCCAAGGCCCTGCTGAGATGGGAGAGTGTCGTCGACCGAGCGGTTCGCGTCCCGCTCCCCAGGCTCGACAACATGGTGGCCGCCTTTGAAAGCAACCCCCACTTCTCCATCTTCGACCATGCAGCGATGGTCAAGAAGCTCGCCGAACAGCCGATTCTCCCTCAGGCGGTCCGCAGGCGAATCGGCCGTCTCGGCCGAACGGCGGCCGCGAGGTTCTGCCGAGAACTCACGACCCGGAGCTATGACACCCTAGACCTAAAAGTGGTCGCCGAACTTGCCGGTACTCCAAACGAAGACCTGCTGGGAGCAGCCCTTAAGGAACTCGGATCGCATCAGGTCCCGCTATCCTCCGAGGAGTGCTACGCTCTGGCGGGGCGGTTGGCACAGCGACTTCCACACCCCCAGGCAGCGGTCCTTCTCGATGACCTCACCACCATGCTCGCCGACGTCGCACCCACAGACTCCGGCGATGGCGAGTTTGCCAGGCTCCCTGCCATCCCATCGAGAATCGGCGAATGCGTGGCCGGCTACGTGTGGACCGCCCTCGGCGATCCCGCACCTGGCATGCGCTGGCAGGCATCCCACTGCGTAAGGCTCCTCGCGGCCTTCGGCTGCGTCGAGGAACTCGACGCCCTGCACCGCTTCGCCCTTGGGGTTCTCGACGTGTCCCCGTTCAGGCACACCCGTCTTCCCTTCTACGACCTGCACGCGCGGCAGTGGCTCCTCTTCGCGCTGGCACGCGCAGCCGAGGAACCCGGCGCATTTCACCAGATCTCGCTCTTCGCGCCTCTGTTGAAGAAGGTCGTCTTCGACGATGTTCCCCACGTCGTCATGCGGGAGAGTGCCAGGACCACCCTGATCTCGTTGGCGTCCTCCGGCGCCGTTCAACTGACGTCGGACGAGCTCCTCACCTGCCGTTCCGTCAATGTGCCGGCGGAGATCATTCGCCACTCCTGGCAGGACCGGGCGGCTCGGCGGCAGAAGGTTCTCGCATCGGAGGACGCCCGCGCAGGTACACACGAGGCCTCCGCTCTCCCCAGCGCTGAGCCCGTCCGGTTCCGCTTCTTCCTGGACTTCACCGACTACTGGTGCCGACCGCTTGCAGAAGCATTCGGGATGACGGAGGAACAAGTCGAAAGGCTCGCCGACCACGTCCTCATCGATCGACTGAAGCCTCACTACTGCGACGAGGACCCTCGCCACACATTGAGACTCTATCCACGGGACTCAAGCTTCGCCCATAAATCGGAATGGCCACAGGAAGAGGACCTGCATTTCTACCTGTCCACTCATGCACTGTGGGCTGCGGCCGGCGAACTGGTCACAAAGTACCCAGTCCTCCAAGATGACGATTCACCCGCCGACCGATTCTCGGAATGGCTCGGTAGGTTCCTCATCAGTCGCAAGGATGGCCGATGGCTTTCCGACCGACGCGACCCCGCGCCGAGAAGCATCTTCACCGGGCCAGACCACGCCCCCGACCGGGAGTGGGTCTGGCGTCTCAACAGCCAGTACTTCAGTCAACGGCTCCTTGCGAACAGCGGCTGGATCACTGTATGGGAAAGGTCGGATGACACCACCGACCGAGCGGCCCAGAACGTCTCCATCCGAAGCGCTCTGGCCAACTCTGACAACGCCCGGGCGCTGGTCCTCGCGCTGCAGACAGCCCCTTCCCACTGGGACTTCTGTCTCCCTGACGCCACAGACGAGGAGGACCAGTTCTCAACCGACGGCTTCGAGCTGAGCGGTTGGATCGTGGACCAGTACACGAGAGAAGGCCAAGACGGCAGGGATCCAGTAGCCGCCGCCGTCGGATTCCCTCCTGCTCACCCTGCCGATGAGTTCGTGTCGATGCTCGGACTCGTTCCTGACGCCGACATGCGCATCTGGGTGTGTTCCGATAGGCCTGCCCTTCGCAGCACTGTCTGGAGTGACGGCACGCAGACCGGTCGGCGCGTCGGCATAACACAACAGGGCCAGCGACTTGAGATCCAGCGCGAGGCCCTCCTCGCTCTACTCGCCGGGACCGGTCGAAGTCTGATCGTCGAGGTGGCGATCGACCGCACTCATGACGACCACAAGCCTTCCTACTCCAGCATGCGGGACAATGACGATGACGAACGCCTCCCCTTCCTCGAGCGGTCCTTCAAGATTTACCTCTTCGATGCATCCGGAGGATGCAGCGAGCTTTGAGAAGACGCTCGCACTCGGCAAGGAGATCGCGGAGAGCCTGCCGAGCAACGATGTCCTCGGCCGCTGGATGGCACATCACATCGGCGATCTGATCGTCCGCGCCCAGGCTGCGGATGAGTCGCAAGTCCAAAGCGTCCGACGCGAAACGGCAAGCACCATTCTTGACCTTTGGAGCCATCGGGCGTCCCTGAATACCCAGGACCCGCCGATGACCTCCTTCGGGCCCGTGTTCAGAGCCTTGGAACGCTTGAGCGAGAAGCAGGCTCCCTGGCACTTCTACGGAACGTTCAGGTCAGGTCACCAGCCCGACGCTTCCGACATGGGCATGGCCCCATTGCTCCAGCACGCCCTGGAGCTGGAAGATATCGTCCGCGGTGTCGTGAGGGACGTCGTGGTCCTTGCCGCTGAAGAGGCAGCCAGCAAGGAAGCAAAGTGGCTCGAGCTTTCTGAGCACCTCGACGAGGACGACCAGCACCGCGCCCTTCAAGAGGTCTTCCGGCTGATGCACGAGGGAGATCATGAGACTGACCTTCAGGCCCCTCACAGTGGCCAGATCGGAGACCTGGCGGCCAAAAGCGCGGAGGTTGGCGCCTCGCTTCGGAAAGCCGAAGCGCGTATTGCCCGCATCCGCCTCGCGCTTGAGGAACATCCTTCGCCAGACAGCTGACCTGGTATCCAGCCTGTCAGCATCGACGGAGGGGAAACGCCGCCGGACCGCCAACGTCGAACGCCTCGACCCGCACTCCTCGTATTCCGTGATCAACACCGGGCGGTCGCCGAGGGTCCCCATTCTTACTCCGAACGCTTCCTGGGTGCCCTTTTACCCGTACTGATGGCCACATCTCTCCTATTGACCCGAAACGGTAAGGTTCCGGGCTCGCTGATCCGGGTGTGACGGATCTGGTTGGGGACGCTCGGCGGCTGTCGCCGGACGCGCAGGAGGCCCTGCGGATGCGGGCCGTGGCGGCGATTCAGGTGGGACGGGACCGGCGCGATGTGGCCGAACTCCTGGGCGTGAGTGCGGAGTCGGTCGCCGACTGGTGGGCGGCGTGGCAGGCCGGCGGTCGTGAGGCTCTGGTCTCCGGCCGACGCGGACGACGGCCGGGCGAGCAGCAGGTCCTGGACCCGGACGAACAGCAGGGCGTCCGGCAGGCGGTGCTCGACCACCAGCCCGAAGACCTGGGCCTGGGCGGTCAGTTGTGGACGCGTGCTGCAGTCGGTGACCTGATCGCCATGCTCTACCGGGTGCGGCTGACCGAGCAGGGCGTGGGCAAGTACCTGAAACGGTGGGGCCTGTCCTTCCAACGCCCGGACAAGCGGGCGATCGAGCAGGATCCGGAATCAGTGCGCGTGTGGCGTGAGGAGACCTGGCCGGCTATCCGCGCGCGAGCCGCCGAAGAGGGCGCCGAGATCCTCTTCGCCGACCAGGTCGGTGTCCGCTCGGACCAGGTCTCGGGACGCACCTGGGCTGTCCGAGGCGGCACACCGACCATCAGGCGGACCGGCAACCGGTTCTCGGTGAACGCGATGTCGGCCATCAGCACCCGCGGGAAGATGTGGTTCACGGTCTACCGCGGATCGTTCACCACCAAGGTGTTCCTCGACTTCCTCCGGCGACTGGTTGGGCAGTTCGACCGGAAGATCCACCTGGTCGTCGACCGGCACTCCGTCCACCGCAGCAAGGGGGTCCGCGAGTGGCTGGCCGAGCACGAGAGCCGGATCGTCCTGCACCTGCTGCCCGCCTACGCGCCGGAGACCAACCCGGACGACCTCGTCAACGCCGACCTCAAGCGGACGCGACTGCCAGCCTGCCGAGCCCGAAACGCCGGAGAGCTTGCTGGCGAGGTACGCCGCTTCTTCCGCCGCCGCCAGAAGCAACCCCACATCGTGCGGGGCTACTTCCGCGCCCCGCACGTCCGGTACATCCTCGACGCGCCGGAACATTAGCGTTTCGGGTCAATAGGCGAGGCGGGGGTGTCGGCAAGGGTCTGGCCGTCCTCACCGTCGCTCCTCAGCAGGGTCACCGAGCCCGCTGACCCTGCCTACGCGGTTACCCACTACGAGCTGGTCATCTGCTGCATCGTGGGCGCCCGGCACGACGAACGGCAGATGCGCCCCCGGCGCCACCGCTGGCCGGGGCGCGCCCGGCGACGGCGAGTGGGCACGTGGCACTACATCAGTGAGTGCTCGACTGGGCGCCCAGGCAGGCGTTGCCTCAGCGACACAGCTTGCTGCTCGACAGACCCATGCCCGATAGACAGTCCGCCGAGCCGGTCAGGTCCGACCGGTCCATGCAGCCAGTGCCGGCCACGTGGGCGTGGGGAAGGTTCCGACACTACCCTCCTCGCCGACGTGTGCTCGAGCGAACTTCAGGGCCGCGCTGGGGCTCGGAGCGCTCTTGGATCGCTGGAGCCCATCAAATTGGAGAATGTGCATGGATCCCGATGATTCGGCGACGGTGGAGACCATCAGCGGAGTCAAAGAGATCGGTTCGGCGTCCTTGTGGAGAAGCAGGACGGAGCCGTTGACCGGCGGATTCTTGGCGGACACCGTATTTGGACTGGGCTTCCCGGTTCCGCGGAAGGTCAGGACGTCGACGGCGTAACTCTCCCCGTCATAGGTCATGGCCGTGGCGACGGCGATCTCGCCGACGCCGGACGAGACGGCCCGGTGCGCGAAGCGGCGCAGCAGCGTGTCGAGGCGGTCCAGGTCTGCTCGGCGTGCGGTCGTGCTGCCGTGGGCGAGTTGGTTCCGGATGGTGACGAATTCCTGGATGGCCTGCCGGCCTTGGGAGTCTGGTGCGAGGCAGGCGAAGAGACGCTGGAAGCTGCCGCTCGGGGCGGGGCTGTTGGCGAGTGCGGTGCACAGGGTCAGCCACGTTCCCATGCTCGGGGCGGCGAGGCGGTCGAGGGTGATCCCAGGTAGGGCGAACGGTGGTGTGCTGGCCAATCCGATCAATGCGGCGAGGCGGAGTACTGCCTCGAGGGTGTGGAGTCCTTCGGTCAGCTGCTTGTCGGGGTCGGTTGTCCGGAGGTAGCGGGCAAGGCGGGAAGCGACGGGGGTGGGGAGTTGCTCGCTGCCAGCGGACAGAGCCTGCTGATGGTGTTGGGCGAGGATGGTGATGGTTCGGTCGAGGAGTTCCTTATCTGTGTCGGCTTTGTCGATCCAGTCGGTGGCTCCTAGGCGCATGGCCTGGATGACCTGCTGCTTTGCTCCTTCACCGGAGAGGACGAGGGTTGGAGTTCGGGAGCCGCTGGCCTGGAGCTGCTGCAGGAGCCAGACACCGCCCCATTCGTCCGGGGGCATCTTCATATCGAGGAGGACGAGGTCAAAGGAGTTGCTGGCGAGGGCCTGGAGCGCTGCTTGGCCGTCCGTGACGAAATGCAGGCGTGCTTTGGCCCGGCGGAGTGGACTGCACAGAGTTCTGGCGACGTCTTCTTGGTCGTCTGCTACGAGGATACGGACGTCGGCGAGGGGTTGCGTCACGATGTCTCCGGGGACGGCGCTGGTGCGACGGGAAGGGTAAGGAGCCAGGTGGTGCCGGACGCGGTGGGTGGCGCGGCCAGGTGTCCGCCGGCGCGGGTCAGGAGTGAGCGTGCTCCGAGCAGGCCGAGTCCGTTTCCGCCGGGTTTGGTGCTGCGGATCCGTTCGCCGGAGGTGAGGGCGTTGAGGATGTCGGGGGGTACGCCGGGGCCGGTGTCGGCGATCTCGACGACGGCCTCGTAGTCGTCGGCGGTCCATTCAAGGGTGATCGCGCCTCCGTGAGGCATGGCTTCGATGGCATTGCCGACGAGATTGTCCAAGATGGCGCGGAGCGTTCGTTCTCCGATCGCGATGTGGACGGCGCGGCGGGCGTCCGGTATGGACAGGGAGATCGTTCCGGGTAGTCGGGTGAGGACGGTGGCGGCGTACGTGCGCAAGAACGGCCCGAGCTCGGTGGCCTGTTCGCCGTCGTAGCTGAGCGTGGACGTGGAGGCTTTCAGACGGATGGCCAGGGCCTGTGCCTGGTCGAGGTGCCGGCTGGCGGTCAGCTGGTGCTCGAGTCTGGCCGTTCGGCTGGTGGCCGGCGTCGAGGCCGCCGTTCGCGCGGCGGTGACCTGGTTCTTCAGGTCGTGGAGGAGGTCGGCAACGGAGGCGAGGTATGGCTCGGTGCCGGGTCGCAGCGCAGTGAGGGCGGCTCGGATGATGGGGCCGCGGGCCGATGGGGCGTGGGTGCCAGCGATGGTTGCCTCTATGCCCTGATGCACGAGTGTGATGGTCACAGTCCGGGTTACGCCAGCCCAGAGCTTGCATGTCTGGTCGACGGCTTGCCGTTGGGTGGCGTCGAGGTCGGTGTTGAACCGCAGACGCAGCGGCTGGCTGCTGAGTATCTCGACGGAGGCCGTGCCGGCGGTCTTGAGGAGGGTGCTGGCGAGGGCGTCGAGAACGGCCCGCTCGCGGCCTGTGAGTTCGGCGTCGGGCTTGTCCGGGCTGCCGGTGATGTTGAGGCGTCCGCGGTGCAGCAGTGTCCAGTCGTCGATGAGGTCCGCGAGGGCGGTGTCGGGATCGTCGGTGCCCATGCAGCGGTAGATGTCGCATAGCTGGACTAGTCGTTGGAGGTCATCGCCGGTCAGGGCTTCGGGGTCGTCCAGGCGCTGGATGCGGCTCAAGAGGTTGGAGAGCTCGAGGTCGATGCTGCGGGCCTGGTCATCAGCTCGCTCGGCGTCGCGGGCGGCTCGGAAGGCCCTCTGGAACGAGCTGATTCCGTCCTCGAAGCTCATTGCGCGCGTCATGAGCTGGTCTGCTTCGGTGGCCCACTCGAGGAGGGCTTCGGACGAGGCTGCCCAGTGGAGGCCGAACAGCTGCCCGCTGATCCAGCGGGGCAGAGGGATCGTGCTCCGTGTCAAAGCGGCGGCTTGGTGAGCGAGGATGAAGCGGGCCACCGACTGGTCGCCTTCGGGCGCAGTAGCGAGCATCTTCGCGGGCTGGCGGCCAGCCAGGGCGTCCAGGATATCCAACACGACCTGAGCCGCAGCCTGTCGTGCGACCTTTTTCCCGGAGATGGCCTCACCCTCTCGGGCGCTAACAGCGGCCTGGAGTAGGGAGCTGGTCAGTACGGCGGTGGCACGGTGCTGCTTTCCGTGGTCCGGTCCGTACTCGCGCACGGTGTAGTGGATCTGCAGTTGCATGCCGCTGGCAAGCTTGCCGAGTGCCGTTGTGGTGTCGATTGAGGCTTCGGGGATGAGCGTTGGCCAGAGCGTCCTCCACTCCAGCGGCCACTCCTCAGCAAGGGAGGGCGGGAAGTTCCTGGCGACGAAAACCGCGCCGATCACAGCTTGGAAGGCGTTGGAGCCGACTTCGACCGGAATGCCTTTGGCTGCTTGACCGACCCCGAGTAGGAGCGCCGGTGCAAGGCCGGCCAGGCGGAGGGCAGAGTCATAGACGGTGTTGGGCACCGACGTGCTGAAGAAGGCATCGGGCGGTGAGTGGACCGAGCTGCGGGCTTGCGCGAGAACATATTCGAAGTTGAGGACCTGCGATCCGATGAATCCGAGTGCCTGGTTGTCCTGTTGGTGCAGCGGCATGAGGACCGAGCGCTGTTCGTACTCCCAGGAGGCGTGGACTAGCGCTTGTCCGAGCAAGGGGCGGGAGCCGGGGGGCAGCGCGAACAGGTCCTGAACTCGCCGTACGGCAGAGGCGTGTACTGCATGGCCGGGTATCTCTCCTGGCGTCTCTCGTCGGGATCCGGGGTGGGCAGCGACCTGCAGAGCATGAGGCAGGTGGCGGCTGATGAAGTCCAGCCCAGCGTTGCGGGAGGCTGACTTCTTGCTGCTGCCCTTTCCGAATCCCTGCCGGCCAAGGGTGTCAGTGGCGACCGCCGTGAACACGGCATCATGGTCCGGACCTTCACGGTCGAACTCGTAGGTGGGCGCGCCCTTGCCGAGAAGAACTTGAAGCTTTGTCCTGGGATCGGTGACCGCGTCAGATTGGGTCGCGTCCACTACCAGGCTCTCGAGGAGCCTATCGGCCACGTCCTGCCGGTCTAGCACGCAGAGCACCCCGACTAGCTGGCGGAGCACGGTGGCCGCCACTCCTGGTGGTACGGGCTTACCCACCAGTCCCGCACTCAGCCGGCAGGAGCGCAGCAGCCAGGACTGCTGGACAGCCCAGCCGGGGACCTGCAGGGAAACATTGCTGGCGTGCTTGCTCAGCGCGCCCGCTGTCAACGGGGACGGCAGCTGCTGATATCCGCGGATCGCGGCACGCCGCCAGACGTAGGTCATCCCGAGACCGTGGAGCGTATCCAGCAGACCTCTCGTCACACCGGGAAGCAGATCCGTGTGTTCGTAGAGAAAGGAGGAGTGGGCGAGCCCGACCGCCAGAGAGCGCTTCACCGTCCAGGACGGATCGCGCAACCCGAGGTCGTGAAGGTGGTTAAGGACCGGGGTGAAGTCATACCCGGCGTCCAGTACGGCCTGCTCCAGCACGCCCAGCGACCCCGTGCGAACACTTGCAGGCGTGCCTGCGGCCATCTATCCCCCCACACCTGATCAACTGTCGTAAGACTCCTTGACTCAAGGACCCTAGCCGCGGCATGGATGACGCGTTGGGTGATCACCGAGATCCGTCCCGTGACCTGCACCCGCGGCTGTCGTCGGCAGACTCACGTCACGGGCCAGCCGACGGGATCAGGATCCGCCGGAGCCAATGCCCGATGTGCCGAGGCTACGTTCCCGCCTTGCGCTCCACTATCGTTCGGTCCATGACCGCGTGGACCCTGTCCATCCAGTCCGGTCTGTCGTCGAGACGTGAAGGTTGTTGTTCCGCAGTCGGTGAGGGCTGTGGTCTCGAGCGCGGTGTCGGAGCAGCGAGCGGCCGGCAACTCGATCGACGTCCCGCGTCATGCGCATTGTTGTCGCACTCTCGCCTCGAGTTCGGCGGGTAGGTACCAACCCTCGACGGCCGGCGCCATGTACAGCCTGGCTTTGAGACCCAGGAGGAGCTGGCGGCGATGCTCTTGGTCGGCCTGGGTCCAGGCGTCGGCGAAGGTCTGGCCGGTCTCGACTTCGACCCAGGCGGAGGGGCGTTGCGGGAGGGCGGCGAGGCGGCGGCGTTCGTCGACCAGGGTCTCGAGGGCTTCGGAGTACTCGTCGTCGCCGCCGGGGTAGTCGAACAGGCCTCGGCGCTTCTCCTCCCGCAGGTCGCGCATGGCCTGGGTGACGTGGTTGAGCTGCTCGGTGTGGTCCTCGCCGGGGATGAACCTGCGGACCGTCATCGCCAGGCCGGCCAGGCGCTCCACCAGCGCGGCAATCGCTGCGGTGACTCGCTCGCCCTTGATCGACTGGCCCTTGCACGCGGGCTTGCCAGCCGTCTTCGCGCACCGGTAGTACTCGTACACCTTCCCGTTCTTCGCGAAGTTCAACTGCCGGTAGAACCGGTCCCCGCAGCGGTCGCAGTGCGGCACGCCCAGCCAGGGCGAGGCGCCGTTCGAGCGTTCCTTCGTCACCGAGCGCTCGTCCATCGCCGCCTGGACCGCCGCCCACTCCCCCTCCGTGAACAGCGGCTCGGCCATCCGGATCGGAAGGCCCTTCGCATCACGGGCGATCGTGCGCGCCTTCACCGAGCGACCGGTCAGCTTCAGGCCCACCGTCGCCGGCGAACGCAGGATCTTCCCCACACTGCTGGGGTTCCAGTGGTTCGACGGCGGCGTCTTCCGCTTGCTCGAGTACGACTCGCCCTGGTTCTTGTAGGCGTGGGTCGCCGGGGTGTCGAAGCCGGCCGCCTCCAAAGCGGTGGCGATCATCCACTGGCTCTGCCCCTCCAGCAGAAGCCTGCCCATGTACCGCACCGCCTCCGACGTCACCGGGTCCGGCTCCAGCGTCCGGCCACCGCCCGGCCGGTCCACGATCCGGTACCCGTACGGCGGCTGACCCCCGGCCCACCGGTCCGTCTTCCGCAGATGCCGGTGCGCAGCCGTCACCCGCGCCTTGATCCGCTTGAGCTCCATCTCCGCGAAGATCGACGCCAGCATCAGGAACACCTTCGCCAGCTCGTTCCCGAACGACGACTCCCGACCCTCCCGGTAGTCCAGCGTGATCCCGTCATCAGTGAAGACCAGGACCTTGTGGTTCTCCTCCGCCCAGTGCGCCACATCCGCGCAGTCCTTCGCCGACCGGAACGCCCGGTCGACCTTCGCCCACACCAACGCGTCCCACTCGCCCTGCCGCTCGGTCAGCCACGGCCCCAGGTCCGGACGATTCCACGGCGTGACCTCCGCCGACACGTCCAGGTCCTCGAACGACCCGACGATCTCCCACTCCTTCGACAGCGCGTGCCGCGCGGCCGACTCGGCCTGGACCAGGTGCGACACCTTGCCCTCGTCCCCGTGCGTGTCCGAGACACGCGAACCAACCACCGCCCGAACCGGCGCCAAAGCTGTCATGCTGCCCATAGCAGGCCCCCTACCGCCCAGGCCAGCAGACACCCTCGAACAACCCACACTCGAACAGGTGGACCTTTTACAAAAGGCGTCGTTCCGCTGGAGAGTAGACCTAATTGTTTCTACAAAAACCCTGGCCGAAAAGGCCGTCGGCGCCTACGTCGAACGGGCTGCCACCCACGCCGAACGCTGGTCCGACCACGCGCCGGTCACCGCCGAGTTCGACTTCGGAGACAACTGACCTACTGGCCAGCGCAGTTGGTCAGAGCTTGGATCGGCTTCGGACAGCATCGCCGGAGTCCCGTCCGGATCACGGGCGAGCCGACCAACGCGATTGCCACCCGCACTCCCCCGGCCCCGCCGACCTTCGGTCTGCGGGGCCGGGCACAGCACGCGCCGAGGCCCGGGGCCGCGTCCGCCGCGACGCCGGACGCCCCTGGTTCTCCAACGGGTGTCGCCCCAGCTTATGAACAGTTCGGCTGTCCACCGGGACCTGCGGCGCACCGTCTACCTCGATGAACTCAGCCACACCCTCGCCGGCGAGTGGCTCCGCGAGCGCCACCGGCGCTAGCCGCTCACCGCCAACTGCTACTTCCTGGTCAGCCAGCAGACCGCAGCCGACGACAGGCTCCCGCCCGTCTCCACCATGGTGATGAACGGCATCTTCCGGCCCCTCGGCCTGAGCCCGTCCAAGCTCCGCCAGGACCGCATCCTCGACGAGGCCCGCCACACCGCCGACCCCGTCCACCTCATGCGCGTGTTCGGCATCGCCGCCGAGACCGCAATGAAGTACATCGCCACCGCCCACCCCGAACGCACGTCGAAGCTACCCAGATAGCCATCACCGAGAGTGCCAAGAGCCGTCAGGGCGTGGCCTTGCCCGCCGCCTTCACCTGCTTGGCCGCGTTGACCACGAAGGCTTTGACCTGCTGAAGAACCTCGTCGCACTGATCACGGACTGCTGTCATCGTGCGGCCGCGGCGGCTGGAACTGCCTCGGCCGGTCGGATCAACAAGGTCAAGTTCATGGGCGATCTCGTTGCGCGCGGCGAAGAAGGGGCTCAGCCCCTCCAGAGCACTGTCGCTGATGTCCGACTCTGGGATGCCGAGGGCGTTCCGCACCTTCTGCAGGTCCCTGTGCCCTTGGAGGCTGGAGCCCGTCAGAGCCTCTACATAGATGTCGATCAGCTTCGTCCTGGGGTCGGGGTCTATGACTGCGGCCCTGAAAGCCTTGCTGGCCTTCTCGTTGAGTTGCTCGTTGATGAACTGCTTGAACTTGCCCTCAGCTGCACTGTTCCCGTTGACCAGGGTCGGCAGCGCGTCCTTGAGTAGCCGCCGGAGGCAAGCATCCAGGCCAGCCGAGGTGAATACGATCGCGGCCCTGAGCTGGTCCGTTTGATCGTGTGACAGCCGCCCTCGCGGGTCGGTCTCCTCGGCGGACTTCAGCCGGATCACATGGAGGGTGTCGAACAACCCGGAGACACTCTCGTGGGCTCCCTTGAGATACCTCCAGGAGCCTGAGACCTCCTCCGGGCAAGCCCTCGGCTGGCTGCCGAGCGGAGCCAGGTCCAACTTCGTGATCTTGCTGGTGGCCTTGGTCGACGCCATCGTGTCCTTGATCTCCCTTACCGCATGCGCGGCCCTCAGCCCGCCGGCAACGATGCTGCCAGCGCAACCTTGGGGCCGTTGCACATCTCAACCGATCCGCTGGTGCTATATCTATCGTGAATGGCGCGCGAGTTCAGGCCGTTGGCAGCCCAAGAATCTCGGAACCCGCGCGCTTCCGGCCGGGGTGTGCTGGTGTATTGGCACGTCGAGCGCGGCTCCGTGGTGGTGCACTCCCAGACGTTGCGGGCCTCTGCCCCGGAGGTCGCCGCGATGGTCGAGGGCGCGATCCGCCATGACACCACGATGAGCGTGGAAGGCAACTACGTCGATTCGCATGGCCAGTCGGAGATCGGGTTCGGGGTAACCAGGTTGCTGAACGTCGACCTGCTGCCGAGCATCGAGCAGATCAACCGGGTCAAGCTCTACCGCCCGGCCGCGGGCGAGCCGGGCGCCTACCCGAACCTCGCGGCGGCGATGACCCGCCCGATCCGCTGGGAGGTGATCGCCGCCAAGTGGGACCAGGTCATCAAGTACGCCACCGCGATCCGCACCGGCACCGCCTCCACCGAGGCGATCCTCTCCCGCTTCACCCGCGCCGCCTCCCACCCCGCCTACCAGGCGATGCTGGAGATCGGCCGCGCCCAGAAGACCATCTTCGTCGCCCGCTACCTACGCGACCGCGCCCTGCAACGCGACATCGAGGAGGGCCTGAACGTGGTCTCCGGCACGAAGTCCCGCATCCCGACGACCAGTCAGCACCGAGAGGACACGTCTCCTTACCATGACGCTCATCACCACCCCTTCGACGACCGGGCCACGACGGCCGAGATCCTGTCCTAGGTCGACCTGACGGCAAGCGCATGATCGTGACTGGCGGGGGCCTCGGGGATCGGGACCGAGACCGTACGCGCCCTTGCGGGGGCCGGCGCCCAGGTCGTCGTCGCAACCAGGAACCCGGCCGCCGCCGAGCCCATCCTCAGGGGGTTCCCCACCGCCGAGGCCGCCGCGCTTGACCTCGCCGACCTGCGATCCGTCCGGGCCTTCTGCGACGGCTGGAGCGGCCCCGTCGCCGCAGTCGTCGCCAACGCGGGCGTGATGGCGCCGCCGGAGCGGCAGGTCAGCGCGCAGGGTTGGGAGATGCAGCTGGCGATCAACTACCTCGGCCACTTCGCGCTGGTCCACGGACTGCACGACGCCCTCCGGGCCGCCGAGGAGCCGCGCGTCGTAGTCGTCAGTTCCGGGGCGCAGCGCCTGTACGGCTTCGACTTCGACGACCCGCAGTTCGAGCGCCGCCCGTACGACCCCATGGCCGCCTACGCGCAGTCGAAGACGGCCGACGTCCTGCTCGCCGTCGGGATCAGCCGCCGCTGGGCGCGGGACGGCATCGTCGCCAACTCCTTTGAGCCCGGCTGGATCCACACCAACCTGACGCGCCACCTCAGCCGGGCCACCATGCAGGCGGTCGGCGCCATGGACGAGGAGGGGAACCTGCTGACTCCCGACTACTACAAGACTCCCGCGCAGGGGGCGGCCACCAGCGTCCTGCTGGCCGCCTCACCACTGGTGAAGGGTGTCACGGGCCGCCGCTTCGAAGACAACCGAGAGTCCGAAGTCATGCATGGAGGAGCCGAGTTCACCATGTCGGGCGTCGCGCGGCGGTCGATCGACCCGGTCGCTGCGGACAGGCTGTGGGACTACGCGCACGGCCAGTTCGCATAGTACTCCGCTCCCCCGACGCGCGAAACGCCGCTGGTCACCGGTCGTCCCGGTCAGCGGCGTTCCGTGCGTCGTCGGGCTCGTCCTTGCTCAGCCACCGGAGGTGGTTGCGATCGGCCCGCTCGCGGCCCACGCACCCGGTCCGTATGCCGCGGCGCCTCGGGATCCCGGTACGCCTTGCGGATGTGCCCCGCCAGCACCGCGGCGACGGCCGGCCTCGTCCGCCCCCTGGAGTTCTGCGGAGCCGCGCAGGAACAAGACCCGGGTTACGCGGAGACCGTCACCGCGATCGTCGGCGGCAGCACCTTCGACGCCTACTCAGGCTCGCCGGCCCCGCGCCAACCGATCGGCGGGGTACTCCTCCCCGCGCGCCGCACGGCCAGCGCGACCGACCTGGAGTTCGCCGCCGCGTCCTCGCTCCGGGGCGAACAGGCCACGGTCGTTCACGTGGCCAAGTGGACCATGTGGCTCAAGTCTTCCTATAAATAGTTGAATTGACCGCGTGGAGGCAGTGGATCTAGCCTGGGCGTGTACGAGCCCTCCACGACCTAGTGACCGGCATTCGGCAGACGGCCGAACGCTACCCGGAAACTCTGACTGGCGGACCTCACAGACTCGTTGAGTCTCAGCAGGCCGTCGAGACAGGGCCCGGGGAGCCTGGTGGTGGGGAGACGCAGCACGTATCGCCCGAATCCGTGTGTCCGACCGTGTCTCAGCCCGGTTGGTCGATCAGTTCGAAGCGGTGCAGCCGCAGATCGTCCTGATCATGTTCGGATTCGAGCGAAAGGCCGGGAACCACCATCAACGCCCATCAGTCGGTCGACCGTTTGTGGTACGTCGACGATTCCGGGATCCCCAAGACCGGCCTCGCGCTCTACACCGCGATCGGGGCTTCCCCCGTACTGGCCCCTGAAGTCTTAGCCGACTGGCAGAACATGCGCCGCCGGTGGAACCACGAGCACAGCGTGCCAGTCGGTTTCGAGCTGCACGCGACCGACTTCCTCGGAGGGCGTGGCCGTCCGGGCGGGTTGAATCCCCGCAAGATCGAGCGGTACCGCATGGCCCAGGAGGCCCTCTCCGTGATCGGCTCCTGGCCCTCACTCGACATCGTGACGGTCTACGCCGAAGAGCCCTCGCACTGGGGGACGGCGAAGCGGCGGGCTTACGAGGGACTGCTCCGTCGCCTGGACCGGCGGCTGGCCGAGATCGGTGAACCTGCTGGGCTGATCGTCGACGGGGACGGGACCGAGGGGCTCTACGAAGAGGTCCACCGGCTGGTGAACCCCCGGTGGATCCCATTGCCGGCCGCGCAGGCTCCGGCCGACACCTCGGAGTGGCTCCAGATGGCGGACCTGGTGGCACACGCCGCGTGCCAGTCGATCGCCAGGCAGGAGGCGAAGCGGATGATGTGGGGCTGGTTCGGCCGGTACCTGCCGAAGGCCCCGGCTCCGGAACGGAGTTGACCGAGGGATCGGACAGGGCGGCGGTATGACGAGACCCCGGCCGCCGGCCGGGGTCCGTGAAAGCAGACCTGGCACGCGCACGGGGCGCGAGCCCTGACTGCGTTCCCCAGTCTAACTGCCGAGGCAGTGGCCAGCCAGTGGAGCAATCGATGGAAATCAGTCAACTTTGACAGTCTCTTGAAAGGAAGAACATGTCTGACGTCAGCGAATCCCAGGTCATCGACGAGGAAGACGGCGACCACGGATCCAGTGTCGTGACACCGGCGAGCGACCCCGAGAGCATCTCGTTCCGCTTCGCGGGGGAGGAGTTCACGGTCTCGGGATTCGAGCGGACCCTGCCGACTCCCGCCACCGCGGGTGATCGTTCCGCACTGGTGCGGGCGGGTTTGGCGGCCGAGAGCGCTTCACTGGACGAGGACGGGTGGCACGTCGTGGCTCGTGCCGTCGTCTCCCCCGACGCGGCGGCAGCCCAACTGCGATCCTCCAAGGGGCAGGCGCCCGCGTTGATCGAGGAACACGTGGAGGGGGCGACGCTCCGCTCGCTCCACACCAGGGTATGGCTGACCGAACTGTTCCCGGGGCACCAGCCGCGGACCAGCCAGGGAGCACTGCCCGTGAACGATCCGGAGGTCCACGGCGATGTGGACGAGGGCGGACGGCCGTATGCCCGTGTCGTCTACCGCTACCGCGACCGCGATCATCTGCGGGACCACCTGACGCAGACCATCGAGCAGACTCGACACGCCAATCCGAATCCCTACGACCGGTCGATCCTGGCCCGGCGGATCACCCGTGCCGTCATCGCGCACCCGTGCCGGCTCGAGTTCGCCGACGGCAGCGAACACATCGACGTCCTCGCCGTGCGCGACGGCATCACGCGTCTGACCAGTGCCTGGGCACTGCTCACCGAAGGGGAAGCACCGTACGCCGACGACATCGCCGCGACGGCTCTCAAGGTGCTGACCGCCGAGAAGCCCCAGCGACGCGGTGCCAGCGAGAAGGCCCTCAGCCAGCGCATGGCGCTCGGCCGGCAGGAGGCACTCGTCGGCTTCCTCGCCGAATTCCAGCGCGGAGTGAACGAGGCGCAGCCGACGGACCGCGCGGTGCGCCTTGGCCAGACCCTTGTCCTGCCGGCCCAGGTCACGGTCGGCGTCCACCGGCACAGCTCGGCCGGGCTCTCCCCGGAGGAGGTCTTCGACGACGCGATCCGCTCCATCCTCGCCTCGATCCACGTCGAGTTCCGGCATTGGGACGCGGCAGCGCAGAACGTCGAGGTCGGTACCCGGGCGATCAGCCGCATCCGCCTTCCCGGGCTGCCGCAGCACAATCTCCTGGAGGAGATCATCGGGCTCGCGATCGGTCGCCGGAAGCCGACGGAACTACCCGCCGTGTTCCAGAACAACCGCATTCCGGGCACAGCACTCTGGCGGGCCGTCTACCTGGTGAACTTCCTCACCCGGCCCGAGATCTTCGAGCAGGTCAAGCGGTTCGCCAAGGACATCAAGGGCACCAGCAAGATGAGGACGGCCGGGTACGCGGAACTCCTCGGGCCGGTCATCGACCTGCCCTGGCGCGGGTACAAGGCGGGATCGCTCCAACAAGCGCGGAACGCCTGGGCGAACGGCGGCGTGCTCACCAAGGGCGTCATGGGGAACTGGCAGCCGGTTCCCACGGCGGACTTCGCCGAACTCGTCCAACCCGCGTTGAACGGCAACGAGAGTGCGCGGCAGACCCTCGCGGTGGCCGGAGGGGTCGCGCTCATCACGGACAAGCTCATCACGCGCAACGTCGGGTCGGCGGTGGGTCGGACGGTTCCGTTCCGCGCCAACGCGGACCAGATCATCGCCGGGCTCACGGAGTCCGAGGAGGGGTTGTGGACCCTGGCCTTCGCCGCCAAGGCCTTCGACCCGGAGCGGGAGTGCCTCAACGCCTTCACCGACACGCAGCTCCTCGGACGCAACACGGCCACGATGTACTCCGTCCCGGCGGTCGACCTCACGACTGAGGACAAGATCCGCAAGGACGCGGGGGGTGTGGCCCCCGAAGCACTCAGCCAGTGGAGCATCGTGGTGCTCTCCGACCCGGGGAAGGCTCGCGAGGTCGAGGACGAGCAGAACTCGGAGAAGGAGAAGGCCAGCGCCGATCAGTCCATCCACGCCCAGTTGGCGGCCGAGCGGCGAGCCCTGCGCCATGCCGTGAACGACGCGCGGCAGGCCGTGAAGCGGCTGATGGCCCTCGCGGAAGCTCCTGAGGCACGGGCCACCACCTCGCACCCGTTCGGATCGGCCGAGGAGCAGAACCGCATCATCGACGAGGTGCGCAAGTTGGGTGGCGACATCCTCGTGAACGCCCCGGCCGTGGATCGTCGAGATGACGAGGAGCACGAGGACGACGACGAGGAGTACGAGGACGTCGAGTAGCCGGGCCCCGTCGGGACGGGTGGGGTGGGGGTGAAATTGACGGGGGGGGGTGAGGGGTAGGCCGATAGGTGGGGCGGACGGAAATTCGTGTTGCTTCTGATGAGGACTGGCCGGGCATCTATTCGTTCCACTCCGTGATCACGGCCGAGGGGCGGACGTACGCGTTTCCCGAGGGGCAGGGGTTAGAGGAGGCGCGGCCGTCGTGGACGGGAGGATCGTGGGCTCGGCGAGTATGGAGCTGAACAATCCGGGGCACTGGGTCGCCGCGATCCGTCGAGTCGCGGATCATCTTGTCCGCCTGGCGACCGACCGTACCGGCATGGGCCGTGGGAAAGCGATCCATCTCGTTACCGCTGCGGCCATGCGGTCGGACCTGGGTCGGACGTGGGCCTTGCAAAGCGCCTGGTAGCTACGACGAGAGAAGGGTTGAGCGTTGGGGTCTTCCGGCAAGGCAAGGGTATCGGGCAAGGGTGCGGGGCAGGCGAAGCGCAAACAGCCGAAGCCACTCGCCACCGATCTTGACGAGCTGTTCGCTCAACTGCGTTCGGGGGCGGCGAACGTGGCTGGTGTCACCTACCAGGTGGCCTTGTCGGCCATGCTGCTGGCGGCCGGCCGGACGGGTACGGTTCCCGGGCTGCCGGTGACGGCGGTGATCCCGGAGAGCCTGGAGGACATCGACTGTCAACTTGTCGATGGTTCCAAGCTGCTGGTGCAGAGCAAGGAAAGGGGGCCGGGTGCCGCGAAGATCGCGGCGGCAGAGCTCGCGGGGATCCTGGCCCACGCTGCGTTGGGCGTCAAACTCAGCGATGAGGCGGCGAAGGCCGGTCCCGGCGCGACGGGGCCGAGCACTCGTCTGGCAGTGGTCACGAACGGCTCCTTCGGCAGTTCCCTTCCGCTCACCGGGTGGACGCAGACCCTGGATGCCGCCCTTTCTGCGCTGCCGACCGGTGCCGCGGTCCGACAGACGTTGCTGACGGCCTTGAAGGCTCAGTTGAAGGGAGCTGGCCTGGACGAGGGGCTGGCGCCGATGGTGGTGGCGCGCACGCACCTTGTCCATCAGGATGCTCCGGGGCAGGCCGCCGTCACGCATCTGCTGGCCGGCCTCGGCTTGCATCCGGCGTTGGCCGTGAGGCTACGGCGGGAATTGCAAGACGACCTGGAGCAGGTCGCGGCCCTGCAGCGCCAGGCTACCCGGGCCACCGTCGGCGTCCGCACCATCGCCGACCTCGATGCCATGGCCGCCCGGCTGGCCCGAGAGGTGAGCGTCGACGCCCTCGAGGAGGCCGTCAAGGCCGGGGTCTGCGAACCCGTGGACTTCCTGGCCCCATCGCCGCAGGACGCCCGCGGGTTCTACGAGGGTGTCAGCGTGCTCCCCAGCCACATCGCAGCAGGGCTGGACGTTGTGCGGCCCGAGGAGTCTCAAGCGGTCCTGGACGCTCTGGGAAGCCGCGGGCACGTGGTCATCGCCGGTCCCAGCGGCAGTGGAAAGTCGGCCCTGCTGTGGCGATGTGCACGCCTGATCGAGGCCGGACCGCAGTTGCTGCGTGTCTTGCGGGTGGAGACATCGTCGGACGCGGAGTTGTTGTTCCGGCATGTCCAGCGTGCCCAACCCACGGAGCAGAACCGGGTAGTGGTCTGCATCGACGACCTAGGCCGCGCCAGGACCGGTGCGTGGGCCGAGGCCCGCGACAGATTGCTAGGGCTTCCGGGGGTGAAGATCATGGCGGCGGCCCGGCGGGAGGACCTCACGGCTTCCCTGTCGCGCGGGGCCGTGATCGTGGACGCGCGTTTGATGCCGAGTGCGGCCGCAGAGGTGCATCAAGCGGTGTGCGCCTCCGGGGTGTCGGTGGAGATGGCGCGTGAGGAGGCCGTCGTACGAGCGGACGGACTCCTGATGGAGTTCCTGGCGTTGGTGACCACTGGGCGTCGGCTGCGAGAGGTCCTGGCCGAGCAGGTGGACCGGTTGGACGAGGAGCAGCGCCAAGTCGACCGGGAGCTGCTACGCCTGGTCTGCGCCACACATGCCCTGGGTTTCGAGACGCTCTCCGACACCGTCCCGACCGCTTTGGGACGGTCTGCCGGTGAAGTAGAGAGTGCCCTGCGCCGCTTGCTGGGTGAACACCTGATCACCCACATCGGAGTCGGTGGTCTGCGGGGGCTGCATGATCTGCGGGCCGAGGTGCTGCTGGAGTTGCTGCACGAGCGGGGACATCCCGCGCTCGGAGCGACGTTCGCTGCGGCCGTGATGGCGCTCGGACCGGCAGCCCGTCCGCTGGCGCTTCGGCGTGCGGCGATGCGCGTGACGAAGTCGTGTGGCCCGGTCGTGAACCCGTTGAATGCCGAGGAGCGGCTGACGCAGCTCCATTACGCGCTGCGACCGCTGACGGAATGCATCGGCGAGCAGTTGCGCGGCCTCGCCGGGCCGGGACCGGTCGACGGAGCAGCGGCACGGGCGGCCGCGCTGTTGGAGGTCGCCGACGGGATCGACACCCTCGCGCACGTCTACGCGTGCTTGCCCGTCGCCGACGCGGTCCGTCCTGCGCAGGTCGACAGGGTGGAACTGTTGTGGTTGGCCTGGCTTGCCACGGACGGGATGGACATCAGCAACCTGCCGGGACCGAACATCCTGGATGTGCTCGTTCCGCTGCTACCCGCGCGTAAGCCACAGGCCGCGCCGGCCGCTGGGCGGGCCCTCGGGGCGGACGGTCTGATGAGGCTGCTGTGTGGTGCCCCGATCAAGGACGCGGTCCGGCTGGCGGAGGCAGCCGAGACGCTGATCTGCCTCAGCCGCGACCAGGCTGGCGCGGCGTACTGGGACCGGATTCCCGCCCTCCCCGATCCACCTGGGAGTGATCCCGGTGTCGCGGCGGACCTACGCGCGCGGTTCACCGCCTCGCTGGCCGTACTGGCCGACCTACGGGGGCCCGCAGTCGCGGAAGTTTTCGGTGACGTGGAGGCTCGGGCGGCCGACGCCGTTGCGAGCAACTACCTGGGTCATAGCGTCGAGGTGTCCCTCACGTCGGTCCGGCAGTTGCGTGCCAGGGGCGGGAGCAGCCTGGCGCGAGCCTGGACGTACTCCCCTGACCAGGCCTGCACGGCACGGGTGATCTCGTACGCTCTCATGGGCGACGAACCCTCAGCAGAGTCGGCGTACATGCCCGAGCCAGGGGCTGATCCACGGTCGGAGAACTCCCAGATCGTGCTGCTGATGCGGCGGGTATTCGATGCCTGCCCGGAGATCGACGTCATCCACGCGGAACTCTGGCACGCCAACGGGCGGCCCATGATGTTCGAGCAGATGACCGATGGGGTCAAGAACATCCTTGCTGGCGTGCTGCGGCGCGGACCCCAAGTTGCCCCGAACGTCGCCCTGCACGCCATGGCGGTGGAGGCCGAAGGCACCGGGAGCTGGACCCGGCGCTGCCGGGCCCAGGCTGAGCTGAGCCGGGACCTACTGAATCTGTTCGACAAACTCCCTTCCCGACTGCGGTCACGCGACACCGTGCCGGCCCGACAGATGTGGATGACCCAAGTGCAGCGGGCGCACGAGGCTGCTACCGCCCTGCCCCCACAGCCCAGCGAACTGACCACTCCGCTCTCCCCTGCCGAGGCCGAGTCCCTCGCCTACACCGCCGCTGGTGAGGACCATGCAGTGCTCGACACGGCGCGTCAGGACTTGGCCAAGAAGGCTTTGGTGAAACTGGCGTCCTGCCTCAATCAGGTCGCTCACTCGCCCGGCAACCTCCAGGGGTTGCGCGGCGCCGGCGCCAGGCTGTCCGACACGGTCGCAGACCTGGAGAGCGCTATCACACGGGGTGCGCCGGTGTACTCCGGTATCGGGGACACGCTGCCCGCGGAACTGGTCACCGTGGTCAGGCGTGCCGCGCGACTACTGTCCGCCGTCGATGAACCACCAGTCTCCGCCGCGCTTGGTCGGGGCGCCTCCGATCACGCGAAGCTCGATGCCGCAGTCGACGCAGCCCTCCGGAACGTGTTGGACCGCGCGCTGCAGGCCGCGACCCGGGTGCTGCGCGATGCCGGTGTGTTCCCGGCAGCAACGGGCTTCGCTGACGAAACGGCACCGCCCGCTGCATGGCTGGACCGTCAGGTCGCGATCGCCGTCCCGTTTGAGCAGTGGTTGGTCGCCTGCGAGGCACTTCGTGGGTGGACGGACGAGCGGCGCCGGGAGGCCGGCCTACGCTGCCGGGTCGCCCTCGTTCCCGTCGAGGACGGCGAAGCCCTTCCGGTCGGCATCCGCACCTCCCAGTTCGGGCCAGCGCTGCCCCTGCTCCCCGATGCTCTTCCGCGACTGCTGGACGCTCTGAGCTTGCCGCTGCGTGGCCGGGCTACGCAGGAAGCGTTGGAGGAACCCGCGAAGGCCCTGCGCGCATATTCCTACGATCTGGTGCGCCGGGCCCACCGCCCGCCAGACTGGGCCACGAACCCAGACCGACCCCAGGCTCCGGACCGCGTCGCCGAGGCGGTGGCCCATGACCAGGCGGCCGTTCTCGCCCTCCAGGACCACCCCGAACAGCTAACCCCCGGCGAGCAGGCCCACCTCATCGCCGTCCAGACCGTGCTCGAGGTGTGCGCTCTGGTCGCCGACGAAGACGGACAAGGTTCCGGCCTGGCCATTGGCTTCGCCGACCTCGACACCACCAAACTCCAGATCCCTCCGGAGTGTCACGCCGCCGCAAAACTCAACTTCGCCCTCACCGCGGCCATCGAGGCCGACAAGGCCCAGCCTCTGGCCCCACCAGTAACCCGCCCATGAGCACTCGACATCGATCTCTGTCCCGTTGGCAGCGAGTTGGAGGTCAGGCGCCGACGCCTGGACCACCGACGAGCGACGTGCCGTCTCCAACGACCTCGCCCACAGCCGACTGCTCACACTCTCTGGCGTCTCGGACAGGCCAAGGCCGACAAGGGCCCCGGCACGTGGCGCCCGCCGCTCCGCTTGTACGGGTGCTCCCATCGGCAGTAACTCGCCACCCGACCATCGCCGCGGTGGCGAGTGCGCAGTCGACATCAACGGTCCCGTAGGGCTTGGCGAGCACGACCGCGTCGGCCATCTTCACCCTGATCCCGCAGACGCCGGTCGCCAGGAGATGCGCCTCGGTCGGGTTCGTACGCTTCGGCCTTCGCTCACCGCGCGGGGCGTCGGGGTCATGGGAGGCTACCCCTCGATGGCGATGTCGTCCCACGTCCAGGGAGCCGCAGGCAGTCCGTCGGTCTCGCGGCCGTAGACCGGCCAACTGTCGGGGGGTGCGAGGCCTGCGTTCGAAGCCCGGCGTTCGAGGGCGTCCGCGGCAGCGTCGGTCCCCAAGTACCTCAGGGTCTCGTGCAGTGACTTCACGGTCGACCACTCTTCGTGGTGGTGATTGGTGTTGAGCTCGGCCTGGTGTGCCGGGTCACGCCGAAGCAGGTCCTGGACGGCTTCGTCCGCGTCAAGTTCGTCCATTTCGTCGAGCAGGCTCGCGGTGCCGAACGCCCAGCGCAAGTCGGATTGCCGGGCGGCACGGCGGGCCAGTGCGTGGGCGGCCGGCTCGGCGCCGATCTCACGCATCACGCTCAAGGCCTGGGCTACGGGAAAGGCCTCTGTCGGGTCCAATCGTTCGCAGGCCCGGTTGGCGAGTTCGTGGGCCGCATCCGTGTGCCCGAGCGCATCGAGGACTCTCATCAGCTCGCAGACGCGCTCGACGGCATCGGGCCCGTCGAGTTCGACGTGGTTGGCCGGCCCTCGGGCCAGCAGGATGTGCAACGCTTCCTGGGCATCGAGGTCCCACAACATGGTGGGCAGGTAGGCAGCCTCCGGGTCGGAGAGGTCCGCGTGGGCGGCCACGTGGAGGGCGACCCTGTCGATGGTCTGCTTCGAGCCGATGTTCTTCAGGTTCAACAGCTGGTAGAAGGGGCCGTTCGTCTGCAGGACGCCGACGACTCTGTCGACCAAGGCGTCGTGGGCGCGGTCTGCGCCGACCTCGCGCAGCGTCGCCGAGACGCAGCTGACCTCGTCCGGGTCTTCGAGGTCGGTGTCAGCGACCATCCGCCGTGCCAGGGTGTCGACGTCCGCCATCGCCCCGGCTCGCTTCAACGTCCTCAGCAGGTCGTCGACCTCGTAGGGGTCGTCGCTTGCGGCGAGGTCGACGTGCGCGGCGGGAGAGCGCGCCAGGAGGACGTCCAGCCCGGGCTTCGAGGAGGATTCGCACAGTTCGGAGAGGAGGCGGGTGACGGCGACGACGTCGTTGATGTCGACCTCGTCGGCCGAGCGCCGGGCCAGTACGGCCAGGGCCGGCTCCGCCCCCACCTTTCGGAGAACCGTCCACAGGCCTTCCACGGCAGCCGGATCGTCTAGGTCTGCGCAGGTGGCCAGATCACGGCCAAGCAGTGCCGCGAGGTGCTGGACCGCCCCCGTGGCGTGGAGCACGTCCAGGAGGGCGACCAGAGCGGGGGTGTCCGTGATGTCGACATGTCCGGCTGGATCGCGCGCCAGCAGTTCCCTGGCGGCCCGTTCTTCGCCAGCGTTCCAGAGGTCCCGCAGCAGGTGTGGGAGGAGCGCGGGGTCGACCAGGCGCGCGTGTGCGGCGAGGCGATCGGTCAGGACGGCGGCGGCCCTATCCGCGCCGACGGTCCTCGCGGACCGCAGCAGATCACCGGCGGCCCGCGGGTCGGTGAGGTCGGCATGTGCGGCGGCGAGGTTTGCGAGCCTTTCTGCCGTCGCCGCGCGGCCCGCGTCCTTCAGTTCCTCGACAAGTTTCCCGAGGAGCCCCGGGTCGCTGACGAGCCCAGCGTCGGCTCCGCATCGTTCGACCAGTTCATCCATGGCGGGCCAGGCCTCGACCATCCGGAGCAGCGACATGAGCTCCCGTACTGCCTTGGCGTTCCCCGTGTCGGTGTGGCCGACGACCCGGCTGGCCAGCAGGTCGAAGGCCTCCGTAGCCGTCCTCCGGAGCGCGAACAGCAACTCTCGTACGCCTCCCACGTCTTCGGTGTCCGCATGCATCGCGATCCACAGAGCGCCACGTCGATCAGGATCAAGCGGGCCGTCGAGACGACGGGCCAGGGTGGCCGGCACCCGCGATCGCCCGGCCAAAACGGCCTTTCGTCCCAGCGCGATGGCCTGCTTGTACAGTCCGCGTCGCCATGCGGCCTCGAAAAGGCGGTCGAGGTCGTCGGGGTGGGTCGTGTGGGCGGCCAAGGCCGCCCAGAGCGATCGCGTACCGAGTTGCTCGACGCGTGCGGCCCGGGTGTGCTGGTCGAGGTAGTCGGCGGGCGAGAAGAGGGCGGCGCCTCCCGACCGGGCGCGAAGGGCGACGAGCGGGGTGAGGGGGGCACGCACGTCGATGCGGCTGCCGTCTGCCCGTTCACCAGTGCTCAACGTGTGAAGGGCGCGGAGTCCCCAGTCCGGGTCGGAGCTTCGCTGCCGGGCGGTAAGGGCTCCATCGGCCGCGTCCCTGAGCAGACCGGCGGGAAGGGGCATGTAGTGGCCAAGGCGCCGAGCGTCAAGCGCGGCGGTGACCAGTGCGTGCTCCTGGTGACTGAAGGTGGCATCAGGACCTTGCAGGTACGCCTCCAGCAGCTCCGGCCCGCCGCTGAGGTGCTGGACCACGAGACCATCGGCGGCCCCGGCCCTCAGGGCATGAGTCATCCGCAGGTCACCGTGTCGCTGAGCAAGGTCGCTCCAGCGTTCCTGGTCACGCTTCGACAACTCGCCCGGGACCTGGATCCGCCGGGTGAATCCGCCCTTGAGGAGTGCCCTAGCCTGGCCGTGCGGGTCTCCCGGCAGACCCTGCCGAACGAACCTCTCCCAGTGCGGTTGCTGCCACATCGTTCCCAGTGCCACGATGCCGGGCTGCTGTTCCAGGAGTACTCGCAGACGGGCCGCAGCCGCCTCTCCCTCGCCGCCGTCCAGGAAGCGCTGGGTCTCGTTGAGCCACAGCACCGCCCAGGCCGTGATCAGCCTCCTCTCCGCGATCGCGAGCAGATCGGCCGCCGTCGACGGGCGCAGGAGCGGCCTATTGGAAGCGAGGTCGCCGAGCGCCTCGTAGAGAGCACGCGTCTTGCCCGTGGAGGAACCACCGGTCAGCATCACCAGCACCGACGGGCCACCGTCGAGTGCCAGGGCCATCACCTGGCGCAGTACCGCGTCGTGCTCGCGAGGGAGGTAGGGGGTCAACCACGGGTACGTCCCGACTGCTGAGGCGGGGACGGCGGCTCCGTGGACCTCCAGAGCGGAGGGTTGGAGCTGTTCCACCGTCGCACCGTGAAACGCCGGCGACGGATCATCCTGCGTGGAGGTCGGGCCCTGAAGCTGGTCGCGCCGCTCCTGTACCTGTTCGTCACGGGCGCGTTCCAGGTGGTCGCGCCAGTTGCGCTCGTTCCACGGCTCGCCAGCCCACTGTGACCACACGGAGACCAGCGCCAGCACCTGATCGTCCGTGCCGGCCTGGGGAACGTTGAAGCCGTCGGACGTCTTCGGTGCCCAGTCGCTGATCCGCTTGCCTGAGAACCGCTCGGCGCCCGGCCTGCGCGAGCGCCGCACGCAACTCTGCGCATCGGTCTGGGTGCCCTGTTCCCCAGCCGCGCGTCGGGCCGATTCCGCCCGCTCGCGCAGCCCCCTCAACCGGTCGTACAACTGCTGGCGCTGCGATCCCACGACAGCTGGCCCCCTTTCCAAAACCCCGCCCGCCCAGCTCGTTCCCGCCCGGAACGGGCAGGCTTGCACCCTCCTGGCCTGCTCGCTGACCAGCAGCGTAGTACGCGGTCACACCCGTTCCGCCCGGAACCATCCGGACATCCGCCCGATCGACGGCACTGTTGACCCCACGCCGGGCCCGGCGAGTCATCTCCGTACGTTGTCAGAGGAGTTCCGCCGTGGATGATCACCGCCGACCGCCCCAAGCCCGTACCCGCGCCCGCGCCCACCCCTTCCACCGCCCGTCAGCATGGAGCGAAGCCGTACGCCGCGCCGTCCTCAGCCTGGCCGGCTCAAGCGGCTCCATCGTCCTGGTAGTGGTCCAGTGGTGGACCCGTACGCACTGACTTCGTCCTCTCCCCGGACGCTGCTCCGGTCAGGCGCCGTACCCAGGGCTGCCTGGGCAGGGAGCGGGAGCGCCCCCGCCCAGGCAGCAGCGCGGACAGCTCAGCGGCCCCACCGCCGCCTCCTGCCCCTGCCCTGCCCCGCCAAGCAGGACCTCGACACGTCACCGCGCTGCGCACAGGCCGCACAGACGTTGCCACCACCGAGTCCGCATTGCACACAGCCGGTAGAACATCCCGACAGAGGGAACAGCGCGGCCCCGCCCTCGCCCAGGAGCCGGGGCCGCAGTCGGTGATCAGGCGCGCGGGCGGCTGCGGTTCTCCGCCTGGGTCAGGAGACCGAGGACTGCCCGCTTCTCCCAATACGCGCGCCACCGGTCGGCCTGGTCGCGATCGACGAACAGCCCGAGGCCGTAGTCGGTCGAAGGGGTCAGCTCGATGGCCTCCCACCCGCCCTCGGCGGCGGCGAACCCATCAGCGATCTGGGCGAACGCCGGGCCCCGGAAGTGGCTTACGGCGGTGTCGCTGGTATCCAGCGGCATGCTGGATAGGTCAGAGGTGAACGTCCCGGCGGCGAGACGCGACTCGAAGTAGGCAGTCTTCTTCTCCTCGATCTCCACCTGCATCACGTTGTGTACCTGGGAGCGGAGGCTCGGGGTCGTGAGGCAGGTCTTATAAGAGAAGTCGATCGTGCTGCCGTCGGTCCGCACCACCTCGAATCCGGGGTATTTGCCTTTCTGCGGAGGAGCGATACGGATGCCAGCCACGCCTACGCCAATCTTCTCCTCGGCCTCGTGGTGCATGTCGAGAAGGTCCCGCACCAGGTCGAACTCCTCACCGGCCAACTCGGTGCCGATCGGGTTCCCGTGCAGAATCTTGCGCACCGCGTCGCCGGCCGCCGTCTTCGTCGTGTACCGACGTCGCCCGATCCAAGTCACTGCCACCAGATCAACCTCCTGATCATCCGCACGCCACATCCGGGCGCCCCCACAACGATGGACCCGCCAAGCAACACGAGGGAAGCGAATACCGCAGGTGTGGTAAGGGAGTTCGCGTCCCCAACACCACCCGTCCGGGCGTACCCGGGCCAATTCGTCCGCTCTGCCTTCACGGGGGTTCGGGTCCACCAGCGGGCATCGGTGCATAGCCGTCACTCCTCCTGTGGCAGGATGAATCGCAGCCGCATCGCGGTGCTGACGATCTGGTAGCTGGTCAGGCCGGACTCGCTGAACGGGTTGGGCAGCGGGGTGATCCTCCGGCGCTCGTGGTCGTTGACGTGGGAGACGTAGACGATCCGGTACTCCACGTCGGGCTTCAGCTGGCTCGCCCGCGCGGCCCTCGTCTCGGTTTCCCCGAGCTGGATGTCGCCGTCCGCACCGGTGGACGACTTGACCTCGAAGAGCAGCGTGCGCTCGCCGTCCCGGATCAGGAAGTCGTAGCCGAGGCCGTCGTCGCCCAGCCCGTCGGCGAGGACGTGGCGGCGCATCTCCGACTTCCACGACTCCTCGGACGGCACCCCGAAGTGCCGTTCCAGCCACGCGCCGACCGCCACCTCGCCGGCGAGGCCGACCGCGACGGGCTTCTCTCCGGCACCGGACTCCCGCGCGCCGCCCGCGCCGTTCCCTGAACCGCCGGATCCGCGCTGGCGCGGGACGGCGGCCGCGGGGCCGGGCGCCCGGGGCGTCACCGGGTCGACCGACGTCGCCAGTTGCGCCTCGGTGAGGTCGGCCACCACTCGGCGCGCGAGTTCGCGCAGGTCGTCGCTCCCTGTGGGCAGGTGCTCACCGTTGAACTCCAGCGTCGGCGCCTGGGCGCGCCCCGACAGCGCCGCTCCCTTCCCGTCGCGCGGCGACGACGGCTGTCGGCCCGCCGCGCCGCCCTCCAGGCCGAGGTCGCCGGGGTTCGTCGTGGCCGGCATCCCCTCCGGCCAGTGGCCGCGCGACTGCAGCCAGGCGATCAGCGCCCTGCGGGTCAGCGGGGCGAAGTCGAGGAGCCCCTCCGCCTCCATCTCCCGGGCCACCTGGGCTGCCCCAGGGCAGGTGGACTCCGCGGCACCCCCCTGCCGGGCGAGCCAGCGCTCGATCAGGCTGCGCAGTTCCGGCAGCCGGGCGTGCACGAAGCCCACGCACATGCCCCGGACCTCGCTCACCGGCGGCAGGGCCCCCGAGCCCTTGCCCGCCGGGGGCAGGTGCTCGGCCAGCCACTGGTCCGCGTGGTCGGCCATCAGGTGGGCGGGGAGCTCCCAGCGCGTCCGGTGCCACGCCGGTTCGGGGCCGAGCCCCGGCAGGTCGCGCAGCCGCACGTACTCCCCGAGATCCCGCCCGGCGCGGGGGGTGGCCGCGAACGCGTCGCGCACCCGGTCGACCAGCCGGGAGCGGTTGCCCTGCAGCCAGGCCTCGAACTGGCGGGTGTGCAGTGCGGAGTTGTCGATCGTGGCCAGCCCGAGGGCCTCCCACGCGCGGTTGGCACGCTCCAGCGGCACGCCGAGCCGCAGCAGCAGCCGCTGCCAGTCGTCCTCCGGAAGCGAGAGCAGCAGCTCGGCGCGGTCGGTGCCGAGCTTCCCGCACAGCCAACCGCGCAGCTCCTCACGGCTGTTGAAGGTCTCCTGGAGCCGTTGCAGCTGTTCCGCCAACCCGACGTCCTCGCAGGCGAGGACGGGTACCAGTCGGGCGCTGCCCGAGCGGGCGGAGGCGCGGTCGGAGAGCACCGCCTCCAGCCGGTGGAGCGGCAGGTCGAGCGCGGCGGCCAGGTCGGCCTCCGTCACCTCGGCGGTTCCTCGGCCCTGCATCCGCTGCCCCAGCCTCAGCAGGGCGAGTTCGAGTTCCGCCGCGAGGTAGGGAGCGCCGACCAGCTCGGCGATGCTCGGCGCGGCCGCCTGGAGGACCGGCCAGTGCGCTCGCGGCGGCGCCTGGACGGCCACCAGGCAGGGGCGCTCGGGATCGTCGTGCAGCACCGAGCGGTCGGTGGCGGCCAGCGCGTGTCCGGCGACATGGGTGACGGCCTCGGTGGCGAGCACCAGGGAGCAGGCTCGCAGGCGCCCGGTGAGCCGGTCGACCGTGACGGTCCCCGGACGCAGGGCGCGGTCCTCGTCGTACTCCACCACCGCGGCCACCAGGGCGCGCAGCCAGGGGCCGGCGAACTCCAGCAGGGACGTGCTCGGCGCCTGCGGAGCGGGTAGCTGGTCCGCGACCACCTGGACCGCGGCCTCGCTGCACGGGCGGGGCTCGAAGCCGTCGTGGTCCGCGAGGTACTCGTGCACCCGGCCGCCCAGGGCCCGGTCGTCCAGCGGCAGCACCGGGACGGGGACCTGGTCGAGCAGCCTGCGCTGCTGGCCGCTGCCCGGGTCCGGCAGGTGCACCGGCTCGGCGGCCTCGCCCTCGAGGGCGGCGGGGAGGACCTCCAGGGCGCCGGCCCGGGAGACCAGGAGGGCTTCGAGGTCGGCCCGTGAGCTGTCCTGGCCCTGGTGGGGCGGCAGCAGCTCCGACCAGGCCCGCTCGTAGGCGAGGCGGATCGCGTTGGCGTGCACCCCGGTGCGCAACTGTGGTGCTTCGAGCAGCAGTTGGGGAAGGTGGCGGAGCCGGTCGAGGGCGGTGCGGGGGTCAGTCCAGTGGCGTACGCCCAGCAGGTCGAGCCGTTCCAGCGTTTTGCCGGTCGCCATCTGCCGAAGCTCTGCGGACACAACGGAGAGGTAGGCGGGCGGCTGCTCGCTCTCACTCCACCACCACGCGGCCGAGACTGGGGCGAAGGTGCTCCGGCCCTGGTGGTCCAGGGCCTGCGGAATCCACGGCGCATGGCGGAGGAACGCGGCGAGCGGGGTCGGCCAGGCAGTCCCGGAGCCGTCTCTGCCACGCACGAACCGGGTCTCCAGCGCGTTGGGCAGCCACGTGCCCAGGCCGTGGACGATCAGCTCGGCGTAGAGCCGGCGGCCCTCGTCCGAGAACTCGGCGTAGGCGTCCTGACCCGGGAGCTTCGCCAGCAGACGGTTCTGGGGCTGGTAGGCGACGGTCGCGTAGAGGCCGCCGTGCCTGTTCGGCCAGGTCTGGGCCGTGGCCACCCACTGCCTGCGCGCCTCAGCCGTACGGTAGATCGACCGGTAGGCGTCGAAGGACCACGGGTGGTTGAGCTGGCTCCCCTTCACCGAGTCCGTGACGGTGAGGTAGGTCGGCCGCAGGCCGTGGCGCACGTCCTGGCGCTCCAGGAAGCGCTGGAACACCGCCGGGTCGGTGCCGCTGCCCTCACACACCTCGGCGGCCGGCCTCAGCAGTGTGTCATGGGCCTGACGGAGGGAGCGGTCCAGGGGCCGGGTCAGGTCCAGGAAGCGGACGAGGGTGCCGTCGACGACCGAGGACGGTCCCGCCCAGCCCGGGCCGAACATCGCCCGCCAGGTGGGCGACCAGCCTCCCCTAGTGGGGACGAGCAGGCCCTTGATGCGGCCACCACGCGAGCCCTGCGCGATCCACAGGCGGCAGGCGAGGTGCAGGCACTCCCACCGGGTCTCGTCGTCCTGCCCGTCCTGCCCCATCACTGCGGTCAGGACGGGCAGCAGCGCCGCCGGGGTATACGTCTGCACGAGCCGCTGCTGTTCGAGCCACCGGCGCCCGGCGGCGCGGCGGTTCCGAACCTTGCCCCGGCCTGTCGACCACGGGATCTGGTCATGAACGAAGGAGAGGTGCTCGCGTACGCGGGCGGGCAGCGTGTCGGGCTGGAGCAGGACGTCGCCCGTGCCGGGGAAGAAGACGTGCTCGCCACCGGCGGGGACGAGCCGGCCGCCCGTGTCGAGGACGATCCGCTTGCCCTGCAATACGGCGGCGTCGGGGAACGACAGCGCCAGGTCATGGTAGAAGTCGGCCCAGCGCTCGTGGTCAGCGTCCTTTGCGCCGGTGCTCTCGGCCAGCTGCTCGGCCACGGCCTCGGCCCACTGGGCGAGTTGGAAGGTCGCGGGCTCCAGGCGCAGGTAGAGAAGACGGGCCATCCTCCGGAGCCGTTCGGCGCGCAGCGGGTGCAGGGCAGAGTCGATGATCTCCGCCCTGCCGGTCGCACCGACTGCCTGCGGAGTAAAGACCTCGACACCCTCGGGCTGCTCGATGAACTTGCCGCGGTCGAACGAGGTGCGGGAGCCCTCCGGGTGCACCCTCGGCATGAATGCTACCTCGTTGAGCTTGCGGTCCAGCTTCCGAAACGCCTCCTGCAGCCGATCCAGTTCGGCGCCGTTCCGGCAGACCAGGTCGATCACGGACTCGCCCGGCAACCGCACCCGCCCCTCGTCGACCAGCACGGCCGCCCGGGCGCAGGCCGTGGCCACCTCGTCCAGCAGCAACTGGTTCCACGGCGTCTCGACGACGAGCGTGCGGCGGCTGACGTGGGAGAAGAACGGCGCGTTGATGTACCCGTCGACCGGGCACTCGGTCGTGGCACCCATCGGCAGGAAGGTGTAGAGCCGGCCGCCCCTCAGCGGTTCGCCTGCCGGGACGGCGACCACCACCTCGGCGGACCCGCGCCATTTGTCCCAGGCCTTGCCCATGTCGCCGCTGGCCGCGATGGCGGGGAGGACGCGCTCCTCCGGCACCCGGCTGCGGACCAGGACCAGCTGCAGACGCCCGCGGCGCAGCGCCACCTCCTCGATCCTGAGGCCTCGGCCCTTGTACAACGTGGTCACCCGCCGCCCGAAGACGACGCGCTTCGGGGCGGCGCCGGCCTGGGTGTGGGACACCACGACCGTGGCCAGACGGTCGAGGAAGAGCTCGAAGGGCGCGCTGTCGTCGGTGAGTTCGCGCAGCTGCCTGGCAGCCGAGTCGCGGGCCTCGGTGTCTTTGAGGGGCAGCCGGACGACGGTGACGATCCCGCGACGGCAGAGCTGCCGCACCGGCTCCGGGACCTCATCGACGGGCACCGGGAGCATCAGCGCGGACAGGTTCTCGCGAAGTTTGTCGGCCGCGCTGGGGTCGTCCGGGGCCGCTTCGGCCGCCAGCCGGTCGAAGTCCGACGGCCGGGCAAAGCGGAAGCCGTAGCCGTCGAAGGTCTTGGCGCCTGGGCGGGAGACGCTGTAGACCTCCGGGGCCTCGGTCAGCTGACGGACGCTCTTGAAGCCCACGCCTTTGTGCCCGATCCCCTCGTCCGGCCGTTTGGGCGACGCCGCGACCCGGCGCAGCGCGTCGAAGCGCTCCCGCGTCACCTCGCGGCCGCTGTTGGCCACGTAGAGGACCCCGTGCTCGCCCTCGGTCTCGTCGAGCAGGATCTCCACCCGCCCGACGCCCGCCTTGGCCGGGTGCGCGTCGTGGGCGTTCTGCAGCAGTTCGACAATCACTCGCCCCTTGTACTCGGGGGCCAGTACCTCCTCGATCACGGCCTTCAGATCGCGCGAGTCCGTATCGCCCTCCGCCAGGCTCCTCAAGCACGTCCGCGCCTTCTTCACCGACTGCGCCCACACCTGCCGCCGACGGGAACCCGCCGCCCCGGGGTCCTTCAACCGCCGCCTCCACATGCCGTACGAAATCATCCGCAGCCATGCCACTAGGGCACGCATTTGGTCATGATCAATGAGTCCGAGGCCTTGATCCACCAGCTCGGTCTTGTCCAGCACCCTGCGCAGCGCGTCGCCAGGACTGCTCAAGTGAATGAGCGTACGGCCCGCGCACACCGCCTCCGCAGCCGTGCAGTGCAGTGCAGTGCAGTGCAGTGCAGTGCAGTGCCAAATTGTCGCAGCTGCCGACTGGGCTACCGCGAGCTGTCGGATAAACCGTAGCTTTCAGCCGCCGGAACAGGTCGCACTTCAAGTCAAGACGCCGATCGGCCACGCATTCTGAACCGAGGCGGCGACTTGTTCCGCCGCAATGCCCACGCGATGGAGCTCTCGATCCGATGCTCTTGTACCAGCCAGACTCAGCGGTCCTCGACGATGAAACACGCCCGCTGGTAGAGCTCGTCGAACGTGATGATCTCGACGTCCTGGATCGACGTCCGGTACAGCTCGAAGGAGCTGAGCATCGCCGGATTCACAGCACCGTTCTGGATGAACTCCTGGAGGCTGCCGATCACCACTACCTGCCGAGGGCGGGTGGTAGACAGACCTATCTCGACTGGGGTGCCGTCGTCTTCGTAGATGCGCTCGAGGAACTCGCGGGAGATGAGCTGCTGGGCTTTGTTGACGGTCGTCTGCACTTGAGCTACGCCTCCGCCCAGCTCCTTCGATGCCTGGTAGACGCCCGATCGGTACGGGGTCTTGGCGAGCAGCTCTGTCGCGTGGGTCTTGATCTCGCAGAAGAGCATGCTGCTGATCAGTCCCCTGGAACGCATGATGGCGTCGATGCGTTTCCCCGCACCGCCGAAGATGTTGGCGCCTGTGGTGATGCGTTCCAGCTTGCCGTCGTCGACGGATTGGCAGGCGATGAGGTTGAGGCCGTACCCGAAGATCCACTGATTCTCCTCGAAGAAGGCCTGCCAGACCGCCTCCGGCCCGCGTGTCGTAGCCAGGCTCTCCGCCTGCTGGAAGTAGTCCGGATCGGTAAGCAGTCGCTCGAACCTCTGGAGCTGTTCCTTGCGGTTGCTGATCAGCCGGATGTCCTCTTCCGTGAGTCCGCCGCCGATCGCGGACCTGACCGCACCAAGAACCATCGTCCGGTCCTGACCAGTCAGCAGCTGGACCAGCTGTGCTTCGTCCCCGGTCGCCCACTGGTGGAGGTCGCCGGGAGTGCTCAGGCCGGCGCAGCCCTGGAGGAAGTTGATGACCTTCCAGAAGTTCTCGTGAACGTCGCCGGTGTCGACGAGCGCCTTGACGGCACGGGTGGCGCCGGTGTCAGGGATCATCTGGGAAATGGGGGTGTCCGGCGCCTTATTCTTGTCCTTCTTCCAGAGCTTGATCCTCGGCGTGTAGCTGTCGCCCTTCTTGATGATGGTGACGTTGAGCAGGGTCGCTACCTGGGGCCGGTCGTCGAGGACGAAGCTGGTGATCATTCGGCGTGCGCGGGTGTCGTAGAGGTGCTGGAGCCCGTCGCCGTCCTGGGAACCGCGGATCTCCAGGCTGGCGAAGTCCCCTTTGGTGACGTCGAACTCGGTGGTGGTGAAGGGGAGGCGGAAGCCGCGAACGATGGGGGCGGCAGGTGCGGCGGCATGGGTCCGCCAGTCCGGCGCGATGTTGGGCATCGGCCGGGGATCGCCCTCGACCACGAGGCCCTGGACGTCGGCGCGCCCGAGCTGGCGGAGCACAGCCTCCAGCGTCCGCCAGATCAACCCCTTCGTCTCTTCGGTGACGGCGTGCAGGAGCTCGCGCTCCACCGTCAGGACCGCCTCGTACGTGTCCGCCGTCCAGCCGTCACCCGGCATGGGATGGAAGAAGCCGCCGTCGCGGCGCAGGGTCAGAACCGCGGTGCGCAGAAGATCGCGTGCGCTCTCCTCGCTGGCGCAGTCCAGGAGGCTGTAGGTCTGGCCCAGTACCAGGTCGAGCTTGCCCGTGTCCTCATCGCCCAGCGGCAACGGGACCAGCGGACCCGTCGGCGCGACGCGGACCGGGGTATACAGCGGGCGGCCGGAAACGAACTCGTAGGAGCGCAGGCCCCATCCATCGGGCGCCAGAAGCCGGTTCAGCTCCTCGACATACGCCAACGCCTCCTCGACGTCGGCTGCCACCTCGGGATGGACCACCCGTGCCAGAAAGGCGAGCAGTACCTCGTCCGGCCCCTGGGCAAGCTCCAACCTGGGGTCCTCGAAGATCCAGTCGTCGGGCAGGTCGTAGTTGTTGAACCGGTGCTGCTGGATATCGGCCCGGACAGTCGGAAGCTGGCTGTTCTCGGACTGACAACGGTCCAGGTCGTAGAGGCCCTCCAGAAACGTGACCTCGTCCAGCTTCCCCCACCAGGGGCTCGACATCCCGCGCAGGTACTTGAGGATGTCTTGCCGCGTCACCGCAGTGATCTCTGGTCGAGCGTACGCCGGGTCGGGGTCATTGGACGTCATGCCTCCATGATGGACGGCTGGTACGCCGTGCGGAGGGCTATCGGGAGATTCCGCTCTCACTCCGACATCAACATGTCTGGCTGGCCGCGAGAACGTCGCAGCGCGTCCGGGCGAGGCTGCGGGTGTCGGCAAGGCTCTGGCCGGTCTCACCGTCGAGCCGAGTCACCCGACGTACGCCGAGCCGTGGACGCACTCCAGCTGTCGTATTCGCTCTTGAAGTTCGGCGGGTAGGTACCAGCCTTCGTTGGCCGGTGTCATGTAGAGGCGGGCCTTGAGGCCGAGGAGGAGCTGGCGGCGTTCTTCCTGGTCGGCCTGGTTCCAGGCGTCGGCGAAGGTCTGGCCGGTTTCGACCTCGACCCAGGCGGAGGGGCGTTGTGGGAGGGCGGCGAGACGGCGGCGTTCGTCGACCAGGATCTCAAGGGCTTCGGAGTACTCGTCGTCGCCGCCGGGGTAGTCGGACAGGTTGCGGCGCTTCTCCTCGCGCAGGTCGCGCATGGCCTGGGTGACATGGCTGAGCTGCTCGGTGTGGTCCTCACCTGGGATGAACCTGCGCACCGTCATCGCCAGCCCGGCCAGGCGCTCCACCAGGGCGGTGATCGCGGCGGTGACGCGCTCGCCCTTGACGGACTGGCCCTTGCAGGCGGGCTTGCCGACCGTCTTCGCACACCGGTAGTACTCGTAGATCTTGCCGTTCTTGGCGAGGTTCACCTGCCGGTAGAACCGGTCGCCGCAGCGGTCGCAGTGAGGCACGCCGAGCCAGGGCGAGGCGCCGTTCGAGCGCGCCTTCGTGATGGACCGCTCGTCCATCGCGGCCTGGACCGCCGCCCACTTCTCCTCGGTGAACAGCGGCTTGGCCATCCGGATGGGCAGGCCCTTCGCGTCACGCGCGATCTTGCGCGCCTTGACGGACCGACCGGTCAGCTTTGGGCCCATCGTCGCCGGCGAGCGCAGGATCTAACCGTCACCGCCTTTGCGAAGGGGGCATCTGGGCGCGCGTACGGGACCAACCGACTGCCGGAGCGGCCGGAGGACCCGGTGGTTGTGGAAGGCCACGTAATTTCCCAGGCGTGCTCTGGGCTGACCACCCAGGTGGCCACGGTGTCAGTCCGCGGGCGCATGCTCGGTAGGAAGCGAGAGGCGGATGCGACGCCGTGTTGGGTCCACTTTGGCGATCCGTGCCGTCAGCTCGTCGCCGACCCGGGATGCCGCGATCGCTGCCGAGCTGTGCCGACTCGGAGTTGTCCGCGCCCGGTGTGTGAATCGGTTGGCTCAAGGGTCTCGAAGTGTGATGAGGTTGGCCGATGGGTTCTCGATCGAAACGCCGCGAAGCTCGGAAGAAGAAGCAGTCTCGGATTGCCTCTTCATCATCGGCATTCGACCCACATGCCCGTGTGATGATCGAGTCCTGGGCGTCGCTGGTGGACCTGATGGCCAGGTTTGCCGAGGCCGACGACCCTGAAGCGGCTGCCGGCATGGCGTTCGATGGCGCCGTTGCCGATCTTGTCGCGAAGCTTCGGCGATTCGACGCGATCCGGCTCATCGAGGTGGCTCGCCTGGCGATGCTTCCGATGGCACCTGAGGGAACGGTGCCGGTCGTTGCGGAGGCCAGCGCCGCTCAAGTGGAGCTGCTCACCCTTGTTGCTCTTGCTGCGCGCCGGGAAGCAGCGGCAGCGGGTACCCCTTTCCCCGATCCAGTCGCGGACCAGGAGATGAGCCGCTTCGTCTCTGAGGAGGCGAGGGAAGACCTTGACAGGCTTCTTCGTCTTGCACAGATCCGGGCTTTTGCCGCCGTGGATCGGGCCGACAAGCTCGCTCTGGTGACCTTGCTTCTTCGCGGCGCCGAGGTGTGGATGCGCAACTCGTCTTACCCGGAGATGGTCGAGGCAACCAACCGTGAACTCCTCGACGGAGATCCAAATGTTCGCGCCGCATTGAATGCCGAACTCGGCTTCGATGCAACGGACGCCATCGCCGTTCTGGAGGCGTGCCACGACCTGCAAGAGGACGGCATGAACAGCCGCATGGACGCCATGCGCAACACGATCCTGAGTGCCATGGCCGCGACACAGGCCGGCCAGCCAGACGGTGAACTGAAGGACCTCGCACGCTCCAGTTTCATGTCGATGTTCGAGCCCGGCGCCGACGAGGTGACGGTTACGGTCGATGACATCGCCGCGCACACCGGCATCTCCGGGGAACGAGTCGAAGCGGTCGTCGAACGGTTCCGCCTCGATCTTGGCAGCGCTACACCGGCACAGGTCGTCGACGCCTTCACGAGCGGCAGGAACCCGATGCGTACCAGGCCGCTCGTCCAAACCGAGAACGGGCGCCTCATGCTCCCGCACTCCGCACTGAACGTGTTCGCAGTCCGAGAGAATCTCGAAGATCACCTGAAGACCTCAGTCGCGTGGGACAGCTACGCGAAGCACCGCGGAGACCTTCTCGAGTCCCGAACACGGACCGCGTTGGGCCGCGTACTTCCAGGCGCCTACTACAGGGACGCCTTCGAGTACTACGTGCCCGCGAACAGCGCCCAGGAGGTGGCCGCTGATCCAGCGGGATACACCAAACGCGTCGAGGGCGATCACCTTGTCATCCTCGACGACGTTGCAATCATCGTGGAGGACAAGGCCGTCGCGTTGAGCGCCCTATCCAGGGCTGGAAGAACGGCACGGATTCGCAGGGATCTGACCGGCATCATCACGAACGCCGCCGCGCAGGCGGGCCGGATGCGAAACGGGATCGAGAGAGACGGTGGCCTCCAGATCGAAGGCGAGGGCTGGGTTGGCTTCAGGCACATCCGCGAGATCCACACGATCGCGGTAAGCCTCGACGATCTGCCGACTGTCCTGACAGCCACTTCGGAGCTGATGCAGGCTGGCATCCTCAGCCCCGAGAACATTCCATGGACCGTCTCGCTGCACGACCTCGAGGTGATTACCGAACTCGTCGATCGCCCAGCCGAGTTCCTCCTTTACCTCCGCCGGCGGCGCAATCCAGATGTCACCGTCATGTTCAGCGCACCGGACGAGTTGGACCTATTCCTCTATTTCTTCGAAGCCGGCCTCTGGGTCGAACCCGACCCGGCGAAGGTACGCAGCGCGTTTCCGTTCCTGCCTGAACCGACCACAGCCGAGCTGCGCCGGTACCGCGCACAGCAACCGGTCTTCCTGAGCAGCCGCACTGACGCGCTCGACAGATGGTTCCATCGCGCCAGCGTAGGTGCCGGAACGGCTCCAAAGCCGGTGATGGTGCCGTCTCCGGTCGCCACTCTCGTTGATGAGCTGCAAACCCGGAACGTGACCGGGTGGCTCAGCATCGGTGCGACGCTTCTCTCGACGTCGACGGACGTGCAGCACAGATTCGCCCGGCACGGCGGCGACCTCCTGAACAACCCCGATCCGAACGGGCTCGGACGTAGTCTCACCATTCCCATGACAGGCAGCGTCGACCCGGCCGAGGGATGGCTGTTCGTCTGGGCCACCCGCCCACCCAGGGCGAATCCCGCCGATACCGAGAAGAACCTCTGCGGCTACTTGAGGGCGAAGAAGCACCAACTCGGCATCCCGAGGGGCGTCGTCTTCCTGTACGACGAACAGACTCGGAGTCTCGTCGGAGCTTTCTACGACGGACACATCGGGCCGCTCGACGCCACGCTGACGGCCACTGTGAGGTCATTGCGAGCCGCCTCGGACCTTCAGCGAGCGCTCCATCCGAACGCCAAGCGGCCACCGCATAAGGCGAGCAGCATTGCCAGAACAAGGCAGAAGCGAAAGCGTTAGTACCGCACCCTGACACAACAGGTCACCTTCCACACCATGGCAGCCCGTCCAGCGGACGTCACCGATGCGGCGGCGGCAGTACCTTCTCAGCGGCCGAGGAAAGCCAGCGCCCGTTGGAGTGCGGGCAGGACCGGCGCGGAGATCGGCTCGCCGTAGCGGCTGTTGCGTCCTCACGGACTGCGCCGCTCGACACCGGCGTTGTCAGCGGTGCGCCTCACGGCAGCCGCGGTCCTCAGCGACAGCAAAGCCGGTAGACCTCACCGGCGCCTTCGTCGCGGTTTGGTCACTTCTGCGCCAGCGGGGTGCTTCGACGGTGGAGAATGCTGCCGATATGAGTGATCTGACTGCCGCGCACCGCGGGTACGAGTACCAGGATTTGATGGAGGCAGGCCGCGTCGTCGACCTGCTGCTCGGCGGGGTCGCCAGGGTCCGTGTCGACGAGAAGCTGGTGGCGGACGACCGCTTCGACGACCTTACGGTGATCAATGTGGACGGATCCCGCGAGCGGACCCAGTTCAAGCACTCGGACGAAGAAGCACCTCTCGGCTACACCACGTTCACGTCCGACAGCCGCGATTTGAGGTTGGACCGCCTGGTCGCGGCTGCCGTCGCCGACCGGGACGGGCCCGGCGCGGGTGCCACCGCCCACCGGTTGCGCATCGTGATGCGCGACGCTCCTCCGGAAGACGACGCGCTGAAGGCGGTGATGGTGTCCGCTCCCGCCTCCGACCCGCCATTCCTGGCGGGGATGAACACCACACTCCTGCGGTTCGACGCGGAAGCGCTCTGGCGAGGGTTTGACCTGCCCGCGCGGGGCCGGCGCAGGGCAGGCAACATCTTCGGGTTCCTGACCAGCGGCGACAAGGCCGTCTCCAAGCAGGACCTGGAATGGCTGTGCGAGCACTTGGTGGTGGAAGTCAGCGCACCAGCCATGACGACGGACCTCCTACAGCCCGGGCCAGCCGAACAGCTTCTCCTCCAACGGGTACGCGGCGAGCTCGGCGCGGGGATCTACCCCAACGAGGGCCGCTCACCGGTGAACGTCGCCGAGGCGCTGATCCGGACAGTCCGCTCCGCCCGGCAGCGCGGCACCGAGGTGACACCGCGCGAGCTACTGCGCCAGGCCCAGTTGCGCAGCGACCTCGGCGCCGTCGTGCGCGAGAACCCTGTTGACCGCGCCCTGGAGGTCGCGAGGCCCGCCACAGTTGGTGTCCTGGTGGAAGCAGCCGCGACGGCGGCAGCCGACGGGGCAGTCCTGCTGGTCACGGGCCCCCCGGGACAGGGCAAGTCCTGGGCGTGCCAGCAGCTGGTCGACCAACTCACGAGTGACGGATGGCTCGTCGCCGAGCACTACTGCTACCTCGGCGACGCCGACGGCGATCAGCTGACCCGGGTGGTCACGGAAACGGTCTTCGGCAGCTTGCTGGGCCGGCTGGCCGAGGCGGAACCCGACCTCATCCAGGAGCAGCGTCCGCGTTTCGCCGCCGATGCGCAAGCACTGACCACGGCGGTGGACACCGCGCTGCGCAAGGATCCCACCCGGCGCGTGGCGCTCGTCGTGGACGGTCTGGACCACGTCACCCGCGTACAAGGAGGAAGGACCAGGAGAGCCGATCCGTCCCTGGCTCTCGCCGCGGTCCTCGGCTCGATGCCCCTTCCGCCCGGCAGCGTCCTTATCGTGCTCAGCCAGCCCGGACACCACCTCGTCCCGCTCCAGGACACGGGGGCGGCTTCCGTCGCCGTGCCGCCACTGACAGCGCACGAGTGCCGCGCCGTCGCCCAGCGGCTCAGACTCGTCCCGGCGGCGGACGACGAGCGCACCGAAGCGCTCCTGACCGACGACCGCGACGTGACCGATTTCCTGGACGCGCTGCAGGAACACTCGGGTGGAAACGCCCTGTACGCGACGTATCTCTGCCGCGAGGTCGCCCTCCGGCCGGAGACGATCACGAAAGCCGCGGCAGTGGTGCGGGCGCTCCCGGCCTACCAGGGATCGTTGGAGGGCTACTACAACCATCTCTACGACACCCTCGGCGCGGACGCCTATGTCGTCGCGGACATCATCGCCCTGCTCGGCATGTCCGTTACCCGCGAGGAGCTCGAGCAGATCATCCCGGACCGGGCGCACAGGATCGGCGGCGCGTTGAAGGTGCTGGCCCCGGTGCTCTCCGGGACGGCCGGGCCCAGAGAGATCCGTGTTTACCACGAGTCGTTTGCCCGCTACCTGCGCCTGGGCTATGACAACGACCCTCGGGCTCTGGAATCGACGCTGGCGCTGATCGCCACCTGGCTGACCGGGAAGGGACTGTTCGACGACTCGCGGGCCTTCCGTCGCCTCCTGCAGATCCTCGCCGAAGCGGGACGCGACGCGGAGGTGCTCGATCTCATCGGGCGGGACTTCGTCACCCGTGCCGTTGCCACCGCCCACCCGGCCTCGGCGATCAGGGACAATCTGGCCACCGGCGTGCGCTGCGCCGCCAGGACGGCGAACTGGCCCCTCGTCGCGCGCTGTGTCGAACTGGCCAGGGCCGCGCAGACGTTCGAGTTCGAGCGCTTCGAGTCGGACCTGGTGGAATTCGCCGACGTGCCGATCGCCTTGGTGGGGGCTCAGACGCTGGCGGATCGGCTCCTTTACGACGGGCGGACTGTCATGCCTGCCCGGGCAGGTTTGCAGATGTGCGCCGTCCTCGACGAGGCAGGTGCCGTGGCACCTTGGCACGCGTACATGACGGCACATGACCACGAGGCGGAATCGGACAACACCTCCTACGGTGCGGAGTCCGACCGGGCCGTCGAACTGGCATACCTGCGCGGCCGGCTGCGCCTGTCGGCGACCGATCAGGGGACAGGGGAGGAACCACGCGAGGACGGGCCCGGCCGGCCGGTGTCGCTGGACCGCATCACCGAGTGGTTTGACGAACGGGGTGACCAGGAAGCGGCCGACGCTGTCGTTAAGACGCTCCTCGACACCGTCGGCATGGAGGCCGTCACCGACCTGGTTCCGCGCCTTGAGACGGGCGGCCCGGTATGCCTCGCGCTCGCCGAGCAGGTCGCCGCAGGCGCGGCGCCCGAGGCGGCAGGCAGCGCCGCGGACTGGGCGCAGAAGGCCGCCGACCTGGGCTATGTGATGGGAACGGCGCACCGGCTGCTCGCACTGGGGGTCGCCGCCGCCGATCTCGCCGAAGGCATTGCGGCAGAGGAGACTTCGACGGCCCGCGACGCCCTGTTCTCTCTCACCCGCGACGTACAGAACGAACAGGTCCGGTGGAGCCCCGTGGTCGTGGCCGGGTGGCTCGACGCGCTGGCGATCACGGCACGGACCGACCCCATTGCCCTGGGCGCGGCACCTTCTCTCGTCCAGGGGCCCGGCTGGTACCCCTGCTGGCTGCGGTTCGCGATCGCCCTCGCCCGTGCCGAGACCGCCGAAACACCCACCCGGTCTGGCCTGGTCATCGAAGCCCTCGGGCTCCTGACCGCAGACCTCGGCCGCTTCACCGGCAAACCCCGCGCCTGCGACCTCTACCCGATCCATCCGCTCATCGAAGAGTCGGTACGCCGAGCGGTCACCCTCGTGTCCGACCAGGACTGGCCACAGGCGTGGAAGACCCTCATCCACGTCAGCCGGGAACTCAGCGTCAGTGCGAGCGGCGAGATGGGCGGACCGCTGCCGACCGACACTCTCCTGACGATTGCCGTCGAGCACACCACGCCCGCACGGCGGGCCGACGTCGACGAAGCCGTCCGCAATGAGCTCCTGCAGCAGGCCGGCGGACGCTTCTACAGCGACCTCGCCCGCTATCGTCTCATCCACGCGCGTCTTGCCCTCATCGCCGACGACCTCGTCAAGGCGGAGGAACTCTGGCTGGCGGCCTGCCGCTTCCTGGTGGCCTACGGCTGGCGCAAGGACATCACCGTCTACGAGGTCCTGGATCCGCTGCCCGCCCTGGTCGCTACGGATCCGGCCCGGGGGCGGGCGCGGGTGGCGCGCATCCAGCCACTGTGCGAACGCCTTGTCCTTCACACGGACGGCAAGGAGACCAACGCCGCCCGCCCGCGATGGTGGCGCGTCCTGGCCGGGGCAGACCCCGCGGCCCTTGCCGATCTCGCAGCCGCCGACCTGCTCAGTGACTGCAACGGCCCGAACACCCTCCTCCACGGCGCCCGAGAAGACCTCTGGCGCGCGTGGAGCGACACCGCAGACCCGGTCGCGGCAACCGCGCTCCGCATCACCTTGGACACCCCGCTCCTCCAAGCCGACGCCGAACTTCTGGACCGGCTCGCCCGGACAATCGGCCCCTCCACTCCCGACGGCGTTCCACGACTGCTGCGCCTCGCACTGAGCAGGGCCGACGAGCGGCAAGCGAACCGCGGCTCCTCCACCGACGAGACCATGCCGACCGACGCGCAGCTTGTTGCGGAACTCAACGCCGTCGCCGAACGCATCGGCGCCCCGCAGCTCACCCCCCTGCCCGAACCACTGGTCACCGACGAGCCCCAGACCCTTCGCAGCGCACCAAGCCCCGCGCAGCTGGCCGCTCCGCCGCCGACGTCACCTGCCGCCTTGTCACCCGCGCGCTCCGAGCCGGTCGGCCTGATCCGGGTACTGCGCGCATGGCACCTGAGCTCGTACGAGGCCGGCGCACCACAGCACACCCTGGAACAGATGACAGGCCTCGTCGGCGACGGCCTGCTCGACCTCATCGCCCGAGGACAGACCGACGAGGCCGCGCAAGTCCTGCGCGCCATCGCGGGCCCCTTCGACTTCCGGGATGGCCCGCTCCTGCTGCGCCAACTCGCGGACAAGCTCCGCCAGAACGGCCACGACACTCTCGCCGCCGAAGCCTACGCACTGACCTGGGTACGCACCCGCGGACAAGGTGGATGGCTGAACTTCGGGGGCGAGACAGCCCTCGACGCCCTTCGCACGGCCTCCCAACTCGACCCCGCCCTCACCCACCGCGTCATCACCGATGAAGCCGAAGCAGTGGTGGGCGCTGGCCGGTACGGGACCCACGGCATCACCCAGGCACTGGTCTTCGCCTTCGCCCACCAAGCCCTCGGCCTGCCCCCGAACGACTCTCTCGACCTGGCCTTTGCCCTTTGGGACGAAGCCGCAACGATCATCGAGAACAGAGCACCCCGCGTCCACGACAGCGACGACCCCCAGCGCCCCTACCGCGCCCCCGACAACGACAACGGCACCCCCGCACCCGGCGATCTCGATCGCGCCTTCGCGACAGCGGCACTGGCCGCAGTTGCCTACGCGGACCGGGAAGGCAAACGCCGCGCGATGGTCGCGACGCGGTCCCTGATCACGCTGCGCCCCGAAGCCACGGCACCCGCCATGGCCCTCGCATTGGAGCAACTCTCCGATCCGGCGACCCTGATGTGGCTGCTGTGCCTCCTCCAGGGACAGGGCCCCGCAGCCCAACCCGTCGTGGACCACTGCCAGCACGCACTCGAAGCACTGGCCCGCGGACCGCTGCTCACCGTCCGCGCCCTTGCCCGCCGACTACTCACCAATGCGGCTGACGTGCCCATGGGACCCTCCGATCCGGCCGCGCTTACTCCGCCAAGCCGCCTGTGAACCTCCGCCGTACAGGAAGACAGCCAGAAAGACCGCTTCGTGAAGGGGATGGTCGCAGAAGTGGCCCGCGCGCGGCTGAGCGAAGCCGAGCAACTGCAGCCCGGGCTGATCCGAGCGGTCCTCGCCAAGGTCCGCCGCGAGGTCGACACCGAGCGCACCATCGAGAGGAACAAGGCCCAGCGCCGCGCCAACCGCAGTGCCGACGAGAGTGAGATGCCAGACGCTTACCTCGCCATCGACGAGACCATCGAAGAGGCGATCCACAGGGTGGCAGCAGGTAGCCGCGCACACAGGGTCTCGCAGGGCCTGGGTGTGAGCGATCCGGCAATTTGGGAGGATCAGCTGGCCACCGTACTGACAGACGACCCCCGCATCCCGCTGGCTTTCGAAGAAGCACGCTGGCCGCGCCCCGACCTTCCTCTGCCACCCGGCCCGGATGACCCGTCCGACCAGGGCACCCCGGCAGCCGGAACAACCGCCGAGACCATCTCCACACGGCCACTGGCGCGAGCCGCCACCCTCATCGGACGGGCCCTCCCGAGCTGGCACATCCTCGCTTCCGTGGAGGAACGCAGGTTCCTGTCACCAGAAACCAGGACGACCGGCCTAACCGTCGTGACCTTCTCGGGCCCGGAAGTGACGGGCACCAGGAACCAGCAAGGCAGCGCTCCGCCCTTCCTCTTGAACGGAGACCTTGAGGAGTGGACCCGACCGTTGGGGCAGTACCCCGACGCTGACATCCCGCCGGGAACCCCGCTCCTCGGCCTCGACCGCGCAATGACCGCCGCCGCAGACGCAGCCCAAGGCCTGGGACTGCCCGGCTTCGCACTAACACCCACCCCAAGGCTGCGTGCCGCACTGCGCCTGAGGCCCGGAGCCCCGCTGACACTGGACGACGACCACGGTCCGGCCCTGCGGCTCATCTGCTGGCGCACCGAGCACGAGCGCAGCGCCTACCGCCTCCCGTGGCCGCGGACGACCGGCTGCGCCGTGGTGATCCGCCCCGACCTGCTGGACGTCCTGTCCCAACAGGCATCCGCACCGATCGTCATCCGAGACGTCGTTATGCGGCTGGAACCGGAGTCGTAAGGCGGAGAACACCGGTTCCGCCCATGATGTCGTCGACGGCGGCCGCTCTCCAGCAGGCGCCCCTGCCAGGTATCCAACCCGGGGCTATGGCGATCACAAGCGCCACACACCAACCGCCCGGTTCGCAGCGCCCTCCAGTTGCTGTAGCCGGGCACCAAGGTCGGTGGGCAGGTACCAGCCTTCGTTGGTGGGTGTCATGTAGAGGCGGGCCTTGAGGCCGAGGAGGAGCTGGCGGCGGTGTTCCTGGTCGGCCTGGGCCCAGGCGTCGGCGAAGGTCCGTCCGGTTTCGACCTCAATCCAGGCGGAGGGGCGTTGTGGGAGAGCGGCGAGGCGGCGGCGTTCGTCGACGAGGACTTCGAGGGCTTCGGAGTACTCGTCGTCGCCGCCGGGGTAGTCGAACAGGTTGCGGAGCTTCTCCTCGCGCAGATCGCGCATGGCCTGGGTGACGTGGTTGAGCTGTTCAGTGTGGTCCTCACCTGGGATGAACCTGCGCACCGTCATCGCGAGGCCGGCCAGGCGCTCGACCAGCGCGGTGATCGCGGCGGTGACGCGCTCGCCCTTCACGGACTGGCCCTTACAGGCCGGTTTGCCGGCCGTCTTCGCGCAGCGGTAGTACTCGTAGATCTTGCCGTTCTTGGCGAGGTTCACCTGCCTGTAGAACCGGTCGCCGCAGCGGTCGCAGTGCGGCACGCCGAGCCAGGGCGAGGCGCCGTTGGAGCGCTCCTTCGTAATCGACCGCTCGTCCATTGCAGCCTGGACCGCTGCCCATACTTCCTCCGTGAACAGAGGCTTCGCCATGCGGATCGGCAGGCCCTTCGCATCACGGGCGACCTTGCGCGCCTTCACCGAGCGGCCGGTCAGCTTCACGCCCATCGTCGCCGGCGAGCGCAGGATCTTGCCCACACTGGTGGGGTTCCAGTGGTTCGACGGCGGCGTCTTGCGCTTGCTCGAGTACGTCTCGCCCTGGTTCTTGTACGCGTGCATCGACGGGGTGTCGAAGCCAGCCGCCTCCAGGGCCGTGGCGATCATCCACTGGCTCTGCCCCTCCAGAAGGAGCTTGCCCATGTAACGCACGGCTTCGGAGGTGACCGGGTCCGGCTCCAGGGTGCGACCGCCACCGGGCCGGTCGACGATCCGGTACCCGTACGGCGGCTGGCCGCCGGCCCAGCGGTCCGTCTTTCGCAGGTGCTTGTGCGCCGCCGTGACGCGGGCCTTGATCCGCTTGAGCTCCATCTCGGCGAAGATCGATGCCAGCATCAGGAATGTCTTGGCCAGCTCGTTCCCGAACGACGACTCGCGGCCCTCTCGGTAGTCGAGTGTGATGCCGTCGTCGGTGAAGACCAGAACCTTGTGGTTCTCCTCCGCCCAGTGCGCCACGTCCGCGCAGTCCTTGGCCGACCGGAATGCCCGGTCGACCTTCGCCCACACCAACGCGTCCCAGTCGCCCTGGCGCTCGGTGAGCCACGGCCCCAGGTCGGGACGCTCCCACGGGGTGATCTGGGCAGAGACGTCCAGGTCCTCGAAGGACCCGACGATCTCCCACTCCTTCGAGAGCGCGTGCCGCGTCGCCGACTCCGCCTGTACCAGGTGCGAGACCTTGCCCTCGTCCCCGTGCGTGTCCGACACACGCGAACCAACCACCGCCCGAACCGGCGCCAAAGCTGTCATGCTGCCCATAGGAGGCCCCTACCGCCCAGGCCAGCAGACACCCTCGAACAACCTGCACTCGAACGGGTGGACCTTTTACAAAAGCCGTCGTTCCGCTGGAGGATTGACTATCTGATGGCCAGTCAGGGACTCGCGGCCACCTGCATCGAGGCCTACGTCGAGCGGCCCGCCTCGCACGCCGAGCGCTGGTCCGACCACGCACCGGTCACCGCGGTCTTCGATTTCGGCCAACTCGTATAGTACTGGGGGAAGATGGAGCACCCAGGTGAGGCCCTCCCGGTCACAGCCACACCCGGGCAGGGCAGCACCAAGGCGTTCGCTTGCCCATCACCGCGCCGCACCCAACACGGCGAAGCTTCCACCCGTTGGCAGTGGACAGGCCGGGCGCCGCTCAGGGAAACGACTCGTTCTGCAAAGCCGGACGCCCTGGCTCGCTCGCGACTCAACGCGGTGGGTCGAGGACGTTGTGGATGTGGGTGGCAATGTGCAGATTGAGGCGTGTCTCCACGACGCCGAGGTCGTGGCCGGTGATCTCGCCGATGCGCTGGAGGCGGTAGCGGACCGTGCTGCAGTGGATGAGGAGCATCTCGGAGGTCGCGTCGTAGCTGCAGCCGCTCTCCAGGTAGCGCGAAAGTGTCATTACCAGCTCGGTGTGGTGCTGGGCGTCCCAGTCCAGCAGCCGGCCCAGCCATACGTGGACGAAGAGGTCGGATTCCCGCTCGCCTGCGCCGGTGCCCATCATGCGGCATAGGCCCAGCTCGTCGAAGGCGGTGCTGCCGTATGGGTCCTGGGAGCGGCGGCGGACGGCGAGGGCACGGACGGCCTCGTCGTAGGAGTGCGGCAGATCGGCGAGGACCTCGCACTGGCCGCCGACCCCGATCGCGCCTGCGCCGGTGCCCAGGTCCTCTGAGACGGCCTTGTACAGCTCGTCTCCCGGATGACCCGGGTCCTCACCGGTCATCAGGACGACAACCGTCGCGCCACGTGAGCCGACGAGCACGTCCCGGCTCAACCGTTCCGCCGCCCGTGTCACCGCATCGCAGAGCGCGGCCCCCTCGGGTGCCCCCGGCCACTCCAGTACGGCGACTTTGTGCGGCCGGTGCAGGTCGTGGCCCAGGGCTGCTGCCTGCGTGAAGGCGTCCTTGGTCCCCTCACCTGAGACCAGCCGGTCGACCAGGTCGCGGCGCAGGTGGGGCTCCAGCTCAGCCAGTCTGCGCTCGTGGAAGAGAAGGGGAGCCAGCACCCGAGCGGCCTGTTCGAGCGCCGAGGTGTCCGCCTCCGTCGCCCGCTGGTCCGGATCCTCCAGCACGATGACACCGAGCAGGTCTCCCGCCATCTCTATTGGCACGACCAGCCGGTCACGGTCCCGGACGGCGCCGGGCTGGCGCCGCGCGCGGTGCATCAGGGTGTCCCGGCGCCGGTTCTCCGACTCGGGGCGGGTTCCGCTGCCGACTCCGCTCCGGGGGGCGCCCGCGCAGGGACCTGCCCAGGCCCGCGGGTTGCCGAAGCTGTCCTCGGTGAGGGTCGCGAATCCTGTGCGCTCGTGCAGGGTCTGGAGGATTCCCGCCTCGCCTCTGCCGGAGACGGCGGCGCGGGAGAGCGCGTCGTAGGTGGCGAGCCGCGAGGCCAGGGCGGAGGCAGTTCTCTTGCCGAGGTCCACGGTGGTCGAGCCGTTCTCGGGCTCCGGTGGGTTCCCGGTGTCGGACAGGTCCCCGCTCGCCCGCATGTCCCCCGACCCGGCGGCCGGCTCGCCCAGGCGCCCGGTGAGGCGCGCGAGGACTATCCCGGTCTGCCGCGCGAGCAGATCGGTCAGCGCGGTCTCTTCAGCCGAGGGTGTGGTCGGGGACCGGACGACGAGATAGCCGAGGCAGGTTTCCCGGTACCGCAGTGCGATGGCCCACGCCCACGGTCCGCCCGGCTTGTGCAGGTGGTGGCTGTGGCCGTCCAGGGAGTCGATCCGCCGGTCGAGCCGGTCGGCGGCCTCCACGCGGGCAGTGGCTGCTTCACCAGGGGCTTCGCCGGCGGGGCCCCTTTCAGGATCCCGCGTTTCAGGATCCCGCGCCGCCGCATCCCCCGGCCGGGTGACCGCGGTGGAAGCCACCCGGCGTGGTGAGCAGCGCCGCGCCAGACCGTTGTGGCATAGGCCGCTTCGGCGGTGAAAGGGCCGGTGGCGGCGATCGCCGCCATGGCCCCCACAGCACCTCGCGCTCGTCCTCGCCGTCGAGCATGACCGTCACCAGGCGTAGCAGAGCGTGCTGCGCGGCCGCCGGCTGCGGGACGGGGCGGAGGAGACCGGTGGTTCGAAAAGGCACAGCGTCCATAGCAGGTCCATGCGCGGCTCGGAAGTCCTTACCGTCTACCCGCTACGCCGCTCGACACGCGTTCCCACGACGTCCGGTCCCTGTCCTCGGGGACCGGAACCGCAGCGCGGATTGGTCCTGCCGAGGCGAGGAAGTGTGCCGCGTACCGCGCGAGGCTGCTCATGGGTGTGGCGAGCCGTCCGTACGGCTGGCTGCCCGCCGACCGGTCCCGCGTCGCGACGGAGGAGATTCCCATGGCGAAGGCAGTTGGCATCGATCTCGGCACCACCAACTCGGTGATCGCGGTATGGGAGGGCGGTGAGCCCTCGGTCGTCCCGAATGCGGAGGGAGCCAGGACGACCCCGTCGGTGGTGGCCTTCTCCGATGACGGCCAGCGGCTGGTCGGACAGCTCGCGCGTCGGCAGTCGATCCTCAACCCCAAGGGCACCATCACCTCCGCGAAGCGGTTCATCGGACGTCGCTACGACGATCTCCGACGAGGCCAAGGCGGTGTCCTTCGACGTCGTGGAGGGGCCCGGCGGGGTGGCCCGCTTCGAGGTGAGGGGAAAGCAGTACGCGCCGGAGGAGATCAGCGCGCAGGTGCTGCGCAAGCTCGCCGACGACGCCGGGAAGTCGCTCGGCGAGAAGGTGACCGAGGCGGTCATCACCGTGCCTGCCTACTTCAACGACGCCCAGCGCCAGGCCACCAAGGACGCCGGGAGGATCGCCGGCCTCGACGTGCTGCGGATCATCAACGAGCCGACCGCCGCAGCGCTGGCCTACGGGCTGGACAAGAAGGGCCACGAGACGGTCATGGTCTTCGACCTCGGCGGCGGCACGTTCGACGTCAGCCTGCTGGACGTCGGCGACGGTGTGGTGGAGGTCCGCGCCACGGCGGGCGACTCCCACCTGGGTGGCGACGACTTCGACCGCCGTCTGGTGGACCACTTGGCGGACGGCTTCCAGAAGGCCGAGGGCATCGACCTGCGCAAGGACCCGCAGGCTCTGCAGCGCCTGTTCGAGGCGGCCGAGAAGGCGAAGACCGAGCTGAGTTCGGTCAGCCAGACCCAGGTGAGCCTGCCGTTCGTCACGGCGGACGCCTCCGGGCCGAAGCACCTCACCGAGACGGTCCGCCGCTCCACCTTCGAGCAGATCACCTCGGATCTGGTGGAGCGCTGTCTCGAGCCGGTCAGGACTGCGATGGGCGACGCCAAGGTCACCGACAACGACATCGACGAGGTCATCCTCGTCGGCGGCTCGACCCGCATCCCGGCCGTGCAGAACCTGGTCCGCCGGCTGACCGGCGGCAAGGACCCGAACATGAGCGTCTCGTCGCCGCCGTCGTACGCCGGGCCGCCCGCCTTGCCGTCCGGGTCGATCTGGCCGGACCAGTGGTAGGTGCGGTTGGGGTCTCCGGAAGGCCGCGCCGCCCGCAGGGCCCGTGACGGCAGTAGCGACGGCGCCGGGGCCCCGCTGCCGACGGTCGCCTGCACCAACTGCTGCCGGACCAACCGTGTACCCGCCGCGGCGGAGGGCAGCCCGCGCTGCGGAAACTGCCGGGCCCCGCTGCCGTGGATCGCCGAAGCGGGCGACGCCGACTTCGGGGAGGTCGCCGAGCAGGCGAGCCTACCCGTGCTCGTCGACCTCTGGGCCACCTGGTGCGGTCCCTGCCGCATGGTGAGCCCAGCCCTCGAACAGGTCGCCAAGGATCTGGCCGGCCGGATCAAGCTCGTGAAGGTCGACATCGACAAGTCGCCGGCTCTGGCGCGGCGGTTCGAGGTCCAAGCCGTACCCACCCTGCTGATCCTCGACCGCGGCAGGCCCGTCGCCCGCCAGACCGGAGCCGCGCCCGCCAACGCGCTGCGCCGGTGGGTGGGCGAGTCACTCTCTGCGTCCCGCGGACCGGCCGACTCCACCTCCGGGAGCCCATGATGACCAGCCTTCCCGACCCGCACCTGTCCATGGTTCGGCCCGTGGCGCCCAGAACACCGCAGGGCTGCGAGGCCTGCCTGCGCACGGGGACTCCGTGGCTGCACCTGCGTCTCTGCCTGACCTGCGGCAACGTCGGCTGCTGCGACTCCTCGCCGATGCGGCACGCCCGCGGTCACGCGGCGACCCACGGGCACCCGATTGTCCGGTCGTTCGAACCCGGCGAGGACTGGCGGTGGTGTTTCGCACACGAGGCGATGGTCTGAGCCGACGTCCGTTTCCACCGAAGGGAGTCCATCGTGCCGACGCTCACGCCGACAGCTGACGTCTACAGCGCCTATCCGCTGCTGTCGGACGACCAGATCGCGATCCTGAGACCCTGCGGACAGGTAAGGCCGGTCCGCGAGGGGGAACAACTCTTCCGGGCGGGCGACCCCACCGAGGAGTTCTTCGTGGTCCTCAGCGGCACGGTGGCCGTGGTCGAAGGCCACAGCGAGCAGCAGCAGCTCGTCCACCTGCACGAGGCGCGCAGCTTCCTCGGCGAACTCGGCGTACTGGAGGGCCAGACCGCCCTCCTCGGCGCGCTGGTGAGCACGCCCGGCGAGGTTCTCGCGGTGGCTCTGGCCGCCCTGCGCGACCTGCTCAGCCGAGAACCCGCGCTCGGCGACGTGATCCTGCGGGCCTACCTGCTGCGCCGCACGATCCTGGCCGGCGCGGGCACGGGCTTCCGTATCATCGGCTCCGCCTTCTCCCCCGACACCCGGCGCCTGCTGGACTTCGCCGCCCGCAACCGCCTCCCGCACCGCTGGGCCGATCTGGAGAAGGACACCGAGGCCGAGGCGCTGCTGACGCGTCTCGGCATCGCTCCGGAGGAGACTCCGATTGTCGTCTGGCACGAGCACCGGGTGCTGCGCAATCCCTCCAACGCCGAACTCGCCCAGGTGATCGGGCTGCGGACCGAGACCGTAGCGAGGGCAGTCCTCGACCTCGTGGTGGTCGGCGCGGGGCCCGGAGGCCTGGCCGCAGCAGTGTACGGCACCTCCGAGGGGCTCTCCACCGTCGTCCTGGACGCGGTGGCGACCGGCGGCCAGGCCGCCACGTCCTCCCGGATCGAGAACTACCTCGGTTTCCCCGCGGGGATCTCCGGCATGGAGCTCGCCGAATGCGCCGTCGTGCAGGCCACCCGGTTCGGCGCCCGGATCACCGTACCCGCCGAGGCCGCCGGCCTCGAACAGCGCGACGGTGCCAACGTGGTACGGCTCACCGACGGCAGCACGGTCGCCGCCAACAACGTGGTGGTCGCCACCGGCGCACGCTACCGGCGGCTGCCCGCCCGCGGCGTCGAGCGGTTCGAAGGACTCGGGGTCCACTACGCCGCCACCCTCTGGGAGGCGCGGACCTGCCGTCTTGACACGGTGGCCGTCGTCGGCGGCGGCAACTCCGCCGGCCAGGCAGCCCTGTTCCTGGCGCGCGAGTCGCCCGCCGTGCACCTGCTGGTCCGCGGCGAAGACCTGGGCCGCAACATGTCCCGCTATCTGATCGACCGGATCGAGCAGAACCCGCGGATCCACGTCCGGCTGCACACCGAGGTCCAGGAGGTCACCGGCGAGGACCGGGTCGAAGCCGTCGTCGTCCAGGACAACCGCACCCGCGAGCAGCAGGTGCTGGAGGCCCGTGCCCTGTTCGTCTTCATCGGGGCGCGCCCTGCCACCTCCTGGCTCACGGGCGCCGTCACTCTGGACCCCCGCGGCTTCATTCCGACCGGGCAGGACGTGGCCCATGTGGCAGCGGACCTCTGGAAACCCCTGGGCCGGGCCCCACTCGCCCTGGAGACCGGCCTGCCGGGGGTCTTCGCCGTCGGCGACGTCCGCAGCGGCTCGGTCAAGCGGGTGGCCTCCGCAGTGGGCGAGGGCGCCATGGCCGTCCGCCTGGCCCACGAGCACCTCGAGGAGGTGAGACCACCCGCCATCCGATGACCTCAGCTCGTCCATCGACGCAAGAAAGGAACATGCCATGCCCGTCATGGGTATTCCCAAGTTCGAGCGCTTCTTCCGCGCAGCCGCCGGCCTCGATGTCCACAAGAACGACCTCAAGCGCTACAACGACTTCGTGGACGCCAAGCTCTACGACCTCTTCCTCATCGGCACGGCCAGTGCCAAGGCCAACGGCCGGGACGTCATCGAGCCGCAGGACCTCCCGGTCACCAAAGGCCTGCAGGAGAGCATCCACGCCTTCGACAAGCTGGAGGAGGGCATCGAACTGCGCCCCCTGCTCGACCAGCTCGCCGCCCGCCCGACCCTCGGCATGGAGGCCGCCGAGGACACCCAACAGCGGCTGCCCGACCTGGCCGGCGGCCTCAGCGTCGCCCTCGCCCGCGCCCTCAAAACCATCGCCCGCGACACCTGCCGCCCCTCCACGGACCAGTGGGACGAGGCCTTCGAACTCTTCGACCTGCTGATCTGAGCGGGCAGCCACCAGACCGGAGGTCCGCCTGGTCCGGAACACCGTCCTGACCCGGGTCATCAGCTGGACCGACGGGCGGGACGACGAGGTGATCGCCCGTCTCGCGGCGATGTCCCCCGTCGCCGTGGCCGAGTGGCGGGAGCGGCTCACCGCCGACCGGACTGTCCGACCGGAGGGGTGAGAGGCTACCCGGAGGGACCGGCCCGCAGGGGGGGGCCGGCGACGTTCGAAGTCCGAACTCGCCGATGCGTTGCCCCGCCTCATGAGAGGGCGGCCAGCGCCTGCGCGGCGAGCATCCGTTCCAGGCCCAGGACGGCGCGTGGGGCGTGCCGGGTGTCGATGCGGACGGTGTAGATGAAGCGCGTCAGCTCCGGGTCGGCGAGGGGGCGCGCCACGACCTGGGTGCTACCCGGGGGGAGTGCCAGCCGCGGCATGACGGCGACGCACAGGCCGGCGGCCACGAAGCCGAGCACGGTGTTGAAGTCGTCGCCGTCGTATTCCAGGCGGGCCTGGAAGCCCGGCGTCCTGGCCATCTGAGCGAGCAGTTCCAGGCGCAACGCGGCTTCCGGAGCCGCTATCCAGGTCTCGGCCGCGAGGCCGGCCAGGTCGATGACGTCCCGGTGGGCGAGGGGGTGGTCGGCCGGGACGACCGCCACGACCGGGTCCCGTGCGACCAGGGTTCGGCGCAGCGTCCGGGGCGGTGGCATCGGGATGAAGTCGTAGTCGTAGCTGAGGGCCAGGTCCATGTCTCCCCGCTTGAGCCGGCTGTAGCCGGCTTCGGGCTCCACCTGGGAGAGGCTGACCCGTACATCGGGATAGGTCGCGTGAAGCTCTGCCAGCGCCTGCGGGACGATGCCGGCGGCGGCGGAGGCGAAGGCGCCGAGCCTGATCCGTCCGGCTGTGCCCGCACGCATGGCGTCGAGTTCTACGGACGCCGCCGCCAGTGCGCTTCGGACGCGCTGTTCGGCGTCGAGGAGGACCGTGCCGGCCGGGGTGGCGCGCACGGGACGGCGCTCGATCAGGATGAGGCCGGCGCGGCGTTCGAGTTCGGCGATCTGTTGCGAGACGGCAGGCGCGCTGTAGCCCAGCTCGCGTGCGGCGGCGTTGAAGGAGCGGTGGCGGACCACGGCTTCGAGGGTGGCGAGCAACCGGGGGTCGAGTTTCTGCACGGCGTTAAGGCTCACTTATCTGTCGCGAAGATGTCTTTTCTTGTGCTTAAGCATGAACGGCAGCAGGATTCTTGCTCGCGGCCCGGATGCGCAAGCCTCCGCGCCCGGGCCGCGACCCACCACCTCCCTCGTCGGGCGCGTTCGTGCGCCCGCAGGGCCGTGCACCCCCTCTTCCGCAGCCTCCTGACCCCGCGTCCGTCGGGCGGGTGGGCTGCGGAGGAGACGGCCGTCGACGATCGACTCCCGCCTCTGAAAGGAAGTGGTATGCCCAAGCCGCTCATCGGACTGACCACCTACCTCGCCGACGCTCAGTGGGGGGAATGGGAGCTGCCCGCCGCGCTGCTGCCGGCGGCGTACATCAGCTGTCTCCAGGCGGCGGGCGGCGGTGTGGTCCTGCTGCCGCCGGCCGCGCCGGAAGCCGCGGCCGACGTCGTCGCGCGCCTGGACGCGATCGTCCTGACCAGCGGCGAGGACGTGGATCCCGCACTGTACGGGGCGCAGCCGCATCCGTGCACGGGACCGCCGGTCCGCGAGCGCGACCAGTGGGAGTGGGCTGTGCTGACCGAGGCTCTCGCGCGTGACATACCGGTGCTCGGAGTGTGCCGGGGAATGCAGTTGATGAACGTGCATGCCGGCGGCACCCTGATCCAGCACCTCCCCGAAACGGTGGGTCATCACGGGCACAACCTGCACGGCGGCCACTTCTCGCCCCATGCCGTCACCACGGTGCCGGGGACCCGGATCGGCGCACTCCTTCCGGGGACCCGCCAGGTAGCCACGCACCATCATCAGGCGGTGGACTCCCTCGGGGCCGGCTTGATCGTGGGCGCCCGCACGGCGGACGGCACCGTCGAGGCGGTCGAGAGCACCCGGCACCGCTTCGCGCTCGGCGTGCAGTGGCACCCCGAAATGGCTTTCGATTCGGCCGTGGTGCACGCCCTGGTGGCCGCGGCCAGGTCGGCCCCGCACCCCGCTCCGGGTCGCATCGCCGAGAGCAAGGTGCGCATCCGGCGGAGTACACCGGAGGCCACTCCGCCGACCCCGATGTCTTGACACCGCGGAGCTCCGCCCCCCAGGATCACCCTGTGAACCTGTCAGACAGCCAGACAGGTGGCTCGGTCCCGCGGCGCGTCAGCGCGATGGAAGCGGTGTTCGGCCACCTGCGCAGCGCCATCGAGCGCGGTCAGTACGCCGTGGGGGACAAGCTCCCCTCGGAAGCGGAGCTGTGCCGGACCCTGGAGGTCAGCCGGCCCGTGCTGCGGGAGGCGCTCCGTGCCCTGCAGGCCATGGGCCTGACCGTCTCGAAGACCGGCAAGGGCACCTTCGTCGTGGCGAACACGGTCGAGGACCCCACCTTCGGCGACTACGCCGCCAGCGACCTCCTGGAGGTGCGCCGGCACGTCGAGATCCCGGTCGCCGGCTACGCGGCGCTGCGCCGGACCCCGGAGGACCTGGACCACCTGGCCCACCTGCTCGACCGGATGGAACGGGAGACCGACACCACCGCGTGGGTCGCCCTGGACACCGTGTTCCACCTGGCGGTGGCCGAGGCCTCCGGCAACCCGGTGTTCCGCCGGGTGATCGAGGAGATCCGTGACGCACTGGCGCGTCAGTCGACCCTCCTCAACGAACTCGGCGGTCGGCGCGAGCAGTCCAACTGCGAGCACCGCGCGATCGTCGAGGCCCTGATCGACGGTTCCGAGTCCGACGCCGTCGAGGCGATGTCCCACCACCTCCACCGCGTGGAGGCCACCCTCACCGACATCGTGCGCCCCCAGCGCGCGGACACCTCAAGAGAAGGCAGAGCCGAGGCGTGAGCGAGCAGTTCCTCAAAGACGAGAAGCGCCCCACGACCCGTCACGTCGACGCCGGCGACACCGGCTACAGCAAGTCCCTGAAAGCCCGGCACGTCAACATGATCGCCATCGGCGGCGCGATCGGCACCGGGCTGTTCCTCGGCGCCGGCGGACGGCTCGCCGACGCCGGGCCCTCCCTGTTCGTCGCGTACGCCGTCTGCGGCGTCTTCGCGTTCCTCGTCGTCCGCGCGCTCGGCGAGCTCGTCCTGTACCGCCCCTCCTCCGGCGCCTTCGTCTCGTACGCCCGGGAGTTCCTGGGAGAGAAGGGCGCCTACACCGCCGGCTGGATGTACTTCCTCAACTGGGCGACCACCGGCATCGCCGACATCACCGCCGTCGCCACGTACACCCACTACTGGCACCTGTTCTCGAACGTCCCGCAATGGGTGATCGCACTCATAGCGCTGGCCGTGGTGCTCACCGTGAACCTCATCTCGGTGCGGATCTTCGGCGAACTGGAGTTCTGGTTCGCCATCGTCAAGGTCAGCGCCCTGGTCGTCTTCATGGGCATCGGGATCTTCCTGCTCGTCACCCAGCACCCGGTCGACGGCGCCGTGCCCGGCCCGTCCCTGATCACCGACAACGGCGGGATCTTCCCCAACGGGCTGCTGCCGATGCTGCTGATCATCCAGGGCGTCGTCTTCGCCTACGCCTCCGTCGAACTGGTCGGTGTGACGGCCGGGGAGACCGAGAACCCCGAGAAGATCATGCCGAAGGCGATCAACTCGATCATGTGGCGCGTGGGCCTGTTCTACGTCGGCTCGGTCGTGCTGCTGTCGATGCTGATGCCGTGGAACAGGTACACCTCCGGCCAGAGTCCCTTCGTGACGGTGCTCTCCCACATCGGTGTCCCGGCGGCGGGCAGTGTGATGAACCTGGTCGTCCTCACCGCGGCGATGTCCTCACTCAACTCCGGCCTCTACTCCACCGGCCGCATCCTGCGCTCCATGGCCGTCAACGGATCGGCCCCGCGTTTCACCGCACGGATGAGCCGCACCCAGGTGCCCTACGGCGGCATCCTGCTCACCAGCGGCATGTGCGTCCTCGGCGTCGGCCTCAACTTCGTGGTCCCCGCCGACGCCTTCGAGATCGTGCTCAACCTCGCGGCCATCGGCATCATCGCCACCTGGAGCATGATCATGGTCTGTCACCTGCTGTTCTGGCGGAAGACCACGGCCGGCGAACTGACCCGCCCCGACTACCGCCTGCCCGGCTCGCCCTGGACCGAACTCGTGACGCTGGCCTTCCTCGTCGCCGTCCTGGTCCTCATGTACGCCGACGGCGGCGCCGGACGAACCACCGTGCTGTGCGTACCGCTCATCGCCGCCGTGCTCGTCGCCGGCTGGTACGCGATCCGCGGGCGCATCGCGCGCACCGCCGCCGGAACCGACGACTGAACCCTGGCGGCCCGGGCGGATCCGCGGACCCACCGCGCGTCCGCCCGGGCCGCCGCCGTCAGGCACCCAGGTCAGCAGCCCCAAGCCATCACGATCGAGGCAGCCATGCTCACCAGCCCCCTCGCGGACACGCCCGCGATCCGCGAGCCCCGCCACGCGCCCGTCGCCCACCTCACCCGAGGCGGCGTGGTCGAGAGCACCCACCACGGCTCCGTCGTCGTCCTCGACGGCGACGGCGAACTCCGGTTCCATCTCGGCGACGTGGAGGCCGCGTTCTTCCCGCGATCGGCCCTCAAGCCCGTCCAGGCCGTCGCCATGGTCCGGGCGGGACTGCCGCTCGACGGCGAACTGCTCGCCCTCGCGATGGGCAGCCACTCGGGCGAGGAACGCCACCTCGCCGCCGCCCGGCGGATCCTGGCGCTCGCCGACCTCACCGAGGACGACCTGCGCAACGTCCCAGACCTGCCGTACGACCCGGCCGTTCGCGACACCTGGATCCGGGAGGACCGCCCGCCCTCCCGCATCGCCCAGAACTGCTCCGGCAAGCACGCCGCCATGCTCCACCTGTGCCGGCTCAACGGGTGGCCTCTGCAGGACTACGACGCCCTTGAGCACCCGCTCCAACGGATGATCGCGGAAGCCGTGGAGGACCTCACCGGCCAGCGCATCGCGCACGCCACCGTGGACGGCTGCGGCACCCCCCTGTTCGCCGTCTCCCTGCACGGCCTGGCCCGTGCCGCCGCGCGCATCGCCACCGGCGCGCCCGGGACACCTGAGTTCCGGGTGGCGGACGCGCTGCGCGGCCACCCGGAGATGGCCTCCGGCGCCGGACGGGACGTGGCCCGACTCATGCACGCGGTGCCCGGGCTGATCGCCAAGGACGGCTTCGAGGGCGTCCAGATCGCCGCGCTGCCGGACGGCCGCGCCGTCGCCCTGAAGATCGCCGACGGGGCGAACCGGGCGCGCATCCCGGTGGCGGCAGCCGCCCTGGCGCTGGCGGGAGTCGACCCGCGGCTGCTGACCGGCTTCGCGGGCGAGCCGGCGTGCGGCGGCGGCCGGCCGGTCGGCGGTGTGCGGCCGGTGGCCGCGCTGGACCCCTCGGGCCTGCTCGCCCGCCCGTGACCCGAACCACCACTCCGAGAAGAGGACCCGCACACCCATGACCGCCGCCGCCCGCCGCGAACACGACCTGCTCGGGGACCGCGACGTCCCCGCCGACGCCTACTGGGGCGTCCACACCCTGCGCGCCACCGAGAACTTTCCCATCACCGGCACGCCCATCTCCGCCTACCCGCACCTGATCGACGCCCTGGCCGCCGTGAAGGAGGCAGCCGCCCTCGCCAACGAGGAACTCGGCCTGCTGGAACCCGCGAAGGCCGCCGCGATCGCCACCGCCTGCCGCGAGATCCGCGGCGGCAAGCTGCACGACCAGTTCGTCGTGGACGTCATCCAGGGCGGGGCCGGCACCTCGACCAACATGAACGCCAACGAGGTCCTCGCCAACCGGGCGCTGGAGCTGCTGGGACACGCCAAGGGCGAGTACCGCCACCTGCACCCCAACGAGGACGTCAACCTCGGCCAGTCCACCAACGACGTCTACCCGACCGCCGTCCGGATCGCGACCGTGTTCGCCGTGCGCGGCCTGCTCGACGCGATGGCCGTCCTCCAGGACGCCTTCGCCCACAAGGCCGTCGAGTTCCGCGACGTCCTGAAGATGGGCCGCACACAGTTGCAGGACGCCGTGCCGATGACGCTCGGGCAGGAGTTCTCCGCCTTCGCCGTCATGCTCGACGAGGACCGCAGCCGGCTCGCGGAAGCCGTCGAGCTGATCCACGAGATCAACCTCGGCGCCACCGCGATCGGCACCGGCCTGAACGCCCCCGCCGGATACGCCGAATCCGCCCGGCGCCACCTCGCCGACATCACCGGGCTGCCCCTGGTCACCGCCGCCAACCTGGTCGAAGCCACCCAGGACTGCGGCGCGTTCGTCCAGATGTCCGGCGTCCTCAAGCGCATCGCCGTCAAACTGTCCAAGACCTGCAACGACCTGCGACTGCTGTCCTCCGGGCCGCGCGCGGGCCTCGGCGAGATCAACCTGCCACCAGTGCAGGCCGGTTCGAGCATCATGCCGGGCAAGGTCAACCCGGTGATCCCCGAGGTCGTCAACCAGGTCGCCTTCGAGGTGATCGGCAACGACGTCGCGATCACCATGGCCGCAGAGGCGGGGCAGCTCCAGCTCAACGCCTTCGAGCCGATCATCCTGCACTCGCTGTCGGAGTCCATCACCCACCTGCGCGCCGCCTGCCTCACCCTCGCCGAGCGCTGCGTGGTCGGCATCACCGCCAATGTCGAGGCGCTGCGCGCGACCGTCGAGAACTCCATCGGCCTGGTGACCGCCCTGAACCCCCACATCGGGTACACCGCAGCCACCGACATCGCCAAGGAGGCCCTGGCCAGCGGCCGGGGCGTCGCTGAACTCGTGCTGGAGCGGGGGCTGCTGCCCGCGGAGCGGCTCGCGGCCCTGCTGCGGCCCGAGGTCATCGCCGGCAGCGGCGCGGGCGTGGTCTGAGGACCGCCCCGGCGCGGATCAGCGATGCCGAGGGTGCGGACCTGCTGGATCGGGCGGCGGTGCCGGGTCATGACGACGGCCTTCCGGGGCGGACCGCTGGGTCCCCGACCCGCCCGGAACTGCTACGCCGCCGTCGTCTCCCCGCTACGTGCACAGGCCCGCCCGTGGGCCACAGCCGGCTGACCGCGACGAGCTGGAGACCATCTCACTCGCGGACACCGCAAAATCTATGTGCGCCGGAGTAGACATTACTCGCGGCCGGATCTAGGGTTTCTCTCGTAGACAGCAGTCGGCGATACCGGCCAGACACGAACTGGCCGGGGTTGTTGGACAGAGGTTCGCAGTTCGGTCCGGCAGTGGAGCCCCGAAGCCAAGCAGGTGCACGACGGCGACGGGACCGGCTGCCGGACCGGGTGGGCCGCCACGGCCACCCACCAGCAGTACGCAGTTCAGCAGGTGCAGTACCAGCGGTACCGAAAAGTGACAGTTCAGTACAGAGGATGAACGGAGGGCGCAAGCGCCATCAGGATCGCCCGGCCCGTGAACACTCGCCCGGGCGGACACCGCAGACCCCAACCCAAGGACGGTGGTTTCCGGTCACGCATACGCGATCCCCGTACACCCCCCCGGGGCAGTGCGGAAGTAGAAGGACCGGCCCAGGCCGGTAGATGGTGTTGTTCCCTTCGGGGCCCCGGAGCCGACACGGCCCCGGGGCCCCTCGACGCGTTCTCCTCGAGAACCAGAGAGGTGCAGTGACTACAACGGCCAGCCCCGACAAGCTCGACGACGACGACTACCCCGCCTACACCATGGGCCGCGCCGCCGAGATGACCGGCACCACCCCCGGCTTCCTCCGAGCCCTCGGCGAACACCGCCTCATCACCCCCCTACGCTCCGACGGCGGCCACCGCCGCTACTCCCGCTACCAACTGCGCATCGCCATGCGCGCCCGCGACCTCGTCAACCAGGGCACCCCGATCGAGGCCGCCTGCCGCATCGTCATCCTCGAGGACCAACTCGAGGAAGCCCTGCGCCTCAACGAAGAACTCCGCCGCTCCCAGGACCGCCAGGAGCCCACCGCGGACACCTGACCCGCCACCAGGCCGACGAGACCGGCCTGCGGCGAGCGGCACGTGCTCACCGCAGGCCGCCACCCTGCCCTGCACCGCGACGTTCGGACTCTGACACCGGACGCACGCCGTTCTCCGCCGAGTCTGCCGCCCCGCGCATGAAGCGGGCCCTGTGGTACACGCCCCTGGCCGCCACGACGGCTGGGGGCCGCACGCCCTCGTCGGACCACACGAGCACCCGTCGCTGCGGCCGCGGCCTCACCGGTGACGGCCGGATCCAAGGATCACCGGCGCTGGACAGGGCCCCGGGCCAAGACCTGAGCGGACCGCCCCTCACGCCTGCTTCCGCGTCCCGCCGTCGTCGCCGTGCGCACCGGCTTCCGTGGCATCCGCAGCGAGCTGATGCTGGACCTGCCGGAGGTCCTCGGCTCTGCGGGCTCCGCCCTCACCGCCATCGGAGCCGACCCTGCTCGCCAACGCCGGCCGCGCGATCCGGGCGACGGCCCGGCCCTCACGGCTGCCGCACAGCAGGCGCAGGGATCCTGACCGCCATGGCTGCTGCCTCAGGCCCGTGGGTGCTGCGGAGGCCGTGCCATATTCTGGGGTCATGTCGAACCCTGACGGGCTGCTCGTCGACATCGCGGCGATGGTCGAGTCCGAGCACAGCAATCAGATGTCCCTGACCGTGGTCGTTCCCGGCGCGGTGATCACCGGCAGGCTCGCGCCGGTGGCCCTGTGGTTGGAGCGGGTGGCGGAGGTCCTCCAGGCCTCGGAGCACTTGAAGCCGTTCGCCGCTCTCTTCGCCCCGCCCGCCGACGGCCCACCCGCACGGCCCACCCATCTGCATCTCCACCGGGCGAAGATCCTGCAGGGCGACTTCGGGCTGCCCCACACCGGCGGCATGTACCGCATCGCCATCGCGGACGTCAGCAGCTGGACGGTCGGGGACCTCAACTACTCCGATTCCTGATCGCCACAGCGGGCCGAGTGGCCGACCGGCTCGGTGCCTTGCCTTGCCTCCCCGTCGCAGTGCGTTCGCCGGTTCGAGGACTCCGCCGACGAAGCCGTCAAAGCGCTCTCCAGCGCCCTCGACCAGGCGAAGCAGCCGCGGCGTCGGTCGCTGTCATCACGGAGCTGGGTGGCGTGGTGGGTGAGGGCGTCGAGGCGAGTGGCGAGGTCGCCCTGGCCGGTGCCGAGGTGGGGGCGGACGGCGGCGAGGGGCTCTATGAGCTCGGCGGGGTCGGTGGCACCGAGGGCGGCGGTCAGGGCGGCCTGGGCGGGACGGGCGCCGGGAGCGAGTGCGGCCGTGGTGATCTGGGCGGCGAGGACCCGCAGCTCGGCGGCGTTGTCGCGGGCCCATGCGGTGACCGTCCGGTCGGCGGCCCGCCGGTCGCGGACGGCCTTGACCCGTTCCGCGCCGGTACCGGACCGCGAAGCGTCGGCGGCGGCGGGCTTGAGGCGCAGGTAGCGGTTCTCGGCGGCCTGGCGGCTGGCGACGCCCATCGGGTGGGCGAGGTCGGCCCAGGTGGCGCCGGCCTCCCGGGCGCTCTCCACCAGGCCGGCTTCCCAGCCGGCGAGCTGGCCGCGCAGTTCGCGCAGCAGGACGAGTGCGGCCAGGGCCTGCTCGGGGCCTTCCTGCTCGCAAGGGGCGGTCGGGGGCTGGGACGCGGGGTTCTGGGCGGTGCGGACGGCGTCGTCGATGGCGGCCAGCGCCGCCGCGGCCGCCAGGAACGAGGCGGGCCCGACCGGCAGGGCGGCGTCGGGGGCGGCTCGGCGGGACTTCTCACTCATGAAGTCACTCTATAGGCGACGCGGCAACTTGTCATCGGATGGATGACGCGCTAGAAAGGATTCAGGTGAAGCGCACTGGCACCCATTCGACCCATGGAGGTGTTTCGCAATGCTGCTGCGCACTGACCCGTTCCGCGAGCTGGACCGGCTGACCCAGCAGTTCCTCAACACGACCGGCACCTGGTCGCGTCCCACGCCGATGCCGCTGGACGCCTACCGGGCCGGTGACGAGTACGTGATCTGCTTCGACCTGCCGGGTGTGGACCCGGAGGCGATCGACATCGACGTCGAGCGGAACATGGTGACCGTCAAGGCCGAGCGCCGCCCGCACCGCCAGGGCGACGAGGTCAAGTGGGAGCTGTCCGAGCGCCCGCTCGGCGTCTTCTCCCGCCAGGTCATGCTCTCCGACACCCTCGACCCCGCCGGGATCACCGCCGACTACGACGCCGGCGTGCTGACCCTGAAGATCCCGGTCGCCGAGAAGGCCAAGCCCCGCAAGATCGAGATCAGCCACAGCGGAAGCCGCAAGCAGATCCAGGCCTGACCCGTTCCCCGATGCCGTTCCGGCCGCCCCGATCTCTCCCCCCTCGATCGAATGGGGCGGCCGGAACACCCATCGACCCGCGGGCCGGCCTACGTGGACCGGCCTACCCGCAGCGACGCGGAAACGCTTCGAGCTCGGCCGACTGGCCGACAGCCCGCGATGATTCTCCACCGCTGAGGGGAAGTCGGCGGAAACCAAGGGCTGGACCGACGACCGGTCCGACGCAATGTCAGATGGCCTGCTTGGTGGTGGGGCCGCCCGAGGGCGGCCCCACCACCTGTCTCGGACAATGGCGCCTTCTCAGAAGACAATGCTCGCGACGGTGCTTGTGTTTGGATCCCCCTGGCCCAGTACGACCACGGCAGTCGCGCCAACGGTCAGGCCGGCGAGGATCGCCACCCGCTGCCGGGCCTGGCGGGCCGCGTGGTCAGCCGCCGGGCGACGCTCGTCGGTCTCCTGCAGCTCGTTGTCCACATTGTCGAGCAGTTCGCCGTCCATCATGGTGATGCCCTCCCTCTCGTTCGACGGGCCCCGGTCCTGCTGCCGGTCGCAACAGCAGCACCGAGGGGATCCTGGGGCCGAAGCCGAGCCGCAGCAGGCCGTAGCCGATGCCGGCCAGTCCGGTCAGCAGGCCGGGTGTGGGCACCTCGCCGGGGGTGCCGCAACGGGCGCCTTGCTGTTCGACGGACCGCACCAGTCGAGCGGCCGTACGGCGATGGCCGGCATCGGTCGGCATCAGCTCCACCAGTGGTTCCAGCAGACCGAGTTCGCCGTGGCGGAGCGAGTGGCCCGGCATCGGCACTCGGTCGGCGAGCAGGGCGAGGTGCTGGTCCGCCTCGCGGGCGCGCAGCGCCCGGCCGACCCGGTCCGGGCACCGGCCGGGGCCGTCGGAGTCCGCCAGGTCCACCGCCGCTCGCTCCCGCAGGGCCCACGCGACGCCCTCGTGGCCGTGGAGGAATCCGGGCCGCTCAGGACGGGGCCGATGGCCTGCCAAGGTCCTGACAGTGTGGGCGAGTTCGGCAGCTGCTGGCAGCCGCGTCTGAGCATGCACGGCCTCGGCCGCGAGCAGGGCACCGGCCAGGCCGTCGGCGATGTCCATGGGGGCTGCCGGGTGGACAGCGGCCGTGCGAAGCGCGGCGAGGCCGGCGGGCAGGGCGGCGCTCAGCTCCGGGGAGTCCAGCAGGCTGGCGAGCCGGGCGGTGGCGTAGCTGATTCCGCCGAGCCCGGAGAAGCCGCCCGGCCCCACGGCACGCGCGAGTTCGGGGTGCTCCGCCAAGAGCCTCAGGAGCCGTGGGAGGACGCGGACGGCCTGGGCGGCGGCCTCCTGATAGCGGACCGCCCCGGTGAGCCGGCCCAGCTCGGCGAGGAACAGCGCCGGGCCGGTGTAGCCGTCGCCGAGCGCCATGCCCATCGGCAACACCGCCCACTGTCCTGGCCAGGCCTCCTGCAGCCCGAGCCAGTTCACCCGGCCCTCGCCCCGACAAACCCGGGAGAGCAGGTCCTCCCCGATCCCCCGTGCGAGCTCCAGCGCCCGGGCACCGGGGTCACCGTCGTAGGCGTCCTCGGATTCGGCAGCGGGGCGCCCCGGAGCATGGCGGCCCGGAGACCGTCGTCCGGCGGCCAGGGAGGCGCGGATCAGCCACGCCTGCCGGTCGAGGTCGCCCTCCGACATCCCCCGGATCGTCCCGGCGGCGGCCGTCAGCCCGGATTCGTCGAGCAGGAACGGGAGTTCACGACCGTCCCAGGTCCGCGGGGTGCGGGCGGCGGGGGTCGTGGTGAAGAACGGGACGTCGCCGGCGAGCAGGTCGGTGAGTTCGTGGGGAGCCAGCACGTGCAGGTGCGGGTAGCCGGTCTCGTCGTGCAGTGCGGCGAAGGCCCGCTCCCGACCGGAGTGGTCGCGCAGCAGCCCCGGCTCGGTCGCCTCGGCGAGCAGCGTCGCATAGCTCTGACTGGGCCGCGCCACCAAGCGCATCGTCTCACCCGCAAAGCGATGCAACAGCCCCTGCTCGCCGAGCAGTTCATGGGAATGTGCGGCAATCGCCCGGTAGCCGGCGCGGAATCCGCACAGCAGCCGGTCGAGCTGGTCGGCCGGATCGGCGGGTCTCCCGGCCAGCATCGGGCGGTTGTCGGCACCCGGCCAGCGCGCCGGGCGGCGGACCAGCCGCATCAGGTCGGTGCCCGCGTCCGCCCATCCGGGCATCGGGTCCGGCGTCCACTGGTCGGCCTGGCCACCAAGTGCCGAGAGGTCGAGTGAACCGCCGCCGCCGAACCACGGGTTCGGCAGCACCATGGTCCGCTGAACGGACGCGGCGAGCGCCCGGGCGGCCGGATCGGCGCCGCCGTCGGTGACGGGCGCCCAGCACGGGTGGAACAGCGTCTCCACGTCCACCACGACCGGCTGGTCGCGCGCGGCGATGAGGTTCTCGGCATGGATGTCGACCGCGTTCACCACGTGCAGCAGCGCGAGCTGGGCGCCGAGCCGCTCATAGAACCGCCCGAATTCGGCTTGGGACCGGCATGGGCGTGGTGCGACGTACTCGGCCCAACCGTACCCCGCCTGCGGAAGTAACCGAACGGCTCGCGCCGCCAGTTGGGGCTGGTGTCCGCCGAACCAGGCGAGCAGTTCGTTCCACCGGGCGTGCAGACCGAGCGGGCGCGGCTTGTACACCAGACGCTGCCCGCCGTCGAACTCCAGCACGGCGACGGACCGGCCCGCCGCATGCGGGTCCCCCAGTCCGAAGCGGACCCGGGTCAACCGACCGGGCTCGCTGTCGAGCAGGGCGGCGGTGAGCTGCTCCCGGTCCGCGTGGAGCCGCTCCAGCAGTTCGGTGGCTGCGGCCACGGTGCGCATGCACCGTTCGGCCAGCAGCCGGGCCAGCACGGGATGACGGTGCAGCACCGCGCCCAGGGCCGGTCCGGCGGCGACCTCGCGCAGGAACGCGTCGAACCGCTCGCGCCCGTCCTGCCCGGTCAAGGTTCCGGCCCGGCGCGCGTGCCCCAACTCCTGTACCAGTGTGCGTCCGGCCAGCCGCACCAAGCCGTCGGCCAGGTGGCGCCGTGCACCGGCCCACACCACTCGCCGCTCTGCCGATGCAGCGTTCGCCGCCGCGAAGTGGCGGGAGGTGGTCCGCAGGAACGGCAGCAGCGGATGCAGCAGTCGACCCTCGGGGCCCGTCCCGGGGAGCGAGCGGATCCGCCCGCCGGGCGCCGACTCGGCGAGGCGCAGCGCCTGTTCCACCAACTCGGCCCAGCGTGGCGTTCGCCCGGGCGGCAGGGCATCGCGTTCGGCCGGCGACAGTGCGGGCAGCCACCAGGCGCCGGATGCCGCGGGCAGCGGAACCGACTGGGTCGTCTGCACTGTCACTCCACAACTCTGACACATCATCGCCCACTCTGACAGGGCGGCATCAGACTTCCCGGCAGGCCTACCGTGCGGCGAGGAAGTCCGCCACGAAATCGCACAGCTGGGCGCGGGTGGCGGAGTTGGTCTTGCCGATCAGACTGGCGACGTGTTTCTCGACCGTCCGGGGAGAGATCTGCAAGCGGGCGGCCACGGCCTTGTTGCCGACGCGTTCGACCAGCAGGCAGAAGACGTCGTACTCGCGCAGGGTGACGCCGAGCGCGACGAGTTCGGCCGGAATCCGATCCGTGCCGGTACGGCGCTGCCCGACCGGAGCGCCCAGCGAACGAAGCCGGGAGCGGCACGCGGCGGCGACGGCGTCGGCACCCGAGTGGTGGAAGTACGTCTCGGCCTCGGTCAACCAGTCGCGGACCGCCCCCCATCCGTCGGCGCCCGCGGCGTCAGCGACCAGACGCAGGCCGAGGTGACGAGCCGTCGGGAAGATCACCGCGTCGGCCTGCGCAGCGCGGCACGCCGCCACGGCCTCGGCCGGGCGACCTTCCCGACCGTACAGGACCGCCCGGGCCAGGCCGACGAACTGCCGGTTCCACCGCATCCGGCCGGCCTGACTCGCGGTGATCCGTTCGACCTCTGCCCAGTCGGCTCGCCCGGCCAGCACGGACAGCAGCAGCACCAGCCCGTGGCTGCCGGCGAGGTGGAAGTAGTTCTCCTCGTCCGGCGGGACGGCGGCGGCCAGCCGCGCAGCCAGCTCCGCCGCCTGCTCGTGGTCCTCCTCCAGCAGCGCGCAGAACAGCTCGGCCAGACCGAGCACGAGCGGTGCCTCCCGCGACTCGTTCCCACCGCTGGTCCGGAACCGGGCGAGCGCCACCCGCAGTTGGGGCCTGCGGGCCCGGTGGGCGGCGGCCACCGCGCCCACCATCAGGGCGTACCGGGACACCGAGTGCAACTGCAGTCGCTCGGTCTCGGCCCTGGAGCCGTCCAGCAGGGCCGCGGCCCGGTCGAAGTCGGCTCGCAGCACCGCGTCGAGCGCCAGCATCGCCCCGACGTTGTGCGCCAGGCTCACGCAACCGGTTCGCATCGCCTCCTGGTGAGCGTGGTGCAGCCCGTCCAGGTCGGCCTCGGCGAGCCAGGCGTTGCTGCCCAGGCCGATCAGCCCGTGGTTGTACCAGCTCACCTGGCGGCTCTCGGCGGCCGTCCGCAGCGTGCGACGGAAGCACCGGTCGGATTCGGCCAGGGAACGCCCACGGGTCGCGAAACCCATCGCGTACCACGCCTGACAGGCCAGTGCGTGGTCACCGCGCTGCTCCGCGCCCTCGATCGCCCGGCGTGCCAGTTGCTCGCTGCGGCCGATCCGCCCCTGCTCCGCCGTCGACACCACCAGGTAGGCCTCGACCACGTCGATGCCCGCGGTGTCTCGCGCACCCGCCCCCTCGGGCAGCAGCTCCCGGGCCGCGCGGACCTGTTCCAGTCCCACGTCCCACTGCCCGGCCACCTGCGCCGCCCAGGCCAGCCGCACGTGCAGCTCGACCCGGCGTCCCGGATCGGCCTCGACATCGGCCCGGCGCAGTTGCTGCGCCACCTCGGTGGCCCGGTCGAGCCGGCCGTCGTCCGCCAGGGCGAGCAGCAGGGTCTCCAGCAACTCCCGTCGCACGCCCTCCGGTACGGCGTCGTCAGGCAGGTGGATGTCCGATCCGTCGACAGGCCCCAAGGCCGACCGGGCTTCGTGCAGCGCCGCGATCGCCGTTCCGGGCCCGTGGCCGGCCAGGGCACGGCGGGCCACCTCCAGGTAACGGACGGCGGCGGTCCGGCGGTCCCCCGCCTGCCCGTGCAGCCGCGCGGCCAGCAGGCACCATGTGCCGGGCAGGCTCGGGTCGAGCTCGTTCATGGCCGCCACGGCCCGGGCGGCGAGCTCGGCCCGGTCGGCCGGCGTGAGCCGGTCGAGCAACGCCTCCTGGGTCAGCGGATGCTCGAAGGCGTACCAGTCGGGCCCACGCTCGTCGTCCGGCACCAGCAGGCCGTCGACGACGGCGGAGCGCAGCGAGACGGCGGGCTCGTGGTCGTCCGGCACGGCGCAGCGCCGCGCCACCGACAGCGGGAAGCTGCGGCCCAGCACTGCGGCGGCCGACAGCAGCCGGAGCGTCTGGGGTCCGAGCCGCTCCGCCCGCTGCTCGACCGCCCGGACCAGGGTGAACGGGATGGCCGCGCGGCTGGTGCCGACCAGCCGCCAGCGGCCCTCGGTGCGGACGAGTCGGCCCTCGGCCCGCATGCCGCGGATCAACTCGGCAGCGGTGAACGGGATTCCGCTGCTGTCGGCGAGCACCCGGTCGGACACCGCCACAGGCAGTTCGTCCGGCGGGCAGCCGAGACAGTTCGCGGTCAGCGCGTGCACCTGCGCGGCACCGAGCCGGCCGAGTCTCAACAGGCCGGCTTCCCCGCGCTGGGCCAGCGTGTCCGCGAGCGAGTGGGCGGCGCCCGGTGTGTCCCGCAGGGTGGCGACGACGGCGACCGGCAGCAGGGCCAGGTTGGCCGCCAGATACTCCAGGACCGCCAGCGTCTCGGGGTCCGCGTCGTGCAGGTCGTCGATGACGAGCAGGCAGCCGCGCTCCCGGCCGCAGGCGGCGGCCAGCCGGACCACGGCCTCGGCCAGCACGATCGGCGACCGGTCGCATACGTCCCCGATCGCCCACTCGGGTACCAGGCGGCCCAGCACGGGCAGGTACGGTCCGAGCGCGTCGGCGGGCGGCGCGCCACCGGCCCGGGCGAGTGACAGCAGTGCCTCGGTGAGCGACCGGTACGGCACGGCCGGGCCGGTGGCGATGCAGCGGCCCTTGAGCACGGTCATCCCGGCCTCCCGGGCCAGCGTGATCGCCTCGCCGACCAGCCTGGTCTTCCCGATCCCCGGCTCTCCGGTCACGCACACCGTGCCGCCCCGCGACGTCCGCGCGTCCTGCAGTGCGCGGTCCAGCAGGGCGAGTTCGTCCTCGCGTCCGACGAATCCACGGGATCGGTCCGCGCGCGGCTCCGTCATCGTGCTCCTCTCCGGTCTGCTGATCCGAACAAGGGGGACCCTATGCCGACTCGTCATCGCCGTTGAGGGCGTCCTCCAGCCACTTCACGACCGTCTCGGCGGCCTCGTCGGGCATCGGCATGGCAGGCCCGACGCCGTTCTCCTTCTGCCACAGCAGGAACATCTCGCGCTCGGTCGGCTCGACCACGGTGTGGCCGTCGGCGCGCAGCGTACTGACGTGACGTCGGGTCGCGGGCTTGCGCCACATCGAGCCGTTCATGTTCGGGAAGAACAGTGCGGGCCGCTCGTGGGCCAGCAGTACCGTCTGGGCCGGCGTGGCGGCCAGCCCGAGTGCCGCCGCAGCCAGGGTGTTGGCGGTGGCGGGCAGCACCACCAGACCGAGCGAGCGGTGCGCGAACTCGGTGGGGTTGAGGGTCGGGTCGTCGGCGACGTACACCTCGTCCGCGTGCCAGGCCAGTACCTGGGGGTGGACGAAGCGCGCGGCGCTCGCGGTCAGCAGGACCCGTAACGGCAGGTCGATCTCCTGGCGGAGGAAGACGAGGTAGTTCGGCAGGTCCTTGGCCGCGATCGAGCCACAGGCGATCACGGAGAGGGCGTCATCTCGCATGGCTTGGATGGTGTCCGAACCCGGCCTACCCCGGTATGGGGATCGGGCCCCCGTTTTCCGTCCCGGCTCTCGGCAGGAAGACGGGGACCGACTACCCATGTCCGCCCACCGGGCGCCATGCCATCGTCTGACTCGCCGATCCGCCACCAGGGCGGGCGGTGCCAACCCACCTCTCCATCAAGGGAGTCGAACCATGAAGAAGATCGCTGTGCGCAAGACCGGTTCCATCAAGCTCACCTCGCCGGCGTCCTACGTCCTCGTGGTCTGCTGACCCGGTGACGAACCCGGGCCTGCGTGCAGCACAGCACGCAGGCCCGGGTTCGTCCCGCCGCACCCGCCCGAGCGGGCCGCACCCGTCCGGGAGGCCCGCACCCCTCCGAGGGAGAGATCATGGCGACCGCCGACCTCGCGTTCCATCCGCTCACCTTCGTCACCGAACGCGACGGCACGCTGGTGGGCCGGCCCGACACCGGGTCCTTCGCGCTGCTCCCGGAGGACGGCGCGGCGCTGCTGCGACGCCTGGCCGACGGCATGCCGCTCGCCGAGGCCGCCGCCTGGTACGACGCGGTCTACGGAGAGCCGGTCGACCTGGCCGACTTCATCGAGACCATGCGCGATCTCGGCTTCGTCCAGGAGCCCGGCGCCGCCGCCGAGCCCGTGCCCGTACGCCTCCAGGCCTGGGGACGTGCCATGTTCTCGCCGCTCGGCTGGAGCTGCTACGCGCTGATCACCGCACTGGCGATCGCGGCGATGATCTACGAGCCCCGACTGCAGCCGCACACCCGGAACCTGTTCTTCGTCCCGTCCCTGGTCGCGGTGGAGGTGACCCTCGCCGCGCTGCAGATGCCACTCATGCTCTGGCACGAGGGCTGGCACGTCCTGGCCGGCCGCAGGCTCGGCCTGCCCACCGGCCTGGGCATCGGACGACGGCTCTACTTCGTGGTCTTCGAGACCCGGCTCGATGCGCTGTTCGGTGTGCGGCCCGCGCAGCGCTACCTGCCCTTCCTGGCCGGGATGCTCGGCGAGGTCGTGCTCTTCGGCGCGCTCACCCTCGCGGCGGCGGTCGACCTCGCGACCGGACCGTCCTGGGCCGGGCGGTTCGCCCTCGCCGTGGCGTACCTGGTCCTGCCCCGGCTGGCCTGGCAGTTTCTGATCTTCCTGCGCACCGACCTCTACTACGTCCTCGCCACGGCCCTGGGCTGCTCCAGCCTGCACGAGGTGGGTTCGGCCTATCTGCGCCACCGTCTGGGCCGGGGCGGCTGGGCGGAGGACCGCTGGACGGCGCGGGAGCGGGCGCTGGCCCCTTGGTACGCCCTGCTGACCGCGATCGGCACCGCCTTCCTGCTGGTCGCCGCCGTGTTCACCGTCGTCCTGCCGGCCGTTTCGTTCGCCCGGCGACTCGCCGACGGCATCGCGCACCGCTCGCTGAGCGACAGCCGGCTCTGGGATGCCGCCGTCGCCCTGCTCGTCATCGTCGTCCAGGTCGTCGTGCTGCCCCTGCTGGTCGGCCGCAGGCAACGCCGCGCCGCCGCGTGAGCGGCCCGCGCACTCACGAAAGGAAAGCCCGTGACCTCCCACACCTGGCGCCTCCAGCCCGAAGGCACCGCGCACGACGACCGGTACGACGCCCGAGCGGACTGCCACCGGCGGCTGCGCGGACCGTACACCGGTCTGGGCACCCTGCTGCGCTCACTGGTGCCGGATGCGCACCGGGCCCGCCCGGAGCTCGTGGCGCACCACGCCGTCGAAATCCTGTCCGCTGCGCCGGAACTCAAGGACCTGATCGGCGCGGGACCGCAGACCCTCACCTCCCTGGCCGTGCCCAACGAGCGCACCCGCCTCTACCCGGCGAAGCGCACCCGCCGTCTCGCCCACGGCATCATCGAGTTCCTGCACGGCCACGCCCGCGAGCGCGGCCACGCGCTGGCCCTGCGTTTCGACCGGGTCGACGAGGCCGATCACACCGACCAGGAGTTCCTCGCCATCCTGCTGCGCCGGGCCCTGCCGGACCTGGTGATGGTCACCGTGCACACCGGCGGCACCGACCTGATCCCCGAACTCACCACGACTCTCGCCGCCCATGCCACCCACACCATCGCCCAACATCCCGACGAGCACGAAGATCTGACGGACAATCACAAGCTGGCCCTGGCCTACGTCGAGTCCGACGGCACCTCCCACGACCCCGCTGAACAAGCAGCCTACCGCCGCGTCGACGCCGCCGAGCGGGCCCGACTGCACGACCAGCGGGCGGCCGAGCTGCGCCGCAGCGGAGACTGGAGCCTGTGTCTCGGGGCGATCCCCTATCACCTGGAGCACGGCAGCGACCGGGAGGCGGCCGCCGACGCGTTCCTCGAAGCCGCCGAGTACCTGGTCTCGATGGGCTTCTACCACTCGCTGCTCGACGTGGCCGGACGTGGCACGGCCCTGATGGACCCGGCCGAGGAGCCCCGGAAGTACTGGATGCTGGGCACCAAGGTCACCACCGCACTGGCGATCCTCGGCCGGCCGGAGGAGGCCGAACGGCGCTACATCGAGCTGCGCGCCATGTTCGACCAGCCGATGCTGCACATCTTCTCCGGCTACGCCCTGGCCATGCTCTACACGCGCTACTACCCGGCCGAGCAGAAGGACCACCAACTGGCCAAGGCCCACCTGAACAACGTGCTCGCGATGGCCTCCCTGCTGCCGGACCACGACCAGCGCGTCTTCCAGTCGGTCTTCAACCGCAACGGCCTGGCCCTGGTGGAGCTCCAGCTGGGCAACCCGACCGAGGCGCTGCGCCTGGTCAGCACCGGCCTGGCCGACATCGACCGCGAACTCCCCGCCGAGAAGCACCGCTTGCACCGCTCCGTGCTGGTGCACAACCGGGGCCGGGTGTACACGGCGCTCGGCCGGCTGGAGGAGGCGCTGGCCGACATCGACACCGTCATCGAGCTGGATCCCAACTACCCGGACTACTACTTCGACCGGGCCGACGTGCGGCGCCGGATGGGCGACCTGCCCGGCGCGTTGGCCGACTACAGCGAGTCGATCACCTTCGCCGCGCCGTTCTGGGAGATGCACTACAACCGGGCCGACCTGCGCCTGGAACTGGGCGACCTGGCGGGCGCGATCGCGGACCTGGGGTACGTGCTCGAGCTGGAACCCGACGAGCTGGACGCCCGGATCAACCTCGCCAGCCTGCTGCGGGAGCAGGACGATGCGGCGGGCTCGCTGGCCCAGATCGAGGAGGGGCTGCGCCACCATCCGGGCGACGCCCGCCTGCTGTGCGCCCGGGGGCTGCTGGCGCTGGACGCGGGCGCCGACCAGGCGGCGCTGCGCGACTTCGACCTGGCGCTGAACGCCGAGCCGGACCTGGTGAGCGCGCTGGCCAACCGCGCGGCCCTGGTCCTGGAGACGGGCGACCACCGCACCGCCGTCGCGGATCTCACCCGGGCGCTGGCGATCGAGGCCGACAATCCCGACCTGCTCTACAACCGTGGTTACGTCCACCAGAGCGCCGGTGACTGGGAGTCGGCCAGCCGCGACTACACCGCCGCACTGCTGCTGCCCGGCGCCGACCGAGCCGACCTGCTGCGACACCGCGCCGAATGCCACCTCGCACTGGGGGATCCGACTGCCCATCAGGCCGACCTGGCGGCGGCCGAGTCGGCTGCGAGCTCGCCGAACGCGGCCGCGGATCCGGTGAGGTCGTGACGGCCGGGCCGGATCCTGACACCGTGACCGGTCCGGTGACGCCCCGGCCGGAGACCCCGGCCGTCACCGGACCGGCCCTACGGAGCGTCATGCGCCGCTGGGCCACGGGGGTCGCCCTGGTCACCGCCGCGACCCAGGGCCGGCCGACCGGTTGCACGGCCAGCTCGTTCACCTCGGTCTCGCTCAGCCCGCCGCTCGTTCTGGTGTCGCTGTACCGGAGCAGCCGCACCCTGGCCGTGATCACCAGCCAGGGCGCCTTCGGCATCAACCTGCTCGGCCGCCATCACCAGGACCTGGCCGACCGGTTCGCCACCGCACCGGCCGAACAGCGGTTCGCCGGGATCGGCCACCGGCTGGTCCGGGACGTCCCGGTGATCGAGGAAGCGATGGCGGCCCTGGTGTGCCGGGTCGAGCGCACCGTCGCCGCCGCCGACCACCTGCTCGTGCTGGGGCAGCCCATGTGGTGCGACCAGAACGGCGCCGCCGACCCCCTGGTGCACTTCGGAAGCCACTACGAGTGTCTGGCCGTGGGATCGGCACGTGCGTGATCCGGTCGCTCGTCCGTGGTCGCCACGCCGGTGCCCGCCGCCAAGGCGGTCGAGGCGTACGTCGAACGCGCCGAGACCCGCACCGAGCGCTGGAGCGACCACGCCCCCGTCACCGTGGCGTACGACCACGGCTTCTGACCCGACGGCCCGGCGTTGCCAAGCGCCGGGCCATCTGGTGGACACGGTCCCGTCGGCCGCGCACAGGATCCGGAACCGGGCGGCACCGCTCCCACCGATATCAGCGCGTCAGCCGGTGCTCCAGGCAACCCAACCGCCGATCGCCACCACCCCGAGCCCGACCCGCGCGTGCGCGGCGGCCGTCGACCTGTCCACGCCGGCGGATCCCCGGCTGGCCGGTCTGCACCTCAGCGCCCCGCCGCCCGCCGTCCCCCGCAACGGCGCTCGCCGCGCTGACCGCGACCGCCGTCCTCGCCGAGGCGCCCTCACCAACGGCCGCCGCCGGCTCGCCACCCATCTGCGGCTGGGCGACCAGACCTGAGCGGGCGGTCCGAACCGGAAGCGGGGATCGCACGCCGCGCGTTGCAGCGCGCTCCGTTCCGACCGGTGGCCGCGCCCCTGGTCGGGTGCGGCAGGGTGCGGCGGGGTCGTGCTCCGCCATCGAGTTCGCCCGAGATGTGAAATCACGCGCCATTGACGAGTGGGGTACGCATTTCCCCTAATCGTCTCTGATCACCCGATTCAGCGACGACGACCGCCACTCCTCGTCGCGACTCACGGCTCGGGACCGCGGCGGGCCCTCGACCGGGGCACCCCCGGGAGCGCCGGCGATCTTCGGTGAACGCGCAGGTGAGTGCCATTTTGGGGACGCGCGAGTACCCGCGGCCTGGCGTTGGGACCACACCGAAGCCACCAAATCGGAATCATCCGATCCGATTATGGTGAATTATTGATCTTTGGCCCCCGCTGGGCTCTCGGGTAGAGTGCGGAACATGTCACGAGCCGGGCTGGACAAGAATCCCCGCGAGGTTGCCGAGATGTTCGGCGGCGTGGCGCGCCACTACGACTGGGCGAACACGGTCATGTGCTTCGGCCTCGACCGGTACTGGCGCAGAGCGGCCCACCAGGCCCTTCGACTGACACCGCAGGACTGCGTTCTCGATCTGGCCGCCGGCACCGGCATCTCCACCGTCGAACTGTCCCGGTCCGGTGCCCGCTGCATCGCCGCGGACTTCTCCACCGGGATGCTGTTCCGCGGGCGCGAGCTCGGCCGCGATGTGCCGATGGTCGGGGCGGACGGAATGCTACTGCCCTTCAAGGACGAGTCCTTCGACGCGGTGACCGTCTGCTTCGGACTGCGCAACATGCAGGACACCGCGGCCGCCCTCTCGGAGATGGCCCGCGTCACCCGGCCCGGCGGCCGACTGGTGATCTGCGAGTTCTCCACCCCGGTCTGGCGGCCGTTCCGCACGGTCTACCGGAACTACGTGCCTCGCGCGTTGCCGGTTCTGGCCAAGGGCGTCTCGTCCAACCCGGAGGCGTACGTCTACCTGGCCGAATCCATCCGCAGCTGGCCCGACCAGCGCAGCCTCGCGGACACCATCGCCAGGAGCGGCTGGAGCCGGGTCGGCTGGCGGAACCTCACGAACGGCATCGTGACGCTCCACCGGGCCACCAAACCCGCATAGCGCACTCGCGCATGTCGGATACATCACACGAACAACCTGCAGGGTCGACCCGGATTGCAGCAAGCTGCCACGCTCCGGGGAGGATCTTGACGTGCCTACATCGCGATCTATAGCCTCAGAAGAAATGCCTCGGAATTGGCCTGCGCCGTCCCGGGGAAATTGTTGCGCACAGTCGGAAATGTTCGAAACGGGGTCCTGTGCGATCGGAACAGAACGGCGGTATATCAGGCCGGGCGAATTCGCCTCGGGCGGCTGGGGGAACCGCTTCAGAAATGGAAGAAGGCGACCGGAACGAGTCCACGACCGTTGCGGGTAAATGCGAGCCGATAGCCATCGTCGGGCTCTCCTGCCGACTCCCCGGCGCGGCCGGCCCCGACGAGTTCTGGAACATTCTTCGAAATGGCGAGAGCGCCGTTTCGGAGGTACCCGCGGACCGCTGGGACGCCGATCTGTTCTTCGACCCCGACCCCACTCGACCCGGAAAGACGAACACCCGCTGGGGCGGCTTCCTCGACCAGGTGGACCGCTTCGACGCCGCCTTCTTCGGCATCTCCCCGCGTGAAGCCACGAGCATGGACCCCCAGCAGCGATTAATGCTGGAGCTGAGCTGGGAGGCCCTGGAGGACGCCGGGATCGTGCCCGGCGACCTGCGGGACAGCGCCACCGGCGTGTTCACCGGCGCCACCTGGGACGACTACGCCGCACTCGTCCACCACCAGGGCCCGGACAGCCTCGGCCGGCACTCCATGACCGGGCTGAACCGCGGCCTCGTCGCGAACCGCGTCTCCTACTTCCTCGGGCTTCAGGGCCCCAGCCTGACCGTCGACAGCGCGCAGTCCTCCGCCCTCGTCGCCATCCATCTGGCTTGCGAGAGCCTGCGGAAGCGCGAATGCACACTGGCCCTGGCCGGCGGGGTGAACCTCAACCTCGCCCCGCAGAGCACCGTGGCCGCCTCGCAGTTCGGCGCCCTCTCCCCCGACGGGCGCAGCTTCACCTTCGACGCCCGGGCCAACGGCTACGTCCGCGGCGAGGGCGGCGGCGTGGTCCTCCTCAAGCCCCTGTCCCGGGCACTCGCGGACGGCGACGACGTCTACTGCGTGATCCGCGGCAGCGCGGTCAACAACGACGGCGGTGGCGACGGGCTGACCGCCCCGCGCCGGTCCGCGCAGGAGGACGTGCTGCGGCGCGCCTACCAGCACGCCGGGGTCCGCCCCGTCGACGTGCAGTACGTCGAGCTCCACGGCACCGGAACCGAGCTCGGCGATCCGATCGAGGCCGCGGCCCTGGGCGCGGTGCTGGGTGCCGGCAGGGCCTCGGACGCGCGGCTCGCGGTGGGGTCCGCCAAGACCACGGTCGGGCACCTCGAAGGCGCGGCCGGGATCGTGGGGGTGATGAAGACGGTGCTGTCCATCCGGCACCGGGAACTGCCCCCGAGTCTCAACTTCGTCTCCCCCAACCCGGATATCCCCTTTGACGACCTTCGCCTCCGGGTCCAGGACGTCCTGGAACCGTGGCCCGCACCCGCGGACCGGCCCCGCGTCGCGGGGGTGAGCTCCTTCGGCATGGGCGGCACGAACTGCCATGTCGTGCTTTCCGAGGTGCCGCAGCCCGGACCGGCGGAGCAGAAACGTTTCTCCCAGGCGGCGCCTCTGATCACTACCGGCCTGGTGCCGTGGACACTGTCCGGGAAGTCGGACGCGGCACTGCGCGCCCAGGCCGGGCGGTTGCGGGAGTTCCTCGCCTCGCATGCCGAGGAGCAGGTGGGGCTGGGTGAGGTGGGGTGGTCGCTGGCCACCGGCCGCACCCACTTCGACCACCGCGCCGTCATCCTCGGAACCGACCACGCGGACATGATGGCCGGGCTGGCGGCACTCGCCGACGGCCACGACACACCCACCGTGATACGCGGGGTTCGGGCCGGTTCGGACGGGCGGGCGGTGTTCGTCTTCCCCGGCCAGGGCTCCCAATGGGCCGGCATGGCCCTCGACCTGCTCGACACCACCCCGATCTTCCGTGAACACATCGAAGCCTGCGAACGCGCCCTCGCCCCGCACACCGACTGGCGACTCACCGACACCCTCCGCGGCCTGCCCGGGGCCCCGTCAATGGACCGCGTCGACGTCGTCCAACCCGTCCTCTTCGCCGTCATGGTCTCCCTCGCCCGTCTCTGGCAGGCCCACGGCATCGAACCGTCCGCCGTGATCGGGCACAGCCAGGGCGAGATCGCCGCCGCCCACATCGCTGGCGCCCTCACGCTGGAAGAGGCGGCCCGCATCGCCGCCCTGCGCAGCCAGGCGATCACCCGCATCACCGGCAAGGGCGGCATGGGACACGTGGCGCTGCCGCAGGACCAGGTCTCCGACCGGCTGTCGGCGTGGCCCGGCCTGTCCGTCGCCGCCGTCAACGGCCCCGCCTCGACCGTGATCTCGGGCGACGCCACCGCGCTCCAGGAGTTCATCACGGCGTGCGAGACGGACGGGGTGCGGGCCCGCACCATCCCCGTCGACTACGCCTCCCACAGCGCCCACGTCGAGGAACTCCGCGACGAGCTGACCACCCTCCTCGGCGACGTCACGCCGCGGGCGTCGGCCGTTCCGTTCTACTCCACCGTCACCGGCGGCCTGCTCGACACCCGCCAACTCACCGCCGAGTACTGGTACACCAACCTGCGCGAGACCGTCCGCTTCCACGCGACCCTGACCGCGCTACTCGACGACGGCCACACCCTCTACATCGAAACCAGTCCCCACCCCGTCCTCACCACCCCCATCCAGGACACCATCGAGAACACCACCACCGACACCGGCGGGGCGGTCGGCGGAACCCTGCGCCGCGACGAACCCGGCCCCACCCGCTTCCTCACCTCCCTCGCCGAGGCGCACGCCCACGGCGCCGCCGTCACCTGGACCACCCTCAACCTCCAACCGCATCACGGCCGTCCAGGGCTGCCCACCTACGCCTTCCAGCGGCAGCGGTACTGGATCGATACTCCGCTCGCCCCGACCCACACTCGCGCGCCGGAAACGCCCGCCGGCGCCGAGGCCGGCACGGACATCGAGACGCCGTTGCCCCTGACTGCGCGGTTGGCCGCGCTCGGTGAGGCCGAGCAGAGGCGTCTGCTGCTGGACGTCGTGCGGGAACACGCCGCGGCGGTGACCGGGCACGCCTCCCCGTACGCGATCGAGCCCACGTGTTCCTTCAAGGAGCTCGGCTTCGACTCGGTGAGCGCCGTCGACCTCCGCAACCGGTTGAGCTTCGCCTCCGGGCTACGACTGCCCAGCAGCCTCCTGTTCGACCACCCCACGCCGCGCGTCCTCTCGGGGTTCCTCCACGGCGCACTCCTCGGGAGTGCGAGCGAGACCGGCATTCCCGTGGCGAGCAGCGCGAGGGGCGATGAGTGTGAACCCATCGCCATCGTCGGGATGGCCTGCCGGCTTCCCGGTGATATTCGCTCCCCGGAGGACCTCTGGGAGTTCGTCAGCTCGGACGGGGACGCCGTCGCGGACTTCCCCGGCAACCGGGGCTGGAACCTGAGCGACCTCTACGATCCGGACCCCGAGCAGTCGGGGAAGAGCTACACGCGCGCGGGCGGGTTCCTCTACGACGCCGACCAGTTCGACGCGGAGTTCTTCGGGATCAGCCCGCGTGAGGCGGTCGCGGTGGACCCGCAGCAGCGGGTGCTGCTGGAGGCGTCCTGGGAGGCGCTGGAGCGGGCGGGCATCGCCCCCGAGCGGCTCAGGGGTAGCGCGACGGGCGTCTTCGTCGGAGCCATGTCCCATGACTACGGGCCCCGGCTGCATCAGGCACCGGTCGGCCTGGAGGGCTACCTGCTGACCGGGAACACAGCCAGTGTCATATCGGGCCGCGTCGCGTACACGCTGGGCCTGGAGGGGCCCGCGGTCACCGTCGACACGGCGTGCTCGTCCTCGCTGGTGGCCCTGCACCTGGCCTGCCAGGCACTGCGTCAGGGCGAGTGCTCCATGGCACTGTCCGGGGGCGTCGCGGTCATGTCCAGCCCCGGCATGTTCGTGGAGTTCAGCCGGCAGCGCGGGCTGTCGGCGGACGGCCGGTGCAAGGCGTTCTCCGCCGACGCGGACGGAACCGGCTGGTCCGAAGGCGTCGGTGTCCTGCTGCTGGAGCGGCTCTCCGACGCGCAGCGCAACGGGCACCAGGTGCTCGCCGTGATCCGCGGTTCGGCCGTCAACCAGGACGGCGCCAGCAACGGGCTCACCGCTCCGAACGGGCCGTCGCAGCAGCGGGTCATCCGCCAAGCCCTCGCCAGCGCCCGGCTGTCGGCGGGCGACGTCGACGCGGTGGAGGCGCACGGCACCGGCACCACACTGGGCGACCCGATCGAGGCACAGGCACTCCTCGCCACCTACGGCCAGGAACGCGCCGAGGGCCGGCCGCTGTGGCTCGGCTCCCTCAAATCCAACATCGGCCACACCCAGGCCGCGGCGGGTGTCAGCGGCATCATCAAGATGGTGATGGCGATGCGGCACGGGGTGCTGCCGCGCACCCTGCACGTGAACGAGCCGACGCCGCATGTGGACTGGACCAGCGGGTCTGTGGCGCTGCTGACCGAGCAAACGGCTTGGTCCGACAGCCGCGGTCCCCGGCGGGCGGGTGTGTCCTCGTTCGGCGTCAGTGGGACCAACGCCCACGTCATCATCGAGCAGGCGCCGGACGTGGACTCCGCCGCTGCCACTCCTACGGCCGAGCCGCTGGTGGGTGCCGAGTTGGTGCCGTGGACACTGTCCGGGAAGTCGGACGCGGCCCTACGGGCGCAGGCCGGCCGGTTGCGGGACTTCCTCGCCTCGCATCCCGAGGACCAGGTGGGGCTGGGTGAGGTCGGCTGGTCGCTGGCCACCGGCCGCACCCACTTCGACCACCGCGCCGTCATCCTCGGAACCGACCACGCGGACATGATGGCCGGGCTGGCGGCACTCGCCGACGGCCACGACACACCCACCGTGATACGCGGGGTTCGGGCCGGTTCGGACGGGCGGGCGGTGTTCGTCTTCCCCGGCCAGGGCTCCCAATGGGCCGGCATGGCCCTCGACCTGCTCGACACCACCCCGATCTTCCGTGAACACATCGAAGCCTGCGAACGCGCCCTCGCCCCGTACACCGACTGGCGACTCACCGACACCCTCCGCGGCCTGCCCGGGGCCCCGTCAATGGACCGCGTCGACGTCGTCCAACCCGTCCTCTTCGCCGTCATGGTCTCCCTCGCCCGCCTCTGGCAGGCCCACGGCATCGAACCGTCCGCCGTCATCGGGCACAGCCAGGGCGAGATCGCCGCCGCCCACATCGCTGGCGCCCTCACGCTGGAAGAGGCGGCCCGCATCGCCGCCCTGCGCAGCCAGGCGATCACCCGCATCACCGGCAAGGGCGGCATGGGACACGTGGCGCTGCCGCAGGACCAGGTCTCCGACCGGCTGTCGGCGTGGCCCGGCCTGTCCGTCGCCGCCGTCAACGGCCCCGCCTCGACCGTGATCTCGGGCGACGCCACCGCGCTCCAGGAGTTCATCACGGCGTGCGAGACGGACGGGGTGCGGGCCCGCACCATCCCCGTCGACTACGCCTCCCACAGCGCCCACGTCGAGGAACTCCGCGACGAGCTGACCACCCTCCTCGGCGACGTCACGCCGCGGGCGTCGGCCGTTCCGTTCTACTCCACCGTCACCGGCGGCCTGCTCGACACCCGCCAACTCACCGCCGAGTACTGGTACACCAACCTGCGCGAAACCGTCCGCTTCCACGCGACCCTGACCGCGCTACTCGACGACGGCCACACCCTCTACATCGAAACCAGTCCCCACCCCGTCCTCACCACCCCCATCCAGGACACCATCGACACCACCGCCACCGACACCGGCGGGGCGGTCGTCGGAACCCTGCGCCGCGACGAACCCGGCCCCACCCGCTTCCTCACCTCCCTCGCCGAGGCGCACGCCCACGGCGCCGCCGTCACCTGGACCACCCTCAACCTGATCGATCGCCATGTCGACCTGCCTACCTACCCCTTCCAGCGGAAGCGGTACTGGATCGACACTGCCAGCGGCGCCGGGGTGGTCGGCGCGGCCGGTCTGGGGCTGGTCCCGGCGGATCACGCGCTCCTCGGCGCCGCCGTGCCGCTGCCGGACGGCGACGGGTACCTGTTCACCGGTCGGTTGTCCCTGCAGACCCATCCCTGGCTAGCCGATCACGCGGTGCTGGGCACGGTGCTGCTGCCGGGAACGGCCTGTGTCGATCTCGCGGTGCACGCCGGGGACCAGGTCGGCTGCGGGCACGTCCAGGAGCTCACCCTTGAAGCCCCGCTGGTCCTACCCGACCAGGGTGCCGTGGTGCTGCACCTGGCCGTCGGTCCCGCCGACGACGCGGGGAGCCGGTCGCTGACGTTGCACTCGTATCCGGAGGACGCCCCCGCCGGGCAGGGGTGGACCCGTCATGCCTCCGGGAGCGTGTCGCCGCACGAGCCGGCCGCTCCGGCGCAGCGGTTCCTCGGCGACGCGAGTTGGCCTCCCCCCGGTGCGGTCGTGGTGTCGCTGGACGACGTCTACGAGCGGCTGGGCCGGCGCGGATACGCGTACGGGCCGGTGTTCCGGGGGCTGCGGGCGGCATGGCGCCTGGGCGAGGACGTCTTCGCGGAGGTCGCGCTGCCCGCGGAGGAGCACGGTGGGGCCGCGGGCTTCGGCCTGCACCCGGCGCTGCTGGACGCCGCGTTGCACGCGATCGGGCTCGGTTCGCCGGAGCCGTCGACGGAGTGTCTGCTGCCGTTCTCGTGGAACGGGGTCTCGCTCCAGGCGGTGGGTGCGGACGCGCTGCGGGTGCATCTGCGTCCCGTCGAGAGCGTGCAGGGCGCACAGGCCTCGCAGGGCGAGCACGGCGCGCGCGAGGGCGGGGGTGCCGGCGTCTCGGTGGCGCTGACGGTCGCCGACCCCGCCGGCCGCCCCGTCGCGTCGGTGGAGTCTCTGGTGCTGCGTGCCGCCACGGCGGACCAGTTCCACTCGGACGCGGGCCCGCTGTACGACAAGCTGTTCCGGGTGGGCTGGGAGCCGGTCGTGCTGCCTTCGGTGGCGCGGGCCGGTGAGCCGGGCGAGGCCGGGCCTGCCCGTTGGGCCGTCATCGGTTCGGGGGACGAGGTCGGCGCTGTCGCGCAGGCGCTCGGCTCCGGGCCCGCGGGCGTGCGGAGCGTGGCCGTCCATCCGGACCTGCCCTCGCTGGCGTCGGCCCGTGCCGACGCGCGGGCTCGGGGTCTGGCGGACGTACCGGATGTGCTGGTCGTGGTGGTGCCCTCCGGCCGGGCCGGGTCGCTGGGGGTACGGGAGGCCGCCCGCGAGTCCGCGAGCGGGGCGCTGGCCGCAGTCCGACTGATGCTGGAGGACGAGGGGCTCGCCACGGCGCGTCTGATGGTGGTGACGCACGGCGCGGTGGCGACGGAGCGTCATGCGGATGTGCCGGGGCTGTCCGAGGCGCCCGTGTGGGGGCTCGTGCGCACCGCCCAGTCGGAGCATCCGGGCCGTCTGGTACTGGTCGATCTGGATCGTGACGGGCTGTCCCGGGCGGTGCTGCCGGCCGTGCTCGCCTCGCGGGAGCCTCAGGTCGCCGTTCGTGCCGGCCAGGTCCACGCCGCCCGTCTGGCGCGGCTGGAGGCTCCCGGTGCGAGTGGTCCGGGCGGCGGCGACCGGGGAGCCGGGGGCCGGCTGACGCCCCCCGCTCACGGGGATTGGCGACTGGACGTCTCCGGTCAGGGGTCCCTGGAGAGCCTCGCGGTCGTCGGCTGCCCCGAGGTGGCCGATCCGCTCGGGCCGGGCCAGGTACGGGTGTCGATCCGCGCCGCGGGCGTGAACTTCCGTGACGTCGTGATGGCGCTCGGCATGGTTCCGGACCAGAAGGTCATGGGCTGCGAGGGCTCCGGCGTGGTGACGGACACGGGCCCCGGGGTCCGCGGGCTGCGCCCCGGCGACCGGGTGACGGGTCTGTTCACGGGTTCGTTCGGCCCGTCGGCGGTGACCGATCAACGACTGCTCGTGCGGATGCCCGACGCGTGGTCGTTCGCGGCGGCCGCATCGGTGCCGGTGGTCTTCCTGACCGCGTACTACGCGCTGCGCGACGAGGGCGGGCTGCGCTCCGGGGAGCGGGTGCTGGTGCACGCGGCGGCCGGCGGTGTGGGAATGGCGGCGGTGCAGCTGGCCCGGCACTGGGGTGCCGAGGTGTTCGGTACGGCCGGTCCCGGCAAGTGGCAGGCGTTGCGGTCGCTCGGCCTGGACGACGCGCACCTGGCCTCGTCGCGAACCTTGGCGTTCCGGGAGGAGTTCCGGGAGCGGCTGCGGGAGCGGTCGTCCGGCGCGGACGGCGACGGGTTCCACGTCGTCCTGAACTCCCTGACCCGGGAGTTCGTGGACGCGTCGCTGGAACTGCTCGGCACGGGCGGCCGGTTCGTGGAGATGGGCAAGACCGACATCCGGTCGACCGAGGAGGTCCGGGCCGCACATCCCGGCGTCCGGTACGGCGCGTTCGACCTGCTGAGCGTCGATCCGGACCGGATCCAGCAGATGCTCGGCGAGCTGCTGCCCCTGTTCGAGCAGGGGGTACTGCGTCCGCTGCCCCTCACCACCTGGGACATCCGCCGTGCACCGGAGGCGCTGCGCTTCATGAGCCAGGCGCGCCATGTCGGCAAGGTGGTGCTGACGGTGCCGCGCCCGCTCGATCCGCGGGGCACGGTGCTGATCACCGGTGCGACGGGCTCGCTCGGCGGGCTGCTGGCGCGCCATCTGGTGGCCGAGCACGGTGTGCGGCACCTGCTGCTCACCAGCCGGCGCGGCGAGCGGGCGCCGGGAGCGGCGGAGCTGGTGGCCGAGCTGGCCGGGCTGGGCGCCGAGGTGACGCTGACTGCCTGCGACACCGCCGACCGGGACGCCGTGGCGGCGGTGCTGGCCGCGGTGCCGGCCACCCACCCGCTGACCGGGGTCGTGCATGCCGCGGGCGTGCTGGACGACGGCCTGGTGGAGTCGCTGTCGCCCGAACGGATCGACCGGGTGATGCGTCCCAAGGTGGATGCGGCGGTGCACCTCCACGAACTGACCGCGGACCGGGACCTGGCCCTGTTCGTCCTGTTCTCCTCGGCCGTCGGGACGTTCGGTGGCGCCGGCCAGGCGAACTACGCGTCCGCCAACGTCTTCCTGGACGCCCTGGCGCAGCACCGCAGGGCGCGGGGGCTGCCGGGCCTGTCGCTGGCATGGGGCCTGTGGGACCGGCGGGGCGACATGACCCGGCATCTCGACGAGGCCGATGTGCGCCGGATGGCCAGGGCCGGGATGGCGCCGCTGTCCTCGGCCGACGGCCTGGCCATGTTCGACGCGGCCCTCGCCGGTGACGACGCACTGGTGGTTCCGACCCGGCTGGACACCTCGGTCGTACGGTCCGCGGCGCAGGAGGTCCCTGCTCTGCTGCGGGGCTTGTTCCGGGTTCCGGTGCGCCGGGTCGTCGCCGAGCGGACCGGGTCGGACGCCGGGGCGACGGCGGGCGGAACGCTGGTGGAGCGGCTGCGGGCCGCCGCGGAGTTCGAGCGCGACCCCCTGCTGCTGGACCTGGTACGCGCCCACACCGCGACGGTGCTCGGTCATGCGGGCACGGAGGTGGTCGGGGCGGCGCGGTCGTTCAAGGATCTGGGCTTCGACTCGCTCACCGCGGTCGAGTTGCGAAACCGCCTCAACGCGGCGACCGGCCTGCGGCTGCGGACGACGGTGGTGTTCGACCATCCCTCGCCGGCCGCGCTGGCCCGGCGACTGCGCACGGAGCTGCTGCCGGACGGGCCGGCCGAGAGGCCGGACCGGGCGGCCGCGCTGCTCGGGGAGATCGACCGGTTGGCGGCCGCGCTGTCGGCGCTCGACCCGGACGGGAACGCGGAGGGCGGCATCACCACCCGGCTGCAGGCCCTGCTGTCGGGCTGGGAGGAGCGGCACCGGCACACGTCCGCGGGCACTGCCGCGGCCGACGAGAAGGGCGCCGACGAGGCGCTGCGGTCGGCCACCGCGGACGACATCTTCGACCTACTGGACAAGGAACTCGGAGCGTCCTGAGCCCACGAGGCCCGGGTCGTCCGTCCCACGGGGGGAATTCACGTGTCGAACGAGGAGAAGCTCCTCGACTACCTCAAGCGCGCGACCGCCGATCTGCGCCAGGCGCGTCGCCGTCTCCGGGAGATCGAGGACCGGGAGCGGGAGCCGATCGCCATCGTCGCGATGAGCTGCCGCTTCCCGGGGGACGTCCACTCGCCCGAGGACCTGTGGGAGCTGGTCGCCGAGGGTCGGGACGTGCTCTCCGGGTTCCCGGAGGACCGCGGCTGGGACCTGGACGGGCTGTTCGACGAGGACCCCGACCGGCCCGGCACCTCGTACGTGCGGGAGGGCGGGTTCGTCCGTGACATCGCCGGGTTCGACGCGGAGTTCTTCGGGATCAGCCCGCGTGAGGCACTGGCGATGGACCCGCAGCAGCGGCTGCTGCTGGAGGCGTCGTGGGAGGTCCTGGAGCGGGCCGGGATCGACCCGCTCTCGCTGGGCGACTCCCAGACGGGGGTGTTCGCCGGCGCGATGTCCCAGGACTACGGCCCGCGTCTGCACGAGGGGCTGGAGGGGCTGGAGGGCTACCTCCTGACCGGCAACACGACCAGTGTCGTGTCCGGCCGGGTCGCCTACGCGCTGGGCCTGCAGGGGCCCGCCGTCACCGTCGACACCGCCTGCTCGTCCTCGCTGGTGGCGTTGCACCTGGCCTGCCAGGCGCTGCGGCAGGGCGAGTGCGGCCTCGCGCTGGCCGGCGGCGTCACCGTGATGTCCACGCCCGGGGTCTTCATCGAGTTCAGCCGGCAGCGGGGGCTTGCGGCAGACGGCCGCTGCAAGTCCTTCGCGGCCGCCGCGGACGGGACCGGCTGGGCGGAGGGGGTGGGCATGCTGCTGCTGGAGCGGCTCTCCGACGCCCGCCGCAACGGGCACCAGGTGCTGGCGGTCATCCGGGGTTCGGCAGTCAACCAGGACGGCGCCAGCAACGGCCTCACCGCCCCCAACGGCCTCGCCCAGCAGCGGGTGATCCGCCAGGCCCTCGGCCAGGCGGGGCTCACCACGGGCCAGGTGGACGCGGTCGAGGCGCACGGGACGGGCACCACGCTCGGTGATCCGATCGAGGCGGAGGCGCTGCTGGCCACCTACGGCCAGGGGCGGGCCGAGGGCCGTCCGCTGTGGTTGGGGTCGCTCAAGTCCAACATCGGTCACGCCCAGACGGCGTCCGGTGTGGCGGGTGTGATCAAGACGGTGATGGCGATCCGGCACGGGGTGCTGCCGCGCACCCTGCACGTCGACGAGCCGTCGCCGCACGTGGAGTGGTCCAGCGGTGCGGTCCGGCTGCTCACCGAGCCGGTCGCCTGGCCCGAGACCGGTGAGCCGCGCCGGGCGGGGGTGTCCTCGTTCGGGGTCAGCGGCACCAACGCGCACGTCATAGTCGAGCAGGCGCCGTCCTTCGCGGAGCCGGTGCCGGGCGAGGGTGCGGAGGGCTCCGAGGGCTCCGAGGCGGCGGAGGGCGCCGGCCCGGACGGCTCCGCGGGCTCCGCGGGCTCGGCGGGAACCGGTTCCGAGGACGGCCGCGGTGGCACCGCGGCCGGTGGGCCGGCGTACCTGCCGCCGCTGGTCGGCACGGGGTTGGTGCCGTGGGTGCTGTCGGGGCGGACGGACGCGGCGCTGCGGGCGCAGGCCGCTCGGCTGCGCGAGTTCGTCACCCCGAGGAAGGAGCGGATCGGGCTGGGTGAGGCCGGCTGGTCGCTGGCCACCGGTCGGGCCCGGTTCGACCACCGGGCCGTCGTCCTCGGGGCGAACCACCAGGACATGCTGGAGGGCCTGGCCGCGCTCGCCGCCGGCGATGACGCGCCGGGTGTGGTCCGCGGTGTCGCGGCGGTCGGCAGCCGCCAGGCCGACGGGCGGGCGGTGTTCGTCTTCCCCGGCCAGGGCTCCCAGTGGGCGGGCATGGCGGTGGACCTGCTGGACGTCTCCCCGGCGTTCCGGGAGCACATCGAGGCGTGCGAACGCGCGCTCGCCCCGTACACGGACTGGCGGCTCACCGACACCCTGTACGGCCTGCCCGGGGCGGCGTCGATGGACCGGGTGGACGTCGTCCAGCCCGTCCTCTTCGCGGTGATGGTCTCCCTCGCCCGTCTCTGGCAGGCCCACGGTGTCGAAGCGTCCGCCGTGATCGGGCACAGCCAGGGCGAGATCGCCGCCGCCCACATCGCCGGCGCCCTCACCCTGGAGGAGGCGGCCCGCATCGCCGCCCTGCGCAGCCAGGCCATCACCCGCATCGCCGGCAAGGGCGGCATGGGACACGTGGCGCTGCCGCAGGACCAGGTCTCCGACCGGCTGTCGGCGTGGCCCGGCCTGTCCGTCGCCGCCGTCAACGGCCCCGCCTCCACCGTGATCTCGGGCGACGCCACCGCGCTCCAGGAGTTCATCACGGCGTGCGAGACGGACGGGGTGCGGGCCCGTGCCATCCCCGTCGACTACGCCTCCCACAGCGCCCACGTCGAGGAACTCCGCGACGAGCTGACCACCCTCCTCGGCGACGTCACGCCGCGGGCGTCGGCCGTTCCGTTCTACTCCACCGTCACCGGCGGCCTGCTCGACACCCGCGAACTCACCGCCGAGTACTGGTACACCAACCTGCGCGAGACCGTCCGCTTCCACGCGACCCTGACCGCGCTGCTCGACGACGGCCACACCCTCTGCGTCGAAGCCAGCCCTCACCCCGTCCTCACCACCGCCATCCAGGACACCATCGACACCACCGCCACCGCCACCGACACCGGCGGGGCGGTCGTCGGGACGCTGCGCCGCGACGAACCCGGGCCCGCCGGCTTCCTCACCTCCCTCGCCGAGGCGCACGCCCACGGCGCCGCCGTCACCTGGGCGGCGCTCAACCTGATTGATCGTCATGTCGACCTGCCCACCTACGCCTTCCAGCGGAAGCGATTCTGGATCGACCCGGTGACCGCTGACGTCACGGGGCAGGTGCAGCTCGCTGCGATCGCCCGGGAGTCGGGTTCCGAGGCGCCGTACGAGGGCGCCGGCTCGCTGGCGCGGACGCTGCGCGGCCTCGCCCCGGCCGAGCGCGACGAGATGCTGCTCGACCTGGTGCGCACCCAGGCCGCTGCCGTCCTCGGACATGCCGAGCTGGACGCGGTGGAGCCCGCCCGGGTGTTCAAGGAGTTCGGTTTCGACTCGCTGACGGCCGTGGCCCTGCGGAACCGGCTCAACGCCAGGACCGGCCTGCGGTTGCCGGTCGCCGTGGTCTTCGACCACCCCACACCGCGCGCGCTCGCCGCATTCCTGGGCGAGGAGTTGCTGGGGCAGGGGCGCGGGGCCGGCGCGCTCGTTCCGGCCGGCCGGGAATCGGACGAAGGCGAACCGATCGCCATCGTCGCGATGGGCTGCCGCTTCCCGGGAGACGTCCGCTCGCCGGAGGAGTTGTGGCGGCTCGTCGTGGAGGGCGCCGACGCGATCACGCCGTTCCCGACGGACCGTGGCTGGGACCTGGAGAACCTCTACCACCCGGATCCGGAACACTCGGGAACGACCTACGTGCGCGAGGGCGGCTTCCTGACGGACATCGCGGGATTCGACCCGGTCTTCTTCGGGATCTCGCCGCGTGAGGCGCTGGCGATGGATCCGCAGCAGCGGTTGCTGCTGGAGACGTCCTGGGAGGTGTTCGAGCGGGCCGGGATCGACCCGGTGACGCTGCGGGGCAGCCGGACCGGAGTCTTCGCCGGGACCACCCACCAGGACTACGGGCCCCGGCTGCACGAGCCGCTGGCGGAGGTGGAGGGATATCTCCTGACCGGCAACACGCCCAGCGTGGTGTCGGGCCGCATCGCCTACACCTTCGGCCTGGAGGGGCCGGCGGTCACGGTCGACACGGCGTGCTCGTCGTCGCTGGTGGCGCTGCACCTGGCCGCGCAGGCGCTACGGCAGGGCGAGTGCGACCTGGCGCTGGCCGGTGGCGTGACGGTGATGTCCACACCGGGCGCGTTCGTCGAGTTCAGCCGGCAGCGGGGCCTGGCGGCGGACGGGCGGTGCAAGCCGTTCTCGGCGGCCGCCGACGGCACCAGCTGGGCCGAGGGTGTCGGATTGCTGCTGGTCGAGCGGCTCTCCGACGCCCAGCGCCACGGGCACCGGGTGCTGGCCCTCATCCGGGGTTCGGCCGTCAACCAGGACGGCGCCAGCAACGGCCTCACCGCCCCCAACGGTCCGTCGCAGCAACGCGTCATCCGCCAGGCACTCGCCAACGCGCGCCTGGTCGCGGCCGACATCGACGTCGTCGAGGCGCACGGCACCGGTACGACGCTCGGCGATCCGATCGAGGCCGAAGCGCTGCTGGCCACCTACGGCCAGGAACGTGCGGAGGACCGGCCGCTGTGGCTCGGCTCCCTCAAAGCCAACATCGGCCACACCCAGGCCGCAGCCGGCGTCGCCGGCGTCATCAAGACGGTGATGGCCATGCGCCACGGCGTGCTGCCCCGCGTACTGCACGCCGACCAGCCGTCGCCGCACGTGGCCTGGTCCGAGGGCGGCATCGCCCTGCTGACCGAGGAGACCCCCTGGCCGGAGACCGGGGCGCCGCGCCGGGCCGGTGTCTCGTCCTTCGGCGTCAGTGGGACCAACGCGCACGTGATCCTGGAGCAGGCACCGGCCGTGGAGGCACCGGCTCCGGTGGAGGGGGCGACTCCCGCCACGGGCCTGGTGCCGTGGGTGCTGTCCGGCAAGACCGACGCCGCACTGCGCGCCCAGGCCGAACGCCTGCACAGCCACATCGAGACCAACCCCGAACTCGATCTCGCCGACGTGGCCTGGTCGCTGGCCGCGGAACGGGCAACATTCGACCACCGAGCGGTCGTCCTCGCCGACCACCGCGACGACTTCCTCACCCGCCTACGAGCCCTCGCCGACGGCCAGCCCGCCCCCGGCCTCACCAAAGACACCACCACCCCCGGCAAAACCGCCTTCCTGTTCACCGGTCAGGGCGCTCAACGAGCCGGCATGGGACGCGAGCTGTACACACGCTTCCCCGTGTTCGCCGAAGCCTTCGACCAGACATGCGCCCTCTTCGACACCCACCTCGACCGCCCACTCAAAACCCTCGTCTTCGCCGACCCCGGAACCGACGAAGCCACCCTCCTCCACCAGACCGGCTACGCCCAACCCGCCCTGTTCACCCTCGAAGTCGCACTCTTCCGACTCATCGAAACCTTCGGCCTCACCCCCGACTACCTCCTCGGCCACTCCATCGGCGAACTCACCGCCGCCCACCTCGCCGGCGTCCTCAACCTCACCGACGCCGTCACCCTCGTCGCCACCCGAGCCAGGCTCATGCAAGCCGCCCCCACCGGCGGCACCATGACCGCCATCCAAGCCACCGAAGACGAAATCCGCCCCCACCTCGACGGCCACCACCACCACGTCAGCATCGCCGCCATCAACAGCCCCACCAACCTCGTCCTCTCCGGCGACCCCCACACCCTCCACACCATCGCCACCCACTTCGAAAACCAAGGCCGCAAAACCAAAACCCTCAACGTCAGCCACGCCTTCCACTCCCCCGCCATGGACAGCGCCCTCACCCAACTCACCCACACCGCCGCCACCCTCACCTACCACCCACCCCGCATCCCCCTCATCTCCAACCTCACCGGACACCCCGCCACCACCCAACAACTCACCGACCCCACCTACTGGGCCCAACAACTCCGCAACACCGTCCAATTCGCCCAAGCCATCACCACCCTCACCCACCACCACAACGTCACCACCTACCTCGAACTCGGACCCCACCCCACCCTCACCCCCCACACCCCCGACACCACCCACACCATCCCCACCCTCCACAACAACCGCAACGAAACCCACACCCTCCTCACCGCCCTCGCCCAAGCCCACACCCACACCACCCCCCTCACCTGGACCACCACCCTCAACCACACACCCACCACCCACACCAACCTCCCCACCTACCCCTTCCAACACCACCGCTACTGGCTCGACACCCCCACCACACCCAAGAACGTCACACGACTCGGACTCCACCCCACCGAACACCCACTCCTCGGCGCGGCGGTGAACCTGGCCGACGGCGGCCACCTGTTCACCGGCCGACTGTCCCCACGCACCCACCCCTGGCTGGCCGACCACACCGTCATGGGCTCGGCCATCCTCCCGGGCACCGGGTTCGTCGAGCTGGCCGTCCAGGCCGGCCGCCAGGTGGGCTGCGACCTGCTGGAGGAGCTGACGCTGGAAGCGCCGCTGGTGCTGCCGGAGGGTCAGGCCGTGCACATCCAGCTCTCGGTGGGCTCGGCGGACGAGTCGGGTCGTCGGCCGCTCGCCCTGTTCTCGCGGCCGGAGGACGCCGCCCCGGATCAGCCGTGGACCCGCCATGCCGGCGGCGCTCTGCTGGCGTCGGCACGCACGGGCGGCGTTGCGGCGCCGGCGGGGTCCGACTTCGGCGTGTGGCCACCGGCCGGTGCGGTCGCGGTGCCGACGGACGGCCTGTACGAGCGGTTCGAGGAGACCGGGATCGCCTACGGTCCGGCGTTCCGGGCCCTGGAGGCCGTGTGGCGGCTCGGGGACGAGCTGTTCGCCGAGGTGCGACTGCGCCCGGAGCAGGTGTCGGAGGCCGGGGCGTTCGGGGTGCACCCGGCGCTGCTGGACGCGACGCTGCACTCGCTGGCCCTGGGGACGCTCCTGGAGGACGGGGGCGAGGGTCATCTGCCGTTCTCCTGGAGTGGCGTTTCGCTGCACGCCTCGGGTGCCTCGACGCTGCGGGTGCGGTGGTCGCGCGGTGCCTCCGGCGGGGTCGCGCTGGCGGTCGCCGACGGCACGGGCGCTCCGGTCGCGTCGGTCGACCGGCTTGTGACGCGGCGGATCTCGGCGGATCAGATGCGGGCCGCTCGCGGTGCGCGTCAGGAGTCGCTGTACGAGGTGCGCTGGGACGTCGTGGCGCTGCCGGAGCCGGTCGCCGGTCAGCAGGTGCCCGGCGGTCGCTGGGCGGTGATCGGTGCGGACGCGGACGCGGCCGGGCGGTATGTCGACGGCGTCGCGGTGGAGGTGTTCGCCGATCTGCGGGCGCTGCAGGACGCGGTGTCCGCGGGCGCGCCGTCGCCCGACACGGTGCTGGTCGCCGACACGATGCTGGTACCGGGCGGGCCGGACGCCCCGCGCGGTGGCCTGGCCGGTGGTGTCACGGGGTCGGCCGACGACGTCGCCGCGTCCACCAGGACCGCCGTGCACCGGGCGCTGGCCCTGCTCCAGCAGTGGGCGGCCGACGAGCGGTTCGCCGCGGCCCGGCTGGTGGTGGCCACCCGCGGAGCGGTGGAGGTCCAGCGCGGCGACGGGCTGCCGGACCTCGTGCGGGCTCCCCTGTGGGGGCTGGTGCGTTCGGCCCAGCTTGAGCACCCGGGCCGGTTCGTGCTGGCGGACGTGGACGGGCAGGAGCCGTCGGCGCGGCAGCTTCCCGCAGCCGTGGCGTCGGGTGAGCCGCAGCTGGCGCTGCGTGCCGGCGCGATGTCGGTGCCGCGGCTGGTTCGTCCGGCGGCCGACGAGGTGCTGTCCGCCCCGGCAGGGGTCGCCGAGTGGCGTCTGGACATCACCGAGAACGGCACCCTGGAGAACCTGGCACTGCTCCCGTGCCGCGAGGACGCCGGCGGGCCGTTGGCCGCGGGCCAGGTCAGGATCGCCGTGGAGGCGGCGGGTCTGAACTTCCGTGACGTGCTGATCGCGCTGGGGGTCTACCCGGGCGCGGCACAGATGGGCGGCGAGGGCGCCGGTGTGGTCACCGAGGTCGGCCCGGGCGTGAGCGGCGTCTCGGTCGGCGACCGGGTGATGGGTGTGTTCTCGGGGGCGTTCGGGCCCGTCGCGGTGGCCGACCACCGCACGGTGGTGCGGATGCCCGAGGGCTGGTCGTTCGTCGAGGCCGCTTCCGTTCCCATCGTGTTCCTCACCGCCTACTACGCGCTCGTCGACCTCGCCCGGGTACGGCGCGGGGAGTCGCTGCTGGTGCACGCCGCCGCCGGCGGGGTCGGTATGGCCGCGGTGCAGCTGGCGCGGCACTGGGGTATTGAGGTCTTCGGTACCGCCAGCCCGGGCAAGTGGGGGACGCTGCGGGCCTCGGGTCTGGCGGACGACCACATCGCCTCGTCCCGCACGGTGGAGTTCGAGCGGGACTTCCTGGCGCGCACCGGTGGGCGCGGGGTGGACGTGGTGCTCGACAGCCTCGCCCGGGAGTTCGTGGACGCGTCGCTGCGGCTGTTGCCGCGCGGCGGCCGGTTCGTCGAGATGGGCAAGACCGACATCCGGGACGCGGCTCGGGTGGCCGCCGATCATCCGGGTGTCACCTACCGGGCCTTCGACCTGGGCGAGGCCGGCCCGGAGCGGCTCGGCGAGATGCTGGCCGAACTGGTGAAGCTGTTCGAGAGCGGCGTGCTGCAGCCGCTGCCGGTGACGACCTGGGACGTGCGGCGGGCCGAGGAGGCGTTCCGCTTCCTGAGCCAGGCGCGTCATGTCGGCAAGGTCGTGCTCACCATGCCGCCGTCGGCCGCGCCCACCCGGGACGGTGCCGCGGCGCCGGACGGCACGGTGCTGATCACGGGTGGCACCGGTGTGCTGGGCGCTCTGGTGGCCCGGCACCTGGTCGCCGAGCACGGGGTACGGCACCTGCTGCTGACCAGCCGGCGCGGCGCCGCGGCCGACGGCACCCGCGAGCTGGTGGCGGAGCTCACCGCGCTGGGCGCCGAGGTGACGGTCGCCGCCTGCGACGTCGCGGAGCGCGCTCAGGTGGCGGAGCTGCTTGCCGGTGTGCCGGCCGACCGTCCGGTGACGGCCGTGGTGCACACCGCGGGTGTGCTGGACGACGGTGTGATCGGCGCGCTGACCGAGGAGCGGGTCGATCGGGTGCTGCGGCCCAAGGTTGACGCCGCTCTGCACCTGCACGAGCTCACCGCGGGTCTGAGGCTCTCCGCGTTCGTGCTCTTCTCCTCCGCCGCAGCCGCCTTCGGCAGTGCGGGGCAGGCGAACTACGCGGCGGCGAACGCCTTCCTCGACGCGCTGGCACGCCGCCGCCGGGCCGCCGGTCTGCCGGCGACCTCGGTCGCCTGGGGCCTGTGGGGCGAGGCCAGCGGGATGACCGGTCACCTCAGCGAGGCCGATCTGGCCCGGATGGCGCGTTCCGGTGTGGCGCCGCTGTCCTCGGCCCAGGCACTGGCGTTGTTCGACGCCGCACGGGCCGGCGAGGACGCCGCGCCGGTGGCCGCCCGGCTGGACGTACCGGCCTTGCAGGAACAGGCCCGTCGGGCGCCGGAGACGGTGCCGGTGCTGCTGCGGGGGCTCGTGCGCGAGGCGGTCCGCCGGGCGCAGGACGCGGCCGCGCAGCCGGAGGCCGCCGGCTCGCTGCGTGCCGGTCTGGCCGGCCTGGCCGAGCCGGTGCGGGTCCGGACGCTGCGGGACCTGGTCGTCACACAGGTCGCCACCGTGCTGGGGTTCACCGGTGCGGACCGCGTGGACACCGAGCAGAGTTTCGTCGACCTGGGGCTGGACTCGCTGACCGCGGTGGAGTTGCGCAACCGGTTGATCACGGTGACCGGGCTACGGCTCCCCTCCACGCTGGTCTTCGACCACCCGACGGCCGGTGCCCTGGCGGGGCATCTGGCGGAGAAACTCGCCGAGGAGCTCACGCGGCCACCGGCCGGATCGCCCGCGGCGGCCGGCTCGTCACCGGACGGGGCGTCGGCCGGCTCGTCGCTGGCGGAGCTGGCGCAGCTGGAGTCGCTGCTGTCCACGGTGGACGCCAGTGAGGCGGTGCGGGAGGCGGTCGGCTCGCGGCTGCGGGCACTGCTGGCGCGGTGGAGCTCCACCGGCCCGGAGCCGGCACCGGGCGAGGCGGACGGCGCCGGGGAGCGGATCCGCGACCGGGACGTCGAGTCGGCCACCGACGACGAACTCTTCGAGCTCCTGGACAGCGGGTTCGACGACTAGCCCACCGGGCCGCGCGGCCGTGCCCTTCCCGGAGCAGTCCACGCGCGCCCTTGCCCTCCGTCAGCCCTGCCCGTCCACCCGTCCACCCCCGTACGTCGAACTTCCGACCCTTTCCGTGTGGAGATGCCAGATGTCGAACGAGGAGAAGCTCCGCGACTACCTCAAGCGGGCGACGACCGATCTTCGTCAGGCCCGCCGGCGTCTGCGCGAGCTGGAGGACAGGAACGGCGAGCCGATCGCGATCGTGGGGATGAGCTGCCGCTTCCCCGGCGGGGTGACCTCGCCGGAGGAGCTGTGGCAGCTCGTCCTGGACGGCACCGATGCGATCGCGCAGTTCCCGGCCGACCGCGGCTGGGACCTGGAGCGGCTGTACGACCCGGACCCCGAGCGCCACGGGTCGAGCTACGTGCGCGAGGGCGGTTTCCTGTACGACGCGGCGCAGTTCGACGCCGGGTTCTTCGGGATCTCGCCGCGTGAGGCGCTGGCGATGGATCCGCAGCAGCGGCTGCTGCTGGAGACGTCCTGGGAGGTGTTCGAGCGGGCCGGGATCGACCCGGTGACGCTGCGGGGCAGCCGGACCGGGATCTTCGCCGGTGTCATGTACCACGACTACGCGTCGCGGCTGCGTTCGGTCCCGGAGGGCGTCGAGGGGTACCTCGACAACGGCAGCGCGGGCAGTATCGCCTCCGGCCGCATCGCCTACACCCTGGGCCTGGAGGGGCCGGCGGTCACCGTCGACACGGCGTGCTCGTCGTCACTGGTGGCACTGCACCTGGCCTGCCAGGCACTGCGGCAGGGCGACTGCACGCTCGCCCTGGCCGGCGGGGTGACGGTGATGTCCACACCCAACGCGTTCGTGGAGTTCAGCCGGCAGCGGGGCCTGGCGGCCGACGGGCGGTGCAAGCCGTTCGCGGCGGCCGCCGACGGCACCAACTGGGGTGAGGGCGCCGGCATTCTGCTGCTGGAACGGCTCTCCGACGCGCAGCGCCAGGGGCACCAGGTGCTGGCAGTCGTCCGCGGTTCGGCCGTCAACCAGGACGGCGCCAGCAACGGCCTCACCGCCCCGAGCGGCCCCGCACAGCAGCAGGTCATCCGTCAGGCCCTCGCCAACGCGGGCCTGACCGCCGCCCAGGTCGACGCGGTCGAGGCGCACGGTACCGGCACCAGGCTGGGCGACCCGATCGAGGCGCACGCGCTGCTGGCCACCTACGGCCAGGAGCACACCGGGGACCAACCTCTGTGGCTGGGCTCGCTGAAGTCCAACATCGGTCACGCCCAGGCGGCGGCCGGCGTCGCCGGAGTGATCAAGACGGTGATGGCGATCCGGCACGGGGTGCTGCCGCGCACCCTGCACGTCGACGAGCCGTCGCCGCACGTCGACTGGAGCGCGGGCGCGGTCTCGCTGCTGACCGAGGAGACCCCGTGGCCGCGGACCGGTGCACCGCGCCGGGCCGGGGTGTCCTCGTTCGGGGTCAGCGGCACCAACGCGCACGCCGTCCTGGAGCAGGCACCGCTGGTCGAGGCACCGGATCCGGTGGAGGGGGCGGCTCCCGCCACGGGCCCGGTGCCGTGGGTGCTGTCGGGGAAGACGGACGCCGCACTGCGCGCCCAGGCCGAACGGCTGCGGGCGTTCGCGGCGGCCGATCCGTCGCTGGACCCGGCTGCCGTGGGCCGGTCCCTCGCCGTGGGGCGGACGGCTTTCGAGCACCGGGCCGTCGTCATCGCGGACTCGCTGGAGCAGTTCGTCACCGCCCTGGAGCCCCTTGCCCGGGGAGACCTGGAGACCGGGGCGGGCGTGGTCCGGGGTGTGCAGTCCGGCGGCGCCGAGCCGGTGGCCTTCCTGTTCACCGGTCAGGGCGCTCAACGAGCCGGCATGGGACGCGAGTTGTACACACGCTTCCCCGTGTTCGCCGAAGCCTTCGACCAGACATGCGCCCTCTTCGACACCCACCTCGACCGGCCACTCAAAAGCCTCGTCTTCGCCGACCCCGGAACCGACGAAGCCACCCTCCTCCACCAGACCGGCTACGCCCAACCCGCCCTGTTCACCCTCGAAGTCGCACTCTTCCGACTCATCGAAACCTTCGGCCTCACCCCCGACTACCTCCTCGGCCACTCCATCGGCGAACTCACCGCCGCCCACCTCGCCGGCGTCCTCGACCTCACCGACGCCGTCACCCTCGTCGCCACCCGAGCCAGGCTCATGCAAGCCGCCCCCACCGGCGGCACCATGACCGCCATCCAAGCCACCGAAGACGAAATCCGCCCCCACCTCGACGGCCACCACCACCACGTCAGCATCGCCGCCATCAACAGCCCCACCAACCTCGTCCTCTCCGGCGACCCCCACACCCTCCACACCATCGCCACCCACTTCGAAAACCAGGGCCGCAAAACCAAAACCCTCAACGTCAGCCACGCCTTCCACTCCCCCGCCATGGACAGCGCCCTCACCCAACTCACCCGCACCGCCGCCACCCTCACCTACCACCCACCCCGCATCCCCCTCATCTCCAACCTCACCGGACACCCCGCCACCACCCAACAACTCACCGACCCCACCTACTGGGCCCAACAACTCCGCAACACCGTCCAATTCGCCCAAGCCATCACCACCCTCACCCACCACCACAACGTCACCACCTACCTCGAACTCGGACCCCACCCCACCCTCACCCCCCACACCCCCGACACCACCCACGCCATCCCCACCCTCCACAACAACCGCAACGAAACCCACACCCTCCTCACCGCCCTCGCCCACCTCCACACCCACACCACCCCCCTCACCTGGACCACCTCCCTCAACCACACACCCACCACCCACACCAACCTCCCCACCTACCCCTTCCAACACCACCGCTACTGGCTGGAGCCGGCGGCGGGGAGCGAGCAGGCCTCACCGGAGCAGCCCGGTGTGACGGCGGATCCCGCCGAGGCACGGTTCTGGGAGGCGGTGGACCGAAGCGACGTACCGGCACTCACCTCGGTTCTCGGCCTGGAGGACGCCGACGGTCTGCCCCTGGACGCCGTACTGCCCGCGCTCTCCACCTGGCACCGGCGGCTGCGCGAGCACGCGGCGGTGAGCGGCTGGCGCTACCGGACGAGCTGGACCGCCCTCGGCCCGCGTCCGACGGCCACGACGCTCCGGGGTGCCGGGTGGCTGCTGGTGACCCCGTCCGGGTCGGGCTCGGACTCGGACTCGGGTGAGGACTCGGGTTCGGGTGAGGGCACCGGGAACATCGGCGACAACACGGAGACCGGGGACAACGGGCCATCCTGGATCGCCACCGTCCGCGCCGCGCTCCAGGACGCCGGCGCCCGTGTCGTCGAGGTCCCCGTCCGCGACGGGCGGAGCGACCGGGACACGGTCGCCGAGCTCGTCCGGCGTACCGTTGCCGACGGCGGTCCGGTCCAGGGCGTGCTGTCGCTGCTCGCCCTGGACGGCGGCGCCTTCAGCGAGCCACCGCTGTCGGCCGCCGTCGCCCCGACCCTCGCGCTGCTGCAGGGGCTCGCTGACGCCGCGGTGTCGGCCCCGCTGTGGGTGGCCACCAGCGGCGCGGTCCGGGTCAGCCCGGCGGATCCGCCGGCCCGTGCGGAGTCCGCCGCGCTGTGGGGCCTGGGTCGGGTGGCGGCACTGGAGCACCCCGACCGCTGGGGCGGGCTGATCGACCTGCCGGCCACCCCGGACGGCCGTGCCGCGCGGCTGCTGACCGACCTGCTCGCGGAGCCGCGGGACGAGGACCAACTGGCCGTCCGGGTCTCCGGCGGCTATGCGTGCCGCCTGGTGCCCGCACCGGCGACGGACACAGAGGGTGCACCGACCCCGTGGCGCGCGCGGGGCACGGTCCTGGTGACCGGCGGCACCGGCGCGCTGGGTGCCCGGGTGGCACGGTGGCTGGCGCGCAACGGTGCCGAGCACATCGTGCTGACCAGCCGTTCCGGGGCGCGGGCCCGCGGCGCCGAGCAGCTGCAGGACGAACTGGCCGCCCTCGGCGCCGCGGTCACCGTCGCCGGCTGCGACGTCGCCGACCGCGCCGAGCTGGCACGGCTCCTCGACTCCCTCCCGGCCGCGCCGCCCCTGAGGGCGGTCGTCCACGCCGCCGGGGTACTCGCCGACGGCGTCCTGGAGTCGATGGAGCCCGAGCAGCTCGACCGGGTCTTCCGCGCCAAGGCCGATGCGGCCCACCACCTGCACGAGCTCACCCGGGGGCTGGACCTCGACGCGTTCGTGCTGTTCTCGTCGCTGTCCGGCACACTGGGCGGCGCGGGGCAGGGCAACTACGCCGCGGCGAACACCTACCTGGACGCGCTCGCCCAACGGCGCCGCGCCGAAGGTCTGCCCGCCACCTCCATCGCCTGGGGCCCCTGGGCGGACGGCGGTATGGCCCTCGACGACGCGGTACGGGAGCGCATGCGCCGCGGCGGGGTACGCCCGATGGCACCGGAGCAGGCGATCAGGGCGCTCGAAGCGGCGCTGGGTGATGACGAGACGACGCTCGCGGTGGCCGACATCGACTGGGAGCGGTTCCTGCCCGCCTTCACCGCGAGCCGTCCCAGCCCGCTACTCGCCACGCTCCCGGCGGCACGGCGGCTGGCCTCCGCGGCCTGCCCCGTCTCGTCGCCGGCCGGAACGGGCGGCGGCGCCGCCACGTCGGTTCTCGCGCAACTGCTCGCGGACACCCCGGCGGGGGCTCGTACGGAAGTGGCGCTGGATCTCGTCCGCACCCAGGTGGCCGCGGTGCTCGGGCACGCCTCCGCGGAGACCGTCGTACCCCAACGGGCATTCCGCGAGCTGGGATTCGACTCGCTCACCGCCGTGGAACTGCGCAATCGGATCAACGCGACCACCGGTCTGTCGCTGCCCGCCACCCTGATCTTCGACTATCCGACCCCCGAGGCCCTGTCCCGGCACGTGGTGGAGGCGGTCCTCGGTACCGGTGCACGGATCGGGGCGGTCACGGGGCCGACCCGCGACGCCGAGGACGATCCGGTCGTCATCGTCGGGATGAGCTGCCGGTTCCCCGGCGGGGCCGACTCGCCGGAGAAGCTGTGGGACCTGCTGATCGCCGGCGAGGACGCCGTCACACCCTTCCCGACGGACCGAGGCTGGCTCCTCGGCGAGCTCTTCGACCCCGACCCCGACCGCTCCGGAACGAGCTATGTACACGAGGGCGGCTTCGTCGCCGGCGCCGCGGACTTCGACGCCGGGTTCTTCGGGATCTCGCCGCGTGAGGCGCTGGCGATGGATCCGCAGCAGCGGTTGCTGCTGGAGACGTCCTGGGAGGTGTTCGAGCGGGCCGGGATCGACCCGGTGACGCTGCGGGGCAGCCGGACCGGCGTCTTCGCCGGGACCAACGGCCAGGACTACGCGAGTCACTCGACCTACGCGCCCGCGGACCTCGAAGGACACATCGGGACGGGCAACGCGGCCAGTGTCATGTCCGGCCGCATCGCCTACACCTTCGGCCTGGAGGGGCCGGCGGTCACGGTCGACACGGCGTGCTCGTCGTCGCTGGTGGCGCTGCACCTGGCCGCGCAGGCGCTACGGCAGGGCGAGTGCGACCTGGCGCTAGCCGGTGGCGTGACGGTGATGTCCACACCGGGCGCGTTCGTGGAGTTCAGCCGGCAGCGGGGCCTGGCGGCGGACGGGCGGTGCAAGCCGTTCGCCGCGGCGGCCGACGGCACGGGCTGGGGTGAGGGCGTGGGCATGCTGCTGGTCGAGCGGCTCTCCGACGCGCAGCGTCACGGGCACCGGGTGCTGGCAGTGGTCCGGGGTTCGGCCGTCAACCAGGACGGCGCCAGCAACGGCCTCACCGCCCCCAACGGTCCGTCGCAGCAACGCGTCATCCGCCAGGCACTCGCCAACGCACGGCTGTCCGCGGCCGACGTCGACGCGGTCGAGGCGCACGGCACCGGCACCAGGCTGGGCGATCCGATCGAGGCTCAGGCGCTGCTGGCGACGTACGGCGAGGATCGTGTTGACGGACGCCCGCTGTGGCTGGGCTCGGTGAAGTCCAACATCGGTCACACCCAGGCCGCCGCCGGCGTCGCCGGCGTCATCAAGATGGTCATGGCCATGCGCCACGGCATCCTCCCCCGCACCCTGCACGTCGACGAGCCGACACCACACGTCGACTGGACCAGCGGCGCCGTCTCGCTCCTCACCGAGGAGACCCCCTGGCCCCAGACGGGTGGACCGCGCCGAGCCGGGGTGTCGTCCTTCGGTGTCAGCGGAACCAACGCCCACGTACTCCTGGAGCAGGGGCTCACCACGCCGACGGAGGAAGCGGCGTCCCCAGGGGAGCACGGCCTGGTGCCGTGGGTGCTGTCCGGCAAGACCGACGCCGCACTGCGCGCCCAGGCCGAACGCCTGCACAGCCACATCGAGACCAACCCCAAACTCGATCTCGCCGACGTGGCCTGGTCGCTGGCCGCGGAACGGGCAACATTCGACCACCGCGCGGTCGTCCTCGCCGACCACCGCGACGACTTCCTCACCCGCCTACAGGCCCTCGCCGACGGCGAGCCCGCCCCCGGCCTCACCAAAGACACCACCACCCCCGGCAAAACCGCCTTCCTGTTCACCGGTCAGGGCGCCCAACGAGCCGGCATGGGACGCGAGCTGTACACACGCTTCCCCGTGTTCGCCGAAGCCTTCGACCAGACATGCGCCCTCTTCGACACCCACCTCGACCGCCCACTCAAAAGCCTCGTCTTCGCCGACCCCGACACCCACGAAGCCACCCTCCTCCACCAGACCGGCTACGCCCAACCCGCCCTGTTCACCCTCGAAGTCGCACTCTTCCGACTCATCGAAACCTTCGGCCTCACCCCCGACTACCTCCTCGGCCACTCCATCGGCGAACTCACCGCCGCCCACCTCGCCGGCGTCCTCAACCTCACCGACGCCGTCACCCTCGTCGCCACCCGAGCCCAACTCATGCAAGCCGCCCCCACCGGCGGCACCATGACCGCCATCCAAGCCACCGAAGACGAAATCCGCCCCCACCTCGACGGCCACCACCACCACGTCAGCATCGCCGCCATCAACAGCCCCACCAACCTCGTCCTCTCCGGCGACCCCCACACCCTCCACACCATCGCCACCCACTTCGAAAACCAAGGCCGCAAAACCAAAACCCTCAACGTCAGCCACGCCTTCCACTCCCCCGCCATGGACAGCGCCCTCACCCAACTCACCCACACCGCCACCACCCTCACCTACCACCCACCCCGCATCCCCCTCATCTCCAACCTCACCGGACACCCCGCCACCACCCAACAACTCACCGACCCCACCTACTGGGCCCAACAACTCCGCAACACCGTCCAATTCGCCCAAGCCATCACCACCCTCACCCACCACCACAACGTCACCACCTACCTCGAACTCGGACCCCACCCCACCCTCACCCCCACACCCCCGACACCACCCACACCATCCCCACCCTCCACAACAACCGCAACGAAACCCACACCCTCCTCACCGCCCTCGCCCAAGCCCACACTCACACCACCCCCCTCACCTGGACCACCACCCTCAACCACACACCCACCACCCACACCAACCTCCCCACCTACCCCTTCCAACACCACCGCTACTGGCTCGACACCCCCACCACACCCGGCGACGCGGCCGCTCTGGGACTGGCCACCACCACTCATCCGCTGCTCGGCGCGGCGGTGAACCTGGCCGACACCGACGGGTACCTCTTCACCTCACGGCTGTCCCTGGCCTCCCACCCCTGGCTGGCCGACCACGCCGTCATGGGCTCGGTCCTGCTGCCCGGCACCGCCTTCGTCGAACTCGCCCTGCACGCGGGTGCGCAGGCCGACAGCCCGCACGTCGAGGAGCTCACCCTCGAAGCGCCGCTGGTCATCCCCGCGGAGGGCAGTGTGCAGGTGCAGGTCACGGTGGGCGAGCCGGACGGCGACGGCCGGCGCCCGGTGGCCGTTCACTCGCGGATCCCGGGCGACCTGGCGGACGCCCTGCACTCCGCCGACGGGTGGACGCGGCATGCGACCGGCGCTGTGTGCCCGGAGCCCGAGGCGGCCGGCGAGCCCGGTTCCCTGGTCCAGTGGCCGCCCGCCGGGGCGACCGAGGTGGGCGTCGACGGCCTGTACGAACGCCTTCACGGCATCGGGTTCGGCTACGGCCCGGCTTTCCAAGGTCTGCGGGCGGTCTGGCGAAGCGCCGACGTCCTCTACGCCGAGGTGGCTCTACCAGGAGGCCTGCAAGAGAACGGGGAGGCGTTCGCCCTGCACCCCGCGCTCCTCGACGCGGTGCTGCACGTCTTGGGCCTGAGGTCGGGGGAGGAACTCGGCGCGGCTCAGCTGCCGTTCTCCTGGAACGGCGTCTCCCTGCACGCGACGGGCGCCACCGTGCTGCGCGCCTGCCTGGCTCCCCGCGGCAGCGACAGCTACACGTTGACCATCGCCGACAGCTCCGGCGCCCCCGTGGCCACGATCGACGCCCTGATGACCAGGCCGATCACCGCGGAGCAGATAGCCCGCGCCCGATCGGTCCCGAACTCCCCACTGTTCCAGGTGGAGTGGCGTACGGTCACCGCGTCGGCCGGCTCCTCCGGCGAGACCGTTCCGGGCGCGGCGGGACAGGGCCGCTGGGCCGTCGTGGGGGACGACCCGCTGGGGATGAGCGCCGGGCTGAAGTCGACCGGCGCAAGCCTCGACGTCTATCCCGACATCGAGGCGTTCGCGGCCGCGATGGAGGCCGGGTCGGCGGTGCCGGAGTACGTGTTCGCGCCGTTCGCCTCGGACCCGGCACGGGCGGTGGACGACATCCCCGCCGCGGCCCTGTCCGGCACCCGACGAGCGCTGGCTCTTCTGCAGTTCTGGCTGGGTGACGAGCGTTACGCCGCCAGCCGACTCGTCCTCCTCACCCACCACGCCATCGCCACCCACCCCGACGAGAACATCACCGACCTCCCCCACACACCCCTCTGGGGCCTCACCCGCTCCGCCCAATCCGAACACCCCCACCGCATCACCCTCATCGACACCGACAACCACCCCACCAGCTGGCACACCCTCCCCACCACACTCACCACCCACCCCCAACACGCCCTCCGCAACGGCACCCCCCACACCCCCACCTCACCCACCACACCACCACCAACACCACCCCCAACCCCCATCAACCCCAACGGCACCATCCTGATCACCGGCGGCACCGGCACCCTCGCCACCCACATCGCCCGCCACCTCACCACCCACCACGGCGCCCGCCACCTGCTGCTGGCCAGCCGCTCCGGCCCCAACGCCCCCGGCGCCACCCAACTCCACACCCAACTCACCGCACTCGGCGCCACCGTCACCATCACCGCCTGCGACACCACCGACCCCAACGCCCTACGCCACCTGCTCAACACCATCCCCGACCAACACCCCCTCACCACCGTCATCCACACCGCCGGAGCACTCCACGACGCCACCCTCACCCACCAAACCCCCGACCACCTCACCCACACACTCACCCCCAAAATCAACACCGCCACCCACCTCCACCACCTCACCCGCCACCTCCCCCTCGACCACTTCATCCTCTTCTCCTCCGCCTCCGGCATCCTCGGCGCCACCGGACAAGCCAACTACGCCGCCGCCAACACCTACCTCGACGCCCTCGCCCACCACCGCCACACCCAAGGCCTACCCGCCACCTCCATCGCCTGGGGCCTCTGGGCCGAAACCAGCACCATGACCAACCACCTCAACGACACCGACATCCACCGCATGACCCGCGCCGGCATGCCCCCACTGACCACCAACGACGGACTCGCACTCCTCGACACCGCACTCACCACCAACACCCCACTCCTCATCGCACTCAACCTCGACCTCGCAAAGATCCGCACACAGGCCACCTCCACACCCATCTCCCCACTACTCCACAGCCTGGTCCGGGCACCGCTACGCCGGGCGGCGAACACCGAGGCGGACGGCAGCGAGGAAGGCGGCACACTGAGGCGGCGGTTGGGAGAGCTGTCCGGTGCCGAGCGCGGCAGGGGCCTGCTCAGGTTCGTCACCACGGAGATCGCGACGGCCCTCGGCCACAGCACGTCGACCTCGATCGACGCCGGGCGACCGCTGGGCGAGCTCGGTGTCGACTCCCTGATCGCCGTCGACCTGCGCAACCGCCTCGGCGCGGCCACCGGCCTGCGGCTACCGGCATCCCTGACCTTCGACCATCCCACGCCGGGAGCGCTCTCCGAATTCCTGCTCACGGAGCTCTTCCCGGAAGCAGACAGGACAGCGGCGGCGAAACACGTGGTCCGCGAGATCGACCGCCTCGAAGCCGCGCTGACGACGGCCGAATTCGACGAGGAAGCGGTGTCGGGCATCGCCGAGCGGCTGCAGAACCTGCTGGCCGCGTGGAACAGAACTCACAGCGCGGCGGACGGTGCCTCGGTGGCCGAGAAGATCCAGTCGGCGACCGCCGACGAGATCTTCGATTTCATCCAGAAAGAGTTCGGAAAGTCTTGAGCGCGCGACCGGTAGTTGTCGGCATTTCACCATGGGGGACGTTCTGATGGGTAACGAAGAAAAGCTTCTTGAGCACCTGAAGTGGGTGACGGGCGAGCTGCACCAGACCCGTCAGCAACTGACCGAGGTCCAGTCCTCGTCGCGGGAGCCGATCGCGATCGTCGGAATGGGGTGCCGCTACCCCGGCGGAGTCGGCTCCCCCGACGACCTGTGGAACCTCGTCGCCACCGGACACGACGCCATCACCCCCTTCCCCACCAACCGCGGCTGGAACACCGACACCCTCTACAACCCCGACCCCGACACCCCCGGCACCAGCTACACCCGCGAAGGCGGCTTCCTCCACAACGCCACCCACTTCGACGCCGACTTCTTCGGCATCTCCCCCCGCGAAGCCCTCGCCATGGACTCCCAACAACGCCTCCTCCTCGAAACCACCTGGGAAACCCTCGAACACGCCGGCATCGACCCCACCCACCTCCGCGGCACCCGCACCGCCGTCTACACCGGCGTCATGTACCACGACTACGTCCAACTCCTCAACCACGTCCCCGACGACGTCGAAGGACTCCTCGGCACCGGCAACTCCGGCAGCATCGCCTCCGGCCGCATCTCCTACACCCTCGGCCTCGAAGGCCCCGCCGTCACCATCGACACCGCCTGCTCCTCCTCCCTCGTCGCCCTCCACCTCGCCACCCAAGCCCTCCGCCAAGGCGACTGCACCCTCGCCCTCGCCGGCGGCGTCACCGTCATGGCCACCCCCGGCGTCTTCATCGAATTCAGCCGCCAACGCGGCCTCGCCACCAACGGCCGCTGCAAATCCTTCTCCGCCCACGCCGACGGCACCGGCTGGTCCGAAGGCGCCGGCATGCTCCTCCTCGAACGCCTCACCGACGCCCAACGCAACGGACACCACATCCTCGCCGTCATCCGCGGCTCAGCCATCAACCAAGACGGCGCCAGCAGCGTCCTCACCGCCCCCAACGGCCCCTCCCAACAACGCGTCATCCACCACGCCCTCACCAACGCCGGACTGACCGCAGCCCAGATCGACGCCGTCGAAGCCCACGGCACCGGCACCACCCTCGGCGACCCCATCGAGGCACAAGCACTCCTCGCCACCTACGGCAAACACCACACCCCCGACCAACCACTCTGGCTCGGCTCCCTCAAATCCAACATCGGCCACACCCAGGCCGCAGCCGGCGTCGGCGGCATCATCAAAATGGTCATGGCCATACGCCACGGCATCCTCCCCCGCACCCTCCACGCCGACGAACCCTCCCCCCACATCGACTGGACCAGCGGCGCCGTCTCCCTCCTCACCGAACAGACACCCTGGCCCCAAACCGGCGAACCGCGCCGAGCCGGCATCTCCTCCTTCGGCGTCAGCGGCACCAACGCCCACGTCATCATCGAACAGGCGCCGGACCCGGACACCGACCCTTCCACCACAGCGACCGAACCTCTGATCACCACCGCCCTGGTGCCGTGGGTGCTGTCAGGACGCACTGACACGGCCCTCCGCGCCCAGGCCGGGCGGTTGCGGGAGTTCCTCACCTCGCATGCCGAGGAGCAGGTGGGGCTGGGTGAGGTCGGCTGGTCGCTGGCCACCGGCCGCACCCATTTCGACCACCGCGCCGTCATCCTCGGAGCGAGTCACCAGGACATGATGGCCGGGCTGGCGGCACTCGCCGACGGCCAGGACACACCCAGCGTGATACGCGGCACCAGGAGCAGCCAGGACGGGCGGGCGGTGTTCGTCTTCCCCGGCCAGGGCTCCCAATGGGCCGGCATGGCCCTCGACCTGCTCGACACCACCCCGATCTTCCGCCAGCACATCGAAGCCTGCGAGCGCGCCCTCGCCCCCCACACCGACTGGCGACTCACCGACGTCCTCCGCGGCCTGCCCGGGGCCCCGTCAATGGACCGCGTCGACGTCGTCCAACCCGTCCTCTTCGCCGTCATGGTCTCCCTCGCCCGCCTCTGGCAGGCCCACGGCATCGAACCCTCCGCCGTCATCGGGCACAGCCAGGGCGAAATCGCCGCCGCCCACATCGCCGGCGCCCTCACCCTGGACGAGGCGGCCCGCATCGCCGCCCTACGCAGCCAGGCCATCACCCGCATCGCCGGCAAGGGCGGCATGGGACACGTGGCGCTGCCGCAGGACCAGGTCACCGAACGACTCACGGCGTGGCCCGGCCTGTCCGTCGCCGCCGTCAACGGCCCCACCTCGACCGTCATCTCGGGCGACACCACCGCGCTCCAGGAGTTCATCACGGCGTGCGAGACGGACGGGGTGCGGGCCCGCACCATCCCCGTCGACTACGCCTCCCACAGCACCCACGTCGAAGAACTCCGCAACGAACTCACCACCCTCCTCGCCGACATCACACCCCAGGCGTCGACCATCCCCTTCTACTCCACCGTCACCGGCACCCTTCTCGACACCCGCCAACTCACCACCGAGTACTGGTACACCAACCTCCGCGAAACCGTCCGCTTCCACCCCACCCTGACCGCACTACTCCACGACGGCCACACCCTCTACATCGAAACCAGCCCCCACCCCGTCCTCACCACCCCCACCCAAGACACCATCGACACCACCACCACCACCACCACCGACACCGGCGGGGCGGTCGTCGGAACCCTGCGCCGCGACGAACCCGGCCCCACCCGCTTCCTCACCTCCCTCGCCCAAGCCCACACCCACGGCACCACCCCCACCTGGACCACCCTCAACCTGACTACTCGTCACATCGCCCTGCCCACCTACCCCTTCCAACACCAGCACTACTGGCCCGAGACGGCGGCCGGGACGCTCGGGGACGTATCGTCGGCAGGGCTGGGTGCCGTCGGGCATCCCCTGCTCGGCGCAGCCGTCGGGTTGGCCGAGGCGGACGGGATGCTGTTCACCGGGCAGCTGTCGCTGCGGGCCCAGCCCTGGCTCGCGGATCACGCCGTGCTGGACTCGGTGCTGCTGCCCGGGACGGCCTTCGTCGAGCTGGCGATCCGGGCGGGTGACGAGGTCGGCTGCGGGCGGGTCGAGGAGCTGACGCTGGAGGCACCGCTGGTGCTCTCGCGGGAGAGCGAGGTTCAGCTTCAGCTGTCCCTGGGCGAGGCGGACGCGGCCGGCCGTCGTGCGCTGGCCGTGTACTCACGTCCGGAGGGCGGCACGTCCGCCGCGCAGCAGCCCTGGGTGCGCAACGCCAGCGGCACGCTGCTGCCCGACGACGGACGGGACCCGGCACCTGCGGACCTGCGGTCCTGGCCTCCGGCCGGGGCGACCCCGGTCCCCGTGGAGGGCGTGTATCCGGAGCTCGCCGCACGCGGGTATGCGTACGGTCCCGCCTTCCGTGGGCTGCGGGCCGCGTGGCGCCTGGGCGAGGAGATCTTCGCCGAGGTAGCCCTGGCCGAGGACGACCATGCCGCGGCCGCGAGGTTCGGACTGCACCCCGCGCTGCTCGACGCGGCGCTGCACGCCCTCGGCCTGGTCGAGGGCGCCGGGCGCGGCGGCGTGGGCCTGCCGTTCTCCTGGAGCGGTGTCTCCCTGCACGCGACCGGTGCGACCGCGCTTCGGGTCAGGCTGTCGCCGGCCGGGGAGGACACGGTCTCGCTGACCGTCGCCGACCCGGGCGGGCAGCCGGTCGCCTCGGTCGACTCGCTGGTCCTGCGCCCCGTGTCGGCGGCCCAGCTGGACGGTGCCCGCGCCGCGAACGACCGGTCGTTGCTTCAGCTGGACTGGAGCGTGTTGTCCACCGGGGCCGCGCCGTCGGTGGCTCCCGGGTCGTGGGCCGTGGTGGGCTCCGACGCCCCGGGGCTGGCCGGGTCCCTGGCGGCGGCAGCCGTCCCGGTGGCCGGGTACGGGAGTCTGGAGGCGCTCGGTGCGGCGGTGGCTTCCGGTGTGCCGGCGCCGACGGCGGTGTTCGTGTCCTGGGCCCCCGAGGCCGGGGCGGGCGCCGACGGGGAGTCGGCCGGGGAGTCGGCCCTGCGCGAGATCGCCGCCGTCCACTCCGTGACGCGGCGGGCGCTGGCCGATGTTCAGTACTGGCTGTCCGGTGCCGGTGTGGAGGCGCTCGCCTCCTCCCGTCTGGTCGTCGTCACGCGCGGCGCCGTGTCGGTCGCGGAGGCCGTGGGTGGGCCCGCCGTTCCGGTCGACCTGGCGCAGGCCCCGCTGTGGGGTCTGCTGCGCAGCGCCCAGTCGGAGAACCCGGACCGGTTCGTGCTGTTGGACGTCGACGGCGAGGAGGCGTCCTGGCGGTCGCTGCCCGCGGCACTGCCCGCCGCCTTGGCCGCCGAGCATGCGCAGCTGGTGATCCGCGAGGGTGTCGCCCGGGTGCCTCGGCTGGCGTGGTCCTCCCAGGTCGGGAGGGCGCTGGCGGCTCCCGCCGGTGCGTCCCCGTGGCGGCTGGAGGTCGACGGTCCGGGGACGCTGGAGAATCTGGCACTGGTGCCCTGTCCGTCGGTGGACGAGCCACTGGCCGAGGGGCAGGTGCGGATCTCCGTACGGGCGAGCGGGCTGAACTTCCGTGACGTGCTGATCGCGCTCGGAATGTACCCGGACGCGACGGCGCTGATGGGCAGCGAGGCCGCCGGGGTCGTGCTGGAGGTGGGGCCGGGGGTGACCCGTCTCGCCCCCGGAGACCAGGTGGTGGGGCTACTCGCGGGCGGCTTCGGCACCGTGGCGGTGACGGATCACCGGATGGTGGTGCCGATGCCGGCGGGTTGGTCGTACACCGAGGCGGCGGCGGTTCCGGTGGTGTTCCTGACCGCGTACTTCGGCCTGCGCGACCTGGGCGGGCTGCGGGCCGGGGAGTCGGTGCTGGTGCATGCGGCGGCCGGCGGTGTGGGAATGGCGGCGGTGCAGCTGGCCCGGTACTGGGGTGCCGAGGTGTTCGGCACGGCGAGTTCGGGCAAGTGGGACACGCTGCGTGCGATGGGGTTGGACGACGACCACATCGCGTCCTCGCGCGACCTGGGCTTCGAGGAAGCGTTCGGTGCGGTCACGCGGGGTCGCGGGGTCGACGTGGTGCTGGATTCGCTGGCCCGGGAGTTCGTCGACGCGTCCTTGCGGCTGCTCGCTCCGGGCGGGCGGTTCATCGAGATGGGCAAGACCGACATCCGGGTGCCGGGGGAGGTCGCGGCCGTGCACCCCGGTGTGTCGTACCGGGCCTTCGACCTGGTCGAGGCTGGTCCGGAACGGATCGGGGAGATGCTCACCGAGGTGTTCGGCCTGTTCGAGCAGGGCGTTCTCCAGCCTCTGCCGATCACGGTGTGGGACGTCCGGCGGGCTCCGGAGGCGTTCCGCCATCTGAGCCAGGCACGGCACGTCGGCAAGATGGTGCTGACCGTCCCGGCGCCGGTGAACCCCGACGGGACGGTGCTGATCACGGGCGGGACGGGCGTCCTGGGCGGTCTGGTGGCGCGGCACCTCGTCACCGACCACGGCGCCCGGCACCTGGTGCTGGTCAGCCGGTCGGGGCCCGACGCCGCCGGTGCCACCGAACTCCACGCCGAACTCACCGCACTCGGCGCCACCGTCACCATCGCCGCCTGTGACACCGCCGACCCCGAGGCCCTGGGCCGCCTGCTGGACGCCGTCCCGGACCGGCACCCGCTCAGCACCGTCGTCCACGCCGCCGGCGCGCTCCAGGACGCGGTCCTCACCCGGCAGACACCGGAGCACCTCGCCCGCGCGCTCACCCCCAAGGTCGACACCGCCGTCCACCTCCACCACCTCACCCGTCACCTCCCCCTCGACCACTTCATCCTCTTCTCCTCCGCCTCCGGCATCCTCGGCGCCACCGGACAAGCCAACTACGCCGCCGCCAACGCCTACCTCGACGCCCTCGCCCACCACCGCCACGCCCAAGGCCTGCCCGCCACCTCCATCGCCTGGGGCCTCTGGGCCGAGAGCAGCGCGATGACCGGCCACCTCAACGACACCGACATCCACCGCATGACCCGCGCCGGCATGGCCCCGCTGGCCACGGACGAGGGGCTCGCGCTCCTCGACGCCGCACTCGCCACGCCGCATCCGCTCTCCGTCGCACTCCGGCTGGCGGACGGCGGGCCCCGGTCCGACGAGGCTTCGGTGCCCTCCCTGCTGCGGGGTCTGGTCCGTGCCCCGGCGCGGCGCGCCGCGGGGGGTGCGGCAGCCGGGTCGGACGGGCCGTCGCTGGGGCAGCGGCTGGCGGGGCTGCCGGAGGCGGAGCAGGAGCGGGTGGTGCTGCGCGAGGTCCTGGGCCACATCGCGGCGGTGCTCGGCCATTCCTCCGCCGACGGGGTCGACGGGCAGCGTTCGTTCAAGGAGTTCGGGTTCGACTCGCTGACCGCGGTGGAGCTGCGCAACCGGCTCAACAGGGTCAGCGGGCTGCGGCTGCCGGCGACGCTCGTTTTCGACCATCCCACGCCGGGGGCGCTGGCCCGCCGGCTTCGGACCGAGATCGCTCCGGAGACCGCCGGCTTCGGTGCCGCGTCCGCCGGTCTGCTGGAGGAGATCGGTCGGCTGGAGGCGGTCCTGGCGTCCTGTTCGCCCGAGGAGCTGGCCGCGATCGCGCCCGATGCCGAGGCGCGCTCGGCCGTCACGGGCCGGTTGAAGTCCCTCGTCTCGCTGTGGACCGAGGCCGCGGCGGCGCCGGAGGGCGCCGCCCAACCGGTGTCCGCGCGGCTCCAGTCGGCATCGGACGACGAACTCTTCGCCTTCATCGACGAGTTCGGCACGTCCTGACGGAGCCTCTCGGCGCCCTGAGGCCCGGCCCGGGCCTCAGGGCGCCGGCCCGGCCCGGGGCCGGATGCGGCTCCTCTGACCACTCCCCCTCATGGATTCGAACAGGTGACAGACTGATGGCGAACGAAGACAAGCTCCGCGACTACCTCAGGCGGGTGACCGCCGACCTCCACGAGGTCAGCGGCCGGCTGCGCGACATGGAGGCCAGGGAGCGGGAGCCGATCGCCGTCGTGGGCATGGGCTGCCGGTACCCGGGGGGCGTCCGCTCCCCCGAGGACCTGTGGCGACTCGTCTCCTCCGGTGGCGAGGCCGTCTCGGACCTGCCGAGGAACCGCGGCTGGGACGTCGACGGGCTGTACGACGCGGATCCCGACGCCCCTGGCACGTTCTACTCCCGGGCGGGCGGTTTCCTGCACGACGCCGATGCCTTCGACGCCGACTTCTTCGGGATCAGCCCGCGTGAGGCGTTGGCGATGGATCCGCAGCAGCGGCTGCTGCTGGAGACCTCCTGGGAGACGTTCGAGCGCGCGGGCCTGGACCCGGCATCGCTGCGGGACAGTGATACCGGCGTGTTCGTGGGGACCTTCTTCTCCGGTTACGACGCCGAGACCTCACCCGCGCGCGAGGAGTTGGAGGGCCACCTGGTCACCGGCACTGCGACCAGCGTCGCGTCCGGCCGCATCTCCTACACCTTCGGCTTCCAGGGGCCTGCGTTCTCGGTCGATACGGCGTGCTCGTCGTCGCTGGTGGCGCTGCACCTGGCCTGTCAGGCCCTGCGTCAGGGCGAGTGCTCCCTGGCGCTCGCCGGAGGCGCGACCGTCCTGTCCTCCCTCCAGTCGTTCGTCGAGTTCAGCCGGCAGCGCGGGCTGTCGGCGGACGGCCGGTGCAAGGCGTTCTCCGCCGACGCGGACGGCTTCGGCTTCGCCGAGGGAGCCGGGATGCTGCTGTTGGAGCGGCTCTCCGACGCGCAGCGTCACGGGCACGAGGTGTTGGCGGTGATCCGCGGTTCGGCCGTCAACCAGGACGGTGCCAGCAACGGCCTTACCGCGCCCAGCAGTTCCGCTCAACAGCAGGTCATCCGCCAGGCCCTGACCCGGGCACGGCTGTCGGCGGAGCACGTCGACGCGGTGGAGGCGCACGGCACCGGCACCTCGCTGGGTGATCCGATCGAGGTGCAGGCGCTCACGGCGGTGTACGGCAGGCAGCGACCCGCCGAACGCCCGCTGTGGCTCGGCTCGGTGAAGTCCAACATCGGCCACACCCAGGCGGCTTCCGGTGTGGCGGGTGTGATCAAGACGGTGATGGCGATCCGGCACGGGGTGCTGCCGCGCACCCTGCACGTGAACGATCCTTCGCCGCACATCGACTGGACCGGCGGCGCAGTCTCCCTCCTCACCGAAGAAACCCCCTGGCCGGAAACGGGCAAGCCGCGCCGGGCCGGGGTGTCGTCCTTCGGCATGAGCGGGACCAATGCCCACGTCATCATCGAGCAGGCACCACAGAGCCAGGACGACGATGCCCAGGCCGACCGGCCCGAGGCGGCGCCTCTGATCACCACCGCCCTGGTACCGTGGACGCTGTCCGGGAAGTCGGACGCGGCACTGCGGGCGCAGGCCGGCCGGTTGCGGGAGTTCCTCACCTCGCATGCCGAGGAGCAGGTGGGGCTGGGTGAGGTCGGCTGGTCGCTGGCCACCAGCCGCACCCACTTCGACCACCGCGCCGTCATCCTCGGAGCGAGTCACCAGGACATGATGGCCGGGCTGACGGCACTCGCCGACGGCCACGACACACCCAGCGTGATACGCGGCACCAGGAGCAGCCAGGACGGGCGGGCGGTGTTCGTCTTCCCCGGCCAGGGCTCCCAATGGGCCGGCATGGCCCTCGACCTGCTGGACGTCTCCCCGGCGTTCCGCCAGCACATCGAAGCCTGCGAGCGCGCCCTCGCCCCGCACACCGACTGGCGACTCACCGACGTCCTCCGCGGCCTGCCCGGGGCCCCGTCAATGGACCGCGTCGACGTCGTCCAACCCGTCCTCTTCGCCGTTATGGTCTCCCTCGCCCGCCTCTGGCAGGCCCACGGCATCGAACCCTCCGCCGTCATCGGCCACAGCCAGGGCGAAATCGCCGCAGCCCACATCGCCGGCGCCCTCACCCTCAACGACGCCGCCCGCATCGCCGCCCTACGCAGCCAGGCCATCACCCGCATCACCGGCAAGGGCGGCATGGGACACGTGGCGCTGCCGCAGGACCAGGTCACCGAACGACTCACGGCCTGGCCCGGCCTGTCCGTCGCCGCCCTCAACGGCCCCACCTCCACCGTCATCTCGGGCGACGCCACCGCGCTCCAGGAGTTCATCACGGCGTGCGAGACGGACGGGGTGCAGGCCCGCACCATCCCCGTCGACTACGCCTCCCACAGCACCCACGTCGAGGAACTCCGCGACGAACTCACCACCCTCCTCGGCGACGTCACGCCGCGGGCGTCGGCCGTTCCGTTCTACTCCACCGTCACCGGCGGCCTGCTCGACACCCGCGAACTCACCGCCGAGTACTGGTACACCAACCTGCGCGAGACCGTCCGCTTCCACCCCACCCTGACCGCGCTACTCGACGACGGCCACACCCTCTACATCGAAACCAGCCCCCACCCCGTCCTCACCACCCCCACCCAAGACACCATCGACACCACCGCCACCGCCACCGCCACCGGCGGGGCGGTCGTCGGAACCCTGCGCCGCGACGAACCCGGCCCCACCCGCTTCCTCACCTCCCTCGCCGAGGCGCACGCCCACGGCGCCGCCGTCACCTGGACGGCGCTCAACCTGATCGATCGTCATGTCGACCTGCCCACCTACCCCTTCCAACAGCGGAAGTACTGGCCCGAGACCGCCGCATCCATGGTCGGTCCGGGTGCAGCCGATCCCGTCGATGCGACATTCTGGACGGCGGTGGAGCACCAGGACCTCGACGAGCTCGTGCGCACGCTGGGAGTCGGGGCCGAGAACGAGAAGAGCGCGCTGAGCGCAGTCCTGCCCGTCCTGTCGTCCTGGCGCAGCGATCGGGTCGAGGAGTCAACGGTTGCTTCCTGGCGGTACCGGATCGTCTGGAACCAGGGGCCCGACTACGGCAATGAGACCAGGCTGTCTGGCACATGGCTGGTCGCGGTACCGTCCGCGTTGGCCTCCGACCCCTGGGTGGCGGCGTGCGTTGGCGCTCTGAACGACCGCGGCGCGCGGGTGGCCGTGCTGGAGCTTGACGCCTCAGCGGTGCTGCGTACGGACCTCGCGGCGCGCCTGGGCGACGTGGTCAGGGGTGCCGGAGCCGGGACCGTCGGCGGGGTGTTCTCCCTCCTTGCGCTGGACGAGTCACCGCATCCGGACCACCCGACGGTTCCCGCCGGCGTGGCCGCGACCCTGGCACTGGTGCAAGCGCTGCGCGACACCGCCGCCGAGTCGCCACTGTGGCTGGTCACCCGGGGCGCCGTGTCGGTGGGTGTCACCGATGTGCTCGCGAGCGCGCTACAGGCGCAGGTGTGGGGCCTGGGCCGGATCGTGGGGCTGGAGCATCCGCAGAGCTGGGGCGGGTTGCTGGACCTGCCCGACACCCTGGACGAGCGTGCCCTGGCCCGGATGGCAGGGGCGCTCACGGCTTCGGGCCACGAGGACCAGCTGGCCGTGCGCCCCTCGGGCGTGTTCGTGCGGCGGCTGGTCCCGGCCGGTACCGGTGGTTCCACGGTCGGGCGGGAGTGGCGGCCACGGGGTACGGCGCTGATCACCGGCGGCACCGGGGCGGTGGGGGCGCACGTGGCTCGCTGGCTGGTGCGCGGCGGTGCCGAGCACGTCGTGCTGACCAGTCGCCGGGGCCCTGAAGCGGCCGGGGCCGGGGAGCTGGCGGCGGAGCTCACCGCGCTGGGCGCGCAGGTCACGTTCGCGGCCTGCGACGTCGCCGACCGGGCGGCGCTGAAGCGGCTGGTCGCGGACCTGGAGGGTCGGGGGACACCGGTGCGTTCGGTCTTCCACGCCGCGGGGACCCTCACGGCGGCGCCACTGTCCGAGACCACCGTCGCCGATCTGGCCGACACGCTGGCGGCGAAGGCCGCGGGTGCCGAGAGCCTGGCAGAACTCTTCGACCAGGGAAGGCCGTTGGACGCCTTTGTGCTGTTCTCGTCGAACTCCGGCGTCTGGGGCAGCGGCGGCCACGGCGCGTACGCCGCGGCCAACGCCCACCTGGACGCGCTGGCCCAGCGCCGCCGGGCTGCCGGACTGACCGCGACCTCGGTGGCCTGGGGGCTGTGGGGCGGCGGCGGGATGGTCTCGGGTGCGGGCGAGGAGCAGTTGGAGCGGCGCGGGGTACGGGCGATGTCGCCGGAGCTGGCCGTCACGGCGCTGCACCGCGCGCTCGCCCACGACGAGACGACGCTGACCGTTGCCGACATCGACTGGGCACGCTTCGCTCCCGCCTTCTCCTCGGGACGTCCCCGTCCCTTGATCGAAGACATCCCCCAGGTCCGGCGGGTCCTGGACGAGACGGCGGTGGCAGTGGACGGTACCGACCCGTCGGCCGCCGGTTCGGCGCTGGCGCAGCAGCTCGCGACGTCCTCAGAGGCGGAACGGGAGCGGATCCTGGTGGACCTGGTACGGCACCACGTCGCGGCGGCGCTGGGGCACACGGCGGGCGAGGCGATCGACCCGGGCCGGGCCTTCCGCGACCTGGGCTTCGACTCGCTGACCGCCGTCAGCCTACGCAATCGGCTCAACGCCGCCACCGGCCTGCGACTGCCCAGCACGCTGGCGTTCGACCACCCGTCACCGCGCATGTTGGCGCAGTACCTGCGCACCGAGCTGGTCCAGGACGGCGCGGCGGCCGCCCTGCCCCTGCCCGACCAGCTCGACCGGCTGGAGGAGACGCTGGTCGGAGGGGCTCTGGACGGCCTGTCCCGGGCCACCGTCGCCAAGCGGTTGAAGGCCCTGCTGTCGCGCCTCGACGAGACGTCGGCCCGCTCCGGTTCCGCCGGGACCAAGGAGATGATCCAGTCGGCGGACGACGACGAGCTTCTCGCATTCATCAACCAACAGCTCGGCCGATCCTGAATCTTCGCGCACGCACCACCGAACCAGATCAGAGAGAACACGGGGAGTCCTGCCATGGCCAACGAAGAGACGTTGCGCGAATACCTGAAGCTGGTGACGGCCGACCTGCACGACACCCGCGAGCGTCTGCGGGAGCTCGCCGAGGCCGATCAGGAGCCCATCGCCATCGTCGCGATGAGCTGCCGCTATCCGGGTGACGTGGAGTCACCCGAGGGACTGTGGGAGCTGGTCCGCGACGGCCGGGACGCCGTCGCCGACTTCCCCACGGACCGCGGCTGGGACGTGGCCGGCCTCTACGACCCCGACCCCGGCCGGGCCGGCACCTTCTACGCACGCGGGGGCGGATTCCTGCGCGACGCCGCCGGGTTCGACGCGGACTTCTTCGGGATCTCGCCGCGTGAGGCGGTCGCGATGGATCCGCAGCAGCGGGTACTGCTGGAGGCGTCGTGGGAGGCGTTCGAGAGGGCCGGGCTGAACCCGGAGGCCATGCGCGGGGTCCGGGCGGGAGTCTTCGTCGGGGCGTCCCCGCAGGCGTACGGAACGGGTCTGGCGTCCGTGCCCGAGGAGGTCGAGGGCCACCTGCTGACGGGTGGTTCGGGAGCGGTGCTCTCCGGCCGCGTCGCCTACACCTTCGGCTTGGAGGGGCCCGCGGTCACCGTCGACACGATGTGCTCGTCGTCGCTGGTGGCGCTGCACCTGGCCTGCCAGTCGCTGCGCCAGGACGACTGCGCCATGGCGTTGGTCGGCGGTGTGGCCGTGATGTCCAACCTCGGATCCTTCGTCGAGTTCAGCCGGCAGCGCGGGCTGTCGGCGGACGGCCGGTGCAAGGCGTTCTCCGCCGACGCGGACGGAACCGGCTGGTCCGAAGGCGTCGGTGTCCTGCTGCTGGAGCGGCTCTCCGACGCCCGCCGCAACGGGCACCAGGTGCTGGCGGTGATCCGCGGCTCCGCCATCAACCAGGACGGCGCCAGCAACGGGCTCACCGCTCCGAACGGGCCGGCACAGCAGCGGGTCATCCGCCAGGCGCTCGTCAACGCCGGGCTGACCGCGGCCCAGATCGACGCGGTGGAGGCCCACGGCACCGGCACCACGCTGGGCGACCCGATCGAGGCACAGGCGCTGCTGGCCACCTACGGCCAGGAACGCGCCGAGGGCCGGCCGCTGTGGCTCGGCTCCCTCAAATCCAACATCGGTCACAACCAGGCGGCTTCCGGTGTGGCGGGTGTGATCAAGACGGTGATGGCGATCCGGCACGGGGTGCTGCCGCGCACCCTGCACGTGAACGAGCCGACGCCGCATGTGGACTGGACTACCGGAGCCGTGTCGCTGCTGACCGAGCAGACGCCCTGGCCGGAAACGGGCGAGCCGCGCCGGGCCGGGGTGTCGTCCTTCGGTGGCAGTGGGACCAACGCGCACGTCATCATCGAGCAGGCGCCGGACGTGGACTCCGCCGCTGCCACTCCTACGGCCGAGCCGCTGGTGGGTGCCGAGTTGGTGCCGTGGACACTGTCCGGGAAGTCGGACACGGCCCTACGGGCGCAGGCCGGCCGGTTGCGGGACTTCCTCACCTCGCATGCCGAGGAGCAGGTGGGGCTGGGTGAGGTCGGCTGGTCGCTGGCCACCGGCCGCACCCACTTCGACCACCGCGCCGTCATCCTCGGAGCGAGTCACCAGGACATGATGGCCGGGCTGGCGGCACTCGCCGACGGCCAGGACACACCCAGCGTGATACGCGGCACCAGGGGCAGCCTGGACGGGCGGGCGGTGTTCGTCTTCCCCGGCCAGGGCTCCCAATGGGCCGGCATGGCCCTCGACCTGCTGGACGTCTCCCCGGCGTTCCGCCAGCACATCGAGGCCTGCGAACGCGCCCTCGCCCCGCACACCGACTGGCGACTCACCGACGTCCTCCGCGGCCTGCCCGGGGCGGCATCGATGGACCGCGTCGACGTCGTCCAACCCGTCCTCTTCGCCGTCATGGTCTCCCTCGCCCGCCTCTGGCAGGCCCACGGCATCGAACCCTCCGCCGTCATCGGGCACAGCCAGGGCGAAATCGCCGCCGCCCACATCGCCGGCGCCCTCACCCTGGAAGAGGCGGCCCGCATCGCCGCCCTGCGCAGCCAGGCCATCACCCGCATCACCGGCAAGGGCGGCATGGGACACGTGGCGCTGCCGCAGGACCAGGTCACCGAACGACTCACGGCCTGGCCCGGCCTGTCCGTCGCCGCCCTCAACGGCCCCACCTCCACCGTCATCTCAGGCGACACCACCGCGCTCCACGACTTCCTCACCACCTGCGAAAGCGACGGCATCCACACCCGCACCATCCCCGTCGACTACGCCTCCCACAGCACCCACGTCGAAGAACTCCACGACGAACTCACCACCCTCCTCGCCGACATCACACCCCAGACCTCGACCATCCCCTTCTACTCCACCGTCACCGGCACCCTTCTCGACACCCGCGAACTCACCACCGAGTACTGGTACACCAACCTGCGCGAAACCGTCCGCTTCCACCCCACCCTGACCGCGCTACTCCACGACGGCCACACCCTCTACATCGAAACCAGCCCCCACCCCGTCCTCACCACCCCCATCCAAGACACCATCGAGAACACCACCAACACCACCACCGCCGCCATCGGAACCCTGCGCCGCGACGAACCCGGCCCCACCCGCTTCCTCACCTCCCTCGCCCAAGCCCACACCCACGGCACCACCCCCACCTGGACCACCCTCAACCTCCAACCCCACACCGATCACCTCGCCCTGCCCACCTACGCCTTCCAGCACCAGCACTACTGGCTCGACCATTCCAACTCCGCTCTGGGTGATGTCGCCGCCATCGGACTGAGCTCCGCCGACCACCCACTGCTCGGTGCCGCGGTCGGGCTGGCCGATGCCGACGGCGTGCTGCTGACCGGCAGGCTGTCGCTCTCCACCCATCCCTGGCTTGCCGATCACGGCGTGCTGGGCACGGTGCTGCTGCCCGGAACGGCTTTCGTCGAGCTGGCGATCCGGGCTGGTGACCAGGTCGGGTGTGAGCACGTCGACGAGCTGACGCTGGAGGCACCCCTGGTCATCCCGGAGGCCGGCGGCCTTCAGCTCCAGCTCTCGATCGGTGGAGCCGACGAGACCGGCCGCCGTCCGCTGACGGTGTTCTCCCGGGCGGAGGACGGTACAGGGCCTGGTGGCGGCGAGTGGATCCGCCATGCCAGTGGCGTCCTGGCCGGCAACGCTCCCGCTCCCTCGTTCGACCTCACCGTCTGGCCTCCGGAGGGCGCGGTAGCGCTCCCCGTGGACACCCTGTACGAGCGGCTTACCGAGACCGGCTACGGCTACGGGCCGGTATTCCAGGGGCTGCGGGCGGCATGGCAGCTGGGCGAGGACGTCTTCGCCGAGGTCGGCCTGCCCGAAGCGGAGCTCGACGAGGCCACGCGCTTCGGCCTGCACCCGGCGCTGCTCGACTCGGCGCTGCACGCCCTCGGGCTGCGCGCCGCGGAGGGGGCGCGGCAGGTCGGGCTGCCGTTCTCCTGGACCGGCGTGTCGCTGTACGCCACGGGTGCTTCCTCACTGCGTGTCCGGCTGTCGCCGGTGGGCGAGGGCGCAGTCCGGGTCGCCGTCGCGGATCACACCGGGGAGCCGGTGGCCTCGGCCGACTCGCTCGTGCTGCGGCCCGTTTCGGAGGAGCAGCTGGCGGGCGTGCCCAGCAGGCGTGGCGAGTCGCTGTTTCGGACGGTGTGGACGCCGGCGCAGCTCGCGCCGCTCGATGCCGGGGTGCCCGTCGCGGGGGCGGTAGGCCGGCTGGCCATTCTGGAGAGCCGCACCAATGCAGCGTCGGACGCGGACTCGGACGCGGACTCCAGCTCGGCCACGGGCCTGCTGCGGCTCGAAGGCCTGGAGCAGGTCGACCGCTACGCCGATCTGACCGCGCTGGCCGAGGCACTGGCGGCGGGCGGCAGCGACGTGCCCGACGTGATCGTGCTTCCCTTCCTCGGGTCGCCGCACGCGGCCGGCGGCGACTCGGCCGACACCGCGACGGCTGTGCATGGCGTCGCACAGCACCTGCTGACGACACTCCAGGGCTGGCTGGGCGATGACCGGCTACGGGACACCCGCCTGGTGGTGCTCACGCGCGGCGCGGTGAAGACCGGGTCGACCGATTCCCTCACCGACCTCGTGCACGCACCGTTGTGGGGTCTGGCGCGGTCCGCGCAGTCGGAGAATCCGCAGCGCCTGACGCTTCTGGACGTCGGGGCCGACCCTGCCGTCGACACCGACACCGACACCGCGGTCACGCTGTCCGGCGCCGTGCTCGCCGCGGTGCTGGGCGCCGACGAGCCCCAGTTCGCGTTGCGGGGCGGCCGGTTGTCGGTCGCCCGCCTCCAGCAGGTGGCGGCGGCGGACGGTGACCGCGAGGCGCCCGGCTTCGCAGCCGGGGGGACGGTTCTCATCACGGGAGGTACCGGTGTGCTCGGCGCGCATCTGGCGCGTCACCTCGTCCGGCGCCATGGGGTCCGCCACCTGCTGCTCACCGGTCGGCGCGGACCGCAGGCCCCGGGGGCGTCGGCGTTGCAGGACGAGCTGACCGGTCTGGGAGCCTTCGTCACGATCGCGGCGTGCGACGTGGCGGATCGTGCGGCGCTGGCCCGGCTCCTGGCCGACGTGCCGGCCGACCGTCCGCTCACCGCCGTCGTCCACGCCGCGGCGGCAGTGGACGACGGCACCGTCGAGAGTCTGACGCCCGAGCGGCTCGACCGGGTGCTCGCGGCCAAGGCGGACGCGGCCCTCCATCTCCACGAGCTGACGCGGGACTCGGAGCTGTCCGCGTTCGTGCTGTTCTCGTCGTTCTCCGGCGTGCTGGGCGCCCCCGGGCAGGGCAACTACGCCGCGGCGAACACCCTGCTGGACGCCCTGGCGGAGCAGCGCCGGGCCCAGGGCCTGCCTGCGCACTCGCTCGCCTGGGGTTTCTGGTCCGACCGCAGCGCGCTGACCGGCGCGTTGGGCGACACCGACGTGCGGCGGATGTCGCGCGGCGGTGTGACTGGGCTGTCCACCGAGGAGGGGCTGGCGCTGTTCGACACCGCGCTGGCCCTCGACGACGCCGTCGTGGCGCCGGTGCGCATCGATCTCGGGGGCTTGCACGCCCAGGCGCGTTCCGGTCAACTCCCTGCACTGTTGCGCGGGTTGGTCCGAGCACCGGCACGTCGAGCGGTCGAGTCCGGCTCGCAGGCCGCCGCTTCCCAGCTGCGACAGCGACTGCTGGGCCGGACGGATTCGGACCGCTCGGGTCTGCTGCTGGATCTGGTACGGGCCCAGGTGGCCGCGGTACTCGGCCACACGGGTGCCGAGTCGGTGGCGGCCGGACGGCCGTTCCGGGAGCTCGGGTTCGACTCGCTGACCGCCGTGGAGCTGCGCAACCGCCTCAACTCCCTGACCGGGCTGCGGCTTCCGGCCACTCTGGTCTTCGACTACCCGACGCCCGAGGTGCTCTCCCGTCACCTCATGGTGGAGGTCCTGGGGGCGGACGCCGGGGCGGTGCGGTCGGCGGGGCCGTCGCCGACGCGGGGCCCGGCTCCGACCACGGGCGAGGATCCGATCGTGATCGTGGGGATGAGCTGCCGGTTCCCCGGCGGCGCGGACTCCCCCGAGGCCCTGTGGCGGCTCGTGCACGAGGGACAGGACGCCGTCTCCGGCTTCCCGACGGACCGTGGCTGGGACCTGGAGCGGTTGTACGACCCGGATCCCGACCGCCCGGGTTCGAGCTATGTGCGCGAGGGCGGTTTCCTGTACGAAGCTGCGCAGTTCGATGCCGGGTTCTTCGGGATCTCGCCGCGTGAGGCGCTGGCGATGGATCCGCAGCAGCGGTTGCTGCTGGAGACGTCCTGGGAGGTGTTCGAGCGGGCCGGGATCGACCCGGCGTCAGTCCGGGGACAGCAGGTCGGGGTCTTCGCCGGGGCGTCGTCCCAGGACTACGCCGCGCTGCTGCCCGGCGGGCCGGAGGGGATCGAGGGCTATGCCCTGACCGGCAACGCGGCCAGTGTCATGTCCGGCCGCATCGCCTACACGCTCGGCCTGGAGGGGCCGGCGGTCACGGTCGACACGGCGTGCTCGTCGTCGCTGGTGGCGCTGCACCTGGCCGCGCAGGCGCTGCGGCAGGGCGAGTGCGACCTGGCGTTGGTCGGTGGTGTCTCGGTGATGCCGAGTCCGATCTCGTTCGTGGAGTTCAGTCGGCAGCGGGGGCTGGCGGCGGACGGGCGGTGCAAGCCGTTCGCCGCGGCCGCCGACGGCACCGGCTGGGGCGAGGGCGTGGGCATGCTGCTGATCGAGCGGCTCTCCGACGCACAGCGCCACGGGCACCGGGTGCTGGCCGTCGTCCGGGGTTCGGCCGTCAACCAGGACGGCGCCAGCAACGGCCTCACCGCCCCCAACGGTCCGTCGCAGCAACGCGTCATCCGGCGAGCGCTCGCCAACGCAGGGCTCAGCGCGACCGATGTCGACGCCGTCGAGGGCCACGGCACCGGTACGACGCTCGGCGACCCGATAGAGGCTCAGGCGCTGCTGGCCACCTACGGCCAGGAACGCGCGGAGGACCGGCCGCTGTGGCTCGGCTCCCTCAAAGCCAACATCGGCCACACCCAGGCCGCCGCCGGCGTCGCCGGCGTCATCAAGATGGTCATGGCCATGCGCCACGGCATCCTCCCCCGCACCCTGCACGTCGACGAACCGACACCACACGTCGACTGGACCAGCGGCGCCGTCTCCCTCCTCACCGAGGAGACCCCCTGGCCCCAGACGGGTGCACCGCGCCGGGCCGGCATCTCCTCCTTCGGCATCAGTGGGACCAACGCGCACGTGATCCTGGAGCAGGCACCGCTGGTCGAGGCACCGGATCCGGTGGAGGGGGCGACTCCCGCCACGGGCCTGGTGCCGTGGGTGCTGTCCGGCAAGACCGACGCCGCACTGCGCGCCCAGGCCGAACGCCTACACAGCCACATCGAGACCAACCCCGAACTCGATCTCGCCGACGTGGCCTGGTCGCTGGCAATGGAACGGGCAACGTTCGACCACCGAGCGGTCGTCCTCGCCGACCACCGCGACGACTTCCTCACCCGCCTACAGGCCCTCGCCGACGGCGAGCCCGCCCCCGGCCTCACCAAGGACACCACCACCCCCGGCAAAACCGCCTTCCTGTTCACCGGTCAGGGCGCCCAACGAGCCGGCATGGGACGCGAGCTGTACACACGCTTCCCCGTCTTCGCCGAAGCCTTCGACCACACATGCGCCCTCTTCGACACCCACCTCGACCGCCCACTCAAAACCCTCGTCTTCGCCGACCCCGACACCCACGAAGCCACCCTCCTCCACCAGACCGGCTACGCCCAACCCGCCCTGTTCACCCTCGAAGTCGCACTCTTCCGACTCATCGAAACCTTCGGCCTCACCCCCGACTACCTCCTCGGCCACTCCATCGGCGAACTCACCGCCGCCCACCTCGCCGGCGTCCTCAACCTCACCGACGCCGTCACCCTCGTCGCCACCCGAGCCCAACTCATGCAAGCCGCCCCCACCGGCGGCACCATGACCGCCATCCAAGCCACCGAAGACGAAATCCGCCCCCACCTCGACGGCCACCACCACCACGTCAGCATCGCCGCCATCAACAGCCCCACCAACCTCGTCCTCTCCGGCGACCCCCACACCCTCCACACCATCGCCACCCACTTCGAAAACCAAGGCCGCAAAACCAAAACCCTCAACGTCAGCCACGCCTTCCACTCCCCCGCCATGGACAGCGCCCTCACCCAACTCACCCACACCGCCACCACCCTCACCTACCACCCACCCCGCATCCCCCTCATCTCCAACCTCACCGGACACCCCGCCACCACCCAACAACTCACCGACCCCACCTACTGGGCCCAACAACTCCGCAACACCGTCCAATTCGCCCAAGCCATCACCACCCTCACCCACCACCACAACGTCACCACCTACCTCGAACTCGGACCCCACCCCACCCTCACCCCCCACACCCCCGACACCACCCACACCATCCCCACCCTCCACAACAACCGCAACGAAACCCACACCCTCCTCACCGCCCTCGCCCAAGCCCACACCCACACCACCCCCCTCACCTGGACCACCACCCTCAACCACACACCCACCACCCACACCAACCTCCCCACCTACCCCTTCCAACACCACCGCTACTGGCTCGGTACTCCGCTGGCCCGCCACTCGATCCCCGAGGTGTCCTCCGGAGCCACCCAGGCGCTGCTGGACCGGCTGTCGGACCTTCCGCCGGCCCGGCAGGACGACGTCCTGCTGGACCTGGTGCGCGGCCATGTGGCCGCGGTGCTCAGCCATGCCTCGCCGGACACGGTCGAACCGGAGCGCAGTTTCCGGGAGTCGGGCTTCGACTCGCTCACCGCCGTGGAACTTCGCAACCAGCTGACGGCCGCCACCGGGCTGGCGCTTCCCGCGACCCTGGTCTTCGACTACCCGACCCCCGCCCTGCTGGCCGGACACCTGCGCGCAGAAGTGCTGGGTGCCAAGGCACGCGGCGACGCACAGGCACCGGCGGCGGTCAGGGGCACGGATGACGACCCGATCGCGATCGTGGGGATGAGCTGCCGGTTCCCCGGGGACGTGAACTCCCCCGAGGACCTGTGGAGGCTCGTCCTCGACGGCACCGACGCGGTGTCCATGTTCCCGACGAACCGCGGCTGGGATCTCACCGAGCTGTACGACCCCGATCCCGAACGTAGCGGCACGAGCTACACGCAGGAGGGTGGCTTCCTCCACGAGGCGGCCGATTTCGATGCCGGGTTCTTCGGGATCTCGCCGCGTGAGGCACTGACCATGGATCCGCAACAGCGGTTGCTGCTGGAGACGTCCTGGGAGGTGTTCGAGCGTGCCGGGATCGACCCGGTGACGCTGCGGGGCAGCCGGACCGGGGTGTTCGTCGGCACGAACGGCCAGGACTACGGCGCCCTGCTGCTCGGCGCGGCGGACAGCTCCGAGGGACACCTGGGTACCGGGGGCGCGGCCAGTGTGATGTCCGGCCGTCTCGCGTTCTCGTTCGGCCTGGAGGGGCCGGCGGTCACGGTCGACACGGCGTGCTCGTCGTCGCTGGTGGCGCTGCACCTGGCCGCGCAGGCGCTACGGCAGGGCGAGTGCTCGGCGGCGCTGGTCGGTGGCGTGCTGGTGATGTCCACACCGGCCGCGTTCGTGGAATTCAGCCGGCAGCGGGCGCTGGCGGCGGACGGGCGGTGCAAGCCGTTCGCCGCGGCGGCCGACGGCACGGGCTGGGGTGAGGGCGTGGGCATGCTGCTGGTCGAGCGGCTCTCCGACGCACAGCGCCACGGGCACCGGGTGCTGGCAGTCGTCCGGGGTTCGGCCGTCAACCAGGACGGCGCCAGCAACGGCCTCACCGCACCCAACGGTCCGTCGCAGCAACGCGTCATCCGCCAGGCACTCGCCAACGCACGGCTGTCCGCGGCCGACATCGACGCGGTCGAGGCGCACGGCACCGGCACCAGGCTGGGCGACCCGATCGAGGCACAGGCGCTCCTCGCCACCTACGGCCAGGAGCACACCAGGGACCAACCTCTGTGGCTGGGCTCGCTCAAGTCCAACATCGGCCACACCCAGGCCGCAGCCGGCGTCGCCGGCGTCATCAAGATGGTCATGGCCATGCGCCACGGCATCCTCCCCCGCACCCTGCACGTCGACGAGCCGACACCACACGTCGACTGGACCGACGACAGCGTCTCCCTCCTCACCGAGGAGACCCCCTGGCCGGAGACCGGACGGCCCCGCAGGGCGGGTGTCTCCTCCTTCGGCATGAGCGGGACCAACGCGCACGTGATCCTGGAGCAGGCGCCGGCCGTGGAGACACCGGCTCCGGTGGAGGGGGCGACTCCCGCCACGGGCCTGGTGCCGTGGGTGCTGTCGGGGAAGACGGACGCCGCACTGCGCGCCCAGGCCGAACGCCTGCACAGCCACATCGAGACCAACCCCGAACTCGATCTCGCCGACGTGGCCTGGTCGCTGGCCGCGGAACGGGCAACATTCGACCACCGAGCGGTCGTCCTCGCCGACCACCGCGACGACTTCCTCACCCGCCTACGAGCCCTCGCAACCGGGGACACCCACCCGAACATCATCCGCGGCCACACGACCTCAACGAGCGGGCGCACCGCCTTCCTGTTCACCGGTCAGGGCGCTCAACGAGCCGGCATGGGACGCGAGCTGTACACACGCTTCCCCGTCTTCGCCGAAGCCTTCGACCAGACATGCGCCCTCTTCGACACCCACCTCGACCGGCCACTCAAAAGCCTCGTCTTCGCCGACCCCGACACCCACGAAGCCACCCTCCTCCACCAGACCGGCTACGCCCAACCCGCCCTCTTCACCCTCGAAGTCGCACTCTTCCGACTCATCGAAACCTTCGGCCTCACCCCCGACTACCTCCTCGGCCACTCCATCGGCGAACTCACCGCCGCCCACCTCGCCGGCGTCCTCGACCTCACCGACGCCGTCACCCTCGTCGCCACCCGAGCCCAACTCATGCAAGCCGCCCCCACCGGCGGCACCATGACCGCCATCCAGGCCACCGAAGACGAAATCCGCCCCCACCTCGACGGCCACCACCACCACGTCAGCATCGCCGCCATCAACAGCCCCACCAACCTCGTCCTCTCCGGCGACCCCCACACCCTCCACACCATCGCCACCCACTTCGAAAACCAAGGCCGCAAAACCAAAACCCTCAACGTCAGCCACGCCTTCCACTCCCCCGCCATGGACAGCGCCCTCACCCAACTCACCCACACCGCCGCCACCCTCACCTACCACCCACCCCGCATCCCCCTCATCTCCAACCTCACCGGACACCCCGCCACCACCCAACAACTCACCGACCCCACCTACTGGGCCCAACAACTCCGCAACACCGTCCAATTCGCCCAAGCCATCACCACCCTCACCCACCACCACAACGTCACCACCTACCTCGAACTCGGACCCCACCCCACCCTCACCCCCCACACCCCCGACACCACCCACACCATCCCCACCCTCCACAACAACCGCAACGAAACCCACACCCTCCTCACCGCCCTCGCCCACCTCCACACCCACACCACCCCCCTCACCTGGACCACCACCCTCAACCACACACCCACCACCCACACCAACCTCCCCACCTACCCCTTCCAACACCACCGCTACTGGCTCGACACCCCCACCACACCCGGCGACGCGACCGCTCTGGGACTGACCACCACCACTCATCCGCTGCTCGGCGCGGCGGTGAACCTGGCCGACGGCGGCCACCTGTTCACCGGCCGACTGTCCCCACGCACCCACCCCTGGCTGGCCGACCACACCGTCATGGGCTCGGTCCTGCTGCCCGGCACCGCCTTCGTCGAACTCGCCCTGCACGCCGGGGGCGAGGTGGGCTGCGACCGCCTGGACGAGCTCACCATCGAAGCGCCCCTGGTGCTGCCCGAAGGCGAGGCCGTGCAGATCCAGTTGTCGGTTGGGCCGGCCGAGCAGTCCGGCCAGCGGTCGGTGGCCCTGTACTCGCGGCCCGACGACGCCGCCCCGGATCAGCCGTGGACCCGCCATGCCGGCGGTGCGCTGGCCCCGGGAGACCGGGGTACGCCGACCGCGTGGGCCGGTGCCTGGCCCCCCTCGGACGCAGAGCCGGTGGACATCGACGGGATGTACGAACGGCTGGCCGAGGCCGGTCTGGAGTACGGTCCGATCTTCCAGGGGCTGCGCGCGGTCTGGCGCACCGACAAGGAGGTGTTCGCCGAACTGGCCCTGCCGAACGCCCCGGCGTCCTCCCACGGGCGCCGGGCTGATGCGGGGGCGTTCGGGCTGCACCCGGCGCTGCTGGACGCCGCCTTGCACGCGGTGGGTTTCGGCCCGTTCCTGTCCGAGGCGGAACGCGCTTCGGGTCAGGCACGTCTGCCGTTCTCCTGGGGCGGTGTGACCCTGCACGCCGCGGGTGCCGCCGAACTGCGCGTGCGGCTGTCCCCGGCCGGGGAGAACGCGGTGCGCCTGGCGGTCACCGACGCCTTGGGGGCTCCGGTGGCCTCGGTGGAGTCCCTGATGACGCGTCCGGTCTCGGCTCAGCAGCTGGAGGGTGCGCGCGCGGCCGGACGCGACTGGTTGTACCGGGTGGCGTGGAACCCTCTGCAGGCCGACGCCGAAGGTGCGGACGAGGGGCTCTGGGCGGTCGTCGAACCCGACGACCACCCGTCGGGTCTGCGGATCGACGAGGCGGACGGCGACGCGCGGGTCGAGCGTCACGCGGGTCTCGACGGGCTGCTGGACGCGCTCTCGGCGGGTGCCGCCGCGCCCGACGTGGTCCTCCTCCCGTACACGGGTTACGGCACCCCGACGGCGGTCGGTCGCACGGAGGCGCTCGACTCGCCCGCCACCGCCGCCGCGGTGCGCGAGGCCGCCCACGGCCTGCTCCACGTGCTCCAGCGGTGGCTGGCGGACGAGCGCCTGGCCGACACCCGGCTGGTCGTGGTCACCCGGGGCGCCGTCAGCACCGGTGACGACGACCCGCTCGCCAACCTGGTGCAGGCCCCGCTGTGGGGGCTGGTGCGCTCCGCCCAGTCTGAGCACCCGGGGCGGGTGACGCTGCTGGACGTGGACGCCGTCGGGGTCCGCGACGTGTCCGGTGATGCCGCGGTGCTGCGTCGCTCGGCCCTCGGCGTGGCGCTCGACCTGGGCGAGCCGCAACTCGCCATCCGCCGGGACGCCGCGCTCGTCCCCCGCCTGGAGCGGGTGGCTTCCGCTCCTGCCCCGGGCACCGACTCCGCGGAGGCCGCGGGATCCGGGGCGACGGGCACCGGTTTCGCGCCGGACGGCACGGTGCTGGTCACCGGTGGCACCGGGACCCTGGGCGCGCACGTGGCACGGCACCTGGTGACGCGGCACGGTGTGCGGCACCTGCTGCTGACCAGCCGGCGGGGACCCGACGCCCCGGGCGCCGCCGACCTGTCCTCGGAGCTGACCGGTCTGGGAGCCGAGGTCACCGTCGTGGCCTGCGACATCGCGGACCGACCCGCCGTGGCTCGCCTGCTGGCCGGCATCCCGGCCGAGCACCCGCTCACCGGGGTGATCCACACGGCGGGTGCGGTCGACGACGCCGTGCTGGAGTCGCTCACCCCCGACCGGGTGGACGGTGTGCTGGCCCCCAAGGGTGACTCCGCGTTCCATCTGCACGACCTCACGCGGGAGTACGACCTCGCCGCTTTCGTCCTGTTCTCCTCCGCGGCGGCCACCTTCGGCGGCCCCGGCCAGGGCAACTACGCGCTGGCGAACACCGCGCTGGACGCGCTGGCCCAGCACCGGCACGCCCTGGGGCTGCCGGCCACCTCGGTGGCCTGGGGGCTGTGGGCTGAAACCAGCGGCATCACGGCCCACCTCGGCGACGCGGATCTGAGCCGGATGTCCCGGGCCGGCATGGCGCCGCTCTCCACGGAGGAAGGGCTGAGGTTCTTCGACGCGGCACGCGCCACCGACCAGCCCCTGGTCGTGGCGATGCGGCTGGACACGGCGAAGGTCCGGGCCCAGGGTGCGGCGGCGGTGCCGCTGCTACTGCGGGGCCTCGTCCGGGTGCCGGTGCGCTCCGCGGCCGGAGGCGGGTCCGCGCCCGCTCCGGGCGCGGGCGAGGCGCTCAGGCGACGCCTGGCCGGGGTGTCCGGATCCGACCGCGACAAGGCCGCGCTCACCTTCGTGTCGGCGCAGATCGCCACGGCCTTCGGGCACGCCAACCCGTTGGCGGTCGTGCCCGACCGCCCGCTGGGCGAGCTCGGGCTCGACTCGCTGATCGCCGTCGAACTGCGCAACCGGCTCAGCGCGGAAACCGGGCTCCGGCTCCCGGCGACCCTCACCTTCGACTACCCGACACCGCAAGCGCTCGCCGGATACCTGCTGGCCGAGCTGCTGCCCGAGGAGACCGCCGACGGCGCCTTCGCCGGTGCACCGGCCGCTGACGAGGCGGCACTGCGGCGGACCATCGCGGCCATCCCCGTGGCCCGGATCAGGGAGGCGGGCCTGATGGAGGCATTGCTGCGGCTGGCCGGCCCGCAACACACCGAGCCCGAGAATCCCGAACCCGCCGACGAGGCGGCTCTGATCGCAACCATGGATATCGCAGGGCTCGTCCAGATGGCCCTCGGCGACGACGACCAGTCCTGACCAGCTCTGACACACGGAGTTCAAACATCATGACCATGCCTACCGAGAAGATCGTCGAGGCGCTGCGGGCGTCCCTGCTGGAGAACAAGCGACTCAAGCGGGAGCACGACGAGTTCGTCTCATCGTCGCGGGAGCCGATCGCGATCGTCGGAATGGGGTGCCGCTACCCCGGCGGAGTCGGCTCCCCCGACGACCTGTGGAACCTCGTCGCCACCGGACACGACGCCATCACCCCCTTCCCCACCAACCGCGGCTGGAACACCGACACCCTCTACAACCCCGACCCCGACACCCCCGGCACCAGCTACACCCGCGAAGGCGGCTTCCTCCACAACGCCACCCACTTCGACGCCGACTTCTTCGGCATCTCCCCCCGCGAAGCCCTCGCCATGGACTCCCAACAACGCCTCCTCCTCGAAACCACCTGGGAAACCCTCGAACACGCCGGCATCGACCCCACCCACCTCCGCGGCACCCGCACCGCCGTCTACACCGGCGTCATGTACCACGACTACGTCCAACTCCTCAACCACGTCCCCGACGACGTCGAAGGACTCCTCGGCACCGGCAACTCCGGCAGCATCGCCTCCGGCCGCATCTCCTACACCCTCGGCCTCGAAGGCCCCGCCGTCACCATCGACACCGCCTGCTCCTCCTCCCTCGTCGCCCTCCACCTCGCCACCCAAGCCCTCCGCCAAGGCGACTGCACCCTCGCCCTCGCCGGCGGCGTCACCGTCATGGCCACCCCCGGCGTCTTCATCGAATTCAGCCGCCAACGCGGCCTCGCCACCAACGGCCGCTGCAAATCCTTCTCCGCCCACGCCGACGGCACCGGCTGGTCCGAAGGCGCCGGCATGCTCCTCCTCGAACGCCTCACCGACGCCCAACGCAACGGACACCACATCCTCGCCGTCATCCGCGGCTCAGCCATCAACCAAGACGGCGCCAGCAGCGTCCTCACCGCCCCCAACGGCCCCTCCCAACAACGCGTCATCCACCACGCCCTCACCAACGCCGGACTGACCGCAGCCCAGATCGACGCCGTCGAAGCCCACGGCACCGGCACCACCCTCGGCGACCCCATCGAGGCACAAGCACTCCTCGCCACCTACGGCAAACACCACACCCCCGACCAACCACTCTGGCTCGGCTCCCTCAAATCCAACATCGGCCACACCCAGGCCGCAGCCGGCGTCGGCGGCATCATCAAAATGGTCATGGCCATGCGCCACGGCATCCTCCCCCGCACCCTCCACGCCGACGAACCCTCCCCCCACATCGACTGGACCAGCGGCGCCGTCTCCCTCCTCACCGAACAGACACCCTGGCCCCAAACCGGCGAACCGCGCCGAGCCGGCATCTCCTCCTTCGGCGTCAGCGGCACCAACGCCCACGTCATCGTCGAACAGGCGCCGGACCCGGACACCGACCCTTCCACCACAGCGACCGAACCTCTGATCACCACCGCCCTGGTGCCGTGGACGCTGTCCGGGAAGTCGGACGCGGCGCTGCGGGCGCAGGCCAGGCGGTTGCGGGACTTCCTCACCTCGCATCCCGAGGACCAGGTGGGGCTGGGTGAGGTCGGCTGGTCGCTGGCCACCGGCCGTAGCCACTTCGACCACCGCGCCGTCGTCCTCGGAACCGATCGCGCGGACATGATGGCCGGGCTGGCGGCACTCGCCGACGGCCAGGACACACCCAGCGTGATACGCGGCACCAGGGGCAGCCTGGACGGGCGGGCGGTGTTCGTCTTCCCCGGCCAGGGCTCCCAATGGGCCGGCATGGCCCTCGACCTGCTGGACGTCTCCCCGGCGTTCCGCCAGCACATCGAGGCCTGCGAACGCGCCCTCGCCCCCCACACCGACTGGCGACTCACCGACACCCTCCGCGGCCTGCCCGGGGCGGCATCGATGGACCGCGTCGACGTCGTCCAACCCGTCCTCTTCGCCGTCATGGTCTCCCTCGCCCGCCTCTGGCAGGCCCACGGCATCGAACCCTCCGCCGTCATCGGCCACAGCCAGGGCGAAATCGCCGCCGCCCACATCGCCGGCGCCCTCACCCTGAACGACGCCGCCCGCATCGCCGCCCTACGCAGCCAGGCCATCACCCGCATCACCGGCAAGGGCGCCATGGCACACGTGGCGCTGCCGCAGGACCAGGTCACCGAACGACTCACGGCCTGGCCCGGCCTGTCCGTCGCCGCCCTCAACGGCCCCACCTCCACCGTCATCTCAGGCGACACCACCGCGCTCCACGACTTCCTCACCACCTGCGAAAGCGACGGCATCCACACCCGCACCATCCCCGTCGACTACGCCTCCCACAGCACCCACGTCGAAGAACTCCACGACGAACTCACCACCCTCCTCGCCGACATCACACCCCAGACCTCGACCATCCCCTTCTACTCCACCGTCACCGGCACCCTTCTCGACACCCGCGAACTCACCACCGAGTACTGGTACACCAACCTCCGCGAAACCGTCCGCTTCCACCCCACCCTGACCGCACTACTCCACGACGGCCACACCCTCTACATCGAAACCAGCCCCCACCCCGTCCTCACCACCCCCACCCAAGACACCATCGAGAACACCACCAACACCACCACCGCCGCCATCGGAACCCTGCGCCGCGACGAACCCGGCCCCACCCGCTTCCTCACCTCCCTCGCCCAAGCCCACACCCACGGCACCACCCCCACCTGGACCACCCTCAACCTCCAACCCCACACCGATCACCTCGCCCTGCCCACCTACGCCTTCCAGCACCAGCGCTACTGGCTGGACTCGGCGGCCTCAGGTACGGGCGATCCGGCCGGGCTCGGACTGGTCCCGGCGGACCATCCCCTGCTCGGCGCGACGATCGCGCTGGCCGAGGGCGAAGGGGTGGTCTTCACGGGCCGCGTCTCGGTGCGGACACAGCCGTGGCTGGCGGATCACGTCGTCTTCGGGACGGTGCTGCTGCCCGGTACCGCCTATGTCGAACTGGCCACCCGGGTTGGGGCCGAGTTCGGTTGCGGGCGGGTCGAGGAGCTGGTGCTGGAGTCGCCGCTGCTGATCCCCGAGCAGGGGGCCGTGCAGCTGCGGGTGACGGTCGGGGGCATCGACGACACGGGACGACGGTCGCTGACCGTGCACTCCCGGATCGAGCCGTCGACGCTGGACATCGCCTCGGCGGAGGGGGCCTGGGCCCGCCACGCGGTCGGCGTTCTCGTCCCGGACCCGGTGGCCTCCTCCGAGCCGGACGGGAGCGGTCTGTCCGTTTGGCCGCCCGAGGGGGCGGAACCGGTGGACGTGTCCGGTCTGTACGACGGGCTCGCCGAGGTCGGCTACGGGTACGGTCCGGTGTTCCAAGGGTTGCAGGCCGCCTGGCGGGTGGGCGGGGACGTCTTCGCCGAGGTAGCCCTGGCCGAGGACGACCATGCCGCGGCCGCGAGGTTCGGACTGCACCCCGCGCTGCTCGACGCGGCGCTGCACGCCCTCGGCCTGGTCGAGGGGACCGGGCGCGGCGGTGTGGGCCTGCCGTTCTCCTGGAGCGGCGTCTCCCTGCACGCGACCGGCGCCACCGCGCTGCGGGTCAGGCTGTCGCCGGCCGGGGAGGACACGGTCTCGCTGACCGTCGCCGATGCGGTCGGTCGGCCGGTGGCGTTGGTGGACGCTCTGGTGACGCGCCCGTTCTCCGCCCAGCAGTTGGCCGGTGCGCGCGCGGCGGGGAAGTCCCCGCTGTTCGGCCTGGAGTGGAGCGCGGTGCCGGTCACCGGCGCCGCCCCGGTGGAGCCGGGGCGGTGGGCCGTCCTGGAGCGCGCCGGTACGGGCGCGGCGTCGGCGGTGTTGGATGTGGCGGGCTCGTTGCGAGGCGCCGGGGTGACCGTGGAGTCGTACGCGGATCTGGCGGCGCTGGATGCGGCCGTCGACTCCGGTGTGCCGGTGCCGGCCGTGGTGGTGGTGCCGTTCGTCTCGGCGGTGCCGTCCGTCCTCACGTCGCCGGACGAGGTCGCGGCGGTCAACTCCTCGGCGCGGCAGCGGACGGTCGATGCCCTCGGGCTGCTGCAGTCGTGGCTGGGTGACGAGCGTTACGCCGCCAGCCGACTCGTCCTCCTCACCCACCACGCCATCGCCACCCACCCCGACGAGAACATCACCGACCTCCCCCACACACCCCTCTGGGGCCTCACCCGCTCCGCCCAATCCGAACACCCCCACCGCATCACCCTCATCGACACCGACAACCACCCCACCAGCTGGCACACCCTCCCCACCACACTCACCACCCACCCCCAACACGCCCTCCGCAACGGCACCCCCCACACCCCCCACCTCACCCACCACACCACCACCAACACCACCCCCCAACCCCCCATCAACCCCAACGGCACCATCCTGATCACCGGCGGCACCGGCACCCTCGCCACCCACATCGCCCGCCACCTCACCACCCACCACGGCGCCCGCCACCTGCTGCTGGCCAGCCGCTCCGGCCCCAACGCCCCCGGCGCCACCCAACTCCACACCCAACTCACCGCACTCGGCGCCACCGTCACCATCACCGCCTGCGACACCACCGACCCCAACGCCCTACGCCACCTGCTCAACACCATCCCCGACCAACACCCCCTCACCACCGTCATCCACACCGCCGGAGCACTCCACGACGCCACCCTCACCCACCAAACCCCCGACCACCTCACCCACACACTCACCCCCAAAATCAACACCGCCACCCACCTCCACCACCTCACCCGCCACCCCCCTCGACCACTTCATACTCTTCTCCTCCGCCTCCGGCATCCTCGGCGCCACCGGACAAGCCAACTACGCCGCCGCCAACACCTACCTCGACGCCCTCGCCCACCACCGCCACACCCAAGGCCTACCCGCCACCTCCATCGCCTGGGGCCTCTGGGCCGAAACCAGCACCATGACCAACCACCTCAACGACACCGACATCCACCGCATGACCCGCGCCGGCATGCCCCCACTGACCACCAACGACGGCCTCGCACTCCTCGACACCGCACTCACCACCAACACCCCACTCCTCATCGCACTCAACCTCGACCTCGCAAAGATCCGCACACAGGCCACCTCCACACCCATCTCCCCACTACTCCACAGCCTGGTCCGGGCACCGCTACGCCGGGCGGTCGGAGTGAGCGCAGGCCAGGTGGGGCCGTCGCTGGGCCGACGGCTGGCCGGGCTCGCGGAGACGGAGCGCGCCTCTGCGGTGGTGGAGGAGGTCCAGGCGCTGGTGGCAGCCGTGCTGGGGCACTCCTCGACCGGGACCGTCGGCATCGACCGCCCGTTCAAGGAGTTCGGGTTCGACTCGCTGATGGCGGTGGAGCTCCGCAACCGGCTGAACGCGCTGACCGGACTACGGCTGCCCGTCACGCTGGCCTTCGACCATCCCACGCCGGTCGCGCTGGCCGAGCACGTGCTCGCTCAGCTCACGGCCTCCGGGATGCTGACGGACGCCGGCCGGCAGGCCGCCGCAACGGCCGTGACCGGCACGGGCGGTGCCGCGGCCACGGCCACGGCCCCGGGAGCCGCCGGTGTCCCGGTGGTCGACGACCAGACGCTGACCACGCTGTACCGTCAGATCAACCGGCTCGGCGAGCTGGAGGCGTCGGGCAACCTGCTCGCAGCCGCGGCGCTGGTGCGGCCGTCGTTCAAGGGGCGTGGGGACGTCGACCGGCTGCCGCGGTTCACCCGGCTCTCGACCGGTCCCGAGCGGCCGGAGATCCTGTGCTTCCCGCCGTTCGTGCCCGTCCCCGGGAATCTCCAGTTCGCGTCGTTCTCGGCGGCGCTCGACGGGCTGCGCGGCGTTTCGGTCATCCCCACCACGGGCTTCGCCGCCGGGGAGCGGATCCCCGACAACCTCGACGCCACGGTGGACATCCACGCGGACGCGGTGGCCGCGCGGGCCTCCGGTCATCCGGTGGTGCTGATGGGCTACTCCTCGGGCGGTCTGCTGGCGCACGCGGTGGCGACGGCCCTGGAGGAACGAATGGACGTCCCGGTGGCCGCGGTGGTGCTGCTGGACACCTACATGCCGGGTTCACTCGCCCGGCCGCTGGCCCGCGCCCTGTATCACGAGGTGTTCGAGAAGCGGGAGGGTTTCGCGACGGTGGACTACTCCAGCCTGACCGCGATGACCCGCTACCTCGACGTGTTCGGCGGCTGGGGTCCGCGGAAGATCGAGGCGCCCACGCTGATCGTCCGACCGGAGGACTGCGTACCGCTGCTGTCCGGCGAGACGATGGAGGGTGCCGACTGGCGCGGGTGGTGGCACCTGCCGCACACCGGGCTCAAGGTGCCGGGCGATCACTGCACCATGATGACGGACCACGGCGCGGCCACCGGCAGGGCCGTCCACGAGTGGATCCTGGAAACTCTGTGACCGGGCGTTCCCCGGGCTGACACCGAAGGTGCCGCCCCCGCGACGAGCGGGGGCGGCACCTTCGTCGGAACCGTCACCGGTTCGGCCGCCGGCCGGTCACGGCCACGCCCGGTCAGGGCGTGGCCGGCCGGTCAGTCGGTCAGTCGGTCACCAGCTGACCGGCAGCTCCTGGACGCCGTACACGGCCATGTCCTTGCGGAACTGCAGCGAGTCCACCGACTGGGCCAGTCGCAGCGTCGGGACGCGCTGGACCAGCGTCCTGACCGCGATCTGCAGTTCCGCCCTGGCCAGCTGCTGCCCGACGCACTGGTGCGAGCCGAAGCCGAAAGCCACGTGCTGCCCGGTGTCGTCGCGGTGGATGTCGAAGACCTCCGGCTCGGCGAAGACCGAGGTGTCGCGGTTGGCGGTGTCGAAGGCGAGGATGACGCCCTCGCCGGCCTTCACCAGGTGTCCGCCGATCTCGATGTCCTCGGTCGCCACCCGCCGGGCGCCGCTCTGGGCGACGGTGAGGTAGCGCAGCAGTTCCTCGACCGCGTCGGGAACCATCTCGGGCTTGTCCCGCAGCTGCGCCATCTGCTCGGGATGCTGGAGCAAGGTCAGCGCGCTCAGCGAGATCATGTTGGCGGTGGTCTCGTGACCGGCGGTCAGCAACAGGATCAGCATGGCCACCAGCGAGTCCGGGCCGATCGCACCCGTGGTCAACTGCTCGGCGACCAGGCGGCTGGTCAGGTCGTCGCCGGGCTGGGCCGCCTTCTTCTGCATCATTCCGCCGAGGTAGACCGCGAGCTCCTGGAATGCCTTCATCGCCTGCTCGGCGGTGGCGTCCCGGGCAAAGAGCACGTTGCTGCGGATCTGGAAGAACTCGTGGTCGTCGTAGGGCACCCCGAGCAGTTCGCAGATGACCAGGGACGGCACCGGCAGGGCGAACTCAGCGACCAGGTCCACCGGGCCGGTGGACTCCAGCATCCGGTCGATCAGCCCGTCGACGATCTCCTGGATCCGCGGCCGCATCGCCTCGACCCGCTTGTAGAGGAAGTCCTTGGTGAGCATGCGCCGGTAGGTGGTGTGCTCGGGGAAGTCCATCTCGATGAGCGTGCGCGGGGCGTCCCCCCGTCGGGTCTCGACGAACGCGGTCACATGGGGGAATCCGGGCAGCCGGGGGTCACAGCTGAGCCGGCGGTCGCTGATGGCCGCGCGCAGGTCCGCGTTCCGGGTGACCAGCCAGGCATGGTTCCCGTTCCACAACCTGACCTTGGTGATCGGCTGTTCCTCCGCCAGCGCGGCGAGTTGGTTCGCCGGGTCGAAGGGGCAGGAGCCGCCGCGCTCCATCGGGTAGAACGGGACGGCTTCTTCCTGTTCCGTCAGGACGTCGGTCATCGGCCTTCTCCTTGTCGTCAGTCCCTCTGCTCTGGCGGGGACTTCACGGTGGTGTGAGAAACCGTTGACGAACAGTCAACACCCGCCCCCCCAGGCAACTCGGCACAGCTCCCGAGCCTACTGTCAGGGCGGCTGTCGTGATGGGGATCAGTCGAACTGGCGCTTCACCGTGCGCGGTTCGGCAACAAGCTGCCACCGTGCGGTGGAGAACCCGGGCTCCTGGCAGGTTGCGGCCGCGCGGTGCGGCCGGCCACCGAGGCACCGCGCCAGGTCAGCGGCAGTGCTGGACCACATAGCTCGAACGGGTGGCCCCTTCTGGAAGACGCGTCGTTCCGCCGGCGCATCGACCCCGGCGGAACACCTCGGGATTCGACGAGACGGGGCGATCCGACGGGGCCGACGGGCCCACCCTTACGGACCGCAGGGTCCCGGACGCCCTGAATCTTTCGGTGCCGACCGTCATCCACGCCGACGCCCCGCAGCCCTACGTTGGGCCACGGCCGGGGCACGGGATGCGCCCCGGCCACCCCGGGCGACAGTCGACGCCCGAGCGGTCACGGACAAGGCCGGCCCCGACGCCGGGCCGACCGGGGCGGGAGGACGGACGGATGGCAGTGCGCAAGGCCGCCACGATCAAGCAGGTCGAGCAGACGGTGCTCGCGATGGATCCGACCGATCCCGCGCTCGTCGTCTTCGGCGTGTTCCTCGACGACAGCCCGTGGCTCTCCTGCCTCGGCGGCGGCCTCGACGCCGACACCTACTTCGTCACCGCCACCGCGCGGTCCGTCCACTTCCACCAGGTCAGGACCAGGGGCGTGGGGCAGCGGCCGGGCGGCCTCGTCCACAGCTTCGACCGGGACGACACGGCCCGCCGGATGGGCGAGGTCCGCCGCCAACTGCTCTGGAGTTCCTTCCCGTTCGCCCTCCCCGGGCACGACGCCCCCACCCGGATGCACGTCCGCCGGGCCTGGTGGAAGGAGTTCGCGAGGTTCACCGCCGACCTGGACGCGGCCGCCGCACGGCGCTGACCCCCGCCGGGCAGCGACCGGCGCGACAGCGGCCGGGGCCGGAGCCGTCCGCACCGCACCACCGTCACACCCGATCCCGCTCGACAGGAACCACCATGACCACCCACCGGACCGGCCGCCGCCTCGTGCTGGCGGCACTCGTCGTCGGCAACCTGCTGCTCGCCACCGCCTGCAACGACCTGGCGACCGTCCAGCCGGCCGACGCCGGGGCCGTCGGCTCGGCCGGCGCCGCCGCGAAGCCCGCCGGAGCCGACGACCCCCGGCTCGGCACCTTCTACGGCCAGCACATCGGCTGGCACGCCTGCCGGCCGGACGCCGGGAGCCCACCGGCCGACCTGACCGGCATGCAGTGCGGCGAACTGCGCGTTCCGCTGGACTACGCCGACCCCGCCGCCGACGCGCTCGGCGTCGCGCTGGTCCGGCTGCCCGCGGCCGATCCCACCCGGCGGGTCGGCTCCCTCGTGGTCAATCCCGGCGGACCGGGCGGGTCCGGCGTGGAGATGGTCGCCATGGGGCGAAAGCTCTTCGACGGCGCCCTGCACAACCGCTTCGACGTCGTGGGGTTCGACCCGCGGGGCTCCGGGGCGAGCTCCCCGGTGACGTGTCTCACCGACCGGCAGCGGGACGACCGTGACCAGGTCGACCTCCCCGTCGACCCGGCGAAGCGTCGTGCGGTGCTCGAACAGCGGGACACGGAGCTCACCACCGCCTGCGCGGCGAAGTCGGGCAGGCTGCTCCCCTTCGTCGGCACCCGCAGCACCGCCCGCGACCTCGACGTCCTGCGCCAGGCGCTCGGCGACCCGAGGCTCAACTACCTGGGCATCTCCTACGGCACCTACCTGGGGGCGCTCTACGCCGAGGAGTTCCCCGCCCGGACCGGTCGTCTGATCCTGGACGGTGCGGTCGACCCCGCCGCCGACGCCCTGGAGGAGTCCACCGACCAGATCATCGGGTTCGAGTCCTCCCTCCGGCGCTTCGCCGACGACTGCGTCCGCACCCACGCCGCCGAGTGCCCGCTCGGCGGCGACCCGGACACCGCGGCGAAGAAGGCCGCGGACTACCTGGAGGGCCTGCACGACCGCCCGCTGGACACCGCCGACGGCCGCAGGCTCACCAGCGACCTGGGCTGGGCCGGCACCCAGGCCCTCCTCTACGGCGACGAGACGGACGCCTGGCCGGCCCTGCGCGCCGCGCTCACCATGGCCATGGTCGGGAAGCGCGGCGACCTCCTCCTCGCGTCCGCCGACCGCTTCCACGGCCGTGACGAGAAGGGCCACTACACCACCCTCAGCGACTCCCACAACGCGATCTCCTGCGCCGACGGGGCCGCCGCCGCGCCGTCCCCGGAACGCGCGCAGCAGGTCGTGGCCAAGCTCAAGGCCGAGGCCCCGCTGGTCACGCAGGGTGTCTCCGTCGAGGACTACCAGCACGGCAGGTGCGAGAACTGGCCCTTCCGGTCCCCCGAGAAGCCGCACGTCGTCCGGGCCGAGGGCAGCACCCCGATCCTGGTCGTCGGCAGCACGGGCGACCCGGCCACGCCGTACGCCGCCGCGGAGAACCTCGCCAAGGGCCTGGCCCACGCCACCCTGCTCACCCGCGAGGGCGAGGGGCACGGCGCCTTCGGCCGGGGCAACACCTGCATCGACGCGGCGTACGAGGCCTATCTGGTGTCCGGCGCGATGCCCGCCCCCGGTACCCGCTGCGCCGGCTGACACCCGAGCCCGCCGGGCCGGAGCGAACCCCCCCCCCGCTCCGGCCCGGCGCCCCCTCCCCGGTCCGTCCGACCATGCCCTGACGGGACGGACCGGGGAGACACCCGGCTCCGAGTGCCGCCGGTGAGGGCTCCCCACCCCGGGTGCGGCCGAGGACGCCCGAGCCGCGGCACACATCGATGCCGAGCCGTCGGCCCCTGGATAGACTGACCAGGTGTTCCAGGACCGGACCGACGCGGGCGACGGAGCACTCAGGCGCCTCGTCGTCGCACTCGCACGACACTCTCCGTGATCGCGCGGCGGCGGCAGGCCTGTCGCGGATGATCGGCAGCGGGCCATCGATCGGACGGGAGCCCTGCCATGGCGAAGACGTCCAGGTCTCCGGGCGGCTACGGCCCCGGAACCACCCGCCCCGTGTCCGCCCGCGCGACCTCGCCGTCACCACGCTCGCCCGGGGACGCCGAGCCGACCGCGGCCAACGACCGGCTGGCGCTCAACGGCATGGGCAGTTTCGACTGGGACCTCGACAGCGGCACCTACCACCTCGACGACGTGGGCCTGGAGGTGTTCGACCTGCGGGCCGACGAGTTCGACGGACTGCCCACGTCACTCTCCGCCAGGGTGCTCCCGACGGACAGTGAGCGCCTCGACCAGGCCGTGTCGCTCGCGCTGCGGGAGGGGCACCTGACCTTCGCGTCGTACTTCCGCATCGTCTGCCGCGACGGGTCCCTGCGCTGGGCGCACACGCAGGGACGCATCCTGCGCGACCAGCAGGCGCACCCCTACCGCATCGTCGGCATCGTCCGCAACGCCGAGGAGGAGCTGGCCCACGCCGAGGGGATGCGGACGCTCGCCGCCGACCGGCGCCGCCAGACCGACTCCGTACGCGCCACCACCGAAGCCCTCGCCCGCGCCATCACCGTGCGCGACGTGACCAACGTGCTGACCGACAGCGAAGGGCTGCGACGCTTCGGGGCGGACGGGCTGGCCCTCGGGCTGGTGGACGGGGACGTCATGCGCCTCGTCGCCGTGACCGAGCAACCGTCCGCGGAGCTCAGGGCCCAGGACGACCTGTCGCTGACCCACCTGGGGGACGGCCTGCCGCTGTCCGAGGCCGTGCTCACCCGGCACGCGCGATTCGTCAGCACCAGGGAGGAGCTCACCACCCGCTACCCCCGCCTGCTGCCCTACGCCGAGGAGATGGGGATCGAGGCGGCGGCCTTCCTGCCGCTGGCCGCGCAGGCCCGCTCCATCGGCGCACTGGGCCTGTTCTACCGGGACCGGCACCACTTCAGCACCGAGGACCGCAACATCTGCATCGCGCTCAGCAGCGCCGTCGCGCAGTCCCTGCAACGCGCCATGCTGTTCGACCAGGAACGCGAATTCGCGACCACGCTGCAGACCACCATGCTGCCGCGCCGCATCCCCGAGATCGACGGCGGCGAGGTGGCCGTCCGCTACCGCGCCGGCCGCAGCGGCCGCGAGGTGGGCGGGGACTGGTACGACGTCATCCCGCTGCCCGGCCGGCGGGTGGGTCTCGTGGTCGGCGACGTGGAGGGGCACGACAGCCACGCGGCCGCCGTCATGGGGCAGTTGAGGATCGCGCTGCGGGCCTACGCCACCGAGGGGCACGCTCCCGCCACGGTCATGGCCCGCGCCTCCGGGTTCCTCGCCGATCTCGACACCGAGCGGTCCGCGACCTGCATCTACGTCGACGCCGATCTGGAGACCGGAACGCTGCGCCTGGTCCGGGCCGGCCACCTCGAACCACTCGTGCGGCACAGCACCGGCCGTACCGGCTGGGCCAGCGTCCGCGGTGGCCTGCCGCTCGGCGTGGCCACGGTGTTCGGCCAGGACGGCTACCCCGAGACCCGGCTCGACCTCGGCCCCTCGGACACCCTGCTCCTGTGCACCGACGGAATGGTCGAACACCCCGGTCGGGACATCGCGGACGGCATCGAGGCCCTCGCCGCCGCCATGCGCGCCGGCCCGATCGACACCGAGGCGCTCGCCGACCACCTCTGCGGCGGCCACCCCGACCGCCTCGTCAGCAGCGACGACATGGCGCTCCTGCTGCTGCACCGCGCCGCCGTGCCCGGCGCCCGCGCCACCCGGCAGTTGACGCAGCACGTCCACCAGGCCGACCCGGAAGGGCTGGCGGAGACCAGGGCCATGCTCCGCCAGGCCCTGGCCGCGTGGGGTGCGGCGGAGCTCCTGTCCGACGTCGAACTGACTGCGGACGAACTGATCACCAACGCCCTGGTCCACACCGACGGGGGCGCGCTGCTCACCGTGGAACTTCGGGCCGGGACCACCGCCTGCATCCGCCTGGAGGTCCAGGACCGCTCCAGCGTCCTGCCGCGCCGCCGGGTCCCCGGCGAGACCGCGACCTCCGGCCGCGGCCTGCTGCTGGTGGACGCCCTCGCCGGGAGCTGGGGCGTGGAGCCGCTCGGCAGCGGCAAGAACGTCTGGTGCGAATTCCCGCTGGCGGGTTGAGCGTCTGATGACGGTCCACGTGTGCGGTCCCTCGTCGATCCACCTGGCCGTCGTCGGGAACCCGGTCTTCGACGGCTGCTCTACGCCGCGAGGGACTGCGCGGCGTCGCGGATGACGTCGAGCACGAGGCCCGGGTGCGAGAGCATGGGCACGTGGCTGCTGTCGACGTCATGGGTCTTCGCCCCCATGCGCTCGGCGGCGGCCCGCTGCAGGTCCGGGTTCACGGTGCGGTCGTCGTTCGCGACGATGTACCAACTCGGCGTCGTGCGCCAGGCGGTACCGGGAACCTGCTGGTCGAACAGGTCGGGGACGGGCACGGCGCCCGTTGCGAGAACGAGCTTCTGCTCGGCCGCCGGCAGATCGCCGCAGAAGTCGCCGACGCCCGACTCCAGGAGCCAGATGCGGCCGTCGGCGACGTCGATGTGGTCGAAGACCGGCATGCGGGGGAACTTGTTCTGCTGGTCCTGTGAGGTCTCGTCCTCGTCCGGGCCGAGCGCCGCGATGTAGACCAGAGCGCCCACGCGGTCGTGGACGCCGGCCTTGGTGATCAGGGTCCCGCCGTAGGAGTGACCGACGAGTACGACCGGGCCGGGCACGTGGTTGATGGCGCGGGTGACGCACGCGACGTCGCCTTCGAGTGAATCGAGGCCGTGCTGCGAGCTGTAGACCTCGTGCCCCTCGGCCTGGAGCGCGGGGATGAGCTTGTTGAAGCACGACCCGTCGGCCCAGAGCCCGTGGGCGAAGACGATGCTGGCCTTGTTGGCCATGAGTTCCTCCTAGGACGTCAAGCCACGACGGCGAGAACTACACCGAGTATTCACGCCGTCACCCTTCGCGGCGAGCCGTACGGGTCCGCAGGTCTGCGCATCCGGGCCATCGTGGCCATCATGGAACTGCGGCCGACGGGCAGGAGGGCAACGCGATGGAGCTGTTCCCGGCGATGCCACTCGCCGAGTGGCGGGACACGAAGGAGACGCTGCACCGCTTCACGCAGGTGGTGGGCAAGGTCCGCCTTGCGGCGAGCGTGCGGCGCAACCACTGGTGGAACGTCCCCTTCCACCTCAGCGGGCGCGGAATCACCACACGGCCGATGGGACAGGTCGACGGCAACCCGATCTTCACCGTCGACTTCGACTTCGTCGCCCACCGGCTGGTCGTCTCGACGGCGGACGGCAGGTCGGCGTCCTTCCCGCTCGTCGGCCAGTCCGTCGCCTCGTTCTACCGGCAGACCCTGGAGACGCTGGCGGCGCTGGGCATCCGGGTGGAGCTTCCACTCCCCCGGCCCTACCGGCTGGCCGACGCCGACCGGCCGTTCGCCGAGGACTTCGAGCACGCGGCCTACGATCCCGTCTGGGCGAATCGCTACTGGCAGGTGCTCGCCCAGGTCTCGCTGGTGCTGGAGGAGTTCGCGGCGCGCTTCTCGGGCAAGGTCAGCCCCGTCCACCTCTTCTGGCACTCGTTCGACATCGCCCACACCCGGTTCTCCGAACGCGCCCTCGACCAGCCGGCACAAGTGGACCCCGTGACCCGCGAGGCGTACTCGCGGGAGCTGATCAGCTTCGGGTTCTGGTTCGGCGACGCCAACCTGGGCGAAGCGGCGTTCTACTCCTACACGGCCCCCGAGCCCGAGCACCTGGCCGAGGACCCGCTGACACCCGCATCCGCCCGGTGGATCGAGCTGGGCGGCAGCCACCTGGCGGTACTGCCCTACGACGCGGCCCGTGCCGAGGCCGATCCCCGAGCGACCGTCCTCGCCTTCTACGAGAGCGCCTACCGCGCCGGAGCCCACCGCGCCGCCTGGGACGTCGACCGCCTCGCCTGCCCGGGCGGCATCACCGATCCGCGGCTGCCGATCCCGCCGCTCTGAAGCGGCTCAGTGCAGGTGCAGCTGCCAGTCGGCGGGAACCTTGCCGTGCGGGCCGGGGGTCGGCTGGGAGACCGGGTGCGCGGCGGGCGCCGCCAGCTCCGGTCCCTCGTAGTACTGCTCGGTCTCGACGTTCCACAGCCACGCCTCACCGGGCTCGAAACTGGCCAGGAAGGGGTGCCCCGCCTCCCGCGCATGCCTCGTCCCGTGCTGCGAGGGCGATGAGTCGCAGCAGCCGATGTGCCCGCACGCGGCACAGCGCCGCAGGTGGAACCACCACCCCGGCCCGTCCCCGGCCAGGCACTCCACACACCCCTCGCCGCTCGGCCGCACGGCGGGATCGATCCCCTGGATCGGGCTGTCAGCCATCGGACACACCTCCCGATGAAGGCTCGGCCCGGGTACCGGTTCGGCACGCCGACGCCGAAGCCGTCGACTCTCTGCCAACCTCAACCAGCCGGTTCGCACGGAGATTCCGTGACGAGCACCGGCATGGCCCACCGGCCCGCAGGGGCAGGCCTTCATGACGTGAGCGGCCGCACCTGCGCACGTCGCCGACGTCCGCCGCCTCGTCGTGGACAACCCGCCCGGGGAGCGCCTGCGCAGGCCCGGCCAGGATGCGGAACGCGTCCTGCAGCGCATCGGCTCGCCGGCTCGCCGACACCGGCGGCCCGACCCCGGACAGAGATTGAACCTTCACGTCGACGGGCCCAGACCGTGGTGATCCGGATCACGGGTGAACTCCTCGTGCTGTGCCTCGGGTTCAGCGCGCCCCGGGGTTGAGCGGACGTCCTGTTCGGTTCCCCGCGCGCGGCCGGGCAGCCGGGGCCCCGAAGGACAGCAGTCTCCTCGACCGGTCCGCTCCTGTCAGTCCGGATGGTTCCGGGTTCTGCGCCGCGCGGCGCGTGGCTACCGTCCCAACCGCTCGACACCCGGCGGTCCGGACAGGCCGCCGTCACGCGCCCTCAGGAGGTCACGTTGACCGCGCACCACCCCACCCGCAGGAGCATCCCCAGGTCCGCCGGCGGGCTCGGCGCCGCACCGGCACCGGGCGCCGCGGGCTCGTCGGCGATCGACGGCGTCATCGACCGCCTGCGCACGGCGTGAGGGGCGCACCGGTGTTCGCCTCCATCACCCGCCGGGCCTCCCGCCACGCCTCGCGCCTGACCCTGGCCGCGGCCGCCCTGCTGCTGCCCCTCACCGTGCCGGCCGCCCCCGCCTCGGCCGCTCCCGCCGCGATCGCCGGGTTCGCGGCGTCCTGCCCGGCCGCCGGCTACATCTCCCAGGGCTACACCCCGGAGCACAACGGCATCGACATCGCCAACGACTACGGCACCCCGATCTACGCGGTCGGCGACGGCCGGGTGCTGGTCTCCGGCCCGGCGCAGGGCTACGGCCAGTGGATCCGCATCCTGCACCCCGACGGAACCATCACCGAGTACGGGCACATGCGCGAGCGGGACGTGGCCACCGGCGACCACGTGACGGCGGGTCAGCTGATCGCCTACATGGGCAGCGAGGGCACCTCCAGCGGACCGCACCTGCACCTGCGGGTCTGGGCCGACCCGGACGCGACCGTGCGCACCGACCCGATCCCCTACCTCGCGGAGCGCGGGATGACCATGCCCTGCACTCCGGGGACCGGCCCCCGCCCCGCCCCGCTGGTGTATCCGGCGCAGTCGGGCAAGGTGGTGTCGGCGCGGTCGGCGGACGGCCGGCTGGAGGTGTTCGCGGCCGGTGCGGGCGGCGTCTCGCACGCCTGGCAGACCGCCGTCAGCGGAGCCTGGTCCGACTGGGAGACCCTCGGCGGACCGGGCGGCGCCGAGCTGGCCATCGGCTCGAACCCGGACGGCCGCCTGGAGATGTTCGCCATCAACGGCACCACCTTCCAGCACCGCTACCAACTCCAGCCCTCCGGCGCCTGGTCCGCGTGGGAGACCTTCGGCGGCGGCGGCCACTCCATCGCCGCCGGAGCCAACCAGGACGGCCGCCTCGAAGTCTTCGCCTCCGGCCCCGCCGGCCTCTTCCACAAGTACCAGACCGCACCCAACAGCGGCTGGTCCGACTGGGAACCGGCCGGCGGCGGCCCCGCCGACAGCCGCATCGCACTCGGCAAGGCCCCCGACGGCCGCCTCGAAGTCTTCGCCCTCAACGCCACCACCTTCCAACACCAGTGGCAGACCGCCGTCAACGGCGCCTGGTCCACCTGGGAGACCTTCGGCGGCGGCGGCCACGACCTCACCGTCGACCACAACCAGGACGGCCGCCTCGAAGTCTTCGCCTCCGGCCCCGTCGGCGCCTTCCACAAGTACCAGACCAGCCCCACCACATGGTCCGACTGGGAACCCGCCGACGGACCCGCCGACTCCCAACTCACCAGCCAGCCGACCGCGGACGGCCGCATCGAGGTGTTCGCCATCAACGGCAGCACCGCACAACACACCTGGCAGACCAACCTGAACGCGCCGTACGGCCCGTGGGACACCTTCGGCGGCGCCGGCACCGAGATCGTCGCCACCGCCAACGCCGACGGCCGGATCGAGGTGTTCGGCACCAGCAGCGCCGGCGTCTACCACAAGTGGCAGACCGGCTTCGCCACCTGGTCCGACTGGGCCTGGCTCAACACCACCGCCGGACCCGCCGTCAGTTGAGGAGCCATCACGTGACCAGCACGCAACACTCCCGCCGGGCGCCCCACCGGATCCTGCTGTCCGCACTCGCCGCGCTCGGCGTGGCGGCGGGCCTGATGGTCGGTGCCACGCCCGCGCCGGCCGCCACCGGCATCGACCTGTGCGCCGAGGTCGGCTACAACGCGGGGTTCCGGGGCGACGCCCTGGTGACCGCGATCGCCGTCGGCATGGCCGAGTCCAGCTGCAACCCGCTGGCGTCCAACGTCCAGAACAACACCCCGCCGTCCACCGACCGCGGACTGTGGGAGATCAACGACTACTGGCACTCCGAGGTCACCGACGCCTGCGCCTACAACGCCCAGTGCAATGCGGACGCGACCTTCCGCATCTCCAACGGCGGCACCAACTGGCAGCCCTGGTCGACCTACAACGCGGGCGCCCACCTGCGGTACATGGACGCGGCGCGGGCCGCCGCGGACCGGCTCGGCCATCACGAGCCCGGACCGGCACCGCTGGTGTATCCGGCGCAGTCGGGCAAGGTGGTGTCGGCGCGGTCGGCGGACGGCCGGCTGGAGGTGTTCGCGGCCGGTGCGGGCGGCGTCTCGCACGCCTGGCAGACCGCCGTCAGCGGAGCCTGGTCCGACTGGGAGACCCTCGGCGGACCGGGCGGCGCCGAGCTGGCCATCGGCTCGAACCCGGACGGCCGCCTGGAGATGTTCGCCATCAACGGCACCACCTTCCAGCACCGCTACCAACTCCAGCCCTCCGGCGCCTGGTCCGCCTGGGAGACCTTCGGCGGCGGCGGCCACTCCATCGCCGCCGGAGCCAACCAGGACGGCCGCCTCGAAGTCTTCGCCTCCGGCCCCGCCGGCATCTTCCACAAGTACCAGACCGCACCCAACAGCGGCTGGTCCGACTGGGAACCGGCCGGCGGCGGCCCCGCCGACAGCCGCATCTCACTCGGCAAGGCCCCCGACGGCCGACTCGAAGTCTTCGCCCTCAACGCCACCACCTTCCAACACCAGTGGCAGACCGCCGTCAACGGCGCCTGGTCCACCTGGGAGACCTTCGGCGGCGGCGGCCACGACCTCACCGTCGACCACAACCAGGACGGCCGCCTCGAAGTCTTCGCCTCCGGCCCCGCCGGCGTCTTCCACAAGTACCAGACCAGCCCCACCACATGGTCCGACTGGGAACCCGCCGACGGACCCGCCGACTCCCAACTGACCAGTGAGCGTTCGCCCGACGGGCGGGTGGAGGTGTTCGCCATCAACGGCAGCACCGCGCAGCACCTCTGGCAGACCGGGGTCAACGCTCCGTACGGCCGGTGGGACACCTTCGGCGGCGCCGGCACCGAGGTCGTCGCCACCGCCAACGCCGACGGCCGGATCGAGGTGTTCGGCACCAGCAGCGCCGGCGTCTACCACAAGTGGCAGACCGGCTTCGCCACCTGGTCCGACTGGGCCTGGCTCAACACCACCGCCGGACCCGCCCTCCCCTGACCACGCCGGCACTCCTGGAGAACGACGATGTCCCCGATCGGCAGGCGCGGCCTGCGGCGGGCGGCCGGAGCGGGAGCACTCGTGCTCCCGCTCGCGGGCCGTACCGCACCCGCGGCAGCCACCGGCGCCTCCGCCTCGCTTCGCTCGGACCCGGGGGCGCCGATGCGCTGACCGCCCGTCCGCCTGCACGCCCCGACCTCCCGACCTCCCCGGTCTCCCCGTCACGTGGCCTGCGCCACCATACGGTTTATTGTCATGCTCAAGGAGGTAACGTTCCGTCCGTCCGACAACGCTCGGCAGGCGAAACGGGGAAGCGGTGCGCGGGACGGAGGAACGGTGAGCGGGATTCTCGTCCACCTGCCGGAGGGGAACGGCGAGGACGCGGTGACCTTGCGGCTCGGTCCGGGAGAGCGGGCGCGCTTCGGCCGCGGCTCCGCCGGCACGCCGGTGGAGCTCCGGCTCGGCGACGAGACGGTCTCCCGGCTGGCCGGCGAGATCCACGCGACCGACGACCACTGGCAGTTGAGCAACCTCAGCAACACCCACGCCTACCTGGTGGAGAACCCGGAGGGCGCCGGCGAGTACCTGCGGGTGCCGCCGCGGCGCATCGGCGCGCCGATCCCGTTCGAGTTCTCCCGGGTGGTGCTGCCCTCACGGCGTGAAACACCGCTGTCCTTCCAGGTGTTCGCGCCCGACCACGTCTACCTGGACCCGCACGCCCGCGGTGGCGGCTCCCGGGAGAGCCGCACCATGACGGCGTACTCGCTGGACGAGACCGCCACCTACTTCCTGGTCCTGGTCGCGCTCTGCGAACCGTGGCTGCGCGACCGCTCCCCCGCCGCCGTGCCCACCACCCCCCAGGTGGTCGCGCGGCTGCGCGACCACCCCGCCTGCGCCCGGCTGACCGCCCGAGCGGTCAGCTCGCACCTCGACTACCTCGCCGACGAGAAGCTCCGCATCGACCTGCCCGACGACGCGGGCCGTGCGGACCGCCGCAACGGCAAGCGCGAGGCCGTCGTGGGACTCGCCCTGAAGTTCGGCATCGTTCGCGAGGAGCACCTCGCCCTCCTGCCGCGCCCCGAAGCCTCCGAGCACCGGAGGTAGGGGCCCGATGGTGCACGCCCCGGCCTTCCGCGGGTCCGGCCAGGAACTGCTGCCCGCCGGCCACCGGGTCGGCGATTGGATCGTCACCGAGCCCATCGGCGAGGGCGGCTGGGCCACCGTCTACGCCGCCCGCCGGGCCGAGGAGGCCACCGGCGCCGCCGCCACGGACGGCCCGGGCGGTGCCCACCCCACGGACGGCCCGGTCGGCCCGGTCGGTGCCGACGACACGGTGGCCCTCAAGGTGCTGCCGACCGCAGGACTCGCCCCCCGCCAGGCCCGCCAGGTCACCGAGGCCGCCCGCCGCGAGGCCGAGCTGGCCCGGACCGCCCCGCACCCCCGGCTGGTCCGCCTGCTCGACACCCTCACCCTGGCCGCTCCGGACCACCCCGCGCTCGACGGCGCGACCGTCCTGGTCATGGAACGCGCCCGGGGCACCCTGCGCGACCTGCTCGCCACCGGCGTCGACGAGGACCGGGGCGGCCGGATCATCGCCGGCATCTGCGAGGGCCTGGCCCACCTGCACCGCTCCGGCTGGGTCCACACGGACCTCAAGCCCGAGAACGTCCTCATCGGCCGGGACGGCGAGGTCCGCCTCTCCGACTTCGGCCTCGCCATCGAACTCACCGGCACCCACGGCCACTCCGCCCCCATGGGCACCCCCGACTACCTCCCGCCGGAACGCTGGAAGGAACCGCTGGGCGAACACGGCGTCAGGATCCGTTCCACCGCCGACATCTGGGCGCTCGGCATCGTGATCCACGAGGTGTTCGCCGCCGGCGTCCCGCCGTTCCCCGGGGCCACCCCGACCGCCCGCAGCGCCGCCGCCCAGCAGTACGCCGAGGGCCGCGCCGACCTGCGCCTGGCCGCCGGCGTCCCGCCGTTCTGGCGCGCCCTCGCCGCCGACTGCCTCGCCCCCACCCACGCGGCCCGCGCCCCGCACACCGCCGAAAGCCTGCTCGCCCGCATCCGTGCCCACCGGTCCGGCCGCCGCTCCCACCGCCCACGACCGCGCACCGCCCTGCTCGCCCTCGCCGGCTGCGCCGCGGCCGCCGCCGTCACCGCCGCCGTGTTCTGGCCGCACCCCGGCCCGGCCGACCACCCCACCCGGGTCCGGGTCTTCAACGCCGAACGCGGCTGCCAGGACCGCACCGACCGCGACCCCCGGTGCAGCCTCGGCCTCGCCGTCGACCCCCTGCGCCCCTACACCGCCGAGAACGTGATCCCCACCCGGGTCTGGCACGACGACCTCCTCGACGCCGACTGCCAACTCCCCACCGGCCTCCCCGTCATCGACGAGGAGGACCGCACCTCCACCCTCTGGTACCGCGTCCACCTCCCCGGCCCCACCACCGCCTGGCTCCCCGCCGTCCGCACCAAGGACCGCCCCACCCTCGTGCGCTGCCCCTGACCGGGTGTCCGGGCCGCGGTGCCGCGCGGGCTCCTCCGGATCTTTCCGGATTCCGCGGCCCGGACTCCCGTCACTAGCGTCGACGGCGTCCGCCGGACCGGCCGGCCCGGAGTCCAGGGAGCAGCGATGCCGACGACCGTCACCACCAGCCGGCCGAGCGCCGCCGCGCTCGGGTCCCAGGAGCGCGAGGTGCTGCACGCGGTCGGCTGCGGCCTGCGGGACGACGAGATCGCCGCCGCCCTCGCCATCTCCGAGGAGGCCGTGGCCGGGCACCTCGCGCGGATCCTCGGGAAGTTCGGGCTGCGCGACCGGGCCGCCGCCATCGTCCACGCCTTCGACTGCGGCGTGGTCGCGCCCGGTTGCGGCCCCCGTACGCGGGTGCCGGGCCCGGTGCCGCGGAGCGCCGCCGGCCGGGCGGCCGGACCGCGGGTGCAGATCTCCGTCCTCGGACCGCTGCGGGCCTGGCGGGACGGGCGGGCCCTCGACCTGGGGCACCTGCGCCAGCAGGCCGTACTGGCGGCACTGGCGTTGCACGCGGGGCGGGCCGTCAGCCAGCAGGAGCTGCTGGACGGTGTCTGGGGGTCCGAGCAGCCGGTCACGAACGTGGTGCCGGTCCACGTCTACCGCCTCCGCAAGACCCTGCGCCTCGGGGCCAGCCCGGACTCGGTGATCGAGCACGACCGGTGCGGCTACCGGTTGGTGTCCGGCGCGGCCGAGGTGGACCTGGCGCGCATGGAGACCCTGGTCACCGACGCCGGGACGGCCCATCGCGCGGGCGACCCGACCGAGGCGGTCCGCCTCTGCGCCCGGGCGCTGGACCTGTTCCGCGGGGAGGTCCTGGCCGGACTGCCCGGCCCGCTCGCCGAGCTGGAGCGGCTGCGGCTCACCGAGCGCAGGATCGCCGTCGCGCAGCGGAAGCTGGAGTGGCAGTTGCGGCTGGGCCAGTGCTCCGAGGCGACCGCCGAGCTGTTCGCCCTGTCCGCGGAGCACCCCCTGAACGAGCCGGTCGCCGCGATGCTGATGCGGGCGCTGTACCGCAGCGGCCGACAGGCCGACGCCCTGGCCGTGTTCGACCGCGCCCGCCGCCGGCTGGCCGACGACCTGGGGGTCGCTCCGAGTCGGATGCTGCAGCAGACCTGCCGGCTGATCCTCGCCGGGGACCAGAGCCTCGTCTTCCGGACCGAGGCCGGCCCGGGCCGCACCGCGGCCGTGCGGTGAGGCCCGGGCCGGCTCCACGGGTCACGCTCAGGAGGCGAAGGCCCGTTCCAGCCGGGGGATCAGGTCCCGGAGGTCCTGTTCCCAGCAGCCGCCGTTGTGGCCGCCGTTGCAGTGGGTGCCCCAGCCGGAGCCGTCGCCGTAGTCGACGTAGTGGTAGGACATGCCCAGGGCGTCCATGCGGTCCTTGACGTGCTTGGACGCGCCTTCGAGCCAGAACTCCAGGTCGGTGGGGACGCCGCCCCCGTTGCCCACGTAGATGGAGACCCCGACTCCGGCGAGCTTGAGCTTGTCCATGTGCTGGGACGGGTCGGCCGCGTTCCACCGCCAGTCCACGTTGAACACCGGGTAGGGCGAGCCGAACAGGGCGTCGCTGTCCACGCCGGGCTTGTACGGGTCGTTGGTGGGGTCGCCGCAGAATCCGGAGGCCGACCCGCAGATCGCGCCCTGCGCGTCGATGAGGGAGGCGACGACGGCCAGCCGCAGGTCCATGGAGTCGGCCGACAGGTCGATGTCCCCGGACAGGGACGCGGTCTGGCTGAACAGTTCGGGGTGGTCCTGGGCGTAGTGGAGGGCCCCGAAGCCGCCCATGGAGACGCCCGCGACGGCCCTGGCCTTCTTGGTGGCGACGGTCCGCAGGTTCGCGTCGATGAACGGGATCACCTGCTGGAGGTGGAAGTTCTCCCAGTTCTGGGCTCCGAGCTGGGTGTTCTGGTTGAGCCAGTTGGCGTACCAGCCCCGGGCGCCGCCGTCCGGGATGACGGTGATCATCGAGTCGGACATGGTCAGCGCCGGATAGTTCTGCTGGACGGGGTCGTCGGGTGAGCCGTGCAGGAAGTACAGCACGGGGTAGCGCCTGGTCGGGTCGTCGTAGTACCCGCCCGGCAGGATGATCTTGATGTGGTGCCGGCCCGTGACCTCCGGTGTGGTCACGGTGAGGTAGAAGTTGGTCGGGCCGCCCACGGCCGGTTCGACCTGGGTCAGGCCGAACCCGTTCGCCATCGGCGGCGGCGCCCCGGTGCCGCCGGCGGCCCGCGCCGTGCCCGCCGTCGTGGCCGTTGCCACGACGGCGGCCAGCAGGGCCACCACCATGCGCCACCGACTCCATGTCCTCGTCACGGTGTTCCCCCTCGTGGGTGTTGTCGCTGTGCGGATCGGGAGCATCAGTCCAGGACCTTGATCTCCAGCGCCGGTGAGGCGGCGATCTGGTCCTCGGTGTACCGCTCGGTCACCCACTGGCCGGCCGAGAACAGCCTGGTCTGGTCCGAGTAGTGGGGCGAGTTCGGGTTGGCCGACTGGGAGTAGGCCAGCAGCGAGGCGGCCTGTGGCGGGCCGTCGGCGGTGAACCGCGTCTCCTGGACGAAGCTGGAGCCGAAGGTGATGTCCAGCTTGCCGTCGACCGTTCCGGGGGTGACCACGTTCAGCACGCCCAGTTCGTGGACCGCCCCGTGGATCGGGATCTGCTCGGCGTTGCGGGTGATCTTCTGGACCTCCGACAGCGACGCGTTCAACGGAATGCCCGCATTGCGCAGCGCGAGGACGGCCCGGGCGAGCGCGTCGCGGACGGCGGAGCTGCCGGGGTCCAGCGAGTTGGGCGTGTGCACCGGGTCCTTGGGGTCGAAGGGAACCCGCCACGGCAGCTTCTCGATCGCCTGGCCGTTGGTCAGGAGGTACCAGAGGTTCTCGAACAGCCAGGACCCTCGGCTGTCGGCGGTGTACTTGTGGTTCCAGGCGGCCAGGATCGGGCAGGCCTCGCTCACGTTGACCAGGTTGCCGTCCACCAGGACGAGCCCGAAGGGCTGGCTGCGGCACGTGCTCACCGTGGCGTTGAGGGCCAGGTCGGCCGCCCTGCTGTTGTCGGCGAACAGCAACTGCCGCATGGTCTCCGGGGTGAAGCCCCGGCCCGGCAGGCCGTCGCTGCCGCTGATCCGGTTCTGCGCGGTCAGGATCAGCTCCTGGGTGCGCAGCGAGCGGGGCGCCGCGGTGTCGCCCATCACCCTGGGGAAGGACAGCGGCTGCTCGGGGTTGGCCAGCCAGGCGCTGTCGTTGGCGTTGCCCACGAAGTCGGACCGGATCAGGCGCGGCTGCTTGTGCGGGTCCAGCAGGCCCGGCGCGACGGCGTTCGGGTCGTTCGGCCAGTCGCACTCGCTGCGCTTGCCGTCGAAGACGGAGACCGGCGGCACGTTGGGCAGCCGCAGCTGCTGGTTGAACAGCACCTGGCCGGTCAGCGTGAGGCAGGACCGGGCGTGCTCGTCGGTGATGTTCGGGGCGGCCTGGATGTCCGCGTACAGCGCGTTGCCCTTGCGGTCGGAGGCGACGGTGTTGAAGAACGGCACGCCCTGCGTGGTCTCCAGGGTGTTCACCACGTCGTTGACGTCCTTGGCCTGGTCGAGGTGGAACCAGGTGTTCAACGCCCGCAGGTTGTCCGTGTTCGCGTCGCGCACCGCGTGCGCGCTCACCACCCAGGGCAGCGCGACGCCGTGCACCGAGGTGGTGATCGGGCCGTAACGGGTGGACCACAACGTCCGGGTGACCCTGCCGATGGAGCCGTCCGGCTTCAGTACGTCGACCCCGACCTGCTGCGAGGTCATCTGCTGCCAGGCGCCGTCCACCAGGTAGTTGGTCGGGTGCAGCGGGTCCACCTGCACGTCGAACAGCCCGAACGGGGCCACCGTGGCGACGGTGTGGCTCCAGGCGACGTCGTCGGTGTGCCCGATGTTGACCGCGGGGAGTCCGAGCAGGCTGGCCCCGGAGACGTTGAACCTTCCCGGGATCGTCAGCTGGCTCTGCCACATCCGGTTCTTGCCCTGCCACGGGAAGTGCGGATTGGCCAGCAGCATGCTGGTGCCGGTGCCCGCGGCCACGCCCTGCGACCCGACCGCCAGGGCGTTGCTGCCCATGCTGCCCTGTTGGCGGCTCGCGGCCATGGCCTCGCGGATCTTCGTCGCGGTCTCCTCCGCGGAGGCCGCGGGCGCCGCGGCGGCGGACGGCGCGGCGGCCGAGGCTCCCGGGGGTGCGGCGTTCACCTCGCCGTCCAGCAGCGGATCGGCGCTGCCCATGATGATCTCGGCGTGCGCGTGCCGGTAGACGTCCAGCTCGGTGATCGGCCGCACCCAGGCCGCGCCGCGGCAGGCCGGGTCCGAGAGGTTGTTCACGCCGGTCTCGGCCAGGTAGCGGTTGTACCCCTGGACGTAGCCGCGGATGGCCTCCTTGACCTCCGGCTCCGGCCCGTTGGGGGCGGGCTGGTCGAGCAGCCGCTCCACCACCCGGTCGTCGTTCATCCGCTGGAAGTACAGGTCGCTGTTGAGATTGGTGGTGCTGTTCTGGTTCTGGCCGGGGCTCGCCTTGCCGTCGGCCCCCAGGTAGCGGGACCTCTGGGCGTTGACCATCAGGTAGGTGTCGGCCAGGGTGCAGATGTTGTCCTTGGCCGCCGCGTATCCGTACCCCTCGCCCAGCCCCTCCATCGTCGAGGCGATGATGTGCGGGATCCCGTACTCGGTGTACCGGATCGTCGGCTTGTCCGGCCCCGTGACGGCGGCCGGTGTGCCGGTGGCCGGTGCTCCGGCCGCCGCCACCGTGCTCATCAGTGCCGCCACGGCCATGACCGCGATCGGCAGCCTCGCTTCGAGTCTCCTCCGTGCCATCGAGTCGTCCTTCCCCCTGCGGTCCGTTTGACTGAGCGCGGCCAGGCTAGGGAGGGCCGATGACATCCCGATGAAGCGGTCGCACCCCGGGGCGCCGAGCCGCGGGAAACGGGTCACCGCCTGTCAGCGGCGGACGCTGCCGGCCGTTGACAGGCGGTGAAGGAGTTCGGCCACGCGACCCGGCCGCCGGTCGTTCCGTGCTTACGCGGGATACCAGGCGCCGTTGTACCAGACCTCGTTGGCGCTGTCGTTGTGGTGATCCATGTTGAAGTCTTCGGGGTAGTTGTGGACGTGGTTGTACGGGTAGGTCCAGATGCCGGCGGACTCGTCGCAGACGTAGTCCCAGTGGCAGATCGTCTTGACGGGCACGTTGCCGAAGAACTTGTCGGCGCCGGCGAGCGGAGCTCCGATGAAGCCGCCGAACGGCACGGCCCCGCCGTTGGCCCCGGGAGGGCCCTGGCGCTTGGGGTCCGAGACGAGGACGGCGTTGACGTTGCCGAAGGTCTGCCAGTTCTCGGTGACCCAGACGTGCACCACCCCGGCCCCCAGCGAGTACCCGCCGATCTTGACGTGCTGGCCCGGGCAGGCGGCGCGCTGGTCACGGACCAGTCGGTTCAGCTCGTTGACGCCCGCCCGCGTGCTCGCACCGTTGGGGATCTGGGTGGGATACCCGACGTGCTGCTGGATGTTGCCGGTGAACCCGTCGTTGTTCCACGAGCTGCCGGTGCCCCCGACGACGATCGTGTAGGTGCCCTCGCACGGAGCCGTCACGCGCGTGGTGGCCGCCCGGGCCGTGGCACCCTGGGCCGCCGTCAGCCCGACCGTCAGCAGGACTCCGGCCGCCGCGGCCGCGATCCTTCGTGCTCGCATTCGTTCCTCCCCACGCAGTCGGCCCACGCGCCCGCTCTCCGATGCGGCGGGCGCTCCGCCGAGATCACCGGACGACAGTGGCAGCGGTCGATGACAGCCCGATGAAGTCGCGGATCAGCACGCCCACGCCGGCGGCGACCGGGGGGCCGGTCTCCTCCGCCTTCGCCGGGGGTGTCACGGGGTGGCGCCGATGGGGACGGCCATGGCCGCGGCCTCGGTGGCGTCGGCGGGCACTGCGGCTTCCTGGCGGCGCAGGTCGAGCACGATGAGGACGGCGGCGGCGACGCCCAGGTAGATGAGCAGGGTGGTCAGTGCCCGGCCGGTTCCGTGGCCGTCGAAGTAGATCGTGTGGTGCAGCAGGATGTAGGCGTTCCGGGGCGGCAGGTAGGGGCCGATGTCGCGCCAGAAGGCGGGCAGGTAGGGCACGCCGGTTGCGCCGCCGGCGGACGGGTTGCCGAACAGCATGATCACGACGACCGTCAGCAGGGTGCCCACCGGCCCGAGCAGCTTCTGCAGGATCGCGGCGACGAAGGCGACCACGACGACGATCAGCGTGCAGATGGGCCAGGTGATCCAGAACTTGCTGCTGGGGAACCCCTGCAGCCAGTAGCAGACGATCAGATCGATGACGAGGCCGCTCACGACGGCGAACCCGGCGAGCTGGGCGGCGCGCCACCGGCCTGCCGCCCTGCCGGTCGCGGCCATCAGCAGGGTCGAGCTCATGTATCCGCCGATGAGCAGCGGAACCAGCATGAGCCCCTGGACGAGGCCGAAGGGGTCCTTGGCCGCGAGCGGTGTCGGGGCGTACTGCTGCACCGTCACGGTCTGGCCGGTGGCCTTGGCCGCGTCCTCGAACCTCACCGCGAGGTCGAGCGGTGCCAGATCGCTCATCGACGGCACGACGATCAGCGTGTTCGAGGCGCCCGAGGAGATCAGCGCGCCGAAGATCCGGGCCTCGTCCATCGCGGTCCTGGCCGCGGCCTCGTCCGGGTACTGGGTGACCTTCAGGGAGATGTTCTGCTCGGCCGCGGCCAGGACGGGCGAGGTGCCGACCGCGCCGAACGGCAGGTCGGTGGCCTTGGGGGCGTGCGAGGCGCTCATGTAGTTGGTGGCGAACAGGCACTGCATGACGGCGCAGATGCCCAGCGCCGCGAGGATTCCGATCATCGCGCGCCGGCGGTCGGGGGGAGCCGCCGCGGGGGCCGTCGGTCCGGTGGCGTCGCTCTCCCCGCCGGCGGCCCGGGCCGCCGCCCTGGCCGGGCGGATACGGCCGTACCAGCCGATGACGGCCATTCCGGCGAATGCGTAGAGGAACAGCACGATCAGTGGGGTGGAGATGTCGCTCCCGCCGAAGTAGAGCACGTGATTGATCAGGTTGACTGCGCTCTGCGCCGGGAAGATCACCCCGATGTTGCGCCAGTACACCGGAAGCAGGTACGTGCCCGACCCCCCGGCCGGCGGGCCGCCGATGACGATGAAGAGCAACGCCACGATCAGGGTGCCCATCCTGCCCACCATGGCCTGCAACCCGGCAGCGGCCAGCGCCACCGCCGAGGTGATGAGCCAGAAGCACGGCAGCAACGACCAGAAATGGCTGCTGGAGTACGCGCCGATCCCCAAGCCGGCGATCAGGTCGGTCAGCAGCGCCCCCACCAGCGCGTAGCCGACCAGGATGGCCCCACGCCACGGCGCGGCGGCGACGCCGTGGGCCGCCTTGTAGACCAGCACGGCGGCCAGGTATCCGCCGATCAGCAGGGGCAGCAGCAACAGCGACGTGACGGCGCCGACCGGGTCGGTGGGGGCGAGCGGCTTGACGGTCTGCACCGTCAGCGGTCGGTCCAGCTTGTGCGCCGCCGCCACGAACGCGGGCTCCAGCTCGGTCTGGGCGAAGAAGCTCTTCGACGGGACCACGATCAACGTGTCGGCCGAGCCGCCGCTGACGTAGGCGCCGTACAGCTCGCCCCGGTCCGCGGCGGCCGTCGCGGCGGACTGGTCCTCGTAGGAGGTCAGCGCCAGCCCCACGCGCGACGCCACCTCGGCGACCACGGGCGAGGGCGGCCCGGCCACGCCGAAGGGCATGTTCCGTGGCACGAGCAGCTGCTGGGCGCTGACGAGGCACAACGCGAGCAGGGCCTGCACGAAGAGCACCAGCCCCAGCGCGAACACGATCTTCGCCAGGGCACTTCGTCCGCCCGTGGCCGAAGCCGCCTGCTGTGCCATCCCAGTCCTCCAGCCGACCGTCGGTGCGGGCATCCGAGACGCCAGAGCAATCACCGCACGGGCCCGGTCCGGCGGCAATCCGGACCACGGGTGACGTAGTGCATCCGGCCTACCGGAGGCCGAGGCCGCTGCCGGGGCCGCTGCCGCCCCCACCGGGGCACGTGCCCGCGGGCCGGTGGGGCCCGCGGGCACGTCAGGGCCGTGCTTGCCCGGCGGCGTCGGACCCGGCTTCTATCCTCGGGGGCATGACGATTCACCGCATGGACAACGTCGGCATCGTCGTCGACGATCTCGACGCCGCCATCGCCTTCTTCACCGAGCTCGGCATGGAGCTGGAGGGCAGGATGCCGATCGAGGGGAGCTGGGCGGGAAGCGTCGTCGGGCTCGCCGACATGCGCAGCGAGATCGCGATGATGCGGATCCCGGACGGCCCGGGCCGACTCGAACTGGCGAAGTACCACACCCCGGAGGCGATCACCCCCGAGCCGGAGATCACCCCGGCGAACACGCTGGGCCTGCACCGCGTCATGTTCGCCGTCGACGACATCGAGGACACCCTCGCCCGCCTGCGCCCGCACGGCGCCGAACTCGTCGGCGAGGTGGCGCGCTACGAGGACAGCTACCTGCTCTGCTACCTCCGCGGGCCGAGCGGAATCATCCTCGCGCTGGCCGAACAGCTGGGCTGAGGTGGACGGTCCGGCCCCCGAGTACGGTGCGGATCGGCCTCAGCGCCGCGAGCTCCTCCGGCGGGCAGTCCAGCGGGTCGGCGGGCCAGAGGGTGAGGTCCGCCAGCGCGCCGGGGCGCAGGCTCCCGCGCGTGCCGCTCTCGCCGAGCAACCGGGCCGCGTCGACGGTGTGCAGGGCGATCGCCTCGGCCCGGGTGATCGCGTTCTCGGCGCCCTGCGCGCCGGCCACGGTCTGCCGGGTCGTCATGCCCCAGACCGAGACCATCGCACCGTAGGGCCCGACCGGGAAGTCCGAGCCGGCCGCCAGCAGCGCACCCTCGTCCAGCCACTCGCGCAGCGGGAAGATGCCGCGCACCCGCTCGGCGCCCCAGGCCCTGATCTGGGCCGTCGCCGCATCGTGCAGCAGCGGGTGCTGGACGGTGACCGGGATGCCGAGCGCGATCGCGCGAGCCCGCTGGTCGGGCCGGGCCAGCCCGCCGTGTTCGACCACCAGGGTGCCCGGGGCCAGGCCGGGGCGGTCCTTGAGCACCCGTTCGAATACGTCCAGCAGCGTGCGGAGGCCGCGGTCCCCCCAGGCGTGCACACCGACCCGCCAGCCGCGCGCGACCACCCGGTCGACCGCAGCCGCCAGCTCCTCCGGCTCCCAGAGCAGGGTGCCGTGGTAGCACGGGCGGCCTTCGTAGGGTTCGTCCAGCGCACCCGCCTCGATGCCGCCGTCGATGCCGAACTTCACGCCCCAGACGCTCAGCCAGGCGTCGCCCTCGGCGCGCCAGGGCTCCATCCGGTCGAGCAGTTCGTCCACCTGCGCGGGCGTGCGGGCGCCGAAGCCGGAGACCAGGGCGCGCACCCGCACGCCCAGCGCACCGGCCTGCCGGGCCGCGCGCAGCACGTCGAGGTCCTCCACCGGGACCAGGCAGTCGCGGACCGTGCCGATCCCGGTCGCGGCGTAGTCGGCGGAGGCGGCCCGCAGGCCGTCGATCCGGTCGGCGAGGGCGGGGCGCGGCAGCACCCGTTCGGCCAGGGCGACCGCCTTGTCGACCAGCCGGCCGGTCAGCCGGCCCTGCTCGTCCCGCTCGATCACGCCGCCGGGCGGGGGTTCGGTGGCGTCGGTGATGCCGGCCAGTCGCAGCGCGGGCGTGTTGAGCACCATGTTGTAGGCGCCGCGCCGCACCAGCACCGGGTGCCGGTCGGTGGCCGCGTCCAGTTCCGCGGTGCGGGGCAGGCGCTGTTCGGCGAGGTTGACCTCCTGCCAGTTGATCGTGGTGCGGATCCACTGCCCGGGGGGCGTGTCCGCCGCCCGCTCACGGATCAGGGCGAGGAACTCGCCGAGGTCGCGGGCCCGGTGGACCGGCACGTCGTGGACGCTGTGCGCGGCGAGGATCAGATGGGTGTGGGTGTCGTCGAAGGCGGGCAGCATGGTGGCGCCGGGCAGGTCCAGCACCTCCGTCGCCGGGCCGATCAGGTGGTCCAGGCCGTCGGCCGCGGCCGACAGCGCGGTGATCCGGTCACCGGTGACGGCCAGCGCACGACGCGGCGCCTCGCCGGGGACGAGCGTGTGGACGGCGCCGGACCGGATCAGCAGGTCGGCGGGGGCGTGGTCGGTCACGGCGGCATCTCCTCCGACGTCGTGGCGCCCGGTCGGGCGGCGGGTGGGGCTCCGGAGTCGGCTCCGGGTACGGATACGGCTGTCGATTCGGCTACGGATACGGCTGGGCGTCGGGCTCCGGGCGGGCCAGACCGGTGAGCTGCTCGACGTGCCGGAGGCCGGGTTCGGCGAGCAGCTCGTGCAGTTCGGTGAAGACCGCGCGGGCCGCGACGGCGTTCCACTCCGGCGGCAGCAGCGGCGCCGGCAGCCCCGGGTCGAGGTACGGCAGCCGGCGCCACTGGGTGAGCATCGGGACGTACGCGCGGAACGCCTCGACCGGCTCGATCCGCTCGGGCCCGCGCGGGCGCACGCCGGCGGCCACCTGCCCCCAGGCCTCGGTGAACTCGGCGTACTGCGCCTCGATCGCCGGGAAGTCCCACCAGGAGCCGACCGCCGAGCGCAGTTCGGCGAACCCGGCGTACTCGGACAGGAAGAGGTGGACGTACGCACTCAGCCCGAGCCGCTCCAGCAGCCGGCGGGCGTCCGGCAGTACCCGGGCGGGCGCCAGCCAGACCCCGGGGGCGGCGTTGCCGAAACCGAGCCAGCCCAGCCGCGACCGCAGCTGGTGGCGGCTGGCCCGCTCCGACTCGGGGACGGAGAAGACCGCGACCACCCAGCCGTCGGCGAGTTCGGCGGGCGCCAGGCTGTGGAAGATCCGGCGGTCGCCCTCGTCGAAGACGGGGCCCATCGCCGGACTCAGCCGGTAGCCGGTGCCCGCGCGCCGCTCCTGCAGCAGGGTGCCGGCCTTCTTCAGCCGCGAGATGGCCGACCGGACGGCGGGCGCGTCGACGTCCAGTTCGGCCATCAGCGCGATCAGGTCGGCTATCGAGATCCAGCCGCCGAGCCGTCGCACGAACTCGCCGTAGATGGTGTGGATCAGGGAGCTGGGGCGTGGCGTGTTCTCCGGCATGGCGGCCCTCCTCCCGTCGTGGCCTCGCGGGCGCGCGGCCGCGCCGGCGTCCGCGGCGGCCGTCCGGCGTGATCATACTGTCGGAGCGCAGCCACGTGGTCCGGACGGCGGCACGACGGGCGGCTGCAGCACGGCGGGCGGCTGCGGGACGGCCGCCGGTGACCGGGACGGCGGCGCGGCGGGCGCCGAACCCAGGAGCGGGGAGGTGCTCCCGTCGTAGGCGCCGCAGAGCAGCGCCCCCGCCCCGGGTGCGAAGGCGGGCAGCCCGAGCGCGCACAGCAGCTGGTGGACGGTGCAGATCGCGGCGGAGACCACCGGCTTGCCGAGCCGCTGCTCGGCCTCCTCGACGGCCGCCAGCGAGGGCATCTGCACGCAGGCGGAGAGCACCACGGCGTCCGCCTCGTCGTGCGCCAGGCGGGCGGCGATCCCGGGCAGCCGGGCCGGGTCGTGGGCGGCGACCGCCAGGTTGTCGGGGATCTCCAGGGCCGCGTGGTCGGTCACCGTGATGCCCTCGTGCGCCAGGTAGTCCACCACCGTCCGGGCGAGCGGCCGCAGGTAGGGCGCGACCAGTGCGACCTTCTTGGCCCCGAGGACGTGCAGCCCGGCCACCAGGGCGCCCGCGCTGGTCACCACCGGCGCCGGGGCGCCGTTCTCGACGGTGCGCCGGTGCAGCCGCCGCTCGGACTCCCGGTGGTAGCCGGGCCCGTTGCTCATGACCGCCACCAGGCACGCGTAGCCGAGCACGTCGACCCGGGCGTCGGAGAGTTCGAGCGCGCAGCGGTCCGAGTCGGCGTCCATCGCGCGCAGTTGCTCGGGGGTGACCCTGGTCATCCGCATCCGGCTGGAGTGGAAGGTGAAGCGCTCGGGGGCGACCGTCTCCCTGGCCCGCAGCAGGGCCGGGACCTCGGTCTCCATGGTGACGTTGGAGCTCGGGACGATCTGGCCGATCCGGTAGGTGGTCATGCACCCGCCCCTTCGCCGTGGCCGCGGGCTCCGTGTGCGCGGGCGTCGTAGTCGCCGGCGTCGTACCCGTCGGCGTCGTACTCGCCGGCGTCGTACCCGCGGGCGTCGACGACCGGGTTGGCGAGCGTGCCGATCCGCTCGACGGTGGCCTCCACCAGGTCGCCGGGCTGCAGGAACTGCGGCGGGACCAGGCCGGCGCCGACACCGGACGGCGAGCCGGTGGCGATCACGTCGCCGGGCTCCAGGGTCATGCCGGAGGAGATGTCGGCGATCAGCCGGGCGACGCCGAAGAGCATGTGGCGGGTGTTGGAGTCCTGCTTCGTCACGCCGTTGACCTTGAGCGAGAGGTCGAGGTTCTGCGGGTCGGGGATCTCGTCGGCGGTGACCACCACCGGCCCGAACGGGCAGTAGGAGTCCTGGCCCTTGGAGAAGAACCACTGCCCGGAGCGGCGCTGGTCGCGCGCGCTGACGTCGTTGACGATGCTGTAGCCGAAGACGTGCCGCAGCGCGTCGGCCTCGGTGACCCGCCGGGCCGTCCGGCCGATCACCACGGCCAGTTCGCACTCCCAGTCGAGCTGCTTGGTGAGGTCGGCGTTGTGCAGGATCGGCCCGCCGGGGCCGGTGACGGCGGTGGCCGGCTTGCCGAACAGCACCGGGCGGTCCGGCAGTTCGCGCTCGGTGTCGAGCGAGCGGTGCGACTCCTCGACGTGCTCGACGTAGTTGAGGCCGACTCCGACGATCTTGCCGGGGCGCAGCGGCGCGCGCAGCGTGACCCCGGCGAGCGGCAGCCAGGCGTCGTCCGGCGCGGCGGCCAGCAGTGCGCGGGCGGTGGCCAGGGCGGGTTCGCCGGCCCGGATCAGCGCGGCCAGGTCGCCGGGCAGGTCGGCACCGGCGGCGGTGGCGAGCGCCGCCAGGTCGGCCACGCGCTCACCGGTCCGCGCGCCGAGGCGCGGCGTGTCGCTGCCGCCGGCGTGGAAGCTGAGCAGGTGCATCGAAGGGCTCCTTACGAGAGGACGGGCTGGTGGCCGGCGTTGTCCGGGTGGGCCTCCTCGCGGTACATGCCGAGCGAGCGCATCACCGGGAAGTCGTTGAACGAGAAGAGGCAGGCGTCCTCGCCCGGGTCGGAGTTCGCGTGCTCGTGCCAGGCCCAGGACGGAACCACGAAGACGTCGCCCTGCTGCCACTCGAAGCGCTGCCCGGCGATCACCGAGACGCCGCGGCCCTTCGCCGCCGTGTAGACGACCGAGCCGGTGTGCCGGTGCGCGAGGGTGGCCTGGCCCGGGCGCAGCAGTTGCAGGTGGGCGCTCATCGTGGGCATCACCGAACCGCCGGTGACCGGGTTGGCGTACTCCATGATCACGCCGTCGTACGGGGATCCTTCGCCCGCCCGGGCCAGCCGGCGGAGCGCCTCGTAGCTGGGCTCCCAGGGCCAGCCCAGCAGGGGGGAGTACGGGCGGCTCCACGTCTCGACGCCGTACGGCAGCAGGGTGCCGGCGTAGCTGAGCAGCGAGGAGTTCACCACCGTGCCGGGCTGCTGGTAGAGCTCGGGGTGGACTTCGTAGAAGCCGGCGTCGAGCGCGTTGACCAGCGGGATGTCCAGTCCGTCCTGCCAGATCACCGGTTCGTCCGAGGCTTCGTTGCCGTGCTCGTGCCAGGTGTTGTTGGGCGTGATCGCGAAGTCGCGCGGCCCGACCTTGAGCTTCTGGCCGTCCACGATCGTCCAGGCGCCGGTGCCCTCGTGGACGAAGCGCAGTGCGGCGGCCTGGTGGCGGTGCGCGGTCATCGCCTCGCCCGGGCCCATGATCTGCAGGCCGGTGTACAACAGGCCGACGGCCGCGCTCAGTTCACGCCGGCCCGGGTTGACCAGCATCACCACCCGGCGTCCGGCGTCGTCCGCCCGGACCAGCGGCAGCGCCTTGCGGACCAGCGGTGCCAGGTCCGCGTAGCGCCAGAGCACCGGGACGGACCTGGGCTGCGGGTACCAGGGTTCGATCTCGTTCGCCACCGTCCAGAGCGCGCCGGCCTCGTGCTTGGCCAGCTCCTCGTAGTAGGCGGCGAGTTCGGGGCTGTCCCCGACCCGGGCCCGGCCCGGCCGGGTGTCGTCGTAGTCGTTCACGCTTCCTCCTGGTGGGTGCCGCTCTCCTGCTCGGGGCGGGGGCGGTCGGCGCCGGGCCGGTGTCCGTCGGGCCGGTTCGCGCCGGCTGGGTACCCGTCGGGCCGGTGGCCGTCGGACCGGTGGCCCTCGACGTGCACGGGCCGGTGCGGGCTGGCGTCGACGTGCAGCCGGAAGACGTCGAAGCGGTTGTAGTGGCCGACGATGTCGTGCATCTGCTTGGGCTGGACGCAGCGCGCGAGGTCGATCTCGGCGTAGACGATGCCCTCCTCGTCGACCAGCGGCTCCGTGACCGGGCGCCCGTCCGGGCCGAAGACGCCGGAGAGCGCGGCGCGCGGGCGGGCGAGCTGCTTGCGCACCTGCTGGTCCTCGCCGGCCACCAGGTCGACGATCTCGGGCGAGATCGTCGAACAGGACACCACGGTGAACACCTTGCCCTCGAAGCAGTGCGCGGCCGCGCGCAGCGCGATGGCCTCCGCCATGTCGTAGTCGTCGGGCGCGACCGGCAGCGCGATGTAGCTTGCGGCGTGCACCAGTTCGCCCTGGGCGAGCAGCGTGAAGCGGGCCAGCGGGTTGGTGTTCTCACCGCACGCGAGCGCTCCGAGCGGGCCGATCGGCGTCCGGTGCACCACCAGTGAGCTGCCGTCGCCCGGGGCCCAGGTCAGCTTCTCGGCCCAGGTCGGTACGAGCTTGCGGTGCACGCCGAGCAGCCGGCCGTCCGGGCCGATGGTGAGCAGCGTGTTGTACAGGGTGCCCAGGCCGGGCCCGCCGCGCTCGTTGACGCCGATCACCAGGACCACGCCGGTCCGGCGGGCGGCCGCGCAGAGCAGGTCCACGTGCGGGCCGGGGACGTCGATCGAGGCCAGGTAGAGGCGTTCGAACCAGGGCGAACCCTGGACGGGGTTGAGTGTCCAGTTCCAGTAGGGGTAGCCGGGCACGAAGACCTCGGGGAAGACCACCAGTTCGGCGCCGTGCGCGGCCGCCTCGGCGATCAGGGCGACGGCCTTGTCGACGGTGGCGTCCGGGTCCAGGTAGACGGGCGCGGCCTGGACGGCGGCGGCGGTGAAGCGGGGCAGGTGGGGCATCCTCCGGTCCTCCCTCAGTTCGGCACGGGTTCGGTGGGCTTCCGGCCGGGGAGCTCGTCCTGCCGGCCGGTGGGAGGGGCGGACGGCAGGTCGCCGGGCGGACCGTCGCCAGGCGCGCCGTCGGGCCGGTCGGCGACCGGCCGGCCGGCGGCCGGGTGGTCCGGCGGCAGCCAGCGGCGGTGCACCGGGGCGGCCGCCTCGGGCAGCAGCCGCAGCCGGGGCGCGACCCGGTCCGCTCCGGGCCCCGGCGGCCGGCGGCTGCCCGGCTGCCAGGGCTGCGGCCAGCGCGCCCCGGGGCCGGCGTAGCCCTGCTCGGCCGCGGCGTGCAGCGTCCACAGCGGGTCGTACAGGTGGGCCCGGCCGACCGCGACCAGGTCCGCCCGGCCGGCCAGCAGCACCGAGTTGGCGTCGTCGTGGCCGGAGATCGCGCCGACCGCGATGGTCGGGATCCCGGTCGCGTTGCGGACCAGGTCGGCGAACGGCACCTGGTAGCCGCGCCCGTAGGGCACCTTCTGGTGGGCGACCACCTCGCCGGTGGAGACGTCCAGCGCGTCCGCGCCCGCGCCGGCCAGCGCCCGGCAGATCGCCACCGCCTCCGCCTCGGTGGTGCCGCCCGGAGCCCAGTCGGCCGCCGAGATCCGGACCACGATCGGCTTGTCGGCCGGCCAGGCGGCCCGCACCGCGGCGAGCACCTCCAGGGCCAGCCGCAACCGGTGCTCCAGCGGTCCGCCGTAGCGGTCGGTGCGGAGGTTGGTCAGCGGCGAGAGGAACCCGGAGACCAGGTGACCGTGGCCGAACTGCAGCCCCAGCACGTCGAAACCGGCCCGGTCGGCGCGGGTCGCGGCAGCCGCGAAGTCGGCGACCGCACCGGCCAGTTCGGCAGCGTCGGCCGCGCGCGGCGACGGGGCCCCCGGCTCCCAGGGCAGCGGCGAGGCCGCCAGCGTCGGCCAGCCGTCCGCGAGGGGGCGCCCGATCCCGTCCGGGCCGGGCACGGCGCTCGCCGCGCGCCGCCCGGCGTGTGTCAGCTGGATGCCCAGCGGCGTGTCGCCGAGCTGCCGGGCCGCGTGCACCACCGAACGCCAGGCCGCCTCCTGGGCGTCCGTCCACAGGCCCGGGCAGCGCTCGGTGGCCCGGCCCTGCGCGCTGACCGCGGTCATGCCGGTGAAGACCAGACCGGCGCCGCCGAGGACCTGTGCGGCGAGCTGGGCCCGGTCGAAGCCGCTGGGCATCCCGTCCACGGCGGTGAACGTGGCCAGCGGCGGCACCACGATCCGGTTGCGCAGCCGCAGCCGGCCCAGCCGCAGCGGCCGGAACATCGGGGGGACGCCCGCCGCGCCAGCGTCGGGGACCGTGTCGTCGGAGGGTGCGTCCCGGCCCTCCGCCTCGCGCTCCGCAGCGCCGCCGAAGGCCGCGTCGACGCCGTCCACGAAGGCGGCGTCCCGGGCGCGCAGGTTGCCGTAGGTGACCCGGCGGCTGCGGGTGAGCAGGTTGAAGGCGAACTGCCCGGCGCCCTGGCCGGTGTGCCGGCCGACGGTCTCGAACCACTCCAGGCTCGCCTGCGCGGCCCGCTGCGCGGACTCCACCACCGGCCGGCGCTCGCCCTCGTAGGCCGCCAACGCACCTTCGAGCAGGGGGTGTTCGTGCAGCGCGGCGGCCAGCGCGAGGCCGTCCTCCAGGGCCAGTTTGGTGCCCGATCCGATCGAGAAGTGGGCGGTGTGCGCGGCGTCCCCGAGCAGCACCACGTTGCGGTGGTGCCAGCTCGCATTGCGCACGGTCGTGAACCGGATCCAGCGCGAGGCGTTGGGGATCAGCCGGTGCCCGTCCAGGTGCGCGGCGAGCAGGTGCTCGCACCGCCGCACGCTCGGCAGGTCGCTCTCCCCCCGCCCCGGCTCCCGCCCGGCCGGCTCCTCGAAGCCCGCCTTGCGCCACGCCTCCTCGGCCATCTCCACGATGAACGTCGAGCGCCGGCGGCTGTACGGATAGGCGTGCACCTGCAGTGCGCCGAAGTCGTACTGCTCCACGATGAAGGTGAAGGCCTCGAAGACCTTGTCGGTGGCGAGCCAGATGTAGCGGCAGTGGCGCTCGTCCAGTTCGGGCCGGAAGGCCTCCGCGAGGGCCGCCCGGGTGGCCGAGCGCACGCCGTCGGCGGCCACCACCAGGTCGTACCCGGCCGCCAGCCGGGCGACCGGTGGCGCGGGCGTGCGGTAGCGCACGTCCACCCCCAGCTCGGCGCAGCGCTGTTGCAGGATCGCGCGCAGCCGGTTGCGGTCCAGTGCGGCGAAGCCGTGCCCGCCGCACGTGCGCACCTGGCCGGCGTACCGGACGTCGATGTCGCTCCAGCGGGCGAACTCGGCGGACAGCGCGGCGAAGACCGGCGGGTCGGCCTGGGCGATGCCGTCCAGCGTCTCGTCCGAGAAGACCACGCCGAAGCCCTGGGCGTCGTCGCGGGCGTCGCGCTCCCACACGGTGATCTCCCGGTGCGGCGCCAACTTCTTGGCCAGGGCGGCGAAGTAGAGGCCGCCGGGCCCGGCGCCGACCACCGCGATCCGCCGCACCGCGGAGCCTGCCGGCACGCCCCGGCCGCCCCCCGGCAGCCCGCCCACCAACAGCCCCCCGCCGCTCACCGGTAGCCCTCCGGCTGCTGCGGACCGGACTCGGCGAGCGCCCGGCGCACCTCGGCGGGCCAGGGTTCGGCACCCTTGCCCTGCGCGGCGGCGTGCACCACCGACATCCGCCCGGCCGCGGCCAGGCCCAGCGGGCCGTGCACCTCGAAGGCGTAGTGCAGCGAGGAACCGCCGACCCGCAGGACGCGCAGCTCGGTGCGGACCTGGTCGCCGAACCAGAGGCGCTCGCGGTAGTCGGCCTCGAAGTGCACGCGCGGGATCCGGCCGAACAGCCCGGCCAGCCCGAGCCGGCGCAGCAGCACCGCCTCCGCCGCCTCGACCCAGCGCTGCACCGCCGAGAAGTGGTAGTGCCCGGCCGCGTCGGTGTCCGACCACTCCACCCGCCGCTCCACCGCCACGCTGGCCGGGTGCACGGCCGCCCGTCGGCGCAGCTCGGCCCGGTGCAGCTTGCCGGTGGCGGTGCGCGGCAGATCGGTGACGAACTCGATCTCGCGCGGGTACTTGTACGGCGCTATGGTCCGCTTGACGTGCTCCTGGAGCGCCCGGACGGTCTCGGGCCCGGCCGTCGCCCCCTCGCGCAGCACCACGTACGCCCTGACCACGCTGCCGCGCCGCTCGTCGGGCACGCCGACCACCGCGCTGTCCAGCACGTCCGGGTGGTCGGCCAGCACCTGTTCGACCTCGGGCCCGGCGATGTTGTAGCCGGCCGACACGATCATGTCGTCGGTGCGCGCCTGGTACCAGAAGTAGCCCTCGCGGTCGCGCACATAGGTGTCGCCGGTGAGGTTCCAGCCGTTGCGCACGTAGCCGAGCTGGCGCTCGTCGCGCAGGTAGCGGCACCCGGTGGGGCCCTTGACGGCGAGCAGCCCCGGAGTGCCGTCGGGCACCGGCGCGCCGTCCGCGTCGAGCACGGCGGCCCGGTAGCCGGGGACCGGCCGGCCGGTCGCGCCGGGGCGGATGTCACCGTCGGCGGCCGAGATGAACACGTGCAGCAGCTCGGTGGCCCCGATCCCGTCGACCAGCCGCTGCCCGGTGGCCGCGCGGAAGGCCTCCCAGACGGAGGCCGGCAGGTGTTCGCCGGCCGAGACGCAGCGCCGTACGCCCGCCAGCCGGCCGGCCAGCCCGGCGGCCAGGATCGCCCGGTAGGCGGTCGGCGCGGTGAACAGCACGCTGACCCGGTGCCGGGCGACCTGCTCGGTGAGCTCCTCCGGGCCGGCCTGCTCCAGCAGCAGGGTGGCCGCGCCGGCCCGCAGCGGGAAGACCACGAGCCCGCCGAGGCCGAAGGTGAAGCCGAGCGGCGGGGTGCCGGCGAAGAGGTCCTCCGGGGTGGGCCGCAGCACGTGCCGGGAGAAGGTGTCGGCGTTGGCGAGGACGTCGCGGTGGAAGTGGAGCGTGGCCTTGGGCCGGCCGGTGGTGCCGGACGTGAAGGCGATCAGCGCCACGTCGTCGGCGGCGGTCGGCACGGCGGTGAAGCGGCCGCGCCGGGCGGCGCAGCGGGCGATCAGGTCGTCCGGTCCGGGGCCGCCGTAGGCCAGGACGGTCAGGTCCGGCGGGGCGGCCCGTTCCAGCTCGGCCAGGCTGCGGTGGTCGCACAGCGCCGCCGCCGGCAGGCTGATCTCCTGCATCGCGGTGAGTTCGGGTGCCCGCAGGAGCGGCATGGTGGTGACCGCCACCATGCCGGCCTTCAGCACCCCGAGCCAGCACGCCACCAGCCAGGGGGTGTTGGGGCCGCGCAGCAGCACCCGGTTGCCGGTCGCGAGGCCCAGGTCCTCGGTCAGGACCCGGGCCACCGCGTCCGCGTTCTCGCGCAGTTCGCCGTAGCTCCACTGCTCCGTCGGAGTGAGCAGGCAGCGCCGGTCGGGGCCGAGGCGCTCGATCGACTCGTCGAGCAGCACGTGTGCGCAGTTGAGCCGGTCCGGATAGGCCAGCTCGGGGAGTTCGAAGAGAAGTTCCGGCCACTGGTCGAGCGGCGGCAGGTTGTCGCGGCAGAACGTGTCCAGATGCGCTGAGGGTGTGAGCTCCATACGGCGGCACCTCTTCGCGAGGGGGGAGTGAGGCCAGTATGGCGCTCTTCTGACGCCAGTCAAGAGATCGATACAAGCATCGCGCGGCCTGCGCCGCACGGCCATGCCTTGCGTCCGCCAGGCCACGCCTCAGGACCGCCGGCCCGGCCCCGGGGCGCGGCGTGCCGCGCCCCGGGGCCTCCTGCCGGCAGCCGGGCCCGCCGGCAGGGTGGGCCGCGCCGCCGCCCCCGGAGGGGTCAGCGGCACAGCGCGGCGTCCACGACACCGTCGACGTGCTTCGTGGCTGCCGCGTCGGGCGGGACGGTGGTGACCGCGACGTTGACGGCGCGGCCGCCGTCGGTGACTCCGCCGCGGGTCTCGTATCCCGGGATGTCACCGCCGTGACCCCAGTACACACCGCCGCACGACAGCGGCCTGCTGATGATCCCCAGGCCGTAGCCGGCGCCGGTGTCGCCGATGGGGACGGTGGTGCGCATCTGGGCGAGCTGGGCCGCCGGGAGGAGCCGGCCGTCGAGGAGGGCGGTGAAGAACCGGTTGACGTCGGAGTTGGTGGAGATCATCTGCCCGGCCGCCCAGCCCGCGGAGGGATCCATCTCCGTGAAGTCGCGCAGGGGCCCGTCGGCCGAATCCCTGCGGTAGCCGTGGGGGTGGGGCTCGCGGACGGTCCTGTCCCCGGGGGCGGGGAAGTAGGTGTGGCGAAGTCCGATGCGCTGGACGACGCGCCGATCGATCTCCTCGGCGACGGGGCGGCCGGTGACCTTCTGGACGATCAGGCCGGCCAGCACGTAGTTCGTGTTGCTGTACGCGAATCGGTCCCCCGGGGCGAAGTCGGCCTTGTACCGGAGGGCGATGTCCAGCAGGTCGCGGGGTTCGAAGTACTGGTACTGCAGGGCGGCTTCGTCGAGGCGGCCCTCGTAGTCGGGAATCCCGCTGGTGTGCTGCAGGAGCTGCCGGACGGTGATGCGGCGTCCGTCGATCCCGTCGCCGCGCACGAGGCCCGGCAGATAGGTGTCGACGGTGGCGTCGAGGTCGATCCTCCCCTCACCGACCAGTTGCAGCGCGACCACCGCCGTGAACGTCTTGGTGTTGCTTCCGATCCGGACCTGACCGTCCCCGGGCACCTTCGAACCCCTGGCCACGTCGCCGACCCCGGCCGTGTAGGTCCGGGTGCGGCCGTCCCGGTCCACGACGCTCGCCAGTGCGGCGGGCATGCCGTCATCGCGCACCAGCGCGTTCAGGCCCTGCTGGACGACGTCCGGCCGGCCGGCGGCAAACGCCGCGGGCGGCGCCGCGACACCCATCGTCATGCCGCCGACGGCCACCCCGACGACGACCGCCACGGCCCCCCGCCGACCGGCCCACTGCCGCCAGGACGAACGGACTCGCCGGTCCGAGTGCTCACGCATGTGTCAACTCCAATGAATTCACGGGCAGATGGCGGCAGGTGCCGCAGGACGATGCTGGCTTCCGGGCGCTCGGCCGCGCATCGCGGCAAGGCGGGAGAAAGCGCTCCCTCGATCGGGGGAGGTCGCCGATGGGCTGCCCGGCCATACTGGCGATCATGATCAGGGGACTCCGGCCGCTGCTGCGCGGCTCCACGTACACGGGTGCGCTCTTCGCCTCTTGCGGCGCGTTGGCGAGCCTTCCACTGCTACCGTTCGCCCTCCTGCCGGCGCTGATGTGGCGATCCGCCCCGGAGGGTCTGCAGCTCCTTCTGGTCCTGCTGGCCTGGGCGGCGCTGATCGGTCTGATCGGGCAGGCCGGCACGACCCGGCGGGTGCTGGTCGTCTCCGCCCGTCGCCTGCTGAAGCTGCCGTTGCCGGACCCGGCGGCCGTCCGCCGGCCCGCGGGCCCACCCGGTACCGGCCCGACCCGTCCGGCCGCGCCCGCGGCTGCGCAGACCGGGCGGGCCGGCGCCGACCGCTGGCGGACTCCGCTCTGGCTGCTGCTGCACGTGGCGCTCGGCTGGACGGTGGCGCTGGTGGGCGGGCTGCTCCTCCTCATCGCCCTGACGCTCCCGGGGGGCTGGTTCCGGGGTGAGGCGAGGATCGACCTGCTCGGCTGGTCGTTGCGGGCCGAGGACGGCTGGCAGAGCTGGGCGGTGGCGCTCGGCTGCCTGCTGCTGGCGGCGGCCCTGTGCGCGGCGGTGACGACCGCGCTGCGCTGGTCGGCACCCAGGCTGCTGGGGCCCTCGTCGGCCGAGCGGCTCGCGCTGGCGGCCGAGCGGGAGCTGCGGCTCGCCGAACGCAACCGGCTGGCCCACGAGTTGCACGACTCGATCGGTCACACGCTGACGGCGGCCACGATCCAGGCCGCGGTGGCCGGCGAGGTGCTCTCCGCCGACCCGGTGGCGGCGCGGGCCGCCATGCGCAGCATCGAGGAGTCGGCCCGGGCCGCACTGGAGGACCTCGACTACGTCCTCGGCGTGCTGCGCGAGGAGGAGGCGGGAACGGCCCCGACCCGGAGCCTCGTCGACCTGCCCGCGCTGCTGGACCGCCTGCGGCACGCGGGCGCGGTGGTCGAGCCGGAGCTGTCCGGCGAGTGGGCGCAGGTGCAGGGGACGCTCTCGCGGGCGGCGTACCGGATCCTCCAGGAGGGGCTGACGAACGCGCTGCGGCACGGGGACGGCGGTCCGATCGAGGTCCGGGTGGCGGCGTCGGCGGACGCGCTGGAACTCGGCGTGGTCAACCGGGTGGGGGCGGGCGGCCGCGACGGCCGGGGAGCCTTCCCGACGTCCGGGCACGGCCTCCCCGGGCTGACCGAGCGGGTGCGGCTGCTGCACGGCGAGGTGGAGGCCGGCCCGCACGGACCGCGGCACTGGCGGCTGGCGGTCCGGCTGCCGGTACGGTTGCCCGCATGACCGGACCCGACGCGACCGAAGCCGTTCCTGCCGGCGTCGCCGCCGTCAGCGCCACCGGCGCCCCCGCCGCGACTCCCGCCGGCCCCCCGGTCACGCTGCTGATCGCCGACGACGACGAGGTGACCCGCAGCGGTCTGCGCACCCTGCTCGCTGCGCAGCCCGGGATCACCGTGCTCGGCGAGGCCGCCGACGGCGTCGAGGCGGTCGAGCGGACCCTGCGGCTGCGACCGGACGTGGTCCTCATGGACGTACGGATGCCGCGCCGCAACGGCATCGAGGCCACCCGGCAGCTGCTGGCCGAGTCCCCGGAACCACCGAAGATCGTGGTGATCACCACCTTCGAGAACGACGGCTACGTCACCGCCGCGCTCAGCGCGGGGGCCAGCGGGTTCGTGCTCAAGCGGCTTCCGGTCCGGCAGATCGCGGAGGCGGTACGGGTGGTGGCGGCGGGCGAGGCGATCCTCTTCCCCGCGGCCCTGCGCCGGATGGTCACCGCCCGCCCGCTGGAGTCCGCCGAGGCCCTGCCGGCGGCGGCACTGACGGGACGGGAGGAGGAGGTGCTGCGGTTGATGGCCACCGGCCGCTCCAACCCCGAGATCGCGCAGTCGCTCGTCGTGAGCCTGGAGACGGTGAAGACCCACGTCGGGAACGTGCTGACCAAGCTCGGCGCGCAGAACCGGACCCACGCGGTGGTGATCGCCTTCGAGTCCGGCCTGGTGGTACCGGGATCGGGCGGCTGACCCGACCCGGCGTCAGGTGTGCGGTGACCGGGCGGACCTGACCGGAGCACGCTCTGAGATCATCACGGTATGACGACGAACACGACCGACCCGGGCGCCGTGCCCACGGACGGAGTCCGCATCCCCGTCCCCGGTGGCGGACACCTCTGGGCCGACCGCAACGGGACCGGGAGTCCCGTGGTGCTGCTGCACGGCGCCGGGATGGACTCCCGGCTGTGGGACCCGGTCGTTCCCCGGCTGGCCGGTCGCCATGAGGTGATCCGGTTCGACGCCCGCGGCCTGGGCCGCTCCACCGAGCCGGGGGCGCCGTTCAGCGACGTCGAGGACCTGCGCAGCGTCCTCGACCACTTCGGTCACCGGCGGGCCGCGCTGGTGGGCTTGAGCATGGGCGGGGAGACCTCGATCGACTTCGCCCTCGCCCACCCCGACCGGGTGACGGCCCTGGCCCTGGTCGGGGCCTCGGTGGGCGGCCACAGCTGGCCGACGACTCCCGAGCTGTCGGCCTACGCCGTGGCTCGGAGGGAACGGGACACGGCACGTCTGGCCGAGCTGGAGCTGTCGATCTGGGCCTCCCTCGGCCGCACGGCCCCCGGGGGCGAGCTCATCGAGGCGATGGTGGCGCACAACGCGGAGCGGCGCATCATCAGCGAACTACACCTCGCCCCCTCCGCGGAGAGCGACGCCGAAGCACGCCTCGGCACGATCACGGCGCCGACGCTGGTCGTCCACGGCGACCGCGATCACCCGGAGATCGGGGTGATCGCCGAGCGCCTCGCCGCCGACCTCCCGGTCGCCCACGCCCGGCGGATCCCGGACGCCGACCACTACCTGCCCCTGCGCACCCCCGAGCGCCTCACCGAGCTCCTGCTGGCGCACCTGGCCCGATCCTGACGCCCGGACGGCGACCACGGCCCCGCATGCGGTCACGGCGGGTCATCGGGACTCCCGCCCCCGGCCGTCGGGGGCCTGCGCCGACGCTCCCCCGGGCTGCCATCCCCAGGCGGTGAGCATGCCGGCCGACAGGTCGGCGCACTCGTCGGAGCCCAGGTACCGGACGGCCTCGTCGAGGGCCGCGTCGTCGACCAGGCCGGTGGCGAGCATCGCGGCCCTGCTGCGCTCCCAGGTGTCCGCCCAGAACCGGCTGATGGCACTGCCCGGCAGCAGCGGCGGCACCTGGATCTCGGCGGCGACGCGCACGAGCCCCGCCTCGCGCAACAGGTGCGGGTAGGACGCCGCCGAGGCGGCGTCCGTACCGATGGTGGCGCTCAGCCCCTGCCACATCGCCCGCATCGCCGCGCCGTACGGGGTGCCGGGCGTGCGGCCGCTCGTCAGGTCGATCGCATCGCTGAGCACCAACACCCCACCGGGCTCCACGAGTTCGGCCAGTTCCGTGATCAGGCGGTCGCGTTCCGGCAGGTGCATCAGCACGAAGCGCGCATGGACGAGCCGGAACCGGCCGGGGGCGAAGCCCGGGGCGGTGATGTCGGCCTCCAGGACGTCGAGCCCGGGCTCGGCCGGCGGCCGGTCGGGGAGGGAGCGTCCGTCGAGGAAACGGACGTCGCGGTCCACCGCGAGCACGCTCGCCACCCCGGCCTCGTCCAGCAGCCGTCGGGAGACCGTGCCCGTGCCGGCCCCCAGATCGAGGCAGCGCCAGCCCGGGCCGACCCCGAGTGCCCGCAGCCGCGCGACGGTGACGTCGTCGTAGGCGAGGGCGCCGAGGTCGGTCCGCTCGCCCTCACCGGCCTGCTCGGGTCGGAAGACGGCCTCGCCGTAGCGACCGCCGCCCGGCGCGTCCCCGCGCGGGTCGGCGGTCACGACGACGCCGGCGTGCGGCCGAGGGCGTCGTCGCGCCCGGGGAGCCGGAGCAGCGGGTCGTCGAACAGATCCATGGCCGACCTTTCACGCGCGGGGTGTCGAGCGGGGGGACGGTGTCGGGTGGGGGGACGTGACGGGCGCCGGACGGTGTCGGCCGCCGGACGGTGCCGGGCGGACGTCCCGAGGGCGCCGCCGCACCGATCCTGCACCGGCGCCCGCGCGCCCGGCCGAGGCGCGCCGCGCGTGGGCCGATCGGCCCAAGGGGCACGGCACGCGCACCGTGCCCGGCGGGTTCCGGTCGCGCCGCGGCCGTCCGGGCACGCACCCTTGCTGTGAGGAACACACCGTGGAGGACGCGGTACAACCGATTCCGGTGACCGGGACCAGGACCGCCGGCCGCGTGGACGCAACGGGTCCGGCCGGCCCGCAGGACGGAGGACGGCGATGAGCGCTCGGGCCGGAACACCAGGGGTGGCCGGCGGGCCCGCCCCGGCGGCGCACATGATCGTGCTGCCCGGCGGTGGCTACGGAACGCACGCGGAGCACGAGGCGGAACCGATCGCCGACTGGCTCACCGGCCTCGGCGTGTCGGCGAGCGTCTTCCGGTACCCGGTGAACGTACGGCACCCCGCTCCGCTCCTGGCGCTGCGCGGCGAGATCCGGCGCCTCCGCGAGCAGGGCGCCGACCACATCGGGCTGATCGGCTTCTCGGCCGGCGGGCACCTGGCCGGGCACGCGGCCCTCGCCCCGAGCAGCGACCCGCGCGAGACGGTCCGGTTCGCCGTCCTCGGCTACCCGGTCACGTCGATGGAGACCGCGACCTACCGGCCCGCCCAGCTGATCCTGCTCGGCGAGGACGCCCCGCCGGAGCTGCGCCGCGCGACCTCGCTCGACGCCCTGGTGACCGCGGAGTCGCCCCCGTTCTTCCTCTGGCACACCGCCGAGGACGTCTACGTCCCGCCGGAGCACACCTACCGCCTCGCCACGGCCCTGGCGGCGCACGACGTCCCGCACACGGCGCACGTCTTCCCGCACGGCCCGCACAGCCTCGGCCTCGCCCACGGCTCCGGCGACGCGGCCACCTGGACGACGTTCGCGGCGACGTGGATCGCCGAACAGCTCCGCCCCGGGAGTGCGGCCGCGCCCTGAGCCGGGGCTCCCGGGGCGGGGCTCCCGGGCGGGGCTCCCGGGCGGGGCTCCCGGGCGGGGCTCCCGGGCGGGGTCCGACGGTCAGAGCCAGGCCGCCAGGAGGGTCTGCCAGGGGTCGTCGCCCTCGCGGGCGAAGTACAGCGCCCGTGCGCTCACCCACAGGACGGTCCTGCCCAGCCGGTCGGGGTGGCGCTCCAGCATCGCGGAGAAGAACCCTTCCGGCGTCGCCTGCGCGGCCAGGACGGCCTCGGCGTCGTCGAGGTACTGGCGGGTTTCGGCGATGATGCGTCCGGCGTCGTCGTCGAGGTTCTTGTACTGGTGGCTCGCGACGACGTGGCGCGGCCGCAGCGCCGCGACCGTGTCGATGGCCTTGCGCCACGGGCCGAACTCCCCGGCGGCCGCATCGGCGAGGTACAGGTGCACGCCGTTGTAGAGCGCGTCACCGGCCACCACCAGGCCGAGGTCCGGCACGTGCACCACGGTGCAGTCGTCACTGTCCGCGTGCCCGACCTCGACGATGCCGAGCTCGTGCCCTTCGAGGGCGAGGCGGTTGCCGGGGACCGTCTCGGCGGTGACCGGGGTCACCGGGATCTGGTCCGGCCACATCACGTCCCAGAGCAGTTCACGGGCCGACACGTTGGTGTGCATCTGCTCGATGGTTCCGGCGGAGGCGACCACCCGGGCACCGAAGCGCTCGGCGAGGGTTTCCGCGGTGAACCAGTGGTCACCGTGCCCGTGGGTGGCGACGATGTGGGTCAGCCGCTTCCCGCTCGACTCGACCCAGTCCCCGACCTGTTGCGCCTGCTCGGTGGTCAGCGGCGGATCGACGAGGACGGCGTCCTGCCGGCCGTGGACGAGGGTGACCGCGATGGGCTGGTAGCGGCGGGGTTCCCCGTTGGGCAGCTCGGACCCGGTCAGCGGCGACGGATCGACGACGAACACGTCGTAGCCGAGGGCGGTGTCTGTGGTCACGGTGCTCCTCCGATCATGCCTGCGATCGCGCCTTCCGACCTCCTGGCGAGGCTCGACCACGCATGTCTCCACTCTCCCGGGCCCGCGGCCCGCCCGCACCACGTGGCGTGCGTGGCCCTGCGCACCGGGCTCTCACGAGAGCGCCCGCCCTGGCGCCGCATCGCCGAAAGGGCTCGCCGACGCGTCCGACCGGCGGGCCGTCCGCGCCCGTGCAGACCGCGGGCGCCCGGCGCCCGTGACGCGCATCACAGTGCCCTTTCGGGTGGCCGGAGCAGCGTTCGGCCTCCGGGCGCCACGAGCCCGTCGGGCACCTCCCTGCGGTTGACCGCGCAGGGCCTGTTCCCGACCTCTGCCGATCACCCCGGCTCCGCTGCGACCTCCGTCCTGGTCACGGACACGCCCGCCGGACGACTCGGAGGAGTGGCACGGGGCGGCGGTTCGGGCGGTGTGTGGGCCGGCGTCTACCGCGGACCCGGAACGCCGTCCAGGATCACTCTTTCGGTGGACGGCCGGACCCTCCAGGCCCGGCTGTACACCCTGGCCGGCTCCCCGGGTTGGGTCGCCTACTGCGCAGAGACGGCCCTGTCCCGGCCCGGCGCCGAGAAGCCCACCGTCGAGGCCTATGTCGCGGACGGCAGCCTGTTGCCGACCACCCGTCTCTGATCCCCGGCGACGGCTCCGCGACGGCTCCGCGACGACTCCGCACCGGGAGCACCGATCAGCCCGCGGTCGCGACGGCGATCGGCGCAGCAACGACCGTCTCCATCACACCATCACATTGGTGCAGATCGGACTTCGGCGGCTGCTTCGGTGCGATCAGGACGCGCTGACAGTAAGGCGTTTGACAGTGCATCACCAGTGAAGAGATTGTGTTCGCGATCATGCGCGGTGCCGATGCGCCGCCCGCGAACAAATCGGGGGTTCTCCCAGCCATGTCTTCGTACGGTCAGGGCACGCCACGGCTGCCCGCCTCGTCCACAGCGGAGCCCGGTGGCTCCACACCACCGGGTGGTGCCGCGTCAAGGGGGACCGGAGGCCGGCTGGCCCGGGTCGCCGGTACCGTCGCGATCGCCCTCTCGGTCGTCCTGACGACGGTGAACGCGCAGGCGCCCGCCCGGGCCGCCGCTCCGCAGGCCGACCGGGTCGACTCCGCCCCGGACGCCGCGGCCGCGAGCCGGGCGGCCCGCCAACAGCACGGCCGGGTCGAGGTCGCCGCCGCCCGTACCGCGGCCGCACAGACCTTCGCCAACCCGGACGGCACGTTCACCACCGAGCTCTCCCCCCAGCCCCGCTGGGCCAGGAAGGGCGACGGCTGGACCGCCGTCGACCCGACGCTGCACCGCACCGCCGAGGGCACCTACGTGCCGCAGGCCACCGCCAACGCCGTCGAGCTCTCGGGCGGCGGCTCCGGCCCGCTGGCCGTGCTCACCGTCGAGGGCGGGCAGCGGCTCGAACTGTTCTGGCCGGAGAAGCTCCCCACCCCGACCGCCGACGGGGCCGGCCTCACCTACCCCGACGTCCTACCGAGCGGCGTCGACCTGCGGCTCACCGTCACCCCGGCCGGCGGTGTGCAGGAGGTCCTGGTCGTCAAGAACGCCGCGGCGGCCGCCGATCCCGGCCTCGCCGCCCTCAAGCTGGTCACCAGGACCAGCGCCGGCCTGACGCTCGGCCAGGAGGACGGTGCCGGGCTCGCGGTGAAGGACGCCGCCGGCCGGGCGGTGTTCCAGGCCCCGCCCGCCCGGATGTGGGACTCCGCCGGAGCGCCCGCGGCCGCGCCCACCGCGGCGAAGGGCCCGAAGGCGGCGGCCGGGCAGCCCGCCGCAGAACAGCCCTCGGCGCAGGACGCCCGCCCGGACACCCGCTCCGGCCCCGCCGGGCCCGGCACCGGCGCCCACGAGGCCGGGGTCGGCACCAGCGTGCAGGACGGCGCCATCGGGATCACCCCCGACGCCGGCCTGCTCAAGGCGGCCGACACCGTCTACCCGGTGTACATCGACCCGATGTTCGCCGATGCCACGACCCAGGCATACGCCGAGGTCAAGGCGGAGTACCCGACCTCCGCCTACTTCAACACCGTGGGCAGCGGCAGCGGGCTGGGTGTCGGCTACCAGGGCTGGACCGCCCCGTCCGGCATCCACCGCAGCTACTTCCAGGTCGGCGTCCCGGCCGGTCTGACCGGCAAGCGCGTGCTCAGCGCCCGGCTGTCGGCTACCGAGGTCTTCGCCTCCACCTGCCAGACGAGGACCGTCGAGGCCTGGCTCACCGGCCCCATCGGCCCGACCACCACCTGGAACAACCGGCCCGCCGAGACCCAGCAGGCCGGCTCCTCCAACGGCCCGGGCGCCTGCACCGCGGGCGGCGGCGGCGCGCAGAACCGTGACTTCGACGTCACGTCGGCGGTCACGCCGCTCCTCACGACGGGCGCGGCCCGCCTCACCTTCGGTCTGCGCAGCGCGAACGAGGCGGACAAGAACCAGTTCGCCCGTTACGCCACCACCCCCGTGCTGTCCGTCTCCTACGAGGACGCGGCCAACGCCCCGGCCACCCCGTCGGTCTCCTCCGCCGAGTACCCGGCGGACGGCCAGTCGCACGGCGGCGTCGGGCGGGCCGGCACCTTCACCCTCAAGCCCGGCGGCGCCGAGCAGATCGCCAAGTACAGCTACCAGCTGGACACCGACGCCAAGGCCACCGAGGTCCCGGCCGGCGCCGACGGCTCCGCCGTGGTCACGCTGACCCCGACCTCGGCCGGCCGCCGCACGCTGACGGTGCGCGCGATCGACGCCACCGGCACCGCGTCCACCCCGGCCGCGTACGGCTTCGTGGTGGACGCCTTCGCCTCCGGCGACCCGCACGACCTGTTCTACGACGCCGCCGGCCAGCTCGTCGGCGTCTCGCAGCCGGCCGGCGAGACCGCCCGCTACGAGTACGACGCCGCGGGCAACACGCTCTCCACCAAGAAGTACGCGTCGTCCGAGCTGTCCGTCCTCGCCACCGTGCCCAACCAGGCCCCGGCCGGCGCCAAGGTCGAGATCAGCGGCACCGCCTTCGCCGCCGACGCGGCCGCGAACAAGGTGACCTTCACCGGCACCGCCACCCCGGCCCAGGTCACCGCCGCGGACCGCAACCGCCTCACCGTCGTCGTCCCGGCCGGCGCCACCGACGGGCCGGTCACCGTGACCGTCGGCAGCACCAGCGCGACCGGCACCGAGAGGTTCCGGATCGGCGCCGCCCGCCCGGCCCCCGCGCTGACCGGCTTCGCGCCCTCCGTCGGCGCCCCCGACACCACCGTCACCCTCGACGGCAGCGGCTTCGACCCGGACCCGGCGCGCAACGCGGTGCTGTTCCACCGCACGCTCGCCAAGGTCGTCAGCGCCACGCCCACCCGGCTCACCGTCGTCGTGCCCGGCGCCGTCTCCTCCGGCCGGATCACCGTCCGCACCCCGGGCGGCACCGCCACCAGCGGGAGCGACTTCGTCGTGCCGCCGACCGGCATCGCACCCGGCAGCCTGGTCGACGGCGGCGCGCTCGCCGTCGACGGCGAGGCGGTCACCTCGACCATCGCCTCCGGCAAGGCCCTCGTCCTGCGTTTCGAGGGCAAGGCCGGCGACAAGCTCGGCCTCGGGATGTCCGGCAACACCATCGGCACCCGCTCGGCCTTCCGCCTGTACGACCCGTTCGGACGCTCCTTCGCCGCCGACCAGTACGACACGCCGTGGCCGCTGGACGCGCGGACCGGCCGCAACGTCCCGTTGCCGGCCCTGACCACCACCGGCGTCCACCAGCTCGTCATCGACCCCGACGGCACCGGCAGCGGTTCCCTCACCACCACGCTGACCAGGAACGTCACCGGCGCCACCAACGCCACCGACCAGGGCTTCGGGTTCAACCTCGCCAAGCCGGGGCAGTTCCTGGAGCTCTCCTTCGAGGGCAGGAAGGAGAGCTGGTACGGGCTGGCCTTCACCGATGTGACGGCCTCCGCCCAGTACAAGTACGCCTCGGCCACCCTGTACGAGCCGGGCGGCGCCAAGTTCACCACCTGGCGCAGCTTCAGCCTGGACAGCTACCTGCGGCTCAAGACCTTCGCGCCCGGCACCTACCGCCTGGTGATCGGTTTCACCGACGCCAGCGTGGGCGGCGCCAAGGCCTGGCTCTCCGAGGAGACCGACGGCGGCACCGTCGACCGTGACGGAGCCTCGAAGCAGATCACCCTCGCGCGCCCCGGCCAGCAGGTCCGGTTGAGCTTCGACGGCACCGACGGCCAGCGGCTCGGCCTCGGTTACACCGACCTGAACCTCAAGATCGGCAACCGGCTCTACCTGCCGGGCGTCTCGCTGATCCGGCCCGACCGGACCCAGAGCAGCCTGTACAGCTACGGCGAGGGCGCCGACCTGCCGAAGATCACCGCCGACGGCCGGTACGACCTGATCGTCGGCGGCGGCTCCGCGACCGGCACCGTCACCGTCTGGCTCAGCAACGACGTCTCCGCCGGCACCCTCGCGGTCGGCGAGGACAAGCCGGTGACCATCACCCGCGCGTCCCAGAACGCCCGGATGACCTTCCAGGGCACCGCCGGTCAGAAGCTGAGCCTCGGCCACCTGGCCAAGGGCTACACCGGCACGGTCGCGTTCACCGTCACCGGCCCGGACGGCAAGGAGGTGGCCTCCCGCAACTCCGGCGGCCTCGACCTCCCGCCGCTCACGGCCACCGGCACCTACGAGATCCTGGCGAGCCCGAACAGCTCCGCGCTCGGCGACTACACCGTCCAGCTCTCGCAGACCGTGAACGCCGGCACGCTCGCCGTGGACGGCGACGCCAAGAACGTCACCGTCGCCCGCGCCGCGCAGAACGCCTCGGTGCGTTTCGACGGTACGGCGGGGCAGCGGCTCAGCCTCGCCCTCACGGGTGCCACGGCCGGCTTCCGCGGCCACACGCTGAGGATCTCCAAGCCGGACGGCAGCCCGCTGGGGTCGCTCAACATCCTCACCGCCAACGACAGCTTCACCCTGCCCGACCTGCCGGCCACCGGCAGCTACGAGATCGTCGACGACCCGGACTCCGGCACCACCGGCACGGTCACCTGGACGCTCTCCACCTCCGTGGACGCGGGCGGCGTCACCGTCGGGGGCCCCGGCGCGGCGCTCGCCCTCAACCGGCCCGGCCAGGACGGGACGTTCACCTTCACCGGTGCCGCCGGTGACAACCTGCAGCTCGCCTTCACCGGCACCACCTTCCTCGGCAACGGCTTCCGGCTCACCGTCCTGAAGCCGGACGGCTCCGTCCTGGCCGGCCCGACCACCCGTTTCGACGAGAGCCCGTACAAGCTCGCGAGCGCGCTGACCACGGCCGGCACCTACCGGGTGGTCATCGACCCGCGGTCCGCGGCAACCGGCTCCACCACCGTCGCGGTCGGCCGGGTCGGCGCAGCGGCGGCGGCGAAGGCGAAGGCTGCGGAGGCCGGGCCCGCGGAGGCTCCGACGGCGGAAGCCCCTGCCGGCGGCGCCCCCGCGGCGGCGGCCGACGAGGCGGCGGCCACGCCGACGCCCGAGCAGTGCGGCACGACCGCGCAGCTCCCGGCCGGCACCGGCCGCGCCGTCCCGGTCGCGGCCGGGAGCACCCGGAAGACCCCGCAGACCGGTGAGCCGGCGGCCGGTTGGGCGGCCTGCGGCTTCCCCCGCCAGGCCCCGGGCACCGAGTCCAAGCCCACCGACACGGTCTGGAAGCCCGACGCCGACAACCTGGCCGGCAAGGGCTGGTACACCCGCTACGGCGCGGCCCCCAGGCCCGAGTACCCGGCGGACGCCCCGAAGGGCACCACCGCGGTCTCCGGCCAGATCCGCACCGTGGCCGGCAGCCCGCTCGCGGGCGTCACCGTCGGCATCGGTAAGGCCACCGCCCGGACGGACGCCCAGGGCCGGTTCCTGGTCACCGGCACCGATGCCGGCCACCGCGTGCTGCGCGTGGACGGCCGCACCGCCGGCAGCGCCGACCGCACCTACGGCGTCTTCGACATCGGCGTCGACGTCCCCGCCGGAAAGACCCTGCGGGTGGCGGACACCGTGTTCCTGCCGCAGACCGACACCTCCACCACCGTCCGCATCGCTTCCCCGACCACCGAGAAGACCGTCCTCAAGACCCCCGCCATCCCGGGTCTGGAGGTGCACATCCCGGCCGGGGCCGTGGTGCGCGACGGCGACGGCAAGCTCGCCACCGAGCTGTCCATCACGCCCATCCCGATCGACCGCACGCCCTTCCCGCTGCCGCCCACCCAGGTGCCGATCTACTTCACCGTCCAGCCCGGCAGCGGCTACCTCTTCCCCGACGGCGCCCAGATCGTCTACCCGAACTACACCCGCGAGGCCCCCGGCACGCGGATGATCTTCTGGAACTACGATCCGGACGGCCAGGGCTGGCACATCTACGGCAAGGGCACCGTCACCCCCGACGGCAACCAGGTCGTGCCCGACCCGGACGTCAAGGTCTACCGCTTCACCGGCGCCATGACCGCCGTCCCCGGCCACAACCCGCCGCCGGTCGCCCCGCGGCCCGGCCCGCGCGTCGGCGACCCCGTCGACCCGGCCACCGGTCTGCTGGTCGACGAGAACACCGACCTCGCCCTCGACGACGTCATGCCGCTCACCCTGCGCCGCACCTACCAGCAGGGCGACCAGGACTCCCGCGCCTTCGGCGTCGGGATGAACTTCAACTTCGGCCACTTCCCGTGGTCGACCGGCAACATCGGCTACTACCGCTACCTGGAGGTCGACCTCGTCCAGCCGGACGGCAGCAAGGTCCACTTCCGCCGCATCACCCCCGGCGAGAAGACGTACGAGGACGCGCTCTTCCTCGCCGACCCGACGCCCACCGAGTTCTCCGGCGCCACCATGGGCTGGAACGGCAACGGCTGGGACGTCAAGCTCCGCAACGGCACCACCTACGTGCTCGGTGACGAGGCGCCGCTGCAGGCGATCCGCGACAAGTTCGGCAACACCACCACGATCACCCGCGCCCCGGCGCCGGCGGACTCCGACGGCAAGGTGCGCCTGCGCGGTCCGGTCACCCAGGTGACCTCGCCGAACGGCAAGTGGATCAAGTTCTCGTACGACACCGCCACCCCGCCGCGGATCACCAGGGCCGAGGACAACCTCGGACGCACCGTCGGCTACACCTACACCGCCGACGGCCACCTGGAGACCGTCACCAACCCGGCCGGCGGCGTCACCAGGTACACCTACGAGTCCGGCCGGATGAAGACCATCACCGACCCGCGCGGGACGGTCTTCCTCACCAACGGCTACGACGGCCTCGGCCGTGTCGCCACCCAGACCGCCGCCGACGGCGGCGTCACCAGGTTCGACTACACCACCGGGACCGACGGCAGGATCGCCGAGACCCGGATGACCGACGCGCGCGGCGACGTCCAGCGCTTCACCTTCAACGCCCAGGGCCTGACCACCAGCCACACCAAGGCCCTCGGCACCCCGGTCGAGCAGACCACCCGCACCGAGTACGAGCCGCTCAACGACCAGCAGACCACCACCGCCGGGGTCGGCCGACCGGCCGCCGTGGTGGACGCGCTGGGCCGGCGCACCGAGTTCGGCTACGACGCCAACGGCCAGGTCAACCGCACCACGGTTCTCGCCGGCACCCCGGACGCCCGCGCCGAGACGGTCGAGCGCAACGGCCCCTTCGGCGAGGTCACCGCGTCCACCGACGCCTACGGCACCACGACCCGCACCACGTACGACGCCCGCGGCGCGATCCTCACCAGCACCGACGGACTCGGCAAGCAGACCACCTACACCACCAACGACGCCGGCCAGGTCACCGGCATCACCGACCCGACCGCACGCAAGACCACCCTCGGCTACGAGTTCGGCGACCAGGTCAGCACCACCGACCAACTCGGCCGGGTCCACCGGAGCCTGTTCGACTCCGGCGGCCGCCTGACCGAGACCACCGATCCGCTCGGCAACCGCACCACCACCGGCTACGACCGCCTCGGCCAGGTCACCACCGTCGCCGACGGCCTCGGCCGCAGCATCCGCTACGAGTACGACCCCAACGGCAACCGCACCAAGGTCATCGACCCTCGGGGCGGGACCACCGTCTCCGACTACGACGCCATGGACCGGGTCGCCACCGTCACCGACCAGCTCGGCCGAACCAGCAAGCAGGACCACGACCCCAACGGCAACCCGACCAAGCGCACCGCCCGTAGCGGCAACGTCACCACCGTCGACTACGACCAGCTCGACCGCCCCACCAAGACCCGCTACGCCGTGGCCGGCGGCACCGACCAGGGCAACACCACCCTCACCTACGACGCCGGAGACCGGGTCGTCCGCATCGACGACAGCGCGAGCGGCGTCAGCACCGCCAAGTTCGACGGCCTCGACCGCCCGGTCGAGGAGACCGGAGCCCAGGGCACCGTCGGCTACGGCTACGGCACCACCAGCCGCACCCGACAGACCCTGGTCAACGGCCAGCCACTGGTCGAGCACCTGTACGACAGCACCGGAACCCTGGGCTCGATCAGGAGGAACGGCACCGAGGCGGCCGCCTACACCCGTGACGACGCCGGACGGGTCACCCGCTCCGGTGCCCCCGGCGACGGCGTCCACCAGGACTACACCTACGACGCGGCCGGACAACTGACCGAGATCGTCTACCGCAAGGGCAGCGCCGACCTCGGCAACCTCACCTACACCTATGACGCGGCCGGCCTGCCGATCCGGATCGGTGGGAGCTACGCCCGCACCGCCGTCCCCGGCACGACGGCCGCGTCCACCTACGACGCCGCCAACCAGCTCGCCACCGTCGGAGGCAAGGCCGTCGGCTACGACGCCGACGGCAACCTCACCAGCGACGGCACCACCGCCTACACCTGGAACGCCCGCGGTCAACTCGTCGCGCTCAACGGTCCGGGCACCACCGCCGCCTTCGCCTACGACGCCCACGGCCGCCGCACCAGTCGGACCGTCGGCGCAACCACCACCACCTACCTCAACGACGGCGCCAACCCCCTGCAGGAGAAGACCGGCACCACCGTCACCACCGTCATCGACGGCGGCACCGACGACCTCCTGCTACGCGAAAGCGGCGGAACCACAACCCGCTACCTCACCGACGCCCTCGGCAGCACCGTCGCCCTCGCCGACGAAGCCGGCAACGTCAACTCCCGCTACCTCTACGACCCGTTCGGCACCGCCAAGGTCAGCGGTGACGACAACGGCAACGCCCGCCGCTACACCGGCCGCGAGGACGACGGCACCGGCCTCCACTACAACCGCGCCCGCTACTACAGCCCGGCCCTCCAGCGCTTCATCAGCGAGGACCCGATCGGCTTCAAGGGCGGCATCAACCTCCACGCCTACGCCGCCAACCGGCCCACCTCGCTCACCGACCCCACCGGCTTCAAGCCGGCCTCGGCGGGCCAGCCCGGGCTCGAATACTTCGGCGACCGCGACGGCAACGTCTGGACCGCAGACCTGTCCGTAGCCTCGGGCAAGACCACCCGGGCGAGGAACCGAACCATCGACGCCCTCATCAAGCAGGACTTCCCCGATCTCAACTTCACCTTCACCGCCCGCTACAGCCCCTGGGTCAACACCGGAATCGCCAAGCCCTTCACCGGCACCCAGGTCGGGTGGAAGCGATTCGGCAGCAGGAACGATCTTCGTAATACGCTGGTCCACGAGGAGCTCCACCACCGGTGGTTCGCACGGGGCATCTTCGAGGAACACCACCCGCGCGACGGCTCCGGACTCTCATCCAAGTTCTACGGGACGGTCGACCGCTACATGCGCATGCGAGGCTGGCAGTGACCATCGCCCAATCCGTCGAATTCCCCCTGGTGTGCCAGAACTGCGGCACACCAGGGGCGGCCTGGAAAGGCCAGGCCGTACGGCGCGGAGAGCTCCTCTGGGAGATCAACTTCCAGTGCCTGAACTGCGGACTCACCAGCTGCGACTTCGACCCCGGGGAAGCCCCCGCCCACATCCGCGACGCCCTGCTGGCCACCCACGGACCGGCCCGGCTCCGCGTGGAGGACCCCAAAGGCCGGATCAAACTCCTCCAAGTCCTCCGCAGTACCTTCGGCTGGCCACTTGACCGGGCACGCCGAGCACTCGCCGAACTCGGCACCACTGGATACCGGTGCACCGACGTCGAGGCGGAGTTCCTCCGCCGGCGGCTGACGGAACTCGGCGTCCACGCCCTCGTCGAGAAGTAGCACCAGCAGAACCGGGTCCGGGTGTGCGCGGCAACGTCGCGCACACCCGGACCGAGCCGTACAAGCCCGATCAGGAAGGTCTCGACAGTTCGGGGCCCCTACCGCGGAGGTGGACGAATGGACCCGAACGGCCGATCGGTGCAAAGGCGTTCAATACTGGCGGGCCTCGTCGGATCACTCACGGTCGCGGCCTGCGGGCCCGATCAGGGGACCACGGGTACGGCCGACGCCGCCGCACCCCGTACCACGCCGCCGGTGCCCCCCACCCCCGGCGTCCCGGCCGCGCACCAGGCCGGGGTGACCACCGTGCCGCCTGCGGCCGCCGAAGTGGCCGCCTACCGGGTCACGGCCGCCGGGCGGGACGGGCTCGCCGACGTCCTGCGCCGGCTCGGCGCCGAAGCGGCCGGGGCCGGGGCCGGCGAGAGCCTCACCGTCTCCGCCGGCGCCTCGCTCTTCGACCAGCGCTACGGACTCGCCGCACTGCGCCCGCGCCGCCTCACCGAGATGCCCGCCTTCCCCAGCGACGTCCTCGACCCCGCCTGGTGCCACGGCGACCTCACCGTCCAGGCCTGCGCCGCCACCCCCGAACGGGCCGCCGAACTCGCCGCACAGGCCGCCCGGGTACCGGGGCTGGAGCGGACCTGGAGGATGCCCGGCTTCCGGCCCGGCAACGAGACCGGCCGCGGCGGCCGCGCCTTCACCACCAACCTGTTCGGCTTCCGCGAAGGCGCCGGCAACCTGGAGGCCGAGGACACCGCCCTGATGGACCGACAGGTCTGGGTCCGGCCCGGCGCCGACGAACCCGCCTGGACCGCCGGCGGCACCTACCAGGTCATCCGCCTGATCCGCTTCGCCATGCCACTCTGGGACGCCGACCCGGTCCCGAAGCAGGAGGCCGTCATCGGCCGCCACAAGGACAGCGCCGCACCCCTGGGCGCCACCCGCGAGACCGACACCCCCGACTACGCCCACGACCCCGAGGGCCGGACCATCTCGCTCGACTCCCACATCCGCCGCGCCAACCCCCGCACCCCCGACACCGACGGCAGCCGCATCCTGCGCCGCAGCTACTCCTACCGCCTCGACCGCGACGCCACCGGCCACGACAACGCCGGCCTGCTCTTCGTCTGCTACCAGCACGACGTCGAGCAGGGCTTCGCCACCGTCCAGCGCCGCCTCCACGGCGAGGCCCTGGAGAAGTACGTCCTCCCGTTCGGCGGCGGCTACTACTTCACCCTCCCCGGCGCGGGTGCCGGCACCGGCGCCGGCAACGGTGGGGACCACCTCGGCGCCGCCCTGCTGGCCGCCGCGGGCTGAGCGGAAGGCGAGGGCGGAAGGCGGGGGCGGGGCATCCGGTGCGGCCGGTGCGCCGCCCCTCGTGCAGGGAGCGGGGCGACGGCCACCGCACGCCCGCCCTCGGGGCCGGTCGGATCACTCCCCGGCCGGGCCGTCCGCGGCGGCGAGGAGGGCGTGGACGGTGGCGGCCATGGTGTGGCGGGCCTGCTCCGGGCTCAGGCCGGAGCTGCGCCAGTGGTACCAGGTGCTCCACGTGGTGACCGCGTCGAGGCCGTTCAGCAGGTCGGTCCGGGCGGGTTCGGGGAGCGGGTCGAGCTCCAGGGCGAAGATCTGGGTGAGCCGCAGCCGCGCGAAGTCCAGCATCTGCTGGACGCCCTCCTGGACGCGGGCGGACGGGTTCTCCAGCCGCATGATGGCGAGCCGGGCCGGGGTGATGCCCTCCAGGATCCGGGCGCGCTGCTCCGCGACGGCCGCCACCCGGACGTCCCGCGGCCCGTCGGTGGGGAGCGGCCGGACCTGCGCCATCACCTGTTCCAGCCGGCGGCCGACGGCGACCTCGGCCAGCTGCGCCATGTCCGCGAAGTGGTGGAACACCAACCGCCGGGAAACACCGGCGCGTTCGGCGACCTTGTCGGCGGGGAACTGCGCCTGGTTCTCGTCGAGCAGCGAGAGCATCGCGTCGGCGATCTTCTCACGGGTCTGACGCCCGCGTTCCGTGCGTCCGTCCGGGACGGGCGTGGCGGCTTCGGTCCGTTTCACGGGGCCCTCCGGCGTCTCGTTGACATTCTTGCACCGCGAGTGCAAGTGTACGCGTTGCACGGCGAGTGCAATGAGTTTGGCCGGGCGCCTCCGCGATCCCGCCGCCGCGAAGAAGGACGGTCCATCGCAGATGTTCACCGGCATGGGGCGCTGGTGCGCCCGCAGACCCAAGCGCGTGGTCGCGACCTGGCTGCTGCTGCTCGCGACCGCGCTCACCGCCCTCGGGGCGTTCGGGCGCGTCACCAGCGAGGCCGTGTCCATTCCCGGCAGCGACAGCCAGGCCGCCCAGGACGTCACCGACCGCGCGTTCCCCGGCTCGGCGTCCGGCCGACAGCCCGTGCTGCTGCACACCGGCGCCTCCGCGGCGCCGCTCACCGCTCCGGAGGCCGCCGCGGCGGTCCGGGCGGCCGCGACGGCCGTGGCCGCGGTGCCGCACGTGGTGGCCGTCACCACGCCGTACGACCCGGCCGGCGCCGCGGCGATGAGCGCCGACGGCCACACCGCCTACCTCTCGGTCGAACTCGACCTCACCGGGCGGGAGGTGACACCCGGCACCACCGAGGCCGTGCTGGCCGCGGCCGCACCGGCCACCGCCGCCGGCATCGAGGTGACGCCCGGCGGATTCCTCGCCGCAGCGGTCGACAAGGGGACCACCGGTCGCAGCGAGGCCATCGGCCTCGGAACCGCCCTGGTGATCCTCACCCTCACCCTCGGCAGTCTCGTCGCCGCCGGGCTGCCGCTGCTCGCCGGGATCGTCGGCCTCGGCATCGCCCTGCCGGTCGTCGGCCTGGCCGGCCACCTGATGGACGTCCCCGAGGCCGGCGAGACCATCGCCGCCATGATCGGCCTCGGCGTCGGGATCGACTACACGCTGTTCGGGCTCAGCCGCTTCCGCGAGCTGCGCGCCGCGGGGGTCGGGATCGAGGACGCGGCCGTGCGCACCACGGCCGGTTCGGGCAAGTCCGTCGCCTTCGCCGGCAGCGCCGTCGTCGCCGCCCTCGCGGGGCTCGCGCTCGGCGGGCTCCCGCTGCTCTACGCCCTGGCCCTCGCCCCCGCGATCGCCGTGGTGACGGCGGTGGGCGTGAACCTCACGCTCCTGCCCGCGGTGCTCGTCCTGCTGGGCAAGCGCCTGGCCCCCGCGCGGTCCGCCCCCGCCCCGGACGCGCGCCCGCGCGGCTGGGGCCGGATCGCCGCCCTGGTCGCCGCCAGGCCCTGGCCCCTGTTGCTGGCCGGTCTCGCCCTGCTCGGTGCGCTGGCCGCCCCGGCGGTCCACCTCCACCTCGGCCAGCTGGACGCCGGCAGCAAGGCCTCCGGCACCATGAGCCGCACCGCGTACGACCGGATGGCGGCGGCGTTCGGCCCCGGCTCCAACGGCGTGCTCCAGGTCGTCGACGTCCTGCCCACCCCGGCCCAGGCCGGCGGGGCGACGGCACCGGCGCAGGCCGGCGGGGCGGGATCCGGTGATCCTCGCCTGACCGCCGTGACCGCCGCGCTGCGCGGCGCCGAGGGCGTCGCCGCCGTCGGCCCGCCCGCCGTGGCCGCGGACGGCCGCACCGCCCGGTGGCAGGTCACCCCGGCCACCGCCCCCTCCGACCCCGCCACCACCGCACTGGTCCACCGCCTGCGCTCCGACGTCCTGCCCGCCGCCACCGCCGGCACCGGCCAGGTGCTGCACATCGGCGGGGCCACCGCCGCCCAGGCCGACCTCAACGCGCGGATCGCGCACCGGATGCCGCTCGTGGTCGGGTTCGTCCTGACGGTCGCGGGCCTGCTCCTGCTGCTCGCCTTCCGCTCGCCGATCGTCGCCGTGAAGGCGGCCGTGATGAACCTGGTGTCGGTCGCCGCCGCCTACGGCGTGCTCAGCGCCGTCTTCCAGCACGGCTGGGGTGCCGAACTGATCGGCCTGGAGGGCGCCGTGGCGATCCCCGGCTACGTCCCGCTGCTGATGTTCGCGGTGCTCTTCGGGCTCTCGATGGACTACGAGGTGTTCCTGCTCAGCGCCGTGCGCGAGGGCTACCTGCGGGAGGGCGACAGCCGTCGCGCGGTGGTGACTGGCCTCGCCGGCACCGGACGGATCATCAGCTCGGCGGCCCTGATCATGGTCGCGGTCTTCCTGAGCTACCTGCTCTCCGACGACCCGGTGGTCAAGATGTTCGGCGTCGGCCTGGCCACCGCCGTCGCGCTCGACGCGACCGTGGTCCGCGGTCTGCTGGTGCCGTCCACCATGGTCCTGCTCGGCGACCGGAACTGGTGGCTGCCCGGCTGGCTCGACCGCCTGCTGCCGCACCTCGACATCGAGGGCGACGGACACACCGCGGACCCCGTCGCCCCCGAGGGCGACGCCTCTCCCCGGCCGGCGGTCGAGCCCGCCCGATAGGGCGAACCTCACGAGACACGGCCACAGTTCAAGCTATGAAGTTCAGATGATCACCTTTTCTTCTCACTGCAGCGAGCGGCACCGGCCGACCGTCGGACCCACCGTCGCCGGCCCCGCACCCGCCGACACGGCGGCCGCCGACCTCCTCACCCGCATCCAGGCCGGACTGATCGGCGAGGGCGACCTCCTCGACGGCCCGTACGGCCCGCGCAGGATCACCTACGCCGACCACACGGCCTCCGGCCGCCCCCTGGACTTCGTCGAGGACTTCGTCCGGGACGCCGTCCTCCCCCGCTACGCCAACACCCACACCGAGAGCTCCGGGAACGGCCTGCGCACCGGCCGCCTCCGCGAGGAGGCCCGCGCGCTGATCCACCGCGCCGTCGGGGCGGGAGACGACCACGCCGTGCTGTTCTGCGGGTCCGGAGCCACCGGCGCCGTGGACCGTCTGGTGGCCCTGCTGGACCTGCGCAGCCCGTCCCGGCGCAGCCGCCGCTACGGCGCCGGACTGCCGGAGCACGACCGCCCGGTGGTCTTCGTCGGCCCCCACGAGCACCACTCCAACGAACTGCCGTGGCGGGAGTCGGCCGCCGACGTCGTGGTGATCCGGGAGGGCGCCGACGGCCGGCTCGACGAGGACGACCTCCGCGCCCGACTGCTGCTCCACGCCCACCGTCCGCTGCGGGTCGGCAGCTTCTCCGCGGCGTCCAACGTCACCGGCATCCTGGCGGACACGGATCGGATATCCGCCCTCCTCCACGCCTACGGAGCCCTGGCCTGCTGGGACTTCGCGACGGCCGGGCCCTACCTGCCGATCCGCGTAGCCGAGTCCGCCCCCGGTCGCGGCGACCACAAGGACGCGGTGTTCCTCTCGCCGCACAAGTTCGTCGGCGGTCCCCAGACGCCGGGCGTCCTGGTCGTCCACCGGGACCTGCTGGTCGGGCCGGTGCCGACCGTGCCCGGCGGGGGCACGGTGTCCTACGTGGGCCCGGTCGACCACGACTACGTCGGCGATCCGGTCGCCCGCGAGGAGGGCGGCACCCCGGCCGTCGTCGAGTCGATCCGCGCCGGCCTGGTCTTCGCCCTCAAGGAGGACGTCGGCACCCGGCTCATCCAGGAGCGGGAGGAGGCCGCCTGGGCCCGGGTGCGGGACGGCTGGGGCCGCCACCCCGGCCTGCGGCTGCTGGGGCGCACCGACGTGCCCCGCCTGCCCGTGGTGTCCTTCCTGGTCCGGGACCGGCACCGACCCGACCGCTACCTGCACCACAACTTCGTCACGGCCGTGCTCAACGACCTCTTCGGCATCCAGGCGCGCGGCGGCTGTTCCTGCGCCGGCCCGTACGGCCACCGACTGCTCGGTATCGATGCCGAACGGTCGTCCGGATTCCACGAAGTGATCGTCCGTCAGGGATTCGAGGGGATCAAGCCCGGGTGGACGCGGGTGAGCTTCCCGTACTTCACCACGGACGAGGCGCTGGAGTACGTCCTGGCCGCTGTCGAGCTGGTGGCCTCCGACGGTCACCGCCTGCTGCCGGACTACGCGTTCGACCCCCGCACCGGGCTCTGGCGCCACCGCTCCCGCCCGGCCGGGGAGCCCGGCGTCCGGCTGGCCGACTTCCGCGACCGGCCGTGGCGGCGGAGCTGGACGGCGACCGCGCCGGGGCGGCCGCCGGGTGCGCTGCCGGAGCAGCTGGAGCAGGCCCGCGCGCTGCTCGCCGAGCGGCCCGAGCCCCCGGCCGAGGCCGCACCGGACACCTCGACGGGCGCCCCGAACGGGCTTCCCGTCGGCTTCGAGGCGCTGCGCTGGTTCCCCCTGCTGCCCGTGAACCTCCTCCCCCCGGACGCCGCCGTGCGTCACGGGCACGGCTCTTGAGCCCTCCGCCCCCTCCGTACCGATCCACCGGTTCTCCAACCCGACGCACCAGGAGCACATCCCTTGCACAGCAACCTCCGTCGCGCCCTGCCGGCGCTCACGGCCCTCGCCTTCACCGCCGGGGCCGCGGTCCTCGCCGCGCCCGCCGCGCACGCCGAACCCGCCTGCGGCCGGCCGCCGGTCCAGTACTCCGTGGACGGCGGCGCCAACTGGACCAACAGCGCCACGTTCCCGGCCCTCTCGGGCACCGTCCAGGTCCGGTTGGCCGGCCAGCCCACCGCGGGCTGCGACTACCACGTCTCCCTGGGGTCGTACGAGACGCAGGGCGCGACCTGGGCCACCTCGGGCCGGCAGACCTTCCTCGGCTGGGCCACCACGACGCTCACCCGCGAGCACTACCGCGACACGCTCGACGTCAGCGGCCACCTGCCGCGCTGTTTCGGCGAGTTGGCGCTCTACGGAGTGGGCGAGAAGTACGACGGGAACGACGGGGACCACCCGCTGCCGCACTACCCGGACGAGCCGTTCTCCGGCCTGCAGATCGCCTCGTGGAACGGCGGTACGGCCTGCCCGCCCAAGCCGACCGCCGGCCCGACCAGCCCGGCCCCGACGAGCCCGGCCACGGCCAGCCCGGCCACGACGACCGCCGCCGTCCCGGCCTCCGCCACTCCGACGGCCACGCCCACGGCGGCGGGCACCGCCTCGGCCGCGCCGGCCCCTTCCTCCGGAGCACCGGCCTCGACGCAGCACCCGGCCCCGGCGCAGGCCACCGCCACAACCACGGCCACCGCCGCTCCGGCACTGGCCGCCACCGGAGCCGACGACGGCCTGCTGGCCGCCACGGCGGTCGGCGCGACCGCGCTGGTCGCCGCCGGCTGCGCGGCCGTGTACGCCGGCCGCCGCCGCGCCGCTCGTCGCTCGTCGCTGACGAGGTGACAGGGTCGGCCCACCGAAGGGCGACCCGCCACGTCTGACCCTCGTGAGAGGGTGCCGGATGCCGCCATGGACCCTCCATGGCGGCATCTCGGAGGGATCCCCCATGCGAAGGCGAAGGAGCGCGGTCGCCCTGCTGACCACGCTTGCCGCGGCGCTGCCGGTCTGGTCGACGCAGCCGGCGGCGGCGGAGTCGACGTCCGTCAATGCCAGTGTCGTCCAGATCGTCGCCCACCAGGACGACGACCTGCTGTTCATGAACCCGGATCTGCTCAACAGCATCAGGTCCGGGACGAAGACGACGACGATCTACGTGACAGCCGGGGAGTCGAACAGGAAGCCGGCCGAACCCTACGCACGAAACAGGCAGGTCGGGGTCCAACTCGCCTATGCAGCCATGGCTGGCGTCCCGTGCGCGACGCTCGGGCCCGAACCGGGGGAGTCCACGAGCTGCTGGACCCGTACTGAGATCGTCGCGAACGGCCACGCGGTCGAGATGTTCGAGCTCCCCGGCACCGCACTCACCCTCCTCTTCCTGAGCCTTCCGGAGAACGGCGACCCGGCCATGCCCGGGCAGCACCTGCGGGATGTGTGGCAGGACGAAGCCTCCACAGAGGCACTCCCGATGGGGCAGGCGCCGCTCGAGCAGCGGAAGTACACCAGGGACGACGTCTTCGACGTTCTGAGCAACCTGTTGACGCGCCAGGGAGCCACCCTCGTCCGCGTGCAGGATCCCGCCCCGGACTTCAAGCTCCTGACGGGGTTGGGACTTGTGGAACACGACCACCAGGACCACATCACCACCGCGTGGTTCGCCGACGAGGCCGTCCGCCGGTACGCGCGGAGCAGGCCCCAGGTGGTCACCGAGCACTACCGTGACTACAACATCGCCGACGGTCCGGCCGACCTGGACGCCGCCGACACCCGGGACAAGAACCACGTGTTCAAGGAGGTCTACGTACCCCGCGACGCACTGCTGGACGCCACCCTCCAGAAGGAGCGCGAATGCCGGAGGGACGGCGACGGCATCTACCTCTGCTACGCGAACCGGATCCGTCAGCGCACGCCCCGGCTGCCCAATTCCGTGACCAGCGACCGCAACGGCGCCCTGCACGCCTACGCCGTCCGGGGCGGCCGTCTGTACGAGTGGGTCGAGGACTACTTCAAGAGCTGGCAAGGCCCCTACCTCGTCGCCGGTCCCGCCTCCCCGCTCACGGAGGGCCTGTCGGTGGGCCGGGACGAGGACGGCCGGATCGAGGTGTTCACCCGGAACGCCGACACCGGGGAAGTCATCGCCCACTACCAGACGGTGACCGGATGGGCGTGGAAGTCGCTCGGCAGCCCCAACACCGTCAGCGCCGGACCGGGAAGCGCCCTGACCAACGACGCACTGCGGGTGAGCGCACCGGCGGTCGCCTCCAACGGTGACGGCCGCCTCCAGCTCTTCGTCCGCAATGCGGGCGGCGGCGTCAGTTCGATCTGGCAGACCGCGCCCAACGGCGGCTGGACCGCCGCATGGGCCGACATGCTCGGCGTGAATGTCCAGGGCACGCCCTCCGCCATGACCACCCGCGACGGCCGGATCGAGCTGTTCGCCTGGACCGCCGCCACCGATCCGGAGGCCGGCCCGTGGACCGCGCCGAGCGCTCGGATCGGCGTGCTGCATTGGTACCAGCCCGCCCCCAACCAACCGTTCCGGTTCGACGAGACGTTCCCCCAGGTGGCCCCGACCAGCGACCCCGCCATCGGCATGGACCAGGACGGCCGGCTCGAACTGCTCTACCGTCAGCTCGACGGCCTCGAACCCAAGCCGACCGACACGACCCGGTCCTCCACCATGTCGCTCCACCAGCTGAGCCCCGGCGGCGGCTGGTCCCCGGCCTCCGGCGCCCTCGGCGGGGCCGCCGACCAGGGCGGGTACGGCACGCCCGCCGCGGTCACGCCCGGGGACGGACGCATGGTGACCGCCGTCCGCAACCGGGGCGGCGGCGTCAGCATCAGCCGTCAGGACGCACCCAACGGGCCGTTCGGTGGGTGGACGGACCTGGGTGGCAGCATGGTCGGGGTGCCGGCCGCCGGGGTCGACCGGGACGGCCTGGCCGACCTGGTGATCACCGGTACCAACGGGCTGCTCTACCACAACCGCCAGCGTCCGGACGGTTCCTTCCGCGGCTGGGCGCCGATGGGCTGAGACGTCCTGTTGGTTGGGAAACTTTCCTAACGAATGCTCTTGACCGTGCTCCCTCATGTCGAGATTCTGGACGCCCGGCGCCGGCGGATCCGCTCCGCCGGCGCCCGCCCCGCTCAGGTTCGTGCTGCCGACACCGCCCACCGACCGCAAGGAGCCCCCGTGAACAGGCCTTCCCGCCGAACCGTCCTCGGCGCCGCCCTCACCGCGGCGGCCACCGCCGCGCTTCCGCGCACCGGCGCCGCGGCCGCCACCACACTGTCCGTCTCCAGCTGGCAGCAGCGCTGGGCGCCGTCGGCCGCGGCCGACGGCCTCGCCGCCTTCGAGACGATCGAGGACGACCGCGCCGACTCCCATCCGGCCGGCCATCCGCACATCCGGGTCGAGAACGGCAACTACCGCTGGAACATGCACACCGTGGACCGCGACTCCGCCACCGACCGGCAGCGCCACGAGGTCACCGGTATGCGCAGTCCGGCGGGCGGCGCCTTCCTGGAGTGGCGGCCCGGCCAGACCTGGCGCACCACCTACTCGATGTACATCCCCTCCTCGTTGAAGGCGACCACCACCTTCACCCACATCATGCAGATGAAGCAGCCCGGCAACGGCACCTCGCCGATCGTCGTGCAGTCCCTGCGCCGGGGGAACGGCGCGCAGACGATCGAGCTCCAACTCCCCATCAGCGGCGTCCTGGTGGGCCGCACCAGCCTGGACCCGCTGCACGACCGCTGGGTGGACGTGGACTTCCAGATCAAGGTGGGGGACGGCAGTTCGGGCTCGGTGCGGTGGATCCTGCGCAGTGCGGGCAACACCTTGATCGACGTCTCGAAGACCGGCGTCGACACCTTCCTCGCCGACCGGGTGCGGCCCAAGTGGGGCATCTACCGCTCGCTCGGCGACACTTCGGGCTCGCTCCAGGACTGCTACCTGCTCACCACCGCGATGCGCGGCTACCAGCTGGTCTCCGGCGCCTCCGGCGTCTACCAGGCAGCGGAGGCCCGGATCGTCCAGGGCACCATCGACACCGACCACGCCGGCTTCAGCGGCAGCGGGTTCCTCAACCTGGCCAATTCCGCGGGGAGTTACGCAGAGTGGACGGTGCCGGCCTCCGCCGCCTCCGCCGCCACCCTCGACCTGACCTACGCCAACGGCACCGGCGCCGACCGGCCGATGGACGTCACCGTCAACGGGGCCCGGGTCGCCACCGGGCACGTCTTCCCGCCCACCGCCGACTGGGCCACCTGGTCGACCACTTCGCTGCCGATCCCGCTCAAGGCCGGCGCCAACACCGTCCGGGTCACCTCGACCACCGCCGACGGCGGCCCCAACCTCGACCGGATCACCGTCCGCTGACCCCACGGCCGCGGCGCCGCCGGGGGGCGGTGCCGCGGCCGTGCCATGGCCGTGTCGTGGGTTCCGTACGGCGTCCGGTGGTAGGGGAAACCCGACCAGAGGACTCGACCTGGCCGTCATGACCCGGCTGACCAGCGCCGCTGCAATGAAGTGGTGCAGATCAACCGTGCCCGTCAGGGACTTTCCCGTACCCGAGACCACCACCCCGCCGCCGGCCGCCGTCACCTCTCGCAGGTGCGCCTCCACCGCGTCTCCCGCCCGGAACGCGCCACCGGCCGCCCTCCCGGCGGGCGGCGGTTGCTGTGGTCCGGCGGCTGGCTGGTCGCGGCCGGGTGGGCCGCCGCGTTCCCGCTGCTCTCCGCGCTCGGCCCGCACCGGAGTTGGGGGCTGATCGCCACAGCGGGCTACCTGGGCGCGGCAGTTGCCGTGCTGGTGCTGCCCCCGCAGTGGGCGCGCAGTGGCGCGGCGGCCGTGGCGCTCGCCGGTGCGGTCGTGGTGCCGCTGCTGGTCCTGGTCACGGCCGGGCAGGGGCAGAGCGAGGTCACCGTCGTCGAGCGGTCGGGCGACCTGCTGCTCCGGCACGGCACCCCGTACCTGGCCGAGCCGCACACCGTCACCGAGGTCACGCCCTACCTGCCGGGCATGGCGCTGTTCGGGCTGCCCCACGCGCTGGTCGGCGCGGACAGCCCGCCCGCCCGGCTGCTCGGCGACCCCCGGGTGTGGTGCGCCGCCGTGTTCCTCGGCTGCCTGCCGGCGGCTGCCGCCGGATCGCGTCGGCGCGGCGCCCGTACGGGGCGACGCGGTGCCCCTACGTGGCGACGCACGGCCCTGGTACCGGTCGTCGCGCTGGTCGCCTCGCCGCTGGTCGCGCTGCCGCTCTGCGTCAGCGGGATCGATCTGCCGATGACCGGGCTCTGCTGCCTGGCGCTCGCCCTGGCCGGGCGGGACCGTCCGTTCGGCTCCGGGCTGGCCCTGGCACTGGCCTGCGCGCTCAAGTGGACGGCCTGGCCCGCGGTGGCGGTCACCGCCGCTCTGCTGGCCGCCACCGCGGGGCGCCGGTCCGCCGTGCGCGCCGCCGCCACCGCGGTCGTCGGCGCGGCCGCCCTCGTCCTGCCCTCGGCGCTGCGCTCGCCCGGGGCACTGCTGCGGCAGGTGTTCGCCTTCCCCACCGGTCGCGGCGAGCTGCCCACGCCGGCGAGCAGCCCGCTGCCCGGCCGGCTGCTCGCGGACCTCGGCCCGGCCGGCTGGTACGCCGCAGCCGCGCTGCTGCTGCTCGCCGGACTCGCCGTCGCCGTCTCGCTCGTCCTACACCCGCCCCGGGACGGCGTGTCCGCCGCCGACCGGCTCGCGCTCGGGCTCGCCCTGGCCTTCCTGCTGGCACCCGCCGGACGCTTCGGCTACCTGGCGCTGCCGGTGCTCCTCTGGCTGCTCGCCCGGCTCTGGTCCGCCGTCGACCCGACCGCCGTCGACCCGACCGTCGGCGGCGCCGTGGGCCCGGGGCGTGCGGTCGGCCCGTTCGCGGTGCCCGCCGGCGCCGGAGCCGCGTCCGCATCCGCGGCGGCCGGTCGGCGGTCCGCCGGAGTCGCTCCGGCCGCCCGCGTCGTGCCCCGCCCGACCACCGCACCCGCCCCGTCGTCCGTACTCGCCCCGTCGTCGTCCGTACTCGCCCACCGAACCGAGGTCGTACCCGCCCCATGACCAGCACGCTCATCGTCACCAACGACTTCCCGCCCCGGCAGGGCGGCATCGAGACCTTCGTCCAGGCCATGGCCTCCCGGCTGCCCCGGGTGTCCGGCAGCGAGGTCGTCGTCTACACCTCGGCCGAGCCGGGCGCCGCCCGGCACGACGCCGCGCTCCCGTTCCCGGTGATCCGGGACCGGTCCGGGCTGCTGCTGCCCACCGGCCGGGTGACCCGCCGGGCCGCCGAACTCGCCCGGGCCCACGGCTGCGACCGGGTCTGGTTCGGCGCCGCCGCCCCGCTCGCCGCGATGACCCCCGGACTGCGCCGCCTGGCCCCGGGTGTCCGGCGGACGGTCGCCACCACCCACGGCCACGAGATCTGGTGGGCGCGCACCCCCGGCGCCCGCCGCCTGCTGCGACGGATCGGCGACAGCGTCGACGTGGTCACCTACCTCGGCGCCTACACGCGCGACCGGATCGCTCCCGCGCTCGGGCCCTCGGCCCGGCTGGAGCGCCTGGTCCCCGGTGTCGACGCCGAGCTGTTCCGGCCACGGCCGGAACCCGGCGGCGACGGCGACTCCACGGCCGCCGGTCCGGTGATCCTCTGCGTGGCGCGGCTGGTTCCGCGCAAGGGCCAGGACACCCTGATCCGCGCGCTCCCCCTGATCCGGCGGACCGTCCCCGGCGCGGTGCTCGTCCTGGTCGGCCGGGGACCGGACGAACGCCGGCTGCGCGAGCTGGCCCGGCGGCACACCGAACCCGGCGCGGTCGTGTTCGCCGGCGGGCGCGAGCACGCGCAGACGCCCGCCGAGTACGCGGCGGCCGACGTCTTCGCGATGCCGTGCCGCACCCGGCGCGCCGGCCTGGAGGAGGAAGGCCTCGGCATCGTCTTCCTGGAGGCTGCGGCCGCCGGTCTGCCCGTCGTCGCGGGCCGATCCGGCGGGGCGCCCGACGCCGTCCTCGACGGCGTCAACGGCGCCGTCGTCGACGGCCGCGACCCGGCCGACGTGGCCCGGGCGATCACCCGGATACTCCGCGCCCCGGTCGCCGAGCGGGCGCGGACGGGCGCCGCCGGGCGGCGGTGGGTGCGCGAGCAGTGGTCCTGGGACGCCACCGCGCACCGTCTCGCCGCCCTCCTCACCCCCGCCCCGGGGGAGTCGGACGCGGCGTACCCGCCGGGGCTCCTCCCGCGGACCGTCGGGCCGCAGCGCGCCGGGGACTGACGGCCCCCTGCCGGACCGCGTGGCCGACGGCCCCGGGCGCGGCGCCGGGGACAGCACCCGGGCGGCGATCCGTCCGTCGGCCCGGCCGGGTCGTCTCCGGGCGGGGGCTACTCGCCGCGCAGGTGGGCGAGGACCGCCAGGACGCGGCGGTTGCCCTCGGCGGGGTCGAGGTCCAGCTTCATGAAGATGTTCCCGCAGTGCTTGACCACCGAGGCCTCGGTGATGCTCAACCGGACGCCGACGGCCTGGTTGTTGAGGCCCTCGGCCATCAGCCCCAGCACCTCCCGCTCGCGCGGGGTGAGCCGGGCGAGCGGGCGGTCGGCGGACTGCGCACGGAGCAGGACCCGGACCACCTCCGGGTCGATCACGGTCTCCCCCGCCGCCACCCGGCGCAGCGCGTCCAGGAAGTCGCCCACCTCGCCGACCCGGTCCTTGAGCAGGTAGCCGAGGCCGGCCCGCTGCGCGCCGGCCGCACCGAGCAACCGGGTGGCGTACGGGGTCGCCACGTACTGGGAGAGCACGAGCACGGGCAGGTCGGCGTGGCGCTCGCGGAGTTCGAGGGCGGCCCGCAGTCCCTCGTCGCTGAAGCCCGGCGGCATCCGGACGTCGGTGACGACGGCGTCCGGCCTCTCCGCGTCGACGGCGGCGGCGAGCGCGGCGGCGTCGCCGACGGCGGCGACCACCCGGTGACCTCCGCGGGTGAGCAGTTCGACCAGGCCGGCCCGGAGCAGCACGGCGTCCTCGGCGATCACCAGCCGGAGCACGGCACCTCCAACCGGAGCCTCGTCGGTCCGCCGCTCGGGCTGGTCACCATCAGTCTTCCTCTCAGGATCGCCGCCCGGTCGGCCAGTCCCTGCAGTCCGGCCCCGGCGGCCGGGTCGGCCCCGCCGCAGCCGTCGTCGGTCACCTGGAGCACCAGCCGGCCGGCCTCGACCCGGCCGTGGACGGCGATCGCACCGGCCCCGCTGTGCTTGGCGGCGTTGGTGAGCGCCTCGGTGACGGTGAAGTACGCGGTGGTCTCGACCGGGCCGGGCAGCCGGCCGGGCAGGTCGAGGTCGATCTCGACCGGGACCGGGTGGCGCAGCGCGATCTCGGCGACGGCGGCGGGCAGTCCGTGGTCGGTGAGCACCTGGGGGTGGATGCCGCGGACCAGGTCGCGCAGCTGTTCCAGCGCGCGCCGGGCCTCGGTGCGGGCGCGGTCGACCAACACGAGCGCGCCGTCCTCGGCGGCCTGCCCGTCCGGCGGGCGGCTCCCGGCGGCGCGCTCGCGCAGTTCGTGGGCGGCGAGGCCGAGGGTCATGGTGAGGGCGACGAGCTGCTGCTGGGCGCCGTCGTGCAGATCGCGTTCGATCCGGCGGCGTTCGGCCTCGAAGGCGTCGGCCAACCGGGCGCGCGAGCGGGTCAGTTCGAGGACCTGGCGGCCGAGGTCGTCCTCGCGGGGGCCGAGCATCAACCGGGCCAGCCGTACCTGGACGGTGGTCAGCAGCGCGCCCGCGTAGCCGGCGAGGAGCAGCCCGGCCAGGCCGACGGCGGTGGCCGGGAGCGCGTGGAGCGGTCCGGGTACGGCGTGTCCGGGGATCAGCATCACCGTCTCGGGGGCGAGCGCCCAGACGATCACGGGGCTGACCGCCAGGGCCGCCGAGAAGAGCAGCAGTGCGGTGAAGCCCAGTCCGGCGGCGGTGAGCACCGGGCCGACCAGCGCGGTGTGGGCGAGTTCGCGCCAGGTCGCGCGTTCGCGCAGCCGCGTCCGCAGCCGGGCGCGGAGCCCGGCCCCGGGCAGCGCGCGGTGCGGGTCGGGGACGGGGTGCGGCTCCACCAGCCGGAGCCGGCGGCGCTCCAGGGCACCGGCCGGCAGCCCGGCGAGCGCGACGGCGAGCAGGAGCGGCAGGCCGATGCCGACGGCGGAGAGCCCGAGGCCGGCGAGGGTGAGCGCGACGAGCAGGACCGTCACCAGCAGGCCCAGCACGGCGCCGCTCAGCAGGTACGCCCCGCAGCGCAGCGAGTGGCGGGTGACGGGGAAGCGGAAGGGGTGGGCCCGCAGGGCGGACCAGACGGCGACCGGTGGGCCGTCGTCGGCGGGCTCGGCCTGGAGGGCCGTGGCCGGTTCGGTCGCTGCAGCCCCGCCCACCTGCTCGTCCGCCCGCCCCTTGCCCATCCGCTCACTCTAACCGACCGGCTGACACCCCCTCGGGGCGGCGGACGTCCCGGGCGAAAGGCGGCGAGGACGGCGCGACCTGGGCGTTCGGCCGTCTCCGCGGGGCCGGATCCGGCCGGCGCGGGACGCGGCTCGGGGCCGGACGGCTCCGGCCGGGGCGTTCTCCCGGTGTACTCGGGTGACCGGTTCCGGGGCCGGTCCCGGGCCCGGCAGCGGCCCGGGCTGCGGACCCGGCCGGCGGTCCCGAGTCCGTCACGCACCGGCATCCAGCGGGCGCTGCTGCCAGCGGAAGGCCTGGCTGTCGTAGTAGTTCTGACTCTGCGTCAGCTGATCTCCGGGGCCGGGGTGGTCCGCCTTGGGCCAGTGCTTCAGGCCGATCAACAGGCCGTTGACGGTGTTGATCATCATGCCGTTGTCACAGAGCGTCCAGACCTGGCCCTTGCTTCCGGTCGCGCAGTCCTCCTGGACGAGCGGAGCACCGTCCGCCGCGCTGCCGCCGCTGCCGAGGCATCGGCCGGTACCCGCGTTCTTGATCCGTGCATTGCCGCCGACCGGGAGCAGGATCCAGGTCTGGCCGGCACTTCGGTCGCAGCCGCGCTGGGTGAGGGCGCCGCCGGGATCGGCCTGGGCGCACAGGCCGGTCATGGCGTTGACCATGGCCCGCGCGCCCGGAGGCGGGGTGGAGGCGGAAGGGGAGCCGGAAGGGGAGCCGGACGGGGAGCCGGACGGGGAGGCGGACGGCGAGGCCGGGGCCGCGGTGACGGACGGGGCGACGGACACGGTGGGCGCGGCCGGGACGGTCGGGTCCTGGCTCGTGGACAGCTGGCCCGCGGGCACCTGGGCCGGCGCGGCGGCGGGCGGGGAGGCGTCCTGGTTCGGGGCGGATCCCACCTGCGGCACGACGGCGACGGCAACCACGGTCGCACCGGCGACGGCCGTAGCCGTCCACGCCGCCTTGGCGGTGGCGAGGCGGGCGGCACCCAGCTTGGCGGCGGTCAGCTGGAGGCCGTGCCCTGCGGCGGACGCCCAGAGGCCGTGGGGGCTCCAGAGCAGGATGCCCGCGGGCAGGATCGCGCCGAGGCGGCCGTTCAGGTCGCGCAGGTCGCCCTCCGCGCGGGCACAGTCCGCGCAGGACCGGAGGTGGCGGGCGAGGTCGCGGGCGGCGCGCTTGTCCGGTCGCCGGATCGAGGCGGCGAGCAGGCCGCCGAAGTGCCGGCACTCCTCGCTGACGGCCTGGTCCAGGTGGGCGCGCAGGTAGGCCTCGCGCAGGCCTTCGCGAGCGCGGGCGACGAGGGATCCGACACCACCGGCGGTCATGCCCAGCCGCCGGGCGGTCACGGCGGCGGGCTCGCGCTCGACCACGGCGTGCCACAGCACGGCCTGCCAGCGCTCGGGCATCGATCGGAAGGCGCGCAGGACCAGCGAGCCCTCCTCGGCGGCGAGAACGGCGCCTTCGACGTCCTGCCCGGCAGGCAGAGTGTCGACCCAGGTCTCGAAGTCGTCCGACAGCTGCGTGCGGGCGCCCTCCCGGGCCCAGTCCATCGCGGCGTGGCGCACGCAGGTCAGCAGGTAGGGGCGCCAGGCGTACTGCGGTCCGGCTCCCGCGGCGACCGCGCGGCAGGTGCGGGCGAAGGCCTCCGCCGCGAGGTCGTGGGCGGTGGCGGCGTCCCGGCAACAGGTGCGGGCGTAGGCGAGCACGGCGGCGTGGTGGCGGGCGAACACCTCACCCATCACGTCGCGGACGGCGGGCCCCCGCGTGGTGGTCGGCTCGCGCAGCAGTGCGGCCAGCTCGGGATCGGTCAGGTCGGTGAGATCGACCCGAAATGCCGTGGTCAGGGCGCTCAAGGCACGCTCCCGTCTACTCGTTGACAGCCGGTCGGACGAGGGCGGGCGACGGTCCCGCCCGTGCAGCCGGACTGCGTCCCGGCCGGACAGCGCGAAAGTGTGCCACGACCGTCCACGTGCAGGTCAACGCGCGACGGGCGGCGGAGCCGCGCGCGACGGCCCGGCGGGGCAGGACGGGCCCTGGACCGACGAGCGCCCGCCGACGCGGCCCCACGCCCGGGTGGAGGCCTGACGCCGACCTCCTCCGCATACGCACCGCCTTCGAACCGGCCCACCGCGAAACGGTTCAGGTAAAGACTTGGCAAAGTCGCGGGACGTCCGGTGGCCTGGGCGGTCTCCGTCTCAGGAACCGAGAGACAGGGAGGCACGCACCATGACGACCAGTCGGCGAACCGTCCGGCCCGCCGCCGTCGCACGGACCGCGCCGCCCCCCGAGCCCGCGTTCCCTCCCGTCGTGCCGGTGGGCCTCCCCCGTCGCCCGCCGGCACACCCACCCCGGCAGTCCGCCCACTCCCCTCGCATCGCGGACTGCCGGGGTACCTCCGCGGGACACCGCACCGACCGCAACCACCACGACCAAGGGACCCCACGCATGGCACGCCACACCTCCCGCAGTGACGCGACCCGTCGTTCGTCGGCCGCGGCCCTCCTCGCCGTCACGGCCGCGAGCGCCCTGACGCTCTCCGCGACGGTCCTCACCATGCCGGCCGCGGCCGATCCCGGGCCGCAGAAGACCCATCACCACGCCGTCGTCCTGGTCAACTTCCGCAACGCCAAGCTCGCCGGCCCCGACGCGGACCGCCAGGACGCCCGCAGCCACTTCTTCGGCCCGGCCGACTCGCTGACCTCGTACTACGCGGCCAACTCCGGGGGCCGCCTCAGCGTGGTGCCGGCCAAGGGGGACGGTGTGTTCGGACCGTTCGACCTCGACATGGACAACTCCACCTGCGACACCGGCAAGATGGCCGCGCTCGCCCGCAAGGCCGTCCAGGACGTGACCTACGACCACCTGTCGATCGTGATGCCGAGCACGAAGGCGTGCGAGTGGTGGGGCCTCGGCAACCAGCCGGGGGACACGACCTGGTTCCAGGAGGGTGCCGTCAAGGACCTGGCCGCCATCGCCCACGAGATCGGCCACAACCTCGGCTTCGCCCATCAGGACCGCCAGGTGTGCACCCCGGGCAGCTTCACCGCCTGCACCGCCGACGGCTACAGCAGGCGGACGCCGATGGGCGCGGGCGGCGAGAAGAAGGGCCTCTCCGCGCCCGAGCTGCTGGCCCAGAAGTGGCTGCCCGGCGAGCAGATCGTCACGCCCGGCTCCACCGCCACCGTGCACCTCACGCCGCTGCACGCCGCCGCGAGCACCGCCGGTGCACGCGCGATCGACCTCCCCCTGGGAAGCGGCGGCGACCGGGTCGTCGTCGAGTACCGCACGCCCGAGGCCAGCACGCCGGACCGCGACGTCGCGCAGGGCGTCGTCGTCTACCGCGTGCCCAAGGGTCAGTACGACCACGCCGTCATGATCAGCAACGGCAAGCAGGACGACAAGACGATCGCCGGCTCGCTCAAGGGCGCTGAGGCCCTCAGCGACACCGCGAGCGGCCTGTCCGTCAGCATCACCAACGCGACCGCCGGCGGCGCCGATGTCCGGATCGGGTTCGGCACCGTCCCCGGCCCGACGTCCAGCGCGTCGCCCACCAAGCCCGGCGCCGGTACGACCCCGGCCCCGACCCTCAGCACCAGCACGTCGCCCACCCCACCGGCACCCGTCCAGCCCACCCGCGAGGGCGACGTCACCACCGACATCGGCGCCACCGGCCTCCCGACCCCGTCCACCGGCACCTCGGCCGGCGACGCCACGGCCACGGCCACGGCTGCGGGAGCCGCCGCCACGGGCCCGGACTCCCTCGCCCACACCGGCGCCACGACCACCGTCACCGCCGTCGTCGGCGGCCTCCTCATCCTCGTCGGCGGCACCACGGCGGTCACCGTGGCCCGGCGCCGCAGGCCCTGAACCCGGTCCCACTGGCCACCCCGGCCAGGCCGGACCGCCGCCGCCGCCGCCGAGAATCCTGCGCCGGCCCGTTGCCCGCCCGCCGCCCCGGAGGCGTGCGGCGGGCAGCGGGCCGGCCCGGACAGCCGCCCACACGCCCGAGGAATGGGACCAGACAGTGTCAGACCCGGCCGCCGGCCTGCCCGCGGACTCCGAGCACCCCCGCTCCGACCGCGCCCGCTCCGACCACACCCTCCGGCCGAAGGCCTCGACCGCCCTCCAGGCCTTCCGAAGGCTTCCGGCGACCGTCCAGGCCGACCTGCGGCGGAATCTGGAGATGACGAGCGAGCCGGACCCGTCCGCGTCGACCTCCGACGCCGACACCCTCGCGCTCCCGCCGCTCCGGCACGTCCAGGGCTTCTTCGACGCCTACCTGCAGGTCCACGCACTGCACACGCCCCGCCGCGAATGCCGCCAGCTCACCGCCAGGCTCGGCGACGCCGTACGGCGCGGCGACGACCGCGACCACGGCCTCGAACGCCACCTGGCCCGGTGCCCGGACTGCGCCCGCGCCCGCACCGAGCTCACCGCCGTGCACACCTGGCAGCGGCCCGTCCTGCGCGCCGCGCTGCAGGTGCGGACGGGCACCCCGGATCCGGTTCCGCCGGCCGCCGCGGCCGTTCCCCCCTCTCCTGCCGCCACCCCGCCGGTACCGGATCCGCCGCCGGCTCCACCCGTCCACGCCCCTCGGGCCGCTCCGCTGTCCTCCCTGGCCGCCACCGTCCGGCGCCTGCGACCTTCCGACCGGACCGTCCTGTTCGGCCTCGTCGTGCTGGGCGTCGGTGCGCTGACCGTCGCGACGGCAGCAGCCGTCGCGCCCGGTCGGTCCGGTCCGCACGGCGCGGCCGCGCAGTCGGCCCCGCCCTCGGCTCCCCCGCCGATCCGGCCGTCGGACCGGGCGTCGGTCCGGACGTCCGCCCCGCGGTCCGCCCAGTCGCCCCCGTCCCCGTCCCCGTCAGGTGCGTCACCCGCCGACCGGCCCGCCGGACTCCGCCTCGTCAACCTCCGCGCCAACCTCTGCGTCAGCCCCGGCGACGGCACCGGTGCCGGAGTCCGCCTGCAGGCCTGCACCGACGGCGACCCGCAGCGCTGGCAGTTCATCGGCGACGGCAACGGGCTGTACCGGATCCGCAATGCGGCCGACGGCCGGTGCCTGGACGGGACCACCGGTGGCGGCGACACCGTCACCGTCCTCCTCCGGGACTGCCGTGCCGACCACCGGGAGCAACTCTGGAGGCTCGTCGCGGACAGGAGTCCGACCGTGTTCCGCATCCACCTCGCCTCGCCGGTCGCGTCCAGCGGCTACGCCGACCACCTGCTCGGGCCCGGCGACATCTGGCCCGGCCCGGCCACGTACGGCTCCCCGCTCGTCCACCAGCCCAACTACGACAACAAGGAGGACTTCCTCTTCACCACGAGCTGACCGGCGGGATACCTCCAACGGCGACCGGCGGTGCTGGTGCTGGTGCCGGTGCCGGTGCCGGTGCCGGTGCCAGTCACGGACGGCCGATGGGACTGATCGTCATACCGATTAGCCCGCCCGCGTGCTGTCCACGCTGCCGATCGCCGCGGTCCTTCGTATCCGGACCGGGTTGCGTGTGCAATGACGGTGCCCTGCGACCGCTGCGCCGTGCCGCACTCGGGTCGCCACCCTCCCCCGGTCCCCCTGGAGCCGCCCATGCGTTCCCTCACGCTCGTCTCGATGTCCATGGCGGCCGCGCTGCCGCTGACGCTCCTCGCCGCCGCCGGTGACGCCGTGGCCGCCGCACCGGTCCGGACGAGCACCCAGCGGGCTCTGCCCGCGGACTGCCCGGACCTGCTCCCGCCCGACGACCCGGCGGTCTACTACTGCGGCCGTCGTGAGCTCGGCCCGGCCGTCCTGCCGACGCAGGGGCCGGTGGCTGCGCTCCTCGTGGGCTACCACCGCCTCGGCGGCCTGCAGCCGACCCAGTTCCTCGACTGGTACCGCAGCGGTGACCAGTGGAAGTACCCCGACAACCGGGGCTTCGCCGAGTTGAACGGCGTCCTCGACATGCACCGGCAGACGGTGCAGCCGGGCAGGACCCTGGACCGCTTCGGCGCCGACACGGGCAAGTACCTCGCGACCGGCGGGACGCCCTACGCCAAGCGCGCCCTGCCCCCGGACTCGCTCAACGGCACCGGCTTCAACTACCACTGCTACGTCGTGAACCGTGACTTCAGCGTCCAGACGGGCCACATCGCCGCCGCCTTCGCGCAGCCCGGCTTCGGCTACCAGCAGTGGCTGGACCCCGCCCTCAAGCCGTCCGACTTCTCCGACTCCGAGACGTACAACGTCGCCAACCTCGTCAAGCACCAGTACCTGCAGGACGCCCCGCCCGAGCGCTGCGCCAGCGGCTCCTGAACGACCCCGTCGGGGCCGGCCCGGATCCGTCAGCGGTGCGGGGGCGCCCGGGGCGGCCGGGCGCCCCGGGGGGCCTACAGGCCCAGGTCGAGGATCAGGCAGGAGTAGAAGGTCCAGGAGCGGGCCGGGTGGTCCGAGCCGGTGGCGGTGCCGCGGGGGCGGGCTTCCACCTCTTCGGTCATGTCCTCGAAGCGGATCCGCTCGGGGAGCCGGCCGTAGCGCGCGTGCCGCGCTTCGGCCGCGGGATCGCGCGCGGGTTCCTCGACCATGAGCGTCCTCCACCTCGTCGATCACGACTGGCGTCCTCATTGTCACCGGGGACGACCACCAGCGTGCACCCCCAGCCGTCACCCGTCAAGGCGGTGACGCCTGCAGCGGCCTGCCGCCCCAGGTGCGGTGCGGGCGCTCCCAGCACCGTTCAGCCATCTAGACCGGAGAACCCCGCGCCCATTCGTCACCGTCTTGAAAGGTGACGGAGGGCGTGGCCGCCAGCCTGGGCGGAGACGGCGGGCCCGTGCCCGGTCGTAGGCGCGCCCCGGGCCGTCGACGGAGCGGGGACGGGCCGTCAGGAAGGGGCGCACACACGGCTGGACTTCCGGGCACACCGACGCGGGGCGCCCCGAGTCGAGGGACGCCCCTGCGCCGGAGGCTTCTTGCCACTCGCAACAGTCACCTGCCAGGATGGTGACGTGAATCTCGACCACGTCTTCGTCTGCGGTCACCCTGCCCTCGACTTCGCGGCCACCCTCCGCGCGCGGCGCTCGACGCGGTTCGAGATGTTCGCGACCCCGGAGCGGCTCAACGCCTGGTACCTGGCCTGCGGACTCGTGGACTCGATCACGCCCGCCGACGAGCGGGACGTCCGGGAGGCGACCACCGTGCGCGAGGCCGTCCACCGCCTCGTGACCAACCGCCTCCTCGGCGAGGAGCTCGACCGCGAGGCGCTCGCCGTGGTCAACGGCGCCGCGCGCGGGATCCCGGTGACCCCACAACTCACCCTGACCGGGCGGCACAACGAGGGCACGCCGGCGCAGGCCCTGGCGACCGTCGCGCGGCAGGCCGTCGAACTCCTCAGCGGCTCGGACGCCTCCCTGATGAAGGAGTGCGGCAACCCGGAGTGCACGCGGATCTACCTCGACCGCTCCCGGGGCATGCGGCGCCAGTGGTGCGGCATGGACTCCTGCGGCAACAGGATCAAGGCCGCCGCCTACCGCGCGCGGAAGAGGACCCCGCCCGCCGTCGGCACGCGGTAGGTGTGCACCCTCGCGGAGCCGGGCGCGGCCCCGTCGGAGTGACGACGAGCCGATGGCAGCCTCACGCGTCACCAGTCAGTGCGGTGACGGGCGCCCCTCGGCGAGCTCCCCGGGCGGCAGGCCCGACATCGCCGCCCCACCCCCGGCCCCACCCCCGGCCGTGCCGTCAGGGTCTTTCGGCAACGCTGTTCCAATAGCTGAGACGACGGCTTATGATCACGCGCATCGCGAGCTGTTGACTCCTGTTTGTCAAAAGGGAGTTGACGCGAGCTGCCCTGAAGGTCCATAGCACGGGGGATGCATGCGCTACACAGTTCTTGGACCGCTGGAAGTCTTCGACCAGGGCACCGTCGTGCCCATCGACCGGCCGCGACGGCGGGCGGTACTGACGTTTCTCCTGCTCAACGCCAACCACCAGGTCTGCATCGAACAGCTGGTGGACGCGCTCTGGGGCGAGCGGCCGCCGCGCAGCGCCCGCGGGCAGGTGCACACCGCCGTCTCGGCCCTGCGCAAGCTCCTTCCGGGAGCGGCCACCGGCCACGGGACGGCGGACGACGGCGGGCCGCTGGCCTCACGAGGGGGCGGCTACCGGCTCTCGGTCGGCCGGCACGACCTGGACACGATGGACTTCTGGCGGGAGGTCGCCGAGGCACGGCGACTCACGGCACTGGGTGAACACACCCAGGCCGTCCAGCACTTACGGACGGGTCTCGGCCTCTGGCGCGGCGCCGCGCTCACCGGCATCGACGCGCCGTTCGTGGAACCGTTCCGGGCCCGCCTGGAGGAGGAACGTTTCGCCGCCTACGAGCTGCTGGCCGACATCGAGCTCGGCGCCGGACGCCACCAGGAGCTCGTGCCCGAGCTGACCGCCATGGTGGACCGCTACCCCGACCGCGAGCGGCTGGTGGAACGGCTGGTCCTCGCCCTCTACCGCAGCGGGCGGCAGACCGACGCGCTGGCCGCCGCCCGCCGGCTGCGGACCCTGCTCGCCGACGAGTTCGGGCTGGATCCGGGAGCCGCCCTGGTGGAGCTGGAGAACGCCGTCCTGCGCGCCGACCCGGCCCTGATCGGCCCGCGCCGGCACACCCGTGCGTGCGTCCCCCGGCTCCCGCGGCTCTGCCGCCAGCCGGCGCGCACCCACCCGGACGGGCGGCGTACGGGCCGCTGACCGGTCCGGCCGCCGCTCCCGGCACCTGCCACCGAGCGGCGGCCGGGTCGGGAGCGGCGGTGCCGGGAACGGCCGCGGCACCGTGACCGGCCGCCGCGACGTTCCGCCAACGCACCGGGAACGGTCGCGCCGCCCTGACCGGCGGCGCGGCGGCGGGACCTCAGGAGCGGCGCGGCGCGGCGGGGCCCTGGAACAGGTAGGCGATGTCGTCCCACCGGACGATCACAGCGCCCACGCCGGCGCCCACCGCGAGGGCGGCCGCCGCCAGGGCGGGGGCCACGGCACCGCCGGGGGCCAGCGCCACGGCGAGCGCGGCCGCGGCGAGCAGGCAGTTGCGCAGGACGAAGCCCCGGGCGGTGCCGCGGGCGGCGGGCTTCGCCGCGCCGAAGCAGCGGCAGTCCGCCGCCCGCCCGGCCTGGAGGGTCGCGGCGGTGAACCCGGTCAGCAGCACCAGCACCGCCACCGCTCCGAGCTGCCGTACGGTCGCCAGCAGTGCCACGGCCGCCACCTCGGCGGCGATCACTCCGACCGCGGTCGGCCGCCGCAGGGCGGCGGGCAGCCAGCGGAAGTCGGCCAGGTCGGCGGCGAACGCGGCCAGCGCGGCGCGGCTGCGCGCCTTGCTGATCAGGGCGGCACCGAAGACCACCACCAGCAGGGCGCGGGCGGCGAGTTGCAGCATCGTCATGCGGTCCTCCTCGAACCGTGGTTCGTTCCGTGCCCCGATCGGCCCAGGGACTGCGCGGGCCGCCCGTCGCGGGCCATCCGGCGGACGGCGACACCGAGGGCGGTGCGGCTCGGGACGGTGCCGAAGGTCCGTGAGTCCAGGCTGCGCGGGTTGTCGCCGAGGACCGCGAGGTGTCCGGGCGGGACCGCCGGGCAGCCGTCCGCGGCCGGATCACCCGCCACGCCGCTGACCCGCTTCACCAGCCAGGGCGCGTCCGCCGGGTCGCGCGGTCCGTCCGGCACGGGGAAGACCACCACGTCGCCGCGGCGGAACACCCGGGTGCGGCGCACCAGCACCCGGTCGCCGTCGCGCAGGGTGGGCTCCATGCTGCCGCCCTGCACGTCCACCAGCTCGAAGGAGCGGCGGAGCAGCAGCGCCGTCGCCGCGGCTCCGGCCAGCGCCCCGACGGTGACGGCGGCGGTCAGGGGAAGGGCGTTCATCGCACTCCTTCGGCTCGGGCCGCGGCAACGCGCGGCGGCCGGGCGTCGGCGCCGGCCCGGACTGTCACACCGTCACGGACGGCCGTACCGGCACGGGCAGCCGCATCCGCGCGCGGAACGGCGCCGGGCCCGACCGCGGCCGCGGTGCCCTCGCCGTCGACGGCGGCGTCCCCGGCCTCGCGGTAGCCCTCGGCCTGCGCCGCGAACAGCTCCGCGTACCGGCCGCCGAGGGCCACCAGCTCGTCGTGGCCGCCGCGTTCCACGACCCGCCCCTCGAAGAGCACCACGATCAGGTCGGCCTCGCGCAGGGCGGCGAGCCGGTGCGAGATCAGCAGGCTGGTCCGCCCGGCGCGGTGGCTGCGCAGCGCCTGGTGCACCTCCCGCTCGGCGAGCGCGTCGAGGCCGGAGCTGGGCTCGTCCAGGACGAGCAGTTCGGCGTCCTCCCGCATCAGCGACCGGGCGAGGGCGACGCGCTGCCACTGGCCGCCGGAGAGCGAGACGCCGTTCTGCTCGTCCTCGTCGGTGAACGTCCGGCTGAGCAGGGTGCGGTAGCCGCGGGGCAGCCGCTCCAGGCTGCGGTCGATGCCGGCGCGGGCGGCGGCGGCGCGGATCCGGTCGAGGTCCTCGCGGTGCTCGGGCGCGCCCAGGCCGATGTTCTCGGCGGCGGTCAGGTCGTACGTCATGAAGTCCTGGAAGGTCGCGCCGATCCTGCGCCGCAGCTCGTCGACCGGCATCGTGCGGATGTCGGCGCCGTCCCACAGGATGCGCCCGCGCTCCGGGTCGTAGAACCGGCAGAGCAGCTTGACCAGGGTGCTCTTGCCGGCCCCGTTGACGCCGACCAGGCCGACCGCGCGGCCGTGCGGGAGGTGCAGGTCGACGCCGCGCAGCGCCCAGGGGGCGTCGGGGGTGTAGCGGAACCAGACGTCCTCGAAGGTGATGCCCTCCCGCAGCGGGGCGGGAACGTGCGTGCCGTCAGGGAGGTCGGCGGGCGAGCCGAGCAGCGCCAGGTAGTGGCCGAAGAGCCGCAACGCCTCCTCCGCGCGCCCGAGTTGCATCACGATCGAGGAGAGGGCGCCCTGCACGGCGGCCACCGCGGCGGTGAACAGCGTCATGTCGCCGAGGGTGATCCGGCCGGCGAGCACCTGGCGGGCGACGACGACCGCCGCGGTGCCGGCGGCGGCCGCGGTGAGCAGGGCGAGCCCGGACTGGACGAGCACGCTGCGGCGCAGGGCGGCCAGGCCGGCGCCGGAGGTCTCGCGGAGCCCGTCGAGCGCACGCTGCCGGAACAGCTGGCCGGTGCCGAAGAGGCGGAGCTCCTTGGCGGCCCGGGGGTCGGTGAGCAGCATCCGGTAGAAGTACTGCCGGCGGGCGGCGGGGACGACGGCGGCGGCGGTGTCGGCCATGCCCCGGGAGGTGCGCAGGTGGCCGGCGACGGAGACCGCGACGCAGAGCACCAGCAGCGCGCCCATCGGCGGCCAGAAGACCAGCACGGTGCCGAGGAACCCGGTGATCGTGGCGGTGCTGCGGACCGAGTCGAGCAGGAAGTCGAGGACGTCGTGCGGCGCGCCCTGGGCCGCGGTCTCGGCGAGCCGGATGCGGTCCTGGGTGGCCGGGTCCTCGAACGGGCGCAGCCCGCGGTAGGCGTTGACCCGTTCGTAGAGCCGGTCCTGCACCTCGATGTTCACGGCCCGGCCGAGGGTGGCGGTGATCAGCGCCGTGACGTGGTTGAGCACGGCGGTCGCGCCGGCGAGGGCGGCGCCCGCGGCCGCGAGCCACGCCACCCGGGTGCCGTCGGCCGCGCCGGGCCCTCCCGCGCCGGCGAGGTCGTCGACGAGCAGTTTGGTGACGTAGGCCATCGCGGCCGGGAGCGCGCCGGTGAGCAGAGCGAGCAGGAGCTGGAGCAGGATCCCGCCGCGGGAGGCCCGCCAGCCGAGCCGCAGCGCGGCGGCCGCGGTCCGGACCCGCCCGAGGACGGTCATGGTCACACCCGTTCCCCGACCAGAGCCGGGCGGGCGGGCGCCGCGTGGTGGGCCGCGGCGGGCACGACGTCGCCCAGCTCGTGGCCGGCTGCGGCGATCACGCCGTCCTTGATCCTGAGCAGCGTGGGGAAGGCGCTGACCTGGCCGAACGCGGCGGTGGCCGCGGACCGCTCGGCGACGACGGCCACCCGGCCGACGGGGCCGAGGGCGGCGGTCATCCTGCGGGTCTCCGGGCTCTCCGGGTCGCCGACGACGAAGAAGAGCGGGTCGGCGGCCCCGGTGGCGGCGCCGCCGGCGAGGGACTCGATCAGGGTGCCGCAGGGCGTGCAGCCGACCATGACGAAGCCGGCGAAGGCGTCGCCGGCGGCCACGTCGGCGGCGGAGACCTCCTCCCCGGAGGTCGTGACGGCGGTGAACTCGCCGACGGCGGTGCCGACCGCCGGCAGGGCGTCGGGGGCTCCCGTGCCGCCGCCCTCCTCCAGCGTCCGCAGCCTGCGGATGACGGCGAAGGTGAGGACGAGGTTGGCCGCGGTGGCGATGCCGAGCACGACGGCGAGAACGATGAGGGCGGTGAGCATGTCGGTTCCTCTCTGGGCCGGGCGAAGGCGACTCAGTGCCTGTCCGGGGGCGGGGGCCGCCGGGAACGGCCCCCGCCCCCGGGGTCGTCAGCAGCCGTACGCGACCTTCTTGTTGTACTGGAGACCGCCGGTGCCCTTGCAGACGCCCTGGCAGTTGTAGTAGCCGTTACACATCGGCTGCCACCACCAACCGCCCGAGCAGTAGCCGCCCCGCGAGTTGCAGGCGACCACACCGCAGTAGTCCGGCGGCACGCAGGCGCCGGCCTTCTTCTGCTTCAGCAGCGCGCCCAGCATCTTGTCGCCGAGCGACGTGAGGGTCCTGGTCATGTGACCTCCTTGTGGGTTCGACCCGCTGTTCGAGTCGCTCCACCATGCTGTCCGGGCGCTCTCTCCATCGGCTCCTCATCGGCTCTGCGGTCCCCGGCCGGAGCTCCACGGCGAGCCCCGGCACCGCATCCGCAAGCGCGTCGGGCGCGCGGCCGCCGGGCGACGCCCCGTCACGGTTGCCGAACGGTCGGGTGCTCGCGGGTTCCCGGACCGGTTGTGCGGGTACATCCCGCAGCGACCACCGTGCCTGGTGTGCGGCCCCGTCCGGCCGCGACCCACCCAGCCTCAGGCCGTCAAGGGGGCCGTCATGGCCGATCGATCTCCCCTCGTCAACTTCCAAGCCCAGGACGGGGCGACCGTGCGGCGCCTGCGCCGGGGCGTCGGCGTCATCGGGTTCCTGCTGCCGATCGTCCTTCCCGTGGGCAACATCCTCACGTCCTCCCACGTCGCCCTGCTCAGCTCGATGAGCGCCTCCTACTACACCCACATGCGCAACGTCTTCGTCGGCGGCCTCTGCGCCATCGGCGTCTTCCTGATCTGCTACCGCCACGACCGGCGCGAGGACCGGCTCAGTTCGGTGGCCGGCGTCCTCGCGGTCCTGGTGGCGCTCTTCCCCGCCGAGCCGCCGGCGTCGGTCACACCGGACCCGACCACCACGCAGACGGTCGTCGGGACGCTCCACCTCGGCTTCGCGGCAGGGCTGTTCGGGGTGCTCGCCTACTTCTGCCTCCGGCTGTTCGCCGACTCCCGGAGCGCGGGCGGGCGCCGGACCGCCGCCGACTGGGTGTACCTGGTCTGCGGCTGGACCATCGTGGCGTGCCTCGCCGTGGTCGCGGTCGGGGCCGTCCTCCACCTCACCTGGGACTCGCCGCTCACCCTGATGTACCTCGGCGAGGCGGTCTCCGTCTTCGCGTTCGGCGTGGCGTGGCTGGTCAAGAGCGAGGCCGTCGCCGCCGCCCTCGCGCCGCGCGGCGCACCCTCCGCGGCCGCGGAGGGCTGACCCCGACCGCCGCGCTCCCCGTCCCGGCCCGCGACGCCGCCGGAGGCGCTGCCACCGAAGGGACCACACTCGAACGAGTGAACCCCTTCGGTGGCGGCCCGGCCGGCGCGTCGCACCGGGGCGCGGGCCGGCCCGCGGACGGGGGCGCCCCGGCCATCCGATGCCTTGTCACCCGTACAGCTCGTCAGAGTCGTCCCGGCGGGTTCCGCCGCCGACGATCGCAGCAAGAGCTGGACCCACATCGGAACGAGGACATTCGAGATGACCCGAGCGCTGCCCCACCGTCGGAACACGAGAGCCCGCCGCGGCCTGGCCATCACGGCCATAGCCGTCGCGGGACTGATACCGGTGGCGGCGACCCCGGCGAACGCGGCGACGCCCGGGAGGGCCGCCGCCCACGGCCACGGCCACCGGCACGGAGCCGACCACGAGCACGGGCGCGGCCACCCGCACCACCACAGGCACGGGCACGGACACCACGGCCACGACCACGCCCGCGGTCACGAGCAGCGCGAGGACCACCGCCAGGACGCGGAGGTCAGCGCCGACGCGGACGAGCTGTCGGCGGAGCTGAGCCCCGAGGTCGCGGCCAAGCTCGACGCGGCCATCCAGCAGACGATGGCCAAGACGGGCGTGCCCGGCGTGACCGTCGGGCTCTGGCTGCCGGGCAAGGGCCACTACCTCCGCTCCTTCGGCGTCGCCGACAAGAAGACCGGCGCCCCGATGACCGACGACCTCTTCACGAGGATCGGCAGCGTCACCAAGACCTTCACCGCGACCGCCGTGCTGGAGCTGGTCGACGACGGACTGGTGGGGCTCGACGACCCGATCTCGAAGTACATCGCCGGCGTCCCCAACGGCGACCACATCACCGTGCGCAACCTCGCCGAGATGCGCAGCGGCCTGTTCCCGTACTCCGCGGACCCGGACTTCGCCAAGGCCCTGGAGTCGAACCCCACCAAGCCCTTCACCCCGGACGAGCTGCTCGCCTACGGCTACAAGCACCCCAACGTCTCCGAGCCGGGAACGCAGTTCCTGTACAACAACAGCAACTACATCCTGCTCGGCCTGCTCGTCGAGAAGGTCAGCGGCATCACCCTGGAGGAGTTCATCCAGGACCGGGTGCTCGACCCGAGCTGCCTGCGCCACACCCTGTTCCCCGAGGGAGCGGAGTTCCCGGACCCGCACGCGCACGGCTACACCAACCAGACCCTCAACGGCGCGACGGTGGACGCCACGGACTGGAACCCCAGCTGGGGCTGGGCGGCCGGGGCGATGATCTCCGACGTCCACGACCTCAAGCGCTGGGCCAAGGACCTCGCCACCGGCACGCTGCTCTCGCCCGAAACGCAGGCGGAGCGCACCAAGTTCCTGGGCGCCGGCATCCCCGGTGCGGGCTACGGCCTCGGTCTGTTCAACGTCCAGGGCTGGATCGGCCACAACGGCTCGCTGCCCGGGTACGAGAGCCTCGTGCTCTACCTGCCCGAGCAGGACGCGACCCTGGTGGTGGTGCTCAACACCGACATCCTCACCGACGGGCACGAGCCGACCACCCTCTTCGGTCAGGCCATCACCAACGTCGTGACGCCGAACAACGTCTTCTTCCTCCCGATGCCGACGAAGTAGCTCTCGCGGCGAAGGATTCGGCGGCGGCGAGCCGTCGGGCCCGCCACCGGCGCTACCGGGCGCCGGCGGCGGGCCGCCGTGTGCCCGCGCGGGGCCCGCCGGGCGCAGCCGCCCCGCCACCGTCCGGTGGCCCGGCCGGGCGCCGCGGTGGGAGCCTGGGAACAGGTCCGCGGGAACGAGGGCCCGAGCCACCCACCCCCTGCCCGGCGCGGAGCACGCGATGGCGACGAGGATTCTGTTGGAGGGGCGCCCCGGCAGCGGGAAGACGACCGCGATCCGCCGGCTGGCGGCACTGCTGCGCGCGGGCGAGGCCGTCGGGTTCACCACCGAGGAGATCCGCGAGGGCGGCACCCGGGTCGGCTTCGCCCTGGAAACGCTGGCGGGCCGGCGGGGCGTGCTCGCCCACGTCGGGCTCCCGGGCCCGCCGCGGGTCGGGCGGTACGGGGTCGACCTGGGGGTGATGGAGCGGCTGGCGGTGCCGTCCCTGGTGTGGGAACCGACGGCCGCGTCCGGGGCGGCGAAGGGGCTGGTGCTCGTCGACGAACTCGGGCGGATGGAGCTGGCGTACCCGCCGTTCCAGGAGGCCGTCCGGGACCTGTTCGCCGGTGAGGTCGACGTGGTCGCCACCGTGCACGCGCAGCCCGGCCCGTTCACCGACGAGCTCAAGCACCGCGCCGACGTCGAGCTCCTCCAGGTGAGCCGGGCGAACCGGGACGCCCTCCCGGAGTGGCTCGCGGCGCGGCTGGAGCGGTGATGACCGGCCCCGCGGTGCAGCGGCGGCGCGGTGACCGGCGCGCCCGGCTGCTGGACGCGGCGGCGCGCTGGGCCGGGCGGGCCGACCGCTGCGCGGACTGGACCGGCCGCGGTGTCGAGCGGTGTCGCCGGTGGGCACGCGAGGGCGCGCAGCGGCCGGGCGAGATGGCGCCGCCGTCCTGGTTCGCCATCGCCCTGCCGTTCGGCCTGGCCTGGTACCGGGTGCCCGGCGGGGTGGCACGGGCCTGGTGCCGTCTGGCCGGGCTGGCGTGCCGGGGCCTCGCCCGCGCGCTCTGACCGCGGGTGCGGCGGGCGAAGCGGGCCGGCGCGGCGCTCGGGCGAACGCAGGGCGAACCAGGACGGCAAACCGGACGAACTGTCGCGCATCGGAGGGAACCGGGCGGGCCAGCCGGTTCGTCTTCCCAGATGGCGGGGTCCTGAGAGCCGGGGGCACGGAGGTGGGCCCGGATGCGGTACTTCGAACGTGCGCGGGGCCGGTGGCGGGCGCTGTCGCTCCGACAGCGGATCGCGGCCCTGGTCGTGGGCGGCGCCGCCGTCCTCCTCGCGACGGTGCTGGCGGCCGTCCTCACCGTCGGCGGCGGGGGCTCCCCGGGGCACCCGGCGGCCGGTCCGCCCGCCGCTCCACCGGCCGCCGGGTCGGCCTCGCCGACCGCCCCTCCCCCGGCCCGGGCCGGCGTGTCGCCGCTCACCGGGCTCCCGGGCGGGGCCGGCCGGATCCTCGCCGTCAAGATCGACAACGCTCCGGCCGCCCGCCCGCAGACCGGCGTGAACTCCGCCGACGTGGTCTACGCGATCGAGGTCGAGGGCGGACTCTCCCGCTTCCTGGCGGTGTACGACTCCGACCACCTGCCCCAGGGCGACCGGATCGGCCCGGTGCGCAGCGCCCGGGAGACGGATCTGCCGCTCCTGCAGCAGTACGGGCGGGTGGACTTCGCCTACTCCGGCGCGCAGACCGCGTTCCTGCCCGTGCTCGCCCGGGCCGATCTGTTCAACTGCTCGCCGCAGCAGGACGATTCCTTCTTCCGCGGGAAGTGGAACGTGCCGCCGTTCAACGAGTACGTGGTGCCGTCCGGGATCCTGGACCACTTCCCGGACGCGGCGGCGGCCCGGGACATCGGGTTCCGCTTCGGCGACGCACCGGCCGGCGGTGTCCCGACCGGGTCGTTCACCGCACGGATGCCGGCGGCCTCGTTCACCTTCACCTGGTCCGCCGCGCAGGGCAAGTACCTGGTCGCGGTGGACGGCAGGCCGGCGATGACGACGGACGCCGGGCAGATGGGCGCACCGACGATCGTGGTGCAGAAGGTCGCCGAGACCACCTCGCCGCGGGGGCTGGTCGACTCCTTCGGGCACCTGGTGCCGTTCGCCCCGACGGTCGGCAGCGGCGAGGCGGTCGTCCTGCGCGACGGCGCGGCGTACCGGGGCAGCTGGTCCCGGCCGGATCCGGCCGGCGGCACGGAGTTCAGCTACGCCGGGCAGCCGATGGCCTTCCACCCCGGGCAGGTCTGGATCGTCCTCGAACCCGCGTGAGGCGGCTCCCGTCGCCGACCGGACCGTGGCCGGGCCGGTCGGCGGCACCGGTCGTCGGCGCCGGTCAGCGACGGGAGGTGCGGCGCGCGGGCGGGGCTATCCGCACCCGCTGCTCGGCGGGCGCCCTCTCCAGGTCGTCGAGCTGCGCGGTGATCGTGGCGCGCAGGTCGTCGTAGTCCTCGAAGCAGTGGTCCTGGAACAGGGTGTAGCCGGTCCACATCAGGTTGGCGCAGACCCGCGCCGGCACCCGGCCGGTCCGGGCGCCCATGCCGACCAGCGCCACCGAGGTGATGCTGCCGGGCGTCTTCCGGTTCTGCTGGTGCACCGCCTGGAACGCGGCGGCACACGCCAGCGCCACGTTCAGGGTCTCGCTCACGTTCTGCGAGGACTCCTCCATCGTCGGCGCCGAGATCAGGAACGTCGGGTTGGTCGCCCCGGACGGGACGCACACCGCGCTGCCCACCGGCAGCCGGCCGGCGAACCGGTCCCGGATCGCCCGCTGGACGCGCAGCTGGATGCCCGCTCCGAGGTGCCGCTTGACCACCGCGTCGACGCCGCCGTCCATCCGGCCACGGGAGTTGGTGGGGCTGACCCAGGCGTCGACCTGCTCGTCGAGGATCGAGCCCCGGCGGATCTCGATCCCCGGGGTGTCGGCGAACGCCGCCCGCCACGCCTCCACCACCGTCGCGTTGACGTCGGTCAACACGACCTTGAGCGGCGACTGCACGCGGTCCACGAGGTCCACGGGGGCCATGGTCATACTTCACTCCGATCGAGCTGCGGTTCGTCCGACACCACCGACGCTAACGGCTGCCACTGACAGGACGGGTCGGGGGCGGGGGCCGGGGTTCCGACGGCGCGCGGGAGGGGCGGAGGCGCCGGGGCCGGCTGTCGGACCCGGGCGGTAGGACTGTGAGTGGCGGTCAGCAGTGCCTGACGGCCCATCATCAGCAGCCCCTCACGAGCACGCCCCGCCCTGCGCACGCACGGTTCGACCTTCGGAGCCCGCCACCATGACCGACGCCACCACCCCCGCCACCCCCGCGACGCCCGACCCGCACGACCCGCTGGCGCTCACGGAGCTCTTCAAGGGCGGCGGCGAGCCCTGGCTCCCGCTGCTGAAGCCGGTCATCGAGGCACAGCCGGACGCGGCCTCGTTCATCGGGCCGGGCCGCGGCCCGGAGGTCGTCCCGGTCCGCGAGCTGACCTTCCAGGCGCTCAAGCCGAACGCGCCGCACAAGTGGAAGGTCGTCGTCTTCGGGCAGAACCCCTACCCCAGGCCGGAGAGCGCCACCGGCATCGCGATGTTCGACAACACCTTCCACGACTGGAAGGACAGCCAGTTCGGCCGGGTCGTCAGCATCCGCTGCATCATCAAGGCGGCGGCGATGTGGAAGTACGGCATCGTCAAGAAGACGCCGATCGCCGACGTCCGCGCGCTGCTGAAGGAGCGGGAGACCGTCCAGCCGCCGGAGTGGTTCCAGGCGATGCTCACCCAGGGCGTGCTGCTGCTGAACGCGGCGCTCACGGCCGGCAGCGACGGCTCGACGGGGACCGACCGGCACACCGCGTTCTGGCGGCCGGTCGCCGAGCGGATCGTCGAGGAGATCCTCAAGGCCAAGCAGGACGCCGCCGAGGAGGACCGCGGTGTGGTCTTCGCGTGGTGGGGCGCGCACGCGCGCAGCCTGAAGAAGGTCGTGCTCAAGCTCCAGGAGAAGTACCCCGCGGTCGAGGTCCGGCACATCGACCACGCCAACCCCGCGGCGCAGGGCGACATCTTCTGCGACGGCGACCACTTCGGCACGGTGAACGCGGCCCTCGCCTCGCTCGGCGCGGACGGGATCGACTGGCTGCCGAGCACGGGGTGGAACGAGCGCGCGGCGGAGGAGGGCCGGGCGGACGGCGACACCGCCGAGCGCATGGGCGCCTTCATCGCCTCCACCATGGAACTCCACCAGCTCTACCTCGACCGCCTGGCGAGCGTGAAGGACGAGGGCCTCGTCCTCCCCGAGATCACCGGGGTGTTCGACACGCCGATGATGGACTTCCGGGACGCCGTCGGCCCGGTCGCCGAGCTGCTGTCCGGGCTGGACCGGCACGTCACGCGGTCGCACGAGTTCGGCAAGCGGCGGGCGGACGGGACGGCGGGCGGGCTGTCCGCCGACGCGATCGCCGCGCTCTACCTCTACACCTGCGAGTCCGCGTTCTACCGGGAGATCAACGCCGTCCTGCGCTCCCCGGACCGGAGCCGGCTCACCCCCTACCTGCCCTACCTGCGGCTGCTGTTCGCGGCCGTGTCGCAGCTGCCCGCCCGCACGGCGCCGCTCTGGCGCGGGGTGCCGCTCGACCTGCGGGGCCAGTACCCGCTCGGCCGGACGGTGACCTGGTGGGGCGTGTCCTCCTGCACCTCCGAGCCGGGTGTGGCCCGGGCGTTCCTCGGCGGCCGCGGCAAGCGGACGCTCTTCGAGGTGGTGCCCGCCCGGGCCGTGGGCATCCGCGAGTTCTCGGCGTTCACCGGCGAGGAGGAGTTCATCCTGCTGCCCGGCACCCAGCTGCAGGTGACGGACGTCCGGACCGAGCGCGGCGGCCTCTGCACCGTCCGGCTCACGGAGCTGGCGGAGCAGACCCTGGTCTCCTGATCCCGGACACCCCGCCGGACCGCCGCGGGCCCCGGGGGTCAGCGGTCGGCCCGGACCAGCTCGTCGACGCCCTGGGCCGGCCGCAACGGCTCGAAGTGCACGCCGCCCGCGGCGTCCACGGTGAAGCCGTGCACGGCCGGCCGGGGCAGGCTGTTGTACTCGAAGTGGGTCGTCGCGTAGTAGGCACCGGTGTCGAGGAGGGCGACCAGGTCCCCGGGTTCCAGCAGCGGCAGCGGCCGGGCCCGGGCGACCACGTCGCCCGCGAAGCAGCACGGCCCGGCGACGTCCTGCGCCACCGGCTCCCCGGCCTTCGCGCCGCCCGACGGGTGGTGGGCGGTGATCCGCAGCGGCCAGGCGTCGGGCATGAAGACGGTCCGGGTGGCGACCTGGGCGCCGGCGTGGGTGACCGCGATGTGCCGGCCCCCGGACACCTTGGTGTACTCGACGTAGGCGGCGGTGAAGCCGTTCTTGGCCAGCAGCGAGCGGCCGAACTCGGTGACCACCCGGTAGCCGCCCCCGAACAGGGCCGGCGCGTGGGCCCGCAGTCGGTCCACGTACGCCTCGAAGGTCGGATCGGTCGCCTCGCCGGCGAAGTTGACGGGAAGTCCGCCGCCGATGTCGATGCCCACCACCCGGCGCGGGCCGGGCTCGGCGTTCAGCCGCTCGGCGAAGGCGACGGCCTCACCGACGCCCTGGGCCATGAGGTCCAGCGGGCAGCCCTGCGAGCCGACGTGCACGTGGAGCCAGCCGAGCCAGGGCCGTTCCCGGAAGGCCTCGTGCAGGCGGTCCGCATTGCCCTCGTCGGCGAGCGGGATGCCGAACTTGGACGTCGCGGTGGCGGTGCTCATCGCCCCGATCGCCCCGCCGCCGACCTGCGGGTTGATCCGGACGCCGAGCCGGGAGCGGGTCGGGGACTCGCGGGCGTCGAGGAGCGCGTCGACCCGGGCGAGCTCCTGCCAGTTGTCGAGGTTCACCGCGATGCCGAGATCCAGTGCCCGGGCCAGCTCCCGGCGGGTCTTGGCCGGTGAGTCGAAGACGATCCGCCCGGCGTCGAAGCCGGCCGCCAGCGCCTGGGCCAACTCGCCGGGCCCGGCCACCTCACAGCCCATGCCGAGGCCGCGCAGCCTGGCCAGCACCGGGACCAGGCAGTTCGCCTTCGCCGCGAAGGTGTGCAGCACGTCCAGGTCCGCGGGGAAGGCCCGGTGCAGCGCCGCGACGCTCGCCGCCACCCCGTCGAGGTCGACGAAGGCCGCCAGCAGCGCGTCCTCGGGGTCGAGCAGTCCGCGCCGCACGGCTGCGCGCAGGACCAGCTCGCGCCGCTCCGCCGCACCGCCGGGGCCCGCACCACCGGGGCCCGCACCGCGGCGGGTCGGCTCGGGGGCGGAGGGGTCGGGGGTCGAGGAGGTGGGGCTCGAAGGCTCCGGTCCGGAGGGCTCGGGGCTGCTCGGCTGATGGACGGTCATGAGGCCACGCTCCGTCGGATCGTCGGTGGAGGCCCCGGGGCGGTTCCCCGGAGCGCACCACCAGGCTGCCGGGCGGCGAGCCCCCGCGTCCTCGTCCTCCGGGCGGTTTCCCCGTGCCGGACGATCCACTCGGCGGGCCGGCACCCGACGGGGCCCCCGTCCCGCCCCCGGACCCGGTCCCGACCCCCGGCCGCGGCGGCGACACCGCGCGACGGGCCGACCGCCGGATGCTTGCCGCCCGGACCCCGGCACCGATAGACACGACCTCAACACCGTGCGTGACACCCGGAGGTCCCCGCCATGAGCGTGACGAGTCGGTACCGCGATGCCTGGGAGGGCTTCTGGCGCGACGCGCCGACGGAGCCGGGCGCGGTGATCTGGGACGCGGAGCCGGCCCTCACCGTGGAACGCCACCTCGTCCTGTTCGACCCTCGTGTCCTTGCAGTCTCCGACCGGCTAGACGGAGCGTCAATAAGAAACGCCGGGACTTCCCGTGGGAAGCCGTCCACCGGTCGGCGGTCCCGGCGCGGGCGGTGGAGGGGTCAGGACGCGGGGGCTCCCGGGGGTGCGAGGAGGGCAGGGTCGAGGTCGAGGAGGCCGAGGAGGTCGGCCAGCACGCGCCGGGGGCCGAAGTCGCCGTCGGTGTGCGCGAAGGTGGCGATCTCGGCGGACAGCCTGGTCGCCACGCCGGGCAGCAGGGCGAGCGCGGCGGCCGCGTTCTGCGCGTCGTCCTCCGCCCCGAAGTAGGCGTGGTAGGGCAGCGAGTTGGCGAGGTCGTCGTCGAGCATCGACCTGTACGCCGCCTCGTCGAAGGTCCAGTCGCGGAACTGGAAGCGGGTCCTGGTGGCCTTCGCGACGGCCTCGAAGAGGACCTCGGTGCGCGGGTCGGCGGCGGGGGCCGTCGAGGCGGCGGCCCCGGGGGAGGACGTTCCTGCGGCGGTGGCGGACGGGTCCGGGCCGGCGGCACGGGTGCGGATCCGCAGGTCCTGGTAGCCGCTCCAGATCGCGCCGGGGCCGGCGCCTCCGCCGACGGGCCGCTCGAACCGGGCCTCGGCGCTGCGCGTCAGCTCGGTCCCGCCGATCCACCGCCCGTCGTCGGCGAGCAGTCCGGCGACGGCGTCCGCACGGCGCAGGCGGGAGAGGCAGGGGTGCCGAGAGACGAGGGCAGTCAGGCCGGGAGGACGGCCACCGCGCGGGTCCAGCCGGCGCCGGCGCCGGTGATCTTCACCGGGAAGCAGCTGACGGTGAAGCCGGTCGGGGCCGGCAGGTCCTCCAGGTGGGCGAGCCGCTCGATCTGGCAGTACTCGCGCTCCCGCCCGGCGAAGTGGGCCGGCCAGAGGAGGCTGCGTTCGCCGGTCTCCCGGTAGCCCTCGATCATGATCCGGAACGGGGCGTCCAGGCTGAACGCGTCGGTGCCGATCACCCGGACGCCCTGGTCGAGCAGGAAGTGGACGGCCGAGCCGTCGAGCCCGGTGAAGCGGCTGAAGTACTCCGGGGTGCCGGCCAGCCGGGAGGCGCCGGTGCGCAGCAGGACGATGTCGCCGGGTGCCAGGGCGTGGCCGATCCGGTCCAGTTCGCGGCGCAGGTGGGCGGCGTCGACGGCGCCCGGTGCGGCGGTGGAGAGGTCCAGGACGACGCCGGGGCCGTGGAACCACTCCAGCGGGAGCTCGTCGATGTGGCGGGGGCGGCCGTCGCCGTAGCGGGCGGCGGAGCCGTAGTGGGAGGGGGCGTCGACGTGGGTGCCGGTGTGGGTCGTGAGCGTGAGGGTGTCGATGGTGAGGAGTTCGCCGTCCGGCAGGACGGAGGGGTCGAACTCCAGGCCGAAGTGTTCGAGCATCTCCTCGCTCATGTGCTTGGCGCCCTCGGCGGCGGACATGATGCGGTGCTCGACGGGCTCCGGCTCCCAGCCCGCGGCGTCGATCGGGGTGGAGAGGTCGATGATGCGCACGGGTCTCCTCGGGGGTGGGGCGCGGGCCGTGCGGACGGCCCGCGTGATCGTGGGGGGCTGAACGGCGGAGCTCAGGTGCGCTGGCTCAGGCCCGCAGGCTCAGGCGCGCAGGCTCAGGCCGCCGTCGGCGGTGACCACCTGGCCGTGGATCCAGGACGCCTCGTCGGCACAGAGCAGGGCCACCGTCCGGGCGAGGTCGGCCGGGGTGGTGAGGCGGCCGCCAGGGGTGCGCTCCGCGAGGACGCGCAGGACGCCGGCGTCGGCGCCGCCCGGGCCCTTGTCGAGCTTGGCCGCGGCGACCGCGTTGACGGTGATGCCGAGCGGTGCCAGCTCGACGGCGAGGTAGCGGATCTGCGCCTCCAGGGCGGCCTTCGCCACACCGGCCGCGAGGTAGCGCGGGACGACCCGCCGGGCGCCGTTACTGGAGACGGCGACGATCCGGCCCGGCCCGCCGGCCATGGCCCCGACCAGCGGGCGGACGCCCAGGAGCAGCGGAGCGAGCGCGGTGGTGACGTCCTGCCGGAACAGCTCGGCGTCCGGCCGGGCGGCGTCCATCGGGTGGAACGAGGCCGCGCTGTGGACGAATGCGTCGAGGCGGCCGCGCTCCTCCCGGACGCGCCGCAGCAGGCGCGGCAGCGCGTCGGGGCGGGTGACGTCGCCCTTGAGGACGGTCGCGCGACCGGGCAGGTCGGCGAGTGCGGCGAGCGCGTCCTTCGCGGCGGCGTCGTCGCGGGCGTGGTTGAGGTAGACGTGGCAGCCGCGGCCGGCGAGCTCACGGGCGACGGCCAGGCCGACCCCGCGGGTGCCGCCGGCGATCAGGGCCGTCCGGTGCTCCCACTCGGTCATCAGGCCGCCTCGGCGGTGGCCCGGTTCACCAGGGCCAGGAACTCGCCGGGGGTCCGGACGGCGCTGAGGGCGTCCTCGGGGATCCGGATGCCGTACTCGCGCTCGATCCGGCTGACCGTCTCCAGGACGGCGAGCGAGTCGTAGCCCAGGTCGCTGAAGAGCACGTCGGCGATGTCGCCGTCGAGGTCGATCCCCTCGGCCTGGCCGGCCCCCTCGCGCATGATCCGCTTGAGATCGGCTTCGGTGATCATGGTCGTTCACTCCTCGGGTCGTGATGGAGGTGGTACCCGTCGAGCCTGGCCGCCGGCGCCGGAGCGCCGCTCGAATCGGCGTGGAAGGCCGCTCCAGCCCGCTTCGAGCCCGCCTCGACGCCTCCTCGATGCCGTCTCGACGCCGCCGCGGGACGGTGGGCCCCTCCACACCCGCGCTCGGAAGGGACCGTGATGGCCCGCGCAGCAGAGACCAGGACGGCGGACCGGCCCGCCCGTCACCCGTCGACGGAGGCGGCCGCCCGGCTGGCCCGCTCGGCGGCGGCCGTCGAGGGGGCCGAGGAGGTGCCCGGCTGGCTGGCCGACCGGCGGCGGGCCGGCACCTTCCGGGTCGAGCGGATCCCGTTCGACCGCCTGGAGAAGTGGCACACCGAGGCCGGCACCGGGGACCTCGTGCACGAGACCGGCCGGTTCTTCGCGATCCGCGGCCTGGAGGTCCGCGAGGAGGACGGGCGGGCGTGGTCGCAGCCCATCATCTGCCAGCCGGAGACCGGCATCCTCGGCATCCTGGCCAAGGAGATCGGCGGCGTCCTGCACTTCCTGATGCAGGCCAAGATGGAACCGGGCAACATCGGGACGATCCAGCTCGGCCCGACCGTCCAGGCCACCCGCAGCAACTACACCCGCGTCCACCGGGGCCTGGCCACCCCGTACATCGAGTACTTCCTGGCCGCGGGCCGCGGGACCGTCCTGACCGACGTGCTCCAGTCCGAGCAGGGCGACAGCTTCCTGCGCAAGCGCAACCGCAACCTGGTGGTCGAGGTCACCGGCGAGGTCGAGGTGCGCCCGGACTGGCGCTGGCTGACACTGGGTCAGATCCACCGGCTGCTGGCCGTGGACAACCTGGTCAACATGGACGCCCGGACGGTGCTGTCCTCGCTGCCGCTGCGGCCGCCCGCCACCGAGGGCGCCCCGGACGCCACGGACGCTCCGGGGGTCCACTCCGACACCGAAGTGCTCAGCTGGCTCAACGAGTTGAAGACCCAGCAGGGCCGCGAAACGGCGTTGGTGCCGCTCGACCGGGTGGACCGGTGGCGGCGGACGGAGACCGAGATCGCCCACACCGGGCGGCGCCACCAGCGCGTCGTCGCGGTGTCGGTGGTCGCCGGCAACCGCGAGGTCACCCGGTGGACGCAGCCGCTCCTGGCCGCCGAACGGACCGGGCTGGCGGCCCTGGTGGTGCGCCCCACCCCCGCCGGACCGCAGCTGCTGCTGCAGGGCCTGTCCCAGCCCGGCACCTTCGACGCGGTCGAGCTGGCGCCGACGGTGCAGTGCGTCTCCGACGGGTTCTCCGACCTGCCGGAGCCGGTGCCGTTCCTCGACCTGGTGCTGGCCGCGCCGCCGGAGCGGGTGCTCTACTCGGCGGTGCTCTCCGAGGAGGGCGGCCGCTTCTTCCGGCGTGCCAACCGGTACCTGATCACGGCCGCCGGCGAGGACTTCCCCACCGAGCTGCCCGACCACTACCGCTGGGTGACGGCCGACCAGGTGCAGCGCTTCATCCAGTTCGGCAACCACTTCACGGTGGAGGCCCGCACCCTGGTCACCTGCCTCGGCTCGCTGCGCGATCGGGGGGCCCGGTGGAACGCCTGAACGTCGGCGTGCTCGGCTGCGCGTCCATCGCCCGGCGCAAGATGCTGCCCGCGCTGACGACGAGCCCGCTGACCCGGGTCGCCGCCGTGGCCAGCCGCTCCGGCGAGCGGGCCGGGGAGTTCGCCGCCGAGTTCGGCACCGAGCCGGTCGCCGGCTACCAGGCGCTGCTCGACCGCCCGGACGTGGACGCCGTCTACGTGCCGCTGCCCGCCGGGCTGCGCGCGGAGTGGATCGTCCGGGCGCTGGAGGCCGGCAAGCACGTCCTGGCGGAGAAGCCGCTCACCACCGACCCCGCCCCGGCCCGGGAGGTGGTCGAGCTCAGCCGGCGGCGCGGACTGCTGCTGATGGAGAGCTTCATGTTCCTCCACCACAGCGCCCACCGCCGGGTGCGGGACCTCGTGGAGTCCGGGCGGATCGGCGAACCGCGCTCGTTCTCGGCCGAGTTCACCATCCCCCGGCTCCCCGAGGGCGACATCCGGCACCGCCCCGAGCTGGGCGGCGGCGCACTGCTCGACCTCGGCGCCTACACCGTCCGCGCGGCGCAGCTCTTCTGCGGCCCCGGGCTGGAGGTGGCCGGCGCGGTGCTGCGGCACGACCCGGCGACCGGGGTGGACACCGCCGGCGCGGCCCTGCTCACCTCGCCGCGGCTGACCGCCGCGCTCTCCTTCGGCATGGAGCACCACTACCGCTGCCGCTACAGCCTGACCGGCAGCGAGGGGACGGTGACCCTCGACCGCGCGTTCACCCCGCCGCCGGACCACCGGCCGGTGGTGCGCGTCGAGCGCCGGGAGGGCGCCGAGGAGCTGCTGCTCCCGGCCGACGACCACTTCGCCAACATCGTGGCCGCCTTCGCCCGGACCGCCCTCGCCGGGCGCGGCTTCGCCGGCCACGGCGACCGCATCCTCCGTCAGGCCGACCTGCTGGACCAGGTCCGCCGGGCCGCCGCCGCGGCCCCTCCCGCTGCCTAGGAGCGCTCGATGCAGATCGTCGGCCGCGGCTTCCTCGCCCAGAGCCTCCGGCCCCTCGTGGCCCGCCACCCCGACACCGTGGTCTTCGCGGCGGGCGTCTCCAGCGGCACCAGCCAGGCGGACGCCGGCTTCGCCCGCGAGGCCGACCTGCTCTACGAGGCCCTCGCGGGCTGCCGGCGCGACGGGCGGCGGCTGGTCTACTTCTCCACCTCCTCGGCCGGCCTGTACGGCGTGCTGCGCCGGCCCTGCCGGGAGGACGGGCCGGTGCGCCCGTCCTCCCCGTACGGGCGGCACAAGCTGGCCATGGAGGAGGTGATCCGCAGCTCCGGCGCGGAGCACGTGATCCTGCGCCTGGCCTACCCCGTGGGCCGGGCGCAGCGCCCCCACCAGTTCCTGCCCTCGCTGGTGCGCCAGGTCCGGCTCGGCCGGGTGCGGGTGCACCGCGGGGCCCGGCGCGACCTGATCGACGTCGGGCACGCGGTGGCGCTGATCGACGCGCTGCTGGGGGTCGGGACGCCCGGCGGGGTGGTCAACCTCGCCTCCGGCTGGTCCGTCCCGGTGGAGGACATCGTCGGGCACATCGAGCGCCGGCTGGGCGTCCGGGCCGACCGGCAGGTCGTCGAGGTGCCGCCGGAGGACCCGGTCTGTACCGAGCGGCTGCGGCGGCTGGTGCCGGCCGCGGCCGGCCTGGGCTTCGGCCCGCACTACTACCGCCGGGTGATCGACGCCTGTCTCGCCCGGACCCGACTCCCCGAGGAGCCCCGCGATGACCGCACCCCCTGAGACCGAGACCACCGCGGACGTCTGCGTCGTCGGCGGCGGACCGGCCGGTCTGACGCTCGCCCTGCTGCTGCTCCGCTCCGGCCTGCGGGTGACGGTGGTGGAGAAGTCCGCCTCGCTCGACCGCGAGTACCGGGGCGAGATCCTCCAGCCCGGCGGCCTGGCGCTGCTCGACCAGCTGGGCGTGCTGGCCCCCGCGGAGGCCCGCGGCGGCCACCGGCTGGACCGGTTCCAGCTGGTGGAGCGCGGCCGGGCGCTGCTCGACATCGACTACACCCGGCTGCCCGGCCCGTACCCGCGGCTGCTGAGCCTGCCGCAGCAGCACGTGCTGGCCGAACTGCAGTCCCGCTGCGAGGAGTTCGAGGACTTCCGACTGCTGGCCGGGTGCCGGGTGACGGCGCTGGTCGAGAAGGACGGGGCGGTGCGCGGCGCGGTGGCCGAGGGGCGGGGCGGGCGGCACACCGTCCGCGCCGCGGCCACCGTGGGCGCGGACGGCCGCTTCTCCAAGGTGCGCCGGCTGGCCGGGATCCCGGCCAACCGGGACGACGTGTTCGACTTCGACGTGCTCTGGTTCAAGCTGCCCGGCACCGGGGTGCCCGGCCGGGCGGTCCGGGTGTTCCGCGACGGCGGCCGCCCGGTGCTGGCGTACCCGTCGTACCCGGACACGGTGCAGCTCGGCTGGACGCTGCCGCACCGCGGCTACGCCGGGCTGGCGCAGCGCGGACTGGCCTACGTGCAGGAGGAGATCCGGCGGGCCGTACCGGAGTACGCCGACGCGGTGGGCGAGCGGATCACCGCGCTGACCGACCTGACGCTGCTGGACGTCTTCGCGGGCCGCGCCCGGGAGTGGGTCCGCGACGGCCTGGTGTTGATCGGCGACGCCGCGCACACCCACAGCCCGCTCGGTGCGCAGGGCATCAACCTGGCGATCCAGGACGCCGCGCTGCTGCACCCGGTGCTGGTGGCGGCGGTGCGGGCCGGCGACGTCACGGCCGGGCGGCTGCGCGCCTACGCCGAGCCGCGGGGGCGGGACATCGACCAGGTGATGCGGATCCAGACCATGCAGGCGCGGGCGATGCTCTCGCAGGGCCGGGTGGCCCGGGTGGTCCGGCCCCGGCTGGCCTCGCTGGTCCAGCACACCCCGATCGGCGCGAAGCTCACCGCCCGGATCGCCTTCGGCAACCCGGCGGCGCAGGTCCGCTCCGAGCTGTTCACCCCGGCGCCGCAGCCCCCGCCGTAGCACGCGTGCCGTAGCCCGCGCCTTGGCCCGTGCTTTGGCCCGTGCCTTGGCCCGCCCGTAGCCACCGGTTCCACCGAACACCCCGAGAGGAACAGGAGTTCACCCCATGAACGAGACCACGACGGTGCCGCTGGAGCGGCTGCGCGCCGACATCGAGCAGTTCTACGCCCGGCACATGCAGCTGCTGGACGGCGGCCGGGCCGAGGAGTGGGCCGCCACATTCACCGAGGACGGCACCTTCCGGCTGCCCGGCCGGCCCGAACCGAGCCGCGGCCGCGCCGAGCTGGCCGAGGGCGCCCGCAGGGCCCGGGCCGCCCAGGAGGCGGCGGGCGAGACCCACCGGCACTGGCACGGCATGCTGGACGTCGAGGCGCGGCCGGACGGCAGCGTCTCCGTGCGCTGCTACGCCCTGGTGTACCTGACGCCGCGCGGCGGCGAGCCGCGGCTGCACCGCGCCTGTGTCTGCGAGGACGTGCTGGTGCGCGCGGACGGCGGCTGGCGGGTGCGCACCCGGGTGGTGACCCGGGACGGCCACTGACGGCCCTTCCTCTGCCGCAGCACGGCCGAACGGGCCGGGCCCCCACTCGCGGGTGGGGGCCCGGCCCGTTCGGCGTCGCCGCTCAGGCGGCCGGGGCCTCGACGGCCACCGCCGAGTTGAAGCCGCCGTGCCCGCGCGCGAGCACCAGGGCGCGGTGCAGCGGCTGCCGGCGCGGCGCGGTGACCAGGTCGAGCGCGTACCCGGCCGCCGGGCGGCGGACGTTGGCGGTCGGCGGGATCACCTGGTCGCGCAGGGCGAGCAGGGCGGTGGCGACGTCCAGCGGGCCGCTCCCGGAGGCGAGCCGGCCGGTCATGGTCTTGGGTGCGGTGACCGGCACCCCATGCGGGCCGAACAGGTCGGCCAGCGCGGCCGCCTCGGCGCGGTCGGCGGCGGGCGTCCCGGAGGCGTCGGCGAAGACCACGTCGACGTCGGCGGGCCGCCAGCCGGCCTGGTCGAGCGCCTGGCGGGCGGCGCGGCCGAGGCCGGCGCCGCGGTCCGCGCCGCGCTCCGGCGCGGTGTGGCCGTCGAAGGAGGTGCCGTAGCCGGTGAGCCGGCCGTGGATCCGGGCGCCGCGGGCCGCGGCCGCGCCGGCGTCCTCCAGGACCAGGATGGCCCCGCCCTCGCCGAGGACGTGGCCGCAGGCCCGGTCGTCGAAGGGCAGGTAGGCGTCGGCCGGGTCCTCCCGGGTGCTCAGCGTGCCGCTGGTGAGCTGGGCCGTCCAGCTCCAGGGGCAGAGCGAGCCGTCGACGGCGCCGCTGACCACGACCGGGGTGCCCTTGCGGATCAGCCGGCGGGCCTGGGCGAGTGCGTCCAGGCCGCCGGCGCCGTCGGCCACCACGACGCCGCTGGGGCCGCGCATACCGTGCCGGATGGAGATCTGGCCGGTGTTGACGGCGTAGAACCAGGCGAAGGACTGGTAGGCGCTGACGTGGGCGCCGCCCTTGGACCAGAGGTTCTGCAGTTCGCGCTGGCCGAACTCGAAGCCGCCGGCGGTGTTGGCGGTGACCACGCCGATGTCGTACTCGGACAGCTCCGCGGGGTCGAGGCCGGCGTCGGCCAGCGCCCACTCGGCGGCGACCAGGGAGAGCCGGGTGACCGGGTCGGTCTGCGGGAGGAGCCGGTTGGGCAGCAGCGCGGCCGGGTCGAACCCGGTGATCTCGCCGGCCAGGCGGGACGGGTAGGGCTCCGGGTCGAACCGGGTGAGCCGGTCGATGCCGCTCTCGCCGCGCAACGTGGCGGCCCAGTAGGCCTCCAGGCCCACGCCGTTGGGGGCGAGGACGCCGAGGCCGGTCACGACTGCGGTCATGCGGCGCGCTCCCCGGGCCGGGCGAGCACCATGGCGCTCTGGAAGCCGCCGAAGCCGCTGCCGACGGTCAGGACGGTGTCGAGGTCCTGGCGCCGGGCGTGCAGCGGCACGTAGTCGAGGTCGCACTCCGGGTCGGGGGTGTGCAGGTTGGCGGTGGGCGGCACGACGCCGTGCCGCAGGGCGAGGGCGCAGGCGGCGATCTCGATCGCGCCGATGGCGCCGAGGGAGTGGCCGATCATCGACTTGATGGAGCTCATCGGCGTCTCGTAGGCGCGGGCGCCGAGGGCCAGTTTGACGGCGGCGGTCTCGTGCCGGTCGTTCTGCTTGGTGCCCGAGCCGTGCGCGTTGACGTAGTCGATGTCGGCGGGCCGGGCGCCGGCCTCGGCCAGGGCGAGCCGGATCGCCTCGGCCATCTCCCGGCCGTCGGGGCGCAGTCCGGTCATGTGGAACGCGTTGCAGCGGGAGGCGAAGCCGGTGATCTCGGCATAGACGGTGGCGCCGCGGCGCACCGCGTGGCCGTACTCCTCCAGGACGAACATCGCCGAACCCTCGCCGAGCACGAAGCCGTTGCGGGTGACGTCGAAGGGCCGGGAGGCGTGCTCCGGGTCGTCGTTGCGGGGCGTGGTGGCCCGGATGGCGTCGAAGCAGGCGAGGGTGATCGGGGAGATGGGGGCGTCGGTGGCGCCGGCCACCATGACGTCGGCGCTGCCCTCGGCGATCAGCTCGCGGGCGTGGGCGACCGAGTCGAGGCCGGAGGTGCAGCCGGTGGAGACGACGGCGGCCGGGCCCTCGGCGCCGACCCGCCGGGCGACCTCGGCCGCCATCGAGCTGGGCACCAGGTGGCCGTAGAGGTGCGGGACGGCGTAGCCGTGGTCGACGAGCCAGTTCCGCCCGCCGTCGCTGACGGCGACGTACTCGCGCTCCAGGCTGGTGGTGCAGCCGACGGCGCTGCCGACGGTGACGCCGAGCCGGCCCGGCTCGACGACGTCGAACGCCAGGGCGGCGTCGGCGACCGCCTCGTCGGTGGCGACCGCCGCGAACTGGGTGGCCCGGTCCATCCGCCGGGTCTCCTGCGGGGTCAGGCCGTGCAGCACCGGGTCGAAGTCGCACTCGGCGGCGACCCGGGAGCGGAAGGCGGTGGCGTCGAAGAGGGAGATGGGCCGGGTCGCCGTCCGGCCGGAGGTGATGAGCTCCCAGAAGGCCTTGGTGCCGGTTCCACCGGGGGCCACCAGCCCGATGCCGGTGATGACGACGCGCCTGTTCATCGTTCTCCTTCCCCGGGGTTCGGGGTGGGGGGCGGAGCCGGCCGCCACCAGTCGCGGTGGTCGCGGTACCAGCGGACGGTGTCGGCCAGGCCCTGGTCGAGCGGGGTGCGCGGTTCGAAGCCGAGCCGGGTGCGGATGCGGGTGTCGTCGACGGAGTAGCGCCGGTCGTGGCCCTTGCGGTCGGGCACCGTGCGGACGCGGTCCCAGCCGGCGCCGCAGAGGTCGAGCAGCCGGCCGGTGAGCTCCCGGTTGGTGAGCTCGGCGCCGCCGACGTTGTACGCCTCCCCCGGCTCGCCCTTCTCCAGGACGAGCTGCACGGCCCGGCAGTGGTCGTCGACGTGCAGCCACTCGCGCACGTTGAGGCCGTCGCCGTAGAGCGGGACGTCTCCGCCGTCGAGCAGGGCGGTGACGAACCGCGGGATGACCTTCTCCGGGTGCTGGTGCGTGCCGTAGTTGTTGGAGCAGCGGGTGACCGAGACGTCGAGGCCGTGGGTGCGGAAGTAGGCGCGGGCCATCAGGTCGGCGCCGGCCTTGGAGGCGGCGTACGGGGAGTTGGGCAGCAGGGGGCGCTCCTCGGTCCAGGAGCCCCGGGCGATGGAGCCGTACACCTCGTCGGTGGAGACGTGCACCATCCGCGGGACGCCGGCGCCCAGGCAGGCGTCCAGCACGGTCTGGGTGCCGACCACGTTGGTGTGGGCGAAGACCGAGGCCTCCGCGATGGACCGGTCGACGTGCGACTCGGCGGCGAAGTGCACCACCGCGTCGTGCCCGGGCAGGACGTCGAGCAGGGCGGACCGGTCGCAGACGTCGGCGCGGACCAGGGTCAGGCGGGGGTCGGCCAACGGGAGGTTGGCGGTGTTGCCCGCGTAGGTGAGCTTGTCGACCACGGTGACGTCGGCCCGTTCGTAGCCGGGGTAGGCCCCGGCGAGCAGGCTGCGCACGTAGTGGGAGCCGATGAACCCGGCACCGCCGGTGACCAGGATCCTCATGCGAGCACGCGGAGTTCGGTGTGGTCGCCGACGACGAGCCGGTGCCGTCCGTCGCCCGGCGGGGAGATCCCGACCCGGGCGGAGCGGCCGATGACCGAGCCGTGGATGCCGTTGACGTCGGTGACGGTGGCCCGGTCGAGCACGATCGTGTGCGAGAGGCCGGCGTCGGTGAGCACGCAGTCCGCGCCGATCGAGGTGTGCGGGCCGATGTAGCTGTCCTCGACCACGCTGCCGGCCCCGATGACCAGGGGGCCGCGCAGGTGCGAGCGGACCACCCGGGCGCCGGGCTCCACCACGACGGCGCCGAGCACGGTGCTGGCCTCGTCGACGGTGCCCGCCACGGCGGTCTCCAGCCGGTCGAGCAGCAGCCGGTTGCAGTCGAGGATGTCGTCGATCCGCCCGGTGTCCCGCCACCAGCCGGTGATCTCCGCGGCCCGGACGTCCCGGCCCTCGGCGACCATCAGCTGGATGGCGTCGGTGATCTCCCACTCGCCGCGCAGGCTGGGCTCGATCCGGGCGACCGCGTCGTGGACCAGCGGGGAGAAGAAGTAGGCGCCGGCGACCGCCAGGTTGCCGCGCGGCGCCCGGGGCTTCTCCCGGAGCGCGGTGACCCGGCCGTCCGGGCCGGCCTCGACGATGCCGTACTCCTCGGGGTTCGGCACCCGGACCACCGCCACCTGGGCGTCGGGGCGGGTGCGGCGGAAGGCGTCGGCGAGGTCGGCGATGCCGTCCGAGAAGACGTTGTCGCCCAGGTACATGACGAAGTCGTCGTCGGCGAGGAACTCCCGGGCGAGCAGCACGCAGTGCGCCAGGCCGAACGGCGCCTCCTGCTGGATCCAGGTGATCTCCAGGCCGAAGAGGGAGCCGTCGCCGACGGCCTCGCGGATCTCCCGGTGCCAGTCGCCGACGATGACGGCGGCCTCGGTGACGCCGGCCCGGGCGATCTGCTCCAGACCGTGGAAGAGGACCGGTTTGTTGACGACGGGGACAAGTTGCTTGGGCATGGCATGGGTGAGCGGGCGCAGCCGGGTGCCCATGCCGCCGGCCAGGACCAGAGCTTTCAAGGCGGTTCCTCTCTCTGCGGGCCGGGACGCGTTCCTCCCCTTGGTATCCCGCCGCCCCCACAGGCCCGGTCGAGTCGCACTCGAAGCGCCCCGGTCCGCAAGTGCCCCGACTTTCGAGTGGAGTTCGAGTGCCCCGCCGTACGTTTCTTGCCCCCGGTGACCGGCACCCCCGGTTCATCGGCCGCATTTCGGCTCTAGGAGGAGACGTGGTTCCACAGGGCGGCGAGCTGTACCTGAACCTGATGAAGCGGGTGCTCGCGAACGTGATCTACGAGGACGCGCCGGTCGGCTGGTACGGCGACGTGGACGGCTACGACACGGACCTGCGCGCGTCGGGGCGGGACCTGCCCACGACCGCGCACACGATGGTGGGGCTGCGGCGGCTGGACGACGTCCAGTCGTGTGTCGCCCGGGTGCTGGAGGACGGCGTACCCGGCGATCTGATCGAGACGGGCGTGTGGCGCGGCGGGGTCTGCATCCTGATGCGGGCCGTGCTGGAGGCGTACGGCGTCCGGGACCGCCGGGTCTGGGTGGCGGATTCGTTCGAGGGCGTTCCGGTGGTGCACTCCGGGAGCCACCCCCTGGACCGCGAGATGGCGCTGCACCGGATCAACGGGGTGCTCAAGGTGACGCGCGAGGAGGTGGCGGAGAACTTCGCCCGCTACCAGCTGCTGGACGACCAGGTGGGGTTCCTGGAGGGGTGGTTCGAGCAGACGCTGCCGTCGGCGCCGATCGACGCGCTGGCGGTGATGCGGCTGGACGGCGACCTCTACGAGTCGACCACGGACGCGCTGACCCACCTGTACCCGAAGCTGTCGGTGGGGGGTTTCGTGATCGTGGACGACTACAACATCGAGCCGTGCCGGCAGGCGGTCGCGGACTTCCGTGAGCGGCACGGGGTGCGGGAGCCGATCGTGCCGATCGACGGACACGGCGTCCACTGGCGCCGGGAGGCGTAGCGATCGGATCGCCTCAGCTGGCGAGGCGGGACGCCCAGGGGCCGGGTGCCGCGGGCGCCCCGCCGAGCCGGTCGAGCAGCAGGTTGCCGTCGGCGCGGTCGGGGCCGTACTCCAGGGCGGGGTCGGCGGCCAGCATCGCGCGGTGCAGGCTCTGGATCCGCAGCGAGGGCTCCAGTCCGAGCTCGCCGACCATGTGGTCGCGCAGCCGGCGGAAGACCTCCAGCGCCTCGGGGCAGCGGCCGCAGCGGTAGAGCGCGAGCATGTACTGGGCGTGCAGGTTCTCGTTCATCGGGTACTGGCCGACGAGCGAGGCGAGTTCGCCGGGGAGTTCGTGGTGGCGGCCGAGCCGCAGCCGCGCGTCGACCCGCTGCATCAGCGCGGTGAGGCGGTTCTCCTCCAGGCGGCGGATCTCGGCGTCCAGCAGCGGGCCCGGCTTGACGTCCACCAGCGGTGCGCCGCACCAGAGTTCGAGGGCCTCGGTGAGCAGCCGGACGGCCGTCTCGTCGCTGCCGTCGGCGAGCGCCTGCCGGCCCTCGGCGAGCAGCCGCTCGAACTCGTGGGCGTCGATGTCGCCGTGACGGATGATCAGTTGGTAGCCGCCGAACTTGGTGACCAGCACGGTGCGGGCGACCTCGGCGGCGGAGATGCCCAGGGCGCGGCTGAGCATCCGGCGCACCTGGAGGACGTAGGTCTGGAGGGTGGTCTGGACGCTGGCGGGCGGGTTGTCGCCCCACAGTTCGCGGGCCATCGCGGCGGTCGGGACGACGCGGTTCGCCTGCATGACGAGCAGCGCGATGATCTTGCGCGGCTTGGGTGCGGTGAGGTCGTCCACCATGTTGGCCCCGCCGGGGGCGCGGAGCTTCAGGGCGCCCAGCACCTGGATCGTGAAGCACTCGGAACGGTCGCTCGTGATCATTTCAACCCCGGGAATTCCGTCGGCGATCAAACTCTCGTGAGACTAGTGTCATGAGATTATTTGTCCACGTCAAGATTGTTCTCCGAGGGCCACCGAGCCCGTCCGGCGCGGCCACCTCTATGGCCATTCCCGCAAAGCCGCTGGTCAACCACCCCGAACGGGCGCCCCCGGCGGCCCGGCCGACACTCCGACGGTGCGGGCACGGAGCGTATCCACGAGGCTCAGGCAAACCGCGGGTCACAAATGTGTGGATTTGGCAAAACCGCTGGCCCGGCCCCGGGCGACCCCTTGACGACCCTCGCGCCCGATCACCCGGCGTACATCATGACCATGTCACTGTGATCTGCATCACACCTCGGGGGCCTCCCCTGCGCGCCGACGGCCTCCACCGCGGCTCAAGCGGATCGCCAGCCCGCAGCCACACGATGCTCTGGCGAACCGTCAGTGCCCGCCCAACCCGGGGAGACCGGATGACCGACGACCGAGTACCGACCGTCACCAGGCAGGACCTCCTGGCCATGATGTCCGCGGTCCGCAAGACCGGCGTCCTGCGCGCCGGCGTCGACCTCAAGGTCTTCGACGCCCTCGCCGACGGCCCGGCCGTGCCCAAGGAGGTCGCCGCCGCCTGCGGGGCCGACCCCCGTGCCGTCCACATCCTGCTGAACGCCCTCGCCGCGATCGGCCTGCTGGAGACGGAGGGTGACCGGTTCCGGCTCGCCCCGGGCGCCGACAGCATCCTCGTCAGCACCCACCCCGACTACTACGGCCACGCCGTCCGCCTCGCCGCCAGCGACTACGAGTGGGACGCCGTCAAGCGCCTCGGCGACGCCGTCCGCAACGGCGGCACGGTGATGGAGCAGAACGCCGAGACGCCCTCCTACACCTTCTGGGAGGACTTCGCCGCGCTGGGCACGCTCAACACCCGGCCGATCGCCGAGCTGGTCGCCGACGCGGTGCTACCGCAGCCGAGCGCCCCGGACGAGGACGCCCCCCGGGTGCTCGACGTCGCCTGCGGGCACGGCCTCTACGGCTACACCCTGGCCGCCCGCGACCCCCGCGCCCAGGTCTGGTCCCTGGACTGGCCCAACGTGCTCGCCGTCACCGAGAGCAACGCCGAGCGCCTCGGCGTCCGCGACCGCGCCCACTTCGTCCCCGGCGACATGTTCGAGGTCCCGCTCGGCGGACCGTACGACGTCGTGGTGGTCGCCAACGTCCTGCACCACTTCTCGACCGCCCGCGCGACCGAGCTGCTCGCCCGCGCCGGCAGCGCCCTGCGGCCCGGCGGCAAGCTGGTCGCCATCGCCATCAGCACCGACGACACCGCGCCGCACCGCGACCCGGTCCCCCACCTGTTCTCCGCGCTGATGCTCGCCTGGACCTCCGAGGGCCAGGTGCACCCCGTCTCCGCGTACGAAGAGATGGTCGTCGCGGCCGGCTTCACCCGGCCCACCCAGCACACCCTGCCGCACAACCCGCTGCGGGTGCTGATCGCCGAACGCCGCTGAGGAGTGCCATGGAGATCGTCGGACGCGGCTTCCTCGCCGGCAGCCTCAAGCCGCTGGCGTCCGCCCACCCGGGCACGGTGGTCTTCGCGGCCGGCGTGTCCAGCGGGCACAGCACCGCCGACGCGGAGTTCGCCCGCGAAGCCGAGCTGCTCTACCGGGTCCTCGACCGCTGCCAACGGGACGACCGGCGGCTGGTCTACTTCTCCACCTGCGCCAGCGGCATGTACGGCGCCGGCAGCCACCGCAGCCGCGAGGACCGGCCGGTCTTCCCCAACTCCCCCTACGGGCGCCACAAGCTGGCGATGGAGGGGGTGCTGCGCGCCTCCGGCGTCGACACCCTGGTGCTGCGGCTCGCCTACACCGTGGGCCGGGCCCAGCGCAGCCACCAGCTGCTGCCCTCGCTGGTCGCGCAGATCCGCGCCGGCTCGGTGCGGGTGCACCGCGGGGCGCGGCGCGACGTGGTGCACGTCCTCGACGTGGTCTCCGTCATCGACGCACTGCTCACCGCCGGTGTCTCCCGCGAGGTGGTGAACGTCGCCTCAGGGCACGCGGTGCCGATCGAGGAGATCATCGCCCATCTGGAGGCCCGGCTGGGCACCGTCGCCGCGAAGCAGACCGTGGACGTCGCCGACGACCACTCGGTCTCCAACGAGAAGCTGCTCCGACTGCTGCCCGCCGAGGCCCGGCCCGCCTTCGGGCCCGACTACTTCCGGACGGTCATCGACCGCTACCTGGAAACCCCCTGACCCGCGCCCCCCTGACCGCCCTGACCGCCCCGACCCGCGCTGACCCGCGCTGACCCACGCTGACCCACGCTGATGCGAAAGGCATGACATGACCGTCCTCGACCAGACCTCCGGCCCGGCCTCGGTGGCCCGCGCACTGCTGCGGCTGAACACCTCCTACTTCCAGGCCAAGGTGCTGCAGAGCGCCGTGGAGCTCGACCTCTTCGGACTGCTCGCCGAGGGCCCGGCCACCGCCGAGGAGCTGTTCGACCGGCTGGGCCTGCGCGCCCGGCCGGGCGGCGACTTCCTGGACTCGCTGGTCGGCCTCGGCCTGCTGGAGCGCCGCGACGGCCGGTACGCCAACCACCCGGAGGCCGCCGAGTTCCTCGTCCCCGGCAGCCCGCGCTACCTCGGCGGCTCGATCGCCCAGCACTCCCGGCTGCACTACCGCTCCTGGGCCTCGCTGACCGACGTGCTGCGCAACGAGCCGGCCGAGGTCCAGCGGGACTTCCGCAAGGACTTCGAGAACCTCGACGGCGTGCGCGGCCTGATGGGCCACATGGACGCCTTCAACAGCTTCGTCGCCCACGAGCTCGACCGGTGCGTGGACTGGTCCCGCCACACCTCCTTCGTCGACGTCGGCGGGGCGCGCGGCAACGTGGCCGCCCACCTGGTCCGGGTCCACCCGCACCTGCGCGGCGCGGTGTTCGACCTGCCGCAGGTGGAGCCGCTGTTCGACGAGCACATGGCCGCCCTCGGCACCGCCCAGCAGGTCCGCTTCGTCGGCGGCGACTTCTTCGCCGACACCGCCCCGGCCTCCGACGTGGCGATCATCGGCCACGTCCTGCACGACTGGCCGCCGGCCGCCCGCGCCGAGCTGCTGAAGCGGGTCTTCGAGGCCGTGAACCCCGGCGGGATCGTCGTCGTCTACGACGCGATGCTCGACGACGGGCGCACCGACGCCGTCTCGCTGCTGCAGAGCCTCAACTGCGGGATCATGCGCGACGGCGGCTCCGAGTACACGGTCGCGGAGTGCCGCCGCTACGCGGAGGACGCCGGCTTCACCTTCGTGTCGGCCGACCCGGTCGACTCGCTGACCGGCGACCGCGTCCTGATCGCGGCCAAGCCCTCCTGACCCCCGCGGAGTCGCTGTGCGCGTCCTGTTCACGACGGCGGCCTGGCCGTCGCACTACATGTTCATGGCCCCGCTCGCCTGGGCCTTCCGCGCCGCCGGCCACGAGGTGCGGGTGGCGGCCCAGCCGCACGTCGTGGAGACCGTCCTGGCCTCCGGGATGACCGCCGTGCCGGTCGGGCCGGACCTCGACTTCGCCCGGCTGCACCGCAAGTTCGTGGCGGAGACCGATCCCGCGCTGTACCGGACGCGGGACGCGATCATCACGATCTTCCACCGGGTCGCCGAGATGATGGCGCCCGACGTGGTCGCGCTCGCCGACGCCTGGCGGCCGGACCTCGTCGTCCGCGACCCGGTCGCGTTCGCCGCCTCGGTGGCCGGCCAGGTGGCGGGCGCCCCGGTGGTCCGGCACGCCTGGGGTCCGGACCTCTACGGCACCGACCCCGGCAAGTGGCTCGCCCACCACGTCCTGGAACGCCTCGGCCCCACGTACGCGGCGTACGGGGCCGAGGCCCCGGAGGCCTTCGACCGGCTCGCCGTCGACCCGACGCCGCCGAGTCTGCGGATCACCGCGCCCGGTCCGTCGCTGCCGATGGAGTACGTGCCGTACAACGGGCCGGGCACGGTGCCGCCCTGGGCGCTGGAGCGGCCGGAGCGGCCCCGGGTCTGCATCACCTGGGGCACCTTCACCTCCACCGCGACCGACCAGCCCGAGATGTTCCTCGTCCCGAAGATCCTGGACGCGCTCGCCGGGCTCGACGTGGAGCCGGTGCTGGCGGTCACCGCCGCCGAGCGGGAGCTGCTCGGCGACCGGCCCGGGGTGCGGATCGTGCAGGACCTGCCGATCCACACCGTCCTGCCCGGCTGCTCGGCGGTGGTCCACCACGGCGGAGCCACCACCGTGCTCTCCGCGGCCCGCTTCGGCGTGCCGCAGCTGACCATGCCGCACCTGTTCGAACAGCGGCTCAACTCCGACCTGTTGGAGGCGGCCGGCGCCTGCGTCCAGCTGACCGCCGAACACGCGGACGTCCCGGCGATCCGCTCGGCGGTGGCCGGGCTGGTCCGGCCCGACGCGCCGCAGCTCGCCGCCTCGCGCGGGCTGCGCGAGGAGATCCTCGCCATGCCGCCGCTGGCGTCGGCGGTCGAGCGGATCGAGGCGTGGCTGCGCGACGGCGCCGCCCGGGACATCACCGGCTGAGAGGAGGAACCATGGAGTACGACGTCGTCGTCGCGGGCAGCGGGCCGGTCGGCCTGATGCTCGCGGCGGAACTGCGCCTGGCCGGCGTCCGCGTCCTGGTGGTCGAGCGGCTCACCGAGCCGGCCGGCCACGACCGGGCGGGGGTGCTGCACAGCCGCACGGTCGAGTACCTGGACATGCGCGGCCTGCTGGAGCGTTTCAAGGACGGCATGCCCACCGTCTCCGGCCTGCCGTTCGGCGGCATCTTCAGCCGCGGCCTGGACCACACCCTGGTGGAGACCAGGCACCCGTACAGCCTCCTGGTGCCGCAGTCCCGGACGGAGGAGCTGCTCGCCGAGCACGCCGCCGCCCTGGACACCGAGGTCCGGCGCGGCCACGAGCTCACCGGCCTCGCCCAGGACGCCGACGGGGTGACCGTCACCCTGGCCACCCCGGACGGCGAGCGGCGCGTCCGGGCCCGCTACCTGGTGGGCTGCGACGGCGGCCGCAGCACGGTGCGCCGGCTCGCGGGCATCGGGTTCCCCGGGTTCGCGCCGTCGGTGAGCGCGCTGATCGGCTACGTCACGCTCACCGAGCGGAACGTGCCCAAGCGCTGGCAGCGCACCGGGAACGGCGTGGTGGTGCTCGCCTTCCCGCCGGAGGGCGGCATCGGCCGGGTGGTCGTCATCGAGTACGGCCGCCCCCACCCGCCGGCCGGCGAGCCGGTCACGCTGGAGGAGCTGCGGACCGCCGCGCACCGCGTGTACGGCCGCGAACTCGACCTGGTGGAGCCGGTGCTGTGGATGTCCCGGTTCAGCGACGCCACCCGGCTCGCCGAGAGCTACCGGTCCGGCCGGGTGCTGCTGGCCGGGGACGCCGCCCACATCCACTTCCCGATCGGCGGCCAGGGCCTGAACACCGGTGTCCACGACGCGGTGAACCTGGGCTGGAAGCTGGCCGCCGAGATCCACGGCTGGGCGCCGCCCGGGCTGCTCGACAGCTACCACCGGGAGCGGCACCGCGCCGTCGAGCGGGTGCTGCTGTACACCCGGGCGCAGCTGGCGCTGATGAACCCGGACGAGCACCACGTCACCGCGCTGCGCGAGGTCTTCGAGGAACTGCTGTTCCTGGAGGACACCAACCGGCACCTCACCGCGACCCTCAACGGGCTCGACCTGCGCTACGGCGACGAGGAGGGCCCGGACGGCGGCGCGGCGGCGGACGGCGGCACCGGCGGTGGTGACGGTGACGGTGGCGCGGCCCGGCGGCATCCGCTGGTGGGCCGCTTCGCCCCGGATCTCGAACTGGAGGCGGACGGCCTGACCACCCGCCCCACCGAACTGCTGCGCCGCGGCCGCGGGGTGCTGGTCGACCTGACCGCCGACGGCGCGCCCGCCCGGGCGGCCGCCCCCTGGCGCGGGCGGATCGACGTCACCGCGGCCCGGGCCCCGCAGGGCGGCGCACCGGCGGCCCTGCTGGTCCGCCCGGACGGCCACGTCGCCTGGGCGGCGGAGCCCGGAGCGGCGGCGACCGACGGGCTGACCGCGGCACTGGCCCGCTGGTTCGGACCACAGGACTGGAGGTAACCCGGCATGGAGCACCGGCACCTGGGCCGCAGCGGGCTGCGGATCAGCGAGATCGTCTTCGGCAACCTGCTCTACCCGCAGGACAGCACGCCCGACGAGAGCGTGCTCGCCTGCCTGCGGGCCGCCCTGGACAGCGGGATCACCACCTTCGACACCGCGGACATCTACGGCATGGGGCGCTCCGAGCAGTTGCTCGGGCGCGCCCTGGCCGGCGAGCCGCGGGACGGCGTGGTGATCTGCACCAAGGTCTTCTTCCCCACCGGCACCGGGCCCAACGGCTCGGGCCTGTCCCGCAAGCACGTCCGCGAGGCCCTGCACGCCTCGCTGCGCCGGCTCGGCACCGACTACGTCGACCTCTACACGGCGCACCGGTACGACCCGAACACACCGCTGGAGGAGACCGTGTCCGCCTTCGCGGACCTGGTCCGGGCGGGCAAGGTGCTCTACATCGGCGTGTCCGAGTGGACGGCCCCGCAGATCACCGAGGCGGCCGCGCTGGCCCGCGCGATGAACGTCCAGCTGGTCTACAACATGCCGCAGTACTCGGCGCTGTGGCGCGAGCCGGAGGCCGAGGTGATCCCGGCCTGCGAACCGCTGGGGATCGGCCAGGTCCCGTACTTCACGCTCGCCCAGGGGGTGCTCACCGGGAAGTACCGGCCGGGCGCCCCCGCACCGGACGGCTCCCGCGGCGCGGCCGAACTGGTCGGCGGCCGGGCGAGGTTCATGCGCCGGCTGCTGACCGACGAGGTGCTGGAGCGGGTCGCCCGGCTGGAGCCGGTCGCCGCCGAGGCCGGCCTGACGCCGTCCCAGCTGGCGGTGGCCTGGGTGCTGCACCGGCCGAACGTGGCCGGCGCGGTGATCGGCGCCTCCCAGCCGGAGCAGGTCCGGGAGAACGCCGCCGCGTCCGGGGTGAAGCTCGAACCGCAGCTGATGGCGCGGATCGACGACATCCTCGGCCCGGTGGTGTCCGACGGGGGTTCCGATGGCTGAGCCGCGGCGGTCGCTGCTGACCGAGGAGCGCACCGGGCGCGGCGAGCCGTCCCGCTACGCGGCCGAGCTCTTCGAGGGCCTGCGCCGGTGGCCCGGCCGTACCGCGCTGCGGGACGGCGACCGGCTGGTGGGCTTCGGCGAACTGGTGGAGCAGAGCAGCCGGATCGCCCGGGCCCTGGAGGACATGGGGATGACCCACCGCGAGGGCGTGGTCTGCCTGGCCGGCAACTCCCCCGAGCACGTCGCCGTGCGGCTGGCCGCCCACCTGCTGGGCTGCCGGTTCGTTCCGCTGCACGCGGGCGACCCGGCGGACGTGGCGGCGGCCCGCGCGGTGGCCGCCGAGCAGCGGCCGGCGGTCTTCGTCGTGGACCGCCGGGGCGCCGCGGCGCTGGGCGCGCCGGAGCCCGGCGTGCTCTCCCTCGGTGTGCCGGGCTTCGGCACCGACCTGTCCGCCCTGGCGGCGCGGATGCCGGGCGGGCCGATGCGCCCGCGCGCCCGGGAGCAGGACGTCGCCCTGGTGGCGTACTCCCGCGGCACCACCGGACCGCGCCGCGGCGCGGTCCACCGGTTCGCCGCGATGAACGTCGTCTGGCGGCGCCCGCACGAGGGTGAACTCGGCGACTTCCCGGCCGGGGTGACCACGCTGGCGGTCAGCCCGCTGGCCGGCAACGGCGGCGAGGTCGCGCTGATGCTGATGCGCGCGGGCTGCACGGTCATGCTGATGAACGGCTTCGACGCCGGCCGGGTGCTGGCCACCGTGGCGGCCGAGCGGATCACCAGCACCTACCTGCCGGCGCACCGGTTCACCGAGCTGGTCGCCCACCCGGACCTCGACCGCACCGACCTGTCGAGCCTGCGCTACCTGCCGTACGGGAACGGGCCGGTGCCCGCCTCCGTGGTGCGGCGGGCGGTGGCGGCGTTCGGGCCGATCCTCTCGCAGAACTACGTGAGCAGCGAGATCCGCGCGATCAGCCTGCTGCGGCAGGAGGACCACCGGGCGGCGGCGGGCCCGCGGCCGGAGTTGCTCGCCTCGGTGGGGCAGCCGCTGCCCGCCGTCGACGTGCGGGTCTGCGGCCCGGACGGCGAGCGGCGGCCGGCCGGCCGCTCCGGCGAGATCCGGCTGCGCGCCCCGCACATGATGAGCGGCTACTGGCGCGATCCCGCCGCCACCCGGCGGGCGCTGGACGGCGGCTGGCTGCGCACCGGGGACGTCGGCCGGGTCGACCGCGAGGGGTACCTCTACCTGGAGGGCCGCCTGCCGGGGTGAGCGCCGCCGCCCGGGCCGGCGGCGAGGCGAAGGAGCCCGAGGAGCCTGGACGGCTCCTCGGGCTCCTTCGCGGTGCCGGTGCCGGCGTCCCCCGTCAGGCGTTCTCGCGCGCGAAGGTGCGGGTGCCGACGTAGACGCAGACCGCGGCCAGGAGGACGGAGACGAGCGTGCCCTCCAGCACGGCCGCGGTGGTGTAGTGGCCGGCGAACAGGTCGCGGATGGCCTCCACCACGTACCGCAGCGGGTTGAGCCGGGAGATGACGTCCAGCCAGGTCGGGGCGAGGCTCATCGGCAGCAGGATGCCGGCGAGCAGCATGATCGGCAGGGCGGCCGAGGTGAGCAGCGGGGCGAACTGGTCCTCGGACTTGAGGGCGACGCCGAGCGCGAGCGAGAGCGAGGCCAGCGCGATGCCCAGCAGGACGACGAGGACGACGGCGGCCAGGACGCCGAGCACGCCGGCCCGCAGGCCGAGCAGCACGCCGACCACGACGATGATCGCCGACTGGGTGAGCAGGATCGCGACCTCGCGGCCGACCCGCCCCATCAGCAGGGCGAAGCGGCTGACCGGGGTGACCCGCAGGCGCTCGATCACGCCGGAGCGGACGTCCGAGATGATGCCGAACCCGCAGAAGCCGGCGCCGAACAGGGCGAGGTAGACCAGCACGCCGGGGACGAAGGTCTGCCAGGTGTCGCCGTCGCCGCCCATGCCGCCGACCTTGGTCAGCAGCGGGCCGAACAGCAGGAGGTAGAGGACGGGTTGGACCAGACCGAGGACGATCGTGATCTTGTTGCGGAAGGTGAAGCGGACCTGGTTGTCGAAGACGAGCAGGGTGTCGCGGAGAGTCTGCATGTCGGCCTCTGTTCAGACGGCGCCGGCGGTGGCGGCAGCGGCGGGTTCCTCGGAGCGGCCGGTGAGGGTGAGGAAGACGTCGTCCAGGGTCGGACGGTCGACCTGCACGGACACCGGTTCGACCTGGCGCGCCTCCAGGGCGCGGAGCAGGTCGATCATGGTCCGGCTGCTGTGCTCGGTGCGGAACCGGAGGATGTCGCCGGTGGTGGCCAGCCCGTAGGTGCCGTCCAGCCCCTCGACCACGGCGGCGGCCTCGCGCACGCCGCCGGGCGCGACCTCGATGGTGACGGCGTCGCCCGCGACCCGCCGCTTGAGCTCCTCGGGGCGGTCCTCGACCAGGATGGTGCCGCGGTCCATGATGAGGATCCGGTCGCAGAGCGCGTCGGCCTCGTCCAGGTAGTGGGTGCTGAGGAAGACGGTGGCGCCGAGGTCGTCGCGCAGCCGGCGGATGTGCTCCCAGAGGTTGCTGCGGCTGGTCGGGTCGAGGCCGGTGCTGGGCTCGTCCAGGAAGATCAGCGGCGGCCGGTGGACCAGGCCGAGGGCGATGTCGAGCCGGCGCCGCTGGCCGCCGGAGAGGCTGCCGACGAGCCGCGTCGTCAGCTCCGCCAGGCCTAACTGGGCGGCCAGGGAGTCGATCTGGGACCGCGCCTCGGCCTTGGACATGCCGTAGAGCCGGGCCTGCAGCATCAGCTCGTTGGCGACCAGTTCGGCCGGGTTGGCGCCGCCGCCCTGGGCGACGTAGCCGATCCGGCGGCGGACGCCGACCGGGTCGGCGAGCAGGTCGGCGCCGGCCACGGTGGCGGTGCCGGCGGTCGGCCGCAGCAGGGTGGTGAGCATCCGCAGGGTGGTGGTCTTCCCGGCGCCGTTCGGGCCGAGGAAGCCGACGATCTCGCCGGCGGCCACCGTGAAGTCGACGCCCCGCACCGCGTTCACCTCCCCGTGCGGCGCCTGGAACGTCCGGGCGAGCCCGTGGACTTCGATCATGTTCATGTGTGGACCTCCGTGGTCGGATCGTCGGTCTCGTCGGCCTGGTCGGTCTCGCCGTCCCGGTCGGCCGGGGCTGCCGGGTCGGCCGCGCCGGGCTCCTCGGCGCCGGCCGTCGGGCGGGCGCCGGAGGAGTCCGCGACGGCCTGCTCGATGACCCGGTCGAGGTCGTCCTGCCAGGCGAGTTCGGCGTCGAGCTGGATCACCCGGCGGCGGAACATCGCCGCGTCGAGCGGGCCGATCGTGCCGGCGCGGTGCAAGGCCTCGCCCTCCGCCGCGATGCCGTCGCGCATCGCCCGGATCGCGTCGCGCCGACGCTTGAGCAGGCCGAGCAGCGTCGGCAGGTCGTCGGTCCGGGTGAAGAGCAGCGCGACGCCGAACGGGTCGGTGCCGTGGTGGATCTCGGTGACGGCCTCTTCCCGCAGCCCGCGCAGCTCGGCCTCGCCGAGCGCGGTGATGCGGTAGACGGTTCTCGCCGGCCGCCTGCCCACCTGCTCGGTCCGGACGGACTCGACGTGGCCCGTCTCGTCCATCGTCCGGAGCTCGCGGTAGAGGGCGCCGACGCTGACGCCGCCCCAGCTGCTGACGCTCGTCACCTCGGCGATGCGGCGGATTTCGTGGCCGTGCAGCGGACCACTGCTCTGCAGCGTCCCGAGCACCATCAGTCGAGTTAGATTCACGGCTTTAGTATCGTGAGAGTAGTATCGCGAGTCAAGTTCATCGGGCGGCATCGGAGGAGCAGCAGTGAGCCACACGGATCACGTCCCGGGCGGGGATGTCATCGAGATCGTCGGCGCCAGGACGCACAACCTGAAGGGCGTCAACGTCACCTTTCCGAAGAACCGGATCGTCGCCTTCACCGGTGTGAGCGGCAGCGGCAAGACGTCGCTGGCCATCGACACCGTCCACGCGGAGGCCCAGCTGCGGTACCTGAACGGCATCTCGCCGTTCTTCCGGCAGTTCATCTCCCCCAAGGACCGGCCCCAGGTGGACCGGATCAGCGGGCTCGGCGTCACCCTCGCGGTCGACCAGCGCCGGCTCAACCGCAGCCCCCGCTCGACCCTCGGCAGCATCAGCGGGCTGAACGACTTCCTCGGGCTGCTCTTCGCCCGGATGCCCGCGCTCGGCCCGCTCGCCGTCGAGCACCCCGAGCTGCGCAACCTCACCAGCGCCTACTTCGACCGGTACAGCATGGAGGGCCGCTGCAAGCGGTGCGCCGGCATGGGCCACACCGACAGCGCCGAGGCGGACCGGATCATCACCCGGCCCGACCTCCCGCTGTTCGGCGGCGCGGGCGAGTGGTTCCAGCGCACCAACTCCGGCGAGCACCTGGCGCTGCCCACCCTCGCCGCCCGGCACGCCGCCGACCTCGACCGGCCCTGGAGCGAGCTGCCGGAGGCGTTCCGGCACGCCGTCCTGCACGGCACGGACGGCGAGGCGGTCACCTTCAAGATCACCAGCAAGCACAAGAAGTCCGGCACCGAGACGGTGATCGAGCGCAGCGTCCCGCTGGTCGGCGCCGTCCGCGAGGTCACCCGGCTCTACGAGGCCTCCGGCACCGACACCGCGCGCGAGACCTACGCCCGCTTCATGGTCCGGGTGCCCTGCCCCGCCTGCCACGGCACCGGGTTCGGCGAGACCGCCCGCACCCTCGAACTCGGCGGCCTCACCTACCCGGAGGTCGTCAAGCTGCCGGTGGAGGAGCTGCGCACCTGGGTGGACGGCATCGACGCCACCCTCACCCCGATGCAGCGCGAGGTCGCCGTCAACGTGCTGCCGGACTTCTCCCGCCGGGTCCGGCTGATGGTCGAGCTCGGGCTGGGCCACCTCCAGGTGACCCGCACCGCACCCTCGCTGTCCGGCGGCGAGCTCCAGCGCGCCCGGGTCACCGCGCAGCTGAACATGGACCTCAGCGGCATCATCTTCGTCCTGGACGAACCGAGCGCGGGCCTGCACCCGGCCGACAAGCACCCGCTGCGCGAGATCCTGACCGACCTGCGCGACGCCGGGAACACCGTGCTCCTGGTCGAGCACGACCCCGAACTCATCGCCCTCGCCGACTGGGTGGTGGACCTCGGGCCCGGCGCCGGCCGCCAGGGCGGCACCCTGGTCGCCTCCGTGCCGACCGCCGAGCTCAGCGGCCACCCGGAGTCGGTCACCGGCGCGTACCTCGCCGGGCGCGGCCCGCGGGTGCGGCGCGCCAAGCGGTTCGACGCCGGCGCGGCCGCGCGCCTGAGCCTGCTCGGCGTCGACGTCCACAACGTCCGGCTCGACCGGGTGGACATCCCGCTGAACACCCTGACCTGCATCACCGGGGTGAGCGGCAGCGGCAAGAGCAGCCTGCTGCACCAGGCGCTGGGCGCCGGGATGGACGCGGTGCTGCGCGGCGAGCGCCCGGCCGCCATGGCCGGCGTCGAGGGCGCCGGGCGCCTCGGCTGGGTGACCGTCGTCGACCAGGACCCGATCGGCCGCACCCCGCGCTCCAACCCGGCCACCTACACCAAGGCCTTCGACACCGTCCGCAAGCTGTTCGCGGCCACCCCGCGGGCCAAGGCGCTCGGTCTCGGCCCCGGCGCGTTCTCCTTCAACTCCCCCGGCGGCCGCTGCGAGACCTGCACCGGCTACGGGCGGCGCCAGGTGGACCTGCACTTCATGCCCGACATGTGGGTGGAGTGCGACGTCTGCGAGGGCCGGCGGTTCACCCCCGAGGTGCTGAGCGTCACCTACCGGGGCAAGGCCGTCGACGAGATCCTCGCGCTGACCGTGGACGAGGCCGCGGAGTTCCTCACCGAGCCCGCCGGGCTGGCCACCACGCTGCGCGCCGTCCAGCGGGCCGGTCTCGGCTACCTCCAGCTCGGCCAGAGCGGCACCGAGCTGTCCGGCGGCGAGGCGCAGCGGCTGAAGCTGGCCAACGCGATCCTGCTCGGCACCACCGGGCGCGGGCGCGGCCTGGTGCTGCTGGACGAGCCGGTGACCGGGCTGCACCCCTCGGACGTTCAGAAGATGGTGGACGCCTTCGACACCCTGCTGGCGAGCGGCAACTCGGTGGTGATCGCCGAGCACGACCTGCACGTCGCCGCCTGCGCCGACTGGATCATCGACATGGGACCGGGCGCCGGCGACCGCGGCGGGCGGGTGGTCAACCAGGGCACGCCGGCCGAGATCGCCGCGGGCCCGGGCGTCACCGGCGAGTACCTGCGGCGGGTGGTCCCGGCCTGAGCGGGGTGGTCCCGGCCTGACGGCGCGGCGGGCCGGGGGCCCCGGGCCCGCCGCGCCGGCCCGGGAGCGTCCTCGTCCAGCACACCTCAACCGTTTGTCGAGTCGCGTCCGGGACGATCCCGATCAAGGGACCGCCCCGGGCGCGGGCGGTCCGACCCGGGGCCACCGCCCGACCGGCCGGCGGGTCCGCGTCATCGACAGGAGTTGAGGAGCCATCATGTCTGACACGTCCGAATGCCGCATCTGCGGCGGCGCCGTCCACGAGTTCTTCGACTTCGGCCGACAACCGCTGGCCGACGCCTTCGTCGACCCGGACGGCGGTGCCGAGGAGTTCTTCCACCGCCTGGCGGTCGCCCAGTGCGAGTCCTGCACGATGGTCCAGCTGCTGGAGGACGTCCCGCGCGAGCGGATGTTCCGGACCGACTACCCGTACCACTCGTCCGGCTCGACGGTGATGCAGCAGCACTTCCGGGCCACCGCGCGGCACTTCCTGGACACCGAGCTGCGCGACCCCGACGCGTTCCTGGTCGAGTTCGGCAGCAACGACGGCATCATGCTCGACACGGTCCACCGGGCCGGCCGGCGCCACCTCGGCGTCGAGCCGTGCAAGGGGGTGGCCGAGGCCGCCGCCGCCAAGGGCATCCGGGTGCGCAACGCCTTCTTCGAGGAGTCGACGGCCGCCGAGATCGCCGCCGCGGACGGGCCCGCCCAGGTCGTGTACGCCGCCAACACCTTCTCGCACATCTCCTACGTCGACTCGGTCTTCCGGGGCGTCGACGCCCTGCTCGCCCCGAACGGCGTCTTCGTCTTCGAGGACCCGTACATGGCGGACATCATCGAGCAGACCTCGTTCGACCAGATCTACGACGAGCACTTCTACTTCTTCACCGTCCGCTCGGTACAGGCGATGGCCGCCCACTACGGCTTCGAGCTGGTCGACGTGGAGCACCTGACGGTGCACGGCGGCGAGATCCGCTACACCGTCGCCCGCCGCGGCGCCCGCACCCCCAGCCCGGCGGTCGGCCTGTTCCTGGAGCGCGAGAAGGCGGCCCGGATCACCGAGCGCGACACCCTGGCCCGGTTCGCGGCCGCCGTCGACAAGGTGCGCGACGACCTGCGCGCGGTGCTGGAGCGCTGCAAGGCCGAGGGCGCCACCGTCGCCGCGTACGGCGCCACCGCGAAGAGCGCCACCCTCACCAACTACTGCGGCATCGGCCCCGAGCTGGTGTCGTACGTCGCCGACAGCACACCGGCCAAGCAGGGCAGGCTCAGCCCCGGCTCGCACATCCCGGTGCGCTCGCCGGAGGAGTTCGCGGCCGACTACCCCGACTACGCCGTGCTGTTCGCCTGGAACCACGCCGAGGAGATCATGGCCAAGGAGGAGGGGTTCCGGCGCGCGGGCGGACGGTGGATCGTCTACGTGCCCGAGGTGAAGGTGGTCTGAGCCACGCCGACGCACTGCGGCAACGGGCCGGCCCCGCTCGATCGTCGAGCGGGGCCGGCCCGTTGCCCGTGGCGGGGTTCAGAGGCTGCGGTCGGCCAGGGCGGCCGCCAGCTCGGCCAGGGCCTCGGGCAGCTCCCGGCGGGGCCGCCAGCCGGTGGCGGCGCGGAACGCCGTGGCGTCGACCACCGTGCCGGCGGCGTCCGCGGCCGTGGCCGCCGCGGGCGGCGCCACCGAGGTGACCGGGACGGCCGGGCGGCCGGTGCGCTCGGCGACGGCCCGCGCCAGCGCGGTGAACAGCTCCCGGACCGGGACGGGCCGCCCGGTGCCCACCGGCCAGTGCCGGCCGGCGAGTTCGGCGCCGTGGTCGAGGCAGGCCGTGAACGCGGCCGCCGCATCGGTGACGTGCAGCAGGTCGCGCACCACGCTCCCGGTGCCCCAGACGGTGAGCGGCTCCCCCGCCAGCGCGCGCCGCGCCATCGCGGCGACCACCCCGTGGCCGTCCGGCCCGGGGCCGCTGCCGTAGACGGTGGGCAGACGCAGCGACACCCCGCGGAGCACGCCCTCGGCGCCGGCGGCCAACAGCTCCTTCTCGGCGGCCAGCTTCTGCCGGGCGTACACGGTGGCGGGCCGGTCGGGACCGGTGCCGTCGACCACGCCGCCGCCGCGGCCGGCCTGCGAGGCCGAACCGGCCAGGACCACCAGCGGGGGCGGTGCGGCGGCCGGGCGGCGCCCGGCGCGCAGGGCGCCGGCGATCTCGCGGACCAGGCCCGCGCCGAGCCGTTCGCCGAGCTCCTCGCCGCCGCCCTCCACGGCCCGCCAGCCGACCGCCGGGTCGAGGTGGGCCACCAGGTCGAGGACGGCGTCGGCGCCGGCCACGGCCCGGGCAGCCGCGCCGGGCACCGCGAGGTCGGCCACCACCTGCTCGACCGTCGCCCGCCCGACCACCGCGCCGCGGGCCGCGGGCGGCGCCGCGGGCCGCCGGGACACCAGGCGCAGCCGGACCGGCCGCCGGGCGAGCTGCGCCACGACGGCCGATCCGATGTAGCCCGAGGCCCCGAGGACGACGACCAGCGGTGCGCGGCCGTCGCCGGGGGCCGCGCTCACGTCCCGGCGGCGGCGAGGTCGGCCAGGGTGGCGGCGACCTCGCGCGGGGTGGGCTGGTCGAGGATCTCCTGCTGCAGGCGCCGGGCGGCGTCGGCGTGGGAGTCGTCGCCGAGCAGGGCCTCGGCGGCGGCGCGCACGTCCTCGGCGCCGGTCCGCCCGGCGGGCAGGACGCGGGCGGCGCCGGAGCCGGCCAGCACCTCGGCGTCGCTGATCTGGTTGGGCAGTTGCGGCAGCAGCAGCTGCGGCACGCCGTGGTGGGCGGCGGTGAGCGCCGTCATGAAGCCGCCCTGGTGGACCAGGAGGGCGCAGCCGGGCAGCAGGACGTGCAGCGGCAGGTTCTCCAGCACCCGGACGCCGGGCGGCGGGGTGCCGAGCCGCTCGCGCTCCTCGGCGGTGACGGCGACGACGATCTCGGCGTCGAGCCCGGCCAGCCCGGCCAGGACGTCGGCCAGGCTGGTGCCGGCGCCGTCCAGGACCCCGGTGGTGGAGGTGCCCCAGGTGAGGGCGATCCGCGGGCGCCCGGCGGGCCGGTCGGCCCAGTCCGGCACCGTGCCGGGGCCGTTGTAGGGCGGCCAGCGCAGCTGCAGCCGGGTCGGTGCGGGCGGCGCCTGCAGGCTGGGCGGGCAGGGCGAGACGGTGCGGTGGGCCGGGTCCTGGCCGCGCAGGTCCAGGCCGTACCGCTGGTAGGGCTCCCAGTAGCCGGGGAGGATGTCCAGCAGCTTCTCGCCGCCCTCGGAGCCGAGGACGTCGGGCCCCCAGAGGTGGCGGACACCGGGCACGCCGAGGACGTGGGCGGCCACCAGGCCGGCGGGGGCCATGGTGTCGCCGATGACGAGGTCGGGCCGCCAGGCGCGGGCGAAGGCGACCGTGTCGTCCAGGGCCGCGGTGGTGGCCTCGGCCCAGGCCCCGAAGAGTCCGCCGTCGTCGGCGGCGGCCGCCTCGCGGATCTCCTCGGTGGTGCCGGGGGTGCCGTCGGCCTTCTCCTGGGAGAGCGTCCGCCGGCGCACCGCCAGGTAGTCGACGTCGGGGCCGACCGGGACCATCGGCATGCCGGAGCGGACGATCGCCGGGCGCATGGACGGCTGGGCGGCGATCCGGATCTCGTGGCCGGCGGCGCGCAGCGCCCAGGCGAGCGGCACCATGGCCATGTAGTGGGTGGGCCAGCCGGAGGCGGTGACCAGGACGCGCAGCTCGGTCACTTCTCCACCAGCTGGGTCTCGGCGGCCCGCTCGGCGGCGTGTGGCTGCGGCGCCCCGTGCGCGGCGGTGGTGATCGGCAGGGGCGGGACGTCCCGCGGGCGCAGCAGCCGCACCATCGGGCGCTCGACCAGCCGGTAGAGCAGCCAGGCGGCGGTCAGCGCGATGAGGAACTGGGCGGCGAAGGAGAGGAGTCCGACCCACCAGGAGAGCACCGGCAGCGGGACCGGCAGCCAGTCCCGGTCGACGCCGAACTGCCAGAGCCGGCTGAACAGTTCCTCCTGCACCAGCAGGTGGGTGAGGTAGAAGGAGAGCGAGATCTCGCCGAACCACACCAGCGGCTTCCAGCGCAGCGGGGACCAGCCGCCGCTGATGTCGGCGGTGCTGAGCGCCGCGATCAGCAGCGCGAACGGGATCACCATTCCGGCGCCCAGGGAGAGGTAGCTCGGGAGGTGGAGGTTGACGCCCCAGCCGGCCGCGGTGAGCAGCAGGGCGACGGCGGCGTTCGGGCCGCGCCAGGCGCCGCGGCGCACCAGCAGGGCGAGCGCGATGCCGATGACGAACTCGGCCATCCGCATCGGCGGGAAGATGTAGGCGAACCAGTACCCCATCGGGCCGCCGTAGTCCTGGGTGGGGACCATCTCCATCGGGTCGGGGCTGGTCAGCGTGAAGGTGTGCGAGACCACGTACGGCAGGACGAAGGCGAGCACCGTGCAGACCGCCGCGGCGGTGTAGAGCTGCCAGTTCCGCGCCCGGGCCAGCACGAAGATCAGGACCGGGAAGCACAGGTAGAACAGGGCCTCGCAGCTGAGCGACCAGTCGAGGCCGGTCATGGTCAGGTAGTACCACTGGCTGGGCACCCAGTTCTGCACCAGGAAGACGTGCGAGAGGGTGACCTTCGTGCCGGGGACGCCGTAGCGGACGGCGACCAGGGTGAAGGCGATCGCCGCGGTGACCAGGTGCACCGGGTAGACCTTGGCGATCCGGCGCCGGTAGAAGGAGCGCGCGGTGTCCCCGGGCCGCGCGATGTACGTCAGCACGAAGCCGCTGAGCAGGAAGAAGCAGGCCACGGCGGGCCCGCCGGAGCGGGAGAACAGAGCGTGGAAGACGTCCTGCTGGAATTTCCAGTCGAAGGTGCCGCCGGCGAAGCTGAAGGAGAGGAAGAAATGCGCGCCGAATACCGTGAGGGCGAGGATTCCGCGCAGTCCGGTGAGCGACACGAGGTGGTCGACGGCCGACCCGGGGGAAACCGTGGCGGCGGACGGTGATTTTCTCATGAATGCCTCTCTCTGCTGGGGGGAAGTGCCTGGGACGGCGTTTTCGGCGGTACCGCGGAACGGCCGGGCGGGGGCGACCGCCGGGGAATTCAGACCAGCTTCTCCAGTTCGGTGACGACCTCCGCCGGGGCGGGCTGCTCCGCCATCTCCGCGGCGAGCCGCCGGGCGGCCTCGCGGTACGGACCGCCGGCCACGACGGCGGCCACCCGCTCGCGGATCGCGGCCACCGGGTCGGCCTCCCGGTCCAGCTCGCCGTAGGTGAGGTGGAGGCCGGCGCCGGTGGCGGCCTGGCGTTCGGCGTTGAGGGTGGGCTCGGGCCGGCGGGTGACGGTCACCTGCGGGACGCCGGCCCGGGCCGCCGTCAGGGTGGTCCCGGACCCGCCGTGGTGGACCACCGCGGCGCAGCCCGGCAGCAGCAGGTGCAGCGGCAGCGAGACCGCGGTGCGCACCGGGTCCGGCAGGTCGCCGAGCAGCTCGCGCTGGTCGGCCGTGGTGGCCAGGACCACCTCGACCGGCAGGGCGGCGACCGCCTCGACCGCCTTGCGCAGCAGGTCCGTCATGGCCGGGCCGAGCAGCTTGGCGGTGGTGGCGCCCCAGGTGACGCAGACCCGCGGGCGCTGCGGCGGTTCGAGCAGCCAGTCCGGCAGCGTGCCGGGCCCGTTGTAGGGGACGTAGCGCTCCTGCCGGACGTCCGGCGCGGGACCGAAACCCATGCTCGGCGGGCAGAGGTCGATCCAGGCGGCGGGCCGCAGCCGCACCTCGGCGCCGACCCGCTCGAAGAGCTCGACGTAGCCGTCCTGCGGCTCGTCGCCGAAGCCCTTCATCTCCAGCTTCTGCAGCCCGGGGCTGCCCCAGAGGTGGCTGACGCTCGGCACGCCGAGGGCGGCGGCGACCACCGGGCCGGCGTAGGAGACGGCGTCGTGGACGACCAGGTCGGGCCGCCAGTGCCGGGCGAAGTCCAACAGGTCGTCCACCATGCCGGCGGCCATCGCGAACTGCCGCTGCCCGAGCGCCTCCAGCAGCTGCTTGCGGGAGTCGTCGAGCAGGTCGGGCTCGACCGGCCAGCGGGCCGGCCAGCGGTCGTGGTCGTGCCAGGCGGACAGGTCTCGGTTGCGCGCGCTGCCGCCGAGGTCCACCGCGGAGCCGACCTCCACCATGGGGAGCCCGGAGCCGAGCACCGCCGCGGTGAGCGAGGGCGCACTGGCGACGCACACCTCGTGGCCGGCGGAGCGCACCGCCCATTCCAGCGGCACCATCGGGAAATGGTGGGACGGCGAGGGGAAAGTCGTGAACAGCACGCGCATTTTCGGGTCCCTCCGATTCCTGGGCCGGTACGGCCCGCCCGCAGTTTCCCGCGCGCGGACCTGAGAAGCGGTCGAGTCCGGCTCGACCCTGAATCGAGGAGCGGCTTCCGGCCTATTCCGGGCGGCCCCGCTCTGCCATCGTGGGGCGCATGAGGATTCTGCTCACGACGGCGCCCCTGTACGGGCATGTCCTGCCGCTCGTGCCCCTTTCCTGGGCACTGCGGGCGGCGGGCCACGAAGTCCTGCTGGCGGCGCCCGGGGAATTCGCCGGGGTGGCGGGCGAGGCGGGCCTGCCCGCGGTCGCCAGCGCCGGCGCGGTGTCGATGGGCGGGATGATCGGCTTCGAGCGGGACGGCACGCCGGCCGCCCGGCCCGCCGACCCGCAGGGGCGGGTGCGGCGCAGCGGGCGCGGCTTCGGTCGGCTGGCCGCACACGTCCTGGAGCGGACGCTGCGGGTCGCCGAGCGGTGGCACCCGGACCTGGTGGTCAGTGAACCGACCGAGTACGCGGGCCGGTTGGCCGCCGCACGGCTCGGGCTGCCCTGGGTGGAGCACGGCTGGGGGCTGCGGCTCTCCGGGCTCTACGCCGAGGCGGCGGAGCAGGAGCTCGCGCCGGAGCTGGCCGCGCTGGGGCTGCCCGGGCTGCCGGCGCCGCGGCTGCGGCTGGACCCGTGCCCGGCGCGGCTGCAGCTCCCGGCCGGGCCGGCCGGGCCGGTCCACCGGATCCGCTACGTCCCGTACAACGGGCCGGCCCGGGTGCCGTCCTGGCTCCGCGAGCCGCGCGAGCGGCCCCGGGTCTGCGTGACGCTGGGCTCGATGGCGCCGACCGCCAGGGCCGACCTGCTGGCCGCGCTGCCGGCCGCCCTGGACGCGGCGGGCGTGGAGACGGTGCTGGCGACCGGCGCCGCCCCGCACACCGGAGCGCTGCCCGCTTCGGTGCGCGCGGCCGGCTGGCTCCCGCTGGACACCGTGCTGCCGGCCTGCGACCTGGTGGTCCACCACGGCGGCCCGGGCACCGCGATGACGGCCCTGGTGCACGGCCTGCCGCAACTGGTCCTGCCGTTCTACCTGTCCGACACCACCGCGTACGCGGAGCGGCTGGCGGGGCTCGGCGCGGGCCGCTGGCTGCCGCCCGAGCGGGCCGACGCGGCGGGCGTCGCGGACGGCGTGCGGGCGCTGCTGGCGGACCCGGCGGCGCGGACGGCCGCGGCCGGACTGGCCGGGGAGATCGCCGGACTGCCCGCGCCCGCGGAGGTCGTCCCGGTCCTGGCGGAGCTGGTGCGGAAGGAGCGTGCGGCATGCGTCCGTTAGCGGTGGAGGGGGCGTGGGAGGTCACCCTGCGGCCGCACCACGACGAGCGCGGCGCCTTCGCGGAGCTGTACTCGGTGGAGCGGCCGGTCGGCCGGGACGGGCCGATGCCGGTGGCGCTGGCCGGCCTCTCGGTCTCCCGCCGGGGCGTGGTCCGCGGCATCCACTACGTCGGCACCCCGCCCGGGCAGGCCCGGTACGTCACCTGCGTGGCCGGCGAGGTGCTGGACGTCGTGGTCGACCTCCGGGTCGGCTCGCCCACCTTCGGCCGCTGGGACTCCGTCCGGCTCGGACCCGGCCACTGGCGGGCCGTCCAGCTCGCCCCGGGGCTGGGGCACGGCTTCACCGCGCTCACCGAGGACGCCACGGTGCTCTACCTCTGCTCCGCGCCCTACCGGCCGGAGCTGGAGCGGGCGGTCCACCCGCTCGACCCGGAGCTGGCCCTGCCGTGGCCGGACACCCCGGGCCGGCTGCTCTCCGACCGCGACCGCCTCGCCCCGACGCTCGCCGAGGCGCGCCGCGCCGGGCTGCTCCCGCTCGCCCCGGCCGCCCGTGCGGCCGGCTCCCCCGCCGGTCCCGCCCCGGACCCCACCGGACCGGCCGGCCCCACCGAGACTGCCAGGAGGCGGACATGACGACGGCGGAGAAGGGCCCGGCGGCGCCGCCGGACGGGCCGCGGGTACTGATCGCGGGCGCCGGCCCGGTCGGCCTGGCGACCGCGCTCGAACTGGCCCGGCGCGGCGTGCCGGTGCGGCTGGTCGACGCGGCCGACGGCCCCGCCGCCACCAGCCGGGCGATGGCGACGCACGCCCGGTCGCTGGAGGTGTACGACCAGCAGGGCGTGCTGGCCGACATGATGCCGCGCGGCCGGGTGATCCAGCGCTTCACCATGCATCGCGACGGCCGCCGGCTGGCCGTGCTGGGCCCGGACTACTCGCGGGTGCCGACCCGGTACCCGATGACCCTGATGATCGACCAGGCCGCCACCGAGGACGTGCTGCGCCAGGCCGTCGCCAAACAGGGCGTGGAGATCGAGTGGGGGGTGCGGCTGGACGGCTTCGAGCAGCACGAGGACGGCGTCACCGTCGAACTGAGCGGCCCGGCCGGCCCCGAACGCGCCACCGTCGGCTGGCTGGTGGGCTGCGACGGCGGGCACAGCACCGTCCGCCGGCTGCTCGGGCTGCCGCTGATCGGCGACTCCACCGAGACCTGGCTGATCGCCGACGCCGAGGTCGACGTGGACCTGCCGCAGAACAGCATCCACTGGATCAAGGTCGGCAGCGGCACGGTCATGGCCATCCCCTTCCCGCAGGAGGGCAAGTGGCGGCTGCTGGACACCGCCGACACCTCCTACGAGGGCGACCCGCGGGACGTCGCCGAGCGGTTCGCCGGCAAGCTGCGCCGCGGGCTCGGCCGGCCCGTCACCGTCCACCGGCCCAGCTGGGTGTCGGTCTTCACCATCCAGCAGCGGATGATCCCGGCCATGCGCAGCGGCCGCTGCCTGCTCGCCGGGGACGCCGCCCACGTGCACAGCCCCGCCTCGGGCCAGGGCCTCAACACCGGCCTCCAGGACGCCTACAACCTCGCCTGGAAGCTCGCCCTGGTCGAGCACGGCCACGCGGACACCGCCCTGCTCGACAGCTACTCGGCCGAGCGGGTGCCGGTCGGCCGGGCGCTGCTCGGCTCCACCCGCAAGGCCACCCGCCTGGTGCAGCTGCGCAACTCCGCCGCCGGCGCCGCCCTGCCCGTGGTGTTCGCCCTCGTCCGCACCTTCGCACCGCTGCGCGGCCGGATCGAGCGGAAGATCATCGGCTCGATGTCCGCCCTGGCGCTGGACTACGCCGACAGCCCGCTCACCGTGCCCGACCGCCGCCCGGCGGAGGCCGCCGGACCGCGCGCCGGCAGCCGGCTGAGCCAGGTCACCGCGGAGCGGGCGGACGGCCCCGGCTGGAGCGCCCTGCTCGACGAGCTGCGCGAGCTGCGGCCCAGCCTGCTGGTGGCCGCCGGCCCCGCGGACGCGGCCGAGGCCGCCGCGGCGGCCCGCGCGGAGCACGGCGACTGGCTGTCGGTGCGCACCGTCGCCGGCGACGGCCCGGGCGCGCTGCCCGACCCTGGCGGTGCGCTCCGCGCCGACCTCGGCCTGCCGCCCGGCGGCTGGCTGCTGGTCAGGCCGGACGGCTACCTCTGCGCCCGCGGCGACCGCCTCACCCCGGCCGGCCTCGCCGCCGCCCTCGACGTGCTGCGCGGCCGGCGCCGCGCCGCGCGGGAGGTGTGACCGTGGACCTCGGGCTCACCGGCCGGACCGTCCTGGTCACCGGCGCCTCCGCCGGCATCGGCCGGCACACCGCACGGGCGTTCGCCGCCGAGGGCGCCCGGGTGGCGGTCACCTACCGCACCGGCGGGGCGAGGGCCCGGGCCCTCGCCGAGGAGCTCGGCGCCGCGGCCGGCCGGGCCCTCGCCGTGCCGTACGACCTGGGCGACCCGGACTCCGTCGCCGCGGCGTTCGCCGCGGTGGAGCGGCGGTGGGGCGGCGTCGACGTCCTGGTGGCCAACGCGCTCCGGCGCGGCCGGCGGCGGCCGCCGGGCAGCCGCACCGAGGAGGTGCCGGCCGCGGAGTGGCAGCCGCTGCTGCGGGACAACCTGGAGCAGACCCTGCGCACGGTGCAGCTGGCGCTCCCCGGGATGCGCGCCCGCGGCTGGGGCCGGGTGGCGCTGGTCTCCTCCCACCTCGTCCGGGACGGCGCGCCCGGGCAGGAGTTCTACGCCGCGGGCAAGGCAGCCCTGCACGGCTTCGCCCGCAGCCTCGCCTGGGACGCCGGGCCGGACGGCGTCCTGGTCAACGTGGTCAGCCCCGGTCTGACCCGGACCGACGGCGTCCTCGCCGACCTGCCGGCCGAGGTCCGCGAGCGGGAGCGGCTGCGTACCCCGACCGGGCGGCTCAGCGCCCCCGAGGACGTGGCCCGCACCGTCGCCTTCCTCTGCTCGGAGGCGAACGGCAACATCACCGGCGCCGTCGTCGACGTCTCCGGCGGCCGCTGATCCGGCGCCCGTCCGGCCCCAGCGCCCCGACCGACCCCGCCTTCACCCCGAAGCGCCACCGGCGCTCCGTCAGCCCTGGGCTCCGGCCCGCCGAGCTCCCCGTCGAGCTCCCCCGTTGAGAGAGGAAACAGCATGTCGACCACGCACACCGTCCGGCACAACGCGATCGTCCAGGCGCCGGCCGAGCTCTGCTTCGACCTGACGGCGGACCTCGCCGCCTGGGTGCAGCACTTCGGCCCCGCCGTGCACGGCGAGATCGTCGAGCGGGACTCCGACGGCGCCGAGCTGGTCCGCCGCTGGGCGCTGACCGGCGGCACCGGCGTGCACTCCTGGGACGCCCGCCGCCGGCTCGACCGCGCCGGGCTGCGGATCGCCCTGGAGCAGGTGGCGCCGCCGGCCCCGCTCGCGTCGGCCACCGCCACCTGGACGTTCACCCCGCACGGCGAGGGCGCCACCGCGGTGGAGCTCGTCCACACCTTCAGCACCGCCGGCGACGACCCCGGGGCGGCCGCCCGCATCACGGCCGAGCACGAGGAGCGCGCCCCGGCCCAGCTGGAGTCGCTGCGCGAGAGCGCCGAGCAGTGGGACGACCTGGAGCCCCGGGTCATCTCCTTCGAGGACCCGCTGTTCATCGGCGGCCGGCTGGAGGACGTCTACGAGTTCCTGTACGCCGCGGACAAGTGGCCCGAGCGCGTCCCGCACGTCACCAAGCTCGACATGACCGAGGAGGTCCCGGGCGTGCAGTTCTTCGACATGCACACCCACACCCCGGACGGGAGCGAGCACACCACCCGGTCGGTCCGGGTCTGCCTGCCCGAGATCAACAAGATCATCTACAAGCAGATCAACCTCCCCGCCCTGCTGGACGGCCACACCGGCCACTGGGTCTTCGAGGAGACGCCCGAGGGCGTCATCGCCCGGGCCCGGCACACCGCCACCATCAAGCCCTCCGCCCTCCACCTGCTCGGCGAGGGCACCACGGTCGCCGACGCCCGCGCCTACCTGCGCCGGGTGCTCAGCACCAACAGCCTGCAGACCCTGCGCTACGCGCAGCAGTTCGCCGAGGAGCGCCTCCGTGCGGCCCGTGCCTGACACCGCCCCCGACACCGACACCGGACTCGTCCCCGGCCTGGTGCCCGAGCTCCCGCTCGACGGCCTGCTGCGCCGGGCCGCCGCCGAGGCCCCCGACCGGGTCGCCCTGCGCACCCCGTTCGGCGACACCACCTACGCCGACCTCGACGCCGAGGTGGACACCGCGGCCGGCGCCCTCACCGCGGCGGTCGGCGGGACCGGCGCGGTGGTGGGCGTGGTGGCCGCCCTCGACGTGCCGTTCGTGGTCGCCTACTACGGCGCCGTCCGGGCCGGCCACACGGTGGCCGTCGTCAACCCGCTGATGGGCGACGACGCGATGGTGCACGCCCTGGGCACCGCGGAGGTGGCCGCGGTGGTCGCCCCGCCGCAGGTCGCCGAACGGCTGGAGCGGCTGCGCCCGCGGCTGCCGAAGCTGGGCGGGGTGATCACCGCCGAGCGGCTGCCGACCGGGCTGCTGCCACCGGGCGAGCGCGGACCGGCGCCCGACCTAGACGCGGTGGCGTGCATCCAGTTCACCAGCGGCACCACCGGCGATCCGAAGGCCGTCCGGCTGACGCACCGCAACCTGGTCGTCAACGCGGCGCAGATCGCCGCCGTGCACGGCCTGGACGGCGACAGCGTCACCCTCAACCACCTGCCGCTGTTCCACCCGATGCACCTCAACTCGGCCGTCCACGCCGCGGCGACGCAGGTGCTCTGCCCCGACTCCGCGCCCACCGCGGCCGTCGCGGCGGCCAACCGGAACCGGGCCACCCACCTCTACAGCCTGCCGGTCCGGCTGGCGGCCCTGGCCGCCGACCCGGGGCTGGGCGAGCTCCGGCTGGACACCGTCCGCGCGGTGCTGTCCGGCGGATCGGCGCTGCTGCCGGCCCAGGCCCGGGTGCTCGGCGAGCAGTTCGGCATCCCGGTGGTGCAGGGCTACGGACTCGCCGAGACCTCGCCGCTCACCCACTGCGAGCGGCCCGGCGATCCGCGCCCCGGCTCGGTCGGCCGCCCCGTCCCGGGGACCGGGTGCCGGGTGGTGGACGTGGAGACCCGGGCCCCGCTGCCCGCCGGGGAGCGCGGCGAGGTCCAGGTCCGCGGCCCCCAGCTGATGGCCGGCTACCTGCACGCCGACGGCCCGGCCACCGACGCCGACGGCTGGTTCTCCACCGGGGACATCGGCTACCAGACGGAGGACGGCCACCTGTTCCTGGTCGACCGGCTCAAGGACGTCTTCAAGCACGAGAACTGGCTGGTCTCCCCGACCGAGATCGAGGAGGTGCTGATCCGCCACCCGGCCGTCCTGGACTGCGCCGTCGTCGACCACCCGGAGCCGGCGACCGGAGCGGTGGCGCACGCCTTCGTCGTGCTCACCCCGGACGAGGGCGGCGGCCCCTCGCTCGACGAGCTGGCCGCCTTCGTCAACGACCGGCTGCCCTACTACCAGCACATCCGGTACCTGGACGCGGTCGACCGCATCCCCCGCTCACCGAACGGCAAGATCCTCCGCCGCAACCTGCGCCGGGCCACCGGCGCGGCCCGCCCGGACCGACCCACTGGAGACAGGACATGATCACCGTCATCAACCGGCTCACCGTGCACGGCGACGTCGAGGCCTTCCGCAAGGTCCTCACCGGCATCACCGAGCACATGAGCGCCCAGCCCGGCTTCCTCAGCCACACCCTCTACCGCTCGCTCCGCCGGCCGGAGGTCTTCGTCGAGACGGCGCGCTGGACCGACGCGGAGTCCCACCGGGCGGCGATGAGCGCCGACGCGTTCCGCGAGAAGGTCCGCGACCTCGGCGGGCTCGCCACCCCCGAGCCCGACGCGTTCGAGACCGTCGAGGAGGACTGACCCGCCGGCCCCGTCGCAACGCGGACTGCCGCGCCCCCGGAGGAGATCCGGGGGCGCGGCAGTCGGACGTGCGGCGGGCGGTCCGGGGCTCGCACGGGCGGGCCGGCCCGGGTGGGGTCGGCCCGGCCACGCGGGTCAGCCGGTCAGCCGGTCAGCGGAGGTCGAACCGGTCGAGGTTCATCACCTTGTCCCAGGCCGCGACGAAGTCCGTCACGAACTTCTCCTTCGCGTCGTCGCTCGCGTAGACCTCGGCGACGGCCCGCAGCTCGGAGTTGGAGCCGAAGAGCAGGTCGACCCGGCTGCCGGTCCACTTCAGCTCGCCGGTGGCGGCGTCGCGGCCCTCGAACGCGGTGGCGTCCTCGGAGGTGGGCGTCCAGGTCGTGCCCAGGTCGAGCAGGTTGGCGAAGAAGTCGTTGGTCAGGGCACCGGGGGTGGCGGTCAGCACGCCGACCGACGACTGCTGGTGGTTGGCGCCCAGCACGCGCAGGCCGCCGACCAGGACGGTCATCTCCGGGGCGCTCAGGGTCAGCAGGTTGGCCCGGTCGATCAGCAGGAACTCGGCCGGCAGCCGGCTGCCCTTGGCCACGTAGTTGCGGAACCCGTCGGAGCCCGGCTCCAGCGCGGCGAAGGACTCCACGTCGGTCTGCTCCTGGGAGGCGTCCGCCCGGCCCGGAGCGAACGGGACCTCGACGGAGAAGCCGGCGTCGCGCGCCGCCCGCTCGACCGCCGCGCAGCCCGCGAGGACGACCAGGTCGGCGAAGGAGACCTGCTTGCCGCCGGTCTGGTCCGCGTTGAAGGACGTCCGGATGCCGTCCAGGGTGCGCAGCACGCCCGCCAGCCGGTCGGGGTCGTTGACCTCCCAGCCGCTCTGCGGCTGCAGGCGGATCCGCCCGCCGTTGGCACCGCCACGCTTGTCGCTGCCGCGGAACGAGGAGGCCGCGGCCCACGCGGCGGAGACCAGGTCGGCGACCGCCAGGCCGGAGTCGAGCACCCTCGCCTTGAGCGCGGTGACGTCCGCGGCGTCGACCAGCGGGTGGGTCACCGGCGGCAGCGGGTCCTGCCAGAGCAGCTGCTCGGTCGGGACCTCGGGGCCGAGGTAGCGCACGACCGGGCCCATGTCGCGGTGGGTGAGCTTGAACCAGGCCCGGGCGAACGCGTCCGCCAGCTCCTCGGGGTTCTCCAGGAAGCGCCGCGAGATCGGCTCGTAGACCGGGTCCAGGCGGAGCGAGAGGTCGGTCGTGAGCATGGTCGGGGCGTGGCTGGCGGCCGGGTCGTGGGCGTCGGGCACGGTGCCGGCGCCGGCGCCGTCCTTCGGCTTCCACTGGTACGCCCCGGCGGGGCTCCTGGTCAGCTCCCACTCGTAGCCGAACAGCGTCTCGAAGAAGCTGTTGTCCCAGGTCACCGGGGTGGGCGTCCAGGCGCCCTCCAGGCCGCTGGTGATCGCGTCGCCGCCCTTGCCGGTACGGAAGGTGCTCTTCCAGCCGAGGCCCTGCTGCTCCAGCGGCGCGGCCTCCGGCTCGGCGCCGACGTTGTCCGCCGGTCCCGCCCCGTGGGTCTTGCCGAAGGTGTGGCCGCCGGCGATCAGGGCGACGGTCTCCTCGTCGTTCATCGCCATCCGGCGGAAGGTCTCGCGGATGTCGCGGGCCGCGGCCAGCGGGTCCGGGGTGCCGTTCGGGCCCTCCGGGTTGACGTAGATCAGGCCCATCTGGACCGCGCCCAGCGGGTTCTCCAGCTCGCGGTCGCCGGTGTAGCGCTCGTCGCCCAGCCAGGTGGTCTCCGGGCCCCAGTAGACGTCCTCCTCCGGCTCCCAGGTGTCCGCCCGGCCGCCGCCGAAGCCGAAGGTCCGGAAGCCCATCGACTCCAGGGCGACGTTGCCGGCCAGGATCATCAGGTCGGCCCAGGAGAGGCTGCGGCCGTACTTCTTCTTCACCGGCCAGAGCAGGCGGCGGGCCTTGTCGAGGTTGGCGTTGTCCGGCCAGCTGTCGATCGGGGCGAAGCGCTGCTGGCCCGCCCCGGCGCCGCCGCGGCCGTCGCTGATCCGGTAGGTGCCGGCGCTGTGCCACGCCATGCGGATGACGAACGGGCCGTAGTGACCGTAGTCGGCCGGCCACCAGTCGTGGGAGGTGGTGAGCGCCTCCTCGATGTCCCGCTTCACGGTCGGCAGATCGAGGCCGCGGAAGGCTTCGGCGTAGTCGAACGACTCTCCGAGCGGATTGGCCACGGCGGGATTCTTGGCGAGGATCTTCAGATTGAGCCGCTCCGGCCACCACTGGGTGTTCCCACCGCCCTGGGTCGGGTGCGGGGCGCGCCCGTGCACGACCGGGCAGCCGCCGGCCTCCTCCGCCGCTACGACCTTTGCATCGTGGTTCTCAGACATGGGAATCCTTCCGTACCAGGCGGATCACGGTGTTCTAGAACTCGAGCGGGTGGAACCTCCGGGGCGCCGGGCCCCGGCCGTCCCCTGCCGTACTGGGGTGTTTCCGTCCCCAGGCTAGCGCTGCGACCGTCCGCAACACGCCGGATGCAGCTGTCCCGCCCGGCGGGATCGCCGGGATCCCCACCGCGCCTCCGCGCACGGCGGCGGCCGGGCGGTCCCGAGGGTCCGCCCGGCCGCCGCGCCGGCTCCCGGCTACTGCGGGGTGACGTACGCGCCCGAGATGCCGCCGTCCACCAGGAAGGTGTTGGCGGTCATGAAGGAGGAGTCGTCGGAGGCGAGGAACGCCACCGCGGCGGCGATCTCCTCCGGCTCGGCGAACCGGCCGAGCGGGATGTGCACCAGGCGGCGGGCGGCCCGCTCCGGGTCCTTGGCGAACAGCTCCTGGAGCAGCGGGGTGTTCACCGGGCCGGGGCAGAGCGCGTTGACCCGGATGCCCTCGCGGGCGAACTGCACGCCCAGCTCGCGCGACATCGCCAGCACGCCGCCCTTGGAGGCGCTGTAGGAGATCTGCGAGGTGGCGGCGCCCATCACGGCCACGAAGGACGCGGTGTTGATGATCGAGCCCTTGCCCTGGCGCTGCATGTGCGGGATCGCGTACTTGCAGCAGAGGTAGACCGAGGTCAGGTTGACCTCCTGGACGCGCTTCCAGGCGTCCAGGCCGGTGGTGAGGATGGAGTCGTCGTCCGGCGGGGAGATGCCGGCGTTGTTGAAGGCGATGTCCACCCGGCCGTAGGTGTCGACGGCCTTCTGGAAGAGGGCCTCCACGGCCCGTTCGTCGGTGACGTCGACCTCCACGAAGAGGCCGCCCACCTCGTTCGCGGCCTTGGCGCCGGTCTCCGGGTCGAGGTCGGCGCAGACCACCTTGGCGCCCTCCTGGGCGAACCGGCGGGCGGTGGCCAGGCCGATGCCGCTGCCCGCGCCGGTGATGACGGCCACCCGGCCGTCGAGTCGCTTGGTCATGCTGATCACTCCTCCGTGGAGATGAAGACGTTCTTGGTCTGGGTGAAGGCGTCGAGCGCGTCCGGGCCGAGCTCGCGGCCGAGGCCGGACTGCTTGAAGCCGCCGAACGGGGTGGTGTAGCGCACCGAGGAGTGCGAGTTGACGGAGAGGTTGCCGGCCTCGACCGCGCGGGAGACCCGCAGGGCGCGGCCCACGTCGCGGGTCCAGATCGAGCCGGAGAGGCCGTACTCGGTGGCGTTGGCGATGCGCACGGCGTCCTCCTCGTCGCGGAACGGGACGACGGCGACCACCGGGCCGAAGATCTCCTCGGTGAAGGCCCGGTCGTCGTGGCGCACCGGGGCCAGCACGGTCGGCGGGTACCAGAAGCCGGGCCCGTCCGGCGCGGTGCCGCGGAAGGCGACGGCCGCGGCGTCGGGGACGTAGGAGGCGACCCTGGCCCGGTGGGCGGCGGAGATCAGCGGGCCCATCTCGGTCTTCTCGTCGGCCGGGTCGCCGACCCGCACCCCGCGGACGGCGGGCTCCAGCAGCGCCATGAACTCGTCGTGGACGGAGGCCTCGACCAGGATCCGGGAGCGGGCGCAGCAGTCCTGGCCGGCGTTGTCGAAGACCGCGTAGGGGGCGGTGGCGGCGGCCTTGGCGAGGTCGGCGTCGGCGAAGACGATGTTGGCGCTCTTGCCGCCGAGTTCGAGGGTGACCGGCTTCACCCGGGCGGCACAGCCGGCCATGATCTCCTTGCCGACCCGGGTGGAGCCGGTGAACACCACCTTGTGCACGTCCGGGTGGCTGACGAAGCGCTGTCCGACCACGGTGCCGCGGCCGGGCAGGATCTGCAGCACGCCCTCCGGGATGCCCGCCTGCAGGGCGAGTTCGCCGAGGCGCAGCGCGGTGAGCGGGGTGAGCTCGGCCGGCTTGACGATCACGGTGTTGCCGGCGGCGAGGGCGGGGGCGAGGGCCCAGGCGGCGATCGGCATCGGGAAGTTCCACGGCACGATGACGCCGACCACGCCGAGCGGTTCCTGGAAGGTGACGTCGAGGCCGCCGGCCACCGGGATCTGGCGGCCGAAGAGCCGTTCGGGGGCGGCCGCGTAGTACTCGATGACGTCGCGGGCGTTGCCGGCCTCCCAGCGGGCGTTGCCGATGGTGTGGCCCGCGTTGGCGACCTCCAGGGCGGCGAGGTGCTCGCGGTCGGCGTCGACGGCGGCGGCGAAGGCGCGCAGCAGCCGGGCCCGGTCGGCGGGGGCGACCCGGCGCCAGGTGTCGAAGGCGGCGCGGGCGCGGGCGACGGCGGCGTCGGTCTCGGCGAGTCCGGCCAGTTCGACGGTGGTGATCACCTCCTCGGTGGCGGGGTTGACGACCTCGTAGAGGTCCGGTTCGGTCATCGGGTGGTCTCCCTGGGCTGGCTGGCGGTCAGGAACGCGTGGAACAGGCGGTCGTCGTCGGGGTCGGTCTCGGGGTGCCACTGGACGCCCAGCACGAAGCGGTGGCCGGGTAGTTCGAGCGCCTCGACGGTTCCATCGGCACTCCGGGCGGTCACCTGGAGTCCGCGGCCGATCCGGTCGACGGCCTGGTGGTGGTAGCAGGAGACGTCGGTGGCGCCGCCGAGGACGCCGGCGAGCCGACTGCCGTCCTCGACCGCGACCGGGTGGCGGACGAAGCCGGCCGGGACGATCTGGTGGCTCCGCTCCGGCAGGTGCTGGAGCAGGGTGCCGCCGAGGGCGACGTTGAGCAGCTGCATGCCGCGGCAGACGCCGAGCAGGGGCAGGTCGCGGGCGAGCGCGGCGTGCAGCAGCCGGTCCTCCCAGTCGTCGCGGGCGGGGTGGGGCGGGCCGGTGCGCGGGTCGGCGGCGGCGCCGTAGCGGGCCGGGTCGACGTCCGGGCCGCCGGCCAGGACGAGCCCGTCCAGCGCATCGACCAGGTGCTCCGCGCCGCCGGGCTGGGGCGGCAACAGGACGGGGGTGCCGCCGGCCCTGACGACGGCGTCGACGTAGGTCTGCGGGAGCAGGGAGGCGCGCTGGCGCCAGACGGACCAGGCGGCCTCGTCCTGGTAGCTGGTGATGCCGATCAGGGGGCGGCGGTGCGGTTCGCGGATCGGGTGCGGTTCGCGGGTCATGGGTGGAGCCTCCCTCAGAGCCGCTCGAATCCGCGACGACGCTCCCAGTCGGTCACCGCCCGGTCGTAGGCCGCGAGTTCGGTCCGTCCGGCGTGGGCGTAGTGGCGGACCACGTCCTTGCCGAAGGCCTCGGTCGCGGCGGCGCTGCGTTCGAAGGCGTCGACCGCGTCGCGCAGCGTGGCGGGCACCCGGGGCGCGTCGGAGGCGTAGGCGTTCCCGGTGAACTCCGGTTCGAGTTCGAGCTGCTGCTCGACGCCGTGCAGGCCGGCCGCGATCAGGGCGGCGATCGCGAGGTAGGGGTTGACGTCGCCGCCGGGGACGCGGTTCTCGAAGCGCAGCGAGGGGCCGTGGCCGACCACCCGCAGCGCGCAGGTGCGGTTGTCGCGGCCCCAGGCGATGGCGGTGGGCGCGAAGCTGCCGGGGACGTAGCGCTTGTAGGAGTTGACGGTGGGGGCGAGCAGCAGCGCGAAGTCGGCCAGGCAGGCGAGCTGGCCGGCCAGGAAGTGCTCCATGGTGCGGGAGAAGCCGTGCGGCCGGTCGCCGGCGAACACCGGTGCTCCCTCGGCGTCGCGCAGGCTCAGGTGGACGTGGCAGGAGTTGCCCTCGCGCTCGTCGTACTTCGCCATGAAGGTGAGGCTGCAGCCCTCCTGGGAGGCGATCTCCTTGGCGCCGGTCTTGTAGACGGAGTGGTCGTCGCAGGTGGTGAGGGCGTCGGCGTACTTGAAGGCGATCTCGTGCTGGCCGAGGTTGCACTCGCCCTTGGCGGACTCGACGGTGAGGCCGGCGCCGGCCATGCCGTTGCGCAGCTTGCGCAGCAGCGGCTCGATCCGCCCGGTGCCGAGGATGGAGTAGTCGACGTTGTACTGGTTGGCCGGGGTGAGCCGGTGGTAGTCCTTGTCCCAGGCCTGCTCGTAGCTGTCCCGGAAGACGATGAACTCCAGCTCGGTGGCGGCGAAGGCGTGCCAGCCGCGGGCGGCGAGCCGCTCCAGCTGGCGCCGCAGGACCTGCCGCGGGGAGACGGCGACCGGTCGGCCGTCGTGGTGGGCGACGTCGCACTGGACCATCGCGGTGGCGGGGTGCCAGGGCACCGCGCGCAGGGTGTCGAGGTCGGGGCGGAGCACCAGGTCGCCGTAGCCGCTCTCCCAGGAGGAGACCTCGTAGCCGTCGACGGTGTTCATGTCGACGTCGACGGCGAGCAGGTAGCCGCAGCCCTCGGCGGCGTTGGGGACGACGTCGGTGAGGAAGTACTCGGCGGCGACGCGCTTGCCCTGGAGGCGGCCCTGCATGTCGGTCATGGCCAGGACGACGGTGTCGACGGAGCCGTCGGCCACGCGGGTGCGCAGCTCGTCGAGGGTGAGCCGGGCGCTGTTCAACGGGTCTCCATCTCGGGGTCCGGTGCGGTGGGTCCGGGCGGTGCCGCGTCGGCGGCGGGGGCGGTGAGGATCGGGCCGGTGAACCAGTGCCGGGCCGAGGCCAGCCACCAGAGGCCGGCGAAGCCGACCACCGCCAGGACGGCGACGGGGGTGTAGTTGAAGGACTCGGCGGTGATCGGGCTGACGGTGGGGAGCATGAACACGATGCTGATGAACGCCGTCCAGCCGACGGCGATCGCGCCGATCGGGCGGCTCCAGCGGCCCAGGTGCCAGGGGCCGCGAGGGAAGGCGTCGCCCTGCCGCAGCCGGAGGTAGACCGGGATGACGTAGGAGATGTACAGGCCGATCACCGAGATCGAGGTGACGGCGGTGTAGGCGGTGGTGTTCCAGAGCGCGGGCAGGCCGAGCAGCAGGGCGCCGCCGGTGGCCAGCCAGACCGCGTTCGTCGGGGTCTGGGTGCGCGGGTCGATGCGGTGCCAGAGGGCGGAGCCGGGCAGCGCGCCGTCGCGGGAGAAGGCGTAGATCATGCGGGAGTTGGCGGTGACGGAGGCCATCCCGCAGAAGAACTGGGCGCCGATCACGATCAGCAGCAGGAACTCCGCGCCGCCGGTGCCGATGGCGTCGATGAAGATCTGCGCGGGGGCGACGCCGGTGTCGCTGGCGAGGGCGCCGTCGTAGTCGCGGATCGCGAAGGTGAGGCCGAGCAGCAGGATCCAGCCGGCCGCCAGGGAGACGGTGATGGCGTTGACGATGCCGCGCGGGCCGGAGCGGGCGGCGTCGTGGGTCTCCTCGGTCATGTGCGCGGAGGCGTCGTAGCCGGTGAGGGTGTACTGGGCGAGCAGCAGGCCGAGCATGGCCACGTAGAGCTGGTTGTGGAAGCCGGTGTTGTCGACGAACTCGGTGAACACGAAGGAGGCGGAGGCGTGCCGTTCCGGGAGCAGGGCGAGCGCGCCGACGATGACGGCGACGCCGACCAGGTGCCACCAGACGGAGACGTTGTTGAGGAGGGCGACGAGCTTCACGCCCCGGGTGTTGAGCAGGCCGTGGATCAGCAGGATCGCGGCGAAGATCTCCACGGTGTGCGCGGGGGTCGCCTCGAAGCCGAACTGGAGCGAGAGGAAGGCGTTGGTGAAGAACGCCGCGCCGTAGTCGACGCCGGCGGTGACGGCGACCTGGCCGAGGAAGTTGAACCAGCCGGTGAACCAGCTCCAGGCCGGTCCGCGGCTGCGGGCCAGTTTGGCGGACCAGTAGTAGAGCCCGCCGGCGGTGGGGTAGCTGGAGCAGATCTCGGCCATGGCCAGCCCGACGCAGAGCGTGAGCAGGCCGACCACCGGCCAGCCCCAGATGATCATCGCGGGGCCGCCGTTGTTCATCCCCGTCCCGTACAGGGTGAGGCAGCCGGAGAGGATCGAGACGATGGAGAAGGAGACGGCGAAGTTGGAGAAGCCCGACATCGAGCGGGCCAGCTCCTGGGTGTAGCCCAGTTCGCGGAGCCGCTGTTCGTCGGCGGAAACGGCCTCGGTGTCCGCCGGAAACACCGACGGGGCAGGGTGGTCGGGTGAGCGTGCGTCAGTCATGGGCACCCCTGGGGGTTGAGGTGTGCCGAGGGGGCGGGCGGCCACGGCGGTGTGGCCCGCCGCTCCCGGCGGGGATCGACGGTCGGACGGCTCTGCAATGGACTGGAACCAGACCATTGGGGTGGTGGGCAGCATCGTTCACCCCGCGCTCGCCCCGCGTCAAGAGCCGAGCGGAGAACGGACGGGGCCGGTCCGCCCGGTCACCCGTGGGTACGATTCCGGCGTGGACGTCGACGAAGCACGCGCACGGGCGCGCCTGGACTGGCAGGCCGGGGCGATCTTCCGCCCGGTGCGGACCGGCAACGCCTTCGAGGAGACCGTCGAGCGGCTGCTCCAGGCGATCAAGCTCGGGGTCTTCGACTTCGGCGACCGGCTGCCGGCCGAACGCGAGCTCGCCGCCCGGCTGGGCGTCAGCCGCGAGACCCTGCGCGAGGCGCTGCGCACCCTCCAGCAGGCCGAGTGCGTCGAGTCCCGCCGCGGCCGCTACGGCGGCACCTTCGTCACCTACCGGATGCCCGCGCCGGACGTCGCCGAGCTGCGGCGGGCCGCCCGCGACCTCGGCAGCGAGCTGGAGGACGCGCTGACCTACCGGCAGGTGCTGGAGACCGGCGCCGCCGAGGCGGCCGCGCGCCGGGCCCTCTCCCCCGAGCAGCAGGCCTACCTGGAGAGCCGCCTGACCGACCTGGAGGACGCCCCGGCGGAGCAGTACCGGCAGCTGGACTCGCGCTTCCACCTCGCCATCGCCGAGCTCACCGGCTCCCCCACGCTGGCCGCCGGCATCGCCGAGGCCCGGATGCGCCTGAACGACCTGCTCAACGCGATCCCGATGCTGGAGCGGAACATCGAGCACGCCGCCGAGCAGCACCGCGCGATGGCCCGGGCGATCCTGGACGGCGACGGCGAGGCCGCCCGCCGCGCCACCGACGAGCACCTCGCCGCCACGGCCGCCCTCCTGCGGGGATTCCTGGCCTAGCGTTCCGTCCCGCGGGGCCGGGGGCGGCCGGGCGGGCGTCGGGAGCGGCCGGGCGGGCGTCAGGGGCGGCCGGGCGGGCGTCGGGAGCGGCCGGGCGGGCGTCAGGGGCGGCCGGGCGGGCGTCGGGAGCGGCCGGGCGGGCGTCAGGGGCGGCCGGGCGGGCGTCAGGGGCGGCCGGGCGGGCGTCAGGGGCACCGGCTCCCAGGTGACCAAATGGTGACGCCATGGTGACGCGGTCTCGGTAGCCTCGGCGACGCCACGTCCGTTGTTGGAGGGACCGTGACCGCTCCGAACGCAGCACATGTCCACACTCCCGAACGGGCGGTCCGGGCAGCCTCCGGCCCGCCACCCGTCCCGGCCGAGCGGCACGCCGACTTCCGGGCCGCCGCCCTGGAAACCGCGGCCCGCCTCGGCGCCGGGCTCGGCGGCGACCTGGCGCTGGTCCCGACCCACGCGCCCGCCGGCGGAGTGCGCGCCCTGCTCGGGGGCGGGACGCCGCTGCCCGTTGCCGTGCGCACGGAGGAGGAGGCCCGATTCGGCCTCCCGCTGGACGACGTGCGGGTACACGACAACCCCGCCGCACACCGGCTGGCCACGCGCCACCTCGCCCGAGCGCTCACGATCGGCCGGGACATCGTCTTCAACGACGGCCACTACCGCCCCGACTCCTCGACGGGCCGCGGCCTGCTCGCCCACGAGCTGGCTCATGCCGTCCAGCAGCGCACCGCCACCGGGGCCGGGCCCGCATCCCCGGCGCACGAAGCCGCGGCCGACGCCGCCGCCCTGGCCGCAGTGAGCGGCGGGCCGGTGCACCGCCGCGCCGTGCACGCCGGTCCGCCCGCATCGGTCGGCGTCCAGGCCGCTCCCCTGTCCCGGGCGGAGATCGCGGTCCTGCTGCTACCGCAGCTCACCGCCCGCATCGCCGAGAACGAACGGGAGGCCTCGACGCTCGTCATCACCGAGGCGTACCGGGCCGAACTCGGCCGGGAGCACACCTGGTTGCTCCAGCGCTACACCGCACTCGCAGGCGCCCGGCGCTCCACCGCGGACGAGCCGCAGCCCACCCCGCCCCTGGCCTACGAGACGCTGGCCGCAGTCGAGTCGGAGCTCGTCCAGCTCGAACCCCTGGCGCTCCACATCATCGCGGACGCTCCCGTACACCCACGCGACCACGCGCTGAACACCGTCCGCGGTGTCCTCAAGCGAGCGCAAGGGGACCAGGACTTCATCCGGCAGTTCGCCGCCCAGGGTGGCGCGACGGCACCCGCGGCCCGGACCGCAGCCACCCGGGTGCAGCGCCTGGTGGACCGACTCACGCCTGTGGCTGCACAGGCCGAGCAGTGGCACACCGCCAATCCGGCCGGCCAGAGCCTCGGCATGCGGAACGAGGCCCTGGGCACCTCGCTGGCCGGCACCGCCCTCGCGGACTGGGAGCGCGGCGGCTGGTACTACCTCCGGGGTGCGGCCGCCTTCGTCGGGGCCGGCGGAATCGCGCTGGTCGACGCCGGCGAACAGCTGCTGTCCTTCGGGTACCACGACGCGGCGACGGCCGTCTCCGAGGCCTACACCCGGGGCGACATCTCCTGGAACGAGGGCGAGAGCATCCTCTGGAACGCCGCCTGGCGCGCGGTCCTGACGGCAGCCATCACCCGCGGCGCCGGGGCGGCGACCAGCAGACTCGGCGCGGCCGCGACCCGCGCCGCCGGACTGGCCCCGCGGACGGTGGGAGCCGGGCTACTCTCCGGCGGGGTGGCCGGCGGCGCCGCCGGGGCGGCCACCCTGGGCGCCCAGGCCGTCCTGACCACCGCGCTCCAGAACCACTTCGCCAGCCCCGCCGGCCGCGCGATCTGGCAGCGGGGAATGCCCTCCGGAACGGAGTGGGCGCTCGCGATCCCGCTCGGCATCGTGCTCGGAGCGGCGGCGGGCGCCCGGGCCGTACGACTGGGCAACGAGAAGCTGATCGGCTCGACCGTCACCACCTCGTACGGCGAGGACCTGCGGATCGTCGCCATCACCCCGGAGGGGCAGGTGGTACTGGAGCCGGTGGCGGGGCTGCGCACCCCGCCACCGGCTCCACCGCCTTCCACAACGGTCGACCTGGTGTACGACCCGGCGTCGCGGGCCTGGCGACCGCTTCGCCCACCGGGCTCCGTCGCGGGCGCGGGGGCCGGGGGTGCGAAGCCGGCGGCTCCCGGCGCGCCGGGAGCCGCCGCCGACCGCCCGCCCGCACTGCCCCAGCACACCGAACCTCCCGCACCGGGCAGTAAACCCGCGCCGCCCACCGAACCGGGCTCGACCGTCAAACCCTCCGCCGCGCCCACCGCAGCCGTGCCTGCCCTGCCGCCCGCCCCGGCGCCGGTCACCCCGAAGACCACGGCCGCCGGAGTCCGGGTGGCCGAGACGCAGCAGGCGCTCACGGCCGCCGCGCGGGAGACCGCACTGGCCCGCGCGGAGGTGGCCACGGCCACCAGCGAGCTCCAGAGCGCGCAGGCCGGCCGACGGCCCGGCGGGCCGACGGCCCGACAGGCGCAGGACGCCCTGCGACGGGCGGAGAACCGGCTCGCCCGGCTGATGGCCGGCGAGGCTACCGCGCGTGCCGAGGCCACGGCAGCCGCCCAGGCCCAGAGCAAGATCGTTCGACTGGAGACCGCCAAAGCCCGACTCATCCGGGAGATCACCGCCGAGCTGCACCCGCCGCAGGGGTTCACCCCCGAGCAGGTCCGCGCCGGGCGCAAGGCCGGCGTGGTGCCCTCGACGGGAAGCCCGGCCGGCGCCGAGTACCGTCGCCTCACGGCCGAACTAGCCGCGGTGGAAGGGGAGTTGGCCACCGAAGTCCAGGGCCTGAGGCGTAGCGTTGCTGATCGGGTGGCGGCCGCGGCACCGGGCCGGGCCGGGCGGGCGCCCGCGCTCCGCAACGCAGAGGCGCTCCCGACGCCGCTCCGACCGGTGAACGGTACGCCCGTCGACGTCACCACCGGTCAACCTCTCACCGGGAGTTGGGAGGTCGACCATCTGGTGCCGCGGGCGGAGATCGCCCGGGATCCGCGCTTCGCCCGGCTGTCCCCTCTCCAGCAGGACTCGATACTGCTGGACGTTCCGGAGAACTACCTCCCGATGAGCAAGCAGGCGAACCTCTCGAAGAGCGACTGGACCGTCAACGAGTGGATCGCCCGCCGCGCCGCCGACGGCCGCCCGCTGCCGGCCGCGATCGCCGAGGCCCTCCGCGAGGCCGACCGGCTCGCCCGGGCCGCGATCGAGGCGAGGTTCGGATCCTTCCTGGGCAGGTAGCCGCACCGTCACCGCCTGGGCGGGTTCGCCCGGGCGGTGAGGGTGGCAGCGGACCGGGCGTCAGGGGACGCGGGTGGGTTTGAAGGTCAGGCGGAGGTCCGAGACCGCGGTGGCGTGGCCGCCGGTGACGGTGACGAGGGCGAGCGGGGCGTAGCCGTGGTCGGTGCCGTGCGGGGGCACCTCGGCGGGTTGGCCGTCCGCTCCCCGGGGCCAGATCACGTCGCCGATCGCGGTCCGGGCCGGGAAGGTCCAGTAGTCGCCGGTACGGTAGTGGGCCTTCGGCCCGGCCGGTGGGCGGAAGCGGATCCGGATGCCGTCCTCCAGGGTCAGCCAGCCGGTATCGGACGGCGCGTCGAGGGACAGCGCCCCGTCGTCGGCCGGGAGGGGGGTGTCCGGCCCGCCCGGCGTCCCGGGGTGGTCCCACAGGCGCAGCAGCGGGTGGCGGTCGGCGCCGAGCGGGCCGTCGAGCCAGGTGTCGAGATGGACGACGTACTCCTCGCCCTCGTCGTCGACGTCCACCACCCGGGCCAGGCGGCCAGGCTGGCCGAGCAGGGTGGCGTGGTCGTCGACCACCTCGACCAGGGTGCCGACAGCGGGTGCGGTGCGCTTGTCCCGGGGCGGGTCACGCAGGACGGCGGTATTGCCCTCGGCGTGCAGCAGCGGGTGGGTGATCGAGCCGTTGTCGCGGGACCAGGTGAAGGTCGGGAGGCCGTCGCCACCGGTGCCGCGGTGGATCTGGACGCGGTAGAGCTGGTTCTCAGGGCCCAGGTAGCCGGCCGCCGGGTCGGCCGCGCAGGGCTCCACCGGCCCGGTGCCGCGGTCGGCCCGGACGGTGAGCCCACCCCGGTCGGACGGCTGGAGGAGGGCCTCCCACTCGGGCCAGTGCGCTCCGATGTCGGCGGCGGTCAGCGTGCGGTTCGGCGGGACGGTCTGCGTGAGCCGGACCTGCCAGACCAGCCGGGTGCGGCTGCAGGTGTCGGGGCCGCCGAGGGCAACCTCACGGATGGTGTCGTCCTCCGCGGCGGAGACGTGCTGCTCCCAGACGTCGAGATAGGCCAGGTAATCGCCGTCTCGTGGCGCGACGACGTCCGGGAGGTCCGGCTGGGCGGTGTAGAACAGGTCGGGGGTCTCGTTCTCGCAGGCCCAGCCGTGGACCCAGTAACGGCCCCGGCCGATCCGCAGTACCCCGCCCGCCTCGCCGATCCGTGGCAGGCCGATCTCGAACGCGGAGCCGCGGGCCGTCCCGTCGGGCGAGGCGGTGCCGTGCGGGCCGATCAGGTCCTCGGCGAGGGCCTGGAGGTGGTGCAGCAGGATGGCCACCTGCTCGTTGCCGTCGGCCGGCAGCGTCACCCGGCCCTGCTGCTGGATCACGCGCAGGAAGTGCCGGCGCGGGTCAAAGCTGAACCGCTCGACGTCGGCGTGCATGCGGGTCCTCACTTCACAAGGGGGATCGATGGGGGCGAAGGGGCGGGAGGCGGGGGTGCGGCGGGGGGCGGGCCGGGCGCGGCGGGCCGCGCAGGCCCGCGCAGGCCCGCGCGGTCAGTCGGCGAGGAGGACGGCGGCGTCCAGGCCGGCCGGGACGTACTCGGCCAGCCGGGTGCGCAGCGCGGCCAGCCGCTGGGGCAGGAAGAGGTCGTGGTGGACGCCGAGTTCGGAGCCGTCGTCGGCGCCGGTACGGATCTCCTCGGCGCAGTCGGCGGCGAGCTGGGCGTACCCGGCGTCGGGGTAGCGGACGGAGGTGAAGCGCGGGTTCAGCCGGCGCTCGGTCGCGGCCGCGAGATCGGGCGCCGGCGCGTCGCCGAGGGCGGCGATCGCGGTGTCCGGCTGGCAGTGGAAGCGCCGGGGCGTCCGGGAGCCGGTCGGCACCCAGCAGAAGCGCAGGCAGCCGTGGGAGCGCCGGGCGGCCTTGACCCGGCCGGTGAAGACGGTGTTCTCGCCGCGTCCGACCGCATGGACCTGGACGGTGCCCAGGACGGTCGTCCGGGCGATGTCCAGCACCGCACGGGCCGGGGCGGGGCCGCCCCCGCCGATGGCCTCCTGGTCCCGGTGGGTGGCGTCGAGGACGGAGTCGGCCACGGTGAGCCGGATCGGCTCGCCACGGTCGGGGCCGGGGCCGGGTTCGACCTGCACCGGGCCGAGGACGGAGTGGCTGATCTCGACCTCGGCGCCGGGCAGCGCGGACAGCTCCAGCGAGGGCGGGGCGGGCCGGTCGTCGTTGCACGGCACGCCGGGGGCCCAGCCGGGGACGAGCGTGCAGTGCCGGATCACCACCCGGGTGGGCGGGCGGCAGTCGCCGGCGCAGCCGCAGTCGCGGTCACGGTCGCGGCAGGGGGTGTGGTCCCGGTCGTCGTGGCCGTCGCCGTCGTGGCCGTCGCCGTCGCCGTGGTGGCGGTCAACGTCGTGGCCGGTGCCGATGTGACGGTCAACGTCGTGGCCGGCACAGTCGCCCTGGCCGTGGTGGTCCGGTCGGCGGCCGGCGAGGTGGACCGACCGGCCGCCGATCAGCAGCCCGTCCAGGGTGAACCGGCTGCCCGGGGCCAGCCGGACCGCCAGCGAGTCCGGCCCGTCCGCGTGCCGGTCGGCCAGCCAGAGCACCGGCCGGGTCCGCCGGGCGGCGCGGATCAGCAGGTGCTGGTGCCGCCCGAGGGACAGCTCCGCGGTCACCCCGAGCACCTCGGACCGGGTGATCTCGACGACCGCGAACCTCGGCCGGTCCCGCTTCCAGTCGTGCAGGGCGGCCCTGAACTCCGCCGCAGTGGCGACGCCCCGGTACCAGCGGGCGGGCCGGATCAGCTCCGGCCAGAGCTCCTCCAGGTGCCCGCGGTTGGCCACCAGCAGCGGACCGCCGGCGGGCGCCGGCCGGTCCGGGTGGGCCAGCGTGAACAGCTCCTCGTCGGCGAGCGCTGCGTTCAGCGCCTCGGTGAGCGCCGCGGGGGTTTCCACGCCCGACCAGTGGTGCCGGACCAGCGCCGCCTCCGGCCGGTCGCCCGCCCGGACCGCCGCCAGCAGGGCGGCCGGGTCGGCGAGGTCGGCCGCCCTGACGCGGTAGGTGTCGGCCTCGGGCGGCTCCGGCAGGGGCCGCGGGTACTCCCCGCCGCCGAGGTCGGCGGCCCGGCCGTAGTGGTAGCCGACCCGGACGTGGCGCGGCGGGTTGCGCCGGGGGAAGAGCATCCGGCCGAGCACCGGGTCGACGGCGACGGTGCCGGGCAGTGGGCGGTAGGCGTCCCAGTCTCCGAGGTCCGCCGGGACCACCCGGTCGGCCGGCACCGGGCTGCCCTCGCCGCGCCGCGGCCAGTCCGGCGCGTGGATCACCAGGGACCGCCCCTCGCCGTAGTACCGCGGGTCGGCGCGGCCGAGCCGCCCGAGGGCGCGCCGGTCGATCGGGGCGGGCAGGTCGGCCGGCTCCTGCGGATGGCGCCTGCGGTCACCGTCCGGTCCGGCGCCCGGCGCGCCCGGGCCCGTCCCGGTGACCGCGCCCGTACCCGTACCGGCACCGCGGCCGAACAGCTGGAGCGGGAACCCTGCGGGGTCGAAGGTGAACGCCCACCGCCCGACCCGCTCCACCTGCCCGGCCTGGCTGTGCGTCACCGGGTAGGCGCGCAGCCGTGGGACGTACAGGCCCACCCCGGGGATGTTGTGCAGCCCGGCGGTGCGGTGCGAGCCCGGGCGCCGGACGTCCACGGTGTGCGCCAGGGCGTCGAACGGCCCGCCGAGGCGGTCGAGCATCGTGCCCGCGCGCAGGTCGGCGGTCCGGCCGCGATCGGCCTGCTGGTGGTTGAGCTGCTGGTGCCGGGCGAGCAGCCGGTAGGCCTCGACGGCGTGGCCGGGCAGCCCGGCGACGTCCAGGGCGAGGTCCTCCAGCAGCGCCCGGGTGCCCTTGCGCCGCCGGTGGCGCAGCGTGTCGGCGACGTCCTGGCGCGGCGCCAGGGCCGAACGGCGGGCCAGGTCACGGCCGGTGAGCCCGGCGGCCGTCCAGCCGGCGTCCGGGACCGGCGTCCAGCCGACCAGGTCCGCGAGGTAGGGCACCACCCAGTCCTCGGCGGTCTCCACGAACCAGTTCTCGTACTGCCGGGCGATGTCCTCCTCGACCACCTGCACCTGCTCGGCGACCACCCGCAGCAGGTCGCGCAGCGGGTGGCCGGCCGCCTCGTCGCGCATCCGGTGCACCAGCGGCAGCAGGTCGAACAGGCGGTCGGCGGCGGGTTGCGGGCCTCGGGGCGTCATGCGGCGTCCTCCTTGAGGTCGAGGAGTTCGGGCAGCTCGGCTGCGGTGCACAGGTGCTGGGCCGGCAGCAGGTCGTTCCGCTCGCCGCGCCGGGCACCGAGGGCCGGGAGCCAGGGGCCCGGGTGGCCGCCTCCGTCGTCGAACACGCCGTCGGGGTTGACCGACTGCAGTCCCAGGCCCCGGCTGAACCGCACGCCTGGGACGGCCTGCAGGACGGCCACCACCTCGGAGGCCGTGAGGCGCTGGGCGAGTTCGCGACGGGTCGGGCCGAAGGCGTCCAGCAGGGCCGCCCGCAGCCGCGGTTCGACGGTGCTCCACCCGTGGTCGGGCTGCAGCCCCACCGACACCCGGATCTTGAGCGCCAGTCGCTCGGCGGGCAGCACCTGGATCCGCACCGACGGGTCGCCGTGACGGCGCAGAGCGGTACGCAGGTTGGCGACCACGTCGGAGTCTCGGTCCAGGACGGCACCGTCCACACCGGTGACGGTGACCACGACGAGCCCGCCCCGCCCGTCGGAGAGCCGGTCGGCGGCGGCCCGACCGACACCGGCGAAGGCCCGCGCGAAGTCCGCGTGGTCGGCCAGCGAGACCAGCCGGTCGAGGGTCTTCAGCGGCAGCAGCGCGTTGGCCCGGGCCTGGTCCGATCCCTCCGGGTCGGTGCCACCGGTGGCGGGCAGCGGGTTGACGACGTCCCGGACGCCGAGCGGCTTGGTGGCCAGCAGGGTGATCCGGCCGGCCGCGGTGTTGCCGGCCGCGCCGATGCCGGTGCGGTAGCGGGCGCGGATGTTCTCGGTGCCGGTGGGCGGCCGCCGGCCTGCCGTCCCGTCCGGGAAGACCACGGTGGTGGCGCCGCGTTCGTCGGTCTCGGTGACGTACCCGCGGTCGTCCGGGCCGAGGCCGAGGAACCGGGGCTGCTCCGGCCAGCGGACGGCGTCGACGGTCACCTCCAGGGTGCTCGCAACGCCGGTCGGGGTGGGGGCGGAGACGTGGGTGAGCGGGCCGCTGCGCAGGGCGAAGCGCTGGCCGGGCACGGCGGCGTCGCCGCTGCCGAGCACCTCGGCCCGGGTCTCCCCGTGCGTGGCGTGCACGACGTTGCCGTGGACGACCACGGTGTCACGCCGGTAGCGGTGCGTCAGGGGGCGCTCCAGGTACAGGAAGGTGTGGTTGCGCTCGCCGGGGGCGGGGCTGCCGAACCCGCCCGGGTCCTCGCGGGCGGTGGGGACATCGCCGCCGACCGTGCCGTGGCGGACCTCGGCGACCCGGGCGAGTTCGGCGGCGGCGAGGTCGGCGACACCGGGCAGGTCGACGCGCTCGCCCGCGACCACCAGCAGCCGCCCGGCCTCCAGCCCCTCCACCAGTCCGTCGAGCTCCAGCACGCATCCGAACACCGGATCGGCGATGGGGAGTTCGGCCAGTGGGAGCAGCTCGGGAGCTGCGTGGACGGTGATGGCGCGCAGCTGCTTCATCGTGTCCGGGACCGGCCACTCCTCGTTCCCCCCGAGCCTGATCCGGGTGGACCTGGCCGAGAGGCCGTACTCCGCCCGGGACTGCAGGTCGACGGTGAGTGGTGCCTCGTCACCGACCACGGTGAACCGTTCGCCCTCCGGAACGTCCCGGCGCCCCGGCCGGCCCCGGCGCTCGTCCGACCGGCCCAATGGCATCACCTCGACCACGGCGACCGTGCCGGAGCGGATCTCCTGGTAGGCGTTGTCGAGGTAGATGGTTCGGGACGTCTCCTGGGGGACCCAGTCGTTCCAGTCGTCCATGGGCGTGGGCCGCCCGTCGTCGAATCCCGGCATGAGGGGGGCGTTGTGTCCGAACAGCGGGGCGGCCACCCGCAGCGCGTACACCTCGACGGTCGGCGGCCCGCTGACGGTGGCGCCGGCCCACGCGTCGTGCAGCAGACCGGCGAGCTCGGGGTGGAGCAACTCGACCAGCCGGAGGATGCCGTCGTCCACCGGTCCCCGCGACCTGTCTCCGCGATCCGGCTCGGGGGTGTTGACGAGCAGGTCGATCAGCCGCCCCAGATCGTTGACCCGGTTCCAGGCCGGCGGCTCCGGTGTGCGGCCGCCGGCCAGCACGACCCTGGTGCGGCGGTGCTCCGGGTCCTCCTCGACGGCGCTGACGCGGCGGGGCGTGTAGATCGGCTCCTCGTCGGTCGTGATCCGGAAGAGCAGCAGGTCGTTGGCCCTCAGCCGGGTGGCGACGCCGTCGAGCCAGAGCTCCGGCAGGCGGGCGGCCTCCCAGGAGTCGATCACCTGCGGGCGGGTCATCCGGATCGGCAGCCGGTTGGCGGCGGCGAGCGCCGGCAGCGGTGCGCTCGTCTCGTACGCCTGGGCCAACTCGCCCGGGCCGGGCAGGCTCTGCACCTTGGTGCCGGCCGGGATTAGCTCCCGGTGCCCGGCCTCCAGGGTGAACGCCAGGTGGGTACCGGCCGCGACGCCCGGGCGGGGGCGGTAGCCGATCAGCCCGGTGAGCTCGTGCACCGAGCGGTCCTCGCGCGCGGTGCGCAGGTAGCCCTCGTTGCCGAGCAGCTCCTGGTAGAAGGTCAGCACATCGGCGACCGCGGCCCAGGCGTCGCAGAGCGCGACGGCCGGGTCGTCGGCCGCCCGGGTGGTCAGGCCGGCCAGGCCCGGCAGGTCGGCGGCGGCGAGCCGGTCGAGCATCGCGGCCAGGAAGGTCGGGTGGGTGCCCACGCGCAGGCGCAGGGCGGGCAGCCCCGGCGGGTTGGCCACCGGCCCGGGGGGCGGGCCGCCGGTGCGTTCGCAGCAACCGCAGGTCCGTTCGGTCATCGGCCGCCTCCCGCGACGACGGTGAACCGGCCGCCCTGCGGCCGGGTGGTGTCCAGCACGGCGATCTCGCGCGGGCCGATCGGCAGCACGCCCCGCCCGATCGCGCCCCGGTCCGGTTCGCCCTGCCGGCGCAGCACGGTGACCTCGGCGGCGGCGACCCCGGACACCGCCTGGGCCGCGGCGAGCGCCCGGCTGACGTACACGCCCTCGCCGAACGTCCACCGGTCCGGGTGGAACCAGCCGAGCCGCCCGTCGGGCAGCACCCCGGCCGAGAACTCCTCCCGCAGCGTCCGGGCGACCTGCGCCCGGACGTGGAACGGCTCGACGCAGACGGTGAGTTCGAGCTCCACCGGCACCCCGGTGGCGAGGGTGACCCGCAGGTCGTGGCCGAGCCGGCGGGCCTGCTCCAGGGCGGCGGTGATCCGGGCCCGGGTGCACTCCTCGTCCCCGCCGCCCCCGGCCGGGGCGCAGCCGCACCGGCCGGGGGCGGCGCCGACCCGCGGGTCGAGCGCGACGTCGGCCTCGTACCAGCTGCCGGTCCAGACCAGGTCGGCCGCGGCGCCCTGCAGGCGGTCGCCGCCGGCCCGGCGGGCCAGCTCGGCGTAGTCCTCGGGGAGGACGGCCCGTTCGCGGACGGCCCGGAAGGCCTGCGGGACGGCCTGCCGCGCGGCGGCGGGCGTCTCGGGCGCCGTGCCGCCGACCGCCGGCAGCGGGTTGCGCGGGCGGACCACGAGGTCGTGCCCGCCGACACCGCGCCGCAGCGCCAGGTGGGTGATGGTCTCGGCCCCGACGTTCCCGGCCGGGCCCGCCCCGATCCGGTAGCGGGCGGTGAACGTGGCCCCCGGGTCCGGCTGCCGCCCGGTGCGGCCGTCGCCGAACCTGATCGCGGTGACCCGCTCGTCGTAGGTCTCGGCGACGAAGAGCCGGCCCTCGGGCCCGGCGGCCAGCAGGTCCTGGGCGGGCAGCCAGACCGCTCCGCCGACGGTCTCCGTCAGCCGGACGGCGGGGGCGGCGGCGCGCGGGTCGCGGCGGAGCAGATCGGCGGCGGACGGCGGGCAGGCGCAGCCGCCGGGGGCTGAGCCCAGGCCGGAGCCGGGGCCGGGGGCGGGGCCGGAGCCGGGGAGCGCGGGCGGCGGCTCGGCGTGGGTGACGTCGGGCCGGGCGAGCCGGGGGCGGAACCGGCCGGCGGCGGGCGCCTGTTCGGCCGGGCGGCACTCGCCGGCGCAGCGCGGCGCCTCCGCGGTGCCCGGCACCGGACCGAGCGGCTCCTCGACCCGGGTGCCGTGGTCGACCGGCAGCACGTTCCCCCGGGCCGTGCTGACCCCGGTGAGCGGGCGGCAGTCCGGGGCCGGGCCGAGGGCGGAGACGCAGAGCGGGAAGGGCAGGGCGTCCGGCTCGCCCCAGCCGACGTCCAGCACGTGGGTGCGGCAGACCTCGTCGTACCCGGGCTCCACGCGGGTGAGGCGGACGACGTGCCGGTGCGTCGGGTCGGCGTCGCCCGGGCGGCCGGTGCGCGGGCCGAGCACCTCCTCCAGCAGGAGCAGGTCGCCCGGTTGCAGGCGCAGGCGGTGCGGGCCCGGCGGGGCGTCGACGAGGGTGACCGCGGTGGAGCCGGCCGGGAGACAGCACTCGCCGTCGCCCCAGTCGTGGATGCGGATCTCGTTGTGGGCGGGGAGGAGCCGCAGCGGGCGGTCCGGGTCGTCGGTGAGCGGTTCGAAGCCGTGCGTGCCGTCGAGGGCCTGCGGGGGCAGCTCCTCCCAGCGCAGCGGGTGGCCGGGCGGCGGTGCGCCGTCGAAGGCGGTGAACAGGGCGATGTCGCCGGCCCGCCACGGCGGGTGCGGCTCGGCCTCAACCCGCAGGTGGACGAAGGCCCGCGCGTTGCAGCCCTCGTGCAGCAGGTAGTCGACCAGCCGGGCGTGGCGGCGCACCGAGATCCGGCGGCGGGCGGTGCCGAGGTAGGCCTCGGTGGCCACCGCGTCCTGGTGGTAGCTCAGCAGGTCGGCGGTGTGGGCGAGCAGTTCTGCCAGGGTGACGCCGAGGTCGGGCAGGTGGCGTTCGGTCCAGCCCGGCACCAGCAGACCGAGCCGGTCGAGGATCAGCCGCCGGAACGAGGCGTAGTCCTTGGCCAGGTAGTCGAGCGCGGGGGCGGGCGGCGGGGCCGGCGGGCAGCCGGGGCCGGGCGGGCAGTCGGTGTCGGTGGGGCGGCCGGCGCAGAAGCCGAACGGCGCCCGGTGGCGGCGGACGTCGAAGCCGTGCAGCGGCCGCCGGCCCGGGTGGCCGTGCGGGCCGGGTTCGACCAGGGCGAGGTGGTAGGTGGTGCCGTCACCGGCCCGGTCGAGGGTGACCTCCAGGCAGCCGTCCTCGTCCTCACCGTGCGGCGGCCTCGCCCGGACGGCGAGCACGTGGGGACGGCGGGCGCCGGGCACCGCGTCGATCCGCAGGTGGTGGGTCGTCAGCCCGGCGGGGACGGGCCCGAGCAGGCTGACGCAGAGGGCGACCGTGCCGTCCGCGGGGTCGGGATCGGCCACCTCGATGGCGTCGATCCCGTTGAGGCCCCGGCGGACCAGCAGCTCCCGGCGGTGGTCGGTGGCGCAGTGCAGGTCGGTGGCACAGTGCGGGTCACCCCCGCGGTCGGGCCCGCGATCCGGCCCGGCGCGGCGGAGGTCGGTGGCGTGGCGCAGGTCGGGGTCGGCGGTCATCGGGACACCTCCCGGACGAAGCGGGCCCCGGTCTCCCGACCGGTCCGCCGGACCACGTACCGGACGTCCACGGTCAGCACCGACTCGTCGGCGGTGGCGCGCAGTTCGAGCAGGTCGAGCACGTCGCCGAGCCAGCGCTGGACGGCGGCGCGGGCGGTGTACTCGACGGTGGCGGCGAGTTCGGGGCTGTTGGGGGCGAACAGCAGCTGGAGCAGGCCGCAGCCGAAGTCCGGCCGGTTGACCCGCTCGCCCGGCGAGGTGAACAGCAACTGCTCCAGCAACTCGCGGACGTGCTGCGGGTGGTCGGCGGGCGCGGCGGTGCGCCCGCGCGCGTCGAAGCCGAACGGGAAGGCGAGGTCGACCCGCCCCGGGCCGGCCACCGGGCTGCTCATACCGCCACCACCCGCTGCTGCGCCGAGACGGCCACCAGCGGCGTGCCGCTCGGCGCGGCCGTCGCCCGGCTGTCGAGGAGCACCAGCGGCATCACCCCGCCGGCCAGCACCCGCAGCGAACCGGTGAGCCAGGCCGCCGTCACGCAGGGGCCGTTGGCGGCGGGCGGCGGCGGCAGCGGGCATCCGGCCACCAGGTGCGGCACCTGCTGGACGCAGACGGGCAGGTTGTTCACCAGCACCCGCGGATAGGTGCTGGCCGGCACGGCGCGTCCGCCGTGCGCGCACTGGACGACCGCGCCCTGGTGCAGGATCGGTCCCGGCATCGGCGGTTCCCCCACTTCTCTGGTCTCGCTGGCGTCGCTGGTCTCGGGGTTGTCACGTCTCACGGGTCACATGGATCTCGCGGGTCTCGCGGGTCTCGCGGGTGGCGCCGAAGCGGCCGCGGGCGCTCACGCGCACTCTCACGCGCTCTGGCGCTCATTGCACGATCAGCGCGTTGACGTTGACGAGGACCTGGTTGTTGGTGAGCACGAGGCTGGCCCCCCGGCCGTTCTGAATGACGATGCCCTGATCGTTGACGCTGATCGAGGCGCCGCTGCGGGCCTTGAGCAGGATGCCGCCGGCCGGTCCGGGCGCGTCCGAGATGGCCAGCGTGTTCTGTCCGAGCGTCTGCAGGACGATGCTCGGACTCGCCGGCACACCGGCCTGCGCCAGGGCGGGCACCTCGGCCCGGCTGCCCCAGAAGCCGCCGGTCCAGACCGGGTGGTCCGGGTCGCCCTGCTCGAACTCCATCCAGACCCCGGCCCCGACCGGCGGAACGTTCCACACCCCGCACTGCGGTCCGGCGGCCGGCACGCAGGGCATCGCCCAGGAGGACGGCAGCACCGCGGAGACGTCGGGGACGAAGGCCTGGATCCGGCCGATCCCGAGCGGGTCCACGTTGTTGACCACCGTCCCGCGGTACTTGCCGTAGAAGCGCGGGCCGCCGTCCCCGTCTTCGGCGGTCCCGCCGAGCGGGACGAGGTGGTCGCTGTCGTCGGTCGTCGTCATACCGGCACCACCGGGAGGGTCGAGATGAGTCCGTTCCGGACCAGGGTGAACTGCTGGGTGAAGGAGCCGCGTTCGAGCCGGTGGTCGACCGACTGGACGAAGTAGAGGCCGTCGAACGCCGTGCCCGCGCCGCGCACGCCCACCAGCGCGCGCGGGCGCAGCACGTGCCCGTACCGCTGGACGTCGAGGCTGCCCCGGGCCTTGACCACGTCGGCCGCCGAGGAGGCCTTGGCCATGCCGAGCAGGACGGCCTCGGCGACGCCGAGCTTCGCCGTCTCCCGGATGTAGCGGATCCTGTGCGGGGCCGGCTGGAGCAGGCCGAGCGGCGGGTTGAGCGGGGACACGTCCGGGATCGGCACCGGGATCACCGCCTTGGTCTCCGGATGCTGAACGAAGATCACCGGCTGGGTGGCGGCCTCCGCGTCGAAGCCGAAGGCGATCGACTCGACGTTGGTCTGCACGTCCATGTCGACGTTGAGCGCGGGCTGCGGCAGGCCGAGCTTCGCCTGCGGTCCCCAGTAGGCGATGCTGGCGCCGGGCACCGGCCCGGGGATGTGGGTGAAGACGTAGCCCGAGCGGGCGGCGAGCCGGCGCAGGTAGGCGAGGTCGGTGCCGTGCTGGACGGGGATCCGCTCCAGCGGGTTCGGCACGTCGGCGACCAGGGCCGGCACCACCGCCGGGACGACCCCGAGGACGGCGTACTTGGCGAGCACGGTGAGTACCCGGGCCGCGACCGGCATGGCCGGGAAGGGCGTTCCGGTGCCGTCGATCTTCTCCATCAGGGCGGTGAGGTCCATGCCGTGGACGGTCAGCACGGAGGGCGCGCCGCCCGTGCCCGGGGTGAGGCTGGTGGAGGTCATCACTCCGTCGATCAGCACCTCGGGCAGGCTGCCCACGGTGACCGCGACCACCACCCGCAGCACCGGTGGCAGGCCGCCGCCGACCAGCAGGAAGACGGTGGGCAGCAGGGAGTCCTTCGCCACCTCGAAGGTCAGCTCGAACGCGCTCTGCCGGCCCGGCTCGGCGGTGCTGTGCACCGTGACGCCGGTCAGCGCGTCCAGGACGAACCGCGGCACCGGCAGCGGCACGGCCGGGCCGACCAGCAGGGTGAGGTGGACCGGCCCGCTAGGCATCGGCGGCTCCCGGGACGCCCTCGGGCAGGGTGATCCGCAGCCGCCGGCCGACGTCCGCGGTCAGCTCGGCCGGGTCCAGCACGCCGTTGGCGTCGCAGAGCAGCCAGAACCGCTCGGGGTCGCCCAGTTCCGCGGCGGCCAGGGTGTCCGGCCGCTCCCCGTCCGCCACCGGGTGCTCGCGCAGCAGGGCGAAGCGCTCCGGCGGGGGCACGAACCGGCGGCTCACGCACCGCACCTGACGGCCGTCCAGCTCCACGGTGAGCAGCGGCAGCCCGCTGTACCGGCTGGTGGGCGGGAACGCCGGGGCCTCCGGCGCCTGCGGCAGACCGGCCGGGAAGAGCGCGGGGACCGTCATGTGATGCCTCCGATTCCGAACGCGGCGAAGCCGACCGTGCCGGCCCGGGCGGCCAGTGCCTCCAGCCGGCGCTGGTGGGCGAGGTAGAGCCCGCCGGCCCGGTGGAGGAAGCCGACGTCGTTGACCGTGAGCACCCGCATGCCGAGCTGGACCTTGGCCCGCAGCGGGTTGAGAGCCGGGTCGAAGGCCTCCTCGGTGACCGACAGCTCGGTGATCCGCACCGGCACGATCCGGCTGGGGCTCCAGACGAAGACGGTGACCGGCGCCTCCATCGGGAGGATCTCCAGCGAGCCGGCCGCGGCCGAACGGTCGGCCGCGACGAGCTGGTCGACCCGCGGGTAGACCAGCAGCTCCAGCGCGGCGAGCTGCGGATGCACCCCGACCTGGCCGGCGTCCGGGTAGGCGTCGGGGAACTCCAGCTGGTCGGCGGCGTCCAGCTCGGCCTCGACCTTGACGGTCTCCACCGGCGGCGCGGTGAAGCGGACCGGGCGGGAACGCTGGTGGCGTTCCTCCCCGGTGTCCTGGACCTGGAAGCTGCGGCTCAGGCTGTCCGGGTTGTACTGCAGGGCGATCATCCGCAGGACGGCGCCGGAGGCCTGGTCCAGCTGGACGATGCCGCCGCGCATCAGGCGGGGGGACCGCGGGAATCCGGTCATCGGGCACCTCCCCGGGGAGCGGAGGCCGGTGTGGCGGCGGGCGCGGCGGCGACCGGACCGGCAGCACGGAGCGCCGCGGCGAGTACGGGGGCGAAGGCGGGGGCGGCGGCGAGCGCCCGGCCGGTGTCGCGGCCGAGGGCTGCCGCCTGCCCCGGTCCGAGCGCGCCGCCGGCGGGACCGGCCGTCGGCAGCACGACCACCGGCCCACCCGGGGAGGCCGCCGTGCCCGGGGGCGCCGCCGAGGGGCCGGGGCCGGCGTCGGCGGGATGCGCCTGGGCCGGATCCAGCTCGGCGGGCCCGCCGTCCGGCGGCTGCGCGAGCGCGGCCGCCAGCGCCCGGGCGAGCTCCGCCCGCAGCCGGTCGGCACCGCCGGGGCCGAGCCCGACGCCCTCGACCACCAACCGTTCGATGTGCACCGTCACCTCCACGGCCCGCTCCCGTCCCGCTCGGCGGCCCCGACGCCGGCGTCGCCGTCCGCGTTGCCGTCGATGCCCGCGCGCGCGTCCGCGGTCCCGCCCGTGGCCCGGCTTGTGGCCCGGCCCGCGGTCCAGGTGAACTCGCCCTCGTCCACGACGAGCCCGAGCTTGCGGCACTCCATCCGCAGCGCGGCCAGCACCGTGGGCATGTCGACGACCGGGCCGTCCGCGGCGGCCGCGAAGGTGGCGTTCATCGCGACGGAGTGGATGCTGCCGCCCGCCAGCCCGAACCCGGCCAGCCGGGCGTGGTCGAGGTCGGTGGCCACACCCGGTGCGAAGGCCCGCCGCCAGATCTCCTCGCGCTCGGCCGGGCCGGGGAAGGGGAAGTCCAGGACGAACCGCAGCCGCCGGGTGAACGCCTGGTCCAGCGCGCCCTTCATGTTGGTCGCCAGGATCGCCAGGCCCCGGTACGACTCCATCCGCTGCAGCAGGTAGCCCACCTGGACGTTGGCGTACCGGTCGTGGCTGTCCTTCACCTCGCTGCGGCGGCCGTAGAGCGCCTCGGCCTCGTCGAAGAGGAGGACCGCGCCACCGCGCTCGGCCGCGTCGAAGAGGCGCCGCAGGTTCTTCTCCGTCTCGCCGATGTACTTGCTCATCACGGCCGAGAGGTCGATCCGGTAGAGGTCCAGGTGGAGCTCACGGGCGAGCACCTCGGCCGCGGTGGTCTTGCCGGTGCCGCTCTCCCCCGCGAAGAGCGCGGTGATCCCGAGCCCCCGGGAGGTCCGCCGGGCCACGCCCCAGTCCTCGTACACCACGGCGCGGTGCCGCACCTGGTCGCGGATCCGGTCCAACTGCTCGGCGAGCGCCGCCGGCAGCACGAGGTCCGCACGGCGGGCGCGGACCTCCAGCCGCTGGGCCAACCGGTCGAGCCGCGGTCTGGTCGCCGCGAGGCAGGCTCCCCACACCCGTGCGCGCAGTTCCTCCGGCGGCTCGTCCGGATCGCCGCCGGCCACCGCCCGGGCGGCCAGGCCGACAGCCACCGGGTCGAGGTCGAACTGCGCCGCGAGCTCGCCGGCCAGCCCCTCCCGGCCGGGACCGAGCGCCTCGGCCCAGACCGCGCGCTGCTCGCCGGTGGTCGGGCCTGCCACGTCGACCACCAGGGCGCCCGGCCCCAGCTGCGGCCAGATCTCGCGGCTGTCCAGGAAGACCGGGCCGTGCACCCGGGCGGACAGCCGCCCCACGGCCGCCGCCCGCTCCGGGCCGTGCTCGGCGCCGTCCTCGCCCGCGTCCAGGTAGAGGGCGAGCGGCGCCAGCAGCGTCTCCCGCTCCCAGAGCCGGGCAGCAAGGGCCGCGGCGTCGGGCTGCACCGGGAGCGCGCCCACCGGGACCCGCACCAGCAACCGGCCCAGCCCGGCCGCGACCCGGGCCGCCAGCAACTGCTTGCTCACCTGGTCCGGGCCGACCAGGTTGACGGCGGGCGGCCGGCCGTCGGCGGCCGCGCGGCGCAGACCGGCCCGCAGCGTGCGCGCCGCCGCGAGCTGCGAGGCCGTCAGCTCCGCGACGCCGTTCGGGTCGTCGAGCGGGAGGACCGTCTCGGCCAGCCGGGCGTCCAGGTGACCGAGGCCCTTGAGGTAGTTGACGATCCGCTCGTCCGCCCGCAGCACCCGGGTGGTCAGGCCACCGGCGCCCTCCGGCTCCAGCAGGTGCAGCCGGCGCAGCGGCCGTTCCGGGGAGAGGGCGTCCCAGGCCGGCTGCTCGAACAGGCGCAGGGCGAGGCCGAAGGTCGGACCGGGCTCGCGGCCCAGGGCACCGGCGGCAACGCACAGCACGTCCACCGCGGGGTCGAACTCGCGCGCCGCGGCGAGCAGCAGGACGTCGCTCTCGAAGGCGGTCAGGCCCAGCCGGTCGACGAGTTCGACGTGCGCCGGGTGGACGGCCGCTGCCGCCGCCTCGCGTGCCTCGGCGGCCCGGGCCACGGCCGCGGCGAGGTCGGGAGCGGCGGGGTCGGGAGCGGCGGGGTCCGGCTCGGAGGCGGCGTCCTCGGCGGGGTTCGGCGCGGCGGGGTTCGGCGCGGCAGGGTCCGTCAGGGCGGGGTCGACCTCGGCGGGATCGGGTGTCGCGGCCGGTGGTGGCGCGGGTGCGACGGCCGCCGGCCGGTCGGTGCGGGTGCGGCGGCGGAACGGCCAGCCGTGGCCGCGCCCGTCGCCCCCGGTCTCCGGGCCGGCGGCTGCGGCTACGGCTACGGCTACGGCTACGGCTACGGCTACGGCTACGGCCGGTCCGGCCGATTCCGCCGGTCCCGGCGCGGCACCCGGCGCGGTCGGGGTAACCGGTTCGGTCGGGGTACCCGCCGCGGCCTGGACGGCGTGGAGCTCCCCGGCGGCCAGGGCCTGCAGCCGCAGGCGCAGCCAGTGCAGGGACGCCGCCAGGTAGGCGTTGTTGCCCTGCTCCCACTCCGCGGCGAAGGCGGCCGGATCCTCCGGCGTGCCGGCCCACCGGGCCGCGGCCGCCCCGCCCGGCCCGTCCGTCGCCCGGCTCACGTCGGCTCCGTCGAGCACCTCGGCTCCGTCCATCACGTCGGCTCCGTCGATCGCGGTCATGGCAGCACCACCTGCTGGGCGGGGTCGAAGACCGTGGGCAGGGGCTCGGCCGGGTCCGGGTCCGGATCCGCCAGCGGGATCGAGTCGATCCCGTCCACCCGCAGCCGCAGCGTCAGCCGCGCACCGCCGGAGGCCGGACGCGGCACCCGGAAGGAGGGGGCGACGCCGGCCCGGGCGGGCTGGACCGGCGCCAGCTGGTCCCCACCGGCGAGCAGCAGGACGGACTGGCCCTCCTGGAGCCGGTCGCAGGGCACGGTGACCAGGACGTCCCGCGCCCCCGCCGCCCCGAGAACGGGCCGCCCCAGCCGGACCGCGACCGGCAGCGGCAGCGCATTGCTGGTGAGCGCCGGCCCGGCGGCCGGTCCGACGGCCACCGTGACGGTGGCGACGCCGGCCGGCAGCGTGCCCGGCAGCGGCACCCGGACCTGCTCGGCCGTGGAGCCCGGTCCGGCCGCCGCCCAGACCGGCTCGGCGAGCCGGGGGTGGTCGAACCTCGCGCGGACCGGTCCGCCGGCCAGCCCGGCGCCGTCGAGCACCAGTTGGTCACCGGACCGGGCGGGGAGCGAGGCGTTGCCGCGCCACGCGGCCACGGTGATCCGGTCGAGCCGGGGTGCGGTGCTGCCGGCGGAGGCGGGCACGCCCTCGTCCCGGCCCAGCGCGTCGAGCGGGCCGCGGCCACGCCTGAGCACCGGCAGCGGCGCCTCCGACGGTCTGCCGGTGTCGATCAGCACCACCGACGCCCGGTAGGCGACCGAGAGCCGGTACGGGGTCTGGAAGCCCGACCAGAGCTTGGACTGCTCGTCGAGGCCGAGGTGGACCGGCGTCAACCGGACCCGCTCCGGTTGCAGGTGGACGCCCGCGTCGCCGAGGACCCCGCCGAGCTTCGCCCGGGTGAGCACCGCACCGTCGTGCAGCACCTGCATGGCCTGGCCCAGCAGGCGGTGCGCGGTGGTCTCGTCCTGGTGGTCGGCGTAGGCGGTGAGCAGGTAGTGCAGGTCGAGGGCGAGCGGTGGGTGCAGGCCGCCCCCGCCGGACCGCGCGGGCGGTTCGAGGTTGCGCCAGGCCGCGTTCGGCGCGACGTCGTAGAGGAAGAGGTTGAGCTGGTCCCCCGAGGCGCCCGCGCCCCGGGCCTGGTCCGGCGGGCGTGCGGTGACCAGCGCGGTCACCGGCCCCAGCACGGACCGCAGGGTCTGGGTGACCGCTTCGATGGCGCGTCCGGTGCTCATCCGCGGCTCCTGGCCCGGTTGCGCAGGTACTGGTCGAGGGTGGCCACGGCGGGCTCCTCGGGGCGGACACGCTCCGCCGGGGCCGCGGAAGCCGGGACGGCCCGCACCTCGACGCGGCCGATGGTGACGTGCACGACCGGGGCGGGCGCGGGTGCCTGCCGACGGCCCGGGGGTGCCCACCGCTCGCGGCGGCCGACCGGATCGGCCGGACCGGCCGACTCGGCGAGCCCGGGGAACGCCGGGCCCTCGGCGCCCGCCGGTCCGCGCCCGTCGAACGCGCCGCCGGCTGCCACGACCGGGGGGCCTCCCGTGCGCCCGGACCGGGCCGCCGGTCCGGCCTCGGGGTCTCCGGCGTCCCGGCCGCCGTCGGCCAGTCGCCGGGCGTCGGCGGGCTGGGCGCTACGGCCCGCTGGCGCCGGACCGGGCCGGCCGGCACCGGTGGACGGCGCGGACTCCCCCGGAGGGGCGGCGAACGGCGGCGGCTCCTCCGCGACACCGGCGCGGCCGGACCACGCCTCGGCCGGGGCCTCGACCCACCAGGACCGAGCCGGGGCCTCGGCCCGGTCCGGAACCCGGTCCGGATCCGGGCCCGCTCCCGGGCTACCGGTGCCCGGCGGGAGAGCGTCCGCGGACCCGCCTGCCGGGGGCAGCGGCGACGGGCCCCGGCCCGGCCGCGCGACCGACGGGACGCCCTCCGCCGCCGCCCCGCCGAACCCGGACGAGCGGCCCGCAGGATCGGCCACCCGGCCCGTCGCCAGGTCGAAGGCCGCTCCGGCCGGGAAGCCGTCGAGCTCCGCTCCCGCACCGTGCGGGACGGGCTCGAACCGCGAGAGGGGACGCGGGCGCAGCCGGCCCGCCCCGCTCGCCCCTGCGGCGCGCGCGGCGATCCGCGTCAGGAAGCCGCCGGTGCCGGCCCCTCGGGCGGCCGTGGTCGGGGGCCCGGCCCGCCCCGGCTGTTCCGTCATGTCGTCACCAGGTCCAGGTAGCGGTGGCGCCGGCGCCGGCCCAGCGCCAGGATGTCCGCCTCCCGCCAGCCGTACGCCCGGGCGAGGGTGTCCACCTCGGCCAGCGTGTGCAGGGCGATCCGTTCGACGTCGGCCCAGAGGAAGGCGCCCAGGTCGAACGGCTCCCACCACGGGGTGCCGCAGCCGGGGCAGTCGAGGCCGAGCAGCGCCTCGGCCTGGGGGTCGGCCGCCGCCAGGGCCGCCTCGACCGCGGCCCGCACGCTCACGGGCAGCTCACCGGCGGCCACCGGACCACCGCCGCCCGCGCCCTCGCTCCCACCCGCGCCGTCGTCCTCCGGCACGGCCACCCGGGCGGCCGCCGTGACGCAGCGGGCGAGCAGGGCGGCGGCCGGGTCGGCCGCGCCGCGGACGGCGAGGACGTCCGCGGTGGTGACGGGCCGGCAGCGGACCTCGTGACCGTCCGCGCTGACCAGGAGCTCCGCGGCGGCGACCGGAACCGGCCCACCCTGCGGATACACCCCGCTCAGCGCGAAGCCGACCTCGACCAGGCCGTTGCAGGCCGGGCAGCAGGCCACCGCCTCCACCGCGTCGCCGACCAGGGCGCGGCGCAGCGCCGCGAGCAGACCGGCCAGTCGGCCGAGCGGCGCGCCGGCCAGCTGCTCCCAGCTGTACTGCGGGCAGGCCGCGGCCAGCAGCGCGAGCGGACGGGCGGCAGGGGTGAGCTCGCCGGCCCGCTCCCAGGTGTCGAGCAGCAGCCGGTCCGCGGGCGGACGCAGCGCCGCGTCGTCCGCCCACGCCGTACCGGGGTCGGTCATGCCCTCACCCCTGCTCCTGCGGCTCGGGGACCTCGGCGTCCCGCTCCCAGCCCTCGTTCTCCAGCTTGATGTGCTGGATGGCCACCGCGTTGGCGTTGGCGTCGAGGTCCGGCAGGGCCTGGTACTCGGAGACCCAGCAGCGGTAGACCTTGTAGGCGATGACGAGTTGTCCGGCCTCGTTGTACAGCTCGATCGTGACGTCCTTGCGGAAGCTCTTGAGGGCGGACTCGGCGCCGACGGAGCCGTAGTTCCACACCTTGTCGGCCCACTGCTCGAACTCGGGGTCGTGGGTGACGCCCCGCTCCAGGGTGATGGCCTCGTACTCGGTGCGGCCGGGCGACTTGCGGCTGCTCGACGGATCGCCGCCCTCGCGGTGCCGGACCACCTCGGTGGTCCGCTTCAGGCCGCCGACCTTGCTGACGCCGAGGACGTACCGACCGTCCCAGCGCACGCGGAACTTGAAGTTCTTGTAGGGGTCGAACCGCTGGGTGTTGACGGTGAACTGGGCCATTTCTTCTGCGCTTCCTGGTCTCGTCCCGGCCGTGCCGCCCGGGTTGCCCGTCCGGCCGGTCAGGCCGGGAGCTGCTCCGACAGCTGCTGCACCTGCACCACCACGAACTCCGCCGGCTTCAACGGCGCGAACCCCACCCGAATGTTCACCACCCCCCGATCCCGATCCGCCTGCGTCGTCGTCTCCCCGTCACACTTCACGAAATACGCCTCACGCGGCGAACGCCCCTGCAAAGCCCCCTGCCGGAACAACTGCTGCATGAACGCCCCCACGTTCAACCGAACCTCCGCCCACAACGCCTCACCGTTCGGCTCGAAAACCACCCACTGCGTCCCCCGGAACAACGACTCCTCCACGAACAACGCCAACCGCCGAACCGGCAGATACTTCCACTCCGACGCCAACACATCCGCCCCCGCCAACGTCCGCGCCCCCCACACCACCCGCCCCACCACCGGAAACGACCGCAGACAATTCACCCCCAACGGATTCAACAACCCGTTCCCACCATCCGAAACCCGCACCGACAACTCCGGCACCCCCACCAGACCCGCCTCCAAACCCGCCCCCGCCTTCCACACCCCCCGCGCACCGTCCACCCGCGCCAACACCCCCGCCACCGCCCCACACGGCACGAAGTCCTCCGGGGCGTCGCTCTTGAACGGGTTGGGCCGGCGCAGCCTCGGGAAGTAGACCGCCGCGTTGGGGCCCCGCCCGCCGAGCTCGTCCGCCTCGGCGCGGAAGCCCGTGACGGCCCGGTCGACCGTGCTCCAGCCGGACGGCGGGTCGACCAGCAGGATCGCGCGGCGGCGCTTGCAGTAGGCGGCGGCCTGGTCGTAGAGGACGGGCTCGACGTCGGCGCCGTTCTGCCGGTACGGGGGGATGCAGAGCAGGTTGAAGAGGTCGACCTGGTCGAGCAGCCGCTCGCACTGCCGGCGGACCTCCTCGGTGTCGGTCAGGTCCGCGCCGTCCGCGCCGCCCAGCTGGTCGGCGGCATCGGCGGCGGCGGCCTTGGCGGTGGCGAAGTCGGTCCGCGCCCCCTGCTCAGCGGTCGCGGCGTTCGCTGCGGCCGCCCGCGCGTCGTCCGCGGCCTTGGCGGTGGCGGTCTCCCGGTCCGCAGCGGCGGCGGCCTCGGTGGTCCGCTGCGCCAGTGCGGCCGCGGCCCGGTCGGCGGCCTGCCCGGCCCCGGCGGCCGCGGTCTGCGCCTGGGCGAGCTTCGCCTGGGCGTCGGCGAGCTTCTGCCGATTGGCCGGGACGTTCTGGTCCAGCTTCTTGGCGTCGTCCACCTCCTTGCCGGCGCTCTTGACGCCGTCCTCGGCCCTGGCCCGCTCCGCCTCGGCCGCGGTGCCCGCGTCGGTGGCGGACCGCTTCGCGGACTCGGCGACGGTGTGCTCGGCCTTGGCACGGGCGGCCTCGGCCTCGGCGGCGCTCCTGGCAGCGGAGGCCTTGGCGAGGTCGGCGACGGCGGCCTTCAACGGGCCCTCCGCCTCTGCGGCCCCGGCCTCCGCCCGGCCGGCCGCGTCCTGCCAAGCCGTCGGGTCCGGCCCGGGCAGCGGGCGGACGCGCGCCCCTCCCGGGGCCGGCGGCGTGAGCGGGGGGACCGCCCAGCGCACCAGGGCGGACTCGCGTTCGAGCACGGTGCGGACGCAGCGGGGGTGGTCGGCGTAGAGGGAGACCCCGGCGTGCCGCTCGGACCGGTTGGTGCCCCGGTCCAGGACCACGAGGGTGAAGAGCTCACCGGCGGGCGCCCCGGTGACCTCCACCCGGGCGCGCAGGGCGTTGCCCCAGGCCCCGGGGGAGGCCGCCCTCAGCGAGACCTGCTGGTCGCCGGTGCCGAACGCCAGCGCGGCGTACCCCTTCGAGGGCGTCGCGGGCTCGCGGTAGAGCCGGCCGATCACGGCCTGGCCGCCGCCGTTGAGGAAGAAGTCGCGCACGGCGAAGCCCAGCAGACTGCCGGACCAGAGCCCGCCGAACTCGCGGACGAAGCCGTCGAATCCGGTGATGGTGACGGGACGATCGACGCTGCCCCGGGCGGTCCGGCCGACGAAGGCGGTGACGGACGTGGCCACGCCGGTGATGGTGTGGACGCCGCTCGGGATCTCCTCGATGTACACGCCCGGCTGGGCGAGCTGCTCAGGCACGGCCCTCTCCTGTTCCGCTGTTCCGCCCGGCCGGTCAGGCCGGGAGCTGCTCCGACAGCTGCTGCACCTGCACCACCACGAACTCCGCCGGCTTCAACGGCGCGAACCCCACCCGAATGTTCACCACCCCCCGATCCCGATCCGCCTGCGTCGTCGTCTCCCCGTCACACTTCACGAAATACGCCTCACGCGGCGAACGCCCCTGCAAAGCCCCCTGCCGGAACAACTGCTGCATGAACGCCCCCACGTTCAACCGAACCTCCGCCCACAACGCCTCACCGTTCGGCTCGAAAACCACCCACTGCGTCCCCCGGAACAACGACTCCTCCACGAACAACGCCAACCGCCGAACCGGCAGATACTTCCACTCCGACGCCAACACATCCGCCCCCGCCAACGTCCGCGCCCCCCACACCACCCGCCCCACCACCGGAAACGACCGCAGACAATTCACCCCCAACGGATTCAACAACCCGTTCCCACCATCCGAAACCCGCACCGACAACTCCGGCACCCCCACCAGACCCGCCTCCAAACCCGCCCCCGCCTTCCACACCCCCCGCGCACCGTCCACCCGCGCCAACACCCCCGCCACCGCCCCACACGGCACGAAATCGGCGATCCGGCCGCCCTGTTCCGGGTCCGGCCGGCGCAGCCGGGGGAAGTAGGCGGCGGCGTTCTCGCGCGGCCCGTCGATCGGCTCCAGCCACCTGTCGGGCGCGGTGGCGAACGTCCAGTCCTCGCGGGGATCGACGAGCAGGACGGCGCGGCGGGTCTTGCAGTAGGCCAGGGCGGCGGACAGCAGACCCGGCTCCAGGTCGTGGCCCTCGCGCCGGTGCGGGGGGATGCAGAGCAGGTTGAACAGGTCGAGGCGGTCGAGCGCGTGGAGGCCCGTGTGGGCGGTCTCGCCGTCGGCGGGCAGGTAGTCGGCCGCGGTGAGCGGGTCGCCGTCGCTGATCGCGGCGAGGGCCTTGTCGACGGCCTGGCGCAGGGCGAGTTCGGCGGCGTCGAGCGGCGCCCGGTTGCCGTCCTTCTGGTACTGGGTGCGGGCCGTCCGGACGGTCTCCTCGGCCGCGCCCAGCGCGTCGCGGTCGCCGTCCCCGGGGTGGGCGGTGGATGGGTCCCCGACCACCCGCACCAGGGCCGAGCCGGCCTCCAGCACCGACGTCACGTTCCGCGCGTTCGCCGCGGTGGAGAGGTTGTGGAAGGTCTCCGTCCGTCCGGAGGGCGCGGCCTCCCGGATCGTCAGGTGGAACAACGTGGCCCTGTCGACGCCGAGTTCGTCGGCGACCTGCTGGTCGGTGTCCTGCGTGGAGGTCTCCGCCCGCAGCACGATCCCCCACCGGCCGGGTTCGACGGCCGCCAGCGTGAGGCCGCCGACCTCCAACCGGGCCGGGGTCGTCCCCTCCGAGACCAGCCGGACGATCTCCGCCCGGCCGCCGCCGTTGGTGAAGAAGTCCTGGACGGCGTAGCCGAGCGGGCTCTCGCTCCAGAGCCCGCCGAAGAGGCGGGTGAACTCCTCGAAGCCGAAGACGGTGGTGGGGGTGTTCGGCACGCCGCGCCGCGTCCGGCCGAGGAAGGCGGTGACGGACGTCGGGACGCCGGAGATCGTCCGTACGCCGCTCGGGATCTCCTCGACGTAGACGCCCGGATAGCTGAGCTGCGCGCCCATCGCCCCTCCTCTGTGCCGCCCTGACAGCGAGTCGGGCACAGCGTGGCAGGAGGGTCGTCACGGTCGCGTCACCGCTGCGTCACGCAGGGCCGGATCGGTGTCGCCCGTCAGGGTGGTTTGAGCACACCCGGGCCCCGGCACCGGTCAGAAGACGCCGGCGGCCTTCACATCCCGGTAGGCCTCCAGCACGAACTGGCCCCAGGGGTTGAGCGTGTCGTCCCAGGGCGAGGAGGTGTACTCGGAGCCGATCAGCCAGACGTGGTCCTCGGTCCAGGTCGAGGCGTCGGCGGCGAAGCGGGCGAAGTCGAGGCCGGGGAACTCGGCAGCCGTCCTGGGCAGGGAGGCCGCGGACTGCCGGGCGCCGGCGTCGGCGACCAGCCGGAGGTAGCGGGCGACGGCGAAGACGTTGAACTCGTCGGAGGCCAGCAGCCCGGCGATCGCCTGGTTGGACGTCTCGGTGTTGCCGGCCAGCCAGGTCTGCATCGAGCGCGAGACCTGGTCGGCGAAGAGGTTCTTCTCCCGGGCGGTCTTCACCTCCACCTGCCCGAGGCCGATCGAGGACGTCCGGCCGGTCCACATCGTGCTCTGGTAGTCGACCGCGTCCTCCCGCTTGGACTGGTCGCGCTGCTCGGCCAGGATGATGCCGGCCACCAGCTCGGGGCTGAGCCGGTGGGCGCGGGCGGCCGACCTGATCACCTCCGCCCGGGTGGGCAGGGCGCCGGCGTAGGCGCCCCGGTACCGGGTGGCGATCGGCTGCCGCAGGAGCAGCTCCGCCTGGCCCTTCCGGTCGGCGGCGCCGAGGCCTTCGAGCCAGCTCCCCGGGCCGGTCAGGTCGCCCTTGACGGGGTTGGACCAGTCGTGGAGCATCTCCAGGCCGGGGATCCTCTTGTACTTGGCCCGTTCGACGGAGATGCCGAGCTCCTTGGCCTTCTTGACCTGGCCGCGCATGGACCACATCTCCCCGAGCGACATCGGCGCGTCGGCGGAGACCGTCCCGGTGGCGCCGCTGCCGGTGAACGGGGCGCTCGGGTCCGCGGAGACCAGGCGGCGCAGCGCGGGATCCGGCGCGGCTGGGCGGGCGCCGCGGCCAGCCTCGAACTTCTTCCCGAAGACGATGAGTTGGCTCTCCGGGGTCAGGTTGGCGAAGGGGTAGCCGGCCATCACGGCCTCCTGGTGGGCGGCGCTCGCGCGCTCCCCGACCAGTCGGAGGAACCGCACCACCTCGGCCCGGCCGGGCAGCCGGCCGAGCAGCCTGGCGACCTGGCCCCCGGCGAGCATGTCACCGAGCGTGTCGTCGAAGTCGGCGGGCGTCATCGCCTCCAGCAGGCCGAGCGCCTGCACGGCGTCGGCGGCGGAGTCCCACCACTCCAGCAGGTCGCCGGTCTCGGTGGCGCGCGAGCGGCGTTGCACCACGGCCCGCCCGCTGCGGCGCTGCTCGGCGACGTGGGCGAGCTCGTGCGCGAGCAGGGCGCGTCCGACTGGGGTGGGGTCGAGCAGCAGGGGCTCGCCGACGATGTCGTTGCCGTGGGCGTAGGCGAGCGCACCGACGGACCGGGCGGAGCGGACGGCGGCCCGGTCGGTGTGCACCCGGACGCCGGCGAAGTCTCCGCCGAGCAGGCCCGGCGGCAGCGCGACCGGTGCGCCGTGCGGCGACGGAGCGGGCCGGACGGAGGCGGGGCGCGGCAGCGGCGGCGCCGCCTCGGCGCGCCGGGCCGGGCCGGCCCCGTGGGTCACCCGGTGAGTCGCCCGGCCCATGTGATCGCCGCCTCTCGGTGGTGCGGGCGCGCGGTGGCGCCGTCCTGCTACCCATACCGTCGCAGATCGGGGCCTAATCGTCGCGCTCCGGTCCGGGGGCTCCCGTGCCCAGCAGGGCCAGGAGCTGCGGTGACGGGCCGACGCCGAGCTCGCGCCGGAGGAGCGTCCGGCAGGCGTCGAACTGGCGGACCACCTCACCGAGGTTCCCCTCGGCGAGGTGGACCCGGATCGCGGCCCGGTGGGCGCTCTCCCGGGTCGGATCCAGCTGGACGACCCGCAACGCGGTGTCCAGCGCGTCGGCGTGGCGCCCCTGGTCGAGCAGCCGGCCGGAGAGCGTCTCCAGGGTGTGCAGTTGGAGCTGCCGGAGGCGCTCGCGCTCGGCGAGCACCCAGTCCTCGTACCAGCCGGGGAGCAGGTCGCCCACCGGCCGGAGGGCGGGGAGGGCGGGGCCGGCGGCGTCCGGGTCGTCGAGCAGCCGGCGGGCGCCGCGGGCCCAGGTGGTGACGTCCACCTCGACTCCGGCGGCGAGGGCGAAGCGGCCCCGGCAGTCCAGGATCGTCCGGTCGGTGCGCTGGAGCCGCCACAGGGTGGTGCGGAGCCGACCGCTCGCCTGGCGCTCGGACACCTCGGGCCAGAGGATGCCGGCGGCCTGGCTCCTGCTGGCCGTCACCCGGAGCGCGAGCAGGGCGACCAGGCGCTGGCTGTTCAGCGGGAGCGCCCGCCGCTCGGACCCGCAGCAGAGGTCGAAGCCGCCGAAGAGCCGGAGGCGGGGGCGCTCCGGTCGTCCCGCCTCCGGGCCGCCGTCCACCGCCGCACCAGCCACCGCCGCACCGGCCGCTGCCGCACCGCCCGCTGCCGCACCGCCCGCCGTCACACCGGCCGATTCCGCACCGGCCGCCGCCCGACCGGCCGTCGCCGTACCCGCCGCTGCCACACACGCCGCCGTGGTGGTGGGGTTCACCATGCGCAACTCCGTTCGTCCCGGATCCGTCCGACCGGACGGCTGATGCACGCATCCCGGCCCGGGCAACCGCGCCGCCCCGCAGATCAATCCGTACGAGTGACCGGGAAGTTCCGGGTTGCCGTCGGAGGGGCGCGAGTCGGAGCGACGGAGCAGAAGAACGAAGCGGAGCAACGGAGCAGAGCAACGAAGCGGAGGGACGACGGCACACGGAGGGGCCGCCGGGTCCCGCGACCCGACGGCCCCGCGCTTTTGACCGGCCGTCAGGCGACCGTCTCGGCGGTCGCCTTCTCGGTCTGCTCCGCCTCGGCGGTCACCCGGGTGCCGGGGTGGAGCAGCGCGCAGAGGAACGCGACCGCGAGCGCCACCGCCATCCCGTACAGGACCGGCCCGTTGGCCGCGGCGAAGTCGTGGCGGATGGCGTCCATGAGCGCCGCCGGGGCGTCGGACGGGGCGCTGCCCGCCTCCCCGTGACCGGTGATGCTCTTGGTGATCATCTCGGCGGTGCTGTGCGCGGCGTCCACCGGCAGGCCCTGGCCCTGCAGGGTCTTCTCGATGTTGGCGGTGGTGCTGTTCAGCAGGACCGTGCCGAGGACGGCGAGACCCAGGCTGGCCGAGTAGTTGCGCACGGTCTGGGTGATGCCGGTGACCTCACCGTAGGAGGCACCGATGGCGCGGTTGACGGCGTCGGTCGAGGCGGCCGTGAGCAGCAGGCCGATACCGGCGCCGGCCATCACGATGTACGGCCACTGCGCGCCGAGCGAGAGGTCGGTGATCTTCCCGGCCCAGAGCGCGAAGCCGGCGGCGGAGAGCGCGGTGCCCAGCATCATCGGCAGCTTGGCGCCGCGGCGGTCCAGCAGCCTGCCGCCGATCTGCGAGGCGGGGCCGAAGCCCGCGAAGAAGATCAGCAGGTACAGGCCGGCGTCGTTGGCCGACTGGTCGAGGGCCACCTGGGCGTAGACCGAGGCGAAGAAGAACACCGGGACGAAGGCGATCATCGCGAAGAAGAGCACCGCGTTGTCGGCCGCGAAGGCGCGGTCGGCGAAGACCCGCAGCTTGATCAGCGGGTCCGCGCTGCGCAGTTCGACCAGGACGAAGACGACCAGCACGGCGAGGCCGCCGCCGATGCAGAGCCACGTCGCCGGGCTGTCCCAGCCCCAGGTCGCGGCCTGCTGGAGGCCGCACACGCTGAGGCCCATGCCGAGCGCCGCCAGGGCCGCGCCGACCCAGTCGATGGGCTCGCTGCGCGGGGTGTTGCGGATCTTCGCCAGCGCGGTCAGGACCAGCGCGACCACGGCGACCGGCACGTTGACCCAGAAGATCGCCCGCCAGGTCCAGCTGGTCAGCCAGCCGCCGAGGATCGGGCCGATCGCGGTCAGGCCGCCGGCCACGCCGAAGAAGAGCGCCAGCGCGCGGCCGCGCCGCGCCACCGGGAAGACCTCGACCACGACCGCGAGCGCGGCCGGGAACATGAACGCGGCGCCGACGCCCTGGAGCGCCCGGAAGGCGATCAGCCAGGTCTGCGCCGCACCGCCCGAGGGCACCGCGCCGCAGAGGGCCGAGGCGATGACGAAGGTCAGCGTGCCGACGACCATCATCCGCTTGTGGCCGAGGACGTCCGCGAGCCGTCCGCCCAGGGCGAAGAAGGCCGCCAGCGCGAGCAGGTAGGCGTTGACCACCCACTGCATGCCCATGGAGGAGAGGTGCAGCTCGCGGATGATGTCCGGGGCGGCGATGGAGATGATCGTCTGGTCGATGAAGGTCATCGAGACGGCGAAGAGCATGCCCGCCAGCGTCAGCGACTGACTGGCGGCCACGGGTGCGGAGGTGGCCGAAGCCTTCTCGGACCGCACGGGTAACCATCCTTTGCTTGGTTTCCGAGCGACCGGGCGACGACCTGCGGGAATCCCCCCGTACGACCTTGCCCGTGCCGCGATCTGACGCGGCACCGTGCCGCGTTCGCGGGCCACTATGTCACCCGGACGGCCCAGGGCGCCTCCTCCGGATCGCATCGGCTGCGAACCGTCGGAGGCGCCCTGGGGGTGGGGAAGCGCGCGGTGCTCCCGCCTGCCCGGCCCGCTCGGCGGTCGACGATCGGCCGACCGCCGGCGGCCCGGTGCCCACTGCCCGGGCACCGGACCGTCGCGGATCAGGCCCGGCGGGCGTGCGGCATCAGGTAGACGTCCACCGCGACCTGGCGCTCCGGGTGGGCGGACGGGAACGAGGAGAACTCCAAGTAATAAGGAAGGGGCGGGCGTTCGGTGCGCTGCATGCCCTTGGTGGCGGCGCTCACCGCCAGGTGCATATAGGTGAACGGAATCAGTTCGGGCGGCCCGACGTGACGCATCGCCAGCCCGGTCGAGGCGGGCACCACCTGGACCCCCATGCCGTCGCGGGCCTGCGGGTCGAAGCGGTCGGAGACCGGGACGCAGATGTCGTGCCTGGTCCGGGCGCCGATGAAGAAGTCCGGGTCGTCGTAGGAGACGCCCAGCGCCTTGGAGCGGGCGGGGCAGTGCCCCTGGGTGGTGAGCCAGCCGCGCAGCCGTTCCCACGCGGTGTTGGCGCTGTCGATCGGGCCGAGGTGGGAGTAGAAGGCGACCCGGCGCTGCGGGATGGCCGCCGGGCGGATGTCCGTGCCCGCCGCGCCGGCGGTGTTCCAGGTGGTGTTCTGCGGGTTGGTCCGCAGGTCGGTGGGACAGATCCCGTACGCGGACCGGAACGCGCGGGTGAAGGCCGCGTGCGAGTTGTACCCGGCGCTCACCGCGATGTCGATGATCGTGCGGTCTCCGTACACCAGCCGGTAGGCCGCCAGGGACAGTCTGAGTCTGCGCACGTACCGGTGGATGGGTTCGCCGACCTGGTGCCGGAACACCCGGCGCAGGTAGTCGGGCGAGGTGTTGGTGGCCATCGCGAGCTCCTCCAGGGAGACGGCCGCCTCACCGTCCCTGACCTGGGCCACGATGTGCGGAATGGCCCGGCGCAGTCGCTCGTCGTGGCTGCTGAGCGTGTCGATCTTCATAGCGGACTGATGCCCTCCGGTTCTCGGGTCCGTCGCGCGGGCCTGCCACCGGAGCCGAGTCCGGGCCTGCGGGGCCGACACCTGGCGACGGACGGGTCGCTGACACGCACGCCGATCGATCGCACATCACTGCAAACCTGCGCGATCACCCCCCGTGCGCGCCAGGGTCGGACGTCCCTAGTCGTCGTCGTCCCGGGGCGGGTCCGTGCGGACACCGCCCCGGGGGCAGGCCCGAAAACCGGGCGAAGACGGACCCCGGCGGGTACCGAACCCGGTCGGGGATTCTCCCGATGCTAGGGGGGCCCTCCGGGGCTGTCCAGCGGGCCCACCGGTGCAACCGGCGGCACTCGGACGGTGCACGGGTGCGCGCCACGGCGGCCACGGGGGCACCGTCCGGGTCCGGACGTACCAGGGCGTCAGGACACCGGCTGCCGGAGGATGGTGCGGCGCCGCTCGGGCGCGGTCCGGGTGGGGTCGGAGAGGTAGATCTCGTGGTGCCGGCCGGCCTCCGCGAGCCGCTCGGTGTGCAGGTAGTCGTGCAGCAGCTTCACGGTGCGCGGCTCGGTCTCGTACGGCCCCTTGTGCAGCACCTGGATGCAGCGGCCCTCGGCGAAGGACTCCCGGCGGACCCGGCCGACCGCGTCGGCGCCGGCCCCGCCCTCGGCCTTGGCCTCCGCCTTGGCGAGCGCGGCGGCGAGTTGCGCGTCGGTGTACGGCACGGGCTGGCGGATCAGCAGCGTCCACTCCCACCCGGACCGGGCGCCGGGGCCGTAGGAGTCGGCGGAGACCGCGTCGAAGTGCGGGTCGTTGCTGTGCCAGAGCCCTTCGAGCGGCATCACCGCGTAGTCCAGGCCGGTCTCGGCCCGGACGGCGAACTTGAGGGCGTAGGAGGTGGCGTACAGGGCCGCGATGGCGGGCCCGAAGTCGGGGCTCTGCTGGGGGTCGCCGACGCCGTCGACGGCGAGGAAGGCGAACTCGGGGACGTCGACGACCTGGGGGACCGACTTCGCGCTGTACAGCGCGCCGCCGAGCTTGCGGTGGTCGGTCTTCTCTGCCCTGCCGGTGGTACTCATGGTTCCGAACTCCCGTACGGCTGCTGGTTCGAGGCGCGTGGGGCGCCCGCGGGTCAGTGCGGCCGCAGGCCCCCGGAGGGGCGAACGAGGCGGCGCGGAATCGGTCACCGCGCGCCCGGCCGCGCGGTCCGGGCCGCGAAACCGGTGGATCCGGGGCCGGGGACCGCTTTCCCACCGTTCCGGTCAAGTCCGACCCGGGCAACCGATCCGAAGCTTGACTGAGCCGGTCAACAACGCTCGATCCGCTTCTCACCCGGTCCTCCGGCTGCGGAGACTGACGTGCACGGTTCCCCCATCCGGATGACGAGAGGGATGCATCGTGACTCCAGCCGCCCCGTGGACCCCCGTACCGGTACCGGCCGCGGCGGACCCCCGTTCGGTCCCGTCGCACTGGTTCAACCTCGTCCCCAGCCTGCCGGGCGCCGTGCCGCCGCCGCGCGAGCCCGAAGGCGCCGAGCAGGACGACTGGGGCTCGCGGATCGCCCTGCAGCAGCGGATCCGGCTCGACGCCGTCCGCGCCCAGGACGCCGCCACCGAGCCCTTCCTGGAGATCCCGAAGCGGGTGCGCGAGGAGCTCGCCTCGATCGGGCGGCCGACCCCGCTGCTGCGCGCCCGCGCCCTGGAGCGCTACCTGGACACCCCGGCCCGGATCTACCTCAAGCGCGAGGACGTCCTGCCGACCGGCAGCTTCAAGCTCAACTCGGCGATCGCCCAGGCCCACTACGCGGCCGAGCAGGGCGTCGGGACGCTGGTCACCGAGACCGGCGCCGGCCAGTGGGGCCACGCGGTGGCCTGGGCCGCCCGCCGCTTCGGCCTCAAGGCCGTCATCTACTGGGCCGGCGTCTCGGCCCGGCAGAAGCCCGGCCGGAACGCGCTGATCGAGATGCTCGGCGCCGAGGTCTACCCCTCCCCGAGCGAGCAGACCCCGGTCGGCAAGGCGCTGCTGCGCGACGGCCGGCACCTGCTCGGCTCGCTCGGCACCGCCATCGGCGAGGCGATCAGCCACGCCGCGCTGCACCCGGAGACCCGCTACATCTCCGGCAGCAACCTGGCGCACGTGCTGATCCACCAGACCGTCATCGGCCAGGAGACCAAGGCGCAGCTGGCCGCCCTCGGCGAGCAGCCGGACGCGCTGATCGCCTGCGTCGGCGGCGGCAGCAACCTCGGCGGCTTCATGGGCCCGTTCCTGGCCGAGAAGGCGGAGCGCGGGGACGGGCTGCTGCTGCTCGGCGCGGAGTCGGCGAGCGCCCCGCGGCTCACCCGGGGCACGCTGCGCTACGACCACGCCGACCCCGAGGGCGTCACCCCGCTCAGCAAGTCGTACACCCTGGGCCGGGACTACGAGCTCCCGGAGACGCACGTCGGCGGTCTGCGCCAGCACAGCGGCTCGCCGCTGATCGGCGTGCTGCGCGGCGAGGGGCTGCTCGACGCGACCGCGTACGAGGAGGCGGACGCCTTCGAGACCGGGCGGCTGGTGCTCTCCACCGAGGGGATGCTGATCGCCCCGGAGTCCTGCCACGCCCTGCGCGCCGCGGTGGATCGGGCCGTGCTGGCCCGCGAGACCGGGCGGTCCGAGGTGATCGTGGCCTGCGTCAGCGGCAACGGGCTGCTCGACCTCGACGGCTACCTCGCCCACCGCTGAGCGCCCGCGCCCGGCACCGCACCACCGGCACCGCACCACCGGCACCGCACCGTCGGCCGCGCGGCACCGGCCGCGCAGCACCGACCACCGCACACTCACCGACCACACGCTCCGCGGCCCGCGCGCCGGTCGTGCGCGGGCGCGCGCGGGCGCACCCGGAACCACCGGGAACCACCCGCGTTCCCGCACCACCCGTTCCGACACCCCCGTTCCGACACCCTGCACGAAAGGACCGACGTGTCCGACGGAACCATCATCGAGCTGTCCAGCGGGACCAGGCCGAGCTGCCCCTTCTATCTCGGCGACGCGATCGGCGACCGCCTGCCCGAGTACCTGGGACGCTACGACTTCGACGAGTTCTACCTGGTCACCAGCGAGCCGCTGTACGAGCGCTTCGGCCGGGACCTGGCCAACAAGCTCGGCCGGGCCGGCGTCGCGGTCAACCTGATCACCGTGGCCGAGGGCGAGCAGGTCAAGGGCTGGCCGCAGCTGACCGCCCTGTGCGAGCGGCTGGTCGCCGCCGGCGCCACCAAGGACTCGATCGTCGGCGCCCTCGGCGGCGGCATGATCAGCAACCTCGCCGGGCTGGCGGCCGCCATGGTCTACCGGGGCCTGCGCTTCGTCGAGATCCCGACCACCATGCTCAACCTCACCGACGGCACCCTCAGCAACAAGCAGGCCATCAACGGCGCGCTCGGCAAGAACCAGTTCGGCGTCTACCACGCGCCGATCTTCATCTGGGCCGACGTGGCGATGCTGCGCACCGAGCCGGAGCGCCAGCACCGCAGCGCGCTGGTCGAGGCGCTGAAGAACGGCCTGGTCAACGACGCCGCCTGGTTCGACCGGCTGGAGGGCCTGCTGGCCGACGGGGTCGGCGGCATCCGGGACGACCTGCTCGGGGTCTGCCACGAGGTGGTCCGCAGCAAGCTGGGGATCCTGGAGCTGGACCCGGGCGAGCGCGGCACCGGCATCATCCTGGAGTACGGCCACACGGTCGGCCACGCCGTGGAGTTCCTCTCCGGCGGCCGGCTGCTGCACGGCGAGGCGGTCGGCATCGGGATGTGCGCCGCGGCCCGGCTGGGCATCCGGCTCGGGGTCACCGACCCGGAGGTGCTGGAGCGCCAGGAGCACGTGCTCGGGACCCTGATGGGCAGCCCGACGTCGGTGCCGGAGGAGTTCACGCCGGAGCGGATCGTCGAGGTCATCCTCAGCGACAACAAGCGCCGGGCCGGCAGCGCGGTGCGGTTCGTGCTGGTGCCCGAGATCGGCCGGGTGCACACCGTGGACGGCGACCACGAGACGCCGGTGCCCGAGCCCCTGCTGAAGAGCGTCCTCGCCGACGCCTGAGCCCGGCGCCCGAGCCCGGCGGGCGCCCCCGCGGGCGCCCCCGTGCGCCCGACCGCCCCGCGCGTGCAACGCGCACGCCCGTGCCCGCCCCGAACCGCCGACCCCCCGAACCGCCGAACCGCCGAACCAGCAGGGCCGGACGGCCCGTTCGGCCCCCGAAGGAGTCATGCCATGAACACCGCGCATTCCCCGGAGATCGCCGAGACGGTCTACCGGCTCGACGGTCCGCTGCGCTGGGCGCTCGGCGAGGTGCAGGACCTGCTGCGCACCGTCGGCGCCGCGCCCGGCCAGCAGGTGATCGACGTCGGCGCGGGCACCGGCTACGCGGCCGTCCCGGCCGCCCGGGCGGTCGGGCCGCAGGGCTCGGTGCACTGCGTGGACGGCAGCCCGGAGCTGCTGGACGTGCTCGCCGCCCGGGCCGCCCGGGAGGGCGTGGCCGACCGGGTCACCCGCACCGTCGGCTCCGTGGTGCCGCTGCCCGCCGCCGACGACAGCGCCGACCTGGTCATCTCCACCTACGTCCTGCACGAGCTGGCCGACGACGCGCCGGCCGCCATCGCCGAGATGCACCGGGTGCTGCGCCCCGGCGGGCGGGTGGCGCTGGCCGACTACCGCAAGACGGCCGACAAGGAGCGCAACCGGGAGATCGAGGCCTGGTACGCCCGGCAGCCCGACGGCGCCGGCCCGGAGGAGGTGCACCTGCGCTTCTCCCTGGGCGAGCTGGAGGAGATGCTGCGCGCCGCCGGCTTCCACCGGATCGAGCTGCGGACCTGGCACGACTTCCACGTGCACGCCACCGCCGAGAAGTGACCCATCCGCCGGTGTGAGCCCACCGGACCCGACGGCCGGTCAGCACCGGCCGAGACAAGGAGAACTGCTGTGGTCAAGCTTGCCTACAACGCCAACGGCCTGCGGACGATCTCGGTGGAGCGGGCGATCGAGGCGGTCGCCGACGCCGGCTACGAGGGGATCGAACTCTCGCTCCACCCGGCCCACCTGGACCCGTTCGCGTTCGGCCCCGCCGAGGCCGCGCCGATCCGCAAGGCGCTGGAGCGCTCCGGCCTGACCGCCTGCTGCCTGGCCGCCGGCGCGGACAACCTGCTGGGCGAGGAGCGGTTCGAGCCCTCGCTGATCCACCCCAGCGCCGAGGGCCGGGCCCGCCGGGTCGACCTGGTGCGCCGGTCGGTCCGGATCGCCGACGAACTCGGCATCCCCTACGTCAACTTCGCCACCGGCAAGCGCAAGGCCGAGGTCTCCGAGGAGCAGGCCCGGCAGTGGCTGGAGGAGGGCATCCAGCAGGTGCTGGACGGCCCGGGCAGCGCGGTGCTGGCGATGGAGCCCGAGCCGGAGTTCTTCCTGGAGACCAACGACGGGGTGGCCCGGCTGGCCGACAAGCTGGCCTCCGACCGCTTCGCGCTCGCCCAGGACCTCGGCCACTGCCGGGTGGTGGAGGAGGACTACCTCGGCTCGGTCGAGCGGAACCTGCCGTACACCCGGATCATCCAGGTCGAGGACATCAAGGGCCGGGTGCACCACCACGAGATCCCCGGGGACGGCGACATCGACTTCGCCGGCTTCTTCTCGGTGCTCGGACGCGGCGGCTACGACGGGTTCGTCAGCGTGGAGCTGTACAACCACGCCGACCAGTACGAGCACGCGCTGCGCCGCAGCCGCGAGGTGCTGACCGCCGCCATCGCCGCCGCCGACGGTCTCCGGGGCTGAGGCCGCCGTGCCCGCCGGCCGCGCCCCCGGACCGCCGCCGCCCCCGCCCCCGCCCCCGCTCGCCCCGCGGGCGCTGGACGGGACCGGCCTGACGCCGCTGTTCGACCACCACGTCCACAGCGACCTGCGCAACGCCGACGACTACGAGCTGATGGCCGTCAGCGGGGTGCTCACGGCGCTCGCCCCGTGCTCCGCCTCGCTGGAGGCCCGGGACACCGGCAGCGCCTTCGCCGCCCGGTTCGAGCGGCTCGCGGTGGCCGAGACCGCGCGCGCCGCCGCGTACGGGATCGACCTGCACGTGGCGCTCGCGGTGCACGCGGCCGACATGGCGGGGCTGTCCGGGGCGCTGGCCGGGATCGAGGCGCTGGAGGAGTACCTGGACCACCCGAGGGTCCGGGCGCTGGGTGAGCTGTCGCTGCGCAGCGGCGGCCCGGACGAGGTGGAGGTGCTGGAGCGGCAGCTGAAGCTGGCCTCGGCGCGCGGTGTGCCGGTGCTGGTCGAGTCGCCGCCCGCGCTCGCGCCGTTCCGGGAGATGCTGGCGCCGCTGGCGGGCGCGGTGGAGCGGGCCGGCATCGACCCCGCCTCGATCGCCCTGCTCGACCTCGACGAGCAGCGGATCGACCTGCTCGCCGAGCACCCGGCGCTGCACGGCCTCGGCGGGTACGGGATCGCGGTCGCCCCGCGCCAGGACGCGCTGTTCCAGATCCGCGAGAAGCAGTCGCACCGCGAGGTGCTGCGCCTGCTGGAACGGTTCGGCCCGGAGCGGCTGATGCTCAACACCGGCCTGCACTTCGGCTCGGCCGACCCGCTGGGTCTGGCCCGGACGGTGCACCGGCTCCGACTCCATGGTGTCCCCGAGCAGATCGTGAGGGCTCTCGCTCATGGCAACGCTGCCCAGTTCTTCGCCGTCCCCCACCGGGTCCCCGCCGCCGGGTGAGCCCGCCGCCGGGCTGCCCGACCGGGGCGCACCCGTCGAGCAGGTGCTGGCCGAGGTCGCCGGGCTCTGTGCGGACGACCACGACTACCGGGACGGCACCGTCTTCAACTCGATCTGCTCGACCCCGCTCCCGGTGGCCGAGCGGGTCTTCGCCGCCCACCAGCAGGCCAACCTCGGCGACAACCGGATCTTCCCGTCGCTGGCCCGCGCCGAGCGCGAGGTGACGGCCATGCTGGCCGACCTGATGGACGGGCCCGGGGCGACCGGCGTGGCCACCTCGGGCGGGACCGAGGCCAACCTGCTGGCCGTCCAGGCGGCCGTCCGGCGCCACCGGGCGCGGTTCGGCCCGGACGCCCCGGCCCGGATCCTGCTGGGCGACAGCGCCCACTTCTCGTTCGACAAGATCGCCGCGCTGCTCCCGGTGGAGGTCGTGCGCGTCCCCTCGGACGAGCGGCTGCGGGTGGACCTCGACCGGCTGCTGCCGCTGGTCACCCCGGAGACCGCCCTGGTGGTGGCCACCGCCGGCAGCTCCGAGTCGGGCGCCGTGGACGACGTGCCGGCGATCGCCGCGCACGCCGCGCCGCTCGGCGTCCCGGTCCACGTGGACGCCGCCACCGGCGGGTTCCTGGTGCCGTTCGCCCGCGAGTCGGGCGAGCCGCTGCCGCCGATCGGGTTCTCCGTGCCCGGCGTCACCTCCGTCACCCTCGACCCGCACAAGTACGGCGGCGCGCCGATCCCCGCCGGGCACGTCCTGTTCCGCGACGCGGAGGACGGCGCGGCGCTGCGCACCTCCTCGCACTACCGGGGCACCTTCGACCACCAGGCCCTGCTCGGCACCCGGCCGGGCGGCGCGGTGCTGGCCACCTGGGCGGCGCTGCGCGCCCAGGGCCGCAGCGGCTACCGGAGCGCGGTGGCCGAGCTCTGGGAGCGCCGGGCGCTGCTGGTGCGGCTGCTGACCGGGGCCGGCTTCCAGGTCGCCCCCGAGCCCGAGCTCACCGTGGTGACGGTGCGCCACCCGAGCCCGGAGAAGCTGGTGGACGCCCTGGAGGAGCGCGGTCTGATCGCCTCGGTCGCGCGCCGGCTGGGCCTGCTGCGGCTGGTCGTGCACTGGCACCAGAGTGAGCAGCAGCTGCGCTGCCTGGTCGCCGTGCTCACCGAGGTCGACGGAGGCCGGCCGTGAAGGTGCTCTTCGTGTCGATCAACAAGCTGAAGTCCTTCCGGCCGGTCCTGCCGATCGGCATGGTCACCATCGCCACCCAGGCCCGGGAGGCCGGGCACCAGGTCGAGACGCTGGACCTGATGTGGGAGGAGGAGGACGAGCCGGTGGTGCGGGCCGCGGTGCAGTCCTTCAAGCCGGACGTGGTCGGGATCTCGATCCGCAACGTCGACTCGCAGAGCATGCTGGAGCCGGTCGTCTACACCCCGCTCGCCCGCGAGGTCGCCGACTGGTCGCGCGACGAACTGCCGGGCGTGACCGTGCTCCTGGGCGGACCGGGGTTCTCCACCGTGCCGGAGGACCTGATGGACTTCGTCCAGGCCGACTACGGGATCACCGGCTTCGCCGAGGAGTCGGTCCAGCCGCTGCTGGAGCACCTGGCCCGCGGCGAGGAACCGCTGGACGTGCCCGGGGTGATCCGCCCGCTGCCGGACGGCGGCTACCACCGGCGCGACCCGGTCTTCCGGATCGACTACCGCAAGGCGGCCCGCCCCGACCCGGCGCTCTACGACCAGCGCTACTTCAGCTACTCGTACGAGACGCACGACCGCAGCCTCAAGGTGCCGGCGACCATCCAGACCAAGAAGGGCTGCGTGCTGGAGTGCGTCTTCTGCAGCAACTTCCTGGTCGACGGCACGGGGGTGAAGTTCGACGAGGTCTCCCGGGTGGCCGACGAGGTGGAGCGGCTGCGCGACGAGGGCCTGGAGGTCCTGGAGATCGTCGACGGGGTGTTCAACCTGCCGCTGAACTACTCGCTGGAGGTGCTGCGCGAGTTCGTCCGGCGCGGCATCGAGATGCCGTGGTCCTGCATGGTCAACCCGGGCAACGTGACCGCCGAGCTGGTCGACCTGATGGCCCGGACCGGCTGCTACTACGTGGAGTTCGGCACCGACTCGGCCTGTGACCGGATCCTGCGCGGACTGAAGAAGAACTTCCGGCAGCGGCAGATCGTCGACGCCCACCGCCGCTTCGTGGAGGCGGGCATCCGGGTCGAGCACTGCCTGTTCATCGGCAGCCCCGGCGACGACCGGGACTCGGTCCGCGAGACCTTCGACGTGATGGAGCAGCTCGTGCCGCCGGCCACGCCCGACGTGCACGCCTTCTGGACCCTCGGACTGCGGGTATGCCGCGGCACCGCCCTGCACGCCACCGCCGTCGCCGAGGGAATGATCACCGGAACGGAGCGATTCATCGTGCCCAAGTACTACGCGTCCCGCGCGGTCATCGAGGACGACGCGCTCCTGGACGAGATCCAGGCCCGCGTCCTCGCCAATGACAACTGGTACCTGTGGTGGGGCCTCAACTCGATCAGCCTGCGCGACCGCATCACCATGGCCCGCGCCGAGAGCGAGCGGATCGAGGCCGAACTCAACGACCACCTGCCGCCGCGCCCGGCGCCGCCCGCCGGGGGTGCGCGATGAGCGCCGGACCGGACCTGCGGCTCACCGCCCCCGGGCGGCTCTCGGTCGACGAGGCCAAGCCGCCGACCGCGCCGCTCGGCCCGGACGAGGTGCTGGTCGAGGTCGACCGGGTCACCCTGTGCGGCAGCGACCAGGCGTTGTACGACGGCACCTACGGCGGGCCGAGCAGCTATCCGCTGCGCTTCGGCCACGAGTGGGCGGGCCGGGTGGTCGACACCGGCCTGGGCGGCCGGGAACTGCTCGGCCAGTGGGTCACCGGCGACTGCTCGCGCTGGTGCGGCGACTGCCCGCGGTGCGGCACCGACCGCAACGTCTGCGCCCGGATCGAGAAGTTCGGCCTCACCGTGGACGGCTTCTCCACCCGGCTGCGGACGGTCGACCGCCGCTACCTCTACCCCGACCGGCACGGCCTGGGGCCCGGGCTGCTGGCGCTCTCCGAGTTCTTCGCGGTCGCCGCGCAGGGCCTGCACCGGGTCGCCCCGCGGCCCGACGAGCGGATCCTGGTGATCGGGGCCGGCGCCCTCGGCCTCGCCTCGTACCTGCTGCTCACCGGCGCCCACGGGGCCGCCGACGTCGAGCTGCTGGAGGCGGACCCGGTGAAGGCCGCGGCCGTCGCCGAGCTGCTGCCGAGCGCCCGGGTGCGTACCGAGGCACCCGAGCCGGACGCGGCCGCCCGGTCGGCCGGCGGCTACGCCGCCCTCACCGCCGCCGCCCGCTACGACCTCACGGTCGACTGCTCCAGCGGCGCCGACGGCCTCGCCACCGCGCTGGCCTGCGCCGTGCCGCGCGGCCGGGTGCTCTGCTTCGGGCTGCGGCGCAGCGCGGCGCTGCGCACCGACCTGCTGGTGGCCAACGCCCTGACCCTGGTCGGCTCGATCGGCGGCACCGGCGGCTTCGCCCGGGCGCAGGAGTTCCTGGCCGGGCACCGCGAGGAGGCCGGGCTGCTGGTCACCCACCGGCTGCCGGCCGAACGGGCGGAGGAGGCCTTCGGGCTCGACCCCCGCACCCGGATCAAGACCCAGCTGACGTTTGGAGAGGATGCCCGGTGACCACCGCCGACCGCCCGCCGCACCTGCGCTATCCGGAGATCCGCGAGGCCGCGCTGGCCGACCTGGCGGCGTTCGAGAAGCTCAGCCCGGACCAGGTGCCGGACCACCAGTTCGCGCTGCTGCGCCGCCAGTTGGACCACGCCTTCGCCAACTCGCCGTTCTACCGGGAGAAGTGGGCCGGGGAGTTCGGCCCGGTGCGGCCGACCGACGCCGCCGGGCTGCGGGCGCTGCCCTTCACCACCAAGGCGGAGCTGCGCGGCGCCTACCCGTTCGGCCTGCTCGCGGTGGGCCGCGAGGAGCTGATCCGCTACGGCGAGTCCACCGGGACCACCGGCAGCCCGACCTCCTCGATGATCACCTACGAGGACTGGATCCGCGGCAACGTGGCGGTCGAGCAGTCCGTCGGCCACCTCCTCGGCCCCGGCGACCTCGTCTTCATCGCCATCCCCTACGAGCTGGCCTTCGCCTCGTACGACCTGGACCGGGCGCTGGAGCAGGTCGGCGCCGCGGTGGTCCCGGTGGGCACGCTCAGCCTGGTCTGCCCGTTCGAGCGGATGGTCGAGATGATGTGGACCGTCCGGCCGACCGCGCTGGTCTGCACGCCGAGCCGGGCGCTGCGGCTGTACGACATGCTCAAGGACACCGGCCGCGACCCGGCCGAGATCGGGCTCAAGACCTTCCTGTACGTGGGCGAGACCTGCTCGCCGGCCAAGCTGGAGAAGATCGCCGCGCTCTGGGGCGTGCAGCTGTCCAACGCCTACGGCTCCACCGAGACCAACTCGCTCGGGCTGGTCTGCGAGCGGGGCAGCCTGCACCTGACGGAGGACCGGCACCTGTTCGAGGTGATCGACCCGGAGACCACCGAGCCGGTGCCGGACGGCACCGCCGGGGAGCTGGTCATCACCTCGCTGGCCGGCCGGGCCATGCCGCTGCTGCGCTACCGCAGCGGGGACTTCGTCACCGTCTCCACCGAGCCGTGCGCCTGCGGCAGCCCCCGCCGGCTGCTCGCCCACCACGGGCGGGTCAGCGAGCAGCTGATCGTCGGCGGGCGGCGGATCAACAAGCTGGCGCTGGAGCAGACCGTGCTCTCCACCGAGGGCGCGGGCCTCTACTGGGCGGCCGGCCCGGCCGGGGACCGGGTGGAGATCCGGGTCGAGGCCGACGGCGGCGACCCGGAGGCGCTCTGCGCGGCCGTCGCCGAGCGGGTCACCGCGGAGTTCGGGGTGCCGGCGCACGTCGCCCCGATCGACCGGGCCCAGGTGCGGCGGGCGATGGACCGGATGCTCAAGCCCGGCAGTCTCACCATCGAGGACCTGGAGGCGGTTTCGTGACACTCGGTCTGCGCCCCGGCAATCCGGCGGAGCCCCGGCACAACGACCCCGGCACGATCGCCGTCGTCGGCCTCGGCCGGCTCGGCGCGGTCCTGGCCGACCGGCTCGCCGAGCGCTTCCCGGTGCTGCTCAACGACAGCGACCCCGCGGTGGCCCGGCGGGTGGCCGCCGCCCTCTCGCTGCCCGACATGGACCAGCGCGAGATCCTGTCGGCCGCCGACACCGTGCTGATCTGCGTCCCGCCGCACGAGACCGAGGCCGCACTTCGCCGGCTCGCCGCGCTGACCGAGGAGGTCGGCCGCCGCCCGCTCTTCGTCAACCTGGCGACCAGCGTGCCGACCGACCAGCTGCCGGAGCTGAACGTCGAGGTGGTCGGGCTCAAGCCGGTCTGCCAGTTCACCGCCGTGGCGCTCGGCCTCAAGACCGTCCTGGTGACCTCCGCACCGCGCCGGATCGGGCTGCTGCGGACCCTCGCGGCCGACCTCGGCGAGGTGGTCCTCGGGCCGGAGAAGGTCGTCGGCCCCGCCAACCGGGCCGCCACCAAGGTCGCCCTCAAGGCCTGCGCCGAGCTGGCCGCCGAACTGGCCGGGCGCGGGCTGCCCACCGACATCGTGCGGGCCGCGATCCGCAACGTCCTGGTCGGGACGGCGCTGGACTACCCGCCCTCGGACGCCAACCCCTACACCCGCTCGGTCCTGGACGAGATCGCCGCCGAGGCGAAGGCCGCCGAGGCGGCACCGGCCGGCGCCGTCCCCCCGGAGGCGCTCGCCTGGGCCGCCTGGGCCGAGCGGCCCGTCTCCCCGGGAGGAGTCGCATGAGCACCACCGACCCGGAGCCGCTGTACGGCGGCGCGCACTGCGAGACCGCCTCGCTGCGCAAGCAGCTGGCCGCGCACGGCCTGCCGGTCAGCGAGGCGATGCTGTTCGGCCTGGCCGGCGGCATCAGCTTCATGCACCTGCCGCCGCCGCCCGGCGGGCGCGGCTTCACCGGCGGCCGCAACGGCCCGTTCCCGGAGTTCACCCGGCGGATGGCCGCCGGCGTGGGCCTGGACGTGGAGGTCGCGGTCGACGACGACCCGGACCGGGCCTGGGCGGAGCTGCGGGGCGAGCTCGACCAGGGCCGCCCGGCCGTGGTCTACGTGGACCTCTTCCACCTGCCGTACTTCCAGGCCACCCGGCACTTCGGCGCCCACGCGATCGTGGTGCTCGGGCACGACCCGCAGGCCGGCACCGTCACCGTCTCGGACCGGCCCGCCCGGCCGCAGACCCTGACCACGGCCGAGCTGGCCACCGCCCGGGCCTCGGCCCACCAGCCGTTCCCGCCCCGGCACGCGCTGCTGCGGGCCGACTGGAAGACGGCCCGCCAGCCCACCGAGGAGGACGTCCGCCAGGGCATCCGGTACTCCTGCCGGGCGATGCTGCACCCGCCGGTGCCCACCTTCGGGCTGCGCGGCCTCGACTCCTACGGGGCCGGGCTGCAGCACCTGCTGCGCAGCGACGCCCCCGCGCTCTCCGTGGTCGAGGAACTGGCCGGCGCCTTCGTCGACTTCGAGCTGGCCGGCACCGGCGGGAACGCCTTCCGCAACCTCTTCCAGGAGTTCCTGACCGAGGCGGCGCAGCTCACCGGCGACCACCGGCTGGCCGACGCGGCGCTGCTGTGCGCCGACAGCGCGGCACAGTGGGCGCGGGTGATCGCGCTGCTGCTGCCCGACTGGACCGACGACTTCGCCGAGCTCGGCGCGGCCTACCGGGCACGGGAGGCGGAGCTGCTGGACGGCGGAGCCGCCGCCCTCGCCCGGGCCGCCCTGCTCGGCGAGCGGCTGCCCCGGCTGCGGGCCGCCGCGGCGGACGGGCTCGGCCCGGTCCGCGAACGCCTCGCCGGGGAGCTGCGGGAGGCCCTGCGGGCCGTCGCCGAGACCGAGCGGGAGCTGTACGCCCTGCTGAGGGAGGTGTGAGCAGCATGTCCACCGGCCTGCTGCCGGACGTCCGGACGCCGACCCGCCATCGGCTCGCCGACGAGGCGGACCGGCTCGCGTACGACCGGTACGTGGCCGCCCGCAACCAGTACAAGGAGGAGTTCCTCGACCTGCTGGAGGCCGCCTGCACCGACGGCCCGGTGCTGGAGGTCGGACCCGGCTACGGCGGGTTCGCCGGCCTCCTGCTGGCCCGCCGCCCGGTGGACCTGCGGGTGCTGTGCACCGACCCGAACGCCGTCGCCCCGCTGCGCGAGCGGCTCGGCGAGGCGGTGCCGGTCGGCCACTGGCGGCCCGGCGGCCCGCTGCCGGACGGCCCGGCCGGCGGGTACGCGCTGGTCTACAGCGTCCACGCGCTCGGCGAGTGCACCGAACCCGCCGAGCTGCTGCGGGGCTTTGCCGGGGCACTGGCCCCCGGCGGCCGGCTGCTGGTCAACGACCTGCGCCGGGACCCCGACCCGTTCATCCTCGAGTACACGCTGCGCGAGATGGCCGCCGACGACTCGCCCGACGGCCAGTACCGCTTGCGCACCTACCTGGACTCCCTCCGCGGCGCCTGGACCTGCGCCGAACTGCGTGCACGGCTCGACGCCGCGGAGATGGCCGACTGGGTGGTCGACCCGGACGGCCCGATGGCACTCACCGTCGAGCACCACCGCGCCCCCTGACGACCGGAGAGGCAGATGACCCAAGAATCGATCACCCGGAACTTCCTCGACACCCCGAGCTTCTGGCGGGACTACCCGGAGCGGGACATCGAGTTCGTCCGCTGGTACCCCTGCGACGTCAAGCCCCTGTCGGCGGAGCAGATCTACGCCACGCGGGAGAAGTTCCCCAAGACCACGTCGTTCTACGTGCACATCCCGTTCTGCAACCAGGTCTGCACCAGCTGCCCGTACAACAAGTTCTCCACCCGCAACACCCTGGTGCAGCGCTACATCCAGGCGCTGAAGAACGAGATCGACCTGTACTCGCAGCTGCCGCACGTCCGGGACACCGTGTTCACCTCCGGCTACTTCGGGGGCGGCACGCCGACCACGCTGCGCGCCGAGGAGCTGGACGACCTGCTCGGCTTCATGAAGCAGCGCCTCAACTTCAGCCCGGACTGCTCGATCACCATCGAGTCCACCCCGATCGACGTCGACCAGCAGAAGCTGGACGTGCTGCTCAAGCACGGCGTCAACCGGATGAGCCTGGGCGTGCAGACCTTCCACGACCCGCTGCTGCGCTACCTCGGCCGGGCCCGCGCGCACACCGGCGAGTCGGCCACCAAGACGATCGAGCTGATCGACCGCAGCGGCCTGGAGAACCTCTGCATCGACTACATGATCGGCATCCCCGGCCAGACCGCCGACCTCTGGGCGCAGGACATCCGCACCCTGATGGACCTGCCGGTCACGTCGTTCTCGGTCTACAACTACGCGGTCATGCCGGGCTCGGAGGTGTTCTTCGCGCTGCAGAGCGGCGCCACCCCGCCGTGCCCGAGCACCCGCGAGGCCGACGAGATGTACCAGTACCTGCACACCACGCTGATGGACGCGGGCTACCTGGCGCTGACCTACAACGACTTCATCGAGCCGATGAAGCCCGAGTGGGAGGCGGCCGGCGTCAAGACGTACCCGGTGCTGAAGGACGGCAGCAAGCCGTACCGCGGCCTGGAGACGGACACCTTCTACCTGACCGACCACCTGTCGCAGATCTGGGGCCGGTGCGGGGACATGGTGGCCATCGGCTCCGGGGCCTACGGGTACCTGAACAACCACATGTACCTCAACGAGCCGGACATCGAGTCGTACATCAGCCGGTGCAACGAGGGTCGGCTCCCGGTCGTCATGGGCGCCTACACCGACGAGCACGAGCAGCGCTGCCGCAGCCTCGTCCTCGGCCTGAAGCTGCTGCGGGTCAAGCGCTCGGTCTACCGCGAGCGGCACGGCGTCGACCCGTACGAGTACTTCAAAGACAAGGTCGACGACCTGGTCGCCAAGGGGCTCCTGGAGGTCGACGACGAGGCCATCCAGGTGACCTACCCGAAGGGCTGGTACTACATCGACAACATCTCCAAGAGCTTCTACTCGGACGCCAACTACCGGCTCCCGCAGCCGACCTCGGCGAGCACCGAGATCCTGAAGTGGCAGATCGACCGCACCGACGGCCGGAAGGGACTCCCCATTGTCCAGCTCTGAGACCACCCGCCGGGCCCGCCGGGGCCGGATCTTCGACCTCGCCGAGCGCACCCCGCAGGGGGACCCGTTCGACGACACCGAGGAGTGCCGCGCGTACGACCGGAGCGTGCGCACCTCCATGATCATCCCGATGCAGCACATGATGAAGCTGATCGGGCCGGACTGCGGTCCGGACAAGGAGGTGCTGGAGATCGGCTGCGCCAGCGGCCTGCTGTCGCTGCGCCTGGCCGCCCAGCACCCCGACTCCACCTTCACCGGGCTGGACAGCAACGACGCCTTCCTGGAGGTGGCCCGGGAGAACACCATCTTCGCCAACCTGGTCTCCTACGGCGGCGACTTCGCCTGCGACTGGGCCCGGTACACCCGGCTGCCGTTCGAGGACGACAGCTTCGACGTGGTGTTCAGCTTCTGCGCGATCAACCGGTGGGACAAGCCGGCCCGCATCCTGCCCGAGCTGAACCGGGTCTGCCGCCCCGGCGGCACCGTGCTGCTGTACGACCTGGCGCGTGACGCCGACGAGGGCATGGTCTCCTTCGTCCTGCAGTACGCGGGCGGCGACGCCAACCAGTTCATGCGCTCGCTGCGGGCCTCCTACTCCACCGACGAGATGCGCGAGCTGCTGGACCAGCTCGGCCTCGACGGCTGGAGCGTCAGCAAGGAGGGCATCAACCTGGTGGTCTCCTCCAAGCCCCGGGACACCGGGTACACGGTCGGCGAGCCCGGCATCTACGAGCGGATCTTCGACTGACGGTCCGCCGGCCACCGGCCGGGCGCGGTGCCCGCCCCCGCGCGGGCACCGCGCCCGGCCCGCCGTCCCGACCGCCCCCGACACCGGAAGGAGCACGACCATGCCCACCGCAGACCTTCGCCGGTACCGGGTCGGCGTCGTCCAGCTGTCCGTCGCCACCAACCGCCGGGCGGAGAACCTGGAGCGGGCCGAGAAGCTGGTGCGCGCCGCGGCCGACGACGACTGCCGGCTCGTCGTCCTGCCCGAGGTGTTCGCCACCGCGCTGAACCTGCCGAAGAGCCACGAGATCGCCGAGCCGGTGCCCGGCCCGCTCACCGAGTGGCTGGCCGGCCTGGCCCGCGAACTCGGCATCTGGATCGCCGCCGGCGTGCTGGAGCGCTCCGGCGAGCACGTGCACAGCACCGCCGTGCTGCTCGACGACACCGGGGAGCTGGCCGGCACCGCGCGGCGCACCATGGTGTACGACCTGGAGGCGCACTTCATCACCGGCGTCACCGGCGCCCGCGTCTTCGACACCCCGCTCGGCCGGATCGGCTTCGCGCTCGGCTACGACGTGCAGTTCCCCGAGGTGCTGCGCGGCCTGTTCGCGGCCTCGGCGGAGATCATCGTCGCGCCCTCGGTGCTGCTGCGGCCGTTCGCCGAACCGGTGCGGCAGATGCTGCTCGCCCGGGCCGCGGAGAACTGCGCGTACGTGCTGTTCGCCAGCGCCACCGGCGAGAACACCCTGGCCGGCCTCACCTACATGGGCCGCAGCGCGATCCTGCGCAGCCCGCTGGCGATCGGCGCCTACTCGCGGGACTTCCGCAAGCAGCAGCCGGTGCTCGCCGAGGCGGACCGCGAGGAGGTGCTGCTCAGCGCCGACCTGGACCTGCACGAGCTGCGCCGGATGCGCGAGGCCGCGCCGTTCGCCGCCGACTTCCGCCGCTCGCCGCTGGGCCTGGCGCTGACCACCGCCACCCACCCGGACGGGCCGCTGCCCGACTGGGCCGCGGCGGCCGGGCGGGACCCGGAGGACGCGTCGGCCCCGGAGAGCACCCCGGACACCCCGGACACCCCGTAAGCCCCGGATGGAGCCTGACCGATGACCGACCGCACGCTCGCCACCAGCCGGCCCCGGGTCGCGCTGATCCAGACCCTCTGGGACCACGACCCCGAGGTCAACCTGGCCCGCACGCTCGCCCTGCTGGACACCGTCCAGGACGTCGAGCTGATCATCCTGCCGGAGTTCTTCCTCGGCCCGCCGTTCTACTTCCCCGGCCGCGCCCACCTGAAGGGCGTCATCGACCAGCCGGTGCCGGGCCCGGTCTTCGACCGGCTCGGCGAGGTGGCCCGGGCCAAGGGCTGCTACCTGCTCTGCGGCACGGTCGTCGAGCGGGAGGGCGACCGCTACTACAACACCTCGGTGCTGCTGGACGACCAGGGCCGGATCGCCGCCAAGGCCCGCAAGACCCACCGCTTCGCCGCCGAGATGGTCACCGTCTCGCCCAGCGACGAACTCGTCATCGTGGACACGCCGTTCGGTCGGCTGGGAATCTGCGTCTGCTCCGACTTCTGGATCCCCGAGGTGCCGCGGACGCTCGCCATGCGCGGCGCCGAGATCATCGCGGTGCCCGGCGCGGCGCTGCGCGGCAACATCCAGATCACCCGGCCGTGCATCCAGGCCAACTCCTCCTTCAACGTCTGCTACACCCTGCTGGCCAGCGCCGTCGGCGAGGTCACCGGCGAACGGGCCGGCCGGCAGGTGTCCATCTCGGTGGCCGGCCACAGCACAGTCGCGGCCCCCGAGCAGCTGGTCGGCACGCTGGACGAGGAGGAGGGCGTGCTGATCGCCGAGCTCGACCTCGACCGGGTGCGCGAACTGCGCGAGGTCGACCTCTCGTTCCGCAAGAGCCTCTACTTCTGCCTGCACGGCCGGCGCCCCGAGCTCTACCAGGACCTGCTGAAGCCCTACGCCGGCCACCAGGACCTGGAGACCCTGATCACGGACTACCTGACCGCCCGACGGAGCTGATTCGCCATGGCACCCAGCCTGTTGTACCCCGCCGCCGAGTACCTGCCGACCGGGGCCGACCGCGAGCCCGCGCTCAAGGAGGTCCTCGACTGGGCCGACCGGGCGGCCGCGACCACCACCGACGACGCGCTGCTCTCCTTCTTCGGCCAGCCGCTGGACGCCCGCACCCTGCGGCTGACCGGTCTGCACCACGTGGCCGTCTACCTGGGCGACTACCGGCGCGAGGAGGACTTCGAGGCCTGGCTGGAGACCGTCCGGGAGCACCCGGGCCTCAGCCGCGTCTCCTCCGGTCCCTCGCACATCGCCCCGCGGGTGCACGGCACCCCCGGCCACTGGATCAACCTGACCACCGAGCGCGGCACCGAGGTGGAGTTCTTCACCTGCCGCGCCTACGGCGAGTGGGCCGGCCTGCCGGCCGACCGCAAGAGCTCGCTGATGTCGCACCTCGGGCTGAGCGTCGACACCGCCGACCAGGTCCGCCGGGTGCTCGACTACCTGGCCGGCTTCGACAGCGTCGAACTGCTGGCGTACGCGCCGGAGGACGAGCTCGGCCACACCTACGGCCACCTGCTGCGCACCGACACCGAGCGGGTCCTGGAGCTGGTCCACGCGGGTCGGAGCCACGCATGAGTGGCTACCCGGTGCCGGCCAGGCTGCCGGACAACGTGCCCGGGCGGTTCTTCGTCAACGCCGAGTGCACCGACTGCGACACCTGCCGGTGCATCGCCCCCGACTCCTTCGTCCGCAACGACCAGGCCGGCTACACCTACGTGGCCCGCCAGCCGGTCGACGAGGACGAGGAGGAGCTGGTGTACGAGGCGATGGACTGCTGCCCGGCGGACGCCATCTGCGAGGAGGACGCGTGAGCGCCGCCGCGCCGCCCCGGATCCTCGGCCTGGGCGGCTCCATGCGTCCCGGCTCGACCAGCCAGCTGCTGCTGCGCCGCGCCGTCTCCCTGCTGGAGGCGGACGGCTGCCGGACGTCCCTGCTGGACCTGCGCGAGCTGGACCTGCCGTTCTGCAACGGCGACAAGCAGGACCCGTGGCCGAGCCGCCCGGACGTCAAGCTGCTGCGGGAGGAGTTCCGCGCCGCCGACGGCGTCATCCTGGCCGGCCCGGAGTACCACGGGACCATCGGCGGGGCCCTGAAGAACGCGCTCGACCTGCTGGACTTCGAGCACGTCGAGGGGAAGGTCTTCGGCGCCATCTGCGCGCTCGGCGGCCGCAGCAACTCCAACGCCCTCAACCACCTGCGCCTGGTGGCCCGCTGGTACCGGGCCTGGATGGTGCCCGAGCAGGTGGCCGTCCCGCAGGCCCGGAGCGCCCTGCCGGGCGGCGAGCCGGCCGATCCCGAGCTCGGGGCCCGGGTGGACGAGCTCGCCCGGAGCGTGGCCAGGGCGGCGGCGCTGCTGCGGCCGCGCACCGACGGCCCGGGAGCGGAGCCGCTCGGTCCGGAATCCGCCCTGAACGTGTCCAGGACAGTCAAACGCGAACACTGACCCGTTGGTAGCGTCACCCCTGTGAATAGGCCGCAGACATTGGGCGGGCAATTCCAGGGGACCGGCGAATGGTTCCCGGTGCTCCCCCGACCACTTCTCGTGATCAGCCTCAGGCATCCGGCGAACGGAACTCCGCGGGAGGCGACCTGGCTTCGCCTCACCGCATTCCTGTTCAATCGCGGGATTTCCGACGACCGCACCGTCGGCATCGAAATCCTGTACGACGACCCGGAGTCCACGGCGCCCGACCGCCGGCGTTTCGACGCCTGCCTGTCGGTGCCCCGGGACCGGGTCGCCGGGCTGTCCCTGCTCGATCCGCGCCGGGACAGCCTGGGTATCCGCGTGCTGCCCGTCCTGAGCGAGCGGCTGATGCTCTGGCAGGGCGGTTCGGCCCAGGCCGAACCGCCCGTCCGCCACCGCCACGTCACCCCGGCCGCCGGCCTCGCGCTGCGCGCCAACTGGCCGCGCTACGAGGTCTACCGGGGCTCGCCGGTGCTGACGCCCGGGCGCCCCGAGGTGGTCGGCTGGTACGCCACCGCGACCCCCTCGGCCACCGCCCTCGGCGGCGCGGTGGGCGGCCCGGGCGGCGGCCACCTCCCCCCGCGCACGCCGGCCGGCGTGCCCCGCCGACCGCACGGTGCGGTCCGGCGCGCCTCCGGAAGGGGTCTACGACCATGACCACCACGACCACCCTGGACTGGGACCGGGCCTACAAGGTCGGGGACCACCACCAGTACTGGGAGCTCAGCGCCCCCTCCCCCGACCTGGTCGGATTCCTCGCCGCCACCCCGCCCGCCCCCGGCGCCCGCGCCCTCGACCTCGGCTGCGGCACCGGCTGGGACACCGTCGCACTGGCCCGCGCCGGCTACCGCACCACCGGTGTGGACATCAGCGCCGAGGCGGTCGCGCTGGCCGGCGAGCGGGTCGCCGGGCTCGGTCTTGAGGTCGAGCTGCGGGTCGGCGACGTCCGCGAACTCGACCTTCCCGACGAGGAGTTCGACCTGCTGGTGGACCGCGGCTGCTTCCACCACCTGGGCCCGGAGGACCGCGACCGCTACGCGGCCGAGGTGGCCCGGCTGCTGCACCCGGGCGGCCTGCTCTACCTGCGCGGCAGCCGCCAGGAGATGTTCCCGTTCAAGCCGGTGGACGCGCCCTCGATCGAGCGCCACTTCCCGGCCGACCGGTTCAGCAGCGGCCCGCTGCTGCCCTTCCAGCTCCACACCGACGTCCTCAAGGTCGACGCCAACGCGGTGCTCCTGCGGCGCGCCGACTGACCCCGTCCCCTCCATTCGCGGCCTCACCGCCGCGACCGCTCCGCGCCGGCCCTGCCGAGCCGGCGGACATTCCGCGCTTCCCCATTCCCGAAGCCCGGTGCCCGCATTCCGGCCCTCGGCTTCCGGCGCTCCAAGAAATGAGCCACCTATGCCCGACCGGCAGACCGGGGACAAAAGTCCCTGGCTGATTCTCGGCGTGCTCAGCATGGGCTTCTTCATGACGCTGCTCGATATGACGATCGTCAATATCGCGCTGCCCCATGTGATGTCCGGCCTGCACGCGTCCCTCGACGAGGGCCTGTGGGTCTTCAGCGCCTACATCCTCGGCTACGCCACCCTGCTCGTCGTCGCCGGCCGCCTCGGCGACCTCTTCGGGCCGCGCCGGGTCTACCTCTACGGCCTCGCGCTGTTCGTGGCCGCCTCCTGCCTGTGCGGCGTGGCGCCCAACGCCGGCGTCCTGATCGGCGCCCGCTTCGCCCAGGGCGTCGGCGGCGCGATGCTCGCCCCGCAGATCCTCCCGATCGTCACCATGGTCTTCCCGCCGTCCAAGTGGGGTGCGGCCTTCGGCTTCACCGGCGCGCTCTCCGGGCTCGCGGTGCTGACCGGTCCGACGCTGGGCGGGGTGATCGTCAGCTACCTGGACTGGCGCTGGATCTTCTACCTCAACCTGCCGATCGGCCTCGCCACCGCCTACCTGGTACTGAAGCACGTCCACGACTACCGGCCGGGCAAACGGCAACCGCTCGCCCTGGTGCCGACCGCCCTGCTCATCCTCGGCCTCAGCGCGCTGGCCTTCGGCCTGATCGAGGGCGAGCGGCTGGACTGGGACGCCACCGCCTGGGCGTCGATCGCCGCCGGCCTGCTGATCCTGGTCTACTTCGGCTTCGACCAGCGGCGGCACCAGCGCTCCGGCCCGCTGCTCCCCTTCGACCTGCTGAAGCTGCGCAACTTCGCCTCGGCCAACATCGTCGCCGCCGTCATGGGCTTCTCGATGCTCGGCGCCTTCCTGCCGATCTCGCTCTACCTGCAGACCGTGCTCGGGATGACCCCGCTGCGGGCCGGCTTCACCATCGCGGTGATGCCGCTGACCTCGGCGCTGGTCGCCGGCATCGGTGGCAAGCTCTCCGACCGCGGCTCGGGCAAGGCGGTCATCCTCACCGGGCTGGCCTGCTTCACCGCCGGCCTCGGCTCGTTCATCCTGGTCACCGGAACGGACACCGGCACCCTCGACCTGGTCGGCCCGTTCCTGCTGGCCGGCCTCGGCATGGGCCTGGTCTTCTCCCCGCTGTTCAGCGTCGGGATGCGGCAGGTCCCGCCGCCGCAGGCCGGCGTGGCGTCCGGGCTGGTCAACACCTCGCAGGAGGTCGGCGGGCTGCTGGCCAGCGCGGCGATCGGCGCCGTCCTGTCGCTGCGGCTCTCCAGCGGGCTGCGCAGCTGGGTGAACGAGCAGGCCGAGGCGCTGCCCGCGGAGGCGCGGGAGGGCTTCAAGCAGGCCTTCGCGCCGCTCACCGACGGTGCCGTGAAGATCGGCAGCGGCGGCCCGCCGCCCGCCGTGGCCGGCGCCGACCCGGCGCAGGCCGCCAAGGTGCAGGACGCCTTCGCGGACGCCTTCACCAGTGCCATGCACAGCGGGCTCCTGCTGCCGGTGGGTCTGCTGGCCCTCGGCTGGGTGACCGCCCTGCTGCTGATCCGCGACACGCCCGCCCCGTCCTTCGGCCCGCCGAAGCCTCCCCCCGCCCGGACCACGGGCAGCGCCCCGGCGGCCAAGAAGGCGGCACCCGCCAAGCAGCCCGAGAGCGCCGGGAAGGCCGAGACGGCCGGACCGACCGGGCAGGCCCAGCAGCCCGGAACGGCCTGACCCGGCCGCCCGACCGGCGGCACCGCGCCGCCCCCGGAACCAATCTCCGCACCTGTAGTCACCAGAACCAAGGAGTCATCCGATGTCCCAGTCCCCCGTGGTGCTGTCCACCCACATGATGGCGACGTACATGGTCAAGCCCGGCTGTGCCGAGCAGGCCCGTGACATCATCGCCAAGCACTGGCCCACCCTGAAGGCCCACGGGCTGGTCACCGACGAGCCCGCGACCGTGTACCACAGCGAGAGCGAGCACGGCCCGGTGTTCTTCGAGATCGTCACCTGGGTGGACGAGAACGCGGTCAGCCGCGCCTTCAACACACCCGAGGTGAACGCGATCTGGCAGGAGATGGCCGCCATCACCGAGGCCCGCGAGGGCCGGCCGCCGGTCGACTACCCGATCGTCCACCGGATGGGCTACCACCAGGACGAGCCCGACCTCCCGGAGGAGGACGCCTACACCGGGCTCGCCCACTACCTGGTCCGCCCGGACAAGGTCGCCGAGTTCCACGAGCTGATGGCCCGCGACTGGCCGACCCTGCGGGACGAGAAGCTCACCACCGGCGACCGGGCGGTCGTCTACTTCGGCGAGGACGCCACCGGCCCGTTCTTCCTGGAGGTCGTCCGCTGGTACGACCAGCAGGGCCCCAGCATCGCCTACCGCAACGACAAGGTCAGCGCGATCTGGCAGGACGTCTTCCGCTACACCGAGGGCCGCAGCGGCCGCCCGGCCTCCGAGTACCTGTGGGCGGGCGAGCTCAAGTTCCCCTACCACGACGCCAGCTGACGCAGTCGGCGAGCAGGACTGACGCCTGCGTCCGAACTGAATTGACGTAACGTCAGAGAACCAGAACCACCCGCGTCCGGACGGGTCGGGCCCCAGCGCCCGGCCCGTCCGGCCCCGTCCGACCCGGAGTACCATCGGTGACCCGCAAGCCCCCGCAGTCCCTCGACGCCCCGCCCGCCCCCGTGCTCGCCGACCGGCTCCGGTCCGAGCTGGAGGACAGTGCCGTTCCCGGCCGCGCCGAAGGCGAGAAGGCCTATCTGAAGAGCGAGTTGGAGCACCTCGGGGTGCCCCTGCCCGCCATGCGCACCCTGGTGCGCAACTTCGTCCGCCGCCACCCCGGCCTCGACCGCGAGACCCTGCTGGAACTCACCGAGGAGCTCTGGGCCCCGCCCGTCCACGAGTCCCGCTCCTGCGCCGCCCTCCTCCTGGAGAACCGCGCCGACCTGCTCGTCCGCGAGGACGTCGCCTACCTGGAGCAGCTGCTGCGCGAGTGCGGGACGTGGGCGCACGTCGACCTGATCGCCCCGAAGGGCGCCGGCGCCCTGCTGCTGCGACTGCCCGAGACCGGCGAGGACTTCCTGCGCTGGAGCCGGGACGACCACCAGTGGGTGCGGCGCGGCGGCATCCTCTCCTACCTGCTCGCCCTGCGCGACCGGGGCGAGTTCCCGCACTACTTCCAGGACTTCGGCGAACTCGCCGACCCGTTGCTGACCGACACCCGGTTCTTCGTGCGCAAGGCGCTCGGCTGGGCGCTGCGCGAGGGCGCCAAGCACCACCCGGAGGAGGTCGCCGGCTGGCTGCGCGAACGGCTGCCGCGGGTCTCCGGGCTCACCCTGCGCGAGGCGATCCGGCCGATCGACGACGAGACCTGTCGCGCGCTGCTGGCGGACCACGCCGTGTACACCGGGCGGCGCCCGCGCGCCTGACGTCCCCCGACCGCCCCCGGCCCCGCCCCACCTCGACCCGCCCCCGACCACGGAGGACCGCATGACCACGCAGAGTCCCGCCGACCGGCACCGCCGGCCGCTCCCGGTCGTCCAGGTGCTCGCCGAGGACGGCCGGCACCGGACGATCTGCCGGATGTGCCACGGCGGCTGCGGCGCCATCGTGACCGTCGACGGGGGCGACCTCACGGCGATCGAGGGCGACCCGGAGAACCCGAACAACCACGGGTTCCTCTGCGCCAAGGGGCGGGCCTCGCTGGAACACCTCAAGCACCCCGACCGGCTGGCCACGCCGCTGCTGCGCACCGGACCGCGCGGCAGCGGCGAGTTCCGCGAGATCGGCTGGGACGAGGCGCTGGACCGGATCGCCGCCGCCCTCGACCGGGCCCGGACCGAGCACGGTCCCGAGTCGGTGGTGCTGGCCCAGGGCACCGACCGCAACTACCAGGAGTGGGTCTTCCGGTTCGCCAACAGCTTCGGCACGCCCAACGTGCTCGGGCCGGCTCACGTCTGCTTCTACCCGCGGGTGATGGCCGGCATCCTCACCGCGGGCGGCTTCACCTTCTGCGACTACGAGGGCCGGCCCGACCTGGTGCTGGTCTGGGGCTCCAACAAGGCGCTCACCCACGGCGACGGCGTGATCGGCACCCGGCTGCTCGCCTCCGTCCGGGACGGCACCCGGATGATCGTGATCGACCCGCGGCGCACCCAACTGGCCTCGCGCGCCGAGAAGTTCCTCCAGGTCCGGCCCGGCGGGGACGCCGCCCTGGCACTCGCGATGATCCACACCGTGATCGAGGCCGACGCCTACGACCACGAGTTCGTCGAGAAGTACACCGTCGGCTTCGAGGACCTCGCCGCCCATGTGGCCGACTACACCCCCGAGGCGGTCGCCGAGCGGACCGGCATACCCGCCGAGGAGATCCGGGCGACCGCCCTCGCGTACGCAGCCGCGCCGAGCGCCGCCATCGAGCTGGGCACCGGACCGCAGCAGCACCGCGACTCCTTCCACACCTGCCGGGCCGTCCTGCTGCTCTCGGCGATCTGCGGCAACCTCGACCGGCCCGGCGGCGACGTCCTCTGGGACCCGCCGGGCATCGACGGCCGGCGCTCCTTCCCGCGCGCCGAGCTGCTGCCGCCGGAGCAGGCCGCCAAGCGGCTCGGCGGCGACCGGCACCGCATCCTCGCCATGTCGGGCTGGGCCCACCCCGGCTCGGTCTGGGACGCCGTGCTCGACCCGGCCGCCCCGCACCGCGTCACCACGATGCTGGTGCACGGCAGCAACCTGCTGCTCAACTACGCCGACTCCGACCGCATCCGGAAGGCGCTGGAGCGGCTGGACTTCCTCGCCGCGGCCGACCTCCGGCTCACCCCGACCGCGGCCATGGCCGACGTGGTGCTCCCGGTCGGCGGCTGGCTGGAGCGGGACCAGATCGTCGAGCACGCCCACTACGTCGCGGCCCGGCGGGCCTTCGCCCGGGTCGGCGACAGCCGCTCGGACGAGTGGATCCTCACCGAACTCGCCCACCGGCTGGGCCTGTCCGCCGACTTCTGGCCGGACGCCCGGGACTCCCTGGACACCCGGCTGGAGCCGATCGGGATGGACTGGCGGCAGCTGGCCGAGATCCACTACCGGGCCACCCCGCTGGTCTACCACAAGTACCGCGAGCGCGGCTTCGGCACCCGCAGCGGCAAGGTCGGCCTGCGCTGCGACGCCCTCCGCGCCTTCGGCTACCCGCTGCTGCCGGTCGCCGGCCCCCCTGTCGGCAGCCCCGAGGACGGCCCCTACCTACTCACCTCCGCGCACTCCCCGTTCTACTTCAACTCCGAGTTCCGCGACCTGCCCTCGCTGCGCAGCAAGGAGCCCGAACCGCTGCTCGACATGCACCCCGAGGCCGCCGCCCGCGAGGGCCTGGCCGACGGCGACTGGGCCGAACTCGCCACCCGGACCGGGCGGATCCGGCTGCGGGTCCGGGTCACCGACAAGATCGCCCCCGACGTGGTGGTGGCGCCGGCCGCCTGGTGGTACCCCGAGCGCGGCGCCGACGGCGGCTGGCGCGAGGCCAACGTCAACCTGCTGACCAGCAACGAGGACGAGAACCCGGAGATGGGCTCGTCCACCTTCCGCGGCCTGCGCTGCACGGTGACCCGCGTTCCCTGAGCCGCCACCGGCCCGGCCCGGGCCACGCGGGCCGGGCCGGTGGCACCGCGCCGCCGGGTGATCGCCGGAAGGTCGCCGGATCTGACGGGGGGTTGACTCACGCAGGTGTGAGTGATTGAGTACTCACATGAAGAACGAACGCCCCCGCCAGTTGTCCACGGCCGAGGAGCGCCGGGAGACGGTGCTCCGCACCGCGATCGGAGCCTTCGCCTCGCGGGGGTACTTCGGCACCACGACCACCGAGGTCGGCAAGGCCGCCGGCATCTCACAGGCCTACGTCTACCGCCTCTTCCCCAACAAGGAGTCCCTGTTCGTCGCCGTCGTCGAGCACTGCTTCACCCGGGTCCGGGCCAGCCTGGAGGAGGGCGCGGCGCAGGCCGCGAGCAGCGCGCCGGAGGCCGTCCTGCACGCCATGGGGGACGCCTACGCCAAGCTCATCAGCGACAACGACCTCATGCTCGTCCAGCTGCACGCCCAGGCGGCGGCGGTCTCCGAGCCGGCGATCCGGGACGCCGTCCGGGCGGGCTACGCCCGCACGGTCGAGTACGTCCGGGGAGCCTCCGGGGGCGACGAGCGACAGATCCAGGAGTTCTTCGCCACCGGCATGCTCTGCCACCTGCTGGTGTCGATGGGCGCCGAGGAGGTCGACGCGCCCTGGACGCGCACCCTGTCGGCCGGGATCACGCACTACTGACGCACCGCACCACCGCGACACCGGGCTCCGCGCCCCCACAGCCACACCCCGCCGCGGCGGGGCGGCGGCCCGCACTCCCCCGGCGGGCCGCCGCCTCGCCCACCCTTTGGCCGCAAGAGTGAGTGGTCGACCACACACGCAGTCCCGAGCGGTCACACCCCGCACGGAAACCGGCACGAACAGCGCTTCACGGCCCGGCGCCGCACTCGCCGGGCCGCCCATTCCACCGAAGGAGAGCCCGCCATGACCGTCCACACCATCGACGAGACCGCCCCCGCCATCGTCCGCCTGACCACCACGATCCACGCACCGCTCGCCGTCGTCTGGTCCCTGCACACCGACATCGACTCCTGGGCCGCCTGGCTCCCGGACGTCGACCGGGCCCGCCTGGACGGCCCGCTCGCCCCCGGCGCCTCCTTCCGGTGGCTGACCCATGGCCTGGACATCACCTCCACCGTCCTGGAGCTCGTCCCCGGCCGACGGATCGTCTGGGGCGGCCCGGCCAACGGCATCGACGGCGTCCACGTCTGGACCTTCGAGGAGGCGGACGGCGCGGTGACCGTCCACACCGAGGAGTCCTGGGCCGGCGCGCCGGTCGAGGCGCAGCCGGCCGAGCTGGAGGCCGCGCTGCGGGCGTCCCTGGAGGCCTGGCTCGGCCACCTCAAGGCCGAGGCCGAGCGCCGCTGACCCGCCGCGGGCATCCCCTGCGCACCACCGCCCCGAGACCGCCGCCCGAACCCACCACCGAGGACCGCGCCATGACCGCCACCGCCAAGCCCTACCTGACCGGCCACTACACCCCCGTCCCCGACGAGCTCACCGCCACCGGGCTGACCGTCGAGGGCACCCTGCCGCCCGAGCTGACCGGCCGACTGGTCCGCAACAGCCACAACCCCAAGCCCGGCATCACCCCCACCCACTGGTTCAAGGGCAGCGGCATGGTGCACGGCATCCGGCTCCGCGAGGGCCGCGCCGAGTGGTACCGCAACCGCTGGGTCCACACCCCCGCCCTGGACGGCGCCCCCTACCTGACCGACCACGGCCCCGACCTGACCGCCTCCACCGCCGGTACCCACGTCATCGAGCACGGCGGCCGCCTGCTCGCCCTCTGCGAGTCCGCCCTCCCGTTCGAGCTCACCCCCGAACTGGAGACCGTCGGCGCCTTCGACTGGAACGGCCGGCTCACCTCGGCGATGACCGCCCACCCCAAGGAGGACCCGGCCACCGGCGAACTGCACTTCTTCGCCTCGTCACCGTTGCCGCCCTACCTGATCCACCACGTCTCCTCCCCCGACGGCACCGTGCTCACCAGCCAGGAGGTCCCCGGCGCGAGCGCCGCGCTGAAGCACGACTTCGCCATCACCGAGAACCACGTGGTCTTCCTGGAGGGGTCGGTCACCTTCGACCCGTCCGAGCACTCGGGCATCCCCTACGCCTGGGACGACGCGCAGGCCGCCCGGATCGGCGTCATGCCGCGCGGCGCAGACGGCGCGGCGAAGGTCCGCTGGTTCCCGCTCCCGCCCGGCTACGCCATGCACCTGGCCAACGCCTACGAGGACGGCGCCGGCCGGATCGTGGTCGAGGGGCCGAGCGTCGGGCGGGACGGCTGGCAGCGCTCCTGGAACTGGTGGGTCGGCGCGCCCGACCGCGGCGCCGAGCCCAACTCCGGTTCGCGCAGCCGCCGGTGGACGGTGGACCTGGTCGCGGGCACCGTTCGGGAGGAGCAGACCGACGACCTGACCGTCGAGTTCCCGACCATCAACGACGCCTTCACCGGCCGCGAGCACCGCTACCAGTACGCGCTCTCCTTCCCGGACGACCGCGGCGTCGGCAACCACACCCTGGTCAAGTACGACCGCCGCACCGGCGCCCGGCAGCTGCTGCCGGTCGGCACCGGGCAGCTGCCCGGCGAGGCCGTGTTCGTCCCGGCCGCGGACGCCTCCGAGGAGGACGCCGGCTACCTGCTCACCGTCGTGTCCGACCTCAACGTGAACGCCTCGAAGCTGCTGGTGCTGGACGCCTCCGACCTGTCCCTCCCGCCGGTCGCCACCGTCCACCTGCCGCGCCGCGTGCCGGCGATGATCCATGGGTCGTGGATCGCGGACGCCGACCTCGCCTGATCGTTCACCCGGCGCCGACACCCTCCCGAGCCCTTCGCCACCGAGCCCTTCGCCACCAGGCCTTTCGCCACCGAGCCCGCCTCCGGCCCCGTCGCCGAGGCGGGCCCGGCGCGTCGGCGGGGCCTCAGCCTGCCACGCCTCCGGTCATTCTCCTTCCAACAGGTGCGCCGCTCTCAGCTTGGCAAGAAGTGCGTTGAAATCATCCTTCAGCTTGGCAAAGTCCATCGCGTTCGAGTCCTTCTGATCTGGCACGCTCTGCGGAATCGCCTCAAGGCACTTTCTGTTTCCGGGAAAATCCAAGTCATGGAGCGTCTCCCACTCTAGGCAGTTGTCCTCAGTCGTACCACCAACAGTTTGGCTCCAGTGCGGCTGCTGACTTGGACCGGAGATGTTGAGGTGCGGGTCCAACGGGCCATCGGCCTTATACGCCTTCAGTCTATACAAGAAGCCATTGGCGGGCGTCGGCTTGACGGTTTGCCCTATGCTGTAGTGCTTCCCGGGAGCCCAGTCAAGACAAGAACGCGCTGAACTCCTTCCACACGCAGCCCTTACCGCCCACCCGATCGGGCCTCGGCGCGTTGAATTATCGAGGGCATTGAGGATCAGATCACCCGGGCGGTAGAAGTTGCAGCTACCCACAGCAGCATCGTAGGGAGTTCCGCCATGAACAACACCGATTCGCCGCTCGCCGTAGTCAGGCTTTCCAACCCACGCCTCCGGAAGCATCAGTGCGCCGGGGCACGGACCGTTTTCGTACGCGGTTTGATAGTACGTATGGAAAGGTGTTCCACTCAGCAGGGACGTTTCAATCCTGCCCTTGAGGAAGTCAGGAGCCTTCCGGACCTGGGTGCGGAAGAGGGAGGACCCGCTGCCGACGGGATTCAAATGACTGTCCAGCGGGACAGAATCAAAATCCCGAATGATCGTGGAATCCGAATTGTTTCCGATGGTATTGGACGTTATTACCATTGGGACATCGCCGATACCCGGCACCACTTTACCCAAGCATTCCCATATCACTTCACCATCTCTCGTCACGCCCCCTACCGTCGGGGTTGTTGTGGACCAATCATCAGGCATGCCGGTCGGGTAAAGTTCCTTATCATATCCGCGAGTACGCCCGCCGACTTTTGCTCGAAATAGGTACCCTTGTGCGGGGTAGGGTGGTTCCCCTGGAGGGGGTTCGGGCGGCGTCTTCTGCTCACCCTCGTCTATATAGATCCCACCGGTGACGATCCGATACAACTGCACTTTGGAGAAGTTGTTTGTCACTTTCAGGGCAGAGGGTCCAGGTCCTCCTCTGACGGCACCATAGCCCCAGTATGTTGAGTCCGGGGTGATATCCATGTCCCCCCCGACCACAGCGGTATACCCCCCCTTGAATACCACAGGCGCATCCCCTTCGGCGTAGCAACCGACGTACACAGACCATGCAGCATCGTGTTCGGAGCTGATGTTTCGGTGTTTGTTTGTCGAGGTGTGGCACGAAACGAAGGTGCAGCCAAGGTACGAATAGTCATGAATTCCGTCGCGCCCATTGTCCGTGGCAGAGACATTCATGACCAGCATGGCATTGGTCTCATCTTTACCCGCACTGCCGATGTCGAGCCCATGTTGCCCATGGCCATAGATAAGACAATCACGTATCTGCGTGAGGTTGGAATTAACTTGCGGCATGAAGCCAGGCGCATCGCCTGCGTATATCGTTATTCCGTTGCGCCTGAAGCCGGCAACCCGCACCTTCTCGATCCACGGGCCGTGTGCCAGAACTCGTACGCCATCCATCTGTGGAGCCTGATAAGGCTCGGCGGTATCCGGCCCTTGTAGGGGTTTCGACTCGATGGTGAACTGGCGAAGCACAGCATAGTCCGCACGACCGCGATCGGGCGGTCCAGTCCAAGAACCCGACAGAGCAATTGCGCAGTAAACGGTCTCTCCGGCGACCTGGCCGATACTTCCGCCGATACCTGGAGGGACTGGGGGGACATGTGGAGCGGGTTCCCGGGGATTGGTCCTGGTGGAGAGGTTGAAATCGCCGCTTTTAACATCTGCGAATATGCGAGAAGTACCTCTGGAGCCAAAGCCGGCTCCCTCCAGAATGCAACCGTTCGAGACGACAAGAGGCTTCGTAATCAGGTAGTCGCCCGGAGGCAGGTAGACGGCTTTGCCATCGGACAACGGGTCATTCGTCATCGTTCCGAGCCGCATTGCGCAGTCCAAGGCATCTTGGAGCGCGTCCGTGTCGTCTGCCTTTCCATCCCCTGCCGCTCCGAAGTCGAGCACGTTCAGCCGCGTGTCACGGCGGGGCCGGATTGTCACCTTGCCCGAAGCGTCACAGTCACCGATCCAGTTCGGAGCGCTGATGCAGGCGTCTTCTTTCGGAGCGTTGGCGCGCACAAGTTTCCCTGAACTGTTGACGCCAACCGCACCAGCTCTTCCGGGGCCCAGGTCGAAAGCAGCACTACCTATTCGGAGAACAACACCGCCTATTTGAACGTCGACCTTCGCCTTGGCGGCCGCCGCCTGCAGAGCAACCCCAAAGAACGGAAGGGTATGCAACGTCTGCAACGTCTCGTCGCTGGGGTTGGGGTTGTTGCTCTGCGGGACAGCAGGAGCGACGGCAGGGGTGACGGGGGTGGCCGGTGATCCGGGGGTGGCCGGTAATCTGGTGATGCGGACCGCCTGGCCGGCTTTGACGTCCTGTGCGGCTTGCATGGTGACGGTGACGGTGTCCATCGGAACTTCTCTTCCGTTGAGAGTTCGTTGGCAAACGTAGGCCCAGGGAACACGCCAGTTCCGGGAGCGACCTCAGCGGAGGCCGGGCGATGGCCCGGGCTGATCGGCGCCGGAGGTATTACTGAATCCTCTACAGCCACCTCCCCCAAGGATAGGCGCGCCAGGTCCTCCCGACGATCCGAGGCGGCCCGTGGAGGGCGCGCATTACCGCCGGGGTGCCTGGCCCGGGCACAGCAAACGACGACGCCAACGCGCCCGTACGCGACGCCCTCGTATCCATGAACTCAGGCCCCTCGTCCACGTCCCGGCTCGGCGCGTCCGGTACCCCGAGTCCGCGCGTCAGGAAGCCGGCCCGACCACCGCGTCCAGGGCCGGGGCGAGCACGGCGAAGGCCTGGTCCAGCAGGGCGGCCGGATCCTCCGCCCCGTCGCTCCCGCTCCACCGGCGCAGCACCGCGTCGAAGGCGGAGAGCGCCATCCCGGCCGCGAGCGGCGGATACATCGCGGTGGCCGGGTCGAGCCCGAGGCGGTGCGCCAGCTCGGCCGCCAGCTCGTCGCGCCACTGTGCCTGCCGCTCCAGGAAGCGGGCCAGCAGGGCGGGCGTCCCGAGGATCAACTGCACCACCCGCAGGGCGCGTTCGGAGGCCCCGCCGTGCTCGGCCCGGTCGGCGCAGGCCGCGACGGAGATCCAGACGGCGTTCCGCAGCGCGAGCGAGGGCCGTTCCCCGGCCGGCCGGGCCGCCAGCTCCGTGCGCATCACGGGGCCGAGATCGGTCAGCACCTGGACGACCACGTCCTCCTTGGAGGCGAAGTACCGGAAGAAGGTCCGCTTCGAGACGCCCGCGGCGACCGCGATCTCGTCGATCGTGACGGCGTCGAACCCCTTCTGCGCCAGCAGTTCCAGCGCCGCCGCGGCCAGCTCGTCGGCGACGAGCCTGCGCTTGCGCTCGGCCATGGTCATGGTCTGTTCGGGGCGGGAGGTCACCTGGCTCACCGCGCCATGGTAGCGCGATGCCCCGGGTGACACCTGGAGGCATGTTGACACCAAGTGCCATCGGAGTCAGCATGTGACTCATGACTGAGCCTCAGAAGTGGACCGCCGAACACGTCCCGGACCAGACCGGGCGGGTCTTCGTCGTCACCGGCGCCAACAGCGGCCTCGGCCTGGCCACCACCCGCGCGCTGGCCCGCCGCGGTGCCACGGTCGTCCTCGCGGTGCGCGACGAGGAGAAGGGCCGCCGAGCCGCCCGGGAGCTCACCGCCCGGCTACCGGCCGGCCTCCAGCCGGGCGCCCGGCTGGAGGTGCGCCGGCTCGACCTCGCCGACCTCGACTCGGTCCGCGCGTTCGCCCACGAGCTGCGCCGCGACCACCCCCGGCTGGACGTCCTGGTCAACAACGCCGGGATCATGGCCCCGCCGCACACGCTCAGCGCGCAGGGCCACGAACTCCAGTTCGCCGCCCACCACCTGGGCCACTTCGCGCTCACCGGCCTGCTGCTCGACCTGCTGGCCGCCGGGCACGATCCGCGCGTCGTCACGGTGACCTCGATCAACCACCGTCGCGGGCGGATCCGCTTCGACGACCTCGACGGCAGCCGCGGCTACCGGCCGATGGCCTTCTACAACCAGTCCAAGCTCGCCAACGCCGTCTTCGGCCGGGAGCTGCACCTGCGGCTCACCGAGGCCGGCAGCCCGGTGCGCAGCCTCCTCGCCCACCCCGGCTACAGCGCCACCAACATCGTGACCGGCGCACCCACCCCGCTCCACCGCCTGCTGTTCGGCGTCCTCGCCCGGCCGCTCGCCCAGAGTCCGGAGCGGGGCGCACTGCCGCAGCTCTACGCGGCCACCCATCCGGGCGTGCGGAGCGGCGAGTTCATCGGCCCGGACGGCCCGGGAGAGTTGCGCGGCGCCCCGACCCGGGTGGAGCTCGCGCCCGCTGCCGCCGACGTCGCGACGGGCCGCCGCCTCTGGGAGCTCTCGGAGGGCCTGACCGGGGTGCGGTACGGGCTCCCGGCGATCGGCACCGCCGGCACTGTCGGCACCGCAGGCACCGCCGGCGGCTGAGCCGCGGCGCGCCAGGGCCGCCGGGAACCGCTTCCCCGCCCGGGAGCATCGAGGTAGCCGGAAGGGTACGGGGGTACCGTTCGGCAGGGGGAGGGGCGATGTCCGGGGGATCGACGGTGTTCTGGCGCGGGCTCACGGTGGCGGCGGCGCTGGTCGGCGCCGCCGCCGGCGCGCTGTTCTTCTGGTCCTGGGGCTCGGCGATGCCCGTCCTGCCCGTCCTCCCGCTCTGGATCACGGGCGCCGCCGGCCTCGCCGTCGCGGTGGCCGCCTCGCTCGGCATCCGGGACGGCGACGGCACGCCGATGGCCACCATCGGCACGGCCCTGCTCACCCTGACGCTCTGGATCGGCGCGGCCACCGCCGACCTCTCCGTCACCGGCATCCGCGACTGGGCCCGCACCCCGCAGGCGATCACCGCCACCCTCACCGAGTGCCGGCTCGACGGCGCCTTCCACGGCCCCGACACGCTCGGCTCCGAGCACCACAGCTGCGTCTACCACTGGACCTTCCGCGGCGAGCCGCGCAGCGAGCGGCGCGGGGCCGCCGACAGCCGGCCCGACGGCCAGCCGCAGGAGATGTGGATGAGCCCGAACACCGGCGAGATCGCCGACCACCCGCTGCTCGCCCTCGTCGGCTACACCGCCGCCACCCTCGGCGCCGGCGCGATCGTCCTGGTCGGGGGCTGGTCCCGCCTGCGCACGGAGGCCCGGCGCCTGCGCCGGGCCGGCTCGTGATCGCCGGCGCGACGGAGGCCGGCGGCGGCCGCTGCGCGCATCAGCCGTGGCAGTGCACCGCGACCACGACGACGTCCCCGGCCAGGCCGTCCAGGTACGCGTTCGCGGCCCGCAGGTAGGCGGCGCGGCCGTTCTCCACGCCGCGGCCGGGCTCCAGCCAGGTGCCGTCGGACCGCAACAGGGCATCGCCCGGCACGGCCGCGTCGCGGGCCTGCGCCACGTACTGCTCGCGGCTCGTGGCGAACTCGCCGGGCCAGCCGCCGAACTCCTCGCTTCCCAGGGCGGCCCGGCGCCTCGGCTGCGCGTCGTAGTCCTGCTGCGCACGGTCGAGCGGGTAGCCGCTCCCGTCGGCCCGGTGCCGGGCGAGGAAGAAGTCCCAGGGCTCGGCCGCGGGCAGTCCCTCGACGAGGGCCGTCCACCGGTCGTGGCGTTCGCCGGCCTCGCGCCCCTCGTGCTCGCGCAGCGCGTCGAAGTCGAGCAGGGCCCGCGGCCCGCCGTCGCAGCGCAGTGCGGCGGCCTGGCCCTCCTCGCCGGAGTCGCCGTACTCCGTGGTGATCAGCCGAGGGTCGCCGGCCGCCTCCGGGCGGTGCAGGAAGTGGGCCGACCACCGGCCCCCGATCCGGTAGCCGTCCCACTTCCCGTCGCGGTTGTAGGTGCTCAGGAAGTAGGCACGGCCCTCGTCGTCGACGTAGAGGTGGTTGTCGCCGCCCGGCTCGTAGCCGCGGACGCGGTTGACGGTCTCGGCGACCTCCGCCCACGTCAGATCGTCGCGGTCCGGCACTTCACCACGGTGCCGCGCGGCCTCGACCCACGCGGTGCCGCTCGGGGCCGCGGCCTCGTAGTCCGGGTACTCCGCCACCTCCCGCTCGATGTCGAACGGGGCGAGCGCCGTGGCGAGCGCGGCGCCGATGCCGCCCCGCGCGGCGGAGGGGAGAGCGACGACGAGGGTGAAGTGCATGATTCCTTCCCGGGGAACGCGTCTCTGGTGAGTCGATCATTCCACCGGGTCCCGCGACCAACGGATTTCGGGCGATCCCGCAGGGTCACGTGCAGGAGATCGGCCAGTCCCGGGCGTGAGCAGATGCGGTGCAGACCGAAACCCCCTTGCGATCGTCCAGCAGTTCTTGCGCTGCAGGTCCGACAGCAGGCCCAGCACCAGCCGGCCTGCCCGCAGCCGGGGTTCAACCCGCGCGAACCGGCCTGCAATACGGCCCATCGCCACCTCGAACGCCTCCCGCCAACGCGCGGGATCCATGCTGTGACCTGCGGCCACCGTCTCTTCGTAAGTCCACACAACTCACGATGATCAACGGTGGCTGCACTCGTCTCCGACCCCCATCAAGACCGCAAACTGCGATCTTCTCACGCGTTGTGACGGTCACCGCGGCAGGAGCGCATCCAGTGCCGCACCGAGCCCGACGGCGTTGCGGAAGTGGATCGCGGCGATGCCCAACTCGCGGGCGGCAGCGACGTTCGCAGCCCTGTCATCGATGAACACGGCTTCCGCGGGGGCGACACCCATCATGTCGAGGGCCTGGGTGAACACCACGGGTTCGGGCTTGGTAGCGCCAAGACGGCAGGAGAAGAGCAAGGCGTCGAAACGGGAGGCGACCTGAGGGAACAAGTCCGGGAACGCTTCCAGGAGCAGGGGGTCGTTGTCCGTGAGCAGAGCGGTGTGGAGAGGACGCACAGTGTCCGCCAGCCTGAGCACCTTTGGATCGGGTTCGAAGGCACGGCACCAGATCTCCTGGAGTACCCGGATGCTTCCCTGGAACCCCAGCCTCTCTTGAATCGTGCGGTGGATCTCCGACGGGGAATCAAGGCCGAGGTCCCACCGCGAGATGAGCCCTGATGCGTACAGTCTGCTCTCCACCTGCTCGGGCGTGAGTCCGCATGCCCTACCGAGCGCGGCAAGCCGTCGCTCTGGATGGAAGCGGCAGACGACGCCCCCGAGGTCGAAGAAGATCACCTTTGGCTGCATGCGCTGACGATAGCTGCACCGCCGTCACGAAAGCGGCCTTGCTTCGATGCTCCTGCAGAGCTGGCCCACCTCCTGGTCGCAACGCCAGCCAACCCTTGATCACGATCTGCAGCTGGATTACTAGAAGAGGGTCTTGACCGCGTAGGTGCGCTCAAGTTCTTCATGGGGCTCGCCGGCCGCGTTCAGCCCCATGCTTGTGAGGAGCAGCCAATTCTGGGCGGGTGTGGCCATCGGCAGGATCGCTTCGGGTACGGGGAAGGACCACTGGGAGGTGCCGGTGGCCGGGTCGAGCCGGTGCAGGGTGTAGCCCTCCACCTGGATGAGAGGTGCACCGCGGAGGGTGCCGATCAGGCTTCCGGGCTGGCGCCAGGTCACCTTCCCGGTGTGCAGGTCCACCGCCACGATGTCGCTGGGGTACTGGTGGATCTGCGCGATGAGCAGGTCGCCGACCTGGACGGGCTCGCCGATGAGGCCGAAGTCGAGGCTCCAGTGGTTGCCGCCGGTCTCCAGTGACCATGCCTCGATCGAGGCGTCGTGGTTTACCAGGACGACGTCCTTGTAAACGTCGATGCTGTCCGTGGTGGGAACGGTCCAGCGTTTCTGGCCGGTGGCCGCTGTGAACACGTCCGTCACGCCGTCTCCGGGGATGAGCACCGATCCCTCGGCCATCGCGGCGGGGACGTGACCGTTCTTCTGCCAGAGCGGCCGACCGTTTTGGGCGTCGAGAGCGAAGAACACGTCACCGTTACCGTGTGTCCCGTAGCCGCGGGCCAGGACGGTCGTGCCGTCGGTCTTGATGGTGTTGATGGTGTCGTAGGTGGAGTCCGGCCGTGTCCAGGTCCACAGCTCGCTGCCGGTGGAGGCGGTCAGCGCCACCACCTTGTCGAACCCGGCGGCGTAGACGGTGCCTCCGGCGAGCTTCAGGTCGCTTCCGCTCGACAGCGGGTGCTGCTGTGGGGGGATGGTGTAGGTCCACACGGCCTTTCCGGTCTCCGGATCGAGAGCCAGGACGTCCCCCGCCGCTTCGGTGACCACGACCGTTTGGGTGGTCTGATCCACCAGCCCCCTCAGGGTGAACGCGTCTCCTTTCGGCCGGTAGGTCCACATGACCTTGCCCGTCTCGACGTCCCTGCCTCCGACAACGTCTTCGGCTTCGAAGACCGCGACACTCCCGATGACCCCCAGCGGCTTCCCGGTCTCGGCCGCCGGCGCGTCCCACGCGATCCGCGCCGGCTCCGGCACGCCGGCCTCCGGTGCCAACGCCCCCTTCAGTTCGGCCCCGCCGTACAAGGCGAGCGTCAGGACCACGAGGACGACCAGGGCCAGGAGGAGCAGCGTCTTCGCGTCGCCCTTGCGGATGTTGTTGATGATCTGGTCCCGGCCGGCGAAATTGCCCCGGACCTTGTTCCTGCTCCCCTGGACGGTGACGCCCCCACCTGACGCCATGTTCGCTGGTGCCGTCTGTGCCGACTCTGGTGTGGTCTCCGGCGCCGGCATGACGCTGGTCAGGTAGACGACGAACGGCTGGTCCGCGGCCAGCACCGCGACCAAGGCGCCATGAAGAGCTGCCTGGGCGGCGGGGTCCTGCGGAGCCGACTCGAATGCGGCCACCGTCTGGCCCTGGCCCGCGCCAGTCAGCCGGCTGCGGATCAGGTCCCCCACCATGGTCGCCGCAGCGGTGCCCGTACTGGTGGCTGCTGCTGTGCCCGCAGTCGACAACAGCTGGACCGCCGCAGACGCAAGATCGTCTAACGCGTTCATTGAAGAAGTCCCCCATGGACGATGACGTCACGCACATGCTCCCTGGCGACGCACCACCGAAACGCGAAGATATCCAACCGCAACCTGTAACCACAGCCCGCGACGCTCAGGTCAGCCCGAGCTATCACCTTGGAGACAGCTTCGACACCCTGGCGTTTCCACATCGCCATGGCCCCGGCCGCGTGCTGGTGGGCTCGGACGATCGTGGAGTCCACCGAGACCGCCCAGTCCAGGGCCCTCGTCGGCGTCGGCCTGGGCCATCAGCGCGGTGAACACCCGCTCCCAGGTCCCGTCGACGGCTCACATCCGCAGCCGGTTGTAGACACTTCGCCAGTTGCCGTACTTCTCCGGCAGGTGCACCCACTGGGACCCGGCGTGGAACTTGAAGGCGATCGCGTCGATCACTTGACGGTGGTCACGCCACCAGCCGCCGCGTTTCGGCGTCCGGTCCGGCAGCAACGGCTCAATCCGCGCCCACTTCGCGTCAGTCAACGGCACACCCAGACCAACGAGCGGTGATCCAAACGAAACTGCCTAAGGGTTGTCCCGTAACTGATCTTTGGCAGCATGAGAGTGGCTGGCCGGGACCGCATCCCAGGTTCCCTTTGGGGAGGCACTGACCTCGGCGTCAACGAGTCGTGCGTCACGATGCAGGACATCGAGGGCAACGAGTTCTGCCTCACCTGATTCTCCTCCGAGACTGCGAGGTGGGGAGCCGTCTCCGCCCTTGGGGAACATCGGGGCAGCCGATATCGGCTGCCCCGATGTTCCCCAAGGACGGTCTCCCGTGAGAGCGAGGTTGTGTAGGCGGGCAACGCCGTGCATCGCGTGGCGCACACCGTCGCCTCTCAAGCGGCAGTCGCGCAGGATCTTCCAGGTCTTCATGGGCGAAGGCGTGCTCGACGCGGGCGCGAACCCGCTTGTGGCTCTTGTTGTGGGCCTCCTTCCAGTCGGGCAGTTCCTCGCCTCGCGGACGGCGGCCATCTGGGCACCAGGCTGATCATGCCAGGCAGTCGTTGCGGTTCCCCGGGAGCGGCCGGCCGACCACCACGACCAGGCGGGTGAGGCTCTCAACGCGAGGCTGCCCCGGCCGCATCCAGGCCGCGACCGGCCACCGCGTTCCGTGGTCGGCATCGGGGCGCGCAGGCGAGCCGGACAAGGGCGGGTCATGATCAAAGTAGGGTGGTCCGTCGGGAGTGATCATTCAAGAGGAAAGACGGACAAAGAAGTTGAATCGCATACGTACGACGATGGTGCTCGGTCTGGTGCTGTCCGCGGGTCTCGTGACCGGGTGCTCCGGAGGGGCGGACGCCGGTGCCAAGGCCGGCGGCGGGGAGACGGGAAAGGCGGCGGAGTCCGCGTCCGCGTCGCCGAAGAGCCCGGTCTACCAGGGCAAGCCGGTGCCCGGGCTAACAGCGCAGCCGGCCTGGAGCCTGACGGACGGTGAGGCCGGGAACTGCGCGAGCAAGGCGTCCGAGAAGGACTCGTCGCAGCGCGACGTCTGCACGGTCGGGGACGCCGTCATCGTCACCGGCTACCGCGACGGGCAGTCGGGCACGAGCACCTTCACCGCCCGGCTCTTCGACGCCAAGACGGGCAAGCTGCGCAAGAACTTCGACTTCGCCCTCCCCGAGAAGAGCGGCGGGTCCACCCCGGCGGTGGCCCTCGCGCAGGTGGGCGAGTGGCGGGACGGTTCGCCGGCCCTGCTGATCCGCAACCGCGTCGACACCCCGGCGGACCCCCTGAAGAAGGCCTCGACCCAGACCGTGCTGACCATGTACGCGCCGTCCGGCGAGAAGCTGGGGAGCTCGTCCTTCGACGGGGACACCCACATGTCCACCCCGGTCAGGAACGGCTACCTGGTGGACACCAGCAGCTCCGGCGGCGCCAAGTTCATCCCGATCGGCGACGGCGAGACCCTGACCACCCAAGCCTCGCACATCGACCTCCAGGGGGCGGTCGGTCCCGGTCTCGGCTACTCCTCGCAGAAGGACACCTCCTTCCAGCCGTACGCCAATTGGCTGACCGCCACGGACATCCGCACGGGCAAGAAGGTCTGGAACACCAAGGACCTCGCGCCACCGGCCGCCGTCGCCAAGCTGATCACCCCGGCCAAGGCGACCAGTGCGCGGCTGATGCCGTACCAGGGCGACAAAGCCCTGCTCGAATGGTCCTCGTACGGCGATTCCGAAGCGGTCATGACGCTGGTCGACGTCAAGAGCGGCCAGCGGCTCGCCGAGGGGCCGGGCATCGACACCAACGGCACCGTCGAGGACGACGGCCTCGCCATCTCCCCGGACGGCAAGACCGCCGTGGTGCAGTACGGCAAGGGCGCGGTCGCCTGGAACACGGAGACCGGCAAGGAGCTGTGGCGCCAGGCCACGAACGAGAAGAACATCATGCCGCGCGCCCTCCCGGGCAACGGCGTCCTCTACGCGTACCTGGACGGCACCGGAGCCGCGCTCGACGCCCGCGACAAGAAGGTGCTGGCATCCGGGATCGAGGCGATGCCGCAGTTCACGACGAACGGGTACGCCGCCGTCCGCAGCGCCGGGGGCATCTTCGTCTTCGCCACCCAGCCCGTCGCCTGACGGACGGGCGCACCGCCCCCGGTTCAGGGGCCGGCGGATCCCGCGAGGGGACACCGGCCCCCCCGGTGGGGGCGGTGTCAGGTGGGGTGGGCCCGACCGATCGTGCCATCCACTCCCGAACGACGCCGTCGCCGCCGCCACCGGCGACCCCACGCCCCGGCCGTCAGTAAGCGGCCGTGAAGCGGCGCTGGACGAAGCGCGGCAGCTCCGCCTCGTCCACGAGCGCCACGGCCGCGTCCTCCGCCGAGATCCGGGAGAGCCCGTCGGCGTCCCGGACCGTCTGGTCGCCTCCGATCCGGAAGCGCCCGGTGCGCTCACCCGGGGCGATGAACTCGGCCGGGCTGAAGTAGGTCCAGTACCGGTTCGAGGTGCGCAGGACGTTCAGGCCGTCCCGGGCGCCTCGCACCGAGGCCGCGTACCCGCGGGGAAGGCCCAACCGGTCGAGGGTCGCGTGAAGCAGTTCCTCGTCGTCGGCCAGCGTTACGCCGGGCGAGGTCTCCAGACTGCCCGCGCCGCCGATCACGATCAGCCTGGTCCGAGGGTGCCGGTCGAGCGCGGCCAGCAGCGCCCGCGCCGCGGTGACGTAGACGGTGGGGTCGGCGATCGACCGCTCGACGGTGTCCGCGAAGTCCCGGGCCGCGTTGCCGGGCTGGTAGCCGCTGATCAGCACGTCCAGACCGGGCAGGACGGCGGCGATGCTCTCCGCGTCCAGGACGTCGACGCCGGCCCAGCTGATGTTCTCCCGGCTCTCGCCGAGCCCGGCCGTCGACGCGTCGCGGCTCATGGCGGTGACGCGGTGCCCCCGGTCGAGGGCCTCGGTGACGACCCTGCTGCCGATGGTCCCCGTGGCACCTATGACGCCGATGTGCATGGTTCTCCCCTTGTACCTGTGCAGGCGGACATGGACGCCCCGTCGATTCGGTGACGCCGTGTCAAAACTATACGCCGTGAAGTTTAGATACGGAGTCAATCCAGGTGACGCTGTAGAGTGTCCACGTGGCAGCAACGACCGGGAAGACGACGGGCGCGGCAGGGCGGGGAAGCACCGGCCGGCGCGAGCGCCTGCGGGCCGAGACGACCGCCGAAATCAAGAGCGCGGCCCTGGAGTTGATGGCCACCGGCGGTCCCGACGCGATCACCCTGCGGGCCATCGCCCGCGAGATGGGCATGACCGCCAACGCCATCTACGGCTACTTCGCCACCCGCGACGAGCTGGTCACCACACTCATCAACGACGTGTACACCGCGCTCGCCGACGCCGTGGACGCCGCGTGGGAGTCGTCCGCCGCCGCTCACCCCGCCGTCCGGATCAGCGCCTGGGCGCACGCGTTCCGCGCGTGGGCCCTGACCAACCCCGAAGGCTTCCGCCTGGTCTACGGCGACCCCGTCCCCGGCTACCGGGCTCCCGAGGGCGGCGCCGCGCCCGATGCGGCCCGCCGCACCTGCACCGGCCTCGCCGCCCTCGCGGCGGCCGCCTGGCCGCACGCCCGGCAGCACTACGCGGACAGCGACTTCGCCTGGTCCGACTTCGACCCCGGCCTGCTCGACAAGATCCGCCCGGCGTTCCCCGACCTCCCCCCGGCCGGCGTCGCACTGGCCCTGCGGCTCTGGGGCCACCTCCACGGCCTGGTCTCCCTGGAGATCTACGGCCACCTGCGCGGCCAACTGGCCCACCCTGACAAACTGTTCGAGGAGGAGCTGAACCAGCTCGTCCGCACCCTGGGCATCCCTCGGCCCGCCTGAAGCAGGGGCGCGGCCCGGCCGGGCGCACCGGCAGACTCGCCGTCACCCACCGGCCGGGCCGCACTCCACCCCTCGGTCATCCACGTCCCGATCCGCGGACGACCGAGGGAACAGGCCCTACTCGCGGAACTGGAACAGCCAGGCCTGCGCCTGGTCGTACGCCTCCAGCGGTCGCAGCGCGGTGCGCTGCGGGAAGATGTCCAGCACGCTGAGGTCCAGCGCCAGTTCGCGGCCCTCGACCGGGCCGCCCGGGACGACGATGTTGAACGCGAACCGCTCGGCGGTCTCGCGCAGCGCCCATTCGAAGGGCTCGGCGGTGCCGCGGACCTGCTGGTTCTCCTCCACCGGACCGTCCAGGCCGATGTAGCTGCCGTGCCGCAGGTTCTTGATGACGACGTTCCCGTTGGCGACGCCGCTCACCTCCCACTCCTGCTCGCCCGGTTCGCCGGTCGGGGCCAGCAGGACCACGAACTCCTTGGCGGCCTGGAGGGTGAGCAACTGCTCATCGGGTTTGGCGATCGCGTAGATGCCATCGTGCAAAGGCGTCACGGTCGACTCCACTTCACTGGTGAACGCTGGAGACCGGGGGTGGTGCCGCGCGGCACCACCCTCCGGCGAAGTGGGTCGATTCAAGCCAAACAAGCGGTGCGGGTACAGACCACCCGCCGCGAGCCCACCCCAACGGGTGGGCGGCTACGAACGCCGAACCGGATGGCGAACGCTCGTGCGAGGATCGGGTGGGTGACACGCCCGCCCACCCGGGCCTACGGCGCCGGCTACCCGTAGGTGGGCCGCTGCGGCCAACCGGCCGGGGAATCCTCCCACTCCTCCTGCCGGCCGTACGGGGCGAGGTCGAGGATGTTGTTGCGGAAGACCAGCCGGTCCACCCCGCGCGAGTAGGTGCTGTACGTGCGGTAGACGTCCTCCCCGTCGCGCAGGAACACGCTGAGCAGGAAGCCACCACCCGCACCGGTGTCCGCGGCGAAGGTGGTGCCGTGGGACGAGACGAACGGCAGCGTCCACCCGGTGCGCTCCCGGTGCGCCTCGATTTGCGCGAGCGGCATGTTCGAGACGTTCACCCAGGTGACCCCGCGCTCGGCCAGCAGGCCGAGCGCACCAACCGGGATGTTGTCGGTGAACCCCTTGCAGCCGGGGCAGAGGTGGTCCGGCCCCCCGTCCATGAACTGGTACACGACGAGCTGGTTCCGGCCCTCGAAGAGGTCGAGCAGGCTCCTGGTGCCGGTGGGTGTGTCGAAGGCGTAGTCGGTGGCGAACTTCACCATCGGAAGGCGGCGGCGCCGGGCCGCCAGCGCGTCCTGCGCGCGGGTCAGTTCCTTCTCGGCCTTGAGCAGCTCGTCGCGGGCGAGCTGCCACTCCTCGGCCGAAACGATCGCAGGTTTCTCCATGCGGGGATTGTGGCGGGTGGGACTGACAATCCGGGCCGACGACTTGACCGACCGTCAAGGAGTCACCCGAGACCACGCCCGAACACCGAGGCCCACGTCGTCGGACGTCGGCCTCGAACTCAGCACGCGCCTGGTCGGTTCGCTGGGACACGTGGGCACGGCTTCCCGGGGGCCGGGGGCCGCGAGCTCGGGCGCGCGAGGGCCCGGGGGCGTAAACAGCGACAGGCGCTGTGGGCGGGAGTCGACACCGGAGCGGAAGCGAATCCAGCCCCCCTCGCGCCTCGCCTCATAAACGATGCAAGAGTGTCCATGACATGAGCGTGAGCGTCCACGTGGCACGAGGAGGCCCGGTGCTGACCGAGAGGGTGTTCCGAACCGAAGCCGTTCCCGCCGCGGACCGCTTCGACTACCTGTGCGAGCACATCTCGTCGATGTACGCGCCCGCCGAGGTCCGGCGCGAGGACATGGCGAACTTCCCCGCGGAGTCCCGGGCGCTGGATCTCGGCGGCGTACAGCTCTGGACGAAGGAACACCCCCCGCTGACCCTGCATCGCACCCCCGGGCTGATCAAGCACGGCGACCCTGGGCTCTATCACCTGTCGCTGCCGCTGCGCGGCAGGTTGGAGGTCGCCGGGCTCGATGCCGAGATCGGGTACGGGCCCTCCGATCTGGTGATCCACAACACCGCCCGGCCCGTGGTGATGCACTCCCGTGGCGACCGCCCGCAGGAGCGGATCCGCAGCACGGGACTGTCCATCCCCCGGCAGCTGCTGCCGTTCCCGGCGAGCCGGGTGGACCTCCTGTTCAACCGGCGACTGTCGGGCCGGGAGGGGATCGGTGCCCTGCTCGTGCAGTTCCTCGCCCAGCTGACCGACGACTGCGGCCCGTACCGGCCCTCCGACGGCCCGCGGCTCGGCACGGTCGCGCTCGACCTGGTGTCCGCGCTGCTCGGGCACGCCCTCGACGCCGAGAAGGCCGTCGCGCCGGAGAGCCGGCAGCGGACGCTGCGGCTGCGCGTCCAGGCGTTCGTCCGCAGCCGGCTGGACGATCCGGAGCTCAGCCCCGGCGTGATCGCCGCCGCGCACCACATCTCGGTCAGCTACCTGCACCGAATCTTCGAGGGCGAGGAGGAGACGGTCGCCGCCTGGATCCGCCGCCAGCGCGTCGAACGTGCTCGGCGCGAGCTCGCCGACCCCGCCGCGGTTCTGACGCCCATTCACACCATTGCGTCCCGCTGCGGCTTCCCGCGTGCCGCGGACTTCACCCGCGCGTTCCGTACGGCCTATGGCATGGCGCCCCGGGACTTCCGCCGCGCAGCGTGCGACTCCCCGGTGCGCTGAGCAGGCCGCCCGCATCGAGGACCTGATCCAACGAGGGCCCTCCGCATCGGAAGGCGGCGGCGCCGGGCCGCGAGCGCGTCCTGCGCGCGGGTCAGTTCCTTCTCGGCCTTGAGCAGCTCGCCGCGGGCGAGCTGCCACTCCTCGGCCGAGACGATCGCGGGTTTCTCCATGCGGGGATTGTGACGCGGGGACTGACAGTCGGGGCGCCGCGGCCCGCCTGTCCCGGCCGCGGCGCCAGTGGCAGAGGAAGTCAGTTGGTGCAGAAGGGGATTGAGTCACCCACGCCCGGTCGGGTACGGGATCGTCACGGCCGTGTCCGGGGCATTGTCGGCGCACGGAGCGACGGCCATGCTGGCCCCACGAACCGGCTGTCGATGTGGGGTGGGGGAACCATGGAAAGCGCGGTGCTGGCGGCGTGGGTCACGGCGGTGCTCACCGGTCTTGCCAGCGGGGTGGCAGGAGCGACGACTACCGCCGTGGCGGCCCAGGTGGGCCGTGTCGCACGCGAGCGGCTCGGCTTGGACGAGGACGGCCGACAGGCTCTGGAAAGGCTCGACGGTGATCCGGCCGCGCCCGGGACCGCCGACGAACTGCGGGCCCGGCTCCTGCTGCTGATCGAGGGCGACCCGGACTTCGCCCACCGGATCCGGCAGGCCGCCGGCCTGCCGGCTGCACCACCGGCGAGCAACAACATCAACATCGGCGGCAACGTCCGCAACGGCGTGATCACCATCGGCCCGGTGACGATCCGCAAGAGCCCCGGCGTCGTGGCCGTCGCCGCGCTTGTGGTGGTGGTCGCCCTGTCGCTCGCCCTCAACGGGGTGATCCACACGGTGGAGGGCGACGACAGCCCCTGGTCCTCGGGCGGCGGCCGGAACAGAGTGGCCGCGGTGACCGACCCGACGCTGGCGAAGGGCATTGCCCCGGACCTGCGGTCCATGCCGTCCGGGTGGAACCTGAAGAGCTCGCCGGAACTGGACGGGTGCACCGAGGATTGCCAGGGGCGGCTGGCCAAAGGCGAGGTGAGGGTCGCCGACTCCGCGGGCGACACCAGGATCTCGTTCCAGTACGCGACCTTCGACGGCGCCGAGACCGCCGAGACCGGGTACGGCAAGGTAGTCGACGGTGCGCAGCGGACCGTCAACAACAACCTGGCCCCCATGTCGCTCGGCACGGTGGGCGACGCCAGCTCCGCCTTCTCCGGGCGCACCTACACCGGCTCGGAATACCAGTACACGGCCGTCGTGTACCTGCGCGTGGGTACCGTCATCGGCCGGGTCTCGTACGACGGCGGCTACAAGAAGGTCGACGACGGCAAACTGCTCGCCTTCGCCCGCCTGCTCGCCGATCGAGCCCAGCAGGCCCAGAACGGCGAGCAGCCGTCGGCGAGTGCCGTGCTGTAGTGAACGCCTCCTGAACGGGGGTTTCCGTGCCGATCGGCGAACACCTCCGCTCAGGCCGAGCGCTGCCCGTGGGTGAGGAGCGGGAGGGAACGGCCGAGGTTGGCGAGGGCCTGCTGGACGCGGGCGTTCTGGGCCGGGCTCATGAGGTTGCCGAGGTGGGCGGGGTCGGCGAAGCGCGCACCGAGGAGGTTGCTGTGGTGCTGCGGCGGCACGGCGAGTCGTTGCGCGGCCGGACCGGTGATGACGCCCGCGTCGAAGACGAGGTTGAGGCGTTCGAGGTACCGGTCGGCGGGCGCGAAGTCGACGGCGAGCAGGTGCGTCATCCGGCGGACGATGCCGGTCTGGGCCTGGAGGTGTCGGGAGGCGGCGAGGTGCGGCGGCTCGTTGGTGTTGGCCGCACCGCCGGGGAGGATCAGGCCGTCCAGGAAGTCGGGGTCGACGAGGAGGACGTGCCCGGCCTGGTCGCGCAGGAGCGCGAGGCAGCCGAGTCGGCAGACCGGCGGCTTGGCGAGGAGTCGGGGGTCACGGACGGTGCGCACGGTCACGGTCTCTTTCGGTGGTGGGGGTGGCAGTGCTGGTGAGACGACGGAGGCCAGGGAGGAGCGAGGCGGCGAACAACAACCACCAGAGCAGGCGCCCGGCGAGGGCGAAGGCGTGGGTGGAGCTCATGCCTGCTGCTCGAAGCGGAGGCCCTTGCGGAGGAGGTCCGCGATACGGCCGATGCGGTCGGGCGGGGCGCAGCCGAGGTCGATCAGGTAGGAGCCGGTCAACCGGCCGTAGTGCCAGTCGATTTCGGCGTCCGGGAGGTCGGCTCCGGCGAGGGCGAGGACCGCGAGGAGGTCTTCGAGCGCGCACGCGGCAGCACGGCGTTGCTCCTCGGTGACGCGGGTGAGGATGGACCCCATCAGACGCTCCTGCTGTGGCATTCGAAGGCCCGCCAGGCCGAGGTGGCGGCCGAGAGGAGCGAGAAGCCGGCCAACTCCCCGCCCGGCCCCCGCAACCACTCCCCCGTGACCTCGTTCCGCACCCGGTAGAGCCGGGCGGCGTGATCCCAGCGCACCCCGTACCCGTGGAGTCCGGGCGATGGCTGGATGCGAGCAGGCGGCGTCATGGACACCCTCCGGAGTTGGGATTTCACTTTCTGTGCATCCATGCTTGCGCAGCGAACCCACGCCGGGGAAGAATCTGAACTCGCCACTTGGGATCGGTTCAGTTGAGGAGCGCCATGAACCGCAAGGACCTTGACCCCACGTCATCTCCCTATGCGGCCCTTGGGGTGCAGCTTCGCAGGTCGCGAGAGGCGCGCGGGCTGACCCAGACCGGTCTGGGCTCGGAGATGCGGTACTCCGGTGCATACATCTCCAGCGTCGAGCGCGGAGTACGGCCACCGAGCCGGAAGTTCGTGGAGCTCGCAGACAAGCTGCTTGCAACCGGCGGCACGCTTGCTCTGATGCTTGATCAGCTCGACCACAGCATCCTGATAGAAGGCTTCCCCGAGTACGCCGAGAAGGAGGCCGAGGCACTCCACATTCGGCTCTTCGAGATCGGCGTCATCTCAGGTCTCCTACAGACCGCCGAGTACGCGGCGGCCTACGAATCGGCTCCCGTACAGCGCGGCACTGCCACCCAACAGCAGGCGGACGAGCGAATCAGGTTCCTTCTCGCACGGCAAGCCCTCTTGGAACGTCCCTCACCGCCTCTCGTGCACGCGGTAATCGACGAGTGGAGCCTGCGTCGGCCGATCGGCGGCCCTGCGGTGATGGCTGCCCAGCTCCGGCATCTGGAACTGCTCACCAGCAAGCCCAACATGACCATCCAGGTGGCACCGATTCGCCTCGGCGAACATCGTCCGTTCGCCCATCCGGTAACCCTCCTCACCATGCCCAACCGGACCATGCTCGGCTATACGGAGAGTCATCAACGTGGCTTTCTGGAACGAGATCCTGAAACCGTAGCCAGCTGGGCCAGGGACTACGATCGGCTACAGGTTGAAGCGCTGCCACTGGCCGCGTCCCTTGAGCTGATCCGCATAGTGCGGAAGGAGTTTGAAAGTGCATGCTGACCTATCCGCCGCTCGCTGGCGCAAGAGTACGTTCAGTGGCCAAGGCGGCCAGTGCGTCGAGGTCGCCGATGGCTTCACCGATGTCGTCCCTGTCCGAGACTCCAAGGACCCCCACGGGCCGGCCCTCATCTTCCCCTCTGCCGCCTGGCACTCATTCGTCGATGCCGTCCGCGCCGGGGACTTCGACACGATCTGATCAGAATGCTCGGAGTGGGAAGTCGGAATGACCGACTTCCCACTCCCTCCGTCTCTCCCCCGCTCACACGTCGCGGCGCCGTACTGCGAGCACCGCCAGTACGACTGCCACCAGCGGCCAGAGGACGAACACTGCGACCGCGCCGGGCACCGTGGCCGTGTACTCCAGGTTGTCCGGTGAGTCGCCCCAGTTCTGGACCAGCCGTTTCCAGGCCGCGAAGAGCGTCACGTGGTTCACGTCCGCGGACCACCGCGAGCTCGTCGAGAACAACATCGGCAGCATCAGCAACAGGAACGCATTCGTCACCATCGTCATCGCGCTCTGCCGGATCAGCACCCCCAGCCCCACGCCGACCACCCCGCACACCGGGGCCAGCAACGCCGACGCGACCAGCGCCCGCGCCACCCCCGGGTGGGTGATCGACACGCCCACCCCCTCCCCGTCGAGGACGGCCTGCGCGACCAGGAACGACCCGGTCGAGATCACCGCCCCCGCCACCGTCCACACCACCCCCGTCACGACCGCCTTCGCCAGCACCACCGACCCCCGCGCCGGCACGGCCACGGTCGTCGTCCGAACCAACCCCGTGCCGTACTCGCTCACCACGGTCAACGCCCCCGCACTCCCCGCCACCAGCATCAGCGTCAGATAGCCGGCCGGCGGGTACGCGTCGAAGGGCATGAAGCCGTCGGGCCACGCCCGACCGGCCGCCCCGCCCGCGAGGTTCCGGACGTCGGCCAGCGCCGCCACCGCCGCCGACCCGACCACGAACACCGTGGTCAGCATGAGCGTCCACGCCGTCGAACGCAGCGACCGCAGCTTGATCCACTCGGCGGCGATCAGGTCGCCGAAGCGGGCCGGCGGCGCAACGGTGAGAGTGGTCATCGGCGTTCTCCTGCCAGGTATTCGACGCTGTCCGCGGTGAGTTCCATGAAGGCCTCCTCCAACGAAGCCGTGCGGGTGGTCAGTTCGGTCAGCGGGATCCCGTGCTCGGACGCGAGTGCGCCGATCCGGTCCGCGGGCAACCCCGTCACGGTGATCCGCTCCGCACCCGCCGAGCCCTCAGGCTCGACCGACGCGCCCGCGCCGGTCAGCACCGCCGACAGTTCGGCGGCCCGCGACGTGCCCACCACGACGCTGCGCCGCGCGCTGCGGGCCGCGAAGTCCCGGACCGGCTCGGCGGCGATCAGCCGGCCCCGGCCGATCACCACGAGGTCGTCGGCGGTGTTCTCCATCTCCGACATCAGGTGGCTGGAGAGGAAGACCGTCCGCCCCTCCTCGGCCAGCCGCCGGAACAGTCGGCGCACCCAGAGCACACCCTCCGGGTCCATGCCGTTGATCGGCTCGTCGAACATCAGCACCGGCGGGTCCCCCAGCAGCGCGGTGGCGATCCCCAGCCGCTGCTTCATCCCGAGCGAGAACCCGCCGATCCGGCGGCCCGCCGCCTCCGTCAGGCCGACCTCCCCCAGCACCGCCTCCACCCGGCGCAGCGGGAGGCCGTTGCTGCGCGCCAGCGCCGAGAGGTGGGCTGCCGCGCTGCGGCCGCCGTGCACCTGGTGGGCGTCGAGGAGGGCCCCGGCGTGCCGGAGCCCGCGCGGGTGACTGCCGAACGGCACCCCACCCACCGTGGCCGCCCCGCCGGTGGGCGCGTCCAGGCCGAGGATCATCCGCAGGGTGGTGGTCTTGCCCGCACCGTTGGGGCCGAGGAATCCGGTGACCCGGCCCGGCCGCACGGTGAAGGAGAGCCGGTCCACGGCCGTCTTGTCGCCGTATCGCTTGGTGAGTTCGTTGACTTCGATCACGCCGACGACTCTGCCGCCGGGACCCCGGCCCGGGCATCGGCCCGGGGGCGGCACCCGATCCGCCCGCATTCGCCCACGGGCTTACATCCCCGGGCCGATGTCGCGCGCATGACGGCCGGTTAGTCTCGCCGTATGGACGACGCCGCACCGACCGCCGAGCCCCCGCGACCCTCCGGCCGGAGGGTCGCACCCCCGCTGACCGGCCGTGCAGCCGTGTCCTGGGCGGGCGGCGTGCTCTACCTCCTCGTGGTCCTCCTGCTGATCGGGGGCTCGACGCGAGCGCCCGCGACGGTGCCGGCCATCGGCTCGCTGCTGGCCGCGACCCTGCTGATCGGGGTGGTACGACGGCAGCCGCTGCCGGCGCTGGCCCTCACGCTGGTCGGGGCCACCGCCGTGGTGCTGTCCACCTCCGGCGCCGCCCCCACCCGGCCGGTGGTCGGGTACCAGGGGCAGTTCCTCTCCTACCTGGCCGTGGACGCCGTCCTCGGCTTCATCGTCGCCACCTGCGCCCGGCGGGCGGCCGTCGTCGCCGGCGCGGTGTCGTTCACCGTGCAGCTCCTCGTCGTCGCCGCGTTCGCACACGGGGACAACCTGACCGTGAACGTGGTGATCGCGCTGCTCGCGCTCGCCGCGGCCGGTGCGGCCGGCCTGCTGGGCCGCGAACGCCGCGAGCACGCGGCGGCCCTGCGGTCGCAGGAGGTGGCCGAGGCCGTCACGGCCGAACGGCTCCGGATCGCCCGGGAGTTGCACGACATGGTGGCGCACAGCATCGGCATCGTGGCCATCCAGGCCGGCGTGGGGAGCCGGGTCATCGACACCCAGCCTGCGGCGGCCCGGGAGGCGCTGGAGGCGATCGAGGCCACCAGCCGGGAGACGCTGGCGGGCCTGCGCCGCACCCTGGTGGCACTCCGCCGGACCGATCCGGACGGGACCGATCGGAGTTCGGGCGCCTCGGACGCGCGGCGGGAGCCGCCCGCACCCGCACCGGGACTCGCCGACCTCGACCGGCTGGTGGCGGCGACCGCGGACGCGGGCGTACGCGTCGAGGTCCACCGCAGCGGGGAGCAGCGTCCGCTGCCGCCCGAACTCGACCTGTCGGCCTACCGTATCGTGCAGGAGGCGCTGACCAACGTGGTCCGCCATGCGGCCGTCGACCACTGCCGGGTGGCCGTCGGGTACGGGGACGAGGAGCTGTCCGTGGAGGTCGTCGACGACGGACGCGGTGCGCCGGGTGCTCCCGGCCCCGCCCCCGGGATGTACCACGAGCACGGCTTCGGCCTGGTCGGCATGCGGGAGCGGGTCGCCCTGCTGCACGGCCGGCTCAGCGTCGGGCCGCGGGCGGAGGGCGGCTTCCGGGTGGCGGCGCGGCTTCCGCTGCCCGAGCCCGTGGCGGCTCCGGCCGCGGCTGCGGCCAAGGCCCCGGCGATGACGGCGGAGGCGGCCCGGTGACGCCCGTCCGCGTGGTGCTGGCCGACGACCAGCCGCTGGTCCGCTCCGGCCTGCGCGTGCTGATGGCCGACCACCCCGATCTGGAGGTCGTCGGGGAGGCCGCGACCGGCGCCGAGGCGGTCCGTCTGGCCGGCGAACTCGCCCCGGACGTCGTGGTGATGGACATCCGGATGCCCGGCATGGACGGGATCGAGGCCACCCGCCGGATCACCGCCGACGGCGGCACGACCCGCGTCCTCGTCCTGACCACCTTCGACGAGGACGACCACGTCCACGGCGCGCTGCGGGCGGGCGCGAGCGGCTTCGTGGTCAAGGACATGGCGCTGGACGACATCCTCGCGGCCGTCCGCGTGGTCGCCGCGGGCGACGCGCTGATCGCGCCGGGCGTGACGCGCCGGCTGATCGCGGACTTCGTCCGGCAGCCGGCGGCCACGCGCGCCACCGCGCCGTCGCCGCAGCCGGTCGAGGGCATCACCGAGCGGGAGCGGGAGGTACTGACGCTGGTCGGGCTCGGCCGCTCGAACGCCGAGATCGCGCAGGACCTGGTCATCTCGGTGGCCACCGCCAAGTCCCACGTGTCCCGGCTGTTCACCAAGCTGGGCGCGCGGGACCGGGTGCAGCTCGTGATCACCGCGTACGAGCTGGGGCTGGTCGTGCCGCCCCGCTGAGCGCGCCGGCCGGGGTTCCGGGGCGGCCCGGAACCCCGGCCGACCCGGTTCCCGACGGCCGGCCCCGACGGCCGGCCCCGGAGCCCTACAGCGCCGCCGCGAGCTTCTCGGCGGTCCGGATCGTGAGGGCCGCGACGGTGATGGTCGGGTTGGCCGTTCCGCCGGTGGGGAAGACGGAGGCGCCGATCACCCACAGGTTGGCGAATCCGTGCGCGCGGCCGTCCGGGTCGACCACGGACCGGTTCGGGTCCTTGCCCATCCGCATGGTGCCCATCGTGTGGCCGGAGCCCTTGAAGCCGAGGGACGGCTGCTTGGGGTCGACCTGGTCGGCGCCGGCGGTGTCCTCCAGGTGTTGCCAGATCCGGCGGGCCACGCTGTGGGCGTACGCGAGGGAGCGCTTGGAGTAGTCGTCGATCCGGTAGGCGATCTTGGGTCGGGGCACCCCGAGGGCGTCCTTCTCGGCCGAGAGGGTCACCCGGTTGTCCCGGTCGGGCAGTTGCTCGGTGGAGTAGCTGAAACGCAGCATCCGGGTGACCTTGTGCTCCAGCGCATCGCGCAGCGGCTGCCCGAAGGTCCTGATCCGCTGCGCGTCCGCGTTCCACATCAGCTTGTCCAGTGCCGCCGCCGGCGACTCGGTGCGCCCCCAGCCGTCGTTCCCGACGGTCATCCGGAAGCCGCCGGTGGCCTTGCGGAAGGCGCCGTCGCGGAAGGTCTCGATGCTGAGCGTGGTCTGCGGGCCGCGGAACGGGAAGACCGGCTCGCCCAGCAGCCCGACGACCTCCTCGGTGGGGTGGTCCATCAGGTTGCGGCCGACCTGGTCGCTGTCGTCCCTCAGCTCGGAGAGCAGCCAGAGCTTGGCCGTCTCGATCGCGCCCAGCGCCAGCACCACCTGCCGCCCGTCCACCCTCTCCTCCGCCCGGTCGGCCGTGGTCCAGTCCCGGAAGACCACGGTGGCGGGCCCGCCGTCCCGGGCGGCCAGCAGTTTGACGGCCACACTGCCGGTGCGGAACTCCACGCCGAGCTTCCGGGCCTGCCTGATGTGCACCCCGGCGTCGTACTTGGCGCCCGAGGGACAGATCGGGACGCAGCTGGAGTTGCCCCGGCAGGCGGGCCGTGCCTGGTACACCTTGGAGTTGCGGGCCTGCGGGTTGGTGATCAGGGTCACCGGCGTGTCGTCGATGGCCGGGATCGCGGCCAGAGCGCGCCGCACCACCTCGTCACCGTAGCTGGGCACGATGCCGGGCATCGGGAAGTCGGTGGAGCGGGGCGTGAGGCCGTCCCACTCGGCGCGGTTGCCGGAGACGCCCAGCTCCGTCTCGGCCCGGGCGTAGAAGGGCTCCAGCTCGTCGTAGTCCAGCGGCCAGTCCGCACCGACCTTGTACGTCGACTTGAGCGCGAAGTCCGGTGCCAGGAAGCGGGGGCAGTTGCCGCGCCAGGCCCAGGTGCTGCCGCCGACCATCCGTTGGTAGCCGCTCTTGAAGAGGTCGGGGCCGGTCTCGACGTAGTAGTTGTTCATGGTGAACGGATCGCCGGTGCCGTCGGAGGAGGGCGCCCAGCGGTCCTTGTTGTTGGGCAGGTCGGCGAAGGGGGAGGTGGTCGGCTGGGTCGCGGAGACCTGGTAGGCCTCGACGTACTCGGCCCGCTCGGTGAGGTCGACGCCGTTGGCGCCGGCCTCCAGGAGGAGGATGCGGGCGTCGGGCCTGGCCTTCTTGAGCTCGCAGGCGCAGAGCGCGCCGGCCACCCCCGCGCCGATGATCACGACGTCGTACGGGCTGTCCATGGGCGTGTCCTCGGGTCGGAGGTGTTCGAGTCGGAGGTGGTCGAACCACGGGGCGCGGGCCGGTGGTCCCGGTGCGGGTGGGCATCCGGCCCGGGCCGGACACTCGACCCGGGCCGGGCATTCGACCCGGGCCGGGCCGTCACGGGTGCTGGGCCCAGTAGCCGTAGCCGCCGAGCGGGGGCGGCAGCTCGGGCGCGTGGGAGATGGGGTGGGCCCGGATCACCTGCCAGATCAGGCCGGACTGGTACTGCTCGGCGCTGCCGGGCGGATCGATGGCCCCGTCGGGACGGGTGAACTCCGCGGTGAACCAGACCGCGATCGTCTCCCGGGCCGCCCGGGCCAGCCCGGGGTCGCCGTCCAGCGCGGACTGCAGCGCGGCGGCCGGGTCGGGCTGGGTGGCGGCCTTCCGGTGGGCGTCGAGCAGCCGGGGAAGATCGCCGGGGAACGCCCGGGTGAGGCGCTGCCGGTAGGCGTCACCGACCGCCGGGTCGGGGGCGGGTTCGGCCGTCAGGAGACGGGTGAGGTCGAGGAACTCGGTGGCATCGGCGGCGTCGGTGACGTCGGGGGCATCGGTCATCGCGGGTCGCTCCGGCTCGGTGGAAGGGCCGCCTCGACGCGAACACCGCCGCGTTCGGGTGACGGCCCGGTCGGCGCCCGCACGGATCACGGATGCCGGACATCGGACTGCCCGGGCGAGGTCCCGGTCGAGCCGGGCCCCGGGTGGCGGGCGATGACCACATGCTCACGCACCCGTCCGGCGGCCGCGACGCCTGCGGGGACACCCGGGTGGCCACGGCGTCACGCACGGTGCGCACTGCCGTGAATATTCGTACACGACTCATGGCGTCGCAACCGGGCGCTCAAGCGGTCCGGACCGCCCCGCAGCCGCGCTGTCCGGCCGCTCGGCGCTCTCAGACCGCGCGGAGGGCGCCGGGGCGCAGGCCGGTGAGCCGGTCGAGCGCCGCCGCGGTGGCCTCGTCGGCCGGGAGGTGGACGAGGAGGCGCTGGTCGTCGTCGGTGGGCAGGTCCAGCGTCTCGTACGCGAGGCGCAGCTCGCCCGCCTCCGGGTGGACCAGCCGGGTGATCCCGCTGGCCTTCGGCAGGCCGGGCAGCGATTCCAGGCGGTCGGCGAACTCCGCGCCGCAGGAGACGGTCAACTCGTCCATCAGGCCGTCCATGTGGGGGTTGGAACGACCCGGGCCCTGCTTGAGCGCGGCCACCTGCTCGTCGGCGACGCGGCCCCAGTCCGGGTAGGCGGTGCGGGCCCGGGGGTCGGTGAAGACGAAGCGGGCGAGGTTCGGCCGGGCGCCGTCGAGCAGGCCGATCGGCCCGACGAGCTGCCGGTAGCCGTCCGTGCAGGCCAGCACCTCGCTCAGCCGGTTCAACAGCACGGCCGGGGACGGTTCGAGGCGGTCGAGCAGCGCCTGCACGGTGGGCCGCACCACCCGGTTGGGGCCGGAGGCGCCCGTGCAGCTGAAGCCGGGGTCGGCGCCCTTGGTGAGCCGGTAGAGGTGCACGCGCTCGGCGGCGGTGAGGCGCAGCGCGTCCGCCAGTGCGGAGAGCACCGGCGGCGACGGCCGGCGGTCCCGGCCCTGCTCCAGCCTGGTGAGGTACTCCACGCTGACCCCGGCGAGCGTCGCCAGCTCCGCACGGCGCAGCCCGGGGGTGCGGCGGCGCGCGCCGGTGGGCAGGCCGACCTCGGCGGGGGTGACGGCCTCCCGGCGGAGGCGCAGGAACAGGCCCAGTTCGTTGTCGCTCACCCGGCGAACCTAACACCCATGCCCCGCACGGATCGTGGCCCTGCCACTACCACTCTCCGCCCGGCCTTCCTCCGGTTCCGCCGGACCGGCAGTTTGGTGGAGCCGGCCCCGATCGGGGCGGCCAAACCGATGGCATTCCCTGCCGACCCGCGATTCCGAGGAGCACCACCATGTCCCAGTCCCAGCCGCAGTCCGAGTCCCGGCCGCAGGCCGAGCCCCAGCCGCAGGCCCAGTCCCGGCCGCTGAAGCTCGCCGTGCTCGTCGGCAGCGTCCGGGAAGGCCGTTTCGCCCCCGTCGTGACCCGCTGGTTCACCGAACAGGCCGATCGGCACGGCCAGTTCGACGTGGACGTGCTCGACCTGGCGGACTTCGACATCCCGCTCGAACTGCCCGCCGTGCCGCCGGCGATGAACCCGGACCTGGTCCGACCCGACGGAGTGGCCGAGCTGACGCGGAAGCTGGCGGCCGCCGACGCGGTCGTCGTCGTGACGCCCGACTACAACCGCAGCTTCCCTGCCTCGTTGAAGGCCGCCATCGACTGGCACTACGCCGAGTGGCAGGCCAAGCCGATCGGCTTCGTCGGCTACAGCGGCGCCAGCGGCGGCCTGTTGGCGATCGAGCAGCTGCGGCAGGTCTTCAACGAGCTGCAGGCGCACACCGTGCGGGACTACGTGTCCTTCCCGCGCTACTACCTGCTGTTCGACGCCGACGGCACGCTCCGCGAGCCGGCCGAGCCGGAGGGCGCGGCGAAGGTGATGCTCGACCAGCTGCTCTGGTGGGGCTCCGTCCTCCACGACGCCCGCCGCGACCGCCCCTTCACCGCCGGTCGATGAGGCGCCGGCCGATGGGGTGCCGGCCGATGGGGTGCCGGCGGATGACGATCCGGCCGGCGCGCATCACTACCGATCGCACCTGATCGCCCGTCGGTCGCGAACGGATGAGCAGTGGCCGCGCCGGCTCCGACCGGCGCGGCTTCTCTGCTGTTGCGCGGGGGACGTTGCCCGTCCACCGGCCGACGGCGCGGACAACGGGGTCGGGGTCGGCAGTGAAGTGCCACGGCGTCGAGGCTTGGCCACTGGTCGAAGGCGACCTTGAGCACGCACCACAGGGCCGCGCCGGCCTCCAGGACGAGCAGCAGCACGCCGAGCAGGACGTCCACCGGCCATGGGATCATGTCCGGGATTCTCACCCGGCCCGGCACGCCGGCGCCTGAGTAGCAGTACTCATTCGGGATGGCCGTTGCGGACCAAGGCCCGCCCCGCACGTGGGCCACTGCCTTCTCCTGTCGCCCCTCGCCCTACCCGGTGGGGGCATGGCGGGGTTGCCCCATCGGGCAGGGCTGCGGGGCGCCGGCCCCCTTCGTCCACGACTGCGTTGACACCGCGGATTGGTCTGGTCCACGGTGTTGCGGAGGCAAGGTCGCGGCGGTGCGGAGCCCGACCGGAGCCCGGCCCGGGCAGAGGGCCGGCCGCGCCTTCTCCTCCTCTCCCCTCACGCTCGACCCGTCCGGTGGCCTCCGGACGCGCCCTCGGCATGCCCGAACAGCCCAATGGTCCTGTCATGACATTGATGTGACGATGCATCGGAGCTCATCTCCCATGAGAAGAATCTGCCTGGCCCTCCCCACCAACCGGGCCTGCGCCGGCACGATCGCGGACGTCGCCGAGGAAGCCGCCCACGCGGCCGCGGAGTTCGGCGTCGAGGTGCACCTGCTGGTCCTGGACTCCTCCGACCCGGACGCGCTGGCGGAGCACACCCGCACCGTCCGGGCGCTTCCGCCCGCCCCGGGCGTGGTCGTGCACCACCTGGACGAGGAGCGGCAGGCCGACTTCCTGGGGCGGGCCGTCCGACGGGCCGGGGTCGCCGAGCCGGAGCGGGTGCTCGGTCTGCTGCTCCCGGACGCCGTCTCCTACGGCGCCTGCACCAACCGGGCGTTCCTGGTCGCCGCCGCCCTCGGCTGCACCTCCGTGCACCGGCGCGACTCCGACAGCACCTACCAACTCCTGGACGGGAAACCGGTGTTCCCGATCCACCACGAGCTGCGCTCGCTCGGCCGACGGGCGGCGGACGTGGTGCCGGACGTCTCGAAGTCCCTGCTGGAGCCGGCCGATGCGGCCAAGCCGGTGTCGCTGGTCGGCGGCTCCTTCATCGGCGAACTCTCGGTCGACGTCAGCGAGATCCGCGCGCTGGATCCGGACCTCTACTACGACGTGGTGAGCCTGTGGGCGCCGCCGGTCTGGACGGAGGAGCAGACGCGCGAGCTGGTGGCGGAGTCCTTCACCGGGGGCGGCACCGAGCCGTTCACCCGGGACGAGTCCGTGCTCGGCGCGCCCGACATCCGGCGGATCGACATGTGCAACCTCGCCCTCCACCACGAGGTCTACGAGCGCATCCCGCTGCCGCCGGCACCCGACACCATCGGCAGCGACTACTTCCTCCTGCACGTCGTCCTCGACGCCACCCTGCCGGGCGTGGTGCACAACCGCCACATCGTGAACCACTACACCCCGGAACGGCGCACCGGTGCGGGATTCACCGCCTACCAGGTGCGGTTCGTCAAGTTCCTGCTGTCGATGCTCTACCTCTACCCGGTCTACGGCGAGATGACGGTGACCGCCGGGGCGCTGCTCGACGAGCGGCACCGGGTGCGCGTCGACGCCGTCCTGGACATGGTCCGGCGCAGCACGGGCACCGACCGCGCGGACAACCACCACCGGCTCGCCGTCCTCGACCGCTCCTACCGGCAACTGGGCGGCAAGTACGCCGAGTTCGCCGATCACCTGGTGCCGATCCGGGAGCGGCTGCTGGACGAGGCGCAGGCGGACGCCGAGGACTTCGCCCGCCTCATCGAGGCCTGGGGCCCGCTGGTCGCGGCCGCCCGGGCCGAGGACCCCTCGGGCGTGGGGGCGCCGAGCACGGAGGCCCCGACCGGATGAGCGAGGACATCGCATTCCGCCTGCTCGCCGACGGCGACTGGGACGCGGTCGTGGAGCTGGAGCACGACGCCTACGCGGCCGACGGCCTCTCCGAGGGCCGGGTGGCCCTGCAGTCCCGGGCCCGCCCCTCCCCCGGCACCTGCTACGTGCTGGAGCACCGGGGACGCGTCCGCGGCTACGTGCTCAGCCTGCCCTACCCCCTCTACCGGTGCCCGGACCTCACCCGGGCCGAGGAGCGGAGCCACGAGGAGGGGAGCCACGAGGAGCGGAGCCACGAGGAGGGCGGCCACCACTCGCGCAACCTGCACCTGCACGACCTGGTGATCGCCGAGGAGCTGCGCGGCCGGGACGTGGCCCTGCGGTTCGTCCGGCACGTCCGGGCGCAGGCGCAGCGGCAGGGCTTCGAGCGGATCTCCGTGGTGGCCGTCCGCCGGACCGACGTCCTGCTCGCCATGCTGGGCTACCGCACCCACCGCGAGGTCCCCGTCCCCGCGTGCTACGGCCCGCGCGCGGTCTACATGTCGATGGCGATCTGAGCCGACCCCGCGCCGCTACCGCTTGAGGTAGGCGAGGACGGCCAGGACGCGGCGGTTGTCGTCGGCGGAGGCCTCGATCCGGAGCTTGGCGAAGATGCTCGCCGTGTGCTTGGCGACGGCGCTCTCGCCGATGTGCAGGGTGCTCATGATGGCGGCGTTCGAGCGGCCCTCGGCCATCAGCTTGAGGACGTCGTGCTCGCGCGGGGTGAGTTCGGCGGTGGTGCCGCGGGCGTCGCTGCGGGCCAGGAGCTTGGCGATGACCTGCGGGTCCATCACCGTGCCGCCGGCGGCGACGGTGCGGACGGCGTCGATGAACTGGGCGGTGTGGGTGACGCGGTCCTTCAGCAGGTAGCCGATCGCGCCCTCGCCGCCGGCCAGCAGCTCGTGGGCGTAGAGCTGGTCGACGTACTGGGAGAGGATCAGGACGGGCAGGCCCGGGCGGGTGCGGCGGGCCTGGAGGGCCGCCTGCAGACCTTCGTCGGTGAAGGTCGGGGGCAGGCGGATGTCGACCACGGCGACGTCCGGGGCCTCCTCCGCCAGGGCGCGGAGCAGGGCGGGGCTGTTGTCCACGGCCGCGACCACCTCGAAGCCGTGCTCCCGGAGGGTGCGGGTCAGCCCGTCCCGGAGCAGGAAGAGGTCTTCGGCGAGGACGACGCGCACGGTATCTCCAGGGTTGCGGTGGTCGGACCGCCCGGTGGGCTGTCCAGGGCGAGGGTTCCGTCGAAGGCGCTCAGCCGGCGGCGGATGCCGTGCAGGCCGCTCCCCCGGGCCGGATCCGCGCCGCCGCGGCCGTCGTCGGCGACGGTGACGCGCAGGGCGGGGCCCGTGTGCTCCAGGTGGACGCGGACCTCGCGCGCTCCGGAGTGCTTGCCCGCGTTGGCGAGGAGCTCGCCGACCGCGAAGTAGGCGGCCGACTCGACCGGTCCGGGGAGCCGGCCGGACAGCCGCGCCTCGACGTGGACGTCGAGGAAGCCGTCCAGCGCCAGGGAGCGGACGGCGTCGCCGAGGCCGCGGTCGGCGAGGATCGGCGGGTGGATGCCGTGGACGAGGTCGCGGAGGTCCTGGAGGGCCCGCTCCGAGGTCGCCCGCACCTCCAGCAGCAGCTCGCGGGCGGCGTGCGGATCGGTGTCGAGGCGCAGGGTCGCCTCCTCCAGCGTCATGCCCAGGGCGACCAGCCTGGCCTGCGCGCCGTCGTGCAGATCCCGTTCGATGCGCCGGAGTTCGGCCGCCTGGGTGTCCAGGGCCGCGGCCCGGGTGTCCGTCAGGTGCTCGATCCGGCGGACCAGCTCGGTGGTGTGCGGCGCGGACAGCAGGCGCCGGCTCCAGGCGGCGTGCAGGTCCAGCGCGACGGGGGCGAAGCGCAGGCCCGCCGCCACCAGGCCGAGGCCGAGCAGCGCGGCGGCGAGCGCGGTGGCGGTGGAGTCGACGGGGACGAAGGCGTACCAGTTGCCGTCGCCGAGCAGCGGCCGGACGAAGGGCTGCACCAGCGCGCCGAAGAGACCGTACTCGACCAGCGCCAGCGGCGCCGCCACCAGCAGGCCGCCGACCCACGGCTCCAGCCACGCCCACCGCAGGTCGTGCCAGAAGCCCTCGTCGCCCAGGATGCCGGCCGCCCGCCGCCTCCTCCCGGCGCCGGTGCCGACGTCGACGCCCGGACCCGGGCCGGCCCCGGCGTCGGCCAGCGGCTCCGGGCCGGCCCCGGCGTCGGCCAGCGGCTCCGGCGGGCTGATCGGGGTGCCCGTCCAGCGGGCGGTCCAGGACCGGTAGCGGTCGGAGAGCCGGCGCAGCGCCCGAGCGGCGGGCGGCAGCAGCGGGAAGCCCGCCCCGACCGGGACCAGGAGCAGCGCGAGCAGGACCAGTCCGCCGACCGCGACCACCGCGAAACCGGCCAGCGAGAGCAGCTGGCAGCGCCACACGGCCGCCCAGCCGCCGGCGCCCGGGCGCCAGTCCCCCTCGGCCATGACCGCCCGCCGCCCCTCGCCTCAGCGCGCCCCGTGCGCAGGCGTCAGAATACTGACCGCGGGCCCGCGCAGCACCCACGGCACCGCCGCCACCAGGCACGCGGCACCGAACAGCACCATGGGCAGCACCGCGCCGGACTCCTCGTCCATGGTCAGCAGCATCCCCAGGTTGACCAGGGTGTGGAAGCCGCCCGCGAGCAGCAGCCGGTTGGCCCGCACCCGCTCCAGGCCGAGGCCGAGCACCACGGACATCGCCACGGTGGCCGCCAGGAAGCCGGCCGCGTACGCCGGGGCCTGCGCGAGGACCTGCACGTGCCACAGGCCCCACACCAGGCCGACCAGGGCCGAGGCGGTGAGCGGGCCGAACCTGCTCCGGACCAGCGGCTGGAGCAGGCAGCGCCAGCCGATCTCCTCCCCGCAGGCGCCCACCAGTTGGGCCGCCACGACCAGCGCGAACGGGTGCTCCAGCGTGCGCGGGTCGGTCAGCCGGGCGTCACCGCCCAACAGCGCGTACGTGCCTGCGCCCAGCACGACGATCAGCGGTGCGGTGAGCAGGAGCAGCGCCTCCCGGCCCGCGCTGCCGTCCGCCCCGCGCGGACCGGGCAGCGCGCCGGCGAGCCTGCGCCGGGTCCGCGCGGGCCGGAGCAGCGCCAGCACCGCCACCCCGGCGGCCGGACCGAACTGCGTCAACTGCACGACCCCGGTCGGTATCCCCGTGCCGGGCTGCACCGCCCCGAGCACGCCCGCCGCCACGAACGCGACGGACAGGAACACCCCCGCCTCCGCCTTCCACTCCCGCATGCCGCCCAGCCTTCCGGTGCTCGGTTCCGTACCCGTCACCGTCGACTCTTCCGCGCCGGCCGCTCCCGGCCATTGCGTCCAGCTGCCCGGCGGGGGTGCAGGTAGCTGCACCCCCGCCGGCCGGTCCGGTCCGGGAGGCCGTCCCCGCCACACCAGCAGCCGCACCAGCGAGAACCAAGAAGGCGGATCTTCAGTGAGGATCCGCCCGGAGCTCGGTCAGTCGAGGCCTTCGACGATGCGGAAGTCGCGCTCGACGCCGTCGGAGAGGGCGTCCAGCGCCTCCTGGTAGGCCGCGCTCTCGCGCGTCGCGACGGCCTGCTCGAAGCTGTCGAACTCGACCAGGACGGTGCGCTCGGCGATTCCGGCGTCGTACGCCGCGACCCGACCGCCACGGACGACGGTCCGGCCGCCCCCGGCCTTGACGGCCAGTGCGGCCAGCTCGTTGTAGGCAGCCAGCTTCTCAGGGTCCGAAATGGTGCGGTAGACGCTGACCCAGTAGCCCTTGGGCATGGAAACCTCCGGTGTCGGGATGAGGTGCATCTGACTTACGGGTTGCTCTCGGACGAGCGTCGGCGGGCGAGCGCGAGGCTCGTCAGCGTCGTGACCGCCATGGCGCCGACGCCGACCAGCGCCGCGGTGGTGTAGGCGCTGTCGTCGGGGAAGAGGTGGCCGGGGCCGGTGCCCGCGGCGAGGACCAGTCCGCCGATGGCGCTGCCCAGGGAGTACCCGACGCTGCGGACGACGTAGTTGAAGCTCATGGCGCTCGACGTCTCGCTCTTGGGGGTGACGGCCAGGATGACGCCGGGCATCGCGGCCGAGAAGCCGCCGACGCCGAAGCCGAGCACGCCCATCGCCGCGAACAGTTCGGCCAGGTCCGACCGGGCCGCCGCGAACAGGGCGAACCCGCCGCCGACCACGACTGCGCTGCCGGCCAGGAGCAGGGGGTCGGCGATCCGCGTCCGGACCCGCGGTGTGAGCTTGCCGGCGACGAACCCCAGCACCGAGAACGGGATGAGGACCAGCCCGGCGACGAAGGTCGTCAGCCCGAAGCCGTAGCCGGCGCCGTGCGGCGTCTGCGCGTACCGGGTGATGAGCGTGAGCAGGAGGTACATGCCGATCCCGCCGACGAACATGGCGAGGTTCGCCCCGGCGACCGCCGGGTGCCGCACCGCCCGCACGTCGACCAGGGGCGTCGCGCTGCGCAGCTCGATGACGGCCCAGACGCAGAGCAGCACCACCGCGACGGCGGCGAGGCCCGCCGCCACGGCGAGGTGCCGGCTCCACAGATTCCGTTCGCCGGCGAGGAACAGCACCAGGAGCAGCGCAGCGGCCAGGACGACCGCGCCTGCCACGTCCACGTGGGCGGAGCGGCCGTCGGGGGCCTCGGGCACGGAGCGCCACGCGGTCAGCAGGGCGGCGGCGGTGACGACCAGGCCGAGGCCGTAGGCGGCCCGTACCCCGCCGAGCTCGGCGAGCAGTGCGGCCAGCGGGTAGCCGACACCGGCCCCGATGATGGAGACCACCGAGATCAGGGCGATCACGGCCGCGCTGCGCTCCTCGGGGAGGTGGTCCCGGGCCACGCCCATCATCAGGGCCGTCAGCCCGAGCCCGACGCCCTGGGCCGCCCTGCCGGCCAGCAGCCACGCGAACGGCAGCGGCAGCACGGTGAGCGCGCTGCCGGCGACGACGACCGCCAGCGTGGCGAGGATCGCGGCCCGCCGGTGCCGGCCGGCTCCGAGCCGGCCCAGGACCGGCGTGGCGACGGCGCCGCTGAGCAGCGCGACGGTCAGCGTCCACTGCGCGCTGCCGAGCGAGACGTGGAACGAGGTCGCCACGCTGGTGATGAGCGGCGTCCCGAGGCTGCCGACCGCCGCCACGACCAGTGCGACGAACATCAGGGCGGGGACCAGCGGCCGCGCCTCGGAACGCGCCACCGGGAACGTCTCCACCGCGGCCCCGCCGACCGGCGGCCCGGTCACTGCTTCGGCCCTTCGCGGTCCTGGCTTTCGAGCTCTGCCAGATGCTTCAGCGCCGGAAGGGCAGCCACCAGCGCCTCGACCTCGTCACCGGTGAGCTCGCCGATCAACCGCTCGAACGCGTGGACGCCCGCCTGACGCCGCGTCCGGACATAGGAGGCGCCGGCCTCGGTCAGGCACACCAGCGTGACCCGCTTGTCGGACGCGTCGCCGCGCCGCTCGACCATGCCGGACTCCTCCATCACCCGGACCAGGGCGGTCATCGCGGGCTGGGTGACGCCCTCGACCACGGCCAGATCGGTGATGCGCCGCGGACCGGTCCGGTCCAGGGTGGCCAGGGTGGCTGCGGACGTCAGGCTCATGTCCCGGGGCAGGCGTCTCGCGGCCCTGGTGGCCAGGCCGTAAAGGGCTGCCCCGATGGCGGCGGACGCGCCAGGAGTGGTGTCTTGACGACTCATGCTCGAAGCATAGCGCTTTTATATTCATAGTTTATGGAAATGACGGCTTCCGCTCGGCAGGGAGCGGGCGACCGCCTCGCGGGTCCGTCGGAGGCGACGAGCCCCCTCGGCGTGAACCCCGGATTCCGGAATCACGCCGAACAGCACAAACCCTGGGAGAACCGCCCGATGGGCCGGGCCGCTCCCGCGCCGGGCCGGTCGCAACCGGACCGGCGGGCGGGGCGTCCTCTTCGGCGACGTGGAGGCGGGGACACCGCGAAGGCGACGTAGAGGCAGGGGGCACGGTGGCGTTGCGCGGGCGGGTGAAGGCCGGGGTCGTGGTCGGGGTGGTGGTCGCCGGGTGTCTGGCGGCGGTCGCGCTGGACGACGGCCGCCGGGTGGGACCGCCGAGGGCGTACGGCTCGTTCGGGGGCTCGGCCGCCGCCGAGGAGTGGGTCGCCTACGGTGACCACGCCGCCGTGATCACCGTCACGGACGAGGTGCGGGGGCGGCCGGATCCGAACAGCGAGGACTACGTCCCACGGACCGTCAGTGCGACCGTCTCCGAAGTCATTTGGTCCAGGCCGGGTGCCGTACGGCTGCCCGGGGCGGTCATGCTGCCCGTCCGGGGTTGGTACGACCCGCTGCTGGGCGGCGAGCAGGAGGACGCGGCGCGGGCCGCCCCGCGCCTGGAGCCGGGCCACACCTACCTCGTCGGCCTCGCCGAGACCTCGGGCGGATTGCGTCCGATCGGCGACGAGGCGGCCGTGCCCTACGACGACGCCACCTTCGGGAAGGGCGAGATCGAGGGCCGCGTGGTCGATCCCATCGAGTACTACCGGGCCCTCCGCGAGCTCCCCAGGGACTCGGTCGCCCGGTTCGCCGTCAACGAGACGCACAACCGCAAGACGCTGGCCGACGTCCGGCGGCTGCTGGCGGCAACCTCCGCCCAGAACGTCCACCGACAGGCGGCGCTGGACGGGATCTACACCGACGCGGACCTGGACGGCCGCCCGGACGAGCCCCTGGACGAGGGTGCCCATGACCTCCCCGGACGGATCCGGCGCACCGTCGGGGCCCTCGATCCGGACAAGGACTACCTCCTGTCCGTCGGCTGCGCCGGGCGCGGCGCGGCGGTCGGGGTCACCCTCACCGTCAACGGCGTGAGCAGCGAACACCGGATCCTGTGCAACGGCCACGGCGAGCGGGTCGCGGTGAAGCGACCGCAAGGAGAGGTGTCGTACGAGCTCGTCGGCGACGTCGGTGCCGTCTCGTGGCGGCTGTCACCGGCCGACCTGCGACGGTCCGCGACACCGCGCGGCTGAGACACGAACGGTCGAAGCCCTCGGCCAGACCGCCGGGTAGGAAGTGCCGTACGCCGCCGACCCGCCGGCCCGGGCGGCGACGCCCGGGCCCGGTGCTGGTCCGGGTTCGGCACCGGGCGCCGCGGCGGGTGTCAGCACGCGCAGGAGATACCGGAGCGCGGCGCGGTCAGGTCGTCGATCGCGCGCCGGTCGGTGCCGTGGTCGGTGTCGTAGGCGAAGCCCTCGCGCGCCCAGTACTCGAAGCCACCGATCATCTCCTTGACCGCGTAGCCGAGCCGGGCGAAGGCCAGGGCGGCGCGGGTGGCGCCGTTGCAGCCGGGCCCCCAGCAGTAGGTGACCACGGTGGTGTCACGGCCGATCAGCTGCGGCGCCAGCTCGGCGATCCGTGCGGTGGGGATGTGCAGGGCGCCCGGGATCCGGCCCTGCGACCAGGCGGCGTCGTTGCGGGAGTCGACCACGACCACGCCGGGCACGCCCGCCGCCAGGTCGGCGTGGACGTCCGAGACGTCGGCCTCGAAGGAGAGCCGGGCGAGGTAGTGGGCGGCGGCGACGGCCGGGTCGGCGGCGGGGACGCTCAGCACGGCGCTCGCGGTCGCGGCGGCGGCGGCAGTAGCAGCGGTGGTGACAGCCATGGGGTGCTCCTCGACGGTGGGACCGGGGCCCGCCCTGTTCGGCGGTGCCTCGATCCTCGCGCCTGCCCGGCAGCGCCCGCGAGCGGCGTGATCGCCGACGATCGTCAAGATCCCGCCAGCCCGGCGGCGGCCAGTCGGCGGTGCAGTCCGCGCAGCTCGTGCCGGACCAGCGCCGGCAGGGCGGCGGCATCCTCCAGCAGCGGCCCGACCAGCTCGGCGGCCGTGCGCGGGTCGTGGGCGCAGAGGTGGCAGTCGGCGATCCGGATGGTGAAGAGCAGCCGTGCGGTGGGGAGTTGGTCGGGCGCGAGGAGCCGCAGCGCGGTACCGGCCGCGTCGACGGCGCGCAGCGCCAAACGGGGGTCGTCGACGGCGACGGCGGCGTCGCGCAGCGCGGCCGCGGCGCCGGACTCGACCCGCAGGCGCATCGAGGCGATGGAGAGCCAGGGCGCGTCGGACTCGTCGTGCTCGCCGATGTGGTCGAGGTGGAGCCGGGCGCGGGCGATGTGCCGGACGGTCGCCCGGACGTCGCCTGCCAGGGCGTACGCGCGGGCCCGGCCGACCTGGGACATCGCACCGGCCCAGTGCCGGCCGGGCGCGGCACGGCCGATCTCCACGGCGTAGCCGAGGGCGGCGGCCGGGTCGCCGTCGAGCCGGGCGAGGGTGCTCATGTCGCTGAGCGCCGCGACCTGGGTGGCCGGATCGTCGGCCAGTTCGGCCCAGGTGAGTGCGCGGTCGAAGCAGGCCATCGCGGTGGCGTTGCGCCCGTCCTGCATCCGCAGGCCGCCGGCGGCGTGCGCGTACTCGGCGGCGAGCCGGGCGAGCGGGCGGCGGGCGCGGGCGGAGCGGGTGCGGGCGAGCCGGCGGAGGACGGCCCGCAGGGTCTCCTCGACGGCGGCGGTGCCGGGCACGGCGGGCGTCTCGCCGGCGCGCAGCCGGGCGGCGAGCAGGCCGGCCAGGGCGTGGGCGGTGTCGGCGTCCAGGGGCGGGGCGGTGTCGGGGTCGGCGGCGCAGAACACGGCGTGCAGGGCGACGGCGTCGGCGGGTGCGGGGACGGCGCAGCCGTCGGCGCCGTGCAGCGGGCAGAGCAGGCCGTAGTCGGGGAGGCGGCTGGGCGGGTGGACGACGAGCGGCGGCGGTACGAGCGGTGGTGCGGGTCGCGGCCGGGGGCCGGCGCCGGGGGTGCCGGGCAGCGGTGGGCGGGCCCAGTCGGCCGGTGCGGCGGGCGCCTCCCGGTCCCACTCCTCGGCCCGGCGGCAGGCGGCGCGCAGGTCGCCGTCGGCGGCGAGCAGGTCGTCGAGGCGGGCCGCGAGCCGCGGGGCGGCCCGGCGGGTGCCGTGCTCCAACTTGCTGACGGCGGTGTGGTCGTAGCCGATCGCGGCGCCGAGCTGCGCCTGGGTGAGACCGGCCCGGCGGCGCCAGTGCCGCAACCGGGCGCCGAACGCCCGCCAGAGCAGTTCGGGCGGTGCGGTGGCGGACGGGACGGCGACGGGTGGGACGGCGGCGGGCGGTGCGGGGACGGGCGGCGCTTCAGCCGGCGGCCGCTCGACGGGCGGTGCGCCGGCCGCGTCCGGCGCAGTGGCGTGGTTCCGGTGCACGGGGCTGCCCTCCCGAGTCCGCTCCCGGTCGATCCTTCGCGCGCTCTCCCGGCCCGGTCCGGCTCTCCCGCTGCCGGGTACCGCGCCGAGGGCCTTTGCCCGGGGGCCTTGCTGAGGACGGTACTCGACCGGAGCCGCCGCGTACATCCGATCCCGCCAACTGGTCTCAACCTCTTGGTCTCAACCTCTCCACGAAACCCGCAGCTTGACAGAACTTGCCAACCGCACGAGTGCCGTGCTCCAGCCGTTGACGGTGGCATGACGGCGTGTGAGGGTTCCGGCACCCGAGCGCGGACCACCGCACGGCCGTCCCCCTGCGGCCCGCGGTGAGCGCCAGTCAGGCGCGGTCCGCGGTCGAGCACCCCCACGTTCGAGGAGCCTCGGAAATGAAACGCAGACTGCTGACGGCGGGAACCACCCTGACCGTCCTGGCCGGCATGCTCACCGCCACCGCGGTCGGGCAGGCCGCCGCCGACCCGGGACCGGCCGCCGCCGCGCCGCCGAGCGCGCTGGCCGCCGCCGTCAACGCCGCCGACCAGGCGGCCGCGGCGGGCCTGGACGCCCTGGCCAAGGGGCCAGGCGAGACCTACGAGCGCCAGTCCGTCACCCCGTGGCTGGGCGGCCTCTACTCGGTCGCGTACGAGCGCAGCTACCAGGGCCTGCCGGTGGTCGGCGGCGACGCCGTCGTGATAGCCGACGGCCAGGGCCGGGTCCGGGGCCTGCAGGCCGCCGCCACCGGGCCGGTCGGCGGCTCCACCACCCCGCTGGTGAGCGCCGCGAAGGCGGAGAAGACCGCCCGCACCAGGCTGGCCTCGGTCGACGGGGTCGAGCTGCGCCGCCTGGTGGTCCGGGTCAAGGACGGCACCGGCCGGCTCGCCTGGGAGACCGTCCTGGGCGGCCGCACCGCCACTGCCCCGAGCCGGCTGCACGTCTTCGTCGACGCCCGCAGCGGCGAGGTGATCGACAGCTACGACGACGTCAAGGCCGGTACCGCGAACAGCAAGTGGAACGGCCCGGCCCCGGTCACCATCGGCACCACCGCCTCCGGCGGCTCGTACTCGCTGCGCGACCCGAACCGGCCCGGCCTGAGCTGTGCGGACTACAGCAGCGGCCAGGTGTTCAGCAAGTCCAGTGACTCCTGGGGCAACGGCAGCCCGACCAGCAAGGAGACCGGCTGCGCCGACGTGATGTTCGCGGCGCAGAAGGAGTGGGACATGCTCCGCGACTGGCTGGGCCGCAACGGGCACAACGGCAACGGCGGCAGCTGGCCGGTCAAGGTCGGCCTGAACGACGTCAACGCCTACTGGGACGGCAGCTCCGTCTCCATCGGCCACAACAACGCCAACGAGTGGATCGCCGCGATCGACGTGGTCGGCCACGAGTTCGGCCACGGCATCGACCAGTACACCCCCGGCGGCGCCAACAACGAGAACGGGCTCGGCGAGGGCACCGGCGACATCTTCGGCGCGCTCACCGAGGCCTACGCCAACGAGCCCTCGCCGTACGACAGTCCGGACTACACCGTGGGCGAGATGATCAACCTGGTCGGCCGCGGGCCGATCCGGAACATGGCAAACCCCTCCCAGGTCAACAACGACCCCAACTGCTACTCGAGTTCGATCCCGAGCACCGAGGTGCACGCCGCGGCCGGCCCGCTGAACCACTGGTTCTACCTGCTGGCCGAGGGCTCGAACCCGGGCGGCGGCAAGCCCACCAGTCCGACCTGCAACAACTCCTCGGTGACCGGCATCGGCATCAAGGACGCCGGGCGGATCTTCTACGGCGGCATGCTGCTCAAGACCAGCGGCATGACCTACAAGCGGTACCGCACCGCCACCCTGACCGCGGCCAGGAGCCTCGACCCGAGCTGCAACCTCTTCACCCGTACCAAGGCGGCCTGGGACGCGGTCAGCGTGCCGGCCCAGAGCGGCGACCCGACCTGCACCAGCACCGGCCCCGAGTTCTCGATGACGCTGAACCCGGCCTCCGGCTCGGTCCAGCCCGGCTCCTCGGCCACCGCGGCGGTCAACACCTCGGTCGTCTCCGGCTCCGCGCAGACGGTCGACCTGACCGCCTCCGGTGCGCCGGCGGGCGCCACGGTCTCGTTCAGCCCGTCCTCGGTCCAGGCCGGCGCCTCCGCGACGATGACCGTCGCGACCTCGGCCGCCACCCCCGCGGGCAGCTACGTGATCACCGTCACCGGTACCGGCGCCACCACCCACACCGCGCAGTACACGCTGACGGTCGGCGGCGGCAACCCCGGCGGCAACGCACCCGACGTCAGCGTGGCCAACGTCCAGGCGCACCTGGCCCAGCTCAACACCATCGCCTCGCAGAACGGCGGCAACCGCCGGGCCGGCACGGCCGGGCACAGCCAGTCGCTCGCCTACGTCAAGGGCAAGCTGCAGGCCGCCGGCTACACCGTCAGCGAGCAGACCTGCACCTCCTGCACCTACCAGTCCAACAACCTGATCGCCGACTGGCCGGGCGGCCCGTCCGACCAGGTCACCATGTTCGGCGCCCACCTCGACGGCGTCGGCGCCGGCCCGGGCATCAACGACAACGGCTCCGGCTCGGCCGTCCTGCTGGAGACCGCGCTCGTGCTCGCCCAGCAGAACCCCGGCCTGACCCGGCACGTCCGGTTCGCCTGGTGGACCGGCGAGGAGCAGGGCCTGCAGGGCTCCCAGTACTACGTCGGCCAGCTGAGCTCCGGCCAGCGCAGCGCGATCAAGGGCTACTACAACTTCGACATGGTCGGCTCGCCCAACGCCGGCTACTTCGTCAACAACCTCAACTCCGCGGCCTCGGCGCCGATGAAGGCCTACTGGGAATCCCTGGGCCTGCAGCCCGAGGAGAACGTCGAGGGCCAGGGCCGCTCGGACGACTACTCGTTCCAGCAGGCCGGCATCCCCACCTCGGGCTACGCGGCCGGCGCCAGCGCCACCAAGACCTCGGCGCAGGCGGCCAAGTGGGGCGGCACCGCGGGCCGCGCGTACGACTCCTGCTACCACTCGGCGTGCGACACCACGGCCAACATCAACGCCACCGCGCTGGACCGCAGCGCCGACGGCGTCTCGTACACCCTGTGGAAGACCTCGGTGGGCGGCGGACAGCCGACCAGCGACTTCTCGATCGCGGTGAACCCGGCCACCGGCACCACCACCCCGGGCGGCTCGGTCAGCGCCACGGTGTCCACGGCCACCAGCTCCGGTTCGGCGCAGACGGTGAACCTGGCCGTCTCGGGCGCGCCGAGCGGGGTCACGGCCTCGGTCAGCCCCTCCTCGGTGCAGTCCGGCGGGTCCGCGACGCTGAACGTCGCGGTCGGCTCCGGCACCGCGGCCGGCACCTACACCCTCACCGTGACCGGCACCGGCTCGGCCACCCACAGCACCACGTACTCGCTGGTGGTCGGCACCGACCCCGACCCGGGCGGCAGCTGGACGCCGGGCACCACCTACCGGGCGGGTGACGTCGTCACCTTCAACGGTGTGAGCTACCGCTGCATCCAGGGCCACACGGCCCAGGTCGGCTGGGAGCCCCCGATCGTCCCGGCGCTCTGGCAGCGGATCTGAGCGGACGGATCCACTGCCGAACGGCGGGACAGGCTGTGCCGCGGAGTCGTCGAGGGGGACGGCCCGCGGCACAGCCGCGTCCGCGCGGGGGGCGTCACCCCGGGTGGAAGACGATCCGGACGTTGGCGTCGACCGGGAGGATCAGGACGTTGCCCGCGTCCCACGTCCAATTACGGGGGATCAGGAACATCTTGCCGTTGGCCTGCGCCAGGAGGCGCAGGCCCCGGTAGCGGAAGCGGAACCGCTGCCCCGCTCCTCCGTCCGGCAGGGCCCGCTCGTCCACCCCGGACCACTGGAGGTAGAGCCGCTCGGTGGTGTCGAGGACGACGGCCGGGCGCAGCGCCAGGTTGTCGGCGAGCCGCTCGGCGTCGTTCTCCCCCTTCTGGTGGGCGAAGCCGCCGGCGGCCCAGAACGAGCAGAGCACGATGAGCGCCAGACTGACGCCGAGCGCCGCTCGCTCCCCGGTGAGCGGGTAAGGGGCGTCGGTGGTGCGGACGGCGAGCAGCCGGGCGAGCACGACCATCAGGAGCGCGCCGCCGAGCAGCAGTGGGGTCCCCATCGGCCCCGCGTCGATCACCTCGAACCCGGCCAGGAAGCCGAGCACCACCAGCGGGACGACCAGCGCCACGGCGGCCCAGCAGGCCCGGCCGACGACCCGGCGGCCATCCGGTCCGGTCCGCACGGCCCGGGTCGCCAGGTGGTAGGCGAGCGCGGCCAGCAGGGCTCCGCAGAGCAGCACCCCGGCCGGGAGGTAGAGCGCGGGCGAGCTGCGGAGCAGGAGGTCCTGGGTGCCGAAGCCGAGCGTCGCGGCGTCCAGGCCGAAGTAGTTGTAGAGCGAGTCGGTGTAGGCGAAGCCGAAGAAGAACAGCAGCGCGGTGACGAGGGTGGTCGGCCCGATCCAGGAGGCGATCAGGCCGAGCCAGCTACTCCACGAGCGGCCGGAGGAAGGCCCCGGGGCCGACGCGGGCTCGGCGGCGGGCTCGGGCTCCTCGGCCTCGGCCGGCGGTTCGGGGGCGGGCGGCTCCTCCGCGGCAGGGCTCAGGGGGTGCTCCCGCTGCCGGAGGTGGTGCCGGAGGTCGTGCCCGAGGTCGTACCGGAGGTGGTGCCCGAGGTGGTGCCCCCGTTCTGGCCGCCGTTCCCGCCGCCCCCGTTGGCGTTGGCGCCATCCGGAACTTGCACCGTTCCGGCGGCCTTCACCGACTGGCTCTTCCCTCCGGCGACCACGGTGAAGCAGATCTGGATGTCGGACTTGGGCTTCGGCCCCTCCAGCTCGAACTTGACGTACCCCGAGCCCCCGCTGAACGTCACGTCCTTGGAGTCGGGGGAGCTCGAACCACCTGCACAGTCGTGCACCCCTTTGACGGTGGCCGTGAAGGTGCTCGTCACCGTGCTCTTGAGGGTGATGTTGATGTTGCCGGGCCACACCCCGGTGGCACTCGCCGAGACGTTGCCCGCGCCGGCGAACCCGCCCTGGTTCCCGCCAGCCTGGGTCCGCTTGTCCTCGGGCTGCTGCCCCGATCCCTCGGTCTGGGGCGTGTCCCCCAGCTCGGCGGCGCCGGCCGCCGAGCTCTGCGCACCCGATCCGGAGCCGGATCCGCCTCCTCCGCCACAGGCGGCCAGCACCGGCAGCAGCAGCGCCGCGGCCAGCCACCGGGCCGGTCTGCCGGCGGTGCTGCGGGGCGTGGTGAACGCGGTCCCGGGCATGCGATCTCCCATCCGAAGGGGCGAACCGAGTAGACGGCCGGGCAGGCCACGCCGAAGGCTACCCGTTCGCACACGACTTGCCTGCCCGCCGGCCGAGTGGAATAGCGCCGCGAACGGGGTCGAGTGATGTGCGCGGTCGCCCGTACGGGTTACCGGTGACCGACGAGAGCACGGTGACGTACAGTCAGGCGCGACAGCGCCCCGTCCCTGCCGGCCTGACGAGGAGTTCCCCGTGGCCACGGAAGCCCACCCCGCCCCCGCTCCGCCGCCTGCCGCCGCCGGGGCCGGGCGGCCCGTGCCCGAGCTGCCGGCCGGGGCCGTCGCGCGCTGGCAGGCCGAGCAGGCCGACCTGGTCGAGCTGTTCGCCCAGGCGCAGCGCGAGCTCGGCGGGGTGGCCGCGGTCCGGCTCGGGCCGCGGCCGACCGTCCTGGTGACCGACCCGGAGGCCGTCCAGCACGTGCTCGGGCGCCACCCCGAGCGGTACGTCAAGCGCTCGCACCGGGCCCGGATGCTGGCCGGCGAGGGCGTGCTCTCCGCCACCGGCGAGGCCTGGAAGCGCCAGCGGCGGCTGTTGCAGTCCCAGTTCACCGGCACCGGGATGCGCCGCTACGAGCAGCGGATCGCCGAGGCGGCGCGCCGCACCGCCGACCGCTGGGCGCAGTACGCCCGCACCGGCGAGCGGTTCGACGTCGCCGAGGAGATGCGGTACTTCGCGCTGGACACCATCTGGCGGGCCCTGACCGGGCACCCGCTGGACGACCGGACCGACCGCGAACTGGCCGCGGTGGCACGGGTGGTGGCCGCGATGCCGACGCTGCCCGCGGACGGCGCCGGTATCCCGGAGGCGGTCAGGGCCGACCTGGCGCGGATCGACGCCGTCGCGCACGCCGCGATCGACGCCGCCCGGCGCGCCCCGGAGGGGGACGGGCTGCTGCGCGTACTGGTCGAGGCCGGCGAGGAGCACCCCGAGTACACCGACCGGCTGATCCGCGACGAGCTGGTCACCCTGCTGGTGGCCGGCCACGAGACCACCGCCACCACGCTGACCTGGCTCTTCCTGCTGCTCGACCGCCACCCCGAGGCACGCGCGTGGGTGCTGGCGGCCGGCCCCACCGGCTCCGCCGAGCGGCGGGAGGCGGTGCAGGCGCTGGTCGGCGAGACACTGCGGCTCTACCCGTCCGCGTGGATCCTGCCCCGGCACGCGGCCGAGGCGGACACCCTGGTGGGCCACCGGATCGAGGCCGGTACGGACGTCATCGTCAGCCCCTACCTGACCCACCGCGACCCGGCCCTCTGGCCCGACCCGGAACGCTTCGACCCCGCCCGCTTCACCACGCCCGGCGCCCGCCCGGCGCACCTGGGCGCCTACTACCCGTTCGGCCTGGGCGCCCGCGCCTGCCTCGGCACCCAGTTCGCCGTCCGGGAGACCACCGCGCTGCTCGAACTCCTGCTCCCCGCGCACCGGCCCCGGTTCCTGAGCACCCCGGCCGGCGCCGCGTACAGCATCACCGTCCGCCCCGACGGGCCCACGCCGGCGGTGCTGGCCGGCGGGTGAACGGGGCGCCACGGAGACCGCGACGCCCCCGCCGGCGGCGGGGGCGCGCGGTGCCGGGTGCTCAGGCTCCGGCCAGCCAGTCCTCCTCAAGACCGTCGAGGACGAATCCGTTCACGAACTGCACCCGGTACCTGGTCCTGGCTCCGGATCCGGCTCCGGCGGCGAACGCCCCGTTCCCGATGACCTGCTGACGGAGATTCTCCAGCATGTGGGTCGTGAAGGCGTCGAACCGGGCGCCGCCGATCTGCTGATCGAAGGACGCGAGCGCGGCCTCGGCCACGCCGCCGGGCCCCTCCGCCACGCCCGTGACGATGCCCTCCAGGCCCTGGGCCAGGAACAGCGGACCGGGGAGGCCGGGCCTACCGGCCGGGCCGTCTCCGGTGACCTGGGTGTCCCTGGTCAGCTTCACCTTCGCACCGGGCTGGTACGGCATGGGTGGACCCCCTCGGTCGATCTCGGCTCTGATCACGGCCAGCGTAGTCGAGTTGCCGTGGAGGGAACCGGTGTTCGACGGATCGGGGACGCCGGGCCATCAGGCCGTCGGGCCGGCGGGCGGCGGGCCGTCAGGGGTATGACATCACCGTCGACGGGGTGGTGGACGTCCCCGAGGTCGCGGCGCCGGTGCCGTTGATCACGTGCTCGTACTGGCCGTTGCCGCCGAGCGAGACCACCAGCAGGTCGTGGAACCGCACGCCCGGCCGGACCGGCGCCTCGAATCCGTGGTCCATCCGGATGGTCGGGTCCACGTTGAAGTAGCAGTAGCTGCCGAGGCCCCACCCCTCGTGGACGGTGACGCCGTCGTCGACCTTGTACGCGGCGAAGCCCTTGGTCGCGCCGTTCTGCACCGCGGCCTGGTTCGGGGCGTCGTAGGCCTTCTCGTTCTGGAAGAAGACCGTCCGCCCGCGCTCGCCGGACCACTGCACGTCGTACTTCTTGAAGTGCTCGACGAACAGCCCGGTGGCGAGCACGTCGTCGCCGCGGACCAGCAGGCCGTAGTCGGCGGGGTTGGTGGTCCACCCGACGCCGGCGCCGTGGTCGGCGCGCCAGATCCAGGTGTGGTCGATGATCACGTCGTCGCTGTTGACCACCACTCCGGCGGTCGCCGAGCCGGGGCCCGCCCCGCCGACGCGGATGAAGACGTCCTGCAGGGTGGTCGGGTCGGCCGCGTGGTCGGCGGCGGCGCCGTCCGGGCCGATCTGCACCAGCGAGGGCGAGTTGACCGCCCCGGCGTCGATCAGCAGACCGGCCAGCCGGACGCCGTCGACGTCCGCGACCTTGATCGCCGTCACCCCGTTGTCCGGGACGACCGTGGCCAGGCCGAGGCCGAGCACCACGGTGTCCGGCCGGGTGACCTCGATCGGCCGGTCGACGTGGTAGACGCCCGGGGTGAAGAGCAGGTCGAGCCCCTGGGCGAGCGCGGCGTTGATGGTGGCGGCGGTGGCACCGGGCTTGACCAGGTAGAAGTGGTCGAGCGGGCGCGAGGTGCCCTGCGGGGTGCCGTCCCAGGAGACGCCGCGGGCATTGGTCCGCCCGGCCGGGACGAACACCCTGTACTGGCCGCCGTCCAGGTAGAGGAAGGGCTTCTCGCGGGAGACCGGGGTGGTGTCCAGCGTGGTGTAGGGCGGGTTGGGGAAGGTCTGCGCGGGCGCGCCCTGGACGCCGGAGAAGACCTGGTTCCAGACGCCGTTGGAGAACCCGCCGATCGCGCTGTCCCGCGTGTACCACTGCTGCTGCGAGTAGTTGCCCACGCTGCCGTCGATCCGGCTGTCGGCGATGTACCCGCCGCTGGCCCAACCGTAGCCGTCCGGCGCGAGGTTGAGGCCGCCGCGGACGTGCATCCGACGGAACGGCGCCGCCTGGGCGACGGCCCAGCGGTCGGTGCCGTTGACCGGGGTGAGCGCCAGGTTCTCGGCGGAGCGCCAGAAGTTCTGGGTGGCGTTGCCGTTGAACCAGCCGGCGTCCACGGTGACGTCCCCGTTGACGGCGGTGTCGTCCGGCTTCAGGCCGAGGCCCGCGATCGTGGTGTAGAAGCCGAGTTGGACGTTGAGGTTGCTGTAACTGCCCGGCTTGAAGAGCAGGGCGTAGCGCTCGGGGCCGAACTGGTTGGCCTCCTGCTTGCGGAAGACCTCGTCGACCTTGGCCTGGATCCCGGGCGTGGCCGGGTCGAAGACCAGCACGTTGGGGCCGAGGTCGCCGCCGCCCTGGACCGGCGGGACGCCGTCACCGGTGTTGACCTGCAGGCTCCAGAGCGAGTAGCCCCAACCGGTGGCCCGGGTGAGGCCGTTCAGCCGGACGAAGCGGCCGCTGCCGGAGACGGCGAGCGTCTCGGTGCCGCCGGCCCCGCTGTCGGTGGCGTAGAGCGTCCGCCAGGTGGTGCCGTCGTCGGAGGCCTGGATCTGGTACGAACGCCCGTAGGCGGTCTCCCAGTTGAGTACGACGCGGCAGAGCGGGCGGACGGACCCGAGGTCGACCTGGAGCCACTGCGGGTCGGCGAAGGCGGAGGACCAGCGGGTGCCCGGGTCGCCGTCGACGGCGTTGCCGGCGGCCAGGGCGGCGTTCTCGGTGGAGGAGGCGGTGGCGGGCCGGCCGCGGGCGGCGTCGTCGGTGCCGCAGTCGGCGGCGGCCGCGGCCCGGCCCTGGACCTCCGCGGCCGGCGCGGCCTGGGCAGGCGGGGCGGCCTGTGCGGCCGGGGTGGCGTGTGCGACCGGGGTGGGCAGGGCCAGGGCGGTGCCGGCCAGCAGGGCCGCCAGGCCGAGCAGGGCGGTGGGGCCCCGGCGGGGGCGTGCTGAGGTCAGCCTCATGGGCTACTCCTGCGGTGGGGGTGGGTGGGTGCGGGGGCGGCACACCGGGGACCGCACCCGGCGCAGCGCAGGCGCCGGGCGGTGGGGAGCGGCGGGACGGGCCGGCGTCCGGGTGGAGCCCGGGCGGTCGTGCGGGCAGCACGGACCGCCGCGGGGGCCGGTCACCGGGGTGTGCGGCGGAGCGCCACCGGCCCGCCGTCCGGGCCCGGGGAGCGCCCCCGATCGGGAGTCTCGGGGCTGCCGATCGGGAGTGTCAACCCCGTGCGCAGACTTTCCTCACGGCGTGAACTCGGCGGTGCGCCAACGGATTCGGCCGAATCCCCTGGTCAGCCTCGGCACGGCGGCCCGGCCGTCCGCGGCGCGGCGGGCCGACTGTCCGCGGCGCGGCGGGCCGACTGTCCGCGGCTCGGCGACCGCCCGACCGCAGCACCGTCCACGGCTCAGCGACCGCCCGACCGCAGCACCGTCGGCCGCTCGGCGGCGCGGCGCGGGAACTCCCCGCCGGAGTCGAGGAAGTCCGAGAGCGGGAGGGTCGCCGCGCCGACGGTGACCGCTTCCGGCCCGAGCGTCCCGAGCACGATCGAGGTCTGCTCGCGTGGGAAGCGCAGCGCGTACTCGGTGGCCGCCGCCCGGATGCCCGGGAGCAGCCGGGGGCCGAGCAGCAGCCCCGCCCACCCGCCGATCACGATCCGCTCGGGGTTGAACAGGTTGACCAGGTCGGCGATGGCCGCCCCCAGGTACTCGGCGGCCTCCGTCAACAGGCCGGCTGCGGCCGGCTCGCCCGCCTCGGCGGCGGCCAGCAGCGCCGCCAGCCCGGCCTTCTCGCCCCCGGGCGGTGCCGCTCCCCACCGTTCCAGCAGCGCCTCCGCCCCGACGTACGCCTCCAGGCAGCCACGCGCACCGCAGCGGCAGCGCCGGCCGCCCACGTGGACCTTGGTGTGGCCCCACTCCCCCGCGCTGCTGGTGGCTCCGCGGAAGCGGGCACCGTCGGCGATCACGCAGGCGCCGACGCCGGAGCCGAACAGGGCGACCACCGCGTGCCGGACGCCCCGCCCGGCGCCGAACCACATCTCGGCCTGGCCGAGCGTCTTGGCGCCGTTGTCGACGAAGAGCGGCAGGTCGGTCCCGGCCCGCAGCAGCCGGCCCAGCGGCACGGCGTCCCAGCCGACGGTCTGACCGTGCACGACGATGCCGAGACCGTCCCGGCCGGGATCGCCGTGCTCGGTGGCGCCGCGCTCGGCGCCCCCCCGGTCGGCGGCGCCCTGCTCGACGATGCCCGGCACGCCGATGCCCACGCCCAGCACGGCGGCCGGGTCGGTGCCGGTGCGCTCCAGCACCTCGGCGAGCCCGGCGAGGATCAGCTCGACCACGTGGTCCACGTCGTGGCCCTGGTCGGAGAGCGGCCGGTCGCTGGCGGCCAGCTCCGTCCGGGCCAGGTCGAACAGCGCGACCCGGACCTGCGTCTCGCCGACGTCCACCCCGACCAGGAAGGCCCGCCGGGGCGCGACCCGGAGCAGGATCCGCGGCCGCCCGCCGTCGGACTCCACCGAGCCGCACTCCTCGATCAGCCCGTCGGCGAGCAGCTCGCCGGTCACGTTGCTGATCGATCCGGCGCTCAGGCCGGTGACCGCGCCCAGCTCCTGCCGGCTGAGCGGCCCGTCGAAGTAGAGCCGCCGCAGCAGTGCCGACCGGCTGCCTCTGCGCAGGTCACGCACCGTCTTCTTGCCCCGCACGGTCATGGGATCTCCCTCCTGACCCGAATCTATCGCTGTCCGAACCCTTGACGGAAGCTTTTCTCACACGTTAAATCACGGCCTGAAGTAAGCCGTCCAGCACCGCACTTCACTGCACCCGACACTCACCGCAGTTCACCCGTAAGCAGCCCGGCGCCGGAGCGGGCAGTCCCCGGCGCGGCCTGTCCTCACAGCACCCCCTCACCGCACCCCGCCCTCGCAACACCCCACCCTCACCCCACCCCCGGAAGCAGCCCACCAGCCCGAGAGGGGCACATCGGACATGCCCATGAGCCGAGCCGCCGCGGCCACCGCCCTGGTCGCCACCCTGGTCCTCACCGCCACCGCCTGCGGCGGCGGTTCCACCGCCGGCGGCGGGGACAACAGCAGCCCCCGCACGCTCACCTACTGGGCCTCCAACCAGGGCACCAGTCTGGAGAACGACCGCCAGGTCCTGGAGCCGGAGCTGAAGCGCTTCGAACAGCAGACCGGCATCAAGGTGAAGCTGGAGATCGTCCCCTGGTCCGACCTGCTCAACCGCATCCTCGCCGCCGCCACCTCCGGCCAGGGCCCGGACGTCCTCAACATCGGCAACACCTGGTCCGCCTCGCTGCAGGCCACCGGCGCGCTGCTGCCCTTCGACCAGGCGGCCTTCGGGCGGATCGGCGGCCGCGAGCGCTTCCTGCCCGCCGCGCTCGCCTCCGCGGGCGCCCCCGGCAAGGACCCGGCCGCCGTCCCGCTCTACTCGATGGCCTACGGCCTGTACTGGAACCGGAAGCTCTTCGCCGAGGCCGGGCTCGACAAGCCCCCGGCCACCTGGGAGGAGCTGGTCGCCGACGGGAGGAAGCTCACCGCCGGCGGCCGGTACGGCCTCGTCGTCGAGGGCGGCAACGTCAACGAGAACGTCCACCACGCGTTCGTCCTCGCCAAGCAGCACGGCGCCGACTTCTTCGACGCCGCCGGGAAGCCGGCCTTCGACGGCCCCGGCGCCGTCGCCGCCGTCAAGCAGTACGTCGACCTGCTCGGCACCGAGCGGATCGCCGCGCCCGGCAACGCCGAGTACGCCAACAACCAGTCCGTCGCCGACTTCGCCACCGGCAAGGCCGCCATGCTGATGTGGCAGACCGCCGGCGCCAACCTGACCTCGCACGGTATGAAGCCCGAGGACTACGGCGTCGCACCCGTCCCCGCCCCGGCCGGCGCCACCGGCGACCGCGCCACCACCTCGATGGTCGGCGGCATCAACCTCGCCGTCTTCCGCAGCACCCGGAACACCGACGGCGCACTGAAGTTCGTGGAGTTCATGACCGGGACGGAGGAGCAGACCAGGCTCAACAAGGCGTACGGCTCGATCCCCCCGGTCAAGGAGGCCCAGGCCGACCCGGCCTTCGCCACGCCCGAGCTCAAGGCCCTCACCGAGGTGCTCGCGGCCAGTGCCCGGCCGCTGCCGCAGGTGCCCGACGAGAGCCAGTTCGAGACCCTGGTCGGCACCGCGGTGAAGAACCTGCTCGCCGCGGCCGCCGCCGGCCGGCCCGCCACCGACGACTCCGTGAAGGCCGAACTCACCAAGGCCCAGCAGCAGATGCCGGCCAACTGACGTGCTCCGCACCCGCCTTCGCCCCCGAACCCGGCTCCGAGCCCGCCTCCGCCTCCGCCTCCGACCGGGCGCCCTCCCCTACCTGCTGCTGCTCCCCGCCCTCGCCCTCGAACTGCTGATCCACCTGGCGCCGATGCTGGTCGGCATCGTGATGAGCCTCAAGCGGCTCACCCAGTTCTTCGTCCGGGACTGGTCCGCCGCGCCCTGGGCCGGACTCGCCAACTACCGTATGGCGGTGGACTTCCACGCCCCCGTCGGCCGGGCGCTGCTGCACTCCTTCTGGGTCACGTGCACCTTCACCGTGCTCGCCGTCGGCCTCGCCTGGCTGCTCGGCACCACGGCCGCGATCATGATGCAGGACACCTTCCGCGGCCGCGGCGCCCTGCGCGCGCTGTTCCTGCTGCCGTACGCCCTGCCGGTCTACGCCGCCGTCATCACCTGGTCGTTCATGTTCCAGCGGGACACCGGGCTGATCAACCACGTGCTCCACGACCAGCTGCACCTCGTCGACGAGAAGCCGTTCTGGCTGCTGGGCGACAACAGCTTCGCCGCGCTGGTCACCGTCTCGGTCTGGCGCAGCTGGCCGTTCGCCTTCCTCACCCTCACCGCGGGCCTGCAGAACATCCCGCGCGAGCTCTACGAGGCCGCCGCGCTGGACGGCGCCGGCGTCCGGCAGCAGATCCTCCGGATCACCCTGCCGTCGCTGCGCCCGGTGAACACGGTCCTCGTCCTGGTGCTCTTCCTCTGGACGTTCAACGACTTCAACACCCCGTACGTGCTGTTCGGGCGGTCGGCCCCGGAGGCGGCGGACCTGATCTCCGTGCACATCTACCAGTCCTCCTTCGTCACCTGGAACTTCGGCGCCGGCTCGGCGATGTCCGTCCTGCTGCTGCTCTTCCTGCTCCTGGTGACCGCCGTCCACCTGCTCGCCACCTCACGCCGAAGGGGTGCGGAATGATCGACCCGCCCGCGTCCTTCCGCCGGCTCCGCCGGATCTTCCTGACCGCGCTCGCCGTCTTCAGCGCCGCCCCCGTCCTGGTGATGCTCAGCAGCTCGCTCAAACCGCTCCGGGACGTCCAGGGGCCGTTCCGCTGGCTCCCCAGCACCGTGACGCTCCGCCCCTACCTGGACATCTGGCGCACCGTCCCGCTCGGCCGGTACCTGGTCAACTCGCTGATCGTGGCCGGCGGCGCGACGGTCTGCTCGGTGCTGGTCGCCGTCCTCGCGGCGTACGCGGTCAGCCGCTACCGCTTCCGCGGCCGGCGGCTCTTCACCGTGACGGTGCTCTCCACCCAGATGTTCCCCGGCATCCTGTTCCTGCTCCCGCTCTTCCTGATCTTCGTCAACGTGGGCAACGCCACCGGCGTCGCGCTGTACGGCAGCCGGGGCGGCCTGATCCTCACCTACCTGACCTTCTCGCTGCCGTTCTCGATCTGGATGCTGGTCGGCTACTTCGACTCGATCCCGCGGGACCTCGACGAGGCCGCCCTGGTCGACGGCTGCGGGCCGGTCGGGGCGCTGGTGCGGATCGTCGTCCCGGCCGCCGTGCCGGGCATCGTCGCCGTCGCCGTGTACGCCTTCATGACCGCCTGGGGCGAGGTGCTGTTCGCCTCGGTGCTGACGAACGACGAGACCCGCACCCTCGCCGTCGGCCTCCAGGGCTACGCCACGCTCAGCGACGTCTACTGGAACCAGGTGATGGCCGCCTCGCTGGTGGTGAGCGTGCCCGTCGTCGCGGGCTTCCTGCTGCTGCAGCGCTACCTGGTCGCCGGCCTCACCGCCGGAGCCGTCAAGTGACGGACTCCCCGCCCCCGATCCCCGCCGTGACCGCAGCACCCGCCGTGACCGAAAGGCCCCCCGTGACCGACCTCAGCGCGCTGAGCTCCCTGCCCGACGACTTCCTCTGGGGCGCGGCCACCGCCGCCTACCAGATCGAGGGCGCGGCGGCCGCCGACGGCCGCGCCCCGTCCATCTGGGACACCTTCGCCCGCACCCCCGGCCGGGTGGCCAACGGCGACACCGGCGACACCGCCTGCGACCACTACCACCGCTGGCCCGAGGACATCGCGCTGATGCGCCGGCTCGGCCTCGGCGCCTACCGGTTCTCGATCGCCTGGCCCCGCGTCGTGCCGCACGCCGACGACCGGGTCAACCCCGCCGGCCTGGACTTCTACGACCGCCTGGTCGACGGCCTGCTCGCCGCCGGCATCAGGCCGTTCCCCACCCTCTACCACTGGGACCTCCCCCAGGCCCAGCAGGACCGCGGCGGCTGGCCGGAACGCGCGACCGCCGAACGGTTCGCCGAGTACACCGCCGCCGTCGCCGCCCGCCTCGGCGACCGGGTCACCGACTGGGCCACCCTCAACGAACCGCTCTGCTCCGCCTGGATCGGCCACCTCGACGGTGCGATGGCCCCCGGCCTCACCGACCTCACCGCCGCCGTCCGCGCCTCCTACCACCTCCACCTCGGCCACGGCCTCGCCGTGCGGGTGCTGCGCGAGACCGTCCGCGGCGCCCGGATCGGCCTGGTGAACAACCTCAGTCCGGTGCGGCCGGCCACCGACTCCGAGGCCGACCGCGCCGCCGCCGTCCGGGCCGACGGGCACGTCAACCGCTGGTGGCTCGACCCCGTCCTCGGCCGCGGCTACCCGCACGACATGCGCGAGGTCTACGGCGTCGACCTGCCGGAACGCGACGGCGACCTCGACCTCATCGCCGCTCCCCTCGACTGGCTCGGCCTCAACTACTACTTCCGCCAGATCGTCACCGCCGACCCGACCGGCCCGGCCCCGTACTTCCGGCAGGTGCCCGGCCCCAACCCCGAGCACACCGCGATGCCCTGGGAGGTGCACGCCCCCGGCCTGGAGGAGCTGCTGCTGCGGCTCACCCGCGAGTACGGCGCCCGGCGCATCTACGTCACCGAGAACGGCTCCGCCTACCGCGACACCGTCGCCCCCGACGGCACCGTCCACGACCCCGAGCGCACCGCCTTCCTCGAACGGCACCTCGCCGCCTGCGCCCGCGCCACCGCCCAGGGCGCCCCGCTGGCCGGCTACTTCGCCTGGTCCCTGCTGGACAACTTCGAGTGGGCCTACGGCTACGACAAGCGCTTCGGCCTGGTCCACGTCGACTACCCCACCCAGCGCCGCACCATCAAGACCAGCGGCCACCGCTACGCCGAGCTCATCACCACCCACCGCGGACGGTGAGGGCCGCGGCCCGGCTCGGTCAGACCCCGGCGGCCGGGCGCAGGCCGCGGACGGCCCAGTGGAAGCCGGCGGCGACCAGCAGCACGGTCGCCCCGGCGACGGCGGCGATCTCGGGCTCCAGGAAGGCCGCCGGCTCGTCGAATACGAAGCCGAGCAGCAGGAACTCCCCGGCGAAGGCCAGGGCTGCGCCCAGCGGCGGCGCGATCCAGCCGCTGAGCGCAGCCCTCGGCGGCAGCCAGGCCAGCACCGAGGCGGTCACCAGGGCGAGGACGGTGCCGAGCACCGCCCCCACCACGAGGCCGAACGGCACCAGCACGACGCTGTAGCCGAGCACGGTGACCGTCGTGGCCAACACGCCGCCGACGACCCCGCCCGCGCCGACGAGCCGCGCCCAGACGAGCAGCCGCCAGCGGTCGGGGGCGGCCCCGCCGGGTGGCGCGGCGGGGGGAACAGTGGGAAGCGAAGCGGTCATCGGTCCATTCTCCAGGTCGGGGGGGGCGGCAGTGCCCGCCGGATCGGCGGAGGCCGTTCCGGCGGGCACTGGTGTTACGAGGACGGGAATCCGGTCGCTACTCGACGTCCTCCTTGCGGCCGTAGGAGTTCGAGGTGAGGTACTCCCTCGCACCGCGCTTGATGAGCAGGTTGGTCACGGCCTTGTTGCCGTTCGCCTCCCGGGCCGCCCGTTCGCCGAGCGCCTGCCCGTACTCATTGTTCAGCAGGTCGATGGTGTGGTCCGACTCCTCGTCCGCCGGGTAGAAGGCTTCATGCGCGGCGGCCCACTTGTCCGCCTTCTCCTTCCCCAGCCGGGCGGTCAGGGTCCCCTGCCAGAGCACGTGGCGGTAGGCGTTAGCCTTCTCGCCCTTGGTTTCCCCGGTGTACTCCAGAGTCTGCTCCATCGCCCAGACGCTCTCGGTCACGTAGACCGCGCACTCGTTCAGGTCCTGTACGCACTCGTACGCCTCGGCCGAGTTGAACGTGAAGTTGAAGCTCCGGTCGAGCTCCTTCCGCTTCTTCTCGTCGGGAGCCCCCCACTGGATGGGCCGCCTCTTCTCCTCCTCGCGCAGCCAGCCGGCCCGCGACTTGCGCTCGTCCTTGCTCAGCTTCCCGAAGACGTTGCTGCGCGGCGGCGGCGGGGAGCAGTCGTGCGTGGCGCAGTACTCGGGCGCCGGCTCGCCGCCCTCGGCGCGGGTGATGTTGAGGTAGTTGCTGCCGTACCCGGTGGGCTTGGTCCCCCCGTTGGTGCAGGTGTACTGGCCGGACCAGCATTCGGGCAGCGCCTCACCGGACGGGTCGGCGGTGCTCAGCGGGTTGTTGTTGGCGTAGCCGTAGGCGTTCAGCTCCTGCGAGCTGGTGCTGTCCAGCTTGGGGTCGACGCTGATGAACCGGCCGATGCCCGGGTCGTACTCGCGGGCGCCCAGGTGGGTCAGCCCGGAGTCGCCGTCCTCGACCCCGCCGACGAAGCCGTGGTCCCCGACCCAGCCGCTGCCGGGTGCGGTGCCGCGCTCGGCGCCGAACAGGGTGGTCTTGCGCCGGGTGACGGCCTGGGTGGCCGCGTCGACGTGGACGGTGGCGGTGCCGTGGTTGTCGGCGAGGACGAAGGTCAGCTTGCCCGCGCTGCGCACCGCGGCGGTCTTGCCGCCGTGGGTGTAGTAGCGGGTGCCGGTGACCGTGCCGCCGGCGAGCTTCAGCTCGTTGCCGCCCGGCAGGTAGAGCGTGGTGCCGGCGGAGTCGCGCCGGACCAGCCGCTGGCCGTCGGCGTCGTACACGTAGCTGTCCGTGCCGGCACCGGTCAGCTTGGCCAGCCGGCCCTGCTGGTCCCACTCCAGGGTCTGGGCGGGGGCGGAGCCGATGGTGCGGCCGGTGGTGTTGCCGGTGGCGTCGTAGCTGTAGGTCTCCTTCAGGGTGCCGGCCGGGCCGGTCTGGTCGACCGCGACCAGGGTGTTCGGGCGGCCGGGCGCCGAGGTGTAGGTGCGCACGGTGTCGCCCGCGCCGGCCAGGCCGTGGCGGGTCTCACCGCGGCGGTTGCCGACGGCGTCGTAGCGGAAGCTGGTCCAGTACGCGTCCGGGCCGCCGACGGTGGCCGCCGAGGGGGCGGCGGTGCAGTCGCCGGTGGCGGTCCAGGCCTCGGTGATCCGGCGCAGGGCGTCGGTGACCACGCACTGGGTGTCGGTGACGGCGGCGGCGTCCTGCCCGGAGCGGGTCGAGGTGCCGGTGACGTTGCCGACGGCGTCGTAGGTGTACCGGGTGTCGTCGATCCGCTGCGGCGCCTTCTCACGGTCGGTCACGGCGCGCAGCAGGCTGCCGGTGTGCTCGTCGTACTCGTAGGAGCCCCACAGCTGCGAGCCGAAGGGTCCGTACTCCTCCCGGAGGGTGCGGCCGTAGTGGTCGTAGGTGGTGGCCGCGACGATGGCGTCGCCGCCCGCGTAGGTGGTGGCGGACAGGCCCGTGGTCGGGGTGTACGAGCTGGTGACGCGCTCCTGCGGCAGCCCGCCGATGGCGGGGTGCTGGGTCCACATCGGCTGGCCGGTGTTGGCGTTGTACGAGGTGGTCCACTTGTAGGTGCCCGCCAGCGCGCCCTCCGTCGCCGGGATGGTCACCTGGGTGCCGACCGGCTCGTAGAGGCTGTTGTACGAGGTGACGGCCGTGGTGTAGGCCGCGCCGTCGGCGTAGCGGGTGGCCGTGGCCAACCGGCCCTTGGCGACGGTGTCGTACGTCCACTGGGCGAGCGAGGCGGCGCCCTGCTTGACGGCGGTGGTCCGCCCGAGGGCGTCGTAGTCGGTGTGCAGGACGACGCCGCGGCCGTCCTTCACGTCGGTGACCCGGCCGCCGGCGTCGACGGTCAGCTCGCTGGTGCCCTTGTCCGGGTCCTCGACCTTGACCTGCCGGCCGCGCACGTCGTAGGTGTAGCGCCAGACGTTGCCGGCCGGGTCGTCCATCCGGACCACCTTGCCGCGCTGGTCGTAGGTGTAGCGGACCGACTGGCTCGCGGTGCGGCCGGCGTCCGTGTACTCCTTCAGCTCGACCACGTTGCCGCGGGCGTCCGCGTACTTGGTCGTCGCGGTGCCGCCGGCGGGCGGCACGACGGTGACGGCGTCGCCGTGGTACGTGGTGGTGGTCCGCTTGGTCTCGTCGCCGAAGCGGCGGTCGACCACGGCCACCGCCCGGCCCGCGCCGTCGTACAGGGTGTCCTTCGACGCCGGGTACTTGAGCTCCTGACCGGTGACCAGGACGCCCTCGGCGGCGCCGTCCGCGTAGTAGCGGCCGGAGTCGCGCCAGGCCAGGCCCCGGGTGTCGTAGAACTGCTCGGTGACGAGGCGTCCGGCGCGGTCCGGCGAGGTGCGCTGGGTCTGCCGGGAGCGCAGCAGGCCGTCGTAGAAGGCGTACGCGGTCTCGTAGGTGGAGTCGTGCTGCAGGGTACGGGTGGTGACGACGACCGGGCCGTCGTTGCGGACCAGGTAGTCGAACCCGTAGTTCGGCGCGTCCGGGTAGGCGGCGGCCGAGCGGGTCGGCAGCCAGACCTTGGTGATCCGGCCGAGCGCGTCGAACTGCGAGGTGGTGACCTTGTTGTTGGCGTCGGTGACGGTGACCGCCTGGCCGCGCAGCGGCTCGTAGCCGGTGGTGACGGTGTGGCCCAGCGGGTTGGTGACCACCGATCCGGTCGCCGGCTCGCCGGTGGCGGGGGTGAAGGCGGTGGTGGTGGTCTTGCCGTACGCGTCGGTGACCGAGACCACGCGGCCGTAGCCGTCGTAGCCGGTGCGGGCGGCGGTGTCGTAGCCGGTGCCCTGCCCGTTGATCGCCCGGGTCTCGGTGGGCAGGCCCGCGGTGGGCGCGGCGCCGACGGCCGTGGTGCCGTCGTAGAGCGTCTGGTCGTCGGAGAGAACGTCCGCCGGGCGGCTGACCGGGGAACCGCAGGCCTTGCCGGTCACCTCGACCCGGGAGACCTTGTCGAGCAGCCAGGTCGCGGTGTTGCGGGCGTACTCGGTGGTGGTGCACCGCTCGTCGCCGGAGACGGCCTCGTCGCCCTGCTCGCCGAGCGTGGCGATCAGGCCGTACGCGTCGAAGGTCCGGGCCAGGGAGGTGCGGCGCTCGCCGCCGGTGACGGTCGTGCGGGTCCGCTCCTCGGCCACGCCGGTGTGGCGGGCGGTCAGGTCGGGCAGCCCGGCCCGGGTGCGGGTGGCGGTCTCGTCGGAGCGCCACGGGCTGTAGGAGGTCGCGGAGAGCAGCGGACCGCCGTCGCCGTTGTAGACCGCCTTCTCGCGGAGCTGGCCGGCGAACTCGCGGCGGTCGGTGACCACCGCCCCGGCGGAGTCGGCGACGGCGGCGCCCTCGATGCCGCGGAAGAAGCGGCTCTCGGTCAGGGTGCGGGCGTCGAAGCCGGCGCCGGTGCGGGTCTGGACCCGGCCGTAGCCGCGGCCCACCGAGTAGGTGCGCTCGTCGGCCTTGGTGAACTCGTCCTCGTTCACCGACCAGGCGGCGCCGTCGAGGTAGGCGTACTCGGTGACCTTGTCGGGGCTCTCGACCAGGTTGTCGCCCTCGACGACCTTCTCCACCACGTAGGAGTTGAACCAGTCGGTCTTCACGAGGTTGCCCTCGCGGATCTTCACCGGGTAGCAGCGGCTGGTGTTGGTGCCGTCGGCGGCCGGCAGGGAGGTTGCGGTGCAGCCGGGCTGGGAGTAGTAGATCCCGATGGTGCCGCCGGTCTCCGTGGTGATCTCGGAGAGCCGCAGTCGGATGAACGGCGCGAGGCCGTCACCGGTCTTGTCGACCCGGTTGGCCAGCTGCTCGCCGGCGAAGGTCACCGGGGGCGTCGTCAGGCTGCCGTTGCTCTTGCCGGTGCGGGTGACGGAGCTCAGCCACATCGGGGTGGAGAGGCCGTCGCCGGAGGGCGGGAAGCTCTGCACCAGGCTCCAGCTGTCGACCTCCTTGTGGCTGCCGCCGGTCAGCGCCTTGGTGGTGATCGAGGCGAGGCGCTTGCGCGACCAGAACGACGGGGAGGCGTTGTTCTTGCAGTCGGCGCCGTCGGCGCAGAACAGGTCGAACGGCACGTCCTTCCAGTTCTTGGCGTTGGCCTCGTCGAAGGTGCCACAGCCGGTGAGGCAGCGCTCGTCGACGCCGAAGGCCACGATGCCGGCCGGCTTCGCGGTGTACACGGAGTCGGCGCGCAGGCCGTACTCGATCCGGTCGAGCCAACCGCCCCGCACGTACGGGGTGGTGGTGCCCTTGCCGGTCGTGGAGTTCCAGTTGCGGGCGTAGTTGTTGGACTCGGTGTTCCAGTAGTACGCCATGGCGTTGCCGCGCGGGTCGACCACGTAGTCCAGCTGCCAGCGCCACGCCTGCTGGCACCAGGCGTTGGCGAACGAGGAGTTGTAGCACGGCTCGCCGGACTGGTTGCCGAAGACCGGCACCGTCCAGGCGGACTTCGTCTCCGCCGCCCCGGCCGTGTGGCCCGGCAGGCGGTTCAGGCCGAAGAAGTACTGGGTGCCGTCGACCGTGGTGATCTTCCAGTGCTCGCCGTCGTTGTCGCCGTTGGTGGCGCCGGTCAGCCGCTCGACCTTCTCACCTCCGTCGGCGGCCGGGTGCCAGCCCTTGCCGCTCTGGTAGACGAGTTCGGTCTGCTTGCCGCCGAGCGAGAGCACCGCGTTGTCGGTGAACCAGCAGAGGTCGCCGACCTTGGCGGTGTTGGTGCCGCCGGTCTTGTCGTCGTCGCAGGGCTTGTAGCGGCGCTCGATGAAGCCCGGCTCCCAGTTCCAGCCGTCGCCGATCCAGCTCGCCTGGTTGTTGGAGGCGCCGGTGCGCCCGTCGACGCTCTGCGAGGAGTAGCCCAGCGCGACGGTGGGCTGCAGCCCGCCCGGGACGGCGGGCACGCCGACCGGGTACGACCAGGCGAACGCCCCGGAGGAGCCGCCGCCCGACCACGTCCCGGAGGCCTGGAGCGGCGTCGCCGCGTAGTCGCCGGTGGGGCCGGAGGTGCCGGCCGTGGCGGCGAGGACCAGCGACCCGCCCGCCGGGGCCGCCGTGAGCGCGGCGGGCGCGGCGAGGAACGAGGACTTCCTCGGTGCCGCGGCCGCCGCCGGGGCGTCCACGACGGCCGAGACGACCGACTTCGCCGGCTCGTTCACCGAGTCCAGCGGCACCGGGGTCCGGCACTCGGGGTTGCCCGGAGAGGTCAGGGCACAGTCGGGGAGCCGGACCAGCCGCAGCCGTGACGCCCAGTCACCACCGTAGGCCTTCGCGAAGGCGGTGTAGTCGACGGCGACGTCGACCTTCCCGCCCCCTCCGCCCCCGTTCTGCCCCGCGACCGAGAACAGTACTCCGTCGATTCCGGCGGCCCGGGTCTGCTGCCGGTCCGCGACGGTGACGACCGGACCTTCGTTGCGCACGTCGGGGCTCAGCCCCAACGTCGCTTTACCCGTGCTTTTCCCGGACTTGGTGCCCGCACCGACGACGGTCGCCGATATCGCGGACGGTCCGGGCCAGGCCGGTTCCGCAACGGCCCCGGACGGCGCCACCGCCTGGTTGGGCCGCTTCTCCCCGCCTGCCTTGACCGGCTTCACCGGTACCGGACGGGTCTGCTGCAGGGCCGGCAGATCCGGCCCCTTGCCGCGGGAATCCGCAGCTGACGCCGCACTCGGCAGCGCCCCTATCAATGCCGTGGTGGCGACCGCGGTCGCCAACCACCGTGTGGCGTAGTGCCTCACTCCGCGCCCTTCGAAGATTCTGATCGAGCGGGCGAAGGCTACCAAGGGTCGCCATCGAATTGCTTTCCCGAATTTCCGGACGGTGCACAGATATGTCCGAATACGTGATCGTTCGTCATGATCAACCGGACTTGCCCAAATGGTTCGTCAAAGAAGAGGATTGGCGAGGTTTCTGACGTCTCACCAGACCTTCGCGCACGGCAGCGGCCTTGCGGGAATCGACGCACACCAGCCCCCCATCAGGAGGTATAGAGTCCTACCGCTTTCGACACAGCAAACATCCGAAGGAAGCAGTGTGACCAAACTTTCCCGCCGACTCGGCCGCCGACGACGGCCGACGTCCGGAGCCATAGCCCTGGCTCTGACCGGAGGGCTCACGGCCGGACTCGCCGTGAGCCCGTTCGCCACCGCCGCCCCGCTGCCACCCGCCGCCCCCGCGGTGACACAGCCCGGGGACGACGGCTCGGTCAGCCCCGAGGACAAGGCCCTCAAGGAGGCCAAGGCCACCAACACCCCGGTCGAGCTGGTCAACGCCCGCACCGAGCTGTCGGACACCTGGGCCAACCCGGACGGCACGTTCTCGATCCGCCGCCACGGGGCTCCGGTCCGCGTCCTGCGCGGCGGGGCCTGGGTGCCCACCGACCCCACCTTGGAGTTCGCCCCGGACGGCTCGGTGCGCCCGAAGGCCGCCTCGGTCACCATCGCGTTCTCCGGCGGCGGTACCGCGCCGCTGCTCTCGGGTGTGAAGGACGGCCGTACGCTCTCGCTGTCCTGGCCGAAGCCCCTGCCGAAGCCGACCCTGGCCGGCAACGTCGCCTCCTACCCCGAGGTCCTGCCCGGGGTCGACGTCCAGCTGAAGGCCGAGGTCGAGGGCTTCTCGCAGCTCGTCGTCGTCAAGACGGCGGCCGCGGCCGCCAACCCGGAGCTGGCCACGCTCAAGTACACGATGTCCACGGTGGGCGTGACGGTCTCCACCGACGCCGCCACCGGCGTGGTGCAGGCGCTGGACCCGGCGGGCCAGCCGGTGTTCACCAGCCCCACCCCGGTGATGTGGGACTCCACGACCGCGACCAGCGCTCCGCCGTCCGGCGCCCCGGCGGCCAAGTCCATGAGCTTCGCGGCGGCCGCCGCCGGCGCGGCCCCGGCCGGACCGACCGCGCCCGCGAGCACCTTCGACCAACCGGCCGGCTCCAAGGAAGCCGTCATGCCGACGGCGGTCAGCGGCAACACGCTGCAGATCACGCCGGACCAGGCGCTGCTCAAGGCCGCCGACACCAAGTACCCGGTCTACATCGACCCTTCCTGGGCCTGGGGCGGCCGGCAGAACTGGACCCGGGTGTACAAGAAGCGTCCGAAGGACAGCTTCTGGAACGCCAACGACGTGGCCCGGGTCGGCTACGAGTCCGAGACCAACGGCCTCTCCCGGTCGTTCTTCCAGATGGACACCGGCAACATCCGCGGTGCGAAGGTGATCTCCTCCACCTTCCGGATCGACAACACCTGGTCCTGGTCCTGCCAGGCCCGCCCGGTCCAGCTCTGGCACACCAAGGGCATCGACCGGAACACCACCTGGGAGCACCAGCCGGACCGGATCGACTGGCTCGGGACGGTCAACCAGTCCAAGGGCTGGAGCTCCAACTGCCCCGGTGGCAACCTCGAATGGGACGTGACCTGGAAGATCCAGCGGGTCGCGGCGGCCGGTGACCCGAACATCACGGTGGGTCTGTACGCCGAGAACGAGAACGACACCTACGGGTGGAAGAAGTTCGACCCCAAGTCGGTGGTCCTGGAGACCAAGTACAACGACCCGCCGCTGACACCGACGGACCTGGGGACCAACCCCCACACCGACTGCGCCACCGGCGGCCTGATCGGCAACACGACGGTCAGCCTGTACGCGCTGGTGGACGACCCGAACGCCGGGAACCTCTCCGCGCAGTTCCAGATCTTCCGCGGCGGCAACCTGGTCGCCGACAAGTGGATCCCCGCGCTCAAGGGCCGGGTCTCCACGCTGGTCGTACCGGACTCCGAACTGCCCACCGGCGACTACACCTGGCAGGTCCGGGCGTACGACCAGAGCGAGTACTCCGGTTGGAGCACCACCTGCCGGTTCGCCGTCGACCGGACGCGCCCGGCCCGGCCGCCGAAGATCGACTCCTCCGCGTTCCCCAACGGTGACAACGGCTGGCCGGCCGGCACCGGCAAGGCCCGCACCCCCGGCGGCTTCACCATCGAGGCCAACGGCGTCGACGACGTGGTGCGGTACTTCTACTACACCGACTGGGACCCGGCGGTGAAGGGTGCCGAGGTGCCGCCCGGCGGCACCGCGAGCATCCAGCTCACGCCGTCCGGCGTCGGGCCGCACTTCGTCCACGCGTTCAGCCAGGACTCCGCCGGCAACCGCTCCGACACCGCGACCTACCTGTTCTACGCCGGCCGCTCGATGGAGCGCGACCAGGCGTACGACCTCAACGGCGACGGTCACAAGGACATCTGGAGCGTCGACTCCAACGGCACCCTGCTCACCTACGCGGGCCAGGGCGACGGCCGGTTCTCCTCCGCCACCAACGGCGGCCTGCACTTCGGCGACCCGCGGATCGCCTACTCGGGCGACTGGGGCGAGGACGGCTACAACGACCTCGTCTCCCTGGAGTACGACCCCGTCGACAAGCGCCGCAAGATCTGGACCTACCAGAACAACGGCCTCGGCACCGCCTCGGCCACCTTCGGCAAGGGCCGGCAGGAGCAGAAACTGTTCTGCCCGGTCGCCGACGAGGAGGGCGTCTGCCCCACCGGCAACGACCACTGGCAGCAGGACAACGCCCAGGTCCTCTCCCCCGGCGACCTCAACGGCGACGGGCGGCCCGACCTGCTGGTCCGCGACGGCAAGTACCTGTGGGCCTACTTCGGCGCCCGCAACGACTACCTGGACGACGACCGCCAGCCCGTGCTGGTCGGCGGCGACGACTGGGACAAGTTCACCGTGATCGCCCCCGGCGACCTCAACGGCGACGGCGTTCCCGACCTCTGGCTGCGGAACGAGGAGAACGGCGACATCCTGCGGGCCTACGGCCGCAAGGACGCCAACGGCCTGGTCGACCTCGCCACCTGGGGCACCCAGGGCCGCACCCGCGTCGGCACCGGCGTCACCAAGGCGCTCTACCCGACCGTCGGCTCGGTCGGCGACATCAGCGGCGACGGCGTCACCGACCTGTGGGCCCGGCAGACCGACAACACCCTCTTCGCCTGGACCGGCCAGGCCTGGGACGGGAGCGTCAACTCCTTCTCCGGCGGCTGGACCGTCGACGGCGTCGTCGGTGCCCGGATCCCCTCCGGCACCCAGCTCGCCTCGGGGCAGGAGTTCAGCACCGGCCCGTCGAAGCTGGTCATGCAGGCCGACGGCAACCTCGTCCTGACCCGCTCGGGCAAGACGCTCTGGGCCTCCAACACCGCGGGCAACCCCGGCGCGGTGGCCCGGATGCAGGCCGACGGCAACTTCGTCGTGTACAGCGCCGACGGCTCCCGGGCCCTGTGGAACGCCAACACCTGGGGCAAGCCGAACGCCTACGCCATGGTCCTGGAACACGGCGTCCTGGTGATCTACAACGCCGTCGGCCAGGGCATCTGGACCAGCGGCACCCAGAGCCGGCCGGACTACAACGCCGACGGCCGCACCGACGTGCTGGCCCGCGACGCCAACGGCGACATGTGGGTCTACCCGGGCACCGGCGGCAGCGGCACCTCGACCCTCGGCCAGCGCTACTTCGTCGGGAACGGCTGGTGGCGCGACTACTGGGTGCCCTACACCGCCGACCTCAACAACGACGGCCAGAGCGACATCGTCGGGCGCACCAACAACGGCGAACTGATGCTCTACCCGGGCACCGGCGGCAAGGGCCAGTACCCGTTCGGCAGCCCGGTCCTGATCGGCACCGGCTGGTCGTACGAGCGGCTCGCGTTCGGCGACGTCACCGGCGACGGCCGCACCGACGTCATCGCGCGCGACAGCGGCGGCGACCTCTGGGTCTACCCGGGCACCGGCGGCACCGGCACCTCGACGCTGGGCGACCGGATCTTCGCCGGGAACGGCTGGTGGCCGGCGGCCTGGACGACCATCCGGATCGCCGACGTCAACGGTGACTTCAAGGCGGACATCATCGGCCGCACCGACCAGGGCGACCAGTACGTCTACCCCAACACCAGCACCCCCGGGAACCTGAGCTTCGGCTCGCGGTACTTCTACGGGAACGGCTGGTGGAACGGCGAGTGGGAGCCGTTCGTCACCGACCTCGACAGCGACGGCACGCCCGAGCAGGTCGGTGTGACCCGCAACGGCGAACTCTTCGACTTCCTCCCCGGCGGGCGCACCCTGGTCGGCACGGGCTGGACGTCGTTCTTCGACGTGATCCTCTGACGACGCGATCCTATGACGAGGTGATCGTCTGACCACGGCGCGGTAGCCGCACCGCTCCACCTGCAACGGCCTTCCCCCGGGCGCACCGAGCGCCCGGGGGAAGGCCGTTTCCGCTCGGCCCCGTGCGGGAGCCCGGCCACGGCTCGGTGGCGGCGGCCGGCGGTTACGGCGCCACCACCACGTCGACGGCCCGCGTGTACTGGCAGCGGCCGAACCACATCACCTTGGCGAGCGCCCAGTACGTGCCCGGGTCGGCGTCCTCGGGGGCGGCGAGGTCGAAGGACGCGGTCAGCACGGCCCCGGTGGGGACGGTGAAGCCGCGGACGGGGGTGCCGACGGCCTCCCAGGTGCCCCAGGGCGAGACGAGTTGGAGCTCGCCGCGGATCTCGCCCCGGGTGCGGTTGGCGAGGCGGAGGTCGAGGACGGCCCGGCCGCCGGGGGTGAGGCGGACGGACTCGGTCAGGACGGTCGCGGTGAGTCCGGTGTCGCGGCCCACCGCGGAGGTGGTGCCCTGGGCGGCGGTCCAGGCCTCGGGCGCCGCGCCGGCGGCCGGGAGCAGCTCCGGCAGGTCGCCGACCGCCACGGTGGCGACGTCCTCCACCTGCTGCCCGTCGTGCGCGATCCGGACGGCGGCGAAGTACAGGCCGGGCTCGACCCCGGCCGGCGGGGTGAGTTCGACCGGGAACCGCAGGTGCCCGCCGGCCTCCAGCCGGTAGGGCCGGGTGTCGGGGCTCGCCGTCCAGCCCTCGGGCGGCAGCACGGTGGCGGTGCCCTCGACCACGGCGTCCCGCAGCTGGGAGGCGAGGACCACCGAGAGCCCGACGGGCTCGCCCGCCGTCCGCAGCAGTCCCGGCGAGACGCCGACCGACACCGGCAGGTAGCCGAGCGGCGCCGGGCCCCGGTTGTGCAGCCAGTAGCGGGCGTGCACCGGCTGGGCGGCCTCGGCGACGGCGCCGAGGACCGGTCCGCCCGGATCGGCTATGACGGCGGGCCGGGCCAGCACGGTGACGATCTGCGAGCCCGCCAGGCACAGGTCCTCCGGGCCGGTCGGCCGCTCCAGCAGGTCGGCCCGGTGCAGCTCGGACAGGCCGAGCGCCCCGCCGAGGGAGGCCGTGCGGCCGAGACCGGTGGCCTCCACCAGCCGGACCGTGAGCCGCTCCCCCACGGGCGCCGCCGAGCCGTGGGCGACGGGGTTGCCGGCCGGCTTCAGGGCGCCGAGCAGTACCTCGCGCGCCGGTTCGACCCGCAGCCAGGAGAGGGCGGGCGGCAGCGGGCCGTTCCGGGCCGGGGCGAGCCGGGCGTACAGCGGGTGGTTGAACTCCTGGCCCCGGGCGGGCAGGGCCCCGGCCCGCCAGTCGCCCGCGCCGCCCACCAGCGCGTACGCGAACTCGTGTGTCCAGTGCTGGAGTTGGAACGAGGATCCGTCGGGGACGGTGCGCCGGGGCGGGTCGATCCAGACCCCGGAGGGCCAGCCGGTGCAGGAGCGCAGCAGCGACAGGTGCAGGGCGCCGGTGGCGTCGACCGCGAAGCCGGGCAGGCCGAATGTGAGCAACGCCACGGTGTGGTCGGCCAGTTGCTCCGTGATCGGGGCCGGGCAGACGGCGCCGGTCCGGGCGTCCGCGAGGTCCGCGGCCAGCACGTCCGGGTCGGTGACGACCAGCGCCGGGAGCGCCCGCAGGTCGCGCAGGTCCGTGCCGGTCCCGGCGCCCGGCGCGGCCGGAACCCAGACGGCGCCGTGCGCCTTGAGTGCGGCCGCGTACTCCTCGCCCGCGCGCTCGATCAGCTCGCGGGCCGCGTCGTTGACCTCCGGCCCGCCCACGACGATCCGGAAGTCCGGGAGGTTGGAGTCGACGTCCAGCCACCCGTAGCGGGCCCAGTCGGCGGCGGAGGTGGTCGCGGTCACGCCGACCCGGGCGAGCGCCACCACCAGCGCGCGGGCGTCGGCGGCGGCGTCCAGCTCGGGGACGACCACCTCGGCCACGCCGAGCGCCCGTTCGCCGACCACCGCACCGGCCGGGTCGGTGAGCACCACCCGGGCGGTGGAGCCGAGGCCGAACCAGGTGTGGGCGGGGTTGTCCAGCGTCCACGGCGCCTCGGCGGCGTCGGCCTCGGGCCGCGCGAAGCCGCGGCCGACGACCGCCCCGGCCACCTCGCTGACCGGGCGGGCGCCGGGCAGGTCGACCGGGAAACGCAGCCGCAGCAGGCGGTCGGCGCCGGTGTGGTCGACCACCCTGGTCCGGCAGTCGACCCGGTCGAGGCCGTGCCAGAGGGTCACGGTCTGCTCGTACCGGATCCCGTCCACCGTCCCGGCGACCACCAGCCGCTCCCCCAGCGGGCCGGTCTCCCGCCGGACGCCCGCCGGCTGCTCGGCCGAGCCCCGGACCGGCCCCTTGGGGACGAGGTGCCACGGGCCCTCGCCGAAGTCGGGGTGCTGCGGGTACTCCTCGTAGACCCGCAGCTCGTTGCCGACTCGGCCGTCCTGGATCAACTCGCGCCCGTGCAGCAGATCCCGGACCGACGTCAGGCCGCCGCCCCGGGCCGGATCCGCGGTGACCCGGTACCGGGCGTTGGCGATGCTGTGGCCGTCGGCCGCCGACCAGGCGGTGTCCCGGTCCGCGCCGGCGGTGCCTCCGCCGGACCGGGCGGTGTCCCCGGCCGGACCGGCCACCAGCCGCCACGTCCGCCACCCCAGCGCCGGCACGTCGGCGGCCAGGAACCGCAGCGTGCCCCGGTCGACCGAACTCGGCACGGTGGAGCCGGTGTCGTCCAGCACCCGCACCGACCGGAGCTCCGCCGGCAGCCGGACGGCGACCAGGTCGGTGCGGTCGAACGAGAGCGTGTTGGCGACGACCACCGCCTCGCCCACACCCGTCGTGTCGATCCGCGCCGTCAGCGCCGCCAGCGCCCGGTCCCGGACGTCGGCGGCCAGGTCGTACGCCTCCCGCCAGCCGCCGAGCAGGTCGAGGTAGACCTGGTCGGACTCCGAGCCGGTGATCGCGTCGTGGTGGGCGCCGCTCGCCAGGTGCCGCCAGACCTTGTCCAGCGCGGCCGACGGATACCGGCCGAGCCCGTGCACCACGGCCAGGGACGCCAGCTTCTCGGCGTCGACGGCGGCCACCTCGACCGCCCGCTGCGCCTGCTTGGTGTCGATGTAGGAGACGTCCTTGCCGGTGTAGACCGGGTTCATGTCGCGGGACTGCGGGCTCGGCCGCCGCCCCTGGCCCGCCTGCTCGGCGCGGACGGCGTCCAGGAAGTCGCGCGGGGTGCCGCAGACGAACCGCGGCCAGAGGTACTTCGCGGCCCAGGAGCGGTGGATCGCGGTGACCCAGCGGTTGGGCGGGGTGTAGTCGGTGCCCACCGGCAGCAGCAGGTTCTTCGTCGCGCCGACCGGCTTGAGCTTGCGGTACAGCTCGTGGACGGCCTGCTCGGCGGCGGCCAGGTCGGGCGAGGAGTCCATCCACCAGCCCGCCGAGTAGTGGTGGGGCATGTAGTGGGTGAGCACGCCCTCGCCGGAGGGCGCGATCCACTCGAACTCGCTGGGGAACTGCATCACCCGGGCGTCGTCCTTGGCGGCACCGAAGTTCTTCTGGATCGGCCCCCACTGGTGGAACGGCCCGCGTGCCCAGGCGCTGCCGGTGAGCCCGGCGGCGGCCAGCAGGCCCGGGAACTGCGGGTCGTGGCCGAACACGTCGAGCTGCCAGGCGGTCCGCGGGTCACCGCCGAGGACGTCGCGCTGGTAGCCGATGCCGAGGACGATGTTGCGGATGGTGCTCTCGACCCCGGTGAGGTTGGTGCTGGGCTCGTTGTAGGTGCCGCCGACGAGCTCCACCTGCCCGCGCTCCAGCAGCCGCCGCAGCGTCTCGCGGCGCTCCGGGTGCTGGTCGAAGTAGGGCTTCAGGTAGTCGACTTCGGCGAGGACGAAGCGGTACACCGGGTCGCGCAGCGCGAGGTCCAGGTGGGCGTCGACCAGGGCGAAGCCGTTGTGCTCCCAGAGCGGCCGGGTGGTGGCGTCGCCGGAGAGCAGCTCCCACGGCGCGGTGTAGGCGGCCTGGGTGTTCCACCAGACCGGGTCGTAGTGGAAGTGCGGGACGAGGTACATGGTCCAGCCGGGCTCGGCGACCTCGACCTCGGCCTCGGCGCGGGCGCCGCCGGCCCGCACCTCGACCGGGAGCCGCTGCCCGGGCGCGGCGGCCGCGCTGATCTCCAGGGGGACTTCGACCGGCCCCGTGCCGACCGCCTCGCCGTACACCCCGGGGCCGGTGACGGTGATCCGGGCGGACGGGCCGTCGAGGGTCACGCGCAGCAGCTGGCGCGGCGCGTCCTCGGGGCCGGTGAAGAGGTCGGTGCTGTCGACGGCGGTGATGGTGACCGACACGGGGGTGGTCCTTCCTCCGACGGGGCCGGGGCGCGCCCTACACGCCCCAGGCCTCGAACTCGTAGATGCGGGCGGCGGGGTCGGTGGTCTGGGTGGGCCTGGTGACGACCAGCCGCACGTAGCGGGCGGTGGTGTTCACCGGGTGGGTGGTGGTGCCGGCGGTGTTGCCGGTCACGGTCGCGACCGTGGTCCACGGATCGGTGCTCGCGGAGCGGACCTGGACGGTGAAGTCGCGGGTGTTGTAGGAGGAGCTCTCCCCGCCCGCCGAGGCGTGCTTGACCACGAACTTCGACAGCGGCCGGGCCGAACCGAGGTCGACCTCAAGCCACTTGCTCGACGTCAGGGTGCACCACTTGTCGCCGTTGCCGCCGCTGACGGTGCCGTTGACCGCCTTGGCGGCCGTCTCGTTGGCGTTGCACTGGCCGGACGCGGTGGCCGGGCGGCCCAGCGCCAGGTTGGTGCCGGTGGGCGGGGTGCCGGTCCAGGAGACCGTGGTGGCGGCCGCGGCGGAGCGGCCGTACTCGGTGGAGACCGCCTCGACCTCGACCGTCGTGCTGCTCTCACCGCCCGCCCGGTCCAGCTTGTTCACGAAGTACGCGTCGGAGGGCGTGGCCCCGAGGTAGCCCCGGGTGCCGTCAGCGTTGCGGCGATACACCTCGTAGTGGTGGACGGGGGCGCCGCCCGCCGAGGCCGTCCAGGAGAGCCGCAGCGACTGGCTGCTGCCCGCCACCACGTCGCTCGCACCGAGCACGGTGAGGCCGCTCGGAGCGGCCGGAGCGTCCACGGCGCCATCGTATACGGCGAGTTGGCCGACCCGCAGGTCGTAGGCGGGGTTCGAGCCCTCGGCCTGCAGCCCGATCTGGGCGATGGTCCGGCCCGCGTAGGCGGAGAGGTCGAGGGTGTGCCGCTCCCACCCCGTCCCGGAGTTGGCGCCCAGGTCGAGGGTGGTGAAGGCGGTCGGCGCGTCGGTGAAGGAGATCGCGGCCTTGAGGGAGGTCGGCCCGGCGGCCGGGGTCTTGAGCACCACCGAGAGCTTGGAGTCGGCTGCCACCGGCAGCCTGGTCTGGTAGAGCCGGATCGTGTTGGCGGCGTCCAGTCTGCCGCTGAGGCGCAGCGAGGAGCCGCCCTCGTAGGCGTCGGTGAAGTCGACGGACGGGGTGAGCCTGCTGCCGCCGGAGGCGACCAGCCAGCGGTAGGTGGGCGGGACGTCCTGGAGCGAGAGGTTGTTCCAGCCCCCGGTGGCGACCCGGGTGCCGGCGGCGTTGTGGAAGTCGCCCTGCCCAGTGGAGAAGTTGGTGACGAAGGGCTTGGCGGTGATCGGTGAGGACTCGGCGACGTAGGTCGACAGGCCCTTCCAGGCGGAGGACGTCGTGGTGTTGGAGGGGTCGTTGTTGGCGCCGACCCAGTAGCGGGCGTCCTTGGCGTAGAAGTCGGCACGGTCGGTGGCGGACTTCCACGTCCACTCGGGGCGGTAGAGGCCGAGCGAGGTGGTGTGCGGTTTGCCGGCGGGGAAGAGGGCGTTCCAGTCCACGCCGGTGTTGTAGCCGTTGGCCTCGGTGTCGATGCCGGAGTAGAGCTCGTACTCGCTGCGGCCGAGGCCGCGGGCCAGGCTGCGGGAGGAGTCGAGGCCGCCGGCGCTCCAGTTGAAGTTCAGGAACATCGAATCGGCGGTCCGCCTGGCGCCCTCCTGGAGGAAGGAGTCGTTGGCGGAGGTCAGCTCGTTCTGCCAACTCACCGATCCCGACTCGGTCATGGCGTCGTACCACATGAACTCGGTGCCGCTCTGCGCCTTGGTGTACTGCATGAGGTTGCGCACTTCGGTGGCGAGGGCCGAATCGCCGCCGCCGGTCTCCTGGTTGATGAACCAGCCGTCGAAGCCGTAGTACTGGGCCGCCTGGACGAGCTTGTCGGCGACGGGGTAGCGGCTGCCGGACTCCTGGACGAAGTCGCGGACCCACTGGAGCTGGCCGCCGTAGGCGGCGGGCGGGAAGAAGACGGTGCCGTAGACCTTGACGCCGTTGCGGTGGGCGGCGTCGATCACGGTCGGGTTGGGGGCGAGGATCAGGCCCTCGCCGGCCGATCCGCCCCAGAAGACCAGCTTGTCGACGTACTGCCAGTAGCCGAAGGCGTAGTAGTTGGGATCTGCGGAGCCCTGGGAGGGGTTGTTGGAGGTCGGCCCGAAGGAGACCAGCGAGGCCACCTTCCCCTCGCCCGCGCGGGCGTTGGGGTTGGCCCTGAGGGCCGGGTCGCTGGTGCGGGGCTGGAGCGGGACGCGGGAGCGGTTGAAGCGCGCGTCGGGGTCGGTGGCCGGATCCCAGCCCAGGATGGTGTTCGGGTACCAGTACGAGGCGTAGGGCTGGGTGCCGGAGGCCGCCGTGGCGGCCGGTGGGGCCGGGGCGGCCGGGGGTTGCGCGTGGGTGGCCGGGGCGGCGCCCAGGACGGCGGCCCCGAGGGCGGCGCTCAGCAACAGCGGGAGGCGTCGTGACATGCGGTGGCTCCGATCGAGCGGAGGAGGGTGGGGGCGGGCCGCCCCGGCGGGGACGCGGCCCGGCTGCATGCGGCGTGGCGCTGTACGGGTGCAGGGGCGTCGGCGGCGGTGGGTGCGGGCAGGCTGCGAGTCCTGCCGGCACGAATGGCCGCCGCCGGCGGTGCGGGGGAAGGTGCAGGAGAAGGTGCGGCGATCCCGGTGCAGGGAAGGGCTGGAACGCGGTGCTGTGTGCGCGGTGCTCAGGAACGCGGTGCTGTTGCGCGGTGCTCAGGAACGCGGTGCTGCCGGGCTCCGGCGCGGGATCCGGCGGAGCTGCGGGCACGGCGGGGCCCGCTCGGCGCTGCGAGGCTAAACCGGTTCAGAGCCGCTGTCAACGGTCGGCGCAACGCCCGCCCGGACGGGTGAGCCGGCCGCCGGCGGGGAGGTGGACTCGCGCACGGTCAGGCGCGGCGTGGGCATCTGCAGGTCACGCCCGGGGCCGGTCTCGTCGACCACCGCCAGCAGGCTGCGGGCCACCTGCTCGCCCAGCGCGAAGGTGTCCCGGCTGAGCGCGGTCAGCGGCGGGTGGACGATCCGGGCGAGCACCGAGTCGTCGAACGAGACGATGGAGAGCTCGCCCGGCACCGCGACGCCCATCTCCCCGGCCACCCCGAGCCCGGCGACGGCCATCACGTCGCTGTCGTAGACGATCGCGGTGGGCCGCCGGGGCCTTGAGAGCAGCGTCCGGGTGGCGGCGGCGCCCTCGGCGTCGCTGAAGTCGGTCGGCACCGAGACCGCCTCCTCCAGGCCGAGCCGGCGCGAGGCGTCGCGCAGCGCGCGGATCCGGCGCTGGGTGTGCTGGAAGTGCGGCAGACCGGCCAGGTGGGCGATCCGGCGGTGGCCGATCGCCGCCAGGTAGTCGACGATCGAGAGCATCGCCTCCCGGTCGTCGGCCCAGATCCGCAGCGGGCCGCCGCCGCCCCGCCCGGGGCCGCCGAGGACGACGGCGGGCAGGGCGAGCTCCTCCAGCACCTCCAGCCGCGGGTCGCGGACCTGCAGGTCGACCACGATGAAGCCGTCCACCCGGTGCTCGGAAGCCCAGTTCCGGTAGACCTCGATCTCGGCGGTGGTGTCCTCGACGACCATCAGGTGCAGTGCCACGGAGTGCGCGGAGAGCACCGCCTGCAGGCCGGAGAGCAGCTGGCTGAAGAACGGCTCGACGCCGATGGTGCGGGCGGGGCGGGCGATCACCAGGCCGACGGCGTCGGCCCGGGCGCCGCCCAGGGCGCGGGCGGCGCTGTGCGGCCGCCAGTTCATCTCGTCGGCGACCCGCAGGATCCGGGCCCTGGTCGCCTCGCTCACCCCGGGGCGCCCGTTGAGCGCGAAGGACACCGCGCCCTTGGAGACCCCGGCCCGGCGCGCGATGTCGGCGATGGTCGGTCTGCCCACAGAACCCGACTCCTCTCTTGACAGCCAAGTTTAGGCCGGAGCATAGTCCCTGCCATAGCTAGACCGGTTTAGTACAGCAGGTTGCGAAAGCCCGACGGAACCCACCGCGTCCCCCAGCGCGGATCCCACGCCCCGACGCACGGCGACACCCACTGCCCGGCCCCTGCCCGACCCACGGCGAACCGGCCGCGATCGACCGCGAACCGGCCGCGATCGACCGCGAAACCGACCACGGCACCGACGGCACCACCCACCACGGCACCCTCAGCGGCACCCACCAGTTCCGGAACGCGCACCATCCCCCACCCACCCACCTGGACCGGGAGACCCTCATGCGAAGAATCTGGGCGGCACTGACGACGGCGGCCATCACCGCCTCCGCACTCACCGGCTGCGGACTGAGCTCCGACACCAAGAGCGACGACACCGTGGCGAGCGCGGCCGCCACCGGCGAGGTCAAGGGCAAGGTCTCGCTGCAGACCTGGGCGCTGAAGCCGAAGTTCACCGAGTACGTCCAGGGCGTGATCGACGGCTTCAAGCAGAAGTACCCGGGCGTCGAGGTCGAGTGGCTGGACCAACCCGGCGAGGGCTACTCGGACAAGGTGCTCAGCCAGGCCGCCGCCGGCACCCTCCCGGACGTGGTCAACCTCCCGCCGGACTTCGCCCTCCCCCTGGCGAGGAAGAACCTGCTGCTGGACGTCGCCAAGGCCGACCCGAAGCTCGCCGACGAGTACGTGGCCGGCGGCGTCGACGCCTACCGCTTCACCGGCCAGGACGGCACCTTCGGCTACCCCTGGTACCTGAACACCGACGTCAACTACTGGAACGCGGACCTGCTGGCCAAGAACGGCCTGGACCCGAAGAAGCTCCCCACCACCCTGGACGAACTGATCGCCCAGGCCCGGGTGTTCAAGGAGAAGGCCGGCGGCGACACCTACCTGATGAGCCGCAAGCCCGGCCTCGGGGACCTGGTCGACGCCGGGGTCAAGGTGATGGCCGAGGACGGCAGGTCCTTCACCTTCAACACCCCCGAGGCCGCCGCGCTGCTGGACAAGTACCGCGCCGCGTTCAAGGAGGGGCTGCTTCCCAAGGACGTCCTGACCGACACCTACGCCGGCAACTCCAAGCTCTTCAACGCCGGTACGGCGGCCTGGACCACCGGCGGTGCCAACTTCATCACCGGTGTCGGCACCGACAACCCCAGCCTCGCCCCGAAGATCGTCCCCTCCCCCGCGATGGGCACCCCGCCGCTCTACGTGCAGGGCCTGTCCATCCCGAAGAGCAGCAGGAACCCGGCCGCCGCGGTGGCCCTGGCCCGCTGGGTCACCAGCCCGGAGAACCAGGCCAGGTTCGCCCACCTGACCAGCATCTTCCCGTCCACCAAGGCGTCCGCGAGCGACCCCTTCTTCAGCAAGGGTGACGGCACCAACGCCGGCGACGCCAAGGTGGTCGCCTTCACCTCGCTGGCCAAGGCGAAGATCCTCCAACCGGTCCAGGTCGACGACGCGATGAGCACCGTCGTCAAGCAGCAGATCGCCCTGGCGATCAGCGGCGAGACCAGCTCGAAGCAGGCCCTGGACACCGCCGTCGAGCGCTGCAACCAGCTGCTCAAGGGCTGACGGCACCGGCCGCCGGTACCGGTGGCGCGGCGGCACCCCCGTGGCCCCCCCGGGCCGCCGCCCGCCGGGAACCACCCGCTCCCCAGGAAGGCACGGTATGACCCACCGGCGTTGGTTCACCCCCTGGCTGCTGGCCGGGCCCGCGCTCCTCTGGCTGGCCGTCTTCAACCTCTGGCCGGCCGTCAACACGGTGATCCTCTCGTTCACCAACGCCAAGCCCCTGGGCGGCGGGCAGTTCACCGGCCTGGCCAACTACCGGCGGATCCTGGACGACGAGCAGCTGGCCGACGCCCTCCTCAACTCCGTCGTCTACCTGCTGGTCTGCCTGCCCCTGCTGACCTTCCTGCCGCTGCTGCTCGCCCTTCTGGTCCAGCGCAGGCTGCCCGGCATCACCTTCTTCCGCACCGCCTTCTACACCCCGGTCGTCGCCTCCGCGGTGGTGGTCGCGCTGATCTGGGGCTGGGCGCTGGACGACCGCGGCCTGGTCAACGGGGTGCTCCGGCAGAGCGGCCTCACCGACTCCCCGGTCTCCTTCCTCACCGACCGCTGGCTGCTGCTGCTCAGCGCGATCGCCCTGACCACCTGGAAGGGGCTCGGCTACTACATGGTGATCTACCTCTCCGCGCTGGCCAACGTCGGCCGCGACCTGCACGAGGCCGCCGCCGTGGACGGTGCGAGCGCCGTCCGACGGTTCTGGCACGTCACCCTGCCCGGGGTGCGGCCGACCATGGTACTGGTCTCGGTGCTGATCTCGGTCTCCTCGCTGCGCGTCTTCTCCGAGCTGTACGTGCTCTCCAACGGCACCGGCGGCCCCGGCGGAAGGGACATGTCGGTGGTGATGCTGATCCAGATGTACAGCCGCGGCTTCACCGGCCACCTCGGCTACGCCTCCGCGCTGAGCCTGCTGCTGTTCTTCCTCACCCTCGGCCCGATGCTGCTGCTGACGCGCCTGAACCGGAAGGCGGCCTGACCCGTGACCCCGACCGCCGCCCCGCCCCGGACCGCCGCACCCGGACCGGCCGCCGCGCCACCCCGCCGCCGCTCCCGGGCCTTCGGTTCCGCCACCCCCGCCCGGACGGCGCTGCGCTACCTGCTCCTGCTGGCCGTCCTGTTCCTGGTGATCGGCCCCTTCCTCTGGCAGCTCTCCACCTCGCTCAAGAGCGCGGACGAGGACGTCTACACCGCGACCCCGCACTTCCTCCCGGAGAGCCCGACCCTCGCCAACTACGCCAAGGTCGCCGACACCGTCCCGGTCTGGACCTACGCCGCCAACTCGCTGGTCGTGGCCGCGATCGCGATCCTCGGCAACGTGGTCGGGTGCACCCTGGCCGGCTACGCCCTCGCCAAGCTGCGGTTCCGCGGCGCCCGGCTGGTCCTCGGCCTCTTCCTGGCCACCCTGATCCTGCCCGGCGAGGCCACCATCGTCTCCCAGTACGTGACGGTGCGCAGCCTCGGCCTGGCCGACTCGCTGGTCGGCGTCGCCCTGCCCGGCGCGCTCGCGATGCTCAACGTGCTGCTGATGCGCACCGCCTTCGCGGCCGTCCCGCCGGAGCTCGACCAGGCCGCCCTGGTGGACGGCGCCAACGTCTGGCAACGGCTCTGGCACGTCGGCCTGCCGAACGTGCGCGGCATGCTCAGCGTGATCGTCATCTTCACGTTCATCGGTGCCTGGGACGACTTCCTCTGGCCGCTGATCGTGCTCAACGACCCGCAGAAGTACACCCTGACCGTCGGCCTCCAGTACCTCAACGGCACCTTCTCCGCCAATCCGCGGCTGATCGCCGCCGGCACCATGATCGCCTTCCTGCCGATCGTGCTGGTGTTCGCGGTCTGCCAGCGCTTCTTCTTCCAGGGCGTGGAGGAGGGAGCCGTCAAGGGGTGACCGCCGGACCCGCCCGCCCCGCCGCCGCGACCGCGACGGCCGCACCGACCGAGGAGGCCACCGCCGCATGACCGCCGCCCCCGCCCGCCCGCCGGCCGCCGCCCCGCGCTTCGGCGTCAACTACACCCCGACCGCCGGGTGGTTCCACCACTGGCTCGACTTCGACCTCGACACCGTCCGCACCGACCTCGACTCGATCGCCGGCCTCGGCCTGGACCACGTGCGGGTCTTTCCGCTCTGGCCGGTGTTCCAGCCCAACCGCACGCTGATCCGCCCGCGCGCCGTGGAACAGCTCGGCGCCCTGGTGGACGCCGCCGGCGAGCGCGGGCTGGACGTCGCCGTCGACGGCCTCCAGGGCCACCTGTCCAGCTTCGACTTCCAGCCCTCCTGGACGCGGACCTGGCACCGGCGGAACATGTTCACCGACCCCGACGTGGTGGCCGGCCAGGCCGCCTACCTGCACACCCTCGCCGAGGCGCTGCACCCCCGCGGCAACTTCCTCGGCATGACGGTCGGCAACGAGGTCAACCAGTTCTCCGGCGAGCCGCACCCCGACCCCGACCGGGCCACGCCCGAACAGGTCGACGCCTGGCTGCGCCGGATGGTCGACGCCTGTGAGCGGGGCGCGCCCGGCCGGCTCCACCTGCACGCCTCCTACGACGCCGCCTGGTACCTGGACGAGCACCCGTTCACGCCCTGGCACTCGGCCCGGATCGGCGCCGCGACCGCCGTGCACTCCTGGGTGTTCAACGGCACCGCGCAGCGCTACGGCGCCCGCTCCACCGCCACCGCCCAGCACGCCGCCTACCTGGTCGAGCTCGCCAAGGCCTGGGCGGACGACCCGCACCGCCCGGTGTGGCTCCAGGAGGTCGGCGCGCCGGCCCCGCACATCCCCGCCGAGGACGCCGCCCGGTTCACCGGCGACACGATCGCGGCCGTGCTGGACTGCCCGGACCTCTGGGGCGTCACCTGGTGGTGCTCGCACGACGTGGACCGCTCACTGGCCGACTTCCCCGAGCTGGAGTACGGCCTCGGCCTGCTCACCACCGACCGCCGGGTCAAGCCGGCCGGTGCCCGGCTCGCCGAGGCGGTCCGCGAGGCGCGGGCCGACCGGCGCCCGCCGCGGCCGCGCACCACCGCAGTGGTGGTCGCCACCGGGGATGCGGTCACCGCGCCCAAGCGGTCGGTCTGCGGCCCCGGCGGGCCCGTCTTCGAGGCGTTCATGCGGCTCACCGCGGACGGTGCCCGGCCCACCGCCGTCCTGGCCGAACACGCCGACGACGCCGCCCACCTGGCCGCCCGCGGCATCACCGAGGTCGTCCACCCCGACGACGTACGCTGACGACGTCCGAACCTCCCTGTGATCCACCCCTTCGGTAACGCAACGGAGCCCGCTGACATGCACGATGACCGCAGCCTGGTCGAATCCCGCCTCAAGCGCGTCCTGGACGAGCGCATCCGCCCGGCCGTCTACCCCGAGTCCGTCCCGCTGGAGGTCTCGATCTGGACGGCGCCCGGTGAACCCGTGCCGGTCGCCGAGGGCCTGGCCGCGCCGCGCACCCCGATCGCCGTCGGCGACGCCTGGGGCGCGCCGTGGGGCACCAGCTGGCTCACCGTCGCCGGTACCGTGCCCGGGGCGTGGGCCGGGCGGACCGTCGAGGCGCTGATCGACCTCGGCTTCGACGCCAACATGCCCGGCTTCCAGTGCGAGGGCCTGGTCTACCGGCCCGACGGCACCCCGGTGAAGGGACTCAACCCGCGGAACCAGTGGGTCCGGATCGCCGCCCCGGCGGCCGGCGGGGAGCAGGTGCTGCTGCACGTCGAGGCCGCCTCCAACCCGGTCATCCTCGACTACCACCCCTTCCTGCCGACCGAGTTGGGCGACCGGGAGACCGCCGGGAGCGAGCCGCAGTACCGGCTGGAGCGGATGGACCTCGCGGTCTTCGACGAGACGGTCTGGCAGCTCGTCATGGACCTGGAGGTGCTCGGCGAGCTGATGGCCGAGCTGCCGGCCGACGGCGCCCGCCGCTGGGAGGTGCTGCGCGCCGTCGAGCGGGCGCTGGACGCGATCGACCTGCAGGACGTCAACGGCACGGCCGCGGCGGCCCGTTCGCAGCTGGCCGGGGTGCTGGCGGCGCCGGCCGCGCCGTCCGCGCACCGGATCAGCGCGGTCGGCCACGCCCACATCGACTCCGCCTGGCTCTGGCCGCTGCGCGAGACCGTCCGCAAGGTGGCCCGGACCACGGCCAACATGACCGCGCTGCTGGAGGACGAGCCCGACTTCGTCTACACCATGTCCCAGGCGCAGCAGTACGCCTGGATCAAGGAGCACCGCCCCGAGGTGTACGCACGGGTGAAGAAGGCCGTCGCCGAGGGCCGGTTCGTGCCGGCCGGCGGCATGTGGGTGGAGTCCGACACCAACATGCCCTCCTCCGAGGCGATGGCCCGTCAGTTCGTCCACGGCAAGCGGTTCTTCCTGGAGGAGTTCGGGATCGAGAACCAGGAGGCGTGGCTGCCGGACACCTTCGGGTTCACCGGCGGCCTGCCGCAGATCATCCGCAACGCGGGCTCCAAGTGGCTGCTGACCCAGAAGATCTCGTGGAGCCAGGTCAACAGGTTCCCGCACCACACCTTCCTCTGGGAGGGCATCGACGGGACGCGGATCTTCACGCACTTCCCGCCCGTCGACACCTACAACTGCTCGATGAAGGGCAGCGAGATCGCCCACGCCGCCCGGAACTTCAAGGACAAGGGCGCCGCCCGGCACTCGATCGCCCCGACCGGCTGGGGCGACGGCGGCGGCGGGACCACCCGCGAGATGGTCGCCAAGGCGGCCCGGCTGCGGGACTTGGAGGGCTCGGCCACGGTGCGCTGGGAGCGACCGGCCGCCTTCTTCGAGAAGGCCGAGGCCGAGTACGCGCACCCGCCGGTCTGGGTCGGCGAGCTCTACCTGGAGCTGCACCGGGCCACCCTGACCAGCCAGGCCAGGACCAAGCAGGGCAACCGGCGCAGCGAGAACCTGCTGCGGGAGGCCGAGCTGTGGTCCGCCACCGCCGCGCTGCGCACCGGACTGGCTTACCCGTATGAGGAGTTGGACCGGATCTGGAAAACGGTGCTGCTGCACCAGTTCCACGACATCCTGCCCGGTTCGTCCATCGCCTGGGTACACCGTGAGGCGGAAGCCACCTACGCGGGGCTGGCCGAGGAGCTGGAGGCCCTGATCGCCCGGGCCCAGCGGGCGCTGGCCGGGGACGCGGCGGGCGGGCGCGAGCTGGTGTTCAACGCGGCGCCGCACGCCCGCTCCTCGGTCCCGGCCGGCGGCGCCGCTCCGTCGACCGGCTCCGGCTCCGGCTCCGGCTCCGGCTCCGGCTGCACGGTGACGGCCCGGCCCGAGGGCGGCTTCGTGCTCGCCAACGGCCTGCTCTCGGTCACCGTCGACGCCGACGGCCTGGTGACCTCGGTGGTGGACACCGCGAGCGGCCGGGAGGGCGTCGCCCCCGGCACCCGCGCCAACCTGCTCCAGCTGCACCCGGACTTCCCCAACATGTGGGACGCCTGGGACGTGGACCAGTTCTACCGCAACACCGTCACCGACCTGACCGGGGCCGACGAGGTCGCGGTGGTCCGCGACTCGGACGAGGCCGTCACGGTCCGGGTGGCGCGCTCCTTCGGCTCGTCCACCGCGGTCCAGACACTGAGCCTGCGCGCGGGCGAGCGGCGGCTGGACATCGACACCGAGGTGGACTGGCACGAGACCGAGAAGTTCCTCAAGGCGGCCTTCCCGCTCGACCTGCACACCGAGCGGTACGCCGCCGAGACCCAGTTCGGCCACCTCCACCGGCCGACCCACACCAACACCAGCTGGGAGGCGGCCAAGTTCGAGGCCTGCAACCACCGCTTCGTCCATCTGGAGGAGCCCGGCTGGGGCGTCGCGCTGGTCACCGCCTCCACCTACGGCCACGACGTCACCCGCACGGTGCGCGCCACGGACGGCGGCACCACCACGACGGTCCGGTTCTCGCTGCTGCGCGCACCGCGCTTCCCCGACCCGCGCACCGACCAGGGCCTGCACCGGTTCCGGCACGCCCTGGTGCCGGGCGCCGGCATCGCCGACGCTGTCCGCGAGGGCTACCGGATCAGCCTGCCCGAGCGGCGGGTCACCGGTTCGGTGGAGGCGGTCCGGCCGCTGGTGGAGCCGGACCACGACGCCCTGGTGGTCAGCGCGGTCAAGCTGGCCGACGACGGCAGCGGCGACCTGGTCGTCCGCGTCTACGAGGCCCACGGCGGCCGCGCGCGGGGCCGGCTCGCCACCTCCTTCCCGCTCGCCGCGGCGGTGCCCTGCGACCTGCTGGAGCGGCCCTGGGACGGCACCCGCGGCGAGGTGGCGGCGGACGGTGACGGCGTGTCGCTGGCGCTGCGGCCGTTCGAGCTGGTCACGCTGCGCCTGACGCCGGCGGCCGGCTGAGACCGGCACAGGCTGCTCGGGCGTTCCGGCCGTGGTGCCGGGGCGCCCGAGCAGCCCCGTCGACGTCCGGGCCGCCGGCCACGACGGGCGCCGCCCGTGCCGCCCTTCCCCGTCCTACCCCCGGTCGAACGCCTCCTGGGCCGCGAGGACGGCGTCGCCGTGGGCGGCGGCCCAGGCACCGACCGCACGGATCGGGCCGAGCAGGGCCGTGCCCGCCCCGGTGAGCGCGTAGTCGACGCGGGGCGGGGCCTCGGCGTACCGGCGGCGCTCGACCAGGCCGTTGTACTCCAGCCGCCGCAGCGCCTCGTTGAGCACCTTCGGGCTGATCCCGCCGATCCGGGCCAGCATCTCCCGCGGCCGCATCGGGCCGCGCCCCCCGAGGACGTACACGACCACGCTGTCCCAGCGGTTGGCGAGCACCTCGAAGCCGATCCGGGCACGGCAGTCGGCCGCGAACACGTCCCCACCCATCCCGTCGTTCTCCTCCACGGGGACATCCTGCACCGGCCGATGCCTACCGGATGGTGCGTTTCGGCCCGCCTACCGTCCTCGGCACGGCAGTTCGCCGTCCATGACGTGATGAGGAGCAGACGATGCGGATCGGCATTCTCGGTTCGGGGGCGATGGCCACCGCCCTCGGCGGGGCCTGGGCCAGGGCCGGGCACGAAGTCCTGGTGGGCGGCCGCGATCCCGGCGCGGCGGCCCGGGCGGCGGCCGCCGTCGGCCGCGGCGCGCGCAGCGGCACACCGGCGGAGGCGGCGGAGTTCGGCGAGGCCGTCCTGGTTGCCGTGCCGGCCGATGCGGCGGACCGGGTGGTCGGCGCACTGGCAGCGGAACTCGCCGGGCGGACCGTGCTGGACTGCACGGTCCCGATGGCTCCGGGCCCGGACGGGCCGGTTGCGACCACCGCGGGCGGCCCCGATTCCGTCGCGGCGCGGCTCGCCGCGGCGGCACCCGGGGCCCGGGTGGCCAAGGTCTTCGGCATCTGCCACGAGAGCATCTGGACCCTCGACCGGCCGGCCTTCGCCGGCGCGCCGCTCGCCGTCCCGTTCTGCACGGACGACCCGGCGGCCGCCGCTCTCGTCGCGGAGCTCGTCGCCTCGATGGGCTGCACGCCGCTGCCCTGCGGCGGCCTCGCGCGCGCCGGCCTGCTGGAGTCGGCGGCCGTCCTCGCGATCGGCATCTGGTGGTCCGGGGGCGAGGCCCGGCACGCCTTCCCGGCTCCCGCACTGGCCCCGGGAGCAGTGGACGACGAGCAGCTCTGAGCGTGCCCCGGCTGCACCCGCCCCGCCCGCACCACCCGCGGTCCGCGGCCGCGCAGGCGGGCGGGTGCAGCCGGTCGGGGGCGGGCGTGGCGCCGGCCCGGCGCCACTCCGGGTCCGCACCTGAGTACCCCAGTAGTCAGGTGCGGACCGGTACGGGCCCGGTCCCGCCCGGGCTCACGGCGTCCGCGCGTCGGGCGGGCCGTCACCCGGCCCGCGGTGCGGGGCTGCGTCGCCCCGGCGCGGTCGGCCGGACCGGCCGGTCGGCGCGGTCAGCGGGACGAGGCGCGGCAGCGGCGGCGCCGACGGTGCGCCGCGACCGCCGGAACGGCCGGGCCCGCGGCGCGCGCGGCCTTCACCGACAGCCACTGCGGCGGGCCGGCCGGCGGCTCTGCCGTGGGCAGCGAGTCGGCCGGGTGCTCGCCCGGCAGGAATGCCGAGAGAAACCGCCGCTCGTTCGGGCTGAGTTTGCGGGACCGGCCGGATTCGCGGTCCCGGGCGACCACCACGGTGCGCGCCCGCATATACGTGCGGGGATCGCGGCACACATTCACCACGACATGCGCGGAACTCCGCCCGAGCCGCTCCACGGTGAGCCGTACGAGCAATGGGTCGGGGTGGTGGTGCAACTGCTCCAGGTAATCGATCTCGTGCCGTGCGATCAGGAATCCGGACGGGAAAAGGGATTCCTGCACGGCGGTCCGGTGGTGGCAGAACAGGTCGTAGATGCCCTCCTGGACGTAGGAGACCAGCCGGGCGTTGTTGATGTGCCCGTTCTCGTCGACGTCGCTCCACCGGGTCGGGCAGGACAGGACGTGTGCGTGGGGGTGGGGCGCGCTCACCGCTTCTTCAGCCCGGCGTCGCCCTGGCCGCCGGCTGCGGCGGGCAGCAGCGCCCGCTGCAACCGGGCGTAGTAAACGGCGTGTTCGGACGCCATCCGGGCGGCGGTCCAGCCCTCCTCGGCGGCCTCGGCGGCGGCCTGCACCACCAGGCTGTCGAGCACCCCGTCGACCGCCCGGCACAGCTCGGCCACGGCGGCCAGGCGCTCGGGCACGGCGACGTCGGTCCCGTCGGCCCCGCCGCGGGCCGGGAACGACGCGAGCGAGTCCACCGCGAGCCGCAGCTCGTCGACGGCACCCGACCGGATTTCCGAAAGGCAATTGTGCACGGTTAACTCCCGAATCAGATACGGCACGGTCATAATGCGTTCGAATCCACCGGGGCGGTTCGTCAACAGTTCGGGAACCCCCCGGCGGAAAAGACGCTATCCCAGCCGGGGCAGCGCGCCACAGGTTTGCGATGGCCTACGGAAAACTGCCCACCATTGGAGTAGTTTGGCGGGGCATAAAATCTGCCGCATCAGCCGAATGCGCGCCGCGCGCCTCCGCGGCCGGTCACTCCGCGTGACGACGGGTCGGGTGTTCGAGGACCGGAGGCGGAGGCTCGACGCGAGCGTTCGGACGCGGCGGCGTTCGGAAGGGCCACCGTGCGGGAGGGGCGGCGTTCGAGGCGGCCGCCCTTCGGGAGGGGCGGCGTTCGGGAGGGCAGGTGCTCCCGAACGCGAACGGCCGGCGCGTCCTGCGGCGACGCCTCAGTGCCGCCCGGAGACCGCGTCGGCCAGGCGGGCGAGCGGCGAGGTGGTGCCGCGCCCGGTGGCCTCCTGCCGGTCGGCACCGTGGTACGCGGCGTACAGGGCGTGGACGCCCAGCCAGCGGAAGGGTTCCGGCTCCCAGCGGCGCACGGTGTGGCCGACCCAGGGCAGCCCGGTCAGCTCCGTGTCCCGGCCGAGCACCAGGTCGCGCAGGGTGCGGCCGGCCAGGTTCGCCGTGGTGACACCGCTGCCCACGTAGCCGCCGGCCCAGCCGAGGCCGGTGCGGCGGTCGAGCTCCACCGTGGCGCACCAGTCCCGGGGCACCCCGAGGACGCCCGCCCACGCGTGGTCGATCCGGGCCCCGGCGGCGCCGGGGAAGAAGTCGTCGAGGATCGCGCGGAGCTGGCGGACGGTGGCCGGCTGGGTGGTGCCGTCCGTGTCGGTGCGCGAGCCGAAGCGGTAGGGGACGCCGCGCCCGCCGAGGGCGATCCGGTCGTCGGCGGTGCGCTGCGCGTACATGTAGGCGTGCGCGAAGTCGCCCAGGACCTCGCGGCCCTCCCAGCCGGCCGAGGCCCAGAACGAGGCCGGCAGCGGCTCGGTGGCGATCATCGCCGAGTTCATCGGCAGCCAGGTGCGCCGCTCCCCGCGCAGCGCGGCGGTGAAGCCCTCGGTGGCGCGCAGCACCACGTCGGCGGTGACGGTGCCGTGCGGGGTGACGGCCCGGGCGCGGCCGCCCGGCCCGGCCGGGTGGATCTCGGTGACGGCGGTCCGCTCGTGGATCCGGACCCCGAGCCCGGCCACCACCCGGGCCAGTCCGCGGGCCAGCCCGGCCGGCTGGATCCGCGCGCCGTACGAGCTCCAGGTGCCGCCGAGGGCGCCCGCGACCCGGATCCGCGCCGCGGTCTCCCCCGCCGAGAGCAGGTGGACGCGGTCGGCGCCGTAGGCGGCCTCGGCCTCGGCGAAGGCCTGCAGCCGGGCCAGCTGGGCCGGCGTACGGGCGACCTCCAGGACGCCGCCGCGCACGATGTCCGCCTCGATGCCCTCGGCGGCGGCCGTGTCGGCCACCTCGCCGACCGAGCGGTCCATCTCCCGCTGCATCGCGGCGGCGCGCTCCGGCCCGTACCGGCGGGCGAACGCGGACCGGCCGGCGAAGCCGTTGTACAGCCACCCTCCGTTGCGCCCGGACGCGCCGTAACCGCAGAACCGCTGCTCCAGCACCGTGACGCGCAGCCCGGGGTCGGCCTTCTTCAGGTAGTACGCCGTCCAGAGGCCGGTGTACCCGCCGCCGACGATGCAGACGTCCGCGTCGGCGTCGCCCGGCAGCGCGGGCCGGGGCTCCGGCAGCCCGCCCTCCGCATACCAGAAGGAGACGCCGCCGTTGACGGCCGGAGACGCTTCGCCGTTGCGGTCCACGGGAACCTGCCTTCGCTCGGTGATCTCCCCGGACGCTACGCCGCGCCCGGCCGCCGGAACCACCCGCACGCTGCCAGGTTCCTCCGCCCCTCCCCTGCACAGTGTCAGGTGGCCGATTCGGGTGCGCGGGGCGGCGGGTCGGCAGGTCCGGGTCCGGCTCCGGGTCCGGCGGGTCGGCAGGTCCCGGCCTGCGGGACGGGCCGGAAGGTGCGGAAGGGGCGAAGGCGTGGCGCGCCTCACACCGCCCGGGTGTCACAAGTCGGCGGGCCACCTCGTCCGACCTGCGTAGCCACGGATTCGGACCCGGGAGTGTGCACCATGATCGTCCTGCTTGCCGGCGCCACCGGCGCGATCGGCCGACCGCTGACCCGCCTGCTGCTCGCCGCCGGCCACGAGGTGCTCGGGCTCGCCCGCAGCGCGGAGGCCGAGCGCGTGGTCGCCGGTCTCGGCGCCCGGCCGGTCCGCGCGGACGCGATGGACCGCGACGGGCTGCTCGCCGCCGTCCACGGGCTGCGCGCCGACGCCGTCGTGCACCAGCTCACCGCGCTCAAGAAGCCCCGGCGCACCGTCGACGAGACCGAGCCCAGCACCCGGCTGCGCATCGAGGGCACGGCGAACCTGCTGGCCGCCGCCCGCGTGCTCGGGGCCCACCGGTTCGTGACCCAGTCGCTGGTCTTCGGCTACGGCTACACCGACCACGGCGCCCGGATGCTCACCGAGGCCGACCCCTTCGGCGTCCGGCTGGGCAACCTCGGCGACGTCGTGGTCGACGGGCTCCGGTCGACCGAGGAGCAGACCTTCGCCGCCGAGGGGCTGGACGGCATCGCGCTGCGGTTCGGCGTGTTCTACGGACCCGGCACCTGGTTCGACCCGGCACCCGCGACGCGGCCGATGCCGATGCCGGTGCCCCGGAGCGGGGGCCGCCCGACCGCGTGGGTGCACGTGGCCGACGCGGCGGACGCCACCGTGGCGGCGCTGGAGCGGGGCCGCGGCAGCGAGGCATACAACGTCGTGGACGGCCGGCCGTCGACCTGGGGCGAGGTCGCCGCCGCGACGGCCGCCGCCCGGGACCGCCGCCCGCTGCGCGTCCCGGGCCGGCTGCTGCGCCTGGCGGTGCCCTACCTCGGCACGATGATGCTGGACACCGGCATGCGCGTCTCCGGCGCCAAGGCGGAGCGCGAGCTGGGCTGGACCCCGGCCCACGCCGACCACCGGGAGGGCCTGCGGGCAACGGTGGCGTGACCCGCCGCCGGTGCCGCCCGCCGGCCGCAGGGGGGTGGCGGGCGGCGGGCGGCGGTTCCGGGGGTCGCAGTCGGCCCGGTGTCCGCGGGATTCGGGGGATCCGCGGTCTCCGGGTACCCGGGTGTCGGTCAGTCGATCGTCGAGCCCTCGATCGGCTCGGACAGCGGGATGCTCTGGCCGGCCAGGCCGGTCTTGACGAACTGCCAGGTGAGACCGGTGATCACGCCCTTGCCCAGCGGGGCGAACCGGGCGAAGGCGGGCTGGCTCAGGTCGATGTGGGTGGAGTCGCAGGACGGGCACTTGTCCTTCACGGGCACCGTGACGGTCTTGCCCTGGTACGTGACCTTCACCGAAATGCCCTTGCAGAGCGGGTCGTTGTTGGGGTTGGCGGCGGTCCACCAGGCGTGCGAGACGGCCACCAGCATCTGGTTGGCGGCGTTGATCTGGGTACCGCAGGCGCCGAAGCCGGCGTCGTTGTAGTACGTGGCCTTCCCGCTCATCGGCTTGTTGATCGGTATCGCGGCACTCGCCGAGCCCGCGGTCAGAGCGATCAGTGCGGCGGCCGCGAGCGGCGCGCCGGCCAGGATCCTGAGGTTCTTGACGACTCGCATGGTTTCCCTCCGGTTCGACAGACGGACGGCATGACCGAGCACGGGCGGACCGGAGCCCGACCACCGCACCTCATGCGAGGTCAAGTCGCAATCGCTGAAGCGGAGTTCGAGCACGTCCGGTTCGCCCTGGAGGGACGCTATGCCGGGCGCGGGAGTGAGGTCCAGACCTTTGATGTGTTGTCATGAACACAAGGCAACATGCTTTACGAACGCGTCCGAAAGCGGGACGATGCGTGACCGCGGGGCAGGGTCGCGCGTTGTCACCTCGCCCGATCCGCGCCCCCAGGAGGCCCCGTGCGCACCGCACTTCGCACCGCCGTCACCGTCCTGACCGCCGCCCTGGCCAGCACCCTGCTCGCCGGCGCCGCGCTCAACGGCACCGCGGCCCCCGCCTCCGCCCAGCCCCGCGAGGTGAACCAGGGCCACAGCATCCCCGTCGGCGGCATCACCGACCTCGGCGCCCTCCCCGTCCTCGCCACCCTCGGCCTCGACTTCGCCCGCCTCCTCGGCCGGTGAACCGGCCTGCGGGCCGGTCGGCCAGAGCGCCCGCACGAGACCGCGGGCGCGCCGCCCGGAGGCCGATGCCGCCCGGGACTACCGCCCCACGTCCGTGAGTTGGGACCAGAGCTCGCGCTCGGCGGGAGTCGGCGGAACGTGGCCGGCAGGGCGCTCCGGATGCGCGCGGGGCAGGGCATGGGGCAGAGCGCGGGGCAGGGCAGGCGGGTGGGCCGCCGGGTCCGGGTCGGCGCCCGCGGGCGGGCAGACCCCGTAGCCCCACCCGTACGCGAGGGCGCTCAGCCCGGGGATCAGCTGCTCGAACCAGCCGGTCCAGTACCACCTCATCGCCGCCCACCCATCCCGTCCGCACCTGCGCCGTCCGGCACACCGCCGCTCCGCGGTCGGCCGAGTCTCCACCGCCGCCCTCGAATCCGGCTCAAGCCGTGGCGGGCGGCGCGGTCGTGGCCGCTCCGGCGTCCCGGAGCGGACGAACGCAGCCCGGGAGTGGAGCCGGAACGCCGCCGCCGGGGCTTCCTCCGCTCCGCGAGTCAACGACTGCGCCGGGCCCGCCACAAGGCCGAACGCGCTCGCGACGCACACCCGCCATCGCCCGGCCACCGGCCGCAACGGGGCGACACAGAGCCGCAACACCCCTGCTCAGCAGGCAGAACGGCGATTGACAGCAGGGCTCGGACTTCAGCACGATGAGCGCCGAGCCCACTCGCAGCACGCCGGAAGGAGGGCCGATGACCACCGTTCTCCGGGGCCAGTGCCCCACCTGTCCCCGACCCTGCTGCGGCCACGGCCGCGGTCGCTGTTGTCGCTGAACGCCCGCTCCCGTCCGTGGCCGGGCTGAGCGCCCGCCCCTGACCGTACGTCCGCCGGACAGCCGTCCGCCGTGCCGTACGTCCGGCGCCACCGGCCCGGCCCGCCCCGCGGCCGGCCGTCCCTGAAGGCCGCCGCACCGAACGCCGTCGCACCGAACGCCGCTGCACCGAACGCCGCTGCGCGGCACCTTCACACCGTCCGCACCGCACACCCGTGCTCCGGACCGCGCACCCCGCGTCCGTCCACGGCGTGCCGCGCCGCGGCACGCGGTCCCGCCCGCACCCGACCAGGGGCCGCGTGCGCCTGCCCGTCCCGTCCCTCCACTCGAAAGCCCGAGGAATCACCATGACCACCGCCCCCCTCACCGAGCTCCGCCTCACCCCGGCCGCCGGCCGGATCGGCGCCGTCGTCCACGACGTCCGCCTCGGCGGCGACCTGCCGGCCGAGACCGTCGCCGCGATCGAGGCCGCCCTGTACGAGCACAAGGTGCTGTTCTTCCGCGGTCAGCAGCACCTCGACGACGCCGGGCACGAGGCGTTCGCCCGCCTGCTGGGGCACCCGGTCGGCCACCCGACGGTGCCCAGCGCCGACGGCCGCTACATCTTCGAGCTGGACGCCACCAAGGGCGTGCGCGCCAACAACTGGCACACCGACGTCACCTTCGTCCCGTCCTACCCGAAGGCGTCCGTCCTCCGCTCACTCGAACTCCCGCCGGCCGGCGGCTCCACGGTCTGGGCCAACACCGCCGCCGCCTACCAGGACCTGCCGGAGCCGCTGAAGGTGCTGGCCGAGAGCCTGCGCGCCGTCCACACCAACGACTACGACTACGCGGCCAGCCTGGCCCTGCGCCCGGAGCTGGCCGACAACGCCGAGATCGCCGAGCTGTTCCGCCAGGTCTTCGTCTCCACCGCGTTCCGGACCGAGCACCCGGTGGTCCGGGTCCACCCGGTCACCGGTGAGAAGACGCTGCTGCTCGGCGCGTTCGCCCAACGCATCCAGGGCGTGTCCGGCGCCGACAGCCGGGCCCTGATCGAGCTGTTCCAGCGGTACGTCGAGCGGCTGGAGAACACCGTGCGCTGGGACTGGCAGGTCGGCGACGTGGCGATCTGGGACAACCGGGCGACCCAGCACTACGCCGTGAACGACTACGGCGACGAGCCGCGCCTGGTCCGGCGGATCACCCTGGACGGCGACCTGCCGGTCGGCGTGGACGGCACCCCGAGCCGCCTGCTGGAGCCGACCGAGCCGCCGCGGGTGGCGGGCCTCGTGCCGGCCGAGGAGCTGGAGGCCGACCGGACGGAGTGAGCCCGGCGACACCCCACTGCCCGACCGTGACGTCCGCTCCGTCCCCGCTCCGCCCCGCCCCGGCCCCGTCCCCGCCCGCCGACCCGAACCGCCCCCTCCCGAAGGACCCGCCATGACCGCGTTCACCACCCCCTCCGTCTCCGGCCCCTCCCGCCGCGCCCTGCTGCGCGGGAGCCTCGCCGGTGCCGGCCTGCTGGCGCTGGCGGCCTGCCGCTCGGCGGCGGACACCGCCACCTCCGCCGCGAGCGGCTCGGCGGGTCCGCGCCGGGGCGGCGTCCTCTCGGTGGGCACCGACGTCGACTTCACCCCCGGCCTGCTCTTCGCGCAGAGCGCCAACACCCTGGTCCAGCGCCTGGTCTTCAACACCCTGACCAGATACGACGACCGGCTCCAGCCGCAGCCCGAACTGGCCACCTCCTGGCAGGTCGGCGCGGACGGCACCACCGTCACCCTCAAGCTGCGCGAGGACGTGACCTTCCACAGCGGCCGCAGGTTCACCGCCGACGACGTCGTCTTCGCCGTCAAGAACCTGCAGAACCCGGCCCGTTCGGCCCAGCTGCGCTCGACCGCGGCCGCCGTCACCGACTTCCGCAAGAACGGCGACTTCGAGCTGACGCTCGTCCTCGCCCACCCGGTCAGCAACCTCTTCGACCTCTTCGAGTTCATGATCATCCCGGACGCGGCGAGCGTCGAGGACGCCGTCGCCGGCACCAGGCTGATCGGCACCGGCCCGTTCACCCTCACCGACCGCAAACCCGGCAGCTCGATCACCTTCGCCCGCAACGAGAAGTACTGGAACCCGGGCCGCCCCTACCTGGACGGCGTCGAGATCCGGATCATCCCGCAGGCCGAGTCGCTGCTCTCCTCGCTCAAGACCGGCCAGACCCACCTCTCCTACCGGGTCCGCGGCAAGGACGTCGCCACCCTCAGGAGCGACCCGCAGTTCCGGATCAAGCAGTACGACACCGGCTCCGGCGCCTACTACATCGGCGTCAACCTCTCCGCCGAGCACGTCGGCGACAAGCGGGTGCGGCAGGCCATCGCCTGGGCCGTCGACCGCGACCGGCTGGTGCAGCAGGCGCTCGGCGGGTACGGCACGGTCTCCGCGGTGCCGTGGCCCAAGTCCTCGCCCGCGTACAGCGAGACGAACGCCGCCCGCTACCGCCACGACCCCGACAAGGCCCGGGCCCTGCTCAAGGAGGCCGGCCTCACCACCGTCACCCTGCCGTTCGCCCACTCCAACGACCCCGGCTCCACCGCGATCGCCCAGATCCTGCAGTACGACCTCCAGCAGGTCGGCATCGAGACGGTGCTCCAGCCCACCGACTCGCCGACCATGCAGAAGCAGCTCATCGCGCAGAGCATGCCCGCCCTGTGGACGCTCAGCCACGGCTTCGCCCAGCTCCACCCGGCCACCCTCGCGGTCAGCGCGTACCCGTTCAACGAGGCCAGGAACAGCTCGCGCTTCTCCTCCCCCGCCTACACCGACGTCGTTCAGCAGGCGTGGAAGCGACCGGACAGCGACGGCCCCGAGGCCAGGGCGCTCTACCAGCGGATCACCGACGTGCTGCTGGACGAGGAGTTCGTGATCGACCTCGCCGTCGGCGGCCTGGTGGAGGTCGCCGGCGGCAAGGTCCGCGGCGCCGACCTCAACAAGTTCAGCTACCTCAACCTCGACGACGCCTACCTGACGGCCTGACCGATGCGCACCTTCCTGTTCAAACGCCTGCCCTCCGGGCTGCTTGTCCTCGCCCTGGCCTCCTTCCTGGTCTTCCTCATCCTCCGGCTGATCCCGGGCGACCCGGCCACCTCGCTGGCCGGCCCCGACGCCGGACCGGAGGCCGTCGCCGCCGTCCGCACCCGACTCGGCCTCGACCAGCCGCTCCTCACCCAGTACGTCGGCTGGCTCGGCCACCTCGCGAGCGGGGACCTCGGGCCCAGCTACGCGATCGGCGGCCAGGTCGCCGACCTGATCGGCAACGGCCTCGGGGCCACCGTCCAACTCACCCTCGGCGCCCTGCTGCTGGTGGTCCTGATCGCGCTGCCGCTCGGCGTGGCCGGGGCCACCACCCGGCGCCGGCCGGTCGCCGCCGCCGCCGTCCAGGCCTTCACCACCGCCGTCCTCGCGGTGCCCCCGTTCGTCACCGGCGTCCTGCTGGTGCTGCTCTTCGCGGTCACGCTCGGTCTGCTGCCGGCCGGCGGCCACGAGTCACTGCTCGACCAGCCCGACCTGGCCGTCCAGTACCTCCTGCTGCCCGCCGTCTGCCTCGCCCTGCCGAGCGCCGCCGTCCTCGCCCGCTACCTCAAGGACGGGATCGAGCGGGCCCTCGCCGAGGACTACGTCCGCACCGCGACCGCCCTCGGCGTCTCCCGCCGCCGGATCGTCTGGTTGCACGCGCTGCCCAACGCGCTGCCGTCCGCCGTCACCGTGCTCGGCCTGCAGGTCGGCCAACTGATCGCCGGCGCCGTCCTGGTGGAGCGCATCTTCGCCTGGCCCGGGCTGGGCCAGCTGATCGAGCAGGGCGTGGTCCGCCGGGACTACCCGGTCGTCCAGGACCTCCTCCTGCTCGTCGTCGCCGTCTACGTCTCCGTCCAGCTGCTCACCGACCTGGTGTACGCGTGGCTGGACCCCCGGATCCGGTGGGAGTGAAATGATGACCGCCATCACGACCGGCCCGGCGCCCGCCGCCGGCGTCCGGCTCCGCAACCGCTACCTGGCCGGCCTGCTCACCGGCCGCGGCCTGACCGGGATCGCCCTGGTCGGCACCCTCGCCCTGGCCGGCCTGCTCGCCCCGCTGCTCACCGACCTCGACCCGAACGCCCAGGGGCCGCTGGCCCTGGCCGGCCCCAGCGCCGAACACCCCTTCGGCACCGACGACATGGGCCGCGACCTGTTCAGCCGGGTCCTGCACGGGATCGCCACCGACCTCGCGATCACCTTCACCGCAGTCCCGGTCGGCGCACTGCTCGGCTGCACCTTCGCCCTGCTCGCCGCCTCGTCCCGGTGGGCCGACCTCGGCGTGCAGCGGGCGTTCGACCTGCTGCTCGCCTTCCCCGGGATCATCCTGGCGCTGGCCGTCACGGCCGTCCTCGGACCGGGCCGCTGGCCGGTGCTGATCGTCATCGCCCTCGCCGAAGTTCCGGGCTTCGGACGCCAGTTGCGGGCCGGCATCCTGGTCCAGCGGGAGCGCGAGTACGCGCTGGCCGCCCGCGTCGGCGGCGCCTCCCGGCGGCGCGTGCTGCTGCGCCACGTCGTCCCCAACGCCGCCGACCCGCTGATCGTGCAGACCGCCGTCGCCCTCTCCATCGGCGTCTTCATCGAAGGCGCGATGAGCTTCCTCGGCCTGGGCGTCCGGCCCCCGGATCCCACCCTGGGCTCCATCCTCAGCCAGTCCGTCGCCTACCTCTCCACCGACCCCTCCTTCGCGGCCGTACCGCTGGCCGTGACCACCGCGCTGGTGCTCGGCTTCACCCTGATCGCCGAGGCCCTGAACCGGGGGATCCGCCGATGAGCCGCCGTCCGGTCCTGAAGGTCCGCGACCTGACCGTGGAGTTCGCCGGCACCCGCGCCGTCGACGGCGTCGGCTTCGAGCTGGCCGCCGGGGACACCCTCGGGCTGGTCGGCGAGTCCGGTTCCGGGAAGTCCACCACCGCGCTGGCGCTGCTGCGCATGCTGCCGGCCGGCGGCCGGATCACCGCCGGCTCGGTCGAACTGGACGGCCAGGACCTCGCCGCCCTGCCCGAACCGGCCCTGCGCGGTCTGCGCGGCCGCCGGATCGCCATGGTCTTCCAGGACCCGATGTCCTCGCTCAACCCCGTCCTCACCGTCGGCCGGCAGCTCGACGAAGCGCTGCGGGCACACGGCGACGCCCCCAGGGCCTGTCTTCAAACCCCCGTCGTCCGCCCGGAGGGCGGGCGGGTCGGCGTTGGGGTGCGTGCATCGCAAGGCGGAGGAGGGAGTCCATGCGGAGCATCGGCGACCGACGACAACGCGGCGAGGTGCGTGCCCCGGCGTCGACCCGCAGACGGGGGTTTGAAGACAGGCCCCAGGGCCGAACGGGCCGCCCGCGCGGCCGGCCTTCTCGACCTGGTCGGCATCCCGGACGCCGCCGGGCGGCTGCGCGACCACCCGCACCAGTTCTCCGGCGGTCAACGCCAGCGGATCATGATCGCGCTGGCGCTCGCCCACGACGCCGAGGTGCTGGTCGCCGACGAGCCCACCACGGCGCTGGACCCGACCGTCCAGCAGCAGATCCTGCACCTGCTCGCCCGGATCAACCGGGAGACCGGCACGGCGCTCGTGGTGATCAGCCACGACCTCGGCGTGATCGCCCGGACCTGCCGCCGGATCCTGGTGATGCGCGGTGGCCGGGTGGTCGAGCACGGCGGTACCGCCGAGGTCCTCGCCGCGCCCCGGCACCCCTACACCAAGGAGCTGCTGGCCGCCGTACCGCGGCTGGACGCGCCCTCCGGGGCGGCGGCCAACAGCACCCCGGGGGAGGAGCCGCTGCTCACCGTCCGCGGGCTGGGGAAGACGTACGGGCCGCGGCGACGGCCGGTCACGGCGCTGGCCGACGTGGATCTGGAGCTCCACCCGGGCGAGACGCTCGGCCTGGTCGGCGAGTCCGGCTCGGGCAAGTCCACCCTGGCCCGTGCACTGGTAGGGGTACACGCGCCCTCGGCCGGCTCGATCCGCTTCCGGGGCGAGGAGTTCGGAGTGCGGCGCGGTGGCGGGCGGGCGGACACCGGGCGGGCGCCCCGGCGTGAGATCCAGATGGTCTTCCAGGACCCGTACTCCTCGCTCAACCCGCGGCTGACCGCCGGCCGGATCATCGCCGAGCCGCTGATCGCCCACGGCCTCGGCGACCGCGCCGCCCGTGAGCGCCGGGTCGCCGAACTCCTGGAGCAGGTCGGGCTGGATCCGTCCTGGGCCGACCGGCAGCCGCGCTCCTTCTCCGGCGGCCAGCGCCAACGCATCGGCATCGCCCGGGCGCTGGCGCCCCGGCCGAGCGTGCTGATCTGCGACGAGCCGGTGTCCGCGCTGGACGTCTCGGTCCAGGCCCAGGTGATCGAGCTGCTCGCCCGGCTCCAGCGCGAGCTCGGACTGGCCGTCCTCTTCATCGCGCACGACCTCGCGGTGGTCCGGCAGGTCAGCCACCGGATCGCCGTCATGCACCGCGGCCGGATCGTCGAGACCGGCCCGGCCGACCGGGTCGTCACCGCACCCGAGCACCCGTACACCGCCGAACTCCTCGCCGCCGTCCCCCGATTGGACGCGGCTTCACGGCCGGGGGCCGTCCTGCCGCACGAGACCGTGCCACCCTCGAAGGCCACCGCCCTCCCCGCCGCCCTCCCCGCCGCCCTCCCCACCGCCCGGAGCACCCGATGAGCACCACACCCGCACCCCACGACCGCGACCCGCGTGACCGCGACCCGCTTGACCGGAAGCCGGACGACCGCGATCCGGATGGCCGCGATCCGCACCGGCGCGACCCCTACGAAGGCTTCCCCGGCAGCGTCGGCCGCACCTTCGGCGCCTCGACACCCGCCTGGACGGACCGGGTCCGCCCCCGCGAAGGCGCCCCCAACGTCATCGTCGTGCTGATCGACGACATGGGCTACAGCGACATCGGCCCGTTCGGCTCCGAGATCCCGACACCCACGCTGGACCGGCTCGCGGCGACCGGCGTCAAGCTGGCCAACTACCACACCATGCCGCTCTGCTCCCCCGCCCGCGCGGCCCTGCTCACCGGCCTCAACCCGCACCGCGTCGGCTACTCCTTCGTCGCCAACGCCGACCCCGGCTTCCCCGGCTACGGCATGGAGGTGGCCGGCGACATCCCGACCCTCGCTGAACTGCTGCACGACGCCGGCTACGCCACCTACGCCGTCGGCAAGTGGCACCTCACCCGCGACTCCGCCTCAAACGCGGCCGACAACCGGGCCAACTGGCCGCTGCAGAAGGGCTTCGACCAGTACTACGGTGTCCTGGAGGGCCTCACCAGCCTCTTCCACCCGCACCAACTCGTGCGCGACAACAGCCCGCTGGACATCGTCGAGTTCCCCGACGACTACTACTACACCGACGACATCACCGACCAGGCCATCGCCATGGTCAAGTCGCTGCGCGCCCACGACGCCGACAAGCCGTTCTTCCTCTACCTCGCGCACAACGCGGTGCACGGCCCGCTCCAGGCCAAGCCCGAGGACCTCGCCCGCCACCGGGGCCGCTACGACGCCGGCTGGGACGAGCTGCGCACCACCCGGTTCGCCCGCCAGCTGGCCGCCGGCCACTTCCCACCCGGCACCGAACTGCCCGCGCGCAACGGAGAACTCGGCCACGACGTCGGCCCCTGGGACGAACTCGACGACGTGCAGCGGAGGTTGTACGCCCGCTACATGGAGGTCTACGCGGCGATGGTCGACAACGTCGACCAGAACCTCGGCCGCCTCACCGACACGCTCGCGGCGCTCGGCGAACTCGACAACACCATCATCGTGTTCACCTCCGACAACGGCGGCACCGGCGAGGGCGGCGCCGGGGGCACCCGCAGCTACTTCAGCCGCTTCGTCCACCACCCCGCGCTGCCCGCCGACTGGAACCCGGACGTGGCACGGGAGATCGAACTCATCGGCGGCCCGCAGTCCCTGGTCCACTACCCGCGCGGCTGGGGCATGGCCTCGAACACCCCGTTCCGCTTCTACAAGGGCCAGACCTACGCTGGCGGCGTCCGGGTCCCGTTCGTGCTCTCCTGGCCCGCCGGACTGCCCCGCGCCGCGGACGACCCCGGAGTGCGGACGCAGTACCAGTACGTCACCGACATCCTGCCCACCCTGCTCGAACTCGCCGGCGTCGAGAGGCCGTTGCACCGCGGCCCGGGCGAGGGGCAGCCGGTCCAGTCGCTCGACGGCGTCAGCTTCGCCCCCGTGCTCCGCTCCCCCGGGGCCGCCTCCACCCACACCGAGCAGTACTGCGAGATGACCGGCAACCGCAGCTACTACCGCGACGGCTGGAAGCTCGTCACCCTGCACCGCTCCGGCGCCCCGTACGACGACGGCGAGTGGGCCCTGTACGACCTGCGCACCGACCCGACCGAGATCCACGACGTCGCCGCCGACCACCCGGACCTCGTCAAGGAGCTGTCCGCCGCCTGGGAGGCCGCCGCGTGGCGCAACGGCGTCTTCCCGCTCGCGGACGGCAGCGGCGCCCTCGCCCTGCGCGGCCCCGAGGCCGACCGGCTGCGCCGCCCCGTCACCCTTCTCCCCGGCACCCCGGAGCTGGAGCGGTACCGCTCGTCCCGGTTGATCGCCTTCCGCTCCTTCGCCGTGGAGGTCGAACTCGACGCCCACGGGGCCACCGACCAGGGCGTCCTGGTCTCGCACGGCGACCAGGGCGGCGGCTACAGCCTCTACGTCGAGGACGGCCGGCTGCGGTTCGCCTACAACCAGTACGGCGACCTGCTGGAGGCCGACGGCGGCCGGCTCGCCCCCGGCCCCCACCGGATCACCCTGGAGGCCACGGCGGTGGCGGACCTCAAGTGGGAGTTCCGGCTCCTGGTGGACGGCGCCGAGGGCGGCCGACTGGGCCCGGTCCACCAGCTGATCGGCATGGCGCCCTTCCAGGGCATCAGCGTCGGCGTCGACCGCAAGTCCCCGGTCTCCTGGCCGGTCCACCAGCGCCACCGCTCCTTCCGGTACACCGGCGGCCTGCGGGCCGTCACCTACCTCCCCGGCGAGCCGGCGCCGTACGACCCGGAGACCGTCGCCCGGGCGCTCCGGGAGGCCGCGGCGGCCTTCGAGTAACCCTCGGCGGCTCCCCGCCCGCGCCCCGGTTCCCGCCCTTCCCCGCGGGGCCGGGGCCGCACGGGTTAGGCTCGGCCGGTCCGCACGTCGCACCGGGCGCACGTCGCACCGGGCGTACGTCGGCACCCAGCGACAGACATCGACAGGGGGGAACCTGTGATCGGCGAACTGCTGCCCGCCGCAGTCATGGTGGAGGTCGCGTACGACGATCCGCCGCAGGCCCGGCTGGAGCCGGCCGAGGAGCCGGCCGTCGCCCGCGCCGTCGACGGCCGCCGCCGCGAGTACACCACCGTCCGCCACTGCGCCCGGCTCGCGCTCGCCCGGCTCGGCGTCCCCTACCGCCCGCTGGTCCCGGGCCTGCGCGGCGCCCCCAGCTGGCCGGACGGCGTGGTCGGCAGCCTGACCCACTGCGCCGGCTTCCGCGGCGCAGCCGTGGCCCGCGCCGGCGACGTCGTCTCGCTTGGCATCGACGCCGAGCCGGCCGACGTCCTGCCCGAGGGCGTCCTCGACACCATCGCCCTGCCCGGAGAGCAGAAGCGCAACGCGGAACTGCTCGCGGAGCACCCGGAGATCCCGTGGGACCGGCTGCTCTTCAGCGCCAAGGAGTCGGTCTACAAGACCTGGTTCCCGCTCACCGGGGTCTTCCTCGACTTCGACGGCGCCGACATCACCCTCGACCCGAACGGCACCTTCCACGCCGAGCTCCAGGTCCCCGGCCCCGTCGTCGACGGCCGCCGGCTCCAGTCCTTCACCGGCCGGTGGATCGTCCGCGACGGCCACCTGGCGACGGCCATCACCGTCCTGCCCTGACGGCCGCCCGACCGGAACGCGCCCCCTCGCTTGCCGCGTTCCGGTCCGCGGCCACCCCGACACTGTCATGCTTGCGTCAAGGAACGCACACGCCTCGACGACAGGAGTACTCCCTGTGCGCATGCGACAGCGTCTCATCACCGCGGCCTCGGTCTCGGCCATCGGCATCGCCGCCGCGATCACCCTCGCACCGCCCGCCGGCGCCACCATCACCGGCTGCACCTACAAGCTGATCAGCACCGAGTACAACAAGGGAGCCACGGTCACCTGCAAGGGTGACGGCACCTCCCGGTTCCAGGCCGCCGTCACCTGCAAGCGCATCGACAACGGCTACGAGTACCGCCACGACGGCCAGCCCGCCTGGGCCGACCCCCGCGGTGGCAAGTCCACCGTCTGGTGCGACACCAAGGCGCGGGTCATCCACACCGCCTACGTCGCCCTCCCCTGACCACGGCGGCACGCCGCTGATGTCAGCCTGAGGTGCCAGTGCCCCGGACCGGGATCGGTCCGGGGCACTCGGGCGGGTGGGCGTTGACGGGTGACGGTGCCGCGCTCAGTGGAGGGCGTCGGAGAGACGGGTGAAGGTGCGGCCGGCGGTGAGGAGGGGTGGGAGGGCGGCGGCGAAGCCGGGGGCCGTACCGGAGGCGGGGTGGTTCATGTGGGCGATGAGGATGGCGCCCGGTGGGGCGGCGGCGACCTCGGCGCGGACCTGGGCCGCGGTGAAGGTGGCGCCGCCGTCGGCGTTGACGGTGAAGCCGGCCACCCGGGTGTGCAGGTCGGCGGCGATGCGAGTGGCGACGTCGTCGTAGTGGGCGGTGCCGGAGCGGAAGAAGCGGGGCGGGCGGCCGAGGAGCGCGGTGAGCTTGGCGGTGTTCCCGGCGATCTCGTCGTAGACCTCGCCCGGGTCCCGGGTGCCCGCGATGCCGTAGGCGGAGCGACCGGTGACGGAGAGGGGGCGGTGGGCGGTGCCGTGGTTGGCGATCTCGAAGAGCGGCTCGGCCGCGAGCTGCTCGAACTCGGCCGGATTGGCGTCGATCCAGCGGGCGTTGAGGAAGAGGGTGGCCGGGACACCGTGGGCGCGCAGGAACTCGATCAGTGCGGCGTCGTAGCCGGAGCCGCCCGGCCCGCCGCACGCGTCGAAGGTGAGTGCGGTGGCCCGGGTGCCGTCCGGAAGCGCGGTGATCACCCCCGGGACGTCCAGGCCCCAGGTGGTGGGTTCGACACCGGCGTAGCGGGCCGCCACGGCCCGGCCGGCGGGGGCGGCCTCCTGGGCGACCGGCGCCACCGGTGCGACGGAGGCCACCGGTGCGGGCGGCGACTCGGCGGGTGACTCGAACGGCCGAGCGGAGGGCCCGGGAGAGAGCAGCGGGGAGGGCGCCGGAGAGAGCCTGACCGCTGGTTCGCCGGCCGGGAGGGGGCGGGCGCCGCGCTGCTGCCCGGCCGCCTGACAGCCCGCCAGCGCGCCTCCCGCGGCCACCAGCAGCAGCCTCCGCCGACTCAGCGACACGCCCGCCTCCGTACTCGTCCGTTCATCCGCCCATCACCTCTATGAACCCTGATCGGCCGTCGGCCGCAACTTCTGGCCGGGGGAAGGCAGGGCCGGACGCCCCTACCGGGGTGCGCGGTCGTCGGCCGGGAAGGCGGGCCCGTGACCGGGCACGATCAGGTCGGCGGCCTTGAGCACCCGCAGTCGCGACGCGCGCAGCAACTCGCGGTCCGGCGACACCGGGTCCTCCTCCGGGCCGTCCGGGCGCCACCACAGGTCGCCGACGAAGGCCGTCACCCCGGTGGCGGTGCCGGCCAGCAGGGTGATGTCCTCGCGGCTGTGGCCCGGGGTGCGGATCAGCCGCAGGGACGAGGTCAGCTCGTAGCCCTCGGCGTCCCGGCTCGTCCACTGGTCGTGCCGGTACTCGGCCTTGTGGTCGTGGACGACGGCCTCGCCGAAGAGCCCGACGTTCATGATGTTGTCCGGGTGGTGGTGGCTGAGGACGACGTCCGTGATGTCCTCCGGGCCGAAGCCCAGCTCCCGGAGCGGGCCGAGGATGCGGTCGCGGCCGGCCACCATGCCCGGGTCGACGATCACCCGCCGGTCCCCGTCGGAGACGAAGGAGACGGTGGCGGCCACTCCGGGGCCGGTGGAGAGGGTGTAACCGGTGGTCAGGATCGTCCAGTCGGCGCTGCGGCCGTGCGGTGCGTCGTTCATGCCGGTAATCCTCGCGAACCGGCCGGCGGCCCACGAGTGGCCCTTCTGCCACCGATCGCAGGAATCGTGCCACAATGCCGGCATGCCGCCCTTCACGACCGTCGCCGCCTACGCACCGCCCGGTGTCGGGATGCTCGCGGTCGGGGTGGTCGCCGAGGTGTTCAGCGGCGTCGCGCCCGGCCTGCCCCGCTTCGACTTCGCGCTCTGCACCGACCGGCCCGGCCGGGTGCCCACCGATCTCGGCGTGCCGCTGACCGTCGACCACGGGCTGGACCGGCTGGCCGCCGCCGACCTCGTCCTCGCCCTGCCGTGGGCCGACTTCCGGACGCCCCCGCCGGCCGCCGTGCTCGACGCGCTGGCGGCCGCCCACGAACGCGGCGCGGTCGTCGCGGCGCACTGCGTCGGCGCGTTCGCGCTCGCCGCCGCCGGGCTGCTCGCGGGGCGCCGGGCCACCACCCACTGGCGGTTCGCCGGGCTGCTGGCCTCCCGCCACCCGGACGTCGCCGTGGATCCCGACGCCCTGTACGTCGACGAGGGCCGGGTCGTCACCGGCGCGGGCGCGGCGGCCGGCTTCGACCTCTGCCTGCACCTGCTGCGGCGCGAGTACGGGGCCGCGGCGGCCAACACCGTCGCCCGGGACCTCGTACTGCCCCCGCACCGGGACGGCGGCCAGGCCCAGTACCTGGCCGCGCCCGTACCCGAGGACTGCGAGGACGAGCGCCTGGCCGGCGTACTGGCCTGGGCCCGCGAGCACCTCGACCAGCCGCTGCCGGTCGCCGAGCTCGCGCAGCGCGCCCTGATGAGCCGGCGCACCTTCGCCCGCCGGTTCTCGGCCGCGACCGGCTCCACGCCGCACGCCTGGCTGCTCGGGCTGCGCCTCGGCCGGGCCGAGGAGCTGCTGGAGACCACGGACCTGCCGATCGAGGAGGTCGCCCGGCTGGTCGGCTACGGCAGCGCGGCCGTCCTGCGCGAGCAGTTCGTCCGCCGCCGCGGGGTGCCGCCCCGCTCCTACCGCCGCGCCTTCACCCGCGTCCCGTGAGGCGCGTGTGGTGAGGCGGGTCCGGTGAGGTGGGCGCTGTGAGGTGCGCCCGGGTGAGGCCCGTGTGAGGAGGTGCGCCCGGTGGGCTGCGTTCCGCGAGCTGTGGCGCCCCTGCCACCGGGCGTCCGCTCCCCCGGGCGCCGATGATGGTCGCCCGGGCACCTTCACCGACCCGCCCCGCCCCGGTGGGGCCCGGCTCACCGCGGGTTCACCGCGGCGGGTAGGGAGGCCGCGAGCCGGCCGGGAGTCCACCCGCCGCCGGCGTCCGCCGCCCGAGACCGGAGGACCCGATGAACGACCCCGCCGACGCACGGCCCGACCGGCAGCCGGACCCGCAATCGGATCACCGGCCGGACCGTCGGCCGGACCACCGGCCGGAACCGCAGCCCGGACGGTCGCCGCTGCCGGCCCGCCGCGAGCTGCTCCGCACCGGCCTGGCGACCGGCGCCGCCACCGCGCTCGGCCTGGCGGCCACCGGCACCGCCGCCGCCCAGGACGCGCCCGCACCGGCGCCCGATCGGCGGCTCACCCTCACCGGCCATCTCCCCACCGGCGCGCCGGACTTCGTCTATCTCCCGTTCGAAGTCCCGGACGGCGTGCGGGAGATCGCCGTCTCCTACGGCTACGACAAGCCGCCCGTTCCGGCGGGCACCCCGGGCAACTCCTGCGACATCGGCCTCTTCGACGAACGCGGCACCGACCTCGGCGGGCGCGGGTTCCGCGGCTGGTCCGGCGGGTTCCGCACCGAGTTCGCGGTGGCCCGCGACCGGGCGACCCCCGGCTACCTGCCCGGGCCGATCCGGCCGGGCACCTGGCACGTCGTCCTCGGCCCCTACCAGGTCGCGCCGCAGGGGCTGGACTACCACGTCGAGATCACCCTCCGATCCGGCGCGCCGGGGCCGGAGTTCACGCCGTCCTACCCGCCAGAGCGGGCCCGCGGGCGCGGCCGCGCCTGGTACCGGGGCGACTGCCACCTCCACACCGTGCACTCCGACGGCCGCCGACTGCCCAGCGAGGTGGCGGCCGGCGCCCGGGAGGCCGGACTGGACTTCATCGTCTCGACCGACCACAACACCACCTCCTCGCACGCCGTCTGGGGCCCGCTGGCCGGCCCGGACCTGCTGATCCTGCTGGGCGAGGAGGTCACCACCCGGAACGGCCACTGGCTGGCCCTGGGCCTGCAGGCCGGCCAGTTCGTCGACTGGCGCTACCGCGCCCGCGACGAGGCGATCCCGCGCTTCACCCGACAGGTCCGCCGACAGGGCGGCCTGGTGGTGCCCGCGCACCCGTACTGCCCGTACGTGGCCTGCCAGTGGAAGTTCGGCTACGCGGACGCCGACGCGGTCGAGGTCTGGAACGGTCCGTGGACGTACGACGACGAGTCGGCCGTGGACAGCTGGGACGCCCAGCTCGCCGTCGCCCTGCGGGAGGGGCGCTCCTGGCTGCCGGCCGTCGGCAACAGCGACGCGCACAGCGCGCCGCAGGTGATCGGCTCCCCGCACACCGCGGTCCTCGCCGAGGACCTCACCCGGGACGCGATCCTCGACGGCCTCCGCGCAGGGCGCAGCTGGCTGGCCGAATCGGCCGGCGTTCACCTGGAGTTCACCGCCACCGGCCACGGCCGGCAGGCGGGCATCGGCGAGCGGCTGACCGTCCCGGCGGACGCGCCGGTGGACGTCCGGCTCGCGGTCTCCGGCGTGCCCGGCGGGACGGTCCGGTTCCTGACCGACGAGGGCCAGTTGCACCAGGAGTCGCTGCCCGCCGACGGCGCGGGCACGGTGGTCTGGCGCACGACGGCCTCACTGGCCGCCTTCGTCCGGGCCGAGGTCCGCCACCCCAAGGCGGACGGCTCGCCGGGCCGCGGCAACGCGATGGGGCCGGACCTGCCGTGGGGCCCGATGGCCGCACTGACCAACCCGATCGTGCTGCGCACGGCGGAGCGGTCCGCGGCCGGCCACGGGGACGAGCAGTAGACGGGGAGACTTGCGGGTCGGTCGTCGGACGAACCGTGAAGGGGTGGCCACCGGGGGTGGCCACCCGGCCGTCCCAAGGGCTGCGACCAGCCGCGATCCCCGGGGCCAGGAGCCGGGAAGGGTGGGGGGACGACTCGGAGCACCACCGTGGACTAGGTTGATCTCCGACAGCAGTCACTCGTCGGGACGAGGCGCTCGGCTGTCCGTACCCGGGTCCGGCCGTCCCTGCACGCCGGCCGGCCCCGCCCCGGCGCCCCGTCCGTCCCCGGCCCGCGAAGGGATCAGCAGCCGTGAACCGTACGACCGTAGGTGGGCCGGAGATCGGTGGCGGGCGGGGCGCCGGCGGCGTCGTCGTCCTCGCCGACCCGGCCGGGTCCGGGAGCGGCACGGTCGCGCCCCTGCTGGCGGACGCGCTGCACCCGAGCGTCCACCTGCGGGCGGACGACTTCCAGCGGGCGGTGCGGCAGGGCTTCGTGCCGGCGCACCTGCCGGAGGCGCGGCGGCAGAACGCGACGGCCCTGGCGGCCGCGGCCCAGGCCGCGTTCGCCTTCGCGACGGGCGGGTACCAGGTGGTCGTGGAGGCCGCGGTCGCGCCGTCGGCCCTGGACTCCTTCCGCCGCGAGAGCCGGGCGACCGGCGCGGCCCTGCACTACGTGGTCCTGCGCGCACCGGGCGCGCCCGCCGACCTGGGGGCGCTGGAGCGCCATGCGGTGGGTTCCCCCGCCGATGCCGAGGGTACCGACGGGGGCGCCGGAGCGGCCGACCCGGCCTCGACCGCCGCCACCGTGCTGACCGGCCTGTCCCAGGGCACGTTCCTGCTCGGCTGGTGACGGCCGGCGGCGGGTCACTGGTTCCGGATGAGTCCGGTGTACCCGGCCACGACGAGAGTGGAGAATCCCCATCCCAAGGCCGTGGCCGCCTCCGTCCCCGGGAGACGGCTCCCCCACCTCGCAGTCTCGGAAGAGAATCAGGCGAGGCAGAACTCGTTGCCCTCGATGTCCTGCATCGTGATGCACGACTCGTTGACGCCGTCGGCGCGCTGCGTCAGCACGTGTTTCGCGCCGAGCGCCATCAGCCGTGCACATTCGGCCTCGAGTGTGGCCAGGCGCTCGTCACCCACGAGCCCGGCGCCGGCCCGCACATCGAGATGCACCCGGTTCTTGACGACCTTGCCCTCGGGAACTCGTTGGAAGAGCAGGCGCGGGGCCACACCTGAGGGATCAGTGCACGCGAAGTAGATCTCGTCCTCGGGCGGCAGTGAGCGGTGGTACTCCTCCCACGTGGCAAAGCCCTCCGGGACCGTCGGCACGACGTACCCCAGTACCTCGCACCAGAAGGCGGCGAGGCGCGCAGGCTCCGCGCAGTCGAAGGTCACTTGGAACTGCTTGATCGTTGACATCGGCGCACAATAACAGGGGCCCTGGTCATCTCCCCAGGTCGGGAGGTCCGAGCGCTGTCGGGAGGAGGCACCTGCTACCCGCTGCCGTGTCGTGCGGCCGCAGGGGTGAACCGAGGTCAGCGCCCCCAAGGGGAACCTGGGATGCGATCCTGGCCGGCCACGCTCGTGCTGCCAAAGATCGGTTACGGGAGAACCCTCAGCCGATCAGGAGCGGGGACCGGCGCCCGTACGGGGGATCCGGGCGCCGGCCGGCGGTGCCGCCGCTCGGGGACACGGACGGCACCACCCGCATGGTTCACCGGTGCCGCGACGAATCGGCAGGTCGGGAGCGTCCCGGACCCGGTCGCCGCGACCGCCCCGGGCCCGGGCCCCGGACCGGGCCTACGCGCCCACCTCGCCGTCGATCGACTCGCGCAGGAAGTCGGCGTGGCCGTTGTGCCGGGCGTACTCGTGGATGAGGTGCAGCATCACCAGGCGGAGCGAGACGTCCGACTCCCACTTCGGCATGTAGCCCGTCACGTCGAGCGACTCCGCCTCCCGTTCGATCCGGCGGGCGTGCTCGACCTCCGCCTCCCAGGCGGCGAACGCCTCCGCCCGGTCGGCCTCGCGGGCGTCGTAGGCGGCCTGGAAGTCACCCTCGGGGGACCAGACGAACGGGACGTCCTCCTTGTTGACGACCCGCCGGAACCACGTCCGCTCCACCTCGGCCATGTGGCGCACCAGGCCCAGCAGGGAGAGCGTGGACGGCGGGCTGGACTGCAGCCGGAGCTCCTCGTCGGTCAGCCCGTCGCACTTCATGGCCAGGGTGGCCCGGTGGTAGTCCAGGAAGCCGCGCAGCATCTCGCGCTCGCCGCCGGTCAGCGGCGGCGCGATCCGTTCGGTGGCCGTCATGGTGGTGCCTCTCCCCGTGCTCCGTGGCGGCGCCCCCGTGGCGCCGTCCGTCCCCGTAGCACTACTGCCCCTCACTCCGCGATGTCCACTCCATATCCGCGGGCCAGCGCGTCCAGGCCGTGGTCGAAGCCCTGGCCCACCGCGCGGAAGCGCCAGGAGCCGCCGCGGCGGTAGATCTCGCCGAGCAGCAGGGTCCGCTCGGTGGTGGCGGCGTCCAGCGTGGCCTGGACGATCGGGCGGGCCCCGTCGCCGGCGGCCAGCGTGATCTCCACCGCTCCGACGTCGCCGAAGGTGGCCGAGCCGTCGATCGCGGCGGCGACGACGATCTTCCGGACCGCGCCGCCGAGCGGGCCGAGGTCGACGGCGACCGCCTGCTCCTGCGGCCCGTCGAAGGCGAGCCGGACGGTGCCGTCGGGGCTCTCGGGGGCGCCGTAGAAGACGAAGTCCTCGTCGCAGGAGACCTGTTCGTCCTCGTCGAGGCTGAAGGCCACCACGTCGACCTCGCAGGTGGTCTGCTGGCCCCAGGACGCGTGGACGGTCCAGCGGGCGCCGTCGGTGGCGATCGGCAGGTCGATCACGCCGCCGCGCGGGAGCACCGGGGTCGCGGGGTCCGCCGGGCGCTCGTCGGCCGCCGCGGTGGGCGTCTGCTCCAGGGTGCGCAGCCAGCCGTCGTCGTGGACGGGCAGGCCCAGCCACTCGATCCGCTTCATCCGCCGGTCGCCGGTGGCGCCGGTGAGGGTGAGCACGTCGGTGACGTTGGCCGAGAGGTTCACCGCCGCGGCCCCGCCCAGGCCGACCACCGCCGTGCGGGCCGCCACCGCCTCGACGTGCCGGCCCCCCAGGACCAGGACGCGCCGACCGGTGAGCGCCCGGCGCTCCCGCACGGCACCGCGCCGGGCCGCCGGGCGCACCGCCACCGGGGCGGAAGGCGCGTCGGGGAGGGTGGGCGCGTCGGGGGCCGTGGTCACCTCGGCAGCGGTCGGGGCCGCCGGCTCCGCCGGGAGCACGGCCTCCGCGACCACGACCTCCGTGGCAACGGTGGCCGCGACCTCGACCGCCGGCACCTGAGCGGGCGCCGGCACCGCAGCCGTACCGGCCGCCTCGTGCCGCTCGCCCGGTCGCACGTCGGCGAGCAACGCGAGGAACGCCGTCTCGTCGAGCACCGGCACGCCCTCCGCGGCCGCCCGCCGAGCCTTCGCCGAGGGCTGGCCCGACCCGTCCGTGTTCGTCACCAGCACGCTGGTGTGCCGGCTCACCGAGCCCACCACGTTCAGCCCGGCGGCCACCGCCCGCGCGACCAGCTCCTCCCGGGCCGTCGCCGTCTCCCCCGTGATGGCTACCTTCATGCCCTGCACCAGGGGCCCGCCCGGCGCCGGCCGGCCCGGGTTCCGGTACGCGCACGGCGTCTTGGGGATCCGCGGGCGGAACTCCGAGGTGCGCCGGGGCGGGCAGGCGACCAGCGGCAGCGGCACGCCGAGGCGCCGCGCCTCGACCAGTGAGCCGCGCAGCACCCCGGCCAGCACCCGGGTGTCGTCCAGCGCGTCGTGCGCGTGCCGCTGCTCGACGCCGTAGTGCGCGGCCAACGTACCGAGCCGCAGGTCCTCGGTGGGGGTGTCGATCCGCCGGTTCAGCGCCAGCGTGCAGAGCCGCTGCGAGACCGGCAGCCAGGAGCGGGCGAGCGCGAACTCGTGGCTGAGGAAGTCGTAGTCGAACTGGGCGTTGTGCGCGACCATCACCCGCCCGTCCAGCAGCTCCGCGATCCGCCCGGCCACCTGCTCGAAGGCCGGGGCGCCGCGCAGCCGTTCGGCGGTCAGACCGTGGACGTGCACCGGCCCGGGGTCGACGCCCGGGTCGAGCAGGGTGGAGAACTCCCGGGTCTGCCGGCCGTCGGCGTCGACGGTGATCACCGCTATCGAGAGCACCCGGTGCTGACCCGCCCTCAGCCCCGAGGTCTCGACGTCCACCAGGGCCCAGGGGTGGGCGTACCCGGCGACCGCCTCCTCCGCCGTGTCGAAACCGTACGTGTGCTGCGCGGGGGCCGAAGTCATGACGACAAGGATGCTCGCGTTCCGGCACCCACCACAACCCGTGTGACCTGCCCGTTACCGCACGATCCGGCCCTTCCCCGTCCGAGCGGTTCGTCGGCGGAGCCACGGGCCGCGCCGCCCGCACTGCGGAGCGTCACCGACCGCGCGGCTCCCCGGTCCCGGCTCCCGACCCGACGGCTCACCCCTGCGGGGTCAGCGACGCGAGGTACTCGGCGGCGCCCTCCGGCTCCAGGAACCACTGCTCGAAGTCGGCCGGGGTGTCGAAGCCGTTGGCGAACCGGTCGGCCACGGCCAGGACTTCGCCCGCGGCGACGATCAGGCCGAGGACGTGCTCCGGCGGGGCGAGCATCGCCCCGGTCCACCGCACCACGTGCCGCGCGTCGTCCCAGACGCGGTCGGCCACGGCCTGCTGGAAGTCCCGGTCGAACGGCTTGTCACCGTGCGCCAGGATCGCCTCCAGGTGGACCGCGGCGGCCTTGGCGGCACTGTTCGCGCCCTGCCCGGTGATCGGGTCGTTGGCGACCACCGCGTCCGCGATGCCCAACACCGATCCGCCGCTCGGCAGTTCACCGACCGGTCGGCGCACCACCGGCGTGACGCGCCCGGCCAGAAAGGCCCCCGCGTCGGCCAACTCCACGCCACCACGGGTGCGTTCGTACTCCCAGGGGGTGAAGGTGCGCATCAGTTCCAGGGTCAGCCGCAGGTGCTCGGCAAGGTCCCGCACGCCGTCGAAGACGTCCAGCGGGCCGCCCGGGATGCCCTCCCAGAGCAGGATGTCGCACGGGCCCGAGGCCATCAGGGGGCATCACGAACTGCTCGCCGACGCCGGGCACGGCGTTGCAGCGGACAGCCTCGAAGTCGTGCTCGGGCCGCGGCGCCAGGCCGTGCACGTAGCTCACCGCCAGCGCGCGCTGCGGCCGGTCGTACGGGGAGCGCCCGGCGTCGCGCGGTGAAGAGCTCGGCGAGCGCTCCCCGGCCGGACGCGACCAGCACCAGGTCGTACGACGGCGAGAGCCGGTCCAGCTCGGCCACCGTCGCCGCGCCGACCAGCACCCGCCCGCCGCGGTCGGCGAAGGTCTCCAGCCAGGCGGGCATCTTGGCCCGCTGGTCGACCGACTGCGCGCTGCCGTCCAGGCGCCCGACCCAGTCGAGCAACCGCTCCCCGCCCGGTCCGCCCACCGACATGCCGAGAGCGGCGATCTGCGGGGCCTCGTCCGCCCAGCGGTCGAGGCCGAGCGCGCGCTCGTGCCCCAGCGCGGTGGCGAACATGCACTGGCTCGACATCACCCGCCCGCCGCGGATCTCCTCGGGGGTGCGGTCGGTCATCACCGTGACGTCCTAGAAGCCTGATGAAGATCTTGCTGTTGGAGGGGTTGTCCTGTCTGGGACAGCCCCTCCAGCGCTATGTGGTTGCGGGGGCGATGGTCCAGGTGTGGCCGGTGCGGGTGAGTCCGAGGTTGATGAGGCGGCGGAGGTTGAGGGCGGCGGCGCGGTTGTGGAGCCAGGTGTTGTTCTTCAGGACGCCTCGGTAGGGGACGCGGCGGTTGCCCCGGGCGGTGAGCCATGCGATGGCGCGTTCCACCGGTGGCCGCCAGCGGCGGTATTCGGCCTGCCAGGTGGGGTCGGAGGCTTGGTCGCGGGCGGCTTTCAAACGGTCGTAGTGGGCGTGGACCTGGAGGGCGCGGCCGGTCTTGGAACGGGTGCACCGCTCGCGCAGGGGGCAGTGGGTGCAGAGCTTCTTGAACTGGGCGGTGCGGGCGCCGGCCGCGTCAGGGCGGCCGAGGGCCTTGGTGTGGCCGGCCGGGCAGGTGACGGTGGCGGCCCGGGTGTCGACGTGGAAGTCGTCACTGGTGAAGCCGCCGGGGACGGCGGGCCGCTGCGGCGGTGGCTTGACGACCGGGGTGTGGCCGTCGGTTTCGAGGGCTTCGCGCAGGTCGCCGGTGCCGTAGGCGGTGTCGCCGAGGATGGTCAGCGTCTCGCTCTCGTCGGCGAGCAGGTCCTGGGCGACGGCGGCCTCGTGGTTCTGCGCTCCGGTGCCGGCGGTGAGCTCGACTTCGGTGAGCAGGCCGGTCTCGGGCTCGAACGCGGCGTGGGCGCGGAAGCCCTCCTGGTGGCGGGTGCGGGTCTTGTGGATGTGCCGGGCCTCGGGGTCGACGGTGGACACGATGCGGTCGTGAGCGGTGCCACGGGCGATCCGCCAACGGCCGTCGCGACCGTCGGAGCCGTCGGCGACCTCCACGTCCTGACCGGCGACCAGGGCCAGCAGCCCGACCGCGTTGGCGGCCTTCTCGTCCAGCTGGCGTTCGGGCAGGCGGCCGAGCAGGTTGAGGGCATCGGTGACCAGGGCGTCGACCAGGTCGGCGCGGGCCCGCTCGTCGTTCCAGGCGATGCGGGGCTTGCCCGGGTCGGTGTAATCGTGGGCGGTGCACCAGGTGGCGGCGGTCCGCCCGGCGTCGGGGACGTCCCGGATCACCCGGCGGATCGCGGCGATCAGCTGGGTGACGGTGTCCTGGGTGGCCACCGCGTCGTCCAGCACGGTGGAGTCCAGCGCCCGCCGCTGCCTGCCCTTGAGGACGCCGGTCGCCGCCACTACCTGCCTGACCCTGGTGAACAACCGGTTCGGATCCGGCGAGCGCTGCAGCCGGCGGCGGAAGTAGGCCAGCAGCGACGGGTCGAACGCGGTGTCGTACAGGCCGAGCCCGCACGCGGCCTTCCACCGCAGGTCACACCGCAGCTGTTGGACCGTCTCGAAGTCCGACAACCCGTGCAGGCTCTGCAGGACCACGGTCGCCGCCAGGACCTGCGGCGGCATGCTCGGCCGTCCGTTCCGAGACGGGTACATGTCCGCGAACATCGAACCCGGGAACAGCGCCTCCCGGTGCTCGGCCAGGAACGCGAAGACACTCCCCGCCGGGATCAACTCCCGGCAGGTCTCCCACACATCCGGCCCGACCAGCTCCCCGGCCCATTCCCCCATCGCCACAGAGACGAGTCTGGCCCCACCACACGGACGGTGGGGCCAGAACCCAACATCTTCATCAGACTTCTAGCCGTTGGCCTGGAGCCCGAGGGCCAGGTGGAGGCCGGCCTGGCCGGCGCTGACGATCAGAATCCTGCGCATCGCGCCCGTCTTCCTGCTCGTCCGCCGTGCCGTGACACGGCGTCGGGGAGACCGTCCCCCTCCCGGCGCGGCTCCGGCAGCCCCTGCCACACATGCTTCGCACACTGCCGGACCGCCCGTGTTCCGCGCCACGGTACCGCCGGCCGACGCCCACCGGGAGACCCGGACACGCGGACGACCCGGGCTACGTCCCGGCCGGGCCGTCCGCCTGGGCCCGGGTGGTCGACATCGGCCGACCCGGCGCCGGACCCGGAACCTCCACGCACCCACGCACCCGGACAGCCGTCCGTTCGCGCAGGTCGGCCGGGCCGGGGCGGTGCGCGAGGTCGGTGGCGCCGCGCCGAGGGCGAGCGTTGACTCTGCGGGGCGGCTTTGACAGCCTGCTCACGGAGCGTCAGCACTGCGTCACCCAGGCCTGCATCCGGCGCCAGGCCCGCAGTCCGCGCCCGAGGAGGGCCGATGCCCGAGTTGCTGCATCCGGGCGTGTACGTGCTGGAAGCGCCCTCGGCGGTCAAGCCGATCGAGGGCGTCAGCACGTCGACGGCCGGCTTCGTCGGGGTCGCGGACAAAGGGCCCGTTCCGGGGTTCGTGATGCCCTTCGGCGAGCCGCCGCAGCCGCCGCTGGTCACCAGCTTCGCCGAGTTCACCCGTCTGTTCGGCGGCTTCCGCACCGACAGCTACCTCGCCTACGCCGTTCAGGCGTTCTTCGACAACGGGGGCCGGCGCGCCTACATCGTCCGCGTCGTCACCGACGGCGAACCCGACGAGGGCTACGGCCCCGGCACGGGCAACGCCCGGCTGGCCGGCGTCGGTCTGCTCGACCGGGAGGAGCGGACCAGCCCGACCCTCGCCGTGGTCGCCCGCTCGCCGGGGGCCTGGGCGAACACGGTGGCGCTGGCCGTCACCGAGAGCACCACGGACCCGCAGAACCTCTTCCGGCTCACCGTGTACGATGCCGGCCTTCCGGTCGAGTCCTTCGACGGGCTCGGCATGGACCCGGCCGGCGAGCGATTCGTCGACACCACGGTCAACGGCGCCTCGCAGTACGTGTACGTGAAGTCGGTCGTCCCGGACGGGGTCTCCTTCGCGGACGCCCGGCCGGCCGCCACCGCGACGTCGAACCTCCTCACCTTCACCGCCGAGGACGGCACCGCCCTCTTCACCGCGTCGGCGCACGTCTCGCTCGGCCAACCGCTCAGCGTGCGCACCGTCGGCTCGGCCACGGACGACCCCCCGACCTTCTCCCTCCAGGTGCTCCGGGACGACCGGGTCGTGGAGAGCCACGAGAACCTCAGCATGGATCCGGCGCTCGGCAACTTCGTCGAGCGCAAGGTGAACGCGGCCTCCCGGCACCTGGTGGTCCGTGCCGCCGATCCCGCGGTGGCCGGTCCCGGCTCCCGGCCGGCCGACGCCACCGCCGCCTTCACCCAGCCGGCCTTCCCCGCAGGCATCGCCTTCCCCGGCGGCGCCGTGTCGGCCGGGGCGGGCTCGGACGGCCGGGTGCCCGCGCCGGGAGACAGCCACTTCGTCGGGCGGGCCGACCGCGGATCGGGCCTGCACGCCTTCGACGGCGTGACCGACGTGAACATCATCGCCATCCCGGGCTCGGGCAACGACCTCACGGTCAGCGCAGGCATGGCGTACTGCCGCAACCGCCCGCTCCAGGACGCGTTCTTCGTCGCCGACGTGGGTGTGCTCACCCCGGCGGACGCACGGGTGCCCGGGGCCCGGCCCGACGTCGGGGACAGGACCGAGGCCCGCGACTTTGTCCGCGCCCTGTCCACGCCGAGCGACTACGGCGCCGCGTACTACCCCTGGCTCCGCGTGTCCGACCCGATCGGCAAGGGCCGCAATCCCACCATCGCGGTGCCGCCCTCGGGCGCCGTCGCCGGGCTGTACGCCCGGATCGACAACAGCCGCGGTGTGTTCAAGGCGCCGGCCGGCACCGAGGCGGGCCTGGCCGGGGCGATCGGGCTCTGCGACGACCTCCAGGACGCCGACCAGGACGTCCTCAATCCGGTCGGTCTCAACGCGCTGCGCCGCTTCCCGGGGTACGGCATCGTGGCCTGGGGCGCCCGCACGTCGGCCACGGACGCCGCCTGGCGCTACATCCCGGTCCGGCGGACCGCCATCTTCCTGCGGGCCAGCATCCACCGGGGCATCCAGTGGGCGGTATTCGAGCCCAACGACGAGCCGCTCTGGTCCCAACTGCGACTCAACGTCCGGGCGTTCATGCTCACGCAGTTCCGGGCCGGCGCCTTCCAGGGGGCCACTCCGGCCGAGGCGTTCTTCGTCGCCTGCGACGCCACGACGACCACGCAGCAGGACATCGACAACGGGGTGGTCAACCTCCACGTCGGGTTCGCCCCGCTGAAACCCGCCGAGTTCGTCGTGTTCACCCTCAGCCAGAAGGTCGACCAGTCGGCGGTGTGACCGTCGGCCGAGACAGGAGAGGCCGGATCCCATGCGCATGAGTGCGAGCACCAACCGGTTCGACCCGTACCGCAACTTCCGGTTCAAGATCAAGTGGGACGGGCTCTACGTGGCCGGTCTGTCGAAGATGACCGGTCTCAAACGCTCCACGGAGATGACGGAGTGGCGCGAGGCGGGCGAGAACATCGTCGCCCGCAAGCTCCCCGGCAAGACGAAGTACGAGGCGGTGACCCTGGAAGCGGGCATCACCTACGACACGGCCTTCGAGGACTGGGCCAACCTCGTCAACGACTTCGCCAGCCACAGCCGGATGGACCTCGGCGACTTCCGCAAGAACGTCACCGTCGACATGTTTAACGAAGCCGGCGTCAAAGCCCTCTCCTACAACCTCTACCGGGCCTGGGTCGCCGACTACCAGGCCGTGCCGGACCTCGACGCCTCGGCCAACGCGGTCGCGATCACCACCGTCAAGCTCGAGTTCGAGTGGTTCGAGCGCGACGTCGCGGTGACGGAGGCCGCCGACCGCGGGCCCGCCCGGATCGCCTGACCGGTCGCGCCCGTGCTCCCCGTCTCCGCCGGTGCGCCAGCGACAGTCCCCGGCCCGGCCGACCCGACGGCGCGCCCCGCCCACCACACCCACCAGCCGGTGACCCTGCCGGCCGGCCTTCCCCTGGCCGGCGGGGAGCTCGTCACCACCGCTTGGGTGCGCCCGCTCAACGGCGACGACGAGGAGTGGCTGGCGGCCCAGCCGCCGGCCCGTTCCGGCGCCTCCGTCGTCAGCGAACTGCTCGCGCGCGCCGTCGTCCGGCTCGGCCCGTGGGCACCCCCGCCGCCCGAGCGGTTGCTCGACCTGCCGATCGCCGACCGGGACCTCCTGCTGCTCGCCGTCCGGACCTCGACCTACGGCCACCGCTTCGACGTGGTGCTCTCCTGCACCGCCTGCGAGCAGCCCATGGACGTCTCCTTCACCGCCACCGATATCCCCGTCCTGCCCCGCCGGACGCCGGGCGCTCCCCTGCTCAGCACCCTCCCGGACGGCCTGGGCGGCGTACTGGAGGTCGCCCTGCGCCCGCCGAACGGGCGGGACCAGGAGGCCGTGGCGGTCGCCGCCGCGGGCGGCGACGCCACCCCGCCGGTCGACCTGCTGCTCCAGCGCTGCCTGGTCGGCGTCGACGGCGGGCCCGGCGGGGCGGACGGGTGGGAGCGGCTGCCGGTGCCGACCCGCGGAGCGCTGGCCGCCGCCGTGGACGAGGCGAGCGCCAAGGTCGAACTGGCGATGGACCTCAGCTGCCCCGAGTGCGGGGTCGGCTTCGAGGCCGATCTCGACCTCGCGGGCTACGTGCTCGACGAGTTCCTCGCCCCCACCGGCACGGTCCTGTACGAGCTGCACCTGCTCGCGACCACCTACCACTGGAGCGAACACGCCATCATGAGCATGCCGAGCCCGCGCCGGCGGGCCCTCGCCGGCCTCGTCGCGCAGGACCTGCGGGCCCAGGGGCGCGGGTGAGCGGCTACCTGGAGCGGTCGGCGGCGGCGGGCTCCCGGCCCTGGCGATCCGCTCCGACGATGCGCCAGAGCGCAGCGGTCCGCATCGCCCGGAGCGGTCCGCCCGGCGGCGTGCCGCCGTACGGGGACGGCCCGGCCGGGGGCGACGGGGCCGTGGGATGCGGGGCCACGGGCGACGGGCGGGCCCTGTTCGCAGCCGAGCCGGACCCGGACGCAGGCCACCCCGGCGGGCCGCGCCACTCAGACCAGGCCCGGTGGCTCGGAGGGGACGGCGGGGCCGCCCACCGTGACCGGCCCGATCCCGGAGAGGTGCACCGCCCCGGTCCGGCGGACCACGGCCGGCCCCTGGGTGGCGCCGCGGAGGCGGCGCCGCTGACCCGGGGGACCGGCGGCCGCGCGGCACCCCCCGGCGGCACCGGCGGCCGGTCGCGCGACCGGGCGGCCGGGCCGCTCGAAGGGTTCGAGGGGTTCGAGGGTTCCGGCAGCGTCGAAGGCTTCGCCGCCCCCGACGAGCGGGTGCCTCGCACCGGGCGACAGGCCCCTCGTCCGGGAGCGGAGGCACCCGGCCGTCCGGCCCTGCCACCGGCCCCGTCGTCCGGCGCCCGCGGCGGCCCGGACGTCCTCACGCCCCACGGCGCCCGTTCGGCGGGGCCGGTGGCGCCCGCGCCGCACGGCCCGGACCGGTCCGCTCGCCCCGCCCCCGCCGCGCCACCTGCTCCGGACCGCCCGGTCCGGACCGGCCCCCCTGCCGTCGCGCCGGTGCGTCCGCTGCTCGTAGCGGGTGAGGACGCCGCCGCGCCGGCTCCGCCCGAACCACCCGCCCCGGTCGCGCCGAGGATTGCGGACGCGCCGTCCCCGGACACCGGAGAACGGGCGAACGCCACCGCCTGGCCGATCCGCCGAACCGTCGCGACGCGCGGCGCCGGGCCCACCGGCAACGCGGCCGCGGAGCCCCGCGAACCGGGCGCCACCGGGCCTTTCAAGGCGCCCGAGGCACGACGCCGGGGCGAGGAGCCGCCGACCGGCACGACCGACCGCGAGCAGCCGCCCGGCCGGCGGTCCGCCAACGCCGCACCCGCCCCCGGTGGGGGCCGCCCGGGTGACCCCGGCGCCGCGCAGGCCCGGCCCGGCCTGCCGCCTCCGCCGGTCACCGTCAGCATCGGCCGGATGGAGGTCACCGTCGTCCAGCGGCCGGCGGTCGCGCCCCGGGCCCAGGCAGGGCCGGAGCGCCATCAGGGCCCGACTCCGCGGACCGGGCTCGCGATGTCGCCGTTCGACCGCACCCGGCTGGGCCGCTGACATGAGCGCCCAGGCCATCTTCGCCACCACCGGAGCCCTCCGCGGCTTCCTCAAGTCCGCTCTGTCCAACGGCCGTTCGGTGACCCTACTGCCGCCTGGGGAGGACCCGCCGGTCAACGGCAGCGGCGTCAACGTCTACCTGTACCAGGTGAGCGAGAGCCCCTACCTGCGCAACTCCTCCTTCCCGGGGGACCGCGCCGGCGCCCCGCCCCGGGAACAGCCCGTCCTCTCACTCGAACTCTCCTACCTGATCACGCCGTTCGGCCCCACCCCCGGCGCGGACGATGCGTCCGACGAAGCCCACGGCGCGCTCGGCGAGGCGATGCTCGCCCTGCACGACACACCCGTCCTCAACCACGTGCACCGCAGCGGGTTCGACGCCGACTCCGACCTGCCCGCCGTCCTGCGCGACTCCTTCGAGGAGCTGCGGGTCCGCCCGCACCCCCTGTCCGTCGAGGACCTCTCGCGGATCTGGAGCACGATCGGCAGGCCCTACCGGCTCTCGGCCGCCTACCAGGTGTCGCTCGTGCAGCTGCGCGGCGCGGAGCCGGCCGTCGCGGTGGCCCCGGTCGCCCGGGCCCGGGCCGTGGTCGGCACGCGCGGCGTGCCGCGGGTGGCCACCCTCGTGCCCGCGCACGGCGCGGCGGCCACCCTCAGCGGCGGCGCCGTCGTCCCGGGCCGCGTCCGGCTCCAGGGCGCGGGCCTCGCCGCACCCGGCCTCATGCCCGCCGTCACGGTCGCCGGGGCGGCGGCCCGCCTGGTCGGCCCGGCGTCCGCCGAGGCCCTCATCGTGGAAATCCCCCGCACTCTGCCCACCGGACCACGGGCCGAGGTCCGGGTGGACCTCGGTGGCCTTCCGAGCGGCGGGTCACCGCCCTTCCGCATCGATCCCTGGGCCGCCGCGGTCACCCCCGTCCGTACGGCGTTCGGCACTTCGGCGACCTCCGTCGTCGTCACCGGGAGCGGTCTGGCCGGCGCGGTCGAACTGGTCGCCACCGACGCGGCCGACACGGTGCGCTGGAGCATCCCGGTCGACCCGGCCCGCACCGACGGGACGACGGCGGCCGCCGACCTGCCCTCCGGGCAGCCGGCGGGGCCCGGGCCCGGCGCGGTGCCGAACGGTCGCTACGACCTGCGGGTCCGACTCGCCGACGGGGCGCTCACCAACCCGCGGACGTTCCTGGTGGTCCCACTGCTAAAGCCGGTCACCGGGGCCGCGGACGGATCCGGGTACGACCCCTCGCAGCGCACCCTGACGCTGCGCGGCGCCCGGTTGGACGGGCTCGACGTCCGGCTGCGGGTCGACGGCGTGGAGTACGAGCTGGGCGGGCAGCCCGAACCGGCCTCCTTCACGCACCGGTTCGCCCGGCCGCTCCCGCCCGGCGGCCACACCGTCGACGTGCTGGTCGACGGGATCCGCTCCGACGCGATCGAGGTCTCCGCGTGACCGGCCCGCGGGACGACGGCGGCACGGGACCGGGCCCCGAACCCACCGGCACCGGACCGGACCTCGGGCCCGGTGGCACGGTGCGCGGCTTCGCCGACCACTGGGAGCACCTGCGGGCCGAGTTCACCCTGCTCGACCACGCCCTGCAGGAGGTGGCGCGGCGAAGCCGGGCGCCGCTCCCCGGCGAGGCGCGCCCCCCGGACGAGGGGCCGGCCGACGCCCACGCCGACACGAGCGGGCGGGCGGGCGCGCTCGCCGAGCTGCGCGCCCTGGCCGACGAACGCGTGGCGGCGACCCCGGCGCAGGTCCGGCTGCCCCTCGCCCGGCTGACCACGGCCGCCGCGCTCACCCCTTGGGAGGTGACGCTCGCCGTCCTCTGCCTCGGCGTCGAACTCGACCCGCGCTACGGCCGGTTGTGCGGGCTGCTCCAGGGGGATCCCGCGCGCGGCCGGCCCGGCACCCTGCTCGCCCTCGACCTGCTGGGCGGCGGGCTCGCCGAGCGGGCCGCCGGCCGGGCCGCCCTGCGCCCGACCGGCCCGCTGGTCGGCGCGGGGGTGCTCCGCCTGCTCCCCGATCCGCACAACGGCCCCGGGCAGTCGCTCGCGCTCACCGATCACGTGCTGGACCTGCTGCTCGGCCGGCCGGCGGCGCAGCATCCGTGGCTGCGGACGGCGGCACCGGGCCCCGTACCCGGCGAGGCCGAGGAACCCGGCACGCCGGCCCCCGCCCTGGGAGCGCTGGCCCGCGCCGCCGCCGGCCTGGTCCGCACCGGCGCCTGGGGGAACGGCCCGGCCGACGACCGCCTGGTCGCCTGCCTGCACGGCGCACCCGACTCCGAACTGCGCGACGCCGCACACCGGATCGCGGCGCTGCTGGGCATCGGTGTGGTCGTGCTCGACCTCGCCGCCGTCGACCGCGAGCTCCGTCCGCCGGCCGACGCCGTGAGAGAGGCCGCCCTCGTCGCACGGGTCGAGCCGGCGGTGCTGCTCGTCCTGCTCCCCGGTCCGGGGCCGGCGGGCGCGGTGGGCCACCCGGCGGCGGCCGAGTCGTCCACCGCCGACCTCGACGGGGCGGTCCGCGAGCTGGCGACCGTCCTGGACACCGCCGGCCGGCTCACCCTGGTGGCGGCCCCCCACCCGCTCGCGGCGCCCGCCGGGACGGCGACGCCGTGGGTCAACGTCGCCGTGGCCCAGGCCGGCCCGGGCGAGCTGGCCCGGCGCTGGCAGGCCGAACTCGCCGCCGCCGGGCTCGCCGTGGACGCAGCCGGCGCCTCGTCGCTCGCCTCACGGTTCCGGGTGGGGCCCGCCGATATCGCCCGGGTGGTCGCGGGTGCCGCCGCGTCCGCCCGCCTGCTCGCCCGCCCGGCCGGACTGGCGGACGTCGAAGCGGCCGCCCGGGACGGCTCGGGTTCGACGCTCGGCTCCGCCGTCCGGCGGATCCGGTCCGCGCTCACCTGGGACGATCTCGTCCTGCCGCCGGACCAGCGGGGACAGCTCAGGGAGCTCGCCGACGCCGTCCGGAGCCGGAGCCGGGTGCTCTCGGACTGGGGCTTCGGGGACCGCAATCCGCGCGGCCGGGGCATCGCGGCGCTCTTCAGCGGACCACCCGGAACCGGCAAGACCTTGGCCGCCGAGATCATCGCCGCGCAGCTCGGCCTCGACCTGCTCGCCGTCGACCTCTCCGCCGCCGTCAGCAAGTACATCGGCGAGACGGAGAAGAACCTCAGCCGGGTCTTCGCCACCGCCGCCGAGACCGACGGCCTGCTGTTCTTCGACGAGGCGGACGCCCTGTTCGGCAAGCGCAGCGAGGTGAAGGACGCCCACGACCGCTACGCCAACATCGAGATCAGCTACCTGCTGGGCCGGATCGAGGCGCACGACGGCGTGGTCGTGCTCGCCACCAACCTGGAGCGTCACCTGGACGAGGCGTTCCTGCGGCGGCTCGCCTTCTCGGTGAAGTTCCCGTTCCCGGGGGCCGCCGAGCGGCAGCGGATCTGGCAGGTGCAGATCCCGCCCGGCGCGCCGCTCGAACCCGTCGTCGACTGGGAGCTGCTGGCCTCCTTCCCGATCGCCGGCGGCAGCATCCGCGGGGCCGTCCTGCACGCGGCGTACCGGTCCGCTGCCGCCTCCCGTCCGATCGGCACGGTCGCTCTGCTGGCCGGGCTGCGGCGCGAGCTGGAGAAACTGGGCCGGACCGCCGGGCCCGGCGACTTCGGCCCGTACTGGCCCGAGGTCGCCCGTTTCGCCGCCGCGGGCTGCCGGGCCGGCGTCCGGTGAGCGGCCTGGACCTGCGCATCGACCGCCTCGTCCTCGGTGCCGACGTGCCGGCCGAGCACCGGCACCGGATCGAGGGGATCACCCACCGCGCCCTGGCGGTCTTCGAGACGCTCGCCCGGGCGGAGCTGGTCCGGCTGGGCGCACACGGCGGCCGTGCGCGGCTCGACACGCTGTCCGGGGGCGAGGTGGCCGTCGACCTCGCCCGCGAGGGCGACGAGGAGGTCGCCGGCCGGATCGCCCGGGCATGGCTCGACACGTTGCGCCTCGCCCTCGGCTGACGGCGGCGCGACCCGCCCTCGGGCCCGGGCGGGCCGGCCGGGATCGGCGCACCGGGGTCAGTCCGTGCGGGAGGGCGGCTCGGGCTCATCGGTCTCCCGGAGGTCGACGCTCTCGTCGGCGGTACTGCGGGTACGGAACTCCTTGCGGAACCGCCCGAGGATCGTGGACTTCTGGTCGTGGACGGCGGGCGGCAGGGCCAGGTAGTTCGAGGCGTCGTCCGCGCCGCCCAGCCAGAGCTCGGCCACGTGGTCCACCTCCCACACCCGCCCGTCGGCGGTGCGCGGCCACCCGTCGGTGAAGCCCTGGGCCTCCGCGTCCCGCACGGCCGCCCGGAACAGGGCGGTGTACTGGTCGCTGTAGGCGCCGGCCTCGATCCCCTCGCGGACCCGGCGGCGCATGGCCGCCGTGCTCGCGACCTTGTCGCCCGCGGCGCGCGGGGACTGCGCGAGCGTCAGCGCGTCGGCGGTCTCCAGGTGGCTCATGATGTCGCGCACCAACAGCTCACCCACCGGGGTGGCGTTCAGGGGTGTGAGGTTCTCCTCGAACCAGGCCATCATGCGGGCCCGCTCGCCGGGCTGGTCGAGGGCGATGTAGACCTCGAAGTCCCGTTTGGTGGCCCGGTTGGCCCGCCGGTTGAGCATGTCGTAGGCGGTCCGGACGTCCTGGTCCGGGCCGGCGGCCAACCTGGCCGCCAGCCGGTCCGCCTCCGCCGCGATCGCGGTGAGCTCCGCCACCGCCTCCGGGTCGCGCGAGCGGCGGGCCGTCCGCCGGGCGCGGGCCGCCAGCGACCTGGCCCGGGGGGCGTCGACGGGGCGCAGGGCGCTGCGCTGCTCCGGCAGGTCCTCGCGGATTCCGGCCAGGACGCCCTCCACGGGCTGCCCGCGGCGCACCGCCTCGGCGAGATCGCGCAGCACGGCGAGGTGGTGGTCGATGTGGGCGGCGGCCGCCGGGTCGTTCCCGGCCGTGCTCCGCCAGTAGTAGAGCCTCGCCCGCAACCGGGCGATCTCCGCGGTGGCCTCGGCCTTGGCCTCGGCGGCGGTCTTCTCGTGGGCCTCCGCCTCGGCCGCCTCGGCGGCCTTCCGACGTTTGGCCGTCCCCGCGGCGGTGCGTTCCCCGGGCTCGGCCTCGGCGGACTCGGCCGGTCCGAGGCCGGCCTCGCTCCGGGCGTCCTCCTCCCGCAGCCGGTAGTAGTCGTGGAGGTCCTGCACGATCCACTGGTAGTCCGGGCTGGTCGGATCGACGTACGTGGTCCGCTCGCCGTACTCGCGGCTGTACGCCTCCGGCGAGTCCACCTCGATCCGCTGCGCGGGCTCGCCGGGCGCAGCCGGGACCTCCACCACGATCCGCACCGGGTCCGTCGTCACGGTGACCCGGGTGATGCCGGTCGAGCCGTCGGGCCGGGTCGACTGGACGAACTCCGTGTGGCTGCCGCTTCGGAAGGCCGCACGGACCGCCAGCGCGACGTCGGCCGGGGCCGGCATCCGGCGGACGATGACGTTCCCCGGGTTGGGGTGCAGGTGGACGAGCGCCTGCCAGCCGTCTCCGGCCGGGGCCCGCACCGAGAACTCCGTCCCGGTCTGCACCGCGAACTCGCCGGTGTTGGGGTTGAAGAAGAGACCCACCTCGGCGCCCCGGGCGGCCGCAACCGCCTGGTCGTAGGTGGCGACGGCCTGCTCGCCGGAGGTGGTCCGGCCGCCGAAGGCTCCGGGTCGGGGCCGCGGGGCCGTCGGGTCGGCCGGCCCGGGCGGACGTTCCTGCCCGAGCCGCACGCCGAGGATGCGGACGGCGGCGTCGCGTTCGGCGGTGTTCACGTCGCCCGGGCGCTCCACCGGGGGGCGTGTCCCCCGAGTGGTGCCGGCCGCCGTCCGCGGCTCGCCGGCCCCTTCCTGCTCGTGCTCCGGGCCGGCCGCCCGTGGCTCGGCGGCCGCGGCGGCCCGCCGGTCGGCGGCGAGCCGGCCCGCGGCCAGTTCGCGGGCCCGCGCCACCTGGTCGGCGACGGCCGTCTCCGCCGGCCCGCCCGCCCCGGCGGGGGCACCACCCTCCGCCCGGGCCGCCGGGCCCGCCTCGGGGCGGGCGCCCGGGGCGGCGCCCTCGCGCACCGGCGGGCGGGGCGGTCCGCTGCCGTCGGCCAGGTGCTGCGCCTCCGGTGCTCCGGTGCCGCGGGGCAGCGGTGCCTCGGCACCGCCGGCGCCCGGCCGCCTGTCCAGCCCGAGCCCGCCACCCGCGGTCACCACGGTGATCGCCCCCGACCTGAGCGCGCCGAGCAGGGCCCGCGCCCGCCGTGAGTCGCGCTCGCCTTCGGACAGGCCCTCGGCGTGGTCGATCTCGTTCCACTCCAGGGCGAGCTGGAGCGGGATGAGGACGGTGATCTGGAGGCCGTTGGTGAGGACCCCGTGGATGTGGAGGCCCCGTTCGGTCCGCTCCACCCGGTTGATCCAGCTCGGCAGCTTTCCGGCCGCCCCACCGGTCTCGGCGATGTTCCGGGCGATCACCGTGCCCACGGAGAGGGTGAAGGCGATGCCGCCGACCACGCCCAGGACGTCGAAGACCGTCGAGAGCTCCCAGGTGTGGTCGGTCCGGTAGCGCCGGGCCAGCGAGTCGATGGCGGTGACGGCACCCGCGAGGCCGCCGGCGACGCCGATCGCCAGGGCCAGGCCCCCGGTCGCGAAGACCCCGGCGATCTCCGCGACGATCGCGAGGTCGCGCAGCCGCTGCATGACCCGGTCGTGGGCACCCGGCGCAGACCGCATCGCGGCCTCGATCGGGACGGGCGCACCGAGGGCCGCCGTGAGCTCCTGCGGAAGCCGGATGGCGAGCGTGCCGCGACCGTACCCGGAGTTCTCGGCGAGCACCCGGAAGGCGTCCCGGATCGCGGCCACCTGGCCGGCGTGGCCGGGCAGCGCGCTGCACCCGACGTGGACGTCCCGGCCGCCGGCGGAGGTGATGTCGACCAGCGCCCACCGCCGGTCACCCTCGCGCGACTCCCTCAGTTCGCCGAGCATCGTCCGGACTTCGGTGACCTGGCCGTTCTCCTCGCTGGCGAGGGCCAGTCTGGGCCGGAAGTCGGTGACCCCGCCGACCGGCGAGAACCGGCCGTACTGCTCCCGCACCCACCGCTCGTGCGAGCCGCCCTCGCCGGCGACGTGGGTGAGCTGCCGCTCCGTCTCGGCGATGACGTCGTCGACCAGCCTGCCGGTCTGGATGAGCTCGATGTCGAGCGTCACCTCGTCGTCCGCCAGCTCCGACACCGGGGTGTGCCGCGCGCGGTGGTCCCGCAGCCGTCGGGCGGCGTCCAGCCGGCCGCGGAGCGCGGAGACCGTCCTGGTGTAGGTCTCGAAGCCGCTCACCCGGGCGGCGGCGACCAGCCGGGCGAGCTCGGCCCGGGCCCTCGCGATGCGCCGAGGGTCGCCGGAGGCGAGCGCCTTCTCCAGCTCCGCCCGGGCCGCGGCGAGCGAGCTCGCCTCACGGTCGGCGCCCTCGGCGGCTCGGCTGCCGAGGGAGGAGATCCGGACCGGTTTGACGGCGAAGCTCGACGCGCGCAGCACGTGGTGCTCCGGATCGGCGACCGCCGCGTCCGACCACTGCGGGGTGGCGACGCACCGCACCAGGAAGTCGCCCTCGTGGTCGAAGCTGATGGCGCGCTCCTCCAACGGCTTGGTGACGGTGTCGAGGAAGCTCCCGGCGACCGACCCGAGCAGGCGGACGTTGTTCGACAGCCCGATGACCGCGAGGTAGGAGGCGCGGGCCGGCCAGGGCCACTGCTGATCGCGCATCATGGCGAGGTCGTTCGCCTGGTCCTCGGCGATCGCCGCCTGGTCCCGGGTCAGGTTGGCTCCGAGGGCGTCCCACTCCGACTTCGCGCTGCCCTCCCCGACCCGGGTGGTCCGGTTCTTCTCGGCGGCGTCGGGCCTGCCAGTGACCTCGATGATCTCCCAGTAGAACTGGACGGTCTGCATCCGGTTGAAGACCTCGTCCTGCACGCCGTTGGACAGGGCCGCGTAGTCGAGCTCCATGGCGAACCGGTTGGTCGCCGCCGGGCTGCTGACCGCCGCCTCCTCGGCCGGCGTGCCCACCATGGTCATCTTCGCCGGGTAGCCCGGGGCGTTCGCGCCGGCGCGCCCACCCGGCGGGTGCTCCCCGGGGGTCCGGGGGCCGGCCGAGGCGCGCGCCTGGTCCTGGGCGTCCTCCGGCGGTACCACCACCCCGGTCGTGCCCGGGGGTGGCGGCGCGAAGTTGGAGGTGTCGGCCCGGCCGGCGACCCGCCCGGGCCGGCTCGGGTCGCGGGACTCCTGCAGCGCCTGCTCGGCGGCCTTCACCCGCCGGTCGAGGGAGGCTTCCGACTCGTCCTGACGGAGCGGGACCGTGGTGGACGCCCGATCGATCGTGATCCTGAGTTCTGGCACCCCGGTCCGGCTCACGCCGGCCTCGTACGTCGCCGGACCGCGCAGCGGCGTGGCGTCGGCCGGCGTTCCGGCGGCCGGGCCGGTGCCGGATCCGGAGGCACCGGAACCCGCGCCGGTGGAGCGGTCGGCGGTGCCCCCGCCGCCGGTGCCCTCCCCGCGCGCACCCCCACCGGCACCCTCGCCAGCGGTCCCGGCACCCCCGGTCCGGCGCTTGCGCAGGCTGGCCGTCGCGCCCCGCGCCCACTCCGGGGCCTCCGCCCCGGTGCCGGACCCGCCCCGCGCACGGCGGCGCAGCGAACGGGCCAGCTCCGACGAGATCATGACGCCGGGCAGGAAGGCAAGGAGCACGCTCTCCCCGCCCGGGCGGTCGGGTTTCGGCACCGTGGCGTAGCGGCGGAACGACTGGATGGCGATGGTCCCGCCCCGAAGGCCGACGAACCAGATCAGCCCGGTCCGTGCCTCCGACAGGAGCAGGACCGGTGCGTCGAACATCACCGACTTCGAGGTGTCCTGCTCGAACACCTCGCGCACGGCACCGTCCGGGCGGAGGACCACGATGTAGTTCTCCGTGTACACGAAGCACCCCGCGGGTTGCAGCACGCTTCGCGACACACCGGCGGCCCGGGCATTCTCGTCGAGCCTGATGGTCTTCAGGCCGGAGAAGATCCCGGGGATCGCTCCGATGAGCCTCGCCGGGTCGCTGCCGGTGTCGGCCGGATCGAAGTCCTCCGCCGGTGCCCGCACCGCCGCGGCCGTCTCGTGCTGCACGCGGGCCTGGCACTGGTGGGCCTGGACGGCGACGTGGGCGAGCTCGTGGGCGAGCAGTCGACGGCCGGATGCCGTTCCGGGGCCGTCCCAGCCTGCGCCGAGGACGACGTGCGCCCCGAAGGCGTAGGCCCGGGAACCGAGCGCCGCCGCGGTGTCCTCCGCCGCCGCGCCGCGGTGGAGGCGTACCGGCTCCAGGTCCACCCCGAGCGCGGCCTGCGCCGCCTCCCGCAGCGGGGGCGACAGCGGTTCACCAGGGGTGCCGATGCCGGCGGCGGCCTCGGGTTCGGCGGGTCGCCCGGTGGGCGGGACCGGATCCCGTTCGCGGCCGTCGGCCCGGCGGGTGGGCGGGGCGGCGGGCGCAGCCGGCTGCGGACCGGTCAGCAGGGCGGTCTCGACGAGCGGGAGCAGGGCCTCCGCGACGGCGTCCGCGTGCCGTTCGGCCGCCTCCCCGTCCGCCCCGCGCGGGGCGGCGCGCAGGAGGTCCGCGACGGCCTCCGCACGGTGGCGGTGTGTGGACGGCGCGGCGTCGTAGGCGCGGGGTGCCCGTTCGCCGGTCACCGGCGGGGGCCCCTACGCCGGCCCACCGGTGCCGCCGAGGCTGCGGCGGCCAGGGTGGCGACCGCGGGTGGTGCCGCCGGGGGCGAACTGTCCGCGGTCCCGCCGGAGGGCCGCAGCCGTTCGTAGAAGCCGCGGTCCGGCTCCGGCAGCCAGTCCGGTGGTGGCACGCGGCGCCATGGGCCGCGCCCGTCGTGGTCGCCGAGCCCGCCCGCGTCGAAGCCCCAGGTGTTGCCCGGGTGACGCACGCACAGGAACCGGCCGTCCGCCGGCATCGCGACGAGCCGGGCGTGCCGACGCAGCGCCGCCGCCGCGAAGTGCACGTCCTCGCCGAGGGATGTGTCGGGAAACCCTCCGCTGGTCAGCCACCAGCTGCGCGGGAAGGCCAGCGTTCCGCCGATCACCTGCCCCGCGAAGAGGCACCACTGCGGGTCGTCGCACTCCCAGAACCACCCTGTCCGGGTGTCCAGGAAGACCGGGGTGCCGAGGCCGGTGAGGTCCGCCGTACCGGCCAGCAACGGGGCGGTCTGGGCGGAGATCCGGCCCGGCCCGTGCCAGTCGTCGTCGTCCCAGCCGACGACGATCTCGCCGCGCGCGCCCTGCACCGCGATGTTGCGCTTGGCTCCGATCGACCGGGTGTGCGGCAGCCGGAGGTAGCGCACGCGGGGGTCGTCGGGCATCAGGTCGGCCACCGCGTCCCGCCCGTCGTCGACCACGACGAGTTCCAGGGCCGGGTAGTCCTGGGCGAGGAAGCACGCGAGGGCCTGCGCGACGAACCCGCGCCGGTCCCGGGTGGGCATGACGCAGGTGACCAGGGGCGGTTCAGTCGGCATCGGCGGCACTCCCGGTGGGCACTGCTTCGGGATCGGCGTCGGGGCGGGTGTCGGGGGTCGCCGCGGAGTCGGCCGCCTCAAGGGTTCCGGCCGAGTCCAGCGAGGCGTAGAAGGCGAGGTCCTCGGTGGTCAGCGGGCCGAAGCCGTCGGAACGGCGCCAGCCGGCCGGCCCGTCGTCCGGGGTGAAGTCGAACCGCCAGGAGTTGCGCCCGTGCCGGATGTAGACGTAGGCGTCCCGGTTGCTGACGCCCTGGATGCGCGCCCCGGCGTCGGCGAAGCGTCGCAGCAGGCCGAGGTCCTCGCCGACCGACGCGTCGGGGTAGCCGCCGACCTCCCGCCAGCAGTCCCGGGTGAAGGCGAGGGTTCCGCCCGCCAGCGAGTCGACGGGTGCGTAGCGCGGTGCGGCCGCAGCCTGTTCCCTGGTCGACCAGAGCTGCATGGTCCGCACCTCCAGCATCAGGTTGATCCCGATCCCGGAGACGTCGGCGGTCCCGCGCACGATGTCCTCGACCTGCCGGCTCACCCGCTGCGGGCCGTACCAGTCGTCGTCGTCCCACTGGACGATGACGTCGCCCCGGGCCGTCTCGCATGCGATGTCCCGTTTGCGCCCGATCGTCGCCCGTTCACCGAGGCGGACGTACCGCGCCCACCCCAGCCCCGCCAGCAGGTCCTCGATCGGCTCGGATCCGTCGTCCACCACGACCAGTTCGAGCTGCCGGTAGTCCTGTCGGGCCACCTTGCGCAGGGCCTGCTCGACGAAGCGGCGCCGGTTGAACGTCGGCATGACGCAGGACACCAGCGGCCGGGCCGTTCCGCCGAGGGCCACCGGCGCGACCGGCCGGGCCCGCGGTGGCGCGGGCTCGTCGGGCGCGGGCTCCCCGGGCACGACCCTCCCGGCTCCGGGCTCGTCCCGCCCGGGCTTCACGGGCACGGGCGACGCGGGTTGCACGGGCGGTGCCGGCCGGCGCACGGCCGGGCTCGGACCCGTCCCCCAGTCGAGCGCCGCGGCCGCGCCCAGCAGGAGCTCGGCGCTGCCCCGCGGGTAGGCCGCATGGCCCGCCTCGGGCTGATGGCCCCCCGGGCGGACCAGGACCGCGAGGTGCGCGCCGCGCGGCACGTGGAACGCCGTCCCGGGGAGGCCCAGGACGAAGTGACCGCCGGCCCGGGCCACCGCCCCGCCGCGCGCGGCGAGCGAACGGGCCGCCCAGGCCTGCCGGGTGAGGCAGATCGTCGCGCCGAACAGGACCGGCGGGGAGAACCACGGCGCGGCGTCCCCGACCCAGCTCTCGCCCGCGACCGGATCCCACACGACGGCCGAGGCGGTCGCCGACAGCTCCCACCCGGTGCCGGACAGCGCGGCGGCCTGGTAGCGCAGCCGCCAGGCCGGGTACCAGGTGTCGGACTCCCACAGCGCGATCAGCGGCCCGCGAGCAGCCGCGCAGCCGGCGTCCCGGGCGGCGGACGCCTCCGCGCCCCGGGGCACCGCGACCGTCCGGACGGGCGCTCCGCCGCCGTGCTCCGCGACGCGCCCGCCGGGCCCCTCTCCGCCGGGCAGGACCAGCACCAACTCGCGCTCCGGATAGTCCTGTTCGGCGAACAGCCGGATCGCCCGGGCGGTCGCCGCCGGGTCGCCGCCGACCAGGACGCACGAGACCCGCGGAGCGCCCGGCCCGGCCGGGGGGAGCTCCAGGGCACCCGCCAGCCGCCGGGCCACCTGCTCGGGCCGCAGGCGCTCGTCCGTCACCATGCCGCTCCCCTTCCGCCGGGCGGCACGGCGCCGGACCGGACCACCGCCGGCGGTGCCGCGGCCGCGCCGAGGCGGCCGGCCGTCTCGGCCAGGAACTCCTCCACCTCGACCAGGTCCAGGACCGGTCCCGCGCCGTCGATCTGCCACTGCAGTGCCGCGTCCACGAGCCAGGGATCGCGGATCCGCTCGCGCGCCCACCGGCCGCCGGTGACCTTCGAGCAGATGACGCTCTCGGCGGCGTACCGCCAGTCCCGGCAGGCGTTGAGCACCCGGTAGTGCGAGGGCATCCAGCGCAGCGAGAGCTCGGCCCGCAGTGCGCCCAGGTAGGTCCGGCGGTCGACCGGGGCGAAGACCTGGACGGGGGGCGGGCCCGCCAGGGCGATCCCGTGGTCGCGGCAGCAGGCGAAGTGCATCACCAGCCGCCGGTCGCCGCCCGGCTCGTCCTCCGCCGTCCGCGCCCGGCCGTGGAAGGTGAGCAGCTTCAGCTCGTACCGGGGCACGGGGAACCCTCCGACCGCGGTGGCCCCGGTCACGACCACCAGGTCCATCCCCTTCACCGCGAACGGACGCGGCTCCTCCGCGATCTGCTGCCCGAGCGCGAGCGCGGCCCCGCGCGGGAGCGGGTCGGCGACCACGGCCACCACGTCGAGGTCGCTGCGCCCGGGGTGGAACTCGCCGATCACCCCGGAGCCGTAGAGGTAGGCCCCGATCAGCTCGGTGCCCGGGGCGCGCCGCAGGAGCTCGACGCAGGCCCTCAGGTACCGGTCGGCGGCCGGGTCGAGCAGCCCGATGAGCGGCGGACGGCCGCGCACCACCCTCACTGCTCGGGCCGCACGGTGAAGTCGGAGCTGAACGGCTGAACCTCGTTGTCTCCGGCGAGGACGAGCCCGTCCTCGTCGAGGATGACCGTGCCATGGTCGTGGCGCAGGTCGACGATGAACAGCCCGGGCGACATCAGGGAGTCGCGGTCCGCGGGCGCGAAGGTGAAGCCCTTGACCAGGCCCGGCCGGGCCTCCCCGAAGGGGACCATGCTGCCCTCCACATCACCGAGACCGAGCGGGTCGTCGGGATTGGTCTGCAGGATCTCGACGGTCTGCCGGTTCAGGGTGTCCAACCGCACCAGCTTGGTGAATTCGAGCCGGATCACCGCCGGGAACTGCTCCAGCGTCACCCCGCCGGCCGGCCGGATCGAGGCGACGCGGACCGGCACCGGCCCCACGGGGGTCTGCGGGAGGAAGAAGTAGGTCGCGGTGAAGTCGCCGGAGGTGCCGTCACGCTTCCCGTCGAGTGCGAGCCCGTCGACGTCGTGGATGCGGTTCGACAGGGTCAGGTCGTGCTTGCCCTGACCGCCCCACTTCGGGTCCGTCGGGGTGATCGTGATGCCCGAACAGGTCTCGGCCGCGGCGTCGAACGGGAACGGGTCGACCCGGACGGCGAGCGCTGCGCCGTTCGGCCCCCGCATGACGACGTTGCCGGCGGCCCTGACGTCGGCCAGGAGCACGTCCTTGCTGAACATCACGTGGACCGCCTCCGGGAAGCGGTCCACGGGCTCCCGGTTCGGCGGGTCGAGCCGGGTGACCCGGACCGGCGCCGGGGGCGCGGCGACGAAGAACCAGCTCTCGAAGTCACCACCCGGGCGGCCGTTCCCGGAGGGCAGGCGCAGGGCGGTCACGGTGTCGTACCCCTGTTGGACGAGCCGCCCGAAGACCGTCCCGTCGAGCGGCCGCTTCCGTGCCGCGTCGAGGATCTTCGCGCTGTGCAGGACGACGTCCACGCGCAGCGCCGGGCTGCCCTGGATCGCCCGCAGCCGGCCCAGCCACTGCCCGACGCGGACGGGGTCGAGCGGAGTCCTGGGGCGGAAGGTGACCCGGTCGGCGCCGGTCGGGCGAAGGCCCCCCACGGGAGGTGGCTGCCGACGGCCGGGCGTGACCACGCAGGGCACCCGCACCGCGTGGACCAGCGGGTCGTCGTCGTCCGGCACGTGCAGCCAGAGCTCGACCGTGCGGTCGGTGAGCGTGGTCTCGGCCATTGGCTCGGTGAAGTCCACGGTGAGGCCGTCGTTCAGCCGGGTGAGCGGCAGCGTCCGGTCGTTGCGCCAGCTGATGCCGTTCTGCGCCACCCGGGCGTGGTGCTGCGGGGCGAGCGCGTCGATGGCCTCCTGGACGGTGTCGCCGAGGCCGGTACGCCGGGGGTCGTAGGCGATGTGACGGGCCTGGAGGCCGGTGAGCGGGTCGAACACCGGCGCGCAGTCGACCACCCGGTCCAGGACGACCCCGCCTTGGTCGTCGCTGCGCCAGTGCAGGACGGCGAGCGGCGTACGGTGCCGTCGCACGCCGTGCGGCGGGACGCCGTCCAGGGCCTCGACCGAGGCGTCGCGGGCCCGCGTCGTGAACCACCAGTAGGAGGACGCCCGGAAGTCGTAGCCGCTGAAGCCGATCTTCACCCCCTCGCCGAGGTCGACGTCCTCCGGTCCGACGAACCCGACGCCGTCCCACCGGCGCAACACGACGTGGTCCGCCCGGATCCCGGCGCCGCGCTCCGGGACGAGCAGCGGGTCGGCCGCGTCCAGGGTGACGGTGAGGGTGTCGGGGTCCGGGTCGGCGGCGATCCGGCACAGCAGGCCGCGGCCCGGGCCCAGTTCGTCGGAGTCGCCGGCGATCTCGACGAGGTCCCCGACGCGCAGCTGCCCGGCCCGGTCACGGCCCAGGCTGCCGACCCGCACGGTGGTGCTCGCCGCGGTGAGGTCCGAGCGCAGCACGGCGGTGACCGCGGTGGCGAACCCAGCGTTGTCCGCCGACCACTTGTAGCGGGCCCGGGGCACAAGTTCGGCGTTCACCCCGTGCCCGGTGCGGAGCGGCTCGGCCAGGTTGGCCACGCCGGTCACCTGGTCGTAGCTCGTCACGGCCACCGGCTCGGTGGTCTGGCCGTCGCGGAGGAACCAGCCGCGGCGGGTGAGCCGGCCGGCCGCGGACTCCGCGGGGCTCGGCCCCTCCCCGACTACCAGGCGCAGCGAGAGGGCCCCGGCGGCAGCGGGCTCGGCGAGCCGTGCGACGTCCCGCCGGGGGACGAGGGCCGCGCCGTCCGCCGCCCGGTAGAAGCCGCGGCGGACCGGCGTCCTGAGCCGCACCCGGCCGGTGGCGTCCACCTCGGCGATCGACACCACCTCGCGTTCCTCCAGGAAGGCGGACTTGTCGACCAGCTCCCAGCTGCCGACCAGCAGGGCGGCCCGCTGGACCGCGGTGAGCTCGCCGACCTTCAGTTCCCGCTCGCCGCCGGACGCGTCGGCGGCCAGCGGGACGGCCCCGGGGGCCAGCGCGCCGAGCATCTCGCCGGAGTCGTGGATCTCGACCCGGTAGAGGCGGTTCTGGCGCCCGGAGTACCCGCCGTCCGCGGCGGTGTCGCAGGGGTCGCTCACCTGCGTGGCCGCGGCGACGACGGTGGAGAGCCTCGCGGCGCCGTCGTCCGGCAGGTAGCCCACGGCGTGCTCGCAGTCGAGCTCGTCGGGCAGGTGGGAGGGAGGCACCCGCACGACCTTGACCTGGGCGACCGTCCGCAGCTGCACGGTGGTGTCCGCACCGCCGAGCGCGGACTCCCGGCGGTCCTCCTGGAGGAAACCGACGAGGCGTCGCCAGACCTCCAGGTAGGCGACGGCCGTGGTGGTCCCGACCGGGTCGAGCAGCTCGGTGGTCGGGATCTCCCCTCCGGCACCGATCGCCGCGGACGGTTCACTGGTCCCGCCGCTCACCAGCACGGAACCGTGGTCGAGCACCGTGGCCTGGTGCCAGGCGCACGCCTCGGCGAGCGGGCTGCCCGCCGTCCAGTGGTTGGCGCCGGGATCGTAGCGCTCCGTCGAGGCCAGCGGGCGGTCGCCGCGGTGCCCGCCGGTGACCAGGACCTGCCCGCCCGCCAGCCGCACGGCGGCATGCCCGGTGCGGTTGGCGGCCATCGGGGCCGCCGATCGCCAGGCGCCGGCGTCCGGGTCGAACAGTTCGCAGGAGTTCAGCGGCAGTTCGGCCGCGGCACCGCCGACGACGAGGACGTGGCCGCCGCTCAGCACGGTCGCCGTGTGCCCCGTCCGCGCCGTGGCGAGGTCGGGCACGGCCCGCCACTCGTCGGCCGCGGCATGGTAGATCTCGGCCGACGCGACGGCACCGCCGCCGCGGAAGCCGCCGCAGACGAGGACCTGGTCGGGGCCCGGGGTGCGGCCGATCCGGACGGCGGCGTGGCGGCCGCGCGGCACGGTCATGGCGGCCGCCGTGGTCCAGGTGTCGCTGTCCGGATCGTAGATCTCGGCCTCGGCGACGGGGTCGCCGAGGGTTCCGGGAGCGCCGCCGAGCGGACCCGCGGCAGGTCCGAGACCGCCGGCGACCAGCACGCGGCCTCCGCTCAGCAGGGTGGCGGTGTGGCCGGAGCGGGCCATCTCGGGCGCGGCCACCGCCGTCCAGGTGCCCTCGAAGGCGTCGTAGATCTCCGCGGACGCGAGCGTGACACCGGCGGGCCCGATCCCGCCGACGACCAGGACCCTCCCATCGAACAGGTCGGTGACCGAGTGCCCGGTCCGGGCGCTGGTCATCGCCCCGGTCCCCGACCAGAGCGCCGTGTCCGGGTGGAACAGCTCCGCGGTCGCGGTGGCCGCTCCGGCGACCGTGCCGCCGCAGACCAGGACGATGCCGTGGCCCTCCGTGTCGTCCGGGTCGGTGTGCACCAGCGCCGAGCCGTGCCCGGCCCGCGGCGCGGCCAGGTCGCCGACGAGCTCCCAGCCCGTGGCCGGCCCGGTCGGCAGCGGCAGCGGCGGTGCGTTCGGGTAGTCCGGCTGGGTCGTGTACGTGGTGGGGGCCGGGTTGGCGGCCTGGAGTCCGTCGAGGTAGAAACGGCCGGCCACCCCGGCGCCGCCGCCGATGGTCAGCACGCCGTTCCCGCCGTCGCCCAGCTGGAACGCGCGCCCCGCCGCGGGGCGCCCCCGGCGGCCGACCAGGTCGCGCACGTGGTGTTCGAGGCGGCGCAGACGGGCGAGCGCAGCCTCGTTCCAGTCGGAGTCGAGCCAGACCCGGCCCTGCTGCTGCAACCACTCGTCCCCCGACACGTCGTCGACACGCAGTCGGGAGAAATCGGCCTTCATGCTGCGGCTCCTTCTAGACGGTCCCGGGAGGACGGACGGAGGCCCCGTCCTCGACGACGATCACCGGCCGCAGTCCGGCCGGCAGGAACTCGGCCAGCTTGGCCGCGAGGTTGGCGCGCCGCAGACCGCTGTGGCTCCCGGCGAGGGCGCCCACTTCGTCCCCGGTCCCGGAGGCGGTGAGGACGAGGGGCGAGGAGGCGTCACCGAGTGAGGCGAACAGCGCCGAGCGCGGCCGCAGCGACCCGAAGGACGGCGCCGCGGTGTCGCCGCGGGCGAGATCGTCGTCCCCGGGGACGCACCGGTGGCGGCGCGGCAGCACCGATCCCGGCTCGACCCGGCTGAACCGCAGGCAGCCGCTCTGCCGGGTGTCCGTGACGGCCACACCGGCGAGCAGCGCCTCGTCCGCCTCCAGCTCCTCGGCCCGCAGCCGGCCCAGCACGGTCACCCGGTGCAGCCGGACCAGCCGGGCCGGGCGGTCACCCGCAGGATCGCCGGCCTCCTCCGCGGGGGTCCGGCCGGGTGCGTCCGGACCGCCGAGGGCCAGGCCGGGCCGCTGTCCGGGGGCGGTCCGGTGGAGCACCGAGTCCGTCCCGGTCACCAGCGCCACCCCGGGGCCGGTGCGGACCCCGGCCAGGATCGAAGCGGTGAAGGCGAGTTCGGCCTGGTGGTCGGGGTCGGCGTCGTCCCACCGGACGGCGGCCTCGCCGAGCGGGCCGTCGGACGGCGGGTGGAGCGTGCAGGCGTCGAGCCGCAGTGCCGTCAGGAAGCCGTCGGCCAACCGGATCCGGCCGCCGATCAGCAGCCCCGACAGGTGCAGCTCGTGGTCGACGGAGAGCGCCCGGACGGCGTCGACGCCGGTCGTGCCGCGCACCGTCACGAGCGCGGCGTCGGCGGCCGTGGCGTCCGGTAGCAGGCACGGCCGGGCCGCCCCGGCCGGGCCGCCGGCGCGGATGGTGACGTGCCTGCGCAGCCTCGCCGCCGCGGGGCCGAGCCGTCCGAAGTCGAGCGTGACCGGACCGGCGTAGCTCGCGCTGTCGACGATCTCGATGACCTCGTCGACGGGGGCCCTGGTCGCCGCCCACAGCGCGTCGGCCGCGGCGACCGCCTCGGCCGGGGTGCGGTGGATCCGGCCGAACGGCAGCCGGACCGCGGCGTCACCGCTGGCGGAGACGATCCGGGTGGGTGCGGCCCCGGACTCGCCGCCCTCCGCCGCGGCCGGCGCGGTCCGGACGCCGCGGGCGCCGACCGGGCCGCTGTAGGCCTCGATGTAGTCGACGGTGAGGTCGCGCTCGTCCGGCGCGACGGCGACCAGCGGGTCGTCCGGTGCCAGGCAGAACACGCCGCGGGCCGGGTCGACCCCGAGCTCCCCGGAGCGGGCGGGACCGTGCACGACGCGACGGCGGCGCAGCGGCACGGCGCCCTCCAGCGGCAGGACCTGTCCCTGGGCCGCGCGGGCGGGCACCGAGCCCGGCGGCAGCATCCCGGGGGCGCCCGGCCGCATCCCGCCGGGAACCGTCCAGCCGGAGCCGTCGGCGCCGAGCGCGAACCGCGCCACCGGGCCGCCGTCGCCGTCGCCGTCGCCGTCTGTGACCGGGTCGGCCTCGGGCAGGTAGGCGAGCAGCGCGCCGCCGGCCCGGTCGGTGACGACCAGTTCGCACATCGGCCACACCGCGGGTGCCTCCCCCGGGCCGGGCGCGGTGAGCGGGCGGATCTCCAGGACGACCAGCGCCGTCCGCTCGACCGGGATCCGGTCGGCGACGGCGTCGCGGCTCGGCAGGAAGGTGAAGGCGGGCCAGTCGGTCAGTCCGGGCGGGACGGCGAGCCGGGCCCGGTGCTCGTCCGTCACCGGGGTGTCGGCGGTCACCAGGGCTCCGGCCAGCTGCGGTACGGCGGCGAGCTCGTGGACCTCCACGACGAAGCCGGGCAGCCCGGTGAACCGGGTGCGGTCGGCCACCGCGAGCCCGCGCACCCGGTGCACGCCGCCGTCGGGCCGGTGGGGCCAGGACACCGGTCGGGCGGCCCCGGCGGACGGCCAGGCCTGGCCGTCCGAGGCACGGGCGAGCCGTCCCCGGCCGGGCGGGCCACCCGCAGCCGGGTCGGCCGGCGGCTCGGCCCGGTACGTCGAACCGTCGGAGGCGACCAGCAGGTCGACCGGTCGGCCGGGCCAGACGAACACCTCCGGCAGGTGGACGGTCACCGCGCCCGCGTAGCGGCCGGCGGCCGAGGGCACCCCGCCGTGCCGGGCGGCGCGCGGCGGCCGGTCGTCGCGCACGGCGAGCTCGCAGGCCGGGAAACGGCCCGCATCGGCCGTGCCGAGGCCGGCCCAACCGGGCAGCGGGTCGGGGCGGCCGGTCTCGATGCGCAGCACCAACCGGCCGGCTCCGCCCAGCGGCCGGTCGGTGCGGAAGGCCCGGGCGCTGTCGGGCAGCAGCGAGGTCGCGACCGCGCCCAGCCGGACCGGTTCGACCGGGCCCGGGCCGTCGGGGTACCAGAGCGCCGACACCGTGAAGTGCTCGGCGGGCCGCCGGAACACCGTCGGGTCCAGGACGCGCATCCCCTCCGTCGGGTGGAGCCTGGTCTCCGGTTCGGGGGCGCCGAAGGCGAAGTCCTCCTCGGGCTCGGAGTCCGCGGCTGCGCCGGGGCCGCGGCCGCCGGCGTCCGGTTCGCCGTCCCCGCCGCCGCGGGCCGGGGCCAGTGCGAGCGGTACTCCGGAGCGCCGCACGACGAAGGCGCGCTCCGGCCCGAAGACGGCCGCCGGGTCCGCGGCGAACGCCACCGGGTCGACCGGCAGCCCGTCCGCACCGTACAGCGGCAGCTCCTCGTGCAGCGTGTCGAAGGTGCAGGCCCGGGCGCGGTCGGGGGCGGGCTCCCCCGGCGCCGCCGCGGCAGGGGTCACCCCGCGTTGCGGAAAGGTCTGCAGCGGACGGAGGAACGTCACGGCCGTGCCGAGGTCGTACCGCCCGCCCTGCCCGCTCGCTCCCGCACGCCCGGGGGTGCGGAAGTCGGGCAGGTGCGCGAGCGGGTCATGGGCGGTGCCGAGCCTCGCGAGCGCCACCGGGTCGCGCAGGTCGGCGGTCAGCGGACGGTCGAGGCGGACGTGCGCGGCGTGTTGCGTCCAGGCCAGAGTGCGGAAGCCCTCGACGACCTCGGCGCCCCAGCCGGTGGTGCCGCGCGCCAGGCCCGCGAGCATCGCCGGCGTGCCCTTCGCCCGGCGCCAGGCCAGGGTGTTGCGGACGTCCTGACGGTTGCTCTGCCCGACCGGGTTGGGCAGCAGCGTCGTCCCCACGAGCGCGCCCAGGTAGGGGACCACCCAGTCCTCGGCGGTCTCCAGGAAGAAGTCGTCCCAGAGGTCGTCGAGGTCCTGGCGCACCGCCGCGACCTGAGCGGCGATCGTCCGCAGCAGGCTGCGCAGCGGCGCCCGTTCGACGGCCTGCCGGTCGTCGAGGCCCGGCGACCGCAGCCGGGCGATCGCCAGGTCCTGCTCGCGGTGGAAGGCCGGCACCCGCGCGTAGAGGCGCTCCAGCCAGAACTCGCGGGTGTGGCTCATTCCGCGTACCCCCCGGTGCCGAGCAGGACGGTGAGCCTGCCGCGCAGCCCGGCGCCGTCGGCGGGGTCGTCCGCGACCAGGACGAGGCCGGTCGCGGGGACGGGCAGCACGTCGAGCGGGGCGGGCTCGCCGGCCGCACCGGCGGCGCAGAGGCGGGTGACCACGACCCGGGTCACCCCGGGGACCGCCTGCGCGGCCGCGTAGACCCCGCTCACCCGCAGCGCCTCGCCGAAGCCGAGGGTGGCGAGGTGGCCGGGGCTGCCGTCCGGGCCGGTGCGCTGGACGAGCGCGGCCCGGACGGCGGCCAGGGTGGTCCGGCGTCCGTAGCGGTCGTCCAGGTCGACCACCACGGTGACGTCGGCGGGGACCGGAGTGAAGTCGACGATCCGGAGCGGCTGGTTCGCGTCCCGGCGGGCGTCGAGGTAGCGGCGCAGCCGGGTGAGGTGGTCGCCGGTCAGCGGCTGCCGGTCCGCCCGGGCCACCGTCAGGCGGATCTCGGTGCCGACGCCGAGGCCCTCGCCGCCGGCCGGGGCGGTGCTCGCCCGGGCGCGGGCGATACCGGGGAAGGCCAGGGCGAGCTCGGTGTGGTCGGTGACGGACACCGCCCGGTTCAGGGTCCGCAGCGAGGCGGGAGCGTTGCGGCGGATACCGTCGGCGGTCTCCGGGTCGGCGGCGCCCTCGGCGGGCAACGGGTTGGTGACCGCGCGCAGGCCGGGGACCGCATCGACGAGCCGGGTCACGCCCCCGGGCGGGACGGCGCCGTCGGACCCGAGCCCGCACCGGTAGGTGGCGGCCACGTTGTCCCGGCCGGTGGGCGGGCGGGAGTTTCCGTCGCCGAAGCGGACGACGGCGCCCGGGGCGTCGCCCGGCGGGTGTTCGACGGTGAAGGCGGCTCCCTCCGAGGTTCCGTCGTCGGCCGAGGTGGCCCGCTCCGTCCACCGCACCCCGTTGACGCTCACCTGCAGGGTGCTGCGCAGCATGCCCTCGCTGTCCGGCAGGTACGTCAGCGGGCCGCGGCGCAGCCGGAAGGTCTGCCAGGCGGTGCCGTCCCCGCTGCCCAACGTCTCGGCGGGCGCGGTCTCCCCGTGGCTCGCCGCCACCACGTTCGCCAGCAGCTCGGTGCGGGAGCGCTGGTGGAGACGGGTCAGCGGGGCGCGAAGCGTGACCAGGGTCAGGTTCGAGGCGTCCAGCACCCTCACCTCCTCGACGGACACGGCCTCGGTGAGAGTGCTCTCACCGCGCTCGCCCGCGACGGTCGAGGTGACGACGGCCGACTGTCCCGGGGTGAGGTCCGGGTACTGGCCTGCCAGGAGCAGCCGGTCGCCGCCGAGCGGCTCGGGCAGCGGGCGGCGGTCGTCGAGCGGCAGCCGCTGTGAGCAGAGCAGGACGGTGGTCGCCCGCCGCAGGAACCGCGTCGCGGGGACGGCGGAGGCGAGCCGGAGCCGCGTGACCCGGCCCTGGAGGGCGAAGTCGAGGTGCATGACGGTGTCGGCGCCGGTCAGACGGAAGGTGCGGTAGAGGCGGCGGGCGCCGCTGACGTCGAGCAGGACCGCGAAGCGGGGGTCGGCGTCGTTCCCGGCCGCCGCGGCGGCGACGACGGTGTCGAGGTGCAGGACGAAGGCCTCGTCGGGCAGCCAGCGGCCCGGGTCGACGTCCCAGTCCGTGAAGCCCTGCGGGGGCGGCTTCGGCATGTCGGCGAAGCGTGGGGCGCCGGCGCCGAAGGGGAGCGCGGTCTCCCGCAGCGCGTAGACGGCCGGGGCCGTGCCCGGTGCCGTGGCGTAGACGGTCCCGTCCTCGACCCAGGTCAGTGCGGTGAGCCCAGCCCGCCGGTCCTCCCGGACCTCGGCGATCTCGCGGAGCAGCCCCTCCCCGACCGGCACTCCGTCCTCGTCGAAACGGTCGAAGACCAGCACGTGGCCGCCGGCCCGGAGCCGCATCCCGGTGCCGGCCACGTGCACCGTGCGGCGCAGGTCGCTCGTTGCGTCGGGCAGGGCCTGCTCCGCCGGGTCGGGCGGGGGCGTCGGCGGCCGACCGGGTGCGGGGTGGCGCCCCGTCTGCAGCAGGGCCCCGGCAAGGAGTGGGAAGACCAGCCCGAGGTCGTTGGCGATCCGGTTGAAGTCGGCCGTCTGGCCGGCGGACGGGCCCGGCGCGCCGGGCGTGGTCAGCGCCGCAACCGCCGCGAGCGCGCCGAGCGGGGCGAACTGGTCGGCCGGACCGGCGGCCGCCAGCGGGATGCTGTTGTGCTCGGCACGTGCGGCCACCGCCTGATCGGTTTCGAACACCACCGGCAGCCGGTCCGGCGCGGCCCGCCCTCCCACCCGGGTGCCCCGGCGGACGGTGACCGCCTCCCCCGCCCGCGCCGGGTCGATGGTGAGGGCGAGCAGCACCCGCGCGGCGGAGCCCGGGCCCGGCCGGTAGCCGACCAGGCGGGCCAGGCGCTGCAGCGAGTCGAGCTGGGTGGCCGTGCCGACGAAGGCCTCGTTGGCGACCAGTTCGGCGTAGAGGGAGGCGCTGTCGGCCAGGTAGGCCCAGGCGTCGACGAGCGCGGTGGCGCGGTCGGGGGCGGACTCGGACTCGTGCCAGCCGGGCAGTTGGAGCGACAGGTCGTCGAGCATGGCCCGGCGGAAGGTCTCGAACGTGCCGAGGCGGTAGTTCACCCGGCTCCGACCGGGCAGGTTCTCCGGCCGGCGGGCCTGGACGCCCGCGGCGCCGGCGACGGGTGAGCCGTCGGTCCGCGCCATCAGCTGCCTCCCCGGGTGACGAGGGTGAGCCGGCCGCGCTCCGGGCGGGCGGGGTCGTCGTCGAGCCGGGCGATCCGGTCCCGGCCGACGGTGAGCTGCCCGGTCGCCTTCACCAGGGCGGTGTCCGCGTCCGGTGTGGCGGAGTCGAGCGGGGCGAGCACATCGACCGTGACGGACCGGACGCCGGGCACGGCCGACAGCACGAGGTGGAGCCGGCTGAGCAGCACCGGGTCGCCGAAGCTCAGGTGCTCCGGGTCGAACAGGCCGCGCGAACCGTCGGCCCGGACGCCGGGGCGCAGGGCCGCCGCGACGTCCTGCCCGACCGCGCCGGCCAGGAATCCGGGCTCGACGCAGACGGTGAGGGCCAGTTGGAGCGGCAGGTCGCGGGCGGGCAGCAGCCGAAGGTCGTAGCCGGCCAGGCGCCGCCGGTCGAGGAAGGCGAGCAGCTCGGCGGCCAGCCGGTCGTCGAGCTCGGTACCCCCGGCGAGGTCCAGGACGAGGTCGACGGCGACCCAGCTACCGGTCCACCGGAACTCGGCACCGGCCCGGGAGATCAGCCCGCCGCCCGCGGAGCGGTCGAACTCGGCGACGGCGTCGGCGTAGTCGCGCGCCGTGACGGCGACCTCGCGACGGCCCGCGGCGGCCGGGCCGGCCCGGCGCGCGTCGTCCAGGTCCTGGGGGTCGCGGCCGCCGGTGGCGGGAACGGGGTTGTCGACGGAGAGCAGCCAACCGCCGAGCCCGGTCCGGGCACCGGCCTGGTCCGCCTCCTGGTCCGCGGGGACCGTGAGCGTTCCCGCGGGGACGTTGCCACCGGTCCCGAGTCCCACCCGGAAGCGCAGGTCGACGACGGCGCCGTCGGGCGGGCGCAGTCCGAACGCGCCCCGGCCGGCCGGCTCCGCCCCGCCCTGGCCGAACAGCATCGTCGCGGTGCCGCCGTCGCCGAACTCCAGGGTGAACACGCGGTCGCGCGGGCCGCTGTCGAGCAGGGTCGGGGCCCACCGCCACTCGGTGCCGTCGATCACCACCTGCAGCTGCGGCCGGCCGGCGGCGTCGATGCCCAGCGGGGCGCCGGGAACGGGCACGCGGAGCCGCGGGGGCGGGGCGTCCGGCGCCGCCGGGGCGCCTGCGGGCCGGACCTCCCACCGGGCTACGGCCTGCGGAGCCGTCAGCGCCTCCTCGACGGTGCGGCCGATCAGGGCCCGCCACGGCCCCGCCGGGGCGTCCGGGACGATGGGCACCGGGAAGCCGTCCACTCCGCCGGGGCCGTCCTGGTCGACGGTGTGCACGGTCCGCTCGCCCAGCGGCGACACCACCACCACGACGACGTCCTGACCGTCCGCCAGCCCCCAGACGGTCACCAGGACGACGCCGGCCGGGACCGCCACCGCGGGCCGGGCGGTCGCCCACGCGCTCGTCCCGGCGGCTCCGGCGGTGGTCCCGCCGCCGCCCCGGCCCGGCGCCGCGAGCACGATCCGCTCGCGCCGGGTGAGGCCGTGGCTCGCCGGAACGAGGTTCCCCCGGACGACGGTCCGCCGGACGGGGCGGTCGCGCCGGAGCGCGGTGTCGCGGCTCCAGGTGACCCGGGTGAGCGCCGGCGTCCCGTTGGCGCCGAAGGCGGACGGCGGGAGCCGGTCGGGTGCCCGGTCGAGCCGGACCACCTCGGCCCGGCCGGTCACCGTGTCGCACAGGGCGAGGAGATCGCCGGCCACCAGCGCGGGGAGGTCGCCTACCAGGTGCGCCGAGGTGGCGCCGGAGGGGAGGTAGCCGTCGGGGCTGTCCCAGTCGTAGAGGGTGAGCTCATTGTGCGCGGGCAGCAGCAGGGCATCCGCCACGGTCTCGAACACCGCGCCGTCCCGGCCGTCGCCGTCGCCGCCCGGCCCCGCACCGGCAGTGTCCTGCTGCCGGACGGCGAAGCCCGACACCAGCAGGTGGGAGTGGCTCACCCGGAACTGGAGCACGGTCTCGGCCGAGGCGCCCTCGTCCAGCGGGCACCCGATCAGGGCAAGGTGTCCGGCCACCGAGCGCCGTTCGGTCGCAGTGTCCAGGAAGGCCTCGTTGGCCACCCTGTCGAGGACGTAGCTGAAGCCGTCGGCGGTGGCCGCGAACAGCTCCAGCAGCATGACGCCGGCATCGGCCTCGTTGGTCTCCGCCCAGCCGGGGGCCCGGGTCGGCACGAAGTCCTGCAGGGCGCGGCGGAACCCCTCGAAGTCGCGTGCCAGGTAGTCGATCCGCACGGTGGCGGGCGCAGGCGGAGCGGCCGTCGCGGGTTCCGTGGCACAGTCGGTGCCGGCGCAGTCCAGCCGGAACCGCAGGCCGGCGGTGCCGTGGAACGGGTCGGCGCTCTCCCCCACCAGGGCCAGGGTGTAGCCGTCGCGGTCGCCCTCGGCGTCGAGCCGCAGGGTCACCTCGTCCCGGCGGCCGGGTGTGGGGGTGACGTCGGTGATGCGCGGGTGCAACCGGGCACCGCCGGACAGGGCGTACCCCGCGCGGTCGAGCAGCCAGGGCGCCCGGTCGGCGGCGTCGGCGGGCTGGAGGCGGACGACCAGCAGCGGCGGCTTACCGGCGGCCGGGTCGGCGTCCACGACGTCGACCCGGGCGATCCCCACCATGCCTGCGCGCAGCAGCGGACGGGCGCCCGCCAGCGGCGGCGCCGGAACCCTCGCGCTGCCCGGTCCCGCGGGCCGCCCGCTCACAGCCCGGCCTCCGTCGCGACGAGGCCGCCGGCGCCGGCGGCCACGGAGAGCGCCTGCCGGGTGCCGGTCTGCTTCACGACATACACGATCGTGACGCGCAGCACCTCCTCGGCCCCCGGATCGGCCCGGACATCGACTTGCTCCACCCGCAGCCGGTCGCCGAGCCAGCGGTCGAGGTTCTGGGTGATGAGGAACCGCGTGGTGGCGCGCTGGATCTCGTCGCCGCCGGCGAAGACCAGGCGCCGCACTCCGCAGCCGAAGTCGGGCCGGTTGACGCGCTCGCCCGGCTCGGTGAGCAGGACCTGCAGGACGAGGTCGCGCAGGTGCTGCTCCGGGCCGCAGGTGCGCAGGCCGCCGCCAGGGGCGAGGTCGAACGGGACGGCGAGGTGACGCTCCGGGGTGACGGCCATCTACAGCTCCACCTCGTGCCGGGACTTGGCCGCGTCCAGGCCCAGGACGATCGGGACGACCGGCGGACTGGTAAACCCGGCGGGCCCGCTGAAGCCGTGTGTGTGCGTGGCGAGGGCCTGCACCAGCGCCTGCAGCGCGGTGTTCAGGGCCGCATGCCCGACCAGGTGGTCGGTGGCCTGCTCCCCGATGGTCACGGTGGAGCCGCCGATGGTGATGCCGCCCGCGTCCATGGTGATCGTGTTGCCGCCGACGTCCTCGATCACGACTCCGGCGGAGTCCATGGTGACGCTGTTGCCGTTGGCGTCGGTGACGGTGAGGGTCTCCTCCTCGTCGTCGAGCACGACGACGTGGCCCTTGGCGCTGCGCAGCACCTTCTGCGCCGGTCCCGCGCCCTTCGGCACCTCGCCGGTGGCCCACCAGCTGCCGGTCCACACCGGGTAGGCGAGGTTGCCGCCCTCGAACTCCACCCAGACCCCCGCGCCCTTGCCGGGGACGGTGAACAGCCCCTCACCGGGCAGCCCGCCGTACGGCAGGCACGGCAGGGCCCAGCCCAGTTCGACGTCCCCGGTCAGGTGCGGCACACGCACCCGGACCCGGCCCAGCGCCCGCGGGTCGTCGACGTCGCTGACGATGCCCCGGTACTTGCCGAAGTACCGTCCCTCGACCCGCTCGACCAACCGGGCGACCACGTGCTCCAGGGGTTCCACCGCGCCTCACAGTCCCGGCAGTGGCAGGCCCGGGGCCCCGCCGCCGAACGCCTCGGTGCCGTCCAGCCCGACCGCGTTGCGGCGGGCCTCGAAACGTTGCAGGTACTCGCCGGTCGGCCGCATCCGGTGGACGACCCGGGTCACGTAGTACAGGCCGCTGTGCAGGGATCCGGCGCCCTTGACGAGCACGGTCCGGCCGGCCCGCAGCACGTGCCCGTACGCGTCGCTGTTGATCTCGCCGACCGCGTCGACCAGCCAGGCCGCCTCGTCCCGGGCCGCCTGGGCCTGCCGGCTCAGCTCGGACGGGTCGGCGGTCGGTGTGGCGGTCAGCAGCAGGGTGCCGGGAGCGCGCAGCGGCCGGACCGCCCGGGCCAGGGCGCCCCCGGCCAGGTCGGCCAGGGTGGTCCGGCCGGTGAGGCGCTGGGCGGGGAGGGCCGCCTCGGCGACGGCCGTCCCCCTGGTCTCCGGGGCCACCTGCTCGGCACGGACCGCGAGCGGCAGGCGTCCGTCGAGCGTGGCCTCGAAGGAGCGCAGGTTGCCGGCCGCGCCGAACCGGACGGCGAGGTCCGGCTGCGGCGAGCCGCCGAGCGCGGGCGGTCCGAACCGGCAGCGGGCCGGGCCCTTCCCCGCGACGAACCGCACCTCGAAGCCGTTGCGACGGGCGATCGCCCGCAGAAGGGCGGCGTCGGTGCCACGCTGGACAACGGTCGTCCCGGCCGCCTCGCGCAGCGGGGCGGTGGGCGTGATGTCGGCCTCGAAGCCGGCCGCCTCAAGGATCTGCTTGGCGATGTCAGAGTCCGCGAGGTCCGGCCAGGCCACCGCCTTCTCCTCTTGGCCGAGGACGGCCCACGGGTCCTGCCCGAACACGTCGAGATGGGCGTCACGGCCCGTCAGCCGCACGGTGGCGCCGACCACGTAGCCCTCGGCCAGCGGCTCCGGCCCCGGGGCGCCACCGCCCAGCAGGCCGCCGACGGCTCCGGCGGGACCACCGCCACCGGTGAAACCGAGGTCCACCCCGAACGGCGCGAACGGCGTTAACCGCTCGTCCGACAGGTGGCTCCATTCGCCGTCGGGCCCGGCGGTGAGTCGCAGGCGGACCGTGAAGAAGCTGCCGTCGACGCTGTCGTCCACCTCGACGAACTCGACGTCGGGGTGGAGGTCGACGGCCGGCGCACCGCCGCAGCGCAGTTGGAAGGCCTTCTCCGGCACCGCCGTCACCCCGCCCGGTCCGGCGGGACGGTGATCCGGGCCCCGGGCGTCAGCAGGTCCTCGGGATCAACGCCGGGGTTGGCGTCCGCGATCAGCCAGAACCGGTCGGCACGCCCGTAGTAGCGCGCCGCGAGGAGGTCGAGCCGGTCGCCCTCGATGACGGTGTGGCGGTACCAGCCGCTGGTGGGCGGGACGAAGCGGATCGGCAGCACCGCGTGCACGCGGCCGTCCTCCGTGGTGACGAGGCGGCTGCGCCGTGCGGCCTCGGCGTACCGGCTGCCGGGATCGGTCACTGAAGGGCCCCCAGCAGGTCTCCGGCAACGTTGGCCAGGTTGAGAGCGGCCATCACCTCGCGCACGGACTGGGTGTACTTGTACGCGCCGATGGCGAGTTTGGCGTCCGCGGGGAGCCGGACCGGGGTGAGCACCCGCAGGGAGACGTTCACCTCGACCCGGATCGGGTTGAGCATCCGGTCGTACTCGCGCTCGGTGACGTAGAGGTTGGTGACGGTGACCGGGATGAGCCGGTACGGGCCCCAGAAGAACAGCACGGTCGGCAACTGTGCCGGCGGGCTGCGGTACGGCTGCGGTCCGCCGCCGAACAGCGAGGTCGCCAGCGACTCCTGCGGGTACATCAGCAGTTCGAGCGCCGACAGCGCGGGCAGCACCCCGCTGGCCAGGGCGATCGGGTTGCCGCCGGCCAACTGGTCGGTGGCGTCGAGACGCAGCGTGAACGAGATGGCCTCGTCGGGCTCGCCCGGCTGGTTCACGGGGGCGGGGCCGGAACCGTCGGGGGGATCGGGCGGGAAGGCCAGGCCCGGGGTCCGGCTCACCGTCTCCGGGTTGAACTGGAACAGCACGATGTTCGGCAGCCCCCCGAGCAGCCCCGCGTCGAACTTGACGAAGGCCCCCTTGAGTGCCGGCACCACGCAGCCCCTGTCTCGATGCGATGCGGTCGGCCCGCCGGCCGGTTCGCCGCCGGGGCCGCTGAGTGGGCGTCAGCTTGACGTACCCGAACCGCCCGCCGCAACGGACCGCGCCGAGGTACACGCGAAAGGCGCAAATCGCTCGTTTCGGTCGACGCGGCGCCGGGGAGCCCGCGAATCGGCCGTCGAGCGGCGGCCGAGCGGCGGGGATCTCCGGCGGACACTTCGTGGACGATGCGGAGAGTCCGTGAACCTACGGTGATCGACCGTTGATCGCCCGTAGAGCAGGGCCGTGGACCATCGGCAGCGGGGGGAGCACGGTTCGACGGCCACAGCCGGCGCCGCCCTCGGCGTGCCGGCGGCCGCACGGACCCGATCCGGTCCCCGGTAGTTGGCCAACCCACGGAAGGCGGACGAGACATGGACAGCGGTCAGTCGCTGCAGACGACGGTGGGCTTCGGAGAGCTGCTCAGGATCCGGCGCGAACGGGTCGGCCTGACCCAGCAGGTGCTCGCCGATCACGCGACCCTGAGCGTGCGGGCGATCCGGGACATGGAGAGCGGCCGGGTGCAGCGCCCCCGGCAGGAGACGGTCCGGCTGCTGGCCGACGCGCTGCGGCTGGAGGGCCGCAACCGCTCGGCGTTCGAGGCGGCCGCGCGCCGGCAGGCGCTCGCCGACGAGCCGCGCGACGAGCCCACCGCGCCGCCGGTGGCCCGGGGCGCGATCGTCGGCCGGGAGCTGGAGGTCGAGGTGCTGGCCGACGCGCTGGCCGTCCACGGCGACCGGCTGGTCACGGTGACCGGCCTCGGCGGGGTCGGCAAGACCCGGCTGGTGCTGGAGGTGGCCCGGCGGCTGCACCTGGCCGCCCGCTGGTCGGTGCGCTGGATCGACTGCGCCAGCTCGGTGGCCGTCGGCACCCAGTACCACCCCGAGCCGGCCCGCTCCGGTCCGACCCTGATCGACCTCGGACGCACCGAGGGCGGCCGGACCGACCTCGGCCGCGCCCGCGACGGCCGCGCCGACCTCGCCCGCGCCATCGGCGACCGGCCCACCCTGCTGGTGCTGGACGGCGCCGACGGCCGGGTGGACACGGCCCTGCTGGACGAGCTGTTCCAGCGCTGCCCCGGCCTGCGGGTGCTGATCACCGCGCGGGTGGCGCAGCCGCTGCCGGGCGGCCAGGTGATCCCGCTCGCCCCGCTGCCCACCCCCGGGGCCGAACTCGACCACGACCCGGCCGCGCTGGCCGAGGTGGGCGCCGTCCGGCTGCTGCTCTCACACCTGCGCCGGCTGCGTCCGGGCTACCGGCTGGAGCGCGACGAGGCGCCGGCGGTCGCTGCACTCTGCCGCCAACTGGACGGCCTGCCCGGGGCCTTGGAGCTCGCGGCCGGCTGGTCGACGGTGCTGTCGCCGGGGCAGCTGGTGGCCCGGCTGTCGGACGGGCCGTTCCACCTGACGCCGCCGGCCGGGTTCGGCGGGCGCGGGGACGTCGGCGCGGCGCTGGGCGCGGCGCTGGAGCGGCTGACGCTGAGCCAGCGCTACCTGCTGGAGCGGCTCGCCGCCGAGCCCGGCGACTGGTCGGGCGAGGACGCCGTGGCGCTGAGCGGGCGGCCGCCGCAGGAGTGCCTGCTGGCGTTGCACGAGCTGCTGGCCAGCGGCCTGATCCGCAGCGTCCCGGCCCGCGACGGGGTCCGGTTCTCCGTGCTCAACCTGTGCCGGCGGCTCTGCGACGCCCAGCCGGTGCTGGCGGCGGCCGGCTGACCGGCGGCCGCACCTCCGACGCCCGGCCCGCCACCGGCCGCCCCGTCCGCCCCGTCCTGGCCCGGCCCGCCCTGGGCCCGCCCCGACCCGCCCCGAGCTGGCCCGCCCTGGCCCGCACCGATACTGCCCGTCACTTGCCGGGCAAGCTGCCGGTCCGACGAGCGGATCCTCCCTAGCGTTCTGTCCACGGCCGGGCGAGCCGGAATCCCGAGACCCACTGCCCCGGACACCCACCACCACCGGCCGGGACTCCCCACCACCAACCGACACAGAGGGTTTGCGCCGTGGAGCAGCATGCCGTGGAGCAGCTGGAGCAGCATGGAAAGGCCGAGCCGGCCGGACTGGAGGTCGTGGTCACGACCATGGCCTCGGACTCGCACACCTGGAACCTGGTCTTCCTCCAGCTGCTGCTGGAGGAGCTCGGCCACCGGGTCACCAACCTGGGCGCCTGCGTGCCCGACGAACTCCTGGTCGCCGAGTGCCGCCGGATCGAGCCCGACCTGATCGTGCTGAGCAGCGTCAACGGGCACGGCCAGCAGGAGGGCCTGCGGGTGATCGCCGCCCTGCGCGCCTGCCCCGAACTGCGCCGCACGCCGACCGTGATCGGCGGCAAGCTGGGCATCGCCGGCTCCGACGACCCGACCCGGCAGGAGGTGCTGCTGGCCGCCGGCTTCGACGGCGTCTTCGAGGACGCCGGCGCCGTGACGGACTTCCGCGCCTTCGTCGGGTCGCTCTCCGCCGGGGTACTGCTGTGACCGGCTTCGGCACCTTCGTCGCCCAGGCCAGAGCCGCCGGCGCCCTGGTCGTCCAGCCCCGGATGGGCATGGCCGATCCGCTCCGCCAGCGCGACGGCCTGATCGCCACCCGGGACGCGACCGCCGTCACGGTGGGCACGATCACCCTGGACAGCTACACCCGGACCGGCGACCTCGCCGCCGCCCGACGCGCGCTGGCCGACGGGGCCGGCCTGAACGGCTACCCGATCGCCACCCACCCGGCCGACGTCACCCGCGCGGTGCTGCGCGGGGTCGCCGACGCGGGCTTCCCGGTGCAGGTCCGGCACGGCTCCGCGTCGCCGGAGCACATCGTGCGGGCGCTGCTGGCGGTCGGCCTGGACGCCACCGAGGGCGGCCCGGTCTCGTACTGCCTGCCGTACAGCCGGACGCCGCTGCACGAGGCGGTGGCCGCCTGGCAGCGCAGCTGCGACGTGCTGGCGTCGATCCAGGAATTCGGCGCCGAACCGCACCTGGAGACCTTCGGCGGCTGTCTGATGGGGCAGCTCTGCCCACCCAGCCTGCTGATCGCGGTCAGCGTCCTGGAGGCGCTGTTCTTCCGGCAGCACGGGCTGCGCAGCGTCTCGCTCAGCTACGCCCAGCAGGCCGACCTGCGGCAGGACGAGGAGGCGCTCACCGTCCTCGGCCGGCTGGCCGACGAACTGCTGCCGGACGTCGACCGCCACCTCGTCCTCTACGCCTACATGGGCGTCTACCCGCGGACGCCCGGCGGCGCCCGCCTGCTGCTGACCGAGGCGGCCCGGCTGGCGGTGCGGACCGGGGTCGCCCGGCTGATCGTCAAGACCACGGCCGAGGCGCACCGGATCCCGACCGTGGGCGAGAACGTCCGGGCGCTGGAGACGGCCGCCGCGGCGGCGGCCGACGAGCGCGACCGGCCGCCGCTCAGCGCGGTGCCCGACACCGGCATCGAGGCGGAGGCACGGGCACTGATCGGCGCGGTGCTGGAGCTGGACTCCGACGTGGGCCGGGCGCTGGTCCGGGCCTTCGCGGCCGGCTACCTGGACATCCCGTACTGCCTCCACCCCGACAACGCCGGCCGGGCGCGCAGCTCCCTGGGGCCGGACGGCCGGCTGCACTGGTCGAGCGTCGGCTCGATGCCGATCGCCGGCCTGACGGGGGGCGCGCGCCCGCCGATCCTCGGCTCGGCCGAGCTGCTCACCGCGCTCTCGTACGTCCAGCGGACGTACGACGCCCGCGCCGCCACCCCCGGCCCGCCCCGAACCCCCGCCCCACGACGAGAGATGGGACTAAACGCATCTTGACTTCCTCTCCGTCCTCAGGACGGGGATTTCCCCTCAGCCTCGCAGCTGAGCCGCCGCGCGTGAGCGCGGCAGTGGGACCACTTCCTGCTTCACCGACGACCGCCCGCCCGGCGGTCCGGCAATCCCTGACCCGCCACGCGGGCAATCCAGTTCCTCCCCGACCCAGAGGCCGGGGCCTTCTTGGAGGTATCCGATGACCGACGACGGGCTCACCGCACCGGCCGCCACCGAAGCCGCCGGCGCCGCCGCCACCGCGCCGGTGGACCCGGGGCGGCACCTGACCGCGCCGACCACCCGCAGCGCCCTCCGGATCCAGCACCAACTCCTCACCGCCGCGCGCGAGTTCCTGCGCGGGCGGGGGTTCACCGAGTTGCTGCCGCCGATCATCGGCCCGGTCACCGACCCGGGCGCGCGCGGCTCCAAGCAGGTCGACGTCGACTTCTACGGCCACCGCTACAAGCTGATGACCAGCGCGATCCTCTACAAGCAGGCCTCGCTGCTTGCCTTCGACAAGATCTTCTGCATCGCCCCGAACGTCCGGCTGGAGCCGCTGGAGACCGCCGGGACCAGCCGCCACCTCGCCGAGTTCCACCAGCTCGACGTGGAGGTGGCCGGCGCGACCCGGGACGACGCCGTCCAGCTGGTCGAGGAGCTGGTGGTGCACATGGTCGACAGCGCGGTCCGCGAGCTGCCCAAGGACTTCGCCGAACTCGGCCGGGACGTCGCCGCGTTCACCGAGCTGCTGAAGGGCTCGTTCGGCCGGATGCGGCACGCGGAGGCGGTCTCGGAGCTGCAGGGCCTCGGCCACCCGCAGAGCCCGGACGCCGAACTCGACTGGGCCGGTGAGGCGTTGCTCTCCGCCCAGCGGGACCGGCCGTTCTTCGTCACCGACTACCCGAAGGGCTCGCGCGGCTTCTACGACCGGGAGAACCCGGAGGACCCGGGCCTGCTCCGGAACTTCGACCTGATCGCGGCCGAGGGCTTCGGCGAGCTGTGCAGCGGCAGCCAGCGCACCAACGACTACGCGGAGATCGTCACCCGGATGCGGGAGACCGGCGAGAACCCGCAGAAGTACCGCTGGTACCTGGACCTGGTGCGCGAGGGCGTGCCCGGCAGCGCCGGCTTCGGCATCGGCGTCGAGCGGCTGACCCGCTACGTCGCCGGGCTGGACGCGGTCTGGCAGGCCAGCGCGTTCCCGAAGCTGGCCGGGGTGGTGTCGCCGTGACCGGGTGGGACGAACGGGCGGTGCCGGGCGCGGCCACCCGCCTCCGCGCCCCCGCCGCGGGCACCCGCCGGACCGGCCCGAACGCCGGCCGCGGCGCGGGCGCCGGACGAAGCGGGGTGGCCGCATGAGCGACCTGTCCGCACCGGGGTTCCCGGAGGAGGAGGTCCGCCGGCGGGCCCGGGCCGGCGTGGCCGCGGCCTTCCCGCCGCCGGGCGAGTACGGGCGGGTGCTGTTCGGCGCCGAACGCCCCGACGGCCCGGCCGACCTCCGGGACCCGCTGGACGCGCTGCGCCTGGTGCCGCCGGTCTTCATGCCGCAGCGGCTGGCCCGGCTGATCGACCTGGGCCGCGAGCCGGACTACCGGGACGTCGAACTCACCACCGACATCGGCGGGTTCACCTCCGCACTGCCGGTGTACGTGTCCGCTCTGGGCTCCACCAGGGCGGCCGGCGGTGACCTGGGGCAGGCGCTCTCCCGCCAGGCCGGGGCGCTCGGCGTCCCGATGGTGATCGGCGAGAACGTCGTCCCGGTGAACGGCTACGGCCGGCTCGGCGAGGCCGCCGACCAGGCGCTGCTCGGCCGGCTGCGGGCGTACGCCGCGGAGCTGCCGGACGGGCTCGGCGGGGTCGCCGTCCAGCAGTCCACCGAGGACGCGGACGCCGAGGTCTGGAACCTCGTCTACAGCGACCCGGCCGCCCTGCCGCTGCTCGAAACCGGGCGCCTGGCCTTCGAGTTGAAGGTCGGCCAGGGCGCCAAGCCCGGACTGGGCGGGATGACCGTGCTGGACCCCGAGGCGGCGGCCCGACTCGGCGACCGGTACGGGCTGGACCCGGTGTTCGGCGACGGCCGGGTGCTCCGCTCCAGCACCCCCGGCACCTTCACCGCGGAGATCCTGCGCCAGCAGGTCCGGCTGATGCGCAACAACTTCCCGCGGGCCCGGGTCTGGGTGAAGCTGCACCCCGGCCGGGACGTCGCCGAGGCCGCCCGGGTGGCCGCCGGGGCCGGGGCGGACGCCGTCACGGTGGACGGCGCGGAGGGCGGCACCGGCTGGGCGCCGGAGGCCTTCCCCGCGCAGGTCGGCCTGCCGCTGGCGGAGTGCCTGCGCCGGCTGGCGGTCGCCGGGCCGCCGCCCTGCCTGCTGGTCTCCGGGCGGATCTGGGAGGGCGCCCGGGCGGTCAAGGCCCTGGCGCTCGGAGCCCGCGCGGTGGGCCTGGGCCGGGCGGCCGTGCTGGCCTCCGCCGAGGATCCGCAGGACGGGCTGGTCCGGTTCGCCCAGTGCCTCGCCCTGGAGCTGCGGCTGCTGATCAGCGCGCTCGGGAAGTACGCGCCGACTGCGCTGGACCTCTCCGACGTGTGGTCCGCGGACGGCCGCCTGTCCGTTCCGGAGACCGCGCCGGCGGAATTGCCGTAACCCTTCCCCCCACCTCTCCGTCGCATTTCCCAGCAGCCCGCCGGGGCGCCGACAGGCTCCCCGGCGGGCTCTCGCATTTCACTCAAGTGACTTGACCCAAGCGGCAGTTGAAACTGCCGATGGTCTTCCGGACATTCTGCCGATCGGGTCGGACGGCCCGCCCTATCGTCGAAACCACTGCCACCAGCGTCGCTCATTCATCGGGGTTAAATGATGGAATCACGCGGTTTCCCCTTCATATCCGTCGCGCGCCGGTTCCCGGAGCGGCCGGCCGTCCGGCTGGGCGGGCGGACGGTCCGCTACCGGGAGCTGGACGAGCTGAGCGGCGCGCTCGCCGCCCGGCTCGCCCCCGGGCGCACCGTGGCCGTCGCCGGCCGCGACCGGCTCGACCACGTGGTCGGCCTGCTCGCCGCCCTGCGGGCCGGCGCCACCTACCTGCCGCTGGACCGGGAGGCCCCCGAGGAGCGCAACCGCTGGATCCGCGAGGACGCCGGCGCCACCCTCGGCTACCTCGACGGCGAGTTCGTCGACCTCGGCGCGCCGGCCGGCACCTCGCCGGCCGGCACCTCGCCCGCCGGCACCTCGCCCGCCGCAGCCGATGGAACAGCCGCCGCCGACGGAACCGCACCGGGCGACGGCGCCCCCACCGCGGCGGACGCCGACGCCGTGCCGGCCTCCGCCGGCTACCTCGTCTACACCTCCGGCACCACCGGCCGCCCCAAGGGCGTGCACGTCCCGCTGACCGCGCTGACCGGCCACCTGGCGGCCGCCGTCGAGGCCTTCGCCCTCACCCCCGAGGACGTGGTGCTGCACTTCGCCCGCCCGACCGTGGACGTGGCCGTCGAGCAGGTGCTCACCGCCCTCTCGGCCGGCGCCTGCCTGGTGGTCCCGGAGCAGCAGCTGGTCGCGCCGGGCGCCCTGCTCGACCTGCTCGACGCCGAGGGCGTCACGGTGGCCAACGTGGCCGCCGGGTACTTCCAGGAGGTGGTGGCGGCGGTCCGCGAGCGCGGCCGCGCCCCGCGCACCCTGCGGCTGATGATCTCCGGCAGCGACCGGCTCCACCCGGACGCCGCCGCCGGCTGGTGGGACGCCACCGGGGTGCCGCTGCTCAACGCCTACGGGCCGACCGAGACGGTGGTCACCGCCACCGTCCACCGGGCCGAGCGGACCGCCGCGGACGCCGGCGCGGTGCCGATCGGCAGCCCCCTCGGCGACCGCCGGGCCTACGTGCTGGACGACCGGCTGCGGCCGGTGGCGCCCGGCGAGCCCGGCGAGCTCTACCTCGGCGGGCCGCTGCTGGCCCTCGGCTACCACGGCCGGCCCGGCCTGACGGCGGGCCGCTTCGTCGCCGACCCGTTCGCGGCCGGGCCGGGCGCCCGGATGTACCGCACCGGCGACGTCGTCCGGACGAGCGCCGGGGGCGGGGCGCTGGAGTTCGTCGGCCGCACCGACCACCAGGTGAAGATCCGCGGCTTCCGGGTCGAGCCCGGCGAGGTCGAGCAGGTGCTGGCCGGCCACCCGGGCGTCGCCGGCGCGGTCGTCGTCGCGCACGAGGCCCGGCTGGCCGCCTACGTCACCGGCGCCGCACCCGACTACGCCGAGCTGCGCGCCTTCCTGGCCGAGCGGCTGCCCGAGCACATGGTCCCGGCGACCGTCACCCCGTTGGCCGCCTTCCCGCTGACCGCCGGCGGCAAGGTGGACCGCACCGCGCTGCCCGAGCCGCAGGCCGCGCCCGCCGCCGCACCGAGCGGCCGGCGCCCGCCGCGCACCCCGGCCGAGCAGCTGATCGCCGCCGTCTGGGCGGACGTACTCGGCGTGCCCGAGGTCGGCGCCGACGACAACTTCTTCCACCTCGGCGGGGACTCGCTCACCGCCGTCCGGGTGGTCGGCCGGGTCTTCGACGTGTTCGGCATGATCTCCCCGTACACCATCTTCGACGCACCCACGCTGGCCGGGTTCGCGGCCGCCGTCACCGCCTCCGCGGGCGGCGAGCGCCCGGAGCTGACCCGCACCGGCGCCGCCGAGGCCCCGCTCGCCACCTTCCAGCGCGGGCTCTGGTTCCTCGACCAGTGGAACCCGGACGCGCCGACGTACATCGTGCCGTGGGTGTTCCGCTTCGCCGGCGAGGTCGACCCGGAGCTGCTGCGGCGGGCGCTGGCCGGGGTGGTGGAGCGGCACGAGAGCCTGCGCACCACCTTCGCCTTCGGCGAGGACGGCCCCCGGCAGGTGGTCCACCCGTCCGTCGAGCTGCCGTTCGCCGTGGTGGAGACCGCGCCCGAGCAGGTCGGCGAGTTGCTCGCGGAGGCCGCGCTGGTCCCGTTCGACCTGGAGACCGGCCCGCTGCTGCGCGCGCACCTCTACCGGACCGGCGCGACGTCCACCCTGCTGCTGCTCTGCCACCACATCGTCTGGGACGAGGGGTCGCTGCCCGTCCTGGAGGCCGAACTGGCCGAGCTGTACGAGGCGCTGGCCGCCGGCCGGGCCCCCGCGCTGCCCGAACTGCCGGTGCAGTACGCCGACTACAGCGCCTGGCAGTACCGGGAGGACAACGCGGCCGCGGCCGCACGCCACCTCGACCACTGGCGCGAGCACCTGCGCGACGCACCGACCGAGCCCGCCCTGCCCACCGACCGCCCCCGGCCCGAGGTGCAGGCCTTCCGCGGCGCGTTCCACCGCTTCGCCATGCCGCGCCCGGTCGCCGAGGCCGTCCGCGCGCTGGCCCGCAGCGAGGACGCCACGCCGTTCATGGTGCTGCTGGCCGGCCTGGCGCTCACCCTGCACCGGCGCACCGGACAGCGCGACCTGGTGCTCGGCTCCCCGGTGAGCGTCCGCGGCCGGGCCGAACTCGACGCCCTGATCGGCTACTTCGTCAACCTGCTGCCGCTGCGGGTGCGCCTCGACGAGGGCGCGGACTTCCGCGAACTCGTCCGGCACGTGCGCGAGGTGGCGATCGACGGCTACCGCCACCAGGAGGCGCCGTTCGACGACATCGCCACCACGGTGCTGGAGGACCGTCCGGACGACCGCGCCGAGAACCGCAACCCGCTCTGCCAGGTGCTGCTGGAGCTGCACCCGCTGGACACCCGGCCGCTGACCATCGGCGGCACCGAGGTCACCCGCGAGCTCCACTCCAACCCGGTCTCCCGCTTCGACCTGTCGATCTCCGTCGACGACCGCGGCACCGACTTCACCGGCCGCTTCGAGTACGACTCCGACCTCTTCGACGCCGCCACCATGGCCGGCCTGTGCGAGGACTGGCTGGGCACCCTGGCCGCCACGGTCGAGGTGCCGGTGCACGCCCTGGTCGAGGCCCGGGCCGACCGGGAGCCGGCCGCCACGGCCCTGATCGCCGGCGAACAGCACGTCTCCTACGGCGGGTTGAACACCGCGGCGAACCGGCTCGCGCACCACCTGACCGCCCGGGGCATCGGCCGGGGCGACACCGTGGCCGTCCTGGTCGAGCGCGGGCCGGACCTGGTCACCGCGCTGCTCGCCGCGCTCAAGGCCGGCGCCGCCTACACCCTGCTCGACCCCGACTTCCCGGCCGAGCGGCTGGCCGGCGCGGTCGCCGACAGCGGCGCCGCCCTGCTGGTCACCCACCGCCACACGAGCCCGCCGTTCCCCGTCGCGGACCACCTCGACCTCGACGCGGAGGCCGCGGCCGTCGCCGCCCGGCCCGCCCACGACCCCGGGCTGCCGGTCACCGGCGCCGACCTCGCCTGCGTGATGTTCACCTCCGGCTCCACCGGCCGTCCCAAGGGCGTCGCCGTCCCGCACCGCGCCCTCACCACCACCTACCTCGGCCAGGATTACGCCCGGTTCGGCCCCGACGAGGTCTGGCTGCAGTGCTCCCCGGTCTCCTGGGACGCCTTCGCCCTGGAGCTCTACGGCGCGCTGGCCTTCGGCGGCGTCTGCGTCCTGCAGCCCGGCCAGCGGCCCGACCCGCAGGCCGTCGCCGAGCTCACCCGCCGCCACGGCGTCACCCAGCTCCAGCTCTCCGCCAGCCTGTTCAACTTCCTGCTGGAGGAATTCCCGGACACCTACGACGACCTCAAGGTGGCCTTCACCGCGGGCGAGCGGGCCTCGGTCACCCACGTCGGAAAGGCCCTGGAGCAGTACCCGCAGCTGGTCGTCGCCAACGGCTACGGCCCGGTCGAGAGCCTCGGTCTCACCACCTGCCACCGCGCCACCGCCGAGGACGCCGCCGGCGCCGCCATCCCGATCGGCCACCCGCTGCACGGCAAGGCGGTCCACGTCCTGGACGAGCAGCTGCGCCCCGTCCCGGACGGCACCACCGGCGAGCTGTACGCGGCCGGCGGCGGTCTGGCGTACGGCTACGTCGGCCGGCCCGGGCTGACCGCCGAGCGCTTCGTCGCCTCGCCGTTCGGCGCCCCGGGCGAGCGCCTCTACCGCACCGGCGACCTCGGGCACCGCGGCGCCGGGGGCGTGCTGGAGATCACCGGCCGGATCGACGACCAGGTCAAGATCCGCGGCTTCCGGGTCGAGCCCGGCGAGATCGAGGACGCGCTCACCCGCCACCCCGCCGTCCGGGAGGCCGCCGTCACCGTCCACGAGCCCGCCCCGGGCGACCGGCGGCTGGCCGCCTACGTCACCACCGGGCCCGATGCGCCCGGGCCGGACGCCCTGCTCGACCACCTGGCCGCACTGCTGCCCGAGCACATGGTGCCCGCCACCCTCGACGTGCTGGACGCCCTGCCGCTCAACCCCAACGGCAAGGTCGACCGGCGCGCCCTGCCCGCGCCCGCCGGGCGCCGGGCCGCCGCGCCGGCCGACCCGCTCACCCCGGACCAGCGGCTGGTCGCCGACGCCGTCCGCGCCGTGCTGGAGCTGACCGAGGACCTCGGACCGGAGGCCAACTTCTTCCGGGTCGGCGGCAATTCGCTGGCCGCCGTGCGGGTCGCCATGCGGCTCTCCCAGCAGACCGGCACCCGCGTCCCGCCGCACGTGGTCTTCCGCGGCAAGACCGTCGGCGCCATCGCGGAACGGCTGGCCGCACGATGACGGACCGTCAGACCGATCGCCCGAACGAAGGGAACATGGCCGTGAGCCCGTCCGCCGACCCGGCCCGCACCGCCCCCGTGTCAGGGCTGCAGCGCGGCCTCTGGTTCCTCGACCGGTTGAACCCGGAGGCCGCCACCTACACCACCCCCTGGACGTACGACGTCACCGGCCCGCTCGACCTCGACCTGCTGCAGCGGGCGCTGGACGGCGTGGTGGCCCGGCACGAGGCGCTGCGCACCACCTTCGCACTGCACCCCGACGGCCCGCGCCAGCGGATCCACCTCGGCCTCACCGTTCCGCTCGCCGTCACCGACCTGCGCGGCCTGCCCGAGGCCGAACGGCCCGACCACGCCGCCCGGTTGTTCGCCGAGCGGGCCACCGAGCCGTTCGACCTGGCCGCCGGCCCGCTGCTGCGCGCCGAGGCCGTCCGGCTCGCCGACGAGCGCACCACCCTGCTGCTGGTGGTCCACCACATCGTCTGGGACGGCTGGTCGGCCGACCTCTTCGAGCGCGAACTCGTCGAGCTGTACGCCGCCCTGGCCGAGCAGCGGGAGCCGCGGCTGCCGGCGCTCGCCACCCAGTACGCCGACTGGGCACGGGAGGAGCAGCACACCTCCTACGAGGAGCACCTGGCCTACTGGAAGGACCGGCTCGACGGCGCTCCCACCCTGCTGGAGCTGCCGACCGACCGGCCCCGCCCGGCCGAGCGCGGGCAACGCGGCGCCACCGAGCCGTTCGACCTCTCCCCCGGCACCGCGGCCCGGGTCCGCGCGCTCGCCGAGGAGGAGGGCGTCACCCCGTTCACCGTCCAGCTGGCCGCCTTCGCGCTGCTGGTCGGCCGCTGGACCGGCGCCGACGACCTGCTCGTCGGCACCCCGGTGACCACCCGCAACCGGCCCGAACTCGCCGACCTGATCGGCTACTTCGTCAACCTGCTGCCACTGCGGATCCGGCTCTCGCCGGGAGCGGGCTTCCGCGCGCTGCTGGAGCAGGTCCAGGACGCCGCCTTCGACGCCTTCGGCTACCTCGACGTGCCCTTCGACCAGCTGGTCGACCGACTCGGCACCGCCCGCACCGCCCAGCACCCGCCGCTGGTCCAGGTGGTGTTCGGCGCCCACGCCGAGGACCGCGCCCCGCTCGTCCTCGGCGCGGCCACCGCCGAGCGGACCGTCCGCTCCAACGGCACCAGCAAGTTCGACCTCACCTGGTCCGTCTTCGACGGCGGCGAGGGCACCGAGCTGCGCGGCGAGGCCGAGTACAGCAGCGACCTCTTCGACCCCGGTACCGTCCGCCGGCTCGCCGCGGACTACGCCGCGCTGCTGGACGCCGCACTCGCCGATCCGGACGCCTCCGTGCTCCGGCTCACCTCCGCCGGGGCGCCGCACCGCCCGGCCCGGCTCGACCCGGGCCACTGCCTGCACCACCTCTTCGAGCAGGCCGCCGATGCCCACGGCGACCGACCCGCCGTCAGCGACCCGGAGGGCACCCTCGACTACGCCGAACTCGACCGCCGCGCCAACCGGTTGGCGCACGCGCTGCGCGCCCGCGGGGTCCGCCCCGGCGACCGGGTCGGCCTGCTGCTGGAGCGCACCGCGGCCGTACCCGCGGCGATCCTCGGCGTGCTCAAGACCGGCGCCGCCTACGTGCCGGTCGACCTGGCCGCCCCGGCCGACCGGGCCGCCCTGGTCTTCGGCGACACCGCCGTCACCGTGGTGGTCACCGACCGGCCCGACCGCGCCCCGGAAGGCCCCTGGCAGACCCTCGACCTGGTGGCCGGCGCCGAGGAGCTCGCCGCCCTGCCCGCCACCCGGCCGCCGGCCGTCGGCCGCCCCGGCGACGTCGCCTACCTCATCTTCACCTCCGGCTCCACCGGTCGGCCCAAGGGCGTGGCCGTCGCCCACGAGCACGTCAGCCGGCTGCTCGACTCCGGCCGGCCGCACTTCGGCTTCGGCCCCGACGCGGTCTGGACGCTCTTCCACAGCTACGCCTTCGACTGGACCGTCTGGGAGCTCTGGGGCGCCCTGCTGCACGGCGCCCGGCTGGTCGTCGTGCCCTACCTGACCAGCCGCTCGCCCGACGAGTTCGCCGAACTCGTCGACCGGGAGCGGGTCACCCACCTCTGCCTCACCCCGTCCGCGCTGCGCCAGCTCGAACCGGCGCTGCGCCGCCACCCGCGCGCCCTGCCCGAGCTGCGCTGGATCATGCTCGGCGGCGAGGCGCTCGACCCCGGCGTGGTGCAGCGCTGGTTCGGCCTCGACCCGCTGCCGCCCGCCCGGCTCTGCAACCTCTACGGCATCACCGAGACCACCGTCCACGTCACCGTCCACGACGTCGCCGACGGCGGCGAGGGCTTCGAGCGGAGCCTGATCGGCGAGCCGATGCCGCACCTCACCGCGGCGGTCCTGGACGACTGGCTGCGCCCCTGCCCGGCCGGCGTGCCCGGCGAGCTGTACATCGGCGGCGGCAGCCTCGCCCACGGCTACTGGGGCCGCCCCGGCCTCACCGCCGGCCGCTTCGTGGCCGACCCGTACGGCCCGCCCGGCGCCCGGCTCTACCGGACCGGCGACGTCGCCAGGCGGCTGCCCGGCGGCGGGCTGGAGTACGTCGGCCGGGCGGACTTCCAGGTGAAGCTGCGCGGCTTCCGGATCGAGCTGGGCGAGATCGAGAACGCCGTCGCCGCCCACCCGGACGTGGACGCCTGCGTGGTCACCGTGCACGACGACCGGCTCGCCGCGTACGTCACCGGGCGGGAGCCCGCCGACCTGCGGGCCTTCCTGGGCCGCGCACTGCCGGAGTACATGATCCCGGCGAGCGTCACCGTGCTGGACGCGCTGCCGCTCACCGTCAACGGCAAGGTCGACCGGGCGGCGCTGCCCGCCCCCGGCCGGGCCGCGCCCGCCGCCCGCGGCCGGCACGTCGAGCCCCGCACCCCGGAGGAGGAGCTGTTCGCCGCCGTCTGGTCGGAGGTGCTCGGCCTGCCCGGCATCGGCGTCCACGACGACTTCTTCCACCTCGGCGGGGACTCCATCCGCGCCGTCCAGCTGGCCGGGGCGCTGCACGACCGCGGCTGGCAGGTCAGCCTGCGGGACGTCTTCAACGCCCCCACCGTCGCCGCGCTGCTGCCGGCGGCCTGCCCGGTGGCGGCGGACCCCGGGGCGGACCGGCCGTTCACGCTGATCGCCGAGGAGGACCGGGCCGACCTGCCGCCCGAGGTGGTCGACGCCTACCCGATGGTCTCGATGCAGCTGTCCATGGTCTTCCACATGGAGGTGGCCGGCGGCACCGACAGCTACCACAACGTCAACTCCTACCGGATCTCCGGCGATCTGGACGAGACCGCCTTCGTCCGGTCGGTGAACGAGGCGATGGCCCGGCACGCCGTGCTCCGCACCGGCCTCGACATCTCCGGCTACGGCGAGCCGCTCCAGCTGGTGCACGGCACGCTGCCCGCCCCGGTCGAGTTCGCCGACCTGCGCGGGGCCGACGAGCAGGCGCAGGACGCGGCCGTCCGGGCCGTCTTCGCCGACCACCGGGACCGGCCGTTCGACCTCGCCGAGCCGCCGCTGTTCCGGATCACCGTGCAGCGGCTCGGGGCGAGCGCGTTCCAGCTCACCATCTCCGAGCACCACGCGATCCTGGACGGCTGGAGCTTCACCTCGCTGCTCACCGAGATCCTCGAACGGCACTCCGCGCTGGCCGCCGACCCGGCGTCCGCGCCGACCCCGCCGCCGCGCACCGCCTTCCGCGACTTCGTCGCCGTGGAGCGGGCGGCGGCCGAGGAGCCGGCCTCGCTGGCCTTCTGGCGCGAGCGGCTGGACGGCGCCACCGGCCAGCTCTGGCCCGGCAGCGAGGACGTCCACGACCTGCCGCGCACGGTCGAGCGGGTGCTGCCGGACGCCCCCCGGCAGCTGCGCGGCGTCGCCGACGCGCTCGCCGTGCCGGTCAAGTCCGTCGCGCTCGCGGCCCACCTGCACGCCCTGGCCCGGATCACCGGGCGGGAGCGGGTCACCACCGGCCTGGCGATGAACGGCCGGCTGGAGCGGCTCGGCGGCACCGAGGTCTACGGGCTCTTCCTCAACACCGTCCCGCTGGTGGCCGAACCGGGTGCGGACCTCGCCGCGCTGGTCCGGCACGTGCACCGGGAGGAGCTGGACGTGATGCCGCACCGCCGGGTTCCGTTCGCCCGGCTGGCCCGGCTGATGGCCGACACCGCGCTCGACAGCCAGTTCGGCTACCTGCGGTTCCACGCCCTCGGCCGGCTCAGCTCGGCGCGGATCGAGGACGGCCGGATCGGCTGCGAGCCCACCCTGCGGCACGAGCCCAACAGCTTCGCCTTCGGCGCCTCGCTGATCCAGGACCCGGTCTCGGACCGGGTGCTGCTGGCCGTGGACCACCAGCGGGCGGTGGTGGACGACGCCACCGCCGAGGAGTTCATCGACGCCTACGCGGCGGCCCTGGCGGCCCTGGCGGCGTCGGTCTGACGCCACGCCGCCCGGGTCGGCCCCGACCCGGGCGCCCGGCCGGCCGCCCGCCCCCGGCCGCACCCCGCGACCCCGTACGACCGCGTCGGCCCCGACGCGCCACCACCCATCCCGACCGAGGAGCACCCCCGCAATGACCACCACCGCCGAACCGGCCGCCACCGTCCAGCCCACCGGCCCCACCGGCCCCGCCGCCCCCGCCGACCTGCTCACCCGGCTGCGCGCCGCCGTCGCCGCCCACCCCGACCGGCCGGCCGTGCACGCCGTCGACGGCAGCCTCGACTTCGCCGCCCTGGACCGGCGGACCGCCGCCCTCGCCCGCGCCCTGCGCGCCCGGGGCGTGCGGCGCGGCGACCGGGTCGGCGTCCACCTGGCCCGCACCGCCGACCTGCCGGTCGCGCTGCTCGCCGCCTGGCGGGCCGGCGCCGCGTACGTCCCGCTCGACCCGGCCTACCCGGCCGAGCGGATCGCCTTCATGGCCGCCGACGCCGGCCTCGCGGCCGTGGTCAGCACCGACGCCGCGCCGCCCGTCCCGGCCGGCGTGCCGGTGCTCCGCCCGGACGCCGGGGCGCCGCAGAGCGTGGACGCCGGCGACGCCGCGCCCGACTTCACCCCGGACCCGCTCGATTCCGCCTACGTCATCTACACCTCCGGCTCCACCGGCCGCCCCAAGGGCGTCGAGGTGCCGCACGGCGCCGTCGCCCACCTGGCCGCCGCCCTGGAGCGCAGCGGCGCCTACCGGCCCGAGCCGGCCGTGGTCGGCTGGAACGCCAGCGTCTCCTTCGACGCCTCCGTCCAGCAGTGGGTCCGGATCTGCCGGGGCGACACCCTGGTGCTGATCGACGACGCCCGCCGGGCCGACCCGGCCCGCCTGGCCGTCCTGCTGGCCGAGCACGGCGTCACCGACCTCGACCTGACGCCCTCGCACTGGCAGCTGCTCCGCGAGCCGCTGGCCGGCGCCCGGGTGCCGCGACTGTTCATGGGCGGCGAGCCGGTCCCCGAACGGACCTGGCGCGAGCTGGCCGACGGCGGCATCGACGCGTTCAACCTGTACGGGCCCACCGAGTGCACCGTCGACGCGATCACCGCCCCGATCACCGGCCCCGGCCCGCACCTGGGCGAGCCGCTGCCCGGCGTCCGCGCCCACCTGCTGGACGACCGGCTGGCGCCGGTCACCGCGCCCGGGGCGGTCGGCGAGCTGTACCTCGCCGGGCCGGGCGTGGCGCACGGCTACCCGGGCCACCCGGGGCTGACCGCCGGCCGCTTCGTGGCCGACCCGTTCACGCCGGGCACCCGGATGTACCGCACCGGCGACCAGGCCCGCCGCACCGCGGACGGCCTGCTGGAGTACGTCGGCCGGGTCGACCGCCAGGTCAAGCTGCGCGGCTTCCGGATCGAGCCCGGCGAGGTCGAGCACGCCCTGGCCGCCCTGGACGGGGTGTCCGCCGCGGCGGTCACCGTGCACGAGGCCGCGCCCGGCGACCTCCGGCTGGCCGGCTACGTCGTCACCACCGCCGGAGCCGGGGCCGACGCCGCCGCGCTGCTCGTCGCGCTGCGCCGGACCCTGCCCGCCCACCTGGTGCCCGCCACGGTGACCGTGCTGGACGCCCTCCCGCTCACCCCCAACGGCAAGGTCGACCACCGCGCGCTGCCCGCGCCGGCCGCCGCCGAGGAGGCCGCCCCGGCCGGCGGCATCGACGAGCAGGTCGCCGAGGTCTGGCGGACCGTGCTGGGCGTCCCCGCGGTCGAGCCCACCGACGACTTCCTCTCCCTCGGCGGCCACTCGCTCGCCGCGCTGCGCGTCGTCCACCTGCTGCGCCGCAAGCTGAACGTCGAACTCCAGCTCCGGCACCTGCTGGACGCCGCCGACCTGGCCGCGTTCACCGCCGCCGTGCGCCGGGCCACCGAGGCCGGCCCGGCCGCGCCGCGGCCCGCCCTGACCGCCCGCCGGGCCGCCCGATGAGCGCCACCGCCGCCCGGCCGCGGATCGAGGGCGACTGGTTCCTCGTCCCCGTGCCCCAACCCCACCGCCCACTGCGGCTGTTCTGCTTCCCGCACGCCGGCGGCGACGCCACCGCCTTCACCCCGCTGGCCCGGGCGCTCGCCCCGGCCGCCGAGGTCTGGGCGCTGCGCCCGCCGGCCCGCGGCGGCCGCAGCCGGGACCGGATGCCGCCGGACTTCGACACCCTGGTGGCGGCGGTCGTCGAGGCGATCACCCCGCACCTCGCCGGCGGCCGGTTCGGCTTCTACGGGCAGAGCTTCGGCGCCCTGCTGGCCTACGAGGTGGCCCGCGCGCTGCCCGCCGACCGGCGCCCCGACCTGGTGGTCGCCGCCGGCGCGCCGTGCCCCGCGGAGTGGGCCGAGCGGGAGGGCAAGGACCTCGACGCCACCGAACTCCTGCGCCTCACCGGGCTGGAGGAGCTCGTCCGGGCCGATCCGGACCTGGTCGAGCTGGCGCTGTCCGGCATCCGCACCGACCTCGCGGTCAGCGCCACCTTCCGCCACCGCCCGCACCCGCCGATCGGCTCCGCGCTGTACGCACTGGCCGGCGCCGACGACCCGATGCTCGGCACCACCGACCTCACCGGCTGGGCCGCCTTCACCGGCGGCGCGTTCGGCCACCACGTCCTGCCCGGCGGGCACCTGCTGGCCACCGTCGACCGGCCCGGCCCGGTGGCCCTGCTGTCCTCGCTGCTGGCCGCCGCCCCGGCCCGGCCCGCGGCCGACCGGGTCCGTGCCCCGGCGCCGGCCCGGCCGCCGCTGCGGCCCGCCGTCCGGCCCCGCCCATGAGGGCCGACCGCACCCGGCCCCGCCCCGCCCCGCCCACTCCGACCCTCGGGCGCGGGCCCGAGGCCGCCCCCAGGGAGCAGTCTTGACGACCACCACCACCTCCGTCGACCTCACCGACCCGGCCCTGTGGGCCCGCCCCGACACCCCGGCGCTGGTCGCCGAACTGCGCCGGACCGCCCCGGTCCACCGCACCGAGACCGTGGACGACGGCCCGGTCTGGTCGGTGCTGACGTACCGCGAGTCCGCGGACGTGCTGCGCAACGCCGCCGTGTTCAGCTCGGAGTCCGGCTCGCTGCTGGGCTCGGGCCAGGGCAAGGTGCCGGTCGGCTCGGGCCGGATGATGGCCCTCACCGACCCGCCCCGGCACCGCGAACTGCGGGCCCCCGCCAACCCGTTCTTCTCCAAGGGCGGGGTGCGCGGCGCCGCCCGCTCGATCGCCGAGCGGGCCGGCGAACTCTTCGACCGGGCCGTCGAGCAGGGCGAGGTGGACCTCGTCGACGTGGTCTCCGCGCTGCCGCTGGCGGTCATGTGCGACCTGCTGGACGTCCCCGAGAAGGACCGCGACATGGTGGTCCGGGTCTGCGACGTGGCCTTCCTCGGCCGCACCCCCGAGGAGCGCCGGGCCGGCCACCAGCAGCTCATCCCGTACCTGCTGCACCAGGTGATGCTGCGCCGCAGCGACCCGCGCGACGACCTGATCTCGATGATGGCGACCTACAAGGTCAACGGCCGGCTGCTGCCGGTCGAGGACGTCGTGCTCAACCTGGACAACATCGTGGTCGGCGGCGTCCAGACGGTCCGCCACACCGCCGCGATGGGCCTGCACACCCTGGTCCAGCGCCCGGACCTGTGGCGCAGGCTCCAGCAGGGCGAGGTCGACATGGACTCCGCCGTGGACGAGCTGCTGCGGTGGACCTCGGTCGGCCTGCACACGCTGCGCACCGCAAGCCGGGACGTCGAGCTGGCCGGGCGGCAGATCCGCCGCGGCGACCGGGTCGCGGTCTGGGTCTGGTCGGCCAACCGGGACCCGGAGGCCTTCGAGCGGCCCGAGGAGATCCTGCTCGACCGCTCGCCCAACAAGCACCTGGCCCTCGGGCTCGGCGCCCACTACTGCATCGGCGCCCCGCTGGCCAAGGCCGAGCTGAGCGCGCTGTACTCGGCGGCGCTGGAGAAGGCCGCCGCCATCGAGCCGGCCGGTCCGGTCGAGTACAACCGCTCGATCATCAACTTCGGCCTGGACCGCTTCCCGGTCCGGCTCACCCCGCGCTGACCGCGCGCACGGGCAGGCGCTAACTGCCGCCCACCTGCCGGGCCTTGTGCCGCTCCGGCCGCCGAGCCGCCGATAGCTTCGAAGCACACCGGGGGCCGCGCCCCACCGGTCCACACCACACCGAGGAGAGCATCATGACCAACCCGTTCGAGGACGACAACGCCGGCTACCTGGTGCTGGTCAACGACGAGAACCAGCACTCGCTCTGGCCGGTCTGGATCGACGTGCCGGCCGGCTGGACCAGCGTCCACGGGGAGGCGTCCCGCCAGGAGTGCCTCGACTGGATCGAGACCAACTGGACCGACATCCGCCCGGCCGGCCTGCTGGCCGCCCTGGACCGGTGAGCGCGCGATGCCGACCTGGGAGCTGACCCCCGGCCGCCCCGCCCTCACCCGGGTGCCGGCCGGCGCCGACCTCGCCGAGGGCTGCGCCTGGCTGCAGGAGAACGAGGCCGAGCTGACCGCCGCGCTGCACGAGCACGGCACGATCTTCCTGCGCGGCCTGCCGGTGGCCTCCACCGAGGACGTCGCCGCCGTCCGCGACGTGCTGATCCCCGAGCCCACCCCGTACCGGGAGAAGGCCACCCCGCGCAGCGACTTCGGCCACGGCGTTTTCTCGTCGACCGACCTGCCGCCGGCCCAGTCGATCCGGATGCACAACGAGAACAGCTACACCCTGACCTTCCCCGGCCGGCTGCTCTTCGCCTGCCTCACCGCCCCCGAGGAGGGCGGCGCCACCCCGACCGCCGACGTCCGCAAGGTCCTGGCCCACCTGCCGGAGCACCTGGCGGCCCGCGGCCGGTCGTCCGGCTGGACGCTCACCCGCAACTACTCGGACTACGTCTCGCTCGGCTGGCGGACCGCCTTCGGCACCGAGGACCACGCCGAGGTGGAGCTGTACTGCAAGGAGAACGGCATCTCCTGGCAGTGGCAGCCGGACGGCAACCTGCGCACCAGCCAGTTGCGGCCGGCCACCATCCACCACCCGCAGACCGGCGAGGAGGTCTGGTTCAACCACCTCGCCTTCTGGAACGAGTGGTCGCTGGACCCGGACATCCGGGAGGCGATGGTCGACGAGTTCGGCCCGGACGGCCTGCCGTTCAACACCGGCCTCGGGGACGGCGAGCCGCTCTCCCGGGAGGACGTGGACGCGCTGAACGCCGCCTACGAGGCCGCCACCGTCCGCGAGACCTGGCAGGTCGGCGACGTGATGCTGGTCGACAACGTGCTCTGCGCGCACGGCCGCGACCCGTACCGCGGCGACCGGAAGATCGCCGTCGCGATGGGCCGCCCGGTCGACGTCCTGGACTGCCGCCCCACCGTGCTGCCCACGGCAGTGCCCGCCTGACGCCCCACCACCAACCGCGCCATGACGTGAGCAGAGGAAGCACCGTGATCCCGGTTTCGTACGCACAACAGCGTCTCTGGCTGATCGACCAGATCGAAGGACCGACCGCGCTCTACAACCTGCCGTTCGCGGTCCGCCTGCGCGGTTCGCTCGACGCCGCCGCGCTGCGCGCCGCGACGGCGGACGTGGTCGACCGGCACGAGGCCCTGCGCACGGTGTTCCCGGTGGACGGGGGCGTCCCGGTGCAGCGGATCCTGCCGTCCGCGCAGGCGCAGCCCTCCTTCGAGACGGTGGACTGCACGCCGGCGGACTACCCCGCCCTGCGGGACCGGGCCGCCGCCGGAACCTTCGACCTGAGCGCCGAACTGCCCATCCGGGTCACGGTCTTCTCGCTCGCACCGACCGAGCACGTGCTGCTCGTCGTGCTCCACCACATCGCCGGCGACGGCTGGTCGCTCGGCCCGCTGCTGCGCGACCTCGCCACCGCCTACCGGGCCCGGTTGGCCGGCACCGCCCCCGACTGGGAGCCACTGCCGGTCCAGTACGCCGACTACGCGCTCTGGCAGCGCGAACTCCTCGGCGACGAGGCCGATCCGGACAGCCTGATGAGTCGTCAACTCGACTACTGGAGAGGAGCCCTGGCCGGCATCCCGGAGGAGCTTGAGCTGCCGGTGGACCGCCCCCGGCCGGCCGCCCCGACCGGCGCCGCGGACGCCGTCGCGTTCGGCTACGGACCGGAGCTGCACGCCGCGCTGCTCGGCCTGGCCCGCCGGCACCGCGCCACCCTGTTCGCCGTCCTCCAGGCCGGCCTGGCCGCCCTGTTCACCCGGCTCGGCGCCGGCACCGACATCCCGCTCGGCACCGGCGTGGCGGGCCGGTCGGACGAGGCACTGAACGACCTGGTCGGCTTCTTCGTCAACACCCTGGTGCTGCGCACCGACACCTCGGGCGACCCGTCCTTCGCCGAACTCGTCGACCGGGTCCGGGAGGCGCAGCTGGACGCCTTCGCCCACCAGGACGTGCCGTTCGAGCGGCTGGTCGAGGAGGTCAACCCGGCCCGCGCGCTCGGCCGCCACCCGCTGTTCCAGACCCTGCTCGTGCTGCAGAACCACGAGGAGGGCGAACTCGGCCTGCCCGGGCTGGAGTCGGAGTCCGAGCCGCTCGGCCTGCGGGTCGCCAAGTTCGACCTGAACATCGGCATCACCGAGCAGCGCGACGCCGACGGCGCCCCGGCCGGCCTGACCGGCTCGGTCGAGTACGCGGCCGACCTGTACGACCGGGCCGCCGTGACCACCCTGTTCGAGCGGCTCGGTCGGCTGCTGGCGGCCGCGGCCGCCGACCCGCAGGCCCCGATCGGCACCCTGGACGTCCTCGGCGCCGAGGAGCGGGCCCGGATCCTGGAGGACTGGAACGCCACCGCGGCGCCCGTGCGAGCCGGCTCGCTGCCCGAGCTGTTCGAGGCGCAGGCGGCCCGCACCCCGGACGCGGCCGCGCTGGTCCACGACGGCGGCACGGTCGGCTACGCCGAGCTCAACACCCGTGCCAACCGGCTCGCGCACCACCTGATCGCCTGCGGCGTCGGCCCGGAGAGCCCGGTCGCGCTGCTGATGGAGCGCTCGGTCGACCTGGTCGTCGCCACCCTCGCGGTGCTCAAGGCCGGCGGCTGCTACGTCCCGATGCACGCGAGCCTGCCGCCCGAGCGGATGGCCGCGCTGCTCGCCGACACCGGCGCACCCGTCCTGCTCACCGACCGGGCCGAGCCGGGCTTCCCGCACGCCGCCGCCGTGGTCCGCCCCGGCGACGAGGCGGGCGCGCCCGGGCACGACCCCGGCCTGCCCGTCCACCCCGACCGGCTCGCCTACGTGATGTTCACCTCCGGCTCCACCGGCACGCCCAAGGGCGTCGCCGTCCGGCACCGGGACGTGGTCGACCTGGCCGCCGACCGGCGCTGGCAGGACGGCCGGCACGAGCGGATCCTGCTGCACTCCCCGCACGCCTTCGACGCCGCCACCTACGAGCTGTGGACGCCGTTGCTCTCCGGCAACAGCGTGGTCGTCGCCCCGCCCGGCGGACTGGACGCCGCCGCGCTGCACGCCGTCGCCACCCGGCACGGCGTCACCGCGGTCTTCCTCACCAAGGCGCTCTTCGACCTGGTCGCCGAGCAGGCCCCGGAGACCTTCCGCGCCCTGCGGGTGGTGCTGACCGGCGGCGAGGCCGCCTCCGGCACCCTGATGCAGCGGGTCCTCGACCACTGCCCCGACCTGCTGCTCGCCCACGTCTACGGCCCCACCGAGGCCACCACCTTCGCCACCCACCACCACCTCGTCCCCGCCGACCTGGCCGGCGCCCGGGCCCCGATCGGCGGCCCGCTCGACAACATGCGCGCCCACGTCCTGGACGCCCGGCTGCGGCCGGTGCCGCCCGGTGTGCCCGGCGAGCTGTACGTCGCGGGGGCGGGCCTGGCCCGCGGTTACTGGCGCCGGCCCGGACTGACCGCCGAGCGCTTCGTCGCCGACCCGTACACGACCGGCGCCCGTATGTACCGCACCGGCGATCTGGTGCGGCGCCGCGCGGACGGCGCGATCGAGTTCCTCGGCCGGATCGACGGCCAGGTCAAGGTGCGCGGCTTCCGGATCGAACTGGGCGAGATCGAGGCCGCCCTCTCCGGCCACCCGGCCGTCCGCCAGGTCATCGTCGTCGCCCGCGAGGACCGCCCCGGCGACACCCGGCTGGTCGGCTACTGCGCGGCCGCGGACGACGACCCCGGACTCGCCGCCGAGCTGCGGCAGTTCGCCGCCCGGACGCTCCCCGGCTACATGGTCCCCGCCGCCGTCCTGGTCCTGCCGGCGCTGCCGCTCAACGCCAACGGCAAGGTCGACCGCCGCGCCCTGCCCGCCCCCGACCTCGGCGGCGACTCGGCCGGCCGCGCCCCGCGCGACGAGCGCGAGCGCGCCCTGTGCGAGCTGTTCGGCGAGATCCTCGGCATCGAGGGCATCACCATCGACGACGACTTCTTCGAGCTGGGCGGCCACTCCCTGCTCGCCACCCGCCTGGTCGGCCGGGCCCGCGCCGAACTCGGCGCCGAGCTGGCCATCGCCGACCTCTTCCAGGCCCCGACCGTCGCCGCCCTCACCGCCCGTCTGTCCACCGGGCCGGCCCGCCCGGCGCTGCGCCCCGAGCCCCGGCCCGAGCGGCTGCCGCTCTCCTTCGCCCAGCGCCGGCTCTGGTTCCTCGGCCAGGCCGAGGGCCCCGCCGCGACCTACAACGTCACGCTCGCCCTGCGGCTGACCGGCCCGCTCGACGCCGCCGCCCTCGAACGCGCCCTCGGCGACGTGGTCGGGCGGCACGAGAGCCTGCGCACCGTGTTCGGCGCCCACGACGGCGTCCCCCACCAGCGGGTGCTGGCCGCCCCGCCCGCGCCGCTGCTCACGGTCACCGACCGCCCGGCCGAGGAGCTGGTCGGCCACACCTTCGACCTGGCCGCCGACGTCCCGCTGCACGCCTACCTGCGGCCGGTCGGCCCGGACGAGCACGTCCTGCTCCTGGTCATGCACCACATCGCCAGCGACGGCTGGTCGCTGCGCCCGCTCTTCCGCGACCTCGCCGAGGCCTACACGGCCCGGCTGGGCGGCGAGCTGCCGGTGTGGCGGCCGCTGCCGGTGCAGTACGCCGACTACACCCTCTGGCAGCACCGGCTGCTCGGCGCGGACACCGACCCGGAGAGCCTGCTCGGCCGTCAGCTCGCCCACTGGCGCGAGGCCCTGGCCGGCCTGCCGGACGAGCTGGCGCTCCCGCTGGACCGCCCCCGCCCGCCGGTCGCCTCGCACCGCGGCGACGTCGTCCCGCTGGAGCTGGACGAGGCCCTGCACGCCCGGCTGGCCACGCTGGCCGCCGAGCACGGGGTGACCCTGTTCATGGTGCTGCAGGCCGCCTTCGCCACCCTGCTGCACCGCTTCGGCGCCGGCGAGGACCTGCCGATCGGCACCCCGCTGGCCGGCCGTCTGGACGAGGCCCTGGACGAGCTGGTCGGCTTCTTCGCCAACACCCTGGTGCTGCGCACCGACCTTTCCGGCCGGCCGGCCTTCGCCGAGCTGCTGGGCCGGGTCCGGGACGCCGACCTGGCCGCCTACGCGCACCAGGACGTGCCGTTCGAGCGGCTGGTCGAGGAGCTCAACCCGGCCCGCACGCTGGCCCGGCACCCGCTCTTCCAGGTGATGATCGCCTTCGACAACACCGCCGGCGGCGGCCCGGAGTTCCCCGGCACCCGCGCCGCGTACGAGCCGCTGGGCCTGCCCACCACCGCCTTCGACCTCACCCTCAACCTCTCCGAACGGCACCACCCGGACGGCTCCCCGGCCGGTCTGGACGGCGGCCTGGAGTTCGCCGCCGACCTGTTCGAGCGGAGTACCGCCGAGCGGCTCGCCGCCGCGCTCGCCCTGATCCTGCGGCAGGTCGCCGCGGACCCGCACCGCCCGGTCGCCGACCTGGAGGTGCTGGACGAGGACGGCCGGGCCGCCCTGGCCCGCTGGCACGACACCGACCGGCCGGGCGCCGACACCCTCGTCCCGGCCGCCTTCGCCGCGCAGGCGGCCGCCACGCCCGAGGCCGTCGCCCTGGTCTTCGGGGAGACCCGGCTCAGCTACGCCGAGCTGGACGCCCGGGCCGACCGGCTGGCGCACCGCCTGGCGGCCGCCGGGGTCGGGCCGGACGCGGTGGTCGCCCTGGCGCTGCCCCGCTCGGCCGAGTCGGTGGTCGCGGTGCTCGCCGTGCTCAAGGCCGGCGCCGCCTTCCTGCCGCTGGACGCCGAGTACCCGCGGGACCGGATCGCCCACATGCTGGCCGACGCCCGCCCGGCCGCGGTGCTCACCACCGACCGCTGGCCGCTGCCCGACGTCCTGGACGGCCTGCCGGTGCTCCCCGCCGACGCCGGGGCCCGGGCCGACGACTCGGCCCGGGCCGACCGGCCGACCGGCGCCCTGCCGGTGCACATCGGCCCCGACCACGCCGCCTACGTCATCTACACCTCCGGCTCCACCGGCCGCCCCAAGGGCGTCGTGGTCCGCCACGGCGGCCTCGCCAACCTGCTCGCCTTCCACCGCGCCGAGACCGTCGGCGCCGCCGAACGGGCCCACCCGGGACGCCGGTTCAGGTTCGCCCAGGTCGGCTCGCTGTCCTTCGACACCGCGCTCGAATCGCTGCTCTGGATGGTCGCCGGGCACGAGCTCCACCTGCTCGACGACGAGCTGCGCCGCGACCCCGCCGCCGTCGTGCGCCACGCCGAGCGGACCGGCCTCGACGTCTTCGACCTCACCCCCGGCCACGCCGAGCGGCTGGTCGAGGAGGGCCTGCTGACCCGCTGCCGGCCCGCGCTGGTGATGGTCGGCGGCGAGGCCGTCGGCCAGGCCCTGTGGACCGCCCTGGCCACCGCCCCGGACACCGTGGCGCTCAACATGTACGGCCCCACCGAGTGCACCGTCGACGCGGTGTTCCACCGGCTCGGCGGTGCCGAGCGCCCGCTGATCGGCCGCCCGCTGCCCAACCTGCGCGCCCACGTCCTGGACGCGGCCCTGCGGCCGGTGCCGGCCGGCGTCCCCGGCGAGCTCTACCTGAGCGGCGCCGGCCTGGCCCGCGGCTACCTCGGCCGCCCCGCACTGACCGCCGAACGCTTCGTCGCCGACCCGCACACGCCCGGAGCTGGGAGGATGTACCGCACCGGCGACCTGGTCCGCCGCCGCCCCGACGGCGCGATCGAGTTCCTCGGCCGCACCGACCACCAGGTCAAGGTGCGCGGCTTCCGGATCGAGCTCGGCGAGATCGAGGCCGTCCTCACCGCCCACCCGGACGTCCTGCAGGCCGCCGTGCTGCCGCACGAGGACGGCACCGCCGGTACCCGGCTGGTCGCCTACGCCGTCGGCACCCCGGACCTCGACCCGGCCGCGCTGCGCGCCCACGCCGGCGCCGCCCTGCCCGACTACATGGTGCCCTCCGCCGTGGTGGTGCTGGCCGAACTGCCGCTGACCGTCAACGGCAAGCTGGACCGGGCCGCGCTGCCGGCCCCCGACTTCACCGCGACCGCCGGCGGCCGGGCCCCCCGCACGGCGCGCGAGGAGATCCTCTGCGGGCTCTTCGGCGAACTCCTCGGCGTCGAGGGCGTCACCGTCGACGACGACTTCTTCGCCCTCGGCGGCCACTCGCTGCTCGCCACCAAGCTGCTGAGCCGGGTCCGCGCGGCCCTCGGCGCCGAGTTGGGCATCCGGGACGTCTTCGAGGCGCCGACGGTGGCCGGCCTGGCCCAGCGGCTGGACGGCGCCGAGGCCCGCCTCCCGCTCACCGCCGACCGCGCCCGGCCGGAGCGGACGCCGCTCTCCTTCGCCCAGCAGCGGCTCTGGCTGATCGACCGGATGGAGGGCCCGAGCGCGCTCTACAACATGCCGCTCGCCCTGCGCCTGACCGGCGAGCCGGACACCGGCGCGCTGGCGGCCGCCCTCGGCGACCTGGCCGGCCGGCACGAGATCCTGCGCACGGTGATCGCCGAGCACGACGGCGAGCCGCACCAGCGGATCCTGCCGCCCGCCGCGGCGCTTCCGCTCGAACTGCTCGACTGCGCACCGGAGTCGGTGGACGCCGAGGTCGACCGGCTCGCCCGGCGCCCCTTCGACCTGGCCGCCGAGGCGCCGATCCGCGCCACCCTGCTGCGGATCGCACCCGAGCACCACGTGCTGGTGGTCGCGCTGCACCACATCGCCGGCGACGGCTGGTCGATGGGCCCGCTGCTCGCCGACCTCGCCGAGGCCTACACGCTCCGCCTCGGCGGCGAGCCGCCGGCCTGGCAGCCGCTGCCGGTCCAGTACGCCGACTACGCGCTCTGGCAGCGCGAACTCCTCGGCGACGAGGCCGACCAGGAGAGCCTGATCTCCCGTCAGCTCAGCTACTGGCGCGAGACGCTGGCCGACCTCCCCGAGGAGCTCGCACTCCCGGTGGACCGCCCGCGCGGCACCCGCTCCGACCACCGGGGCGACCGGGTGGCCCTGCCGATCGACGCCGAACTGCACCGCCGGCTCGTGGAGTTGTCACGCGAGCACCGGGTCACCCTGTTCATGACCTTCCAGGCCGCCCTGGCCGCGCTGCTCACCCGGCTCGGCGCCGGCACCGACGTGCCGATCGGCTCGGTGGTCGCCGGCCGCTCCGACGAAGCACTCGACGACCTGGTCGGCTTCTTCATCAACACCCTGGTGCTGCGCACCGACACTTCGGGCGACCCGGCCTTCGCCGAACTGCTCGGCCGCGTCCGGGAGACCGGCCTCGGCGCCTACGCCCACCAGGACGTGCCGTTCGAGCGGGTGGTCGAGGAGCTCAACCCGGCCCGCTCGCTCGCCCGCCACCCGCTCTTCCAGGTGGCGATGGTCCTGCAGTCCAACGCCGAGGCCGAGTTGGAGCTGGCCGGGCTGCACGCCGAGGCGCTGCCGGCCGGCACCGGGGTCGCCAAGTTCGACCTCAACGTGACCCTGGAGGAGTTCTTCGGGCCCGACGGCGCACCCGCCGGCCTGGACTGCGCGATCGACTACGCCACCGACCTGTTCGACCGGGAGACCGCCGAGTCGCTGGCGGCCCGCTTCGGACGCCTGCTCACGGCCGTGGCCGCCGACCCGGCGCAGCCGATCGGCCGGGTCGACCTGCTCGCCGAGGACGAGCGCGCCGCCCTGCTCGGCGGCCACCGGCCGCTGCCGGCCGGCCTGCCGCTGGTCCCGGCGGCCTTCGCCGAGCGCGTCGCACAGACCCCCGGGCTGACCGCCCTGGTCTTCGAGGGCACCCGGCTGACCTACGCCCAGCTGGACGCCCGGGCCAACCGCCTGGCGCACGGCCTGGCGGCCGCCGGGGTCGGCCCGGAGTCGGTGGTCGCGCTCGCCCTGCCCCGCTCGGTGGACACCGTGGTATCCCAGCTGGCGGTGCTCAAGGCCGGCGCCGCCTTCCTGCCGCTGGACGCCGAGTACCCGCGCGAGCGCACCGCCCACATGCTCGCCGACGCCCGCCCCGCCGCGGTGCTCACCACCGACGGCTGGCCGCTGCCCGACGTCCTGGACGGCCTGCGCGTGCTGCGCACCGACGAGGAGCTGTGGGCGGCGCAGCCCGCCGACGCGCCCCCCGTCCGGGTCGGCCCGGCGCACGCCGCCTACGTGATCTACACCTCCGGCTCCACCGGCCTGCCCAAGGGCGTGGTGGTGAGCCATGGTTCGATCGCCGGGCTGCTGGCCGCGCACCGGGCCGAGACCTTCGGCGAGCCCGAGCGGATGCACGGCCGGCTCCGCGCCGCGCTGACCGCCTCGCTCTGCTTCGACGCCTCGTGGAACAGCCTGCTCTGGATGGTCGCCGGCCACGAGCTGCACCTGATCGGCAACGATCTGCGCCGGGATCCGGCAGCGCTGGTCCGGCACCTGCGGGCGGTCGGCGTCGACGCCCTCAACCTCACCCCGTCCTACGCCGAACAGCTCATCGCCGAGGGCCTGTTGGACGCCCCCGCGCCGCGCGTGGTGCTGCTCGGCGGGGAGCCGATCGGCCAGGCGCTCTGGACCCGGCTGCGCGAGGCCCCGCACACCACCGGCCACAACCTGTACGGGCCCACCGAGTGCACCGTCGACACCCTGCTCCAGGCCTACGCCGGCTCCGAGCGCCCCTCCCTGGGCCACACCGTGCTCGGTACCCGCGCCCACGTCCTGGACGAGCACCTGAACCCCGTCCCCGTCGGCGTCCCCGGTGAGCTCTACCTGGCCGGAGACAGCCTCGCCCGCGGCTACCTCGGCCGCCCGGGCCTGACCGCCGAGCGTTTCGTCGCGAACCCGTTCGAAGCCGGAAGCAGGATGTACCGCACCGGCGACCTCGTCCGGCGCACCCGGGACGGCGGCCTCGACTACCTCGGCCGCACCGACCACCAGGTCAAGGTGCGCGGCTTCCGGATCGAGCCGGGCGAGATCGAGCAGGTACTGACCCGCCACGAGGCCGTCCGCCAGACGGTGGTCGTCCTGCACGAGGCCGACGGCGACCGCCGGCTCGTCGGCTACTGCGCGACGGCTGCACCGAGCCCCGAACTCGCGCTCGAACTGCGGCGGTTCGCCGCCGAGACGCTGCCCGGCCACATGGTCCCGGCCGCCGTGGTCACCCTCGCCGCGCTGCCGCTGACCGGCAGCGGCAAGGTCGACCGGCGGGCCCTGCCCGCCCCGGACTTCGGGCTCTTCGCCGGCGGGCGGGCCGCCCGCACCGCCCGCGAGGAACTGCTCTGCGGCCTCGTCGCCGAGGTCCTCGGCCTGGCCGCGGTCGGCATCGACGACGACTTCTTCACCCTCGGCGGCCACTCGCTGCTCGCCATCAAGCTGGTCAGCCGGGTCCGTACCGCGCTGGGCTCCGAGCTGGACATCCGGGACGTCTTCGAGGCGCCGACGGTGGCCGGCCTGGCCCAGCGGCTGGACGGCGCCGAGGCCCGCCTGCCGCTCACCGCGGCCGCCGAGCGCCCCGAGCGGGTGCCGCTCTCCTTCGCCCAGCGGCGGCTCTGGCTGATCGACCGGATGGAGGGCCCGAGCGCCCTCTACAACCTCCCGCTCGCCCTGCGCCTGACCGGCGCCGTCGACGCCGACGCGCTGGCGGCCGCCCTCGGCGACCTGGCCGCCCGGCACGAGAGCCTGCGGACCGTGATCGCCGAGCACGACGGCGAGCCGCACCAGCGGATCGTCGAACCCGCCGCGGCCCGCGTCCCGCTCGACCGCCGCACCGGGGCGCCGGCCGACCTCGCCGCCGCGCTGGCCGACTGCGCAGGCCTCCCGTTCGACCTGGCCGCCGATCTGCCGATCCGGGCCCACCTGCTCCCGCTCGCCGAGGACGAGCACCTGCTGCTCCTGGTGCTGCACCACAGCGCCGGCGACGGCTGGTCGATGGGCCCGCTGCTCGCCGACCTCGCCGAGGCCTACGCCGCCCGCCTCGGCGGCGAGCCGCCGGCCTGGCAGCCGCTCCCGGTCCAGTACGCCGACTACGCGCTCTGGCAGCGCGAACTCCTCGGCGACGAGGCCGACCAGGAGAGCCTGATCTCCCGTCAGCTCGCCCACTGGCGCGAGGTGCTGGCCGACCTCCCCGAGGAGCTGGCACTCCCGGTGGACCGGCCCCGGCGCGCCGACAGCGGACACCGCGGGGACCGGGTGGTCGTCCCGCTCGGCGCCGAACTCCACCGCTCGCTGGTCGAGTTGGCCCGCGAGCACCGGGTGACGATGTTCATGACGCTGCAGGCCGGGCTGGCCGCACTGCTCACCCGGCTCGGCGCCGGCACCGACGTGCCGATCGGCTCGGTGGTCGCCGGCCGCTCGGACGAGGCGCTGGACGACCTGGTCGGCTTCTTCGTCAACACCCTGGTGCTGCGCACCGACACTTCGGGCGACCCGGACTTCGCCGACCTGCTGCGCCGGGTCCGGGAGACCCAGCTGGACGCCCACGCCCACCAGGACGTGCCGTTCGAGCGGCTGGTCGAGGAGCTCAACCCGGCCCGCTCGCTGGCCCGCCACCCGCTCTTCCAGGTGATGCTGCTGCTCCAGGGCGGCACCGGCGCGGAGCCGCTCGACCTGGCCGGCCTGCGGGCCGAGGTCGAACCGGTCGGCGGGTACGCGGCCAAGTTCGACCTCTCCATCGGCATGGGCGAGTCCTTCGACGCCGACGGCGCCCCCGCCGGCCTGGAGTGCGCGATCGACTTCGCGACCGACCTGTTCGACCGGGAGACCGCCGAGTCCATCGCCGTCCGCTACGGCCGCCTGCTCGCCGCGGTGGCCGCCGACCCCGCGCAGCCGATCGGCCGGGCCGACCTGCTCGCCGAGGACGAGCGCACCGAACTGCTGGCCCCCGGGCCCGGCCTGCCGGACCGGCTGCCGCTGCTGCCGGCCGCGTTCGAGGCGCAGGCCGCCCGCACCCCGGACGCCGTCGCGCTGGTCGCCGGCCCGACCGCGCTGACCTACGCCGAGCTGGACGCCCGCGCCGACCGCCTCGCCCACCGCCTGATCGCGGCGGGCGCCGGCCGGGACGCGGTGGTCGCCCTGGCGCTGCCGCGCTCCGCCGAGACCGTGGTCGCCCTGCTCGCGGTGCTCAAGGCGGGCGCCGCCTCGCTCCCGCTGGACGCCGAGTACCCGGCCGACCGGACCGCCGCCATGCTGGCCGACGCCGCGCCCGCCCTCGTCCTCACCGACGACCGCTGGCCGCTGCCCGAGCTGCTGGACGGCCTCCCCGTCCACCGCCTCGACCGGGCCGATACCCGCCACCCCGCCGACGGCGGAACCGGCACGGCCGACCCGGCCCCGCGCGCCACCGCGGCCGACGCCGCCTACGTGATCTACACCTCCGGCTCCACCGGCCGCCCCAAGGGCGTGGTGGTGGACCACGGTTCGATCGCCGCACTGCTGGCCGCCCACCGGGCCGGCCCGATCGGGGCGGCGGAACGCGCCCACGGCCGCCTCCGGGTCGCCCTCACCGCCTCGCTCTGCTTCGACGCCTCCTGGGACGGCCTGCTCTGGATGATCGCCGGCCACGAACTGCACCTGGTCGCCGACGACGTCCGCCGCGACGCCGCCGCACTGGTCGGGCACGTCCGCGCGGAGCGGATCGGCGTCCTGGAGGTCACCCCCTCCTACGCCGAACTGCTCGTGGACGAGGGCCTGTTGGACGCCCCGGCGCCGCAGCTGGTGCTGCTCGGCGGCGAGGCCGTCGGCCAGGCCCTCTGGACCCGCCTGCGCGAGGCCCCGCACACCGCCGGCCACAACCTCTACGGCCCCACCGAGTCCACCGTCGACGCCCTCACCCAGCCGTTCGCGGACACCGGGCGCCCCTCGCTCGGCCGGACCGTGCCCGGCACCCGCGCCCTCGTCCTGGACGAGCACCTGGCGCCGGTCCCGGCCGGCGTCCCCGGCGAGCTCTACCTGAGCGGCGCCGGCCTGGCCCGCGGCTACCTCGGCCGCCCCGCGCTGACCGCCGAGCGCTTCGTCGCGAACCCGTACACGCCCGGCGCCCGGATGTACCGCACCGGCGACCTGGTCCGCCGCACCCGGGACGGCGGCCTCGACTACCTCGGCCGCACCGACCACCAGGTCAAGATCCGCGGCTTCCGGATCGAACCCGGCGAGATCGAGCACGTGCTGACTTCCCATCAGCTGGTCCGGGCCGCCACCGTGGTGGCCCGCGAGGACGGCACGGCCGGTCCCCGGCTGGTCGCCTACGTGGTCGCCGACGGCCCGCTCGACCCGGCCGACCTGCGCGCCTTCGCCGCCGAGTCGCTGCCCGGGTACATGCTCCCGGCCGCGTTCGTCCCGCTCGCCGCCCTGCCCCTGACCGCCAGCGGCAAGGTCGACCACCGCGCCCTGCCCGCACCGGACTTCACCGCCGCGCCCGCCGGACGGGCACCCCGGACCGCCCGCGAGGAGCTGCTCTGCGGCCTCTTCGCCGAGGTCCTCGGCCTGCCCGCGGTCTCCGTCGACGACGGCTTCTTCGACCTCGGCGGCCACTCGCTGCTGGCGATGAAGCTGCTCGGCCGGATCCGCGCCGCGCTCGGCGCCGACCTCGGGATGCGGGCGCTCTTCGAAGCACCGACCGTGGCCGGCCTGGCCCGCCGCCTCGACGCCGCCGGCCCGGCGGCCGACGCCCTGGACGTCCTGCTCCCGCTGCGCACCGCCGCACCGCACCGCGGCGACGGCAACGGGCGCACCGACGGCACCGGCGGCAAGGCCCCGCTGTTCTGCGTCCACCCGGCCGCCGGCATCAGCTGGGTCTACTCCGGCCTGCTGCGCCACCTCGGCGCCGACCGGCCGGTCTACGGCCTCCAGGCCCGCGGCTTGCGCGGCGGCTCCCCCGCCGACGTCGCCGAGATCGCCGAGGACTACGTGCGGCAGATCCGGGCCGTCCAGCCGGACGGGCCCTACCACCTGCTCGGCTGGTCCTTCGGCGCGGTGGTCGCCCAGGCGATGGCCGTCCGGCTCCAGGCCGAGGGCGGCGCGGTCGCCCTGCTCGCCCTGCTGGACGGCGCGCCGGCCGCCCGGACCACCCGCCCCGCCGCGCCCTCCGACGACCCCGTGGACACCCTCGCCGAGCTGCTCGCCTCGCTCGGCTACGACCCGGCCGACGGACGCGGCCAGGCCGACCTCACCGCCCTGCTCGGCGAGGCCGCCGCCGTCCTGCCCGACGTCTTCGAGCACCACCGCAAGCTGATGGCCGAGCACGTGCCGGACCGCTACCGCGGGGACGCCGTCTTCTTCGGCGCCACCGTCGGCAAGCCCGCGGACTGGCCCTACGAGGAGGCCTGGCGGCCGTACGTCGACGGCCGCATCGAGCACCACCGCGTCGCGTGCGAGCACGGCGCGATGACCCAGCCCGAGCCCGTCGCACGGATCGCCGCCGTGCTCGCCCAGAAGCTTGGAGAGTAGACCGTCATGACCACTGTCTCCGTCGAGCCGCCCGCGCAGGCGGACCGGCCGAAGAGCCGCTGGGGCCTCTGGGCGCACCGCGACTTCCGCAAGCTCTGGATCGGTGAGACCACCAGCGGCCTCGGCACCGCCGTCGGCAACGTCGCGCTCGCGCTCGTCGCCGTCGTCACCCTGGACGCCAGCCCGTTCATGGTCGGCGTGCTGACCGCCTCCGCCTGGGTGCCCTGGCTCTTCCTCGGCCTGCTGGCCGGCGCCTGGGTGGACCGCTGGCCCCGGCTGAAGGTGATGCTGGTCTGCGACCTGCTGCTGCTGGTGCTGTTCGGCAGCGTGCCGGTGGCCGGCTGGTTCGACGCCCTGACGATGGCCCACCTGATCGCGGTGGCGCTGCTGGCCGGGTCGGTGAAGGTGTTCTTCTCCACCGCCTACAGCGCCGCGCTGCCCTCGCTGGTCGCCAAGCCCGACCTGCTGGAGGCCAACGTCAAGCTGCGCTCCGGGGAGTCCGCGGCCGAGATCGCCGGGCCCGGTGTAGCGGGCCTGCTCTCCCAGGTGTTCGGCGCGGCCAGCGGGCTGCTCGCCGACGCGGTCACCTACCTGGTCTCCGCGCTCTGCGTGGCCACCATCGAGACCGAGGAGAAGCCGCCGCCGGCCTCCGAGCGGCGCGGCATCCTGCGCGAGATCGGCGAGGGCGTCCGGTTCCTGGTCCGCGACCCGTACCTGCGCACGCTCGCCTCCTTCGCCGCGGTCGGCAACCTCGGCCTGAACGGCATCCAGGCGGTGCAGACCGTCTTCCTGGTCCGCAGCGTGGGCGTGACGCCCGGCGGCGTCGGCGCGGTCTTCGCGGTGGTGTCGATCGGCGGCCTGGCCGGGGCCGCGCTCGCCGGGCGGATCGCCCGCCGGCTGGGCACGGCGCGCGGACTGCTGCTCTGCGAGCTGGTGGTGGCGCCGTTCATCCTCCTGCTGCCGCTGGCCGGCGAGCGGCTGCCGCTGGCGGTCAGCGCGGTCGCCTGGTCGGTCGCGGTCTGCGGTGTGATCGCCGGGAACGTCATCGCCGGCAGCTTCTACCAGGCGTACTGCCCGCCCGCCATGATCGGCCGGATCCGGGCCAGCGCCTCGACCGTCAACTTCAGCGCGATCCCGCTGGGCGCCCTGCTCGGCGGCTGGCTGGGCGAGGTGCTCGGCGCCCGGACCACCATCTGGATCATGGCCTGCGTGCTCATGTCGGCCGGCGGGGTGCTGCTGGCCAGCCCGCTGCGCGGCCTGCGGAACTTCCCCGAGCGCCCCGCCTCCTCCTGACCCGTCCCTCCCACCCTCGTCCTCCGGAGCCTGCCATGACCGCCACCACGCTGAGCCGTCCCGGCGCGAGCGCCAGCACCGCGTCCACCCCGGCCGACGCCGCCACCGACGCCTCCGGTGCTCCCGCCGCCGCGGCCCGCGCCGCCCGCCCGCGCCGGTACCTGATGTGCCGTCCGACCCACTTCGAGGTCAGCTACGCGATCAACCCGTGGATGGACCCGGCCGAGCCGGTGGACACCGGCCTCGCGGTGGCCCAGTGGGAGCGGCTGTACCGGCTCTTCCGCGAACTGGGCCACCGGGTCGACCTGATCGACCCGCTGCCCGGCCTGCCCGACATGGTCTACGCGGCGAACGGCGCCACCGTCGTCGACGGCCGGGTGCTCGGCGCCCGGTTCCGCAACGCCGAGCGGGCCGCCGAGGGGCCGGCGTACCTGGAGTGGTTCCGCGCCCGGGGCTTCGCCACCCACGACCCGGCGCACGTCAACGAGGGCGAGGGCGACATCCTGCTGACCGGCCGCTACCTGCTCGCCGGGCGCGGCTTCCGCAGCGTCTCCGCCGGGCACGCCGAGGCGCAGGAGTTCCTCGGCCGGCCGGTGATCGGGCTGGACCTCGTCGACCCGCGCTTCTACCACCTCGACACCGCGCTCAGCGTGCTCGACGGCGAGGAGATCATGTACTACCCGGGTGCGTTCTCCGCGGGCAGCCGGCGGGTGCTGCAGCAGCTCTTCCCGGACGCGGTGCTGGTGGACGAGGCGGACGCGGAGGCGTTCGGGCTCAACGTGGTCAGCGACGGCCTGCACGTCATCCACCCGGAGCCGGCCACCGGAGTGGCCGCCCGGCTGCGCGAGCGGGGCTTCCGGCCGATCGCGATGGACCTCTCCGAGCTGCTCAAGGGCGGTGGCAGCGTGAAGTGCTGCACGCTGGAGATCCGCGAGTAGGCCGGTCCCCCGACGGCCCGCGGGGCCGGCCCCGGACGGGTGGCCGGGCGCGTCGACGAACGGTCGACGGGCCGATCAACGAGGCCGGTCGACGCACGCTGCTCGTGCGTCGATCGGCCGTTGAACGCCGCTTGCCATGCTGGTCCCATCAGCCCGGAAGACCCCTTCCCAGCAGGGAAGACACCTTAGGGAGACGTCATGGCGAAGCACTCGGTCCTCGGCAGCACCCGGATCCGCCTGGCCGCCGCCGGCCTCGGCCTGGTGATCGCCCTCGGCACCGCAGGCACCGCGGCGGCGGACGACACCGCCGGCACCGGCCGGACCACCACCACGACGACCACGGGCACCGGGTCCACCGGTACCGGCTCGACGGGCACCGGCACCACCGACCCGGGCAACGGCGGCGGTCACGGGGACTGGAACAGCACCGGCTCCTGAGCACCGGCGCCGTCCCGACCCGTTCCGTCACACTCCCCGACCCGCCGCGGTCCGCCCGGCCCACCCGGATCGCCGGGCCCACCGCAGAGAATCGTTCCTGCGCGGTCCGCCCGGCAGACAACCCGGCCGACCGCCCAGCCGCCCGCCCGGCCCCGCGGAGCCCGTCCGGCCGCTACGGATCGGCCAGCGCGAACTCCGGCTCCCGCAGCAGCCCGGCCACCTCGGCCGCCTCGGGCAGCCCCAGCCGGCGGAAGATCTCGAACGCCTGCCGCAGCCGCGCACCCGCCTCGGCCCCGCGCCCGAGCTCGGCCAGCGAGCGGCCCAGCACCACCAGCGCCTGCGCCTGGTCCCGCTCCGCGCCCAGTTCCTCGCAGAGCTCCAGCGCCTGCCCCGCCTGCTCCAGCGCCTCCTCCGCCCGCCCGAGCGAGCGCAGACTGTCCGCCAGCCGGTAGCGGGCGTGCGCGGCCCGGTCCCGCAGGCCGGCCGCCACCGCCACCGCGAGGCACTCGCCGAACCAGGTGACCGCCTCCTCGTGCCGGCCCAGCCCGTGCAGCGCCAGCCCCAGGACGTACAGCGTGTACGCCCGGCCCGGATCGTCCTGCCGGGTGCTCAGCTCGGCCAGCACCTCGTGGCAGATCGCCACCGCCTCGTCCGCCCGGCCGCTGCGGACCCTGGCCAGTGCGGCGTTCACCGTCGTCACCAGCGCACCCGACCGGTGCCCCAGCCGGTTGGCCAGCAGCAGCGCCTCGTCGTAGTGGTCCACGGCCTCGTCGAAGCGGCTGAGGAACTGGCAGATCAGGCCCAGGTCGTTGAGCGCCTGCCGCAGGATCACGGTGTCCCCCGCGGCGCGGGCCCGCTCGGCCGCCTGCCGGGAGGCCGCCTCGGCGGCGTCCAGCCGGGTCGCGGCCAGCGCGACGTTGCCGCGCAGGAAGTGCGCCCGCCCCTCGGCGCGCGCGTCCTGGTTCCGGGCCGCCGCCGCGGCCAGCGCCTCCGCCGTGGCGGCCAGTTGACGGCTCGGCGGGGTGAGCACGAACGGGGTGAGCGCGATCAGCAGGTCGATCGCCGCCCGCAGCGCCTGCCCGTCGGCACCCCCCGGCCCGGCCGGCTCCACCGCGGCTGCGCCGTCCTGCCCGGCCCCGGCCGGCCGGCCGGCGGCGAGCGCCGCGACCTGGGCGGCGAGCGCCACCGCACCCGCCCCCTCGGCCGCCGCCCACTCGCGCGCCGCCTCCCGGCCGGCCAGCGGCACGCCCGCCGACCGGGCCGGGCCGAGCGCGCCGGCCGCCGGGTCGCCCGGCACGGCGTGCTGGAACGCGGTGCAGGCGGTGGCCAGCAGGTGGTCCAGCAGCCGGTCCCGGGCGGCCGGCGCCTCCGCCTCGCCGTCCGCCGGGCCGGGACCGGCGCCCTCGGCCGGCCGCCGCCGGGCGAACGCCCGCAGCAGGTCGTGGTAGCGGTAGCGGCCGGGGAACGGCGACTCCACCATCGCCACGTCCACCAGCGCCTCCAGCAGGTCCTCCGCGTCGTACTCGTCGAGGTCGAGCAGCGCGGCGGCGGCCGGCAGGCCGATGTCCGGCCCGTCCACCGAGGCGACCAACCGGAAGGCCCTGGCCTGGTCGGCGGTCAGCTGGCGGTAGCTCAGTTCGAAGGCGGCGGCGACGGCGAGGTCGCCGATCCGCAGCTCGTCGATCCGCCGGCGCTCCACCTGCAGGCGGCGGCTGAGCGTCGCCACCGTCCAGCCCGGCCGGGCCGCCAGCCGGGCGGCCACGATCCGCACCGCCAGCGGCAGGTGCCCGCAGGCCACCACCAGCTCCAGCGCCGCCTCGGGCTCGGCGGCCAGCCGCTCCGCGCCGATGGTGCGGCCGAGCAGGTCCAGCGCCTCGTCGGGCTGGAAGACGTCCAGGTCGACCTGGACGGTGGCGGGCAGCCCGGCCGGCCGGGTACGGCCGGTGGTCAGCACCGCGCAGCCCACCGCGCCCGGCAGGAGCGGCCGGATCTGTGCGGCGTCCTTGGCGTTGTCGAGGACGATCAGCAGCCGCCGCCCGTCCACCACCGAGCGGAACAGCGCGGAGCGGGCGTCCAGCCCGTCCGGCACCGCGTCCGCGGCCACGCCGAGCGCCACCAGGAACCCGCTCAGCACCGCCTCCGGGTCGGCCGGGACGGGGTCGGAGCCGCGCAGGTCCACGTACAACTGGCCGTCCGGGTAGGCGTCCCGGACGCGGTGCGCGACGTGCAGGGCCAGCGCCGTCTTGCCGACCCCGCCCATGCCGACCACCGTGGCCACCACCAGGGCCTGGGCCGAGGGCGTGCCGAGCGCCTCGTCCAGCACCCGGACGGTCGCCGTCCGGCCGGTGAAGTCGGCTGCGTCCGGCGGGAGTTGGGCCGGGCGCGGCACGGCGGCCGGCCGGGCTGCCCGGCCGGCCCCCTCCGGTTCCGCCGCAGGATCCGCCGGCCCGGCCTCGGCGGCGGGCGCCGCCGGCACCGCGCTCCCCACCGTCGCGGACTCGGCGCGCGCCTGCTCGGGCGCGGCCAGCGCCGGGTCGCCCTCCAGGATCCGCCGGTGCAGCAGCTCCAGTTCGGCGCCCGGCCCGACCCCCAGCTCGGCCAGGAACAACTGCCGCACACCCCGGAACACCGCCAGCGCGTCGGCCTGCCGCCCGGCCTGGTAGAGCGCGCGCATCAGCAGCCCGTACGCCCGCTCGTGCAGCGGGTGCTCGGTGGTGAGCGCGGTCAGCTCGGGGATGCAGCGCGAGTACCGGCCGAGCCCGAGGTCCAGGCCGATCCGCTCCTCCAGCAGGGTCAGCCGGAGCTCCTCCAGCCGCTGCCGGTGCCGCTCCGCGAACGGCCCCGGGATGCCCGCCAGCGGCTCGCCCTGCCAGAGGTCGAGGGCCTGGTTGAGCAGGTCGCGGGCGCGCAGCGGCTGTCCGGCCGCCGCGGTCCGCTCGGCCTCGGCGGCCAGCGACTCGGCCTCCGCCGCGTCCACCGCGAGCTTCGGCAGCAGCAGCCGGTAGCCGTCGCCCATCGAGACCAGCACGCTCGGCGCGGTCCGGTCCTCCCCGCCGGCACCGCCCTCGGCGCCCTCGTCGAGGATCTTGCGCCAACGCCAGGCGTAGGTGCGCACGGTGGTCATCGCCGCGTTCGGCGGCTCCTCGCCCCACAGTGCGGCGATCAGATCGGTGGCACTCGCCGCACGGCCGGGCCGCAACAGCAGCACCGCCAGCATGGCCTGCTGCTGCGGACTGCCCACCTTGAGCACCGCCGCGCCGCGGTGAGCGCGCATCAGACCGAGTAACGAAAAACGGAGATCGCCCAAAATCCAGCCCCCAGCCACCCCGGACCGTGCCCGCCCCCGCTCGTGCACACGTCACATTTGTGCCACCTATTAATCACAGCGTCACGCCCGGTGTCGAGACACCGTTGAGCGTGCGGTGACCGGACGTTGAACCCCACCCGGCAGAATCGGACCGTGCCGGGGGCCGCCGGGGACGGTCCGGCCCGGCCCCGGCACCGCCCTGACCCCCGGCGCGGGGAGAACCCCCGCGCCCCGAACTCCCCCACCGCCCAAGGCCGCTGTGCCTCGGGTCGGCACACCCCGCCCCGGCCGCCGCCCTGACGGCCGGGGGCCCGGGCCCCGGATCCGCCCGCCCCGCCGTCGGCCGCCGGTGGCATCGGGCCATGACGAGATCTTCGGAGGCGGACGTCCGTGAACACCGCACTGCTGTACCACCTGCTCGACGTCGACCCGGCCGACGGGCCGGCCGAACTGCTCCGCCGCGCCCGCGCCAGCCGCCGCCTGCCGTACCTGGTGCTCTCCTCCCTCGCCCGCGACGACGTCCGGATGGGCGAGCCCGCCCGCGCCGAGCTCCGCCGCGCCCGCGCCCGCGCCGACCACTACGCCCGGCTCGCCCGCGACCTCGCCCGCGCCACCGGCATCCGCGCCATCCGCGGGCTGCCGCTCGCCGGGTACTACCCGCCCGGCCTCCTCCGGCCGCAGAACGACCTCGACCTCGTCGCCCCCGGCGAGGCCGCGCTCTGGCAGGCGGTGGTCCGGCTGGTCACCGACCACCCCGTGGAGCGGATCGAGGTCACCCTGCTCGGCGACCGCCCGCACCACACCGCCGTCACCGTCCACTGGCCCGCCGACGACCCGCTGGTCGACCCGTGGTACCGGGTCCGGCTGGTCACCGCCGCCCTGACCGGCGACGGCGCCGGCGTGCCCGTGCGCCCGTACCTGGTGGCCGACGACCACGTCGAGTGCCTGATCGCGCTCGCCGAGGAGGGCCTCACCCGGGCGTTCCGCCCGGACGACGTGGTCGACGTCGCCGCGCTCGCCGCGCAGCCCTTCGAGCCGGACGAGACCGCCGCCGTCATCGCCGCCTACCGCGTCGCCCCCGAGGCCGCCGCGCTGCTGGACCTCGCCGCCGCCCACACCCCGCTCGGCCGGCTCGCCCCGGTCCGCGCCGCCCTGGAGGCCGAGCTCGCCCCCGAGCACCGCCGCCGCACGGAGGCCGCCGCGGCCCACCGCCTGCCCGCCCGGCACGGCAGCCTGCTGCGGCGCACGGTCCTCCGCCATGACTGGGACGAGGCACGACTGCTGCCCGCCCCGGACGCCACGCTGCTGCTCACCCCGGTCGCCGACTACCTGCTGACCGACGCCCCCGGGAGCACCACGGCCGCCCAGCGCACCGCCGCCTTCGCCGCCCTCCACCACTGGGACGCCCGCTGCTGACCACCCTCCGCCGACCGCCCGGCCGGGTCCGACCGCCGGCGCCCCGTGAGGCGCATTGCAGAAAGCCGATTTGCTGTCGCGGCAAACTCTCTGGGCCCGGGCCGCCGGGCCGTCCGAGCATGGGGCGACACCCCGTCACGGACCGGAGGACCACCCTTGACCACGACGATCGCGGCGGCGCCACCTGCATCGGACGCGCGCCGGCGCTGGACGGTGCTGGCCGTCTGCGCACTCAGCATGTTCCTGGTGGGCCTGGACACCACCATCGTCAACGTCGGCCTGCCCGCGATCGGCGAGGGCCTGGGCACCGGCACCCGCGGCCTGGAGTGGGTCGTGGACGCCTACACGGTCGTCCTGGCCAGCCTGCTGATCGGCTCCGGCGCGCTCGCGGACCGCTTCGGGCGGCGGCGGGTGTTCCGCTGCGGGCTGCTGGTCTTCGGCGCCGCGTCCCTGGCCTGCGCGGTCGCCCCGTCGCTCGGCGTCCTGGTGGCGGCCCGGGCCCTCCAGGGCATCGGGGCCTCGATGCTGAGCCCGGTGGCCCTGGCGATCGTCGTGGCCGCGCTGCCCGACCCCAGGGAACGGGCCCGGGCGATCGGGATCTGGGCCTCGGTGTTCGGGCTGAGCCTGGCGGCGGGCCCGGTCACCGGCGGCGCGCTGATCGCGGCGCTCGGCTGGCGGTCGGTGTTCTGGATCAACGCCCCGGTCGTCGCCGCCGCCCTCGTGCTGGTCGCGCTGTACGTGCCCGAGTCCCACGGCGAGCGCACCCGGCGGCTCGACCTGCCCGGCCAGGCGCTCCTCACCGTGGCCCTGTGCACCGTCGTCGGCCTGCTCATCGAGGGCCCCCGGCTCGGGTGGACCTCGCCCTGGGCCGTGGCCGGCTGCACCCTGGCCGCGCTGGCCACCGCCGGGTTCGTCCGGGTCGAACTGCGCCGCACCGAACCGCTGATGGACCTCGGGCTGTTCCGGCGGCCGCCGTTCGCCGCGGCCGCGCTGGGCGCGGTGGCCGTGTTCACCGCACTGAGCGCCGCCCTGCTGCTCAACACCCTCTACCTCCAGCACGCCCGCGGCTGGACGCCGCTCGCCACCGGCCTGGCCACCCTGCCGATGGCCCTCGGGGCCACCGTCTGCGCCCCGTGGTCCGGCACCCTGGTGGCGCGGCACGGCCCCAGGCCGCCGCTGCTGCTCGCCGGCGCCTTCACCGCCGCGGGCGGCCTCGGCCTCGCCGTCCTCGGCCCGGACACCGCCACCCCGCTGCTGGTGGTCGCCCTCCTGCTGATCGGCATCGGCTTCGGCTTCGCCAACGCGCCGATCACCAACACCGCGGTCGGCGGGCTCCCGCCGGCCCGTGCGGGCGTGGCCGGGGCGATCACCTCCACCGCGCGCCAGCTCGGCTCGGCGGTCGGGATCGCCGTCGCGGGCGCCCTGGTCGCCGGCACCGACCCGGCCGGCCTCGCCGGGGCCTCCCGCCCAGGCTGGCTGCTCGTGGCGGCCTGCGGCCTCTTCCTCCTCGTCGTCGCCCGCGCCTCCCGGACGGCCCGCACCACGACGCCGCCGCGGTCGGCCGGCTGATCCGGCACCCGCGCCCCACCCGTCACAGGGCGTGTTCGGACGCGTACCGGTTTGGGTACGTACGTCATCGCCCGGGGGCCGGGCACCGACCGACGAGGAAGCCGAGCAGCCCATGAACCAGGACCGCATTCCCGCAGCCGTGCGCCGCACCTACGGCGTGGACGACCTGTCCAAGGCGGCCAGCTTCGCCGGCGGCTTCATCAACTTCGGCGACTGGAGCGGCATCGACCTCACCACCCTCGGCCCGGAGGACCGGGTGCGCAGCCAGGAGCAGCTCTACCGGCGGGTGCTGCGGGGCTTCCCGGAGCCCCACGAGCGGCTGCGACTGGCCGAGGTCGGCTGCGGCCGCGGGCTCGGCGCCGCCCTGGCGCTGCGGGAGTTCCGCTTCGCCGCGGTGACCGGCGTGGACATCCACCCGGACCAGATCGAGCGCGCCCGGGCCGTCAACGCCAAAGCCCTGGCCACCTACCCCGACCGGCTCGCCTACGCCCTCGGCGCCGCCGACGAACTCCCCTTCCCCGACGCCGCCCTCGACGGCCTCTACTCCGTCGAGGCGGCCCAGCACTTCCGCGAACTCACCGGCTTCGCCCACGAAGCCGCCCGGGTCCTGCGCCCGGGCGGCCGCCTGGTCGTCACCACCTTCTTCACCGCCGAGGGCCCCGACGCCGCCGAGCGCCTGGCCATCCTGCTCGGCAGCTTCGCCGACGGCCTGGACGTCGCCCACCCGCTCGGCCCCTTCACCGCCGACCTCGCCGCGGCCGGGTTCACCGGCGTCGCCGCCGAGTCCGTCGGCGCCGACGTCTGGCCCGGCCTCGACCGCTACCTGGAGGACACCGTCCCGCCCGGCCACTGGACGCGTCACTTCCTGACGGCCTGGAAGGACGGCCTGATCGACTACCACCTGGTCACGGCCGACCGGGCCTGAAGCCCCCGGCCGGCCGGTCACTCCGCGACGGCTCCGCGGGCGGCCGCGTGGCGGGTGCGGGCGATCTCGGGGTAGCGCATGGTGAACATCACCGGGATGACGAACGCGGCGATCGTCAGCAGCGTGCGGGACGAGGAGTCGTCCGGCCGGTAGTGGCGCAGCAGCGCGGCGCCGGCGCCGGAGAGCGTGAAGGCGACCGCCCACACGGCCGTGATGGTCCGGTTGACCTGCAGGAACAGCGGGCTGCGCCACAGCTGCTCGGGCACCTGGGTACGGGCGATGCCGAGGGTGAACGGCCGGCCGACGGCGAGCGAGCCCCAGGCGGTGGCGGCGAGCCAGAGGGAGGAGAGCGCCGACCCGTAGTGCGCGACGGCCGCGGAGTGCGGCGCGAGGACGGCGGCGACGGTGAAGCCGGCGAGGTAGACGACGGCGCTGACCTCGATCACCTGGGCGTCCCAGCCGCGGCCCGCCCGGCGCTGGACCATGACGAGGCCGACGGCCAGGACGAGGCCGGCGAGGGCGGCCCAGCGGATGTCGACCGTGCCGGTGAGCACGGCGACGGCGATCCACGGGACGAAGCTGCGGATGTAACCCATGGGCGGTGGTTCCTCTGCTGTGCGTACGTTCGGGGTCGGAGCGACCCGGTGCTGTCCGGCAGCGGGCGCGGACGGCGTCCGGCCCGGCGTGCCGGGCCCATCCTCGCGGTCGCGCGCGGGCGCCCGACAGAGGGAGAAGGTGCAAGACTCCGTGCAGGAAGCTGCACGGATCGGGGGATCGATGAGCCTGGAGAACCTCGGGCTGACGCGCGACCAGGAACGCCTCTACCGCTACCTGTTGCGCACACCGGGCCCGGCCGACCCCGCCGCGGCGGCCGGACTCGGGCTGCCGGAGCGGCTGCTGCGAGCGGTGCTGGCCGAGCTGCAGGCGCTGGGCGTGGTCGACGCCGGCGGCCTCCCCCTGCCGCCCGCGGCCGCCGTCGACCTGCTAGTCCGCCGCCGGGTGGAGCACACCACCCGCGAACTGTCCCGGATCGACGCCGCCTTCGACGTGGTGCGCGACCTGGCCGAGGAGGCGCGCCGCGGCCGTCCGGTCGAGCTCGTCGAGCGGATCGAGGACGGCCTGGAGGTGAACCGGCTGGTCAATGCGATGCTCGACCGCACCGAGACGATGAACGCCAAACACCTGCCGCGCAGCCCGCTGCACGAGGAGGGCTGGGAGAGCCGCTACCGCCGGCTGCTGGCCAGCGGCATGGCCAGCCGAACGCTGGTCGGCACGGCCGCCCTGGGCCTGCCCGACCAGCTGGCCTACGCCCGGCACTGGCACGGGCTCGGCGACCTGCACCGGGTGACGGCGGAGCCGTTCTCCCCGCTGCTGGTCATCAACCGCCGGGTGGCGTTCGTCCGGCTCGAACCGGACCAGACGGCGGCCCTGATGATCCGCCAGTCCGGGATCGTGTCGATGCTCGTCGACCTGTTCGAGCGGATGTGGGCGCGCGCCGCCGACCTCGACGGGCTCGGCCTCAGCGCGACCGAGGCACTGGTCCTGCGCGCGCTCGCCGAACAGGACAAGGACGAGACCGCCGCCCGCGCGCTCAGCATGTCCGTCCGCAAGTACCGGGCCCACGTGGCCGAGCTGATGGGCCGGCTCGGCGCCGCCACCCGGTTCCAGGCCGCCCTGCGCGCGAAGGAGCGCGGCTGGCTCTGACCGGCGGGCCGCCCCGGCTCTCGACGCCCGGGCGGCGGTGCGCCAGACTGCTCCCCGACGACACCTGCGCTCCCCACGCACCGGCACCGACCGCGTCCAGAACCGCACATCGGAGAGCACACGTGACCACGAGTCAGCAGCTGGAGATCACCTTCTCGTCCGGCCGGTCCGGCACCGGGCCGGCCACCTGGGGCCAGCAGGCCGTCTGGGACGCCGTCCGCCGGCTCGCGCCCGCCGACGCGCCGCGCTACAACATCACCACCGCCGCCCCGCTGGACCCGGGCCTGCCGCTCCCGGTGGTGCTCGGCGCCCTGGAGCAACTGCTCCACCTGCACGACTCGCTGCACACCCGGCTCCACCCGGACGCGGACGGCCGGCTGCGGCAGACCGTCGACCCGGCGGGCCGGCTGGCGGTGCACCTCCGCCGCGCCGACGGCGGCGCCGACGGGGCGGCCGCGGCCGGCGCCGCGCTGCACGACGAGCTGGCGGCGCTGCCGTTCGACTGCGCCCGGGAGTGGCCGATCCGGGTGGGCCTGGTCGAGCAGGACGGCGCCGTCCGGCACATCTCGCTCGTGCTCTCCCACACCGCGGTGGACGGTGCCGGGATGGGCCTGCTGGTGGCGGACCTCACCGAGCTCTCCCTGGGGGCGCCGCCGGCCGGGATCCGCGACCGCCGGCCGGCCCGGCAGCCGCTGGAGGAGGCCGAGTTCCAGACCTCCGCCCGCGGCCTGCGGCGCGACGCCAACGCCCGCGCGCACGCCCTGCGCAAGCTGCGCTCGGGCCCGCCGCGGCTCTTCCCGCCGGCCGCGGAGGACGCGGCGCCGCCCTTCCCGAACGCCGTGCTCGACTCGCCCGCGCTGCTGCGCGCCGTCGACCTCGTCGCGGCCGGCCACCGGGCGAGCGGCTCCTCCGTCCTGCTCGCCGCGGTCGCGGCGATGACGGCGCGCCTGTCCGGATCGTCGGACGCCGTCCTGCAGGTCATCGTCGACAACCGCTTCCTGCCCGGGCTCACCCACGCGGTGAGCGTGGTTGCCGGCGACGGCCTGCTCCACCTCCCGGACGTCGGGGGCGAGTTCGGTGCCCTGGTCCGGCGGACCCACGCCGCCGCCATCGCCACCTACCGGCACGCGTACTTCGACAAGCGTCTGCTGGACGAGGAGATCGCCCGGCTGACCGCCGAGCACGGCCCGCTCGCCGACCGCTCGTGCATCGTCAACGACACCCGCGACCTGCTGCCGATGACCCCCGCCGCACCCGCCGGGGGCGCGGCCGCCGGCGAGACCCTCGCCGAGGCGCTCACCCGGACCACCCTCGACTGGCCCCGGGAGTTCGAGCCGCGCCCCGGGCTCACCTACGCCCTGGACGCCCTCCGGACCGCGGACGCCCTGCGGCTGGCGCTCACGGCCGACGGCTCGGTGCTGCCCCGGGCCGGGATGGAGCGGTTCCTCTACGGGATCGAGGACCTGATCGTCACCGAGGCCCGCTCCATGACCCCGGCGTAGGGCCCGACTCCGAACCCGGGCACGCGGTGCGGGGCGCCTCCCGGCGGCGCCCCGCACCGCCAGCCGGTCAGTGCCGGTGCTCGTGCACCGAGTTGGTCTCCTGGATCTTCTTCCACGACTTGGGCTCCTGCGGCTGCTCCCCGGCCCCCGGCGCGAGACCCGCCGCGCCCGTGCCCGGGGCCGCGGCGGCCACGGCCGCCGGGACGCCCGCGGAGGAGACGGCCGGCTTCGCGGGCGTGAACAGCCAGGTCTGGAACAGCTCCGCGAGCGGCTTGCCGGAGATCCGTTCGGCGTACGCCTGGAACTGCTGGATGGTGGCGTTGCCGTAGCGGCGCTCGGTCGGCCAGCCCTTCAGGATCCGGAAGAACTTCTCGTCGCCGACGGCGTTGCGCAGCGCCTGCACGGCCACCGCTCCCCGGTCGTAGACGGCGCCCGCGAACTGGTGGTCCGGGCCCGGGTCGCCGGGCTTGACGGTCCAGAAGGCGTCGCCGGCCGGGTAGGTGGCGTAGACGTAGTCGGCGAGCTCCTGCGCCGTGCCCTCGTCCTCGTGCTCGGACCAGAGCCACTGCGAGTAGCGGGCGAAGCCCTCGTTGAGCCAGATGTCGCTCCAGCGCTGGACGGAGACGCTGTCGCCGTACCACTGGTGGGCGAGCTCGTGGACCACCACCGAGGTGTTGGAGCCGCGGGCGAACTGGGCCGGGCTGTAGAAGATCTGGGTCTGGGTCTCCAGTGCGTAGCCGGTGGGCACGTTGGGCACGTAGCCGCCGGCCGACTTGAACGGGTACGGGCCGAAGTACTCGCTCAGCCAGTCCACCAGCTCTCCGGTGCGCTCGACGCTGGCCCGCGCCGCGCCGTCGTTGTCGCCGAGGTCCTTGCTGTACGCGGTGGTGACCGGCAGCCCGCTCGGGGTGGTGTCGGTGCGGATGTCGAACCTGCCGATCGCCAGGGTGGCCAGATAGGTCGCCTGCGGGTCGGTCTCGCGCCAGCTGTAGCGGGTCCAGCCGGCCTTGGAGCTCTGGCCGACCAGGCGGCCGTTGCTGATCGCCTGGGTGCCGTCGGGCACCAGGACGGAGACGTCGTAGGTGGCCTTGTCGGTGGGGTGGTCGTTGCTCGGGAACCACCAGGCCGAGCCCTCCGGCTCGTTCGCCGCGACGCCGCCGTCGGGGGTGCGCAGCCAGGCGGAGTAGCCGCCGCGCTCCACCTCGCCGGGCTTGCCGGCGTAGCGGACCACCACGGTCAGCGTGCTGCCCCTGGTGAGCGTCCGGGCCGGGGTGATCTCCAGCTCCTGCTCACCGGTGCTCGCGAACTTGGCGGTGCGCCCGTTGACCAGGACCTCCTTCACCCCGAGCACGAAGTCCAGGTTGAACCGGGTGAGGTCCTGGGTCGCGGTGGCCAGGATGGTCGCCGTGCCCTCCAGCTCGTCCGTGGCCGGCTGGTACTTGAGGCGCAGGTCGTAGTGCGAGACGTCGTACCCGCCGTTGCCGGCGTTCGGGTAGTAGGCGTCGCCGATGCCCGCGGCGCCCGGTCCGGCCTGGGCGGCGGAGGCGGGGACGGCGAGCAGCAGGGCGAGAGCGCTGGCGGCAGCAGAGACGATCAGCCTCTTGCGCACGGTGGTCCTCCAGGGTCACTGGGACAGTGGGTCGCAACGATCCCTGTCCCGGTGAGCCCGGGCGCACTCCTGTCTTCTGAAATGTTCATGCGAAGAAACAGGCCGAAATGGCGTGGCCGCCCGCCCGCCACGCGGCGCCGGCCGCCGGGCCGGTATCAGGCCCCGAGCGCCACCGGCGCCCGCACCAGCGAGCCGTACTCGGTCCACGAGCCGTCGTAGTTCTTGACGTGCGGGAACCCGAGCAGCTCGGTCAGGGCGAACCAGGTGTGCGCGGAGCGCTCCCCGATCCGGCAGTAGGCGATCACCTCGCGCTCGGACTCCACGCCCTGCCCGCCGTACAGCGCCCGCAGCTCGTCCGCCGAGCGGAACGTGCCGTCGTCGTTGGCCGCCTGCGACCAGGGGATGTTCACCGCGCCGGGGATGTGTCCCGGCACCTGCGCCTGCTCCTGCGGGAGGTGCGCGGGCGCCAGCGCCTCGCCCCGGAACTCGGCCGGCGAGCGGACGTCCACCAGCACCGCGTCCGAACCGGGCTTGGCGAACACCTCCGCCTTGGCCAGCACCTCGTCGCGCAGGGCCCGCACCTCGGGGTGCTCCGGCCCCGCCAGCCGGTAGCCGCTGTGCTGGTAGTCCATCACCTCCTCGGTGAGCTCGCGGCCCTCCAGCTCCCACTTCTTCCGCCCGCCGTCGAGCAGCTTCACCGGCTCGAAGCCGCGCAGCCGCATCAGCCAGTAGGCGTAGGCCGCGAACCAGTTGTTGTTGCCGCCGTAGAGCACCACCGTGGTGTCGTCCTCCACGCCGGCCGCGCGCAGCAGGTGCTCCACGCCGTCGCGGTCGGTGTAGTCGCGCCCCACCCGGCTGTGCAGGTCGGTGGTCCAGTTCCAGCCGACCGCGCCGGGGATGTGCCCCTGCTCGTACGCGGTGGTGTCCTCGTCCACCTCGACGACGCGGATCGTCCCGTCGTCGAGGTGGCGGGCCAGCCACTCGGTGGGGACCAGGGCCTCGGGGTGCGCGTAGCCGCTGCCGGTCATCGCCGCCCTCCTTCACGTGCGGAGCCCGGACACCTTCGAACCTACGTCCGACCGTCCGGCGGGGCCACCCGCGGGCACGCCGTACCGCGCCCCCGGCCCCCCGGCCGCCTCGGCGGCCGCCCCGCTGCGGTCACGCCGCGGCGCCGTCCCGGCGCGCCAGGTAGTACAGGTTGAGCACGTCCCCCTCCGCCTGCTTGACCTCCACCGAGCCGAAGCCGGCCTCGGCCAGCATCCGGCGGGCGGTCTGCTCGCCCCAGACCGTGCCGAGCCCCGCACCGCCCTCGCCGAGCGAGACCGTCATGCAGTAGAAGGTCGAGAAGGCGTAGAGCGCCGGTGCCAGCGGGTGGTCGACGTTCTCCTCCAGCCTGCTGCTGGCCGCGATGTCGCCCATCAGGAAGATCCCGTCGGGCCGCAGCGCCCCCGCGACCGCCGCCAGCGTCTCGGCCGGGCGGGCCAGGTCGTGGATGACGTCGAAGGCGGTCACCAGGTCGTAGGCGCCGGTCAGCTCGGCCGAGTCGACGACCTCGAAGCGGGCGTTGTCGATGCCGCGCCGGGCGGCCTCGGCCTTGGCGGCGCCGATGCCCTTCTCCGAGATGTCGACGCCGGTGAACCGGCTGGCCGGGAAGGCCCGGGCCAGGATGTTGACGGCGTGGCCCTCACCGGTGCCGATGTCGAGCGCGTCGATGCCGGCGCGCAGCCGGTCGGCCAGCCCGGGCACCAGCGGGACGATCCCGTCCACCAGCGCCAGGTCGTAGACCCGGGCGCTCTCCTCGGCCTGCAGGGCCTGGAACCGCGGGTACGCCGAGTACGGCAGGCCGCCGCCCTTGCGGAACGCCTCGACGATCTGCTGCTCCACCTCGCCCATCAGCGCGAGGTACTGCATCAGGCCGGCCATGTTCTCGGGGCCCGCGGCCCGGGTCAGCGAGGCCGCGTGCTCGGGCGGCAGCCGGTAGCGGGCCTGCTCGGGGTCGTACTCGACGAAGCCGCCGACGACCATCCCGCCCAGCCACTCGCGGACGTAGCGCTCGTTGAGCCCGGCGGCGTCGGCGATCTCCGCACTCGTCGACGGTTCGAGCCCGGCCATGGTGTCGAAGAGCCCGGTCTGGTGGCCGAGGCTCGTCATGAATCCCAGGCAGGCGTCGTTCAGCACCTGCACCGTGCGACCCGCGAACTCCTCCTGTTTCGCCGGGTCCGGTTCCCGAACGGACATCGTTCCTCCTCCGCCGGCGGGACCTTCACGAACCCTCCCCTCGTCACGCTACGCCGCAGCCCCGCCCCGGGCACGCCGCCGGCCGGGGCCCGCTACCGCCCCGGCGGCCGGGGCACCTCGGAGCGCCGGGGCGGTGACGGAGAGCGGTGCGGGGACGATCCGGTCCCCGGTGCGCCGGCCGGTGCCCGCCGGTGCGCCCGCCGGTCGCGACCGGCCCGGGCGGAGGCGGCGCCCTCGCCCCCGAGCACGCGGTGGGCGCCGAAGCCGGCCGTCACGAGCACCGGCGCGACGAGGAGGATCAGCGACGAGGAGGATCACCGGTCTGCGCATCCGGGCGGGCGGCCCGGCGATCGGTGGGAGGAAGGCCGCTCCCGGTGTCGAGCCACCGGAACGGTCTCCACCGATCGCCGGACTGTCCCGGGCTTCGCCGGAACAGCTCCCGAATTCGACTCAGGAGAACACCACAGAGCGCAGCTTGAGCCGGTCGCCGAGCCGCTTGCCCGGGTTCATGACGTAGAAGACGTCGCCGTCGCAGTCGAAGTCGAGGAAGACGGTGGCGGTCGAGCTGGTGAAGTTCTCGGGCGCGAACGCCGGGTTCGCCTCGGTCGCGCCGAACAGGTTGATGCACTCGCCGCTCGCCGGGTCGGCCAGGCCGGCCGGGATTCCGGGGCCGACCTTGTAGAGGAAGTCGCCGGTCGCCGCGTTGGCGGAGGTGGGGACGGCGAGGACGAGGGCGACCGCACTGGCGGCGGCGATCGTGGCGTTGCGGAGACGCATGGGGAAGGGGCCTTTCGGGGCGGTACTCAGCGGCACCGGGGGAATTGGTGCGAGATCACCCTAGAAGCCCAAAATCCGCAGAAACGCTTCTTCCAATCCACTCGTTCGAGTGGTTTAGCCATCAATCCCGCTACCCGTAGCATTCGCCCCTCACGCTCCGTCAGTTCGGCGGCGCCGTGAAGTAGTACCCCGAGTCGATCAGCACCGGCAGGTACGCCTTCAGTGCCGCCACCGTCTGCGAACGATCGCCGCCGCCGTCGTGGTTGAGCACGATCGCGCCCGGACGCACGTCCTTGAGGACCCGGTCGGTGATCACACTCGTGCCCGGGCGGGCCCAGTCGCGCGGGTCCACCGACCAGGCCATGTTCCGCATCCCGAGGTCGGCGGCCACCTTGAGCGAGGCCGAGGACCAGTCCCCGCCCGGGGCCCGGAACCACGTCGGCTGCCTCCCGGTGGTGCGGTGCAGCAGGTCCGAGGTGCGTTCCAGCTCGTCGCGGACCTTTCCCTCGCTGAGCTGCCGGAGGTCCGGGTGGGTCCAGGTGTGGTTGGCGATGTGGTGGCCCCGGGCGGCGATCTCCCGCACCAGTTCGGGGTACTGGGCCACGTTCTCGCCGACCAGGAAGAAGGTGGCCCGGATCCCGTACTGCTCCAGCAGGGAGAGCACGGTCGGGGTGTGACGCGGGTCCGGGCCGTCGTCGATGGTGAGCGCGACCACCTTCTTCTGGGCGTCGAGCTCGTACACCGGCTTGGACTCGTCCGCCGTCAGCACCCGCGGCGCCGCCACCGGCGCGCCCACCGCGGCGGGCGGCGCCGACGCGGGCGGCGCCGACGCGGGCGGCGCCGACGCGGGCGGCGCCGACGCGGGCGGCGCCGACGCGGGCGGCGCCGACGCGGCGGACGACACCGGGGCGGACGGAGGTGCGGGCGCCGACGGCGAGCCCGCCGGTGACGAGCCGGACGGTGACGGCGCCCCGGAGGCGGGGCCGGGAGCGGCTCCGGGTGTCTCCGGAGCGCCCGGGGCCCCGGCCTCCGGCGCCCCGCCCCCGTCCTGGACCCCCCGGCAGCCGGCGACGCCCAGCAGCGACATCCCGGCGGCGACCAGCAGCAACCTTCGCGAAGTAATCTGACGATCAGACAGCATCTTCGATGCTTCCCCCGTCCACCTCCGCGCCTCCCACGGGCAACCCCGACGGCCCCCAGCGTCACCCCGACGGCCCACACCGGACGGCGGTGGGCGCACGGCGACCACCCTCGCCCGCACACCCGGTGACCGCCCGCCGACCTGGACCGCTACGCTGACGATCCCCAGTGTGATGATCTGCACTCAGAGGACGTGGCCATGACGACGAGTCAGGACTTCCCCGCCGGTCCCGCCGACCGGGAGGCCGAGCCGAGCCAGTGGGAACGCTTCGGCGTCGACACCACCACCCCCCACTCGGCCCGCGTGTACGACTTCTGGCTCGGCGGCAAGACCAACTTCCCGCCGGACCGCGCCATGGCCCTGGCCATCGAGGAGGCCGTGCCCAGCATCAAGGCGATGGCCGGGGAGAACCGGGCGTTCCAGAAGCGCGCCGTGCGCCACCTCGCCCAGCAGTACGGCATCCGCCAGTTCCTCGACCTCGGCACCGGCATTCCCACCTCGCCGAACACCCACGAGATCGCCGAGTCGGTCAGCCCCGGCACCCGCGTGGTCTACGTCGACAACGACCCGATCGTGCTGGCCCACGCACGGGCCCTGATGGTCTCCTCCCCGGACAGCCGCACCACCTACATCCACGCCGACCTGGGCAAGCCCGCCGAGCTGCTCGGCGACCCGGCGCTCACCGCCACCCTCGACCTCGACCGGCCGGTCGGCCTGCTGATGATCGCCGTCCTGATGCTGGTCGCCGACGAGGACGACCCGTGGGGCAAGGTCGCCGCGCTGCGCGACGCGCTGCCCTCCGGCAGCTTCCTCGCGCTGACCCACCCCACCCAGGACTTCGACCCGGAGAGCGTCGCCAAGGTCACCGCGGCCGCCCGGGCCGGCGGGATGACGCTGGTGCCGCGCTCCCGCGAGGAGGTCGAGCGGTTCTTCGACGGCTGGGAGTTCATCGAGCCCGGCATCGCCCCGGTGATGGCCTGGCACCCGGAGAGCGAGCCGCCGGCCGACCCGCACGCCGCCTACTACTGGGGCGCCGTCGCCCGGAAGCCGTAACCGCAGCCGTAGCCGTAGCCGTACGACCGGCGGGCCCGGCCGCCCGGAAGGCCGTGGACGGAACGGGCGCGGTCGCGGGCCCGTGCCGCGGACCGGGCGGGGGCTCGGGCCGCGGCCCGCCGCGCTACTTCAGCAGCCGCGAGAGCCGGCGGTCCGCCAGCGGCTTGCCGCCGGTCTGGCAGGTCGGGCAGTACTGCAGCGAGGAGTCGGCGAAGGACACCTCGCGCACGGTGTCCCCGCAGACCGGGCACGGCTGACCGGTGCGCCCGTGCACCCGCAGCCCGAGCTTCTTCTCCGCCTTCAGCTCCCCCGCGGCGAGCCCGCGGGAGCGCTCGACCGCCTCGCGCAACGTGCCGACCAGCGCCTCGTACAGCCGGGCCGTCTCCTCCTCGGTCAGGCTCGACGCCAGCTTGTACGGGGACATCCGCGCCGCGTGCAGCACCTCGTCCGAGTAGGCGTTGCCGACCCCGGCCAGCACGCTCTGGTCCCGCAGTACGCCCTTGAGGCGGCGCCGCTCGCCCTGCAGCAGGGCGGCGAAGTCCGCGGGAGTGAACCCCGGGTCCAGCGGGTCCGGACCGAGCCGGGCGACGCCGGGCACCTGCCCCGCGTCCTGCACCACGTACACGGCCAGGCCCTTCTTGGTCCCGGCCTCGGTGAGGTCGAACCCGTCGCCGGCCTCCCCGGCCAGCCGCACCCGCAGGGCGAGCGGGTTCTTCGCGCTCGGCCGCGGCGGCTCGTCGGGCAGGTGGTCCTTCCAGCGCAGCCAGCCGGCCCGGGCCAGGTGGAGGACCAGGTGCAGGCCGCCGGCCTCGATGTCCAGGAACTTGCCGTGCCGGGTGACCGGGCCGACCACACGGCCTTCGAGCGCCGTCACCGGCGGGTCGTAGGTCTTGAGCGCGCTGATCGCCACCGGCTGCACCCGGGCGATCTCCCGCCCGGACAGCCGCTCGGACAGGAAGGCGGTGAGGGCCTCGACCTCGGGCAGCTCCGGCATGCGCCCAGTCTCGCGCAGCCCGGCGGCTTCCGCCCACCGTCCGGATCGGGCCGGCGGCGCGGGCCAGCCGGGCCGGCGTCCGGCGGCCGGGGCCTGCCCCCTCCCCGGGCCGGGCCCCGGCCGCCGGCCCATTGCCCGGGCGCGCCCCGGGGCGCAGGCTGGAGGGAGCCGCGACACGTCAGGCTCCAGGCCGTCCGAGGAGGTCCGGCCCCACGATGAGCACGCTTGAGGAACAGATCGACGTCGACGCCCCCGTGCTGGCGGCGTGGGAGCAGTTGCACCGGGTCCACGACTACCCGTCCTTCGTCGACGGGGTGCGCAGCGCCCATCCGCACGGCCGCAACCTCGCGCACCTCGGCGTGGAGGTCGACGGGGTCCGCTGGGAGGTGGAGGCCGAGATCACCGACCGCGGGCGCGGCCGGGTGATGGCCTGGCGGACGCTGGACGGCCCGCAGCTGCAGGGCGCGTTCGCCCTGCTGCCGCTCGACCGGGGGCACACCCGGGTGCAGATCCGGGTGGAGTACGACCCGGAGACGGTGCACGAGGCGTTCGGCGGGCCGCGCGGCTTCGCGCTCGCCGGGGCCGTCGAGCGGACCGTGCGGGCGGACCTCGCGCACTTCCGGGAGCTGGTGGAGGCCCGGGTGCGGGCCGCCGACCCGGGTCCGGAGGAGCCGGAGGAGGCCGAGGGACCGGCCTGACCACCCCGGCCCGGCCGCCGCACACTGCCGGGGCCACTCCCTCACCGGCCGGGTAAGCAGCGCATAAGCGCAGGTCAGAGCAGGTGGTGAGGATCTTCACAGCGGGCCGCCGGGCTGGTCGTCCACGATTCAACCTGTGGCAGACTCGAATGCTGTGACCACGAACCCGGCCCCCAGGACGCTCCGCGCGGCGATGTTCGCCGCGCTGGTCGTGCTGCTCGCCGGGCTCGGCCAGGTGCTGGTCACCGGCCGTCCGCTGCCGCTCGGCACGCTGGCCGTCGCCGGCGCCGCCGTCTTCGCGGTGGCCTTCGCCCTCGCCGGCTCCGAGCGCGGCTACCCCGCGATCGCGGCGGTCTTCCTGCCGCTGGAGCTCGGGCTGAGCGTGCTGTTCGACGTCGCCCAGAGCACCTGTCCCACCCTCCCACCGGGCTCCGCCCGCGGATTCGAACCGCTGCTCTGCGGCGGCGGCTCGCTCGGCGGCCTGCTGGCGGGCCACGGCCTCGCGCACTCCACCGGGGTGCTCGTGCTGCTGGCCCTGCACACGGCGATCGCGCTGGCGGCGGCCTTCTGGCTGCGCCGGGCCGACGCCGCCCTGACCGGCCTGGCCCGCTCGGCACACATCCTCGCCGACTTCGCCCAGCGCCTCCCCGCCGCGGCCGGGCGCCGGCTGCTGCTGCTGATCGCCGCCCCCGTCCCGGCCCGCCCGGTGGCACGGGTACCGTTCCCGCGCGCCAGTCGGGTCCGTATCCCGGCCGAGGACGTCCTGCTCAGCCCCGCCGTTCGCCGCGGCCCGCCGGTGCCCGCACCGGCCTGCTGAGAACCCCCGCCTCCCGCATCCGCGGTCTCTCCGCCGGTCGTCCCGCCGCGCGCCCCTGCGCGCCCGCCCCGCTCCGCGCCGACGGGCACCCGTTGCCCCGTCCCGCGCCCGAGCACCCGACCGAGAGCACAGGACGACACCCCCATGAGCAAGCAGCCCCACACCTCCCGCCCCGCCGAGAACGCCGCCGCCCGCGCCGCCACCGAGCGGATGCGCGAGGAGCGCGAGCGCGCCGAGCGGTCGGCCCGGATCCGCCGCCGGACCGTCGTCGGCGCCGCGAGCGGAGCCGTCCTCGCCCTCGCCGCGGGCGTCGCCTTCGCGGTGGGCGGCGGGTCCGGCGCCGGCGGACCGCTGGTCGTCCCCGCCAACGCGAGCGGCGCCGACGGCACCGTCATCACCTACGGAAGGGCCGACGCCCCGCACACGCTGGAGGTCTACGAGGACTTCCGCTGCCCGTACTGCGAGCGGCTGGAGACGACCACCGGCAAGACCGTTCAGCAGCTGGCGGACGCCGGCACCTACAAGGTCGAGTACCACCTGGCGACCTTCCTGGACCAGGGCCTCGGCGGCAAGGGCTCGCGCACCGCGCTGGCCGCCGCCGGCGCGGCGCTCAACGAGGGCGTGGACAAGTTCAAGCAGTTCCACGACGTGCTCTACGCCAACCAGCCGGACGAGCGCGAGGACGGCTTCGGCAGCGTCAACCACCTGCTCGACCTCGCCGGCCAGGTCCCCGGGCTGAAGACGGACGGCTTCGTCAAGGCCGTCCAGGACGGCACCTACCTGCCCTGGGCCGACCAGGTGAACAAGGCCTTCGACAAGAGCGGCGTCACCGGCACGCCGACGGTGAAGCTGGACGGGCGCAAGCTCGACGTGTTCACCAACGGCGCCCCCGTCCCGCCCGAGCAGTTCACCGCGATGGTCAAGCAGGTGACCGGATGACCGCCGCCACCACCGCCACCGCCTCCACCGAGGCCGCCCGCGCCCGCAGCCACGGCGCGAGCCGGCCGTTCGCCCTCCTGCTGGTGATCGGCGGGGCGGTCGGGCTGTTCGCGTCGGTCGTCCTCACGCTGGACAAGATCCGGCTGCTGAAGGACCCGTCGTACGTCCCCAACTGCAACATCAACCCGATCATCAGCTGCGGCTCGATCATGCGCAGCGACCAGGCCGAGGCCTTCGGCTTCCCCAACTCGCTGCTCGGCCTGGTCGGCTTCGCCGTGGTGATCGCGGTCGGCGCCGGGCTGCTGGCGGGGGCCTCCTACCGGCGCTGGTTCTGGCTCGGCCTGCAGGCCGGGGCGGTCTTCGGGATCGGCTTCGTGACCTGGCTGATGTACCAGGCGCTGTACCGGATCGGCGCGCTCTGCCCGTACTGCATGGTGGTCTGGGCGGCCATGATCCCGCTGTTCTGGTACACCACCCTGCACAACCTGCGCTCCGGGGTGATCCCGGTGGGGCGCCGGCTGCGCCCGGTCGTCCGGGAGGCCGCCCGCTACCACTGGGTGGTGCCCGCGCTCTGGTACGCGGTGATCGCGCTGATGATCCTCAAGCGGTTCTGGTACTACTGGAGCACGCTGATCTGACCGGCTCGCCGCCCCCGCCGGCGCGGGGGCGGCGCCGCCCGACCCCCGGCGAGGCCACCGTGCGCAAGGTCGTCCTCTTCATGTCCGTGTCCCTCGACGGCTACTTCGAGGGCCCGGAGCGCGACATCGGCTGGCACCGCGTCGACGAGGAGCTGCACCTCCACCTCAACCGGGTGATCGCCCCGCTGGGCGGTCTGATCAGCGGCCGGGTCACCCATGAGCGGATGGCCGGCTTCTGGCCGACCGCCGACCAGGCCCCGGACGCGAGCCCCGCGGTGGTCGAGTTCGCCCGGATCTGGCGCGAACTGCCGAAGACGGTGTTCTCCCGCACCCTCACCCACGCGGACTGGAACACCACCGTCCTCCACGAGGTGACCCCGGCCGCCGTCGCCGCCCTCACCGCCGGCAAGGGCGGCGACCTCGCGCTCGGCGGCGCGAACCTCGCCGAGACCTTCCTCCGCCTCGGCCTGATCGACGAGTACCGGCTCTACGTCCACCCCGTGCGCCTGGGCCGCGGACGCCGGCTCTTCCCCGCCACCACGGAGTCCACCGACCTCACCCTTCTGGAGACCCGCCCCTTCCCCAACGGCGTGGTCCTCCTCCACTACGCCCGCACCCCCGTGAGCTCCGCGAACGCCGCAGTCCCCGAGTAGCCGATCAGGAAGCCCACCAAGACCCCGCCCCAGAAGTCCTCGACCGTGACGAAGGACTGCGCCTCGGACTTGCGTGCAGCGAAAACGATCGCTGCGGTGCTCAGGATGACCGCGAGGAGCAGCGAGCCGATGGTCGTCCCCACGTGCTGGTGGACCAGCGCGCTCAGGCTCTGCGCTTCCTGGAGCGACCGCCCGATGCTGCCCACCGCACCTCCGAGCGCACCGCCGGTCATCACGTTCCACAGCGCGGCTTTGAGCGGCACGGTGAGCGCGGTGGTGTTGGAGAAGACCGGCCGACGGCCGGGTGCCCCATCGGCACCGGTGGACGCCGCCAGGTCCTCCAGGTCGGTCCGCCGCGGCGCCAGGCCGTAGATCACCGTGAACTGGAGGCGGTAGCTTGCGGGGACGAAGAACGGGCTTCGGCCCGTGCCGAGCCGGATGGTCCAGACGTCGGTACACCCCGGCTCCAGCGCCGTCCCGGGGGGCAGCGAGCCCACCAGCTGGACCCGCCCGCGGCCTCCCTCGGCCGGGGTGTGGATGTTCACGGTCGAGGCGTCGTAGGCGTTGATGTTCATCCGCCGCATCGGCCCGAGCACGTTGACCTGCGACCCGTTGTAGGTGTTGACGTTCAGCGGACCGCCGGCTCTGTCCAGCCGTTCCCGGTCACGCGAGTTCTCGTCCTCCAGCCGCGCCGTCTCCCGCCGGATCGACTCACGTTCGGTGACGTCGTCGGCCGGCAACCGGCCGAGCTCCCGCTCCAGCGAGGCGATCCGTTCCGTCCGTCGGTCGACCGAGGCTTGCAGAGCCGCCGTCTCGGCCGGGACGGCCCGTTCCTCCGGCGTCGGCTCGGGGGACTCCGTAAGTCGCTGGAACAGCTGCGTCGGTAGGGCCAGTTCGACCGAGTCCACCCACACCGGCACCGCGAACGGGTTCTTGATGTGTAGGTACACCGTGAAGTCCGTGCCCGAATAGACCTGAGGGACGGAGAGGTCGACCGTCAGGTCGAGCAGCCCGAGCTGGGCAGGGTGCTCCGCTGGAGGCGTGGTCACCCGGACAGGCTAGCGACGCGCGCCGGCCGGGGAGCGGGATTCGGCCAACCCGTCGCCCTGCGGCCCGTCGGACGCCGGCGGCGCCGGTACTAGCCTCGGCGCCCGCCTCCGCGGGACACGCACGTGATCAACCGAGGCCGGCCCATGGTCCTCGCCGTCGGTGCGTTCCGGTCGCGACGCGGACGGGGTGACCGTCGTACGATCCGATCACCGGTCGGCGGTCGGAAGGGCCGTCGGCGAGGACAGGTCCCCTTACTCGAACGGGTGTACCGGCGACGGGGGCCGGGCACCGGGTAAGCGGGGGGACCGGCCGAGGAGGTAGTGGACATGCGGCACCCCACCGACGCTCCGCACATCAGGCCCGAGGGCATCTCGCCACACGCCCTCGGCAACGACACACTGCTGCACGAGCTGGAGCAGCTGCACCGGACCCGGCACGAGACGTTCCTGTACGGGTCGGAGGAGGCGCTGAAGCGGCACACCCTGCGCACCGGGCAGCTGGAGGCGGAGTACCTGCACCGGTTCCCGAACCGGCTGGTCACGGCCGGGCGGACCAGGGCCGGCGCCCGCGCCCGGGAGGCGGCGGCCCGCGTGGAGTCGCTGCCGGAGTAGGGGCCTCGTGGATCGGGCCCCAGGTCGCGTCCCCCGTTTCGTCCACCGCCCGACGGGACACGCCGGGCGGTGGAGGCGTGCCCACGGCCGGGCCGTCGGCCAGGGTGGAGTCGGACCGCCGGCCCGTGCTCCGCCGATCCGTCCGCGCAGCCCGACGCCCGACCCGGCGCAGCCCGACCCGACGCAGAGCCCCGCCGCAATGCCCCGCCGCAGGACCCGAGCAGAATCCGAGCAGGACCCCGAAGCCCAACCCCGACCCCAACGGACACCCGGGAGGCCCGACCGTGCCCATCGCAAGCGTCAACCCCGCGACCGGCGAGACCCTGGAGACCTTCGAGGAGCTGGACGCCGCCGGCATCGAGCAGCGGCTGGCCCGCGCCGAGGCCGCGTTCCGCACCTACCGCACCACCTCCTTCGCCCACCGCGCCCAGCTGCTGCGGCGCGCCGCCGACCTGCTCGACGAGGACCGGGAGGCCGTCTCCCGCACGATGACCGAGGAGATGGGCAAGCCGCTGACGGCCGCCCGCGCCGAGGCCGCGAAGTGCGCGAAGGCGATGCGCTGGTACGCCGAGAACGCCGAGGCGCTGCTCGCCGACGAGCACCCCGACCCGGCGGACGTCGCCGACGCCGGCGCCGCCCGCGCCTACGTCCGCTACCGCCCGATCGGCGCGGTCCTCGCCGTCATGCCGTGGAACTTCCCGTTCTGGCAGGTGATCAGGTTCGCGGCGCCGGCCCTGATGGCGGGCAACGTGGGTCTGCTGAAGCACGCCTCGAACGTGCCGCGGACGGCCGTGGCCCTGGAGGAGCTGTTCGTGCGGGCCGGGTTCCCGGAGGGCTGCTTCCAGACCCTGCTGATCGGCTCCCGCGCGGTGGACGGCGTCATCCGCGACCGCCGGGTCGCCGCGGTGACCCTGACCGGCAGCGAGCCGGCCGGTCGCGCGGTCGCCGCCACCGCGGCCGACGAGGTGAAGAAGGCGGTGCTGGAGCTGGGCGGCAGCGACCCGTTCGTGGTCCTGCCCAGCGCCGACCTGGACGCCGCGGTGCGCACCGCCGTCCGGGCCCGGGCGCAGAACAACGGGCAGTCCTGCATCGCGGCCAAGCGGTTCATCGTGCACGCGGACGTGTACGAGCCGTTCACGGCCGCGTTCGCCGGGGCGATGCGGGCGCTGAAGGTCGGCGATCCGATGGAGGAGGCCACCGAGGTCGGCCCGCTGGCCAGTCGGCAGGGCCGGGACGACCTGGAGGAGCTGGTCGAGGACGCGAAGAAGCACGGCGCCCGGGTGGAGTGCGGCGGCCGCCGCCCCGAGGGGTTCGACGCCGGCTGGTTCTACGAGCCGACGGTGCTGACCGGCATCACCCCGGCGATGCGGATCCACCAGGAGGAGACCTTCGGCCCGGTCGCCACCGTCTACCGGGCCGCCGACCTGGACGAGGCGGTGGCCATGGCCAACGACACGCCGTTCGGGCTCAGCTCCAACGTGTGGACCGACGACCCGGCCGAGCAGGAGCGCTTCGTCCGGGACATCGAGGCCGGCGGGGTCTTCTTCAACGGCATGACCGCCTCGCACCCGGCGCTGCCGTTCGGCGGGGTCAAGCGCTCGGGCTTCGGGCGGGAGCTGTCGGGGCACGGGATCAAGGAGTTCTGCAACGTGACCACGGTCTGGGTCGCGTAACGCAGCGGTTCGGCAGCGGCTCGGCGGCGCTTCGGCCCCGCGCAGCCTTCCGGAGCCCCTCAGTCCCCGGCCGGGGACTGAGGGGCTCCGGCCCGGTCAGGTGGCCAGCCGCTGGGCGCCCCGGGCGTGCTTCGCCCAGCGCGCGACCATGCCCATCAGGACGATCAGGGTGATGCCCCAGATCACGCTGAAGACGATCAGCCACGGTATCGAGGTGATCTGGGCACCGACCGCGCCGAGTCCGAGCGAGAGCCCGACCAGGAAGACCACGGCCGTGGGTGTGATGCTGAGCAGGCCGTGCCAGGCCCGGTGCGCCAGGCTCGGGTGCTGCGGGGCCCCGGGGCCGGTGTCGAGTGCCTTGTAGGTGAGCAGGTCCATCTGTGATCGCCTCCGGAGGTCGTCGGGACTGCCGGTGAGCAGCTCACGAGGCCTCAGGAGGCCTTGCGGGGAGCTGCGGACTTCCTGGTGCCGGCCCTGGCGCCGGCGGTGGCCTTCGCGGTGCTCTTCGCGGTGCTCTTCGCGGTGGTCTTCGCAGTGCTCTTCGCGGTGGTCTTCGTGGCGGCGGTCCTGCCCGCCGTGCTCCTCCCGGCCGCGGTCCGCGTGCCGCTGCCGGCACCCGTGCGGGTGGCGGCCGGCTTTCGGGGGGCGGCGGCACGTTTGCGGGGCGCCGGCTTCGCCGCCTCCGGCCCGGCCGCCGCCGCCCCGGCGTCCTCCGCCGGTTCACCCGGGTGGCCGCGCCGGGAGCCCTTCGCCTCCCGGAGGCTGCTGCGCAGCGCCTCCATCAGGTCGATGACGTTGTCGGGCGCCTCGCCCGGCTCCTCCTCGTGCGGCAGCTCGACGCCCTGCAGCCGGGCCTCGATGACCTGTTGGAGCGCCTGCTGGTAGTCGTCGTGGAGCTGGGCGAGGTCGAAGTCCTCGGAGAGCGTCTCCATCAGCGAGCGCGCCATCTTCAGCTCCTGCGGCCGGACGGTGACCTCCTCCTCGGGTGCGATCCCGGCCGCCGACCGCACCTCGTCGGGCCAGATGCAGGTCTGCAGCACCAGCGTCCCGTCGTGCACCCGCAGCACCGCCGGGGACTCCCTGGTGCGCAGGGCGATCTTGGTCACCGCGATCTGACCGGACTCGGTGAGCGCGTCGCGCAGCAGCGCGTACGGCTTGGCGGCGGCCTTGTCGGCCACCCCGACGTAGTAGGCCTTGGAGAACATCAGCGGATCGATCTCGCCGGCGTCGACGAAGGCCAGCACGTCGATGATCTTCTTACTGGGCAGCGGCAGGTCGGCGAGGTCCTCGTCGGTGAGGGTGACCGTGCGGCCGTCGGGCGACTCGTAGCCCTTGGCGATCTCGGCGTACGGGACCTCCCGCTCCTCCCGTTCGCAGTAGCGCTTCATCCGCACCCGGCCGCCGTCCTTGGCGTGCACCTGGTGCAGCGGTACGTCGTGCTCCTGGGTGGCGGAGTACAGGTGCACGGGGATGCTGACCAGCCCGAAGCTGATCGTCCCCTTCCAGGTGGTCTGCATGGGGGTCGCCCCTCTCCGGAGCCGTCCCGGGGTTCGCGCCGACCGGAGTCCCGCTCCGGGGATTTCCACTCTGCCCGCGTTTGCCCGGATCGGCCACAGGATCCGGTCGGGGCCGGGCCGGCGCGGAACGGGCGGCGCAGAATGGGCGGCGGGGGGACGCCGGGGGAGGCGCGGACCCGAGGAGGAGCCGTCATGCCGAGGACCGGGGCACCCCGGCCGCCCGCCCCGCCGCCGGAGCGGACGGTCTACCGGGTGGCGTACACCCTGGCCGGGGAGCGCGCCGTCCACCGGGCCGAGGTGGCGGTGGTGCCCGGCTACTCGCAGGAGAGCGACATCCCCCGCATCCTGGCCGCCCGCCTCACCGGGAACCCGGCCGACGGACGGCGGATCGTCCTGCTGGAGGTGCGCGAGCGGTGAGGCGGGCGCACCGGGCCGGACGCGGGCGCGAGCGGTGAGGCCGCCGCCCGGCGGCCGAGGGCCCGGAGCGCCGCCCGGCCGCGGCCTCAGGCCTGGAGCGAGGCGAGCGTGACGACGGTGATGTCGGACGGCGCCCCGACCCGGACGGGCGGCCCCCAGGCCCCGGCGCCGCGCGTCACGTAGAGCTGGGTGTCGCCGTAGCGCTCCAGCCCGGCCACGGTCGGGTTGGCCAGTTCGGCGAGGTAGTTGCCGGGCCAGAGCTGGCCGCCGTGGGTGTGGCCGGAGAGCTGGAGGTCCACGCCGTGCCGGACGGCGTCGTGGACGGTGACCGGCTGGTGCGAGAGCAGCACCGAGGTGCGGGCCCGGTCGCGGTCGCCGAGCGCCTTGGCGAAGTCCGGCCCGTCGCCCTCGCCCTTCCCGGCGAGGTCGTTGACCCCGGCCAGGTCGAAGCCGGACAGCTCGACCCGCGCGTTCTGCAGCGGGTGGACGCCCAGCTCGCGGACGAAGTCCACCCAGGGCGCCGCGCCGGAGAAGTACTCGTGGTTGCCGGTGACGAAGAAGGCGCCGTCGCGGGCCCGCAGCTGCGCCAACGGCTCGGCGGCCGCGCCGAGTTCGGGCACCGTTCCGTCCACCAGGTCGCCCACGATCGCGATCAGGTCGGGCTGGGTGCGGTTGATGGTGTCCACGATCCGCTGGGTGTGGGCACGGCCGAGGATCGGTCCGAGGTGGATGTCGCTGACCACCGCGATCCGGTAACCGTGCGCCTGCCGGGGCAGCTTGGCCAGCGGCACGGTGACCTGCTTCAGCCGCGGCCCGCGCAGCACCCCGTAGGCGCCGTTGCCGACCACGGCCGCCGCCGCGCCGGCGGCGCCGATCGCGACCGTCCGGGCGACGAACAGCCGGCGCTCGGGCGACGGCACCGCCACCGGCGGCCGGTCGTCCGACTCGGTGGCGGCCGCGGGAGTCGCCGCCTTCCGGCGCGGCAGCCGCAGCAGCAGCGGACGGACCGCCTCGCCGACCGCGAGCGCCAGCAGCAGGTAGAGCAGCACCGCGAGCCAGAGGAAGCCGGGCCACGCGAACCAGCGCTCGACGGAGAGCGGGAACTTCCGCCCGCCGAGCAGGGCCCCCACCGAGAGCAGCGGCAGGACCACCGCGAGCACGGTGCCGGTCCGGCGCCACCACCCGCCGGGCGCGGACACGTCGCGCACCAGGCGCCGCCAGAGGTACCAGTGCGCGAGGGCCAGCACGGCGAGCACCGCGAGGAGGCCGAGCAGGACGAGGACGATCATCACGCGGACAGTATGTCCGCCCGGCCGGTCCCGTCCGCCGCCGGGTCCGGGCGGCCGCCGCAGGCCGGACCGGGGCGGGCCCGGGGGCGGTCCGGCGTCGCTCCGACCTCGGTCCGGAGCGGCCGCGGGATCACTCCGAGGGCACCCGAAACGCCTGGCGATGTGTCAGATTTGAGCTTTCCACGACAGTTCTTCACCCATGCTGACCTGGGCTTTCGTGTCCGCTCAGCGAACGATTTCCGGGACGTTGTTCCGATACTCGTAGGTAGAAGTTAGGTTGCACCGCATTGCGCGGGTCCGTCCCCCACCCTCGGGCGAACGAGCCGAGGGGCAGGCCGCGCCGGAAAGGCAACAGGACACCCTCCATGAGTGCGGAAACCACAACGTCGGCCGTCTCTCCCCCGGCCGACGCCGCCACCAAGCAGCAGCCCCAGCACGGCGGGCCCGGCCACGGTGGCGACGGCCACCTCAAGGCCGGGCTCAAGAACCGCCACCTGTCGATGATCGCGATCGGCGGCGTGATCGGCGCCGGCCTGTTCGTCGGCTCCGGTGCGGGCATCGCCTCCACGGGCCCCGGCATCCTGCTCTCCTACACGCTCGCCGGCGTGCTGGTCGTGCTGGTGATGCGGATGCTCGGCGAGATGGCGGCGGCCGACCCGCAGAGCGGCTCCTTCTCCGCGTACGCGGACCGGGCGCTCGGCCGCTGGGCCGGCTTCACGATCGGCTGGCTGTACTGGTTCTTCTGGGTCGTGGTGCTGGCCGTCGAGGCCACCGCCGGCGCGAAGATCCTCAACCACTGGGTGCCCGGCGTACCGCAGTGGGGGTGGGCGCTGATCGTGATGGCGGTGCTCACCGCGACCAACCTGTTCTCGGTGGCCTCCTACGGCGAGTTCGAGTTCTGGTTCGCCGGGATCAAGGTGGTGGCGATCGCCGCCTTCCTGGTGATCGGCACCCTGGCCGCGTTCGGCCTGCTGCCCGGCACCCACGCGGTGGGCACCGAGAACCTGGTCGGCCACGGCGGCTTCCTCCCGCACGGCATCGGCGCGGTCTTCACCGGCATGCTGACAGTGGTCTTCGCCTTCATGGGCAGCGAGATCGTCACCCTGGCCGCCGGCGAGTCGGAGGACCCGGAGAAGGCGGTCAGCAAGGCGACCAACAGCGTGATCTGGCGCATCGGCGTCTTCTACCTGGGCTCCATCCTGCTCGTGGTCGCCCTGCTGCCGTGGGACTCCGCGGCCGTCAAGGGCAGCCCGTACGTCGCCGTGCTGGAGCACATCGGCATCCCCGGCGCCGGCCAGGTGATGGACGTCATCGTGCTGACCGCCGTGCTCTCCTGCCTCAACTCCGGGATGTACACCGCCTCCCGGATGGCCTTCTCGCTCGGCCAGCGCGGTGACGCCCCCAAGGTCTTCGCCTCGGTGACCGACCGCGGCGTGCCGCGGGTCGCGATCCTGTGCTCGGTGGTGTTCGGCTTCATCGCCGTCTTCTTCAACTACACCTCCCCCGACACCGTCTTCTCCTTCCTGCTCAACTCCTCCGGCGCCGTCGCGCTCTTCGTCTGGCTGGTGATCTGCTTCTCCCAGCTGCGGATGCGGAAGATCATCGAGCGTGAGATGCCGGAGCGGCTGACCGTCCGGATGTGGCTGTACCCCTACCTCACCTGGACCGCGATCGGCATGATCGGCTTCGTGGTGGCGTACATGTTCACCGACGCCGACGGGCGGAAGCAGATGTACCTGTCGCTGGTCGCTGCAGCGATCGTGCTGGCGGCGTCGGCCGTGGTGGGCCGACGGCGACGGGCCGCGGCGGTGGAACCGGCTGCCTGATCCGGGGCACACCGGCCGCGAACGCCGGGCCCGGGAGCCGTTGCGGAGGCTCCCGGGCCCGGTGCGGCGTTTCCGGGCCCGGTCCGGCGTCTCCGGACCGGGTCCCGTGCGTTTCCGTACGCGTCCGCGCGGCCGGTACCGAACCCCGACGTCTCCGAGATGACCTGCCGACGGCCAACCCCTACCCTTCCCCCTATGCGAGATCTTGTGGCGGGGACGGGGTACCTGGCCAAGGGCCAGAAGTGGGTGGCGCGGCACGGCCGCTGGTGGGCGTTCGGGATGATCCCGGCACTGGTCACCCTGATCGGGTACGTGGTGGCGCTGCTGTTCCTCGGCGGCTGGTCGGAGGACCTCGCCACCTGGGCCACCCCGTTCGCCGACGACTGGGGCTCGCCCTGGCAGGGCATGATGCGCACGGCGCTCGCCGCGATCGTCTTCGGCGGCGGCCTGCTGATCTCACTGATCACCTTCACCGCGGTCACGCTGCTGGTCGGCCAGCCGTTCTACGAGTCGCTCTGCGAGAAGGTGGACGAGTCCGAGGGCGGCGCGCCCACCCCGCCGGACGTCCCGCTCTGGCGGGAGCTGGTGGTCTCGGCCCGCGACAGCCTCTTCGTGCTGGTGCGGGTGGCCGGCTTCGGCATCCTGCTGTTCGCCTGCGGGTTCATCCCGGTGATCGGGCAGACCCTGGTGCCGGTGGCCGGGTTCCTGGTGTCCGGCTTCTTCCTCGCGGTCGAGCTGACGGCCGTCGCGCTGCAGCGGCGCGAGGTGCCGCAGCGCGAGCGGATCCGCCTGCTGCGCGCCCGGCTCGGCCTCGCGCTCGGCTTCGGCGTGCCGCTGGTCCTGGCCTTCCTGATCCCGTTCGTGACCGTCCTGGCCATGCCCGGCGCGGTCGCCGGGGCGACCCTGCTGGCCCGTGACCTGGTCCCGGTCGAGGAGGAGCCGGCCGACGAGGACGACGCGGCGGAGCCGGCGGCCGAGGCCGCCGCCGCACCGGGCGCCCCCTCCCACCCGTCGCAGCCCGGGTACCCCGCGTACGGCGGCCCGCAGCCGGTGCCCGGCAACCCGTACGCGCAGAACCCGTACGCCGCCGAGGGCGGCCGGCCCGCCGAGGGCCGGTACCCCGCTGAGGCCCGGCACCCCGCGACGCACGCCCCCGAGGGGCGGTACGCGCAGAACCCGTACGCGGACAACCCGTACCGCAGCTGACGAGGAGCGTCGGGGGTGACCGTCCGTTCACCCTGCGTCCATCGACCGTCCGCCGGGATGTGAAGCCGCCCACACGGGATTCTCGTCCTACTGCCGTCGATAGTGGACCGACCGCGGACACCCCCGCGCGGATGCCCGCGGCGGGGGCCCCGGGCGCGGCACAGCGGGCGCCCACGGCGCCGCCGACCCGGAAGAACGCAGGCCGTCGGCGGGTTGCGGCCGATCGTTCGTCGACGGAACGGCCGATCCGGCCGACGATTGGACAAATAGAACAAATCGGACGAAAGCGCCCGGCTCCGGCCGGGCGCTTCGCCGTTTCCGCCCACTGAGCCACTACCCCGCGTAGTAGCGGGCGGCTTTGCCGCCCGTCCCGCGCCCTGCCAAGAATGGCCCGTCGCCAGGCAGCGCTGCGGACCTGTCCCCCGCCGCGCATCCCGCCCGCCCCGCCGTCACCGCCGGGGTGCCATGGCCGTCCCGGACGGCATTGCGGGCCTGCTCACCCGAGCCCGCGTGCCGGATGCCCCGCGCTCCCGACACGGCCCCCGACGGAAAAGGATCGCCAGCTCCATGCAGCTCAGCCATGCCCGCCGCAACTCCCTGATCACCGGCATCACCACCCTCGTGGTGGCGAGCGCGGCCACCGCCGCCCTCGCCATCCCGCAGGGCGGCGGCGTCGCCGAGGCCGCCGCCCCGGTGGCCGGCGTCACCGGCACCACCGGTGTCTCCGCGGACGGGCAGCCGGTCGCCGACCAGGCGCCCCAGGCCGACGCTGCCGCTGCCGCCGCCGCCCAGGCCGAGGCCGCGGCGCAGGCCGCCCAGGCCCAGGCGCAGGCCGACGCGGCGGCCGCAGCGGCCGCCCAGGCGCAGGCCGCCCAGGCGCAGGCCGACGCCGCGGCGAAGGCCCAGGCGGAGGCCAAGGCGAAGGCCGACGCGCAGGCCGCCGCCTCCCGCTCCCAGCAGCGCTCCGCCCTCAACGCCAAGCCCGGCTACTCGGGCAGCCCGCGGGAGATCGCCGCCCAGATCGTCCCGGCCGGCCAGCTGCAGTGCTTCAGCAACATCGTCTCCCACGAGAGCAGCTGGAACCCGCGCGCCGTCAACGCCTCCTCCGGCGCCTACGGCCTGGTCCAGGCCCTCCCCGGCTCCAAGATGGCCTCGGCCGGCGCCGACTGGCGCACCAACCCGGCCACCCAGATCAAGTGGGGCCTCGACTACATGAACTCCCGCTACGGCAGCCCCTGCGCCGCCTGGTCCTTCTGGCAGACCCACCACTGGTACTGAGCCGTCCCTGAAGCCGCCCCGAGCGCACCCAGGACTCGTCCGAGGCCACCCGCGAAGCCGCGCGGGTGGCCTCCGGCCGTTCCCGGCCCGCCCCTCCCCTCGGGGACCGGAGGCCCGGAGCCCCGCGCCACAGCCGCACCCGCCGCGCCCGCCGCGCCCTGAGGGCCGCTACCTCCCCGGCCGGGGGGAGGCCGGGCGGGGGCGGAGGGCGAGACGGAGCGGCGGGAGGTGGGTGCGGGCGATTTCATCAGGCGGCAGCGAGGCGAGCGGTTCGAGACGCAGGACGTAGCGGGCCATGATCAGGCCGGCCAGGTGGGCCGCGAAGTCGCAGGCGCGGCGCCGGGCGTCCGCGCCGCCGATCCGGGCCGCGATGCGGTCGACCATCTCCCGCTGCAGGACCTCGCTCACCAGGGTGCCGACCGCCGGGTCCTGGGCGGCTCCGCCGAGCATGGCGCGCAGCGGGTCCGCCGCCACGGGGCTCCCCCAGACGTCGAGGACCTCGGCCAGGACGCGGTCCGGCAGGGTCTCGACCTCGCCTTCCAGGATCAGGGCGAGCCGTTCGGCGGGGTTGGTGGCCAGGGCGAGCGCGGCCCCGAAGAGGCCCTTCTTGGAGCCGAAGAAGTAACTGATCAGGGCGAGGTCGACGTCCGCCTGCGCGGCGATCGAGCGCATCGTCACGGCCTGGTAGCCCTCGGCGAGGAACCGGCGGCGGGCGACGTCGAGGATCTGGGCGCGGGTGTCCGGGCTGCCGGCCCGCCGGCCGCGGCGCGGCGGCTTATTCATCATGGTTGAAATCCTAGGCGCGGCGCGCCCACTCTGGCGGCATCGAGCCACCCCCGGACGGCCGGACCGGTCCGCGGCGGGTGGGAGAACACGAGGGAGAGAAGGCCCGCCATGACCGCTACCGACCCCAGAGCCGCCGGGCCCGGAGCCCCGGCCGCGCCGGGCGCCACCGGACCGCGAGCCGCCACCACGCCCCCGGACGCCGGCGGGGCGGCCGGGTCTACCCGGTCCGCCGGTTCGGCCGGTTCGACCGGTTCGACCGGCTCCGCCGCGGCCCGGGGGACCGCGGGCGTCCGCCACAACCTGGTCCTCCTGGTGACCTGCCTCGCGCTGGCCACCGTGGTCGCCGCGATGGCCTCGCTGAACGTGGCCCTGCCGGAGATCGCCCGGGCGACCCACGGCAGCCAGACCGAGCTCTCCTGGATCATCGACGCCTACAGCCTGGTGTTCGCCGCCCTGCTGCTGCCCGCGGGAGCGCTCGGCGACCGGTTCGGCCGGCGCCGGGCACTGCTCGTCGGTCTGGCGCTGTTCGGCGGCGGCTCGGGGCTGGCCGCGCTGACCACCGACGCCACGGCGCTGATCGCGTTGCGCGGCCTGCTGGGCGTGGGGGCGGCCCTCGTGATGCCGGCCACCCTGTCGACCATCACCGGGACCTTCCCGCGGGCGCAGCGGACCAAGGCGGTCAGCGTCTGGGCGGCCGTGGCGGGGGCCAGTGCGGTGGTCGGGCTGCTGGCCTCGGGGACGCTGCTGGAGCTGTGGTCCTGGCGCTCGGTGTTCCTGCTGAACGTGCTGCTCGCGGTGGCCGCGCTGGTGGGGACCCTGCTCGTGGTGCCCGAGTCCGCCGATCCGGACGCGCCGCGGCTGGACCTCGGCGGGGCGGTGCTGGCCGCGACCGGCCTGGGCGTGCTGGTCTACGCGGTGATCGAGGCCCCGACCCGCGGCTGGGGGGATCCGCTCACGCTCGGCGGGATCGCGGTCGGGCTCGCCGTGCTGGCCGGCTTCGTCGGCTGGGAGCTGCGGCGGCGCCACCCGCTGCTGGACCCGCGGCTGTTCCGCAACCGCCGGTTCGCGGCCGGCTCGCTCTCCATCACCTGCCAGTTCTTCGCCTTCTTCGGCTACATCTTCGTGATCATGCAGTACCTGCAGCTGGTCCGCGGGGACACCGCCCTGGTGGCGGCCGTGAGCGTGCTGCCGATGGCGCTCGCGATGGTGCCGATGTCCCGCCTCAGCCCCCGGCTGACCGACCGGTTCGGCGCCCGCGGTCCCTGGGTGACGGGCCTGGTGCTGATCGCCGCCGCGATGGCCGCGTTCGGCGGGCTCGACGCCGACAGCCCGTACGCGCTGTTCGCCGGCGGCCTGCTGCTGCTCGGTGCCGGGGCGGGGCTGGCGATGACGCCCGCGACCACCGCGATCACCGACGCGCTGCCGCAGTCCCTGCAGAACGTCGGCTCGGCGGTGAACGACCTCTCCCGCGAGCTCGGCGGCGCCCTCGGCATCGCCGTCCTGGGGAGCGTCCTCGGCGCCGGCTACCGCGCCGGACTCGACGTCACCGGGCTGCCGCCGCAGGTGGCCGACGCTGCGCGGTCCTCCCTCGCGGCGGCCTCCCACTTCGGCGGACCGGTGGCCGAGCACGCCCGGGCGGCGTTCGTGGACGGCATGCACGTCACGCTGCTGACCGGCGCGGGCGCCGCGCTGCTGGCGGCCGTCGCCGTGGCGGTCCTGCTGCGGCGGTCCGCGGGCGGGCCGGCCGCACCGGCCGGGCCGGGGGCCGACCTGCGGGTGGTGACCGAGCTGCCCCGGCCTTCGGCCGGCGACCGCTGAGCCGGGGGCGCCGGGGGCGCCGTTCCGCGGGCGTCCGCCGTCGCCCGGCCACCGCGCCGGGCGACGGCGGGACCGTGCGTACACCCGCACTGACGTGGACGCGTCCGGAACGACACGTGAAGATATGGCGCACGCCCGTACGATTTGACGGGTATTGCTCAGAATTACGGGCTGTCAAGGCTTTGCCACCTCCGGCGAGCGCTCCTACGCTCCGGCCTCATGCCCTCACCCCTGCTCAGCGTCCTGGTCCCCGCCTATGACCAGCAGAAACAGCTCCCGGAGTGCCTGGACTCGCTGCTCGCCCAGTCCTTCCGCGACTTCGAGGTGATCGTCGTCGCGGACCGCTCCGCCGACTCCGCGGCCGGGATCGCGGACGCCTACGCGGCCCGGCACCCGCAGGTCTCGGCGCTCCACCTGGACGCGTCGGTGGGGGTCGGGGTGGCCCGCAACGCGGGCGCGGCCCGGGCGGCGGGCGAGTACCTGCTGTTCCTGGACGCCGACCACCTGCTCGCCCGGGACGCCCTGCAGACGCTCGCCGACCGGCTCGGGCAGACCGGGCCGGTGGACGTGCTCCTGTTCGGGCACACCCGCCGGCACGGCGGACGGGACTGGCCGGGCGGCGCCGAGGCGCTGCTCGCCGAGGCCGGCCCGGAGCCGTTCGGGCCGCTGGAGCGGCCGGAGGTGTTCGGCGCGCCCGCGCTGATCTGGGACCGGCTGGTCCGCCGCGAGCACTGGCGCGCCCAGGGCCTGGTCTTCCCCGACGGCCGGTACGAGGAGGTCCCGGTGGTCCACGCGGCGATGCTGACGGCCCGGCGGGTCGCCGCGCTGCCGCGCGCCTGCGTCCAGCTGCGCCGCCGGGAGACCGTGCACCCCACCGGCTCGCCCGGCAGCGGCGTGTTCGACATCTTCGACCAGTACGAGCGGAGCTTCGCGCTGCTGGAGGAGCTCCCCGGCGCGGACGCCGTCCGGGACGCGCTGTTCGTCCGGATGATCCGGCACTACCTCTTCGTCTTCGACCTCGCCGGGTGCGTGGCGCGCGCCGAGCGCCCGCAGTTCTTCCACCGCGCCGCCGAGCACCACCGCCGGTTCCTGCCGGCCGGGCACCGGCGGCCCGGAGGGCGCGAGGGTGTGAAGTTCTCGCTGCTGGCCGGCGGCGCCTACCCGGCGTTCGAGGTGGCCAAGCTCTCCCACATCGCCAAGGGCACGCTCACCGGTTCGGCCCGGCGCAAGGCCTAGGGCGCACGCAGTCCCCGGCCGGGACCGGGGACTGCGCCCGGGGCCGTCCGGCGCTCAGACGTGGGCCGTGCCGCCGTCGGCGGCCATCGCGGCGGCGATCCGGCTCGCCGTCGCGGCCCACGCCTCGTCGGAGGGCTTCGGCAGGACGTCCATCCACAGCGGCAGGGTGGAGCCGCGCAGCTGCGCCATGCCCGCGGGCCGGGCGATCAGCCACAGGTGCAGGTGCGCGGCGCCGTCGCCCCAGCGGTTCACGTGGACCCGGCCGATGCCGCCGAGCGCCAGCAGCGCCGCCTCCACCCGCTGCAGCATCGGACCCAGCTCCGCGGCGCGATCCGCCGGGAGGTCGAGCAGGTCGTGGTGGGCGCGCGGCTGGAGCAGCACGACGGCGGGCAGGCCGGCCGGCTCGTTCGTGGTGCTCAGCCGCCAGTGCGCGTCCGTCCAGAGGAAGTCCGAGTCCGGGCGCGCGCACTGGGCGCAGCCCTCCGGCCCGTCCTCGCCCTGGCGGGGCGGCTCGGGCAGCTCGGGTGCCTGCAGGACCCGGACCTTCAGGTCCCCCTCGTACGGGAAGATGTCCCAGGACGGCGCGCCGTCGGCCGGGAACGGCGGGCGCTCGCCGATCGGCAGGCCGGCGACGTAGTCGGCTCCGGCGGAGCCGCCGGCCGGATTCGTGATCGTCATGTCGGCCGAGCGTGCCAGATGACACCTCGTCGGGTACACACCGGGGTGCCGGTACCGCGCGGTCCCGCCCGGCTGCGATGATCGCGGGGTGCACCGGCCGTGACCGCGGCGGTCCGCGTCACCGCGCGGCCTCGCGCCGTCCCGCCGGCCCCCGCCGCACCGCTCGCCCCGCCCCGCCCCGCACCCGGGAGGACCCACGTGAGCCGACCGTCCGCCACGCCCGGCGCCGACCTCGCCCGGGAGCTGGCCACCACCCTGCGCGGCGACGTCCGCTTCGGCGCCGCCGAGCGCACCGTCTACAGCCACGACGCGTCCAACTACCGCCACCTGCCGCTCGGCGTGGTCAAACCCGCCGACCTCGACGACGTGCGCACCGCGCTCGCGCTCTGCCGCCGGTACCGGGTGCCGGTGGTGCCGCGCGGGGCCGGTACGAGCATCGGCGGGCAGGCGGTCGGCCCGGGCGCCGTCGTCCTGGACTTCCGGCGCCACCTGGGCGCGGTGCTCGACGTCGACCCGCAGCGCCGCACCGCCCGGGTGGAGCCCGGCGTCGTGCTGGACGACCTGCAGCGGGCGGCCCGCCCGTACGGGCTGCGATTCGGACCGGACCCGTCCACGCACAGCCGCTGCACGCTCGGCGGCATGATCGGCAACGACGCCTGCGGCTCCCACTCGCTGGCCTGGGGGCGGACGGCCGACAACGTCGAGTCGCTCGACCTGCTGCTCGCCGACGGCACCGAACTGACCGTCGGCGGACCGCTCGAACCGGCCGAGCGCGCGGCCCTGCGCGAGCTCCCCGGGCGGGCGGGAGCGCTCCACCGGGAGCTGCAGGACTTCACCGACCGCAACCTCGCCACCATCCGCCGGGGCATGCCGGACCTGCCCCGCCGCACCTCCGGCTACCCGCTGGACGCCCTGCTGCCCGAGCGCGGCCACCAGCTCGCCCGGGCGCTCACCGGCACCGAGGGCACCTGCGCGCTGCTGCTCGGCGCCACCGTCCGCCTGGTCCCGGAGCCCGCCGCCCGCGTCCTGGTGGTGGCCGGCTACCCCGACGAGACCGCCGCCGCCGACGCCGTCCCGGCCCTGCTTCCGCTGCGGCCGCTCACCGCCGAGGGGATGGCCGCCGACCTGATCGCGGCCCTGCTCGCCGCCGGGCCGCGCCCGCCCGCGCTGGACCGGCTGCCCGATGGCGCCTGCTGGCTCTTCCTGGAGACCGGCGGCGACACGGCCGCCGAGGCCCTGGACGCCGCCCGCGGACTGGCCGACGCCGTCCGGCGCGAGCGCTCGGCCACCGTCGCGGTGGTCACCGACCCGGGCGAGCAGCGGCAGCTCTGGGCGGTGCGCGAGGCGGGCGCGGGGATCGTCACCCGCCTGCCGGCCGGGGCGGGCGACGCCGGCGCCGGGTCCGGCGGTGGACCGGCCGCCGGCCTTGCCGGGGCCGGCGGGCCTGCCGGGGCGGGCGGCGCCGAGGCCTGGCCCGGCTGGGAGGACTCGGCCGTCCCGCCCGAGCGGCTCGGCGACTACCTGCGCGACCTGCGGGCCCTGCTGCGCCGCCACAGCCTGCGCGGTGTCCCGTACGGGCACTTCGGCGAGGGCTGCATCCACCTGCGGATCGACTTCCCCCTCGCCGAGCCCCAAGGCGTCCTGGTGTTCAGGGAGTTCATGGAGCAGGCCGCCGATCTGGCGGTCTCGTACGGCGGTTCGCTCTCCGGCGAGCACGGTGACGGGCAGGCCCGCGCCGAGTTGCTGCCCCGGATGTACCCGCCCGACATCATCGACCTCTTCGCCGGGTTCAAGCGGATCTGGGACCCGGAGAACCTGCTGAACCCGGGCGCCCTGGTCGACCCGCGCCCGCTCGACGCCGACCTCCGCCAGGCCGGCCCGGTGCGCGAACTGCCGCTCGCCCTCCCCTACGAGCAGGACGGCGGCAGCCTGGCCAGGGCGGTGCGGCGCTGCGTCGGCGTGGCCGCCTGCGTCGACACCGCCACCGGGGTGATGTGCCCGAGCTACATGGCCACCGGCGAGGAGCGGCACTCCACCCGCGGCCGGGCGCGGCTGCTCGCCGAGATGCTGCGCGGCGAGGCCGTCCCGGACGGCTGGCGCTCGCCCGAGGTCCGCGAGGCGCTGGACCTCTGCCTCGGCTGCAAGGGCTGCGCGAGCGACTGCCCGGTCCACGTCGACATGGCCACCTACCGGACCGAGTTCCTGTACCAGCACTACCGGCGCCGGCCGCGGCCCGTCGCCCACTACTCGATGGGCTGGCTGCCGCTCTGGCTGCGGGCCGTCGCGCTGGCGCCCGCCGCGGCCAACCTGATCGCCCGCTCACCGGCGGCCGGTCCGCTGAAGCGGCTCGGCGGGATCGACCCGCGCCGGGTGGTGCCGGTCTTCCCGCCGGAGACCTTCACCCGCTGGTTCCGCCGCCGCGCCGCCGGGCCCGCCCCGGCGGACGCGCGGCCGGTGCTGCTCTGGCCGGACACCTTCTCCGACCACCTCCAGCCGAGCGTGCTGCGCTCGGCCGTCGAGGTGCTGGAGCACCTGGGCTTCGACGTCCGACTGCCGTCCGGGCCCGTGTGCTGCGGACTCACCTGGTACTCCACCGGCCAACTCGGCACCGCCCGGCGGGTGGTGCGGCGCAGCCTGCGCGCGCTGGCCGACGCCGGTCTGCCCCCCGACACCCCGGTGGTCGGCCTGGACCCGAGCTGCACCGCCACCCTGCGCGAGGACGTGCCGCGCCTGCTCGGCGCCGCCGCGCGTCCGCTCGCCGAACGGACCCGCACCTTCGCCGAGTTCCTCGACGAGTACGCCCCCGGGGCCCCGCTCCCCCGGTTGTCGGCCGACGCCGTCACCCAGACTCACTGCCACCAGCACGCCGTCCTCGGCACCGCCGCGGACCGGCGGGTCGAGGCCCGGATCGGGCTGCAGAACCGGGTGCTGGACTCCGGCTGCTGCGGGCTGGCCGGCAGCTTCGGCTTCGAGCAGGGCCACTTCGAGGTGTCGGAGGCGATCGCCGAGCGCGTGTTGCTCCCGGAGGTCCGGGCCGCGTCGCCGGACACCGTGATCCTGGCCGACGGCTTCAGCTGCCGGACCCAGATCTCCCAACTCGCCGAGGGCCGCCGCGCCCTGCACCTCGCCGAGCTGATCGCCCGCGCCCTCCGCGAGCAACGGACTTGATCGGCGGGGGCCGGACGGCCGGCACCTCCGCTGCCTCCCCGGTCGCCCCCGTCCCCTCGGCCCCACCAGCCCCGCCGCGTACCAGGATTGATCGCGTCGCGGCCTTCCCTAGCCGGGAACCGGTGCCATTGAATGGGTGTCAGAAGATTCCGGCGAGGTTCGTCGAGCACGCAGGGACTCCGGGGGTTGGGGGATGCTGGTGGAGGCGTTGACCGCACTGGCCGCGGCCGGTGGGGCGGGGATCGTCCAGGCCGCCGGGACGGACGTCTGGACGGAGGTCCGGAACCGGGTCGCCCGTCTGCTGGGCCGGGGGCGGCCGGCCGCCGAACAGGCCGCGCTCGAACGCCTGGACCGGACCGGCGCAGCTCTGGAGGCGGCCGCGCCGGAGGAGCGCGCCCTCGTCGCCGAGCGTCAGGAGGCCTCCTGGCAGACCAGGCTGGAGGACTTCCTGGAAGGGCTCGATCCGGCCGAGCAGGCGGAGGCCGGCGCCCGGCTCCGGGAGCTGCTGGAGCGGGTCGGCGCGGCTGCGCCGACCACCGTCCGGATCGAGGCGTCCCACAGCGGCGTGACGGCCGGCGGCGACGTCATCAACCACGGTGGCGCCATCGGCCGGGACTTCGGTGGCCCGGTCACCATCGGCGGCGCACCGGACAGCCCGGGCACCGCCGACGGCACGGGCGCCTCGGGCCGTGCCGGAGCCCCCGACCGCCCTACCCCGCCGGGGGCGGCCCCGCGCTGACCGCCTCCGGGGCAGGGCCCGGCGCCGACACCCCGTACGACGGGGTGCGCAGCGCGCGCGACCTCCTCAACTCCGGTGGTGTCGTCGCCGGTTCCGTCCGCGACGTGCATCTCCACGGTCGGCCGGCCGGCGCGGCGGCCACCGTCGACTGGCCGGTCCAGGTCGGCACCGTCCCGCTGCTCGCGGACTGTTTCCGGCACCGGGCCGCCGTCGAGGGCTCGTTCGCCGTCCCGGGCTCCGTCACCGCCGACGGCCTCCCCGGGGCCGGGGCCGGGGCCGGGGCCGGCGGCCACGGTCCGGCCGCCGCCCGTCGCCCGGTCGACGGCCTCCGCCCGGTTGACAGCCTGCGCTCGGTCGACAGCCTGCGCTCGGTCGTGCTCAGCGGACCGGCCGGGACCGGGAAGACCCAGGCGGCCGTCCACCACGTCCAACTCGCCCTGCGCACCCGCGCGGTGGACCTGGTGGTGTGGATCGACGCGAGCAGCGCCGCCGCGATCCGGCACGCCTACGCGCTGGCCGCCGACCGTCTCGGCCTCGGCGGGAGCACCGGGGCCGGCGGGGTCACCCGGGTCGACGGGGACGGCGTGGGCGGCGGGCCCGGCGCCGCCGCGGCGGCCGACCGGCGCCTGCTGACGTGGCTCAACACCACCGACCGCCGCTGGCTGATCGTGCTCGACGGCCTGGCCGACCCGGCCGACCTGGCCGGGCTCTGGCCCGCCCCGAGCGCCACCGGGCTCCTGCTGGTCACGACCCGCCGCGCGGACCGGAGCCTGCGGACCAGCAGGCGCCGGCTGGTCGCGGTCGACGCCTTCACCACGGCCGAGGCGGCCGCCTACCTGGCGGACCGCCTGGCCGTGCACGACCTGTCGGCGCCCGAGGCCGAGCTGCGCGGGCTCGCGGCCCACCACGGGTGCCTGCCCGCCGGGATCGCCGACGCGGCCGGACGGCTCGTCGCCGATCCCGGGGCCGCGCCCTGGCTCCGGCCGCTGCACGCGGGCGCACAGCCGCGCCGAACCGCCGAGTGCGCGCTGTGCCGGCTCTCCTCCGAGGGCACGACGGTCACCCTGCGCCACGCACCCGAGGACGCCCTCTGGGCGGGCTGGACCGAGGCGGTGCTGCGCCGCGCCGGCCTGCACGTCCTCCCGGACGCGGGGGACCGGACCGTCGCCCTGCTCTCCCCCGCGTTCCTGAGGGCGGGCCGCGGATCCGCCGGGCCGTGCGCCCCCGACGGATCCGGCGCGCACAGCCCCGACGGGTCCCCGGCGGGCCCCTCGACCGAACCCGGCGCCGCGGCGGACCTCGGCCACGGGACCACGGTGGCCCTCCGGATCGAGCCGGTACCGGTCGAGGGCCCGGTGGTCGACCTGGTCGGGCTCGGCCCCGAGCCGGCCGCCGCGGCCCTGCTCGCCGCGGTCGGCGGCACACCCCGGGCACCCGACCTGACCGGCCTGCGCTACCCCGGCTCCGTCCCCGCGCACTTCAAGGTGCCGCCCCGGCACCCGTCCTTCACCGGCCGCCGGGCCGTGCTGGAGCACCTGCACCGCCAGCTCGGCGCCGGCGTGGCGGCCGTCCTGCCGACCTCGCAGACCCTCTACGGGCTCGGCGGCATCGGCAAGACCCAGCTGGCCCTGGAGTACGCCCACCGCTACCGGGCCGAGTACGACCTGATCTGGTGGATCGACGCCGAGCAGACCGAGTCGGCGGCCCTCGCCCTGGCCGGGCTCGCGCGGCGGCTCGGGCTCCCGGTCGGCGACTCGGTGGCCGAGGCCGCCGAGGCGGCGCGCGAGGCGCTGGGCCGGGGCAACCCGTCCGACCGCTGGCTGCTGGTCTTCGACAACGCCGACGAGCCCGCCGAGATCCGCCGTTTCTTCCCCGACGGCCCCGGCCGGATCCTGGTCACCTCGCGGAACCTGGGCTGGACCAGGGCCGCCAGCGCCCTGGAGGTCGACGTCTTCAGCCGGGAGGAGAGCGCCGACCACCTGCGCCGCCGGGTCCGCGGACTCTCCACCGCCGACGCCCACGCGGTGGCCGACGCACTCGGTGACCTGCCGCTCGCCGTGGAGGTCGCCGCCGCCTGGCTGGACGCCACGGCGATGCCGGTGGCCGCCTACCTGTCCCGACTGGAGCAGGCGCTCTCCTCCGAGGGAGCCTTCGACTACCCGCGGTCGGTGGCCGCCGCCTGGGGCGTCTCGATCGAGCGGTTGCGGGACCGCTCCCCTGCCGCGGCCCGGCTGCTGCAGCTCTGCGCGTACTGCGCACCGGAGCCGATCGCGGCCCGCCTGCTCTACGGCGAGGAGATGATCGCCGCCCTGGCCGAGTCCGATCCGGCGGCCACCGACGCCTTCGCGGTGGCCGCCGCCGTCCGGGCGCTCGGCCGCTACTCGCTCGTCCGGGTCGACGCGGAGGCCGGCTGCCTCCAACTCCACCGGCTGGTCCAGGCGGTGGTCCGCGGCGAGGTCGAGGGCGGCGGAGGGCAGCTCCGGGCCAAGCACACCGTCCACCGCATCCTCAGCCGGGCCCGCCCGGCCGTGGGTGACACCGACGATCCGACCAACTGGCCTTCCTTCGAGGAGATCTGGCCGCACCTCTACCCCTCCGAGGCGCATCTCTGCGACGAGCCCGAGACCCGGACACTGCTGATCGACCGGGTCCGCTACCTGTGGAAGCGCGGCGAGCTGTCGCAGGCGCTCTCCCTCGGCCGGTCGCTGGACGAGGACTGGACCCGCAAGCTCGGCGGGGACGACCGGCAGACCCTGCTGCTCCGCTTCCAGCTCGCCAACGTGCTGCGCGGGCAGGGCCGCTACACCGAGGCGCTGGCGCTGAACGAGGCGACCCTGGAACGCCAGCGGGCACTGCTCGGTGAGCACCACCCCGACGCCCTGCAGACCGCCGGGTCGATCGGCGCGGACTTCCGCACCCTCGGCCGGTTCGCGGCCGCACTCGACCTGGACCGCGCGACCCACCGGCACTCGGCCGACCTGTTCGGGGACACCCACCCGCGCACCCTCGCCATGGCCAACAACCTGGCGATCTGCTACCGGCTGGTCGGCGACAGCGAGGCCGCGCGCGCACTCGACCAGCAGAACCTGGAGCGCCGCACCGCCGTACTCGGCCGGCACCACCCGTACACCCTGTCCACCAAGACCTGCCTCGCCCGCGACCTGCACGAACTCGGCCGCCACGAGCCCGCGATCGGACTCCTGCGGGAGGCCATGGCCGACCTCGAAGCCGTGCTGGAGCCGGACCTGCCGGAGCACCTGCGCAACACCACCCTGCTGGGCGCCGTGCTGCGGCGGGCCGGGCGGCCCGAGGAGGGCAGCCGGTTGACCGGCGACGCCTACGAGCGCTACCTCCGGCGGTACGGCTCCGACACGCCCGACATGCTGGTCTGCAGGCTCAGCCGGGCCGCCGACCACAGCGCCGCCGGCGACCACCACGCCGCCCTGGACCTGGCCGTGCGCGTCCACGACGCCTATCGCGGGACGTTCGGTGACAGCCACCCGTTCACCCTGGCCTGCGCCGGCAACGTCGCCGTCTACCTGCGCCGGACAGGCGACCCCGGGGCGGGCGCCCGGGCGGGCCGCGCCGCGCTCGATTCGCTGACCACGGCGGTCGGAGCGACCCACCCGTTCACCCTGACCATCACCGCCAACCTCGCCAACGCCCTCGCCGACGAGGGCCGTTGGGCGGAAGCCGAACGGCTCCACCGGGCGGCGGTCGAGGGTCTGCGGGGCCGCTACGGGCCCGACCACCACGACGTGCTCGCCGCCGCGGCGGACCTGGCCCTGACCGTCCTGCTGCGGGGGGCCGACCCGAACGGCCCCGCGGCGCACCGGAACGCCGTGGCCGCACTGGCCCGGCACCTCGGCGAGAACCACCCGGAGACCCGGGCGGCCCGGGAACTGCGCCCGCTCGACCGCGAGTTGGAGACCCAGCCGATCTGAGTCCGCCCTGCCCCGTCGGGCGGGCGCCGGGCCGACGGGCGGGGCCGCGGGCGGGGGCGGGGCGGGGCCGGCGCCCGGCTCGACACACGTACGGGTGAGCCGCTGACAGCGCGTGCTCGCGGCCGCCACAATGGCGGGATGACCCTCACCACCGCCGAGGCGGACAAGATCCTGGCCGACAACTTCGCCCCCTGGGTGCAGGCCCTCGGCCTCTCGGTGGCCGAGACCGGCCCCCAGCACGCGGTGCTCCGGCTGCCCTGGTCCGACCAACTCGCCCGGGAGGGCGGCGGCCTGTCCGGTCAGGCCATGATGGCCGCCGCCGACACCGCGAGCGTGATCGCGGTGTCGGCGGCGCGCGGCGGCTTCGGCCCGATGACCACCGTCCAGCAGTCCACCAGCTTCCAGCGGGCCGTCACCGGACAGGACGTCCTGGTCCACGCCCGGGTCACCAAGCTCGGTCGGCGGATCGCCTTCCTGGACATCGCCCTGACCGCCGAAGGGCAGGACGAACCGGCCGCCCACGCCACCGCGGTGTACGCGCTGGCGTGACCGGGGCGCCCCGTCCGCCCGGCGGTCGGGCGGGTGCTGCGGCGGGCGGGTGCTACAGGGGTGTCGGGTAGGGCTGCTCCATCTCCTTCGACTTCGGGTTCTCCTCCTCACAGACCGCCGATACGAACTCGGCCAGCCGCGCCTGCGGCAGGCCGCGTGCGATGTCGGCCTCGCTGATCATCCCGACGAGCTCGTGCTCGGGGTGGTTGATCACCGGCAGCCGGCGCACCTTGTACTGCTCCATCACCCGCAGCACCTGCTCGGCGTCCTCGTCCGCCTCCACCGTCATCGGCCGCCCCTGGGCCAGTTCGCCCGCCGTCACGTGTTCGGGGTCGCGGCCCTCGGCGACGCACTTCAACACGATGTCGCGGTCGGTCACGATGCCCAGCAGCCGCTGCCGCTCGCCGCAGATGGGCAGGGCACCGACGCCGCGGTCCCGCATGATCCGGGCTGCCGTGGCGAGGGTCTCGTGCTCGCGGATGCACTCCGCGCCCGGGTGCATGATGTCGCTGGCTCTGATCATGATCGGCCTCCTGACGTACCTGCCACTGGCGCTCACTCCATCCTGGTCCGGCCCCGCAGGCCTCGCCACCGGGCTCCGGGGCTCCGGCCGCAGGGACGGCCGCCGGGATCGGGCGCCGGTCCCGGTCACGCCTCCCCGGCGGGCCGCTCCTCCCGGTCCCGTTCGCCCGAGGCCCGTTCACCCGAGGCCCGTTCGCCGGGCCCGTCCGGTACGCGGGCCGCGCCCGTCGCCCCGTTCACCGACCCGTCCACCGAGCGCTCGGACGGCTGACCGGCCGGGGGCCCGCCGGCCCGGTCGGGCTGCGGGTCCAGTGGCGAACGATCCAACAGCTCCTCCAGTGGCGGAAGTTCGAGTTGCTCGACCCGCGGCAGCTCCGGCTCGCCCGCGGCGGCCCCGGCCGGCTCCCCCGCGCCGTCCGCCGCGCCGTCCGCCGCGGCGTCCACCGGTCCCGGCCGCCGCTGCTGCGCCTCGGCCGCGCTGTCCAGGAACCGCAGCAGCTCGACCGGGAACGGCAGCACCAGCGTCGAGTTCTTCTCCGCCGCCACCTCCACCACGGTCTGCAGCAACCGCAGTTGCAGCGCCGCCGGGGTCTCGCTCATCACCGCCGCCGCCTCCGACAGCCGCGCGGAGGCCTGGTACTCGCCGTCCGCCGTGATGATCCGCGCCCGCCGTTCCCGCTCGGCCTCCGCCTGCCGCGACATCGAGCGCTTCATCGACTCCGGCAGGGCGACGTCCTTGATCTCCACCCGGTCGATCTCGATGCCCCAGCCCAGCGCCGGACTGTCGATCATCAACTCCAGTCCCTGGTTGATCGGTTCGCGGTTGGCCAGCAGGTCGTCCAGCTCGCTCTTGCCGATGATCGACCGCAGCGAGGTCTGCGCGACCTGGGAGATCGCGAACTTGTAGTCCTGCACGTTGACGGTCGCCTTCACCGGGTCGACCACCCGGAAGTAGACCACCGCGTCCACCCGCACGGTCACGTTGTCGCGGGTGATGCCCTCCTGCGCGGGGATCGGCAACGTCACGATCTGCACGTTCACCTTTCGCAACCGGTCGGCCACCGGCATCAGCGCCACCAGACCCGGCTGCCGGATCTCGTCCCGCACGCGGCCGAACCGGAACACCACGCCGCGCTGGAACTGCTGCACGACCCGGACGCTCAGACCGGCCACCACCGCGCCGACCAGCAGCACTCCGACAATGACCCCCACCACGATATCGACGACCATCACGGCCTCCTCGCGGGCACCGGCAAGTCCCGGCCGTCGCCGTCCCGGCCCTGCCGGGGGCCGCCGGAGCAGCACCTTCCACGCTACGCCTGCGGGCGCAGCACCGGGACGCGCGCCGGGCCGGGCGCCCGGGGCGGGCCCGGCGGCGAGGCGCCGGGACGGGCGCCGGACGCGCCGCGCGTACCCCGCCCGGACGCCCGGAAACCGATCAGGCCAGGCCTACGATCGAGCCATGCAGCCCGCCGATCACGGCCTCGCCCCCGGCCGCAGCCCCGGCCCGGCCGCCGGCCGCATCGCCGACGCCGCCGCCGACCCGGGCGACCCCCGTCACCCGGCCGCGGCCGCCGCCCGGGCCGGCGGGCTCACCGCGCTGGACCGCGTGGTCACCGGCTGCCGCGCCTGCCCGCGGCTGGTCGCCTGGCGCGAGGAGGCCGCCCGCACCAAGCGCCGCGCCTACCTGGACTGGGACTACTGGGCCCGCCCGATCCCCGGCTTCGGCCCGCCGGACGCCCCGCTCGTCCTGGTCGGCCTGGCCCCCGCCGCCCACGGCGCCAACCGCACCGGCCGGATCTTCACCGGCGACCCCTCCGGCGACCTGCTCTACGCCGCGCTGCACCACCTCGGGCTCGCCAACCGCCCCGAGTCCGTCCGCCACGGCGACGGGCTGCAGCTGCACGGCGTCCGGATCACCGATCCGGTGCGCTGCGCGCCGCCCGACAACCGGCCGACCACCGCCGAACGCGACACCTGCCGCCCCTGGATCGTCCGCGAGCTGGAACTCATGCGCCCCACCGTCCGGACGGTGGTCGCCCTCGGCGGGTTCGCCTGGCAGGCCGTGCTCCCGGTGCTCGCCGCGGCCGGATGGGAGCCGCCGCGCCCCCGGCCGGCGTTCGGGCACGGCGCCCACGTCGTCCTGCCCGCCGCCGACGGCGGCCCGCCGCTGGAGCTCTACGGGTGCTACCACGTCAGCCCGCGCAACACGAACACCGGCCGACTGACCACCGCCATGCTGCACGACCTGCTCCGCACAGCCGCCCGCTCGGCCGGGCTGCAGCCGACCGGCCCCGCCCCCGCCGAGGAGTGACGCCGGCGGCAGCCCGCGCCGGCGCTCCCCGGCGTCCCCTCAGCCGAACCGCGCCAGCTTCCGGCCCGACGCCCCCGCCCAGACCGCCGGCAGCTCCCGCCGCGCCGCCGCGCCCGCCGCCAGCTGCCACGCGTACAGCACGCCGTACCCGAACGCCTCGCCCGAACCCTCCGCCTGCTCCCGCAGCGCGGCCTCCGCCACCACGGCGTCCTGGTGCTCCCCGAGCACCTCCTGGACCGCCTTCATCCGTTCGACGTACCGCTCGGCCCTCCGGCCGACCGCCGGCACCGCCGTCTCCCCGGCGTACCGGGCCCGCTTCGCCGCCTTCCGCGCCTCGTGCAGCGCCCGGTCCTGCGCGGGCCCGTCCGCCGGACCCTCCGCCAGTGCCGCCCGCACCCGCTCCGCCGTCCGGCGCTGCTCGCGCGCGGCGATCCGGGCCAGCTCCGGCCCGGCCGGCCGCCCGGCCCGGCCGCGCAGCGGCGGGTCGGCCAGCAGCGCGGCGAGGCCGTCCCCGAGCGCGCGCCGCCGCGGGCTGTCCAGCGCCGCGACCACCTCCGGCCACACCCGCCGGTACTCCTCCGCCGACCACCGCTCCAGCTCCCCCGCCACCCGGTCGGGTCCGCAGGCCGCCGGCAGCTCCCGTGCCTGCGCCACCAGCCGCTCGCCGAGCACCTCACGGTCCCGCGCCCGCCCGAGCGCAGCCCCCAGCCACCGCAGCTCGGTCACCAGCTCGTCGGTGGCCCCCGCCGCGAACACCCGCCGGAAGGTCCGCAGCGCACTGCGCAGCCGCCGACACGCCACCCGCATCCGGTGCACGGCGTCCGGCTCGTCCACCCGCACCGCCTCGTCCAGTGCGTCCAGTACGGCGGCCTGCGTCCCGATCCGGTCGAGCACCGCCGCACCGACCGTGCGGCTGCGGTTCTGCGCACCCACGCGCTCACCCCTTCCTCGGGGCCGCCGGGACTGCCTCGGGGCCGCCGGAACGCCTTCCAGGCTAGGTCCTCCCCCCGTTCCCGGCATAAGACCGCCCCGGGGACACCCGGCCGGCACACGACCACCCGGCACGAACGGCCGTGGCCTCCCCCGAGCGGGTGCTCGGAGGAGGCCACGGTGGTGCTGCGGTCGGCGCCGGCCCGGTCTCACCCGGATCGGCGCCGAGCGGTCAGGACGGCAGCTGCGCCCGGGCGAACCAGCGCTGGTTCGGGTTGGCGTTGCACTCCCAGATCCCGAGGGCGGTGCCGTTCGCGGTGTTCCACCCGGGGAGTTCCAGGCAGCTGTTGGCCCCCGGGTTGTAGAGCGCGCCGTCGAAGCGCCGCACCCAGATCTGGCCCGGGTCGCTGCCGCTGCAGGCCTGGATCTGGACCTTCGAGCCCCACTGGGCGGGCTTGTCGGCGATGCCGAGGCACCGGTTGTCGTCCCCGCGGACCTTGATCCTGCTGTCGGTGGTCAGCGTGAAGTGCTGCGAGTCGCCGTTCCAGCAGTCGTGGACGGCCACCAGGGCACCCACGGCGCCGCCCCAGTCGTCGATGCACTTGCCGGGGTTGTACGAGCTGTGGAGCTGGACCCGCGAACCCGTGGTGGCCAGCGCGTTGGCCTGCGTCTCGGTGAACGCGTACGGGTAGACCCGGACGTCGCCGATCGCGCCGTTCAGCAGACCCTCCGGCGTCGTGAACCGGGAGGTGACCGCACCGCCGATGTTCAGGCTGCCGGTGGCCTTCCAGGTGTTGGGCACCTGGGCCGAGCCGGTGGCCCGCCCGTTGACGTAGAGCGTGATCGTCCCGGCCTGGGCGTTGTAGGTGCCCACCAGGTGGGTCCAGACGCCGAGGTCCGGCTCGTGGTCGTCCACCGCGCTGTAGTAGGCACCGGTGTTGAGGTAGTCCTCGTGCGGCAGGACGAGCGCCCACTTGCCGAACGCGGCCGAGTACTGCAGGTAGAACGGGCTGCGCTCGGCACCGGTCAGGGTGACGACGTTCTGGTAGCCGTTCCGGTTGTTGAGCTTGACCCAGGCCGCGACGGTGTAGCTCTGGGTGGTGTCGATGTTGGCCTGGTTGGTGGAGCGGTAGAAGGTGGACGAGCCGTCGAAGACGGTCGCCCGGTCGGCCGCGCCGTTGTGGTCGGCGGTGCGGGTGAACGCGTTCGGGTAGAGCGGGTTCTCCGGCTTCGCACTCGGCCTGGCGGGATCGGCGTAGTTGGAGTCCGCCTTGTTCTGGGCGTCGAGCGCGTACCAGAGCGGGTTCACCCCGGTGTTGGCGACCGTCTGCGGCCCGACCTGCCAGGTGAAGCCGGCGTTGGCGGTGCCGGGGTTGGCAGTCTCGCCCCACCAGATGTCGACCCGGCCGTCGCCGCCCTTGCCCCACAGGGTCGGGAAGCCCTTGCCGGTGAGGTCGCCGTCGGAGCCCATCGTCGGCCAGCCGTCGACCGGCACGCCACCGATCTTCGTCGCGGTGGCGATCCCGGTCAGGGTCGGCACCGTGACGGGCCGGCCCGTCGCGTCGACCATCGGACGCCCGTTGCCGTCGGTCGCGGGCACCGTGCCGGTGGTGAAGGTGTGGGCGAGGAGATCGCCCTTGGCCCCGTCCGCGGCCGCCTCCAGGTTGCGGCTCCAGAGGCCGGGGTGGCCCTGCTTGGCCCAGTCGCCGGGAGTGATGAGCTCCTTGTCCTTCCAGCCGGAGGCAGCCAGGCGGACGGGCTTGCCGAGGACGTTGCCGGCGGTCGCCGGGTAGTACCAGAGCGCGGCGTCGGTGCCGTTGTTGGTGCTCTCGACGGTGAGCAGGCCGCTCTTGTTCTTGAACTGCAGCTTGTAGTCGAGGTCGGTGCTGACCGGGTCGCCGAGCGAGGCCACACGCAGGGTCCTGGACCAGTCGGTGGCGTTGTAGTCGGCCGCGGTCCGCCAGGAGCAGTCCTCGGTGGCCGTCGTGGCGCACTTCGGCTTGGCGAGGAGGGTCCTGGAGTCGACGCGGCCGTAGTAGCCGGTGTTACCGGGGTTTCCGTAGAGCCAGAGGTTCTTGTCCCCGGGGGCGTGGGCGACGATGTCGTCGATGTTGTTGCCGCCGGTGAACGTGCCGCGGTGGGCGAACTGGATGTCGCCCCAGCCCTGGCCGGTCGGCGAGTCCTCGCGCTTGGCGACCAGGGAGACCGCCGGGCTCTTCGCCTGCGGGTTGCCGGGCACGGTGTAGGCGCGGAGGTCGCCGGCCTGGTCGGGCGTCACGATGTCGGGTGCGCTGTCACCGGTCACGTCGCCGAAGACCGGCGGCGGGCCGTCCGGGTTCCACGGCACGTAGAACGCGTACTGCGCCACCGGCGAGACATTGCGGGCGTTGTCCATCACCTGGATGTAACCGATGTTGGTGCCCCAGCGGCCGGCGTAGATGCCGATGCCGCCCTGCGACAGGCTGCTGCCGCACTGCCAGTCGACGCCGGCGAACTGGGGCTCCCAGGCGAAGCGGGCGCACATCACACCGGAGGGAGTGCCGCCGTCGGGGGCGTTGTCGACCGCGGTGAAGGGGACGATGCCCCACTCGCCGGCGCGCTTCTTGGTGGCCTGTCCGTTGCCCGACGGCGGGAAGCGGTCGGCCAGTTCGGCGTCCGAGAGCGTGCTGTAGACGTCCGGGACGGAGATGCTCGGCGGCGTCAGGTCGACGCCGAAACGGCAGGTCGGAGTCGAGTCGGACATCCCGATCAGCTTGTCGGTGGCGTGCGCGCTCCAGCCGTAGACGTGGCCGTCCTTGATCACGTCGCCGCGGACACCGAAGGCCGCGTTGCCGCCGTTGCCGACCTCGCCGGAGAAGCCGGAGTCGACGTCGGGGACGCCCGGCAGGGTGTAGTCCCAGATGTGCGTCCAGGAGTAGAGGCTGTTCTGCACGGGGCTGTGCACGGTCGCGTTGAGGGTGACCGCGCCGTTGAAGTTGCTGCCCGCGCTCATCCAGGCCAGCGAGGAACCGTCACAGCCCTGGTTCTCCGCCCACGGAACCGCCGTAGCCGGGGCCGGCCAGGCGGCCTGGTTGGTGGGGGTGTCGGGGACGCGGTCGTACTCGACGGTGATCACCGGGCGGTAGTCGAGCCGCTTGAAGCCCAGCCGGTTGACCTCGTCCCGGGCGAACACCCCGAACGTGAGGGTGTCACGGGACGGCGCGTAGTCCCGGAAGGTAGAGGTGATGTCGTAGCTGAACGGCACGTTGTCGTGGCAGCCCTGGCCGCCGGAGCCGGCCACCTGCGCCTCACCGATCCGCCCGCCGCCGACCACGCCCGGCGGCTTGCTCCAGGTGGTCTCGTTGCTGATCGGACCGGTCAGGTAGAGGTCCAGCCAGTACTTGTCGGTGCACGAGAAGTTCGAGGACTCGTACTCCCAGGCCGTCAGGGTGGCCTTGTTGACGACGGTCCCGCCGTAGCCGCGGGTGTCGAACTGGAAGTAGGACCGCTCGACGCCCTTGTCGGTCAGGTAGCCCTGGTAGCCGACACCGGGGCGGGCGTACTGCCCGTTGGTGGCGGTGGTCTGCCCGAAGCGGGACGTGCCCGGGTAGGCCGACTGGGTCCAGGTCCAGGCATTGCCCTCGCGGCGGTCGGGGATCCAGCCCGGGTCGATGAACCAGGGGCCCTGGCCCTTGCCGAGCACCGAGTCGTCGGTGGTCAGCTCGATCGCGTCACCGGTGGTGGTGGTGGGCATGGTGGCGACCTTGGCCCCCGCGGCGGGGCCGTCGGCAGTGCTGACCTTGCCCGACTTCGCTGGGGCGGCCGCGGTCGGCGCGCCACCGTCCGGACCGGCGGGGGCCGCCGGCGCGGCCTTGGCGCCCTTTTCGGCCGGGGACGCTGGGGTGACGGTGCCTGCGGAGCTGTCCCACATCTGCGGGGTCGGGGCGTGCCAGCGGGTCGCGCCGTCCTTGGTGGTGGCGGTGAGGTTGCCCGCTGCGTCGGCCTTGACCGACACGCCCTTGCCGCTGGTGCCGAAGCGGACCTTCTTGAGCTTCGGATTCTTGGCCGCCTCGGCCGTCTTGACGATCAGGACGGTGCTGAGGCCGCCGGACTTGTCGGCGGTGACCTTCAGGTCGATGCCGGGCGCGACCTCCGGGTAGACCAGTCCGTCGCCGTCCTCGTCGAGGGTCGGCTTGGTGAGCGGGAACGGCGAGTCGATCGCGAGGGTCTCGCCGTCGGCGCTGGTCAGGGTGCCGAGCGGCCCGCTGCCGCCACCGGAGAGGTGGACGCCGGAAGCGGCGTTGCGCGGCCGGAAGCCGCCGGCCGGGTCGGCGACGAGCGTGGCGTCCAGGGTGGCCCAGGTGCCGTCCTGCTGCTTGGCACGCTGCTGGTCAGGGTGCTGAGTGCGGGAGAGGTGCCCCTCGGGGGTGGCCACCGTCTCGCTGAACTCGTCCGTCAGCTCCGGCACGGGGACCGGCTTCTTGGTCGCCTTGGCCTGGGCGATGGCTTTGTCAGCCGCGGTGACAGCGGGCTTGTCCTTGGCCCGCTTGGCATCGGCGGCGGCCATGGTGGCGGCGAGGCTCGGCGGGACGGCGGCGCCGGACTGCTTGGCGGCGGGCACGGAGTCGGCGAACGCGACGGGCGCCACGGAGGTCAGGGCCAGGACGAGCCCGACGGCCGTAGCGGATGCGCGCGGCGACGGAATTCTCGAACGGCGGCGCGCGCCGGAGCGGCCCCCGGGCGGAGCTGCAGACATTGGTGAAGTCCCCCACGCAATGGTGAAGTGGCTGCTCACGGGCGATCTGTGGAGATCTGGAGCAGAGGTCGCAAGGCAAGCTGCCGGACCAGCCGACGGTTCGTCAATTCATTTAGTTCGTACAGACGTCCGATTTGATGGCAGGCGAACCGGTTTGGCCGCCGTGTGATGTCTGTCACCGGGGAGATAGATCGACAATTCGCTCGACCCGATCGTGTTCGAAGGCCTACTCTCCGCCACAGTCGAACACCTGCGCCTAAATTGAGGCGCCGTCAGCATCCGTGGGGGTAACAGTGCCTGTTCGTCGTGCCCGTTTGCCGTGGTCAGCGGGGAGGGGGGCGCCACCGCCAGCGTCGAGAAGCTCTCGTGTTGCTTTTGTGAGTGCGCTGGCGCTGCTCGGTGCTCTGGTGGCGCCGGTCGCGCCGGCGTTGGCTGCGCCGGTGGCGGACAAGAACAAGGACAAGGTGTGGTCGCCGCCGAACACGCCGCTGCCGAAGACGCCGTCGGTGGCGGGTTCGGCGGAGAAGCCGAAGTCGGTTCCGGCGAAGAAGGGTTCGCCGGACTGGGTGCCGCCGAAGGCCGCGGCGAAGGTGGCTGCGGGTTCGGCGGTCGCGCTGCTGGACGCGGCGCCGTCGGCGGGCGCGCAGGCGGTCCGCAAGGGCGCGGACGGCGTCGAGGTGCGGGAGCCGGCGGCGGGGGCGTCGAAGCAGGCCGGTGAGCTGCCGGTGTGGCTGGCTCCGGTCGCGCCGGACGGCGGGGCTAAGGCGGCTGGCGCACCGGCCGCCGATGCCGCCCCGGCCAATCCGCCGGTGAAGGTGAGCGTGGCGGATGCGAAGGTGGCTTCGGCGGCGGGTGTGCAGGGTGCGCTGGTGTCGCTGGCCCGGAACGAGCAGGCGGATGCGGCGAAGGTCCGGGTGGGCCTGGATCTGTCGGGTGTCGGCTTCGGTGGTGACTTCGCGCAGCGGGCGCGGCTCGTCTCGCTTCCCGCGTGTTCGCTGACCACGCCGGAGGTGGCGGGCTGCCTGGAGCGCACGCCCGTACCCTCGCACTACGACGCGCGGGCGAAGCGGCTCGTCGCGGACATCGACCTGCCCGCGGTGGATGCGGCATTGACGAAGGGCCAGCAGGCGGACGCCAAGTCGGCTGACCTTGCGCCGTCGGGCGGGTTCGCCGCCGGGGCTTCGGCGCCGATGGTGCTGGCGGCCGAGGGTACCCCGTCCAGTGGTCTGGGCACGTACTCGGCGACGTCGTTGTCGCCGAGTCAGGCGTGGACGGCGGGCAGCTCGTCCGGGTCGTTCACCTACAGCTATCCGATCCAGTCCCCGCCGACGCTGGGCGGTTCCGCGCCGCAGGTCGCGCTGGGCTATGACTCGGCGTCGGTGGACGGCCGGACGTCGTCCACCAACTCTCAGGCTTCCTGGATCGGTGACGGCTGGGACCTGAACTCCGGGTTCGTGGAGCGCTCCTACAAGCCGTGTGACAAGGCGGGGATCGCGGGTTCGGGTGACCAGTGCTGGGGCGGGGCGAACCTGACCCTGTCACTGGGCGGCCACTCCGGCGAGCTGGTCCCGCACGACGCCTCCTGCGTGTCCGGTAATGCCAAGGACGAGCAGTCCAAGTGCACGTGGCGGTTGAAGAACGACGACGGCACCAAGGTCGAGTTCTTGACCGGTGCCACGAACGGCACCTGGAACGACTCGTACCTGAAGGTGACCGACACCGCCGGCACGGTCTACTACTTCGGTCTGAACCACCTGCCCTCCGCCGCCGGCGCCCCGACCACGGTCGGTCCGGAGTCGAAGTCGGTGTGGACGGTGCCGGTGTACTCGCCGAACGCGGGTGACCCGTGCTACGACGCGGCCAAGGGCAAGGGCTCGTGGTGCCAGACGGCGTGGCGCTGGAACCTCGACTACGTCGTGGACGTCCACAACAACCTGACCACCTACGCGTATGCGCCGGAGACCAACTGGTACGCGCGTGGCGGCGGTCAGAACCGCGGCTCGGGCACGAACACCGAGTACACCCGCGGCGGCACGCTCGCCTCGATCGGCTACGGCCAGCTGCTCTCCGACCAGCTGGGTGCCAATGGCGCCTACCAGGCGGCGTCGAAGGTCGACTTCGGCATCGGTGAGCGGTGCGTGGCAGGCGAGGCGGCCTGCGCGCCCGTGCAGCGTACGGCGGCCAATGCTTCGAACTGGCCGGACGTTCCGCTGGACAAGCAGTGCGCGCAGCAGGGCACGTGCTCGAACTACGGGCCGAGCTACTGGTCGACGCAGTGGCTGAACTCCATCACCACCTCGATCCGTTCGGGCGGTTCCTACCGTCCGGTGGACCGCTACGAGCTCACCCACGTGTTCAAGTCTCCGTCCAACTCGGGTGAGAACACGCAGATCCCGTGGCTGCAGACGGTGAAGCGGTTCGGCAAGGACACGTTCAACGGCCAGAGTGAGCAGGAGCTGCCGGCGGTCACGTTCGCCGACCTGCTGCTGCCCAACCGGGTGGACGGTCTGGTGCCGGCCCGGCCGCGCTACAACCGGCCGCGCATGGAGCTGATCACCACCGAGACCGGTGGCACGATCGGCGTGGAGTACAAGCAGAACTCCTGCCAGCGCACGACGGGGAAGATGCCGGCCTCCGCCGACAGCAACACCATGGCCTGCTACAACGTGAAGTGGTACGACACGGGTGTGGCGGCGATGGTGGACGACTGGTTCCTGCGCTACCCGGTCGCCTCGGTGACGGTGGACCCGAACTCCAACCTGATCACGGGCGCGCTGACGAAGACCACCGCCTACGAGTACGGCGATGCCGCCTGGCACCGCAACGACGGCGCGCTGGTGGACGACAAGTCCCGGACCTGGGACCAGTTCCGCGGCTTCGCGAAGGTTACCGCGGTTACCGGTTCGGGTCAGGACGGCAAGAAGTCCAAGACCTCGACCAGCTACTACCAGGGCATGGACGGGGACCTGAAGGCGGACGGCAGCAAGCGTTCCCTGACGGTTTCCGGTCCGACCAGCGGTGCCAAGACCGACTCGGACTGGCTGTCCGGCCGGGTGCTGGAGTCCGATGTCTACGCCGACGCGGACGCCACCTCGCCGGAGTCGTGGACGGTCAACACCAGCAGCGGACCGTCCGACACGGCCACGCACAAGCGCACCGGCCTGCCGGACCTGGTGGCCCGCTACGCGGCCACCACCTCGACCAGCGTGAGCACCGCGAAGACCACCACCGGCACCCGTTCGACGTCCACGGTGACCACCACCGACAAGGACCACGGCAATCGGGTCGTCAGTTCACTGAGCACCGCCGACGGCACACCCGACATCTGCACCCGCAATACCTATGCCACCGGCGGCAACGCGCAGATGACCGGGCTGGTCTCCGAGGTCCTGACCGTCTCCGGCGCCAACGCCTGCACCGTGACGGCCACGTCCACCAACACCGTCTCCGGATCACGCGCCCTCTACGACGGCCAGGCGTTCGGCAACGCCGGTGCCAAGGGCGAGGCGACGGGGGCCCAGGTCCTCGACCGCTACGACGGCGCCAATGCCCAGTGGGTGACCACCGGCACCACCGCCTACGACGGCTACGGCCGCACGATCGGTGCGACCGATGTGACGTCAACGGACAGCGCCAACCCGAACGGTGCCACGGCCACGACGAGCTACGGCTCGGCGAACCCGGGTGAGCTGCCGAATCAGACCGTCACCGGCACACCGGCTCCGGCGGGTGCGCCGGACGCGGGCGCCAAGCGCACCACCACGGTCACGCTGAACCCGGCCCGCGCGCTGCCGCTCACCACCACCGACCCCAACGCCCGTACCGTCACCCAGTCCTACGACGGACTGGGCCGGCTGAAGGCCGTGTGGACGCCGGGTCGGGCGACCAGTGAGAGTGCCAACTACACCTTCGACTACAGCGTGGACGGCACCGCAAGGCCCTCGGCGGTCACCAGCCGCACGCTGCGCTCGGGTGGGAAGGACGCCGTCTCCACGCAGATCATGGACGGCCTGGGCCGGGTCGTGCAGACCCAGACCGACCCGGCGATCTCCGCCTACCACGGGCGGCTGGTCACCGACACCTTCTACGACTCCCAGGGCCGCACCAACCGCGCCTACGCCACCTACTACGACGACACCTCCGCGCCGAACGCGGTGCGGTTCAACGCGACCGCGGCGCAGGTCCCGGGCCAGAGCTACACCGAGTTCGACGGGATGGGCCGTCCGGTGAGCTCGCAGTTCATCGCCCTGGGGGTGCTGCAGAACACCACGACCACCGCCTATCCAGGCGCGGACCGTGTCGACGTGACCCCGCCCGGCGGGGCGACCGCGACCAGCATGGTCACCGACGCGCGTGGCCGTACCGCCCAGCTGTGGCAGTACCGCACCCCGAACGCGACCGGCAAGCAGACCGACGCCGAGGTCACCACGTACACCTACACGGCGGGCGGGCAGGCTGCCACGCGTACGGATGCGGCCGGGAACTCCTGGAGTTACGGCTACGACCAGCGCGGCCGCCAGGTCCGCGCTGACGACCCCGACACCGGCGTCTCCACCCGCACCTACGACGGCGCCGGGCGCCTGGCAACCACCACGGACGCACGTAACCAGACCATCGCCGTCACCTACGACCTGCTCGGCCGCAAGACCGGCACCTACAACGGCACCGTCGCCCCCGGCAACCAGCTCACCGGCTACACCTACGACACCGTCGCCAAGGGCCAGCCCGCGAGTTCGACCCGCTACGTCGGCGGCGCCACCGGCTCCGCCTACACCAAGGCCGTCACCACGATCGACGACGCCTACCGGCCGACCAAGACCACCGTGTCCATCCCCGGCAGCGAGATCGGCCAGAGCGGGCAGCAGACCTTCGAGTACGAGGCCGTCTACGACCCGATCACCGGCGCGGTGACCAACGAGTACCGGGCCGCCGCCGGCAACCTCGCCGACGAGTCCATCAACTACAAGTACGAGGCCTACGGGCTGCTGCACGACATGAGTGGAGCGGGTGACGTCTATCTGCGTCAGTCGGACTGGGACGCCTACGGGCGCAACATCCGCTCGACGGTGAACCCGTTCGGCTGGCAGATCGTCGCGACCAACACCTACGACGAGTCCACCGGGCGTCTGCTGACCCAGTACATCGACAAGCAGACCGCCACCAACGGCACCGTCCAGAACACCACCTACGCCTACAACCAGGCCGGCCAGATCACCGCGATCCGCACCATCCCCAACAACACCCCCGCGGCCACCGACCTGCAGTGCTTCACCTACGACCACCTCGGCCGCCTCACCACCGCGTGGAGCGACACCGGCCGACTCAACCAGCCCACCCCCTCCCTCACCGGACAGGGCACCTGCGCCAACACCACCCCCACCAGCGGCGCGCTCGCCCCGGCGAAGACCACGGTCGGCGGCAGCGCCGCCTACTGGCAGGACTACTCCTACGACCTGACGGGCAACCGCACCAAGCTGATCAACCACGACCCCGCCGGCGACGTGGCGAAGGACCTCAAGACCGAGCAGACCTTCCCCGCCCCCGGCACCCGCAACACCCCCACCACCGCGGCCGGAACCGGCGGCGGCACCGGCGGACCCCACGCCCTCACCACCGCCAAGAACACCTTCGGCTGGAGCCCGGGCACCCAGGGCAGCGACCAGTACGACGCCGCCGGCAACACCACCAAGATCACCAACCCCGGCGGCAACAAGGAACTCAAGGCCGGGTTCACCCTCAAGTCCGGTGAGTCGGTGCGCTCCAACGGCGCCCAGCTCACCATGCAGGCCGACGGCAACCTCGTCCTCACCTCCCTGCGCTCCGGCCAGGCCGTGTGGGCCACCAACACCCAGGACCACCCGGGCGCCTGGGCGACCATGCAGGACGACGGCAACTTCGTCGTCTACGACCCCCAGCGCGTTCCGCTCTGGTCCTCCCAGACCTGGGTCGGCAACAACAGCGGGTACTTCGCGGTCGTCCAGGACGACGGCAAGTTCATGGTCTACGCCCCTGGCTGGCAAGCCAAGTGGGGCACCTCGACGTGGAACACCGTCGACGCCGCCAACGGCGCGACCCTCACCTGGGACGTCGAGGGCAAGCTCGCCTCACTCACCCAGGGCGGCGCCACCACCAGCTACGTCTACGACGCCGACGGCAACCAGCTGATCCGCCGCAACCCCGGCAGGATCACCGTCAACCTCGGCGGCGGCGACGAACTCACCTACGACACCAACAGCAAGACCAGCACCGGCACCCGCTACTACACCATCCCCGGCGGCATCACCCTCGTCCGCCAGGGCCCGGACAAGCTCACCTACCAGTTCGCCGACCACCACGGCACCAACTCCCTCTCAATCGACCACGACACCCTCGCCGAGACCCGCCGCACCACCGACCCCTTCGGCGTCACCCGCGGCCCCGCCTCCCTCACCACCCCCTGGGCCGGCGACAAGGGCTACGTCAACGGGCTCAAGGACGACAACACCGGCTTCACCAACCTCGGCGCCCGCCAGTACCAACCCACCACCGGCCGATTCCTCAGCCCGGACCCGATCATGACTCCTGAGGATCCGCAGCAGTGGAACGCCTACGGATACAGCAACAACAATCCGATCAACAAGGCCGACCCCAGTGGCCTCGCCCTGGAAGAGTGCGCAAGCGGCATGTACCGGTGCTCGAACAACGGAACCAAGGTCGAGGGAGACGGTCCGAACCACCAGAAGATCGTCGCCCAGATCCAGGCAGAGGCGCCGATTAGGCAGGCCGGGTACAAGCGCTTCCTCCAGGCCCAGTCGCCCTTCAGCACGTACTGCCCGGCATGCCAGAACTACAGCGGCAAGGGCGGGGTCCCACCGCTGCCCGGGGCCAAGGGGACGAGGACACCCGGGTCGGACAAGTGGGGCATCGACAAGGGGTCCGGGCCGGCCAACAACAACATGAGTGCACTGCAGTTGACGGGCGGCTGGTTCCTGAACGGTCTGGGCCGGACCCAGACCTTCGGCGGGAACTCACAGTTGGTCACCGACCTCGCGAAGCACGACGTGGTGAACCAGGTGCGAAACACGCTCATGACGCGCGTCCAGACAGGAGCGCCGGACGTCATGGATATGGCCCCCGTGCGCTACAAGGACGCGGGCCCGGAGCCGGGCACATTGTTGAACAGCCCCAGGGGCGGCGTCCTCGACATACTGGGCATCATCACCAATGGGAGGCTGGGGACCAGCAACCCTTCTGCTGCCTTCCTGGGCTCCTACAGCGGAGACGCATGGGTGAAGGAGATCGACGCCGGGGCCAATCTGGCAAAGCTTCACTTCGAGATCAGGAACACCTCGGGTTGGAATTCTGCCACCCATATCATTCCGGAATCCTGGCAGAACTGGATCGAGGCGCCACTTCCGGGGCAGTCGGTCTACGAGCGCCTCGCCTGGGACGAGTATTGGCCAATCGACCGGTGCGTGAACTCGCTGTCCTACATACGGTAAGGTCGAGCTGTATGTGGGGAGTTCAAGATGTGCGCAGTGTTTCACTCTGAACGGAGGACCATGGTCCTTAGACCTTCCCGGCTTGCATTCACGCTGGGGTTTGCAGGGCTGCTGATCAGCGGCTGCTCGGCCGGCGGATCGTCCTTCGAGGCGTCCCAGGACGACATTCTCGGGACGTGGACCAACCAGAAGGGGGCGCATCTCGTCATCGAGTCGGGAGGGACCTTCCGCACGGAGAAGATCACCAAAGCGGTCTCGCTCCACGGCGGATGCGACCAGGCCCTCACCACCGGGAAGTGGCTGCTCCTGGGGGATCAGACGCGTGTGGCGACGACCAGCGCCCCCAAGGGATCGGCCATCAGCCTGATGCCCAGTGGAAATGGTGGAAGCGACGAGCAGCGCGGGTGCAGCATCTCCGCGAGCGTCCAGAAGGACGACGACGGGATGAACCTGTGCCTGGTCGAGGATCCCGACCAGACCTGCGGAGACGAACAACTGCTTCGCAAGTCCTCAACCGGCTGACCTGGCCTTACGGCAGCCGTCCCGGGCCCGTCCGGCTGATCGCCGGGGAGATCCCGGACGGCCCGAAAGCGCCGCGCTGAGAGCGTCCCGTCCGACACTTCGGGCGGGGCGCTCTCGCTTTTGTGCAGGAGTCTCACCTGCAGACTACGAAGGCCACGGGCTACCGCACGACACGTGCGGCCCGAGGGAACATGAGAAGGCGGTCCACCGATGTCCGGGCGAACATCCACCACGGTTGAGGAGTTCTCGTGTCGTTCCTGGTCTGCCTGATTCCCCTGTTCCTGGGCATAGCCGTCATCACGGACTTTCGCGGGATCAGCAGGTTCTTCATGCAACCGAGTAATAGGTCCTCGGCGAACGGGCCTACGCGCGTTCACCTTCTGGCGGGGTGGGTGTTCATCGCCATCTCGGTGTACGGCCTTGTCTATGGCGGGATCGACCTCGCCAGGGGCTGAGCGAGCGCGACCGGGATCGTTCCCTGTGCCCCGTCCGGGCTGCCGGACGGGGCACCCCCGTTTGTGCTCCGTGCTACTCCTACGGGCGGAGCTGGATGGCGGCCCCTCGGGCCGCGCACCCGCCGCAAACCCATCGCAGCGGTGAACGTCCCACCCCCGGGGCGCGACGGGCGTCCGCCGGCAGGGAACCTGTTCGGTCGTCAGGAACGCAAGGGCCGATGTGCCCTCGTGCGCGGTGGAGGGCTCGTGACATACTCCGGGCATGACGACTTCCACGCGTGCGACGAGGGCCCTGCGGGCCGCGGTGTTCACCGCGCTCGCCGTGCCACTCTCCGCGCTGGGGCAGGTCGTCATCACCGGTCGCCCGTTGCCGCTGACCCTGGTGGTCGCCGCGACCGGCGTCGTCTTCCTGGTCGCGGCCGCGCTGGCCGGCGGGGAGCGGCGGTTGCTGCACATCTCGGCCGTCCTGGTGCCGGTCGAGCTGCTGCTGAACACGACCTTCAACCTCGGCCAGACGGGCTGTGGTCCGGTCCTCGGGCCGGAGCACGTCTCCGCACGCGGCATGAACCTGCTGGTGTGCGGCGGCGGTTCGGTGGACGGCTCGTTGTTCTCGGGGCAGTTGGGGCACGGCGGGCCGTTCCCGCCGGCGCTGACCCAGCTGCTCGTCCTGGTGGTCCACCTGCTGGTCGCGTTCGCCGCCGCCGTCTGGCTGCGGCTGGGCGACTCCGCGCTGTCGGGCCTGGCCCGGGCACTGCGGGTGCTGAGCGAGTCGCTCGCGGCCCCGCTGCGGGCGCTGTTCGCGCTGCTGGCGCCGGTGCCGGTCCGTCCGGTGCTGCGGGTGCCGCTGCCGGTCTCGGACCTCCCGCGGCCGCGCCGCGAGGACGTGGTGGTCGCCCCGGCGCCGCGCCGCGGTCCGCCCGCCTTCGCGCCTGCCTGCTGACGGACCGCCACCGCTGACGCGCCGCCCCCTCGGGGCCGCGCCCGGTCGGCCGGCTGCGGCCCACCGCCCGGTGGAGCCCCCCGCAGGCAGCGCGCACGACTCCCGCGTTCACCGACCGAGCCCCCTCGTCCCTGCGCAGCCGCGAGCGCCCCGCGCCGCCGCCGCGCCGAGGCGGGCACCCCTGCGCGCACCCGCGCGCCGCGTCACGGAGTTGACCCACCATGGCCCAGACCGACAGCACCCAGACGACCGCCGGCAAGCAGCCCGCCGACAAGAAGCCCAGCCGCAAGTACGCCGAGAAGATCAGCGCCCGCCAGCGGATCCAGGAGGCACAGCGCCTGGAGCGGCTGGCCGCCCAGCGCCGCCGCCGGATCGTGGTCGCCGTCTCCGTCGTCGCCGTCCTCGCCCTGGCGGGCGGGACGACGCTGGCGATCAGTGCGGCGGGCGACGGCAAGCCGTCCGCCGATTCCGCCGCCGGCGAGCCGACCGCGCTGGTCGTGCCCGCCAACGCCACCGGCCCGGACGGGACGGTGATCACCTACGGCAAGGCGGACGCCCCGCACACGCTGCAGGTGTTCGAGGACTTCCGCTGCCCGGTCTGCAAGACCTTCGAGTCGACCAACGGCGAGACGGTCAAGAAGCTCACCGACGACGGCACGGTCAAGGTGGAGTACCACCTGGCCGCGTTCCTGGACAAGAACCTCGGCGGCAAGGGCTCGCGCACCGCGCTGGCCGCGGTCGGCGCCGCGCTCAACGAGGGCGTGGACAAGTTCAAGCAGTACCACGACGTGCTCTACGCCAACCAGCCGGACGAGCGCGAGGACGGCTTCGGCAGCGTCAACCACCTGCTGGACCTCGCCGAGCAGGTCCCCGGGCTGAAGACGGACGCCTTCGTGAAGGCGGTCACCGAGCGCACCTACGCGCCGTGGGCGGCGAAGGTCGCGGAGGCGTTCAACAGCAGCGGGGTGACGGGCACGCCGACGGTGAAGCTGGACGACAAGCCGATCACCCTGTTCAGCGCGAACCGCCCGGTGACGCCGGAGCAGTTCACCGCGCAGGTGAAGCAGGCCGCGGGCTTGCAGTGAGCACCACCGGCCCGGCCGAACTCCCGGCCGGGCCGGCCCTTCTCACCCACCGGAGTGTTCTGCCATGACCGCCCCGACCGCTGTGAACCCCCGCCGCCCCGCACCCGCCGGTGCCCGTGCCGACGCCGCTGCGGCGCCCGGCACCACGATCGGCGCGAGCCGCGCCTTCTCGTTGCTCCTCCTCCTCGGTGCCCTGCTCGGACTGGCCGCCTCGGCCGTCCTGACCTTCGACAAGCTCCGCATCCTGGAGAACCCTTCGTACGTCCCCAGCTGCAACCTCAATCCGGTGATCAGCTGCGGTTCGGTGATGCGCACCGAGCAGGCGGAGGTCTTCGGCTTCCCGAACCCGCTGCTCGGCCTGGCCGCCTTCGGCGCACTGGCCGCGATCGGCGCGGGCCTGCTGGCGGGCGCGGCATTCCGCCGCTGGTTCTGGTGGGGCCTGCAGGCCGGCACCGTGCTCGGCGTCGTCTTCGTGCACTGGCTGATCGACCAGGCGCTGTACGACATCGGCGCGCTCTGCCCGTACTGCATGGTGGTCTGGGCGGCGGTGGTGGTGATGTGCTGGTACACCACCCTGCACAACCTGCGCTCCGGGGCGATCCCGGTCGGGCCGCGGACGGCGGTGGTGGTCCGCGAGGCCGCGCGCTACCACTGGGCGCTGCCGGTGCTGTGGGCGGCGGTGATCGCGCTGCTGGTCCTCAACCGGTTCTGGTACTACTGGAGCACCCTGCTCTGAGCCGCCCCCGCGGCCGGCACCCGCTCATCCGCCAAACGCCTCCGCCCGCGCCGACGCCCTCCGCCGGGTCAGCCGAAGACCGCCCGGCGGAAGGCGTTGCGCAGGTCGGTGAGCGGCTGCAGCTCGCGCCCGTAGTGGACCTTGTTGGTGAGCAGCAGCGCCCAGCGGCCGAGCCGCCGGGAGAGCCAGATCCCGGTGCCGGTGAAGCCGTAGTGGACGAAGGTGCCCCCGGCGGGATCGGTGCCGGGGGCGCAGAGCCAGGAGAGTCCGCGGGCCGGGGTCAGGCCGCCGGTCTGCTCGCACAGCGACTCGGCGGTCCACGGTCCGGCCCAGTCCAGCGCGCCCGGCGGGTCCAGCAGGGCGGTGAGGAACCGTTCGAGGTCCCGGGCGGTGGAGAAGGCGCCCGCGTTGCCCGAGACGCCGCCGAGCAGCCGGGCGGACGGGTCGTGGACGACCCCGCGCAGGTGGGCGCCGGCCGCCCGGTCGTACTCGGTCGGCGCGGTGCGGGCGGTGTCGGCCGGGCCGAGCGGGCCGAAGCAGGTGTCGGCCATGCCGAGCGGCCGCCAGACCTGCCGCGCGGCGAGTTCGTCGAGCGGGGCGCCGGCCAGCGACTCGACCAGGTGGCCGAGCAGGACGGCGGCCCGGTCGGTGTACTCGACGGCCGTCCCGGCCGGCCGGTGCAGCGGGGCGGCGACGACGCCGGCCAGCACGGCGGCCCGGTCCCGGCCGTAGAGCGCCTCGAAGTTGGTGCGCAGCGGCATGCCCGCGGTGTGGGTGAGGAGCTGGCGGACCGTCACCCCGCCGACCGGCTGGCCGGCCGCGGCCGGCCAGTAGCTGCCGAGGGGGCGGTCGAGCGGGAGCCGGCCGACCTGCCGGAGGGCGCCGACGCACGGCCAGAGTGCGACGATCTTGGTGACGCTGGCCAGGTCGAAGAGGGTTTCGGGGCCCATCTCCTGCCGGGCGTACGGGCCTTGGCCGAGGGCCCCGGTGCTGCCGCGGCCGCGGGTGCCGCGGGCGTCGCCGACGGCCCAGACCGCTCCGGAGCCGACGGTGCGCGCGCCGTCCGCGACCAGCCGCTCCAGCGGCCCGCCGGGCGCCGCGAGAACGGGCAACGGAGCCGGCGCGGGCACCCGGGCCGGCGCGGACGGCCGGGTGGGCTGGGGCAACGGCGCCGACCCGGCGGGCGAGGCCGGCTCGGGCTGCCGGCCGGAGGCGTCCGGTCGCGTCTGCTCGTCCATGCCTGCCCCCGCCCGCTCGGCCGTCGGTCCGCCGGGAGCCTACCCAGCGGTCGCCGGGTCAGACGGCGGACTCGCCGCCGAACTCCTTGCCCAGGCAGATGCTCTGCGGGTGCTCGCGGTAGATGCCGAACTTCTGGATCGGCCCGTACCCCTCGGAGGTGTAGAGCGCGACCGCCTCGGGCTGCTCGGTGCCGGTCTCCAGAACGATCCTGGTCCGCCCGGCGGCGGCCGCGGTCTCCTCCAGCCGGCTCAGCACCGCCCGCGCGAGGCCGCGGCCCCGGGCGGAGGGAACCACGAACATCCGCTTCAGCTCGGCGTCGCCGTCCCGCAGGCCGTGCGGGTCGGCCCGCTTGGCGCGCCAGCCGCCGCAGGCGACCGGCCGGTCCCCGAGGTAGGCGATCAGGAACAGGCCGGCCGGCGGCTCGAAGTCGTCCGGGTGCAGCACGGTGAGGTCCCCGTCGCCGTAGCGGCGGACGTACTCCTCCTGCACCTCCGCCGAGAGGCGCTGCGCGTCGGGGTGGCCGTAGCCGGTGACGCGGATCTCCACGGCGTCGCCCTTGGCGTCGCGCAGGACGGTGGTGTCGGTGGTGCCGGTCTCCATGGCCGAGGTGCTCTCCATGGTGGAAGAGCCTACGGCCCCGGGTCAGCGGCCCTCGAACCGGGCGAGCACCTCCTCCTTGCCGAACATCCGGGCGGTGTCGACGGCGGACGGGGTGCCGGTCCGGGGGTCGGCACCGGCGGCCAGCAGGGCGTCGAGCACGTCATCGGCCCCCTTGAAGACGGCGCCGGCCAGCGGCGTCTGGCCGCGGTCGTTGGCCCGGTCCGGGTCGGCTCCGCGGTCCAGCAGCGCGGTGACGGTGGCGGCGTGGCCGTGGTAGGCGGCGAGCATCAGCAGGGTGTCGCCGCGGTCGTTGGTGAGGTCGGCGGGGGCGCCGGCGTCGACGTAGGCCTTGAGGGTCTCGGTGTCACCGGCCCGGGCGGCGTCGAACAGCCTGCCGGCGAGCGCGATCACCTCGGCGTCCGGGGCGTCGGCGGGCTGCTGGCTGGCGGCGTCGGTCATGGCTGGCCTCTCTGGCGTGTGCGGTCTGTCCGCCGTGCTGCGGTCTGTCCGCACCGTAACGGCCGGACCGGCCTTGATCCAGCACTCGTCCGGATTGCGGATGTACGGCCGGTGCGCCGCTCCCCGGCACGACACACGGGCGGAAGGGTCGCACAGCCATTCGGGCGAACTTCCGGAGGTCACCGGAAGCCTCCCGCCCGCCCGGCGGGAATGCCTCGCCGCGCCGCAAGGAAGCGGCGGACCGCCCCCGTCGGGGCGGTTCGCATACCTCCGCCCGGCTCCCGGGCCGGTATTGCCGGGAGAAACCACCCATTTGCACCGTTCCATCATCTATTACTTTTTGTCACGATTGTGGCACTTTCCGTGACACCGTCCCTGTCCCCCTCCCCGAGGAGCAGAACGTGATCCTCTCGATTTCCGGCATCGTCCTGTTCGGCACCATCGCCTTTCTCTTCTTCCGTCGGGACGGACTAAAGGTCTCCCACGCGATCGTCTGCGCCCTCTTCGGCTTCTACGTGGCCGGCTCCTCCATCGCCCCCAGCATCACCGCGGGCGGCGCGAGCCTGGCCAGCCTGCTCGGCGGCATCAAGTTCTAGCGCCGCCACTCCCCCGTACGGGCCCGGGCGCGGATCCCACCGCCCCGGGCCCCGTCGTACCGGTGGACCACAGGACCACAGGACCGCTGAACCGCAGAAGAACCGTCCCCCGAAACCCGACCGTCCCACTCGCCCGGGGAGTCAAGGAATGCCGCTCAACCTCCGTCTCAGCAAGGGCCGCGAACTCGCCCGCACGGCCGGCGACCACGCCTCCGACATGTTCGCGCCGCTCACCGTCATCGGCCGCGGCCTGCGCCACCACAGCGCCTGGGCCAAGGCCCGCTGGCAGGCCACCCCGAAGGAGCGGCGCGGGCCGACGATCTTCCTGGTCGCCGCGATGGGCCTGGGCATCTACCTGCTGCCGCACGGGCTGCTGTTCGCCCTGGTGGCGCTGATGGCGAGCGCGGCCTGGGTAGGCCGGGCACCCAAGGCGGCGCCGGCGGCGCCCGAGCCGGACGTCGCGGACATCAAGCTCACCGCCCTCTACGCGGCCCTCACCCCGTACCTGGCGGGGCCCGAGGACCTCAACCCGCTCTACCGCCACGAGGGCAGTTACAAGGACGTCTTCCGCTCCTGGGAGTTCGACGGCGAGGGCCGCCTCTCCCGGCTGGAGCTGGCCTACCCGGCGTACTTCACCGACACCGAGCCCGCCGCCCGGGCCCGGATCGAGCAGGTGGTCCAGGGCAAGGCGGGGCGGGCCCGGGAGTACCGCTTCGACTGGGACGAGGAGTCCAACAAGCTGCGGATCGCCGCCCTCGCCCCGCTGCCCACCGACATCGCGGTGCAGCGCTTCGTCGCCGCCCCCGGCGAGATCGTGCTCGGCTTCACCGACGAGGACGGCAGCGCCCGCACCATCCCGGTGGGCCAGGGCGGGGCGGTCACCCAGCAGCCGCCGGTGGTCTGGCGGACCGGCCCCCGCTCGGCCGAACCGCACCTGCTGGCCCTCGGCGCGGCCGGCTACGGCACCTCCAGTCTGATCCGCTCGATCGCGCTGCAGGCCCTCCCCTTCGCCGACCTGGTGGTGATCGACGGCGCCGGCACCGGCGAGCACGCCTGCCTGGTGAACCGGCCCGGGGTGCACACCGTGGAGACCAGCCTGCACGGCGCGCTGGCCGCACTGGAGTGGGCCGCCCAGGAGACCGAGCGCCGGCTGACCGCGCTGAACGCCTCCCGGCACGCCGGGATCGCGCCGCCCGAGGACGTCACCCGGCCGCTCTGGCTGCTGCTCGACCACCCGACCGAGCTGAGCGAGCTGGCCCACGCCGAGGGCCGGCCGGATCCGCAGGACCTGCTGGAGCTGCCGCTGCGGCACGGCCGCGCCGCCCGGGTCACCGTGGTGATCGCCGACGACGTCGAGGCCCGCGACCGGATCACCCCGACCGTCCGGGCCACTACCCGGGCCCGGGTGCTGCTCGGCCCGACCGGCCCGGCGGAGGGGCACGCCGCACTCGGCGCACCGCTGGACATCGTGCCCGCAGCGCAGGCCCCCGCGGGCCGCGGCTACGCCAGGATCGGCAACAGCGCGCCGGTCCGGCTCCAGGTGCCGGCCACCGTCGACCCGCTCGACGAGGAGGCGCCGGCGGTGCTGCGCGACGCGGTGATCGCGCTGCTGCCGCACCGGGACACCCGGACCGAGGCGGCCGCGCCGACCGAGGTGCCGCCGCGTCCGGCCGTCCCGCCGGCGGTCATCCCGGTGGTCCCGATCCCTCCGGTGGATCCGTCGGCGGAGGGGCGCTCCGGCGTCGACCTGGGCAAGGAACACCCCGCCCTGCGGTTCCGTCCGCTCGCCTGAGCGGCGCCGGGGCCCGGGGCGCCGCCCGCCGCCGGAAGCCGTCCCGGTAGGCTCAGGAGGAGACCGCCGCCGGATCACCGGATGTGAAATAGGTGACACCTGGGGTGATATCACCGGCCAGATGTGACAAATCGGGCGCCGGTGGGTACAAACAGGGGCGGCACAACAGACGACGCATGTCCCGGGACGGGAATCTTCGTCGGAAGCCGAGCGTTGACCGAACGACGAAGAACAGCGACCACTAGTCCTGTGGGCCATAAGCCCGGGAGGCACGATTCATGAGCGAGCGAGCTCTCCGCGGCACGCGACTCGGGGCCACTAGCTACGAGACCGACCGTGGTATCGATCTGGCTCCCCGCCAGACCGTCGAGTACGCATGTCAGAACGGACACCGATTCGAGGTTCCCTTCTCGGTCGAGGCGGAGATCCCCTCGGCCTGGGAATGCCGCTTCTGCGGACAGGAAGCGGTGCTTCTCGACGGTGACGAGCCGGAGGAGAAGAAGACCAAGCCCACGCGCACCCATTGGGACATGCTGATGGAGCGCCGGACGCGCGAGGAGCTGGAGGAGGTGCTGGCCGAGCGGCTGGCCGTGCTCCGCTCCGGTGGGATGAACCTCGCGGTGCACCCGCGGGACACCCGCAAGAGCGCCTGACCCCGCCCCCGCCACCCGGCGGGAGCACGCGAAAAGGGACCCTGGTCACCAGGGTCCCTTTCGCGTTGCCCGGAGCCGGTCGGGTCGGGTGAACGCCGGCCCCGGTCGGGACGGGCAGGCGCAACGGCGGCGCCCGCCCGGTCGCGGGGACCGGACGGGCGCAAGAGGGCGGGACGCGGAACGAGGCCGCGGAGCCGGGGGCCGGACGGCCCGGGGCTCAGCCGCCCAGCGGCGGGCGGTAGGTGGTGTCCGGGCCCTGGGGAGCACCCGGTCCGGCGCCCGGCTCGACCACCTCGCCCTGGATCACCTTGCCGTCCGGGCGGTGGATGCGCAGCTGCTCCTGCAGCCGCATCGCGTCGGCCAACGGGTCGGTGCCGGCGGCGGAGGTGCTCCGCAGCGCCTTGTCGACGAAGCGCCGCCCGGCGGCCCGCCAGAGCGCCCGGGTCGGCGGGAACAGCAGCGTCAGCGCCAGGACGTCGGAGAGGAAGCCCGGCACGATCAGCAGCAGGCCGGCCAGTACGGTCAGGCTGGTGCCGGTCTGCGGCTGCTGCGACTTCGGGTCCCGGCTCTGGTCGATCGCCGCGGACAGCGCCTTCGCCCCGGCCCGCTTGATAAGCGAGCCGCCGATCAGCGCGCCCGCGAGCAGCAGCAGAACCACGGTCAGGCCGCCCAGCCACGAGCCCACCTGGACCAGCAGCCAGATCTCCAGGACCAGCCAGGCGGTGATCAGCAGCGGCAGCATCCGCCGGAGCCTTCCACGCTGGGCCGGACGGACGGGGGTAGCTTGCTGGGTCACGGTACGAACTCACTCCAAGCGGTGCTCTGCGCGCCGCACGGGAGGTCCGGGCCGGCTACGGCACCACCTGGTCCAACGATCCCCGCTCGGCCGGTGTTCCGGCGGCGAGTGGGCGAGTCCCCCTCCGGCGGCCGATCAGCACGGCGGCGCCGCAGGCCAGCAGGCCGCCGACGGCCAGCGTCCACTCCGGCGCGGCGCCGACCTCGTCGGCCACCGTGGTGCCGTCGCGCAGCGGGACGGTCGCGGAGAGCTCGGCCGCGGTCAGCTCCTCGGTGCGCTGCTGCACGGTGCCGTCGGGCGCGATCACGGCGCTGATGCCGCTGGTGGCGGCGATCAGCACGGCCCGGCCGTGCTCCACCGCGCGCAGCCGGGACATTGCCAGCTGCTGCTCGGGCTGGCCGGTCTTGGCGTAGGTGGCGTTGTTGGTCTGGACGACCAGCACCCGCGCGCCCTTGTCGACGGTGTCGCGGACGATCTCGTCGTACGCCACCTCGAAGCAGATCACGTCGCCGATCCGGGCCGGGCCGAGCTGCATGACGCCGTTGTGGTCGCCGGGGTAGAAGTCCCGGGCGACCCGCTGGAGGCGGGTGATCACCTTCATCAGCTGGTCGCGGAAGGGCACGTACTCGCCGAACGGAACCGGGTGCTGCTTGGTGTAGGAGGCGCCGGGGCCGGTCTTCGGGTCCCAGACGATGCCCTCGTTCTGGACGTGCTGCTCGTCCGGGCCGTCCACCAGGGTGCCGACCAGGGTGGGCACGCCGATCGCCTTCACGGCGTCGTCGATCCGTCGGTAGGCCAGCGGGTCGCTGAACGGGTCGAGGTCGGAGGAGTTCTCCGGCCAGATCACGATGTCCGGCTTCTCGGCCTTGCCCGCCTTGATGTCGGCGGCGAGCTTCTCGGTGGCGGCGGCGTGGTTGTTGAGGACCATCATCGGGCGGCCGAGGAAGTCCATGCCGGGATTGGGCACGTTGCCCTGGATCACCGCGACCTTGACCGTGTCGGCCGCGGCGGTCGGCACCGGGACGACGTAACCGGCGAGCAGCGTGGCGACCGCGCCGAGGGCCGCCAGCGCGGCGGCCTTCGGCGCCCGGCGCGGGCCGCGCAGCCGCAGGGCGGCCCAGCCCAGCAGGGCGCCGGCCAGGGCGACGGCGAAGGTCACCAGCGGCGCGCCGCCGAGCGCGGCGAGCGGGGTGAAGGGCGTGGCGGTGTTGGCGAAGGCCAGTCGGCCCCAGGGGAAGCCGCCCAGCGGGAGCCGGTCGCGCGCCCACTCCTGGGTGACCCAGAGGCAGGCCGCCCAGAGCGGCCACCCGGGCAGCCGGGAGGTGAGCGCCAGGCCGGCACCGAGAGCCGCCAGGAAGAGCGCCTCGACGACCGAGAGGCCGATGGTGGCGTCCCAGCCGACCACCCGCAGCCAGCTGAGCAGCAGCAGGAAGAACGGCAGGCCGAAGGCGAAGCCGGTCCAGGCCGCCTGCCGGGCCGTGCGGCCCAGGGTGAGCAGCGAGAGCGCGGCGACGCCGACCAGCGAGAGCGGCCAGAGGTCGAACGGCGGGAAGGCGAGCGCCAGCAGCAGGCCGGCCAGGACGGCCAGCCCGGTGCGCGGCAGCCCGGCCCGGACCTTGGCGGCGGCACGGGCGGCACGGCCGGACGGGGCCGGAACCGTGACCGGCCTGGGTTCCGACCGCTCGGCCTGGAAGGGCAGTGCCACGGCGCACCATTTCTCTCGGCGCGGCGCCGCGAGTGCGGGGCCGACTGTTCGGACGCTGTCCGAAGAAGGTACCCCGGAATGACATCCGGTCGTGAGGTCAGGGTGCTCGGCCCCGGATCAGCGCGGGCTGTACCGGACCTCCCGGAGCGGCCAGCTCTCGGCGAGCCAGGCGGAGACCGTCCGGCGGAGCACCGCGTCCAGCTCGGCGCGGTCGGCGCGGACCCAGGAGCAGACCTTGGTGACGGACGGGTCCGCCCGGTCCGGGTAGATGTAGACGCAGCCGACGACGACGTCCGCGTCGGGCTCCAGCACCGTGTAGGTGAAGCCGCGGCGCTGCTCGAAGTCGGCGGCGTGCCGGCGCAGGTCGGCGAGGTTCTGCTCGGGCGTCATGCCCCCGGCGGGCGGCCAGCCGCCGGTGAAGCCGGCGTCGGCCCGGATGTACTCGATGCTGGAGGTCCAGGCGGCGTGGTCGGACTCGTTGTGCTGCTCGCCGAGGGGCTCCAGGCGGAACCCCTCGGCGACGAGGGTGCGGGGGACGGCGAAGTCGGCGGGGACCAGCGGATGATCGGTCATGCCGATCAGCCTACGGACGCCGGCGGGCCGCCACACCCGGTTCTGCCCGGGCCCGCGCCCGCCCGGGAGTGGGTTCGGCCGGGCCCGTGTTCGGCCGGGCTCGCCTTCACCCGGGCCCGGTGGCGGCCGCTACTCGGCCGCCCGGTGGACCGTCCGGCCGCGGACGACCGTGCGCAGGCAGGCCGGCAGCGGGCGGCCGGGGGTGAGGTCGGGCAGGCCCGGGGTGCCGGAGCGGGGGTCGGTGGACCAGCCGGCCACCCGGGAGTCGGGGGCCTGGACGACCAGCTCGTCGGCGGCCCAGATCGCGTAGCTGGCGACCGCGCCGGGGACGAGGACGCCGTCCTGGTCCCGGCCGATGGCACGCCAGCCGCCGCGGGTGTGGGCGGTGAACGCGGCGCGGACCGAGATCCGGTGCTCCGGGGTCCGGTGGAAGGCGGCCGCGCGGACGGTGCCCCACGGGTCGAGCGGGGTGACCGGGGCGTCCGAGCCGAAGGCGAGCGGGACGCCGGCCCGCAGCAGGGCGGCGAACGGGTTGAGCGCGGCCGCGCGCTCGGCGCCGAGCCGCTGGGCGTACATGCCGTCCGGCCCGCCCCAGGCGGCGTCGAAGGCGGGCTGGACGGAGGCGGTCAGGCCGAGCTCGGCGAAGGCGGCGACGGACTTCTCGTCCAGCGCCTCGGCGTGCTCGACCCGGTGGCGCAGCGCCTTGACCCGGTCGGCGCCGACCCGCTCACCCGCGGCCCGCACGCCGTCCAGGACGGCGGTGATCGCGGCGTCGCCGATCGCGTGGAACCCGGCCTGCAGGCCCGCCTCGGTGCAGGCGGCGACGTGGTCGGCGACCTGCTCGGCGGTCAGGTAGGACGTGCCGGTGTGGTCGGCGTCGGCGTAGGGGGTGTGCAGGCAGGCGGTGTGCGAGCCGAGCGCGCCGTCGACGAAGAGGTCGCCGCCGGCGCCCACCGCGCCGAGCCGGCGGGCGGTCTCGACGCCGCCCGCCTCACCCCAGTAGCCGAAGACCTCGGGCCCGTCGCCGGCAGCGGCGAGGTCCAGCAGGGCGGCCAGGTCCTGCTCGGAGGAGATCTCCGGGCCGGCGCACTCGTGCAGCGCGCCGATGCCGAGCTCGGCGGCGCGGGCCAGGGTGGCGCGCTGGGCGCGCCGGCGCTGCTCGGGGGTGAGGTGGGCGAGCGCGGTCCGTCGGACGGCGTGGTGGGCGTCGCGGGTGAGCGGGCCGTCGGCGCTGTGGCCGGGGCGGTCGGCCAGGCCCTCGGTGAGGGCGCGCAGCGCGCCGGTGGCGAGCGCGGAGTGCACGTCGGTGCGGGAGAGGTAGACGGCGGCGCCCCCGGCGGCCTCGTCCAGTTCGGCGAGCGTGGGCGGGCGGCCCTCGGGCCAGCCGGTCTCGTCCCAGCCGTGGCCGATCAGCACCCCGCCGGTCTCCTCCTGCGCGGCGACGAAGGCGGTGACGGCGGCCAGGGCGGCGGCCAGCGAGGGGCTGCCGGTGAGGTCGAGGCCGGTGAGCGCCAGTCCGGCGGAGGTGGCGTGCACGTGGGCGTCGACGAAGGCGGGGGTGACCAGGGCGCCGTCCAGTTCGACGATCTCGTCCGCGAGATCGGCGTACGCCTCGGCGGCGCCGTCGCTGCCGACCCAGGCGACGTGCTCGCCCTCGACGAGCATCGCCGTGGCGAAGGGGTCGGCGGGGCTGTAGACGGCGCCGCCGCGCAGCAGGACGGTCCGTGGGCCCCTCCTGCCCGAGGGCGGGCCAGGAGGGAGGGTGCGTTCGGTCATGGGGCTAAGTCTGCACCCGTCGGTCGTGCTCAGAGTTTCGGGGGCCGCGCCTCGTACGGGGTGGAGAGGACGACGGTGGTGCGGGTGGAGACGCCGGCCGCGCTGCGGATGCGGGCGAGCAGGTCCTCCAGGTCGCCGGGGGCGCCGACGCGGACCTTGAGGATGTAGTTCTCGTCGCCGGCGACGCTGTGGCAGGCCTCGATCTCCGGCAGCCCGGCGAGGCGTTCGGGGGTGTCGTCGGGGGCGCTGGGGTCGAACGGCTTGACCGAGATGAACGCGGTGAGCGCCAGGTCGACGGCGTCCGCGTCGATGATCGCGGTGTAGCCGCGGATGACGCCGCGCTGTTCCAGACGGCGCACCCGCTGGTGCACCGCCGAGGTGGACAGGCCGGTGGCCTTGCCCAGGTCCGTGTAGCTCATCCGGCCGTCCTGGAGGAGCAGCTGGACGATGCGTTGGTCGAGATCCTCCACAAGGCGCAAACCTACCCGGTCGACGGCGCGTGCGGCGCCAGGGCGGGAGCGTGCGGTGGCACGCGCGGTCGCACGGGGTGCCGGGCGGGCACATGCCCGGCGAATGTGGCGAAGGACACACCCGGTGCATCACGGTGCGACAGCCTGCAGGGTTATGAGTCCGCGTCGCAGGGAAGTGCTGGTTGTGGCCCCGGGCGACCACGCCGGGCCCGATCCGAGGGGGATCACCATGCGTGCCACTGACCAGCGTTCGTTGAGCGCAGACGACACCCACGATATGACCGACCGCGAGGACCTCGCGGTCCCGTCCGACCCCGCGCCGGGGATGGACCCGGGCGAGGGGGACACCTGGGAGATCATCCGGGTGCACTGCCCCGAGTGCCGGCGCCCGATCGCCCTCGTGGGCGACGAGGAGCGGCTGCCGCAGCACGCGGTGCTGCCGACCGCCTGGCACCCCTTCTCCCCCGCGCTCTGCCCGGGTTCGGGTGCGCCGACGGACGACCTGGCCGAGGTGGAGACCGCGGAGGACGCCGAACCCACCGGCCTGGAGGGCCTGTTGACGCTTCCGGCCGAACTCGACTGGCGCACCCAGCCGTTCTCGCACGCGGTGGCGCACCGCCCGGTGCGGGCGGCGACGGCACCGAGCATCCCGGAGCAGCGCTCGCGCGCCCGGCTGGCCCGCCGCTGAGGCTCCCGGCCGACCGCGCCGGGGCCACCCCGGCGCGGCCCCGGTGACCCGGCGGTGCGCCGGACGCACGACCCGGGCGAGCGACGGCAACGCGAGAGATCGGCGGAGCGGCCCGCCCGGCAGCCCGAACCCGTAGGCCCGTCACCGATCGCCGGTGGCGGGCCACTTGCGCGCCCGAACTCCCGCTTTCGGATCCCGCCGAGCGCGCCGGGGCCGCCCGGTGCCCGGTTCCGCGCGGGACCGCCCGCCGCATTCCCCGGAACCGGAATTGCAGTGGAATTCCGGTGGAATGGCGCGCAGTTCCGCCCCGCGGGAAATCCCGCGCAAGACAATGGGACCGCCCTGTGCGAATCCCGTCGATCCCCCGATAGTCACCCCCGTGAACGAAACGGGGGCCGTTTCCACGCGATGGCGAAAACCGGCCCCTCGATCGACCCGAGCCGGACTCTACGCGGCACATGACAAGATCGTCAACGGTCGACGCCGCAGCCCACCCCCCACCGCGCCGGGTATCGCCGGCGGCGCGGCCGGACCGATCCGGAGCGACTCTTCCCAGGTCAGACGGCCTGGGCTATATTCGCCCGATGTCGCCCGGGTGAGCCGCGGCGGCTCACCACCCCGCACCGGCGCCCGGCCCCACCGCCTATGGCCCACCGCCGCGTTGACCCGCCGTCAGCGGGGCGCCCACCGCCCCACCCGCCGCCGGTCGGCCGGGGAGCGACGACTGTCACGCGAGTCACACTGCCCAGGTCAGCGGTTGTGCATGTACCTGTCATGCTTTACTCTCGCTGCACCGCCCGGGGCGTCGTCCTACGCCCTGCGGCTCGCCGCCTCCGCCGCAATCGACCCGGCGCGGAGCGAAAGGCGGCACCACCGGCCCGTCGGCCGGTGCCAGGCCATCCGGCCCCGCCACCGCGGCATCCTTGCGCCGCCCTGCTTTCCGTTTTCGCCTTACCTCCCTTTTCGCCATGACGAAGTTTGGAGACCAACCATGACCTCCCGTCAGGAAATCACCGATTCCGTGGTGCTGCGCCTGCGCCAGATCCTGCCCAGCCTCGGCGAGGGCGGTGTGGTGGAGGACAAGGACCTGCGCGACTACCCGGAGTTCGACTCGCTGGGCATTCTCGAGGTCCTGGTCTGGCTGGAGGGTGAGTTCAGCGTCACCATCCCGGACGAGGAGCTGAGCGTCGACAACTTCAACTCCATCGGGAAGATCGTCGACTACGTCGTCGCCCACAAGTAGCCCTCGATCGCCGGCGGGTCGCCGCCGGCCCGCCCGTCATTGGAGTCGGACGATGGAGATCTTCACCCTCGCGGACCTGCTCGCGGTCCGCGCGGTGACCCACGGCGCCAGCCCCGCCGTGCGCCACCGCGGGGAGGCGCTGGACTACCGCGGCCTGTCGGTGCTCGCGGAGGGCGCAGCCGCGGCGCTGGCCGAGCGCGGTGTGGAGCCGGGCGACCGGGTCGCGATCCTGCTGCCCAACTCGTTGGCGTGCCTGGCCTGGTTCTTCGGGGCCCAGCGGCTCGGCGCGGTGGCCGTCGTCGTGAACGACTCGCTGAAGGCCCAGCAGATCGAGCACATCGTCCGGCACAGCGGCGCGAAGGCGGTGGTGACCGGCGGGCGGCTGCGGGGGCTGCTCGGCGCTCTGGCCGGGGAGGTCCCGGTGCTCGACGCCGCCGTGCCCGACGCGCCCGCCGGTGCCATCGGCCGGGACCGGGACGGCCTCCTCGTACCCGGGAACGGCGGGCCGACCGGACGCGACCTCGCCGCGCTCATCTACACCTCCGGCTCGACCGGCCGCCCCAAGGGCGTCATGGTCACCCAGGCCAACCTGGTCGCGGGCGCGCGGATCGTCGCCGACTACCTGCGGCTGACCCCGGCCGACCGCACTCTGTCCCTGCTGCCTTGGAGCTTCGACGCGGGGCTGAACCAGGTGCTCGCCACGTTCTGGGCCGGCGGCACCGTGGTGATCGGCGACGCCGTGTTCGCGCCCCGGATCTGCCGCGAGCTCGCCACCGAACGGATCACCGGCCTGGCCGGCGTCCCCCCGCTCTGGGAGCTGCTGGTCAACCGGCCCTCGCCGTTCCTCGGCCTGGACCTGCCCGACCTCCGGTACGTCACCAACACCGGCGGGGCGCTGCGCACCGGGACCCTGGCGCGGATCCGCGCCGCCCACCCCGGCACCGACGTCTACCTCATGTACGGGCTCACCGAGGCGTTCCGCTCCACCTACCTGCCGCCGGAGCTGGTCGACACCCACCCCGACTCGATCGGCCGGGCCGTCCCCGACACCGAGATCCTGGTGCTCGACGAGCACGGGCGCCGGTGCGGCCCCGGCGAGACCGGTGAACTGGTGCACCGCGGGCCGACGGTGGCCGCCGGGTACTGGCGCGACCCGGAGGCCACCGCGCGGGTCTTCCGGCCGTACCCGTTCACCCCCGAGGGCGCGGTGACGGAGTACGTGGTCCACTCCGGGGACTACGTGCGCCGCGACGAACAGGGGTTCCTCAGCTACCTGGGCCGGCGCGACGAGCAGTTCAAGTCGCGCGGGTTCCGGGTCAATCCGACCGAGATCGAGGCCGGGCTGCTCGCCTCCGGGCTGCTCTCGGCGGCCGTGGTCTTCGCCGACGCCTCCGGGGAGCCGGACCCGGGCATCGTCGCCGCGGTGGTGCCGGTCGACCCGGCGGCCTTCCGGCCGGACGACCTGGCCGCGCACGTCCGCGCCCACCTGCCGGGCTACCAGCAGCCGGACCGGTTCCACGTGCTGGAGACGCTGCCGCGCACCGGCTCCGGCAAGGCCGACCGCGCCCTGATCAAGGCCGGGTACGCGGGCGGGCCGGACGCCGCATCGGCGGGAGCCTCGCCGAAGGGCAGGCGACCGTGACCGCGACCGACACCGTGACCGCGACCGATACCGCCGCGGACGAGGAAGCGCTGCTCGCCGAGCCGCTGGAGCGGTTCGGCGCGCTGCACGCCGCCGCCCTGCGGCGCTCCGGCGGCGTCATCGACCTCTCCTACCCCAACCCGCTGGTCCACCGCGATCCGCGCGCCTTCGAGCTGCTGCGGGGGCTGCTCGACGGAACGGGTCAGGACGCGCTGCAGTACACGCCGTTCGGCGGGGGAACGGTGGCCCGGCGCAAGGCGGCCGCCGCGCTCGCCGCCCGGACCGGCGTGGCGCTCGGGTACCGCGACCTGCTGCTCACCCCGGGTGCGACCGCCGCTCTGAACACCGCGCTGGCCGCGCTGTTCGCCCCCGGTGACGAGGTGCTGGTGGTGACCCCGTGCTGGATGGACTACTTCCTGTACCTGCGCCGGCTGGGGCTGCGGGCCACGGCGGTACCGTCCGGCCCGGACAAGCGGCTGGACCTCGACGCGCTCGCCGCCGCCCTCGGCCCGCGGACCGCCGGGGTGATCATCAGCCAGCCGGTCTGCCCCACCGGCGTCCTGCACGACGCCGGTGAACTCGCAGCCCTCGCCCGGGTGCTGGAGACGGCGGCGGCCCGCTGGGGCCGGCGCCCGGTCCTGATCAGCGACGAGGTGCACCGCGACCAGAACTGGGGCGGCACGGCCTTCACCAGCCCGATGCGGCTGTACCCGGACACCGTCAGCCTCTACTCCTACGGCAAGGCCTGGTCGCTCCAGGGGCAGCGCACCGGCTACCTCGCCCTCGGGCCCGGACTGGCGCACGCGGCGCAGGTCCGGGTACGCGCCGAACGGGCACTACGCTCCCTCGGACACTGCGCTCCGACCGCGCTGATGCAGCGGCTGGTCGAGCGGATCGCCGGGCTCACCCCGGACTGCGCGGCCCTGCGCAAGGACCAGCACGCGCTGCGCGCCCTGCTGACCGGCCTCGGCTACCGGATCGTCCCCGGAGAGGCGACGGCGTTCCTCTACGCCGGCTGCCCGGGCGGGCTCGGCGACTGGGAGTTCACCGAACTCCTCGCCGGCCGGGGTGTGATCGCGATGCCGTCGTCACTGTTCCACGAAGAGGGGTATTTCCGGCTGGCCCTGAACGTCGGCCCGGAGCGCTTCGGGGAAATCGCCCGGAGCCTGCGCGCGGCCTTCGAAATCGCCACCGCGAACGGTTCGCCGGCGCTCCGCCGAGCCGCGCCGAAGCACGCCCCGAAGAACTGAACCGAGCAAGGCAGGGAAAGCATGGAAACCATCACCACCGTCCGCGAGGTCGAATCCACGGAATCCACGGAATCCACCGCCGGATCCGACCCGGAATCCGCCGTGGACGCCGCCGCCGTTGCGGAGATCCTGGAGCGCTTCGTCCGGACCGAGGGCCGGATCGAGGACGGCGACCCCGACTTCACCCGGGAGGTAGACCTCTTCGCCTCCGGCTACCTCGACTCGCTGGGCACCGTGCACCTGATCAACCACATCGAGGAGCGGTTCCGGCTGGAGCTCGACGACGACGCGCTGGCGGACCCGTCCTTCGGCAGCATCGACGGGATCAGCGCGATCGTCGCCGCGGGGCTGCGACACGCCGTCCGCCCGGGGAGCTGAACGGTGGACCTCAGCCTCTTCTACTTCGCCGACGACGCCGGCGGCGGCACCGGGCCCGACCCGGCGGGCCGCTACCGGCTGCTGCTGGAGGGCGCCCGGTTCGCCGACACGCACGGCTTCACCGCGGTCTGGACGCCGGAGCGGCACTTCCACCGGTTCGGCGGCAACTACCCCAACCCGGCGGTCACCGGCGCCGCCGTCGCGGCGTGCACCGAGCGGATCGCGATCCGGGCCGGCAGCGTCGTCGCCCCGCTCCACCACGTGCTGCGGATCGCCGAGGACTGGGCCGTGGTGGACGGCCTCTCCGGCGGCCGGGCCGGCCTCTCACTGGCCTCGGGCTGGAACGAGGACGACTTCGTGCTGCGGCCCGAGGGCTTCGCCGACCGCGCCCGCACCGTGGTCGAGTCGATCGACACCCTGCGCCGGCTCTGGCGCGGCGAGCACCTGCCGGACGCGGACGGCCGGGGCGAGGGCCCGCGGATCTACCCGCTGCCGGTCCGCGGCGAGCTGCCGATGTGGCTGACCAGCTCGGGCAACCCGGAGACCTTCCGGGCGGCCGGCCGGGCCGGGGTCGGCGTGCTGACGCACCTGGCCGGTCAGGACCTCGCCGGCCTGGCCGAGCGGACCGCGGAGTACCGGCGCGCGTACGCGGCGGCCGGCCACACCGGGAGCGGGCACGTCGTGCTGATGGTGCACACCCGGCTCGGCACCGACGCCGAGGCCGTCACCGCCGAGGTGCGCGGGCCGCTGCAGGACTACCTGGTCAGCGCGCTGACCCTGTTCGGCCCCCCGGACGCGGCCTCCTGGAGCCCGGCCCGCGCCCGGGCCGCCGTCCGCCCGGCGATGGAGCGGTACCTGCGGCAGGGCAGCGGGCTGTTCGGCACGGTCGAGCGGGCCGAGGAACTGGTCGAGCAGTACCGCCGGGCCGGCGTCGACGAGATCGCCTGCCTGATCGACTTCGGTCTGCCCGCCGACGCGGTGCTGGACGGCCTGGAGCACCTCGCCGAACTGCGCCGGCGGATCGCCGCACCGGCTCCGGCCGGCGAAATTTCCGGGAATTCTTCCGGCGCCGGGGAGAACAGGGCTGGTCAGCACCCCTAATCTCTTGTACGGTACATGATCAGAGTCATTTCGCCGCGCCTTCCCGTGTTATCACGAATTCCGCGCGCGGCGGCGGGCGCCGAGTTCCGTCCGCACCTACCAGCACGTCGGGGGAAATCCGTGGGCAACAATTCCGGGCGTTATCCGCTGTGGGAGCTCCTGGAGCGCCCCAGCACGTTCGGGCGCCGGGCGCACTCCGCGGTGCGCGCCGAGGGCACCCGGGTGCTCTTCGCCGACGGCCGGTGGCGCCAGTGCGCCACCAGCGGGCTGTGGAACGTCAACCTCGGCTACGGCAACCATGCCGTCGCCGAGGCCGTCCACACGGCGCTGCTGGAGACCTCCTACTTCTCGCTCTTCCGCTCCGGGCACGAGCCCGCCGTCGCCGCCTCCCGGGCCCTGCTGGACGTCTGCGGGCCCGAGCACTTCGGCCGGGTGGTGCACTCCACCTCCGGCAGCGCGGCCAACGACCTGACCATGAAGCTGGCCCGTCAGTACTGGGCGCTGCACCGCCAGTTCCGGCGCCGGGTCATCGTCGGCCTCAAGGGCAGCTACCACGGTCTGACGTACGGCAGCCACGGCCTCACCGGCATGTCGCTGGGCCAGAGCTACTACGGCGTCGACCAGCGGCTGATCCGGCACGTCAGTCACGAGGACCCGGCCGAGCTGGAGGAGCTGCTGCGGGCCGAGGGCGAGCAGATCGCCGCCGTGGTGGTCGAGCCGGTGCTCGGCACCGGGGCGCTGCCGCTGCCCGAGCCGATGCTCGCCGCTCTGGCCCGTCTCCGCGCCGAGTACGGCTTCCTGCTGGTGGCCGACGAGGTCGCCACCGGTTTCGGCCGCACCGGCTCGTACTTCGCCTCACAGAACTGGCCGGAGCCGCCGGACATCATGCTGGCCTCCAAGGGCATGACCAACGGCACCTGCGCCGCCGCCGCGGTGGTCGTCTCGCACGCCGTCTGCGACGTCTTCGACCGGCACGACGCCGCCCTCACCCACGCCGAGACCCAGGCCGGGGCGCCCCCCACCTGCGCCGCGATCCTCGCCACCATCGAGGAGATGGAGCGCCTGCGGGCGCTGGAGCAGGCCACCGCCGTCAGCGCCAAGCTGGACGGCCTGCTCGCCGAGCTGGCCGCCCATCCGCTGGTCGCGGGCGACAACGGCCTCGGCTGCTTCCGGGCGCTGCGGCTCGGCGCCCACGGCGCCGACCTGCCGGACCAGGCCGTGCGGCAGGTCGTCGAGGAGGTCCGGGAGGCCGGGGCGCTGGTGTCGGCCGGGCCCAGCCGCCTCCAGCTCGCCCCCGCCCTGGTGTACCAGGACGCCGACCTGGAGCTGCTCGCCGCCGCGCTGCGCACCGGCCTGGACCGCGCCGCCGAGTGGCTGCTCGCCGGGGAGGCGACCGGCGCATGACCGACGCTCTGACCGACACGCCGCCCCCGGCCGCGGACCCGGCCCGCCCGCCCGCCGCCGCGGTGGGCTGGAGCTTCCCGGTGCCGCGCGCACAGCCCTGTGACCCGCCGGCCGAGTACCGGACCGAGGAGGGCGAGCCACTCCGGCGGGTGCCGCTCAGCTACGGCGGCGAGGCCTGGCTGGTGACCGGCTACAAGCAGGCGCGGGCCGTCCTGGCCGACCACCACGGCTTCAGCTCCGACTCCACCCTGCCCGGCTACCCGGCCTTCCCGCTCTCCTCCAAGCGGACCGTCCCCGGCCACTTTCTCTCCATGGACCCGCCCCAGCACACCCGGCTGCGCCAGCTGGTCGCCGCCGAGTTCAGCGGATCCCGGGTCCGCGCCCTGCGGCCCGCCCTGGCCGCCTCGGCCGAGGAGCTGATCGACCGGATGACCGCGGCGGGCGGCCCGCAGGACCTCGTCTCCGCCCTGGCCGTCCCGCTGCCCGCGCTCAGCGCCTCACAGACGCTCGGCACGCCGCTCGCCGACCGGGACTTCTTCCTCGCCTGCACCCGCGACCTCCAGACCCACGACGCCACGGTCGCCCAGCGGGTCCTGGCGGCCGGGAAGATGAACCAGTACCTGGAGCAGCTCTTCACCGCCAAGCGCACCGGCACCGACCAGGACCTCTTCAGCCGGCTCGCCCGCAGCCTGGACGACGGCGTCCTGACCATGGCCGAGCTGGTGGGCGTGGCCAACCTGATCGTCGTCGCCGGACTGGAGACCACCGCCGGACTGTTCTCGCTCACCATGCTGTCGCTGCTCGCCGACCGGCGGCAGGGCGACCTGGTCCGCGAGGACCCGGAGCGCTGGGCCGGCCCGGCGGTCGCCGAGGCGCTGCGCTACTGGACGCTGGTCCAGCACGGCGTCGCCCGGGTCGCCACCCGGGACGTCGAGCTCGGCGGCCGGCTGATCCGGGCCGGCGACGGCGTGGTGGTGCACCTGGCCACCGCCAACCGGGACCGGTCCGTCTTCGAGGAGCCCGACCGCTTCGACCTCACCCGGGGCGTCCGCAGTCAGCTGGCCTTCGGGCACGGCATCCACCGCTGCCTCGGCAGCTTCCTCGCCCAGACCCAGACCGAGCTCGCCGTCGCCGTGCTGATGCGGCGCCTGCCCGGGCTCCGGCTCGCCGAACCGCAGGCCGAACCCGCCTTCCTGGCCGAGATGCTCATCTACGGCCTGCGGAACCTGAACGTCACCTGGTGACCCGTCACCGGGAGCCACTACCAACGGAGGGGGGTCGGATGCCCGGCATGCCGACGACAGAGCCCGCCGTCCAGCCGGACGCGGACGGCATCACCCTGCTGCACGGCTACGTGCCCGTCATCGACCTCGGGCTGGAGGAGCCGGCCGACCCGCAGCGGCGGGCCGCCGTCGCCCAGGCCGTGCGCAAGGCCTGCGAGACCAGCGGATTCCTGGTCGTGGTCGGCCACGGCGTACCCGAGGCCACCGTCACCGGCCTGTACGACGCCGCCGGCGCGTTCTTCCGCGGGCCCGCGGAGGTCCGTGAGCAGGCCGCCAACGACTTCGAGGACCCTCTCCAGCACGGCTGGAGCGCCAACGACCGGATGCAGCTGTTCGGCGGCAGCCTGCTCGGCGAGCGGACCGAGGGGCGGTTCCCCGGCCTGGACAGCCCCAACCGGTGGCCCGGGCAGCCCGGCTTCCGGGACGCCTTCCTGGCGTACTACGAGGCCGCCACCGGGCTGTCCCGGGAGATCATGCGGCTGTTCGCGCTCGGGCTGGAGCTGCCGGAGACCTGGTTCGACGACAAGTTCGACCGGCACATGACGCCGATGATGGTCAACTACTACCCGCCGCGCACCGGGGTCGTCCACGACAAGCTGCGCAACAGCCCGCACACCGACTTCGGCAGCCTCACCGTCCTCTACCAGGACGACGCGCCCGGGGGCCTCCAGGTCCGCGACCAGCGCGGACAGTGGCTGGACGTGCCGCCGCTGGCCGGTTCCTTCGTCGTCAACCTCGGGCGCCTGATGACCCGCTGGACGAACGACCGCTGGGCCAGCACCGTGCACCGGGTGGTCAACCCGCCCGCGGAGCAGGAGCACCTCGACCGGATCTCGATCGCCTTCTTCTACCAGGCGAACCCGGACGCCGAGATCGCGTGCATCCCCACCTGCACCGGGCCGGACGACCCGCCGCACCACCCCCCGGTGCGCTCCGGCGACTACTTCCTGTCGAAGTCCCGGCGGGCCTACGTGCTGCGCAGCATGGGCCGGTTGGACGCGGCGCCGTGACGTACGGGATCACCGCCTTCGGCTACGCCCTCGGCGAGCCCTGCGAGGTCGAGGAGCACGCCCCGCGCTACACCGGCGACCTCAAGCGGATCCGCGACTCGGGCTACCACCGCTTCCACCGCGCGCCGGACGGCGTCGGCCTGACCGACCTCGCCGAGCGGGCGGGCCGGGACGCGCTGGAGCGCGCCGGGGTGGCCGCCGAGGAGGTCGACCTGGTGGTGCTGGCGATGGCGGACATCCCCGAGTACCTCTACTGGGACCCGGCGGCCGCCACGCAGGCCAAGCTCGGCGCCCGGCGCGCCGAGGCCCTGCTGGTCAACCAGGCGTGCAGCAGCGGGGTGATGGGTTTCGACGCCGCCGCCGGCAAGTTCGCCACCCACCCGGACTACCGGACCGCCCTGCTGATCACCGTCAACCGGGTCTGCGAGCAGTACTGGAACCGGATGGAGTCCAGCACCGCGATCACCTCGGACGGCGCCGTCGCGGCCGTGCTCCGGCGCGGGCACGAGCGGTGCCGCTGGCTGGCCACCGAGGTGATCACCGACGGCCGGTGGGTCGACGTGGCGTACCTGCCCGGCGGCGGTGCGGCGCGGCCGGTCACCCCCGAGCACCCCGACCCCGGCGTGCTCGGCAACCCGGTGGCCCTGATGGACGCGTTCCTCGGCGGCGACCTGCGCGCCAAGCTCCGCTTCATGCGACAGACCAGGGACAACAACCTGGCCGTGCTGGCGGCCGCCTGCCGGCGGGCCGGCGTCCCGGTGGAGGACGTCCGGCACGTCCTGCACATGAACGGCACCGCGGACGGCCTCGCCGAGGCCGCACGCGACTACGGCGTCCCGCTGGAGCACACCAACGCGGCCATCGCCCTGGACCACGGCCACTTCGGCTGCGCCGACCAACTGCTCAGCCTCGGCCGGCTGCTGGAGGCGGGCGCGCTCCCCGCGGGCGAGCCGGTGGCCCTCACCAGCACCGGCAACGGCATGCACTGGGCCTGCACCCTGCTGCGCGTCTGAGCGGATTCCGCCGAGTGTCGCCGAGCCGCCGTAGCAACGGCCTCGGGCCGGCGCCGCCGAACCCGTACCGCGCGTCCGAACTAGTAAGGAGAACAACCCCCGTGCGCATTCTCGGACTCGGAGGGTCCCACCACGACTTCGCCGCCTGCCTGGTGGAGGACGGCCGGATCGTGGCCGCGGTCGAGGAGGAACGCCTCACCCGGGTGAAGATCGCCTTCGGCCTCGGGCCGCGCCTGCAGCGCTGCCTGGCGGCGGACTACGTCCTCGCCGAGGCCGGCCTCGGGCCGGAGGACGTCGACCTGATCGTGGCCAACGACTTCCTCAACCCGGTGTACTCGCTGCGCTACCGCGACCGGATCGAGTGGATCGGCCACCACCTCTCGCACGCCGCCAGCACCTTCTACACCTCTCCGTTCCAGCGGGCGGCGGTCATGGTGATGGACGGCCGGGGCTCCGAGGTCGAACGCGACGGCGAGCGGCACGGCGAGACGATCAGCTTCTACACCGGCGACGCCCGGGGGCTCACCCTGCTGCGCGGCCTGACCGGCCGGATCGCCACCGCCGAACAGCGGCTCGACGACACCTACGAGAACTCCATCGGCTGGATGTACGAGGCGGTCTCCAAGGAGATCGGCTTCTTCACCGTCGGCGGCATGGGCGCCCCCGGCAAGACCATGGGCCTGGCCCCGTACGGCACCCCGCGCTACGTCGAGGCGCTGGCCGGGCTGTACGACCTGGCCGACGGCGACTTCCGCCAGTCGCTCGCCCAGCAGGAGGCCGTGCGCGCCCTGATCGCCGGCGAACTCGCGCGCGCCGACGGCACGGAGGCCGCCGAGCAGGTCCGCGCGGACTTCGCGTACGCCGTCCAGGCCAACACCGAGCGGATCGTCGTCGAGCTGGCCCGCTGGCTGCACCGGGAGACCGGCGCCACCGACCTCTGCCTGGCCGGTGGGGTCGCCCTCAACAGCGTCGCCAACCACCTGATCCTCCGGGAGACGCCCTTCGAGCGGGTGCACATCGTGCCCGCCGCCGGCGACAACGGCACCGCCATCGGCGCCGCGCTGCACGGGCACTACGCGCTGGGCGGCCACCCCTGGGCCCCCGCCGCCGGGCTGTTCTCGCCCTACCTGGGCCGGCTGCACGACGCCGAGGAGGTCGAGGCGGCGGTGGCCGCCCGGGCCGACCGGCTGACGGTGGAGCGCCCCGAGGACCTCTGCGCGACGGTGGCCCGTGAGCTCGCCGACGGCGCCGTGGTCGGCTGGTTCCAGGGGCGCTCCGAGATCGGGCCGCGTGCCCTGGGCAACCGCAGCATCCTCGCCGACCCGCGCGACCCCGGGATGAAGGACCGGATCAACGCCAAGGTCAAGCACCGCGAGGCGTTCCGCCCGTTCGCCCCCGTGGTCCTGGAGGAGCGGCAGACCGAGTACTTCGCCTCCGCCGTTCCGGCCTACTACATGCTGCTGGTGCCGCAGGTCCGCCCGGACAAGCGCGCGGTGATCCCCGCCGTCACCCACGTGGACGGCTCCGCCCGGCTGCAGACCGCCACCCCGGAGCTCAACCCGCGGCTGTGCGAACTGCTCGGCGCCTTCGACCGGCTCACCGGCGTGCCGGTGCTGCTCAACACCTCCTTCAACGACAACGAGGAGCCGATCGTGGAGTCGCCCGAGGACGCCCTGCGCTGCTTCCTCTCCACCGACCTGGACGTACTGGTCCTGCACGACCTGGTGATCCGCAAGGCGGCCGCGTGAACGCCCGGCCGTTCCCCGGGCGCCCGACGGTGGTCCTGCTCTGCGGCGGCCTCGGGCTGCGCCAGCGCAGCGACGGCGACGACCTGCCCAAGCCGCTGCGCCCGCTGCCCGACGGCCGGGAGCTGATCCTGCACGTCCTGGACTACTACCGGTCGTTCGGGCTGGACGACTTCGTGCTCTGCACCGGCTACGGCGCGCGGGCCATGGAGCAGCTGCTGCTCGGCGAGCTGCCCGCCGCGGACATCGCGACCGGCCCGGGCTGGCTGCGGCTGAGCGCCGACGGGATCCGGGTCACCCTGGTGGACAGCGGCCCGTACGCCGAGAAGTGCGTCCGGCTGCTGGACGCCGCCGGGCACCTGCGACCCGGGCCGTTCCTGCTCGGCTACGGGGACGTGCTCTCCGACTTCGACCTGGGCCGGCTCGCCGAGCGCCGGGAGGAGTCCGGCGCCACCGTGACGATGACCGCCACCCGGGTCCGGTCCCGCTACGGCGAACTGGTCGTCGGCCCGGGCATGGAGGTCACCGCCTTCGTCGAGAAGCCGCTCCAGCCGGCGCTGATCTCGGCCGGGTACTTCGCCTGCTCGCCCCGCCTGCTGGCCGCCCTCTCCCCCGAACTGGGACTGGAGGAGGACGTGTTGCCGGCCCTCGCCGCGCGCGGCGAGGTGGACGCGGTGGTGCACGAGGGGCGGTGGCTGCCGTTCGACACCTACAAGGACTTCGTCGACGCCGAGGCGCTGGCGGCACAGGAGGGCTTCCCATGGCCGACCCCCGTCCGGGTCTGAACCCCACCGCCGAGCACGGCGGTTGGTACGGCCGCAAGGTCCTGGTCACCGGCCACAGCGGCTTCGTCGGCTCCTGGCTCACCACCGCGCTGCTCCGGCTCGGCGCCGAGGTGACCGGGTTCGCGGCGGACGCCGACGAGCAGACCCGGGACCGCAGCGCCGGCCTGGCCGGCCTGGGCGCGCGGATCGTCACCGGCGACGTCCGGGACTTCTCCGTCGTCCACCGGACCATGGCCGCACAGCCCTTCGACGCGGTGTTCCACCTGGCCGCCCAGCCGCTGGTCAGCGTCGGTCTGGCCGACCCGCACGGCACGCTCGGCACCAACATCGCCGGCTCGCTCAACGTGCTGGAGGCCGTCCGGCTCTGCCGCCCCGGGGTGCTGGTGCACGTCACCTCCGACAAGTGCTACCGCAACCGGGACTGGGCCTGGCCGTACCGGGAGATCGACGAGCTGGGCGGCGGCTGCCCGTACAGCGTCTCCAAGGCCGCCGCCGAGCTGGTCTTCGAGGCGTACGCGACGCTGCTGCGCGACCAGGACGCCCCCACCCGGGGCGCCTCGGTGCGGTTCGGGAACATCATCGGCGGCGGCGACCGGGCGGCCAACCGCCTGGTGCCCGACCTGCTCTCCGCCCTGGAGGCCGGCCGGCCGGTCCGGCTGCGGCGCCCGAACGCGGTGCGGCCCTGGCAGCACGTCCTGGACGTCGTGCACGGCCTGCTGCTGCTCGCCGACCGGCTGGCCGACGGGTCGGTCGCCGGCGGGGAGGTCCTCAACTTCGCCCCGCCCGGGGACGGCGCGACCGTGCTCGACCTCGCAAGCGCCCTCACCGCGGCCTGGACCGCGGCCGGCGGGGCCGCGGTCGAGGTGTCCGCCGACGCCGCCGCGGCGCAGTTCACCGAGGACGAGCTGCTGCGGCTGGACGGCCGCCGGGCCGCCACCGCCCTCGGCTGGCAGCACCGCTACGACCTCGACGGCTCCGCCGCCGCGGTCGTCGCCTGGCACCGGGCGGTGACCGCGGGCACCCCGCCCGTCGATCAGACCGCGCGGCAGGTCGGGGACTTCCTGCGGGACCACTACCCCGCCGGCCGGCAGCACCACCAGAACCAGAACGAACGGACGGACGGGCAGCAGTGACCGACGCACGACGCGTATTCGTCTTCTCGCGGGAGTACCCGCCGACCACGGTGGGCGGCACCAGCACCGTCGCCCGCAACCTCGCGGCCGGTCTGGTGGCCGAGGGCTGGGAGGCCGTCGTGGTCACCTCCCGTCCCGGCGCGGCCGAGGACCTGCGCGAGCGGGTCGACGGGGTGACGGTGCACCGGGTCGGCACCGAGGTGGTCTACAACGCGGGCAGCGGGCTCGCCGACGACAGCCTGCTGATCCACCGGCGCTTCCACCGGGCCGCCGAAGCGCTGGCCGCCGAGCTGGGCGCCCCCGCGCTGGTCGCCCTGCCCGACCTCTTCTGCTACCCCGAGGCAGCGATGTTCGCCCGCCGGCACGGCGTGCCGCTGGTCAACGTCCTGCTCCAGGACTTCCGCGCGATCACCCCGTACGACCGCGACAAGCACCGCGTCACCAGCGGGGTGACCGCCGACCGGTCGCACCTGCTGGAGCTGGAGCGCAAGTCGGTGCTGGGCGGCGACCACACCGTTTTCATCAGCCGGGCGCTGTCCGACGCGATCACCGGCTACTACCCGGAGAGCACCGCCCCGCACAGCGTGGTCCACCTCGGCGTCGACCCGGCGGAGATCGACTCCGTGGCCGGCGACCCGCAGTGGCTGCTGCGCCGGGAGGAGCTGGCGCTCGGCCCGGCCCCGCTGCTGGTCGGCTGCGGCCGGTTGGTCCCGGTCAAGGGCTTCGCCCAGCTGCTCCGGGCGCTGGAGCTGCTCGGGGCGGTCGAACGGCCGGGCACGGCCGAGGCGGTGCTGCCGCACCTGGCCCTGGTGGGCGTCGGCCCCGAGGAGGCGGAGCTGCGCGGGCTCGCCGCCGCGTCCGGGCTGTCCGAGCGGGTGACCTTCCTCGGCGACGTGCCCCGGCGGGAGGCCCTCGGCTGGATGTCGGTGGCCGACGTCAACGTGGTGCCGAGCCTCTGGGAGTCCTTCTGCTACGTCTGCGCCGAGATGATGGCCTTCGGCCACCCGGTGGTGGCCAGCGCGGTCGACTCGCTGCGCGAGCTGATCCCCGGCCCCGAGTACGGCTACCCCGTCCCGGTGAGCGGCCCCTCGGGCGACCGCACCCTCGACCCGGCCGACCTCGCGGCGGCGCTGCGCCGGGCGCTCGAACGGCCGGAGGAGGCCCGGCTGCGGGGCGGGGCCGCGCAGCGGCGGATCGCCGAGCACTTCACCAACGAGCGCTTCGCCCGGGGCATCGCGGCGCTCGGCGAACGCCTGACGGCCGGCCGGCCGACGACCGGGCCGCGGGCCGATGGCTGAGACCGGCTCCGCGGCGGGCCGCGACGGCGTCGCCGCGCTCTGCGCGGGCGTGGCCGCTCCCGAGCGGCGGTACGCCCGGCTGGCGCAGGTCCGGCAGCTGACGCTGGCCCGGCCGGGCGGCAGCCTCGGGCAGCTCGACACCCTCGTGCAGCGGGTCGCCGCGATCCGCCGGACCTCCGCACCGGGCCCGCTGACGGCCGCCGTCAGCGTGCTCGCCGGGGACCACGGCGTCGCCGTGCACGGTACCTCGCGGTTCCGGCACGGCCTGACCGGCGGCGTGCTCCGGCTCATCGACGCCGGTCGGGCCCCGGTCAGCATCCTGGCCGCCCGCCTGCCCGCCCGGGTGGAGACCGCGGACCTCGGCCTGGCCGAGCCGGTCGGCGACCAGCGCTACAAGATCGGCCCGGGCACCGGGGACATCTCCGTCGAGGACGCCATGACGCCCGACCAGACCGTCGCGGCGGTACTGGCCGGCGCCCGGTACGCCGCCGAGCGGCTGGCCGGCGTGGAGCTGGTGGCCGTCGGTGAGATCGGCGTCGGCAACACCACCGCCGCCTCCGCGCTCGCCGCCCGGCTGCTCGGCCGGCCCGCTGCCGACGTCACCGGCCTCGGCTCGGGCGTGCCCGACGACACCGTCCGGCAGAAGGCCGCCCTGGTGGACCGCGCGCTCGCCCGGTGCGCGGGGCGGCCCGACGACCCGCTGACCGTCCTGGCGGCCCTGGGCGGCTACGAGATCGCGGGCAACGTCGGCGTGATCCTCACCGCGGCCGCCCGCCGCCAGGTCGTCCTGATCGACGGCGCGATCACCGCGGTGGCCGCCCTGCTGGCCGTCCGGCTCTGCCCGGCCGCGGCCGGCTACCTGATCGCGGCCCACGAGTCCACCGAGCCCTCGCACCGGCACGTCCTGGCCGCCCTCGGGCAGCCCCCGCTGCTGCGCCTGGAGATGCGCCTCGGCATGGCGTCCGGCGCGGCCATGGCCGTCGGCCTGCTCAACGGCGCCCTCGCCGTCGCCGACGCGACCGCCACCGCCGCCTCGGCCGGCCTCACGGAGCACCGGTGACCACGGCCGCCACCCCGGCCGGCCCCGAGCCCGCGCACGGCGCCGCGGACGCACCGGCGGGGGTGGTGTTCGACCTGGACGGGACGCTGGTGGACTCCTGGGCGCTGCACCTGCGCTGCCTGCGGCGCAGCCTGCACGCCGCCGGCCTGCCCGAGCCGAGCGCCGCGCGGCTCGCCGCCGCGCAGCGGCCGACCGACGCGCAGACCCTGGCCGCCCTCGTACCGCCCGACCTGCTCGACGAGGCCGCGCTCGGCTACGACCGGGAGCTGCGGCGACTTCTGGCCGAGGAGCCGACGGACCGGCTGGCGATGCCCGGGGCGCGGAGGACGGTGGCCGCACTGCGGGCCGCGGGCCTGACGCTGGGCATCTGCACCGGGCGCTCGCGCGCACACGCCCAGGCCCTGCTCGACGCGGCCGGTCTCGCGATCGGGCTGACCGTCGCCCGGGAGGACGCCGCGCACCCCAAACCCGCCGCGGACGGCCTGCTGCTGGCGCTGCGCCGGCTCGGCCTCACGCCGGACAGGGCGCGCTACGTCGGCGACAGCCCCGCGGACGCCCGGCAGGGCGCGGCGGCCGGGGTCCCCACCCTGCTCCTGCGGCCGGGCGGCGGCCCGCCCGCCGACGGCACCCTCCGCTCCCTCCACGACCTCCCCGCAGTCCTCCGAAAGGCCGGCCCATGAGCAGCATCGTCGAAGCAGTGCGCGGCAACGGGGCCCCGCCGGACGCCACCGCGCTGGTCGCCGGGGGCCGGGCCTGGACGTACCGCGAGCTGCTCGCCGCCGCCGAGCTGGTCGCCGGCGCGCTGCGCGGCCGGGCGGTGCCCGACGAGCCCGTGACCGCGCGGCTGTCGGCCCCCGCCGCGTACGCCGTCCTCGTCCTCGGCTGCGACCTGGCCGGCGTCCCGTTGGTCCATCAGGACCCGGCGGCCCCCGCCCCCGCCGACCCCGTCGTCCCGACCGTCCTCGACACCGATCCGGACGGCCCGGCCGGCCCGACCACCGTGCTCTGCGCGGAACCGCCGCTGCGGCTCACCGGAGCGGGCCGCTCGGAGCTGCCCGCCGGTGTCCCGGACGGGGCCCACGTCTTCCTCACCTCCGGCTCCACCGGCACGCCCACCGGGGTGGTCCGCACCGCCGCCGCCGTGCTGGCGGACGCGCGCCGGGTCGGCACCTTCCTCGGTTACCGGCCCGACGCCCCGGTGACGGTCGCCGCACCGCTCTTCCACGCCTACGGCTTCAACTACGGCCTGATCGCCCCGCTGGCGCTCGGCGCCCCCGCGCGGTTCCAACCGGCGCGCTCGGTGCCGTCCCAGCTGGCGAACGCCGTCCGGGCCGACGGCGCCCGGAGCCTGATCGCCCTTCCGTTCCACTACGCGCTGCTCACCAAGGCCGCCGACCCGGACGGCGCGCTGGCGGCCGCCCTGGCCCCGCTGGCCACGGCCGTGTCCGCCGGGGCGCCGCTCGGCCCGGGCGTGGCCGCCGCGATCGCCGAGCGGTTCGCCTTCCGCCTGCACAACTGCTACGGCTCCTCCGAGGCCGGCGCCGTCACGCTGGCCCCGGCGACCGGGGAGGCGGAGGACGGCGCGGTGGGCACACCGCTCCCGGGCGTCGAGACCCGGGTGGTGCCGCTCGGCGACGGCGGGCCGCACAGCGGCGAACTCCGGCTGCGGACCTCCTCGCTGGCGGCCGGCCGGATCGGACCGGACGGCCTGGTACCGCTCGACCTCGACGCCGACGGCTGGTACCGCACCGGCGACCTCGCCCTGACCGCCACCGAGCACGGCATCCGGCTGGCCGGCCGGATCGGGACGCTGATCAACGTTGCCGGGAAGAAGGTCGCCCCGGTCGAGATCGAGCGCGTGCTGGCCCGTCACCCGGCAGTGGCGGACGTGCGGGTGACGGCCGCCCCGGATACCGCGCACGGGCAGGTGCCGGTGGCCGCCGTGGTGCTCCGCGCGGACGCCCCCGACCTGGTCCCGTGGTGCCGCGATCGGCTGGCCCCCCATCAGGTGCCGCGCCGCATCGACGTGGTCGCGGAGATCCCCCGCTCCGCCACCGGCAAGGCGCTGGCCCCCGGGGCCGGCCGATGAGGCGCGCAGCGGCCCCCGCGCACCCGCTGCCGCCGGAGCTGGCCCGGCTCGACCTGGTCGGCCGGCTGATCCTGACCTGCGACGGCACCGTGACGCCGCTGGTGGAGCAGGTGGTGGGCGAGCGCATCGTCACCGCCCGGCTGGCCCACGTGCCCGCCCCGCCCGCCGAGGACGTCGCGGAGCTGCTGGCGCCCACCGCCGGACCGCTGCTGTCGCGCACCACCCACCTGGTGGGGGCCGGCTCGGGCCGGGTGTACGTACGGGCGGCCACCGTGATGGCGGTGGGCGCGCTGCCGGCGCCGCTCCGGGCGGACCTGCTGGGCAGCGAGGAGCCGATCGGCCGGCTGCTGCGCCGCCACCGGGTGGAGTCCTTCCGCGAGATCCTCTCCTACAGCGTCCCGGCCGGGGCGGGTGCCGCCCGCCGCTACCGGGTGTTCGCCGGCGGGGTCCCGGTGATGCTGATCGACGAGCACTTCGCGCCCGAGTCCCTGCGGGCCGGCGGCTGATCCGCTGCGCGGGGGCTGCGGGCGACCGCCCGCACCGATGCCGGAGGGCCCGGGACCAGTACGGTCCCGGGCCCTCGGGGTATCGGCCGGTGCGCACACTGCGCCTACTGCGCCTGCCAGTTGACGATCCGGCTGGAGCTCGACGCCCGCTCGCCCCGGTGGGTGACCAGCACGATGTCCTCCGGCGCGGGAGCGCCGTCGATCGGCCAGTAGATCCGCCGCGGCGAGCGGTGCTCCGGCCAGACCCGCGGGTCGAGGATCCGCCAGCCGGCCAGCGTACGGAGGAAGAAGGGGTCGGCGGCCGTCCAGCCGTCGGCCGTCCTGACCTCGATCCACATGTGCTGGAGCGGGAAGGGCGCGGCCATGATCAGGCCGCTCGCGCCGCGGACCTCCACGCCGGCGTCGCGGGTCTCGGCCAGCAGGACGTGGCTGGCCAGCCGGCAGTCGGCCAGCCCGGTCTCGCGGGCGAAGCCGACGTCGGTGGACAGCTCGTGCGGCAGCAGGTGGAAGGTCAGCCGGTGGACGGGCTCGAACAGCGCCCGCGCGGTGTCGTCGAACCAGTACTCCTCCTCCGGCAGCCGGACCCGGCGGGTGAAGGAGAGCGGACTGTCCCACGTCACCTCCCCGGAGCCCGGGTTGGCGTCCAGCATGGCGCTGGGGGCGAAGTCGCACTCGCCGGAGTGGCCGGGTTCGGGGCAGCGCCCGGTGGTGCGGAAGGCGTACGCGCTGCTGCTGTCCTTGCCGAGCTCGCCGTCGAAGGCCCGGGCCAGGGTCTTCATCAGCATCCAGTTGGGGCAGTTGAGCTCCAGCTCGACGGTGACGTTCTCCAGGTCGAACGAGTTGAGCCGCAGCTCCTCGCCGCCGCCCTCGTGCGGCAGGCCGGCGTCGAGCAGCTCGGCCAGCAGGTCGGCGTCGATGGCGTAGGCCTTCGCCAGCATCGCCCGCGGGACGTCGAACTCCCGGTGGCGCCCGGGGATCAGCAGCGCCCGGGCGACCACCTCCTCGATCGTCCGGCCGCGGTCCGGCAGCTGCGCCACCTGGTCGTGCATCGGGTTCTCCACTCTCTCGTCGGTCGGGGCGCGGTCGCCGGGCGCCGCGGCGGGCTCGGTCGGCACCGTCGGGCGCGGTCAGCCCGCGGCGCCGGGCAGGCCGGTGCCGCCGTGCCGGGCCGCCACGGCATCCGGGTGTTCCGTCATCAGCAGGGTGCGCAGCGCGGCCAGCGTCGGGTGGTCCAGGACCTGCAGCGGGTCCAGCTCGATGCCGAACGCCTCGCCCACCTGGGCGGTCAGCAGGACCAGGGCGATGGAGTCGAAGCCGAGCTCCATCAGGTCGGCCTCGACGTCGACCTCGGCGGGATCGATCAGCAGGAAACCGGCGGCCGCCTGCCGCAGGACCTCCTCGACGGCGGTGGCGGGGCCGTCCGCGGCGGTGCCGCCTACCGGCGCTGCGGCGTCCCCGGCGTCCCCGGCCCTCCCGGTGGCGCCGAAGGGTGCCGCCGGGTCGACCCAGAAGCGCCGCGGCTCGAACGGGTACGGCGGCAGGGCCGCCCGGCGCGGGGTGGGCGCCGGCCAGAGCCGGGCCCAGTCGACCGGCACGCCGTCGACCCAGAGCGCGGCCAGCCGGTCCAGCCGCCGCTTGTCCACCAGGGCGTCCAGGTAGGCGCGCCCGTCCTCGTCGTCGAGCAGGCCGGCGGGCCCGGCGTCGGTGCGCACGGCACCCGTCCGCAGCCCGGGCGCCGACCGCCCGGCGACGAAGGCCTCCAGCGCGGTGCGGAGGCCCGCCCGGTCGCGCGCGGTGACGGCGAGCCGCTCGGCCAGCTCCCTGCGGCCGACCTGCGAGCCGTACGCGAGCCCGGCCAGCCCGACCGGCCCGCCCGGCTCCTCGGACAGGGCCCGGGCGAGGGCACCGGCGAGCACGCGCAGCCGCTCCCCGGTGCGGGCGGAGAGCAGCACCAGCTGCTCCTCCTCCGCGACGGGCGCGTCCTCGGGCCCGGTCACCGCCGGCCGGTACTCCTCCAGGATCAGGTGCGCGTTGGCTCCGCCGGCCCCGAAGGCGCTCACCCCGGCGCGCCGCGGCACCCCCGGCGCGGCCACCCACGCCTCGGTCTCCCGGGGGAACCGCACCACCGAGGTGTCGATCTTGGGGTTGAGCTCCTCCAGCCCGACGCAGGGAGCGAGCTGTCCGTACTTCAGCTGGAGCAGGACCTTGGTGAGCCCGGCCACGCCGGCCGCGCCCTCCAGGTGTCCGATGTTCGCCTTCAGCGAGCCGACCGGACAGGGCCGGTCCGCCGGGCGCCCCGGGGCCAGTGCGCGGGCCAGGCCGGCGATCTCCAGCGGGTCGCCGAGGGCGGTGCCGGTGCCGTGCGCCTCCACGTAGGAGAGGGTGGCGGGGTCGACCCCGGCCCGCTCGGCCGCGGCGGTGACCAGGTCGGACTGGCGCGCCGGGTTGGGCACGGTGTAGCCCGAGGTGCGCCCTGCGGTGTTCAGCGCGCTGCCCTTGATGACGCCCCAGACGTGGTCACCGTCGGCGACGGCCGCCGCGAGCTGCTTGAGCAGGACCGCTCCGACGCCCTCCCCCGGGACGAACCCGTCCGCGGCGGCGTCGAACACCTTGCACGCCTCGTCGGAGGAGAGCATCGACGACGCGGAGAGCCCGACCAGGTGGGCCGGGTGCAGGATCAGGTTGACGCCGCCGGCGATCGCGGTGCGGCACTCGCCCCGGCGCAGGCTCTCGCAGGCCAGGTGGACGGCGGTGAGCGAGGAGGAGCAGGCCGAGTCGACGGCGAAGCTCGGCCCGTGCAGGTCGAAGAAGTAGGAGACCCGGTTGGCGATCGACCACGGGGCGGAGTTGGGGCCGGTGAGCTCGCCGAGCGGCCAGCGGGTGGCGCCGATCTTGCCGTAGGTGTGGTTCATGCTGCCCACGAAGACGCCGGTCTCCGGCTCGTGGGTGGTGGGGCCCAGCATCCCGGCCTGCTCCAGCAGGTGCCAGCAGGTCTGCAGGAAGAGCCGCTCCTGCGGGTCGAGGTGGGCCGCGTCCAGCGGCAGGACGTGGAACAGCTCGGCGTCGAACTCCGCGACGCCGTCGAGGAAGCCGCCCCAGCGGCCGTGGGTGCGGCCGGGCCGCCCCCTGTGCGGGTCGAAGTGCGCGCGCCAGTCCCAACGGTCGGCCGGGACCTCGCCGGTGCTGCGCACCCCGTCGCGGAGGTTGCGCCAGAGCGCCTCGACGTCCGGCGCGCCGGGGTAGCGGCCGGTCACCGCGATGACGGCGATGTCCGCCGACGGCGCCCCGGCGGATCGTTCGGCCTGCTCGGTCCGGTCCGGCCGGAAGCTCAGGTCCGGCCGCGCCTGCGGCGGGGCGGTCGCGGCACCGGACACCGGGATCAGCCGGGCCAGCTCGGCCGGCCTGGTCGCCAGCAGGTGGTCGGCCAGCTCCGCGACGGTCGGGTACTCGAAGGTCAGGGTGGGCTCGACGTCGCCGAGGTCCTGGTCGAAGCGGACGGTGATGTTCATTCTGGCCAGCGAGGAGAGGCCGAGCTCGCGCAGGGCGTCCGGGGCCGCCAGCTCCTCCACCGGGACCCCGGTGACCTCCGCCACGACCGCGCGGACGTAGCCGCGCACGGCTGCGATCGGGGGCACCTGCCCCTCGCCCGACGGGTCGCCGTTCGGGGAATCGGCTGCCATGGTGATCCTTTCGTCCGGGTCCGGGGAGGTTGCTGTCACGGGCGCTGCCGGTCGCGGGCGTCCCCCGGCGGGCAGCGTTCCCGCCGGGGGACGCTGCCCGCCCCTGGGACGTCCGCCCCGGGGACGGCCGTCCTAGGCCGCCGCGCGGGTCGGGAACGACACCGGCGTCTCCGCGCCGTCGTGGGTGGCCATCACGAACTCGTGGGCCGCGAGCCGCCAGGCGCCCTCGCCGATCGACCGGTAGGACGGCCATTCCTCGGCCGGCAGCAGGTTCCAGCCGGTGAGCAGGTTCACCAGGTGCGGGTCGAAGGAGACCCAGCGGTCGTCCACCCTGACGTCCAGCCAGGAATGGGCGATCGAGTAGGGCGCGGAGAGGAACAGGCCGAAGGACCGGCGGGCGATCAGGCCGAGCCCGAGCGCCTCCTCGGCCAGGAAGGTCGCCGCCAGCCCGCAGTCGGCGAGGGCCGCCTCCCGCAGGAAGCCGACGTCCTGCCGCAGTCCGGCTGGCAGGTGGTGGAAGTGCACCGCCGCGACCAGCTCGGTCAGCGCCGCCAGTTCCGGGTGGACCGCGGCGGGCCGGGCCGGGACCCGCCGGGTCAGCGTGAAGGGGCCGCCGGCCGGTCCGGCGAAACCCGGCTGCTCGCGCAGCAGCGGTGCCGCCGCGAGGTTGCAGTCGTGCTCGCGCGGGCCGGGCGGACAGGCCGGCAGCACGTCCACGGTGTACTCGGTGGCGCCGGAGGCCCGGGCGGCCGAGCGGATCGCCGCCGCCCAGCCGCGCATGGCCATGAACCGCGCGGAGGGCAGGGCGAGCGACAGCGAGACGTTGGCGAGGTCGAGCTGGTCGTAGCGGGGGCCGTCGGCGGCCGGCCGGCACGGCAGGCCGAGCTCGGTGAGCGTGCCGAGCAGCGCCTCGTCGATGCCGTGCTGCCAGGTGGCCTCGGCGGCGGTCTGCCCGAACTCCCGGTACCGGTCGGGCACGCGCCCGATCCGGCCGACCAGCTCGCGCAGGGTGCGCTCGTCGGCCGCCGGCCGGGGGGCGCGGGCGGGCCCGGCCATCAGTGCGCCTCGGCGGGGACGGCGCGCGCGCCCGCCTGGTAGGAGGCCGCCTGGATGCCGTACAGCTCGCTGTACTGGCCGCCGCGCGCCATCAGTTCGGCGTGCGAGCCGTACTCGGCCACCCGGGAGCCGTCCAGGACGACGATGACGTCCGCCATCCGCACGGTCGAGAAGCGGTGCGAGACCAGGACGGTGATCCGGCCGGAGCCGTCGCCGGCGGCGGTCCGGGCGGCCTCGGCGTAGCGCTCGAAGAGCTCGTGCTCCACTTCGGCGTCGAGCGCGGAGGTCGGTTCGTCCAGCACCAGCAGCAGCGGGTCCTCGCGCACGAAGCCGCGGGCCAGGGCGATCTTCTGCCACTGCCCGTGGGACAGGTCGACGCCCTTCTCCCAGGTCGGGCCGAGCTGGGTGTCCAGGCCGTCGGGGAGGCCGTCGACCAGCTCCTCGGCCCCGGCGCGGGCGATGCCGGCCCGGGCGGCGGCGGGGTCGTCGAGGCGCGGGAGGTCGCCGAGCCCCACGGACTGCCGGACCGGGTACTCGAACTTGAAGAAGTCCTGGAACGCGCCGCTGATCCGCTCCCGCCAGCCGGCCGGGGAGATCCGGGCGAGGTCGGCGCCGTCCACGGTGATCGTCCCCGAGGTCGGGGCGTAGAACCGGCAGAGCAGCTTGACCAGGGTGGTCTTGCCGGCGCCGTTCTCGCCGACCACGGCGACGACCTTGCCGGCCGGCAGGTCGAGGGTGACGTCCTCCAGGACGGCCTGCTCGGAGCCGGGGTAGCGGAAGCCGACGCGCTCCAGCCTGATGCCTCCGGCGAGGCGGGCGGGCACCGGCAGGTCGGCCGCGGCCCGGTCGGCGGCGGCGAGGTCCTCCAGCCAGGTCAGGCGGCGCGACACGTCGAGCCAGATGGTCCGGTAGAACTGGGCCTGGGTGACGGTCTGTCCGACGTACTGGGCCAGCCGGCTGCCCGCGGTGAGCAGCAGCAGGCTGTCGGCGGCCGCCGAACCGGAGCCTCCTGCGACGTGCGCGACGGCCAACACGAAGGCGGCGCCGAACAGCGCGTGCGAGGCGGCCTGCCAGAGCGCCGTGATCCAGCGGGAGCGGGCCAGCGGCCGGTAGCGGCGGTCCCAGGCGTCGTGCCGGGCGTCGTGCAGCCAGCGCTGGACGCCGGCGACCCTGATCTCCTTGCCGGCGGCGGCCGAGGTGGCGAGGGTGAAGAGGTGACGGGCCCGGCGCTCGTGCTGGGCGCCGGCCTCCTCGGCCTTCTTGTCGACGCCGGAGCGCCAGCCGGACACCAGCACGCCGGGGACGGCCAGTACGCCCAGCAGGCCGAGCAGCGGGTCGACCGACATCAGCAGCAGCAGGGTGATGGCCAGTCGGACGAGGACGCCGACGGTGCCGAAGAGCTCCTGGTAGAGGTAGCTCAGCGCACCGGCGTGGTTGCGCAGCACGGAGATGCGGTCGGCGTGCTCGGGCCGCTCGTGGTGCTCCAGGGTGGTCACCGCCGACTGAAGCCGGGCGACGTGCGACTCGACGTAGACCGCGGCCCGGTCGGCGAAGCGGCGGTTGGCCCGGTCGCTGACGGTGCCGAGCAGCCAGCTGCCGGTGGCGAGGGCGCCGAGGAAGAGCGCTGCGGCGAGGATCCGGCCGTCGTCCTGGGTGAGCACCCCGTGCAGCAGCGCGGCCAGGCCGGCCGCGAACAGCGCGTCGGGGGCGGCCGCGGCCACCGTGGTCCCGAAGGCCACCACGATCAGCAGCGGGCTCGCCTGGTAGCCGAGCCGCAGCGAGCGCGCCAGCGCCCGGACGGACGAGGGCAGCGGGTCGGCAGGCTTGGTCTTGTCAGCCGGCGATGCCATCGGGTTCCTCCTCGAATCGGGAAGCCTGCAGGTCGAACATCTGCCGGTACCGGCCGTTCGCCGCCATCAGCTCGTCGTGGGTGCCCAGCTCGGCGACCCGTCCGTCGGCGAGGACGCAGATCCGGTCGGCGTGCTGGACGGTGGAGAACCGGTGGGAGATGAGAACGGTGGTGCACCCCTTGGTGGCGGTGAGGATCCGGTCGAAGATCTCGGCCTCGCCCCGGACGTCCAGCTGCGCGGTGGGCTCGTCCAGGACGACGACCCCGGCGCCCTGGCGCACCGCGCAGAGCGCACGGGCCACGGCGACCCGCTGCCACTGCCCGCCGGAGAGGTCCCGGCCGCCGTCGTACCCGGGGGCCAGGACGGTGTCGAGGTCGGCGAGGTCCGCCGCTCCGGCGTCGGTGAGCGCGGCCTCGACGACCTCGTCGGGGGCGCCGAGCGGTGCGACGTTGTCCCGCAGCGGCAGCTCGTAGCGGTTGAAGTCCTGGAAGACCGCGGTGAGCCGGCGGCGCCAGGAGGGCAGGTCGAGCTCGCCGAGGGCGGTGCCGTCGACCTCGATCGTGCCGCTGGTGGGCTCGTAGAGCCCGCAGAGCAGCTTGACCAGGGTGGTCTTCCCGGCACCGTTGAGGCCGACGACGGCCAGCGACGTCCCGGCCTCGATGGTGAGGTCGAGGCCGTCGAGCACCGGCCGGTCGTCGTTCGGGTAGGAGAAGCCGACCTCGCGGAAGCGGATCCCGTCCCGCGGCGCCTCGCCGGCCGGGAGCTCGCCGGTGCCGCCGAGCCGGCCGGCCTCCGCCATGCTCTCGCGCAGGCCGAGGACGGCGGCGACCGAACCGGCGGCGGGCGGCAGGGCCCAGTTCAGACCGCCGAAAGCGATCGCACTGGCACCGACCGCGGCCTGGGCGAAGACGACGACCTCGCCGGTCCCGACGGCGCCGGAAGCGGCGTCCCGGGCCAGCGACCACAGGGTGACGCCGTTGGCCGCGACCAGGACGAGGATGGTCCAGCGCAGCGGCCGCTGCTGCAGCTTGGTGGTCTGCCAGCGCAGCTCCACCAGGCGGCGGCGGGCGGCGGCGAATCGGGCCACGGTCCAGTCGCCGAGCCCGAAGATCCGCAGTTCCTTGGCGGCCGGAGCGTCGACGGCCAGCTTGTAGGTGTAGTCGGAGCGTCGCTGGGCGTCCAGCACCTCGCCGGTGTTGCGGTCCCAGAAGCTGCTCTCCTTCAGCAGCCAGTGGGTGGCCAGCCAGGCGCCTCCGACCAGCAGGGGCGCCCACCAGGTGTAGGCGGCGAGCACGATCACCTGGCCGGCACCGACGGCCGCCTCGACCAGGCCACCGGCGATCAGCCCGACCGAGATGGCCATCGGCGGGCCGACCGTGCCCTGGTCGAAGTCGCGGGCACCGGCCAGCTCGTCGGCCAGCTCGCGCGACTCCAGGTGGGCGATGCCACCGGGTGCCGTGGTCGTCTCGACCAGCAGGTCGTGCAGCAGGCAGGAGAGACGCTCCCCGAGGGCGACGCCGACCTGCGAGTGCAGCGGCACCAGCATGCGGAGCAGGACGAACACCGTGCCGGCGGCGCAGAGCGGGCCGGTCAGGGAGGTGCCGTCGCCGATCGCGTCCACCAGCAGGCCGGTGGTGACGGCGAACAGGGCGGGCAGGGCGCCGCGCACCAGGATCAGCGCCCACCAGGCGACGGCCAGGCCGCGGTGGGCGCGGGGCAGGACGGCGAAGAACTTCCACTCGTCCCGGTCGCGCAGCCGGGCGGCCAGGGCCGCGAGGCCGGAACGCTGTTCAGCCCCGGCGGGGGTCTCGGGTGTCTCGGTCACGGGCGGATCGCCGTCTTGCCGTCTTGGCACGGGAAGCACACTTCTCTCGCTGGTACGGAACTGCGGGCCGGGAGGTCTCGGGGGCGCGGCGGGGCCGGGGCCGGGCAGAGGGCCGGCGGGGGCGCGGTGGGCCGGGGGCGCCGGTGCGGGGTCAGGCCTTGGTGGCCGACACCAGGTAACCGGTGGTGCCGCCGAGGTAGTGACCGTCCTCGTGGAGCTGCTCCAGCCGGTCCTTCCAGGCGATCACCTGGCGGGCGGTCAGCACCCGGTCCTTGACCAGCTGGGCGAGTGGCCTCCGCATGGTGAACAGGAAGAACGCGAAGTCGTTGGGGACCGGGTGCGGGTGGACCGTGACCTCGGTGAAGCCGGCCTCCCGGTAGAGCCGGGGCAGCTGACGGCCGATCCAGCCCTGGAGCGCCGCGTCGGTGACGTAGTCGAGGATCGTCCGGGTGGTCGCCCGGTCGGGGTGGTCGAGCACGGTCGTGCCGAGGTCGAACTCGAAGGCCACCGCTCGGCCGCCGGGCCGCAGAACCCGGGCGATCTCGGCGATCGCGCGCGGCGCATCGGGCACGTGCTGCAGCAGCGTCTGAGCCCGGCAACGATCGAACTCGCCGTCCGAGAAGGGCAGTTCGAGCGCGCTGCCGACCTCGAACGAGACCGCCGCGCCGGCCCGGGCGGCGCGCAGCCGGGCCTCGGCGACCATGGTGCGGCTGAGGTCGAGCCCGGTGACCCGGGCGCCCTGCGGCACCCGCCCGGCCATCGCGATCGCGTCGGCGCCCAGCCCGCAGCCGACGTCCAGCACCGCCGTGGCGCCCTCCAGCCGCAGCGCGGCCGCGATGGCCTCCTCGGCGGTCCGCATGCCCGGGTAGGCCTTGCCCTCGTCCAGCGCCCGGATCAGCGGCAGCGGATCCTCGGCCTCGTCCACGGCCGCGAAGGCACGCAGGTCGGCTCCGATCGCCTCGACAGGCATTGGGACTCCCCCTCCGATGTGCAGGTCGACGGACCGGTATGCCCGGTGACGGCGCTTCACTGGCGCTCGGATGTCCGCGGTCCCGGCTCGCGCACAGGCGTGCTGCGGCCCGGCCGACCTGGGGCGCGGTACTCCGGCACCCCGTCGGCGTCGACTGGATGATCTTCGCCAGACTCTACGTCATGACATGTACGCAGTCGAGAGTGACGATCACCGCAAACGCTCCGGGCATGTGACCCGCATCACGTTGCTGATGTGGACATGCAACGTGCTAGCGTCGCCCCGCAGTCGATCAAGGAAAGGGGGTGGAAATTCATGGCTACCCGTCCGGCTCCGACCGACGAGGAGATCGCGGCCTTCGAGGCCTGGGTCACCGAGTACGACATCAACTCGATGAAGATGCGCTGAATCTGAGCGCCGATCCGGGAGACGCCCCCATGACCCCGACGGGCATTCCGGGGCGTTCCCTCCCGATTTCCGGAACATATCGCACGAACGGGGGTGACAAACATGGCTACGCGTACCGCTCCGACCGACGAGGAGCTCGCGGCCTTCGAGGCCTGGGTGACCGAGTACGACATCAACCTGACGAAGAAGCCCTGATCAGGGCCCTTCTCGCCCACATCGGGCACTCAGGATGAACGGGGGTGACATTTCCATGAGCACTGCCCTCATCGAGGCGGTCCGTCCGGCGCCGAGCCTGGAGGAGATCGCCGATTTCGAGGCCTGGGTGGCCGAGCTGCAGAGCGACGACGCCGCCGACCGTGAATTCCAGATGGGGAAGATCGCGGCCTGACCAGGCGCCGCTCCGCGGCACCCCGGCGGTTTCCGGGGCGGGTACTCCCCGCCCCGGAAACCGCCGCTTTCCGCTACCCCGGACCGGGGATTCCCGGGGCGGCTCCGGGAATGCACCCCACGGCGTTCCCGGAATTCCACGCGGACGTTCCGCCCCCCTCCGGGACGCCCACGAAATCCCCGCAGAACGGCCGTGGCCCGTCCGGGGATTCCCGGACGGGCCACAGTCGCGCACGACAGCCGGCCGCGGTCGGGCCGGCCGGCGACGGGATCAGCCCTTGGTCAGGTGACGGCCGATCACCAGGCGCTGGATCTGGTTGGTCCCCTCGACGATCTGCAGCACCTTGGCCTCGCGCATGTACCGCTCGGCCGGGAAGTCCTGGGTGTAGCCGTAGCCGCCGAGGACCTGCACCGCGTCGGTGGTCACCCGCATCACGGTGTCGGTGCAGAACAGCTTCGCCATCGCCGCCTCCTTGGAGAACGGGCGGCCCGCGTCGCGCAGCCGCGCGGCGGACAGGTAGAGCGAGCGGCCGGCCTCGATCTGGGTGGCCATGTCGGCCAGCATGAAGGACAGGCCCTGGAAGTCGGCGATCGGCCGGCCGAACTGGCGGCGGGTGCGCGCGTAGTCGACGGCGAGGTCCAGCGCGGCCTGGGCCACGCCTATCGCACAGGCCGCGATGCCGAGGCGGCCGGAGTCCAGCGCGGCAAGCGCGATCTGGAAGCCCTGCCCCTCCGTGCCGACCAGCCGCTCGCGGGGCACCCGGGCACCGTCGAAGTGCAGCTGGGCGGTCGGCGAGGAGCGCATGCCCATCTTCTGCTCCGGCGGCGCCGCCGAGAGGCCGGCGGTGACGCCCGGCACCAGCAGGCAGCTGATGCCGCGCGCGCCCGGCTCGCCGGTGCGCACCAGCGCGCTGTAGAAGTCGGCCTGCCCGCCGTGGGTGATCCACGCCTTGGTGCCGCTCACGACGTAGTCGTCGCCGTCCAGGTCGGCGCGGGTGCGCAGCGCCGCGGCGTCCGAGCCGGACTGCGGCTCGGAGAGGCAGTACGCACCGAGCTGGTCGCCGGAGAGCATGCCCGGCAGCCACTCGGCGCGCTGCTCCTCGGTGCCGAAGGTGGCCAGGGCGTGGCAGGAGAGCGTGTGCACGCTGACGCCGAGGCCGACCGCCAGCCAGCCGGCCGACAGCTCCTCCAGCACCTGGAGGTAGACCTCGTACGGCTGGTCGCCGCCGCCGTACTTCTCCTCGTACGGGAGCGAGAGCAGACCGGCCGCGCCGAGGGTGCGGAAGACCTCGCGCGGGAAGCGGCCGGTGGCCTCGTCCTCCGCCGCGCGCGGCAGCAGCTCGCGCTGGACCAGCTCGCGGGTCAGGCCCAGCAGCTCGCGGGCCTCCTCGCTGGGGAGCTGACGGTCCACGGCTTTCACAGGGGAGGTGGTCATGGCGGCTGGTCGCCTCCTCGTTCGGGCACCGGGCCCTGGAGTGGCGGGCCCGACGCGGGTGTGGCTGGTCGGGCCGACCGGCACCGGATTGCGGTGAACGGCCGTTCACAAGCGTGGCGATGCGAGTATGCCCGATTCCCGGCGCTGCCGTCACGACCTGCGGGGGATCACTGTCCGTATCGGCCTGTGGGCCGCCGTAGGGTGGCCATTGTGGCTGCTTCCGAAACCTTCGAACCCCCGTCCGGGGACAGGTCCGACGTCCGCACCGCCGGCGGCGCCGCCCGGCGGGCGGGGGGCGGCTCCGGGGAGTCCGCCGCGGAGCTGGCCGCGCTCGCGGCCGAGCTGCGCGCCCTCGCGCCGTCCTGCGGGCCGGTGCGGCTGGTCGCGGTGGACGGCCACGCCGGGTCGGGCAAGACCACCTTCGCCGGCCGGCTGGCCGCCGCACTCGGCGGGGCCCCGGTGGTGCACCTGGACGACCTGGCCACCCACGCGGAGCCGTTCGGCTGGACCGGGCGGCTGCGCGGGCAGGTGCTGGAGCCGCTGGCGGCCGGCCGGGACGCCGCGTACGAGGTGTACGACTGGACGCTGCGCCGCTTCGCCTCGACGGCGGCGGTGCCGAGCGCGCCGGTGGTCCTGGTGGAGGGGGTCGGCGCCGGGCGGCGCGCGGTGCGGCCGTGGCTCGCGCGGGTGGTCTGGATGGAGCTGGCCGCCGAGGACGCCCGGCGGCGCGGCGAGCAGCGGGACGGCCCGGCGCTGGCGGAGTTCTGGGAGGGCTGGGCGCAGGCCGAAACAGCGCATTTCGCCGCCGACCCGAGCCGCCCGTACGCCGCGACGCGGGTCGACGGAGTGACCGGGCGGATCACCCCGAGCACCGTCGGTGAACCTTCAACAAGCCCTTGACCTGCGGTATCGCCAGGAATTAGGTTTCCGGTGTTGCCGCGTCCACGGATCGCGCAACACCTCGACTCGGCACCCCCGGCTTGTTCCCCCGTGAGCCGGGGGTGCCGTCCCCCCGTCGCGCGCCGCGTGCGCCGCCTGCACGCGCCGGTGCGCCCTCCCGGGCCCCCGTGGTCCCTGCGGAAGCCCAACGCCCGCGCCCTCGATCGCATTTGACCCCGCGCGGCACCCTTCCGGATCAGCCCCGCGCCGGTACGATTTCCGGGAGGCGCATATGCGTCCCGGGGGCGTTCGACCACCGGCCGGCTCCGCGCGCGACGACTCCGACGCCGGCCGAGCCCCGAGGCACACCGCGGGGGGCGTGAGTGACGACGGTGGATAGTTCCGACAGCAACAACGCGGGCGGCCCGGCGCCGAACCGGCTCGCCGACCGCGCCTGGCTGCGCGCGATGGACGCCTACACGGCGGGAGCGTACGCCCGCGCGGAGGAGGAGTTCCGGACCGCCGTCCGGCTGGACCCGGGGATGGCCGACGCCTGGCTCGGCCTGCACGCGCTGCGCAGCGACACCTCCGGCGCCCTGCTGGCGATGTACCGGAGCCAGAAACGATTCGGCGAGCAGCGCCGCCGCCACGGCCGGCCGCTCAGCTCCTGGTACTGGCTGGGCTGGTGGGTCCAGCCGGTACTGGAGGACGCCCGGGACCTCGCCCTGGCCCACGCCTCGCACTGGCTGGACGGCCGCCACCTCTCCGAGCTGGACCAGGCGCTGGAGCAGTGCCCGTCCCCCGGCGAGGACCCGTCGGCCCGCTTCCTGCACGCCTGCCGCTCCTACCTGCTGAAGGACTGGGAGCAGCTGATCCGCGACACCGACCGGCTGCTGGACGACCCGCTGCTCGGCATCGAGGCCGGGCTGTTCGCCGGCATGGCCCGGGTCCGGCTGGACATGTGCGCGCAGGCGCAGGCTCCGCTGGCGGCCTCGCTCGCCCGCTGCCGCTCCGAGCAGCCGCAGCGCAAGGAGCTCCGGTACTGGCTGGCCCGGGCGTACGAGGGGGCCGGGCGCAGCGCCGCCGCGTTACCGCTCTACCGGGCGGTGCACCGGGCCGATCCGGCGTTCATGGACACCGCGACGCGGCTCGCGGCCATCGCGGCCGAGGACGGCCTGGGGGACGCGCTGCTCGACGCCGTGGGCGCGGCCGGGCGCGAGGCGGGCACGGCGGCCGGCGACATCGCGTTCGACACCGACGGGCCGGGCTCCGTGGCCGATCCGGACGTGGTGGGGGCCGGGGGCCAGGACGCCGCCGGGTTCGAGCCCGGGGCGTTCGTCGGCGGGGCCGGCTCCGCCGAGGCCTGCCCCGCCGAGGCCTACTCCACGGAGGCCTACGCCGGCGGGGCGCCGTCCGGGCCGCTCCCGGCCGAGCAGGACGCCGGCGGCGCCGACCCGGCGCCCAGACCCGGTACGCCCGGAGCGGCCGGCGCCCCGCTGCCGCCGGGCCAGGCCGCGCCCGCAGGCGAGCGCTCGGGCCCGGCCGTCCCGCCGCTCGCCCCCGCGGCCACGGGCGGCACCGGCCCGGCCCGCGGCGAGGCGCTGCCCCGGACGGCCGACGCCTTCGCCCCCGCCGGCCGGGCCGGCAGCGAGCAGGAGCTGGACGCCGCCCTGGCCGAGCTCTCCAGGATGGTCGGCCTGGAACCCGTCAAGCGGCAGGTCCGGGCGCTCTCCGCCCAGCTGCGGATGTCCCGGCTGCGGGCCGCACAGGGCCTGCCGGTCCAGCCGCCCAAGCGGCACTTCGTCTTCTCCGGCCCCTCCGGCACCGGCAAGACCACCGTCGCGCGCATCCTCGGGCGGGTTTTCCACGCCCTCGGCCTGCTCTCCGGCGATCACCTCGTCGAGGCCCAACGGGCCGACCTGGTGGGCGAGTTCCTCGGCCAGACGGCGGTGAAGGCGAACGAGCTCATCGACTCCGCGCTGGACGGCGTGCTCTTCATCGACGAGGCCTACAGCCTCTCCAACTCCGGCTACAGCAAGGGCGACGCGTACGGTGACGAGGCGCTGCAGGTTTTGCTGAAGCGGGCCGAGGACAACCGCGACCGGCTGGTGGTGATCCTGGCCGGCTACCCGGAGGGGATGAACCGGCTGCTCGCCACCAACCCCGGCCTCAACTCCCGCTTCACCACCCGGGTGGACTTCCCCAGCTACCGCCCCGGCGAGCTGACCGCGATCGGTGCGGCGCTGGCCGACCGGGACGGCGACGGCTGGGACGAGGACGCCGCGGAGGAGCTGGCCAGCATCTGCACCCACGTGGTCCGCGAGGGCTGGATCGACGAGCTCGGCAACGGCCGGTTCATCCGCACCCTGTACGAGAAGTCCTGCGCCTACCGGGACCTGCGGCTCACCCTGCTGCGTGAACCGCCCGGCCGCGAGGACCTGGCCACCCTGCGGCTGCCGGACCTCGTCCAGGCCTACGGCGAGCTGATCGACGGCCGGGGCTGATCCACCGCACCCCGGCCGCCGGTCGGCGGTGCGCACCGGCCGGGGCCGATCCGCCGGGCAGCGCCCTCAGAGCAGCTTCGCCTCGCGCTCCGGCTCCAGGCCGACCACCCGCCGGTCCGGGCGCTGCGGAGCCGTGCCGCCGATGGCCTGCAACCAGGCCCAGGTGTCGGCGACCGTCTCCGCCACCGGGCGGCAGCGCAGGCCCGCCGCCAGCGCCCGGCTGACGTCGGCGCCGTACATGCCGTCGAGGAGCTCGCCCGGCGGGAGCCAGAACGGCAGCTCCCACCAGGGCTCGACACCTGCCGCGAGCACGGCCTCCGGATCCTTCCAGCGGAGCTCGGCGTCGGCGCCGGTGACCCGGACGCACTCCGCCAGCAGCTCGGCCATGGTGGCGTGCCCGGGCGGGCTCACCAGGTCGTAGGGGCCGGACCGGCCCGCTTCGAGCGCGTCCAGGGTCCAGGACGCGAGGTCGCGGACGTCCACGAACTGCAGCGCGAGGTCGCGCGGCCCCGGGGCGAGCACCGGGCCGCCGCGGGCGACCCGGTTGAGCCACCAGGGGAGCCGGCCGATGTTCTCGTACGGGCCGACGATCAGCCCGGCCCGCACCAGCAGCGCGCGCTCCCCGAACGCGTCCAGCACCGCCAGCTCGCCGCCGCGCTTGGACTCCGCGTACGGCATCTCGCCGTCGTCGGGCGAGCCTTCCACCAGCGGGGCGTCCTCGCCCCTGGCGGACCCCGCCGGCACCGGGAAGGCGTACACCGACCGGCTCGACACGTACGCACAGTGGCCGACCCGGTCGGCCAGCAGCCGGGCGCTGTCCCGCACCACCGAGGGCGCGCCCGCCCAGGTGTCCACCACGGCGTCCCACTCCCCCTCGGCCAGCGCGGCCAGACCGCCCTCGGCCGTGCGGTCCCCGTGCAGGGCGTGCGTGCCCTGCGGCGGCGCGTGCGTCCCCCGGTGGAAGATCGTCACCTCCCATCCCCGTGCCAGTGCGTCCTCGGTGAGGGCGCGTCCGACGAACTCCGTTCCGCCCAGCAGCAGAAGCCTCATGCCGACCACCCTGCACGCGGGTGGTCGGCATGGGAACGGCTTCATGCTCAGAGCAGAATCGCCCAGAGCGATGGCGGCGGTCGAAGGGTGGCGGGGCGGACCGGCCGGGAGCCGACCGCCGGGGGCGCACCCCACGTGGGGGCGGCCGGGAACGGAGCGCCGGTCAGGCCATCGTGCGGTGGTCCGGGTCGTGCATCTCGCCGACCAGCTCCTCCAGCACGTCCTCCAGCATCGCCACGCCGAGGGTCCGCCCGTCCTGGTCGAGCACGGCGGCCAGGTGGCAGGTGGCCCGGCGCATCGCGCCGAGCGCGTCGTCCAGCGGGAGCGACCCGCGCAGCACGGTGATCGGCCGCCAGAGGCGGGCCGGGACCGGGGCCGACCGGTCCTCGACGTCCAGGACGTCCTTGAGGTGCACGTACCCCAGGTAGCCGTGGCCGGCCGGGTCGCCGTCGGTGACCGGGAAGCGCGAGAAGCCGGTGCGCAGCGCCAGCTCCTCGACCTGCGCCGCGGTGACCTTGGTGTCCACCGTGACCAGCTGCTCCGGCTTGAGCAGCACGTCGGTCACCGGGCGGCGGCCCAGCTCCAGGGCGTCCTCCAGGCGCTCCTGGCGGTCCTCGTCGAGCAGGCCGGCGTCCCGGGAGTCGACCAGCAGGTACATCAGCTGCTCGGTGGTGAAGACCGACTCGACCTCGTCCTTGGCGTCGACCCGGAACAGCCTGAGCACGCCGTTGGCGAAGGCGTTCAGGGCCCGGATGACCGGCGCGAGCCAGCGGGCGAGCCGGTCCAGCGGCGGGCCGAGCCAGAGCGCGGCCTTCTCCGGTCCGGCCATCGCCATGTTCTTCGGCACCATCTCGCCCATCACCATGTGCAGGAAGACCACCACCGCCAGCGAGATGCCGTAGGAGAGCGGGTGCATCAGGCCGGACGGGACGCCGAACGCGTGGAACGGCCCCTCCAGCAGGTGGGCGATGGTCGGCTCGGCGAGGGCACCGAGGCCCAGCGAGCAGACGGTGATGCCGAGCTGGGCGGCGGCGAGCATGGCGGAGACGTTGGAGAGCGCGTGCAGCACCGTGCGGGCACGCCGGTTGCCGGCCTCGGCCAGCGGTTCGATCTGGCTGCGGCGGACCGAGACGACGGCGAACTCGGCGCCGACGAAGAAGGCGTTGCCGAGCAGCAGCAGGATGGCGACGGCCAGTTGGAGCGCGGTCATCGGGTGCCGTCCTCGTCCTTGCCGGTGCGGTGCTGCTCGCCGGTGCGTTCGACCCGGACCCGGCTGGTGCGGTGGCGGTCGACCGCCTCGACGGTGAAGCGCCAGCCGGGCAGCTCGGCCTGCTCGCCGGGGGCCGGCAGCTTGCCGAGCAGGTCGGCGACCAGGCCGGCCAGCGTCTCGTACGGCCCGTCGGGGGCGTGCAGGCCGATGCCCTCCAGCTGGTCGATCCGGGCCCGGCCGTCGGCCGCCCAGACGGGCCGCCCGTCGACGGGCGGCAGCGGGACCAGGTCGGGGGTGTCGGCGGGGTCGTGCTCGTCCTGCACCGCGCCGACGATCTCCTCGACGATGTCCTCGACGGTGACGACGCCGGCGGTGCCGCCGTACTCGTCGACCACGATGGCCATCGGCTGGAGCCGGCGCAGCTGGTCGAGCAGCCGCTCGGCCGGGAGCGTCTCGGGCACCAGCAGCGGCGGCACGGCGAGGTCGACGACCCGCACCGAGGCGCGGTCGGCGGGCGGCACGGCGAGGGCGTCCTTGAGCGTGACGGTGCCGGTGACCTCGTCCAGGCTGTCGGCGTAGACCGGGAAGCGGGAGAGGCCGGTGGCCCGGGTCAGGTTGACCACGTCGGCGGCGCTGGCGTCGCGCTGGAGGGCGGCGACGTCGACCCGCGGGGTCATCACGGACTCGGCGGTGAGCTCGCTCAGGCCGAGGGTCCGCACGAACAGCGTGGCCGACTCCTCGTCTATCGCGCCGGCCCTGGCCGAGTGCCGGGCCAGCGAGACCAGCTCGGCGGGGGTGCGGGCGTGGCCCAGCTCCTCCTGCGGCTCGATGCCGAAGGCGCGCACGGTGCGGTCGGCCGAGCCGTTCAGGAAGCTGATCAGTGGGCGGCAGACGTAGGAGAAGGCCATGTGCGGGGCGGCCACCGAGCGGGCCACCTGGAGCGGCCGGGAGATCGCCCAGTTCTTCGGGACCAGCTCGCCGATCACCATCTGCACGACGGTGGCCATCACCATGCCGACGATCACCGCGGCACCGCGGGCGGCACCCTCGGAGAGGCCGATCCCGGTGAAGACCGGGCCCAGGATGACGGAGAGCGCCGGCTCGGCGAGCATGCCGACCACCAGCGAGGTGACGGTGATGCCGAGCTGGGCGCCGGAGAGCTCGAAGGAGAGGTGCCGCAGGGCCCTGGAGACCCGGGCGGACTTGGCGTCGCCGGCCGCGGCGGAGCGTTCGACGGCCCCGCGCTCGACGGTCACGAAGGCGAACTCGGCGGCCACGAAGAGGCCGTTGGCGAGGATGAGCAGGAAGGCCGCGAACAGCAGCAGCCAGGCGGTGATCACAGTGCCGCCTGCCTTCCGGTGGCCGGAAGTGGGGCGGCGTAGGTACTACCGGACGGATCGTCCATGGACGGGGGGAGTCACTCCTCAGGTCGTTCTCGGGCAGGGCGCAGCCCGGGTGGGCGCCTTTGCCCTGCTTTTACCAGCGTAGACGATACCCGTACGGCCGTCGGCCCGGTGTTCGGACCCACCGGGGCGGGGCCGCCGGCCGGGCTCGGCGGCGGGGCTCGGCGGCAGGGTCCGGCGGCGGGGTCCGGCGGCTCGGCGGCTCAGCGGCCGTGGCCCTCGACCAGGTCGCGCAGCGCCCGGGCGTCCGCGATCGCCTGGGCCTTGCCGACGCCGGACTGGATGCCCACGGCAGCGAGCGAGGTGCCGTCGGCGAGGTCGAGGGTCGCCCACGGGTCGCCCTGGCGGAAGTTGACCCGGACGATCTCGGCCCAGGCCAGCCGGCGGCTGCGGACGAAGTTCACGACGGTGACTCCCTCGGCGTCGGCGCTGACCCGCGGGCGGGCCAGCATGACGCCGGCGGCCGCGAACAGCAGCCCGCTGAGCACCATCATGATCCGGTCGTTGAGCTGCCAGTTCGCCGGCAGCGCCACGGCGATCACCGCGAACATCACCACCAGCAGGCCGCAGACCGGCAGCAGCACGGCACGGGTGCGGCGCGGGGCCCAGGTGACGGGGAGCTCGGCGGGGGTGGTCACGTGGGTTCTCCGGGGTCGTTCAGGGAAGGGGGCGGGGCGCCGGAGTCGGCGGCCCCGCCCCATTGAACCGGTGCTTACCTCCCGGCTGCCGCCCGCCCTCCGGGATCGGCGGGCGGCTCCCGGCGGGAGGCTCAGAGGCGGGAGGGTCAGAGGCGGGAGGGTCAGAGGCGGCAGGCGTGGATGTTGGTGACCAGGATGGCCCGGGCGCCGATGCCCCACAGGTCGTCCATGATCCGCTGGGCCTCCTTGCGGAGCACCATCGCCCGGACCGCCACCCAGCCCTCGGTGTGCAGCGGCGAGACGGTCGGCGACTCCAGACCGGGGGTGAGCGCGACGGCCGCGCCGACGTTCTCGGCCCGGATGTCGTAGTCCATCAGCACGTAGCGGCGGGCCACCAGGACGCCCTGCAGGCGGCGCAGGAACTGGTCGACGGCCGGGTCCTCGCCCGCGCCCTTGGGCCGGATCACCACGGCGTCGGAGACCAGGATCGGCTCGCCGAACACCTCCAGGCCGGCGTTGCGCAGGCTGGTGCCGGTCTCCACCACGTCGGCGATCACGTCGGCGACGCCGAGCTGCACCGCGGTCTCCACCGCGCCGTCCAGCTTGGTGACGGTGGCCTTCACCCCGTGGTCGGCGAGGTGCTGCTCGACCAGGCCGGTGTAGGAGGTCGCGATCCGCAGCCCCTCCAGGCCCTGCACGTCCTTGACGTCCACGCCCTCCGGGCGGGCGAACCGGAAGGTGGAGCCGCCGAAACCGAGGGCCAGCACCTCCTCGGCGTTGGAGTGCGAGTCCAGCAGCAGGTCGCGGCCGGTGATGCCGACGTCCAGCCGGCCGGAGCCGACGTAGACCGCGATGTCCCGCGGGCGCAGGAAGAAGAACTCGACCTGGTTGTCCGGGTCGACGAGGACGAGCTCCTTGGGGTCCTTGCGCTGGCGGTAGCCGGCCTCATGGAGCATCTCCGCCGCAGGACCCGAGAGCGAACCCTTGTTGGGAACGGCGATGCGCAGCATGGAGGTCAGTTCCTTACCTGGTTGGGGGGTGGTGTGCACGTGCCCTGGACGTGGTGCAGGGGGCCGGGTGCTAGAGGTACTTGTAGACGTCGTCGAGCGTCAGCCCGCGGGCGACCATCATCACCTGAAGGTGGTAGAGGAGCTGGGAGATCTCCTCGGCGGTCTGCTCGTCCGACTGGAACTCGGCGGCCATCCAGACCTCGGCGGCCTCCTCGACGACCTTCTTGCCGATCGCATGGACGCCCTGCTGGACGAGCTGCGCGGTGCGGGAGGACGAGGGGTCGCCGGTGGCGGCCTTCTGCTGGAGCTCGGTGAAGAGCTCCTCGAATGTCTTCGAAGCCATGATGGACTCACCTTACGGCGTGCGGGCTGACAGGCGGTAAACGGTTCCGGACCGTGGACAGTCCGGTGGACGTCCACGGTCCGGGGGGTGTTCCGGGCCCGTGCGGGGCGGGTCGGTCAGAGCGCGCGGAGCACGGCGGCGGTGGCGACGGCCGCCGTCACCGCCTCGTGGCCCTTGTCCTCGGCGGAGCCCGGCAGGCCGGCGCGGTCCAGCGCCTGCTGCTCGTTGTCGCAGGTCAGGACGCCGAAGCCGACCGGGACGCCGGTGTCGACGCTGACCTGGGTGAGGCCGGCCGTGGCGGCCTGGCAGACGTAGTCGAAGTGCGGGGTGCCGCCGCGGACGACCACGCCGAGGGCGATCACCGCGTCGTAGCCGCGGTCGGCGAGCCGCTTGGCGGCGACCGGCAGCTCGAAGGTGCCGGGCACCCGCAGCACGGTCGGCTCGGCGATGCCGAGCTCCTTGAGCGCGCGGTGCGCGCCGTCCAGCAGGCCGTTCATCACCTGCTCGTGCCACTGGGCGGCGATCACGGCGACCTTGAGGTCGGCGGCGTTCTCGATGGTCAGCTCGGGGGCTCCGTGGCCGCTCATCTGCTGTTCCCTTTCGGTGCTGCGGTACGTGGAATCGGGGGGTGCGTGAGGTGGGGAGGGCGCTGTCCGGCGGGACGGCGCGGGCCTCAGGAGTCGAGGCCGGGCAGGTCGTGGCCCATCCGGTCGCGCTTGGTGCGCAGGTAGCGCAGGTTGTGCTCGCCGGCCGGGGGCTGGACCCCCTCGCGGCCCTTGACCTTCAGGCCGTGCTCGGTGAGCGCGGCGAGCTTCTCCGGGTTGTTGGTGAGCAGGGTCAGCGAGCGCACGCCGAGGTCGCCGAGCATCTGCGCGCCGATGCTGTAGTCGCGGGCGTCGGCGGGCAGGCCGAGGTCCAGGTTGGCGTCGACGGTGTCGCGCCCCTGCTCCTGCAGCTCGTAGGCGCGCAGCTTGTGGGCCAGGCCGATGCCCCGGCCCTCGTGCCCGCGCAGGTAGAGGACGACGCCGCGGCCGGCCTCGGCGACCCGGCGCAGCGAGGCCTCCAGCTGCGGGCCGCAGTCGCAGCGCAGCGAGCCGAACACGTCGCCGGTGAGGCACTCGGAGTGGACCCGGACCAGCACGTCCTCGCCGTCCGGCAGCCGGCCGTCGGCGTCCAGCCCGCCGGCGACCAGGGCGAGGTGCTCGACGCCGTCGATGCTGCCCCGGTAGCCGACCGCGGTGAACTCCCCGTACGCGGTGGGCAGCGCGGTGACGGCGGCCCGGTCCACGTGCAGCTCGGTGCGGCGGCGGTAGGCGATCAGGTCCTCGATGGAGATGATCGCCAGACCGTGCTCGCGGGCGAAGGCGACCAGCTCGGGCAGCCGGGCCATGGTGCCGTCGTCGTTGACCACCTCGGCGATGGCGCCGGCCGGGGGCAGTCCGGCCAGCCGGGCCAGGTCGACGGCGGCCTCGGTGTGCCCGGGGCGGACCAGCACGCCGCCCTCGACGGAGCGCAGCGGGAAGACGTGGCCGGGGCGGGTGAGGTCGCCCGGTTCGGTGCCGGGCGAGGAGAGCAGCCTGACCGTACGGGCCCGGTCGGCGGCCGAGATGCCGGTGTCGACCCCCTCGCGGGCGTCCACCGAGACGGTGTAGGCGGTGCCCTTGCGGTCCTCGTTGACCTGGGTCATCGGGGGCAGCTTGAGCCGGTCCAGCTCCTCGCCCGTCATCGGTGCGCAGATCACGCCGGAGCTGTAGCGGATGGTGAAGGCCATCAGCTCGGGGGTGGCGGCGGAGGCGGCGAAGACGATGTCGCCCTCGTTCTCGCGGTCCTCGTCGTCGACGACGATCACGGCCCGGCCGAGCGCGATGTCGGCGATGGCCCGCTCGACCGGGTCGAGCACGAGGTCTTCTTCGGTGACGCGGTCGGTGCTCATGCGGAGGCTCCCTGGAGGACGGTGTCCTTCGCCGGGCGGACCGTGCGGCCGCGCTGCCACCAGGCGCGCAGGCCGAGGAGCACCAGGACGAAGTAGATGCTGTAGGTGAGGCCGGAGAAGACCAGGCCGTTGTTGAAGGCGAGCGGGACGCCGACCAGGTCGACCGCGACCCAGGCGAACCAGAACTCCACCCAGCCGCGCGCCTGCGCCACCATCGCGGCCAGCGTGCCGACGAAGATGTAGGCGTCCGGCCAGGCGTCCCAGGACAGCTGCGGGTAGACGGTGAAGAGCGTGCCGACCGCCAGGGTGCCCAGCGCCGTACCGGCGACCAGCACCGCGCGCTCACGGCCGGTCGCGAACCGCACTTCGACGTCCCCGTCGGAGCGATTGCCCCGCTGCCACTGGGTCCAGCCCCAGACGGCGGCGAGGATGACCACGATCTGCTTGCCGACGCCGCCGCTCAGGTGGGCGGACCAGTAGGCGCCCACCAGGACGACGCCGGAGAGGAGTTGGACCGGCCAGGTCAGCCGGGAGCGGCGCCAGCCGAGGGCCAGCGCGGTCAGGCCGAGCAGGTTGCCGATCATGTCGGACCGGTAGACGTCCTGGCCGACCAGGTGGACGGTGCCGTTGAGCCAGTTCACGAGGCGTCCTCGACGGTCTCGGCGGGGGCGAGCCCGGCGGGCAGGGTGCGCGACTCCAGCAGGCGCTCCACGTACTTGGCGAGGACGTCGACCTCCAGGTTGACGCTCTCGCCGACGGTCTTGGCACCCAGCGTGGTCAGCGCCAGGGTCGCGGGGATGAGGCTGACGGTGAAGCTGTCCCGGGCGGCCTCGACCACGGTGAGGCTGACGCCGTCGACGGTGATCGAGCCCTTCTCCACCAGGTAGCGGGAGATGCCCGCCGGCAGCGAGAAGCGCAGCACCTCCCAGCGGAGGTTCCCGTCCGCGTCGCGCTCGCCCGGCTCGCGGCCCAACAGCGAGCCGGTGGCGTCGACATGACCCTGCACCAGGTGGCCGCCGAGCCTGGCGCCGAGCGCCATCGCCCGCTCCAGGTTGACCCGGGAGCCCGGCTTCAACTCGCCCAGGCTGGAACGGTGCAGCGTCTCGGCCATCACGTCGGCGCTGAACTCGCCGGTGCCGGAAGCCAGTTGCTCAGGGGTGTCGACGACGGTCAGGCAGACGCCGTTGACCGCGATGGAGTCGCCGTGGTGCGCGTCCTGACAGACCACCGGGCCGCGCAGGCGGATTCGCGAGGAGTCGCCGATCTCCTCGATCGACACGACCTCGCCGAGCTCTTCGATGATGCCGGTGAACACCCGGGTTCTCCTCGCGCTTGGGGCGCGGACTCCGGGGCGGCATGGGAGAGGACACGGACGGGCGCAGCTGTACGGGTGCGCGGGACGGCCGACGGCAGGACCCGTCGCCGGGGTGCCGGAGCCGTCGGGAGAGGGATCTCCCGTCGCACACCTTCCCGAGGTCCACCGGGGGATCCTCGGGCACTGCTCTTCGTCCGCCGCGCACGCCTCCCATCCGGACTTTAACCGTCGGTCCAGGAATTTCACCTGGTCAACCGGCCGCTGGCTGCGGACGGGTCGCGGACTGTAACCGCCGGTTCGGATTTTCACCGACCCCGGAGTGCGCTGAACGTCACTGCTACTACTGACGTCATTGTGCCATGGCCCGCGCGGGCCGAGGGAGAGGCTTCCACTGTGGCCTGTTTCACGCGCGGGCCGGGAATGGGCACGGGTGTCGCGGGCGTCCGGGGTGCGTGCCGGTGTGCGGGGGTCAGGGTTCCAGCAGGGTCACCTCCGCGCGGTGGCGGCGCTGCTGTTCGGCGTCCCAGTCCCCTGTGCAGTAGACGGAGAGGCGGTCGACCGCGCCGTCCCGGACGTCGGCGCGCAGCAGCTCGCGGCAGTACCAGCGCTGCCCGTCCTGCTCCCAGCTCTCCTCGACCTCCAGGACGAACCCGCTTCCGGTGCGGTCCAGTCGGTGGCGCGGCACGGCACCGGGCGCCGGGTGGCCGCCCCGCCGCAGGGCGACCAGGCCGGGGACACCGCGCGCCTGGAGCCGCCACTGCGGGACGGTGAGGTCACAGAACACCCCGGGGCGGAAGAGGCCGTCGGGCGGGGTGCCGGTCTCCAGGAAGGCGATCAGGAGCGCGGCGAGGCGCCCGGTCGGGTCGGTGGTGCCGGTGGGGTCGACGGCGTCGGCGGCGAGGACGCCGGGTCCGGCTTCGGGGGCGGTGGTGGTCATGATGCGCTCCGGTGGGTGCGGCCGGCCTCAGCCGGCGGGGGCCTCGGCGGCGTTGGCGGCTTCGAGGTTGCGGCCGACCACCGCCATCGTCCGCTCCAGTGCGTCGGTCGGGCTGAACTCGATCAGCTCCGTTCCGGCGAAGACCAGCGGCAGGTGGCCGGGCGCGCCGTAGTAGGCGTCGCCGGCCCGGAAGACCTCGTCGTGGTCGGCGTACCGGAACACCACCCGGCCGGTCAGCACGACGCCCCAGTGCGGGCTCTGGCAGCGGTCCTGCGGGAGGCCGGCGAAGAGCGGAGCCGGGTCCAGGTCGGCCTTGTGGGTCTCGAATCCGACGGTGTAGCCGCCGAGTTCGGCGTAGCGGCCCTCGATCACCGGCTCGTCCAGCGTGAGCTCGGCCTCGGCCTTGGAGATGCGGGGCATGGCGTCCTCCTCGGTGCGGTCCTGCTTCTCTGCTCCGGGGGCGTGAGGAACGGCCGCACGATGTGAGCCGCGGCAGCACGGGCCGGGGCGGGGGTGCGGGCCGCACGGCCGGAAGGAGGCCGCCGGCGGCCGCCCGGTCAGAGCCGCCAGTGGACGGGCTGCTCCGGCTCGTAGACGCAGAGCGTGCCGGTGCGGACGGCGTTGGCCAGGTGGCGGCCGAGCGGCGGGTGGGTGCGGGCGATCCGGTCGATGGCGGCGCGGATGCGGGCGGTGACGGCCGTGCGCGCCCGTTCGGCGGCCGAACCGGTCCGGCGCGGGCGGCCGCCCAGGCCGTACGCGGCGGAGAGCTGGCCGACCAGCGCGTCCCGCTCGACGGCGATCCGGGCCGAGCGCTCGGCGTCCCCGGCGGCGTCGGCCTCCGCGGACTCCTCGTCCAGCTCGTGGAGTCGGCGGCGGTAGGCGGCCCGGGCGGTGGCGTCGATCAACTCCCCCGTGTCGGCGGGCTGGTGGAGGTCGGCTCCGACCCCCGCTGCCCCCGGCCCCGGCATCGACGGCGCCGGTGCCGACGCGGTGGCCAGGTCGAGCGCGGCGACGGGCGTGCCGGGACGGGCCAGCAGCGCGGCGAGATCCCGCAGTCCCTTGCTGTCGGCGAGCCGGACCTCCTCCCCCGCGTAGCGGAGCTGCCAGAACTCGCCCTGTCGGCGGAAGACCTGCCCGTCCGGGGCGGGGGCCCCGGGTTCCCCCTCCCCCTCCCCGGCAGCGGCCGACGGCCGGGGGCCGAGCGGTGCCAAGGCGTCGGCCTCGCGCGCGATCCGCTCGGCGAGGCGCGGCGCACCGAGCGCGCGGGCGGTCGCGAGGGCCGCGGTGAAGTGCTCCCGTGCGACGGCGGATCGGCCGAGGACACCGGCGAGGAGGCCGAGGTGGCGGTGGACGGGACCGCGGACCGCGGCCCCGATGCCCTCCACCACCAGCAGCTCGCGGTGGGGGTGCAGGGCGTCGTAGAGGCGGCGGGCGAGGGCGCGCAGCTCGGCGTCCTCGTCGCTCTCGGGGCCGGCGGGGTCCTCGGGCCCGACATGGCCGACGTGGCCGGTGGGGCCGGTGGGGACGGTGGGAACGGCCGGCTCGTCGGGACCGCCGGGCCCTGCGGTCCCGACGAGGGCCAGCGCCTCGGCGCCCTGGGCCAGCATCGGCAGCCACTCGCTGTCCACCGGGGCGGAGTCCAACAGCGGTGCGGCGGCGGCGAGTCGGCGCCGGGCCTCGGCCCGGTCGCCGAACTGGGCGGCGACCAGCGCGACCGCCACCCGGGGCCAGACACCCGGCAGCGCGTCCAGCGGGGGCATCCCGGCGAGCATCCGGGCCAGCTCCTCGGTCCGGCCCGTCTCGGCGTACAGGCACCAGCGCTGGGTGGCGGCGAGCAGCGCGGCGTTGGGGCTGTCCGCCCGCCGCCCGAGCTCCTCCGTCTGCGCCAGCGCGGCCGGGCAGTCCTCGTACCGGCCCTCCAGCAGGGCGCGCATGCCACGCCAGAGCGGCACGTACCACGCGTAGAACGGCCGGCCCAGCGCCCTCGACACCGCCTCGTACGCCTGGCTCTCGGCGTCCACCGCGGCCAGCTCCCCGCCCTCCAGCAGGGCGACCAACCGCAGGCGCCGGCCGAGGAGTTCGAGTTCGCGATCGGGTTCGGGCAGACCGCGCGCGAGGTCGACGATCTCGCCCGCCCAGGCCCGGCGCCCGGTGCGGTGCGCCGGACCGGAGCGCGCGTCGCAGAGCGCCGAGAGCGCGTACGCCAGCACGGCGGAGTCACCGCTCGCCCGGGCGGTCCGGACCGCCTCCTCGGCGAGTGCCAGCCGGTCCCGGTCCGGTTCGACCAGCGCGCCGGCGACGGAGAGCCGGGCGGTGACGGCGGCGAGCAGCGCGGCGGCGCCGACCGCGGACCCGGCGGCCGGCTGCACCCCCGGCCCCGGCGGCCGGTCGGGGCGGGCGAGCAGCCTGGTCCGCGCCTCGGCGAGCAGGTCGATCTGCGGGCGGTCGAGCAGTTCCACCTCGAAGCCCACCGGGCCGGAGCCGAGGCCGAGCGCGGCCCGGGCCAACAGGTCCGGGCGGTCGGCGCGGCGGGCAGGGTCGGCGGCGGCGAGGAGGTCCGCCCGGCCCTCCTCGCGGCGGCCCGCACCGAGCCGGGCGGTGCCGAGGCCGACCAGGAGGGACGCCCGCCGGGCGTCGTCGCCGCCGGCCGCGGCGAGCGCGGTCAGAGCCTGCCCGTACCACTGGACGGCGTCCTCGAAGGCGAGCAGCCGGGCCGAGCGGTCCGCCGCCCGGCCGGCGAACTCTGCGGCGGCAGCAGCGTGTTCGGGTCCCGCCAGCAGCAGGTGGCGGGCGGCCCCGGCCGGTCCGGTGTCGCGGCCGCGGTCGGCGAGACCGGCCAGGACGGTGCCCGCCCGCGCGTGCAGCGCGGCGCGGTCGGCCGGGGCGAGGCCGTCCAGGACGGCCTCCCGCATCAACTCGTGGCGGAACTCGCCCGCCCCCGGCTCGACCAGCGCCAGCAGCCCCTCGTCGGCCGCCGCGGCGAGCACCGTCCGCAGGTCGGCCAGCGGCACCCCGGCCAGGTGGGCGAGCACGTCGAGGGCGAAGCGGCTGCCCAGCACGGAGGCCGCGCCGAGCACCCGGGCGCACTCCCCCGGCAGCCGCGCCAGCCGCGCCGCGACGGCCGCCCGGACGGTGGCCGGCAGCGGGCCCGGCCGTTCGGCGCCGCCGTGGCGCAGGAGTTCGGTGACGAAGAAGGCGTCACCGCCGGTGCGCTCCAGCAGCTCCCGGACCTCCGCCGGACCGGTACGCGCCGCTCCGGCGGCGGCGAGCAGCGTCCGGACCTCCGGCTCGCCGAGCGGGCCGACCGGCAGGCTCCGTCCGGCCCGGAGCAGCGCCGCCCGCTCCGCCGTGCGCCCCTGCCAGGCGGCCTCGTCGTCGCGGGCGGTGACCAGCAGCAGCACGGGCGCGGTGCGCAGCGCGGCGGCGAGCTCGGTCAGCAGCCGCAGGGTGGAGGCGTCGGCCTCGTGGACGTCGTCCAGGACGAGCAGCAGCGGGCCGGTCCCGGCGGCGGTGCGCAGGAGGAGGGCGAGATCGGTGCCGAGGCGCCGGCGGGCGGCCTGCGGGTCGCGGGTGCGCGGCTCGCCCCGGGCCGGGGCACCCGCCGGTTCGGTCCCGGCCGCGACGAGGGCGCGCAGCCCGGGTGAGGACCGGACCAGCCGGCTGCAGGCGGTGTCGGCGGCGGCGAGCTCGTGCACGGCCTGCGCCCACGGGCCGAGCGGGTCGGCTCGGCCGCCCGCCTGCGGCGGACACCAGAGCCAGAGCGTCCGGAACCCCTCGACCCGGCGGACGGCCTCCTCCGCCACCCGCGTCTTGCCCGCGCCGGCCGCACCGGTGAGGACGGTCAGGCCGCCCCGGCCGGCCCGGGCGTCGGCGAGCGCCGCGGTCAGCTCGGCCAGCAGGTCGGCTCGGCCGACGAAGGGAAGCACGGGCATCGGACCGTCCTCTCCACCGCGGGGACACCCGGGACCGCCCCCGCTCCGAGGGTAGGCCGCCGGACCGGGCCGCCGCCCGGCGATGCGGGCGGCGGGCAGCGGGCGGCGGGCAGCGGGCGGCGGGAGTTCGAAGACGGGCCCCGGGCCGCCGCCCGGTGGCGGGCCGGGGTGCGGCGGGCGCAGGCTGGTGAGAGGCGGTCGGCAACCGCCGGCCCGGACCCAGGAGGTGCGAGGGCGATGGCGAAGTTCATGGACGTCCACCACGGTATGACCGGGATCACCGAGGAGCAGCTGCGGATGGCGCACCAGGCCGATCTCGACGCCGAGGGCGCCGAGGGCGTGCACTTCGAGCAGGCCTGGGCCGACCCCGCATCGGGCACCGTCTACTGCCTCTCCGAGGCTCCGTCCAAGGAAGCCGTGATGCGGGTCCACGAGCGCACCGGCCACCCGGCGGACGAGATCCACCCGGTGCCGCTGATGGTCTGACGGCCGCCGGCTCTCTCCGGCCCGGGGGCTCGCGCGGGTCGGCGCGCGGCCCCGGGCCGGACGCCGCGCCACGTCGTGCGGGCGCTGCGGGCGCTGCGGGCGTACGGATTCAGACCGGCTGGGCGGTCGCCACCGGCATGAAGTGGGTGACCTCGGGCGGGTGCGCGAGGTAGCGCAGCTCGCCCTCCGACCAGACCGGCCGGATCCGCCACATCGGCCCGGCGTACCCGCGCAGGGCCTCCTCGTCGCGCCACCGGCTCACCACCAGCACCCGGTGGCCGTCCTCGGTGACCGAACGCAGCAGCTCACCGCCCAGGCAGCCGTCCGTCTCCCCGAGCTGCGGGATGACCTGCGAGAGCAGCACGCTGCAGAACTCTTCGACGCGCCCGGCCATGACCTGCCCGGCCCAGATCCTGACGATCACGGCTACCACCTCCCACGGAGCCCTTGGCCCCATTATCGGCGCAAAACCGCTGGTGGGGAGGGGCGTCGGAGGGTTTCGCGAACGGCGATCGGGGCCGCCGGGCGGGGCTCCGCTAGATTTCCCGGCATGACCACAACATCGGGGACCGTCACACCGTCAACCACCGGGCCCGCGACGCCGGATCGCGCGCCGGCGAGCCTGTTCGAGTCGCTCCGCGCGGACGCCGTCCGCGAGGCCGCGCAGCTGCGCGAGATCTACGAGCAGCCGGGCGACCACGCCCGCCGCAAGCAGGTGGACCACATCCACGACGTGGCCCGGCGGCTGATCGCCTGCTCCTCGCTGGTCTTCGTGGCGAGCGCCGACGCGGCCGGCCGGTGCGACGTCTCGCCGCGCGGCGGGCCGGCCGGGCTGGTGTCGGTGCTGGACGAGCACACCCTGGCGATACCGGACGCCACCGGCAACAAGCGGCTGGACACCCTGCACAACGTCGTCGAGACCGGCCAGGTCGGGCTGATCTTCGTGGTGCCGGGCCGGGAAACCACGCTGCGGGTCAACGGCCGCGCCTGCGTCTCCACCGACCCGCGCCTGCTGGAGCAGCTGACGGCGGTCGGCAAGCCGCCGCGCAGCGCGATCGTGGTGGCGGTCGAGGAGGTCTACGCACACTGCCCGAAGGCGTTCCTGCGCAGCTCGGCGTGGAAGCCGGAGAACTGGCTCGGCAAGGACGAGCAGCCGAGCTCGGCCGAGGTCACCCTCTCCCACCTGCGGGACCCGTCGCTGACCATCGAGGCGATCGAGCAGGCCGAGCGCGAGTCCCTGCTCTACCGCTACGAGTAGCCGCACGCGCCCGCCGTCCGGCGGCCGGGGCGGCCGGGGCGGGGGCGGCCGCCGGGCGGGTGAATCCGCGCCGGGCGGGGTTCGCGGGCGCGCCGGGCGGACGGCCGCTCGGTTGAATGGACGGATGGACTGCGTCTTCTGTGCGGTGGTCGCGGGCACCGAGGCCGCCCACCGGGTGCTGGACGAGGAGGCGGCGGTGGCCTTCCTGGACCGGCGGCCGCTCTTCCCCGGCCACGTCCTGGTGGTGCCGCGGGCCCACCACCGGACCCTGGCGGACCTGCCCGCGGCGGAGGTGGGCCCGTTCTTCCTGCAGGTCCAGCGGGTGGCGGCGGCCGTGGAGCGCGGGCTCGGTGCGGCGGGCAGCTTCGTCGCGGCCAACAACCGGATCAGCCAGTCGGTGCCGCACCTCCACGTCCACGTGGTGCCGCGCAACCCGAAGGACGGGCTGCGCGGCTTCTTCTGGCCGCGCGGGAAGTACCCGGACGAGGCGGGTGCGGCCGAGGTCGCCGAGCGGCTGCGGGCCGCGCTGGCCGCCACCGGGTGAGCCCCTCCGGCCGCGCACCGGGGCGCCGGGTCCGTCGTCCGGACCCGCGCCCCGGGGCCGCCGGCGCGGTCAGCCGACCCGGACGTTGTCCAGGACCCAGTACCAGTTGTTGCTGCCGGTGTACCGGAACCGCAGCCGCAGCCGGCTCGCGCCCGCCGGAACGGTCAGCAGCAGGCTCTGCCGGCCGTTGGTCTCGGCGGTGTAGCTCTTGACCGGCACCGGCGTGCCGCCGTCCCAGACCGCCAGCACCTGCGCGGTCTGCGCCCCCTCCTGCTGGTAGTAGGTGGTGTAGGAGACCGGCACCGCGCTCAGCCCGGCCACCGGGTACTCCGGGCTGACCAGGGTGGTGTCGTAGTCGCCCTTGAACGTCTTGTCGGCCCACTCGTCCGAGTCGGCGACCGCGAAGACGTTGCGGGAGCGGACGTTCAGCTCGCGGTACTGGTCGCGCTGGGTCTTGGTCCAGAACTCGTCGGTGGTGAAGGACCAGCCGCGCCACTCGGTGACGCCGCCGGTGCCCATCGCCGAGTTGTCGATCGACCAGCCGCTCGGCGGGGTGTGGGTGAAGCCGATCGTGCCGGCGGCGATGCCGGTCTCGTCCACCGGCCCGGTGAGCTGCGGGCGCAACGCGTCGAAGGCGTCCGGCACGAGGCCGGGGATCGGGCTGCCGTCGAGCTGCCAGGCCGGGTCGATCGCCAGGCCGAGGTGGGCGATGGCGGTGGGCGCGATGTCGACGATGCGCACGTCGTGGCGGACCGAACCGGCCGGGAAGGCCGAGCCGGTGGCGATCACGAAGGTCTGCCGCTCGCTCCAGGTGGAGCCGCCGTGGCCGCCCGCGTCGGTGTGGCCGTGGTCGGCGGTGACCATGATCAGCCAGTCCTCCTGCCCGTACGTGGCACGGCCCCGGACGGCGGCGACGATCTGGCCGACCTGGGCGTCCACGCCGTGGATCGCGTCCAGGTAGGCCTGGCTCGCGGCGCCGCTGGAGTGGCCCGCGTGGTCGACGTTGTCCAGTTGGACGAAGACGGCGTCCGGGTTGCCGTCGCGGAGCCTGGCCACGGCGCGGGCGGTGGTGCCGGTGTCGTACTCGGCGGACGGGGTGGCGACGCGGGTGTCGACCTTGCCGGAGTAGATGGTGTCGGCGATCGGTGCCCAGGAGGCGACCGCGTAGGTGGAGAGCGCGGGGGCGGCGTTCTCGATCCGGGTCAGGAAGTCCGGGTAGGCCGCGAAGGCGGGCGCGGTGAAGTTGTTGTCCCTGACGTTGTGCTTGTCGGGCCAGACGCCGGTGGCGATGGTGGACCAGCCGGGGCCGGAGGCGGTGGCGGCCATCGGGTTGGCGTAGAGGCTGCTGGCGGCGGTGAGGCCGCCGGCCATCAGCGCGTCCAGGTTGGGCGCGTCGGCGTCCTTGATGCGGTTGAGCATCGTGCCGTCCAGGCCGATGACCAGGACCTTCGGGGTGCGGGCGGCGGCGGTCGCCGCCACGGCGGTACGGGCCAGCGGGCCGGCCGCGAGCACGGCGGCGGCGCCGAGGAGCAGGCTGCGGCGGGGGAATCCGGCGGCCACGTTCGTCTCCTGATGCTTCGTCACGGCGGGGAATGGGGCGGAGGAGGAGCGGTGACAACGGTCGGAGCGGCGGGTGGACGGCGGTCGCCGGGGTTTCGTCCCGGGCGTGAACAGTGCTCGAATTCGGTCCAGACCCGTTACCATTCGGTGATCAGAAGAGGGCTGCGCAGGGTGCCCGTGCGAGAGGCGGTTCGCGCGCGGCGGCCCGGCGACGCAGGTCGGCCGGCGCTTCCGGCAGTCAGTCGGCGCCGGGGCGTCAGTCGGCGCCGGGGCGTCAGTCGGCTTCGAGGCGGGTGGTGAAGCTGAACCGGTCGCCGCGGTAGAGCGAGCGCACCCGCTCCAGCGGGACGCCGGCGGCGTCCCGGGTGAGCCGGTGCAGCAGCAGCATCGGCAGCGCGGGCGGCGTCCCGATCAGCAGGGCCTCCCGGGGGGAGGCCAGCACCGTCTCGATCCGCTCGTCGGCCGCGCCGAACTCGACCCCGGCCTTCTCCCGCAGGAACGCGTAGAACGACGAGCCCGGGTCGAACTCCCGCTCCAGCGCCGGGACCCGGGCCACCGCGAGGTAGGTGCTCTCCAGTCCGACCCGCTCGCCGTCGGCGAGCAGCACCCGCTCCAGGTGCCAGACCTGCTCCCCCACCGCGAGGCCCAGCTGCCCGGCGAGCGCCGGGTCGGCGGCGAACCGCTCCAGGCCGATCAGGGTGCGGCCCGGGATCCGCCCCTGCCGCCGGACGCCCTCGGTGTAGCTGGCCAGCGAGAGCGGCTGCTCCAGCTTGGGCCCGGCCACCACCGTACTGCGGCCGCGCCGGCGGACCCGGCCCTGGATCAGCAGGTCCCGCAGGGCCTGGCGGAGCGTCTCCCGGGCGACCTCGAAGCGGGCGGCGAGGTCGCGCTCGGTGGGCAGCACGCCGCCCTCGCCGAGCTCGTCGAGAAGCTCCTCCAACCGGCCCTTGACGGCGTAGTACTTGGGCACCCGGCCGTGCTCGGGGATGCCGGCCCGGATCGGCGCGTCGAGGCCGCCGGGCGGCGGGGTGGCGGGGCCGGGGGTCTGGTCCATCCGGACATCCTCCCAGACCCGGCCCCGCGCCCGGGCCCGGTGGACCGCCCCGTGCGACCCCCGGCGCGACCGGCCACCGGCGCGACCGCCACCCCCTCGATCCGGTCCGGCCTTCGCACTCCACCGCCCGATTCAGGCCGAATCCGCGGACGTGTCGCGCCAACCTCCGGGCAAACCCCTTGACAGGTATAGACCATTCCGCTTGAGTCTCGGTCAGCCCCGCACCCGGCCCGCACCCCGGTCGGCCCGTCCCCCACGACGAGCCGCCACACCGCGGGGCCGCCCCGCCCCGACACCCTCCCTGCCCTGCCGGGCACCACCACGCGCCCGGCAGCACTCCCTGCGCCGAACCTTCCCGCCTCCACGACCGTGCGGCCCCCACCGCACAAGGGGTGATCAAGTGTCCGTGAAACGCCTGCTCGCACTGCTCTCCGCCGTCATCACGGCGCTCGCGCTCGCGCTGCTGCTGCCCGCCGCCCCCGCCGGCGCCGCCACCTGCGCCGCGCCCTGGAACGCGGCCACCGCCTACACCGGCGGAGCCACCGTCTCCTACGGCGGCCACAACTGGAACGCCAAGTGGTGGACCCAGAACGAGGCCCCCAGCACCGCCGGCTCCGGCGTCTGGTCCGACCAGGGCGCCTGCGGCGGCACCGGTCCCACGCCCACGCCCACCGCGGGCAGCTGCGACTACCCGGCCTGGGTGGCCGGCCGCACCTACACCACCGGGAGCATCGTCCGCTACACCAACGGCGGGCTCTACCGGGCCACCCACGACAACCCGGGCTACGACCCGGTGATCAGCACCTGGTACTGGGAGCCGTACACCTGCGGCCCGGCGCCCACCGGCACGCCCACCACGACCCCGAACCCCGGCGGATTCCCGGTCAGCCAGGCGCAGTTCAACCAGATGTTCCCGAACCGGAACGCCTTCTACACCTACCAGGGCCTGCTCGACGCGATCGGCGCCTACCCCGGCTTCGCCAACACCGGCAGCGACACCGTCCGCCGCCAGGAGGCCGCCGCCTTCCTCGCCAACGTCAACCACGAGACCGGCGGCCTGGTGTACGTGGTCGAGCAGAACACCGCCAACTACCCGCACTACTGCGACACCTCGCAGCCGTACGGGTGCCCGGCCGGGCAGGCCGCGTACTACGGACGCGGCCCGATCCAGCTGAGCTGGAACTTCAACTACAAGGCGGCCGGGGACGCCCTCGGCATCGACCTGCTGCACAACCCCAACCTGGTGCAGACCGATCCGGCCGTGGCCTGGAAGACCGCGCTCTGGTACTGGAACACCCAGACCGGGCCGGGCACCATGACCCCGCACAACGCGATGGTCAACGGCTACGGCTTCGGTGAGACGATCCGCAGCATCAACGGCAGCCTGGAGTGCAACGGCGGCAACCCGGCCCAGGTGCAGAGCCGGATCGACGCGTACCAGAACTTCACCCGCATCCTCGGCACCGTCCCGGGCCCGAACCTGGGCTGCTGACGGTCCGACGGCTCCACCGGCCGGGCCCGCGGCTCCGCCAGGCACCCGGAACCCGGGCTGCTCCCCGAGGCGTAGCGGGGAGCAGCCCGGGCGGCGGACCGGCGGGGTGGGGAATCATCGTCCCGGCGGACGACGGCGCAGCCGACGCGCCCTAGGCTCACCGCCATGAACGACCTTGGCAGCCTCGTCCAGCAGACCGCCGACCGGCTCGCCGGCCACCACGTCGGCGCGGTGGTCGCCGGACTGGCCGGCGGCGCGGTGGAGATCCGCGGTGCCGGGCGCACCGGCGGCACCGACCCCGCCGGCGACGTGCCCGGCCCGCACACGCTGTTCGAAATCGGCTCGGTGACCAAGGTGTTCACCTCGCTCGCGCTGGCGCGGCTGGTGCTCGCCGGGTCGGCCGCGCTCGACGAGCCGCTCGCCGTGGTGCTCGCGGACGCACTGCCGGCCGGTGCCGCCGTGCCCGCCAGGGGCGGCACCCCGATCACCCTGCAGCACCTCGCCACCCACACCTCCGGCCTGCCCCGGCTGCCCGCCGGGATGCTGCTGCCCGCGCTGCTCAACCCGAACAAGCCCGACCCGTACCGCCACTGCACCCGTGACGCCCTGCTGGCCGGGCTCGCCCGGACGAGGCTCCGCACGGCGCCCGGGCGCGGGTTCCGCTACTCCAACCTTGGAGCGGGGCTGCTCGGGCTGGCCCTCGCCCACCGGTCCGGCCTCGGGTACGAGGAGCTGATCGCCCGCGAGGTCTGCGCACCCCTCGGGCTGACCGACACGGTCGTGGCGGTCGACGGCGAGCGGTCCGCCCGGCTCGCCCGGGGCCACACGACCGGCGGCCGGCCGGTGCCCGCCTGGCACCTGGCGGACCTGGTCGGGGCCGGCGGGCTGCACTCGACCGTGAGCGACCTGGCGGTCTTCCTGCAGGCCCAGCTGGCCTCCGGCCCGGACGGCGGCTCGCCCCCGGCACCCGCGATCGCGCTCACCCGGGAGGTCCGCCACCGCGTCAACCCGTTCGCCTGGGCGCACCTCGGCTGGCTCGGCCACCGCCTGCACCAGCGCCAGGGCGGCCACCTGCAGATCTGGCACAACGGCGGGACGGGCGGCTTCCGGTCGTTCGTCGCCTTCGACCCCGAGAAGCAGGTGGGCGTCATCGCGCTGGCGAACAGCCGGCGGGCGGTCGACCCGGCCGGCGTGGCCCTGCTCCGCTCGCTGCAGAAGGGCTGAGGCGCGCCCTGGGGCGCGGCGATCGACGGGCGGACGCCCGCGCTCCCACAACTTCATAGGGTTGGATTCCCAAACTCACTACTCTCTAGTAAGTTTGGAAATCCAACGACCCTCAGAGGAAGGCGGCCGTCATGCGTGACGCCGTGATCGTCGAAGCCGTCCGCACCCCCATCGCAAGGGCAAGCCGGGGGGTGCCCTCTCCGGCGTCCACCCGGTGGAGCTGCTGGCGCACACCCTCGGAACCCTGATCGCCCGCAGCGGCGTCGACCCGGCGCTCGTCGACGACGTCATCGGCGGCTGCGTCGACCAGGTCGGCGAGCAGGCCATGAACACCACCCGGTACGCCTGGCTGGCCGCCGGACTCCCCGAGTCGGTGCCGGCCACCACGGTCGACCGGCAGTGCGGCTCCTCCCAGCAGGCCGTCCACTTCGCCGCCCAGGGGGTGATCGCCGGGGCGTACGACCTGGTGGTGGCCTGCGGGATCGAGTCGATGAGCCGGGTGCCGATGTGGTCCAACGTGCCGCCCGGCGCGGACCCGTTCAGCGCGGCGATCGCCGCCCGCTACCCCGGCGGGCTGGTCCCCCAGGGCGTGAGCGCCGAACTGATCGCCGCCAAGTGGTCGATCACCCGGGAGGCGATGGACGAGTTCGCCACCGCCTCGCACGCCAAGGCCGCCCGGGCCCACGCCGCCGGGAGCTTCGCGGCGGAGCTGGCCCCGGTGACGGTGCCGGACGGCACGGTGGTCACGGCGGACGAGTCGGTGCGGCCGAGCACCACGCCCGAGGTGCTGGCCGGCCTCCGGCCGTCCTTCGCCGACCCGTCCTTCGCCGAGCGCTTCCCGCAGATCGACTGGTCGGTGACGGCCGGCAACAGCAGCCCGATCAACGACGGCGCCTCAGCCGTCCTGATCACCAGCAGCGAGACGGCCGCCCGGCTCGGCCTGCGCCCGCTGGCCCGGCTGCACTCCTTCGCGGTGACCGGCTCGGACCCGCTGCTGATGCTCACCGGCGTCCTGCCCGCCACCGAGAAGGTACTGCGGCGCTCCGGGCTCTCGCTCGCGGACATCGACCTGTTCGAGGTGAACGAGGCCTTCGCCAGCGTCGTCCTGGCCTGGCTGCAGGAGACCGGGGCCGACCCGGCGAAGGTGAACGTCAACGGCGGCGCGATCGCCCTCGGACACCCCCTCGGTGCGAGCGGCACCCGGCTGATGACCACCCTGGTGCACGCGATGCGCGAGCGCGGCGCCCGCTACGCGCTGCAGACCATGTGCGAGGCGGGCGGCCTGGCCAACGCCGTCGTCCTGGAGGCGCTGGAGTAGGCCCAGCTTTCGGTGCGGGCCACGCCGGGCCGGCCCGTACCGGGCCCACGCCGGGCCCCGGCCGGGCCGCCACCGCCGGAACGAGCGGGCGGCCGGGCCCGCGTGGGAAGATGGCAGGGCTGGTGGAAACGATCTCCGGGCGGTTCTCTGGCCATGGTGAACGAGCAGCGGGATGCCGACGGGCCCGGCCGGTCGCGCCGGGGCGAGCCGGGCGGGGAATCGCGCCCGGACGCCCTGCTGATGGTGCCGATCGCGACCGCGCTGATCGAGGCCGACGGCCGGATCCTGCACTGGAGCGACGACGCGGAGGCGCTGCTCGGCTACAGCGCCGACGAGGCGATCGGCGCCAAGGCCGCCCAGCTGCTGGTCGCCGACAACGAGCGGCCCGACGTGCTGGAGCTGTTCCAGGAGATCCTGGACGGCCGCGGCTGGTCGGGCGTGTTCCCGGTCCGGCACCGGGACGGCCACCACGTCAACCTGGAGTTCCGCACCCACCCGATCGCCGGGCCCGGCGGCAGCCCGCTGGTGCTCGCCGTGGCCTCCGACGTCACCACGCTGCGCCGGATCCAGTCGGACCTCGCCGTGCTCGACGGGTTCTTCACCCAGTCCCCCGTCGGCATGGCCGTGTACGACACCCGGCTCGCCTTCGTCCGGCTGAACGAAGCCCTCGCCCGGGTCAACGGCTTCACCGTCGAACAGCACCTGGGGCACCGGCTCACCGACCTGCTGCCCGGGATCAACGGCGCGGAGAGCGAGGCCGTGATGCGGCAGGTGCTGGAGAGCGGCGAGCCGGTCCTGGACACCCGCTCGCACGGCCGCACCCCCGGCGACCCCGCGCACGACCACGCCTGGTCGGCCTCGTACTTCCGGCTGGAGGACCAGGCCGGCGAGGTGCTCGGGGTCAGCTCGACCGTCGTCGACATCACCGAGCGGTTCCGCGCGGACGCCCGGGCCGCACGGGCCCAGGAGCGTCTGGCCCTGCTCGTCGACGCCACCGCGTCCATCGGCACCACGCTCGACCTGCGGCAGACCGCCCGCGAGCTGGCCGACGCGATGGTCCCGCGGGTCGCCGACATCAGCGGCGTCTTCGCGCTGGAGGCGCTGGTGGCCGGCCGCAACGTCGAGCCGCCCGACCCGGCCGCCCCGCACCTGGTGCGCCGGCTCGCCCTCGCCACCGACGACCCCCTCTACCCGGCCGAGGCCCTGCCGGTGGACACCGTCTACGAGCTGGCGCCCGATTCGCCGTACGCGCGGGCGCTGATGACCGGGCGGACGGTGGTGGTCCCGTCGTGGGAACTGCCGCTGCTGAGCGAGGGGATCACCGAGAGCCGCCGCCAGGCCTACCTCGGCGACCGGCCGCGCTCGGTGCGGATCACCCCGCTGGTCGCGCGCGGCACCACGCTCGGCATGGTGGTGTACTCACGGCGCGGCGAGCGGGAGTCCTTCGCCGAGGCGGACATCACCCTCGGCGACGAACTGTCCTCGCGGGCGGCCGTGGCGATCGACAACGCCCGCCTCTACCTGCGCCAGCACCAGACCGTACTGGCCCGCCAGCAGGCGCTGCGCGAGGCGAAGGCCGCCCAGGAGCGGCTGGCACTGGTCAACTCCGCCTCAGCCAGGATCGGGACCACGCTCGATCTCGCCCACACCGCCCAGGAGTTGGCCGAGGTCGCAACGCCCCGGCTGGCCGACACCGTGGTGGTCGAGGTGCTGGACGACCTGGTCCGCGGCGAGCGCGAGGCCCGCAGCATGCCGGACGGCTCGGCCCTGCTTCGCCGGATGGCGTTCCACTCCGCGCAGGGCTCCACCCTGGAGCCGATCGACCGGACCGGCGGGGTGCACCGGTTCCGGCCCGGCTCGCCGTACGCGTGGAGCCTGCGGCACCGCAAGCCGGTGCTGGTGCCGCGGATGGACGAGGCCGGCATGGCCTGGTTCGCCGACGACCCGGTGCGGACGGAGGCCGTGCGCGAGCAGAACGTCCTCTCCTTCATGGTGGTGCCCCTGATCGCGCGCGGCGCGCCGGTCGGCGTCGCCGGCTTCTACCGGACCGTGGTGGAGCGCCCGTACGAGGACGACGACCTGGCGCTGGCCGGGGAGTTGGCGGTGCGGGCCGCGGTGTCGATCGACAACGCCCTGCTGTTCACCCGGGAACGCGACGCCGCCGCCGCCCGCCAGCGCGCCCTGGACGAGGCCTGGGCGGCCCAGCAGCGGCTGTCACTGCTCAACGAGGCCAGCACCCGGATCGGGACCACGCTCGATCTGCACCGCACCGCCGAGGAGTTGGTGCAGGTGGTGATCCCGCGCTTCGCCGACTTCGTCACCGTCGACCTGCGCGACACGGTGCTCAGCGGCGACGAGCCGGGACCCGTCCCGAACGACGGCTCGGTGCTGATGAGGGCGGTCGCGGTCGGCGAGGCGAGCACCGACGGGACCCTGTCCGAGGCCGCCGACCAGGTCGGCGAGACCTCGCAATCGGCGAAGATCTACGCCGAGAGCCTGCGCACCGGGCGGTCGATCCTCGTCTCGGAGGTGGACGAGGAGGCACTGCGCCGGATCGTCGCCTCGCCCGACCGGGTCGAGCCCGGTGTGAACGCCGGGGTGCACTCCTACCTCATGGTGCCGCTGCTGGCACGCGGAATCGTGCTCGGCGGTGCGGAGTTCATCCGGATCCGCAATCCCGTCCCGTTCGGCCAGGCCGACCGGGCGCTGGCCGAGGAGCTGGCCGCACGCACCGCGCTCGCGATGGACAACGCCCGGCTGTACCGGCGCGAGCGGGACACCGCGCTGACCCTGCAGCGCAGCCTGCTGCCGCAGGAGATCCACCGCACCCTCGGCCTGGAGATCGCCTACCGCTACCTGCCCAGCAGCGTGGTCAGCGAGGTCGGCGGCGACTGGTTCGACGTCGTGCCGCTCTCCTCCGGCCGGGTCGCCCTGGTGGTCGGCGACGTGATGGGCCACGGCATCCGCGCCGCCGCCACCATGGGCCAACTCCGCACGGTCGCCCGGACGTTGATCACCCTTGAGCTGGACCCGGCGCGGGTACTGCACCGCCTGGACGAGGCCACCACGGCGATCGGCGAGGGCCAGTTCGCCACCTGCGTCTGCGTGGTGTACGACCCGGTGGAGCGGCACTGCACCGCCGCCTGCGCCGGCCACCTGCCGCCGGTGATCGCCGAGGCCGACGGCCGGGCCCGGCTGCTGGAGCTGCCGGCCGGCGCCCCGCTCGGGGTCGGCGGAGTCCCGTTCGAGAGCGTCGAGTTCACCCTCCCGGAGGAGGGCATCCTGGGCCTCTACACCGACGGCCTGGTCGAGCGGCGCGGTCGCGACCTCGACGAGGGCCTCGACCTGCTCTGCCGCACCGTCGCCGACCGGCACCGCTCGCTGGAGCAGACCTGCGACGCCGTGCTGGCCGAACTCACCGGCCGCACCAGCGAGGACGACATCGCGATCATCCTGGCCCAGGTCCGGCCCGCCGGCTCGGACCGGATCGCCACCCTGCCGCTCAGCGACGACCACGCGATGGTCGCGCACTCCCGCCGGTTCACCCGGGACACGCTCATCGAGTGGGGCCTCGGCCCGCTCGCCGACTGGGCCGAGCTGCTCACCAGCGAGCTGATCACCAATGCCCTGGTGCACGCCGGCTCCCCGGTCCAACTGCGCCTGTTCTACAACCGGGTGCTCACCGTGGAGGTCGCCGACCGGGACGCCGGCACGCCCCGGATGCGGCGCGCCCGGGAGGAGGACGAGGGCGGGCGCGGCATGCACCTGGTCAACGAGCTGGCGCACCGCTGGGGCAGCCGGCGCACCCGGGACGGCAAGGTGGTCTGGTTCGAGCTGGAGCTGCCGCCGGGGGCATCGGGCCGGTAGGACGGGGGCGGCGTGCGGGCGGGGGCGGCGGGGTGCCCGGGCGCGGGTACCCGGAGCCCGCCGGCCGGGCGTGCCGCACCCCGGCCGGCCAGGGAGGACAACGGATCGTTGTCGTCGGACCGGTGCGGTTGTTCGCCCGCTCGGGGCGCGTGGGGATTGGCTGGGTCCATCAACCGAACGGCCCGACCGATCCGAGGAGCCCGCCGTGGACCAGCTCGACCCCCGTACCGTCGTGGAGCGCTACGTGACCGCCATCGCCGAGGGCGACCTCCCCACCGCGGTGGCCTGCTTCGCCGAGCACGCCACCTGGGAGTACCCCGGCGACCTGCCGCTGTCGCGGGTCTGGCAGGGCAAGGCCGCCATCGTCGAGGACTTCCTCGGCTCGGCGGGCACCCTGTTCGCCCCCGGCGGCGGCCCGCGGATCACCCTCACCGGCCTGATCGCCGACGGCCCGCAGGTCGTCGCCGAGTGGACGGCCCATGGCACGGCCGCCAACGGCTCCACCTACGACAACCGGTGCCTGGGGATCTTCACCGTCGAGAACGGGCTGATCACGGCGGTCCGCGAGTACCTTGACACCCAGCACGCGGCGCGGACGCTGTTCGCGGAGCCGGCCGCCTGAGCCGCGGAGGTGCCGAGCCGGGGGCCGGGCGCTGCGGTCCGCCGACGTCCGACCCGCGCCGGTCCGCCCGGCCCGGTCGGCCGACGTCCGGCCCGGTCAGTCCGGCAGGAGCAGGTTGACGTCGCCGAACTCGTGCCAGAGGTAGCGGTGCCGGACGGCCGCCGCGTAACAGCGCTCCAGCAGGGGACGTCCGGCCACGGCCGCGAGCATCAGCAGGTGCGAGGCCCGGGGCTCGTGCCAGCCGGTGAGCAGGCCGTCCACCACCCGTACACCGCGCTCGGGGGTGATCACCAACTCGGTCCAGCCGTCGGCCGGGTGGACGGTTCCGTCGGTCCCGGCCGCCGACTCCAGCGCCCGGACGACGGTGGTGCCCACCGCGATCACCCGGCCACCCCCGGCCCGGACGTGGCCGACCAGCCGGGCGGTGGCGGCCGGCACGCCGAACCGCTCGGCGTAGGGCGGCTCGTGGGCCTCCGGGGAGGCGACCCCGGTGTGCAGCGTGACGGGCGCGACCAGCACCCCTCGCCCGGCCAGCCGGGCCACCACCTCGGCGCTGAACGGCCGTGCCGCACTGGGCATCTCGCTGCTGCCGGGCACGGTCGCGAACACCGTCTGGTAGGCCTCGATCGGCCAGTCGCGGTCCACGTAGCCGTACCGGACGGCCTTGCCGTGGCGGCCCAGATACGCCACCAGGGGCCCGGGCAGGTCGAGTCGGGCGTGCCAGAGGCGGGCGGTGAACGGTTCGGTCAGCTCCGCCCGGGCTCCGCCCGGCAGCGCCACCCGCAGGCCCGGACGGGCCGGCGACTCGTCCGGCGGGTAGTAGGCGGGCGCGGCGCCCGGGACCACCCGCCGCAGCTCGACCAGGTACGCCCCCCGCCGGTCCGGCTGCGCGGAGGAGAGGTGCAGGGCGACCGGGGTGCCGTCGGGCAGGCAGCCGGCCAGGGCGGCGGGCAGGGTGGCCGAGTTGTTGACCACGAGGAGGTCCCCCGGGCGCAGCACCTCGGGCAGCTCGGTGAAGCGCCGGTGGTCGAGCGCGCCGCCGTCGCGGCGGCCGACCAGCATCCGCACGCCGTCGCGGGTGGTGCCGCGGGCCTCGGCGGGGGCGCGGGCGGAGAGTTCGGGCGGGACGGCGACGTCGATCCCGGGGTCGGCGGCTGCGGTCATCGCCCACCCCCGACCGGGGCCGGCTCGGTCGGGGCGGTGGCGGCCGCCGGGGCCTCCGGGGCTGCCGCGGCTCCGGCGGCTCCCGTCGGCTCAGCCTCCGTCTCCGACTCCGACTCCGACTCCGCCGTCGGCAGGAGGTCGGCGGCGCGGTAGCGGCCCGAGGCGGGGCGGCCGTGGACCAGGGCCAGCAGCGCGGGGACGACGGTCTCGGGCAGCGGCCGGTCGGAGATGTCCTCGCCGGGGAAGGCCTCCTGGTGCATCCTGGTCCGCATGTCGCCCGGGTCGACCGCCCAGACCCGCAGCTCCCGCTCCTCCTCGGCGAGTACCGCGGAGGCGTGGTCCAGCGCGGCCTTGCTGGCACCGTAACCGCCCCACCCCGCATAGGCCTCGACGGCGGCGTCCGAGCTGACGTTGAGCACCGCCCCGGCCCGCTCGCGCAGTTGGGGCAGGACGAGCTGGGTGAGGGCGATCGGCCCGAGCACGTTGACCTCGAAGGTCTCCAGCAGGCCGGGCAGCGGGAAGTCCGCGAAGCGGGGAAGCGGTGCGCCGGCGAGGTCGTAACCGGTGAGCGTGGAGGCGTTGTTGACGAGCAGGCTCGCGCCGCCGAGCCCCGCGGCGGCCTCGGCCAGGCGCTCGCGGTGGTCGTCGTCCACCACCGACCCGGCTGGTGCGACGACCTTGGTGAGGGCGGCCAGTTCGGCCGCGACGACGGAGAGTTCGGCCGCGTCGCGGGCGGTGACGACCAGCTGCCAGCCCTCGGCGGCGAGCTCCCGGGCCAGCGCGAGGCCCAGCCCGCGCGAGGCGCCGGTCACCACCGCGACCGGCGCGGCGGACGCGGCGCGGGCGGCGGGCGGGAGGTGCCCGGCTTCGGTGCCGTGCGCGGCTTCGGTGCCGTGCGGGGCGGCGACGTCGGTGTTCTGCGGAACGTTCATGGCACCACGATCGCTCCGGCGCGGTCCCGTCCGGATCGGCCACCGGCCCCGGAGGCCGGTCGTCCCTTCGCCCTAGACCGACCGCCCGAGCGCCGGTCCGCCGGTCTGCCCGACCGCCCGACCGCCGGAGAGGGAGGGCCTAGCGCCGCGGCGCCGCGCCGTCGGCCCACCCGGCCGGGTCCGACCACGCGGCCAGGGTGCGGCGGCTCTCGAAGCGGCGCGGGCGGCCGGTCAGCGGATCGGTGAACTCGATGCCGGAGGCGAGCAGTTGCAGCGGCCGGCGGAAGTCGTCCGGGGCCGGGTCCGGCAGCAGCACCGGGTACACCGGGTCGCCGAGGATCGGCACACCGAGCCCGCTCATGTGCAGCCGCAGCTGGTGGGTGCGCCCGCTCAGCGGCCGCAGCCGGTAGCGGCCGAGGCCGTCGCGGTGCTCCGCCAGCTCGATCCGGCTCTCGCTGTTCGGCGGGGCGTCCAGCTCCTGGGCGGCGATGACGCCGCGCTCCTTGACGATGTGGCTGCGCACGGTGCGGGGCAGCGCCAGCGCCGGATCGTAGGGCGCGACGGCCCGGTACTCCTTGCGGACCAGGCGGTCCCGGAAGAGCGTCTGGTAGGCGCCCCGGTCCTCCGGGCGCACCACGAACATCGCCAGGCCCGCGGTCAGCCGGTCCAGCCGGTGTGCGGGGCTCAGGGCGGGGAGGCCGAGGGCGTGCCGCAGCCGGGACAGCGCCGTCTCGACCACGTGGCGCCCGCGCGGGGTGGTGGCCAGGAAGTGCGGCTTGTCGACCACGACCAGGCGGTCGTCGTGGTGCAGCACGTCCAGCTCGAAGGGGACGGGGACCTCGGCGGGCAGGTCGCGGTGGAGCCAGAGGTGCGCGCCGGGCCGGAAGGGCTCGTCCGGCCCGACCGGCCCGTCCTCGCCGACGATCTCGCGCCCGGACAGCAGCGCGTCGATCCGCTCCGGCGCGACGGTGGGAAGGCGCTCGGCCAGGTAGGCGCGCAGCGTCGGCCATGCGTCCTCGGCGGGCAGCCGGAGGTGCACCGGGTCGACCCCGAGGCGCTGCGGAAGGGGGGCGGGTGGCACCTTGCTCTTGCGTCTCATCTCGCCGCCAGCTTAGGGCGTGTCGTTCGGGTCAGGCCTGGGTCCTGTCCGACGCCGCCCCGCCCGGCCCGGACCGCCCCCGGCGCCCCCGCCCCCGGCGACCCCGTCCCCGGCCGGCCCCGCCGCCGCTCCGACGTGCCGGGTGGTGCGGGAGCGGTGGAGAGTGGACGGTGAGGCCCGCTGTCCGACCGAACCCCGGGAGGTGTGGCGTGTGACCGCCGACGGCCCGCCGGACGCCCTGCCGCCACTGCGCCTGCCGCGGCGGACCAGGTGGCTGCTGGCCGGCGCGGTGCTGCTGCTGGTCGCCGCGGTGGTGGTGGACCTGGTGACCGGCCCGGGGACGACCCTCTCCCCGGTGCTCGCGGTGGCGCCGATGCTGGCCGGGGCGACCACCCGGCGGGCCCGGCGCCCGCTCGTGACCGGGGCGATCGCCACGGCCCTCGTCGCCGTGCTGGAGGTCGTCAACGGCAGGCTGCCCTCCTCCGTGCACCTGGCCGCGCTGGTCACCGTGGTCGCCGCCACGCTGGTCAGCGCGGGGAACGTCGTCCTGGTGGCGGCCCGGGAGCGCGAGCTGTTCGAGGTCCGGACGGTGGCCGAGGCCGCGCAACGGGCGCTGCTGCGGCCGCCGCCGGAGCACCTCGGCCCACTGCGGGTGGCCGTGCGGTACGTCGCGGCGGCGGCCGAGGCCCGGATCGGCGGGGACCTCTACGAGGCGGCGGACGGCCCGCAGGGCGTCAGGGTGCTGCTGGGGGACGTGCAGGGGCACGGGCTGCCGGCGGTGGAGACGGCGGCGGACGTGCTGGGGGTGTTCCGCGAGGCGGCCCGGACCGAGCCGGACCTCGGCCGGCTGGCCGAGCGGCTGGACGCGGCACTGGCGGGCCGTCCGGAGAACGACCGGTTCGTGACGGCGGTGCTGCTGGCGGTGGACGGGCCAGGCGGCCGGCCCGGGTTCGTCAACTGCGGACACCCGCACCCGCTGCTGCGCCGCGCGGGCCGGGTGACCGAGCTGGTGCCGCCGGAGCACGCCCCGCCGCTGGGCCTGCTCGACCTGCTCGGCGGTCACTACCGGGTGGGCTCCTTCGACCCCGGCCCGGGCGATCTGCTGCTGCTCTACACCGACGGCGTCTCGGAGGCCCGCAACGCGGCCGGCCGGTTCTTCCCGGTGGCGGAGCGGCTGGCGGAGGTCACGGCCGGCAACCCGGAGGACGTGCTGGACGCCCTGCTGGCGGAGGTCCACGCCTGGGTCGGGGACGCCGGTCTGGCGGACGACGCCGCCCTGCTGGCCCTGCGCTGGGAGCGCTGAGCGGTCGCGGGCGGGCCCCGTCGGGGCCGTGCCGGGCCCCGCGTGCGCCGGCAGGGCCCCGATGTCAGCGGCCCGTGCAAGGCTGTGCGCGGGTCGGCGGGGTGCCGCACCGTCCGGAGTCGTGAGCGGAGTGCGCCATGGGTACGAGGTCGAGCGGGGCGTTCGAGGTGACGGCGTTCGAGCCGGAGGAGACGGACGAGGGGCCGGGTGCGACGCTCGGCCGGGTCCGGATCACCAAGGAGTTCACGGGCGGCCTGACCGGCCGGAGCACGGTGCGGATGCTCTCCGTGCTGGACGGTGCGGGCGGGCCGGCGGCGTACGTCGCGGTGGAGCGCTTCACCGGCGAGCTGGACGGCCGGAAGGGGTCGTTCGTCCTGCAGCACGCGGCGCCCGGCAGCAGCGGCGAGCGGCTGGCGATCCGGGTGGTTTCCGGCACGGGCGCGGGCGAGCTGGCCGGGATCACCGGCACCTTCGAGCTGACCGTGGACGACGAGGGCCGGCACACCTACACCCTGGAGTACGAGCTGGGCTGACGACACGGGCCGCCCGCCGCCCGCGCGGCACCGCCTCGGCCGATCGGCGCGCTGACACGATGATGCGATCAGTGCACGATCGATCGCGGAGGGTGGCGCATGCCCGGTACGGCGGAGGCGGCAACGGCAACGGCGGGAAGCGTGGCGGCGGCGGAGCACGGCCGGCGGCCGCGCCTGCGCCGGGTGGACGGGGCGATCCGCCGGCTGCGGGCGATCGGCGCCGCCCTGCCGGCGGGCGACGGCGTCGCCGTGTTCAACCGGATGTACCTCACGGTGACCGAGGCGGTGCGCGACCGGCTGACGCGGCCGTACTTCGCCGACCCGGCGGCGATGGCCGAGTTGGACGCGGTGTTCGCCGGGCGGTACCTGCTGGCCGTGGACGCCGTCGCGGCGGGGCACCGGCCGCCGGCCTGCTGGCGGCCGCTGTTCGAGCTGCGGGCGCACCCGGGTGTGCACCCACTGCAGTTCGCGCTGGCCGGGATGAACGCGCACATCCAGCACGACCTGCCGCTCGCGGTGGTGGACACCTGCCGCCGGCTCGGCTGCGCGCCGGGGCGCCTCGCCGGGGACTACCGGCGGATCAACGGACTGCTGGCCGGCGTGGAGGCGGACGTCCGGGAGCAGCTGATGCCCGGGCCGGACGTGCTGGAGCGGGTCGAGCCGCTGACGCACCGGGTGGGCGCCTGGTCGGTGGACACCGCCCGGGACGCGGCCTGGGCGAGCGCCCGCGCCCTCTGGGAGCTGCGCGGCTCGCCGTGTGCGGCCTCGGCGCTGGCCGAGGCGCTGGACGCCTCGGTCGGCCTGCTCGGCCGCGCCCTGCTCACCCCGCTCGGACTCACCGAGGAGTGCGACCGGGAACGCGACCATGAGTGCGGTCAGGAACGCGGCCAGGAGTGCGGTCAGGGGTCCGGCCGGAAGCACCGCCCGACGCGCGACCGGGAGCGCACCCGGGACCGCAACGGGGCTCCCGGCCGGGAGCCCGCCCGGAACCCGGCGGCCGGCCGGCTCCCCGGGGCGGGGAACCGGCCGGCCGTCGGACGGGAGCGCCGGGGCGATCAGGCCCAGCTGGAGTGCAGCGGCTTGCCCTCGGCGTAGCCGGCCGCGCTCTGGATGCCGACCACGGCCTTCTCGTGGAACTCCTCCAGGCTGGAGGCGCCCGCGTAGGTGCAGGAGCTGCGCACGCCGGCCACGATCGAGTCGATCAGGTCCTCGACGCCCGGGCGGGCCGGGTCGATGAACATCCGCGAGTGCGAGATGCCCTCCTCGAACAGCGCCTTGCGGGCCCGGTCGTAGGAGGAGTCCTGGGCGGTGCGGTTGCTCACCGCGCGCGCCGAGGCCATGCCGAAGGACTCCTTGTACTGGCGGCCGTCGGCGGCGGTCTGCAGGTCGCCCGGCGACTCGTAGGTGCCCGCGAACCAGGAGCCGATCATGACGTTGGACGCGCCGGCGGCCAGCGCCATCGCGACGTCGCGCGGGTGGCGGACGCCGCCGTCGGCCCAGACGTGCTTGCCGAGCCGGCGCGCCTCGGCGGCGCACTCCAGGACGGCGGAGAACTGCGGGCGGCCGACGCCGGTCATCATCCGGGTAGTGCACATGGCACCGGGGCCGACGCCGACCTTGAGGATGTCGGCGCCCGCCTCGACCAGGTCGCGGACACCGTCGGCGGAGACCACGTTGCCGGCCACGATCGGGATCTGCGGGTCCAGCCCGCGCACCGCCTGCAGCGCGCTGATCATGCTCTCCTGGTGGCCGTGCGCGGTGTCGACCACCAGCACGTCGGCGCCGGCCTCGATCAGGGCCTTCGCCTTGCCCGCGACGTCGCCGTTGATGCCGACGGTGGCGGCGATCCGCAGCCGGCCCTGCGCGTCGACGGCCGGGGTGTAGAGGGTGGCGCGCAGCGCGTTCTTGCGGGTCAGGATGCCGACCAGGCGGCCCTCGGGGTCGACCACCGGGGCGAGCTTGCGGTGCGCCTCGCTCAGCTTGTCGAAGGCCGACCGCGGGTCGATGCCCTCGTCGAGCAGCACCAGGTCGCGCGACATGACGTCGGCGAGGCTGGTGAAGCGGTCGACGCCCTGGCAGTCGGAGTCGGTGACCACGCCGACCGGCCTGCCGTCCTCGACCACGACCAGCGCGCCGTGCGCCCGCTTGTGCAGCAGCGAGAGCGCCTCGGCGACGGTGGCGCCGGGGGCCAGGGTGATCGCGGTGTCGTGCACCAGGTGGCGCTGCTTGACCCAGCCGATGACCTCGGCGATCACCTCGGTGGGGATGTCCTGCGGGATGGCGACCAGCCCGCCGCGGCGGGCGACGGTCTCGGCCATCCGGCGGCCGGCGATCGCGGTCATGTTGGCGACGACCAGCGGGATGGTGGTGCCGGTGCCGTCGTTCGAGGAGAGGTCGACGCCCTGGCGGGACCCGACCGCGGAGCGGCTGGGGACCATGAAGACGTCGTCGTACGTGAGGTCGTACGAGGGCTGAAGATCGTTCAGGAAACGCATGGGGGGAACTCCGGCGTTCAGTGGATACACCTTGGGTGCGGACTGGGCCGGGAACGGGTGGACGCACATGGCTCCCTTGACCCGTGGACCAATCCTCGCCGAACCACGGGTGAAAACGCCAGTCCGCGAACCTTTGCTGGCGCAGTGCACAAACCGTGATCACTGTGCCGCGTCCCGGACTGGAGGTTCCTCCAAATGATCGGGTTTTCGCCCCGCCCGTGTCCCCTCCCGTAGCATTCACGCGGTAAACGGTGAGGCGAACCAGGAAGCGGCAGTGGGAATGACGGCGGGTACGGACATCGAGCGGGACAGCGGTATCGAGGGCACCGAGGAGGAGATCGACTACGGTCCCGGCCTCGACCCGGAGCGCCTGCGGCTCTGCCTCGACGTGCTCGCCGAGCTGGACACCCTGCACGTCGACCACCCGGACGCGATCACCGTCCGCCAGGCCGTCGGCGGCATATTCCGCACGCTCAAGCAGCGCCGCCGCCAGGAGACCCGGGCCCGGAAGACCGCCAACGACCGCGCCGTGACCGCCCGCACCGCCACCGGGGCACCGACCCGGATCGACGACGAGACGGCCGGCGCCTTCGGCCTGACCACCGTCACCACCACGGAGATCGCCGGCATCCTGGAGCGCCCCCGCTCCTGCTACACCTGCAAGACCCGGTACGTCGAGGTGGACGCCTTCTACCACAACCTCTGCCAGGACTGCGCGGTCAAGAACCGCTCCCGCCGGGACGCCCGCGCCGACCTCACCGGCAAGCGGGCGCTGCTCACCGGCGGCCGCGCCAAGATCGGCATGTACATCGCGCTGATGCTGCTGCGCGACGGCGCCCACACCACCATCACCACGCGCTTCCCCAACGACGCGATCCGCCGCTTCAAGGCGATGCCGGACAGCGCCGAGTGGATCCACCGCCTCAAGGTCGTCGGCATCGACCTGCGCGACCCCGCCCAGGTGCTGGCGCTGGCCGACGAGGTGGCCGCGGACGGCCCGCTGGACATCCTGATCAACAACGCCGCGCAGACCGTGCGCCGTCCGCCGGAGTCCTACCGCGAGCTGGTCGCCGCCGAGTCCGCGCCGCTGCCGGCCGGCGAGCTGCCGCAGTCCACCACCATCGGCCGCTTCGGCAGCGGCAGCGTCGACCTGCCCGCGCTGCCGCACCAGGCGGGCGGTGAGGGAGAGCGGATCTCCGCCGAGGACGTCACCTCGTTGGCCCTGGTCACCGGCTCCGCCACGCCCGCCCGGATCGAGGCCGGCACGGCCATCGACGCCGGCGGCCTCGTCCCCGACCTCGCACCCACCAACAGCTGGGTGCAGACCGTCTCCGAGGTCGGCCCGGTGGAGCTGCTGGAGGTCCAGCTCTGCAACTCCACCGCGCCGTTCATCCTGATCAGCCGGCTCCGCCCGGCGATGGCCGCCTCGCCGTCCCGCCGCAAGTACGTGGTCAACGTCTCCGCCATGGAGGGCGTCTTCGCGCGCGGCTACAAGGGCGCCGGCCACCCGCACACCAACATGGCCAAGGCCGCGCTGAACATGCTGACCCGCACCAGCGCGGAGGAGATGTTCCAGGCCGACGGCATCCTGATGACCGCCGTCGACACCGGCTGGATCACCGACGAGCGCCCGCACCCGGACAAGATGCGGCTCCACGACGAGGGCTTCCACGCCCCGCTCGACCTCGTCGACGGCGCGGCCCGGGTCTACGACCCGATCGTCCGCGGCGAGCAGGGCGAGGACCTCTACGGCTGCTTCCTCAAGGACTACGAGCGCGCCAACTGGTAGGCCGTGCCGCCTGGTTGACCGCGCCACCCCGACAGACCGAGCCGCCCGGCAGACACCGGCCCGAAGGAGAGACCGAGTTGACCACCGCACCGCTGATCGGCGCCGGCGTGATCGTCCCCACCGGGGACGGCCGGGTCCTGATCGGCCGCCGGACCACGGCCGGCGAGCCGCCGACCTGGAGCCTGCCCGGCGGCAAGGTGGACACCCCCGGGGAGTCCTTCGAGCAGGCCGCCGCACGGGAGTTGGCCGAGGAGACCGGCATCGTGCTGCCGGCCGGGGAGATGCGGGTCCTGGGCGTCCTGCTCGACCACGAGCTCGGCCGGCCCCGGCTGACCGCGGCCGTCCTCGCGCCGCCCAGCCTGGCCGCCGCCGAGGTCACCGAACCGCACGCCTGCGCCGGCTGGGAACGGTTCCCGCTGGACGCCCTGCCGGAGCCGATGTTCTACCCGTCCGCGCTGGTGCTGGGCAGCTGGCTGACGGACCGTCCGTCCGCCCTCCGTCCGGGCACGTACGCCTACCCCGTCGCCCGCTGAGCGCGGACGACGGGGCACCGCCCGGGCGCCGGGGTGCGGCGCGCCGGGCACCGGGGGCGGGTCAGCCGTTGCGGGCCGCCTCCGGGCCGGTGATCCGCTTCAGCAGCGGCAGCGTCGAGGCGACGATCCCGAGCGCGGCCGCCAGGCCGAGCGCCACCAGGACGAAGTACACCGCACCCGGTGACACCAGGTCGTAGTGCATCTGGGACTTGAGGAACATCGCGGACGCCGCGAAGCCCGTCCCGGTCGCGATCGCCGCCACCACCAGCAGCGGCAGTGCACTCTCCAGGCCGATCACCCGTTGCAGCAGGCGCAGCGGCGCCCCGGTGAGCCGCAGCATCGCGAACGGGCGCCTGCGGTCGGACAGGCCCGCGACCACGCTCACCGCCAGGCTGCAGCCGGCGATCGGCAGGGTGGTCAGCAGCACCACGTTGGCCAGCTGCCGCCACCCGGCCAGCTCCTTCTGCTGGGCGGAGCCCCAGTCGCCGACCGTCCGGGACTCGTACCCCGGGTGGGCCCGGGTGAGCAGCGTCCGGATCCGCTCCATGGCCGCGGTGGAGCCGTCGGTGGTCACGTAGACGTTGCGCACGGGCAGCGCGGCCACCTCCTCCGCGGAGACCGGTGCGGCCGGCCACTCCATGGCGGAGGTGGAGCGCAGGCTCAGGAAGCCCCACGGCGGGACACCGGCGACGCTCGCGCCGGCCGGGCAGCGGCCCACCACCGGGACCTGGGCGAGGTCGGTGCAGAGCACCAGGTTCGGCGCGAACCCGGGGCGCTCACCCGGCAGTGCGCCGACCGCCTTCGGGTTGTCGTGGCCCAGCGCGAGGCCGCGGAAGCCGGGCACCGCCCGGAGGTCGGCCAGCAACTGCGCCGACACGGAGTCCGTCATCGGGGGGTCCTCGACCAGGCCGCTCTGCTCGACCGCGACCCGGGTCTGCGGGTCCCCGCTGAGCGTGCCGCGGTTCTCGTTGATGGTGCCGATGATGCAGACCGTCGCCGTCGTGACGAAGAGGGCGAGGACGAGGCCGGCGACCGAGCGGAAGCCCGCCTTCGGGTCGTCGGCGAGCCGGCGGACGGCGATCAGGGTGGCCGGCCGGCTGGTGCGCCGGGCCGCGCCGCGGGCTGCCGCCATGGTGAGCCAGGGTCCGGCGATCACCAGGCCCAGCATGATCACCAGGAAGCCGGTCAGGTAGGCCGCGGTCTGCCCGTCGGTGGTCTCCGGACGGCGGTCGGCGAAGTAGCCGAGCTCGGCGAGGCCGCCCAGCAGCGGAACCAGCCGCCAGGCGCTCGGCGGCTTCGGGGTCACCCGGCGGGTGACGCCCAGCGGCGAGATCGTGACCCGCCGCAGGGCCAGCCGGGCCGCGACCGCCGCCACCACCGGGACGCCCAGCGCGGTCGCCACCGCCTGGAGCGGGGTGAGCGTCAGGTCCGCGACGAAGAACCGGTCACCGGTGAAGGGGACGGTCGCCACCAGCGGGCGCAGCAGGAGGAACAGGCCGAAGCCGAGGGCGGTGCCGGCCGCCGCGGCCACCGTGGACTCCACCGCCGAGACCGCCGAGACCTGCCGCGGGGTGGCGCCGACCAGCCGCATCGCGGCGTAGCGCTGCTCGCGGGTGGCGGCGGAGAGCCGGGTCGCGGTGCCGATGAAGACGACCACCGGGAAGATCAGTGCGCCGGCCACCACGGAGAGGATCAGCGTCATCGCGTCGCCGCGCACACCCAGCCCCGGGCAGTAGTCGTGCTCGCAGGAGGGCGGGAGGGCGGTGGCGATCGTGGTCACCCTGCTCGCTCCGGGCATGTGCTCGATCTCCGCCGGTGTGCGGCCCGCGACCACGTACAGCGCGTCCGGGGAGGGCAGCGCCTCGTCGCCGATGACTCCGGCCGGACGGCCTGGGAAGCGGTCGCCCAGCTCCACGGCCGGGGTCCTGCGCAGCAGTTCGGCGAGCGCGGGCGAGGTGTAGTACTCACCGGGCGCGGGCAGCCTGTCGAGGCCCGGCGGGACGGGCGCGGTCGGCCCGGTGGCGGCGACGTCGACCCGGAAGATCTCCTTGCCGTCGAAGTGGTCGCCGTGGTCCCACCACCAGAGCGGATCCACCGGCGCGGTCTCGGTGCGGCTCACCGCGCCGGTGTTGGTCCACAGCAGCCGCTCGTTGGACTTGCCGACGGCGTTGATGCCGGCCAGCGCGGAGAGCAGCAGGCCGACGCCGATCGCCACGGCGGCGGCGATCATGAGCAGCCGGGCCACGGCCTCCCGCCCGCCACTGACGGCGAGACGGAGCGCGAAGGCGATCATGAGGCCACCTGCTCCGGTGCGAGCCGGGTCGTCCTGGCCCTGCCGTCCCGGACCATCGCCTCGCGGTCCGCGTAGGCGGCGACTCGGGGCTCGTGGGTGACCAGGACCACGGCGGTGCCCTGCTCACGGGCGGCACCGACCATCAGCTCCATCACCTGCTCGCCGGTGAGCGAGTCCAGCGCGCCGGTCGGCTCGTCGGCGAAGAGCACCTGCGGACGGGCCACCAGCCCGCGGGCGAGGGCGACCCGCTGGGCCTGTCCGCCCGACAGCTCGCCGGAGCGGCGCCGTTCCATGCCGTCCAGACCGAGCCGGGCGAACCACGGGCGGGCCTCGGCCAGGGCGGCCGCCCGCTTGGTGCCCCGCAGGAGTAACGGCAGGGCGACGTTCTCCTCGGCGGTCAACTCGGGGACGAGCTGGCCGAACTGGAAGACGAAGCCGAAGGTGTCGCGGCGCAGGGCGCTGCGCTGCGCCTCGGGCATGGTGTCGAGCCGGCGCCCGGCGAAGTGCACCTCGCCGGAGTCGGGGGTGAGGATGCCGGCCAGGCAGTGCAGCAGGGTGGACTTGCCGGAGCCGCTGGGCCCCATGATGGCGAGCACCTCGCCGGCCTCGACGGCCAGGCTCGCGCCGCGCAGGGCGGGGGTCTCGCCGAAGGAGAGGGTGAGGTCGCGGGCCTCGATCAGCGCGGTCACGGGCGCACCGCCTCGGCGAGCGCGTCCAGGCGGGCGGCGGTCAGGTCGATCCAGCGCAGGTCGGCCTCCAGGTGGAAGAGTCCGTGGTCGGCGAGCAGGGCGTCCACCAGGGCGCCGCTGCGGCGGAGCTCCGTCAGTTCGCGCATCCGCCGCAGGTGGGCGGCGCGCTGGGTGTCGAGGTACACCTCGGCGTCGCGGCCGAGCATCAGGGCGAGTACGACCTTGGTGAACAGCACCGACTGCAGGTTCGGCTCGGGTGCGACGGGCTCGGTGAGCCAGTGCTCGAACTCGGTCACGCCGGCCTCGGTGATGACGTACCGCTTGCGCTCCGGCCCGTCGCCGGGCTCGGCCTCGCCGGCCACCACCTTGCCGTCCCGGGCGAGCCGCCCGAGCGTGGCGTAGACCTGGCCGTACGGCAGGGGCTTGCCGCGGCCGAAGAAGGTGTCGTAGTCGCGCTTGAGGTCGTAGCCGTGGCTCGGCTCCCGCTCCAGCAGCCCGAGGAGGGTCAAAGGAACACTCATGGGAGGAACATACACCAGACGTATACTCCGAGTGTATAGCTGGCGAGAATACGGCGCTGACCTGCGAAGACGCTGGATCGGCGGAGGCGCGAGGGGGTCGAAGAGGGCGCTGGGGCGCTCGGCGCCCGCCCGGTGACGGCGGCCGGAGCGGGGGCGGCCCCACGCCGCCGCCCGCTCCCGCACCGCGGCCCGACGAGCCCCCACAGCGGGCCGGGCCTGCCGCGTCCCGGCACGTGGAGGACGCGGCTGTCCCCAGCCTGCCCTGCCGCCCCCTCCCCCGCCGAGGGCCGAACGTCCCTGCCGCAGCCGGTCGGCCAGTGCCCAACGTCCCTTTCCGCCAAGGGGGAGACGGCACCGGACGTCCCGGTGGTACGAGCGCGCACGGCTCTTGTGCGGGGCGTCCGACAGGGGGAGATTGGGTGCCGGAGCCCGGCGGACGCCCCCGATCCCGTCCGGGCGCCGCCCGTCGCCGTGCCCGCGCCGACCCCGAGGAGCCACGCCGTGTCCAGTACACCCCGCCCGCCCCGGCCCGGGTCGCCGCCGCGACGCGCGGCCCGGCAGCTGCGGCGGGCCTTCGGCACCCGCCGCCACCGGCTCCGCGAGCCGCTCGCCCGTCCGCTGGACCGCTCCCGCGGCCGGGCCGGGGCCGCGGCGGCGCTCGCGCTGCTGCTCGCCCTCGCCGTCTCCGTCGGCGGCGCGTTACTCGCCCACCGGGCGACCGTGCGCGCGGCCGCGGCCGACCGGGCCCGCCTGACGCCGGTCGGGGCCACCGTCCTCGCCACCGAACGGCCCACCGCCACCCCCGGCGCCCGCTGGTCCGGCGACTCCACGGAGCGCACCACCGTCCGGGCCGCCTGGACCGCGCCCGACGGGCAGCCGCACACCGGCGCCGTCGAGGTACGCCACACCGTCGTGGCCGGATCCACCGTCACCCTCTGGGTCGACCGGGGCGGAACGCCCCACGACGCCCCGCCGTCCGCGGTCGGCCTCGCCGTCGAGGCGGTCTGCTTCGGCCTCGCCGGCTTCGCCGCCCTCGGGACCGGCGTCGCCGGCGCCCTGACCCTGCGGCTGCGCGTCCTCGACCGCCGCGCCGACCGCGCCTGGACGCGGTCATGGGCCCGCCACGAACCGCTCTGGAGCGGCCGGACCGCCAGCAGCCCCGGCGGCCCGCAGGACGACTAGGTCCTGTCCGGCTGAAGCGACGGCTCAGGGCGCGTCGTTCGGGGCGGTCCAGGGCGGAGCGGGGGCGCCCGGGCGCGCGGTGCCGGCGGCGTGGGTGAGGAGGGCGACCGCGACCAGCAGGACGAGTGCCGCGGCGAGGGCGGCGGTGATGTGGGTGTGGAGCACCAGCACGGCGCCGAGCACCGCGCCGACGAGCATCCAGACCGCGGAGGCGAGGCGACGGCGCCCCGCCCGGTCGGCGGCCAGGGCGGTGATGGTCATGGTCAGCACGGTGGTGGTCAGATCGGGCACCTTCAGGTGGCGGACCACCGCGTTCTGCCACCCCATCGCGAGGCCGAGCAGCCCGATCAGGCCGTACCGGACCGGGTCCGCGGTGTGGTCCGCCAGGGCCGCGAGCAGGGTGGCGCCGGCCAGCAGCACCACCTGGACGGAGACCCCGACGACGAGCAGCCGGCCGCGGTGGCCGGGGAGGAGCTCGCCGAGCCGGCCACCGGCGAGCGCGCCCAGCAGGAAGGCGGCCAGGGCGGCGAGCGATGCGGTGGCGGAGAGGCCGGGGGCGCCGGCCAGGGCGAAGCCGAGGAAGACCACGTTCCCGGTCATGTTGGCGACGAAGACGTGGCCGAGGGCGAGGTAGCTCACGGCGTCCACCACGCCGGTGACGACGGTCAGGGCCAGCAGCATCGGCACCAGCGGGCCGTGGCGCGGGTCGCTCTTCATCGCGCTCCTCCTCCGGTCGTACGTGCCCGGCGGTTCCGGCACTCCGTCCGTTCTACGCCCGACCGGCCGTCCGGGAGACGACGCCGCCCCGCCCCGGGAGAGGCCGGGGCGGGGAGAGGCGCGCTGCCGGGCGGGCCGTCAGCCGGCGCCGGAGGACGCCCCGGCAGCCTTCCCGTCCTCAGCAGTCCTTGAGGGTGGTGCAGAGCGCCGAGTCCATCGCCTTGGCCACGTCGGCGTCGGCCGGGCCGGCCCACGGGACCTTGGGCTGGGCGCCGCTCTTGCCGGTCGTCCAGACGGCCAGCTCGTTCACCGTGCCGTCGGGGGCGGTCAGGTACTCGTGCAGGGTGACGGCGTTGCCGCCGGCCTGCGGCACGGTCACCGTCGCGGCGAAGTAGTTCGCGTCCTCGGGGCTGGTCACCTTGACCGTGGCGCCCGGGGCGCTCTTCGCGCAGGCCTTGACCTCCTCCCGGAGGTCGCTGAAGACCGCGTGGGCGCTCTGCGCGACGCCGCTGCTCGGGCGCGGGTCGCCCTCGTACAGCAGGGTCTGCTGGGCCTGCCACTGGTCGGGGCCGCCGGCGCCGAGCAGCGACTGCGCGGCCGCCCGGCCGGTGCCGAGGTCCGCGGTGTCCGGGGACAGCTTCGAGTGGCAGAGCTCCTGGAGCTTGAACGTGGGCGCGCCCGCGACGGACTTGGCGGTGCCGGCGGGGGCGGGCCAGTGGTAGGTCGCGTCCAGCGGGATGCTGCGCGGGTTGATCCAGGTGCCGGCCGGGACGTCCCGGGAGCCGGCGGCGGCCGAGGTGCCGGCCGCGGACGGCTTGGCGGCGCCGCCCGACGGCTGCGGCGCGACGGTGCCGGTGGCCGTCCCACCGGCCGGGGCGGTCGCGGCCGGGCTCGCGGCCTTGCCCGGCGCGGCGTTCTGGTCCCCGCCGTTGTCCGGGCCGCAGGCGCTCAGCGCGCCGAGACAGGCGATCGCGGCCACGGCGGCCACGGCCGTCCCGGCGGTGCGGTTGGCGCGGGCGGTGCGGGCGGTGCGGTTGGTGCGGTTGGTGCGCAAGGTGCTGCTTCCTTCCCCCGAGGTGGTGTCGTCCGCCGGCCCGGCGAGGCCACCGGCCGCCTGACCCCTGATCAGCTCCGTTGCGACCCCCCGCACCGACGGCGTCGAAACCTAGTGCGAACGGCGACGCCGTGCAAAACGGGTCCATCGTCCGACCTGGACGCACCGACCACCCGGAGACAGGTTTTGAACACGTTCATTTATGCCCTACGCTCGGACCGACACCACGAGAGGGGGACTCGATGCGCATCGTCATACCCGGTGGAACCGGACAGATCGGCCGGATCCTGGACCGCGCGCTGACCGCCGAGGGCCACGAGGTCCTGGTCCTGACCCGCCGGCCGCGCGCCGACCGCGAGCTCTACTGGGACGGCCGCACCCTCGGCCGCTGGGCCGAGGCCGTCGACGGCGCCGACGCCGTGGTCAACCTCGCCGGGCGCAGCGTCAACTGCCGCTACACCGAGCCCAACCAGCGGGAGATGCTGGACTCCCGGGTGGACTCCGCCCGGGTGGTCGGCGAGGCGGTCGCCGCCGCGAAGCGGCCGCCGCGGGTCTGGCTGCAGATGAGCACCGCCACCATCTACGCCCACCACTTCGGCGCACCGCACGACGAGGAGAGCGGCGTCCTCGGCGGCGGCGAGCCCGACGTGCCGCGATACTGGGACTTCAGCGTCGACATCGCCAGGGCCTGGGAGCGCGCGCAGGAGATCTCCCCCACGCCGCAGACCCGCAAGGTCGCGCTGCGCTGCGCCATGGTGATGAGCCCCGACCGCGGCGGCGCCTTCGACATGATGCTGCGGTTGGCGCGCTGCGGGCTGGGCGGCCCGATCGACGGCGGCTCGCAGTACATGTCCTGGATCCACGACCGGGACCTGGTGCGCGCCGTGCGGTTCCTGCTGGACCGGGAGGAGCTGGCCGGCCCGGTCAACCTCGCCTCGCCGCACCCGGTGGCGCAACGCGCGTTCATGCGGGCGATCAGGCGCGCGTGGGGGATCCCGGTGGGCCTGCCGGCCACCCGGTGGATGGCCGAGCTCGGCGCGTTCGCGCTGCGCTCGGACACCGAGCTGCTGCTGAAGAGCCGCACGGTGGTGCCCGGGCGGTTGCAGGAGGCGGGGTTCGGGTTCGAGCACCCGCACTGGCCGGCCGCCGCCGTCGACCTGGCCCGGCGCCGCCGCTGAGCGGCCCCGCCGCGCCGGTTCGGGGGCCCTCCGGTCGGCGGCTCCGCCCGGCCGGGACCGGGACGGTCCGGGCGGGCGGGCGGGCGGGCGGGGCGGAACGAGAACACGCCGGGACGAAGCACGCAGGGCCGAGCAGCCGGGCTCCCGGGCTCCACCCCGCCAGCCACCGGGCGGCGCAACGGGCGGCGGGGGTGTCACGGCACGCGAATGGCGGTGCAACCGATTGCAGAGGGAGTGCAAGGTCACACCCGCTGCCTCTGCTGCACTCCCGCCGACGAGCGCTAACCTGCCGGACATGACGGTCCCGCCCGAAGGGCTCCCCCTGGCCGCCGAGTTCCCGGCCGCACATCGTGAGCAGTGGCAGCACCTCGTCGAGGGCGTGCTGCGCAAGTCGGGTGCGCAGCCCGCGGACGGCGAAGCGGCCGAGCAGGCGCTCACCACCGCACTCCAGGACGGGCTGCACGCCCGCCCGCTGTACACCGCCGAGGACTCCGCCACCGAGCCCGGCTACCCCGGCTTCCCGCCGTTCGTCCGCGGCGGCCGGCCGCAGGGCGCGGCGGCGTCCGGCTGGGACGTGCGCCAGCGGCACGCCGACCCCGACGCGCGCCGCACCAACGAGGCGGCCCTCGCCGACCTGGAGAACGGCGGCAGCTCGCTCTGGCTGGAGCTGGGCGGTGACGCCCTGCCGATCGCGGCCCTGCCCGAGGCGCTCACCGGCGTCTACCTCGACCTGGCCGGCGTCACCCTCGACGCGGGCGCCGAATTCGGCGCGGCCGCCGAGCAGTTGTTCAGGCTCTACCAGGAGCGCGAGGTCTCCCCCGGGGCCGCCGCGGGCAGCCTCGGCGCCGACCCGCTGGGCCTGGAGGCCCGGACCGGCGAGGCCGGGCGCACCGAGGCGCTGCTCGCCGAGGCCGCCGCGCTCGCCGCCCGCTGCGCCGACGGCTACCCGGGCCTGCGGGCGCTGACCGTCGACGCCCTGCCCTACCACGAGGCCGGCGCCTCCCCGGTGCAGGAGCTGGGCTGCTCGCTGGCCACCGGCGTCGCCTACCTGCGCGCGCTCACCGTCGCCGGGCTCCCGGTGGACACCGCCCTGGGCCAGCTGGAGTTCCGCTACGCGGCCGACGCCGACCAGTTCCTGACGATCGCGAAGTTCCGGGCCGCGCGCCGACTCTGGGCCCGGGTGGCCGAGGTGTCGGGCGCCGCGCCGGAGGCCTCGGCGCAGCGTCAGCACGCCGTCACCTCCCCGGTGATGATGACCGCGCGCGACCCGTGGGTGAACATGCTGCGCACCACGGTGGCCTGTCTGGCCGCCGGCGTGGGCGGCGCGGACGCGGTGACCGTCCTGCCGTTCGACAGCGAGCTGGGCCTGCCGGACGCCTTCGCCCGCCGCATCGCCCGCAACACCCAGGCGATCCTGCTGGAGGAGTCGCACCTGGCCCGCGTGGTCGACCCGGCCGGCGGCTCCTGGTACGTCGAGCAGCTGACCGACGAGCTGGCGCACGCCGCCTGGGCCTGGTTCCAGGAGATCGAGCGGGCCGGCGGCCAGCGGGCCGCGCTGGGCTCCGGGCTGGTCGGCGAGCGGATCGCCGCCACCTGGGCGGAGCGCTCCACGAAGCTCGCCAAGCGGCGCGAGCCGATCACCGGCGTCAGCGAGTTCCCGAACCTGGACGAGCAGTCCCCGGTGCGCGAGCCGGCCCCGGCCGGGCCCGCCGGCGGGCTGCCGCGGGTCCGGCGCGCCGAGGCCTACGAGGCGCTGCGCGCCCGCTCGGACGCCCACCTGGCGGCCACCGGCGAGCGGCCGAAGCTGTTCCTGGCCTCGATCGGCAGCGCCGCCGCGCACACCGCGCGGACCACCTTCGCCGCCAACCTGTTCCAGGCCGGCGGCATCGCCACCACCGCGCTGGAGGGCACCGACCCGGCCGCGTTCGCCGAGGCCTTCGCCGCCTCCGGCGCGCCGGTCGCCTGCCTCTGCTCCAGCGACCAGCTGTACGGCGAGCACGCCGGGGCCGTCGCCGCCGCCCTGAAGGCCGCCGGGGCCCGGCAGGTGCTGCTGGCCGGCCGGCCGGGCGAGCAGCACGAGGCCCTCCGGGCCGCCGGGGTGGACGCGTTCGTGTTCGCCGGCGGCGACGCCGTGGCGACCCTGACCGGCCTGCTCAACCTGATCACCGACGAAAGCGGAGTGGCACGATGATTCCCGACTTCACCGGAATCGGGCTGGACCGGGACGGCTCCGCGGACGTCACCGACGGCCAGTGGCGCGCCGCCTGGCGGCAGGCCACCGGCAAGGACGTCGACGAGCTGGTCTGGGACACCCCCGAGGGCATCGGCGTCAAGCCGCTGTACACCGCGGACGACCTGGCCGGCCTGGACTTCCTGGGCACCTACCCGGGCATCGCCCCGTACCTGCGCGGCCCGTACCCGACCATGTACGTGAACCAGCCGTGGACGGTCCGGCAGTACGCCGGCTTCTCCACCGCCGAGGAGTCCAACGCCTTCTACCGCCGCAACCTGGCGGCCGGCCAGAAGGGCCTCTCGGTCGCCTTCGACCTGCCGACCCACCGCGGGTACGACAGCGACCACCCGCGGGTGACCGGTGACGTCGGCATGGCCGGCGTGGCGATCGACTCCATCTACGACATGCGCCAGCTCTTCGACGGCATCCCGCTGGACCGGATGTCGGTGTCGATGACCATGAACGGCGCGGTGCTGCCGGTCCTGGCGCTCTACATCGTGGCCGCCGAGGAGCAGGGGGTGCCGCCGGAGAAGCTGGCGGGGACCATCCAGAACGACATCCTCAAGGAGTTCATGGTCCGCAACACCTACATCTACCCGCCGCAGCCGTCGATGCGGATCATCTCGGACATCTTCGCGTACACCTCGCAGAAGATGCCGCGGTACAACTCGATCTCCATCTCCGGCTACCACATCCAGGAGGCCGGGGCCACGGCCGACCTGGAGCTGGCCTACACCCTGGCCGACGGCGTGGAGTACCTGCGGGCGGGCCTGGACGTGGGGCTGGACGTGGACGCGTTCGCGCCGCGCCTGTCGTTCTTCTGGGCGATCGGGATGAACTTCTTCATGGAGGTCGCCAAGCTCCGCGCGGCCCGGCTGCTCTGGGCCAAGCTGGTCAAGCAGTTCGACCCGAAGAACGCCAAGTCGCTGTCGCTGCGCACCCATTCGCAGACCTCCGGCTGGTCGCTCACCGCGCAGGACGTGTTCAACAACGTCACCCGCACCTGCGTGGAGGCGATGGCGGCCACCCAGGGCCACACCCAGTCGCTGCACACCAACGCGCTGGACGAGGCGCTCGCGCTGCCGACCGACTTCTCCGCCCGGATCGCCCGCAACACCCAGCTGCTGCTCCAGCAGGAGTCCGGCACCTGCCGGGTCATCGACCCGTGGGGCGGCTCGGCGTACGTCGAGAAGCTCACCCACGACCTGGCCGACCGCGCCTGGCAGCACATCCAGGAGGTCGAGGCGGCCGGCGGCATGGCCAAGGCGATCGACGCCGGCATCCCCAAGCTGCGGGTCGAGGAGGCCGCCGCGCGGACCCAGGCCCGGATCGACTCCGGCCGGCAGCCGGTGATCGGCGTCAACAAGTACCGGGTGGAGAGCGACGAGCAGATCGACGTGCTCAAGGTCGACAACTCCTCGGTGCGGGCGCGCCAGATCGAGAAGCTGCGCCGCCTGCGCGACGAGCGCGACGAGGCCGCCACGCAGGCCGCCCTGCACGCGCTGACCCGGGCCGCCGAGGCCGGCCCGCAGCGCGGCGGCGCACTGGACGGCAACCTGCTGCACCTGGCCGTCAACGCGGCCCGGGCCAAGGCCACCGTCGGCGAGATCTCGGACGCCCTGGAGAAGGTGTACGGCCGGCACTCGGGCCAGATCCGTACCATCTCCGGTGTGTACCGAGACGAAGCGGGCCAGTCGGCCCCCCTCCAGCGCACCCGGGACCTGGTCGAGCGGTTCGAGCGGGCCGAGGGCCGCCGCCCGCGCATCCTGGTCGCCAAGATGGGCCAGGACGGCCACGACCGCGGCCAGAAGGTGATCGCCACCGCCTTCGCCGACCTCGGCTTCACGGTGGACGTCGGCCCGCTGTTCCAGACCCCGGCCGAGGTGGCCCGCCAGGCCGTCGAGGCGGACGTGCACATCGTCGGCGTCTCCTCGCTGGCCGCCGGGCACCTCACCCTGGTGCCGGCGCTGCGCGCCGAGCTGGCCGAGGCCGGCCGGGACGACATCACCATCGTGGTCGGCGGCGTGATCCCCCCGCAGGACTTCGACGCGCTGTACGAGGCGGGCGCCGCGGCGGTCTTCCCGCCCGGCACGGTGATCCCGGACGCCGCCTACGACCTGCTGAAGTCGCTGGCGGCCGACCTCGGCCACGAGCTCTGAGCGGCTGACCGGGATGCCTCCGCGGACGATCGACCTCGACAGCTGCACGACGGGCGTCCTGGACGGCTCGCGTGCCTGGATCGCGCGGGCCGTCACCCTCGTCGAGTCCACCCGGCCCGACCACCGCGCGCTGGCGCAGGAGCTGCTGCGGCGGCTGCTGCCGCACGCGGGCGGCGCGGTCCGGGTGGGCATCACCGGCGTTCCGGGCGTCGGCAAGTCGACCTTCATCGACTCCTTCGGCACGATGCTCACCGGGCTGGGCCACCGGGTGGCGGTGCTGGCCGTCGACCCGACGTCCAGCCGCACCGGCGGCTCCATCCTGGGCGACAAGACGCGGATGGAGCGCCTGGCCGTCGACCAGAACGCCTTCGTCCGCCCCTCCCCCACCTCCGGCACGCTCGGCGGGGTCGCCAAGGCCACCCGGGAGTCCATGGTGGTGATGGAGGCGGCCGGCTACGACGTCGTCCTGATCGAGACGGTCGGCGTCGGGCAGTCGGAGACGACGGTGGCGGGGATGGTCGACACCTTCCTGCTGCTCAGCCTGGCGCGCACCGGCGACCAGCTGCAGGGCATCAAGAAGGGCGTGCTGGAGCTGGCGGACGTCATCGCCGTCAACAAGGCGGACGGCCCGCACGAGACCGACGCCAGGGCCGCCGCCCGTGAACTCGCGGGCGCCCTGCGCCTGTTGCAGGCCCCGGACGCGCCGTGGACGCCGCCGGTGCTGACCTGCAGCGGCCGCGACGGCGCCGGTCTCGACGTGCTGTGGGAGCGGATCCAGCAGCACCGCAAGGTCCTCGACGCCACCGGCGCGCTCCAGGCCAAGCGCCGGGACCAGCAGGTGGAGTGGACCTGGGCGATGGTGCACGACCAGCTCTACGCCCGGCTGCACGAGCACCCGGAGGTCCGCCGCCTCGCTCCCGACCTGGAACAGCAGGTCCGCGCCGGCTCGCTGCCCCCCGGCCTGGCCGCCCAGCGCATCCTGGAGGGCTTCTTCGGCCCCCCGGCCGACTGAACCCGCGCGGGCGGCACGACCACGGGGAGGGTCCCGGACCGGTGAGCGGTCCGGGACCCTCCCGTCGTACCGGCGGCCGCCCGGTCAGGCGGCCTTGACGGCCGCGAAGCGGTCCGAGACGTCCTGCCAGTTGACGACGTCCCAGAGGCGGGTGACGTAGTCGGGGCGGACGTTGCGGTACTGCAGGTAGTAGGCGTGCTCCCAGGCGTCGAAGGCGAGCAGCGGGGTGGTGCCCTGGCCCACGTTGCCGTGGTGGTCGTAGACCTGCTCGACGATCAGGCGCTGCCCAAGCGGCTCCCAGGAGAGGATGCCCCAGCCGGAGCCCTGGACGCCGGTGGTGGCGTTGGTGAGCTGCTTCTTGAAGGCCTCGAAGCCGCCGAAGTGCTCGGTGATGGCGTCGGCCAGCTCGCCCTCGGGGCGGTCGCCGCCCTCGGGCGAGAGGTTCTGCCAGAAGAGCGAGTGCAGCACGTGGCCGGACAGGTGGAAGGCGAAGGTCTTCTGCAGGCCGACCAGGCCGCCGAACTGCTCCTTGTCGCGCGCCTCGGCGAGCTGCTCCAGGGTGTCGTTGGCGCCCTTGACGTACGCCGCGTGGTGCTTGGAGTGGTGCAGCTCCAGGATCTCGGCGGACATCGCCCGCTCCAGCGCGGAGTAGTCGTACGGCAGGTCGGGAAGCGAGTAGGTGCCCATGGTGGGACACAGCCCCTTTCGGCGGGTTCAACGGGTGGTGATCGTGCCGGTGCCACCCTATTGCGTATCGGTTGCAAGAACGAAGCATGGGCTCCTGCTTATTCCTCACATGCCGTCGGACGGAGTCACCGTCAGCGCGCGCCGCGGGCCGCGGCCGTGACGGAGCCCCGGCGGCGTGGGGCACGGAGCGGCACGAGCGCCCGAATCGTCCGGCTTCGGGCGGGGCGGCGGTGGATCTCTGACAACGTTTCGGTTGCGGCGGGCCGCAATCCGCGCACGGGGCTTCCCGCCATCGCGCGGGTGTGACATTTTACATGTCACACATCGAGAGGCCGCGCCCCATTCCGCGGCCCCGAACGGCCCCGGAGGCCCCCACAGATGCGTCCCTTCCGGATATCCAAGGCCAACGCGCGCAGGCTCCCTGCGCTCGGCGCGGCCTTCTTCATCGCGCTCGGCCTCTTCGCCCCGGCGAGCCAGGCCGCCCCCGCCGGCGCCGCGGCCCAGACGGGCACCAGCGCCACCGGCGCCGCGGCCCCGCGGTCGATCCCGGTCCCCAAGTCGCCCGACGCCAAGAGCAACAGCCCCTACAAGATCTCCGCGCAGGACAGCACCGAGGAGCACGCCCCGCCGGCCGCCCCGGTCACCGCCCCCGCCAAGGCCGCCAAGCAGCTCTCGGCCGCCGCCGGGGACCCGTGTCCGGACCTGTCCGGGGTGATCAACGCCACGGGCAGCGCGCTGGTCCAGCAGCTCAAGGCGCTGCCGCGGGTCGACTGCACCTACCCGCTGTTCAACATCGACGCGAACACCGCCGCGACCGCCTTCCGCGAGTCCAACATGGTGACCGTCGCCAACGCGCTGCGCGACGCCTCCCCGGCCTACCCGGGCGACAACGGCACCGCCGTCGGCCAGCTGGTCCTCTTCCTGCGGGCCGGCTACTACCAGCAGTCGGTCAACCCCGGCACCATCGGCGGCTACGGCCCGACGCTGGCCACCGCCACCCGCGGCGCGCTGGACGCCTTCTTCGCCAACGCGCACAGCAAGGACGCCACCACCGCCAACGGCGAGCTCCTGGTCGAGGTCGTCAAGGTGATCGGCCAGACCGACACCCTGGGCCGCTACGCCGGCTTCTTCAAGTGGCTGCTCAACAACTACACCGGCACCTGGCCCGAGCGGATGACGGCCACCGTCGCCGAGTTCGACTGGGTCCTCAAGGACGGCTTCGCGTCCACGAACGACAGCACCGGCTGGAAGGCCGCGCTCAAGGCCGACACCGGCATCCTCACCTCCTGGTCCGGCTTCATCACCCGCAACGACTCGCTGCTGAACCGCTGGGACGTCGTCAGCAACATCGGCCGCTACCTCGGCTACGCGCTGCAGGTCCCCGAGCTGCAGGCCCAGCTGCGGCCGATGCTGAAGGACCTGATCAACCGCTACCCGAACACCGGCCCCACCGCCCCGATCACCATGAACCTGGGCTGGGCCACCCGCGAGTTCGACAAGAACCACTGCGCCGACTACGGCATCTGCGACCTGGGCACCCGCCTCATCCCGGTGGTCCTGCCGATCCAGCAGACCTGCAACGACGGTCTGAAGATCAAGGCGCAGGACATGTCCCCCGCGCAGCTCGCCACCACCTGCACCAGCCTGATCAACCAGGATGCCTACTTCCACAAGATCATCGGTGACAAGGGCGCCATCCCCGGCGACGTGAACACCAACCTGGAGGTCGTCGTCTTCGACGACTACGACCAGTACTCGCTGTACGCCTGGGCCTTCTACAACATCGACGTCGACAACGGCGGCATGTACGAGGAGGGCGACCCGTCCAAGCCGGGCAACCAGGCCCGCTTCATCGCCCACGAGGCGTCCTGGCTGCGGCCGTCGTTCTCGATCTGGAACCTGAACCACGAGTACACCCACTACCTCGACGGCCGCTACAACATGTACGGCGACTTCGACGCCGGCATCGTCACCCCGACCATCTGGTGGGTCGAGGGCATCGCGGAGAACATCTCCTACGGCTACCGCAACGAGCGCAACGCCGACGCGATCGCCGAGGCCGCCAAGAAGACCTACAAGCTCAGCGAGCTGTTCGACACCGTCTACGACCAGACCGGCGACGCCACCGTCAACTCCAACCGCGTCTACCGCTGGGGCTGGCTGGCCACCCGCTACATGCTGCAGCAGCACCGCGCCGACATGGACGCCGTGCTCGCCAAGTACCGCACGGGTGACTGGAACGGCGCCCGCACCATCCTGAAGCAGACCATCGGCACCCGCTACGACGCCGGCTTCGACGCCTGGCTGAGCGCCTGCGCGAGCAACGACTGCGGCCCGCTGCCGGACGCCCCGGTCGCCCCGACCACCCCGGTCTGCACCATCGCCGACACCCGGCAGTTCGACAACAACTGCCGCCGGGACAACCTCTCGGCCACCGCCGGCAACTACAGCTACCACTTCCTGAACCTGCCGGCCGGCGTCAAGCAGCTGACCATCACCACCAGCGGCGGCACCGGCAACGCCGACCTGTACTACGGCGGCGGCAACTGGGCCACCACCGGCAACTACCTGGCGAAGTCCACCAACGCCGGCAACAACGAGACGCTGACCATCAGCAACCCGCCGGCCGGCTGGGTCTACTTCAGCCTCGCCGCCGGTCAGCAGGGCTTCGGCGGCGTCACCGCCACCGTCCAGTACCAGTAACCGGGACCGCCCCGCGCCACGCGGGCGCGCCACCCGGCCAGGCCCGGACAGGGCCGTAGGAGGGCCCCGCCGCACCGGCGGGGCCCTCCGTCGTCCCCGCGCGCCCGCGCAGCGGACCGGTCCGTCAGCCGACCGGGGTCGCGGCCCAGGTGAGGAGCATCCGCAGGGCGTCGTCGGACGGGCTGCCCGGGTCGGCGGCGTAGGTGATCAGGGCCTGGTCCGGATCGTCGGTCGGGCGCAGGGTGTCGTACGCCAGGTCGAGCCGGCCGACCAGCGGGTGGTGGAAGCACTTACGGCCGGAGGTCTTGTCGCGCACCGGGTGCTCCGCCCACCAGCGGCGGAACTCCTCGCTGCGCACGGAGAGTTCGCCGATCAGCGCGGCCAGCCGGCGGTCCTCGGGCCGGCGGCCGGCCTCCAGGTGGAGGAACGCCACGTTCTCCCGCGCGCAGGCGGCCCAGTCCGCGTAGAGCTCGCGCGAGGCGGGGTCGAGGAAGGTGATCCGGGCGATGTTCCGCTCGTCGGGGGCGAGCGCGGCGTAGTCGCCGAACAGCGCCGTGGCGGCCGGGTTCCAGGCCAGGACGTCCATCCGGCGGCCCATCACCATGGCGGGGGTGTCGTGGAGTTGCTCCAGCAGGCGGGCGAGCATCGGCCGGACCGGCTGCGGGCCGCGCGCCGCCGACGGCGCGGCGGCGGGTCGGCGGGCCGGGCGGGGACGGGCCAGCCGGTGCAGGTGCCGGGCCTCGTCCGGGTCGAGCCGCAGACTGCGGGCGACGGCGTCGAGGACGGCGTCGGAGGGGTTGCCGACCCGGCCCTGTTCCAGCCGGGTGTAGTAGTCGACGCTCACCCCGGCGAGCTGCGCGAGCTCCTCCCGGCGCAGGCCGGCCACCCGGCGGCGGCCGCCGAATTCCGGCAGGTCGACGTCCTCGGGGCGGAGCCGGGCGCGCCTGGTCCGGAGGAACTCGCTGAGGGTGTTCGAGGTGCTCACCCGGCCAGTCTCCCGGACGGCGCCGGCGGCTGCCTGGCCCTGTCAGGACCAGGCAGCCGCGGGGCCGGTCGGTCCGGCGCCGGCATCGGCACCGGCCCCGGCCGCTCTCAGCGGACCCGGTGGGCGCCGCGCGACGGGGTGGCGGTGTGGATCTCCGGCGCGGTGTGGCCGGCGGCGGCGAAGGCCGCCGTGACCGCGTCGGCCACCTCGGCGGCGGCGCCCTGCTCGACCAGGACGACCACCGAGCCGCCGAAGCCGCCGCCGGTCATCCGGGCGCCGAGCGCACCGGCCGCGACGGCGGAGGCGACGGCCAGGTCGGTCTCGGGGCAGGAGACCCGGTAGTCGTCGCGGAGCGAGGCGTGGCCGGCGGTGAGGATCGGGCCGAGGGCCGCCGGGTCCTTCTCCAGCAGGTCCACCGCCTGCCGGACGCGCTCGTCCTCGGTGACCACGTGCCGGACCAGCGGCCGCAGTTCGGCCGGCAGGCGGCCGAGGGCGGCGTCCAGGCCGGCCGGGGCGAGGTCGCGCAGGGCGGGCAGGCCGAGCAGGGCGGCGGCCCGTTCGCAGCCGGCCCGCAGCGCGGCGTAGGCGCCGTCCCCGAGGTCGTGGTGGACCCGGGTGTCGACGACGAGCAGCACCAGCCCGGCCGCGGCCGGGTCGAAGGGGATGTCGCGGGTGGCGAGGTCGCGGGCGTCGAGGTGGAGCGCGCTGCCGGCGCGGCAGCACATCGAGGCCATCTGGTCCATCACCCCGCAGGGGACGCCGACGAACTCGTTCTCGGCCCGCTGGGCGAGCAGGGCCAGTTCGCCGGGTTCGAGGCCGAGGCCGTGCAGGTCCGCGTAGGCGGTGGCGACGGCGCATTCGAGGGCGGCGGAGGAGGAGAGCCCGGCGCCGGCCGGCACGTCGCTGTCGATCAGCACGTCCGCGCCGCCGACGGCGTGGCCGGCCCGGCGCAGCGTCCAGACGACGCCGGCCGGGTAGGCGGCCCAGCCCTCGGCGCCGCCCGGGGCGAGGGCGGCGACGTCGAGCTCGACGACGCGGCCCGGCGTCCGGGTGCTGGCCAGCCTGAGCAGGCCGTCGTCACGGCGGCGCACCCAGGCTCGGACGGTCTGCTCCAGGGCGATCGGGAGCGAGAAGCCGTCGTTGTAGTCGGTGTGCTCGCCGATCAGGTTGACCCGGCCGGGCGCGGCCCACTCCCCCTCGGGGTCGTGGCCGAACAGCCCGCGGAAGACGGCGGCGCTCATCCCGCCACCTCGCGCAGCCGCTCGGCGGCGTACTCGGGGGCGACGTCGTTCATGAAGGCCTCCATGCCGGATTCCGTCCCGGCCAGGTACTTGAGCTTGTCGGCGGTGCGGCGGATCGTGAACAGCTCCAGGTGCAGGGCGAGTTCCTCGCCGCCGGTGGCGGGCGCCTGGTGCCAGGCCGCGATGTACGGGGCCCGGACGGGGTGCTCGGCGCTGCCGAAGAGCCGGTCGAAGCGGCGCAGCAGGTCGAGGAGGATGCCGGGGAGTTCGGCGCGCTCGGCCTCGCTCAGGCGGGTGAGGTCGGGGACGCGGCGGTGCGGGTAGAGGTGCACCTCGTAGGGCCAGCGGGCGGCGAACGGGACGAAGGCGGTCCAGTGCTCGCCGGCGGCCACCACCCGGGCGGGGTCGGCCCGTTCGGCGGCGAGCAGGTCCTCGAAGAGGTTGCGGCCGGTGGCGGCGCGGTGGCGGGCGGCCTGCTCGATCGTCCGGGCGGTGCGCGGGGTGGTGAACGGCAGGGCGTAGATCTGGCCGTGCGGGTGGGCCAGGGTGACGCCGATCTCGGCGCCGCGGTTCTCGAAGACGTAGACCTGCTCGACGCCGGGGCGGGCGGAGAGCTCGGCCGTCCGGTCGGTCCAGGCGTCCAGCACCAGCCGGGCGCGGTCCTCGTCGAGACCGGCGAAGGAGGCGCCGTGGTCGGCGGTGAAGCAGACCACCTCGCAGCGGCCGACGCCCGGGCGCGCGAGGTGCAGCGGATCGCCGTCGAATGACGCCACCCCGGCATCGGCGGCGTCGCCGGCCAGGGAGGGGAAGCGGTTCTCGAAGACGGCCACCTGGTAGTCCTCGGCCGGGATCTCGCTCAGCCGGCCGTCGCGCGACGGGCAGAGCGGGCACTCGTCGGCGGGCGGGTGGTAGGTGCGGACCTGGCGGTGCGCGGCGATGGTCACCCAGGCCCCGGTGAGCGGGTCACGGCGGACCTGCGAGGCCGAACGGCCGGGCTCCAGCGGACGCTTGTCGACGGCGTCGCGCCCGACCGCCTCCCCCCGGTCGAAGTAGATCAGCTCCCGGCCGTCCGCCAGCGCGACCACCGTCCTGGTCGTCGGTCCGGCTTCTGTCGGCACCATCCGCGACTCCTCCCACTGCCACACGAACAAACAATATCGAACATTAACCAACAGGACGGCATCTGAGGAAGGACCTGCCGGCTGTCGGTGGCCGAGACGGAGGCTTCGGCGGGCGAGTGGTCGCCCCGGCGGCGTGCGAGGACCCGCCGGCAGCCGGTGCGGGAGGCGGCCGCCTCGGCGGGCGAGTGGTCGCCCCGGCGCGCGGGGGGACGGGAGGAAACGCCCGGGGGCGGCGCTGCGGACGGGCCCCACCCGTCCTCAGCGCCGCCCCCGCCGCGGCCGCACCCCACCCGCGCGGCCCCGGCCCGGCCGGGCGCCCCAAGCAGCCCGGCCGGTCCCCGCCCCACCGGCGGGGTGTTCTCCGGACGTGTCCGGCGACTGGCCGCGGCCGTACGCGGCCCGGAGTGCCGGACACCGGTGTGCCCGTACGGTCAGCCCGAACTGGCGCGCACCACCAGCTCGGTCTGCAGGACCAGCCCCTCCCCCCGTACGGTCTCGCCGCGGATCTGGGTCAGCAGCAGCCCGACCAGCCCGGCCGCGATCGCCCGCAGCGGCAGCCGCACCGAGCTCAGCGCCGGGTGCAGGTGCCGGCAGAGCGGCGTGTCGTGGAAGCCCACCACCGCGACGTCCCGGCCGACGACCAGCCCCTCGGCGCGGACCGCCTCGTACACGGCGAGGGCGGCCAGGTCACTGCCGGCGGCCACCGCCGTCGGCCGGTCGGGGCCCTGCAGCAGCGCCCGGAGCTGCGGCACCCCGGGCCCGGCGGAGGCACCCGCCGGGGAGCGCCCCGCCGCCGTCCCGGCCGGGCCGCCCGGACCGGCGGCCCCGGGCGCGCCCCCGGGCAGCTCGGCCGTGAGCCCGAGCCGCGCCGCCTCGGCGGCGAAGCCGGCCCGGCGGGCGGCCATCCACGGCAGCTCCTCCCCCGCCGGGCCGGCGAAGGCGACCCGGCGGTGGCCGCGGTCGGCCAGGTGCCGGACGACCCCGGCGGTGGCGGCGCCGTTGTCGATGTCCACCCAGTGCTGCGGCTCGCCGGGGCCGGTCCGGCCGAAGGCGGCGAAGGGGACGCCGGTCCGGGCGACGTGGCCGACCCGCGGGTCGTCGCGCAGCACGTCCGCCAGGACCAGCCCGTCCACCTGCCGGGCCGCGATCAGCTCGTCGATGGCCGGCCGGGCGTCCGTCGTGCCCGGGGCCGGGCGGAACAGCAGCAGCCGGTACCCCGCGGCCGCGGCGGCGTCGACCAGTGCCTCCAGGAAGCCGGCCATCAGCGGATTGGGGTCGTAGGGGTCGTCCACCGGGGCGAGGTAGCCGAGGGTGCGGCGGGCCCCGGTGCGCAGCGAGCGGGCCGACTGGTCCGGCCGGTAGCCGAGCCGCTCGATCGCCGCCCGCACCCTGGTCAGGGTGTCCGGCCGCACCCGCTGCGGGGCGTTGAGCGCGTTGGAGACGGTCTGCCGGGAGACCCCGGCCGCGCGGGCGACCTCCTCGATGGTGGCGGCGGCGCGGCGCGGTCGGGGCGCTCCCTGGGGCATCGGTCCTCCGGTACGGGACGGTCGGGCGGTTCGACCGGTCGGTCGGGCGGGCGGTTCGGCGGCTCGACCGCCCGGCCGCCGGTCAGATCCGGCGCAGGGTCAGCAGGCCACCGCGCGGAACGGCGACGGCGGCCCCGTCCCCGGCCAGGTCGAGGGTGCCCTGCCGGACGATACGCCCCTGGGCGTCCTGGACGGTGACCTCGGCCGGTCCCTCGCCGCCGACCAGTCGGACCGCCTGGTCCGGGTCGGCGTTGGCCACCAGCAGGGTCTGCCACGGCGCCCCGCCGAGCTGCACCGGCAGCGGCGCGTACCGGGCCACCACGACGGTCGACGGGCCGGCCGCGGTGATCATCGGGTAGCCGAGGTCGGGCCGGTGCGGACGCAGCTCGCCGAGCTGCAGGGTGGCGAGGTGCTCCCGGAAGACGCCGAGCCAGAAGGCGAGCGCGGCCCGCTGCCCGGCGGTCTGCGCGGCCAGGTCCACGGAGATCTGCGGGACCGAGAAGAGCACGTTGATCAGGTGGCAGGCGACCTGCTCGGCCGACTCCTCCGGGTGCCACATCAGCATGTCGGCGTGGACCGCGACCGGGCCGGCCACCAGCCGGGTGTCGACGGTGCGTTGCCGGTTCTCGCCCGGGCTGAGCGGACAGTCGGTGGCGCGGATCATGGTGGTGTACGGCCAGAGCCCGGGGCTGACGTAGGGCTGGCGGTGCTCCAGCATGGCGTCGGGCCGGACGGCGGTGATCCGGCGGCGCAGCTCGGCGAGGAGCTTCACCAGGCCCTCGTCGACGGTGGCGCTGTCCGCCCCGGGGCCGGGCTCCGGCGGGTCGGCGACGCCGAACCAGTCGATGAAGTCGACCTTCAGGCCGTCCATGCCCCACTCCTCGACGGCCCGGGCGAGCCGGCCGACGAGGTGCTCGCGCACCTCCGGGTAGCGCGGGTCGGCGACGATCGCGCCCATGTGGTCGGCGTCGGCCAGCGCGTACCCGCCGAGCTTCTTGAACGCCTCGCTGTCCTTGCCGATGAACGGCAGGGCGTACCAGAGCAGGTAGGCGACGCCGAGCTCGTGCACCCGCCGGACGTGTGCGGCGGTGTCCGGCAGCGAGAGCGGCTCCCAGTCCCCGCAGTGGGCGTAGCCGCGGGTGCGGTCGCGGGTCATCCAGCCGTCGTCGACGATGATCGTGTCGAGGCCGAGCTCCTTGCCGAGCGCGGCCTGGGTCTCCACCGCCTCGGGGCTGACGTTCTGGTGCAGCGAGTACCAGGTGGAGTACGCGGGCAGGCGGGCGGCGTCGGGGATGTACGCCTCGCGGTCGGCCCACCACCAGCCGGCGACGGCGGCCAGGCAGCGGGCGAAGTGGCGGCGGGAGGTGTCGATCCGGAGCGTGAGCCGGCCGGTGGCCTGGACCCAGATCCGGAACTCGCCGGTCTCCTCCACCACCCCGGCGCCGGCCAGCACGTCGTCGCGGTCGGCGGCGAAGGCGCAGATGGCCACGTCACCGGTGCCGACCAGGGCGGCCACCGGGGCGCCGCGGGTGAGGGTGACCCGGCGCGGCGCGCTCCACGCGGCGGGCAGCCAGCCGGTGGCCCTGGTGTCGGGGGTCCAGAAGGCGGTGGCGTCCACGCAGGGGACGCGCCACTCGATCCGGACGTCGCCCTCGTGGTCGGCGGTCACCTCGACCACGCCCTCGCCGGTGGTCCGGGCCGTGGCGGCGCCGCTGACCGAGAGTGTGAGGCCGTCGGCGTCCAGGGGCCGGAGCCCGCTGCCAGCCGCGGGGGCGTGCGGTTCCCAGATGTCGGTCAAGATCAGCCCTTCGTGGCGCCGGCCAGCAGGCCGGAGATGAACTGCCGCTGAAGGACCAGGAAGAGGACCATCATCGGCACGGTGGAGAGCGCGGTCCCGGCGAGGATCGCGCCGTAGTCGGTGGAGGCCTCCACGCCGTGGAGGGTGGCGAGGGCCACCGGCAGGGTGTGCATCTCGGGGCTGCGCAGCGCGATCAGCGGCCAGACGAACTGGTTCCACGCACCCAGGAAGAGGAAGATCGACAGCGCGGCCAGCACGGGGCGCATGACCGGGACGACCACGCTCCACAGCACCCGGAACTCGCCGGCGCCGTCGACCCGGGCGGCGTCCAGCAGTTCGTCGGGCATCCCGGCGAGCGCCTGGCGCATCAGGAAGATCGCGAACGGGACGCAGAGGCCGGGCAGGACGATCGCCTGGTAGCTGTCCAGCAGGCCGAAGCTCCGCATCATCTTGAACAGCGGCACCAGCATGACCTGCTCCGGGACCACCAGGGTGGAGAGCAGCAGGACGAAGAGGAACGAGCGGCCGCGGAAGCGGAACTTGGCGAAGGCGTAGCCGGCCAGCAGCGCGACGATCAGCGCACCGACCGTCTGCAGGCCCGCCACCAGCAGGGAGTTGAGCAGGACCCGGCCCACGCCGATCTTGGCCTGGAGGCGGTCCAGGTTGTCCCCGAGGCTGCCGCCGGGGAGCAGGCTGGGCGGCCAGGAGAAGATCTCCGAGTCCTTGTGGGTGGCGGCGACCAGCAGCCAGTAGAACGGGCCGACCGAGAGCCCGGCGACGGCGGCCAGCAGGAAGGTGAGCGGCCAGCCGCGCCACCGGCCGGGGCGGCCGGTGGGGGCGGGCGCGGCGGCGCCGTCCGGGGTTCCGGAGCCCGGCGTGCGGGGGGCGGCCGGGGTACGGGGGCCCGGCGTGCGGGGGCGCGCCGCGGCGGGACGGGTGGTCATTCGCGTTCTCCCATCAGGCGCATCTGGACCGCGCCGAGCACCGACACGAGCAGCGTGAGCACGTAGGCGATGGCGGAGGCGTAGCCGAAGTCGAAGTAGCGGAAGCCGTTCTGGTACAGGTACATCGACACGGTGAGGGTGGCGTTGTCCGGCCCGCCGTGGGTCAGCACGTAGGGCTCGTCGAACAGTTGCAGGGTGCCGATGGTCGAGAGCACCACGGTGAAGAGCAGCACCGGGCGCAGCGCCGGCACGGTGATGGACCAGAAGCGGCGCAGCGGGCCGGCGCCGTCGACCATCGCGGCCTCGTACAGCTCCCTGGGGATGCCCTGGAGCCCGGCCAGGTAGATGACCGCGTTGTACCCGGTGTAGTGCCAGGTCAGCACGAGGACGATGGCGATCCGGGACCAGAACGGGCTGCCGAGCCAGTCCACGGCGGGCAGGCCGACCAGGTCGAGCAGCCAGTTGACGGCGCCGTGGTCGGTGCGCAGCAGGAAGGCGAACAGGACGCCGGTCGCGACCAGGCCGGTGACGGCCGGCATGAAGACGCCGAGCCGCCAGACGGCGCGCCACCGGACCAGCGCGGAGTTGATCCCGACGGCGAGCAGCAGGGCCAGGCCCAGCATCAGCGGGACCTGCAGGACCAGGATCTGCGCGGTGTTGCGCAGGGCCGTCCAGAACAGCGGATCGTCCAGCAGCCGGCGGTAGTTGGCCAGGCCGGCGTCGCGGGTCGCGGCGCCGGAGCCGGTGGTCAGCGAGAGCAGCAGGGAGGAGACGATCGGGTAGGCCTTGAAGAACCCGAAGAGGACCAGCGCCGGGGCCAGCAGCAGGTAGGGGACGGCGCGGCGGCGCCAGCGGGCGGTCCGCCGGCCGGCGGGGGCGGGCGCGGTCGCGGCGGGGGCGGCGAGGCGGGTGGCGGTGGTCATGCGATGCTGCGGCCGGTCTGCTGGGCGAGCTGCTTGGCGGCGTCCTGGAGCACGGTGGCCGGGTCGCCGCCCTTGAGGAAGACCTTGACCTGGGCGTCGCTGGCGAGCTTGAGCGCGCGGGCGTAGTCGCCGGAGTAGTTGGTGGCGTCGGCGCCCTCGCCGAGCAGGTCGGTGAAGGTCTTCAGGACGGGCTGGTCGCCGTAGAACGGGCTGGGCGCGGAGTACATCGGGTCGGCGTACGCGGCGGTGAGCGCGGGGAAGACGCCTCCGGCGTTGAACATGCTGTTGACCGAGTCCGGCCGGGTGAGGGCGTACTCGACGAACCGCCAGGCGGCGACGCGGCGCGGGCTGGAGGCGGCGACGGCCAGGTGGGTGGAGTTGACGATCGCCGTCCGCTTGCCGCCGGTCACCACGGCCGGGGGCTTGGCGAGCCGCCAGTTGCCCTTCTGGTCGGGGACCTTGGTCTCCAGGTAGTGCACGGCCCAGGCGGGGTTGGGGCAGACCGCGACCTTGCCGGCCTTCAGCAGGTTGACCCAGCCGTGGTCGCCGGCGGCGTCCCCGACCAGGCCGGCCTCGTCGAGGCGCTTGATGATGGTGAGCGCCCGGACCGCCTCGGGCGAGCCCATGGTGACCTTGCCCTTGAGGTCGAAGTAGAACGACCCCTGGAGCTGCATCAGCGACTGCAGGAAGTCGAGGTCCTCGGCGGGGGCGGCCGGCTTGTTGATGGCGATCAGCGAGACGCCGGGGTTGGCCGCCTTGAACTGCGGCGCGGCGGCGAGCACGTCGTCCCAGGTGCCGAAGGTGTTGGGGTCGAGGCCGGCCTTGTCGAAGTAGTCCTTGCGGTAGAAGAAGCCGAGCGAGTTGACCTCCCACGGCAGCGCGTAGGCCTTGCCGTCCTTGCCGGTGACGACCGGCCAGAGGCCCTTGGAGAACTTCTCCTTGTGGGCGTCGGCGCCGAGCGCCGAGAGGTCGGCCAGGCCGCCGGGGAACTTCTCCAGGTAGCCGGGCAGGTAGTCGCAGCCGATGTGGAGGACGTCGGCGAGGCCCTGGCCGCCGGCGGCCAGACCGACGGTGATCTTGTCCCAGATCGCCGGGTTGCCGACGTCCTGGACGTCCACCTTGATCCCCGGGTTGTCCTTCTCGAAGGCCGGGACGACGCCGCGCAGGGCCTCGGCCGCGGTGGTCCAGGACCAGACGGTGACGGTGCCGGTGGCGGCGTCGCCGCCGGAGCCGGAACCGGAGTCGGAGCCCGAGCCGCAGGCGGCGAGGGAGCCGCCGGCGGCCAGGGCGAACAGACCGGCTCCGGAGGCGCGCAGCAGGTCGCGGCGGGAAAGGTGTGACATGGCAGTCCTCTCTGAGGGGTGGCGGCCCCCGCCGCGGCCGTGGGACGGGTGCCACGGCACGGGCGGGGGCGGGCGGCCGGGACGAGGCGCCGGGCCGGGGTGGTTCGGGGCTGGTTCGGTGCGTCGGGGCGGTTCGAGGCTTCGGAGCGGGTTCGGGGCGTCGGGCCTTCGGGGTGTCGGCCTTGGGAGGGGTGCGGCGGAACCGGGCAGGTCGGACGGCGTACGGGTCGGACGGTGGCTCGGGGCGGGCGTACGGGACGGGGCCGGCCGGGGCGGTGGCCGGGCGGGCCGGGCGGGGCGGGGCCGGTCAGCCCACGGGGACGGAGCGCAGCGCCTCGGCGAGACGGGCGGCCGTCTCCGGTCCGGTGGAGGCGTGCGGGGAGAGCCGGATCCAGCCGCCGCGCAGGGTGGTGGCCAGGCCGGCCCCGGTCAGCGTGCGGTGCACCGCCAGGGGGTCGGCGCCGGGCAGCCGCAGCCGCCCGATCCCGCTGCCGCCGACCGGCCGCGCCACCTCGGCGCCGGCCGACCGCGCGGCGTCGAGCAGTCCGTCGAGCGCCTCCGCCACCAGGGCGGCGATCCGGTCCGGCCCGACCGCCCGGACCAGGTCGAGCCCCGCACCGAGCGCGGCGACGGCCGGCCCGTCCGGGTTGGTGAGGGTGTGGGCCACCGCGCCGGGCCGCGGCGGGCGGGGGTGGTGCGGTGCGTCGATCGGATCGACGACCCCGGACCAGCCGGAGAGCCCGGGCCGGAGCCGGTCGGCCACCCGGTCGCGCACCAGGAGCAGCGCCGCACCCCAGCCGGCGCGCAGCCACTTCTGTCCGCCGCAGGCCAGGACGTCCGCCGGACCGGCGTCGAGGTCGACCGCGCCGAGCGCCTGCACGGCGTCCACGACCAGCACCCGGTCCGGGCCGATCACGTCCCGGATCGCGGCCAGTGGCGCCCGGAAGCCGGTCGCCGCGTCCACCGCGCAGACCGAGACGGCGCGCACGGCGTCGTCCAGGTGCGCCCGGACGGCGTCGGCGGTGACCGGGCCGTCGACCGGGCGGACCGCGAGACCGCCGTGGTCGGCGGCGCGCAGCCAGGGGTAGAGGGCACCGGGGAAGTCGCGCCGGCCGACCAGGACGGTACCCGCGGCGGCTCCGGCGCCCGGTGCTCCGCCGGCTCCCGCCGCGGTGAACAGCCCTGACGTCGCGCCCGCTCCCGGCGTCGGCGCGGAGGTGCCGGCGAGGGCGTGGGCGGCGGCGAACAGACCGTGCGAGGTCGAGCCGACGAAGGCGATCTCCTCCGGGCGGGCGCCGAGCAGATCGGCCGCCGACCGGGCGGCGTCGAGCGTGGCGGCGTCCAGCTCGGCCAGGGTGTCCCAGCCGTGCCCGCTGTGCATCCGCCCGGCCGCCCTGGTCAGCACCTCGCGCACCTCGGCCGACACCGGACCGAACCGCGCGAAGTCCAGGTAGCCCGCGGGCTCGTCGAACTGCCGCAGGTACTCGGGGACCGGGAGGGTCGTCCGCACCGGCATGCTGCACCGCACCCTTCGATTTGAACGTTCAAACTCACAGAAAAGATCAGAACCAAACAGGTTCCAACGCGTTGGCCCACAGGAAACGCCTGCACCACCGGCGGCGTCAAGCCCCCTGCAGCAGAAAGGACCCGCCGCGCCGCCGCCCGCCGGGGGTGCGACCACGGGACGCCGAGCCGGGTGACGGACAGTCAAGAGTGCGCGACCTGCGGTGGAGCGCCGGGCGGGACACGAATCGATAACAACCCGCCATCCTCTTGTCAGTGCAATTTCACATTACTATGTTGCATTGCGTCATCCCTCCGGCCCCTCGACCGGACAGGAAGCTCCGCCGCCCGGACCCCACTCCCCCGGCGGACCGCAGATGACGCCCCCCACACCTCACCGAGGAGATCCGGTGCCCCCGACTGTCACCGTGCGCAACACCCTGCTCTCCGCCGCCCTGGCGGCCGCCCTCGCGACACCGCTGGCGCCGACCGTTCAGGCCGCCGCCGGCCCCGGGCCGGCCGCCACCGCCCGGGCCGCCGCCGCATCGTCGGCGCCCGCCGCGCCCGCCGCGTCCTCCGCCGCCGACCAGGTCGGCCACCGCGCGGCCCCCGGCGGTGCCTCCGCGGTCGGCCCACAGGGCTGGCCCGGCGCCGCGGCGCTCCAGCCGACCACCGGCACCCGGCCCGGCGCCCCGGTCGGCCCCGCGACCACCGCCGACGCCACCGCCCGGGGCACGGCCTGCACCCCCGAGGCCTTCACCGCCCTGAGCCCGGCCGCGCTCGCCGACTTCCTGGCCGACCCGGCCCACACCTACCAGGACTGCCTGCGCCCGCTGCTGGTCACCTGGGACGTCCGCACCGCCAAGGTGATGACGCCCGCACACGTGCAGGCCGTCGCCGCCCGGGTGAGCGCGCTGGCGCCCTCGTTCGACAGCGCCAACAACCGCAACCAGCGCGAGCTCTGGTACTTCCTGCACATCGCGGTGTTCTTCGACTTCTACCACCCCGAGGTCGACATCGGCGACGGCGCCACCGTCGCGGCGATCGACCGCGCGATCCGCGACTACACCGCCAACCCCCGCGTCTTCGAGCCCACCACGGCCAACGGCGACACCATGGGCGAGCTGCTGCAGACCGGCACCGCTCCCGGCCTGCGCACCAACCGCCTCGGGCTGGTCAAGCAGGTGATGCGGATGTTCGCGCCCGGCAGCGCGGCCGTCGGGAACCCCGGGTGGAACTGGGCCGTCCAGGGCGCCCTCCAGCTCGACTTCCAGGGCATCGCGAACGTCGGCGAGGACCCGCAGGGGCTGTTCCGGGCCGCCGTCGCCGCCGACTCCGACTACCGCGAGGCCTTCCGCGCCTACGCCGGCTACACCCACCTCAAGGGCACGTCCAGCGAGTGGGCGGCGGCCGACGCCATGCTGGAGTACGGCCGCTTCGCCCAGATCGCCGCGCTCAGGCCCGAGCTCACCCAGCGGATCGGCGGCCAGCTCCAGCAGGTCGAGGCCGGCTTCGGCCGGATGAGCCGCCCGTGGGCCAACCTGGTCGGCCCGGTCAACGACCTCGGCCTCTGCGCCCAGTACGGGGTCTGCCGCGCCGACATCGAGCGGCAGCTCTTCCCCCAGACCTACAGCTACGACAACGGCGCCCTGGTCGTCCGCACCGCGCTCGACCGGGCCACCGCCGACCAGCTGTACTACGCCACCAAGCAGGTCAAGGCCCAGTTCTTCCGCACCATCGGCACCGACCAGCCGCTGCCCGGCGACGAGCACCCCGTGCTCACCGTCCAGCTGTACGACACCAAGACGAACTACCAGGCCTTCCAGAGCCTGCTGTTCGGCATCGGCGACGTCAACAACGGCGGCATGTTCCTGGAGGACCGCTCCACCTTCTACACCTACCAGCGCACCGCCCAGGAGTCGTACTTCAGCCTGGAGGAGCTGTTCCGGCACGAGTACACCCACTACCTGAACGCCCGGTGGGCGATCCCCGAGTCCGGCTACACCACCCGCTGGCCGAGCGACGCCACCTTCGCCATGAACGAGGGCACCGCCGAGTACTTCGCCGGCGCCACCCGCGACGGCGGCGTCAGGGCGCGCAAGTACATGGTCCGCCAGGTCGGCTGGGACGACCAGGCGGGAACGCCGCGCCTGACGGTCGACCAGATCCTGCACGCCACCTGGGACGGCCAGGGGTTCCGCGCCTACCCGTACGCGGCGACCTTCTTCAACCTGCTGGGCGAGAAGCACCCCGACCGGCTGGCCGAGATGTACCGACTGCTGCGCGCCGACGACAAGGCCGGCTACGACGCCTGGCGGGACCGCCTCGGCCGCGACGCCGGCCTCCAGGCCGAGTACACCGCCTACCTCGACGCGCAGATCCCGCAGGCCGACGACCTCTACGTGCCGGTGACCACCTTCGCCCCGAACAGTGCACTCAGCTACGCGTGGGCCTCCGAGGTGCAGTCCGCCTTCGCCTCCGCCACCCAGAACGCCCCGGTCTGCAAGGACAACGCCGACTGGAACAACAAGATGCGCTTCAGCTGCAGCGGGCGCATCACCGCCAACCTCACCAACCCGGCCGACGCCGGCCGGATCCGCCAGGACATGGCCGCCACCGTCGACTACTACCTGCTCGACCGCGGCGCCACCGCGGCCAACAACCTCGCCGACATGAACTGCTGGTTCGGCAAGGTCGACGTCTGGCCGGACGGCCGGGCCGGCACCGCCGACTACACCTGCGAAGGCCCCCTGCGCCGGTAACGGAGCAGGGTGGGCCGGCCCGGCGCGCGCCCCACCGTGGCACCGGGCCGGTGCCCGGCCGGTCGACACCGGTCGGAAGGGCCCGTCCGGGACGGGTGTGGGACACGTTCCGGACGGGCCGCCCCGGCCCCGCCGCGGCGCCGGCACGGGCTCCGCGGCGGCCCGGCTCAGTCGTGCGGCGGCAGCCCGCCGAGCTGGTGGTCGGCCACGTTCAGCGCCTCGTCGACGAGGCGGCGCAGGTGCCCGTGCCGCAGGGCGTAGACCACCCGCCGCCCGTCCTTGCGCGTGCTGACCAGACCGGCCAGCCGGAGCTTGCCCAGGTGCTGGCTGACCGAGGGCCGGGCCGCGCCGCAGGCCTCGGTCAGCGTGGTCACGTCGGCCTCGCCCTCGCTCAGCCGCTGCATCAGCGCCAGCCTGGTCCGGTCCGCCAGCAGCGCCAGGATGCCCGCGGCCGTCTCCAGCCGCTCGTCGTTCCCGGTCCGGCCGTCGCCGCCCGGCCGGTCGTGGACGTGTTGTTGCGACCTCTGTGCATCTGACAGCCGAAGGCTCCCGCTCATGGCGCCATCGTAAGGGCCCGCCGCCGCCGGCCTCATCCGCGTGGCGGGCGCGACCCGGCCCCGCGGAACACGCCGGACGGCCGGCGGGCGCAGCTCAGGGAAGGTCCTGCTCCGGCATCGGGTCCGCGGCCTGCTCCGGCTGCCGGTCCGGGGCCTCCACCGCGCCTGCGCCCGTCTGCGCGCCCGCGGCCGGGTGGCGGGCCGCCACCGCGTCCAGCAGCAGCTCCAGCGCGAACGGGTAGCCGCTGCGGCGCATCTCCGCCTCCAGCAGCGGCGCGGTGGCCGCGATGTTGGGGTGGGTGTCGGCGCCGAGCCGGCTGTAGCGCTGCCGCCAGACCTGGAGGTCGGCCGTCGCCGCGGCGGCCGGCAGCGCGAGGGCGGCCGCGTCGAGCGCGGCGAACGCCAGGCCCTGGTCGACGAAGGCGTGGTAGATCGGCACCGCCTCGTGGTCGGGGAAGCCGGCCCGGCGCAGCACCCCGAGGATCCGCTCCACCGCCAGCATCTCGTGGCCGCGCCCGGTGGTCCGGTGCGCGGCGAGCAGCGCCGCCTGTGGGTGGGCCTGGTAGGCGGCGTGGATCCGCAGACCGATCGAGCGCAGGTCGGCCCGCCAGTCGCCGGTGGGCCGCCAGCCGTCCTGGGCCTGGCCGACCAGTTCGTCGGCCAGGGCCAGCAGCAGGTCGTCGGTGCTGTGGAAGTAGCGGTAGATCGCGCTCGGGTCGGCGCCCAGCGCGGCCCCCAGCCGCCGGACGGTCAGTGCCTCGGCGCCGTGCTGCCCGACCAGCCGCAGCGCGGTGTCGACGATCATCTCGGCCGAGAGCACGGTGCCCTGCTTGGTCGGCCGCCTGCGCCGCCGCTGCGGCTCCGGAACCACTCGTTCTGCCATGGCCCCAGCTTATGACAACAGCATTGACGTGTAACGGGTGCGGCGGTTTCATGGCCAGCCACCGGCCGTTCGGGCCGCCCCCCACTTCTCCCCCCACCACACGCAAGGCGGTGCTCCCTTGGCAGAAACCGTCCAGGACACGGGTTCCGGCGCGAGATTCGGCGCCCCCGACTCCCCCGTCTCCATGCGCAAGTCCCTCGGCCTGCTCGACGGGGCGGCGATCGCCGCCTCCAGCACGGCCGCCACCAGCAGCATCGGCATCGGCCTCGGGCTGACGGCCGGCGTCGTCGGCCTCCACCTCCCCGCGATCATGCTGCTCGCCTTCCTGCCCGTGCTCGCCATCGCCGGCGGCTACGGGCGGCTCAACCGGGTCGACCCGGACTCCGGCAGCAGCTACCGCTGGGTCGGCCGCACCCTCAACCCCTGGCTCGGCTTCCTCACCGGCTGGGTCAACACCGTCGGCACCGTCGTCTTCATGGCGTACACGACGACCGTGACCGGCTCGGCGATCATCCAGCTGCTCGGCCAGGCCACCGTCCACTCCGTCGCCGGCCTGCGGCTGGACCCGGACTCCACGCTCCAGTGCACCCTGATCGGCCTCGCCGTGCTGATCGCCGCCTCGCTGGTCGCCGTCCGCGGCCTCGACCTCGCCGCCCGGCTGCAGAAGTACCTGCTGGTCTTCGAGTACGGGGTGCTGCTCGCGTTCTGCGGCTACGGCCTCTTCGCCGGGGACCAGCCCTTCTCGCTGCAGTGGTTCAACCCCTTCGACATCCCCTCGCTCAGTGCGCTCGCCCAGGGCATGGTGCTCGCGGTGTTCTGCTACTGGGGCTTCGAGTCGGTGTTCAGCGTGGGCGAGGAGGTCCGCGACCCGCGGGACGCCTCCCGCGCGGGCATGCTCGCCCTGGTGGTGATGATGCTGCTCTTCCTGCTCGCCGGCACCGCCTTCCAGCGGGTGCTGCCGCTGGACGAACTGGCCGACAACGGCGCCCAGGGGCTGGCCTACTTCGGCTCCAAGCTGGCCGACCAGCCGCTGGCCGCCCTGCCGCTGATCGCCCTGACCCTCTCCGCCGTCGCCTCGCTGCAGGCCTCGGTGATCCCCACCGCCCGCGGCCTGTACGCGATGGGACGCGACGGCGTGCTCGGCCCGGTCTGGACCAGGCTGCACCCCAAGCACCTGACCCCGGCGGTCGGCACCCTGCTGATCACCGGCATCGCCTGCGTGCTCGCGCTGCTCTCGATCGCCATCCCCACCGTCAGCGACCTCATCTCGGCCGCCGTCAACGCGATCGGCATCGTGGTGGCGCTCTACTACGCGCTCACCGCCGCCGCCTCGGCCGTGCGCTTCCGCCACCTGCTGCGCACCGCGCCGCTGGAGGGCCTGCGCGCGGTGGTCGGCCCGCTGCTGGGCGCCGTCGCGCTGCTGCTGGTCGGCGGCTACCTCGCCTGGACCTTCTACGACTCGGCCGACCACTTCGAGCTGTCCGCGGACAACGGCTGGTTCGAGCTGCTGGTCCCGGTCCTGATGATCGGCACCGGCCTGGTGGCGGCGGCCTGGGCGCGCTGGCGGCGCCGCTCGGCGTACTTCCTCCGCCCCGTCGGGGAGGACGCCGACCCCGCGGTACCCGCCCCGGCCGCCTGACCGCCGACCGTCCGCCCGCCGGACGCCCGACAGCCGTCCGGCGGGGGCCGGACGGCGGGCCGGGCCACCGGAGCGGGTACCGCGGGAGCCTCCCGGGTACCCGATTCCCGACCGGCCCGGACCGCACGCCCGGTGTCGAGCCCGGCCGCACCTCCTGAATCACCTGCACCCGCGCCATCCGCGCCGACCGAACCGCACCGCACCCGATCCGTCTGGAGCACCACCCATGAGCAAGGCCGACCTGGTATTCACCCACGGCCCCGTCCACACCGGCGACCCCGCCCGCACCCGGGCCACCGCCCTGGCCGTGACCGGCGAGCGGATCACCGCCGTCGGCCACGACGAGGTGCGGGAGCTGATCGGGCCGGGCACCGAGGTCGTCGACCTCACCGGCAAGCTGCTGATCCCCGGCTTCCAGGACGCGCACATCCACGCCGTCTACGGCGGCACCGAGCTGGCCACCTGCGACCTCACCGGCACCGTCGGCGTGGACGACTACCTGGACCGGGTCCGCGCGTACGCCGGGGCCAACCCCGACCAGGCCTGGATCACCGGCAGCGGCTGGTCGATGGAGAGCTTCGAGGGCGGACTGCCCACCCGGCAGCTGCTCGACTCGGTGGTCCCCGACCGCCCGGTCTACCTCACCAACCGCGACCACCACGGCGCCTGGGCCAACACCCGGGCGCTCGAACTCGCCGGCCTCACCAAGGACACCCCCGACCCGGCCGACGGGCGGATCGAGCGCGAGGCGGACGGCTCCCCCAGCGGTGTCCTCCAGGAGGGTGCCACCGCCCTGGTCGCCCGGCTGGTGCCGCCGACCACCGCCGCCGACCGGCTGTCCGGCCTGCTCCGGGCGCAGCGGCTGCTGCACTCGCTCGGCATCACCGGCTGGCAGGACGCGCTGCTCGGCGTGTTCAACGGCCAGCCCGACCCCTCCGACGCCTACCTGGCCGCCGCCCGGGCCGGCACGCTGACCGCCCGGGTCACCGGCGCGCTCTGGTGGGAGCGCGACCGCGGCGCCGAGCAGATCCCCGAACTGGTCGCCCGGCGCACCGAGTTGAGCCACGGCCGGTTCCGGGCCGGTTCGGTGAAGATCATGCAGGACGGCATCGCGGAGAACTTCACCGCCGCCATGACCAGCCCCTACCTGGACGGCTGCGGCTGCGCCACCGGCAACAGCGGCCTGAGCTTCGTCGACCCGGCGGCGCTGCGCGAGCACGTCACCGCGCTGGACGCGCTGGACTTCCAGGTGCACTTCCACGCGCTCGGCGACCGCGCCGTGCGCGAGGCGCTGGACGCCGTCGAGGCGGCCCGAGCCGCCAACGGCCGCCGGGCCACCCGCCACCACCTGGCCCACCTGCAGGTCGTCCACCCGCAGGACGTCGCGCGGTTCGCCCGGATCGGCGCGATCGCCAACATCCAGCCGCTCTGGGCCGCGCACGAGCCGCAGATGGACGAGCTGACCATCCCGTTCCTCGGCCCCGAGCGCGCCGCCTGGCAGTACCCGTTCGGCGACCTGCTGCGGGCCGGCGCCACACTGGCCGCCGGCAGCGACTGGCCGGTCAGCAGCCCCGACCCGCTGGCCGGGCTGCACGTCGCGGTCAACCGGATGGAGCCGGAGGCCACCGACAGGCGGGTCTTCCTCCCCGAGCAGCGGCTCGACCTGGTCTCGGCCCTGGCCGCGTACACGGCGGGCTCCGCCCACGTCAACGGGCACGACGACGCGGGCAGCCTGCGGACCGGCCACCTGGCCGACCTGGTGGTCCTGGACCGGGACATCCTCACCGCCCCCGCGGAGGAGATCGCCGAGGCGCGCGTCCTGCGGACGTACGTCGGCGGGCAGCTGGTCCACGCGGCCGACTGACCAGCCGGGTGACGGTCGCGGTCCGGGGGGACCCCTCTCCGGACCGCGGGACCGGGACGTCCGGCGGGCGGCTACCCGCCCTGCTCGCGCAGGTCGGCGATCCGCTTGATCTTGCCCACCGAGCGCTCCAGCGTGTACGGGTCGAGCACCTCGACCTCCACGGTGACGCCCACGCCGTCCTTGACCGCCCCGACGATCGCCGCCGCGGCGGCGGCGCGCTGCTCGGGCCCGGTGTCCGGGCGGGCCTCGACCCGGACCGCCATGTGGTCCAGCCGCCCCCGCCGGGTGAGCCGGAGCTGGAAGTGCGGCGCCACGGCCGGGACTCGGAGCAGGATCTCCTCGATCTGGGTGGGGAAGACGTTCACCCCGCGCAGGATGATCAGGTCGTCGCTGCGGCCGGTGACCTTCTCCATCCGCCGGAAGACCGGGCGGGCGGTGCCGGGCAGCAGCCGGGTCAGGTCGCGGGTGCGGTAGCGGATGACCGGCAGCGCCTCCTTGGTGAGCGAGGTGAAGACGATCTCACCGCGGTCCCCGTCGGGCAGCACCTCGTCCGTCAGCGGGTCGACCACCTCAGGGTAGAAGTGGTCCTCCCAGATGTGCAGGCCGTCCTTGGTCTCCACGCACTCCTGGGCGACGCCCGGGCCCATCACCTCGGAGAGGCCGTAGATGTCGACGGCGTGGATGCCCGTCCGCTCCTCGATCTCGCGGCGCATCTCCTCCGTCCACGGCTCGGCGCCGAGGATGCCGACCTGCAGGGCCGTGGTGCGCGGGTCGACGCCCTGCTTCTCGAACTCGTCCAGCAGCGTGAGCAGGTAGGAGGGGGTGACCATGACGACCTCGGGCCCGAAGTCCCGGATGAGCTGCACCTGGCGGGCCGTCATGCCGCCCGAGGCGGGGATCACCGTGCAGCCGGCCCGCTCGGCGCCGGCGTGCGCGCCCAGGCCGCCGGTGAACAGCCCGTACCCGTAGGCGATGTGGACCTTGTGGCCGGGCCGGCCGCCGGCCGCCCGGATCGAGCGGGCGACCACGTCAGCCCAGACCGAGAGGTCGTGCTCGGTGTAGCCCACCACGGTGGGCCGCCCGGTGGTGCCGCTGGAGGCGTGGATCCGCCGGACCTCGGCCATCGGGACGGCGAACATCCCGAACGGGTAGGTGTCCCGCAGGTCGGCCTTGGTGGTGAACGGGAAGCGGGCGAGGTCGGCGAGGGTGCGGCAGTCCTCGGGGCCGACCCCGGCCGCGTCGAACTTCCGCCGGTAGAGCTCGACGTGGTCGTACGCGTGGCGCAGGGTGGCCCGCAGGTGCTTGAGCTGGTGGGCGCGCAGTTCCTCGCCGGTCATCCGCTCCCCGGCGTCCAGCAGCTCCGCCGGCAGCGGCTCGCCCAGGCGCGTCGGGGCGGCGGCCGGGCCGGGCGCTCTGCTGCTCATGGCGTCTCCTCCGTCGTGGCCGGCCCCTCCCAGCCCCGACCGATCATTCGGTCAGTGGGCGGGCACGCCCCAGTAACCCAGCAGCCGCACCGGCTGTCAAGGGACGCCACGCGGGTCCGCGGCCGCGGCAGGCTCAGGTGGCGGCGGCCGTCCGGTCCGCGCCGTCGGGCCCGGCGCCGGGGGTGCGGCCGCCGCCGAACTCGCGCACGGCGTCGGCCACGATGGCGTCCAGGCTGGCGTGGTGGGCCCCGCGCCAGTAGGCCTGGCCGCAGGCGGTGCACTGCGCGAAGGCGTCGTAGGAGCGCTCGGTGCCGTCCCGGAGCTGGTCGCGCACCGAGGTCTTGGCGACGCTGCGCAGCGTCCCGTTGCAGGTGGTGCAGCGGCTCCAGGGGGCGAGCGGCGGCGCGAACCGGGAGAGCACGTCCCGCAGTTGCTCGTCCGGCCGGTGGCTGTAGACGTACGCGCCGGCCCAGAGCTCGCGGCGGTGCAGCAGGCCGCGGTCGCGGGAGAGCATCACCCGCCGCTCGGCGGCCGAGCGGGCGGCGAGCGCGGCGTCGCCGATGTCCGGGTTCTCGTAGGCGGCGTCGATGCCGAGCAGGCGCAGCCGGCGGGCCAGCGTCCCGAGGTGGACGTCGAGCAGGAAGCGCAGCGGGGCGGCGGACGGCTGCGGTCGGGTGACGCCGTGCACCGCGATCCGCTCGCCGTGGCCGGGGATGTGCGCGTCGCCGACCGGCCGCCCGTCCGCCAGCAGGCTGCCGACCTCGGTCAGCGGGACGCCGAGCGACTCCACCAGGTGGCCGAGGGTCGAGGCGCCGTCCGTCCGTACCGCCGTCGGCGCCGCCCGCCGCCGCGAGGCGACGAAGAGGTGCAGCTCGGGGGCGAAACTCAGCCAGATCTCCGGTCTCTCCACCTGGTCAGCATGCCAGCGGCCGGGCGGCCTCGGCCAGCGATTTCGGCCCGGGGCCAGGTCCCGGGTCCCGGGTCCCGGTCACGCCGGGCACCCGCGCGCCCGGCGCCCGCCCCCGCTGCCCGCCTCAGTGCCCGGGAGCGACGCGCGGGCGGCGAAGGCCCGCCGGTAGTCGGTCGGCGATACCCCGACCCGGGCGGTGAAGTGCCGACGCAGGTTGGTCGCGCTGCCGAGGCCGCTGCGCTCGCCGATCTGCTCGACCGGCAGGTCGGTCGCCTCCAGCAGCGACTGCGCGCGGGCGAGGCGCTGGTTGAGCAGCCACTGCAGCGGGGTGGTCCCGGTGGCGGCCTGCAGCCGGCGGAAGAAGGTGCGCGGGCTCATCCGCGCCCGGCGGGCCAGGTCGTCCACGGTCAGCGGCCGTTCCAGGTTCTCGGTGGCCCACTGCAGCACCGGCGCGAGGCCGTCGTCGTCGGCCACCGGCACCGAGAGGTCGACGAACTGCGCCTGCCCGCCTGGCCGGTGGGCCGGGACGACCAGCCGGCGGGCCAGCTGGTTGGCCACGTGGGCGCCGAGGTCGGTGCGGACGATGTGCAGGCAGAGGTCGAGCCCGGCGGCGACGCCCGCGCTGGTCAGCACCGTGCCGTCGTCCACGTAGAGCACGCTGTCGTCCACGGTGACGGCCGGGTGGCGCCGGGCCAGGTCGGCGGTGTGCGACCAGTGCGCGGTGGCCCGCCGCCCATCGAGGATGCCGGCGGCCGCGAGGGCGAACGCGCCGGTGCACAGCGACACCATCCGCGCCCCCGCCCGCTGCGCCCGCCTCAGCTCGGCGACCAGCGCCGGCGGCACCTCGCGCTCCCCCGTCACGCAGGCGTCCGGGACGGAGGTGACGATCACCGTGTCGGCGCCGGCCAGCGCGTCCCAGCCGTACTCGGCCCGCAGCGAGAAGCCGAAGCCGCCGGGCGGGCGGGGCGGCGGCGCGGCGTCCGGGGTCTCGGCGCAGAGCCGCAGCCGGTACCAGCGGTCGGCGAGGTCCGGCTGCGGGATGCCGAACACCGCGCAGGCCATGCCGAGTTCGTAGAGGTCCCAGAGCGGCAGCTCGGTGTGGTCGAGCACGGCGACGGCCACGGTGCCGGGGCCCCGCCCCGGGGTCTGCGGTAAGGCGTTCACGGCCCCGAGCCTACTGGCAGGAATGGTGCGGCGAAGGGCAATCCTGCCACTGTCGGCGACCGGGCCCCGGAGGCGAGGGTGGTCCTGTCGATCAAGACCTGCCGTTCAGGACCTGCCGTTCAGGACCTGCCGTTCAGGACTGTCGATCAGGCCCTGCCGTTCAGGACCGGCCCCGGAACGGAACCCGACCGCACCGGGCGGGACGCACCGAAGGAGCACCGCATGCCACGCGACACCGACCACCTCGCCCCCGAGCCCGTCACCGTGCTCGGCCTGGGCGCGATGGGCACCGCGCTCGCCGACGCCTTCCTCGCCGCCGGCCACCCCACCACCGTCTGGAACCGCTCCGCCGCCAGGGCGGACGCACTCGCCGCCCGCGGCGCCGTCCGGGCCGCCACCCCGGCCGAGGCGGTCGGCGCCAACCGGCTGATCGTCGCCTGCGTGCTCGACTACGACGCGCTGCAGTCCGTCCTGGCCGGCACCGAGGCGCTGCTGGCCGGCCGGACCCTGGTCAACCTGACCTCCGGCTCGCCCGAGCAGGCCCGCGACTTCGCCGCCCGGGCCGCCGGCCACGGGCTGGCCTACCTGGACGGAGCAATCATGATCACCCCGCCGGGCATCGGCGGCCCGCACGCGACCCTGCTCTACAGCGGCGCGCCCGAGGCCCTCGCCCGGCACCGGGCCACCCTCGCCGCCCTCGGCGAGCCGGTCGACCTCGGCCCGGACGCCGGCGTCGCCGGGCTCTACGACGCCGCGCTGCTCGGCCTGATGTGGTCCGCCCTCAGCGGCTGGCTGCAGGGCGCCGCCCTGGTCGGCGCGGACGGGGTGCGGGCCGCCGACTTCACACCGGTCGCCACCCGCTGGCTGGCCGGCGCGGTCGCCGGCTTCATCGACCGCTACGCCGCGCAGGTCGACGCCGGCCGCTACCCGGGCGACGACGCCAGCCTCGACGTCCACGTCGCCGCCATGGAGCACCTGCTGCACGCGGCCCGGGCCCGCGGGGTCGACACCGCCCTGCCCGAACTGCTCGCCCGTCAGGCCGGCGAGGCCGTCGCCGCCGGCCACGGCGCCGACAGCTACGCGCGCCTGATCGAGGTGGTCAAGAAGTGACCGCGGCCGCCACTGCCCCTGCCACGCCGGGCCTCTCCACGCCGGGCCTCTCCGCGCCGGGCCTCGCCGTCGACTGGCCCGCGCTGGTGACGGAGACCGCCGCCCGGACCACCGCCCTGCTCGAACGGGCCGCCGACGCCGACTGGTCGGCCCGGCCGGCGGGCAGCGACTGGACCTGTCGCGCGACGCTCGACCACCTCGCGCTCGGCGTCCTCGGCTACGCCGGCCTGCTGACGGCCCGTCCGACCGACCGCTACATCACCCTGTTCGGCTCGCTCGACCCGGCCGCGCCCGTCCCGCACTGCCTGGAGGGCCTGCGCATCGCCGCCGCCCTGCTGGCCGGCACGGTCCGCGACGCGGCGTCCGACGCACGGGCCTGGCACCCCTGGGGCCACTCCGACGGGCCGGGCTTCGCGGCCATGGGGACGGTCGAACTCCTCCTCCACGGCTGGGACCTGGCCGGCGCGCTGGGCGTCGGCGGGCCGCTCCCGGACGAGCTCGCCGCCCCCGCCGTGGCCCGGCTCTTCCCGGCCGCCCCGGCCGGCCACGCCCCCGGCGAGACCCTCCTCTGGTGCACCGGCCGGGCCGCCCTGCCCGACCGGCCGCGGCAAGCCGCCGGCGCGTGGTCCTGGGACGGCCGGGTGCGGTAGCCGCTCGCCGGAAGGTGCCCGGGCGGCCGGCCCGCGCCCGTGCCGGTCAGGCGTGCGGTGCCCAGAACGCGGTCAGCCTGGCTACCCCGTGGTCGACGCTCTTCCAGGAGCCGGTGAAGGTGAGCACGGCGACGGCGGCGGTCGGGAACCCGGACCGACTCATCCGGGCCGGCAGGTCGCCGTCGGCCTCGCCGGCCAGGGCGTCGGCCAGGGCGTGCATCCCGGGGTTGTGGCCGACCACGACCAAGTCGGCCACCTCGTCCGGGACTTCGTTGAGCAGCGCGATCAGCTCGCCGAGGCCCGCCTCGTAGACGCGCTCCTCGTAGACGGTCCGGGGCCGCGTGGCCAGTTCGGCGAAGATCAGACCGAAGGTCTCCCGGGTGCGTACCGCGGTGGAGACGATGGCGAGGTCCGGTGTGATGCCCGCGCCGGCCAGCCGGCGGCCGGCGGCCGGGGCGTCCTTGCGGCCCCGGTCGGCCAGCGGGCGGTCGTGGTCGTCGCCGTCCGACCACTCGGCCTTGGCGTGCCGGACCAGGACGATCCTGCGGGTCTGTTCAGTGCTCACGGCGGGGTGTCTCCTAGTACGGGTGCGGGCTTCCCGCCGACGCTAGCCACCGCGCGGCCCGCCCCCGGACATGACAGCCGCCCCTCACCCGAACGAGTGAGGGGCAGCCCGACCGGGCCCTCGGGGGTCAGCGGAAGCGGCGCAGCCGCAGGCTGTTGCCGACCACGAAGACCGAGGAGAAGGCCATCGTGGCGCCGGCGATCATCGGGTTGAGCAGGCCGGCGGCGGCGAGCGGCAGGGCGGCGACGTTGTAGCCGAAGGCCCAGAAGAGGTTGCCCTTGATGGTGGCGAGGGTGCGGCGGGAGAGGCGGATGGCGTCGGCGGCGGCGCGCAGGTCGCCGCGGACGAGGGTGAGGTCGCCGGCCTCGATGGCGGCGTCGGTGCCGGTGCCCATGGCCAGGCCGAGGTCGGCCTGGGCGAGTGCGGCCGCGTCGTTGACGCCGTCGCCGACCATGGCGACGATCCGGCCCTCGGTCTGCAGCCGGCGGACGGCGTCGACCTTCTGTTCGGGCAGCACCTCGGCGATCACGTGCTCCGGGGCGATGCCGACCTCGGCGGCCACGGCGGCGGCCACGGCGGCGTTGTCGCCGGTGAGCAGCATCGGGGTCAGTCCGAGGGCCCGCAGTTCGGTGATCGCCTCGGCGCTGGTCGGCTTGACGGCGTCGGCGATCTCCAGGACGGCCCGGGCCGCGCCGTCCCAGCCGACCGCGACGGCCGTCCGGCCGGCGGCCTCGGCCGCGCGCTTGGCCTCCGCCAGCGCGGGCGGCAGGTGCTGCGACCACTCGGCGAGCAGCCGCTCCCGGCCGACCAGCACCGCGTGGCCGTCCACCAGGCCCTGCACGCCGAGGCCGGGGAGGCTCTCGAAGTCCTCGACGGCGGGCAGGGTGCCGGTGCGCTCGGTGGCCGCGGCCGCGACGGCGGCGGCGATCGGGTGCTCGGAGGCGTGCTCCAGCGCGCCGGCCAGCCGCAGCGCCTCGTGCTCGGTGACGCCCTCGGCGGTGCGCACGGCGAGCAGGGTCATCCGGCCGGTGGTCACGGTGCCGGTCTTGTCCAGCACGACGGTGTCCACCCGGCGGGTCGATTCGAGGACTTCGGGGCCCTTGATCAGGACGCCGAGCTGGGCGCCGCGCCCGGTGCCGACCATCAGCGCGGTCGGGGTGGCCAGGCCGAGGGCGCACGGGCAGGCGATGATCAGCACGGCCACGGCCGCGGTGAAGGCGGCGGTCCAGCCCTCGCCGGTGGCGAGCCAGTAGCCGAGGGTGGCCAGCGCCAGGGTGATCACGACGGGCACGAAGACCGCGGAGATCCGGTCGGCCAGGCGCTGGGCGGCGGCCTTGCCGTTCTGGGCGTCCTCCACCAGCCGGGCCATCCGGGCGAGCTGGGTGTCCGCGCCGACCCGGGTGGCCTCCACCACCAGCCGGCCGCCGGCGTTCACGGTGGCGCCGGTGACGGCGTCACCCACCGCGACCTCGACCGGCACCGACTCGCCGGTCAGCATCGAGGCGTCCACGGCCGAGGCACCCTCGACCACCGTACCGTCGGTTGCGATCTTCTCGCCCGGACGCACCACGAACCGCTCGCCCACTGCGAGTTCGGCGGTCGGGACGCGCACCTCGGCGTCGTCGCGCAGCACCGTCACGTCCTTGGCGCCGAGTTGCAGCAGCGCCTTCAGCGCGGCCCCCGCGCTGCGCTTGGAGCGGGCCTCGAAATAGCGGCCGGCCAGGATGAAGGCGGTGACGCCGGCCGCGGCCTCCAGGTAGATGTTGGACGAGCCGTCGCTGCGGGCGATGGTCAGCTCGAAGCCGTGCCGCATGCCCGGCATGCCCGCGTGGCCGAAGAACAGCGCCCAGAGCGACCAGAGGAACGCGGCGCCGGTGCCGAGCGAGACCAGGGTGTCCATGGTCGCCGCGCCGTGCCGGGCATTGGTCCAGGCGGCCCGGTGGAACGGCCAGGCGGCGTAGGTGACGACGGGGGCGGCCAGGGTGAGCGAGAGCCACTGCCAGTTCGTGAACTGCAGCGCCGGCACCATCGCCATCGCGACCACGGGGACGGCCAGCACGAGCGCGGTGATCAGGCGCTGCCGCAGCGGCGCCAGTTCGTCCGGCCCGCCGCCGTCGGGTGCGCCGGCGGCCGTACCGCCGCCGTCCGGCGCACCCGCGGTCGGGGCCCCGGCCGGCTCCGCGACCGCGGGGCGGGGGACGGCGGCGGTGTAGCCGGCGGCCTCGACGGCGGCGATCAGCTCGGCGGCGCCGACGCCGCCCTCGACGACCGCCTTCGCCTTCTCGGTGGCGTAGTTGACGGTGGCGGTCACACCGTCCATCCGGTTGAGCCGCTTCTCGATCCGGGCGGCGCACGACGCACAGGTCATGCCGCCGATCCGGAGTTCCACCTCGGTGGAGGCGGGTGCCTGCGTGGTCATCTGGACTCCTCGTGAGTGCTCGTGCGACGGGTCGGGTGAGCGGGCGGGGACGGCGGCCGGGAAGAGCGGCGCCGCCCCGCGGCGACCAGGAAACCCCCGGGGGGTACCCGGTCGCGACGGACCGGCGCGGTCAGGCGCGGCCGGTCAGCTCGTAGCCGGCGCCGTCGATCGCGGCGCGCAGGGCCTCGTCGTCGAGCTCGGCCCCGGCGGAGACGGTCACCAGGCCGCCCCGGACGTCGACCGAGACGGCGGTGACGCCCGGCAGCCCGGCGACGGCCTTGCCGACGGCCTGCTCGCAGTGGCCGCAGGTCATCCCGGCCACCGCGTAGACGGCGGTGACGGCGACGGGGGCCGGCTCGACGGCGGCGGTGGCGGCGGCGGTGCTGGAGCAGGTGCCGTTGCTGGAGCAGCAGGACATGGTTTCCTCCGGTGCGGTTCCGATTCCTTCGATACCCGGTGGGGGTATCGCCTTGCGACGAGTTCTTTATACCCCTGGGGGGTATGCGTCGCAACCCCTTCGCCGACGGACGTCGTTCCCAACGACCGGCGGTCCGCACCCCCACGCCGGCCCGTTACACCCCCCGGGGGTATCCGGGAATCCGGCCGCCGCCCCTGAACCCGAGGTGCGGGCGGCCGCCGGCGGCGGGCCGGGCCGCCCGCGGTCCGTACCGTTCAGGAGAGCCCCGGCCGGAGGGATCCCCGGCCGGGGCGGGCGCTACCGGCCCCGCGCGCGCTACCGGCCGGGCCGGCCCCGGCGGGCGCCCGGCTTGGCTCCCCCGGAGCGTCCGGTGCCGCTCTTGCCCCCGCCGGCCTTGCCCCCGCCGGACCGGGCGCCGCCGGTCTTCCCGCCGCCCGAGCGGCCGCCCGCCGCCTTCGCCCCGGCCGGCTTGCCCGCCGTCTTCCCGGCCGCCGGCTTGCCACCGCCACCGCGGGCCTGCTGCTGCTTCGGCTGCTCGGCGGGGGCCGACTGGCCACGCCCGCGCGAGCTGTTCACCGTCCGGCCGCGGACGATGCCGATGAACTCCTCCACCAGCTCGGTGGTCCGGTCCTGCAGCCAGGAGAGGGCCACCTGGGACTGCGGCGCGTCCGGGACCGGGCGGTAGGTGAGGTCCCGGCGGTGGTGCAGCCGGGCCAGCGACTGCGGGACGAGCAGGACACCGACGTTCGCCGCCACCAGCTCGACGGCGTCCGCGGTCGTCGCCGGGCGCTCGATCGCGGGGCGCCCGGGCAGGGCGTCCCCCCAGCCGAGGGCGTCGTCCTGCGGGTGGAAGACGACCTCGTCGGCGAGGTCGGCCACCGGCACCTCCTCGGCCGCCGCCAGCCAGTGGTCCTTGGGGAAGACGACCACCGTGGTCTCGGTGTAGAGGGGGATCGCGCTGAGGCTGTCCCGGTCGACCGGGAGCCGGACCAGGCCGGCGTCCGCGCCACCGCCCAGCAGGGTCGGCTCGCCCTCCTCCACCGGCACCGCGACCAGGTCGAGCCGGACGTCGGGAAGCCGCTCCTCCCAGACCCGGACCCACTTACCGGGCGTCACGCCGGGCACGTACACCAGCCGGAACGAGGGGCTCGCCTGCATCTCTGTCACGCTCTCTGTCACGCAGCAAGGCTACCGACCGTGACCGGGTACGCCACGCACTCGCTTACCCTGGTGACCATGACATCGCTCAAGCCGAAGACCACCCAGACCATGAAGCCGGCCACGGCGGCCAAGAAACTGGGCATCTACCTCAACGCCGCCCCCGCCGAGTTCCAGGAGGGCGTGGTCTCCCGCGAGGAGCTGAACGCCCTGCAGGCCGAGCCGCCGGCGTGGCTCACCGACCTGCGCCGCAACGGCCCGCACCCGCGCCCGGTGGTCGCGGCCAAGCTCGGCGTCTCCGTCTCCGGCCTGGCCCGCGGCGGCGTCACCGAGGCCCTCACCACCGCGCAGATCGACGCGCTCAAGGAGGAGAACCCGTCCTGGCTGGAGCGCGAGCGCACCGTCCAGGCCGAGGTTCGCAAGGAGACCGTGCGGATCAAGGAGAAGCAGGAGAAGCAGGCCGCCGAGCAGGCCGCCAAGGGCCGCTGACGCCCGTCGCCGGCCGGCGGTGAGCCGCCGTCCGGCCGCCCGGGCCGCCCCGGCCCGGGCCGGCGGCGCACCCGCGGTCCGCCCGGCGCACCGGCCACGCGTCCCGCCCCGCGCGCGCCCGACGCGCCCCGCCCCGCGCGCGCCATGCCACGCCCGCGGTCGGCGCCCCGGCTCACGCCCCCGGCGGGCCGGGCTCCAGCAGGCGGCGCAGCAGCACGTCGAGGTCCACGTACTCGCGCTCGCGGCCGTACGGGACCACGCACTCGGTGTGGCCGAGGAAGGTCCTGACCTCGGTCAACCGGGCGCACAGCACGACGGTGCTCTCGTCGCCGCCCAGCGCGATGAAGACCGTCCCGGCCTCGCTGCCCACGCCGGGGTGCACCGACACGTCGCCGACCCCCGCCCACCCGTCCAGCCCCGCCGCCAGCAGCTCCCGGGCGAACATCCAGGTGATCGGCTCGTCCCGGTCGACGTGGCTGTCGAGGTAGACCGCGTAGGGCTCGGCCTGGTGGTACCGCAGCCGCGCCCGGACCAGGACGCTGAGGCCGGGGCAGACCACCGTGCGCAGGTCGAGGTCCATGGCGGCGGCCGCCGCGCCGGAGCGCTGCGGGGGCACCTGCGGGATCTCCCGGTCGGTCATTCCGGCTCCCCCGGGGCTGCAGGGGCCGGCGGGAAGAACCGCGGCGGTTGGAGCAGTTCATGCCACTCGTCGTCGGCCCGGCCGGGGACGGTGCGGCCGCACCGGGCCCAGACCGCGACGAGGTGGGCGAAGATCGGCACCTGCTCGTGCAGAATCGTTTCTTCGTTGGCGATGGCCAGGGCGGGGCGGTCGCTTCTCATGCCTTGGAGAACGACGGACCCCAGCGGCGGTAACCCTCCACCGGCTGCACCCACCCCCTGGGGCGACCCCCGGCGGTCCCGCACGACCGCCCCGGTCCTGCCCCGGTCCTCCCCCGCTGCTGCCCGATCCGACCCGGCCGGGCCGCCGGCCGGCCGGGATCAGTCGAGGTACTGCAGGGCGATCCGGCAGTGGGCGGCCCGGGTGCGCAACGCGAGCTCGCCGGCCGGCTCCGCAGCGGCCGCGAACGGCCCGGTCTCCTCCCCGGCCCGAGCCTCGACCCGGTCCCGGCGCGCGGCGCGGCCCGTGGCCGCCGCGACGGCGGGGGCGCCGACGCGGCGGCGCAGCGGCAGGGCGTTCGGCTCGGCGACGGCGACGACGGTCCGGTACTCACTCATGGCGGGCGCTTCCTTCCGGATGGCTGCGGGCCGCAGGTCCGGGCCCGTGACTCCAGTGGAGCGCGCAGCCGCCGCGGATGCGGCCGCCCTTGACGCGGGCCGTACGCCCACGGGCCGCCCCTTGACGGCTTCCTGACGCCCGGGCGCCCGATCGGGCGCGCCCCCGCCGCCCGGGCCGGGCCCGGGGCATCGACGGCGCGCACCCGGGACGGGAGCCCGGCCGGGTCGGGACGGTCCCGTCCGCCGGCCGGGCCCGGGGCCGGGACCGATCCGGGCGGGAAAGGCGGCCGGTGCCCCAGGTGTTCGGGACAGCGGGTGGCGGAGCGTGGACGGCAGTCCGGTTCGCCGGGCGGTCCCCCTCCCGTCCACACCACCACCGAGGTCCCACCATGACCGCACAGTCCGCGCTGCTCGCCCCGTACGACACCCGCACCGCCGAGTGCCTACCGGACCTGCTCCGCGCGCAGGCCGCCGAGCGGCCCGACGCCACGGCCGTCGTCGCCGACGGCGAACGCCTCGGATTCCGGCAGCTCGAAGCGGCCGCCGACGCGCTGGCCGACCGCCTGCACCACCTCGGCGTGCGGGCCGACGACTGCGTCGGCCTGTTCGTGGAGCCGTCGCTGGAGCTGATGACCGGGGTCTGGGGCATCCTCTGCGCGGGGGCCGCCTACCTGCCGCTCTCCCCGGAGTACCCGGAGGAGCGGATCCGCTACATGATCGAGTCCAGCCGGACCGGGGTGGTCGTCACCCAGGAGCACCTCCGGGCCCGGCTGGCCGAACTCGCCCCGCAGGGCACCCGGATCCTCGTCGCGGGCGCGCACCCGGGGATCCCGGCCGGCCGCACCGCGCCGCCCGGGCCCGGCGCCCCGCCGGACGCGCACGCCGAGCCCGGCGCGCACCCGATCCCCGGCCAGAGCCACGGCCCCGGCGAGCCCGCCCCCGGCCCCCACCCCTCCTCGCTGGCCTACGTCGTCTTCACCTCCGGCTCCACCGGCCGGCCCAAGGGCGTGATGATCGAGCACCGCAGCATCGTCTCCCAGCTGCGCTGGCTGGGCGCCCACGGCCACCTCGGCCCCGGCACCACGGTGCTGCAGAAGACGCCGATGAGCTTCGACGCGGCGCAGTGGGAGATCCTCGCGCCGGCCGCCGGTGCCCGGGTGGTGATGGGCGCACCGGGCATCCACCGCGACCCCGAGCGCCTGCTCGCCACCGTCCGGGAGCACGGCGTGAACACCCTGCAGTGCGTGCCCACCCTGCTCCAGGCCCTGGTGGAGAACGAGGAGTTGGCCGGCTGCACCTCCCTGCGCCGGGTCTACTCGGGCGGCGAGCCGCTCTCCCGCCGCCTGGCGCGGTCGGTGCTCACCGCACTGCCGCAGGCGTCCCTGGTCAACCTCTACGGGCCGACCGAGTGCACGATCAACGCGACCGCGCACCTGGTCGACCCCGGCGACCTCGGCGGGGAGGCCGGATCGGTGCCGATCGGGCTGCCGGTCGACCACACCCGCTGCTTCGTCCTGGACGAGGACCTGGCGCCGGTCGAGCCCGGCGCGACCGGTGAGCTGCACCTCGCGGGCGTCCAGCTCGCCCGCGGCTACCTGCACCGGCCCGACCTGACGGCGGAACGGTTCGTCTCCTCGCCGCACCTGCCCGGCGAGCGCCTGTACCGCACGGGCGACCTCGTCCACTGGAACCCGGACGGCACCCTGCAGTGCACCGGCCGGGCCGACAACCAGGTCAAACTGCGCGGCTACCGGGTCGAGCTGGACGAGATCGCACTCGCCGTCGAGGAGCACACCTGGGTGCGGCGGGCCGCGGCCGTGGTCACCGGTGATCCGCGCACCGGCCGGCCGACCCTGGTGGCCTGCGTCGAGCTCAACCCCCGCGAGGCGGCCCTGATGGACCAGGGCAACCACGGCGGCCACCACCAGTCCAAGGCCGGCCGGGTCCAGGTGCGCGCCCAGCTGTCGGACCCCGGGGTCCGGACCGCGGACGACCTGGCCGGCCGGCCCGTGGTGGCACTGCCCGGCCGCCGGGAGACCGGGCGGCAGCGCCGGGAGACGTTCGCCCGCAAGACCTACCGCTGCTACCAGGACGGGCCGGTCACCCGGGACGAGCTGCTCGCGCTGCTGGCCCCGCGCCCGGCCGCGCCGGCCGCGCGCCGGACGGACGGGCCCGACCTCTCCGAACTCGGCACGATCCTCCGGTGGTTCGGGCAGTTCCACAGCGAGGAGCGGCTGCTGCCGAAGTACGCCTACGCCTCGCCCGGCGCGCTCTACGCCACCCAGCTCTACCTGGAGACCGGCGGCACCGGCGGCCCGGCCGGACTCCCGTCGGGCGTGTACTACTACCACCCCGTCGAGCACACCCTGGTGCGGGTCGGTGACGCCGCCGCCGGCGGCCCGGGCCTGACCGTGCACTTCCTGGGCCGGCACGGGGCGATCGAGCCGGTGTACCGCAACAACATCCAGGAGGTGCTGGAGTTCGAGGCCGGCCACATGGTGGGCGTCTTCGAGGAGGTACTGCCCGGGTACGGGCTGGCGATCCGGCCGCTCGGCCACCACCGGGAGGTCCAGGACCGGCTGGACGTCGCCCCGGAGGACCACTACCTCGGCAGCTTCGCGATCGGCCCGGAGGACGGCCTCGCCCCGCCGCGCCGCACCGAGCTCCTCATCCAGGCTCATCCGGGCCGGGTCGAGGGTCTGCCCGCCGGTCAGTACCGTTACGCGGACGGCGAGTTGGCGCGGATCTCGGACGCCCTGGTCGAGTCGCGGCAGGTGATCGCGATCAACCAGCAGGTGTACCGGCGGGCCGCGTTCGGCATCACCGCGCTCGGCCGGGCCGAGCAGTCCTGGCTGGCCTACCTCGACCTCGGCACCGAGCTGCACCACCTGCAGCGCCGGGGCGTGGCGCTCGGCCTCGGACTGATGTCCTCGGGCTACAGCTCGAAGTCCGGGCACCCGCTGCCGTCGGCGCGGCGGATCGACGCCGTGCTCACGGAGTGCGGGATCGCCACCGCCCCGTCGTACTTCTTCCTCGGCGGGCGGGTCGGCGAGGAGCAGATCCGCAGCGAGGGCATGGTGGAGGACGCCGTCCACATGAAGGGGCCGGCCGAGATCGTCCGGGACGAACTGGCCGCCCTGCTGCCCGACTACATGGTCCCCAACCGGGTGCTGGTGCTGGACGAGCTGCCGCTGACCGCCAACGGCAAGGTCGACCTGAAGGCGCTGGCCGCCCGCGAGGAGGTCCGCGGCACGCCGGCGGGCGGCCCGTTCGTGGCCCCGGCGACACCGACCGAGCAGCGGCTCGCCGGGGCCTGGGCCGCGGCGCTGAAGTACCCGGACGTCTCGGCGGCGGACGAGTTCTTCGCCGTCGGCGGCAACTCGCTGAGCGCCGTGGCGCTGATCAACCGGGTCAACCGGGAGTTCGGCACCCGGCTGCCGATGCAGGTGCTGTTCGCCGCCCCGAAGCTGGCGGACCTGGCCGCCCGGATCGACGCCGGCGCCGGCGAGCCCGCCTCGCGGCTGGTGCCGCTGCACCGCGGGGCCACCGGGGAGCCGGTGTTCTGCTGGCCGGGGCTCGGCGGCTACCCGATGAACCTGCGGCTGCTCGGCGGCCGGACGGGCCGGCCGTTCTACGGCGTCCAGGCGTACGGCCTGAACGCCGGCGAGACGCCGTACCCGACGGTCCGGGAGACGGCCGCCGCCGACCTCGCCGAGATCCGCCGGGTGCAGCCCGCGGGCCCCTACACCCTCTGGGGGTACTCCTTCGGGGCCCGGGTGGCCTTCGAGACCGCCTGGCAGCTGGAGCAGGCCGGCGAGCGGGTCGCGGACCTGCTGCTGATCTGCCCCGGCAACCCGGAGGTGCGCCGGGCCGACGGCGAGCGGTACGGGCGCGAGTCCTCCTACCGCAACCCGGCCTACCTGACCATCCTGTACTCGGTGTTCGCCGGCTCGATCAGCGGGCCCGGGCTGGAGGCCTGCCTCGCACAGGTGCGGGACGAGGACGGCTTCACCGCCTTCGTCCACCACCGCTTCCCGGAGCTGGACGAGGAGTTGATCCGCCGGATCACCCGGATCGTCGGGGAGACCTACGAGTTCGAGTACAGCTTCCGCGAACTGGCCGAACGGCGCCTGGCGGCCCCGGTGACGATCGTCAAGGCGACCGGCGACGAGTACGCCTTCCTGGAGGGCCGGTCCGGCTACTCCAGCGCTCCGCCGACCGTGCTGTCGCTGGCCGGCGACCACTACGGCGTGCTGCGGGAGCAGGGCATCGACGAGCTGGTCACGGCCATCCACGGCCGACCGGGGCGGTAGCGCCGGCGCGTGGCGCCGCCCGGTGAACCACCGGGCGGCGCCACGTCGTTCAAATGCGAAGCACGGAAGGCGCCTTGACGTACCGTGTGGGGCGTGGCCGCCCGCGGCCGCCGAGGAACCGGGGACGACGCACCGTGCGTCCGAACCGTGCGACGGCGAATATAGGCGCCCGCAAGGAAGACCATATGGGTCAAGGGAATCCTGAGGGTGCGGGGGCACCATGGGAACGGCGCCACTTTCAGGAGGAAACATTGAGCGACGACCGGTTCGACTCCGTCCAGATCCCGCACCCGCTTGCCGTCCTGGAACAGATCGAGCAGGACCACGACGCCGAGCAGGAAGCCGAGTTGCGAGCCGACGACGCACCCTGGGGAGAGGTGCTGGCCAGGTACATCGACGTGCTCACCGAGCTGATCGCCTCGCAGCCGGCACAGCCGCCGGAGGTCGAGGAGGAGTGAGCCGCGGGCGGGGGAGAGCGTGAAAGCGGAGCGAAAGAGTCGTGAAACCGGGTGCCCATAGCATGCGGGGCATGACGTCGCAGGCACCGGGGACCCGCACGCGGGCGGGGCAGCGGTCGGCGGCCCGGCGGTGGGCCGCCGGGCCGGCCGCGCTACTCGCCGCCGCGGGTGGGCGCCCGCCCGTCCGGGCCGGACGGGGGCAGCAGGCCCAGCTCGGCCGCCCTCACCCCCGCCTGGAAGCGGGAGTTGGCCCCGAGCAGGGCCATGATCTCCGCCACGTAGCGCCGGTAGGTGCGCACCGAGACGGTCAGGTCGCGGGCGGCGACCTCGTCGGTGACACCGGCCCGCAGCGCGCCCAGGATCTGGCGGGCGAAGGCGGCCCGCGCGCGGTCGCCGAAGACGATCCGCTCGTTGGCCGGCACGGCGGTACGCCACACGTTGTCGAAGAGGATGTGCAGCGTGTGGATCACCTCGGGCACCCGGATCACCGAGGCACGTCGGGCGACGGCCGTACCGGTGACCACCAGCGCGGTGGTCCCGTCGGCGATGATCGCCTGCAGTGGTGGGACCCTCGCGACGCGCACCGCGACCGGGCGCTCCCGGCCGAGCTGCTCGCGGACGAACTCGTCGTCGAGCATCTCGGGCGAGCTGAGCAGCCGGACGCAGACGGCCGGGTCCGCACTGTAGAGCAGTTGCCGCTCGGAGCGCCCCTGTCGGCCCTCGCCGGCGACGCGCCGGGCGTGCACGATGTCGATGCTGGTCGTGGCCCCCACGATGATCTCGTGCGCGGTGTCGAGGACGGCGTCGTAGTCGCCCTCCACGTTGCTGAGCATCCGGTCGGTGGAGTAGCGGTCCCGGTGCATGGCGACGGTCGACTCGATCATCGCGCTGACTTCGAGCAGGGCCTCCTCCAGCTCGTCCTCGGCCCGGTTCGGCACCATGCTCCTCGTCTCCCCGACGGCTGCGTCCGTCGTCTCTCCCGCGCCGCGGGCCTGTTCCCCGCCGTTTCGGGGGCCTGCTCCGGTCGTCTCAGCCATGGGTGGAGAGCAGCCCCAGTTCGACGGCCCGGACTCCCGCCTGGAAGCGGGAGTTGGCGCCCAGTTCGCGCATGATCTCGGCCACGTGGCGACGGTACGTGCGGAGCGAGACGTTCAGTTCCTGGGCGGCGGCCTCGTCGGTGTGGCCCTCGCTCAGCATCTCCAGGATGCGCCGGGCCGGGTCCTTGACCAGCCGGGGACTCAGGCCCAGGTGGTCGACCAGCGGGCGGGCGCGCGTCCAGGCGCTGGCGAAGAGCAGGTCGAGCGCGCGGACGACGGCCGGGTCGTTGACCGTGACGGCGTTGCCGCCGCTGTGCTCGGCCCCGGAGCGGACCAGCGCGCCGCGGCCGTCGACGATCAACGCCTCGCGCAGCTCGGTCTCCGACACCCGGATCTCCACCCGGGGGCCGCGCAGCCGGCGGGCGAGGGCGATGGCGGTGTCGATGCCGTTGCCCACGCAGAGCACCCGGACCACCAGCCCCTCCTGGACGGACGGGGTGGCGGGACCGCCGCCGGCGGCGCGGGCCTGGTCCGCGGACCACCGGGCGGCCAGCGCGGCCAGCGCGGGTGCCGCGCGGGCTGCGAACTCGCCGGTGGTGGGGAGCGCCAGGCCCACCGAACGCCGGGCGCCGCTCACCAGTTGGTCGAGCGCCTCGCCGAGCGTCTCCGCCTCCGTCCGCGCGACGGGCGGCGGACCGCCCGACCGTCGCCGGTGCAGCGATACCGTGGACTCGATCAGGGCTCGGGCCTGGAGCAACGCCTGCTCCACCCGCTCCGCATGGACCTGCGAAATGACCGCCTCCAAGGCAGCCGCGTTCTTCTGCTCCACCATTCCTCGCCCCCGTTGATCCACCCCGTACTACTCCCTGCGCACGACCCGGGCCGGCGGCGCCGGCCGTGCGATACACCGGCCACCGGATCGGTACTTGACAGTTCGTCACGAATGACAAGGGTCGCGCGACGGGACATAGATCATCGCTGACACTAGTTCGTCCGTCCCTGAGCGTCAACGAATGTACGCAGGCTGAAACCGGTCGCTACACCAGGCCCTTCGGGGGGCGCACAGTCCCGTCATGCGGGAGGCAAGAAGATGCCACCGCCCGCCCGAACAGGTGGTCGGTCACTCCGCTTCTGACACCCCGGGCGACGCCCCACTCACCATCCGTAGCACCCCGAGCCGTTTCAGGCCACCGCCCACTCCGGCGCCGGAGAGTCGCCCTACGTTCTCACCGTGACCCCGGCGACCACCTTCAGTCCGACGGTCACCGTTCCGCCCCTCGCCCCACTCGGTCCACCGCTGCGCCGGCATGCGCCGACGCGTGGCCTTCTCCCCCGCTTGACCGCCCTGAGATCCACCGAGCCATGGAGAGAACGATGGACGTCCCCACCCAGACCATCGCCGACCTGCTTCTCGCTGCCGCCGAACGGCAGCCCGCCCACGGTGTCCGCTACTGCTCCGGCGGCGCCGGCACCGACCACCACGACCAGACCCACCCCGAACTCCTCGACGAGGCACGCCGCCTGCTGGCCGGCCTGCGCACCCGCGGCCTCCGCCCCGGGGACAAGGTCGTCCTGCTGCTGGAGCGGCACTCCGACTTCCTGCCCGCCTTCTGGGCCGCCGTGCTCGGTGGCTTCGTTCCCTGCCCGATGGCGCCGCTGCGCGGCGACCAGGACCGCTGGGCCGCCCAACTGGCCCACGTGAACGCCCTACTGGACAGCCCGCTGGTCATCACCAGCGAGGCGATCGCGGCCGAGCTGCCCCGGGTGGACGGCCTCGCCGTCGCCACGCTCACCGCCCTGTCCGAGGAGGGCGGGCGCCCCGCCGAGGAGCTGCACCGGGCGCAGCCGTCGGACGTCGCCGTCCTGGTGCTGACCTCCGGCTCGACCGGCAACTCCAAGGCCGTGGAGCTCAGCCACGCCAACCTGCTGGCGTCGATGGCCGCGAAGAACGGCTACCACCGGCTCACCGCCGCCGACACCAGCCTCAACTGGGTCTCCTTCGACCACGTGGCCGCCCTGCTGGAGTGCCATCTGCTGCCGCTGTCCGTCGGCTGCCGGCAGGTCCACGCACCGGCCCAGGTGGTGCTCGGCGAACCGCTGGAGTTCCTGCGGCTGATCTCCGAGCACGGGGTGACCATGACCTTCACCCCGAACTTCCTGCTGGGCCTGCTCAACGCCGCCGCCGACGGCATGTCGCCGGCGGACCGGGAACGGCTGGACCTGTCCCGACTGCGGCACATCGTCAGCGGCGGCGAGGCGGTGGTCTGCACCACCGGCACCGCCTTCCTCGACCGGTACGCGCCTTACGGGCTGCGCCGTGACGCGCTCTGGCCCGCGTTCGGCATGACGGAGACCTGCGCCGGCAGCATCTACTCACTGGGCTTCCCGCACAGTGACGAGGGCCGGGAGTTCGCCAGCCTCGGCATGCCGGTGGCCGGACTGCGGATCAGGGTCGCCGACCCCGGGGACCGCGCGCTGCCCGAGGGCGAGGTCGGCGAACTCCAGCTGAGCGGACCGATGATCACCCGCGGCTACCACAACAACGAGGCCGCCACCCGCGCCGCGTTCACCGCCGACGGCTGGTTCCGCAGCGGCGACCTCGGCCGGATCGACGAGGGCAGACTCACCCTCGTCGGCCGCAGCAAGGACAGCGTGATCGTCAACGGGGTCAACTACTTCAGCCACGAGATCGAGGCCGCTCTGGAGCAACTGGACGGCGTGGCAGGCTCGTTCGTCGCGGCCTTCCCCACCCGCCCGGCCGGTGCGGACACCGAGCAGCTGGTGGTGGCCTTCCACTGCGAGGTGCCCGAGGAGGACGAGGCCGGCCGCTACCGGGTGCTGGCCGCGGTGCGCAGCACCGTGGTGATGCACTGGGGCTTCCGCCCGGCGCTGATCCTGCCGCTTCCGACGGACACCTTCCCCAAGACCAGCCTCGGCAAGATCCAGCGGGCGCTGATGCGTCACCGTCTGGAGTCCGGCCACTACGCACAGCAGATCGTCGCCGTCGAGGAGTTGAGGGACCGTCGGCTCGGTGGGTACACCGCGCCGGAGGGCGATACGGAGCGCGTCCTCACCGAGATCTACGGCGAGCTGTTCGACCTCGACCCGGCCCGGATCAGCGCCACCGCCAGCTTCTTCGACCTCGGCGGCACGTCGCTGGACATCCTGCGGCTGCGCAGCAAGGTCGCGGAGCGGCTGGGTGCGGACGACCTGCAGATCATCACGGTGCTGACCGCGCCGACCGTACGCTCGCTCGCGGGCGCTCTCGCCGGGCTGCGGGGGCCCGACGAGACCGCCTACGACCCGATCGTGCCGATGCAGCTGAGCGGCGACAAGACGCCGCTGTTCTGCGTCCACCCGGGGGTCGGCGAGGTGCTGGTCTTCGTCAACCTGGCCCACTACTTCGTGGGGGACCGGCCGTTCTACGCGCTGCGCGCCCGCGGGTTCAACGAGGGCGAGAAGCCGTTCCGGACCTTCGAGGAGATGGTCGACACCTACGTCGCCGCGATCCGCGCCCGGCAGCCGCACGGTCCGTACGCCGTCGCCGGCTACTCCTACGGCGGCGCGGTCGCCTTCGAGATCGCCAAGGTGCTGGAGTCGGAGGGCGAGCGGGTCGACTTCGTCGGCAGCTTCAACCTGCCGCCGAACATCAAGTACCGGATGGACGAGCTCGACTTCGCCGAGACCGCCGTCAACCTGGCCTTCTTCCTGGCGCTCGTCGACAGGAAGCAGGCCCGGGAGCTGCCCGACCAGCTGCGCGGCCTCCCCCGGGAGCTGCAGACGGCCCGCCTGCTGGCCCTCGCGCCCGCCGAGCGGATCGCCGAACTCGATCTGGACATCGAGAAGTTCGCCGCCTGGGCGGAGCTCGCCGACCGGCTCACCGACCTGGGCCGCAGCTACCGGCCGGAGGGCAGCGTCCGCCGGATGTCGGTGTTCCACGCGATCCCGCTGCGGGGCACCAAGGAGGACTGGCTGGAGAACGAGCTGCGGCGCTGGGACGACTTCACCGAGGAGCCGAACCGGTACGTCGAAGTACCCGGCGAGCACTACACGCTGATGAGCCCGCAGCACGTGGCGGCGTTCCAGGCGATTCTGCGCAAGGAGCTGGACCTGGCGATGGGAGAGGGCAAGTGAAGGGCAGCAAGATCCTGGTGACCGGCGGGACCGGTCAGGTCGCCCGGCCGGTGGCGGAGGCGCTCGTCGAGCAGGGGAACGAGGTCTGGTGCCTGGGCCGCTTCGGCACCCCGGGAGTCGAGGACGAGCTGCGGGCGCGGGGCATCACCACCTGGCGCTGGGACATGGAGGACGACAGCGAGTACGCCTTCAAGGGCGTGCCGGAGGACTTCACCCACGTCATCCACTCGGCGGTCCGGCGCGGCGACGACGGCGACTTCAACCGGGCGATCGACGTCAACGTCTCGGCCACCGGCCGGCTGATGGCGCACTGCCGCACCGCGGAGTCCTTCCTCTACGTCTCGACCGGTGCGCTCTACGCCCGGCAGACGCTGGACCACGCCTACACCGAGGACGACCCGATCGACGGCGTCGCCGACTGGCTGCCGGCCTACCCGGTGGGCAAGATCGCCACCGAGGGCGCGGTCCGCGCGCTGGCCCGGGTACTGGGCCTGCCGACCACCATCGCCCGGCTCAACATCGCCTACGGGCCCGGCGGTTACGGCGGCGTGCCGATGCTCTACTTCCAGCGGATGCTCGCCGGCCAGCCGATCCCGGTGCCGCTGGAGGGCCAGAACTGGTGCTCGCTGCTGTACACCAGCGACCTGGTCCGGCAGGTGCCGCACCTGTGGGCGGCGGCCTCGGTGCCGGCGACCCTGGTCAACTGGGGCGGCGACGAGGCGGTCGGGATCACCGACTGCGTGCGCTACATCGAGGAGCTCACCGGGGTGCCGGCCGACCTGGTGCCGAGCGAAGTCACCCGGGAGACCTACCAGTTCGACCCGACCCGGCGCCGCGCGCTGACCGGTCCGTGCGAGGTCGACTGGCGCGACGGCATCCGCCTGACCCTCGAAGCCCTGTACCCCGACCACATCCGCCGCTGAGGAGAGCCACCCTGATGAGTGTCGACTACGCCGACCTTTCCCTCGTCGACGACCTCGGCGGCGCCGACCGCCGCGGCGACCACGACAACCTCGCCGTCGTCCACGCCGCCTACCGGGCCTTCCACGACCGGGACCTCGCCGCGCTGCTGGCGACCATGGACCCGGGCATCGAGTGGGTCCACCCGGACGGACTCGCCCCGTACGGGCTCGGCGGCACCAAGCTGGGCCACGCGGGCGTCCGGGAGTTCCTGGCCAAGGTGCCGACCGTCCTGGGCGGGATGCGGCTGGAGCCGCAGGAGTTCGTCCGCTCCGGCGACCGCGTGGTGGTCTTCGGCGTCCGCGCCGTCACCTCGCTGAGCGGGCGCACCGAGACCCTGTCGTTCGTCCACTCGTGGACGTTCCGCGACGGCCGGGCGGTGCGGATGGAGGACATCTTCGACACCGTCGTCTTCGCCCGGCTGATCGACGGCTGAGCGACGGCTGAGCGGCACGCCGGCCGGGGCGTGCCGGACGTCCCCGCCGGAACCCTGCCTCAAGTCTCCATAGAATTTCTATATTCGCGCTCTCATCGGATCGGCCTCGCGGCAGAGGCGATCCGCAGAGGATAGATAGGGGCGCCATAGCCGCCGGACCCATGCTCTCTCCACCGAGAAGCACGGAGTCCGGAGGCGACGATGGAGACCACCAGCACCGACACCGCTGTCGAAGAACGGCAGTGGCCGCAGTACCTCGACCTCGAACTGCTGCTCAGCGAGCCGGACCTGCTGGCCGTCGCGCTGCCGACCCGCAGTCTGGACGTCGGCCACGCCGGTGGCTGCGGGTAGGGCGGCACGCCCTGGCGTGCCGGCCCGCAGGGGGAGGCCGGGCCGTCCGCCCCGCGGTGGTGCGCGGGGCGGACGGCCCGGGCGGCCGGTCAGACGGCCACGGCCGTCCGGCACTCCTCCAGGGCGACGAGGCGCACCAGCGGGGCGAACCGGTACCGCAGCTCGGACCGGTCCTCGGCGGCGGTGAGCAGCCGGGCCCCGGTCAGCGACTCCAGGACCTCCTCGGCGTCCCGCTCGGACGAGCCGAGCAGGGCGGCGGCATCGGCGGGGGTCCAGCTGTCGGCGTCCGCCCGGGCGAGCACTCCCAGGGCGCCCCGGGCGACGGGGTCGAGACCGGGCAGACCGGAACCCAGCCGGGCCCGGACGTCGAGGTCGTCCAGGCGCAACTCGTCCAGCCGGTGCTCGGCCGGGGTGAGCCGGTCGGCGAGCCGGGCCGGTGACCAGTGCGGATGGGCGGCCAGCCGGGCGGCACAGACCCGCAGGGCGAGCGGCAGGCGCTCGCACAGCTCGACGATCCGCGCGGTCGCGGCCGGGTCGGCGGACACCCGCTCGCGACCGGCCGCGGCGAGCAGCTGGTAGGCGCCGGGGAAGTCCAGCGGACCGACCTGGAACCGCCGGGCGCCCTCCAGCACGCCGAGCGCGGCCCGGCTGGTGACCAGGGTCCGGCTGCGGCTCTCCGCGGTGAGCAGCGGGCGGACCTGGCGGTCGTCGGCGGCGTTGTCCAGCACCACCAGGACGTGCCGGCCGGCGAGCCGGCTGCGGTAGAGCCGGACCCGCTCGTCCAGGGCGTCGGGCAGCTCGGGCCGGTCGGCGCCGAGGGCGCGCAGGAAGCCGCCGAGCACCGCGCCGGGGTCGCGCGGGGTGCCGTCGGGGGTGCTCAGGTCCGCGTAGAGGTGCCCGTCCGGGAAGTCGTCCCGGACGAGGTGCGCGGCGTGCACGGCGAGCGCGGACTTGCCGGTCCCGGCCCCACCGGTCAGCACCACCGGGCCGACCGGGGCCGCCGGGTCCTCGACGGCGGCCCCGGTTGCCGGGCCGTCGACCCGGACCCCGCGCAGGGCGGCCGCCAGGGCCGTGAGGTGGCGCTCCCGGCCGATGAAGTCGGCGGTGGCGGGCGGCAGCATCGCCGGGACCAGCCCGCCGCGCTCCTCCCCACCGGGCGGTGCGGCGACGATCGGGCGGGTGGTACCGGGCGGCTCGGCATCGGGCCGGGCGGTCGGCGTCAGCACCGCGGCCGACCGGTCGGGTACCCCGGGGTGGCTGAGGTCCCCGGTGAGCACCTGGTGGTGGAGCCGGCGCAGCGCCGGTCCCGGGTCCACGCCCAGGTCCTCGGCGAGCAGCCGCCGACCGGCCTCGTACACCTCCAGCGCGTCGCCCTGCCGGTCACAGCGGTACAGGCCGATCATCAGCTGCCCGCGCAGCCGCTCCCGGGTGGGGTGTTCGGCGACCAGGCGGAGCAGTTCGGGCACGGCCGCCCGGTGGCCGCCGAGGGCGAGCTCCGCCTCGATGCGGTCCTCCAGCACGGCGAGCCGGCTCTCCTCCAGTGCCGGCAGCTCCTTCTCGGCGAGCTGCGGGGTGACGCCGGTGAGCGGTTCGCCCCGCCACTGCCCGAGCGCGGCGGAGAGCAGTTCGGCCGCACGGGCGTAGGCGCCGTTCTCCAGGGCGCGGTGGCCGAGGTCGGCGTCGCGCCGGAACTCGCGCAGGTCCAGCCGGGCCGGCCCGATGTCCAGCCGGTAGCCCGGGCCCCGCCGGACCAGATCGACGAGCGGGCCGAGCCGCCCGCGCAACCGGGAGGCGTAGGTGTGCAGTTGGGCGGTCCAGGTGGCCGGCGGGTCCCAGCCCCAGATCAGGGTGGAGAGCCGGTCGTCGGGGAGCAGCCGACCGTCGGCCAGCAGCAGGGCGGCCAGGACCGAGCGCTGCTTGGCGCCGTCCAACGGGATCTCCCGCCCCCCGGCGGTCGCCTCCACCGGGCCGAGCAGGCGGAACTCCAACGCGGCCGTGGCCGCTGGGACGAACTGCGGGGACCGGGCGGGCGGCACCTCGTCGGCCCGGGCGCCGCGGTCCGCCGCCCGGGTCCGGGCCGGCGGCGGCGAGGTCCGGGCAGGCGGAGGCGAGGTCCGGGCAGGCCGGTGCTCTGCCGCCGGGCCGGCCGGCCGGGTGAGAGCGCGGCGCTGTGAAACGGGCTCGAAAGCGAAACGGAATCCCTGCCGTTCCGCCTCCGGCTCCGCGGAGGCGGCGGCCCCGGCTCCGGGCTGCGGATCGCCCGGCTGCGGATCGCCCGCGTGTGGATCGCCGGGGTACATCTCACCGGGGTGCGGCTGACCGGGGTGCGGGGTGGCGGGGCCGGCCGGCGGCGCGGCCAGCCAGGCCTCGTCGGCGAGCACCGCGTCGTGCAGCTGCCGCAGCCGGGGGCCGGGCTCGATGCCGAGCTCCTCGGCGAAGAGCCGGCGGGCCTCCCGGTAGGTCTCCAGCGCCTCGGCCCGCAGACCGGACCGGTACTGGGCGAGCATCAGCTGGGCCCGGGCCTGTTCGCGCAGTCCGTGCTCGGCGAGGAACGAGGTCAGCTCGCCGATGAGTTCGCGGTGCCGGCCGAGGTCGAGCCGGAGGGCGGTGAACTCCTCGTGGACGGCGAGGCGCTGCTCGTCGAGCCGGGCCGCCTCGGCCGCCACCCGCCCTGCGGCCACGCCTTCGAGCGCGCGGCCGCGCCAGAGACCGAGTGCCTGCTCCAGCAGCCCGGCCGCCGCGGCGGTGCGCCCGCGCTGCCGCGCATCACGGGCCTCGGCCACGAGTTCCTCGAACTCGGCCGCGTCGATGCGGTGGGCGCCGGTGGCGAGCAGGTAGCCGGGGTGGGAGGTGACGATCAGGTCGTCCGCCCCGACCGCCGCCTTGAAGGCCTTGCGCAGCCCGGAGACGCAGATGGCGATCTGGTTCACGAACGTGGTCGGCGGCGAGCCCTGCCAGACGGCCTCGGCGAGGGTGTCGACCGAGACGACGTGGTTGGCGGAGAGCAGCAGCATGGCGAGGATGGTGCGCTGCCGGGCTCCGGAGAGCGGGACCGGTCGGCCGTCCACCTGGACGTCCAGGGGGCCGAGGATCCTGAAAACCACCTGGAGCATCAGCCGCCTCCCCTCGGCCGCAGCCGTGTGGTGAGCCGGCCGCATCCGTTGTTGATCTTCCAAGATTGGTCGTTCTTACCAGCCGCTTCTCGGCAGCGACAAGCGGACCTGCAGGAACGTGTCACGATCGGCGCACCGGCCGCGGCTCGGCACGTTCCCAGCGCACCGGCGGTGCCGGCCGGTCCGGCGGCCCGGTCGGCGCCCTGCGGGCGGCCGGTGCCAGCACCGCGGCCAGCACCGCGGTGAGGGCGGCCAGTTCGTCACCGGTGGGCCGGCCGCGGAGCACCCGCAGCAGCGGCCCGCACGGGCCGGGACTGCACGGGCCGGGCCCGGCGGGGGCGTGGGCGGCGCTCACTGCGGCGGGTTCCCGTGCTTGCGGGCCGGCAGCAGCGCGTGCTTGGTCGCCAGCATGTCGAGCGCCGCGATCAGGGTGGCCCGGGTCTCGGCCGGGTCGATGACGTCGTCCACCAGGCCGCGCTCGGCCGCGTAGTACGGGTGCATCAGCTCGGCGGTGTACTCCTTGACCAGCTGGGCGCGCGTGGCGTCCGGCGTGTCGGAGGCGGCGATCTCCCGGCGGAAGACGACGTTGGCGGCGCCCTCGGCGCCCATGACGGCGATCTCGTTGGTCGGCCAGGCGTAGGACAGGTCGGCGCCGATCGAGCGGGAGTCCATCACGATGTACGCGCCGCCGTAGGCCTTGCGCAGGATCAGCTGCACCCGGGGCACGGTGGCGTTGCAGTACGCGTACAGCAGCTTGGCGCCGTGCCGGATGATGCCGCCGTGCTCCTGGTCCACCCCGGGCAGGAAGCCGGGCACGTCGACCAGGGTGACCAGCGGGATGCTGAAGGCGTCGCAGAACTGCACGAAGCGCGCGGCCTTCTCGGAGGCGTGGATGTCCAGCACGCCGGCCAGCGACTGCGGCTGACTGGCCACCACGCCCACCAGCCGGCCGCCGAGCCGGGCCAGCACGCAGAGCACGCTGGCCGCCCAGTGCTCGTGGACCTCCAGGTACTCGCCGTGGTCGACGATCTCCTCGATCACCTTGCGCATGTCGTACGGGCGGTTGCCGTCGACCGGCACCAGGTCGAGCAGCGCGTCGTTGCGGCGGTCCACCGGGTCGTCGTTGACGACGGTCGGCGGCATCTCGCGGCTGTTCTGCGGCAGCAGCGAGAGGAGGTAGCGGACCTCCTCGATGCAGGACTGCTCGTCGTCGTAGGCGAAGTGCGAGACGCCGGAGACCCCGGAGTGGACGTCGGCGCCGCCGAGGCCGTTCTGGCTGATCTTCTCGCCGGTCACGGCCTGGACCACGTCCGGGCCGGTGATGAACATCTGCGAGGTCTCGCGGACCATGAACACGAAGTCGGTCAGGGCCGGCGAGTACGCGGCGCCGCCGGCGCACGGGCCGAGCATCACCGAGATCTGCGGGATGACGCCGGAGGCCCGGGTGTTGCGCTGGAAGATGCCGCCGTAGCCGGCCAGGGCGGTGACGCCCTCCTGGATGCGGGCGCCGGCGCCGTCGTTCAGCGAGACCAGCGGCGCACCGGCCGCGATGGCCATGTCCATGATCTTGTGGATCTTCTGCGCGTGGGCCTCGCCCAGCGCGCCGCCGAAGATCCGGAAGTCGTGCGCGTAGCTGAAGACCGTGCGGCCGTGCACGGTGCCCCAGCCGACGACGACGCCGTCGGTGTGCGGCTTCTTCGCCTCCAGGCCGAAGCCGGTGGCGCGGTGCCGCCGCAGCGGCTCCACCTCGCGGAACGAACCCTCGTCGAAGAGCAGGTCGAGCCGCTCACGGACGGTCAGCTTGCCCTTTCCGCGCTGGGCCCCGGTGGCCCTCGGGTCTCCCGCGCGGATCCCGGCCCGCAGGCTCCGCAGCTCCTCGACCCGGTCACGCATGGTGGATGCGGCGGCCGCGGTCGTCATGGTGTCCGGCACCGGCCATCCCCTCCTTCTGCTCCTCGACGGTTCCCCGACGGTAGGCAGCGCCCGTGGCGGCGCGCCACGGTTCACCCGGCGCCGGTCCGCAAGCTGAACCGGCCGACCCGCTCCGCGCCCCCGCGCCGCCCGGAGTGGCCACAAGCTGCCACGGCGCAGGTGCGCGATCGGGTGACGGTGCGATGCTGCATCCCCACGCACTGCGATCGCGACATTTCGATCGCACACCACCCGCCAGTCCGAACCGTCCCCGCGGGCCCGTCCCGGGCGGGGCCGCCGGACCCCGCCGGACGCCAAGGAGTGTCATGTTCACACGGATCGGACGGTTCGTCGTCCGCCGCCCGTGGCTGGTCGTCATCGCCTGGCTGGTCGCGGCGGTCGCCCTGACCGTCCTCTCGCCCAAGCTGGAATCGACCACCGACCAGGCCGAGTTCCTGCCCTCGCACTACGAGTCCGTCCAGGTGGCCGACCTGGAGAAGCGCGCCTTCCCGGGACAGGATCAGCCCGCCGCGCTCGGCGTGTTCCAGCGCACGGACGGCGGTGCGCTGACCGACGGCGACAAGGCCGACGTGCAGAAGGTGGCCGCCGGCCTCCAGGCCAAGCAGTACCCCCACCTCAACAAGGTCCAGGCCGACCCGGGCAGCGTCTCCCCCGACGGCCGGATCGCGCTCGCGCAGATCTACGCCGACACCAAGAACGTCTACGAGCCGGCCGTCACCGACGACGTCAAGCAGCTGCGGGCGGACGCCAAGGAGCTGCTGAGCGCCACCGGCCTCAAGCTCGGCGTGACCGGGGCGGCGGCCAGCGCACTGGACGCCCAGGAGTCCGGCAGCAACACCGACGGCATGATCATGATGGCCACCCTGCTGCTGATCGTCGTCCTGCTGGGCGTCATCTTCCGCAGCCCGCTCATCGCCCTGCTGCCGGTGATCGTGATCGCCCTGGTCTACCTGACCGCCATCGGCCTGATCTCCACCGCCAGCGAGGTCTTCGGGCTGACCGCCGACGCCTCGGTCTCCACCATGCTGATCGTGGTGCTGTTCGGTGTCGGCACCGACTACCTGCTCTTCCTGCTCTTCCGCTACCGCGAGTTCCTGCGCGCCGGGCTGGAGCCGCGGCCCGCGATGGCCGAGGCCGTCGCCCGCGTCGGCGAGACCATCGCCTCCGCGGCCGGCGCCGTGGTGGTGGCCTTCCTGGCGCTCACCCTCTCCACCATGGGCATGCTGCGCGCCATGGGCCCCGCCCTAGCGATCGCCGTCGCGGTCAGCCTGGTGGCCGGCGTCACCCTGGTGCCGGCGGTGTTCGCGCTGCTCGGCCGGGCCGCCTTCTGGCCGTCGAAGGCCTGGAAGCGTGAGCCGAAGAACGCCCTCGCCCAGCGGGTCGGCGGCCTGACGGCCCGTCGGCCGGGTCTGGTGGCCGGCGTCTCCGGCGGCCTGCTCGTGGTCCTCGCGCTCGGCGCCCTCGGCTTCAAGGCCGACTTCGACACCGGCGGGTCGATGCCGAAGAACCTGGAGTCGGTCCAGGCCATGGACGACCTGCAGGCCGGCTTCTCGGCCGGCCGGGCCGAGCCGACCCTGGTCTTCCTGGAGAACACCTCCGGCGGCAGGCTGCCCGAGGACCAGCTGGCCGCCTACCGCGACAAGCTCGCCGGTATCGAGGGCGTCGCCCAGGTCGCGCCCGCGGCACCGAACACCGACGGCTCGGTCGTCCAGTACAGCGTCTCGCTGAAGTACCGGCCGATGGAGGACAAGGCGATCGACCTGGTCGACGGAACGCTCCGGGACCAGGCGCACGCCGCCGCCCCGGCCGGCAGCCGGGCCCTGGTCGGCGGCACCACCGCCGTGATGGCCGACATCCGCACCGCCGTCGAGCGCGACTACACCGTGGTCTTCCCGGTCGCCGGGCTCGCCATCATGCTGATCCTCGGCCTGCTGCTGCGTAGCGTGGTCGCCCCCTGGTTCCTGATGCTCTCGGTCGGCCTCGGCTTCGCCGGCACGCTCGGCGCGACGGTCTGGCTGTTCCAGGGCATCAAGGGCAACGACGGCGTGCTGTTCAGCCTGCCGGTGCTGGTCTACCTCTTCGTGGTGGCCATCGGCACCGACTACAACATCCTGATGGTCGCCCGGCTCCGCGAGGAGATCCGCGGCGGCAGCGACCCGCGGGCGGCGATCAGGCACGCCGTCGCCCGGTCGGCCCCGACCATGGGCGCGGCGGCCGTCATCCTGGCCGGCACCTTCGGCGTGCTGATGCTCGCCGACAACTCGATGCTCCAGCAGATGGGCTTCGCCGTGGCGTTCGGCATCCTGCTGACCGCCTTCGTGATGGCGCTCTTCCTCGTTCCCGCCACCACCACGCTGCTGGGCCGCCGCGCCTGGTGGCCGGGGCTGGCGCAGCAGGAACCGGCCCCGGCCGGCGAGGAGCCCGTCCTGGTCGGCAGCGGCCGCACCACCGGCTGAGCCCGCACGGGTACGGCGAAGGGGGCCACCTCACCGGTGGCCCCCTTCGCCGTTTCCCGCGTTCGGGGAGCGTCAGGCGCTGCGGTGCTCGACCAGGCCGACCAGGGCGGCCAGGGCCGCGCGGGCCGGGACGTCCGGCAGGGCGGCCAGGGCGTCCCGGGCATCCGTCGCGCAGGCGTGCAGCAGCTCCCGGGCGCGCGCCTCGGCGCTGGAGTTGCGCATCAGCTCGGCCGCCCGCCGCCGGTCGCGGTCGTCGGCCAGCGGTCCGGCCTCCAGCAGGCCGCGCAGCTCGGCGGCGCGCGGCCCGTCCTCGCTGAGCGCGAGCAGCACCGGCAGGGTCCGCACGCCGACCGCGAGGTCGAGCGCGGCGTCCTTGCCGGAGTCCTGCGGCTCGGAGGCGAAGTCGAGCAGGTCGTCGGAGAGCTGGAAGACGATGCCGAGCTGCTCGCCGTACTCCGCCAGCGCCCGGACGGCCGGTTCGGGCGCGCCCGTCACCTCGGCGCCCAGGCGCACCGCGAGGGACAGCAGCGAGGCGGTCTTGTCGGCGATCACCGCGAAGTGGTGGGTGAGCGGGGACTCCCCCGCCTCAGGTCCGGTCAACTCCCGCAGCTGCCCGCGGACCAGGCGCTCGGCGGCCTCGCCCTGCAGCCGGATCGCGCCTTCGCCGAGGTCGGCGGCGAGCTGCCCGGCCTTGACCAGCAGTCGGTCCCCGAGCAGGACGGCCGTCCGGTTGCCCCAGCGGGCCGGGGCGCTCGGGACGCCGTGCCGGCTGCGGGCGCCGTCCATCACGTCGTCGTGGTGCAGGGAGGCGACGTGCACCAGCTCGACCAGGGCGGCCGCGGCCGGTATCCGGCCGGCCGCCGGCCCGCCCGTCCCGCGCGCCGCGGTGCCGAACTCGGCCGCGAGCAGCACCAACAGCGGCCGCAGCCGCTTGCCGCCGGCCTCGATCAGGTACCGGGACCAATCGGCGACCAGCGCACTGGGGACGTCGGACGCCGTCTCGCGCAGCCGTGACTCGGCGGCGGCCAGGCCGCGGTGAAGCCGGGCGGTGAGCCCCGGGTCGGCGAGATCCAGGCGGCTCACGAGGGAGTCCGGCCGTGGCTCGGCGGTCAGCGTGGTCATGGTTCCTCCAGGCGGAGCGTCAGCACGGTCGTTCGAACCCGACCCTAGGAGTCCTGCCACCCGAATCGGGCCGTCTCACCGAAAGGGTGGCAACAAGCTGTCAGCGGACCGCCGACGAGAACGGCCGCCGGGCCGCGGTCCGTGTGGGGACGGACCGGGGCCCGGCGGCCGTGGTACCGCGGGTGGCCGTGCGGGGGCGTCGATGACGGCCGGCGGCTGGGGCGGTGCTCGGTGCCGGGGGGGTGGCGGGCGGTCAGGCGCCCATCGCCTCCACCAGGCTCTTCGGACGCATGTCCGTCCAGTGGGTGTTCACGTACTCGAGGCAGGACTCGCGGCTCTCCTGGCCGTGCACGACGGTCCAGCCGGCCGGCACCTCGGCGAAGGCCGGCCAGAGCGAGTGCTGGTTCTCCTCGTTGACGAGGACGTAGTAGGAGGCGCTGTCGTCCTCGAACGGGTTGGTCGCCATGATGCGGGGCTCCTGTCGGATGGTTGGGGATGGAACGTCGTCCTGTTGAACTGTCGTCAAAACCATGGGTTCACCGGGGTGGAGCGGCCTTCGGGACGGTCAGTGCGCGCCCGCGGTGGCGGCCGCCATGCGGTGGCGCACCGCGGAGACGAAGCCCGGCAGCCGGTCGACGCCCCAGAACCGCTGGAAGCCGTCGATGAAGTACGGCACCCCGAATACACCGTCCCGGTAGGGCGCGTTGAGCGCCTTCAGGCCGCGGCTTCGCACCTCCGGGTCCTGCCAGGCACCGCCCAGCAGCCCGGGGTCGAGGCCGAGCGCTGCGCCGAGGCCGCCCACCACCTCGGGGTCGGAGATGTCCATCCCCTCCTCCCACCGGGCCCGGTAGGCCGCGTCGATGAACTGCCGCCCGTGACCGTGCTCCTCGGCCACCAGGTAGGCCAGGTGCGAGACCTCCCAGCGGGGCTCGCGGTCCACCGGCCAGACCATGCGCAGCTCCCGCTCCCGGGCCAGCCGGCGGACGTCCTGCAGGACGTAGAGGTACTTCTCCCGGGACATCGCCACGTAGGGCAGCTGGACGCCGGTGGCCTCCAGGTGGTCGTGGTGGGCGTCGTCCGGCTCCCAGAACGGCAGCCAGTCGATCGCCTCCGCGACATCGGGGTAGCGCGTGACCAGATCCCGGTAGGCCATCCAGGAATACGCGCTGCCGAAGGAGAAGTACCACCGCGGTGGCTTTCTCGCCATCACCGCCTCCAAGGAATTCGCGAGGAATTGCCGAACTGATTTCTATCGGGGCCCCGGAAGGCCGGACAAGCCGTCCGGCAACTAACTGCCAGGACTCCCGGGAATTCCCGCACGGCCGGTCGGCCGGGCTCAGGTCAGCCCGGCACCGAGCCGGGCCGCCGCGTCGATCAGCAGGCCGCCGTGCAGTCGGCCGGGGGCCCGCGAGAGCAGGGTCACCGGCCCGTCCAGCACCAGCGCCGCGACCACCCGGCCGGCCGCGCCGCGCACCGGCACGGCGACCGCGGCGAAGCCCAGCTCGCCGGCGCCCAGGCTCTGCGCCCAGCCCTGCCGGCGCACGTTGGTCAGGGTGACCGCACCGAACCCGGCGCCGCGCATGGCCCGGCCGAGTTCGTCCGGGTCCTCCCAGGCGAGCAGGGCCTGCGCGCCCGCACCGGCCTTCATCGGCAGCGCCACGCCGAGCGCCGAGCGGGCCTGCCGCCCGGTGCCCGGCCCCTCGGCGGTGGCCACGCAGATCCGCAGGTCCCCCTGGCGCCGGTAGAGGCGGGCGCTCGCCCCGGTCCGGACCCGCAGGTCGGCCAGCACGGCGTCGGCGCCCTGGAGCAGCCGGTCGCGCCCGGCCTCGTCGGCCAGCTCGCCGATCCGCGGGCCGATCAGGAAGCGCCCCTGGGCGTCCCTGGTCAGCAGCCGGATGCTCTCCAGGGCCAGCGCCAGCCGGTGCACGGTGGCCCTGGAGAGCCCGGTGACGTCGCTCAGCGTCCGCAGCGAGGCCGGTCCGCCGGCCAGGACGCCGAGCAGCAGCGAGGTCTTGTCCAGGACGCCGACGCCGCTGCTCGGCCGCCCGGTCGCGGTGCCGGTCACGTCAGACGAGCCGGGCGGCCAGGTCGCGCAGCAGCGCGTCCCGCTCGCCCAGCAGGTAGAAGTGGTCGCCGGGGAAGACGGTCAGGTCGAAGGAGGCGGCGGCGACGTCCGCCCAGGCCGCCATGTCGACCGGGTCGATCCCGCCGTCCCGGTCGCCGACGTAGCCGACCACCGGGCAGTGCACCGGGTGGCCTGGCTGCGCGCGGTAGGTGCCGACGATCCGGAAGTCGGCCCGCAGCGCGGGCATCACCAGCTCGAACAGGTCCGGGTCCCGGATCAGCTGCGCCTCGGTGCCGCCGAGGCCGAGGACCTCCTGGATCAGGGCCTCGTCCCCGCCGAGGTAGGTGGGCTCGGGGTTCACCCGGTGCGGGGCCTTGCGGGCCGAGACGAACAGACCGGCGAGCCGGACACCGTGGTCCCGCTCCAGCCTGAGCGCGACCTCGTAGCCGAGCGAGGCGCCCATGCTGTGGCCGAACAGGTAGACCGGCACGTCCAGGAGGGGCAGCAGCGCCTCGGTGACCGCGTCGGCGAGCTCCGGCATCCCGGTGATGCACTCCTCGGCGATCCGCTCCTGCCGGCCGGGGTAGCGGGTGGCCAGCACCTCGACCCCGGACGCGAAGTGGTCCGCCCAGCCGTGGAAGGCACTGGCGGCGCCACCCGCGTGGGGCAGGCAGACCAACCGCCTGGCCACGTCCCCGTCCGGCGGCGGGTAGCGCCGGAACCAGCGGCTGTCGACCGCGCTCTCGATCATCTCTCCCTCTCCTCTCGGTCCGTCAACCCCGGGCGGCCTGCAGGGCCGGAGCGGCCGCCGCGAGGGCCTCCGGGCTGTCGACGGAGAGCACTTCGGTCTCCGGTGTGATGCGGCGGACCATCCCGGCCAGGGTCCGGCCCGGGCCCAGCTCGATCAGCCGGCGGCAGCCCAGCGGGCCCACCAGCGTCCGGACCCCCGCCTCCCAGAGCACCGGGGAGACCAGCTGGCGGCCCATCAGGTCCGGCCAGTCGTCTCCCGAGGCGTGCGGGCGGGCGTCCACGTTGGCGACCACCGGCGTGTGCACCGGGGCGAACCCGACGCCCGTGAGCGCCGCGCGCAGCCGTCCGGCCGCGGGCGCCATGTACGGGCTGTGGAAGGCCCCGCCGACCGGGACGCTGATCAGCTTGGCGCCGATCCCCGGCGCCTCGGCGGCGGCCGCCGCCACCCCGTCGGCGGAGCCCGAGAGCACCACCTGGCCGGGTGCGTTCACATTGGCCACCCAGACCCGGTGGCCGGCCTGCCGGGCGTCCTCGACCAGCGTCTCGACCGCCGGCAGCGGCGCACCGACGAGCACCCCCATGGTGCCGTCGGACAGTTCGGCGGCCTCCCGCATGGCGCGGCCGCGGACCGCGACCAGCCCGGCGGCGTCCGCCAGGCCGAGCGCCCCGGCGGCCACCAGCGCGGCGTACTCGCCCAGGCTGTGGCCGGCACAGGCGGCCACCGGCGCACCGGCCGTCAGGCCGGCGCGGTCCGCCTCCTCGAACGCCATGACGGCGACGGTGAAGACGGCCAGCTGCGCCAGGTCGGTCCGGCGCAGCCGTTCGGCGTCGGCGTGCAGGAGCAGTTCGGCGACGTCCTGGCCGGACTGCTCGGAGACCGTCTCGACGACGGCCCAGGCGCCGGTCTCCTGCCAGGGCTCGCCCATGCCCTGCTTCTGGGTCCCCTGCCCGGGGAACAGCAGCGCGATCGGTTCGGGGGTCATGGATGCACCTTCGGTCGGTGGGTCACCGGCGTCCCGGGGCTTAGCGGCGGAGCCGGACCCGCCGGGGGAACGGCCCCGGCTCCGCCGAGTGCCGCCGCCCGGCCCGTCTCCCACCGGGACGGGCCGTGTCTGACGGCGGCTCCGGCAGCCCGCCCGGGGAGGTGGCTGCCGGAGGCTCTGTGGTGCTGCGGACGCGGCCCGTGCGGGCCGGTCCCGGTCGGCGGCGGGCCGGGGCACGCGGTGCCCCTCCGCCGCCGCGGTGGTGCTGCGGCCGCGGTGCGGTCGTGCCGCCCGCCGGAGCCCGGTCGGGCGCTCCGCCGGGCCGCCCTCGGGTCCGCCCCCCGGACCGGGCTCCGGCCGCCGCGCAGACCCGTCCGCGGCCCGTGGTGGTACGGCGGCGAACCGGCCAGTCGAGGTGGCCCCCGGCCTTCCGCCGCCATTTCTATCCGCCCCCCGGAGCCGGCGGCAACGCCCGCTTCAGGAAGCTGCCACCGGCGCATCCGGCGGCCGGCGCGGCGGGCGACGGCGCAGGTCAGGCGGTGCGCCGGGCCGGTCGGGAGGCCGGGCCGAGGGGCAGCAGCCCGAGCTCGGCGGCCCGCGCGCCGGCCTGGAACCGGGAGTTCGCGCCGAGCATTTCCATGATCTCGGCGACGTAGCGCCGGTAGGTGCGGACCGACACCGAGAGCTCCCGGGCGGCCACCTCGTCCGTCACCCCGGCGTTCAGCCGGTCGAGGATCCGCCGGGCGAACTCCGCCCGGGCCCAGCCGCCGAAGTCGAGCTGCTGCTCCACCGGGATCGCCCGCCGCCAGACGCCGGCGAACAGGTTGTGCAGGGTTCGGATCACCGAGACGTCCCGGACCACGGCCGCCTGGCGGTTCCCGGTGACCAGGTCCGCGCAGGCCAGCACCACCTGGTTGTCCACCAGGACCGTTTCCATCCAGGGCAGTTGGGCCGTGCGCACCTCCAGCTGGCGGCCCGCGTCCAGCTGCGTGCGGACGAACTCCCGGTCCAGGGTCTCCGGCACGCACAGCAGCCGCACCGTGACGGCGTCGCCGCAGGCGGCGAGCATCTCGCCGAGCGCCCGGTAGATCCCCTTGGCCCGGGGCACGTCCGAGGCCAGGACGACCTCCAGACCGCGTCTGGTCCGCCCGATCAGCCGGGCCGCCTCGGCCGAGAGCACCGCCTCGTCCGGTTTCACGGAGGTCACCACGGCGCCCCGGGACACGAAGTTCCGGTGCCGCACCACGGCGTCCTCGATCAGTGCCTGTACCTCCAAGAGCCCGCGCTCGACCTGGTCCCCCGGTCGGCGGCGGGTGAGCGGTGCCGGTCCCGGCACCGCCGACAGTTCCCTCATGGTTTCCCCCATGACATGCGACTCCGTCCACCGCCATCGAACAGCGCGGCGGCACGGCAGCCCTACCGCCCTGTCAGCAAGCTGCGTGGCCGACCCGCCGATCCGCGCCGACACCCCCGGATCGGCCACGGTCCGTGCGCGGCCGCCCACGCGCGGTGGCGATCCGCCGGAGCGGGCCCGGACACCTGACCGATTCCGGTCATGACAGCTACTGGCCAATTCCGAATTCCCGGACCCCGGCAGGCACTACGTTCGAGCCAGCCTTTCGAGGGAGGTAATTCCGTGAATAGCAGTCGGCTCACGGACCCGACCGAACACGGCATTTTCCACCGGCTCCTGACAATGATGTCGGAGACCGGGGTGCCGTTCCGTCTGATCCACCACCGGCCGGAAGGACGTACCGCCGAGGCGAGTGAGATGCGCGGGCACGCGCTGCGGCAGGCCGCGAAATCCATCGTGGTCCGGACCAGGACCGCCGGGAGCCCGCCCCGGCACAGTGTCGTCGTCGTCCCCGGTGACCGCCGGGTCGACCTGGAAGCCGTCGCCCACCACCTCGGCGGCGATCGAGCGGCCTTCGCCGACCGGCAGACCGCCGAGCGGCTCACCCGGTGCCGCAGCGGGTCCATCGTCCCGTTCACCTTCGACCGCGACCTCGGGCTGCTGGCCGACCCCGGCCTGCTCGAACACGAAGAGATCTTCTTCAACGCGGCCCGGCTCGACCGTTCGCTGGCCGTGGCGCCGGCGGACTGGGCCACGCTCGCGCGACCGCTGATCAAGCCGGTCGCGCAGCGCGATCCGGTGGCCGCCGGCCACTGACCGCCCGGCCCGCCCGACCCGGCGATCCGGCGACCCGGCCGGGGCAGGCCGAGCAGGCCGGTGCGACGCAACGGAGCTCCGGTGGTGCGGCGATCCCGCGCCACCGGAGCTCCGCCGCGTCCGGGTCAGCCGACGGCCGCCATCACCGCGTGCTCCGCCACGGCGTTCTCCGCCACCGTCCAGCCACCCGCGTCCAGCAGCCGCGACAGCGCCGGCGCGGACCTCTGCTGCACCAGCAGCTCGACCAGGCCGCGCGGGCGGTCCATCGAGTGCTCGATCCGGACGTCCTCGATGTTCACGCCGATCTCGCCCACGGCGGTGAACAGCCGCGCCAGGGCGCCGGGTTGGTCCGGCACCAGGACCGGCACGGCGGTCAGGTCGGTGAGCGGCGTCCCCGACTTGTGGGCGACCCGTGCCCGGCCCTCGTTGCCGGTGCGCAGCAGGCCGTCCAGGGTGGACGCGGCCGCCCTGCGCCGTACGGCGTCGGCGCCGCCCAGGGCCCGCAGCGCGCCGATCGCCCGGCCGAGGTCGGCCGCGTAGGCGTCCAGGACGTCGGCGACGGCGGTGGCGTTGGCGTCCAGGATCTCGTTCCAGAGACCGGGGTCGCCGGCCGCGATCCTGGTGACGTCGCGCAGCCCCTGCCCCGAGATCCGGATGCTCTCCTCCCCCGCGCCCGCCAGCCGGGCCGCCAGCAGCGAGGAGACCAGGTGCGGGGCGTGCGAGACCAGGGCGACGGCGCGGTCGTGCGCCGCCGCGTCCATCACCACCGGCGTGCCCCCGCACAGCGAGGCCAGCTCCAGCGCGCGGTTCAGCGTCTCCTGCCCGGTGCACGGGGAGGGGGTGAGCACCCACGGACGGCCCTCGAAGAGGTCGGCCCGGCCGGCCAGCGGCCCGGAGCGCTCGGTGCCCGCCATCGGGTGGCCGCCGATGTAACTGGCCGGGTCGGCCCCGGCCCGGTCGATCTCGTCGTGCGGCTGGGCCTTGACGCTGGCGACGTCGGTGTAGGCGTGGGCCAGCCCGACCCGCTGCGACCGGGCGAGGACGGTGCCGACGTGCGCGGGCGGCACCGCGAGGACGGCCAGGTCGACCGGCCCGTCGGGGGCGGCCAGCGAGCCGGCGCCCATGGCCTCCGCGGTCCTGGCGGCCGTCCGGTTCACGTCGTCCAGGTACACGGTGACGCCGTGCCTGGCCAGCGCGAGCGCGACGGAGGTGCCGATCGCCCCGGTTCCGATGACGGCGGCGCTCCTCATCGGTCGGCCGCCCGGGTCGTGCCGGCGGCCGCGGCGTGGGCCGAGGCCTCGGCCTCCACGAAGCGGGCCAGCCGGGCCGTGCCGTCCTCGACGTCGGCGCGGGTCAGGTAGCTGAAGGAGAGTCGCATGGCGTGCTCGCCGCCTCCCTGCGGGTAGAAGTACGACATCGGGGTCCAGATCACGCCGTACTCCTCGGCGGAGCGCAGCAGGGCCGCGTTGTCGGCGCGGAACGGCACGTTGACGGTGAGGAAGAACCCGCCGCTCGGCACGTTCCAGGAAAGGCCGAGCGAGCGGCGCCGCTCCTCGGGGAAGTGCCGTTCCAGCTGCTCCAGCACGGCCGCCAGAACGTCCCCGTAGTGCGCGGCGGGCCCGGCGTTGAGCTCCGAGAGCCGCCCGTCGGCGGCCAGCAGCAGGCCGGCCACGGCGGCCTGGCTGAGCGGCGGGGTGTTGACCGTCACCATGCTCTTGATCCGGGCCAGCTCGTCGGCGAGCAGGCCGGTGCCGCCCTGTGCGTCCTCGACGGTCTGGTCCGCGACCACGAAGCCGATCCGCGCCCCGGGGAAGGCCGTCTTGGAGTACGAGCCGAGGTGCACCACCCGACGCCCGGTGTCGAGCGCCTTGAGCGTGGGCAGCCGGGTGCCGGTGCTCATCAGGCGGTAGGGGTTGTCCTCGATCAGCAGCAGGTCGAGCCGCGCCGCCAGCGCGAGCAGCTCCTCCCGGGCCTGCAGCGGCATGGTGTTTCCGGACGGGTTGGAGTGGTCGGGCACCAGGTAGAGCGCGCGCGGGCGCCGCCCCCGGGCCCGCTCGGCCAGGACCGCCGCCTCGACCGCCGCGGTGCCGATCCCGTCCGGCCCCTCCTCGACGGGGGTGACCGGGATGCCCAGCAGGGCGGCGGCGCCGGTGATCCCCACGTAGCAGGGGCTGGCGGCCAGCAGCACGTCCTGCGGGCCGGCGAACAGCGCGCGCAGGGTGAGGAACATCGCCTCCTGGCAGCCCACGGTGACCACGATCGAGCCGGGGGCGGCGTCGATGCCCTCGTCCGCACGCAACGAGTCGGCGATCAGGCCGTTGATCAGCCCGGCGGTGGGGCCGTACTGGAAGAGCTTGGTCCGGACCGCCTCGGGGGTGTCGCCCTCGGCGGCCAGGTGGTCGAGGTAGCGGCGGACGTGGCCGAAGAGCTGCTCGGTGTCGAAGAAGCCCTCGTAGGGGCGGCCCGGCGCGAAGGAGACGGCCCCGGGGTAGCGGGTGGTCACCTCGTTGAGGAAGTTCATGGTGTCCAGCACCGGGTCGCCGAGGCTGGCGTGCAGCTCCTCCTTGCGCAGCACGACCGGGGCGGCGGGATCCGCCGCCGGCCGGGCCGGGACCGCCGTCGCCGGGGTCGGTACGGGCCCGGCGCCGGCCGGGCTCAGCAGCGCGGGGCCGGCGGCGGCGGCCGACGGCGTGCCGGTGAGCAGCAGTGCGTCCGCCAGCTCGCCGACCAGGATGTCGAACACGTCGGCGACGCCGCTCTGCCCGGCCACCGCCAGCCCGTGCAGCACCGGGCGGCCGAGCAGGACGGCGTCGGCGCCGAGCGCCAGCGCCGTCAGCACGTCGGTGCCGCGCCGCACCCCGCCGTCGAGCAGGACCGGGCAGCGGCCGGCCGCCGCGACCGCCACCTCCGCCAGGACGTCCACGGTGGCGTGGGCGCCGTCGAGTTGGCGGCCGCCGTGGTTGGAGACGACGAGGCCGTCCGCGCCGGCGTCGAGCGCCCGGGCGGCGTCCTCGCCGGTGGTGACGCCCTTGAGCAGCACCGGCAGCGGGCTGACCGACTTCAGCCAGGAGACCACCGACCAGTCCAGCGCGGGGTCCAGCTCGGTGCGCGAGTGCCCGCTGGGCGAGGAGTAGTCGCCCGGCGGCAGGTTGGCGGGCACGATGCCCTCCGGCAGCCGGAAGCCGTTGCGCAGGTCGCGCAGCCGGCGGCCGAGCCGGGGCGTGTCCACGGTGAGGACCAGCGCCTCGAAGCCCGCCTCGGCGGCCCGTTCCACCAGCCGACGGGTCACCGACCGGTCGCGGAAGCAGTAGACCTGCAGCCAGAGCGGCGAGTTCGCGGCGGCGGCCAGCTTGTCGAAGGGCTGCCCGGCGAAGGTGCTCACCACGACCGGCAGGCCCGCCACCCCGGCCGCCTGCACGGTGGCCGTCTCACCGCCGGGGTGGACCAGCGTGTGGTAGGCCATCGGGGCCACACCCACCGGGGCGGCCCAGCGGCGGCCGAGCACCGTGACGGCGGTGTCGGCCTCGGCCACCCCGGTCAGCACCCGGGTGCGCAGCCGCCGCCGGTCGAAGGCGAGGAGGTTCTCGGAGAGCGTCCGCTCCTCCCCGGCGCCGCCCTGGAGGAAGTCCCAGACCCCCGGGTCCATCCCCTCGCGCGCCAGGGCCGCGTAGTCGTCCAGGGTCAGCGCCTGCCGCGGCGCGGTGCGGGGGTCGGCGGCGCTCATGCGGCGACCGCCTTCGCGCCCGGGTGTCCTTCGGTTGTGACGTCGCGTTCGAACATCGTGCTTTCCCAATCGACGGGGGCAGAGCCGGTCTCCATTGGACGCGGTCGATCGCCCGCGGAGCGGCCCCGGCGGCCCGGATCGTCAGGTTGCTGACACGCGCGGGGCCCGCGCCGGGCCCGCGAGGGCGCCACGCGGGCCCGGCCGGCGGTCGCGACCGCCGTCAGCGGGCCACGGCCGCCTCACCGCGCCAGGCCTCGGCCGGCGCGGCGGCGGGGGTACCCGCCGGGATCGCAGCGGCCTCGGTGGCGGCGGTGGCCGCAGCGGCCTCGGTCGCGCGGCGGCGCCGGTAGTACTGCACCGTCAGGGCGCCGACCAGCGGCCCCCAGGCCACCAGCGGGCCGTAGGCGACCCAGAAGACCACCGTCTGCCACCCGTGCGTCACCGTGCCGTCCGGGCTCCCGTTGATCATCAGGCCGAGGGCGGACATCAGCAGCCCGTACGGGAAGATCAGCAGGAGGGTGGCGCCGATGCCGGCCGGGACGACCGCGGCCTTGATCGGCACCCGGCGGCCGCGCAGCACGGGGACCCAGCGCGGCCACACCTCGCCCCAGCGGGCGATCAGCCCGAAGCTGAGGAAGGCCAGGACCTCGCTGAGCACGCTGAGCGCGACCACGTACTGCGGCCCCTCGAAGATCACCGGGCCGTGCCCCTCCGGGGGCGCCGCGCGGTGCTCCAGCAGCGGTGCGCCGCCGGCCACCCCGGCGATCCGCCAGATGCAGGAGGGCGTGGTGGTCAGCGGAACGGCGTAGGCCGCCCACAGCGCCCAGCGGGGCACGCCGGCCGCCGGCCGGCCGTGCAGCTTGCTCAGAGTGGTGCGAGCGGTCATCGGGAGTCCCCCCTGGGGTACGTGCGTCCGACCGGTGGGCGGATCGTCCGAACTCCACTGGCCCGACGGGCAGTTCATGCCTTCGTGTAATCAAGCCTGGCAGCCCGCCGGGCCGCTCGCGTCCATCGTGCGGAGGGACCGGCTCACCCGCACGGGGGAGCCGGCGCTGCGCCCCGCGGAGGACTGGGCTGCACGGGGGCGGCCCGGCGGGGCCGCGACGGGTCACCGGTCGCGCTGGGCAGGGATCGCGGCCGTCTCCGCAGCCGGAGCGGGGCTCCGCAGCGGGCCGAACCCCTCGATGGGGATGGTGTCCCAGGGGCGGTAGGCGATCGTCATCCGGCCGACGGAGAGCACCGGCTCGCCGTCCACCAGCGTCTCGCCCTCGAAGACCGTGGTGTCGTTCATGGCCAGGGCGACCCTGATCCGGTGCTCCAGCACCACTCCCGGGTGGACCGGCCGGTGGAACCGGACGTCGCTGACCCCGCCGAGCAGCATCACGGCCTCGGGCGCGTCGCCGGCCGCCATGCTCGCCAGCAGGCCGGCGGTCTGGCCCCACGACTCGACGAGCAGCGCGGGCGGGTAGGCCAGCCGCTCGGCCGGGGTACCGAAGGGGAGCCCCAGGTAGCAGGGCTCGTTGCCGGTGACCGCCTTGACCGCGGTGATCCGCTCACCCGGTACGGCCTCGACGATCCGGTCCACCAGCAGCATCGGGCGCCGGCGCGGGAGCAGCCGGGCGATTCCGTCCAGCCCGATCACCGCGCGGCCTCCGCGCCGTAGCGCAGCCGCGCGGACGAGGCCGGGCCGCGCGGGGTGGCGACGGTGACCGCGCAGGTCCACTCGTCCGGGCCCTGCTGCGCCCAGGCGAGTTCGACGCTCAGCTCGTCGCCGGGGAACGCCGCACCGCTGAAACGGGCCCGGTCGACGGTCTGCAGGTGCAGGCCGGGAACGGGCAGGTTGGCGTCGGCGCTCGCCCAGGCGTAGTCCAGCAGGGAGACCCCGGGCAGGATCGGGAAGCCGTCGCAGGGGCCGGAGAACACCGGCTCCAGGCTCGCGACGTACCGGATCGGTGCGGGCGCCGCCGGTCCGGCCGCGCCGGTCCGGGCGGCCGCGCCCGGGCCGCTCCCCGGGATCATGCCCGGCCTCCCGCCGGGTGGGTGCCGCGGCCGCGGCGGGTACGGCAGGTGGCGGCCGACCGGCCGCGGTCGGCGGCCGGGTGCGGGGCCGCGGGTGCGGCGGTCCGCCGCGTGGTGCCGGGGTGTGCCGGGCAGCGTCTGGCCGACGGTGTGCGGGCCATCCCTGTCTCCTGTCCTCGGAAGGTGGTCCGGCCGGTGCCACCGCGCTCGCGCGGGTGCGCTGCGCAGCGGGCGGGGCCGTCGCGCGGTGCCGGTCGACCGCACCGCTCTCTCGGTGAATGGTTCACCGGAGCGCGGTGCGGCGGAACGCCACGTCGAACAATTCGAACCCCCCAGGTGAAGCCACCGTGGAGGAGACGGGGAGGCGGCGGGAAGGCGGTGGGAAGGCGGCGGGCGGGTGTCCGCAGGGCGGCCGGACCGCACGACGGGGCGGCCGCCGGACCGCCGTGGCGTTCCACGGCACCGGCGACCGCCCCGGACCGGACCGGTGCGTCCGCGCGTCACCCGACCAGGGCGGCCTCCGGCTTCCTGCTCCGGCCGGCCGCCTCGGCGGCCCGGCGGCGCCGGTAGTAGTGCACCGTCAGGACGGCCAGCAGCGGCCCCCAGGCGGCCAGCGGCAGGTAGGAGACCCAGAACGCGACGGTCTGCCAGCCGTGGGTCATCGTGGTGTCCGGATTCCCGTTCACCATGCGGCCGTTGGCGAACATCACCATCGCGTACGGAAAGACCATCAGGAGCGCCGAGCCGACGCCCGCGGGGACGACCGCCGCCATGATCGGCACCCGGCGGCCGCCCAGCCCGGGGACCCACCGCGGCCACACCTCGCCCCACCGGGCGACCAGGCCCACGGCGAGGAAGGCCAGCGCCTCGCTGACCACGCTGAGCGCGATCACGTACCACCAGGAGCCCTCGCCGCTCACCAGGACGGCGCCGTGGCCTTCCGGTGGCGCGTCGTTGTGGTCGATCAGCGGCGCGTTGAGGTTCATCGCCGCGATGCGCCAGATGCACGAGGGCAGCGCCGTCAGGGTCGTCGCGTACGCGGTCCACACCGCCCAGCGGGGCACGCCCGCCGCCGTCGGGCCGTGCAGCTTGGTCAGGATGGTGCGAGCGGTCATCGGGAGCTCTCCTCGTTCGGATACCCGATCGGTGGCGGGGCGGCCAGGGCCTCCACCGATCCGGCGGGCGGTACCTGCCTGTTGCTGGTTCAACGGTGCCGGACGGAACGGGCCCCGCGCATCTGCCGCGAGAAGGGGAGCACTCCCCCGCGCGGGGGAGGCGACCCCTCCACCGCACGCAGGACGGACCCGGCCGGCCGGCGTCCGGACGCACGACGGCGCCCGGCCCGTGGGGGCCGGACGCCGTGGTGGCCCGGGTCAGGGCGTGTCCGACCGTTCGCCTCGTACCCGACGGGAACGGTCTCCCTGAGCACCTGCGGACGGTCCCGGGCTCAGCCGACGCGCAGCGGGAGCGCGTCGAGCAGCCGGGCCGGGAACACCTTGTGGGTGAGCTCGCCCGCCGGGACGGCCAGTTCGACCGTCTCGTAGCGGTCGAGCAGCGCCGCCACCACCGCCTCGGCCTGGACCTTGCCGAGCGCGGTGCCCAGGCAGTGGTGGATGCCGTGGCCGAAGCCGAGGTGGGCGGCGGTGCTGGCCCGGATGTCCAGCACGTCGGGGTTGGCCCGGTACTTCGGGTCGCGGTTGCCCGCACCGGTCGCGACCACCACGAAGTCGTTCTCCGCGATCAGCACCCCGCCGAGCTCGACCGGCTCCGCGGCCACGGAGAGCATCGCCAGGTGGACCGTGGTGTCGAAGCGGGCGAACTCGTCGACGGCGGCCGGGATCAGCGAGCGGTCGGCCCGCAGCAGGGCGAGCTGGTCCGGGTGCACCATCAGGGCCCGAACGCCGTTGGAGATCAGGTGGCTGGTCGGCCCGAAGCCGGCGCTCTGGATCTGGAACACCATCGAGACGAGCTCCTCCAGGCTGAGGATCCCGTCGACGTCGTGCGCCCGGACCAGCTCGCTGAGCAGGTTGTCCCCGGGTTCCCGGCGGCGCAGCTCCACCCAGGTCAGCACCAGATCGGCCAGCTCCCCGGCGATCTCGCGCATCCGCTCCGGCGGCTCGAAGTTGAGCGCGTTGGCCAGCCGGGTGAACTCCGCCTGGTCGCCCACCGGCACGCCCAGCAGCTCGCAGAGCACGGTGATCGGCAGCGGGTACGCGACGTCCGCGAGCAGCTCGATCTCGGGCTTGCCGGCCACCGCGTCGAACAGCTCGGCCACCACCTCGTTCACCCGCGCCCGCCGTGCCTGGACCTTGCGGTTGGTGAACGCCTTGCCGACCAGGCCGCGCAGCCGCCCGTGGTCCGGCGGGTCCATGGAGAGCAGGTGACTGGTCAGCACCCGCTCGCCGAAGGTCTGCTCCTCGGGCTCGGGCAGTGCCTCGACGCCCATCAGCGCGGCGGCGGCCCGGGCGATTCTGCCCTGGTCCTTGACCAGGCGTGGATCGGCCAGTGCGGAACGGCCCTCGGCGTAACCGACGACCAGCCACACCGGCGTCGGGCCGAAGCGGACCTGGACGACGGGGCCCTGCTCACGCAGTCGCGCGTAGACGGGGTACGGGTCCCGGTAGAAGTCCGGTCCCAGCTCCTCCAGGTCCGCCCCGGGTAGTTCCAGCGCTTCGACGTCGGTCTGCGTCATGGTGGTGTCTGCCTCTCGGGTACGACTCGCCAAACGTTCAGGCGACAGCTCTATCAGCGTCACGAGTGCCCGGTCCCCCCCGCATCGAAGAATCGAGAGCGGCTATTCCGGACGGCGCCGGCCCGCACTGTCCCACGTCCGGCACGACCTCCAAGTCCCCTCCCCGGCGCGCTGTCAACAACCTGACAGTTCGGTGGACCACATTCCGGGCCGACGGAATACTCGTCGGAACTTGGTAGGAATGGGCGGCACTTCACGACATTCCCACGACGGCGAGGAAGGATTCCGGCGGCCGCGGACACGACTGTCGATGCAGCACTCCGCACCTTCCATTTATCGATAGGTGACTGAGAAATGTCGCGTGGATTCTCGATCGGCATCGTCGGAGGTGGCGCGGCCGCAGTCTGCCTGATCGACGCGCTGGCCCGGGCCCGCGGCGGACCGGGCAGCGTCACGGTGTTCGAACCGTCGCCCGATCTCTGGCGCGGCCGCGCGTACCAGGTCGACACCGAGACGCTCCGGGTGAACGCCACCCCCGACGACATGTCGGTGCGGGCCGGCGACCCCGGGCACTTCGAGCGCTGGCTGGCGGCCCGGGACCGCGCCACCGGCGGCCCGGCGGAGTTCGACCCCTGGTCCGGCGTCCGCTTCGCCCCGCGCACCGTCTACGGCGAGTACCTGGAGCAGACCGCCGCCGCGGCCCTGGCCGACCTGCGCAGACAGGGCTGGCAGGTGAACCTCATCGGGGAGCCGGTGACGGCCGCCGACCGCGGCCCGGACGAGGTCGTGCTGCGCTCCGGCCGGGGCGGCGTCCGGTCCTTCGACCACGTGGTCCTCTGCGTCGGCGGCGACCGTCCCCAGGACGGCTACGGCCTCGCCGGCGCGGCGGGCTTCGTGGCCGACCCGTACCCGGTCCTGGGCCGGCTCCGGCAGATCGACGCGGACGACCACGTGGCCGTCCTCGGCAGCGGCCTGACCGCCGTCGACATCGTGCTCTCGCTCGCCGCCCAGGGCCACCGCGGCCCGATCAGCCTGCTCTCCCGGCGCGGTGTCCTGCCCGGGGTCCGGCAGCGCCCGATCCCCTTCGAGCTGCGGCACTTCACCACCGAGCGGCTGCGGTCGCTGGCCCGGCGGCGGCGCCACCTGTCGATCGACGACCTCGGCGCCCTGATGCGCGCCGAGTTCCGCGACGCCGGCGCCGACCTCGACGCGGCGATGGCCGACCTCGCGGCGCTCGGCCGGGAGGACCCGGTGGCGCGGCTGCGCCGCCAGCTCGGCGACGTCGACTCGCCCGCGATGGGACAGCGCATCCTGCAGCGCGCCGTCCCGGAGACCGGGCCCGACGTGTGGCCGCTGCTGCGGCCGCGGGACCAGGCCGAGGTGCTCCGCAGCCACTACCGCACCACGATGAGCCTCTGCTGCCCGATGCCCCCGGGCAGCGCCGCCGCCCTGCTGCGGATGTTCGACAGCGGGCAGCTGGCCAACCGCTCCGGGCTGCGGAGCATCACCGTGCGCCCCGACGCGCGCTTCGACGCCCTGACCGGTACCGACGCCGCCGTCACCGCCGACACGGTGGTGAACGCGGTGAACGCGGCCGAGGACCGGATCCCGGCGGCGGCGCGTCCGCTGGTCGACTCGCTGGTGCACGGCCGGGCCGCGGACCGGCACCCGTACGGCGGGCTGCACCTGGAGCGCGCCACCAGCCGGCTCACCGTGGACGGGCGGCCGGACCCGCGCCTGTACGGGCTCGGCAACATCGGGGCCGGCGCGCTCTTCTTCACCTGGGGCGTGCCGTCCCTGGTGGACCGCAGCGTGGACATCGTCGCCGCGATCCTCGACCACTCCGCGGAGCTGGACGCCGCCCGGGCCGCGGACGTCCTGGTCTCGACCTGAGCGGCCCGCACCGCCCCTCCCCGGGGCGTGTCCTTCGGGTCACGCCCCGCCCCCTGCGACCCGAGAGGAACGATCCGTCATGACCACCACGGCCCCGCGGCCGGAGGCCGAGTTCCTGGCCGACACCGCCACCGGCCTGCCGATCCCCGGCGAGCCCGAGTTCTCGACCCCCGAGGAGACCCGGCGCCACCGCAAGCAGCGGCTCGCCGCCGCCCTGCGGCTGTTCGGCAAGTACGGCTTCGGCGAGGGCATCTCCGGCCACATCTCGGTCCGCGACCCCGAGCACGCCGACCGGTTCTGGGTGAACCCCTTCGGCGTCTCCTTCAAGCGGGTCAGGGTCGCCGACCTGATCTGCGTCGACTCCACCGGCCGGGTGGTGGAGGGCCGGCACCGGGTCAATCCCAGCGCCTTCGTGATCCACTCGCAGATCCACGAGCTCCAGCCCGGGGCCACCGCCGCCGCGCACGGCCACACCGCACACTCCCGGGCGCTCGGTGCGCTCGGCCGGCTGCTGGAGCCCATCGACCAGGAGGCCTGCGCGTTCTACGGCCGCCAGGTGCTCTACGACGAGTACGAGGGACCCTCGGTCTCGCTGGCCCAGGGCCGGGACATCGCGGAGAAGCTCGGCGACAACCGCGCCATCCTGCTGCGCCACCACGGGCTCATCACGGTCGGCGGCTCGCTGGACGAGGCGGTGCACTGGTTCTTCACCTACGACAGCTGCGCGCAGGTCCAGCTGCTCGCCCACGCGGCCGGGACGCCGAAGGCGTTCAGCCACGAGCAGGCGCTGGCGGCCGGCGCCGGGTTCGGCGACGCCCAGCTCGGCTGGTTCAGCTTCCAGCTGCTCTGGGACGAGATCGTCGCCGAACAGCCGGACCTGCTGGACGAGTAGCCCCCGGGTCGGTCCCCCCGCCGCGGTCGGCGGGGGGACCACCGCCGTCGGTCCGGCGGTCCGTCACGGGGCCGCCGGCGCCCGGCCCGCACAGTCGTAGAGCCGGCTCGGCGCCGCTCCCCCGGGCCCGGCCGCCGCGTCGGCCGCGGGCGCGCCCACGCCGTACTCGGCCGGATCGACCGGCGCGCAGTTCGCCGCCACCCACTCCAGGTTCGCGGTGGTCGCCGTCGGCGGGCCCGGCTGGGTCGGCGGGACGGCCAGCACGTAGCGCAGCTCCCCCGCCCGCAGCAGGGACAGGAAGTGCTCCCGGTCCGGGAACGGGACGCGCCCGGTGAACCCGCCCATGGGCAGGACCGAGGCACCCGAGTCGGCGATGAGGTCCGCGGCCCGCACCGCGTCGGAGACGGCCAGCGCGTACCGGCGCCCGTCCGAGCGCTCGGCCGCGAACCGCAGCGCGGCCAGGTCCGCCGCGGCGGGCACCGTCGGGCCGAGCACCTGCCCGAGGTTCTCCGGCTTCAGGAACTCGGCGGCCGCCGCGGAGAGCTGTGCGCGCACCTCGGGCGGCGCGTCGACGAACTCCCAGTCGGCGAAGAGCGGACCGGCCTCCGGGCTGGTCGAGATCCCGGTGTACTCCCGGGCCGCGGTCGAGACGGTCCAGGTGGCCGGGGCCGCCAGCGCCGCCGCCACCCCCAGCACCACCCCGGCGGCCGCGAGCCGCTCCCGCGACCGGCGCAGCAGCGGCCCGCCCGGGGCGGTGCCCGACAGGAGCGGGCCCCGGAACACGGCCAGGAGCAGGCCCAGGAGCAGCAGCACCGCGAGGACGGCCAGGGTGGTCACCAGGCCGGGAAGCCAGGGCCGGAAGCCGGGTGCCCGCCGGGTGAGGACGACCGCCCAGGCGGCCGTGGCCGCGACCAGCACCGGCAGCGCCCAGGCCCGCCGGCCGCGCTCCCGGATCCCCTCCCGGAAGCCCTGCGCGCACCCGGCCAGGCCCACCCCGGCCAGCGCCGCCAGCGGCGGCCCGAGCACGACCGCGTAGGCGACGTGGTTGATCTGGGCGACGCTGAAGACCGTGGCGTAGGTGCCGAGCCAGCCGGCCCAGAGCAGCACCCCGGCGCGCGCGGGGTCGGTGCGGCCCGCGCGGCGGCGCCGGAGCAGCGTCCACACCACGGCCGCGGCCGCGGCCGGGAACAGCCACATGACCTGGGTGCCGAGCAGGCCGAAGACCGCGTCGAACAGACCGCTGCGGTAGGGGTACGTCCCGGCGGACTGCGTCTGTGCGTTGAACCGGTCGAGCCCGTTGTAGTCGAACACCATGCTGAACGGGTCGTTGTCGGAGGTCGCGTCGACGTACGGGCGGTCCTCGGCCGGAACCGCCCACACCACCGCCATCCAGGCGCAGGAGACCGCGGCCGTGACGACGCCGGCGAGGGCGAGGTCGCGCAGCCGGCGGGCCAGGGCGGTCGGTGCGGCGAGGAGGTGGACGGCGGCCAGCGCCGGCAGCACGCCCCACGCCTCCAGCATCTTGGCGTGCACCGCCAGCCCGACCCAGACCCCGGCCATCAGCAGTGGCCCCAGCCGCCCGCCGTCCACCGCCCGCAGGGTCGCGTCGGCGGCCAGCACCAGCAGGAGCGTCAGCAGGGTGTCCGGCCAGGCGAAGTGGGCGAGTGCCGCGGCCACCGGCGTGCAGGCCATCGCGGCCGCGGCGAGCAGGGCGGCGGGCGGGCCGGCGTGCCGGCGCACGGCCCGGTGCAGCACCAGCACGGTGAGGACGGCGAAGACCGCCTGCGGCAGGAAGACCGCCCAGGGGTGGAACCCGAACAGCCGCACCGACAGCGCCTGCGGCCAGAGCGCCCCGGGGATCTTGTCGACGGTCAGGGAGGAGGCCGGGTCCAGCGCGCCGAAGAGGAAGGCCTTCCAGGAGTGCGCCATGCTGCGCACCGCGGCTGGCGCGTACGGCGAGAGGGCCCGGCCGTCGAGGTCCCAGCAGGCCACCAGCGCGCAGGCCGCGGCGATCACCGCCAGGACCGGCCGCTCGTAGGGTGGACGCGCGGCCCGGGGCCGCACCGGACCGGGCGCGGCGGTGCTGCCGTCCGCACCGGGTCGCTCCGGTCGATTCTGTGTGATGGACATGCCAGCAGGATCGGCGACCCGGGACGGATCGCCAACGATCCATCAAAAAGTTCGAACCATGGTTCGCACTCAGACGGTGGCCGGGTCCAGCGTCACCGGGCGCTGGAACGCGCGGTCGCAGTAGACCAGCGGGGCATCGCCGCCCACCGCGGCCGCCTCGACCCGGCCGATCAGGATGGAGTGGTCGCCGCCGTCGAGGACCTGGTGCATGGAGCAGGCCACCCGGACCGCCGCCTCCGGGATGCCGGGCAGCCCCAGCTCCAGCGGCAGGGTGTCGCCGGCCTCGAAGCGGTCCACGCCGGAGCGCGCGAACCGCAGGGCGATCCCGGACTGCTCCTGGGCGAGGACGTTGACCATGAAGGAGTCGGCGGTCACGAACGCCCGGTGCGTGCTGGCGGACTTGCCCAGGCAGACCAGCACCAGCGGCGGCGTCATCGACAGGGAGCTGAACGAGCTGGCGGTGAACCCCCAGCGGCGGCCGGCCCGGTCGACCGTGGTGGCCACCGCCACCGGGCCGGGCACCCGCGCCATCGTCCGGGTGAACTCCTCGGGTGCAAGGGACATCTGTGCCTCCGGTCTCGAAAGGGGGCGGCGGTGGGCGGGTCCCACCGCCGCCGAACGGCGTACCGGCCGGGCCGGTCAGCCTGGGGCTACCACTCGCCCTCCAACAGCTCGATCTCCGCCTGCTCCAGGCCCGCGAGCGGCAGGTCGGACGCGGTGTGGCCGCCCGCGCCCGGGCCCGCCGCATGGGCGACCAGCGCCTCCAGGGCCCGCAGCCAGCCCGCGCCCAGCTCCCGCACGTCGGGCTCCGGGAGCGCGTCGGGCGCGAAGGTCAGCGTGGCGCGCAGCTCCGGTCCGCCCGCCCGGTCGACCGCGACGACGTCGAGCTCCAGGTCGTGGGCCGGGTCGGGCGCGGCCGCACCGAGGTCCAGGTCCAGCGCCTCGGGCGCCACGTCCCAGGAGCCCGCGGGGTCGGAGCCCAGCGCGATCCGGCCCAGGTAGTTGAAGCCGATCCGCGGGACCGCCGGGCCGACCGGCTCCGCGCCGGGCCGGCTGCCGAGGTGGCGCAGCAGGCCGTAGCCGATGCCGGTGCCGGGCACCGCGCGCAGCTGCTCCTTGACCCGCTTGACCACGCGCCCCACAGCGGGGCCGCCGGACCACACCTCGGCCCACAGGAGCGGCCCGAGGTCGAGCCGCACCGGGTGGAGGCTGGTGAACCACCCCACCGTGCGGGAGAGGTCGGCGCCGCCGACGCCCTCGTCGCGTCCGTGGCCCTCGACCGCCACCAGCAGCGAGGTCGCCGAGCCGCCCAGCCGCCGGCGCCGGTCGACGACCGCCAGCCCGAGCGCGGTCAGCAGGACGTCCTCCACCCCGCAGTGGAACTCCGCGGGCAGACGGGTCAGCAGTGCCTCGGCGGTGCCGACCGGCACGGTCAGCGCGACCCGTCCGGCCGGGGCCGCGGCGGCGCCGGCGCGGTCCGGTGCCGTGCCCAGCGGGGCGTCCGGGGTGCTCAGCACCTCGGCCCAGAAGCCGAGTTCGGCCTGCCGGTGGTCGGTGGCGGCCTCGGCCGCCAGCAGCTCGCTCCACCGCCGCACCGAGGTGCCCACGGCCGGCAGCGCCGCGTCCCGGCCGTCGGCGGCCGCGGCCCAGAGCTCGGCGAGGTCCTGTGCCAGGATCCGCCAGGAGACGCCGTCGACCACCAGGTGGTGGGCGACCAGCAGCAGCCGACCGGGGCGGTCGGGGCCGGCGTCGAACCAGACCGCGCGCAGCATCTCCCCGTCCCGCGGCGCCAACCGGGCGACCGCGCCGGCGAGGTGGTCCGCCACCAGCGGTGCGGGCTCGGCCGCGGCGGCGGTGTCGACCCGGTCGAGCCGGTCCGCCGCGTCCACCGTCCCGGCCGGCGGCACGCTCAGCCGCCACCCGCCGTGCTCGTCCTCGATCAGCCGTGCGCGGAGCACGTCGTGCCGCTCGTGCACCGCCTGCAGCAGCGCGGTGAGCGTCGGCAGGTCCAGGCCGGCGGGGGTGCGGAGCAGCATCGGCTGGCTGTAGCCGTCGATCCCGCCGCCCCGCTCGCGCAGCCGGTGCATGATCGGCGTCGGCGCGAACTCGCCCACCGCGACGTCGGGTTCGGCCGCCGCGGCGCCATCGATCAGCGTCGCGGTCCCGGCCAGACCGGCCACCGTCCGGTGCTCGAAGACGTCCTTGACCGCGACCGCCACGCCCGCCGCGCGGGCCCGGGCGACCAACTGGATCGAGACGATGCTGTCCCCGCCCAGCTCGAAGAAGCTGTCGTCGATGCCCACCGACGGCAGGCCGAGCACCTCGGCGAAGGCCGTGCAGAGCACCTCCTCGACCGGGGTCCGCGGGGCCCGCGACCCCTCGGCGGCGCTGAACCCGGGGGCGGGCAGCGCCTTCCGGTCGAGCTTGCCGTTCGGGGTGAGCGGCAGCGCGCTCAGCGGAACGAAGGCGGCCGGCACCATGTACTCGGGCAACGACGCCAGCAGGTGTGCCCGCAGCTCCTCCGGCCCGGGGGCCGGCCGGCCGGCACGCGGCACCAGGTAGGCGACCAGGCGTACGGCGCCCTGCTCGGTGCGGCGGTCGACCACCACGGCCTGGCCCACGTCCCCGTGCGCGGCGAGCACCGCCTCGATCTCGCCGAGCTCGATCCGGAAGCCGCGGACCTTCACCTGGTGGTCCACCCGGCCGGAGAACTCCAGCCGGCCGTCGGCCGACCAGCGGACCACGTCGCCGGTGCGGTACATCCGGTCGCCGGCCGGGCCGAACGGGCACGCCACGAAGCGCTCCGCGGTGAGCGCCGGCCTGCGGTGGTAGCCCCGCACGACGCCGGCACCCGCGAGGTAGAGCTCGCCGGAGACCCCGGGCGGCACCGGGCGCAGGCCCTCGTCGAGGACGTACACCCGGGTGTTGGCGATCGGGCCGCCGATCGACGGCGCCCCCGCCCCGTCCGCCGCGCCGAGCTCGGCGGCGGTCGACCAGATCGTGGTCTCGGTCGGCCCGTACAGGTTGGTCACCGGGCCGGCCAGCTCGCGCAGGCGGGCGGCCAGGGCCGCCGGCAGCGCCTCGCCGCCGACCAGGACCCGCAGCCCGCGCAGGCCCTCCGGCACCGCGGTCACCATGGCCTGCCAGAGCGACGGCGTCGCCTGGACGATCCCGGCGCCGGTGGAGGCGGCGGTGCGCAGCAGCGCGGCCGGGTCGCGGACGGTGTCGCGGTCGGCGATCACCACACCCGCGCCGCCGAGCAGCGGCAGGTACAGCTCCAGGGCGGCGATGTCGAAGGACACCGTGGTGACCGACAGCAGGCGGTCGCCGGCGCCGAGGGCGAAGCGGTCCGCCATGTCGGCCAGGAAGTTGGTCAGCCCGCCGTGCGGGACGACCACGCCCTTCGGCCGGCCGGTCGAGCCGGAGGTGTAGATGACGTACGCGGGGTGGTCCGGGGAGACCGCCACCCGGGGCGCGGGAGCGTCGGGGGCGGCCCGGTCGCCGTCCAGGGCCAGCAGCGGCACGTCCGTCCCGGTGAACAGGCCCGCCGTCGCGGCGGTGACCAGCGCCAGCGCCGGCCGGGCGTCATCGACGATGTAGCCGATCCGGTCCCGCGGGTGGTCCGGGTCGAGCGGCAGGTACGCCGCTCCGCTCTTCAGGACCGCCAGCAGGGCGACCAGGAGCTCGGCCGAGCGCGGCAGCGCGACGGCCACCAACCGCTCCGGCCCCGCGCCGCGGGCGGCCAGCAGTGCAGCCAACCGGTCGGCCCGGGCGTCGAGTTCGGCGTAGCTCAGCTCGACGCCCGCGGAGACCACGGCGGTCGCCTGCGGGGTGCGCGCGGCCTGTTCGGCGAAGAGCTCGTGCACCCGCCGGTCCGGCACCGGCCGGGCGGTGTCGTTCCATTCGGCCAGGACGCGTCCGCGCTCGGCCGGGGACAGCACCTCCAGCGCGCCGATCCGCAGCTCCGGGTCGTCGGCCACCGCCTCCAGCACCCGGACCAGCCGGCTCACCAGCACCTCGACGGTGCCGTCGTCGAAGAGGTCGGTGCTGTACTCGACCACCCCGAAGAGCGCGCCCGGCTCGCCGGGGCCGTCCGGGCGCTCGCCGAAGGCGAAGCTCAGGTCGACCTTGGCGACGCCGGTGTCCACCAGCTCGGGCCGGAGGGCGAGGCCGCCCAGGGCGGTCCCGGTGGCCGGCATGTTCTGGACCATCAGCATGACCTGGAACAGCGGGTGGCGGGCCAGCGAGCGCTCCGGGTCGACCGCGTCGACGATGCGCTCGAACGGCACGTCCTGGTGCGCGTAGGCGTCCAGGGTGGTCCGCCGCACCCGGTGCAGCAGTTCCGCGAAGGTCGGGTCGCCCGAGGTGTCGGTGCGCAGCACCAGGGTGTTGAGGAAGAGGCCGACCAGGTCCTCCAGGTCCGCGTCGGCGCGCCCGGCGATCGGGCTGCCGATCGGGATGTCCTCACCCGCGCCGAGCCGGGTCAGCAGCACGGCCAGGGCGGACTGCAGCACCATGAACAGGGTGACCCCGCGCGAGCGGGCCAGCGCGGCCAGCCGCCGGTGCAGTTCGGGGCTCAGCGAGCACTCCGCGGTGCGCCCGCGGTAGCTCGCCGCGGCCGGCCGGGGGCGGTCGGTGGGCAGCGACAGCTCGTCGGGCAGGCCGGCCAGGGCGTCCCGCCAGTAGGCGAGCTGGCGGGCGATGCCGCTCTCCGGGTCGGACTCGTCGCCCAGGTGCGCGCGCTGCCAGAGCGTGTAGTCCGCGTACTGGACCGGCAGCGGCGCCCAGTCGGGCGCGGCGCCGGCGCGGCGCGCCGTGTAGGCGGCCGACAGGTCGCGCACCAGCGGCGCCTCGGACCAGCCGTCGGTGGCGATGTGGTGCACCACCAGGGCGAGGACGTGCTCGGTCCCGCCGAGCGCGAACAGGGTGGCCCGCAGCGGGAGCCGCCCGCCCAGGTCGAAGCCCTGGGTCGCGACGGCCCGCAGCCGGTCGGGCAGGTCCTCCTCGGTGGTGTCCACGACGGCCAGCGGCAGCCGTGCCCCGGCGGCGTCCAGCACCTGCTGCCGCGGCGTGCCGCCGGTCTCGGGGAAGACCGTGCGCAGGCTCTCGTGGCGCCCGATCAGGTCCCCGAGCGCGAGTTCCAGCGCGGCCCGGTCGAGCTCGCCGGAGAGCCGCAGCACCACCGGCACGTTGTAGGTCGCGCTCAGCCCCTCCAGCCGGTTGAGGAACCAGAGGCGGCGCTGGGCGTAGGAGAGCGGGAGGGGGTCGGGCCGTTCCTGGACGGCGAGCGGCTGCCGGGCGGCCGCCGCGCCGTCCAGGGCGCGGGCGAGCGCGGCCACCGTGGGCGCCTCGAACAGGGTGCGGACGGAGAGTTCGACGGAGAGCGCGGTGCGGATCCGGTTGACCAGCCGGGCGGCCATCAGCGAGTGCCCGCCGAGGTCGAAGAAGCCGTCGTCCACCCCGACCCCGGGCACGCCCAGCACTTCGGCGAAGAGCCCGGCGAGCACCTCCTCGCGCGGGGTGCGGGGCGCCCGGGCCGCGGTGGCCGCGCCGCGCTCCGGCGCCGGCAGGGCCTTCTGGTCGAGCTTGCCGTTGGCGGTCAGCGGCAGGGCGTCCAGCAGGACCACGGTGCTCGGCACCATGTACTCGGGCAGGCTCCGCCGCAGGGCGGCGCGGACGTCCGCCGGGTCCGGCGCGGCGCCGGGCTCGGGCACGGCGTAGCCGACGAGCCGCTGGTCGCCCGGGGTGTCCTCGCGGACCAGGGCCGCGCCCCGGGCGACGCCGGGCAGCGCGCCGAGGGCCGCCGCGATCTCGCCGAGCTCGACGCGGAAGCCGCGCACCTGGACCTGGTCGTCGACCCGGCCGAGGTAGACCAGATGGCCGTCGGCCTGCCGGCGCACCACGTCGCCGGTGCGGTACATCCGGCTCCCGGCGGGGCCGAACGGGTCGGCGACGAACCGCTCGGCGGTCAGGCCCGGCCGCTGCCAGTACCCGCGGGCCAGGCCGGCGCCGGCCAGGTAGAGCTCGCCCGGGACGCCCGGGGGGACCGGCCGCAGCGCGCCGTCGAGCACATGGGCGCGGGTGCCGCGGACCGGCCGGCCGATCACCGGCCGGTCGGCGGCGGCGAGCGGTGCGGAGAGCGCGTCGACGGTGAACTCGGTGGGGCCGTAGAAGTTGTGGCTCGCGGTGGCCGGCGATCCGGCCAACCGCTCCCAGAGGTCCCGGCCGAGCGCCTCACCGCCGAGCATCAGCACCGCCGGGGCGGTGTCGGTGCGGTCGAGCAGGCCGGCCTCGACCAGCTCGGCCGCGTACGAGGGGGTGATGTCGAGGAAGTCGACGCGGTGCTCGGCCAGGTAGGCCACCAGGGCCTGCGGGTCGCGGCGCACGTCGTCGTCGACGATGTGCACCTCGTGGCCGGCCAGCGCCCAGAGCAGTCCCTCGACGGAGGTGTCGAAGGAGAGCGAGGCCGTCACTCCGGCGCGGAACCGGCGGCCGCCGGCCGCCGCGACCGCGGGCTCGAACAGGTCGCGCCGGTGCGCCGTGAAGAGGTTCACCAGGCTGCGGTGCTCGACGGTGACGCCCTTGGGCAGGCCGGTCGAACCGGAGGTGTAGATGGCGTAGGCGAGGTTGTCCGGGCGCACCGCGCCGTTCAGCTCGCCGGGCTCCGGGGTGTGCCCGGGCAGGGCCGCGAGCGTGGCCCCGGTGGCCGGGTCGTCCAGGAGCAGCAGGGCGGTCCCCTCCGGCAGCGGCGGCAGCGCGGCGGCCAGCCGGCGGGTCGTCAGCACGGCCGCCGGGCGGGTGTCCTCGACGACGAACCGGATCCGCTCGGCGGGCAGGCCGGGGTCGATCGGCAGGTAGGCGCCGCCGGCCGCGGTGACCGCGAGCGGGGCGACCGCCATGTCGAGGCTGCGCGGCAGCAGCAGGGCGGCGAAGCGCTCCGGGCCGACGCCGTGGCCGGCCAGCAGCCGGGCCAGCCGGTTCACCCGGGCGGCCAGCTCGGCGTAGCCGAGCCGTTCGGTGGCGGTGCTGACCGCGACGGCGTCGGGCGTCCGCTCGGCCCAGTGGGCGAGCTGATCGGCCAGGGTGGTCGGGCCCTCGATCGCCTCGGCGCCCTGCCACGGGCCGGCCAGACCGGCCCGCTCCTCGTCGGCCAGCAGGTCCGCCGCGGAGACCGGCAGCGCCGGGTTGGCCGCCACCGCCTCCAGGAGCCGGACGAACCGGGCGGCCAGCGCCTCGGCGCCGGTGCGGTCGTAGAGGTCGGTGTTGAAGGACAGCGTGCCGGTGATCCCGGCCGGGGCGCCGCCGGCGTCGAAGGTCTCGCCGAGCGAGAAGTCCAGGTCGAACTTGGCGGCGCGGGCGTTGGCCGGGTGGAGCCTGGTCTGCAGCCCGGGGAAGCGCAGCGTCAGCTCGGGCATGTTCTCGAAGGTGAGCATGGTCTGGAAGAGCGGGTGCCGGGCCAGCGACCGGTGCGGACTGAGGGCCTCCACCAGCAGGTCGAAGGGCACCTCCTGGTTGGCGAAGGCGGCCAGGTCGGCCTCGCGCACCCGGTCGAGCAGCTGGCGGAAGGTCGGGTCCCCGGACACGTCGTTGCGCAGCACCAGCGTGTTGACGAAGAACCCGATGCTCTCCATCAGGGCCTCGTCGTTGCGCCCGGCGACGGCGGTGCCGAGCGGGATGTCGGTGCCCCCGCCGAGCCGGGACAGCAGCGCGGCGAGCCCGGCCTGGACCACCATGAACAGGCTGGCGCCACTGGTACGGGCGACACCGGCGAGCGCCGCGTGCAGCTCGGGGCCGAGGGCCAGCGGGACGATGTCGCCGCGGTTGCTCAGCACCGCCGGCCGCGGCCGGTCGGTGGGCAGGTCGAGCTGCTCGGGCAGGCCGGCCAGGGCCTGCCGCCAGTGGTCGAGCTGGTGGCCGAGCCGGCTCTCCGGGTCGGTCTCGCTCCCGAGCGACCGCGCCTGCCACAGGGTGTAGTCGGCGTACTGGACGGTCGGCGGCTCCCGGTCGGGCGCGCCGCCGGCCCTCCGCTCGGCGTAGGCCGCGGCGAGGTCGGAGACCAGCGGGGTCATCGACCAGCCGTCGGAGACGATGTGGTGCACCAGGACCAGGAAGACGTGCTCGGTCGGGCTGATCACCAGCAGGTCGGCCCGGATCGGCAGGTCGCGGGCGAGGTCGAAGCCCTGCCGGGCGGCCCGGGTCAGCGCCTCGTCCAGCTCCTCCTCGGCGATCTCGGTGACCCCGATCGCGGCCCGGGCCTCGGCGGCGGGCACCACGTGCTGGCGGGGCACGCCGTCCTCGGCGGGGAAGACCGTGCGCAGGCTCTCGTGCCGGGCGATGACGTCGTGCAGGGCCGCGTACAGGGCCTCGCGGTCGAGCTGCCCGGTGAAGCGCAGCGAGACGCCGAGGTTGTAGGTGGGGCTCGGGCCCTCCATCTGGTTGAGGAACCAGAGGCCGCGCTGCGGGAGGGCCAGCGGCACCGTGGCGGGCCGCTCCACCGGCGCGAGCGGCGTCCGGGTCGCCCCGGCGGCGCCGGCGATCAGCCCGGCGAGCTCGGCGACGGTGGAGGCGTTGAACAGGTCGCGGACCGCCACCTCGACGCCGAGGACGGCCTGGATGCGCAGCACCAGGCGGGTGGCGAGCAGCGAGTGCCCACCGAGGTCGAAGAAGCCGTCGTCGATCGAGACCGAGGAGGTCTCCAGGATCTCGGCGAACAGGCCGCAGAGCACCTGCTCCTCGGGGGTGCGCGGGGCACGGCCGCCGGAGCCCCCGCCCGGCGTCCCGGGCTCGGGCAGCGCCCTGCGGTCGAGCTTGCCGTTCGGGGTGAGCGGCAGCGCCTCCAGGGCCACCACGGCGGCGGGCACCATGTAGTCGGGCAGCGTCCGGGCGAGGCCGGCCTGCAGGGCGTCGAGGTCGAGCTGGTGCCCGGCCGCGGGCACGGCGTAGGCGACCAGCCGCTTGTCGCCGGGCCGGTCCTCGCGGACCACCACGGCCGCCGAGCCGACGCCCGGGTGGCGGGCGACGGCCGCCTCCACCTCGGCCGGCTCGATCCGGAAGCCGCGGATCTTCACCTGGTCGTCGGCCCGGCCGGCGAACTCCAGCCGGCCGTCGCCGTTCCAGCGGGCGAGGTCGCCCACCCGGTACATCCGGCTGCCCGCGGGGCCGAAGGGGTCGGCGAGGAAGCGCTCGGCGGTGAGCCCCGGCGCCCGCCAGTAGCCGCGCGCCAGGCCCTCGCCGGCGAGGTACAGCTCGCCGACCACGCCCGGCGGGACGCGGCGCAGGCCGGCGTCCAGCACGTAGGCGCGCATGTTGTCCAGCGGACGCCCGATCGGCACCGCGTCGGGCACGGCGCCCGGGTCGGTGACGCGGTGGTGGGTCGCGAAGGAGGTGGTCTCGGTGGGGCCGTAGGTGTCCTTGAAGACCAGGCCGGGGAAGCGCTCCAGCAGTTCGCGCACGGCGGTGCCCGGGACGACGTCGCCGCCGGCCAGCAGCTCGCGCACGCCGGTGAGGCAGTCGAGGTCGTTCTCGGCGACCACGCGGAACAGCCCGGCGGTCAGGTGCAGGCCGGTGATGCCGTGCTCGGCGACGGCGCGCCGCAGGGTGGCGACGTCCATGTCGTGCGCCGGGGCGACGACCACCGTGCCGCCGCTCAGCAGCGGGACCCAGATCTCGTAGTTGGCGGCGTCGAAGGCGTGCGGCGCGTGCCAGAGCACCCGGCGGTGCGCGTCGGCGGCGAAGCAGCCGTCGAGCGCGAAGGCCAGCAGGTCGCGGTGGGTGACGGCGACGCCCTTGGGCCGGCCGGTGGAGCCGGAGGTGAACATCACGTACGCGAGCTGCTCGGGGTGGCCCGCGACGGCGGGCGCGGTCGCCGGGAAGGCGTCCAGGCCCTCGTCGGCCAGGAGCTCCACCGCGCCGTGGGTGAACTCCCGGTCGGGCTGGGCCCGGTCGAGCAGCAGCACCGAGGCCTCGGTCTGCTCGACGACCAGCTGCCAGCGGGTCTGCGGGGCACGGGCGTCGAGCGGCACGTAGCTGCCGCCCGCCTTGAGCACGGCGAGCAGCGAGACGACGAGGTCCACCGAACGCTGCTGCAGGACGGCCACCCGGGACTCCGGGCCGACGCCGGCGGCGAGCAGCCGGTGCGCCAGCCGGTTGGCCCGCTCGTCCAGCTCGCGGTAGGAGACCTCGGTGCCGTCGGCGGCCACCAGGGCGGTCGCCGCCGGGGTCTCGGCTGCCCGGGCGGCGAAGAGCCCGCCGACGGTGCCGGTGAGCGCGGGGACGTCGCGGACGGCGCCCGCCCAGCCGACGTCCAGCCGCTCGGCCTCGGCCGGCCGGAGGAGGTCGATCCCGGCGATGCTCGCGGTCGGCCGAGCGGTGGCCTGTTCCAGGACCCGGACCAGCCGCCACACCATCAGCCGGACCGTTTCGGCGTCGTACAGGTCGGTGCTGTACAGCACCTGGCCGGCGATGCCGGCGGGGGCTCCGTCCGCGTCGAACCGCTCGCTGAAGTCGAACTGCAGGTCGAACTTGGCGATCGCCAGGTCGCCCGGGGCCACCGAGGCCTCGACGCCGGGCAGGTCGAGCGCGCGGTCGGGGTGGTCCTGCATGCTCAGCAGGATCTGGAACAGCGGGTGCCGGGCCAGCGAACGGTCCGGGTTGAGCACCTCGACCAGCCGCTCGAACGGCACGTCCTGGTGGGCGTAGGCGGCGAGCGAGCTCTGCCGCACCCGCTCGACCAGCTCGGTGAAGGCGGGGCGGCCGGAGGTGTCGGTGCGCAGCACCAGGGTGTTGACGAAGAAGCCGACCAGGTCGTCCAGCGCCTCGTCGGTGCGGCCGGCGATCGGGCTGCCGACCGGGATGTCGTCGCCGGCGCCGAGCGCGGACAGCAGGGTGGCGAGGGCGGCCTGGAGCACCATGAAGACGCTCGCGCCGCCGGAGCGCGCGACGGCGACGACGGCCCGGTGCAGCTCGGCGTCGAGGTCGCAGGCCAGCACCGCGCCGCGGTGTCCCGCCACGGCCGGCCGGGGGCGGTCGGCGGGCAGCTCCAGCTCCTCCGGCAGGCCGGCCAGGGCCTGCTTCCAGTAGGCGAGTTGCTGCTCCAGCGGGCTGCGGTCGTGCGACTCGTCGCCGAGCAGCGCGCGCTGCCAGAGGGTGTAGTCGGCGTACTGGACCGGCAGCGGCGCCCAGTCGGGCGCGGCGCCGCCGTGGCGGGCGGTGTAGGCGGTGGCGAGGTCCCGCACGAGCGGGGCCAGGGACCAGCCGTCGCCGGCGATGTGGTGGACCACCACGGACAGCGCGTACTCGCCCTCGCCGGTACTGAACAGCTCGGCACGCAGCGGGAGTTCGGATTCGAGTGCGAAGGTGTGCGCGGCCGCGGCGGCGAGCGCGGCCGGCAGCCGGCCGGCGTCGGTGCGGGTCACCGTGAGCAGCGGGGGCAGTTCGTCGGCGGTGAGGACGCGCTGGCGCGGGACGCCGGCGGCGGCCGGGAACACCGTGCGCAGGCTCTCGTGGCGCAGCATTACGTCGCGCAGGGCGGCCTGCAGGGCCGCGGTGTCGAGCTCCCCGGTCAGCCGCAGCACGAACGGGATGTTGTAGGTCGGGCTCGGGCCGTCGAGGCGGTCGAGGAACCAGAGCCGCTGCTGGGCGAAGGAGAGCGGCATCGGGTCGGGCCGCGGGCCGGGGACGAGCGCGGTGCGGGCCGCCGCGGCGGTGTCCAGCAGCGTGGCGAGCGCGGCCACGGTGGGCCGCTCGAACACGTCGCGGACGGCCAGCTCGACGCCGAGCACGGCGCGGGCCCGGCCGGCCAGCCGGGTGGCGGACAGCGAGTGCCCGCCGAGGGTGAAGAAGTTGTCGTCCGCACCGACCGACGGGGTGTCCAGGACCTCGGCGAACAGGGCGGCGAGCACCTGCTCGTTGGGGGTCCGGGCGGCGCGCCCGCCGGTGGCCGCGGCCGCCTCGGGCTCCGGCAGGGCCCGCTCGTCGAGCTTGCCGCTGGGCGTCAGCGGCAGCGTCTCCAGGGCGACGAAGACGGCGGGGAGCATGTAGTCCGGCAGGGTCTCGCCGAGCTTCTTGCGCAGCAGCGCCGGGTCGGGGGCGTCGGCGGCGTCCTGCGGCACGACGTAGGCGACCAGCCGCTTCTCGCCCTGCCGGTCGTCGCGGGCCACCACCGCGCAGTTGGCGACACCGGGGCAGGCGGCGAGCGCGGCGGCGATCTCGCCGGTCTCGATCCGGAAGCCGCGGATCTTCACCTGGTGGTCGGCCCGGGTGAGGTACTCCAGCCGGCCCTCCGGGGTCCAGCGTGCGAGGTCGCCGGTGCGGTACATCCGGGTGCCGTCGCCCGCGAACGGGTCGGCGACGAAGCGGGTGGAGGTGAGCCCGGGGCGCCTGAGGTAGCCCTGGGCCACACCGCCTCCGGCCACGTACAGCTCGCCGCCGACGCCCGGCGGCACCGGGCGCAGCGCGCCGTCCAGGAGGTAGGTCCGCAGGTCGGGGATGGCCCGACCGATCAGGCTGCCGGTGCCCGCGGCGGCGAGCTCGCGGTCGAGCGGCAGGTGGCTGACGTGGACGGTGGTCTCGGTGATGCCGTACATGTTGACGAGCAGCGGGGAGCCGTCGGGGTGGCGGTCGTACCAGGCGGCGAGCCGGCCCAGGTCCAGCGCCTCGCCGCCGAAGACGACGTGGCGCAGCGCCAGCCGGTCGCCGGTCTCCGGATCGGCCCGGTCGGCGTGCACCAGCTGGTAGAAGGCCGAGGGCGTCTGGTTGAGGACGGTGACCCGCTCGTCGGCCAGCAGCCGCAGGAAGGCCTCCGGGGAGCGCGAGACGTCGTGCGGGACGACGACCAGCCGGCCGCCGTGCAGCAGCGGCCCCCAGAGCTCCCAGACCGAGAAGTCGAAGGCGTAGGAGTGGAAGAGCGTCCACACGTCGTCGGGGCCGAAGCCGAACCAGTGGTCGGTCGCGGAGAACAGCCGCACCACGTTGCGGTGCGAGACCACGACGCCCTTGGGGCGCCCGGTGGAGCCCGAGGTGTAGATGACGTAGGCGGGTGCGTCCGGGACGAGCGGGCCGAGCCGGTCGGTGTCGGCGAGGTCGGTGCCGGGCCGGGCCCGGAGGTCGGCGGCGGTCTCCGCGTCGCCGAGGGCGATCCGCCGCACGCCCTCCGGCAGCACCACTCCCCCGCCGGTGTGCGTGACGGCCACCGAGAGCTCGACGTCCGCCATCGTGTAGGCGATCCGGTCCGCCGGGTAGGTGGGGTCGATGGGCACGTAGGCGGCGCCGGTCTTCACCACCGCGAGGAGGGCGACGACCAGGTCGACCGAGCGGGGCAGCACCAACCCGACGAACCGCCCCGGGCCGGCGCCGTGCGCGACGAGCAGCCGGGCCAGGGCGTTGGCCCGGGCGTTCAGCTCCCGGTAGGTCAGCGCCTCGGCGCCGAGGGTGACGGCGGTCGCGTCCGGGCAGGCCCGGACGCGCGCCTCGAACAGCTCGGGCAGGGTGGCGGCGCCACCGGGAGCGGCGGAGCCGTTCCACTCCGTCAGCACCTGCCGCAGTTCCCGGTCGGTGGCGGTGTCGAGGCGCCCGACGATCTGCTCCGGGCCGCCCGCGGCGAGGGCGCCGACCAGCGCGACCAGCCGCTCGCAGTGCCGCTCGACGTCCTCGGCGGTGTAGAGGTCGGGGTTGGCGTTGAGTTCGAGGCGCAGGGCGCCGCCGCCGGCGCGGGCGTCGACGACGACGGTGAGGTCGTCGTCCTGGCCGATGGTCAGGTTCCGCACGGTGCCCGGGGCGCCGGCGAAGTCCAGGTTGTACTCGAACATGACGAGGTTGACGCGCGGGCCGACCAGGCGCCGGCCGTCGACGAGCGCACCGGCGTCGCGGCGCATCGCCTCGTACCGGTAGCGCTGGTGGCGGACCACGGCGCGCATCCGCCGGGAGACGTCCCGGAGCAGCTCACCGACGGTGGCCCCGGGGTGGACGGAGAGCCGCAGCGGCACGACGTTCGACACCATGCCGGGCACCCCGCCGGCCGGCCCGGTGGGGCGGGCCGCGACCGGGAGGGCCAGCACCACGTCGGTGCGGCCGGTGGCCCGGTGGACGTAGAGGGCCTGCGCGGCGGCGAACACGGCCGGCCAGGCCAGGCCGGTCTCGCGGGCCAGGGAGCGGACCGACTCGACGGTCCCGGCGCCGAGTTCGGCGACGGCCCGCAGCAGCGGGCGGTCCGGGTAGCCGGCGGGCTGCTCGGCGAGACCGGACACCTCGGTGCGGTCGGCCAGCTGCTCGGCCCAGAAGCGGCGGTCCGCCGCGAAGGCGTCCGAGTCCTGGTAGGCGGCGTCGGCCTCGACGAGGTCACCCAGGCTGCCGGCGGCGGCCGGCGGGCACGGCTGCCCGGCCGCGGCGGCGGAGTAGACGGCGGCCACCCGGCGCGCGACCACGGCGATGCTCAGGCCGTCCAGCACGATGTGGTGGTGCCGCTGGTACCAGACGTGCCGGTGCTCGGCGAGCCGGAACAGTGCGAAGGTGAACAGCGGCCCGGAGCCGAGGTCGACCGGCCGCTCGTGGTCGGCCGCCACCCAGCGCAGCAGCGCGGCCTCCGGGTCGTCCTCGGCGGAGAGGTCGACCACCGGGAAGGTCCAGGCGGGTGCGGGGCCGACCACCTGGTACGGGCCCTCGGCGTCCTCGCCGAAGTGCGCCCGCAGGGCCTCGGTCTCGTCGACCACCTGCCGGACGGCCGCCTCCAACAGCTCCGCGTCGACCGGGCCGTCGATGTCCACTCGCTCCGCCAGGCAGAACACCGGATTCGCCGGATCGTTCTGCGCCGCGTACCAGATCCCCCGCTGCCCTTCGGTCAAGCGGTAACGAACACCCTGCGGGTCAGACATTCACTCACTCCACATTCGATCGATCAACCCGGGTGCCCCGGACAGTGCGGCCCGCGTGAATTCGGTTGGTCGGGGAAGGAAATGCGGCACCGTCGGCCAGGCAGAAATCTCACGTGCCAGCCTTCCGGCCGCGCGACGACACCGACAACGGCACTGCAAGTAATTGAGTACGCCGCACGGAATCCGGCCCGGCGCCTCCCCAGGGGCGGCGCCGGGCCGGTGCGGTGCGGTGCGGCGGGGTCAGGAGCCGGCGGTGGCCAGCCCCGCCTCGTCCGCGGTGAAGCCCACCGGCAGGTAGGACATACCGGTCATCAGATTGGAGTGGATCCGGCGCGGCTCGCCGGTCAGCTCGAAGCCGGTGGTGAAGGTGCGCAGCGCGTCGAGCATCTCCTTCACCTCGACCCGGGCCAGGTAGGCGCCCAGGCAGAAGTGCGGGCCGTAGCCGAAGGTGATGTGCTTGTTCGGGGTGCGCCCGAGGTCCAGCGTGAACGGGTCGTCGAAGACGGCGTCGTCCCGGTTGGCCGAGATGTTCCAGAGCGTGACCACGTCGCCGGCCTTGATCGTCTCGCCGTGCAACTCGATGTCGACCAGGGCGCGGCGGCCGAAGTTCATCGCCGGGGAGGCCCAGCGCAGGATCTCCTCGACGGCCGACTCCAGGGTGACCTCGCCCTGCTTGAGCCGCCGCCACTGCTCCGGCTCGCGGCTGAGGGCGTGGACGGCCTCGATCATGCTGAGCCGGCTGGTCTCGTCGCCGCCCAGGATCAGGCTGTAGCAGTTGAAGACGATGTCCTGGTCGGTGAGCGGCACCCCGTCGATGTCGCTCTGCGTCAGGGTGGTGATGACGTCGTCCTGCGGGTCGGCCCGCCGCTCGGCGACCAGGTCGCTGAAGTAGAGCAGGATCTCGTTGCGGGCCAGGAAGGCCTCCTCGGGGGCCTGGTCGGCCTCGTCGGAGCTGAGCGACGACTTGGTCAGGCCGAGCAGGTAGGGGTGGTCCCGCTGCGGGACTCCGAGCAGCCCGCCCACCGTGGTCATCGGGATCACCGAGGCGACTTCGGCGGCGAAGTCGCCCGAGCCGCGGCGCACGAAGTCGGAGACCAGCGCCCGGGTGTTGGTGCGCACCAGGTCGGTCACGTGGGCCAGTGCCCGCGGCGAGAACGCCCGCAGCATCACGTTGCGCAGGTCCTTGTGGCGCCGGCCGTCGGTCACCGCCAGCATCTGGCCGGCCGCCGAGTCGCCGCCGGCCAGCAGCGTCACCAGGACGTTGCCCTTCTCCGAGGTGAGCCGCCGGTCGTCCCGGTACAGGGCCATGACGTCGGCGTAGCGGCTGACCACCCAGAACTCGGGATACTCACCGTCCCGGCCGTGCCGGTACGCGGGGTGGTCGGCGCGCAGCCGCCGCCAGTACGCGTCCATGTCGTTCTCGAGGTAGGACTTCGGGTCCGCCAGGTTCACCGCCGAGATCCCATCGGGCACCGCGGTCCTGCTTCCGGTCGTCTGCACGGTCATTTCTCCACCATTTCTCGCGCGCCTTCGCGGCGGCCTTCTCACGAGCCTTCTCGCGCCTCCCGGCCGGCCGGTCCGCCGGCCGGCCGGGGTGCGCGTCACCTGAGTTCCCGGAGCCTCTCGTTGACCACCCGGCCGACCTCCGCGGCCCATTCCGGCTGCAGCAGGTACGGGTGGTCGCAGCCGATCACCCGGAATTCGATCCGGCCGCCGACGAATTCCTTCCAGGCGCCGACCCGGTCGGCGAGGTCGGAGCCGGGGCGGGAGCGGTCCGGCTCGGCGACCAGCACCAGCAGGTCGCCGTCGTACCTGGGCGGCCGGTAGGCCAGGAACAGCCGCCGGTTGTTGGCGTACACCCGCGCCAGCGCGGCCACGGCGGCCTCGTCCAGGCTGGCGAGCACGCTCTGCCGCTCCTGCAGCACGGCCACCACCTGGGCGTGCTCCAGCCGGGCGTCCCCGAGGGCGTCCACGTCGTGGCCCGCGAAGTCGAGCATCGTCCGCAGCGCGTCCTGCTCGTCCGGCACCCGGTCGGGCAGCGGCTGCGAGCGGTCCAGCGGGTACTCGTCGAGGTTGGCCAGCAGCGCCACCTCCTCGCCGGCGGCGCGGAGCTGGGCGGCCATCTCGTGGATCACGGTGCCGCCGAGCGACCAGCCCAGCAGGTGGTAGGGACCGGCCGGCTGGACCTTGCGGACCTGCTCGACGTAGTCCGCCGCCATCTCCTCGATCGACTCCGGCAGCGGGTCGCCGCCGACCAGCCCGCGGGCCTGCAGGCCGTAGACCGGGTGCTCGGCGTCCACGTGCCGGAGCAGGGCCGCGTACGACCAGCTCAGCCCGCCAGCGGGGTGCACGCAGAACAGCGGCGCGCGGCTGCCGTTCTCGCGCAGCGGGAGCAGGACGTCGAGCGCGTTCTGGTCGGCCTCGCCGCCGAGCCGGCCGGCCAGCTCCGCGACCGTCGGCGCGGCGAGCACGGTACGGATGCTCGGCTTGACGCCGAAGGCCGAGCGGATCCGGTTGACCAGGCCCATCGCCAGGATGCTGTCGCCGCCGAGGTCGAAGAAGCTGTCGTGGACGCCGACCACCTCGGCCCCCAGCACCTCCCGGAACAGCCCGCACAGGATCTCCTCCTGCGGGGTGCTCGGGCCGCTCCACTGCGCGGCGCGGTACTCGGGCGCCGGCAGCGCCCGGCGGTCCACCTTGCCGTTGGCGTTCAGCGGCAGCTCGTCGAGCACCACGAAGGCCGCCGGGACCATGTACTCGGGCACCCGGGCCGCCAGCCGCTCGCGCACCGCGGCGACCTCCGGCCCGCCCGCGGCGGGGACCAGGTAGCCGACCAGCCGCCGGCTCCGGCCCGCGTCCTCCCGCAGCACCACCACGGCCTGGCCGACCTCCGGGTCGGCGGTCAACGCGGCCTCGATCTCGCCGAGTTCGACCCGGTAGCCGCGGACCTTGACCTGGTCGTCGATCCGGCCCAGGTACTCCAGCCGCCCGGCCGCGTCCCACCGGGCGAGGTCGCCGGTGCGGTAGAGCCGCCCGCCGGGCGCGCCGAACGGGTCGGCCACGAAGCGGGCCGCGGTGAGGTCCGGCCGGCCCAGGTAGCCGCGGGCCAACTGCGCGCCGCCGATGTACAGTTCGCCGGCGCTGCCGTGCGGCACCGGGCGCAGCCCGGCGTCCAGGACGTACAGCCGGGTGTTCGGCGTCGGCCGGCCGATCGGCACGGCCCCGGCGGCCACCGGGTCGCCCGGCTCCAGCCGCAGCACGGCGCAGCCGACGGTCGCCTCGGTGGGCCCGTACTCGTTGACCACGGCCACGCCCGGGTGGGCGGCGCGCCACTCCTGCAGCGGTTCGCCGAGCAACTGCTCACCGCCGACCACCAGTTCGGCCGCCGGGGAGCATTCCCGGTCCAGGCCCGCGAGCAGCGCCAGGTGCGAGGGGGTGGCCTTGAGGAAGGCCGGCTGCCGCCGCTCGCCCTCGGCCTGCTCCAGCTCCGCCACGTGGACGCAGCCGCCGCTCACCAGCGGGGCGAACAGGGTGGTCACCGCCATGTCGAAGGAGGCCGGCGAGTGCAGCAGCGCCCGCTCCCGAACCGAGGGGTAGGCCTCGGTCGCGTAGTCCAGGTACTGGGCGAACGAGCGGTGCTCGATGACCACGCCCTTCGGGCGCCCGGTGGAGCCGGAGGTGTAGATCACGTAGGCCGGGGCCTGCGCGCGCCACCGCGGGTCGGCGCCGGCGGCCCGTGCCGTCCGGTCGCCCGGGCTCCGCCGGTCCAGCAGCCGGACCGGGGCGTCCACCGCCGGCAGTCCGGCGGCGACGTCCGACCGGCTCAGCACCAGCACCGGCCGCGCGTCGGAGAGCACGTACGCCAGCCGGTCGGCCGGGTCGCCCGGGTCGACGGGCAGGTAGCCGCCGCCCGCCTTGAGCACCGCGAGCGCGGCGACCAGCAGCTCCGCCGAGCGGGGCAGCGCCAGCGCGACCAGCCGCTCCGGCCCGACGCCCGCCTCGACCAGCTCCGCGGCCAGGTCGTCGGCCGCCGCGTCCAGCTCGGCGTAGCTCAGCCCGGAGCCGTCCGCGAGCAGCACCGCCGGTGCGTCCGGGGTGCGGGCGGCCTGCGCCTCGAAGCGCTCCGGCACCAGGGCCGGGGCGGGCCGCGCGGTGTCGTTGAACTCCTCCAGCAGGGTGCGGCGTTCGTCGTCGGCGAGCAGGTCGGTGCGGTCCACCGGCTGCTCCGGCGCAGCCGTCATGGCGCCGATCGCCCGGACCAGGCGGGCGCCGACCGCCTCCACGGCCTCGCGGGCGAGCGCGTCCGGCCGGTAGCCCAGGCGCAGCCGCAGCCGGCGGCCGGGCATCGCGACCAGGCTCACCGGGTAGTGGTTGCCGTCCGACCCGTAGCCGCCGACGATCCGCAGGCCCTCGCCGTCGTCCGGGGCGCCGTCGCCGTCGCCCTCGAACGGGAAGTTCTCGGTGACCACGATGGTGTCGAACAGCCGGTCGGAGTCGACCAGCCGCAGGATGTCCTGCAGGCCCAGGTGGTGGTGGTCCATCACCGCCGTCTGCCCGCGCTGGACGTCGTCCAGCAGGCCGGCCCACGTCCGGCCGGCCGGGAGCGCGATCCGCACCGGCACGGTGTTGATGAACAGGCCGACCATGTGCTCCACGCCCGGCAGCTCGGCGGGCCGCCCGGAGACGGTGCTGCCGAACACCACGTCGGAGCGGCCGGTCAACCGGCCCAGCACCACCGCCCAGGCCGTCTGCACCACCGTGTTCAGGGTGACCCCGAAGCGTCGGGAGAGCGCCGTCACCGCGGCCGTGGCGGCCTCGTCCAGCTCGACCAGGACGTCGCCCGGCACGGCGTCCGCGGCGTCGCCGGCCTCGGGTGCGATCAGCGTCGCGCCGTCCACCCCGGCGAGCACCTCGCCCCAGGCGGCGCGGGCCGCCTGCTTGTCCTGCCGCCCGAGCCAGGCCAGGTAGTCCCGGTAGGGGGTGACCTCGGGCAGCACGGACTCGTCGCCGCCCGACTCGTAGAGCGCGAAGAGCTCGCGCACCAGCAGCGGGCCCGACCAGCCGTCCAGCAGCAGGTGGTGGTTGGTCATCAGGAAGCGGGAGATCCGCTCGCCCATCCGGATCAGGGTGAAGCGCAGCAGCGGGGGGCGCTCGGGGTCGAACCGGCGCAGCCGGTCCTCGTCCATCAGCGCGTCCAGCCGGGCCGCCCGGCCGTCCTCCGGCAGGTCGGTGAAGTCCAGCTCGGTCCAAGGCAGTTCGAGGTCGCCGAGGACCACCTGTACCGGCCGGCTCAGCCCCTGCTGGCGGAAGCCCGCCCGCAGGTTCGGGTGCCGGCGCAGCAGGGCGGCCGCCGCCTCGCGGAGACGGCCGGCGTCCAGCGGTCCGGCGATGTCGATGCCGAGCTGGATGGTGTAGATGTCCGGCCCCTCCTCGGCCAGCTGGCTGTGGAAGAGCAGGCCCTCCTGCATCGGGGTGAGCGGCAGGACGTCCTCCAGCCGCTCGTGGCCGGCCGACTCCACCGCGTCGATCTCCTCCTGGGAGAGCGGGACGAGGGTGAGGTCGGACGGGCTGTAGCCGCCCGCCTCGGACCGCTCGGCGTGGCGCACCAGGGCGGTCAGGGCACGGATCCAGTTCTCGCCCAGCGCGCGGGCGTCCTCCTCGCTCAGCAGCTCGCCCGCCCACGCGAGGTCGGCGACCAGGCGCGGCCCGTCCGGCAGGTCCTGGGTCAGGGCGTTGATGTCGACGACGTGTGCCAGCGGACGGTCCGGGTCGCTGCCGCCGTCGGCGTCGAAGCCCTCCGGGGCGGTCGCCCAGTCGGTCAGCACCTCGTCGCCGGCGGCGCCGGCCCCGCCGAAGCGCCCGAGGTAGTTGAAGCTGATCCGGGGTTCCGGCAGCCGCGACAGCACCGGCGCGGTCTGCGGGTTGAGGTAGCGCAGCAGGCCGTACCCGATGCCGTTGTCCGGCAGGGCGCGCAGCTGCTCCTTGATCCGCTTCAGCACCCGGCCGGCCGAGCCGCCGCCGGCGGCGAAGTCCGCCCAGTCGTGCGGGCCCGGGTCCAGCCGGACCGGGAAGAGGCTGGTGAACCAGCCGACCGTGCGGGAGAGCTCGACCTGCTCGGCGATCTCCTCGCGGCCGTGGCCCTCCAGGTTGACCAGGATCGGGCCCTCGCCGCGGTCCCGGGTACGGCGCCACTCGGCGACCGCGGCGGCGAAGGCGGAGAGCAGCACGTCGTTGACCCGGGCGTGGAAGGCCGCGGGCACGGTCGTGAGCAGGGCGGCAGTCTCCGCGACCGGCAGTTCCAGGACCATCCGGCGGGTGGTCGAGGTGACGTCCCGCCGCGGGTCCAGCGGCCGGTCGGCCAGTTCCGGCTCCGGCTCGGCGAGGGTCTCCAGCCAGTGCGGCAGCTCCTCGACCCGCTCCGGTGCCTGGGCCGCGTCGGTGAGCAGCTGCGCCCACTCGCGGAAGGACGTGCCGACCGGGTCGAGCTCGGCGGGCGCGCCGCCGGCCGCCGCCGACCAGGCCTGGGCCAGGTCGGGCAGCAGGATGCGCCAGGAGACGCCGTCGACGGCGAGGTGGTGGACGGTCAGCAGCAGCCGGCCCGGGGCGTGCGCGCCGGCGTCGAACCAGACGGCCTGGAGCATCACCCCGGCCTCCGGGTCGAGCCGGTCCCAGGCTGCCTTGGCCTCGTCGAGGATGCGGGCCTGGGTCTGCTCGGCGGAGAGGCCGGCGACGTCGGTCCGGCGCAGCAGGTCGGCGGCGCGGACGGTGCCGCGCTCGGGCACCTCCAGGTTCCACACCACGCCGCCGGTGCGGCCGAGGCGCATCCGCAGCACGTCGTGGTGGTCGAGCACGGACTGCAGGGCGGTTTCCAGCCGCTGCTGCCCGAGGTCGGCCGGGACGACCAGCAGGTTGGTCTGGCTGAACCGGTCCGGGCGCCCGCCGCGCTCGCGCATCCAGTGGATGATCGGCGTCAGCGGCACCGGGCCGACGCCGGCGCCGGCCGGGACGGGGGCCGCGGCGGCCGGCTGCGCGGCCTCCCCGGCCGGGGCCTGGGCCGCGACCGCCCGGGCGAGGGCGGCGACCGTCTTGTGCTCGAAGACGTCCCGCGGGCTCAGCGTGAGGCCCGCGTTGCGGGCGCGGCGCACCAGCTGGATCGACATGATGCTGTCGCCGCCGGTGTCGAAGAAGTTGTCGTGGACCCCGACCTCCGCCACCCCGAGGATCTCGGCGAACAGCGAGGCGAGCAGCTCCTCCTCGGGTGTGCGGGCGGCCACGGCCCCCGCGGCCGGGGCGAAGTCGGGGGCCGGCAGGGCCTTCCGGTCGGTCTTGCCGTTCGGCGTCAGCGGCAGGGCGTCGAGCACCACGACCGCCGCGGGCACCATGTACTCGGGCAGCTCGGCGGCGACGGCGGTGCGCAGCGCGGCGCCGTCGAGCGGCGCGGCGCCGCTCTCCGCGACGGCGTAGGCGACCAGTCGCTGCTCGCCCGGCCGGTCGGTGCGGACCAGCACCTCGGCCTGGGCGACCGACTCCCGGCGCAGCAGCGCCGAGCGGATCTCGCCGAGCTCGATCCGGAAGCCGTGCAGCTTGACCTGCTCGTCGGCGCGGCCGAGGAACATCAGCACGCCGTCCCTGGTCCACCGGGCGAGGTCGCCGGTGCGGTACATCCGGCTGCCGGCCGGGCCGAACGGGTCGGCCAGGAAGCGCTCGGCGCTCTGGCCGGGCCGGCCGAGGTAGCCGCGGGCGAGCCCGGCGCCGGCGATGTAGACCTCGCCGGGCACGCCCGGCGGGACCTGCCGCAGGGCGCGGTCCAGCACGTGCACCCGGGTGTTCGGGACGGGCGTGCCGATGGGCGGTTCGACGGCGCCCGCGAGCGGGGCGCTGATGGTGGCGCAGACGGTGGTCTCGGTCGGGCCGTAGGCGTTGACCATCCGGCGGCCCGCCGACCAGCGGCCGGCCAGCTCCGGCGGCGTCGCCTCGCCGGCGACCAGCAGGGTGAGACCGGCCGGGATCTCGTCGTCGGCCATCACGCCGAGCGCGGCGGGCGGGATGGTCGCCTGGGTGACCCGCTGCTCGGCCAGCAGGCCGGCCAGCGGGGCGCCCGGGTCCAGCCGCGCGGGCGGCGCCAGGACGAGCGTCGAGCCGGAGAGCAGGGCCTTGCACAGCTCGGCGAAGGCCGCGTCGAAGCTCGGCGAGGCGAACTGCAGGACCCGGCTGCCCGGGCCGAGGCCGAGCGCCTCGACGTAGCCGGCGAGCAGGCTGGCGAAGCCCGCGTGCGGGACGACCACGCCCTTGGGCCGGCCGGTGGAGCCGGAGGTGTAGATGACGTACGCCGGGTGCTGGACCGTCAGCCGCACCTCGGGCGCGGTGTCCGGGGCGGCGTCGACCCGGGCGGCGGTCGCCTCGTCGTCGAGCAGGAGCACCGCCGTCCCGGCGGAGAGCGGCAGGCCCGCCGCGATCTCGCGGGTGGTGACGACGACCTCCGGGCGGGCGTCGGCGAGCATGTGGGCGAGCCGGTCGGCCGGGTAGGCCGGGTCGAGCGGCAGGTAGGCCGCGCCGGCCTTGTGCGCCGCGAGCACCGCGGTCGGCCAGAGCGGCGAGCGGGGCAGGGCCAGGCCGACGAACCGCTCGGGTGCGGCGCCCTCGGTGCGGAGCACGTGGGCCAGGCGGTTGGCGCGGCGGTCGAGTTCCGCGAAGGTCAGCTCCTCGCCCTCGAAGGCCACCGCGACGTCGTCGGGGGCCGCCGCGACCCGGCGGGCGTACAGCTCGGGGAAGGTCGCCGGCGGGAGGTCGCGCGCCGTGTCGTTGGCGGCCGCGAGTACCGCCTGCTCGGTGTCGGTCAGCAGCGGGAGGTCGGCGACCCGCAGTTCCGGGTCGGCGGCGACCCGCTCCAGCAGCCGTACCAGCCGGCGGAAGAGGTCCTCCACGGTGGCGCGGTCGAAGAGGTCGAGCCGGAAGTCGATCAGCGCCTGCATGCCGGCCGGGGTGCCGTCCGGCGCGGTGCTCTCGTTGAAGGTGAACGCCAGGTCGAACTGGGTCGCGTTGACCGGCACCGGGTGGGCCGCGGCCTCGACGCCGGGCAGGCCGACCGGTGCGCTGGAGGCGGCCTCCAGGTTCTGGACGTTGAGCCAGATCTGGAAGAGCGGGTGCCAGGCGAGCGAGCGCTCCGGGTTGAGCAGTTCCACCAGGCGCTCGAACGGCACGTCCTGGTTGGCGTACGCGGCGAGGTCGTACTCCCGGACCCGGTCCAGCAGTTCGCGGAAGGTCGGGGCGCCGGAGGTGTCGGTGCGCAGCACCAGCGTGTTGACGAAGAAGCCGATCATCCCTTCGAGCGCCTTGTCGTTGCGCCCGGCGATCGGCGAGCCGATCGGGATGTCCTCGCCGGCGCCGAGGGCGGTGAAGAGCGAGGAGAGGCCGGCCTGGAGCACCATGAAGAGGCTGCTCTGGGTCTTGCGGGCGACGCCGGCCAGGGCACGGTGCAGCTCCGGGGAGATCTCCAGCTCGGCGGTCTCGGCGGTGTAGTCGGCCTCCGGCGGGCGGGGCCGGTCGGTCGGCAAGGCCAGCACGTCGGGGGCTCCGGCGAGGCGGCCGCGCCAGAAGTCGAGCTGGCGCCCGACCACGCTCCGCGGGTCACCCTCGTCGCCCAGGACCTCGTGGCTCCACATGGTGAAGTCCGCGTACTGGACGGGCAGCGGCTCCCACGCGGGGGCGTCGCCGGCGGCCCGGGCCAGGTAGGCCGCGGTGAGGTCGCGGGCGAACGGGCCGACCGACCAGCCGTCACCGGCGATGTGGTGGATGATGATCAGCAGCACGTGGTCGGCCGGGGCGAGGCGCAGCAGCGTGACCCGCAGCGGGGTCTCGGTCGCCAGGTCGAAGTCGCGGGCCGCCTGCTCGGCGATCGCCGCCTCCAGCTCCTCCTCGGCGAGGTCGCGGACGACCAGCTCGGCCGCGCCCTGCTCCGGGGAGAGGATCAGCTGCCGGGCGGCGCCGTCGGTCTCGGGGAAGAGGGTGCGCAGGATCTCGTGCCGGGCCGTGACGTCCCGGACGGCCGCCCGCAGTGCCTCGTGGTCGAGCTCGCCGGTCATCCGCAGGCCGATGCTGATGTTGTGCGCGGCGGCGCCGTTCTCGAACCGGTTGAGGAACCAGAGCCGGCGCTGCGCGTAGGACAGCGGGATGCGCTCGGGGCGCTCCACGGCCACCACCGGCGGCCGGGCGCTGTCGGCCTCGCGCAGCCGGGCGGCGAGCTCGGCGACGGTCGGCGCCTCCCAGAGCACCCGCAGCGGCAGCTCGACCGAGAAGGCGGTGCGGGTGCGGCTGACCACCCTGGTCGCGTGCAGCGAGTGGCCGCCGAGGTCGAAGAAGTTGTCGTGGACGCCGACCGACGGCAGGTCCAGGGTCTCCATGAAGAGGCCGCAGAGGATCTCCTCCTGCGGCGTCCGCGGCGCGACGGCCGCCGCGGCGGCGGTGAAGTCGGGCGCGGGCAGCGCCTTGCGGTCGGTCTTGCCGTTCGGGGTCAGCGGCAGGGCGTCCAGTACGGTGAAGGCCGCGGGCACCATGTACTCGGGCAGCCGCTCGGCGAGGCCACGGCGCAGGGCGGGGACGGCCACGGCCGCCCCCGGAGCGGGCACCACGTAGGCCGCCAGGCGCTTCTCGCCCGAGGCGTCCTCGCGGGCGACCACGGCGGCCCGGGCGACCTCCGGCAGTGCGCAGAGCGCCGTCTCGATCTCGCCGAGCTCGATCCGGAACCCGCGCACCTTCACCTGGTCGTCGGTGCGGCCGGCGAACTCCAGCTGCCCGTCGGCGGTCCAGCGGGCCACGTCGCCGGTGCGGTACATCCGGCTGCCGGCCGGGCCGTACGGGCTGGCGACGAAGCGCTCGGCGGTCAGGTCGGGGCGGCCGAGGTAGCCGCGGACCACGCCCTCGCCGGCGATGTAGAGGTCGCCGGGAACGCCGGGCGGCAGCAGCGACAGGCCTGCGTCGAGCACGTAGACCTGGGTGTTGGCGATCGGGCGGCCGATCACCGGGGTGCGGCCGGAGGCGTCGAGCTCGGCGGCGGTCGACCAGACGGTGGTCTCGGTCGGGCCGTACAGGTTGGTCACCCCGGCGGACAGCTCGACCAGCCGGTCGGCCAGCCCGGCGGGCAGCGCCTCTCCGCCGGCCAGCACGCGCAGCCCGGCCAGGGCCTCCGGCCGCTGCGCGACCAGCGCCTGCCAGAGGGTGGGGGTGGCCTGCATGACGGAGGCTCCGGACTCCCGCAGCAGCTCGGCCAGCCGGTCGACGTCGCGCACCTCGTCGCGGTCGGCCAGGACCACCGTGGCGCCGGAGACCAGCGGGACGTACAGCTCCAGGCCGGCGATGTCGAACGAGATCGTCGTCACCGCGGCCAGCCGGTCCCCCGGCCGCAGGGCGAAGCGCTCCCGCATGTCGACCACGAAGTTGGCCAGGTTGTCGCGGGTGACGACGACGCCCTTGGGGCGGCCGGTGGAGCCCGAGGTGTAGATGGCGTACGCCGGGTTGGCCCCGGTGGCCGGGGTGGCGGTGGCGAAGACGTCGCCCGGCAGGGCGGCCAGCCGCTCGCGGACCGCGGGATCGTCCAGCAGGACGCGCTCGACGCCCGCCCGCTCGGGCACCGACGCCACCGTGGAGTCGGTCAGCACGACCGCGGGCGCGGCGTCGGCCAGGATGTGGTCGATCCGCTCCGCCGGGTACTCCGGGTCGAGCGGGATGTAGACGCCGCCGCTCTTCTGGACGGCGAGCAGGGTGGCCACCAGGTCCGCGCCGCGCGGCAGGGCCACCGCGACCGGCGTCTCCGGGCCGACCCCGAGGCCGGCCAGCAGGTGGGCGATCCGGTCGGCGCGCGCGTCCAGCTCGCCGTAGGAGAGCTCGGCACCGCCGGCGACCAGCGCGACCGCCGCGGGGTCGGCGGCGACCGCGGCCTCGAACAGCTCGTGCACCGACGTCGCCGGCGGCGGTCCGCCGGCCTCGTTCCACTCCTCCAGGACGCGGCGGCGCTGTTCGGGGGCGAGCACCTCGGCGCGGCTCACCGGCAGTGCCGGGTCCGCCTCGATCTGCTCCAGCAGGCGGTGGACGGCGTCCAGCACCTGCTGGGCGCCGGCCCGGTCGTACAGGTCCGGCCGGTACCCGAGGCGCATCCGCAGCGTGGGGCCGGGCGTCGGGAAGAGCGTGAGCGGGTAGTGGGTGGCGTCCTGGCCGGTGAGGTCGGTGATCCGGGGCCCCTCGGCGGCGGGCTCCTCCCCGGCGCCCTCGGTGAGCGGGTAGTTCTCGAAGACGACGAGGGTGTCGAAGAGTTCGCCGGTGACCGGGGTCAGCGCCTGGATCGCCGAGAGCGGGAGGTGGTGGTGGTCCAGCAGCGCGGTCTGCCGCCGCTGGACCTCGGTCAGGAGCTCGGTCCAGGAGCGGGTGGGGTCGATCTCCACCCGCACCGGCAGGGTGTTGATGAACAGGCCGACCATGGACTCCACCCCGGGCAGGTCCGCGGGGCGGCCGGAGACGGTCGCGCCGAAGACCACGTCGGTGCGGCCGGTCAGCCGGCCCAGCAGGACGGCCCAGGCGCTCTGCACCACCGTGTTGAGCGTGACGCCGGTACGCCGGGCCAGGTCGGTGAGCCGGCGGGTGAGGTCCTCGGGCAGCTCGCCGACCAGGTCCTCGGGCGGGACGGAGGTGCTGCGGTCGCCCTCCGGGACCAGGAGGGTCGGCGCGTCGACGCCGGCCAGCGCGCCGCGCCAGGCCTCCTCGGCCGCGCCCCGGTCCTGCTTGGCGAGCCAGGCCAGGTAGCTGCGGTACGGGGTGACCGGCGGCAGGGTGGTGTCCTCCCCGCCCGCGCGGTAGTGCTGGAAGAGCTCCTGGACGACCAGCGGCGAGGACCACCCGTCCAGCAGGATGTGGTGCGAGGTGAGGATCAGCCAGAAGGCGTCCTCGGCAACCCGGACCATGGTCAGACGCAGCAGCGGCGGGCGCTCCATGTCGAAGCCCCGGGTACGGTCCTCGGCCGCGAACGCGCGGACCCGCGCCGGCTGCTCGTCCGCCGGCACGTCACGGAAGTCCACGACGTCCAGCGGGAGTTCGACTCCGCGCTGGATCACCTGCATCGGCTCGCCGCTCTTGCGGCGGCGGAACGAGGCGCGCAGGCCGGCATGGCGGCGGACCAGGCTGTTCGCGGCCGCGCGCATGGCCGGCACGTCGACCGGGCCCTCGATCCGGACGGCCAGCTGGGAGAGGTAGACATCGAGGCTGTCCTCGGCGAATTGCGCGTGAAACAGCAGCCCCTCCTGAAGCGGGGACAAAGGCAGAAGGTCCTCGATGCGTGACTGCTTCACGGCACGTGCTCCCTGGCGTCTTCGTGGTTCGGAGAATGTGGGGTCCGCTTCGGCGGACGGGGAATTCCGCGTCGGCGAACGGGAATTGAGGAACTGCGACGTGGATCTCGACCGTACCGGCGAAACTCCGCCGCGCCGGATGTGCATCAACAACTCGGATATGGCCCTGCCGCCGGCGCGCGGACCGGAGCCGGGACGGGCCCGTGCGGAGGGCTCGCCCCGGCTCCGGCGACTATCGGGCGGCGACGGTCATCAGTCGTCCAACTCGGCCAGCAGGTCGTCCAGTTCGTCCTGGCTGACCTCGATCAGATCCATGTCGGACGGGGTGTGGCGGACCGCCTGGGGGCTCTCGGCGTGCCGGGCCAGCGCCTGCAGCATCCGCGACCAGGCGTCGGCGAGCTCCTCCACCACCGCCTGGTCGAGCAGCGCCGCCGGCCACTGCCAGACCACCGACAGCTCCGGGCCGTCCGCCCGGTCCTGGGTTGCGGCGGTCACCTCCAGTGCGTGGGCGACCGGCATCCCCGGGTCCTCGCCGCCGATCGCGCCGGCCTCGGGGGCCAGCGCCCAGTCGGCGGCCTCGGGCGCGGCCGTGGTGTCGAAGCGGCCCAGGTAGTTGAAGCCGATCTGCGGCTCGGCCAGGCCGCGCAGGGACGGCGCGGTGTCCGGGTTGAGGTGGCGCAGCAGGCCGTAGCCGATCCCGTGGTCGGGGATCGCCCGCAGCTGCTCCTTGACCCGGGCGAGGATGTCGCCCAGGGCCGCTCCCCCGGCCCCGACCTCGGCCCAGTCGACCCGGCCCGGATCGAGCACCACCGGGTACATGCTGGTGAACCAGCCGACCGTGCGGGAGAGTTCGGCGTGCTCGACGATCTCCTCCCGGCCGTGGCCCTCCAGCGCCACCAGGAGCCCCTGGGTGGCGCCGCCGAAGCGGCGCCGGCGCCAGTCGGCGACGGCGAGCGCCAGCCCGGTCAGCAGCACGTCGTTGACGCTCGCGTTGAACATCGCCGGCAGCCGGGTGAGCAGGGCCGAGGTGACGTCCGCGGGCACCGAGCGGCTGATCGTCCGGACGGTCGCGGTGAGGTCCCGGGTCGGGTCCACGGTCAGCTCGGCCAGCGGGGCGGGCGCCCCGGCGAGCCGGTGCCGCCAGCCGGACAGCTCGGCGATCCGCTCCGGCCGGGCAGCCTCCGCACCGAGCGCCCGCGCCCAGTGCCGCAGCGGGGTGCCGACCGGCTGGAGTTCCGGTTCCCGTCCGGCGCTCACCGCCGCCCAGGCCTGGGCGAGATCGGGCAGCAGGATCCGCCAGGACACGCCGTCGACCACGAGGTGGTGCGCCGCGAACAGCAGCCGGCCGCGCTCCCCTGGCCCCGCGTCGAACCAGACGAACTGGAGCAGCACGCCGTCGTCCGGGGCGAGCCGGCCCAGCGCCGCGTCCCCGTGCTCGGTCAGGGCGGCCAGGCGGGCGGCCTCGTCCAGCCCGGCGATGTCGACCCGGCGGATCAGCTCGTCCGCGCGGACCGCCCCGGCGGGCGGCACCTCCAGCGCCCACTGCGGCCCGGTCCGCCGCAGCCGGGCGCGGAGGGCGTCGTGGTGGTCCAGCAGCGCCTGGAGCGTGTCGGCGAGCCGCCGCTCGTCCAGGGCGGCCGGGGTCTGGAGCACCATCGACTGGTGGAACCGGTCGATCGGCCCGCCCCGGTCGCGCAGCCAGTGCATGATCGGCGTGGCCGGCAGCTCGCCGACGCCGTCGTCCTGCGCCACCGGTGCGGCCGCCGCCGTGCCGGCGACCGCCGCGAGGGCGGCCACCGTCTGGTGCCGGAACACGTCGCGCGGCGTCAGCACCAGGCCGGCCCGGTGCGCCTTGGTGACGAGCTGGATCGAGACGATGCTGTCGCCGCCGATGTGGAAGAAGTTGTCCTCCAGCCCGACCTCGGCGAGCCCGAGGACCTCGGCGAACAGCCCGGCCAGGATCCGCTCCGCCTCGGTGCGCGGCTCGGGGCCCTTCGCCGCCTCGCCGAACTCGGGTGCGGGCAGAGCCCGTTCGTCCAGCTTGCTGTTGGCGGTGAGCGGCAGCGCCGGGAGCGCCACGAAGGCCGCCGGCACCATGTAGTCGGGGAGCGACTGGCCGAGGTGCTTGCGCAGCGCCCCGGGCTCGGCCTCGGCGCCGGCCGCCGGGACCACGTAGGCCACCAGTTGCCGGCGGCCCGGCCGGTCCTCGCGGACCCGCACCACGGCCTGGGCGACCTCGGGCAGGGCGAGCAGGCCGGCCTCGATCTCGCCCAGCTCGATCCGGAAGCCGCGGATCTTCACCTGGGCGTCGGCGCGGCCGTCGTAGTGGACGTCGCCGTCCGGGCCCAGGTGGGCGAGGTCGCCGGTGCGGTAGAGCCGGGAGCCGGCCGGGCCGAACGGGTCCGCGACGAAGCGCTCGGCGGTCAGGCCCGGACGGTTCAGGTAGCCGCGGGCCAGGCCCGCGCCGCCGATGTACAGCTCGCCGACCACGCCCGCCGGCACCGGCCGCAGCGCGGCGTCCAGCACGTACACCCGGGTGCCGGCGACCGGGCGGCCGATCGGCGGCACCGTGCCGTCGGCGGTCAGCGGCGTGCTCAGCGTCGCGGCGACGGTGCTCTCGGTCGGCCCGTAGGCGTTGACCATCCGCCGCCCCGGCGCGAACCGTGCCACCAGCTCGGGCGAGGTCGCCTCGCCGCCGACCACCAGCGTCATGCCCGCCGGGATGCCGTCGTCGGGCAGCGCGGCCACGGCCACCGGCGGGATCAGCGCGTGCGTGATCCGCTCCCGGGCCAGCAGCTCGACCAGGCCGGGACCGGGCGCCAGCCGCTCGGCCGGGGCGAGCACCAGGGTGGCGCCGGTGAGCAGGCCCATCGAGAGGTCCCAGAACGCGGCGTCGAAGCTCGGCGAGGCGAACTGCAGCACCCGGCTCCCCGGTGCGACCGCGCACCGCTCCAGCTGGCTCGTCAGCAGGCCGGCGACCCCGCGGTGGGTGACCACGACGCCCTTCGGGCGGCCGGTGGAGCCGGAGGTGTAGATGACGTACGCCGGGTGGTCCAGGGCCGGCCGGGCGGCCGCGTCCTCGACGGCGTCCGCCCCGACGTCCGCCCCGGCCGCCGTGCCGGCCTCCGTGCCGGCCTCCGCGCCGGTGTCGAGCAGCAGCCGGGGCACGTCCGTGGCGGGCAGCCGGTCCGCGACCTCGCCGTCCGTCAGCAGCAGGGCCGGCCGGCTGTCCTGGAGCAGGTAGGCGATCCGCTCGGCCGGGTACTCCGGGTCGACCGGCAGGTAGGCGGCCCCCGCACGCATCACCGCGAGCAGGGCCACCACCAGCTCGGGCGAGCGGGGCAGCGCCACGGCCACGATCGCCTCGGTGCCGATGCCCCGCGCGGCCAGCCGGGCGGCCAGCCGGGCCGCCCGTGCGTCCAGCTCGGCGTAGGAGAGCTCGCGGCCCTCGAACCGCAGCGCCGGGGCGTCCGGGGTCTGCTGCACCCAGCGGGCGAACAGCTCCGGCACGGTGGCCGCGGTCACCGCCCGGGTCGAGTCGTTCCACTCCTCCAGCAGCCGCTCGCGCTCGCCGGGGAGCAGCAGGTCGATCCGGTCGACCGGCTGCTCGGGGTCGGCGACGGCCGCCGCCAGCACGGTGGTGAACCGCTCGACCAGCCGCTCGACGCTCTCCCGGTCGAACAGGTCCGTGTTGTAGAGGACCCGCCCGCCGATGCCCGCCGGAGCGCCGTCGGCGTCGTGGTCCTCGGCGAGGTCGAAGGTCAGGTCGACGCGGGCCGCGTTGATGCCGAACGACGGGTTGGTGGCGGTCAGTCCGGGCAGGTCGAGCGCGGGGGCGCTGTTCAGCAGGTTGAGCGCGACCTGGAACAGCGGGTTGTGGGCGAGCGAGCGCTCCGGGTTGAGCAGCTCGACCAGCCGCTCGAACGGCAGGTCCTGGTGCGCGTACGCGGCGAGGTCGGTCGCCCGCACCCGCTCCAGCAGGTGACGGAAGCTCGGCGAGCCGGAGACGTCGGTCCGCAGTACGAGGGTGTTGACGAAGTAGCCGACCAGCTCCTCCAGGGCATGGTCGGTACGCCCGGCCACGGCGGTGCCGATCGGGATGTCGGTGCCCGCGCCGAGGCCCGAGAGCAGCGTGGCGAGGCCGGCCTGGACGGTCATGAAGAGGCTGGCGCGGTTGGCCCGGGCGAGCTCGGCCAGGCCGCGGTGGACCGCGGCGTCCAGCCGGAAGTCCACCACCTCGCCCCGGTTGCTCGGCACCGGCGGACGGCGGCGGTCCACCGGCAGCACCAGCTCCTTGGGCGCGCCGTCCAGCGCCCCGCGCCAGAACGCGGCCTGCCGGGTGATCACGCTGTCCGGGTCGTCCTCGCGGCCCAGCACGTCGTGCTGCCAGAGCGTGTAGTCGGTGTACTGCACCGGCAGCGGCGTGAACGCCGGTGCGCGGCCCTCACGGCGGGCGGCGTAGGCGGCCGAGAGGTCCCGGCTGAGCGGCGCCATCGACCAGCCGTCACCCGCGATGTGGTGCACCACCACGAGCAGGACGTGGTCCTCCTCGCCGAGGGCGAAGAGCGTGCCCCGGACCGGGATCTCGGTGCCGAGGTCGAAGCCCTCGCCGGCGGCCGCGGTGAGCGCCGCCTCCAGCCCGTCCTCGGCCACCTCGACCACCGGCAGGCCGGGGACCAGGTCGAGCACCACCTGCCGGGGGCGGCCCTCGACCTCGGGGAAGACCGTCCGCAGGCTCTCGTGCCGGGCGACCAGGTCGGCGAAGGCCGCCGCCATCGCGCCGCGGTCCAGCGGCCCGGCCAGCCGGACGGCGACCGGGAGGTTGTAGACGGAGCTGCGCCCGACCAGCCGTTCGAGGAACCACTGGCGGCGCTGGGCGAAGGAGAGCGGCACCTCCTCCGGCCGCTCGCGCACGGTCACCGCGCGCCGCGCCCGCTCGGCCGCGCCCGCCGCGGCGGCCAGGCCGGCCGCCGTCGGCGACTCGAAGAGGTCGCGGACGCTCAGCTCGACGGCCAGGGCGATGCGGATCCGGCTGACCAGCCGGGTGGCCAGCAGCGAGTGGCCGCCGAGGTCGAAGAAGCTGTCGTCGACGCCCACCTCGGGCAGGCCGAGCACCTCGGCGAACAGCCCGCACAACGCCGCCTCCTGCGGCGTGGCCGGAGCCCGCCGGGCGGCGGCGTCCGGCGCGGGGGCGGGCAGCGCCCGGCGGTCGAGCTTGCCGTTCGGCGTCAGCGGCAGCGCGTCCAGCGGGACGACCGCCGAGGGCACCATGTAGTCGGGCAGCGACGCACCGACGTGCCGGCGCAGCTCCGCCGCGTCCGGGGCCGCCGGCCCGGCGGGGACGACGTAGGCGACCAGCTGCTGCACCCCGGGGCGGTCCGCCCGGGCGAGCACCGCCGCCGAGGCGACGCCGGAGTGGGCGAGCAGGACCGACTCGATCTCGGCCAGCTCGATCCGGAAGCCCCGGACCTTGACCTGGTGGTCGATCCGGCCGACGTACTCCAGCCGCCCGTCCCTGGTCCGGCGGACCAGGTCACCGGTCCGGTACAGCCGCGAGCCCACCGGGCCGAACGGGTCGGCGACGAAGCGCTCGGCGGTCAGCCCCGGGCGGTTCAGGTAGCCGCGGGCGAGGCCCGCGCCGGCCAGGTACAGCTCGCCGACCACGCCCTCCGGCACCGGCGACAGCCGCTCGTCGAGCAGGTAGACCCGGTCGTTCCAGACCGGCCGGCCGATCGGCGCGGTGGCGGGCCACTGCCCGGGGTCGGCGGCCAGGGTGGTGGCGGTGACCACGTGGGTCTCGGTCGGGCCGTAGTGGTTGTGCAGCCGCAGCCGGGGCCGGGCCGCGCAGAACGCGCGCAGCCGCGGGGTGAGCACCAGTGCCTCGCCGGCCTGGGCGACGGTGTGCAGCTCCGCGAGGGCGGTCCCGCCCTCCAGCGCGGCCTCCACGACGGCGTCCACCACCAGGTTCGGGGCGTAGAGCTCGTTGATCCGCTGCTCGTCCAGCCAGCGGGCGAGGGCGGCCGCGTCCCGCCGCACGTCCTCGTCGGGGACGACCAGGGTCTTGCCGGTGAGCAGGGTGGCGAGGATCTCCTGCGCGGAGACGTCGAAGCTGATCGCGGTGAACTGGGCGACCCGGTCCCCGGGGGCTCCGCCGACCTCGGCGTGGTGCCAGGCGGTCAGGTTGGCCATCGCCCCGGCCGGCATCACCACGCCCTTGGGGCGGCCGGTGGAACCGGAGGTGTAGATGACGTAGACCGGGTGGTCCGGGCGCAGCGGCGCGGTCCGCCCGGTGTCCGTCAGGTCGGTGTCCGCGGTGGCGGCCAGGGCTTCGGCGGTCACCGGATCGGCCAGGTCGAGCACGGGCGCCGACGGCCGCCCGGTCAGGACGCCGTCCCGGGTCAGCACCGCGGCGGGGGCGGCGTCGGCGAGCATGAAGTCGATCCGGTCGGCCGGGTATGCCGGGTCGACCGGCAGGTAGGCCGCGCCGGCCTTGAGCACGGCGACGACGGCGACCAGCAGGTCCACCGACCGCGGCAGGGCGACGGCGACGGTGGACTCGGGCCCGATCCCCCGTCCGGCCAGCAGCCGGGCCAGCCGGTTGGCCCGCGCGTTGAGCTCCGCGTAGGAGAGCTCGGTGCCGCCGTGGACCACGGCCGGGGCGGCCGGCCGGGCCTGCACCTGGCGTTCGAACAGCTCGGGCAGCGAGGCGCCGTCGACGTCGTACCCGGTCTCGTTGTCCCGGGTCAGCAGGCGGTGGCGCTCGATCGGGTCGAGGACGTCGAGCGCACCGATGGGCAGCTTCGGGTCGTCGGCCACGGCCGCCAGCACCCGGACGAAGCGGTCGGCGAGCGCCTGGGCGGTCTCCCGGTCGAACAGGTCGGTGCTGTACTCGATCCAGCCGGCGAGGCCGTCGCCGGCGCCGTCCGCGGCGCGCTGCTCGATCAGCCCGACGAACAGGTCGAACTTCGCCGAGCCGGCGGCGTGGTCGTACGGCGCCACCCGCAGGCCGGACAGGGCGAGTTCGGCCGGCCGGCCGTTCTGCAGGGTGAACATCACCTGGAACAGCGGGTGCCGGGCGAGCGAGCGCCCGGGGTTGAGCTCCTCGACCAGCCGCTCGAACGGCACGTCCTGGTTGGCGTAGGCGGCCAGGTCGGTCTCCCGCACCCGCTGCACGAGGTCGCGGAAGGACGGGTTGCCGGAGGTGTCGGTGCGCAGCACCAGCGTGTTCAGGAAGAAGCCCACCAGCCCGTCGACGGCGTCGTCGTTGCGCCCGGCGATCGGGGTGCCGATCGGGAGGTCGTCGCCGGCCCCGGAGCGGTTGAGCAGGACGGCCAGGCCGGCCTGGAGCACCATGAAGAGGCTGGCCTGGGAGGTGCGGGCGAGGGCCTGCAGCCTGCGGTGCAGCTCCTCGTCGAGGTGGAAGCGGACGGTGTCGCCGGCGTAGCTCGCCACCGCCGGACGGGGGCGGTCCACCGGCAGGTTGAGCTCGTCGGGGATCCCCTCCAGGGCGGCCGACCAGTGGGCCAGCTGCCGGGCGACGGCGCTGTTCTCGTCGCTCTCCTCGCCCATCGCGCGCTGCTGCCAGAGCGTGTAGTCGGCGTACTGCACCGGCAGCGGCTCCCACTGCGGCGCGGCGCCGCCGAGCCGGGCCGCGTAGGCGGCCGAGAGGTCGTGGCCGAAGACGCCGAGCGACCAGGCGTCGCCCGCGATGTGGTGGAGCACCACGAGCAGAACGGCGGTGTCGGGGCCGGTGCGGAAGAGCCGGACGCGCAGCGGGAGTTCCTCGGCGAGGCGGAAGCCGATCGCGGACTCCTCGGCCACCGCCGCCTCCAGCCGCTCGTCCGAGGCGCCGGAGAGGTCGACGACGGCCAGGTCGAGCACGGCCTCCTCCGGCGCCAGCACGTGCTGGTAGGGGTCGCCGGCGGTGTCGGGGAAGACCGTGCGCAGGCTCTCGTGCCGGCCCAGGACGTCCTGGAAGGCCTGCCGGAGCGCGTCCAGGTCCAGGGCGCCGGTCAGCCGGGCGGTGAGCGGCACGTTGTAGATCGACCGGGCGCCCTCGAAGCGGTCCAGGAACCAGAGCCGGCGCTGGGCGAAGGAGAGCGGCACCCGGGCGGGGCGCTCACCGGCCGTCAGGGCGGGCCGGCCGTCGGCGGCGCGGCCCAGCTGGGCGGCGATCGCGGCGGGGGTCGGGGTCTCGAACACCGCGCGCAGCGAGAGGTCGACGCCGAAGACGGCGCGGATCCGGGTGACCAGCCGGGTGGCCAGCAGCGAGTGGCCGCCGAGGTCGAAGAAGGCGTCGTCGACGCCGACCGCGGCCACGCCGAGGAGTTCGGCGAAGAGCGCGCAGAGGATCTCCTCCTGCGGGGTGCGCGGGGCACGACCGGCGAGGTCGGCTGCGCCGTCCGGCTCGGGCAGGGCCTTGCGGTCGAGCTTGCCGTTGGGGGTGAGCGGGAGCTCGTCCAGGGCGACGAAGGCCGAGGGGACCATGTACTCGGGCAGCGCGCCGCCCGCGAACTCGCGCAGCACGGCGGGCCGGGGCACCTCCGCCCCGGCGGCCGGGACGAGGTAGGCGACCAGCCGCTTGTCGCCGGGGGCGGGCTCGCGCACCACGACCACGGCGCGGTCGACCTGCTCGTGCGCCGCGAGCGCGGACTCGATCTCGCCGAGCTCGATCCGGAAGCCGCGGATCTTCACCTGGTCGTCGGTGCGGCCGGCGAACTCCAGGACGGCGCGGTCGCCGTCGGCGGCCCAGCGCACGAGGTCCCCGGTGCGGTACATCCGCCGCCCGTCGCCGGCGAAGGGGTCGGCGACGAAGCGCTCGGCGCTCAGCCCGGGCCGGTTCAGGTAGCCGCGGGCGACGCTGGGGCCGGAGACGTACAGCTCGCCGGTGACCCCGACCGGCACCGGCCGCAGCGCGCCGTCCAGGACCCGCAGCTCGGCGGTGGCGATCGCGGTGCCGATCGGCGGCGCCACCGCGCCGGAGAGCGGCTCGCTCATCGAGGCGCAGACCGTGGTCTCGGTCGGGCCGTAGGCGTTGATCATGCGCCGGCCGGTGGACCAGGCCTCGACCAGCTCGGGCGAGGAGGCCTCGCCGGCGACCACCAGCAGCCGCACGGTGGGCAGGTCGCCGCCGTCGAGCACGGCGAGTGCGGCGGGCGGGATGGTCGCGTGCGTGACGCGTTGCTCGGCGGCCAGCTCCTTCAGGGCGGCACCGGGCTGCAGCCGCTCCGCCGGGGCGATCACCAGGGTCGCCCCGGTGAGCAGCCCCATGTAGGTCTCCCAGACCGCGGCGTCGAAGCTGGGCGAGGCGAACTGCAGGACCCGGCTCCCGGGGCCGACGTCGAAGCGCTCGATGTGGGTGGCGACCAGGCCGGCCAGGCCGGTGTGGCTGACCACGACGCCCTTGGGGCGCCCGGTCGAGCCGGAGGTGTAGATGACGTACGCGGGGTGGGCGGGGCGCAGCGCGGCGGTGCGTTCGGCGTCCTCGACCCCGGTGTCCGGCCGGTCCGCTACCTCGCGCAGGACGGCCGGGTCGTCCAGCAGCAGCCGCGGCGCCCGGCAGTCGGCGGGCACCACGGCGGCCGCGTCCCGGTCGGTCAGCACCAGGGCCGGGTCGGAGTCGGTCAGCAGGTAGGCGATCCGATCGGCGGGGTAGCCGATGTCCACCGGCAGGTACGCGGCGCCGGCCTTGAGGACGGCCAGCATGGCGACGACCAGCTCCGGCGAGCGCGGCAGCGCCAGCGCGACCACCCGCTCGGGGCCGGCGCCGCGCTCGATCAGTGCCCGGGCCAGCCGGTTGGCCCGGCGGTCCAGCTCGGCGTAGGAGAACTCGGTGCCCTCGTGGGCGAGCGCTGCGGCCTCCGGGTGGCGGCGGACCTGCTCGGCGAAGAGCGCGGGGATCGAGTCGCCGGCCGGCCGTGGCCGCTCGGGCCGGCCGAGGGCGAGCAGCCGTTCGCGCTCGGCGGCGGTGGCCATCGGCAGACGGCCGACCAGCTGGGCGGGGTCGTCGGCGAAGGCCGCCAGCAGCAGCCGGAACTGCTCGCCGATCGCCTCGATGTCCGACCGGTCGAAGAGCTCCGGGCGGTAGCCGAAGCTCAGCCGCAGCGCGTCGCCGGGCATCGCCGCGATGCTCAGCGGGTAGTGGTTGGCGTCGGTTCCGACGGCGCCGGCGAGGCGGAGGTCCCCGGGCAGCTCCCGCAGGTCCTCGCCGCCCAGCGGGTAGTTCTCGGTGACGGTGAGGGTGTCGAAGAGCGTGGACAGCCCGGCGGCCCGCTGGACGTCCGGCAGGCTGAGGTGGTGGTGCGGCATCATCCCGCCGACCTGGCGCTGCACCTCGGCCAGGGTGGCCAGCAGGCTCTGCTCCGGGCGCACCCGCAGGCGCAGCGGCACGGTGTTGATGAACAGGCCAACCATGGTCTCCATGCCGGGCAGCTCGGCCGGCCGGCCGGAGACGGTGGTGCCGAACACCACGTCGTCGCGGCCGGTCAGCCGGGCCAGCAGCAGGCCCCAGCAGCCCTGGACCACGCTGTTGAGCGTCAGTTCGCTGCGCCGGGCGGTCTCCCGGACCCGCGCGGTCAGCTCTTCGGGCATGGTGACCAGCAGGCTGCCCGGCACGGTCGACGCACCGGGGTCGTCGGGGGCGAGCAGCGTCGGCTCCTCGACGTCCCCGAGCTGCTCGCGCCAGGCGGCCTCGGCGGCCGCGCGGTCGCGCCCGGCCAGCCAGCCCAGGTAGTCGCGGTACGGGGTGACGGGCGGCAGCGCGGACGCGTCGCCGCCGCGCTCGTAGATCTCGAACAGCTCGTGCATCAGCTGGGCGGTGGACCAGCCGTCGAGGAGGATGTGGTGGGAGTTGAACATCAGCCGGGTCAGCCGTTCGCCCCGCCGGATCAGCGTGAAGCGCAGCAGCGGACCGGCGGTCAGGTCGAATCGGTGGGCGGCGTCCTCGGCGGCGAGCCGCTCCAACTCCCGCTCCTGGGCCGGACCGTCCAGCCCGGTGAGGTCGAACTCGCGCCAGGGGAGGTCCACTTCGCGCGGGATCACCTGCACCGGGCGGCTCAGCTTCTCGTAGCGGAAGCTGGCGCGCAGGTTGGCGTGCCGGCGCAGCAGCGCGGAGACCGCCTCGCGCATCGCCCCGGCGTTCAGCACCCCGTCGAGGTCGACGACGAGCTGGGCGACGTAGACGTCGAGATCCTGTTCCCCGTAGAGGACATGGAACAGCATCCCCTCCTGCAGCGGCGACAGCGGGAGGACATCGTCGATGGCTGCACGCGTCATTGAGGAACTCTCCACTCGTCATTCCGGAACCGAACCAGGGCGTGCCGGCGGGGCCTTCGGGCCCGCCACCGGCCGCGAGCGGTCAGTCTGGTTCCGGCCCGGAGAGCCGGACAACGGCGCTGCAAAATCTTCGTTCTGCGGGTCGGCCGGGCGCGCGGCACGGGGCCGGCCGACGTATCGAAGTCTTCGCACTGGTGCTGCCCCGGCCCCGCGGCCCGTGGTTGCCTCGGGTTCCCGTGCGCCGCCGACGAGCACGCGCGGGCCCGCTGTCGGCACATGGTGAAAGGGGAGCACGGTGACGGGCTCCGGACTGCTGAGCCGCTACTGGATGTTCAGCGACGAGTACACGCAGGACCCATATCCCTTCCTCGCCGAGCTGCGCAAGGAGCAGCCGGTGTGCAAGGTCGAAACCCCGGACGGTGTACGGGCCTGGGTGGTGAGCCGGTACGAGGACGTGCGTGCCGCGCTCTCGGACCCGCGGCTCGGCCGGGACATCGGCAAGCTGTACCAGGCCCTGGGCCGGCAGCTCGGCCAGGAGATCAAACCCGCCGACGAGATCAGCAACCACCTCGCCAACTCCGACCCGCCCCGGCACACGCCGCTGCGCAAGGCACTGACCTTCGCCTTCACCCCGAAGCGGGTACGCGACCTGCGGACGGGCTGGGTGAAGGTGGTCGACGACCTGCTCGACGAGATGGTCCGCACCGGCAACCGGGACCTCGTCTCCGGCCTCAACGAGCCGCTGCCGATCATCACCATCGCGCAGCTGATGGGCGTGCCGGACGCCGACTGGCCCCGGTTCCTGGTGTGGACCAACACCCTGCGCCGGGTGGACGCCGCCGACCCGACCGGCATCATCGCCGAGCACACCCGGCAGCTGTCGGACTACCTGAAGGAGCTCATCGCGCACAAGCAGGAGAGCCCGCAGGACGACCTGCTCTCCGCCCTCGTCCACGCGGACGAGGACAAGCGGCTGGACGCCAAGGAGGCGCTGTCCACCGCGTTCGCCCTGATGACCGGCGGCAACGACACCACCACCAGCCTGCTGAACGGCTCGTTCGCGGCCCTCCTCACCCACACCGACCAGGCCCGGCTGATCACCGAGGACCCGGCTCTGCTGCCTGCCGCGGTGGAGGAACTGCTGCGCTACACCAGCCCGTTGATCAACTCCCTGCAGCGGGTGACCCTGGAGCCGGTGGAGCTGTGCGGGGTGACGATCCCGGCGGACGAGATCGTCATCATCTCGCTCGCCGCGGCCAACCGCGACCCCGAGGCCTTCCCCAACCGCCCGGACCGGCTGGACGTCACCCGGGCCCGCCCGGCCCACGTCAGCTTCGGCCACGGCATCCACTACTGCCTCGGCAGCCACATGTCCAGGGCCCTCACCGAGATCGCCGTCCAGCGGGTGTACGAGCGCTTCCCCGACGTGAAGCTGGCCGTCCACCCGTCGGAGGTCCGCTACCGGCCGGGCCTGATGGTCCGTCCGATGATCGACCTGCCGGTGGTGTTCACCCCGGGCGCGTGAGCCCGCCACAGGGCCCGGAACCCGTCACGGCGGGTTCCGGGCCCTCCGCCCGCGCCCCGGCCCGCCTCCCCTTCCCAGATTCCGGAGACCCGATGGACTTCAGTCTCTTCTACTTCGCCAACAACGACACCGAGGAGCGGGACCGCTACCGGCTGCTGCTCGACGGCGCGCGCTTCGCCGACCGGAACGGCTTCACCGCCGTCTGGACCCCGGAGCGGCACTTCCACCCCTTCGGGGGCCTCTACCCCAACCCGTCGGTGACCGGCGCCGCGGTGGCCGCCGTCACCGAGCACGTGGCCGTCCGGGCGGGCAGCGTGGTGGCGCCCCTGCACCACCCGATGCGCGTCGCCGAGGAGTGGTCGGTCGTCGACAACCTCTCCAACGGCCGGGCCGGCGTGGCGTTCGCCTCCGGCTGGCACGCCGCCGACTTCGCGCTGCGCCCGGAGAACTACGAGACCCGCAAGAGCGCGCTGATCGACACCGTGGACACCATCCGCCGGCTCTGGCGCCGCGAGGCGGTCGAACTCGTCGACGGCGCGGGCGAGTCGGTCTCGCTGACGATGTTCCCGCCGCCGGTCCAGCCCGAGCTGCCGGTCTGGCTGACCACCGGCGGCACCCCGGCGACCTTCGAGCTGGCCGGCCGGAACGGCATGGGCGTCCTCACCCACCTGCTCGGCCAGGAGGTGGAGGTGCTCGCCCAGCGGATCGCCGAGTACCGGGCCGCCCACCGCGAGCACCGGGACGGCCCCGGGCACGTGGCGCTGATGCTGCACACCTTCGTCGGCACCGACCGCGAGACCGTCCGGGAGACCGTTCGCGAGCCGTTCTCCCGCTACCTGGCCAGCTCCTTCGACCTCCTGGTCAAGGCGGCCGAGGCGGCCGGCGCCGACGGGGCCGCGATGTCGCGCGAGCTGCGCAGCATGGACGAGGAGGACCGCCGGTTCCTGGTGGCCCAGGCCTTCGACCGGTACTTCGAGACCAGCGGGATGTTCGGCACCGTCGACGAGTGCATGGTGATGCTGAAGCAGCTGGCCGACGCCGGTGTCGACGAGGTCGCCTGCCTGGTCGACTTCGGGGTGGCGACCGACCAGGTGGTCGCCGGCTTCGACCACCTCGCCCGGCTGCACGACGCCTGGCGGGCGCACGAGGGCCGCTGACCGCAGCCGTCCCGGGTCGGACCGCCCCGGGACCGACCGTTCGAACCGCGACCCGGCGGGCCCCGCGCCCGCCGGGTCGCGGCGTCTGCGGCACCGGGCGGCACCGGTTGCCGCACGCCGGAGGGCCGGCGCTCCGGGGGACCACGGGGGTCCGCCCGGGGCACCGGCCCCGGCCACGCTGTGTCTTCGCCCGCCCGCCTCCGGGCGGCACCGCTCGACGCCGCGGTCAGCCCTTCCGTGCGGCGCGGTCGTAGGCCCGGGTGGTCAGCGGGATCAGCACCACCAGGAGCAGGCTGAGCATGATCAGCGAGGACGCCACCGGGTACCGCAGCGGGAAGGCCAGATCGGTCCCGTTGGCGGTCGGGTTCCCCCACAGCTCGCGCAGGGCGGTGGCCATCGTGGTCATCGGGTTCCACTGGGCGATGGTCTGCAACCAGCCCGGCAGGTTGTCGAGCGGGTAGAAGGTCGCGGACAGGAACGAGGACGGCATGGTGACGAACATCGCCACCGCGTTGACGCCCTGCGGCTCGCGCACGATCAGGCCGATCAGCGAGCCCAGCCAGGTCATCACGAAGCCGAGCAGGAAGATCAGGAGGAAGCCCTCCAGCAGCTTGAACACGTTGGTGTGGGTGCGCCAGCCGATCAGCAGGCCCACCGAGGCCATCGCGATGCAGGAGGTCGCGTTCAGCAGCACGTCGGCGAAGGTCCGGCCGAGCAGCACCGAGACCTGCGCCATCGGCATCGAGCGGAACCGGTCCACCAGGCCGTTCTTGAGGTCCTCCGCCACGCCGACGCCAGTGGTGACGACGCTCGCGAGCATGATCTGGATGAAGATGCCCGCCATGATGTACTCGTGGTAGTCGCCGTCGGGGACCGACATCGAGCTGCCGAACAGGTACCCGAAGAGGATCACGAACATGATCGGCATCAGGGTGACGTGCAGGATCTTCTGCGGCGTCCGCCGCAGGTGCGTCATGTGCCGGCCGAACAGGGCGATGGAGTCACCCAGGATGTAGGACTTCATCGGTGCGAGGCCTCCAGCTTCTTCGCCCGGGTGGTCTCCTCGACCGGCTCCGGACCGTTCCCGGTCAGCTCCAGGAACACGTCGTCCAACGAGGGCCGGCGGACCAGGAAGTCGACCACCTCGACCGAGGCGTGCTGCAGCTCCGTCGCCGCCGACGAGACGCCGGCGATGCCGGTCTCCAGGGCCACCGACACCCGCAGGCCGTCCGGGTCGATCACCGGCGGCGCGCACTCCGCCGAGGAGATCCTGGCCAGGGCCGCCTGGGCGGCCTCGGCCATCCCGGGCGAGCGCACCGTGATCTCCAACCGCTCCCCGCCGACCCGGCGCTTCAGCTCCTCGGGCGCGCCCTCCGCGGCCAGCTCGCCCTTGTTGATCACCGCGATGCGGCCGGCCAGCTGGTCCGCCTCCTCCAGGTACTGCGTGGTCAGCAGCACGGTCACGCCCTCGGCCACCTGCTTGCGCACCAGCTCCCAGAGCGCGATCCGGCTGGCCGGGTCCAGCCCGGTGGTCGGCTCGTCCAGGAAGATCACCGGCGGGCTGGCGATCAGGCTCGCGCCGAGGTCCAGCCGGCGTCGCATGCCGCCCGAGTAGGTCCGCACCGGCCGGTCGGCGGCGTGGGTGAGGCCGAACATCTCCAGCACCTCGACCGCCCGGGCGCGCGCCTGCCGGCGTCCCATGTGCAACAGCGTGCCGATCAGCACCAGGTTCTCCCGGCCGGTCAGCTCCGCGTCCAGCGCGGCGTACTGACCGGTCAGACCGATGTTGCGACGCACCTCGTCGGCCTGGCGCACCACGTCGTAGCCCGCGACGGTGGCGGTGCCGCCGTCCGGCTTGAGCAGGGTCGCCAAGGTGCGCACGATGGTCGTCTTGCCGGCCCCGTTGGGGCCGAGCAGGCCGAAGACCGTACCCGCCTCCACGGAGAGGTCGACGCCCTTGAGTACCTCGGTGTCGCCGTAGCGCTTCCGTAGACCCGCTACGGAGATTGCGATATCCATCTGACTCCTCATCACGGCGGCGGCGGACCCGTCCGGTCAGCGCCGGACCGGCGGGGCCCGCGGGGGACGGGCTCCGACCGGCTTCCTGTTCCTTCGGTTTCGACCTGCCGCGGATCAGCCGAGCCGCAGCGGCAGCGACTCCAGTCCGCGGGTCAGGTTCATCTCGTAGCGCAGCTCCTCCGGCGCCACGGCGAGCTCGATCCGGTCGAAGCGGTCGAGCAGCGCGCCGACCGCGAGCTCGGTCTGCATCCGGGACAGCGGCGCGCCCATGCAGTGGTGGATGCCGTGGCCGAACGCCAGGTGCCCGCCCGGCCGGCGGCGGATGTCGAAGCGGTCCGGGTCGGTGAAGCGCCCCGGGTCGCGGTTGGCCGCGCCGAGCGCCACCAGGACGAACTCGTCGGCCGGGATCACCGCCCCGCCCACCTCGACCGGCTCGGCGGTGACCGAGAGCGTCGACAGGTGCAGCGAGTTGTCGTACCGGCTGAACTCCTCGACCGCGCCGGCCAGCAGGGAGCGGTCGGCCCGGAGGGCTGCCAGCTGCTCGGGGTGGCGGAGCAGGGCCAGCAGGCCGTTGCCGATGAGGTGCGCCGTCGTCTCGTAGCCGGCGACCAGCAGCTGGAAGACCATCGACACCAGCTCGTGCTCGGTGAGCCGGTCCTCCTCGTCCCGGGCCTGGATCAGGCCGGTGATCAGGTCGTCGGCCGGCTCGGCCCGCTTCCGCGCGATCAGGCCGGTGAGGTACGCGGCCATCTCCTCGGCGATCCGGTGCATCTCCTCCGGCTGCACCGCGACGGTCAGCGCGTTCGACCAGCCGCCGAACTCCGCCTGGTCGGCCTCGGGGACACCGATCATCTCGGAGATCACCGTGAGCGGCAGCGGGAACGCGAACGCCTTGAGCACGTCCACCTCGCCCTGGTCGGCGAGGTCGTCGAGCAGCCGGGCGACCGTCCGCTCGATCCGCGGCCGCAGTGCCTGGATCTGACGGACCGTGAAGGCCTTGGCGACCAGCTTGCGCAGCCGGGTGTGGTGCGGCGGGTCCGTGTTCAGCATGTGCTCCACGAGCATCCGCTGACCGAGCGTCTTCTCGGCCGGCTCCTCGGGCGCCTCGACGCCGGCCCGGGCGGCGGCGACCCGGGTGGCCCGGTCCGGGTCCTTCACCAGCCGCGCGTCGGTCAGCGCCGCGCGCGCCTCCTCGTGGCCGAGGACCAGCCACATCGGCGTGCCGGCGAGTGCGACATGGGCGACCGGGCCGCGCTCGCGCAGCCGCGCGTACACGGGGTACGGGTCTCGGACGAACTCCTCGCCGAGCTGCTCCAGCTCCTGCGCCGTCTCCTCGGACATGCCGTCGGTTCCTCCCGGTCGGTCCGTCCCCGCAGTGCACGGACGTGACGATGTCATCGCCCCCGTTGATATCAGCACCGGGCGGTCCCGCAGATCCGCACATCAAGAATTTCCATGTGCCCCGCGGGGCGACCTCGTCTGTTTTCAACTATTTGACCCGGAGTATCGCCGCGGCGGCCGTCCGGGGCATCCTCCGTTCCATGGTTGGCAGTGTCCGGGACCGCATCGGCGGCAAACCGCTGTGCCCGGCCGAGGAATCGTCGGATGGGGAACAAGAACGTGACCGCACATGACGTCGAGTACATCGAGATCTACACCAACGACTGGCACCGGACCACCGATTACTTCGTGTCCAAGTGGGGATTCCGCGAGCAGGCGACGTCCCGGACCGACGACCTCCGCTCGGTCCTGCTCCGCCACAACGGCATCCGGCTCGTGGTCACCTCCGGCCCCGCCACCGCGGAGCACCTCGCGGTGCACGGCGACGGCATCGCCGACATCGCGTTCTCCTGCACCGACCCGGAGGCCGTGCTGGCCGGCGCGGTCGCGGCCGGCGGGCGCAACCTCACCGCCCCGGGAGCGGCCGACCCCGTGGTCTCCGGCTTCGGGGCCGTCCGGCACACCCTGGTGCACCGCGCCCACGGCGCGGAGCACCGGCTGCCGGCCGGCCGGGCCTGGACGCCGGCCCCGGCGGACGCGGACGCACCCACCGTCGCCGACGACGCCGACGGGGCCGCCGAGCTGCGCCTGCTCGACCACATCGCGGTCTGCCTGGAGGCCGGCACGCTGCACGGCACCGTCGACTACTACCTCGACGGGTTCGGCTTCGAGCGCTTCTACAGCGAGTACGTCGCGGTCGGCGACCAGGCGATGGACTCGATCGTGGTCCGCAGCCCCTCCACCGGCATCACCTTCACCATCCTGGAGCCCGACCCGGCCAAGAAGCCCGGCCAGATCGACGAGTTCCTGCAGCGCAACGGCGGTGCGGGCGTGCAGCACCTGGCCTTCCTGGTCGACGAGATCGTGCCGGCGGTGCTGGACTTCGAGTCCCGCGGCATCGAGTTCCTGCAGACCCCGGGCACCTACTACGACGCCCTGGCCGAGCGGATCGCCGACCTCGACGAGACCATCCCCGACCTGCGCAAGACCAACGTGCTGGCCGACCGCGACGAGTGGGGCTTCCTGCTCCAGCTGTTCTCCCGCTCGCCGTTCGAGCGCCGGACGCTCTTCTTCGAGCTCATCCAGCGCCACGGCGCCCAGGGCTTCGGCAGCTCCAACATCCGCGCGCTCTACGAGGCCGTCGAGCGCGCCCGGGAGCAGGCCGCCTGAGGCGCCCGTCCGGGCGGGCGCGACGGGCTCCGGACCGGTTCCGCACAGCCGGTCCCGAGCCCGTCGCGCTCACACCGCGCAGACCCCTTTCATACTGTCGATCAGGGTCAGCACCGCCTTCGCCGACGGCAGGATCATGCGGCCCTCCCGGGTGAGGTGGGCCCCGGTGGAATCGCGGGTGAAGAGTTTGGTCCCGAGCATCTGCTCCAGGCACTTGATCTGGTAGCTGATGGCCGGCTGGGAATATCCCAGCTCTTTCGCCGCGTGATCCATGCGGCCGATCTCGGCGACCGATACGAAGGCGCGAAACTCCCGCTCGTGCATTGTTCCCCCTGTCATTTCGGCGACCGGCCGAACTCCTGCGCCGAAGCAGCTGTTCCCGTTGATTTCGACTCCATGACAGCTCATTCGAATCAGCGGGGCAATGGCCGTTACAGGAAGCTGCAAGCCCCGCCGGGCCGCGCCCGGCTTCACGGCGAGGGCCGGCGGATCGCCGTGTAGAGCGCCCGGAGCATGAGGATGCCGCTGACCGCGATCGACTGGTAGCCGAGCAGCGGGAACAGCTCCAGGTGCGCCGTCACGTGAGGCCCGCGGCCGGTGCCGAACACCATCAGCAGCACGCCCATCAGCCCGGTGCAGGCCGCCAGCAGGGTGACCGTCATCTGGTGGATGAGCCCCGAGACGAACCGCCGCTCGCGCTCGTCCGCGAAGACGCGGACCCGCACGGCGAGCCGGCCCTCCTCCAGCGAGGCGCTGATCCGGTCGGCCCGCCGCGGCAGCCGGCGCAGCATCGGCAGGACGGACAGCACCTCCTGGACGGCGCCGCGCGCCATCGAGGAGAGCTCGGCGCCCAGCCCCTCCTCCCGGGGCGGTCCCCCGTGGTTGCGGAACCTCAGCTGGTCGGCGACCAGCTCCCCGGCGATCGCCCGCCCCTCGTCCAGGAGGTTGAAGTCCGCCGAGAGGGCGCCCAGCGTGCCCTCCAGGGTGGCCAGGGCCCGGAAGGCGGCGGCCACCTGCGGCGGCACGGAGAGGCCGAAACGGGCCAGGATCTGGAACAGCGCGGCAAACATGTCGGTGTCCGGCCGGGCCGTGACGCCCAGGTGGTGCGCCATGAACTGGGCCAGCTCGCGCTCCAGGACGAGCGTGTCGGGTATCAGGTCCTCGCTGTTGGTGGCCCGGGTGCCGAGCAGGGCGAGCAGCGCGTCGTGCATGGCCGACGGGTCCCCGCGGTTGACGGCGAGCAGCAGCTCGCCGATGGCGAGCTGGGTGGCCGGGTCCAGCCGGCCGACCGACCCGAAGTCCAGCAGGCCGATCCGCCCGTCCTCCAGCAGCAGGATGTTGCCGGGGTGGGGGTCGGCGTGGAACACGCCGGCGCGCAGGATCTGGTGGATGACCGCGGTGAAGGTGGTGCGGGCGAGCGCCCGGCGGTCCAGGCCCTTCGCGTCGGCGACCGGGCCGGCCTTGTCCAGGGTGACCCCGTCCAGCTGCTCCTGGACCAGGACCCGGGCCGAGGAGTACTCGTAGTGGATGTCCGGGATGCGCACCGGGGCGTCCGGCTCCAGCCCGCCGCAGGACGCCGCAACCGCGGTCGCGTTGCGGGCCTCGATGCGGAAGTCCAACTCCTCGCGCACCGACCGGGCGAAGCCCTCGCCGAGGTCCTTCAGCCCGAGCGCCGGCGCGAACCGGGCCCGCTCCTGCAGGCTCCGGGTCACGGCGACGACGATCCCGAGGTCACGCTCGACCAGCGCGCCCACCCCGGGGCGCTGCACCTTGACCACCACCGTGGGCCCGTCCCGCAGCTTCGCCCGGTGCACCTGCGCGATGGACGCGGCCGCCATCGGCGCGTGCTCGATCCACTCGAAGACGTCCGCGACCGGCCTGCCCAGCTCGGCCCTGAGCACGGCCTCGACCTCCGGCCACGGCGCGGCCGGCACGGCGCTCTGCAGCCGGCTCAACTCGTCGATGAAGTGCGGGGGCAGGAGGTCGCGCCGGGTGGACAGCACCTGTCCCAGCTTGATGAACGCCCCGCCGCACTCCTGCAGCGCCAGCCGCAGGGAGGCGGCCGAGCGCTCGCCGAACTCGCCCGGCTGGAGGGCTCGTTCGAGCCGCCCCCGGCCGCTGAACAGCCGGCCGAGACCGTGTCGGATGAAGATCCGGCTGATCTGCGAGTAGCGGCGGGTGCGGCTGAGCCGGCTGCCGACCGCACGCCACAGCTGCAGCGGCAGGGTCCAACTGCCGTACGGCAGGAAGACCTCGGTGAGCACCAGGGTCACCATCGCGGCGAGCACGGCGAGCGCGAACTTGACGCCGAACACCGCCGCGATACTGCCGTGCTCCCGGGAGAGGGGTTCGAGGCTCACCATGATGCCGAGCGCGACCAGCCCGGCGGCGAGGGCGCGCAGCGGCCCCACCCGGATCCCGAGCAGCCGCCGGGAGATCGCCGACACACCGAGGACGAGGACGGCCAGGGACGCCGCCGCTACCAGTAACACCGTCAGGGCCATCACCGGAGCCACGTTAGACCGCGGACGACCGGGACCGGCATGGGGTTGTCAGCTTCATGCCGCATCCCGCGGCGGGCGGGCCCGGCCGGCCGTCACGCCGCCGCGCGGACTCCCGCGAGGAAGCCGTTCAGGCGGTCCGAGCCCCAGTAGCGGTCCGGGCCGTGGACGAAGAACGGCACGCCGAAGACGCCGTCCCGGCCGATCGTGCGCAGCGCCTCGACGCCGCGGGCCAGGACCGCCGGGTCGTCGGCGGCGTTGCCGAGGGTGTCCGGGTCGAGGCCGAGCTCCGTGCCGATCGCGGCGACCACGGCCCGCTCGGAGAGGTCGAGGCCGCGCTCGAAGCGGGCCCGGTAAGCCAGACCGATGAACTCGCGGCCCAGCCCGGCGTCCTCGGCCACCAGGTAGCCGAGGTGGGAGACGTCCCAGTCGGGCTCGGTGTCCACCGGCCAGGCGACGGCGAGGCCGCGCTCGGCGGCGAGCCGCTTGACGTCCTGCAGGATGTAGAGGTGCTTCTCCTTCGACATCGGGACGTAGGGCAGCCGGATGTCCGTCCCGGCCAGGAGCCGGGCGCTCGCCGCGCCCGGCTCCCAGTAGGGGCGCCACTCGATCCGTTCCGCCACGTCGGGGGCGTTCTCGGTCAGCTCCCGGTAGGCGAGCCACGAGTACGGGCTGCGCAGGGAGAAGTACCAGCGCGTCGGTTCGACCGCCAACTTCGGCTCCAGGGGCTCTAGATGGTGATGCCGCCGTCGATCTGCAGGACGGCGCCGGTGATGTAGCCCGCGCGCGGCGAGACCAGGTAGGCGACCAGGTCGGCGACCTCCTCGGCGGTGCCGAGGCGGCCCAGCGGGACCGACTCCAGGGCCTTGTCCTTGACCTTGCCGCTGAGCACGGAGGTCATGTCGGTGTCGATGAAGCCGGGGGCGACCACGTTGGCGCGGATGCCGTAGCGGCCGACCTCCTTGGCCAGCGCCCGGGAGAAGCCGATGATGCCGGCCTTGGAGGCCGAGTAGTTGCTCTGGGTGGCGTTGCCGTAGACGCCCGCCACCGAGGAGATGTTGACGATCGACCCGCCCTTGCGCTTCATCATTCCGAAGGCGACCGAGCGGCAGGTGTTGTAGACGCCGTCGAGGTTGGTGTCGAGCACGTCGTGCCACTCCTCGTCCTTCATCAGGACGAGCGGGTTGTCGCGGGTGATGCCGGCGGCGGTCACGGCCGCGTCGATCGGGCCCAGCTCCCGCTCGGTCTCCTCGACCAGGGTGCGCACCGAGGCGAGCTCGCGCACGTCGGTCCGGCGGCTGAGCACCCGCACGCCGAACTCCTGGACCTCCTTCTCCAGTTCGAGCGCGGCCTGCTCGTTGGACTGGTAGCAGAAGGCGACGTCGAAGCCGTCCTGGGCCAGTCGCAGCACGGTGGCGCGGCCGATGCCGCGCGAGCCGCCGGTGACCAGCGCCACCCGGGATTCGTTGTCAGCCATGGGTCTCTCCCAAGAGTGCTTCGGTGTGCGCCGCCGGCCGGTCGGCCGGTGGCTCGGATGCCCCGCGTCAGGCGGTGGCGGTGGCGGCGGCCGGCCGCAGCTCCTCGGCGGGCCGGAAGGCCAGCACGGCGCTCTCCACGGTGAGGACGGGTTCGCCGTCCACCAGGCTCTCGCCGGCGATGATCAGCGTGTCGCCCAGAGTCCGGGTGATGGTCGCCCGGTGCTCCAGGACGTCGCCGGGCAGGACCGGTCCGTGGTACGCGAGCCCGGTGACGGCGCCGAAGAGCATGACCCGGCCGGTGAGGACGTCCGGGTTGGGGTCCTCCCAGGTGGCCAGCAGGCCGGCCGCCTGGCACCAGGACTCCATCAGCAGGACCTGCGGATAGGCGAAGTCCTCGGCGCCCTCGGGGACGTCCCGGTACCAGGGCTCGTTGCAGCTCACGGCCTTCACGGCGGTGATGCGCTCGCCGGGGACGACGTCGAGCACCCGGTCCACCAGCAGCATCGGGAAGCGGTGCGGCAGGGCCCGGCGGATCGCCGCCTGGCCGGCGGTGGTCCTCCACTCGGCGGTCATCGGGCTCCCTCCCCTTCGGTGACGTGCGGCTCGGTGACGTGCGGCTCGGCGGCCTGCGCTTCGACGGCCTGCGCTTCGGCCGGCGGTCGGGCGCCGGTGAAGCGGAGCCTGGTCCGGGCCGCGACCGCGCGGCCGGTGGCCACCTCGGCCGTGCACCGCCAGCCCTCGGCGACCTCGCGCCACTCCAGCTCCACGGCCAGTTCGTCGCCGGGGAAGACCGGGCTGAGGAACCGTGCCGTCTCCACCCCGGCCAGGGCCAGGGCCCCGGCGCCGGGCGGCGGGGCCGCCAGGGCGCTGAGGCGGACCGACTCGATCACGCAGACCCCGGGGAAGATCGGGAACCCCGGGTAGTGGCCGGGCAGGACCGGCTCGTCCGCCGTGACGGCGACCGCCGTCGCGGCGGACGTCCGGCCCTCGGCACCGGTCGCCGGGGGCCGGACCACCTCGACCCCCGCGACGACCGGGCTGATCGGACCCGGCCGGCTCATGCCGACCGGAGCTTCTCGCCGAGCACCTCGTAGGTGCCGGCCAGCGACGTGATCCGGGGGAACTGGCTCTCCTCCAGCCGGACGCCGTACTTCTTCTCCAGCACGACCACCACCTCCAGGGCCAGCAGGGAGTCGACGCCGAGGTCGGCGATGAAGCCGGTGTCGTCGGCCAGCTCGGCCACGTCCACGTCCAGGACCTGGGCGATCGTCGCGCGCAGGTCCTCCTTGTCCAGCACGGCCACGGCAGAGACCTCCTGGGTCGTCACGGCGGTGTCCTTTCGTCAGGGTCGGGGGTGGGGGTCAGCGCAGGCGGAGCAGGGCGCAGCCGACCGCGCCGTCGCGGTCGACCGAGGTGACCAGGGCCACCCGGCCCGCGGCCGAGGGGTCGTCCTCGGCGTGGACCAGGACGCCGGCCACCTGGAAGGCGGCCGAGGCGGCCACGGTGTCGCCGAGCAGCGCGGTCTGGGTCAGGTGGCGGGGGCTCCCGCCGGCCGTGGCGGCCTCGATCACGGCCCGCTCCTGCTCGCCCATCGGGCCGGGCACCTCGCTGGTGGAGACCGCCCACAGCTCCTCCGGCCGCACCTCGGCGCGGCGCCCGGCGCGCTCCACGCAGGAGGCCAGGGCGGTGCGGACGTCGCCGCCGAGGGCGATGCCCATCTGGACGGCGAGGACCTCGGCCAGCACCGGCTGGTCCGGGTCGTCCGGGTCGGCGCGCTCGATCAGCAGCAGGCCGCAGCCCTCGCCGGCCGGCTGCGCCGCGCCGTCGGCCTGCGGGTCGTGGGAGTGCCGGTCCAGCCAGGAGCGGGCGTGCGAGAACTCCTCGACCGCGCCGCAGAGGACGGTCCGGGCGCGGCCGAAGTTGAGCAGCCGGCGCGCGTAGTTGAGGGCGTAGAGCCCGGCCGCGTGGCCGCCGGCGATGGTCGTGTTGGGGCCCTTGAGCTGGTGCCAGATGGCGCTCTGCCCGGCGGCGCAGTTCATCACGGCGTTCGGGAACCGCGCCGGGTCGACGAAGTAGGGCTTCTCGCCGGTGAACGAGTCCCGGGTGAAGTCCATCTGGCTCTGCACGCTGCCGATGGTCGTGCCGAGCACGAGGGCGGAGTTCTCGCCGGTGGCGACCCGCCGGTTACGCGGCGCGTCGTCGAGCAGCCGGCCCACGGTGGTGACGGCGAGGCCGGTGGCCCGGTCCATCGACCGGGTGCCCTTCTTGCCGAGTACCGCGCGGATGTCGAAGTCCGGTACCAGGCAGGCTGTTTCGGCCGCTGCCTGCCAGGGCTCGCGGGCCAGCGGCGCCTCGGCCGACCGGCGTTCCCGCAGCCCCTCGGCGAACGCCTCGCGGCCGGTGCCGAACGGCGACACCGCCGACCAGGCCGTGATGACCATGCGATTCACAGGGGTTGAGGTGGTACTCATATCTGCTCCGTTGCTCTCCGCGGTTTCGCCTGCCGGATCCGGCACGGCCCTCAGGCCTCGCCCCGGAGCGCCTTGGCGACGCGCTCGTCGAAGGTGACCAGGTTCCACTCGCGCCGGTTGTCGACGACGGCGTAGCCGTGGGTGACCTTGCCGGTGGCGGTCTGGACGAGCTTGCCGTCGCGGACCACGTAGCAGTCCATCCGCGAGGTGTAGGTGAAGTCCTTGAAGATGTCCTCCACCGTGTAGACGGTGTAGAGCTCCTCCTCCATCAGCGCTTCCTCGACGATCTGGATCTTCGAGTGCGGGCAGGCGGGGATCCAGCGGCGCTCGTCCATCAGGGTCCGCACCGAGATGCCCCGGTCGGCCAGGAACAGGTCGACGACCTCCTCCATCTGACGCAGGTAGCTGGACATCTGCAGACGCTCGGAGAAGTGGCAGTACGGGTACGGGATGCGCCACTTCCAGCCGAAGGAGTTGGTGCCGGCGGTGAGCAGGTCGAGCACCGGGTCGGGACCGGTGGTGCCGCGGCCGGCGGACAGCGAGGTGGTGGCCGCGGTGAGGTCGAGCCCGGAGATGTCGGGCGGCGTCTGCAGGCCGCGCACCGGCGTGCCGAGACGGTCCGTGACGAAGCGGGCGATCGGGGCCGGCGGCTCGCTCGCCTCCTCGATGTAGCTCTCGCGCCGCAGCACGGCCTTGGCCCGGGCGGCGACCAGCTTGGTGTCCTCGCCGTCGCGCTCGCCGGTCAGGGTGACGGTGAAGGAGACGGCGGTGTCCTCGTCCCCGGCCTTGGGGACGACCCGGGCCTCGACCGTCTCGTCCATGAAGAGGGCGCTCAGGATGCGCGTGTCGAGCTCGACGAGGTCCACGCCCAGGCCGTGCTCCGTGTAGAGCGCGCGGGCCTCCAGGCCGGATTCGGCGAAGTGGAGCAGGATGGCTTCCTCGACGAGGTAGTTGATGTGCTTGAAGCCGATCCAGGTGCAGATGTTGGCGCCCTCGAAGCGTGTGCGCAGCGGCACGGTCGTCTCGCTGGTGAGGAGCGCCTTGACTGCGCTGTCGGTCACGGTGGTCATCGGAGGTGCTCCCCTGAAGGTGTGGGTCCGGGGCCGCCTGTCGGTCACGCGGCCGGCAAGGTGCTGACGAAGCGATCGACCGCGGCGGCGAGGTCGCCCGCCTGCTCGATCATCAGGAAGTGCCCGCTGCCGGGCAGCAGGTGGAACCGCCCCTGCGGCAGGTCGGCCGCCAGCAGGCGGCCCTCCTCCGGGAGCGCGATGGAGTCGTGCTCGCCCGCGATCACGAGGCAGGGCACGGGGAAGCGTTCGGTGCGCAGCCACGGGGTGGCCAGGTAGGTCTCGAAGAACCGGATCCAGCCGTAGGCGCCGACCCGGTCGCGGACCCGGCTGCCGAGCTCCTCGACCAGGTCGTCCGGGACCCGGCCGGCGGCGTGCACCCGCACCCCCTCGGTCATGGTCCGGACGAAGTTCTGGACGGCGGTCTCCACCGACTGCCAGCCGAAGTCCTCGGCCGCGCGGCGGTAGAACGGCGAGACCAGGACGAGGGCGCGGATGCCGTACTCGGTGAACGGGTCGGCGCCGCACTCCAGTTGCCGGTGGAGGAACTCCAGCAGGCTGTTGGCCCCCATCGAGTGGCCGACCACCACGCCGGCGCCGCCGGGCACCCCGCGCAGCGCGTCGGCCACGTACGGCACGACGTCGCCCCGCGAGCTCCAGTGGGCCACGCAGTCACCGCGCCAGGGCAGGTCGGCGGCCCAGACCTCGGGGCCGTCACCGTGCCCGCGGTGGGCGAGGAAGGCGTCCCAGACGCTCGCGCTGTTGGCCAGGCCGTGGAGCAGCAGCATCCGGCCCCCTCCGGCGGCGCCGGCCGCGCGGCGGTGCACGACCACCGGCGGCAGTGCGCCGGGCCGGTCCGTCTGCGCCGCGCCCTCGACGACCACGGTGCCGCCGCCGGACATCAGACGGCCGCCGGCCGGAGCAGGACGAGACCGGCGCTGGCGTCGTCGGCGTCGGTACCGGCGCTGGCGACCACCGGCCCGGCGCCGCCGCGGGCGAACCAGCCGACGGCCGCGGCGCACTGGAGCACGCCGAGCGCGCCGGAGGCGGTGCCGAAGCGCTCGCCGAGGTCGTCCCGGGGCACACCGTCGAGCAGGTCCGCGGGCAGGGCGTCCGCCCCCGCGTCCGTCTCGGGCACCTGCCAGAGGGCCGGCCGCTCCCCGGCCGGGCCCGCCAGCCGCGCCAGCGAGGCCGCCAGGCCGGCGCCGCGCACCTCGGCGCCGAGGACCGCCAGGCCGGGCACGCCGCGCCCGGCCGCCGACTCCTCGCTCTCCAGCACCACGCCCACCGCGCCGTCGAGCAGCCGGTCGGCGCCGGTGAAGGCGCGCACCGCCGCGTTGTCCGGCTCGACGCCGAGGGCCAGCGCGCGGGAGACCCGGCCGGCCCGGATCAGGCCGGCGCCCCAGCGGAGCGCGTCCAGCCCGGAGGTGGCGCCGTTGCAGAGCATCAGGTTCGGGCCGCGCAGGCCGAAGCGGATGGCCACCGAGGAGGCGACCACGTTGCTGGAGGCGTTCGGCAGGTCCATCGGGCTGCCGGCGGCCGCGGTCTCCCGGGTGATGGTGTCCATCGCCCGGGTGACGGTGTCGAGGTTGCCGTAGTTGGAGCTGACCACCACCGCCACGCTGCCGGCGGCGACCGTCAGGCCCTCCTCGTCCACCAGCGCGGCGTCCTGCAGGGCCGCCCGGGCCGCGCAGTAGGCCAGCTGGGTCGCGCGGTCCTTGTAGCGCAGGCCCTTCTTGCCGACCAGGTCCTTCGGCTCGACCGGCGGGGCGTCGGCGGGCCCCGGCTCGATCAGCTCGGCGGCCGAGGCCGCCCGCGGCAGCACCACGCCGACGCCGCTCACCAGCACGTTCATCGGGCCGCCTCCACGATCGCCACGGCGTTCACGCCGCCGAAGCCGAATGCGTTCAACTGGGCCACCGACATCGGCAGTTCGGCGGCCTCTCCGGTGACGATCCGGAAGCCGGAGGCCTCCTTCACCGGGTCGTCCAGGCCGATGGTCGGGGGCACCCGGCCCTCCGCCAGGGCGATCAGCGTCACCACCAGGTTCAGCAGGCCGGACGCCCCGGAGGTGTGGCCCGTCATGGACTTGATGGCCGTCATGACCGGCCCGCCCGCGGCGTCGCCGAAGGCCTCGCCGAGCGCGATCGCCTCGGTCTCGTCGTTGAGCAGCGTCCCGGTGCCGTGCACCATCACCAGGTCGATGTCGGCGGGCCCGAGGCCGGCCCGGGTGTGGGCCTCCCGGATCGCCTCGGCGATGCCGACCGGGTCGGGCGCGGTGACGTGGTGCGCGTCGCAGTTGACGGCGACGCCGCGCACCAGGCCGTGCACCTTCCGGCCGGCGGCCGGGGTGCGGGTCAGCACGACCGCCGCCGCGCCCTCGCCCATCAGGACGCCCGCGCGGTTGCGGTCGAACGGGCGCACGCGCTCCGGCGGGACCGGCTGGACGCGCTCCAGCAGGCCGTACATGGTCTCGGTGAGCACGTCGACGCCGGCCACGATCACGGTCTCCGCCGTGCCTGCCGCCAGCAGGTCGGTGGCCAGTCCGAGCGCGTAGAGCCCGGCCGAGCACGCGTTGGAGAAGGTGTGGGTGTCGTCGGCACTGCATTCCCGGCGCAGCGCGGTGCCGAAGTGCAGGTCCTGCGGGGGGAACTCGATGCCGTCGCGCTGCCAGAGCTCGACCGAGCGCAGCTCGCGCAGACCGGTGCCGATCAGGATCGGCACGCCGCTCAGGTCGTGCTCGTCGAGGCCCGCGTCGCGGGCGGCCTGGCGGACGGCGTCCAGCAGGAGGGCGGTCGCCCGGCGCGGGACGTCGGCCCCGGGCTCGGGGCGGTCGTCCACCTCGTAGGCGAAGCGGGCGTCGTGGCGGGTGAGGTCGAAGCCCTTGAGCTCGCCCACCCCGGAGACGCCGGCGCACAGGTTGGCGAACAGCTCGGCCGGGTCGCGGCCGACACTGGCCACGGCGCCCATGCCGGTCACGGCCCAGTTCACGCGGCCACCTCGTCGTATTTCCCGAGCAGCACCACGGCATTGTTCCCGCCGAATGCCAGACCGTTGTTCTGGACGATCCGCAGATCGGCTTCCACGGCCGTGTTCGGCACGCAGTCGACGTCGCATTCGGGGTCGGTGGTGGTGTGGTTGATGGTCGGCGGAATGAAATTGTTGGTGATGGCCAGGGCGCAGCCGATCGCGGAAAGCGCACTCGCCGCGCCCATGGTGTGGCCGATCATCGACTTCATCGAGATGACCTTCGGCGGCTGCGTTCCGAAAACCTCGCGGATCGCGCGCGCCTCGGTGACGTCGTTGGCCTTGGTGCCGGTGCCGTGTGCGGAGATCAGGTCCACCTGCTCCGGCTTGATCCCGGCGTTCTCCAGCGCGAGCTCCATGCAGCGGCCCACGCTGTCCTGGTTCGGCGCCACCTGGTGGTAGGCGTCGCAGTTGAGGCCGTAGCCGAGCACCTCGGCGTAGATCCGGGCGCCGCGGGCGAGCGCCGAGTCCAGGCTCTCCAGCACCAGGATGCCGGCGCCCTCACCGGTCAGGATGCCCTTGCGGTCCACGTCGAAGGGCCGGCAGCGGTCGGGGGCGATGGTGCCCAGGCGGTAGAAGCCGGAGAAGGTCTTGCGGCACATCGCGTCCGCGCCGCCGCACAGGGCGAACTCGGCCTCGCCTGAGCGGACCGCGTCGAAGCCGTAGCCGATCGCGTAGTTGCCGGCGGCGCAGGCGGTCGGGATCGTCACCGCCTCGACGTCGGCCAGCTCCAGTTCCTGGGCGATGGCCGCGGAGAGCCGGCCGGCCGCGACCCGGCGCGCGGACTCGGGCGCCATGTGCTCGGGGCCGTGCAGGACCTCGGCCTCGACCATGTGGTCGAGGTCGCGGGACTCGCCGTCGGTGGTGCCGACGGTGACGACGCCGGGGCGCGAGCGCCAGACCTCAAGGTCAAGCCCGGCGTCGTCGATCGCCATCCGGGCGGCCGCGACGGAGTACTGGGTGGCGCGGCCGAGGGTCTCGACCGGCAGGTGGCGGATCCACCGCCCGGGTTCGAACCCGACCACCTCGCACCCGTTGGCGTGGTCGAACCCCTCGACGTCGAACACGGTGATCGGCTTGGCGCCGCTGCTCCCGCTGCGCAGGCCGCGCAGGAACTCACCGGCTCCCATCCCGATGCTGGAGACCACCCCCAGCCCGGTGATCACGACCCTGCGCGGGCCAGCCTGCCCCGACTCTGCCATCCCGACCTCTCCGTCCACTGTTCCGGCCCGTGCCCTGTCCGAACGAACCCGCCGACTACCAGCCGGCGGCCTCCGCGACCACCTCGTAGACGCCCTTGAGGTTCACCATGCGGGCGAGCTCGGACTGGTCGATGGTCACGCTGAATTCCTTCTCAAGACCCGCGAGAATCTCGATGGAACGCAGCGAGTCCGCCTGGTGGTCCTCCTTGAAGAGGCTGGTCTCGGTGACCTCGTCCTCCTCGATCTCCAGAATGTCGCAGACGATCTCCTTGATCTTCTGCACGTTCTCGTCGTACGAAGCCATAATGGGGACCCTTCCTATTCGGTGCGGCTCCTCGCGGCCACTGCCCGGTTTTCTTCCGGAGATCTTTCTAGGGCACCCCCGAGCGGCCCGGCAACGGCCGCTGCAGAAACCTGCCAACTCGCCCCGGGGAAATGGCGATGACCTGCCCGGACGGCTATGACAGCCAGTGGACACGCGCGCCGGGCGGGTCCGGCCGGCCCGACGGGGCCCCGCCCGACGACACGGAGATCATCACGCTATTCACACCCCCGGGTGATTTCGGCCGATCCGTGTATCTACCGGTGGCTATGATCCACTTCTCGTGACGGAACGTCAGAACAATCGACCGGCCGACGAAGCGGCCGACGTGGTCATCCTTGGTGCCGGGCCGGCCGGGCTGCTCCTCGGCAACCTCCTGCACGGCAGCGGCATCGACTGCGTCGTCCTCGAACGCGCCGACCGCGGGCACGTCCGGACCAGGGCCCGCGCCGGCTTCCTCGCCGCCAACACCGTGCGGGTCCTGGAGCGCCACGGCCTCGCCGACGGCCTGCACCGGGCCGGCCGGGCCCACGGCACCTGCGAGTTCCGCACCGAGGACGGCCGCTTCCGGCTGGACTACGGCCGCCTCGGCCGCGGCGAGCGGCACACCGTCTACCCCCAGCAGGAACTGGTCACCGACCTGCTGAACCGATTCCTCGACGCCGGCGGGCGGATCCGGTTCGAGACCGAGGCCCTGGCCGTGCACGACGCGGACGGCCCGCACCCGACCGTCACGGCGCGCGAGCCGGACGGGCGCCCCACCCGCTGGCGGGCCCGGTACGTCGCCGGATGCGACGGCCGCCACGGCGCCGCGCGGCGGTCGCTGCCCCCGGGCGCCCTGCGCCACCGCCACGACCACGGCGCCACCTGGCTCGGCCTGCTGGTCCAGGCCCCGCCCAGCCTCGACGCCGTCGGCTACGCCGTGCACCGGCGCGGCTTCGCCGGCCACATGGCCCGCACCGCCGAGGTCACCCGCTACTACCTGCAGTGCGACCGCGGCACCCCGGCCGACGCCTGGCCCGAGGAGCGCATCTGGCACGAGCTGGACGTGCGGATGCGCGCCGCCGACCACGGCCCGCTGCACCGGGGCCCGGTCGTCCACCGCACCGTCGTCGACCTCGACTCCGACGTCGTGGAGCCGCTGCGCCACGGCGCCCTCCTGCTCGCCGGCGACGCCGCGAGCGTGCTCAGCCCCTCCGCCGCCAAGGGCGCCAATCTCGCGGTGCTGGAGGCGGAGCTCCTCGCCGAGGCCCTCGTCGACGACCTCGCGCACGGCGACCCGCGGGCCCTGGACCAGTACTCGCGCCGCTGCCTGGCGCACATCTGGCGCGCGCAGGAGTTCTCGCACTGGATGGTCCGCCTGCTGCACGCCGTGCCCGGCCCGTACGGCCGGTCGCCGTTCGAGGACTCCCTTCGCCGCGCGCGCCTGGAGTCGCTGCGCACCTCGCGCACCCACCAGGACTGGTTCGCCGAGAACTACGTCGGCGTCTGAGCGCCACCCCCGAGCACCGGAACGAGGACGCCCCCGCCATGACCACGACCGCCACCACTCCCCCGGCCGCGCCCGCCCCTGCAGAGCCCGCCGCCGCGACCTCCCCGGACGACGCGACCCGGCTGCGCACGACGGCCGACTTCGTCCGGCACCAGGACACCGCCGCCCTGCTCCCGCTCCTGCTGCCCGGCCTCGACGGCCCCGAGCTGCGGGCCCTGGCACGCCACACCCGGTTCGCGCACGCCGCGCTGCTCGTCTTCCCGCCGGGGCCGCAGGCCCTGCGCGCGGACCTGGCCGCCTGCGGGCTGGCCGCCGACACGCCAGCCCACCCCAGCGTCGTCGTCCGGCAGCGGCTCGCCCTGCGGCACCGGCGCGACCCGGGCGAGCTGGCCGTCGGGATCCTGCGCCCCGCCGTCCGCGGCAGCGACGGGACGCACCGCACGGTCGAGGTGTTCGCCCTGACCGTGCCGCCGGGCTCGGACCTGGACGGCCTCGCCGAGCACGAGCGGGCCCACCAGCACGAGGCGCACCTCGCCTTCGAGGTGGCCGACCCGGACCCGCTGGTGCTGCGCGGCCTGTGCGCGATCCTCACGCGCCACGGCGCGGCCGCCGACGGCGGCGGGTACAACCCCCACGAGGACGGCACGGTCCTCTACTTCACCGCACCCGCCGGCTCCCGGGCCGGCTACCGGCGGGTGGAGCTCTACGCGCGCGGCGACCACCGCGACGTGCTCGCCGCCCACCTGGACGAACAGCGCACACAACGGCCTGCCGAAGCGCTCCTGCGCCGGCTCACCGGTGCCTGGACGACCCAGGCCCTCGCGGCCTGCGCCCAGCTCGGCCTGCCCGACGCCATGGACACCGAGGTGGCCACCGACGGCGAGGCGCTGGCCCGGCGGCTCGGTGCCCACCCGGGCAGCCTCGCCACGCTGCTGCGCTACCTCGCGATGCTCGGCGTGGTGACCCGGGAGGGCGAGGCCGCCTTCCGGCTCACCGGCCTCGGCGCCCTGCTGCGCGCCGACACCCCGGGGTCGCTGCGCCCCCTCGCCCTGCTGTACGGCGGACCGTTCTACCGCTCCTTCGCCGGCCTCGCCCACACCGTGCGGACCGGGGAGACCGCCTTCGACCACCTCTTCGGCGAGAACCACTTCGACCACTTCGCCCGCGACCCCGAGCTCGCCGAGCTGTTCGACCGGTCGATGGCCGCGAGCTCGCACATGTTCGAGCCGCTCCCCGCGCACCCCGTCCTCACGGCCGCGGGCCGGGCACCGGCCCCCGCGACCGTCGTCGACGTCGCCGGCGGCAACGGCGAACTGCTCGGCCGCGTCCTCGGCGCGCACCCCCGCCTGCACGGCGTCCTCCTCGAACGCCCGCACGTCGTCGAGGCCGCCCGCCGCCGGCTCGACGCGGCGGGATACGGCGGCCGCTGCAGCTACCGGGTGGGCGACTTCGCGGACGTACCGGCGGGCGGCGACGTCTACCTGCTCTCCCGGGTGCTGCACGACTGGGACGACGAACGCTGCCGCGAGATCCTGCGCCACTGCGCCCGCGCGATGCCCGCCCACGCCGACCTGCTCGTCGTCGAGCGCATCCTGCCCGCCGACGGCTCGGCCTCCCTGGCCACCGCCTGGGACCTGCACATGATGTGCAACGTCGGCGGCCGGGAACGCCGCGAGGACCACTACGCCCGGCTCCTCGCCGACGCGGGGCTCACCCTCGTGGACCGCTCGCCGCTGCCCCTGGACGCCAGTGTCCTGCACGCCCGCAAGGCCGTCGCGCTCCGACCCGTCCCCCGACCCGCGCCGTGAGCCGTGCGGCCGCCGGCCGGGGCTCCGGTCGGCGGCCGCGGTCGGCGGCCGCACGTCGGTCAGCCCGCCGCGTCCCTGCTCGCCGCGGCGGCGGCGGGCCCGGACCCGACGGGCACGCCGTCCCCGAACTCCCCGGCGTGGTCCGGGATGTCGAGCACCTCCCGGGCGGCGAGGGTGTCGTCCAGGTCCTCGGTCCGGAAGCCGCTGGCCTGGGCCCACAGGTAGAAGACGTAGGAGACCGCGGCGATCGCCAGGGTGTCGAGCGGGAAGGGGATCGCCGGATCACCGGTCGGCCCGTACTCGCCGTAGTAGGAGAGCGGCAGCAGGGCGAGGAGCAGGCCGAGCAGCCAGAGGCCGCCGGTGACGTGGCGGCGCCCCTCGCGGTTGCCCGCCGCCCAGAGCAGGCCGGTGAAGACGGCGATGCAGAGGGTGAAGGCGGTGGCGTAGAGCCCGAAGCCCCACCCGCTGTGGCGCGCACCGTGGCGGGCGAGGAACCAGCCCCCGGAGGCGGTCGTCCAGACCCAGGCGGCCAGGAAGGCGAGGGAGAGCGGGACGGCGACCGCCCGGTCGATCCAGCCGCGCCTGACCGCGGTGTAGGAGGCGAAGACCGGCAGCCCCGCGAAGACGGTGACGAGGAGGGTGACGAGGGTGGTGAAGCCGGACCAGTAGATGACCAGCACGCTGCAGATGAAACTGGCCGGCGACCAGAGGGCCGCCCACCGGAGCCGGAACGGCCGCGGCAGGTCGGGGGCGGTGCGCCGCAGCGAGGAGAGGCTGACGCTGCCCATCAGGAAGGTCAGCACGCCGGCGGCGGAGATGAACGACACCAGCTGGTACCAGCTCGGTGCGGGGATGAAGAAGAGACAGCCGACCAGGAAGCAGAAGGCCGTGGCGACGGTCGGCACGCCGCGGGGCGAGAGGCGCCGGAAGATCTCGGGCGCCGCCCGGTGGTGGGCCAGCGCCTGGCTGACCCGGGCGCTGTTGCCGAGGTAGATCCACCCGGCGCCGGCGGGCGAGAGCACGGCGTCGACGAGCAGCACGCTGCCGAAGGCGGCGAAGCCCGCGGTGCCCACGGCGTCGAGGGCGTGGAAGAACGGACCGGAGGCCCAGGTGCTGGCGTTGAGCGCCGCCCAGTCGCCGGGGCGGACCTGCGCGTCCTGCCAGTCGATCGCGCCGATGAAGGCGATCTGCAGCAGGGTGTAGAGGACGGTGGGGACGGCGATGGCCACGATGATGGCGATCTTGGCGTCGCGCCGGGGGTTCTTCATCTCGCCACCGAAGTCGAGGGCCTGTCTGAAGCCCACGAAGGCGAAGGCGATGCCGGTCGACGAGATGGCGTGCACGGTGCTGGCGCCGCCGAACGGGAGGAACCCGCCGGCCAGGGAGAAGTTGTCGCCGTGCAGGGCGAAGAAGAGCAGCAGGAAGGTGGCGACCGGGATCACGATCTTCCAGAACGTCACCCAGTTGGTCGCCACGCTGAACTTGCGGATGCCGATCACGTTGACGACGTAGAAGACCACCATCAGCGCGATGGCGGAGACGATGCCCTCCGGCCAGGTGAGCACCGTGGTGCCGTCGACCTGTTCGACGACGTGGAGCCCGGGGAAGCGGCTGCCGAGGTAGGTCATCACCGCGACCGCCTCCACCGCGGGGATCGACACGGCGAAGAGCCAGGCGGCCCAGCCGATGATCCAGCCGGTGAACGCACCGTGGGTCAGGTACGGGTAGCGGACGACGGTGCCGGTCAGGGGGAGCATGCCGCCGAGCTCGATCCAGGTCAGGGCGATGACCATGAAGACGACACCGGCGACGACCCAGGACAGGATCGCGGCCGGCCCGGCGATCCCCGCGGCGGAGAGGACCGCGAAGAGCCAGGCCGAGCCGATCTGGCCGCCGATGCTGAGGAAGACGAGCTGGGCGAGGGTGACCTCCCGCCGCATTCGGCGGGCTGGTTCGGGCAGTTCGGTGCTCACGTGGGTGCTCCTCCTGGGGATGCGGGGCCGGGTGCGGGCGGTCGCGGGCCGGCAGCGGGCGGCCCGGATGCGGGCGGGCCCGGCACGGGCAGCTCGGAGCGCAGGGCCCGGAGCCGGCGGCCCGGTGGCCGCGGTCAAGGGAGAGCGGGGGCAGGGTCGACCCGCCCCCGCTCGGGGTGTGGCTGCCGTGTCTCGGCCCCGGTCCGGGGCGTCAGGTCACCGGCCGGTGAGCGCCTGGGCGAGCGCCGCCCGGTCGACCTTCCCGGTCGGGGTGAACGGGAAGGCGTCCACGACGACGTACCGGGCCGGGACCATGTGGCCGGGCAGCACGCCCTGCAGACTCGCGCGGAGCCGCTCCTCCTCGATCCGCTCGCCGGGCACCCGCACGCAGTGCGCGGCCAGGAACTGCTCCCCGGTCGCCGTGGCGTGGACGGTGACCAGGGCGTCGCTGACCCCGGGCAGGTCGCGGAGCTGGCTCTCGACCTCGCCCAGTTCGACGCGGGACCCCTTGATCTTGACCTGGGTGTCGCGGCGGCCGAGGAACTCCAGGTCCCCGTCGGGCAGCACGCGCCCGTAGTCGCCGGTCAGGTACGCCGGGATGCCCAGCCCCTCCCACGTCCGGAACCGCTCCGCCGTCAGCTCGGGCCGGTTGAGGTAGCCGTCGGCGACGGCGATCCCGCCGATGCAGATCTCCCCCACCTCCCCGGCCTTGACCGGCTGCATCGCGGCGTCGACCACCTTGACGACCGCGTTGTCGATCGGCCGGCCGATCGAGGGCAGCACCGGCCACCCGGCCGGGTCGCCGGTGAGCTTCTCGGCGGTGATGACGTGGGTCTCGGTGGTGCCGTACTGGTTCTCCAGCGACGCGCCGGTGCGCGAGAAGAAGGTCCGCACGGACTCCCCGATCTGGAGCTGCTCGCCCGCGGTGACGACCTCCTTGAGCGAGCCGGGGAACCGGTCCTGCTGGACGGCGGCCTCGATCACCTGGTGCAGGGAGACGAACGGCAGGAAGACCCGGTCGATCCGCTGCTCGTCGATGTAGGCGAGCAGCTTGGTGGGGTTGCTGCGGGTGGCCTCGTCGACCAGGACGAGCGTCCCGCCACTGGCCCAGGTGCCGAAGATCTCCTGGAAGGAGACGTCGACGCTGAGCGGCCACAGCTGCAGGGTGTTCCAGCCGACCGTGGAACCGGAGTTCTCGACCTGCCAGGAGATCAGGTTCGCGAGTGCCCCGTGCGGCATGACGACGCCCTTGGGCCGGCCGGTGGAGCCGGAGGTGTAGCTGATGTACGCGAGGTCCTCGGGCCGGGCGCCGGCGCCCGGCCGGGGCGGCTCGGCGGGAGCCTCCCCGTCGAGGACGCTGTCGAGGACCTCCAGCCGGCAGCCCTCGGGGACGGTGATGAGGTCCGCCAGGTGGGCCCGGCAGAGCAGTCGGTCGGCACCGCTGTCCGCGAGCATGTAGTCGAGGCGTCCACGCGGATAGGTGTCGTCCAGCGGCACGTAGGAGCCGCCGCCGGCCAGCACCGCGAGCACGGCGATCGCCAGCTCCGGCGACCGGTCGTTGAACAGCGCCGCCCGGCTGGTGCCGGCGAGGTGTCCGGCCAACCGCTGGATCGAGGCCTGGACTTGACGGTACGTCAGTTCACCGCCGGGCCAGCGCAGGGCGATCACGTCGGGGTGGGCCTGCGCCTGCGCGGCCACCATCTCGTGCACGAGCCGCTGCTCGGTCCGGTTCTCTCTGCCGTGTCCGGTCATGGGAAGACTCTCCTTCTCCGCGGCCATCGCCATGGCCGCGGAAGACGATGCGAACGTGCGGGATGCGAACGGTTGCGGTTCAGGTGCGCGTGGGTGCGCGGGTGCGCGGGTGCGCGGGTGCGCGGGGAAGCGAAGTACCGGGAGGTGCCCGCCCGTCGGAACAGCCGGGGCGGACCACAGGAACGTTTCACCGCGAGGTGAAGCCCCCAGGGGCCGTCGCTCCGCGGGGCGGAAGGCCGGTCAGACCCCGCCGCCGATGACGATGCCGTGCTTGGTCGCCAGCGCGTTCATCCGGCTCATGTACTCGTCGACCAGATCCTGCGTCACCTTCGGGCAGCAGCCGGCGATGAAGTCGCGGATCATCTCGTCCATGTCGAGCTCGTCGGCCGTACGGTAGAAGTCCATTCGGGACTCCAGGTAGGCCCGGTCGACTTCGAGGCCGAACTCGGCGGCCCTGGCCTCGGCGTAGTCGGGGTGCGTGAGGTAGCGGTAGGACTGCGAGCCCGGGATGGGGCAGAGCGGTCCGAAGTCGAGGGCCGCGAAGGTCCTGGGGTGTTCCTCGACGATCCGGGTGAGCGCCTCGTGGTTGTCCGCCATGATCTCGGGCGTGATACCCAGGTGCGTCACCACCAGCCCGGCGGTGATCATGCCGCCCCGGTCGATGACCCCCTCCAGGGCCCGGAGGTTGTGCCCCATCGGCGCGTGCGCGCGGCCCCGGCCGCCGACCGGCTGCTTGTTCATGACCCGGAGCGACACGTCGGAGAGGCCGTCGAAGCCGATGAAGAAGTGGTCCAGGCCCAGCTTGTTGACCAGGGTGTCGATGCGGTCGGGACCGGTGGCGAACGCCTCGGCCCGCGCGTAGCCGAACATCTTCGGACGCTCCGCCTCCGGCAGGGCCAGGAACCACTCCGGCGGGTTCGCGGCCATCGCGCGCAGCATCCGCCAGAGCGTCAGCGGGAGCTCGTCGGCGGTGATGTAGAAGTAGTTGAAGCCCTGGTTGTGGACGTTCTCCAGGATCCGCCAGGCGCGTTCGGCCTCCGGCGCGACGATTTCGCGGACACCGGGGATGATGCCGCAGAAGTCGCAGGCGTTCAGCGGCACGCCCTCCAGGCGTTCGCCGGCGAACTTCACGCAACCGCGCCCGATGTCGACGACCTGGCTGCGCAACTCCCGGTCGCGCATGAAGAAGTACACCTGTTGCTGGCCGTCCAGGTAGTGCTTCTCGTGCGGGATGAAACTGTCGACGAGCCCGTAGTCGACCAGCGGCAGCCGGTGGTACTCGGCCGGATTCTCCGGGTTCCGGTGGACCGTGCCGCCGGGGTCCCGGTAGACCAGTCCCGCGTAGTCCATCGCGGGTCGCAGACGGCCGGCGAGCCGGTCGCTCATGAACTCGGCGAACCCCTCGACCACGTCGTTGCCGTGGAAGCCGACGTCCACGACGGGCTGGTTGGCCATCACCCGGTCGTACAGGGCCGAGAAGTGGTCGTTGCCGAGGACCACCAGGATGTCCGGATTGAGTTCCTTGGCCCGCTTGGCCATCGTGATCGAGGCCCCGTAGTTCGCGGTCAGGACGCTGAAGCAGAGGGCCCGTATTCGATGGGCGTGGGCCTCGATGAAGTCCACGAGGACGGAATTGCCGTGGACGGTTCCGTCGAAGTACCCGACGCTCGGCCCGCCGTCGGCGAGCTTCGGACGCAGAGCACTCATCAGCGTCAGGAGCCCGAGATTCGGATAGATCGCCGTATTCGCGCTCGACGTGTGGCGCGACGTGTCGTTGGCGTTGATGAACAGGACGTACTGTGCGTCTTCGGCCATGCGGAACCACCACTCTCGCAGAGGACTGGATCAGGCATGTGCTTGTCGTACAGACGTGCAGCGGTGCAGACGTGCAGCAGTGCAGCGGTACGGACATGCAGGCGCGCAGATGTTCAGGCGTGCGGCGGTACGAGTGTGCAGGCGCACGGGCGTGCCAGGTCGAACGACGGGCCGGGTGGCCACACGTCGAACGCTCACGTCACGGAGGCGCCGAAGGCGCGTGCGGTCGGGGCGCACGGTCGAGGAGGTCGCCGAGGGGCACGGAAGCCGAGGGTCACCGTCCCGCGTCCGGACAGCTCTCAGGTGCCGGTGACTCAGGTGCCGGCGACCACCGCGGATTCGCCACCGGTGAGCTTCACCAGTTCGGCGTAGGTGGTTCTGAAGACCGAATGGGGCATGCCGGCCCCGGTCCACACCTGCTCGTAGTCGTCCAGGGCGACGTCCACCAGCGTGCGGATGGACTGCGGATGGCCGATGGGCGCGACGCCGCCGACCTCCTGACCGGTGGCCCTGAGCACGAACTCCGGTGTGGCGCGCCGGATCTTCCCGCGGCCGACGCCGAGCAGCCGGGCCAGCAGGCGGGTGTCCACCCGATGGGCGCCGCTGGTCACGACGAGCAGCGGCGTGCCGTCGACGTCGAAGATCAGGCTGCTCGCGATGGCCCCCACCGGACAGCCGAGCTGTTCGGCGGTCTCCGCTGCCGTGGGCGAGGCCGCCGGCAGCTCGACGATCTCCTCGGAGCTGCCCGACTCGCGCAGCACTTCGCGTACGCGCTGTACTGTTCCTTGCAACGAAACCCCCCTTGCGCCTTGCAAGTGCGCCCTGCAAGCCTCACAGCGGCGGCTGGGCCCCTGTGGGGTAGAGCACGATCAGTGTGGCCTGGGTCGTGGGGCTCAGGCTCTCGTAGAAGTGCGGCCGGTCGGCCGAGAAGACGATGAAGTCCCCGGCTTCGAGCATTGCCGGATCGTCCTTGGGGCCGACCCGCATGGTGCCCTGATGGAGCATCAGGTGTTCCATGACGCCGACGCCGTGCGCCGGGGACTCGAACAGTCCCTGACACGTCGCCATGTCATAGATCTCGTACATGGTGGGACCACTGGTCATCCGGTGCACCAGCCTGAGCTGGAGCCCGTCCCCTCTCACGAGGGTTCCTTCGCCGGCCCGCCTGACGTGCGTCTTCGGCGGGTCGTCGCAGGTTATGAGGTCGGTCAGCGTCACACCGAAGTGCGTCGCCAAGGTCATCAGGGTCTCGACCGTCGGATTGCCACGGCCGAGTTCGAGCTGCGACAGGGTGGCCTTGGCCACGCCTGACTGCCTTGCGAGTTCGTTCAGTGACAGTCCGCGGGCGTCGCGAATCCTGCGTAGGTTCCCAGCCACCGCACCCATCACGTCTGTCACCGGGCGACCGTATCCCACGACCGCCCGTTCCATCAAGACGGCCATCCGGTCGTTTTGACGACCGGTCATACGGCTTGTCACACCGTCTGTCACACCACCCGTCACGCCGTCCGGCGGGCCCCGGCGGCCGCTCCGGCGGGGAAGCAGCGGGGCACGCCGTGGCCGGCGCCGACGAAGGCCGCGGTGACGGCGGCCACCACGCGGTCGACGAACTCGTTCTCCGCGCGCTGGGCGAGCAGGGCGAGCTCGGCGGGCCGCAGCTCGGCGGTCACGCCGCCGTCGAGGGTGCTGTGCAGCCGCAGGAGGCCGTCGCCCCGCCGGCGGGCCTGGACCCGGGCGGTCCACGGCAGCGCGATGGGCAGGACGAGCCCGTCGTTGTAGTCGGTGTGCTCGCCGATGGGGTTGACCCGGCCCGGCGCGGCCCACTCGCCCCCGGGGGCGTGGCCGTAGAGCTGTGCGAAGCCGGTCATGCGCCGGCCTCCCGCAGCCGGCGGGCCGCCTGCTCGGGCGCCACGTCGTTGACGAAGGCGTCCATGCCGGCCTCCACCCCGGCCAGGTACTTGAGCTTGCCGGCGGTCCGCCGGACGGTGAAGAGCTCCAGGTGGAGGGCGAACTCGGCGCCCCGGCCGAGGGGCGCCTGGTGCCAGGCGGAGACGTACGGGGTGGGGCCGCCGTCGAACAGCCGGTCGAAGCGGCGCAGCAGCTCCAGGTAGAGGCGGGGGAACTCGGCGCGCTCGGGCTCGGTGAGGGCGGTGAGGTCCGGGACGCGGCGGTCGGGGTACAGATGCACCTCGTACGGCCAGCGGGCGGCGAAGGGAACGAAGGCCGTCCAGTGCTCACCGGCGAGCACGACCCGCTCGCCGGCGGCCCGTTCGGCGTCGAGCAGGTCCTCGAAGAGGTTGCGGCCGTTGCGGGCCCGGTGCTCCTCGGCGGCCGCGAGGGCGCGGCGGGTGCGCGGGGTGGTGAACGGGAACGCGTAGATCTGACCGTGCGGGTGGGCGAGGGTGACGCCGATCTCGGCGCCGCGGTTCTCGAAGCAGTAGACCTGACGGACGCCGGGCAGGGCGGAGAGTTCGGCGGTCCGGTCGGTCCAGGCGTCGAGGACGAGACGGGCCCGCGGCTCGTCCAGGTCGGCGAACGAGGCGTCGTGGTCGGCGGTGAAGCAGACCACCTCGCACCGGCCGGTGCCCGGGTGGTCGGTGCGCAGCTCGCCGTCCCCGACCGGGACGTGGGCGGCGGCGGCGTCCGGGGCGAGCGACGGGAAGCGGTTCTGGAAGACGGCCACCTGGTAGTCGTCGGCCGGGATCTCGCTGAGCCGGCCGTCCCGGGAGGGGCAGAGCGGGCACTCGTCGGCGGGCGGGTGGTAGGTGCGGTCCTGCCGGTGGGCGGCGACGGTGACCCAGTCACCGGTGGCCGGGTCGCGGCGGACCTCGGAGCGGGCGGCGGTGGGCTCCAGCGGGCGCAGGTCGGCGGAGCCGCGGTCGGCGAAGGCCGTGTCGAAGTAGATGATCTCGCGGCCGTCCGCGAGCTTGCCTCTGCTCCTGTGCATGGGTTCCTACTCCTCGGGGCTCGGTCCGGGGGAGCCGGTCGGCCCTGCTGTCCGGGGATCGGGAGAACGCCCGGCGGCAGTGTCTCGACTGCCGCCGGGCGGGTGCCCGACCGGGGCGCGGACCGTGGGGGAAGTGCCGCGCCGCCGGCCGGGGGTCGGTCAGCCGGTGACCTGGACGACCGAGGTCCGGCCGGCTGGGACGGTGACGGTGGCGTAGGTGTAGGTGACGCCGTCGATCGTGACGGTGCGGGTCGGCTGCGCCGCGCCGTCGACGGTGATGCCGCTGTGGGTGCCGGCGAACCGGGCCGTCCAGGTGAGGCTGCCGGTGCCGGAGGTGTTGGTCAGGGCCGACTTGGTGACGCCGTCGTGCCGCAGGGTCACCGTGCCGCTGCCGACCGGGACGGAGGTGAGCTGCAGCCAGCCGATGTCCGAGGGCAGGCGGGAGGTGGTGCTGAGGGCGTGCCCGGCGGCGTCCGGCTGGACGCCCATGAGGCCCTGGACGGTCTGGCCGAGCAGGGTGAAGGCGATCTCGGGGTAGTCGCCGTTGAGGAAGCGCCCGGTGCTGTGCAGCGTGCCGACGCGGTCGTGGACGTACTGCATCCACTTCCAGCCGGTCGCGCCCTGGTTGTGCGCGAAGAACACGTCCGGCAGGTAGGTGGCGGCTTCGAGGTTCTCGGGCGCGCCCGCCCCGGAGGCCTGGGCGTCGATCCAGGCCAGGTAGTCGTTCTGCCGCTGCCCCGGGTCCATGATGCCCTTCAGCGGTATGAACCAGGAGTTCTCCTTGCCCCAGTCGCTGTACGCGGTGCCGTTGACGTCGTAGGCGCGGACGACGCGCGCCGGGTTCGCCGGGTCCACGCTCCACGAGGTGTTGAAGTAGGTCTTCAGGGTGGCCGCCCTGGCCTGGAGCCCGGCGGCGGTATCGGCGTTCCCCTTGGCCGTCGCCAGCGCGGCGGCGGCCAGGTAGGCCTGGTACTGCGAGGCCACGGCGTCGCCGGATTCGGCCAGCGTGGCACCGTTCTCGTTGTAGCTGGCGACGCCCTGGAAGATGTCGCCGCTGGTGGCCTGGGCGACCGGGACGCCGCCGTTGTCGATCGGGCCGGTGTGCCCGGTGACGTAGGGCCCGACGGTGCCGGCGACGAATCCGGACAGCGCCGGGTCGTCGAGGTAGTCGGTGTCGCCGGTCCAGCCGTAGGCCTCGTTGATCTTCTGGGCGAGCTCGAACGCGGCGGGGAGCTCGCGGACGAACGAGGTCGGGCTGTGGTAGTCGATCGACAGCGGGGTCTTCGCGTCGAAGTTGACCGCCCAGTACGGCATGTGGTCCGGGGCGCCGGCCGCGGAGGACGCGAAGGAGCGGAGCATGGTCTTGTTGGCCGCGTCGAGGCCGAGCAGGTGGGCGCCGACCACCTGGTGGGCGAAGTCCCGGGAGTAGAAGGCCGACCGGTACGGGTAGCCCGCCCAGTAGCCGGCGGCGTACGTGCCCTGTCCGCTGCCCCCGCTGGTGCGCTCGTCGGCGTTGAGCGGGCCGGTGGCACCGGGCTGGGCGGCGAAGGAGTTGGCCTTGGCCCGGGCCCAGTCGAAGAGGGCGGTGACGGTCGCGTTGGAGGAGCTGATCCGCGGGTTGTTGGGGGCGGACGGCGCGACGGTGACGTCGTCGACGTTGACCCATCCACCGGGCGCGGAGCCGACCGACACGGTGACGGTGTCTCCGGCGGCCACCCGTACGCCCGGCACGGTGTACTGGGCGTAGACGTTCTGCGCGGGCACCGTCACGGTTCCCACCGTGACCGCGTTGACCTGCACGGTCAGGGTGCCGCCGGCCGCGCCGGTGGCGATCCAGGCGCCGATGTCGTAGCTGCCCGCCTGTGGCGCGGTGGTGCTCTGGCTGATCCGGTAGCCGCTGCCCGCGTCCAGGTAGGCGAGGCCCGCCCCCCGGTGCGCGTTGTTCCCGGCAGTGCCGGCGTGCGCGGTGAACGTCCAGCCCGTGGTGCCCTGTTCGAAGCCCGGGTTGGCGAAGATCAGCGGGTCGGCCCGGGTCAGCAGCCACTGCTGGTTGGCGCCGCCGTGGCAGGTGTACTGCTGGACCTGGACGTTCGGGGTGGGGGCGCCGTACGGCAGGTCCAGGCAGAGCGCGCTGTTCTGCGGGTGGACGAGGGTGGCGCCGTTCGCGGTGGTCTCCAGCGTGAACTGTTCGTTCGGGGAGCCGTTGCAGGCGTACTCGACGAGTGCGGCGCCGGAGGCGGTGGAGCCGCCCTGGACGCTGAGGCAGGAGTTCGGGGCGGAGCGGTCGGCGATGGTGTAGCCGCCGCGGCCGTTCGGGGTGAGCCGCCAGCGCTGGCCCAGGAGACCCTGACAGGGCTGCTGCACGACCGGGGTCAGGTCGGCGGTGGCCGCCCACCTGCCGCCCAGGCACTGGCCGGTGGCCCCGGAGGCGATCGTGTAGGCGCTTCCGGGGACCACCGGGTCGCCGCCGGCGTGGGCCGCCCCGGCGGGCAGCAGGGTGAGGGCGCTCGCCGCAACGGAGACCAGGCCCAGGTGGGCGTGGGCGCGGAGCAGGGCGGGACGGGGTACGGGGTGGGGCAACGTATCCTCCGACATCGTTGTGGAAGGTGCGCCCCCGGCGGCCTCAGGCAGGCGGCCGTCGGGGGTGGTGGGGGGCGGTCGTGCCGCGCACGACGACTTCGGGCTGGAACATCAGTTCGCCGACCGGGACCTGGTGCCCGGACAGCAGACCGACCAGGCCGCGGGCGACCTCGGCCGCCAGCCGGTCCACGGGCTGGCGCACCGTGGTCAGCGGCGGGTCGGTGAACTCCATGAGCGGGCCGTCGTCGTAGCCGATCACGGAGACGTCCTCGGGGACGGAGAGGCCCTGGCGGCGGATCGCGCGGATCGCACCGAGCGCCATCTGGTCGCTCGCGGCGATCACCGCGGTGACGCCCCGGGCCAGCAACTGCTCGGCGGCGAACTGGCCGCCTTCGACCGAGTAGGTCTGGTGCACCACCGGCTGCTCGTCCTCACCGAGGCCGAGCGCCGCCATCGCGGCCCGGAACCCGGCGACCCTCCGGTCGGCGGGGCGGTTTCCGACCGGACCGGCGGCCATCCCGATCCGGCGGTGGCCGAGCCCGTACAGATGACGTACCGACAGCTCCGCGGCGTAGGCGTCGTCGGTGGAGAAGGCGACCGAGGGGCTGTCCTCGAAGCGGCCGTTGATGCAGACGTAGGGGACGGGACGGTTCTCCAGGAGCTGGAGCACCTCGGGGTCGAAGTTCTCCAGGGTGTTGCTGGCGGAACAGAAGACGATGCCGCTCGCGCCCAGGTCGAGAAGCGACTTGAGGAAGTCGCGCTCCTGCACGCCGCCCGGCAGCGCGGGGCAGACGACGGCGCGCAGGCCGTGCGGTGCCAGCGCGAGGCCGATCCGCTCGGCCAGCACACCGAAGATCGGGATCGACAGCCCCGGGGTGATGACCCCGACGATGCCGCCGGTGGCGGTGCCCCGCTCGTAGCCGAGCTCCTCCATGGCCCGCTCGACCACCTGCCGGGTCTTCTGCGAGACCCCGGCCTTGCGGTTCAGCACCCGGCTCACCGTGGCCACGCTGACCCCGGCCCGCTGCGCGACCTCGGTGATCCCGACCTTTTCCTGTTCCACTACTACCTGCCCCCAATTGGGTTGATCGTTGTCCCCGGTCGGCCGTAACTATGTCATCCGGCGACCTCGGTGACGTGGCAGAGACCGCCGGTCGGCACGGCGACGGAGTGCAGACCTTCGGGGAGGTCGATCAGGAGCTCGGGCTGCGGCCGGCCCGCCGCGTCGTACGCCTCGATCCGGACGCGACGCGCGGCCCCGCGCACGTCCAGCAGCAGGCGCCCCGCGGTCGAGGCGTTGACCAGCGTGAGCGCGTGCCAGGGCTCCGCGGGCAGGGTGACCGGGCGGTCGGTGTAGGCGGTGACCACGTACTGGTCGTCGTGCCGGGCGGTGACCTGCGGGTACAGCTCGTCGGGCCGGCCCGGCTCGTAGTGGCCGCCGGTCAGGGCCGGGCTGAGCCGCCGCCAGGTGGAGAGCCAGAACGCCAGCGCCCGGCGGTGGGGGCCGGAGAGCCCGGTGAGCCGGGCGGAGATCTGCGGCACCGAGTGGAGCGCGCCGTGGATCTGCCGGGCGAGCACCTCCGGCGCGCCGTCCGGGTCCCACATCAGCATGTCGGAGTGGACGGCGCCCCCGGGGGCGAGCATGGCGATGTCCAGGGTGCGGACCCGGTTGGCCACCGCGTCGGCCGGGCAGTCGATCGCCCGCAGGAGGTTGCCGTACGCCGTCATGGCGGGGCCGGTGTAGCGCTGGCGCAGCTCGATCACGAAGTCGTCGCCGCGCAGCCCGTGCAGCTCCTCGCGCAGCCGGGTCAGCAGCAGGGCCATCGCCTCGCCGACGTCCGCGACGTAGCCGGGGCCGGCCCCGTCGGGGGCGGGGGCCAGGCCGTAGGCGGTGGCCTCGTCCAGGAAGTCGATCTTCAGTCCGTCCAGGCCGTACTCCGCCACCACGCCGCGGCAGAGGCCGACCACGTGTTCGCGGACCTCGGCGTGGCGCGGGTCGAGGATCCGGCAGTCGAGGCGGTGGACGTGGTGCGGGGCGAACCGGGCCCAGTCGCGGTGGGCCGCGGAGCGCTCGCCGAGGAGCAGCGGGGCGATCCACGCGGTGTAGCGCAGGCCCAGCCCGCGGACGGTCTCGACGTGGGCGCGCAGGTCGGGGAACTTGGCGGGGTCGGCCGTCCAGTCGCCGCAACCCGCGTAGCCGCGCCCGTCACCGTGCAGCTGCCAGCCGTCGTCGAGGAAGAGCTGCCCGCAGCCCAGTTCGGCCGCGATCGCGGCCTCGCGCTCGACCCCGGCGGCGGTCACGTCCTGGGCGAAGGCGTACCACGTCGAGTAGACCGGGGTCCGGCCGAAGTCGGGCGTGGGCAGGGGCGTGCCCCCGGGCAGGGCGCCGAACCAGTCCCGCAGCTCCCGCAGCGCGGCCGCCAGGGTGGTCCCGGGAGCGGCGAGCCGCACCCGGCAGGACTCGCCGGCGGCGAGCGGGAAGCGCAGCCAGACGCCGAAGCGCTTGTGCTCCTCCGAGACGCCGAAGCGCACGGCGGTCTGCCGCACGACGCGGTCGGCGGCGAAGGCGAGCACGGAGCGCCCGGCGGTGTCGAAGAGGCAGCCGGCCGGAGCGGAGTCCACCAGGGAGACGGAGCGCCAGGGCGACCAGTCGGCCGGCAGGGTGCGCTCCCAGCCGGCGTTCGGGTGCCAGAAGCCGGCGGCGTCGCCGAGCGGGACGTCCAGGCGGATCGTCACCTCGGTGGCGGTCGTGGCGGCGAGGACGACGGTGTCGGTGTCCTCGGCGGCCGCCGCGACGGCGCCCGGCGCGGCCTGCACCGTGATCCGGGTGCCGTGCAGCCGGAGTTCGTGCGTCCCGCCCTCCCACTGGTCCGGGGTGAAGGTGGGCAGCGCGGCGAGGTCGATGGAGCCGGTCTGCACGGGAGGCCTCTCTGGAGTCGGGGCGGTGGAAGGCGTGGTCGGGGCGGCGGAGGGGGTGGTCGGGGCGGGCGCGGCGGTGCGCGGACCGGCCGGGTGGGCGGTCACTGCTTCACGGCCCCGGCGAGCATCCCGGACACGAAGTGCTTCTGCAGGAAGAGGAAGAGCACGGCCATCGGTACCGCGGCCACCGCGGTACCGGTCAGCAGCTGGCCGTAGTCGACGTCGGAGCTGCCGGTCAGCGCGGCGAGGGCGACCGGGATGGTGTACGAGGACGGGTCGCGCAGCGCGACCAGCGGCCAGAGGAAGTCGTTCCACTGGAACAGGAAGAGGAACATCGCCAGCGCCGCCAGGGCCGGGCGCATGGTGGGCAGCGCGATCCGGAGGAAGAGGCCGAGCTCGCCGCAGCCGTCGATCCGGCCGGCCTGGAGCAGCTCGTCCGGCAGGGAGCGCATGGACTGGCGCATCAGGAAGATCCCGAACGGCAGGGCGAGGTTGGGCAGCAGGACGGCCTGGTAGGTGTTGAGCCAGTCCAGGTTCACCATCATCTTGAACAGCGGCACGATGGTCAGCTGGGTCGGGACCACCAGCGCGAGCAGCAGCAGCGAGAACAGGAAGCCCTGGCCGCGGAAGCGGTACTTGGCGAAGCCGTAGCCGGCCAGGGTGCAGACGATGCCGCCGAGGACGGTGTAGACCACCGACAGCAGCAGGGAGTTGAGCACGACGCGGCCGAAGCCGACGGACTCCTCCAGGTTGCCGAGGTTGGTGCCGAGCTCGCCGCCGGGCAGCAGCTGCGGCGGGCGGCCGAAGATGTCGTGCGAGGTGTGCGTGGAGGCGATCGCCAGCCAGTACAGCGGGGCGACGGTGAGGGCGAGCAGGGCGAGCATCGCCCCGGTGAGCAGCACCTGACCGCGGCGGGACGCACGGAAGGCGGGACTGGTGCCGGCCATCACTCCTCCTCCTTGGCGAGCTTGACCTGGACGAGGCCGAGCAGCGAGATGATCAGGACCAGCGCGTAGCCGATCGCGGACGCGTAGCCGAAGTCGAAGTACCGGAACCCGGTCTGGTAGAGGTACACGCCGATGGTGGTGGTCGCGTTGTCGGGCCCGCCGCCGGTCATGATGAACGGCTCGTCGAACAGCTGCAGGGTGCCGATGGTGGACAGCACGACGGTGAGCAGCACGGCGGGCCGCATCGCGGGCAGGGTGACGTGCCAGAACCGGCGCCAGGCGCCCGCGCCGTCGACGGCGGCGGCCTCGTGCTGTTCGGCCGGGACGGTCTGCAGCCGGGCCAGGTAGATGACCGCGTTGTAGCCGGTGTAGTGCCAGGTCAGGGCGAGCATGATGGCCACCCGGGCCCAGAACGGGTCGCTGAGCCAGTGCACCTCGGGCAGTCCGACCAGCTGCAGCAGCCAGTTGACGGCACCGGAGTCCTGGTTGAGCAGTGCGCCCATCATCAGGCCGTAGGTGACCAGGCCGGTCACCACCGGGAGGAAGAAGCCGAGGCGGAACACCGGCTTCCAGCGCAGCAGCGCGGAGTTGAGCGCGACGGCGAGGCCGAGCGCGAGCGCCAGCATGACCGGCACCTGGACGACCAGGATCAGCGCGGTGTTGCCCAGCGCCTTCCAGAACAGCGGGTCGTGGATCAGCCGGTCGTAGTTGCCGAGGCCGGTCCAGGTCTGCTGGACACCGTCGGTCCGGTACAGGCTGAGGAGGAACGACCAGACCACCGGGTAGAGCCGGAACGCCGCGAACAGCGCGAGCGCCGGGAGCACGAAGAGGTAGGGCGCGAGGCGGGCGCCACCACCGCGCCCGGCCCGCCGGGGGGCCGGGGTGGTGCGGGTCCGCGGGGCCGAGGGGCCGGCCCCGGGCGGGGCCGGCCGATCGAGCGGAGCGGTCGTCATGCCTGCGCCCGCCTGGTCTGCTGGACGAGCTGCTCCGCGGCGGACTTCAGCACCGCGGCCGGGTCGGCGCCCTGGAGCAGCACCTTGGTCTGGGCGTCGTCGATGACCTTGAGCGCCCGGGCGTAGTCGGCGGTGTAGTTGGTGGGCACGGACGGCTTGGACAGCTCGTCGAGGAACACCTCGGCGTACTTCTGGCCGCCGAAGAACGCCGCCTCGGTGTGGAACGCCGGGTCGTCGTAGGCCTTGAGCAGGGCGGGGAAGATGCCCTTGTTCTTGTAGATCCCGACCTGCGACTCGGGCCGGGTCAGCGCGAACTCGGCGAAGGCGAAGGCCGCCCGCTGGTTCTTGCTCGACCCGGCGACCGCCAGGTGGGTGGAGTTGACGATGGCGGAGCGGGACCCGCCCGGGGTGACGGCGGGCGGGAGCATCAGCTTCCAGTTCCCGCTCTGGTCGGCGGCCAGGGTCTCCATGTACCCGCCGTACCAGGCCGGGTTGGGGCAGACCGCGACCTTGCCCGCCTTGACCGCGGAGTCGTAGCCCGGCTGGCCGGGCGAGCCCTGCGCGTCGAGGACGAGGCCGGCGTCGTTCATCTCCTTGATGAGCGTCAGCGCTCGGACGGCCTCGGGCGAGTTGAGGGTGATCTTCCCGTCCAGGTTGAAGTAGAAGGTGCCCTGGAGCTGGAGCAGCAGCTGGAAGAGGTTGGCCGAGTCGGCCTGCGAGGCGGAGCGGTCCAGCGCGAGCAGGGCGGTGCCGGTGGCGTCCTTGACCTTCTTGCCGGCGGCGATGACGTCGTCCCAGGTCGCCAGCGCGGTGGCGTCGACGCCGGCCTTCTGGAAGAGGTCGGCCCGGTAGTAGAAGCCGCTGGCGTTGGCCTCCCACGGCAGGGCGTAGACCCTGGACTCGCGCGAGACGGTCTGCCACAGGCCGGGGGCGAAGGCGGTCGCGTACTTGTCGGCGCCGAGCTTGGAGATGTCGGCCAGGCCGCCGGGGAACTTCTCGATGTAGCTGGGCAGGTAGTCCACGCCGATGTGCAGGACGTCGGCGAGCCCCTGGCCGCCGGCCGCCATGGAGATGGTGATCTTGTCCCAGATGGCCGGGTTGCCGATGTCCTGGACGGTGACCTTCACCTTCGGGTGGACGGCGTTGAACGCCGGGATCAGGGCCTTGAGCTCCGCCGCCGGGTTCTTCCAGCTCCACACGGTGACCGAGCCGGACAGCTCGCCCGAGCCCCCGTTGTCGCCGCCGCCCGAGCTCGAACCGCTGCACGCGGCGAGCACCGAACCCCCGCCCGCGGCGACCGCCGCCGCGCCGAGCCCCTTCAGGAACCCGCGCCGACTCGGACCGCCCACGACTCTGCCACCCATGCCCGGGTCTCCTTCTCTCGGCTCGGGACAGCGCCGCACACCAGCCGTCCCCGCTCTCCGGCGCACCGCCGTCCGGTGCCGCCGCACCCGTCGCCACCGGCGGGAGCGGGAGTGAATCTAGCCAGACCCGCAACGGTTAACAACAGTTTTCGAGGACTTTTCGTCGCGCACAGCGAAAACGTTACAAGCTGCTACGTCATCGCCCGCCCTCGAAGCACACCCGCGCCCGCCCGACGGCGCCGCCCCCGCGTAGCGGAACCCGCCCGCGCCGGCACCGGCGGCACGCAAACAGCCGCCCCGGCGGGATGCCGGGGCGGCTGCTCGTCGATCGAAGGGGTCGGGGCCGGACAGGGCCCAGGGCGCGTCCTTCGGATCACGCCGGGCGGGCGTCGCGACCCGAAGGACGCCCCCTAGTCGCGGCCGGCGGTCGGTGCGGTGGTGGCGGCCGCAGCCGGTTCGGCCCGGGTGTACAGGACTTCGCGGGCCTGCTCGGCGGCGCGCGTGATGCCCTCGGAGACGAAGTCGAGGAAGCGGGCGACGTTCTCCAGGCGGGTGGCGGCCGGGGTGCCGGGGCCGAGGATGGTGACGCCCTGCCGCGCCGCCTCGACGAACTTGGCGTTGTCCCGGGCGCTGCGGATCATCGACTGGTACCAGAGGTCGTCATCGACGATGTAGCGCTCGCGGCGGCGCTCGTCGCGCTCACGGCGGACGAGGTCCAGGCTTTCGAGGAGCGTGATCGCCTTGGAGATCGACGCCGGGCTGACCTGGAGGCGCTGGGCGAGTTCGGACGCGGTGAGGCTGCCCGCGTCGGTGGCGTAGAGGCTCGCCATCACCCGCGCCGTCATCTTGGGCAGGCCCGACTGCATGAGGACGGTGGTCAGCATCTCCTCGAAGTCGCGCACGGCGTCGGCGTCGCGCCCGCCCAGCTGGGGGACCGGCTCCGGCCCCCGGGGGGAGACGGGCTTGCGCCGGTGGGCGCGGCGTTCGGCGGCGCGGTGGGCCAGGTCGGCGCGGTAGCCGGTGGGGCCGCCGTTGCGCATCACCTCACGCGTGACCGTCGAGGTCGGACGTTCGAGGCGTCGCGCGATCTCGGCGTAGGGGAGGCTGTCGGCCAGCCCCAGCGCGATCTGCTGGCGTTCCTGCTGGGTGAGCCTGCCTCCCGGCATCGCGATCTCCTCGGTGGGTCGTCCATGGTGGTCCCTGCTCGCCCAGCATAGCGTTCACTCCTCACCCATTGCAATGATCGAAGCCGCGGCCATTGCATTACCTCTCCGGTCGTTGCAATGATTTCGCATCGTTGACCTGCAGATATAACCACTTGCCGCAACGAGCTTGTTGCCTAGCCCTGGAAAGCAACGTAGCGTTTCCGGCGTCAGAAAGATCTAGCGAGCCCAGGAGGGCATGATGCAGAAGTTCGACACCCCCGCACCGATCGCGGCCGTCCTGGACGTCCCCGCCGGGCGCATCCAGCTGATCGCCGCCGACCGCACCGACACCGTCGTCGAGGTCCGGCCCGCCAACCCCACCAAGCGGCGCGACGTCCAGGCGGCCGAGCAGACCACCGTCACCCACGACGACGGCGTCCTGCGGATCGCGGCGCCCGCGGCCAGGAACCAGCTCTTCGGACCCTCCGGATCCGTGGAGATCACCGTCAAGCTGCCCGTCGGCTCCCGCGTCGAGGCCAGGGCCGCCGCCTCCGAACTGCGCGGCGTCGGCCGCCTCGGCGACATCGCCTTCGACGGCGCGTACCGCCAGATCAAGATCGACGAGGCCGCCAGCGTCCGCCTCACCGCCACCGACGGCGACGTCGAGATCGGCCGGCTGGGCGGCCCCGCCGAGATCAGCACCCAGCGGGGCGACATCCGGATCACCGAGGCCGTCCGCGGCACGGTCGTCCTCAGCACCCAGTCCGGCGACATCACCGTCGGCGCCGCCACCGGCGCCTCCGCCACCCTGGACGCCGGCACCGGCTACGGCCGCGTCAGCAACTCCCTCAAGAACAACGGCAGCGCCGAACTCGACATCCGCGCCACCACCTCCTACGGCGACATCACCGCCCACAGCCTCTGAGCCACGCCCGCCGAGGCCCGCAACCGGTCGACCGGCCTCGCCCCGCCCTCTCCCCCTGCGACCTCCCCGGCCGCCGCCGGTCGCCCTCCACGTTCAACCGCGACCCGACTCGCAGTCCGCCCCTCCGGTCGCGACGGTGGTCAGACGGTGGTCAGCAGTACGTTGCAGGACTGTTGCGCGGGAAGTGGCGCCCCTCACAGCCGTTCGGCGCGGAGCGTGATCGCATCGGCGGATGCGTCGATTCCGAGAGCTCACCGACTTGCTGACGGTCCATCGTCCCGTGGCGGCCGCAGCGGCGGCCGCGGTCGCCGCCGCCCTGGTCGCGGGCTGCGGGTCCGTGGCGGCGACGACCGCGGCCCCGGGGACGTCCGGCAGCGCCGGGCCGTGCGGGACACCGCCGGGATCGGCGGCACCCTCCGGGCAGGGCGGGGTACGGATCACCGCCGCCGGCCCGGCCTGCGCGGAGTACGAGGTGACCAATCCGGGCAGCGAGCCGTCCGACGTCACGGTGGTGTTCAGCCGGCTCTCGGCGGACGGAGGTGCCCTGGACAACGTGACCCGGACCGTCCCCGCGATCGCTCCGGGCGCCACCGTGACGGCGACGGTCGACCTGGGCGGGCGGGAGACCACGCGGGCCGGCACCGGGCCCCGGGTCAAGATCCTCCGGGTCCGCCGGGTGCCCAGCGCCGAGGCGCCGCAGCCCGCGGGCCCGTGCCCGGCGTCGGGTCTTCGCCTGTACGCCGACGAAGGCGACGCCGCCATGGGCCTGCGCGTGGTCGGCCTCCACCTGCGCAACTGCGGCAGCACCACGGTGACCGTCAACGGCTACCCGAAGCTGCAACTGCTCGACCTGGAGCACCGGCCGATCGACGGGGTGCGCATCCTGCCGGGCGGCGCCGAGATCACCACCGGCACCGGCGCGGACGACCCGCCGCAGGAGATCGCCCTGCAGCCGGGCCAGGGCGCCCGTTCCACCCTGGTGTGGCGCAACACCACGCAGGACGGCGCCCCGGTCAACGCCCCCTACGTACGGGTCCGCGCCTTCCCGGACGCGGCCCCCGTGATGGTCACCCCGGAACTCGACCTCGGCACGACCGGACGCCTCGGCGTCGGCGCCTGGACGAGGGAGGGCGGCTCGGCGTGACCCGTTCGTCGCGCCGGCCCGAACTGCTCGCCGGCCACGGCCGTTACGGCGATCCCGTCGAGGGGCTCAAGGCCGCCGAGCCGCCCTTCGAGGACCCCGGCCCGTCACAGCACCGGCTGGGTCGCCTCCAAGCGCTGGATCGCCGTACGGACCGCACCCGTGAAGCTCCAGAAGAGCGGCAGGGTGTTGGCGGCCCGGTCGGCGCGGGTGTTCTTGCCCGTGGCGAACATCGCGCCGCGCAGATCGGTGGTGATCTCCAGCTGCGCGCCCATACCCAGCAGGCTGCGGTTGCAGATGTTCTCCGGGGCGATACCGGCGATCTCCTCCTCCCCGGAGGCGGTCACCGCACGGATGCCCGCCGTCGCGAACTCCTCCATCAGGTACTGGCGGAAGGTCGAGTTGAGGCCGCCGACCAGCACTGCCTGGGCACCGGCCTCCAGCCCGGCCTGGGCGGCGGTGCAGCCGTGCAGCGACACCACGTTGAGGCTGCCGGCACACATCGCGCGGGCGGTCGTGTCGTCGCAGTGGGTCGAGGTGACGTGCAGCGCGCTGTTGCCCGAGGAGCGCATGCCCTCGAACATCCAGAAGTCGTGCACCGGACCGGCGGTCGGCGTCGGGGCGAGATCGGCCGGGTGGTAGCCGGCGATCGCAAGGCACAGCTCGGAGGTGCCGCCCTCGATGCCGCCGCCGTGCGGGGCGATCACGGCGGTCCGGACGAACTGGGCGCGGGCCGCCGGGTCCTGGTCGTCGACCAGGTGCCGACGGGAGCGCCGGCCGTAGTCCACGCCTTCGACCAGTGCCGGGTCGGAGTAGAGCGCGGTGTTGGAGGCATACAGGTCGGCGGCCTGGGCGGGGGTGCTCCCCAGAATGGTGCCCACGGTGGAGAGGGCCGGTACGGCGGCAAGCGCCGTGATCAGAGTGCGACGGTTTATCACAAGCGCGAATCATGGCAGGAAGCAACGATTACGGCAAGCATTGCATCGACCCTATGCGATCCCGAAATGGCATCGGCGGCAGAATTCGCGAGACAATCGTGGGCGATCCCTAATTGAATTTCCGTCAATCCGCGTCAACGGCTGGAATCCTGACGACGTCGACCGGTCGCAGGATCCCGAGGAGCGCCGAGGCCGAAGCCCCGTCAGGGGGACGGAACGGCCCTGCCGACCGGGCGCCGGATGTTCCATCACGCGCGGCTGCGCCACGAGCGGGTGCACCAGTGACCGGGAGCGCGCGGCGCGGGTCGTGGAACGGTCGCCACGGAGATCACCACCCCCGGCGATCCCGATCCCGCCCTTCCCGCGGTGACCGTTCGCCGGACGAATCCGTCGACATTGCCGCGCGCCCCTCTCCGGCATTTCACCGTGGTGCGCCGTCTTCCTTCGCCGGACATTCCTTCCGGCGAACCGCACCGAATCGCGGCACCGGCAGTGTCCCGGGTCGCCGGCCTCCAGGACCCGGGACGACCCGGGACGTCAGCCCAGCTCGACGGAGGCGAGGGTGATCGGAACGCCGCCGAGCGCCTGGCTGACGGGGCAGTTCCGCCTGGCCACCTCGGCCGCCGCCGCGAACTCCTCCGCCGACAGACCCGGCACCGAGCCGCGCACGGTCAGGACGATGCCGATGATCCCGGTGCCCGGCTCGAAGGTCACCGCGGCCTGCGCCTCCAGCGACTCCGGCGCCGTGCCGACCCCGGTCAGCCCGTGCGAGAGGGCCATGCAGTAACAGGAGGCGTGCGCCGCCGCGATGAGCTCCTCGGGGCTGGTGACCCCGTTCGGCTGCATCGCACGGGCCGGCCACGACACCGGGTACGAGCCGGCGCCGGACGAGACCAGCGCCACCTCGCCCGCCCCTTCGATCAGCGATCCCTTCCACACGGCGGACGCGGTACGAGTGGTGGCCATGGGTTCTCCTCCAGGAGTGGTGACGGTTTCGAAGTACGCGGCACGACGCCCCACGCCGGCGAGATCGACCCGGGCCCGCTCGACGGGCCGGCAGAGGTCGGCCCGGACAAGGGCACGGGGCGTGGGACGGCTCCCCGGCGACAAGCTGTTCGCACGCTCCGGCCGAGGCCCGCGGCGCTGATCACAGCAGAACCACGGGGCCGTCGGCCAGTGGAAACGGCCGATCGCCGAATCATTTCGGGCGCCCCGGCCCACTCCTTCGGTCCGCACCGCGGGGGTGTACCGGGGCACCACGTTCGGCGGGGCGACGGGCCGGTCGGGGATCCGGCGCCGCGAGCGGGGCCGAAGCACCCGGCGGCCCCCAAATCCCTCGGTGCCGACCGTGCTGCACGCCCGCCGGCAACTTCCTAGCGTGAACGGGGAACGCCCCGGCCCGCCTGCGGCCCGGCCACTCGACCCAGGAATCCGTGTGCACCGCTCGAACTCGACGGCCGTCTCCTCCGTCGCCTGTCTCGCTCTCCTGCTCGGCCTCCCGCTGAGCGCCCTGCCCGCCGACACCCCCCGCCGGGAGACCGTCGCCCCGGGCCCGACCGCACCACCCGTCCACCTCGGCATATCGCCCACCGGGTCGGCGGCGGATGCGCAACGGCCGCCCGGGACGGCCCGGTTCGCCGACCGGATGCCGGTGGTGCGACCCGTACCCGGCGCCGGCCGGCCGACGGTCCGCCACCGGGTGCCGTCCGACCTACGGAGCTGCGACACGGCGCTGCCGGGCGAGCGGCGGCCGCTACCGGTCGCCGACTGCTACCTGCCGTTCCAGCCGCCGACGGACTCGACGCCCCTTCCCCCGCACACTATCTGACGTGCCGCCAGGAAAGCGGGTTCGGTTCGACCACCCCGGACAGGGCGAGGCCCGGCTCACCGAGGTCCACCGTCAGCGGCTGCCGTCCGGTTGGTGGACGCTGAGGTCGCCGTAGGCCGACAGGTTGCCGGCCGGGTCGCCGGGCTTGTCCCGCAGCACCGCGTCCAGGAAGGCGAGGGTGGCTGCGGCGACGATGCGCGGGCTCCCGGTGCGGCCCAGGGAGCCGACTATCGAGGGCACCGGCGGCAGATACAGCGGGCCGTCCATGAAGGTGAGATGTGCGGCACCGGGGACGGTGAGCCGGTAGCTCGTCGCCGTGGTGGAGTTGAGCGCCTCGGTGAGGCGGGGCACGTAGCGCGGGTCGGTTCCCGCGGTGACGGCCTGGGTGAGAGCGAGCGCCGGACGGTCGAGGGCGGGCGAGGTGGGGCCGTGGGGGTAGCCGTCCAGGTCGACGACGGCGCGGAACCGGCGGTCCTGCCGGGCCGCCTGCAGGGCGGCGGCCCCACCCATGGAGTGTCCGGTCACCGCGACCCGGCCGGTGTCCAACCGTCCGGTCAGCGGGTCGGCGGCCTCGCCCCGGTCGAGGCTCTCCAGCCGGGTGAGGACGAAGCCGAGGTCCGCGGCCCGGATCGCCGTCCAGCCGGCCGCCAGCTCGTCGTCCTTGTCCCGGTCGCCGGAGGAGGAGGTCTCGGTGGTGATCGTCCGGCCGTCGGCGAGGACGACGGCGGCGGAGTCGTACGGGTGGTCCAGGGCGGCGACCACGTAGCCGTGGCTGGCCAGTTCCTCCGCCCAGGCGGTGTTCTGGGTGCGCACTCCGCCCGACCCGGGAGAGAACAGGACGACGGGGAACCGTCCCCCGCCGCCGTCCACCGGCGCGTCGAAGACCGCCTGGGAACGGGCCCGCGGAACACCGTCGACCAGGAAGCCCGGCAGCCCGACCCCGCCGGCCAGGGCGTCGGAGACGGTGCGCGCCTCCTGCTCCGTGCGTCCGAGGTACTGGGCCCGCTGCGTGCCTGCGGGGCTCTTCTGCGCGGGGTACCAGAGCTGGACCACGACCGTGCGCCGGTCGTCCGGATCGGGGGTGAAGGTCTCGGGGCGGGCCGGGTCGGTCCACTGCACCACCCTGGTGCCGACCGCGAAGTCGCCGGACGGGGTGGGGAACACGGGTACCGGAAAGGCCCAGGCGGCCACCGGGCCCGTGGCGATCAGGCCGGCGCAGGCCACCGATCCCGGCAGCGCCAGCCACCAGCGGGCCCGCCACGCCGGCCGGCCGGGACGGCGCCGCAGCAGGGGTGCGAGGGCGAACGGCAACGCGAGGGCGGCGCCGGCCAGGACGGGCAGCATCTGCCAGCGGATCCCGGCCACACCCAGCACGATCGCGGACAACAGGAGAACCGCCCCCGCCGCGACCGTGGCGCGCGGGCGGGCGGCAGCGGGGAGCCAGCGTGCCGCCACCAGCGCGACGGCGCCCAGGAGGGCGAGGACTTCCAGGGGGGACATGAAGAGTCCCGTGATGATCTCGGTCACCCGGCCATCCTCGGCGCCGGGTGCGCGCCGCCACATCGATCCCGGGTCGCCGTCGGGTGCGCCCGGGGTCGCAGTCCGTGGCGGTCCCCGTGCAACCGGAGCAGCAGTCGGGCACGCCGGATCGGCGACCGCCCTGCGACCACGGGAGGTGCCGGGACTCCTCCTGCGGTCGTACCCCGGCACGGTGTCATCAGACGGTGGACGCATGTGCGTCGCGGCGCTCGCGGTCTACCGTGACAGGGCCGTGGTTCGTGCGGGGCAGCGCGAGGCGGACGTACCCGTGCCCGACCGGACCCTGCCGTACGCGGGGCGGCCCCGGCCGGGCCACCATGATGCCGAATCGACGAGGACACCTGATGACCGAGGCGGCCGCGGAAACCGGCCCTGCCCACCTGGTCCGTGAACGGGACCGGGTACGAAACCGGGCGCGGGTCCGGGACCGGGCGCGGGCGTGGTGGGCGAGGACGGCCGTGCGGCTGACGAGCGACGCCGACCGCGCCACCGCCCGATCGGCGCGACTGCTCACGGCCGCCGGGCGCCGGGGCTCCCGACTGCCGCCCACGGTGTGGGACTCACTGCTGCCGACGCTTCTCCTCGTCAACGTGGTCACCACGCACCCCCCGCAGGAACTGCCGGTGGCCGTGGCGCTCACCGCCGCCCTCGCGCTGCCCCTGGTGTGGCGGCGCCGGGCCCCGCTCCCGGTGTTCGGCGCCGTGGTGGCCGCGGCCTTCGTCCAGTGGCTGATGGACGTCCAACTACTCGCGGACGTCGCCCTGTTGGTGGCCCTCTACACGGCGGCCGCGCACACCGGCCGACGCGGCGCGCTCCTCGCCGCCGCCGTCGTCGAGGCAGGGGTCCTGCTGGCCTGCCTGCGCTGGGCGCCGGACGGCGCCTTCCCGACCCCCTTCGTCGCGGTCACCGCGATGACCGTCGCCGCCGCCGTCCTCGGTGTGAACGTGCGGACCACGCGCGCCTACCTCGCGGCCCTGGAGGAACGGGCCGCACGTCTGGAGCACGAACGGGAACAGCAGGCGCGGCTGGCGGTCGCCGAGGAGAGGACGCGCATCACCCGGGAGATGCACGACATCGTCACCCACAACCTCTCCGTCATGGTCGCGCTCACCGACGCCGCCGTCTACGCACAGCACCGGTCGCCCGAGAAGACCACCGCCGCGATGCTCCAGATCTCCGAGACGGGCCGGCAGGCCCTGACCGACATGCGGCGCTCGCTCGGCATCCTGCGGACCGACGAACCGGACGCGGAGCGCCACCCGTTGCCCGGCATCGCACAACTGGCGGCCCTCGCCGACCAGATGGGCGCGGCCGGACTGCCGACCCGGCTCGAAGTGCGCGGCACCCACGCCCACGTCCCCGCCACCGCCCAACTCACCGTCTACCGCCTGGTACAGGAAGCCTTGACCAACACCCTCAAACACACACCCACCGGCACCCGCGCAACGGTCCGGATCGGCTGTTCGACCGGGACCGTCACGGTGGACGTCACCGACGACGGCCCCCGCCCGCCGCGTCCCGCCGCCCCACCGTCCGGCCACGGCATCCCCGGGATGCGCGAGCGCTCGGCCGCCTACGGCGGCACGCTGGAGGCCGGACCGCTTCCGGGCGGCGGCTGGGGAGTCCGCACCCGCCTCCTCCTCGACAGCGGCGGAGCGGCGTCCGCATGACGATCCGCATCCTGATCGCCGACGACGAGGCGCTGCTCCGCATGGCTTTCAGCACCGTACTGGAGGCCCAGCCCGACATGGCACCGGTCGGCGAGGCGGCGGACGGCGGCCAGGCCGTGCACCTCGCCCGGGAGCTGCGCCCCGACGTCGTCCTCATGGACGTCCGGATGCCCGGGACCGACGGGATCGAGGCGACCCGGCAGGTCGTCGAGGTCGCCCCGCAGAGCAGGGTGCTGATCCTCACCACCTTCGACCTGGACGAGTACGCCTTCGCCGGGCTCAACGCCGGTGCCTCGGGCTTCCTGCTGAAGAACACCAGGCCCGAGGAGCTCCTCACCGCGATCCGCAACGTCGCCGCGGGCGACGCGGTGCTCTCCCCGCGGATCACCCGGCGCCTGCTGGAGAACTTCCGCCCGCACCTCCCCGGCGGCGGCGGCACCGACCACGAGGAGCGGCTGAGCCGGCTCAGCACCCGTGAACGCGAGGTGCTCGTCCAGGTGGGCTGCGGCCTGTCCAACACCGAGATCGCGGCCACCCTGTACCTCGCGGAGGCGACCGTGAAGTCCCACCTGGGGCGGATCCTGCAGAAGCTCGAACTCCGCGACCGGGTCCAGGCCGTGATCTTCGCCTACGAAAGCCGCCTCGTCCGCCCGGCCTAGCCAGGCCCTGTCCGGCCTGACGCCGCCGAAGCCCGCGGCGCGGTGCCGTCCGGTCGGGCGGCCTCGGGGCGCCCGCGCGGGGCGTGCGCCGTCAGCGGGACACGGCCTGCGCCGTCAGCGGGACGGACCGTGGCGCGTGTGGCGGCGGGTGCGGCGGCCGGGGCCGGTGGTGGGGTCGGCGGCGGCGAGCCCGAGGGAGAGGGTGATCCGGGCTCCGCCGAGGCGGCCGCGGTCGATCCGCAGGCCGCCGGCGGTGGCCGCGGCGGCGCGGCGGGCGATGTCCAGGCCGAGGCCGGTGGAGCCGGTGCTGGCACCGCGGGCCAGGGCGCCGTCCGGGTCGTCGATGCCGGGGCCGGCGTCCTCCACGGTGAGTTCGACGCTCTGCGCGGTGCGCTCCACCCGGACGGCGAACGCGGTCCCGGCCGGGGTGTGCCGGAAGACGTTGCCGACCAGCGAGTCGATCACCGCGGTGAGGTCGTCCGCGGGGAGCTGGACGGGCGTCGGCTCGGTGGTGATCTCCAGCCGGCAGGCGCGGTCCTGGTGGCCCGCCAGGGTGGCCCAGAAACCCGCCCGGTGGCGGATCACCTCCGCCGCCTCCGCACGGGGACCGGGACCCGCCGACGGAGCCTGCCCCGCGCCGCTCCGCGCGCCTCCCGCCGCGCGGGTGTCCTCGGCGGCGGTGAGCGCGCGGCCCATCGGCCCGGTGGCCAGCGGGGTGCGGGCGGCGGCGATGATCGAGTTGAGCTCCTCCTCCAGCTGCGCCACGGCCGTGCTGATCCGGCGGGTGTCCGGGCCGGGGGCCATCCGGTCGGCGGCCAGGTGGAGGGCGGTCAGCGGGGTGCGCAGCCGGTGCGAGAGGTCGGCGACCAGTTCGCGTTCGGTGGCCAGCAGGTCGACCATGCGGTCGGCCATGGCGTTGAAGGCCTGCCCGGCGTCCCGCAGCTCCCTGGGGCCGCCGGGCTCCACCCGGATCTCCAGGTCGCCGGCGCCGAGGGCGTTCGAGGCCCGGGAGAGGGTCCGGGAGGAGCGCACCACCTGGGCTCCGAGCCGGTCGGCGACCAGTACCGAGCCGGCGATCAGGCCGACGGCCAGCAGGGACATCACCGCCCAGGAGGCGCTCACCCCGCGGGTGAGGTCGGCGTCGGGGACGAACTCCTCGACCACGGCCGTCCCGTCCTGGCCGAGCACCACGGGCTGGAGGTAGAGCCAGCCACCGGGGACGTCCCGGGCGATCGACTCTCCCCCGTCCATCGCCCGGCGCAGCAGTTCGGCGGGGGCGTGCCCGGCCCCCAGGTGCCGGCCGTCGGGCAGGTGGACGCCCAGCCCCTCGCCCGGGTCCAGGCCGGCGACGGCCTGCTGGAGGTCGGCCGTGCCGGTGGTGAGGGCCAGCACGGGCGCCAGGGCGGCGGCCCGCTGCTCGGCGGCGGTGGTGCTCTGCTTGCGGGCCTGGTCGGCCACCAGCACCCCGAGCGGGATCAGGAACGCGAGGGCCACCATCGCGGTGACGGCCAGGGCCACCCCGGCCAGCGACCGTCTCACCGGGGCGTCACCATCTTGATCCCGACGCCGCGCACCGTCCTCAGGTACCGCGGGAGCGAACCGCGTTCGCCGAGCTTGCGCCGCAGCGCCGAGAGGTGGACGTCGATGGTCTGGTCGTCCACGTAGGGCTCGCGCCAGACCTCGACGAGCAACTGGCGCTTGGGCACCACCTGGTCGACGTGCCGGGCCAGGTAGGCGAGCAGGTCGAACTCCCGGCGGGTCAGTTTCAGCTCCACCCCGCCGAGGTGGGCCGAGCGGCCGCGCGGGTCGATGATCAGCTCGCCCACCGCGAGGAGTTCGCCCGGGCCGGGCGCCGGGCCGGGCGCGGCGGCCGGCGGGTGGTGGGCGGACGTGGAGCGCCGCAGCACCGCGTTGAGCCGGGCCACCAGCTGGCCGCCGGAGAACGGCTTGACCAGGTAGTCGTCGGCGCCGGCGTCCAGCAGCTTGATGATCTCCGCCTCGTCGTCGCGGGCGGTGGCGACCAGCACCGGCACCTGGGAGATGCCGCGGATCATGCGCAGCGCGTCCGCGCCGTCCAGGTCCGGCAGTCCGAGGTCGAGCACCACGGCGTCCAGCGGCGCCCGGGTGACCTCGCGCAGTGCGCCGAATCCGTCGCCCGCGCTGCGCACCAGGTGCCCGTGCGCGCTGAGCACCTCGATCAGCGAAGCGCGTATCTCGGGTTCGTCTTCGACGACAAGGACGCTCGGCATGGGGGACACCGTAGCGGATCGTGGATGATGGGCCGCGTGCCCCGCCTCGCTCGCTACCTGCTGGTTTGGATCTGCTGCACGGCCTTCGCCGTGACGGCCGTGTTCTTCGCGGTCGGCTTCGTCGTGGACTCCACGGCCGAGGTCCCGCCGACGGTCCGGACGACGGCGATCGGGATCGGGACGGCGGCCTCGGGGGTGGCGGAGAGCCCTTCGGCGGCGCCCGCCCCGTCCGGCGGCTCGCCGTCCACCGCCCCCTCCCCCACGCCGTCCGCCACGCCCTCCGCCACGCCCTCCGCCGCGACCCCGGGCGGCTCGCCGACCGCCGGCGGCGGCCCCTCGGCGACGAAGAGCCGGGTACCGACCGCACCCGGTACGAGTGCACCCGGCTCGACCGTGCCCACTCCGCAGGGCGGCGACCGGGCCGGCTCCTGCCCCGGCGGGCCGGGCGTGTACACCGTGAAGTCCGAGGGCGGGCAGGTCACGGTCCGGTACGGCGCCACCGCCGTCTGCCTGGTCTCCGCGCTGCCGGCGCCCGGGTTCACCACCCAGACCGCCCAGGGCTCCGCGCAGACCTTCCAGGTCACCTTCTCCAGCTCCCACCACCGCTCCCAGATCACCTCCACGGTGCAGCCGCGTGCCCAGTCCTCGGTCCGCGAGACGGATCTCTGAGCGGACCGGAGGGCCTCCCGGCCGGGGCCGGGACGACCCTGCCGCGAGGGTCCGGACGCAGGTCGGGGCGAAGGGTAAGGCGGGTCGGGGCGAAGGGTAAGGCGGGTCGGGGCGAAGGTCGGGCGGGTCCGGGCGCGGGTCCGGGCGCAGGTCCGGACGCAGGTCGGGCGGGGTTTCGAGGGCTGCTCCCGAAGCGCAGGCTGCGGGCTTCCTTAGCCGTTCCTGAAGATCGGTCGGAACCGCGTGACAGGCGGTTCGGGCGTCCTATGCTCGCTGTCGCAGAGAGCTTCTGACGGCCCGCAGAACAGGCGGCGCGACAGGGCTCCACGCGCACACCGGATTCGCGGACCGGGGTGCGCCGACCCACCGCCTCCCGGCGCCCGGCCCGGCCCCCGTGGCCGGGCCGCCCACCGGGACGCGGCACCCCTCACCCGATCCCGAGGTACCACCATGTCCATCGACCCCCGCGCGCCCCGGCCCCGTCGCCGCGCCCCGTCCCACCGTGCCGCCCGGCGGGCGACCCGGCTGCCCCGGGTGGCCGTCGTCGGAGCGGTGCTGTTCGCCGTCGGCGGCACCGTGGCCACCGTCGCCGCGCTCCCCGCCCCGGCCGGCGGCGCGGCGCCCGGCGCGGCCGCCACGGCGGCGGACACCGTGGCGGCGGATGCCACTGCGGCCGGCACCGCTGCGGCCCACTCCGCCACGGCCGGCAACACTGCGGCCGACACCGCACCATCTGCCGTACCCACCACCGCCGTTGGCGCCACGTCGGCCGCCCCGACCGGTCCTGCCGCGCCCACCACCGAGCCCACCGTCGCGACCCCCCGGCCCGCCTCCCCCTCGGCGGCGAAGCCCACCGGCACCCGCACCGACGGCCCCGGCACCGCCGCCGCGGCCCCCACCACGGCGACCCCCACCACGGCGGCCTCCGCCGCCACGACCGGCGCTGCGGCGGCGGGCGGTGCGACGGGCGGTGCGGCGGCGAGCGCACCGGGCGGCGGGGACGAGGTCCAGCAGGTCCTCGCCCTGATCAACGACGCCCGGGCCGCCCAGGGCCTCCCGCCGTACACCCTGACGGCCGGACTCACCGCGGCCGCCGCCGGGCACAACGACGTGATGAGCGGCGGCTGCGGCCTCGCCCACCAGTGCCCCGGCGAACCCGCCGTCGGCAAGCGGGAGAGCGCCCAGGGCGTCCACTGGGGCACCGCCGGCGAGAACATCGGCCGCGGCGGACCGGTCTCCACCGCCACCGCCGACATCGCCGCCCAGGCCGTCCGTCTGACGCAGAGCATGCTCGACGAGAAGCCGCCCGAGGACGGCCACCGCCGCAACCTGCTGAGCCGCAGCTTCACCCACATCGGCATATCCGTGTACCGCGACCCCGCCGGCACGGTCTGGCTCACCCAGGACTTCTCCGACTGATCCGGCCACCACCGGACCGACCGTCCGCACCGGCCCCTCCCGCTTCGAAGACCCTCCCCGACCCGAGGAACTCCCTTGCGCCGTCAAGCCCTTGCCCTCACCCTCGCCACCGCCGCGGCCGCCCTCACCGCCTGCGGCCCGACCGGCTCCGGAGCCGACGCCGCCCCCGCGGCCGCCGCCGTCACGGCCTCCGGCACCGCCGCGCTGCCCGAGCCGGTCAACGTCGTCACCGCCCCGCCGGAGACCGGCACCCCGACCACCCCGGTCCCGGAGACCGCGACCCCGACGCCCGGCGCCGCCACCACCCCGACCCCGACGCCCAGCGCCTCCACGGCCCGGCCGTCGGCCACCACCAAGGCCTCGGCCACCGCATCGGCCAAGGCCACCACCGCCGCCACCGCCGCCACGACCGCCGCTCCGGCCAAGCCCGCCGCCGCCGGCGGCCCGGTCGCCATCGGCTACAACGCCACCGCCGACTCGCCCGCCGCCGTGGACGCCGCCATCCGGCAGGCCAAGTCCGACGGCAAGAACGTCCTGCTCGACTTCGGCGCCACCTGGTGCGGCAACTGCAAGGCCCTGGACAAGACCCTCGGCGACAGCCAGGTGCAGAGCGTCCTCAACGCCTCCTACCACCTGGTCCAGGTCGACATCGGCGGCCACAGCAGCACCAACTTCAACCTCCTCAAGAAGTACGACTCCCAGGGCAGTTACAAGATGCCCGTGCTGATCGTGGTCACCCCCGACGGGACCGTCCGCACCGACACCAACACCGCCGGCATGCCCTCCCTCACCACCAGCGGCTTCACCTCCTTCCTCAAGAAGTGGGCCCCGTGAGCCCGCGCCGCCGCCCCGCCGCGGCCCTGCTCGCCGCCCTGCTCGCCCTCCCCGCCGCCGGCTGCTCGGCCGGCGGCACCACGGGCGGCGGCAGCGCCCACGGCGGCTCCGGCAGCGAGCGGGTGACGGCCGCCGCCGCCCTCCTCGGCCGTTTCGAGGAGAACGGCGTCACCGTCACCGTCGCCCTCCGCGACTGGCACGACGGCGCCGGCACCCTCGAACTCTCCTACGCCCCCGTGGAAGCCGGCTTCCACCTCTACGCCACCGACCTCCCCCCGGACGGCGTGGACGGCGTCGGCCGGCCCACCACGGCCCGTACCGACGGAGCCCTCGGCACCACCGCCCCGCTCGCCGTCACCGCCCCCGTCCGCCGGCTCGCCCTGGAGGGCGTCACCGGAACGGTCCCCGTCTACCCCGACGGACCCGTCACCGCCACCCTCCCGGTCCGCGCCTCCGGCACCGGGTCGGCCGCCGTCCACATCGGCTACGCCGCCTGCAGCGAGACGGACGGCTGCCTGCTGCCCGTCGCCGACCACCCCGTCCCGCTGACCGTCACCCCCACCGGGCCCACCGCCGCCGCCCCGACCGGATCCGCTCCGTCCGGCTCCGCCCCGACCACCACCCCGAGGTGAACCCCGTGCCTCCCAGCCCCCGGGCCGCCCTCGCCGCGGCCGCCCTGCTCGCCGCGGCGCTGCTGCCCGCCACCGGCTGCGCCGCCGCCGACGCCCTCCAGCGGGGCTCGGCGGCGTCCGCCACCGACGCACCCGTCCTCACCTTCGCGGCCGCCGAACGCCGCCCCGCCCCCGACCTCGCCGGCGAGGACCTGGACGGCACCCCGCAGAGCCTCGCCGCCCTCCACGGCCACGTCGTCGTGCTCAACATCTGGGGCTCCTGGTGCGGCCCCTGCCGCGCCGAGGCCGACGGCCTCCAGCGCGTCCACACCGAGACCGAGGCCCAGGGCGTGCGCTTCCTCGGCATCGACACCAAGGACCCGCAGCCCGGCCCCGCCCGCACCTTCGTCCGCGACCACGGCCTCACCTACCCCAGCCTGTACGACCCCAAGGGCGCCCTGGTCCGCACCCTCCCGCCGCAGACCGTCAACGTCCAGGCCCTGCCCGCGACCCTCGTCATCGACCGCGCGGGCCGGATCGCCGCCGCCGTCACCGCCCCGGTGACCCCCGACCAGCTGCGGGCCGTCCTCGACCCGGTCACCGCGGAGGCCGCCACCCCATGACCCCGACCACCGCACCGGCCCACCTGGCCCTGGACCCCGGAGCCACCCTCGCTCACGGCACCCTGCTGCTCGCCGTCCCGGTGGCCGTCGCGGGCGGCCTGATCTCCTTCTTCTCGCCCTGCGTGCTGCCCCTGGTGCCCGGCTACCTCAGCTACGTCACCGGGTTCTCCGCCGCCGACCTCGCCGACACCACCGCCCGCCGGCGCGGCCGGATGCTCGCCGGATCGCTGCTGTTCGTCCTCGGCTTCAGCGCGGTCTTCGTCTCCGGCGGAGCCCTGTTCGGGTACTTCGGCAACACCCTCCAGGCGTACCGCGAGACCATCACCACCGTGCTCGGCCTGTTCACCGTCGCCATGGGTCTGGCCTTCCTCGGCTTCCTGCCCGGCCTCACCCAGCGGGAACTGCGCACCCACCGCAGGCCCGTCGTCGGACTGGCCGGCGCGCCGCTGCTCGGCTTCGTCTTCGGCCTCGGCTGGACCCCCTGCATCGGCCCCACCCTCGGCGCCGTCCAGGCCCTCGCCTGGAACCAGGCCAGCGCCGGCCGCGGAGCCCTGCTGATGACCGCCTACTGCCTCGGCCTCGGACTGCCGTTCGTCCTCGCCGCCCTGGCCTTCCGGCGCGCCCTCGGCGCCTTCGCCCGGGTCAAGCGGCACTACGTCTGGGTGACCCGGATCGGCGGCGGCCTCCTGGTCACCGTCGGCCTCCTCCTGGTCACCGGCCTGTGGGACCAACTCGTCGGCCAACTCCAGCAGTGGGCCGTCACCGTCGACGGCTGAGCGCGGGCGGCGCGGCAGCGGCAGGCTCCGCAGCTTCACCGGGTACCCGCGGCGGGTGGGTCCCGAGGATCGCCGCGACCACCGGACCGGCCGACCGCGTCACATCCACCACGAATCGCCCTCGCCCGACCCCGAGCCTGCGCAGCGCGCGCCCGTGGTCGGCCGCCACCACCAGCCCCGCACCGAGGAGCAGCAGCCGCCAGCCCGCCAGGAGCGGCCGCCGGGCGCCGCGCGGCAGCTCCGCGATCGACGTGCGCAACCGCGCGCAGTGGAACGGGACGTGCCGTTCCTCGTCCGCCAGGATGCGCCGGGCGACCTCCGACGTCAGCGGATCGTCGGTGCCGTCGCGCAGCGCCCGGTAGTAGCGCAGTGCCACGACCTCCGCGACCATCAGGAGCAGCAACTCGGCGCGCAGCCCCGCCGAGCGGCGCAGTCGCCCGAACACCGTGTCGCTCCAGTGCCCGGTCAGCGTCGTGGCCCCGCCCGCCTCCAGCAGCCGGGCCAACAACCGTGCGTGGTTGTGCTCCTCGTCCTCGAACAGCCGCACCGCTGCGGCGTAGTGCGGGTCGCCTGCGGCGTCCGCCTTGGCGATCAGGTCCGCGCCGTCGCCGTCCTCGCCCAGCTGGAAGCGCCGGATGCTCGCTTGCACCGCAGGGGCCAGTCGGGCACCCGACTCCCAGGAGGGGTCGGGCCCGGCGGCACGGCGGTCCCGTTCGGTCTCGAAGTGCCGCACCCACTCGGCGAATTCCGATGCAGCCATACCGGCCCCCTCCATGCCGGTCCCGCCGATCGGGGCGGCCTCTCCTCGACCGGAGAGGACGCACCCAGGCAGCTGCGCCGTTCCCGCGCGGCACCCGCCCCCGCTGCAGACCGGGTGCCGGGCCGGCTCAGCGCACCCGACCCCGCGCCTTCAGTGGCGTCGCCGGCAGCGCCGGGGCGCTCAGTCGGTCGCCGGCGTAGCCGTGGACCTCACCGAAGCGGGCGCCCGCCATCCAGTCCGCACGGGCCTGCGAGATCTCCTCGCCCGTGCGGCCGATGAAGTTCCACCACATGACGAGGTGCTCCTCGAAGGGCTGGCCGCCGAGGAGGAGGACTGCGGCGTCGGTGCGGGCGAGGACGGGGAGTTCGCGGCGGTCGGTGCCGAGGTAGAGCATGGAGCCCGGCTCGACCCGGACGCCGTCGACGTCGACGCTGCCGGTCATCGAGAGGACGGCGTACTCGAAGCCGGGTTCGAGGGGGAGCCTGAGGTCGGCGCCCGCGGTGAGGGCGAGGTCGGCGCCGACCAGGGGGGTGTAGGTGGTGCCGGGTGAGGCGGCCGAGTCGAGGGTGCCGAGGATGACGGTGGCGCGCAGGCCCGGGGCGGTGACGACGGGCAGGTCGGCGTGGTGCTCGAAGGCCGGGTCGGTGTGCCGGTGGGCGTCCGGGAGGGCGACCCAGAGCTGGGCGCCGTGCAGGTAGCGGGCGTGCGGGCGCGGGGACTCCTCGGAGTGCGAGATCGCCCGGCCGGAGGTCATCAGGCCCAGTTCGTAGGGGCGGACGGTCTGCAGGCTGCCGAGGCTGTCGCGGTGCAGGACCTCGCCCTGGTGGAGCCAGCTCACGGTCTGCAGGCCCATGTGCGGGTGCGGCGGGACCTGCATGCCGGGCTCGTCGGCGATGTCGTCCGGGCCGTAGTGGTCGACGAAGCACCAGGCGCCGACCATCCGGCGGCCGAGGTTGGGCAGCAGGCGGCGCACCACCGTGCTCTCGCCGAGCGGGACCTGGCGGCCGGTCAGCAGTTCCTTCACCGGGCCGGTGCCGGCCTCGCCGCCGCAGCGGGTCGGCGCGGGCTTGAGGTCGAGGTTGCTCATGTCGCGGGTCCTCCACCGTTCGGGGCGGGACCGGCCGGGGCCGGGGCGTCGAGCACGATCATCCAGCACCCCGGCGGGTTCCTCCACCCGGCGGCCGCGGCGGGCATCCGTGGAGTGCACCGCGTGCCGGCCGTCCGGCGGGCCGGGCACCGTCCGCTCGGCGAGCGATCGCGACCGCTCGCCGAGCGGACGGCGAGCCCGGCGCCGAACGGGCGCCGAACGGCCGGCGCCGGCGCCGCGGCCTCAGTGCGCGCAGGCCCACCAGGCGTCGGCCGTCGCCGCGTCCGCGAGCGCGCGCAGCTTGGCGACCGCCTCGGCCGGGTCCTCCGCGCCGTAGACCGCGGAGCCGGCCACGAAGACGTCCGCGCCCGCCTCGGCACAGCGCTCGATGGTGCCGGCCGAGACCCCGCCGTCGACCTGCAGCCACAGCTCCAGGCCGTGCTTGTCGATCAGCTCCCGGGTGCGGCGGATCTTGGGCAGCATGATGTCGAGGAAGGCCTGGCCGCCGAAGCCCGGCTCGACGGTCATGATCAGCAGCATGTCCAGCTCGGGCAACAGGTCCTCGAACGGCTCGATCGGCGTGCCGGGCTTGAGCGCCATGGACGCGCGGGCGCCCTTGGCCCGGATCTCGCGGGCGAGCCGGACCGGCGCGGCCGCGGCCTCGACGTGGAAGGTGACCGAGCCGGCGCCGGCCTCGACGTACTGCGGGGCCCAGCGGTCCGGGTCCTCGATCATCAGGTGGCAGTCGAGCGGGGTGTCGGTGGCCCGGGCCAGCGACTCCACGATCGGGACGCCCAGCGTCAGGTTGGGCACGAAGTGGTTGTCCATCACGTCGACGTGCAGCCAGTCCGAGCCCCTGACGGCCTCGGCCTCCTCGGCGAGTCGCGCGAAGTCCGCGGACAGGATGCTGGGGTTGATCTGCGCCATTACCGAATGCCTTCGTGCGAGGGTTCCGGTGCCGGGAGTGGGCACCTCGGCCCATCATCCCTCGGCGGGCCGGAGGGACCGAACGGGGCGGGTTCCGAGGCGTGAGACCCCACCGTGACGCTCGTCACACCTGGCGCGGGGTTACCGCGGCCGCCGCCGCGGTCATCAGCCCTGTGCGGCGCCTCCCCCGTCCGCGCGCCCCGGCGCTCCCCCGCGAGGAAGGCCCTCCGTTGACCGATCCCGTCCACCCCGCCCGCGCTCTCTGGTGGCTCTTCGAGCCGGTGCACGCCATCACCTACTTCGCGCCCGAGGCGCGTGCCGCCTTCGAGGCCGCCGGACTGCGCGGCGGCTGGCGCGGCTACTTCGCCGGGCGTGCGGCTCCGCTGGGCCCGGTGGACGCCCCGCCGGTGGTGGCCGCGTTCTTCGGGTTCGCACCGGGGATGGTGGAGCGCGCCCTCCCGGACGTCTGGAAGCGCGCCGATCCGGAGACCACGCTGTCGGCCCGGGTCGCGGGCGCCTCGGCGACGCTCGAACGGCTGCTGGAGCACATCGGGCGGGAGCAGATCGAGCTGGTCACCGACCGGCTGGAGCAGGCCGTCTCCCGGCTCGACTGCGCGGGCCGGGTGCTGGCCGCCGCGAACGCCGCGCTCCCCCGCCCGGCCGGCCTGCACGGGCGGCTCTGGCAGGCGGCCACGGTGATGCGCGAGCACCGGGGCGACGGGCACGTCGGCGCCCTGGTCGCGGCCGGGCTGGACGGCTGCGAGGCGCTGGTGGTGCGCTGCGCCCTGGACGCCCGGCGCGAGGCGATCCAGCCGATGCGCGGCTGGACCGACGAGGAGTGGGACGCGGCCACCGCCCGGCTGGCGGAACGCGGCTGGCTCACCGGGCGCGGGACGATCACCGAGTCCGGGCGGCTCCGCCACCAGGCGCTGGAGGCGGCCACCGACCTGGCCGCCGCCCGGGTCTGGCAGGACCAGCCGCGCGCCGAACTGGATCGGCTCGCCGCCGCGCTCAAGCCGATCGCGGCGCTCTGCCGCGCGGCCCTGCCCCCGGTCAATCCGATCGGCCTGCCGGAGCCGACGGCCTGACCCGAGCCGCGCCCGACCCCCGCCTGACCCGCACCTGACCTGAGCCGCGCGTGGCCCCTGCCGCGCCTGACCCGCCGCCAAGGCGGGTCAGGCACGGCAGGGCCGTACGTCCACCGCCACCAACCACGGGCCGCCCACCCGCACACCACCCCGGCGCCGGAGCCGCACCGCCCGGCCAGTCTCAGCCGTCGACGGCCTCCGGCGGGCCGAGGACGATCCCCCGGCCGGAGTAGAACCGCTCGAAGTGCCGCCACGGGACGTGCGCGTACGCCTGCGACTCGCCCGCGAACCCGGACGGGTTGTGGATCACCAGCGCCGTCCCCGTGGTGCCCACCGCGAGCACCAGGTGTCCGCCGCGCCGCTGCGGCTCGGGCCCGTCCGGGTGGCGGACCGCCGGGTGCACCGACAGCATGACCAGCCGCCCCGCGGCCACCTCCGCCGACACCTCCTCGGGCGTCAACTCCCGTGCCTGCGCGGTCAGTCCCCAGCGCTCCTGGACGTAGGCGGCGAACGGCGTGTGGATCAGCCCGCGCAGCCGGTCGCCGTCGCGCTCGTAGGCGCCGGCCGTCAGGCACTCGCCGGCCAGCGTCATCGTCGACGGCGCGACGCCCCACCAGTGGTCGAGCGCCATCCGCAGGCAGGCGACACCGCAGAGCCGCCAGGACCAGTACTCGTACTCCTCCGGCGAGGCGGCGCCCGACGCGCCCCAGCGCGGGTCGTCCGCCGCACTCACCGAGCCGGCGATGATCTCCCGCACCAGCTCGGGCGACTCCCACTGCGCGTAGTACGGCACCTCGTGCACCACGGCCGCCCCGCGTCCGCCTTCCTCCGCCACCACCATGCACCGACGCTCTCACGGCGGGCGGGCTCCGCCGCCGTACGACACCCGCCACCGCGCCCCGCCGCACCCGCCACCGCGCCACCCACCATGGGCCGCCCTGGCGACGGCACTGTCGGTGAGGCCCGCTAGGGTCGGCAGTGATCAACGATCATCAACCCGGGGGTGGCCAGGCGTGGGCATCGAGCAGGATTGGGGCGGGCGCCTGCGGCTGGAGTCCGCGGAGCTGCCGGACGGGCTCGTGCACCAGCCCAGCCGGGACTTCCTGACCACGGAGGGCCTGCCGGAGACGGCCGCCTTCCTGGACTTCTACACCCTCGGCGGGCCACCGCTGGAGGCCTTCGGCGACGCGGAGGACGAGGGCGGCAAGGAGCACCTCTTCGTCCTCGGCGAGACCACGTACACCGCCCACACCACCCACGAGGGCGACGCCGTCCTCCTCGACGGCGTGACCGGTGAGGTGTTCCTGGCCGGCCGACGCGGCGGCGCGCTCCGCCGCGACCCGCTCGCGACCGGCCTGCCCCACCTGGTCGAGCTGCTGCGCGAGGTCGACGCGGCGGCCCTCGCCGCCGAGGAGCCCGAGGCGATCGACGGCCACCGCGGACCGGCGGTCGTCGCCGGGGTGGTCGACGTCGTCCGGCAGCGGATGCGGGCGATCGACCCGGCGCTGTTCCGGGACGACGACGCCCCGCCCGCGCACTGGGACACGGCCCTGCTGGTCCGCGCCCTCGCGTGGGGCGCCCTGCCCGGCGTGCCGGACGGGCCCGGCTCCGCGGCGTACGAGATAACCACCGAGCTCGTCGCGGACCTCGCCGAGCTCGGCGCCCGCACCGGCACCGCCGATACCGACACCGCCGACACCGCCCACACCGACGCCGCCGCCACGGGCATCCGCCGCTTCCACCCCGACGAGCTGCCGGAACTGCTCACCCACGGCCCCACCCGCCGACTGCTCACGGAGCTCGGCCTGCCGGTCGGCGGCACCCTGCTCGACGTCCCCGCCACCGGGCCGCTGCGCACGATGGCCGAGGCGTACCCGGAGGAGTTCGCCTCCGCCGACGAACCGGAATCGGCCTCCGAGCGCGAGTACCAGCGCGACCACCTCGCCCTCGCGCACTGGCCGCACGACCTCGTGATCGCCCTCGACGGCGCCACCGGCCGACTGGAGCTGCCCGCCTGGCACGACCCCGGCGTGCCCGCGGCCTACCTCAACCGGGACCTCTCCGCGCTGCTGTTCGCGCTCTGGACGCACGAGCGGCTGCGCGCCGAGTGGCGGCGCTGGGAGGGCGGGCGGGCCCGCGCGGCCTGGGCGGTCTTCGACCCGCAGGCGCTGCTGGCCCACGTGGCCGAGCACGCCGTGGCCGCCGTCGACCCCGAGGCCTTCGCGACCCCGGACCACTCCTGGCAACTCCTCGCCGACGACGACCACATGGGCGGCCTGCTCTACTGAGCGGCAGCACCCTCGCGCGCCTCGCCGGTACCCCCGGCGACGGCTGCGCCACCCTCGGCCGCACCGCGTTCGGCCACACCACCCTCCGCCGCACCGCCGTCCGGCGGGCCACCGTCGGCGGCGGCCTTCGGCGCGCCGTCCGCCCCGGCGGGCGTCCCCGCCGTGGCCGCCGCGCCCGCCGTGGCCTCCGCGGCCGCCACGCCCTCCGCGGCCCTGGACCGGTACGCGAGCCGGTCCGCCGCCCGGCGCCCGCGCCGCTCCACCGGCAGCGCGCCGTGGGCCGCCGCCAGGCCGAACGGCGGCATGTCGAAGTAGATCGCCTCGTACGACCCCTCCGGCACGATGTAGGTCTCGTGCCAGAGCCCGACGTGCTGCCGCGTCTTCCCCGCCTTGACCTTGCGGTTGGCGATGCCCCAGGCCTTGCGGTGGAAGGCGTCCGGCGCGGCGGAGTACTGGTAGAGCTTCTCCTTCGACTCCCAGTACTGGACGACGTAGTACGTCCGGGGCGAGGCCGTCAGCAGGATCCGACCGCGCAGCCCGCGCTCCGGGGCCCTGGCCAGCTCGTACAGCATCCGGAACATCGCCGCCATCACCGGAACCCAGTGGTGAACGGCCCAGAAGCGATTGATGCGCATGCCGATCAGCAGCACGACCGTGTCGCCGGTGACGCCTGCGGTGGTGTAGCCGGCATTCGGTTTGGCGGACACATCGGCCTCCAGCTGTCTCCATCCACCCATGTAAGCGGTGATTACATCAGCGGCCGACCAACCGGTCAAGGCTTCGCGCAGGCCCAAATCCCCTCCTCTCAGCGGGGGTTGGCGATTCCCTGGCCGAAGGTGTCCAGCACCTGCGCGGCCAGCTCCTCCGCCTTCTCGATCGGCAGGTACCCGTCGATGATCAGCTGCGCCAGCCCGCAGACCAGCGCCTGGGCGGCCAGCCCCACCAGCGCCGGGTCCCCCGGCCGGAGCCGACCCGACTCCTGGTCCGCAACGATGAGTTCGGTGTAGGCCTCGTCGATCCCCTCCAGCCGGCGCTCCAACTCCGGCTGCCGCGACGGCGCGAACACCCGCGACCGCACCAGCTCGAAGCGGTGCGGGTGCCGGACCGCGTACCGGACGAAGCCCAGCCCGATCGCGCGCAGCGCGGCCCCCTCGTGGTCCGCGACCGCGGCCCGCTGCCACGCCTCGAAGTCCGCCAGCACCCGGTCGGCCAGCGCCGTCAACAGCGCCTGCCGGTCGGCGAAGTGGCGGAACGGCGCCCCGGCCGACACCCCGGCCCGCCGCGCCACCTCCCGGACGCTGACCCCGGCCTGCCCCTCCTCGTCCAACAGCTCGAACGCCGCCGTCACCAGCGCCTCGGCCAGGTCCCCATGGTGATAACTGCCCCGCCGGGCAGGCCTTTCCGTCATGTCAGCAGTGCTACCACAGCCGGCCCCGGTGACCGGCGGGTACGCCGCGGTCGGCCGGCCGGCCCCTCGCGGTCCGGGCCCCGGTTCAGCCCCCTCCCCACACCGACACGCCCCGACCCCACCCGAGAAGCGGCCCCACCCGAGAGCCGGGCAGGGCCGAGAAACCGGGGCAGGGCCGGGAACGGCAGGGCAACGCCGGACGCCGTGCGCGCCCGGCACCGCCTACCAGGCGTAGTCCTCCGGGGCGGGCCGGTGGCCGGGGAAGATCTCGTCGAGACGGTCGAGGGTCTTCTGGTCGAGCTTCAGGTCGAGCGCGGCGATCGCGGCGTCGAGGTGGGCCGGAGTGCGCGGGCCGATGATCGGCGCGGTGACGGCGGGGCGGGCGAGCAGCCAGGCGAGCGCGAGTTGGGCGGGGTCGGTGCCGAGCTCGGCGGCGAAATCCTCGTACGTCTGGATGCGGTCGCGGTTGGCGGCGAGGATCTCGGCGGCGTGGCCCGTGGCGCCGCGGACGGCGGTACCCTCCCGCTCCTTGCGCAGGACGCCGCCGAGCAGGCCGCTGCGGAGCGGGGACCACGGCAGCAGCCCGAGGCCGTAGTGCTGGAGCGCGGGGACGACCTCCAGCTCGATGGCGCGGTCGAGCAGGTTGTAGAGGGACTGCTCGCTGACCAGGCCGAGGAAGTGCCGGGCGCGGGCGGACTCCTGGGCCTGGGCGAGGTGCCAGCCCGCGAAGTTGCTGGAGCCGACGTAGATGATCTTGCCCTGGGCGACCAGGACCTCCATCGCCTGCCAGATCTCCTCCCAGGGCGTGTCCCGGTCGATGTGGTGCATCTGGTACAGGTCGATGTGGTCGGTGTTCAGCCGGCGCAGGCTGTCCTCGACGGCGCGGCGGATGGCGAGGGCGGAGAGACGGCCCTGGTTGGGCCACTCCCCCATCGGGGCGTACGCCTTGGTGGCCAGCACGGTCCGCTCGCGGCGGCCCCCGCCCCGGGCGAACCATCTGCCGATGATCTCCTCGGTGCGGCCCTTGAGGTTGCCCTCGCCGTCCCGCCCGTACGCGTTGGCGGTGTCGAAGAAGTTGATGCCCCGCTCGTGGGCGGTGTCCATGATCAGGTGGGCGTCGGACTCCTCGGTGTGCGGGCCGAAGTTCATGGTGCCCAGGCAGAGCCGGGAGACGGTCAGGCCGGTGCGGCCGAGATGGGTGAACTCCATGCCGCCCACCATCGGACGCACCGGCTCCGCTGTCCAGCACATTCCGCCGGCAGTCCACCAGGCGGACCAACTCGCCCACCGATGAAGCCGGCTCACCTCGCCCTGCGACGAACTTCCCGTCAGCTCAAGAACGTTGGCGGCTGCCCGGGACGACCAACCAGAGCAGCCAGGCGCCGGTGCCCAGGATCAGCATGTTCACCACGATCTGCCACGGCAGCTCGCCGAAGCCGATCTTCCGTGCGCCGAGCCAGGCGAGGAGCACGGCCTTGGTGAGGAAGAACAGGCCGACGTCGCCCGCCACCGTGGCCGCCCACACCGCGGCGGGGTGCCACCGGGGCCGGGGCAGGGCGTGCAGGAGGGCGAGCACCGAGGTGACCATGAGGGCGATGGACACGTAACCGTCCGGCACGTCCCCCAGGTTGTTCCAGGGCAGCAGGGCGCCGATCGCCCAGAGGAGTCCCACGCAGCCGAGGAACCGCACCACCGCAGCCCCGACCGCGGTCGGGCCGGAACCGGCGGCCGGGACGGGCACCCCGGGCACGGGCGCCCCGACCACGGGCGCAGCGGGAACGGGCGCAAGGGGCGACGTCACGGGGTATGCCGCCCCCGGGTACGACGTCCCCGCATACGACGTTCCCTGAGCCGGCGTCCCCGGATACGACGCTCCCGGATACGGCGTCCCCGGGTACGGCGGCAGGGCGGGCGTGGCGTTCACGGCATCCGCCGAGGGAGCGGCCGGTCCGGCGAAACCCGGGTTCCCGACCAGCGGCCCGGCCTGCACCCGCCCCGTCCGGAACGGCTCGACCGCACCGGCCCCGCCGGGCGCCACCACGCCGGTCGCCACCACGCCCGACGCCACCACGCCCGGCGCCACGCCACCGTGAACCGCCGCGCCCGGCAGCGACCCGGCCTCCAGCGCCGTCGGCATCGGTGCCGGCCCCGCCGGCAACCCCCCGGGCAGCGCCCCCGTCCGCACCACCACGTCCAGCGCCGCGAGCACCTGCTCCGCCGTGGCCCGGTGAGCCGGGTCCTTGGCGAGCAGCGCGGCCAGCACCGGCGCCAGGACGCCCGCCCGGACCGCCGGCCGCGGCTCCTTGGTCACCACGGCGACGCAGAGGGCGCCGAAGGTCGCGCCGCTGAACGGCGCCTCCCCCTCGACCGCCGCGTAGAGCGTCGCGCCCAGCGACCACAGGTCGTTGGCCGGGGTGGGCGGCCGCCCCTCCAACTGCTCGGGGGCCATGTAGGCGGGGGTGCCGATGACGGCGCCGGTGCGGGTGAGCGCCGTGGTCGCGTCGGCCATGTGTGCGATGCCGAAGTCCGTGATGACGACCCGATCGTCCGTCAGCAGGACGTTGTCCGGCTTGAGGTCGCGGTGGACGATCCCGGCCGCGTGGGCGCGCTGCAGCGCCTTCACCATCGCCACGCCGAGATCGGCGACCCGCCCCACCGGCAGGACGCCGCCCCGGGCGAGCGCGGCGGCGAGCGACATGCCGGTGATGTACTCCATCACGATCACCGGGGCGCCCTCGTACTCGACGACGTCGTGCACGGTGACGATGCCGGGGTGGTTGAGCCGTGCCGCCGCCCGGGCCTCGCGCAGCACGCGCTGGACCAACTCGTCCCGCTCCCGCTCGCCGACGCCGGGCGGAAGCAGCACCTCCTTGACCGCGACGTCCCGTCCGAGCGTCGTGTCCTGCCCCCGCCACACCCGGCCCATCCCGCCCTGGCCGATCAGCTCCAGAAGCTGGTACCGGCCCCCGATCAGTGCCCCGCTCACTGCTGTCACGCCTCGCACCTTAGCGTCACCTCCCGTGCGGTTCCCACACGGTGGAGTCGACGTCCGTCCGCCGACGTGCCGGACCCGGTGCACCGCCGGCGCCCCGGGCGGGCCGCCGACCCGCCGGAAATCGGTTCCGTCCACCCGGCCCGCTCCCGTAGCGTGTCCCGGTCTTCGATCGTGGTCGCACCGTCGGACCCGCACGTCCCGGTCCCACCGCGACCACCCCGAACAACACACCTGAGGCTGCCGATCGGCAGCGACCGGACCAACAGGAACAGGACCGCAGCGATGGAACAGCAGCAGCACGGTTGGGTCGACGAGGGCTTCGGCGGGGTGGCCGACGCATTCGCCCGTAACTGGGCCGACTTCCCCGAACTCGGCTCCGCCGTCACGGTGTTCGCCGGCGGCCGCAAGGTGGTCGAGCTCTGGGCCGGCACCGCCGACCAGCAGACCGGACGTCCGTGGACGGCGGACACGCTCGTCCCCGTGTTCTCCTGCGCCAAGGGCCTGGTCGCCGTCACCGCCCACCTGCTCGCCCAGCAGGGCCGGCTCGACCTGGACGCCCCGGTGGCCCGCTACTGGCCCGAGTTCGCGCAGCACGGCAAGGAGTCGATCACCTGCCGGACGGTCCTCGGCCACCGGGCCGGCCTGCCCGCGCTGGACGCCTCCCCCACCTTCGACGAGATCGCCGCCTGGACGCCCGTCGTCCGCGCCATCGAGGAGCAGCGGCCGCTCTGGGAGCCCGGCACCAGCTACGAGTACCACGGCCACGTGCTCGGCTTCCTGATCGGCGAGGTGGTCCGGCGGATCACCGGGCAGACCCCGGGCGCGTACTTCCGCACCGCGATCGGCGAGCCGCTCGGACTGGACGCCTGGATCGGCCTGCCCGAGGCCGAACTCGGCCGCCTGGCGGGGCTGGTGGAGGCCGACGGCCGCCGCCCGATGCCCGGGCCCGAGCACCTGCTCACCCGGATCGTGACGATGAACGGCGCGCTGGTCTTCCCCGGCCTGGACCAGCCGCGCGGCTGGAACGACCCGGCGCTGCACGCGATCGAGCTGCCGGGCGCGGGCGCCGTCGCCTCCGCCACCGGTCTGGCCGGCGTGTACGCGGCCGCCGTCACCGGGGTCGGCGGCCGGGAGCGGCTGCTCTCCCCCGGGACGGTGACCGACGCGCTGCGCGAACTCTCCTCGGGCGCGGGCTTCCTGGGCTTCGACATGGGCGCCCGCTGGGGCTCCGGCGTGCTGCTCGACTCCCCGGCCTTCCGCCCGATGCTCGGTGCGCGCAGCTTCGGCAACGACGGCGCCGGCGGCCAGTTCGCCTTCGGGGACGACGAGTTCGGCATCGGCTTCGCCTACGTCGCGAACCGCATGATCGGCCACGGCGACGCCCGCGCCAACCGCCTGGTCGACGCCGTGCGCGCGGCGCTGGGCGCCTGACGGCCGCCGTCGCGACGCCGCCGAATTGACCCGCGAACCCTGACCGGAAATGCACCATGGGGCAGGCCACTGCCCTGCCTAGGCTCGTTCACATGACAACGGTTCAGATTCCCCAGCGCATGAACTTCGCCACCGCCGCCCCCAAGGTCTTCCGCGCCGTCCTGGCCCTGGACGCGGCCGCCCGGCAGGGCCTCGACCCCGTGCTCGTCGAACTGGTGCAGATCCGCGTCTCGCAGATCAACCGCTGCGCCTACTGCATCGACTACCACGCCGGCGACGCCCGCAAGGCCGGCGAGAGCGAGGAGCGCATCCTCCAGCTGAGCGCCTGGGAGGAGTCCTCCCTCTACACCGCCGAGGAGCGCGCGGCGCTCGCACTGGCCGAGTCGGTGACCCTGCTGCCGCAGGGCGTGTCGGACGCGGTGTACGCGGAGGCGGCGCAGCACTTCGACGAGCAGCAGCTGGCCCAGCTGATCGCGCTCGTGTTCACCGCCAACGCCTGGAACCGGATGAACGTGACCACCCGCAAGACCCCGGGCACCGCCTGAAAACGGCAACCGCGGCACGGGCGGACGCGGGGGCACAGGCGGACGCGGGGGCACCCGCGGGCCCGGGCGGACGCGGGGGCACCCAGACCGAGCCACCGAGCAGGGCGCGCGCATCCCCCGGCGCGCGCCCTCCGCCCCCGCCTCACCCCAGGATCCGCGGCAGGGTGACCCGCACCCACTCCTCCGGCTGCGACAGGTGCGGAGCGTGACCGGCGCCCTCGTACAGGTGCCGCTCGGGCTTCGGCAGCGCGAGGTCGATCAGGTCCAGGACCTCCCCGTACATCGGCGCGCTGTCGTCGCTCTGCGTGAGCAGCGCGGGCTCGGGGAACCGGGAGAGCGCGGCGAGGTCGAGGTCCAGCGCGTCCGGGTCGCGCAGCTCGTCCAGGTAGGTCGGCGCATTGCGCACGTACGTGTGCCGGATCGGCGCCGGCAGCTGGGCCCACGCGCCCGGGCCGAAGGCCAGCGTCTCCACGAACAGCTCGGCGGCCGCCGCCGACTCGGCCTGCTCCAGCAGCTCCCGCACGGCGGCGATCCGGCCGGCGAAGGCCGTGCCGATCGGCCGCAGGTCCGGGTCGGCGAGCAGCATGGACGTGCCGGGCGGCTCGTGCACGGCGACACCCCGCAGCAGGTCGGGCCGGGCGGCGGCCAGACGGAGGGTGACCAGCGAGCCGTAGGAGTCCCCGCAGACGAAGGCGGGCGCGAGACCCAGCCCCTCGATCAGCCCGGCCAGGTCGGCCGCGTCCTCGTACACCGATCCCTGGGTGAGCAGGTCCTCGCTGCGGCTGTGCCCGCGCCGGTCGTAGGCGACGACGGCGGCCTGCTCGGCCAGCCCGGGCACCACCCGCGCCCAGCTGTCGGCATCGCTCCAGGACCCGTGGACCAGCACCACGCCAGGCCCGGAGCCCCGGGCCTCGTAGTACAGCGACACCCCGTTCACCCTGATCGCGGCCATCGCGAGCCTCCCGACCTCGGTCGTGCTCCAGCCCACCCCCCACCAGCCTGACACACCCGGTCGGCGCCGGTCGGATCGGCCGGCCCGCGCCCGGGACGGGCCGGTGGGCAGACGAACGGCCCCTGCGAGGCCCGGCCCCGCCACGCCCGGCCGCCCGACACCCGCCTGACCTGCGAGGCAGCCGCCCATCCGATCAGATGTTCCGAAAATCCCGGCCGGGCGTCCCCGACGCGGCTAACATCGTCCGCGGCCGTCACGATCTTGTGGCGGGCACATCAATCTTCACGGGGGACTCTTCAGCATGCGCAAGTCCATCTCCGCACGCTTCGGCGCCCTGGCCGTCGCCGCCATGGCCACCGCCACGCTGGTCGCGACCGCGACCCCGGCCTCGGCCGGCACCAATGGTCAGCAGATCAAGTGGCACAACAACTCCAACATCGCCCAGTCGTACAAGATCTCCGGGTACAACAACGACAACGAGTGGAACGAGGGCTGCTTCCGCCTGTACTACTTCAACGAGTACAGCACGGCCGCCGCCGGCTGGTGGTGGAAGTACAACGTCAACGTGCAGTCCTACTCCTCGACCGACTGCTCGTCCAACACCCGCCTCTGGTACGACACCGTGAACGTTCCCAAGTCCCAGTCGGGCGACTGGGTGACCATCCAGGGCTACTGAGCCACCACCCCCATCGGGTCCACCCGATCCGCCGGGGGGCATCGAAAGACCGCGTACCGGGCGCCCCGGGCCGGCCGAATCCACGGCCGACCCGGGGCGCCCGCGCGTTCACGCCCCCGAACGCCCGTCGGGACCGCGGCCCCACGCTCCTCACGGCGCACGAACGGGCACTGCGCACTGCCCCTTCGGGCAGTCCGACCGCAGCCCGCCCTGGCCGATTTCGCTCCACCGGCCCGCCGCAGGTCACCGCCGTTCCGGGAGGCCGCGCCGCCGCCATCCGGCCACCCCAGGACAAGGGTTGACACCGGAAGTTGGTCTAGTCCACCGTAGGGGCGAGAACGTTCGACGCGGCGGAGAGTCCTGGCGGGACACCTTGCCGGACATCCGAGTTGGCCGGTCCCCGCCGCATGTCCGCCAAGGCGTCAACCACTCGCGGCAAGGACGCCGGTCAGCGCAGACCAAGGCAGTGCCAGAAGGAGCTCCTTCACTCACCCCTCCACCCGTCACCTTCACCCGCCCACTCCCTCCCCGCCGGTCCACGGCGCGTACCGCGGCGCCGCCATGCCCGCCGCACGCCACACGCCGCACGCCGCCGCCCACCCCAACGCCGCCACGCCGACGCCCCGTACGCCCGTACGCCCACGGGCGGGCGGATCCCGCACGCCCTTGGAGTGATCACATGCCCGCCCCTGACGGATACCTCTACCGCGCCGCGTCGGACCGCCCGTACTTCAGCAACGACGGCGAGTCCTACCTCGCCCGCACCCCGCTGAAGGACGTCGAGAAGTCGCACCCGCTGCGCGTCCTCTCCGCGGAGGACTACGCGTTCTGGCAGACCTACGGCTACGTCGTCGTGAAGGAGGCGATCCCGGCCGAGGCGGCCCGCAAACTGCTGGACTTCGCCTGGGAGTTCCAGGGCCTCGACCCTCAGGACCCGGAAACCTGGTACGAGGACCGGGAGTTCCGTGACGAGCTGGACCTCCACCTGCACGTCTACGGCTTCGTCGAGGCCTACCAGCACCAACTGATCTGGGACAGCCGGCAGTCGCAGCGCGTCTACGACGCGTTCGTCGACGTCTGGGACTGCGAGGAGCTGTGGGTGACGCTGGACCGGCTCAACCTCAACCCGCCGAACGTCCGCACCCGCGACCGCGCGCTGATCGAGCCGACCGACACGGGCTTCGACATCGAGCTGCACTGGGACGTCGACACCACCCAGGGCATGCTGCCGCAGCGCGTCCAGGGCATCATCGCGCTCGACGACACCCGCCCGGACCAGGGCGGCTTCCAGTGCAACCCCGAGCTGTTCCGCCGTTTCAACCAGTGGCAGGCCACCCAGCCGGCCGACCGCGACCCGATCCGACCGGCCGTCGACCGGTCCGAGTTCCCGGTCGTCCGGCCCGAGTTGCAGGCCGGTGACCTGCTGATCTGGAACGGCATGCTGGCCCACGGGGTCGCCCGCAACACCTCGGCGGACGGCGTCCGGGCCGTGCAGTACCTCTCGATGATGCCGGCGCTGGAGGAGCACGAGGAGCTCCGGCGTTCGCGGATCGCGTCCTGGCGCGACCTCTCCACCCCGACCTGGAACCGGACCCTGGTCGGCGACGCGCGCCGCCACGAGTCGCTGCGCTACGGCCGCGCGGAGTTGGACGAGCTGGGCGAGAAGCTGCTCGGCCTCCGCTCCTGGCACGGCCCGGACCCGAAGAGCGCCACCGGACCTGCCGCCACCGGACCTGTTCCCACCGCACCGCAGGACGCCGACCAGTGACCACCGACCCCACCGCCGGCCCGCGGATCTGCCTGGCCCTCCCCACCAACCGGCCCTGCGCCGACACCGTCGCAGCGATCGGCGAGGAGGCCGCCCACGCGGCCGAACACTTCGGCGCCGAGGTGCACCTGCTGATCCTCGACTCCTCCGACGAACCGACGTTCGCCGTGCACGCCAAGGCCGTTGCCGCACTGCCCGACGTACCGGGCGTGGTCGTGCACCACCTCGACGAGGCCCGCCAGCGCTCCTTCCTGCGCGAGGTGATCCACCGCGCGCTCGCCGCCGAGCCGGACGCACTGCTGGACCTCATGCTCCCGGACGCCGTCTCCTACGGGGCCTGCACCAACCGGGCGTTCCTGTTCGCCGCCGCCCTCGGCTGCACCTCCGTGCACCGCCGCGATTCCGACAGCGCGTACCAACTCCTCGACGACCGACCGGTGTTCCCGATCCATCACGAGCTGCGCTCGATCGGCCGGCGCGCGGCCGACGCCGCCGGCGCGGTCACCGAGGCCCCCCTGGCCCCGGTGCACGCCGACAAGCCGGTCGCCGTGGTCGGCAGCTCCTTCGTCGGTGAACTCTCCGTGGACATCGGCGAGATCCGCGAGCTGGACGAGGCCGCCTACTACGAGGTGGTGGGTCTCTGGGCCCCGACGGACGCGACGGACGACCAACGGCGGGAGCTGGTGGACGACTCGTTCGTCGGCGCCGGCACCGAGCCCTTCACCGCCGACCGGTCGGTCCTGGACCTGCCGGACATCTGGCGGGTGGACATGTGCAACCTCGCCCTCGACCACCAGGTGTACGAGCGCGTCCCGCTGCCGCCGGCGACCGACACCATCGGCAGTGACTACTTCCTGCTCCACGTGGTCCGCGACGCGACACTGCCCGGTGTGGTGCACAACCGCAACATCGTGAACTACTACACGCCCGAGCGCCGGACCGGGCCCGGATTCACCGCCTACCAGCTGCGGTTCACCAAGTTCCTGCTGTCGATGCTCTACCTCCACCCCGTCTACGCCTTCATGGAGGGGGCGGCGGAGGCCCTGCTCGACGGGGAGCACCTCGTCCGCGCGGACGCCATCGCGGCCGCGGTGCGGCGCAGCACCGACGCCGACCGCGCCGAGAACCTCCGCCGGCTGGCCGTCCTCGACCGGCGCTACCGCCGACTGGGCGGCAAGTACGCCGAGTTCGCCGACCACCTGGTGCCGCGGCGGCAGCGGCTGCTGGACGAGGCGCAGGCCGACACCGAGGACTTCGCGCGGCTGATCGAGGCCTGGGCCCCCCTGGTGGCGGCCGCCCGGGCCACCGGACTCGACCGGGCGGCCCGATGAGCGGGACGCGAGCGGGCCGCCCGGGGGCGGGCCTCGCGGGGACGGCGCTGCGCACGTGCCACCAGGCAGCCGACCTGCCGCCCCGGCAGGCGCCCGACCCGACACCCCGGCGGCCGTCCGCGCCGACGCCGAGGTCACTGGCCCTCCCCCAGGACGGCACCCTGCGCGCCGCCCTGGCGGCCGCCACCGACGACCGGATCGTCTACGACCTGGACGGCATCGAGGCCCAGTACGCGGCGCTGCTCCGCGAACTGCCCGGGGTCGGCGTCCGGTTCGCCCTGAAGGCGTGCCCGGTGGACGAGGTGCTCGCCTGCCTGGCGCAGCTCGGCGCCGGTTGCGACGCGGCCAGTCCGCACGAGATCGAGCAGGCCCTGCGGGCCGGCGTCCCGGTCGGGCTGATCCACTACGGCAACACCGTCAAGTCCGACCGGAACATCGCCGAGGCGTACCGGCTCGGCGTGCGGGACTTCGCCACCGACAGCCTGGCGGACGTGACGGCGATCGCCGTGCACGCCCCGGGCTCCCGGGTGTTCTGCCGGCTCGCCACCAGCGGCGAGGGCGCGCTCTGGGGGCTCAGCCGGAAGTTCGGCTGCTCGCCCGAGGACGCCGTCCTGGTCCTGGAAGCCGCGCGGGCGGCCGGGCTGACCCCCGCCGGGCTCTCGGTCCACGTCGGCTCGCAGCAGATGACCTCCGAGGCCTGGCAGAGCGCGCTGGACCTACTGGCCGGCGTGGTCGGAACGCTGAACGGGCGCGGCATCCTGCTGGACCACGTCAACCTCGGCGGCGGTCTGCCCGCCCTCGGGGTGCTCGACAAGCGCGGCCGGCCGCTCGACCCTCCGGTGGACAAGATGTTCGCAATGATCCGGGAGGGCGTGCAGCGGCTCCGCGAGGTGTCGGCGTCGCCGCTCGACTTCCTGCTGGAGCCGGGCCGCCACCTCGTCGCCGACCACGGGGCCATCCGCGCCCACGTGTCCCGGCTGACGGCGCGCCGGCAGCCGTCCGGGGAGCTCCGGCACTGGCTCTACCTGAGCTGCGGGAAGTTCAACGGCCTGTACGAGATGGACGAACTGCAGTACCGGCTGGAGTTCCCCACCCACACGGCCGCCCTGCCGTCCGCCACGCCCGGCACGCCCGCCGCGACCGTCCCGGCCGTGGTCGCCGGCCCCACCTGCGACAGCGACGACGCCTACGCCCACGAGGACGGACTGGTCCGGGTACCGGCCGCCGCCGAGTCGGGCGATCCGGTCTGGGTCTTCTCCTGCGGCGCGTACGCCACGGCGTACATGACCCAGGGCTTCAACGGCTTCCAGCCGCTCCCGTACACCTGCGTCCGCGCCGGCGCCGCTTCCCCGGAGGTTCCTCCTAGATGACCGAGACACCCGACGGCATCCGCATCCGCCCGCTGGCCCCCGGCGACTGGGACGGCGTGGTGACGCTGGAGGAGCGCGCCTACGCCGCGAGCGGCCTCTCCGAGGGCCGGGTCGCGCTGGAGTCCCGCGGCCGGGCCTCGCCCGACAGCTGCTTCGCGCTGGAGTACCGGGGCCGGTTCGGCGGCTACCTGCTGGCGCTGCCCTACCCGCTGTACCGGTGCCCGGACCTGAGCCTGGCCGAGGCCGCCGCCGCCAACGACGCCGCCGCCGACCCCGTGGCCCTGCCGAGCAACATGCACGCGCACGATCTGGTCATCACCGAGGAGCTCCGCGGCCGCGGACTGGCGCCCCTGATGCTCGACCACCTCGCCGCGACGGCACGGGCGCGCGGCTTCGCGACCATCTCCCTGGTCGCGGTCCGGGGCAGCGACGTCCTCTGGGCGCCGCTGGGCTACCGGGCCGATTCCGCGGTGGCGCTGCCGGAGAGCTACGGCGACCGCGCCGTCTACATGTCGATGTCCCTGGCGGCCACCCCGACGGTCCCGGCCACCCCGGCGGTCCCGGCCGCCGCCCCGCGCAGCTACGACCTGCTGGCCGGGTCGGCACCCCGAGTCGAAGTGGGCTGATGCTGATGTTCCGCGTTCGCGACGACTACCGCCGGGCCCACCTGGCCATCGCCGCACTCTTCCTGTTCCTCGGCTTCCAGTACGCGACCTGGGTCTCGCGGCTGCCCGCGCTGCGGAGCCGGCTCGACCTGGGCGAGGCCGAGATCGGCCTGCTGCTGATGGTCTGCGGGATCGGGGCGGCGGTCTCCTTCCCGCTGGTCGCGGTACTGATGCGGCGCCTGGGCTCGCGACTGCTGTCGGTGCTCTCCGCGCTCGCCCTGGCCGCCGTGCTGGTGGCGCTCTCGGTGGCGCCCTCCTACCCCGTCACCCTCCTGGTGGTCTTCTGCGACGGCATCGCGGTCGGCTGCCTGAACGTCGCGATGAATGCGCAGGGCGCCGCGCTGGAGGTCGCCCACGGGCGGACCGCGATGTCCAGGCTGCACGCCACGTTCAGCGGCGGCTCGCTGCTGGCCGCGCTGCTCGCCTCGGTCGTCAACGCGTTCACCACGTCCCTGCCGGCCCACTTCGGGGCGGCGGCCGTGCTGCTCCTGCTGGTCCTCGGCCTCGCCCGGCCGGGGCTGCTGACGGACGACCGGCAGCCGGCGGCCGCGGACACCGCGGTGGAGGCCCCGGCCGACACCCCGGAAGACACCCCGGCCGAGCAGAAGCGGCGGGGCCTCACCCTGCCGTCCCGGGTGACCGTCTGGATGGGCCTCGCCATGGTGTTCGGCACCGTGACCGAGGGGGCGATGAACGACTGGTCCGCGCTCTACCTCAAGGACGTCGTCCACGCGGCGCCGTCGCTCGCGCCGCTGGGCATCGCGGTCGTCTCGGTCATGATGGTGCTGGCCCGGCTCTTCGCCGACGGCTGGCGCACCCGCTTCGGCGACGGCCGGATCGTCCGGGTCGGCAGCCTGCTGGCCGGGGCGGGACTGGCCCTGGCCCTGCTGGCCGGCGGCCTGGTACCGACGCTGCTCGGGTTCGCCTGCGTCGGCGTGGGCGTCGCCGCCGTGACCCCGTGCGTCTACGTGGCGGCGGCCCGGCAGGGCGCCGAGGCGCTCTCGCTGGTCGCCGCGATGGGGACCACGGGTCTGCTGGCCGGTCCGGCGGTGATCGGGTTCATCGCCAACGGCAGTGGCCTGACCTGGGGCATGGGCGCGGTGGCGGCCTCGGCCGCGATCGTCTCGCTCTGCGCGACGCAGATCCGCTGGCCGGCCCTGACGAACGCTTCCCCGACCCCGACCCCGGACCCGGCCCCGACCCCGATCCCGAACCCGGCCCCGGCCCCGATGACCGGTGCCGTCCCCACCGACGCCGTCCCCACCGATGCCTGAGCGCGGCCGGGCAGGCCACCGCGGGCCCTCGCCGCACGACCGGCGGCCGGGGCCCGCGGGCCGGCCCGAAACTCGGTGGAACCGCCACGAACCCCTGGCTAGGGTCGAAGGATGTCCACCCGTACCTTCCGCATCATGGTCCGCGGCGTCTTCGACGGCCTCACCGAGGAGCAGCACACCGAGCTCCTCGCCCGCGCCGGCGAGCACGACATCCTGAGCGCCGCGTTCACCCCCGAGGGCCACCTCAGCTACGACCTCACCGCGCGCGCCGCCTTCACCTTCCGCTACCTCGACTCGGGCGAGGCGGAGGAGGACATCCTGGAGGCGACCGAACGCGCCGAGACGGCCGCCGCGGCCTGGCTGACCGAGCGCGGCTACGGCTACCGCAACCTCCGGTCCCAGGCCGAGGACCTCTCGCAGGCCGCCCTCGGCAAGCGCCGGCGGCGCGAGGCCGCCGCCCGCACCACCTGACCACCCGCCGCGGTGGGCCGGGCGGCGGACCCGGCCCCGGCGCCGCCCCCGCGAACCGCCGCTACGCCGTCCGGCGCAGCAGCGCCAGGTACATCGCGTCCGTGCCGTGCAGGTGCGGCCAGAGCTGCACGTCCGGGCCGTCGCCAAGGGCGGGGACGCCCGGCAGCAGCGGGCGGGCGTCGATCCACTCGACCCGGCCGCCCTCGGCGCGCAGGACGTCGTCCACCACGGCGCGCGTCTCGGCCAGGTGCGGCGAGCAGGTCGCGTAGCCGACGACGCCGCCGACCCGGGTGGCCTCGACGGCCGAGCGCAGCAGGTCCCGCTGGAGCGGGCCGAACGCCGCGATGTCCGCCGGCCGGCGCCGCCACCGCGCCTCCGGGCGGCGGCGCAGCGCGCCGAGGCCGGAGCAGGGGACGTCCACCAGCACCCGGTCGAAGCCGCCGGAGCGCCACGCCGGGCGGGTGCCGTCGGCGGCGATCACGGTGTAGGGGCCGGGGTTGCCCTGCAGCGCGCGGGCGACCAGCCGGGCCCGGTGCGGCTGCTTCTCGCTGGCGACCAGCGCGGCGCCGCGCTCGGCGGCCAGGGCGCCGAGCAGGGCGGCCTTGCCGCCCGGTCCGGCGCAGCCGTCCAGCCAGATGCGGTCCGGCCCGTCGAGCGGCGCCGCGGCGAGGGCGAGCGCGACCAGCTGGCTGCCCTCGTCCTGCACGCCGGCCCGGTTCTCCCGCACCGCCGCGACCCCGGCCGGGTCGCCGCCCTCGGCGAGCCTGAGCGCGTACGGGGACCAGCGGCCGGGCTCGGCCTCGGGCAGCGCGTCGGCCAGCTCGCCGACGGTGGCCCGGCCGGGGCGGGCGACGAGGGTGACCTCGGGCCGCTCGTTGTCGGCGCGCAGCAGCTCCTCCATCGCGGTGCGGCCGGAGGCGTCGGGCTGCCAGCGGCCGAGCGAGTCCCAGAGCGCGGAGACGACCCAGCGGGGGTGGGAGTGGACGACGGCGAGGTGGTCCTCGGCGTCCTGGTCGTACGGCGGGGCGACCCGCTCGATCCACTCGTCCAGGTCGTGGGCGCTGATCCGGCGCAGCACGGCGTTGACGAACTTGGCCTTGCCGTCACCGAGTACCACCCGGGCCAGCTCGACGGTGGCCGAGACGGCGGCGTGGCTGGGGATGCGGGTGGTGAGCAGCTGGTGGGCGCCGAGCGAGAGCACGTCGAGCACCGGCGGGTCGACCTTGCCGAGCGGGCGGTCGATGCAGGCCGCGATGACCGCGTCGTAGGTGCCCTGCAGGCGCAGGGTGCCGTAGAGCAGCTCGGTGGCGAGGGCGGCGTCGCGCCGGTCCATGCCCTTCTGCTCGGCCTCGCGCAGCAGCGAGGGGAGGATCAGGTTGGCGTAGGCGTCGCGCTCGTCGACGGCGCGCAGGGCGCGGAACGCGACGATCCGGGCCGGGTCCTTCTTCGGACGGCGGTGCGGCCGGGGCGCGCGGTTGGCGCCGGTGGTGCTGCCTGGGGTGGTGCCGGACGTGCTCATAGCTGTGTGCCTCAAAGTGCTGCGGTGGCTATCAAGGGAGTCAAGGGAACAGTAACGCGAAACCCGGCCCCGGGCCTTCTCCGCCCGGGCGCCCCATGGTCTCCGGGCCGGGGGCGGCCGGCCCCGAGCAGCCCGGCTGCCGGCCGACGGTGCGGCCCGGGCGGCAGGGGCCCGCCGGACCGGACCCCGTCTGCAGCGCCGTCCCCCGCGACCGGCGACGGTTCGAACGCGGCCCGTCCCGCTCCCGCCCGGCACCGCCGTGCCACCCGGGACGCCCCGCGCGAGTGACGGCGTTGCCGCCGCTACGATCTGACAGCCACACAGGGGACGCCGAATCAGAAGGCGCGCCCGACACACTCGTCACTCACGGGGGATCCCACCGGATGAAGCTCCGCAGAACCAGCCGCGCCGCCGTCAGCCTCGGCGTGGCCGCCCTCTCCCTCTTCGCCTTCACGGGCACCGCGCAGGCGACCGCGGACATGCCGTACGTCGGTTACGGCTACCCGAACCTCCCGGCGGCCGTGAGGTGCGCCCAGGACTTCTCGAACCTGTTCGGCGGCTACTGGCCCCCGATCATCGTCGACGGCAAGTACGGTCCGGACACCAACTGGGCCATCAAGCAGTTCCAGTCGCACATGGTCCGCACCGGTCAGTACAACCTGACCGTCGACGGCGTCGTCGGTAAGGCCACCGGCTCGGCCATGCTGCAGCTGGCCTGGCAGGCGGGCATCCGCGACGCCCGGTACGGCCAGTGCTACGCCGCCCTGCCGAACACCCTCTGACCGTCGTACGACCGGCGCCGCCACGGTGACCGGCGGCCGGGCCACGGGCCCGGCCGCCGGCCCGCTCGCCGGTCAGTCCTCGCCGAACCGCTCGCCGGACTCGATCCGCGCCCCGCGCGCCCAGTCCGCGGCCCGCATCGCCTTCTTGCCCTGCGGCCGCACCTCACCCAGCTCGACCTCGTGGCTGCCGGTGCCGACCCGGACGCTGTTCTTGCCGACGGCCAGTTCCCCGGGGGCGAGCGAAGCCGCGTCCGGCAGCAGCTTCACCGGGCCGGTGATCTTCAGCCGCTCGCCGCGGAACACCGTCCACGCGCCGGGGGCCGGGGCACAGCCCCGCACCACGCGGTCGACCCGCAGGGCGGGGTGGGTCCAGTCGATCCGGGCGTCCTCGACCGCGATCTTCGGCGCGAGGGTGACGCCCTCGGCGGGCTGCGGCACGGCGTGCAGGGAGCCGTCGGCGATGCCGTCCATGGTGGCGGCGAGCAGGCGGGCCCCGGAGTGCGCGAGCCGGTCCAGGAGCTCGCCGCTGGTGTCGGTGGGGCGGACCTCCTCGGTGATGACGCCGTAGACCGGGCCGGAGTCCAGCCCCTGCTCGATCAGGAAGGTGGACGCCCCGGTGACCTCGTCGCCGGCCAGCACCGCGTGCTGCACCGGGGCGGCGCCGCGCCAGGCGGGGAGCAGCGAGAAGTGCAGGTTGACCCAGCCGTGCTCGGGGATCTCCAGCGTGCCGGGGCGCAGCAGCGCGCCGTAGGCGACCACGGGGCAGCAGTCGGGTGCGAGTTCGGTGAGGCGGGCGACGAAGTCCGGGTCGCTGGGCTTCGCCGGCTTGAGGACCTCGATCCCGGCCTCCTCGGCGCGCTGGGCGACGGGGCTGGCGACCAGCTTGCGGCCACGGCCGGCGGGGGCGTCGGGGCGGGTGACCACCGCGACGACCTCGTGCCGGTCGGAGGCGAGCAGGGCGTCCAGGGCGGGAACGGCGACCTCGGGGGTGCCGGCGAACACGAGGCGCATCAAGTGCCTTTCTGGTTACGGGACTTCGGAGAAGGACGAGAAGCGCCGGCGGGCCGGCGCGGACTCAGCGGGCGGAGCCGAAGGTGCTGTGCGGCGAGACCTTCACCACGGGCGCGGGCCCGCCGCCCCAGTCGGTCTCCCGGATCGCCTTCAGTGCGGCCTTGCGCTGCTCGCGGTCGAGGCGGTCGATGAAGATGATGCCGTCGAGGTGGTCGGTCTCGTGCTGGATGCAGCGGGCCAGCAGCCGGGTGCCCTCGACGGTGACCGGGTCGCCGTACATGTTGAAGCCCTTGGCGACCACGCCGTGGGCGCGCTTGGTGTCGTAGCGCAGCCCGGGCAGCGAGAGGCAGCCCTCGGGGCCGTCCTGCTCCTCCTCGGTGAGCGACAGGTCGGGGTTGATCAGGTGTCCGGTGACGCCGTCCACGTGGTAGGTGAACACTCGCAGGGAGATGCCGAGTTGGGGCGCCGACAGGCCGGCGCCGGGGGCGTCGAGCATGGTGTCGGTGAGGTCGCGGACGAGGTTGCGCAGCTCCTTGTCGAAGGTGGTCACCGGTCGGGCGGTGGCCCGCAGGACCGGGTCTCCGAAGATGCGGATCGGCTGGATCGCCACGGGGGTCGGGCTCCTGTCCGTCGGGGTCGTCGGGGGGTTCGGTCTGCCGGGTGGCTGCGCCGGTCGTCGGGCCGGCCACCGGCAAGTCTATGCAATCGTGCCCGGCCCTCTCCGGCCGTGCCCGGGCATCTGGCATATCCCGACTGTCCCGGCTGCGTGACCCCGGCCCCCGGTCCGGCGTTGGTCAAGTGGGATTGACCGGGGCCGGGGCGCGCGGGACACCGCGTTCCGGCCGAGCTGACCGTACGGAAGGTGGCACGTAGGCCATGGCCGAGCAGATCAACCACGACGCCCGGGCGCGGGCGAGCCTGCACCTGCTGGTGCGGGACATCGAGCGGGTGAGGCGGCAGGTCGACGCGCTGCGGACGCTCACCGCCCAACTGGGCAACGTCTACCGACCGCGCCGGCCGAGTACCTCGGCCGGGTTCGTGGTGTACGGACGGGCGCCGGCGCCGACCGTGCGCCTGGCGCAGGAGCTGCGCGAGAGCGTGGAGACGCTGGTGGCGGCGGCGGTCGAGTTCGACCGGGCGCTGGGCTTCTCCTGGGACTCGGTGGGCTCGGCGCTCGGCGTCACCAAGCAGGCGGTGCACCGCCGGTACGGGATGCGCCGGCCGACCAGCGAGCTGCTGGCGGCGGGCGGGGTGCCGGCCCCGGCCGGCGCGGCCGTCCCGGGGGTGCCGGGCCCGAGCCGGCCGGACCGCTCTGAGGAGCTGCCCACCGCGGCCACCGCCCCGACCGGGCTGGCGTCGACGGGTCTGGCCGCGACCGTCCCGGCGGCCCGCCAGGGCGGCCTGGACCGTGCCGCACTGGACCGCGCCGCCCACGAGCGGGCCCCCCTCGACCGCACCGGCATCCCGCTGCGCGGGTGAGGGCGGGCTCCACCCGCGGCGGGTGCCGGGTGAGGGGCGGGGCAACCGACCGCTCCTCACCCGCCGTCCGTCACCCCGCGCCCGCCCGCCTCACCGACCCGCCCGAGGTCCGACGCCGACCCACCCGGACTCCGCAGCCGACCCGCCCGAGGTCCGACGCCGTCCGCCCGTGGTCCGCAGCCGCCCCGCCAGGGGTCGAACCGACTCACCCGATGTCCGTGGGGTCGATCCGCACCCGCACCGTCTCGGGCGTCCGCAGCGCGATCCGCGCGATCTGCGCCGCCTTGAGCGCCGCCGCCAGCGCGGCGCCCTGCCCGGGCGGCACCCGCAGCAGCGCCCGCTCCTGTTCCTCCCCGCGCAACGCCGGCGCCGGCACCGGCCCCAGCACGTCCGCGTCCGAGGGCAGCCGGATCAGCCCGAGCAGGTCCGCCACCGCCGCCGGACTGCCGGCCACCGAGGCCATCCGCGACACCGGAGGGAAGTGCAGCTGCGCCCGTTCGTCCAGCTCCAGCCCGGCGTGGCCGAGCGGGTCCCACCGCACCAGCGCCTGCACCGGACGCGCGGTCGGCTCGGCGACCACCACCACGGTGCCGCCCTCGGCGGCCGGCTTCACCAGCGCGGCGGCGGCCAGCCAGAGCCGCAGCGTCTCCTCCCCGGCCCGCAGGTCGGGGCGGCTCAGCAGCGCCCAGCCGTCCAGCAGCACGGCGGCCGCGTACCCGCCGCCGCCCTCGACCACCGGCTCCGCACCCGGCGTGGAGATCACCAGCGCCGGTTCGGCCGGCACGGTCGCCAGCACCGCGTCCCGCCCCGAGGTCCGGACCGGCACGCGCGGGAACGCCTTGCCCAGCTCCTCCGCCGTCCGCCGGGCCCCGATCACCTGGGCCCGCAGCCGGAACGAACCGCACTCCGGACAGTGCCAGTCCGGCTCCGCCCCGCCGCACCACCCGCAGTGCAGCGGCGCGTCCGCCGCGGCCGCCTCCAGCGGGCCCTCGCACCGGCGGCAGCGGGCCGGCGTCCGGCACCGCCCGCAGGCCAGCCGGGGTACGTAGCCGCGCCGCGGCACCTGGATCAGCACCGGGCCGCCGCTCGCCAGGGCCTCGCGGGCCGCCTCCCAGGCCACCGAGGGCAGCCGGGCGGCCTGCGCCGCGGCGTCCCGGTGCTGGTCCTGGTCGGTGACGGTGCGGACCCGGGGCGCCACCTGTCGCACGGTCTCCCGGTCGGCGGCCAGCGGCCGGGCCCACCCGGTGCGGATCAGCTGCGCGCCCTCGACCGTCACCGCGTGCCCGCCGAGCAGGACGCCCGCGCTCTCCTCGGCTGCGCGCAGCAGCGCCACCTCGCGCACGTGCGGGTGCGGGGCGCGCGGGTCGCTGTGGCTGCCGTCGCCGTCGGACCAGACGACCACCAGCCCGAGGTCGCGCACCGGCGCGAACATCGCCGCCCGGGTGCCGATGGCGGCGTGCACCGAGCCGCGGCTCACCGACAGCCAGCGCCGGTAGCGTTCGCGCGGGCCGAGGTCGGCCGCCAGGGTGGCGTGCATGCCCTCCCCCAGCAGCTCGGTCAGCGCCCGGTCGACCCGGGCCACCGACCGGCCGTCCGGCAGGACGACCAGCGCGCCGCGCCCGCCCGCCAGGGTGGCCGCGACGGCCCGGGCGATCTCGTACGGCCAGCCGGGCCCGGGCAGCGCCGTCCAGACCGCGCGCGGCGAGCCGCCGCCGGCCAGCGCGGCGAGGAAGTCCGGGCCCGCCGGGTAGCGCGACCAACCGCCGGGGGCCGGCTCCGGCGGCCGGGGCCGGGGCGGCGGCGAGGGCTCGGCCTCGGCCTTGGCGTGCCGGGGCGGGACGGCCAGCTGCAGCACGTCCGCGAGGGTGCCGGCGTACCGGTCGGCGACGGTGCGGCAGAGCCGCAGCAGCGGCGGGGTGAGCACCGGCTCGGGCGAGAGCACCTGGGCGAGCGGCGCCAGCGGGCCGGGGAAGTCGCTCTTCTCCAGCCGCGCCACGATGAAGCCGTCGTGCAGCTCGCCGCCCTCGCGCTGGCCCTTGACCACCCGGGCGCCGAACCGGACCCGGACCCGGGCGCCGGGCTGCGCCTCCTCCGCCATCGCGGCGGGCACCTCGTAGTCGAAGAACTTGTCGATGGTCAGCACGCCCTTGTCGACCACGACCCGGGCGACCGGCAGGTGCTCGGCCCGCTTGGCCCCGCGCCACGTCCGCGGCTTGGCGCGCTTGACCGTCTCCCGGATGAACGCGAGCTGCTCCGGCTCGGCCGCCGCCCCGTTCTCCCCTGTGCTGCTCATCGTTCCCAAGTACTACCAGGTCGGACCGACACCGTGCGCAAACGCCGCAGGCGGCGGCCACCGTGGGTGGTGGCCGCCGCCTGCGGACGGGTGGACCGGGTGATCAGTCCTGCACAGCCTTCTTCAGCAGCTCGACGCGGTCGGTCCGCTCCCAGGTGAAGTCCGGCAGCTCACGGCCGAAGTGGCCGTACGCGGCGGTCTGGGCGTAGATCGGACGCAGCAGGTCGAGGTCGCGGATGATCGCGGCCGGGCGGAGGTCGAACACCTCGGAGACGGCCTTCTGGATCGTGAGGACCGGCACGGTCTCGGTGCCGAAGGTCTCCACGAAGAGGCCGACCGGCTCGGCCTTGCCGATCGCGTACGCGACCTGGACCTCGGCGCGGCGGGCGAGGCCGGCGGCGACGATGTTCTTCGCCACCCAGCGCATCGCGTACGCGGCCGAGCGGTCCACCTTGGACGGGTCCTTGCCGGAGAAGGCGCCGCCGCCGTGGCGGGCCATGCCGCCGTAGGTGTCGATGATGATCTTGCGGCCGGTGAGGCCGGCGTCGCCCATCGGGCCGCCGATCTCGAAGCGGCCGGTCGGGTTGACCAGCAGGCGGTAGCCGTCGGTCACCAGCTTGATGCCCTGGTCGGCGAGCGCCTTGAGCTCCGGCTCCACGACGAACTCGCGGATGTCCGGGGTGAGCAGCGAGTCCAGGTCGATGTCGCTGGCGTGCTGCGAGGAGACGACCACGGTGTCGAGGCGGACGGCCTTGTCGCCGTCGTACTCGATGGTGACCTGGGTCTTGCCGTCGGGGCGCAGGTACGGGATGGTCCCGTTCTTGCGGACCTCGGAGAGGCGGTGCGAGAGCCGGTGCGCCAGGGTGATCGGCAGCGGCATCAGCTCGGGGGTCTCGTCCGAGGCGTAGCCGAACATCAGGCCCTGGTCGCCGGCGCCCTGCTTGTCCAGGTCGTCCTCGTCGCCCTCGACGCGCGCCTCGTACGCGGTGTCGACGCCCTGGGCGATGTCGGGCGACTGCGCACCGATGGACACCGAGACGCCGCAGGAGGCGCCGTCGAAGCCCTTCTTGGAGCTGTCGTAGCCGATCTCCAGGATCTTGTCCCGGACGAGCTGGGCGATCGGCGCGTACGCCTTGGTGGTCACCTCGCCGGCCACGTGCACCTGGCCGGTGGTGATGAGCGTCTCCACGGCGACCCGGGACGTCGGGTCCTCGCGCAGGAGCGCGTCAAGGATGGTGTCGCTGATCTGGTCAGCGATCTTGTCGGGGTGTCCCTCGGTCACGGATTCCGAGGTGAACAGGCGGCGAGACACAGCGCTCCCTGGGGTTGCAGCGGCTGCTGACTGAAGGCCCCCGGCGAACCGGGGACATCCGGAAAGACTTGATTCCTGGAGTGTAACGGTCAGCTACCGACAATCGGCACGCGATTCCGGAATTGGAGACCGAACATCCACCCTACGAGATCAGTCCGCGACCGGATTCAGCCGTTCGGCGACCAGGTCCCAGACGACGTCCGCGAGGGCCTCCTTGGGCCCCACCGGAACAGCCGTCTCACTGCCGTCCGCGCCCAGCACGACGGCCTCGTTGACGTCCCGGCCGAACGCCTTGCCGTTGCCGACCTCGTTGACGACCAGCAGGTCGCAGCCCTTGCGGGCGAGCTTGGCGCGGCCGTTGGCGAGCACCTCGTCGGTCTCCGCCGCGAAACCGACGACGAGTTGGGCCGAACGGGGGCGGTGGGCGGAGATCTCGGCCAGCACGTCGGGGTTGCGCACCAGCGCGACCGGCGCCGGCTCGACCCCCTCGACCTTCTTGATCTTGCCGGTGGCGTACTCGGCGGGCCGGAAGTCGGCGACCGCGGCGGCCATGACCACGGCGTCCGCCTCCGCGGCGGCCTTCAGCACCGCCTCGCGCAGCTCCAGCGCGGTCGAGACGTGCACCACGTCGACCCCGGCCGGGTCGGACAGCTCGGCGTTGGCCGAGATCAACGTCACGCGGGCGCCGCGCGCGGCGGCGGTGGTGGCGAGCGCGTAGCCCTGCTTGCCGGAGGAGCGGTTGCCGAGGAAGCGCACCGGGTCGAGCGGCTCCCGGGTGCCGCCCGCCGAGACGACGACGTGCCGGCCGGCCAGGTCGGTGGGCACCGGGCCGCCGCGGCGCAGCACCGCCCGGCAGGCGTCGAAGATCGCGGACGGCTCGGGCAGCCGGCCCTTGCCGGTGTCCTTGCCGGTCAGCCGGCCGACGGCGGGCTCCAGCACGATCACGCCCCGGCGGCGCAGGGTGGCGACGTTCTCCCGGGTGGCGGGGTGCTCCCACATCTCGGTGTGCATCGCGGGCGCCAGGACGACCGGGCAGCGCGCGGTGAGCAGGGTGTTGGTGAGCAGGTCGTCGGCGAGCCCGTGGGCGGCCTTGGCCATCAGGTCGGCGGTGGCGGGGGCGACCACGACCAGGTCGGCGTTCTGCCCGATCCGCACGTGCGGCACCTCGTGGACCCGGTCCCAGGTCTCGGTGGCGGCCGGTCGGCCGGAGAGCGCGGCCCAGGTGGCCTCGCCGACGAAGTGCAGCGCGGCCTCGGTGGGCACCACGGTGACCTGGTGACCGGACTCGGTGAACCGCCGCAGCACCTCGCACGCCTTGTACGCGGCGATGCCGCCGCTGACGCCGAGGACGACGCGCGGGGCGTCCGCCCGGTCAGTGCTCGCGTCCGTGCTCGCGCTCATGCTCCCCATCTCTCCTCGCTCGGGACGTGCTCACCCTACGGCCCCTCGACGAGCGCCTGCACTGTGGTGCCCCGCACACCCGCCGGAGCCGCCGCGGGCACGCGCCCGGGAACGCCGAAGGGCCCGTCGGAACGAGTCCGACGGGCCCTTCGCAGAAGGCACCGGCTCAGGCCGCCTCGACCGCCTCGGCGGTCAGCATGCCCGCGTTGATCTCGCGCAGCGCGATCGACAGCGGCTTCTCGTGCACGTGGGTGTCGACCAGCGGGCCGACGTACTCCAGCAGGCCCTCACCGAGCTGCGAGTAGTAGGCGTTGATCTGGCGCGCGCGCTTGGCGGCGTAGATCACGAGGCTGTACTTGGAGTCGGTGGCCTCGAGCAGCTCGTCGATCGGCGGGTTGATGATGCCCTCGGGCGCGGTCATGGAAGAGGACACGCGAAAACCTTCCGAAAGGGTGGAAAACACAGACAGGTCAGCCTACACCGAGCAAGGCTAGCAGTTCGGCCGCCACCTGCTCGACGGAGGTGTTGACCAGGGTCGTGTCGAACTCGGGCTCGGCGGCCAGCTCGACCTTGGCGGCCTCCAGCCGCTTCTCGATCACGTCCTGCGGCTCGGTGCCCCGGCCGGTCAGCCGGCGGACCAGCTCGTCCCAGCTCGGCGGAGCCAGGAAGACCAGCTGGGCGTCGGGCATCGACTCGCGCACCTGACGGGCGCCCTGGAGGTCGATCTCCAGCAGGACGGGCTCGCCCCGTTCCAGCTTCTCCAGCACGGCCGAGCGGGGGGTGCCGTAGCGGTTGCCCGCGAAGACGGCCCACTCCAGCAGTTCACCGTTGGCGATCAGCTTGTCGAACTCGTCGTTGTCGACGAAGTGGTACTGGACCCCGTTCTGCTCGCCCGGCCTCGGGTGGCGGGTCGTCGCCGACACCGAGAGCCAGACCTCGGGGTGCTTCTTCCTCATATGAGCGACGACCGTGCTCTTGCCGACCCCCGAGGGGCCGGAGAGCACGGTCAGCCGCGGACGCTCACTCATGCACCGATTATCCCGGATCGCGGACGATCCCGGGACCACGGGGCACGGTCAGGCGGCACCGCCGCCGAACTCCCGCTCCAGGGAGGCGATCTGGTTCGTGCCGAGACCACGGACACGGCGGCTCTCGCTGATGCCGAGGCGCTCCATGATCTGCTTGGCCCGGACCTTGCCGACGCCCGGCAGGGACTCCAGCAGGGCCGAGACCTTCATCTTGCCGATGACGTCGTTGTCGGCCTTGCCGGCCTTGATCACCTCGTGCAGGGAGGCGCCGGAGTGCTTGAGCCGGTTCTTGACCTCGGCGCGCTCCCGGCGAGCCTCGGCGGCCTTGGCGAGCGCGGCGGTGCGCTGTTCAGGGGTAAGGGGCGGAAGAGCCACGCCGTTCACCTCAGGGTGTGGAAGGAAGGGATTGAGCTATGACTGGTTTGGTTCCTCGGACACCGGTCGCAGGGGATGCCGATGGCTCTGACCTGCGAGAGCAGCGGGAATCGCCGCTCTTCGATGACCTATCGCCGGACACTACCCGGATTGCGGCGCCACGTCAGGAAAAGAACACGAAAAGTCCTGGTCAGCCAAGGCCGACCAGGACTTTACCGGGCAAAACGACCCTGTTTCGGGCCCTTTCGCGGGGGTGGTGTGACGGCGCTCACGTCGGGCTCCCCGACCTGCGCCACCCCGTCACGCCGCTCCGGAGGGTCACCGGCTCACTTCACCGCGTCCGCGTACTCCTGGACGAAACGGTCGGCCGCCGCCCGCAGGGCCGGTGCCGAGGGGCCGTGCTTGAGCACGTCACGGCTGACGCTCGGCACCACGTTGCGCACCGAGGCGCCGAAGACGCGCGGCAGATCGGCCATCGTGGCGCCCTGGGCGCCGATCCCGGGGGCGAGCAGCGGACCGTTGATCGCCAGGTCCACGCCGGCGTCCGCCAGGGTCGCGCCGACCACCGCGCCGAAGGAGCCGAGCGGCTCGGCACCGGCGTTCTCGGCCGCCAGCTGGCGCAGCACGGAGGCCGCCACCGGCTCGCCGTCGGCACCGACGGCGCGCTGCACCTCGGCGCCCTCCGGGTTGGAGGTGAGCGCCAGCGCGAAGACGCCCGCGCCGTTGGCCGCGGCCAGGTCGAGCGCCGGGCGCAGCGAGCCGAAGCCGAGGTAGGGGCTGACCGTGACGGCGTCGGAGAACAGCGGGCTGCCGGCGGCCAGGAAGGCCTCGGCGTAGGCGGCCATGGTGGAGCCGATGTCACCGCGCTTGGCGTCCATCAGGACCAGCGCGCCGGCCGCACGGGCCTCCTCGACGGACTTCTCCAGCACCGCGACGCCCTTGGAGCCGAAGCGCTCGAAGAAGGCGGCCTGCGGCTTGAGCACGGCCACCCGGTCGGCCAGCGCCTCGACCACGGTGCGGCTGAAGGTCTCCAGGCCCGCCACGGAGTCCTCCAGACCCCAGGCGGCGAGCAGGGAGGCGTGCGGGTCGATGCCGACGCAGAGCTGGCCGCGGGTGTCGAGGGCCTGGCGCAGCCGGGCGCCGAAGGGGGCGAGGGTCATGACGTCCTTTCCGGGGGTGGAGCGGGGGTTCGCCTGGCGGCGGTTCAGGAGGAGGCCTTGGCGCTGCCGACGGCGGCCGCCAGGTTGCGGAAGCCGCCGGCCCGGACCTTCGCGGAGAGGCCCTTGTGGATGCGGCGGCACCAGAACGGGCCCTGGTAGATGAAGGCGCTGTAGCCCTGGACCAGGTCGGCGCCGTGGATGATCCGCTGCCAGGCGTCCTCGGCGGTCTCGATGCCGCCGACCGAGACCAGCACCAGCCGGCCCTCGGTACGGGCGCGCAGGCGCTGCAGGACCTCCAGGGCGCGGGCCTTGAGCGGGGCGCCGGAGAGGCCGCCCATGCCGATCTCCTCGATCCGGGCGGCGGGGGTGCGCAGGCCCTCGCGGCCGATCGTGGTGTTGGTGGCGATGATGCCGTCCAGGCCCAGCTCCAGGGCGAGGTCGGCGACCGCGTCGACGTCCTCGTCGGCCAGGTCGGGGGCGATCTTGACCAGCAGCGGCACGTGGTGCGCCGTGGAGCGGTCGGCGGCCTCGCGGACGGCGCTCAGCAGCGGGCCCAGGTGCGAGACGGCCTGGAGGTTGCGCAGACCGGGGGTGTTCGGCGAGCTGACGTTGACCACCAGGTAGTCGGCGTACTTGGCCAGCCGCTCGGTGGACTTCACGTAGTCGCCGATCGCGTCGGCCTCCTCGACCACCTTGGTCTTGCCGATGTTGATGCCGACCACCGGGGTGGAGCTGGTGTGCGGGCGCTCGGCGAGGCGGGCGGCGACCCGGGCCGAGCCCTGGTTGTTGAAGCCCATCCGGTTGACCAGCGCGCGGTCCTCGATCAGCCGGAACAGGCGCGGGGCCGGGTTGCCGGGCTGGGGCTCGCCGGTGATGGTGCCGATCTCGACGTAGTCGAAGCCGATCATCGCCAGGCCGTCGATGCCGACGCCGTTCTTGTCGAAGCCCGCCGCCAGGCCGAACGGGCCGGGCAGGTCGAGGCCGAGCGCGCTGGTGCGCAGCGCGCGGTCGCGCGGGGCGAGCACCAGCCGGACCAGGGTGCGCAGGCCGGGCACCGAGGAGGCCAGCCGGATCCAGAAGAAGGCCAGGTGGTGGGCCTTCTCCGGGTCCATCTTCTTGAAGACGAGGTCGAACAGCAGCTTGTACAAAGCATTGCTCCATCGGGGCGGGCGCAGCCCGTTCGAAAGAAGGCTGGCGGCGGCCTGGGGGTACCCCCGGCCGAAGGCTGGGGGAGGGTGGGCATGGAAGTGGGGGCACCCGGCGGTTCGGTGCCCCCACTGCGGCGGTACTACTTGCGGCCGGCGTTGATCAGCTCGGCGTGCTCCTGGAGCGACATCACCCCGACCTCGTCGCGCAGCAGCGCGTCGATGCCCTGGACGGCGGCGCCCATGGCCTGGACGGTGGTCAGGCAGGGCACGGCGCGCGCGACGGCGGCGGTGCGGATCTCGTAGCCGTCGAGGCGGCCGCCGGTGCCGTACGGCGTGTTGATGATCAGGTCGACCTCGCCGTCGTGGATCAGCTGGACGATGGTCCGCTCGCCGTTCGGGCCCTCGCCCTCGCTGTGCTTGCGCACCACGGTGGCGGGGATGCCGCCGCGCTGCAGCACCTCGGCGGTGCCGGCGGTGGCGAGCAGCTCGAAGCCGAGGCCGACCAGCGCGCGGGCCGGGAAGACCAGGTTGCGCTTGTCCCGGTTGGCGACCGAGACGAAGACCTTGCCCTTGGTCGGCAGCGCGCCGTAGGCACCGGCCTGCGACTTGGCGTACGCCGTGCCGAAGACCCTGTCGATGCCCATGACCTCACCGGTGGAGCGCATCTCCGGGCCGAGCACGGTGTCCACACCGCGGCCGTGGACGTCGCGGAAGCGGCTCCACGGCATCACGGCCTCCTTGACGGAGATCGGGCAGTCCGCGGGCAGCGTGCCGCCGTCGCCCTCGGCCGGGAGCATGCCCTCGGCGCGCAGCTCGGCGATGGTGGCGCCGAGCGAGACCCGGGCCGCCGCCTTGGCCAGCGGCACCGCGGTGGCCTTGGAGGTGAACGGCACGGTGCGGGAGGCGCGCGGGTTGGCCTCCAGCACGTAGAGGATGTCGCCGGAGAGGGCGAACTGGATGTTGATCAGACCGCGGACGCCGACGCCGCGGGCGATCGCCTCGGTGGAGGCGCGCAGCCGCTTGATGTCGTAGCCGCCGAGGGTGATCGGGGGCAGCGCGCAGGCGGAGTCGCCGGAGTGGATGCCGGCCTCCTCGATGTGCTCCATGACGCCGCCGAGGTAGAGCTCGGTGCCGTCGTAGAGCGCGTCGACGTCGATCTCCACCGCGTCGTCGAGGAAGCGGTCGATCAGCACCGGGTGCTCGGAGATCAGACCGGCGTGCCGCTCCAGGTAGGAGGCGAGCGAGGCCTCGTCGTAGACGATCTCCATGCCGCGGCCGCCGAGGACGTACGACGGGCGGGCCAGGACGGGGTAGCCGATCTCGTCGGCGATCGACTTGGCCTCCTCGAAGGAGAAGGCGGTGCCGTGCTTGGGGGCCGGCAGGCCGGCGTCGCGCAGCACGCGGCCGAAGGCGCCGCGCTCCTCGGCGAGGTCGATCGCCTCGGGCTGGGTGCCGACGATCGGCACGCCGTTGTCCTTGAGCGCCTGGGCCAGGCCGAGCGGGGTCTGGCCGCCGAGCTGGACGATGACGCCGGCCAGCGGTCCGGCCTGCTGCTCGGCGTGGACGATCTCCAGCACGTCCTCCAGGGTGAGCGGCTCGAAGTAGAGCCGGTCGGAGGTGTCGTAGTCGGTGGAGACGGTCTCCGGGTTGCAGTTGACCATCACGGTCTCGTACCCGGCGTCGGCCAGCGCGAAGGAGGCGTGCACGCAGGAGTAGTCGAACTCGATGCCCTGGCCGATGCGGTTCGGGCCGGAGCCGAGGATGATCACGGCGGGCTTGGTGCGCGGGGCGACCTCGCTCTCCTCGTCGTAGGACGAGTAGAAGTACGGGGTCTTGGCGGCGAACTCGGCGGCGCAGGTGTCGACGGTCTTGAACACCGGGCGGATGCCGAGCGCGTGCCGGACCTCGCGGACCACGTCGGGCCGCAGGCCGCGGATCTCGCCGATCTGCTGGTCGGAGAAGCCGTGCCGCTTGGCGTGGCGCAGCAGCTCGGGGGTGAGCTCGGAGGCCTCGGCCAGCTCGCCGGCGAGCTCGTCCAGCAGGAAGAGCTGGTCGACGAACCACGGGTCGATCTTGGTGGCCTCGAACACCTCCTCCGGGGTGGCGCCGGCCCGGATGGCCTCCATGACGGTGTTGATCCGGCCGTCCGTCGGGACGACGGCCTTCTCCAGCAGCGCGGCCTTGTCGCCGACCGGGCCGGCCCAGGTGAACTGGGAGCCCTTCTTCTCCAGCGAGCGCAGCGCCTTGTTGAGCGCCTCGGGGAAGTTGCGGCCGAGCGCCATGGCCTCGCCCACCGACTTCATGGTGGTGGTCAGCGTCGCGTCGGCGCTCGGGAACTTCTCGAACGCGAACCGCGGCACCTTCACCACGACGTAGTCGAGGGTCGGCTCGAAGGAGGCCGGGGTCTCCTCGGTGATGTCGTTGGGGATCTCGTCCAGGGTGTAGCCGACGGCGAGCTTCGCGGCGATCTTGGCGATCGGGAAGCCGGTCGCCTTGGACGCCAGCGCGGAGGAGCGGGAGACGCGCGGGTTCATCTCGATGACGATGACGCGGCCGTCGACCGGGTTGACGGCGAACTGGATGTTGCAGCCGCCGGTGTCGACGCCGACCTCGCGGATGACGGCGATGCCGATGTCGCGCAGGATCTGGTACTCGCGGTCGGTGAGCGTCATCGCCGGGGCGACGGTGATCGAGTCACCGGTGTGCACGCCCATCGGGTCGAAGTTCTCGATGGAGCAGACGACCACGACGTTGTCGTTCTTGTCGCGCATCAGCTCCAGCTCGTACTCCTTCCAGCCGAGGATGGACTCCTCCAGGAGCACCTCGGTGGTCGGCGAGAGGGTCAGGCCCTGGCCGGCGATCCGGCGCAGGTCCTCCTCGTTGTGGGCGAAGCCGGAGCCGGCGCCGCCCATGGTGAAGGAGGGGCGGACCACGACCGGGTAGCCGCCGAGGGTGTCGACGCCGGCCACCACCTCGTCCATGGTGTGGCAGATGACCGAGCGGGCGGACTCGCCGTGGCCGATCTTCTGGTTGACGGCCTCGACGACGCCCTTGAAGAGGTCGCGGTCCTCACCCTTGTTGATCGCCACGACGTCGGCGCCGATCAGCTCGACGCCGTACTTGTCCAGCGTCCCGGCCGCGTGCAGGGAGATCGCGGTGTTGAGCGCGGTCTGCCCGCCGAGGGTCGGCAGCAGGGCGTCCGGGCGCTCCTTGGCGATGATCCTCTCGACGAACTCCGGGGTGATCGGCTCGACGTAGGTGGCGTCGGCGATCTCCGGGTCGGTCATGATCGTGGCCGGGTTGGAGTTGACCAGGACGACCCGCAGGCCCTCGGCCTTGAGCACCCGGCAGGCCTGCGTTCCCGAGTAGTCGAACTCGGCGGCCTGGCCGATCACGATCGGGCCGGACCCGATCACCAGGACGGACTTGATGTCAGTGCGCTTAGGCACGCTGGCCCTCCATGAGCTTCACGAAGCGGTCGAACAGGTACGCGGCGTCGTGCGGGCCGGCGGCCGCTTCGGGGTGGTACTGCACGCTGAAGGCGGGGACGTCGAGCGCCTGCAGGCCCTCGACCACGTCGTCGTTGAGGCAGACGTGGGAGACCTCGACGCGCCCGAACGGGGTGTCGCTCACCTTGTCCAGCGGTGCGTTCACGGCGAAGCCGTGGTTGTGCGCGGTGACCTCCACCTTGCCGGTGGTGCGGTCCTGCACCGGCTGGTTGATGCCGCGGTGGCCGTACTTGAGCTTGTAGGTGCCGAAGCCCAGCGCGCGGCCGAGGATCTGGTTGCCGAAGCAGATGCCGAAGAACGGGGTCCTGCGCTCCAGGACGCCCTTCGCCACCTCGACCTGGTGGTCGGCGGTGGCCGGGTCGCCCGGGCCGTTGGAGAAGAAGACGCCGTCCGGGTTGACCGCGTAGACGTCCTCGATGGTGGAGTTGGCGGGCAGCACGTGCACCTCGATGCCGCGCTCGGCCATCCGCTGCGGGGTCATCGCCTTGATGCCGAGGTCGAGGGCGGCGACGGTGAACTTCTTCTCGCCGATCGCGGGCACGACGTACGGCTCGGTGGTGGCGACCTCGGCGCAGAGGTCCGCGCCCTTCATCTCCGGCGACTGCTGCACCCGGGCCAGCAGCGCGGCGTCGTCCGCCACCGCCCCGCCCGAGAAGATGCCGCAGCGCATGGCGCCGCGCTCGCGCAGGTGCCGGGTGAGCGCGCGGGTGTCGATGCCGCTGATGCCGACGATGCCCTGGCTGGCCAGCTCCTCGTCCAGCGACCGGCGCGAGCGCCAGTTGGACGGGACGCGGGCGGGGTCGCGGACGACGTAGCCGGCGACCCAGATCTGCTTGGACTCGTCGTCCTCGTCGTTCCAGCCGGTGTTGCCGATCTGCGGGGCGGTCATCACGACGACCTGGCGGTGGTACGACGGGTCGGTGAGGGTCTCCTGGTAACCGGACATGCCGGTGTTGAAGACCGCCTCGCCGAAGGTCTCCCCGGTCGCGCCGTAGGCCTGGCCGCGGAAGGTCCGGCCGTCCTCCAGGACGAGCACAGCAGGCACGCGCTCCCGCCTCAAGCGCTGCGTGGTGGGGGCAGGTGCGGTCATCGAGTGGCCTCTTCCGTCTTCGTCTTCGTACGTGTTGCGAGCTGAGCGACCGCCTCGACCCAGGCGGCGTGCTCATCGGGGTGGTCGGCCCGGAAACCGGAGTCCAGTGCGGTGCCCTCGTGCGTCCAGGTGACGACGAGCAGTCCGGACGGGACGACCTTGCCGGCGATCCCGGAGTCCGTCCGGGCACCGGTCAGGTGCTCCGCCGGGATCCAGAAGTCGACGTCACCGGGGCGCCGCACCAGCAGGCCGTCCTCGCCGAGGGTCAGGTCGGCGCGGCTGCGGGTGCCCAGGCCGTGCGCGACGACCCGGTCCAGCCAGTTCCCGGCCGTGGTGCTGCCGTGGTACCGGCCGCTGGTCTCCAGGATGGTCCGGCCGGCGCGCTCCGGCACGGCGGGCAGCGGCGGGATCCCGGACTGCAGGGTGCGCCGCCAGTTCCAGCCCTGCCGCATCAGCCAGTAGACGAGGCCGATCACGATCAGCAGGCCGACGGCCCAGCCGATGTACCCGGGCCAGTTGGTGACCCTGGCCTGCTCCTGGGCGAGCCGGGCGAGCCCGGTCACGCCAGCCCGCCCTGCTCGACCAGCTCGCCGGCGAGCACGGTGGCGGTGCCGCGGAGGAAGGTGGCGTGCACCCGTCCGGGCAGGTCGAGGCCCTTGTAGGGGGTGTTGCGGCTGCGGGTGGCGAAGCTCTCGGGGTTCACGGCACCACGGTACGCGGGATCGAAGAGCACCAGGTTCGCCGGCTCACCAACCGAGATCGGCCGTCCGTGGCCGGTGAGACGGCCGATCCGCGCCGGGCGGTGCGACATCCGGTCGGCCACGCCCTCCCAGTTCAGCAGGCCGGTCTCGACCATGGTCTGCTGGACCACCGAGAGCGCGGTCTCCAGGCCGACCATGCCCATCGCGGCGACGGCCCACTCGCAGTCCTTGTCCTCGGCCGGGTGCGGCGCGTGGTCGGTGGCGACGGCGTCGATCGTGCCGTCGGCCAGCGCCTTGCGCAGCGCCTGGACGTCCTCGGCGGTGCGCAGCGGCGGGTTCACCTTGTACACCGGGTCGTAGCTGCGGACCAGCTCGTCGGTGAGCAGCAGGTGGTGCGGGGTCACCTCGGCGGTGACGTCCCAGCCCTTGGCCTTGGCCCAGCGGATGATCTCCACCGAGCCGGCCGTGGAGACGTGGCAGACGTGCAGGCGGGAGCCGACGTGCGCGGCGAGCAGCACGTCGCGGGCGATGATCGCCTCCTCGGCGACGGCCGGCCAGCCGCCGAGGCCGAGCTCGCCGGAGACCTGGCCCTCGTTCATCTGGGCGGCCTCGGTGAGCCGCGGCTCCTGGGCGTGCTGGGCGACGACGCCGTCGAAGGCCTTCACGTACTCCAGCGCGCGGCGCATGATGACGGCGTCGTCGACGCACTTGCCGTCGTCGGAGAAGACCCGGACGCCGGCCGCCGACTCGTGCATGGCGCCCAGCTCGGCGAGCTTCTTGCCCTCCAGGCCGACGGTGACGGCGCCGACCGGCTGCACGTCGCAGTAGCCGGACTCCTGGCCGAGCCGCCAGACCTGCTCGACCACACCGGCGGTGTCGGCCACCGGGAAGGTGTTGGCCATCGCGTGGACGGCGGTGAAGCCGCCCTTGGCGGCGGCCTGGGTGCCGGTCAGCACGGTCTCGGCGTCCTCGCGGCCGGGCTCGCGCAGGTGGGTGTGCAGGTCGACCAGGCCGGGCAGCACCACCAGGCCGGTGGCGTCGATGTCGATGTCCGCCTCGGCCTGTAGGCCGGTGCCGATCTCCCGGATGACGCCGTCGGCGATGTGGAGGTCCTGCGGGTCGCCGCCGAGGATCTGGGCGTTGCGGATCAGGTAGGTGGTCACTGGGCGGTCTCCACGGATTCGGTGCGGGCGTCGGCGAGGGTGGCTCCGCCGAGCAGGAGGTAGAGGACGGCCATCCGGACGGAGACGCCGTTGGCGACCTGCTCGACCACGGTGCAGCGCGGCGAGTCGGCGACCTCGGCGGTGATCTCCATGCCGCGGACCATCGGGCCGGGGTGCATCACGATGGCGTGCTCGGGCAGCTGCGCCATCCGGGTGCCGTCCAGGCCGTAGCGGCGGCTGTACTCGCGCTCGGTCGGGAAGAATGCGGCGTTCATCCGCTCGCGCTGCACCCGGAGCATCATCAGCGCGTCGGTCTTGGGGAGCACGCTCTCCAGGTCGTAGCTGACCTCGCAGGGCCAGTTCTCGATGCCGATGGGCAGCAGCGTCGGCGGCGCGACGAAGGTGACCTGGGCGCCGAGGGTGGTCAGCAGGTGCACGTTGGAGCGGGCGACCCGGCTGTGCAGGATGTCGCCGACGATGGTCACCCGGCGGCCGGCCAGGTCGTGCCCCGCACCGGGGTTGAGGTGGCGGCGCATGGTGAAGGCGTCGAGCAGGGCCTGGGTGGGGTGCTCGTGGGTGCCGTCGCCGGCGTTGATGACGCTGCCGTGCAGCCAGTCGGACTGGGCCAGCCGGGCCGGCGCGCCGGAGGCGTGGTGCCGGATGACGACCGCGTCGGCGCCCATGGCCTGCAGGGTGAGGGCGGTGTCCTTGAGGCTCTCGCCCTTGGAGACCGAGGAGCCCTTGGCGGAGAAGTTGATGACGTCGGCGGAGAGCCGCTTCTCGGCGACCTCGAAGGAGGTCTTGGTGCGGGTGGAGTCCTCGAAGAAGAGGTTGACGACCGTTCGGCCACGGAGCGTGGGCAGCTTCTTGACGGCCCGTCCGGAGAGCTGGGCCAGCTCCTCGGCGGTGTCCAGGATCAGCAGCGCGTCGTCGCGGGTGAGGTCGGCGGCGGAGACGAGGTGGCGCTTCACGCGGGTTACTCCGGGAGGTGCGGTTCGGAAGGCTTGGCGGCCAGGGCCTGCGACGAGCGCGCGGTGTAGTCGCGGTCGCCGACCAGGACGGCGTCCACGCCGTCGGTGTCGGACAGGCGCACCTGCACGGCCTCGCGCAGGGAGGTGGGGAGGTTCTTGCCCACGTAGTCGGCGCGGATCGGCAGCTCGCGGTGGCCGCGGTCGACCAGGACGGCCAGCTGGACGGCGCGCGGGCGGCCGATGTCGCTGAGGGCGTCCAGCGCGGCCCGGATGGTGCGGCCGGAGAACAGCACGTCGTCGACGAGGATCACCAGGCGGCCGTCGATGCCGTCGGCCGGGATCTCGGTGTGCTCCAGGGCGCGGGCGGGCTTCAGCCGCAGGTCGTCCCGGTACATGGTGATGTCCAGGGTGCCGAGCGGGATCTCGCGGCCGGTGATCTGGCCCAGCCGGGCCTGCAGCCGGCGGGCGAGGTGGACGCCCCTGGTGTGGATGCCGAGCAGCACGACGTCCTCCGCGCCCTTGGCGCGCTCGACGATCTCGTGCGCTATCCGGGTGACGACCCGGGTGATGTCCGCGCCGTCCAGCACCTGGTGCGGCGGCCGCGGCGTGGTTTCGTGGTGTGCGGTCATGCCGAAGCGGACCTCCTTCCCCGCCTCACTGGACGGGCCTTAAAGGATGTCTGAATTGACGGCCCCCGCCGACGGGGCGCGGGCTTCCGGTCATCGTACCAGCGCGGGTTCACGCAAATGGACCACCACCGTTCCGCTTCGCCGGGTTCACGCCCCCGACGCGTCACCGATGCGGACCATTCGCACGAGTGCCCCATTCGGCTTGACGCAACTACCTCACTCTACGTAACCTCACAGTGAGTTACGAGACGGACGTCGAACCCACCGGTAACGGCGTCGGCAATCGCCCGTGACCCACCACTGAACGCGAAGCAATCTCGTCCGGGGAGATCAATGTCCAGCGACTACGCGAAGCAACTCGGAGGCAAGCTCCGAGCGATCCGCACTCAGCAGGGGCTCTCCCTGCACGGTGTCGAGGAGAAGTCCCAGGGGCGCTGGAAGGCAGTCGTCGTCGGCTCGTACGAGCGCGGCGACCGTGCGGTCACCGTGCAGCGGCTGGCCGAGCTGGCGGAGTTCTACGGCGTCCCGGTGCAGGAGCTGCTGCCCGGCGGTACGCCCGGTGGTGCGGCCGAGCCGCCGCCGCGCCTGGTGCTGGACCTGGAGAGACTGACCCAGGTCCCGTCGGAGAAGGCCGGTCCGCTGCAGCGCTACGCGGCCACCATCCAGAGCCAGCGCGGTGACTACAACGGCAAGGTGCTCTCGATCCGCCAGGACGACCTGCGCACGCTGGCCGTGATCTACGACCAGTCGCCGTCGATCCTCACCGAGCAGCTGATCTCCTGGGGTGTGCTGAACCCCGACGCGCGCCGCGCGGTGCGCGAGGAGGAGGCGAGCTGACCGCTCGCCCCGGCGTCTCCACCTGCGACAACGGGCAGGTTCGAGCAGAAACGTCACGGCGCGGCACCCGACCGGGGGGCCGCGCCGTGGCGCGTTCCCGGGGCTCCGGGCGCCGCCGCGGGCCCGGCGGGCCGCGGGCTCAACAGACCGTGCCCAGCGGGTAGCCCGGCTCCGCCGCCACGCCGTCCAGCCGCACCGGCCCCGCGGCGGGCGCCCAGTCCTGCCCGACGCTGGCCCAGGCCCAGGCCGTCTGCCGGAAGCCGTCGCCGGCGCCCCCGTCGCGGGCCCCGGCCGTCCCCCGGGCCCCGTGCAGCACGGCCAGCCCCGGCAGCTCCCGGGCCAGCCCGGCACAGAGCACCGCGCAGACCAGTTCGAGGTCCTCGTCGTTGATCCGGACGACGCCGTCCTCCCACTGCAGCACCCGGGCCTGCGCCGTCAGCCGCCCGCCCGGCGCGTCCACCGCGAGCCGCAGCTCGTACACCCCCGCGCCGGCCCCGACCAGCATCCGGCGGAACACCTCGGCCCCGCGCTGGTAGGCCGCGCGGACGTCCCGGCCGCCCTCCCCGGTGAGCCCGCCGTCCAGCAGCAGGTCGGCGTGGCGCAGCGTCAGGCCGTTGTCCCGGGCCCGGACCAGCCGGGGCGCGAAGTCGCCGGCCAGCTCCTCGCCCTGGTAGGCGAGCAGCTGGGTCTGCAGCGGCGGGTTGACCAGGTAGCGGTCCCGGGCGCCGGGCTCGGCCGGGTCGAGGCCGTGCAGCAGGCAGAACTCCTCGAAGTCCTGCGGGTGGAACATCCGGGCCCGGACGGTGTCGAAGCGGCGCCGCGCCTCGGTGAGCAGCTCGGCGGTCTCCCGCAGGTAGGTCTCGTGGTCGGGGGCGTCGGACAGGTGCCAGGCGCGGGCCCGCTCGAAGTCGGCCTCGCTGGTCAGCACTCCGATGACGAAGGCCTGCTCGCCGTCGGGCCGGCGCCGCTCGTGCCGCGTGCGCACCCGGGGGCGGGCGCCGGCGGCGGTGCAGTCGGGGGTGCGGCGGGCGCGGCCGTTGCGGGTCATCGAGGGCTCCTGGGGCGGGTCGCGGTCAGCGGCGGGGGTGCCGCTGACCGTTCTCCTCCCCAACCCCGCGCGGCGCACACGCACGGCGTGTCACAGGAATGTAACCGACCGTGAGGCGTACGGTTGCGCGGCTGCCTCGCCGCGCGGTCGCGTCGCCGGCGGGCGCCGTCACGCCTGGCGCGGCACCCGGGCCAGCTGGCGGGACTGCGCGACCAGGCGGCCGGCCTCGTCCCAGACCTCGGCGTCCTCCTCGAAGTAGCCGCCCGCCACGTTGCGGGTGGCGTGGGTGACGCGCAGCCAGCCGGGCACCGGCCGGGCCCGCAGGTGGACGGTCAGCTCGATGGTGGGCGCCCAGCCGGGCATGCCGAGGTCGAAGGTGACCGGCGGCAGGGCGTCGGCGACCAGCAGGAGCAGCAGCGGGTCGGGCTCACGGCCGTCGGCGAGCCGGAACCAGCCCTGGATCCGGCCGTTGCCGGAGGGCTGCCCGAGCGCCCAGCCGATGGTGGCCGGGTCGAGCCTCAGGTCGAACCGCTCCAGCAGGGCCGCCTGCGCGATCAGCTCCTTGGGGGCGTGCTCGACGCCGATGCACTGGTCCGGCGGGGGCAGCTGCGGGGGCTGCGCGGTGGTGCGCACCTCCCCGTCTGCGACGGCGAGGTCGCCGTGGCTCGCCACCACGCGCAGCCGCTCGACGCCGTCCTGGCTGAGCGAGGCGGTGCCGCTGGAGAGCGAGCGGCCGGCCCTGAGCACCTCGGTGCGGACGGTGGCCGGGCCGGGCGTGGAGGCCGAGAGGTAGTAGCCGCTGATCGAGACCGGGTCGGCGTGGCCGCCGCCGGACAGGCCGTGCTCCAGCGAGAGCGCGTGGCCGGCCATCGCGAGCAGCAGCCCGCCGTTGACGCCGCCGCCGATCTGCCAGCCGGCGCCGAGCTCGCCGTCGTAGCGGCCGGGCTCGTCGGGGTGGCGGGTCAGGGCGATGCCCTGGTCGAACTCGCTGCGGATCGCCGTGGTCATGGGGGGTGGCCTGCCCTTCGCTGCGGGGTCGCCGACGGGCGGGGCCGCCGGCGCGCCGGGTTACTGGCGAGTAGGGACCACCATAATCCACCCGGGTGAACGCGCGACGGCCGCCGGACCCCTGACGGGATCCGACGGCCGTGGCCGGTGGAGCGGTTACCGGCGGATGCTCGGCTTCAGCTCCAGGAAGCGGGCGAGCAGGCCGTTCACGAAGGCCGGCGAGTCGTCCGTGGAGAACTCCTTGGCGATCTCGACGGCCTCGTCCAGGACGACCGCGTCCGGGACGCCGTCCTCCCAGATCAGCTCGTACGCCCCGAGCCGCAGGACGTTGCGGTCCACGATCGGCATCCGGTCGAGCGTCCAGCCCACCGCGTACTGCGAGATCAGGTCGTCGATCCGGCGGGCGTGCTCGACGTAGCCCTCGACGAGCTCCATCGTGTACTCACCCACCTGGGGCGTGCCCTCGTCCGGCTTGGGCTCCCGCGCGCGGGAGACCCAGTCGGCGAGCACCGTCAGCGGGTCGACGTTGCGGTGGTCGGCCTCGAAGAGGATCTGGAAGGCCCGGGTGCGGGCCTTGCTGCGTGCGGCCGACACTGACTTACTTCACCCGGCCGAGGTAGCTGCCGTCGCGGGTGTCGACCTTGACCTTCTCACCGGTGGTGATGAAGAGCGGCACCTGGATCTCGGCACCGGTCTCCAGGGTGGCCGGCTTGGTGCCACCGGTCGAGCGGTCGCCCTGGACGCCCGGCTCGGTCTCGGCGATGACCAGCTCGACCGCGGCCGGGAGCTCGATGTAGAGGACCGCGCCCTCGTTGGTGGCGACCAGGGCCTCGAAGCCCTCCAGGAGGTACTTGGCCGCGTCGCCGACGACGGCCGGCTCGATGGTCAGCTGGTCGTAGGTGTCCATGTCCATGAACACGAAGTTCTCGCCGTCCTTGTACGAGAACTGCATGCCGCGCTTGTCGACGTTGGCGGTCTCGACCTTGGTGCCCGCGTTGAAGGTCTTGTCGACGACCTTGCCGGTCAGGACCTCCTTGAGCTTGGTACGCACGAAGGCCGGGCCCTTGCCGGGCTTCACGTGCTGGAACTCGACGACGGACCAGAGCTTGCCGCCCTCCAGCTTGAGGACCATGCCGTTCTTGAGATCGTTCGTGGAAGCCACGGGCGCACATACTCCTGGATATAGCTGTCAAGGAACCAAGGGGTGCGTCCTGCCGCCTGCGGCAGCCTCCCGGGCGGCCGCGGGTCACAGGGCGAGGAGCTCCTTGGTGGTGATGGTGAGCAGCTCGGGCCCGCCCTCTTCGAGGGGACGGACGACGAGCGTGTCCTCGATCCGGACGCCGCCCCTGCCGGGGAGATGGACCCCCGGACCGACGGTGACCGGTACGCGGCTGTCCAGTTTACCCATGTCCGAGGGACCGAGGCGCGGCGCCTCCCGGATCTCCAGCCCGATGCCGTGGCCGACGGGGTGCGGCGAGCTCTCGGTGTGCCCGGCGGCCTGCAGGATCTCCCGTGCGGCCTGGTCGGGTACGTACTGCTCGACGCCCGGCCCGAGCGCCTCCCGACCGGCCCGCTGGGCGCGGAACACCAGCCGGTGCAGCTCCACCTGCCAGGGCGCGGGGGCCGCGCCGATCACGAAGGTCCGGGCGGTGGAGACGCCGTACCCGCGGTACTGCGCGCCCAGCACCACGGTCAGGAAGTCGCCCTCCTCCACCCGCCGGTCGGTGGGCTGGTGGGCCTGCTGCCCGGAGTGGCTGCCGGTGCCGACCGAGACCGGGAAGGCCGCCCGGTCCGCGCCGTGGTCGATCATCCGGCGCTCCAGCTCCATCGCCAGGTGCCGCTCGGTGCGGCCGACCAGGATCGACTCCAGCAGTTCGCCGAGCGCCTGGTCGGCGATCTCGGCCGCGATCCGCAGGTCGGCGATCTCGTGCTCGTCCTTGACCACCCGCAGCCGCTCGACCGCCTGGGCTAGGTCGGCCAGCCGGACCCCCTCGGCCAGGCCGGCCACCGCCCGGTGCCGGCTGACGGTGAGGTCGTGCTCCTCCACCGCGAGGTCGGTCACCCGGAGCTTCGCCGCCGCGGCCGCGGCGGCCAGCGCGGTGTCCGCCCCGGCCGCCACCGGCACCCGGGTCACGTCCTCGACGATCAGGTGTTCGCCGGTGTCGTCCGGCGGCAGGTCGTCCGGCAGCGCCAGCAGCGCCCGCTCCCGGGTGAGCAGCAGCGTCGCGCCGCACGGCGGGCACCCGGTCAGGTACCGCACGTTCGCCGCCCGGGTGATCAGCGCCGCGTCGGCCCCGGTCGCACTGCAGTGCTCCCTCAGCCGCTCCCGCCGGCCCGCGTACGCATCAGACATGGGTCGAGCCTACGGAGGCCCGTCCCGATCCGCCCGCCGAGCGCCCCCAGCCGGGGCCCGGCGCGCGGCGCTCCCCCACCGCGCGCGCCGACCCCGCGCGCCCACCGCACTCCCCCCGGGAATGGGCGGGCCGGAGCGCGCGTTGTGAGGCAATACGTGAAAACGACTTCCATTTCGGCGTACGGCCTCCGGCCGGCGCCGGGACGGCCACCCCGGAGCGGCGACCCGCCGAGCCGGCCGACCCCAGGAGGACCACCCATGGCCCGCAGCGAACTGCGCCCGATCATCAAGCTCAGGTCCACGGCCGGGACCGGCTACACCTACGTGGCCCGCAAGAGCCGCCGCAACGACCCGGACCGGCTGGTACTGCGCAAGTACGACCCGGTCGTGCGGCAGCACGTCGACTTCCGCGAGGAGCGCTGACCCCTGAACGCGGCGCCCCCTGAACGCGATGGAGCCTCCCCGGGACCGGGGAGGCTCCATCGCGTGCGGCGACCCGCGGCCTACCGCGCCGCCTCCTGGGCGGCGGGCGCGTCCTCGGCCGGCCCGGCGCCCGGCTGCACCGGCTGCGGGCTCCACTTCTGCTCGACCCCGGCGATCCGCCAGTACCCGATCGCCGCCGCCCAGACCACCACGAACAGCCCGACGATCGCGTAGCCGACGTTGTCCAGCGAGATGTCCGCGATCCAGCCGCTCACCGGGTCGGTCAGGTCCAGCTTCTCGTGCAGCACCCCGACCAGCTCGATGGTGCCGATGATGAAGGCCACCGCGATCGACAGGCCGGTGATGGTCAGGTTGTAGTACACCTTGCGCACCGGGTTGGAGAACGCCCACTGGTACGCGAAGTTCATGAACGTCCCGTCCAGCGTGTCGAACAGGCTCATCCCGGCCGCGAAGAGCAGCGGCAGGCAGGCGATCGCGTACCAGGGCAGCCCGGAGGCCGCGCCCGAGCCGGCCATCACCATCAGGGTCACCTCGGTCGCGGTGTCGAAGCCGAGGCCGAGCACCATGCCGACCGGGAACATCTGGCCCGGGCGGGTGATCGAGCGGGTGGCGCGGTTCAGGACGCGGGCCAGGAAGCCGCGCGCGTTGAGGTGCTCCTCCAGCTCCGCCTCGTCGAACCGCCCGGCCCGCATCGAGCGGAACACCTTGAGGATGCCGAACAGCGCGGCCAGGTTGAGCGCGCCGATCAGGTAGAGGAAGGCGCCGGAGGCGGAGGTGCCTACCATGCCCAGCCACTGGTGGGTGGTGGACTCGTCGTCCATCAGGGTGTCGGCCAGCTGCGCGCCGCCCGCCACCAGGGCGGCCATCAGGACCACCATCGAGGAGTGCCCGAGGGCGAACCAGAAGCCGACCGAGACCGGCCGCTTGCCGTCGGCCATCAGCTTGCGGGTGGTGTTGTCGATGACCGCGATGTGGTCGGCGTCGAAGGCGTGCCGCATGCCGAGGGTGTAGGCGGTGATCCCCAGGCCCACCCCGAAGACCTGGGTGCCGACCTCGTACTTCTCGGGGGCGACCAGGAAGATGAGCGTCCCGAACGCCACCACGTGCATGGCCAGGATCACCCCCATCAGCCCGGCCGTGCGGACGGTGTCCTCGCGGCGCCACCGGAAGGTCGGCAGGACGGACGGCGCCGCCGGAGCAGCGGCGGTTTCGGGCAGGGTCATCCTGGGATCACGCTCCAGCACCTCGTGGAATGACGTTCGTGAGATGCCGTGGCCGGTCTCCTGGCTGACGGGGCTTCCGTACCCGCCTTCCCAGGCGCGCGAGGCGCCCAGTGGCGTCATGGGTACGGACGATTCCCCCCGATCACAGTGGCGAGGGCCGCTCCGGACTCCGGACCCCTGAGGGTCCGTCACCGGTCTTCCCGAACACCACGGCGGGCAACACCGTAGGGGGCCCGTGCACACCCTTGCAAGGCTGCGCACCTGCGCAGGTGTCAAGGATCACAGGGCCGGGGCTGCAAGAATGTCCGTATGCATCTCGTACCGGCCGACCGCGCGGGCCACCGCACCATCGACGGACACCGGGTCTGCGAGGCCATCGCCGCGATCGGCGACACCGGGCACGTCCGGTCCTGGGCCGAGCGGTTCTCGCTGCTCGCCGACCCCGGACGGCTCGCCCTGCTGCTCGCCCTCCACCGCGCCGGTCCGCTCGCCGTCACCGACCTCGCGGTTGCCACCGGCATGCGCGACCCCGCCGTCTCCCAGGCGCTGCGGCTGCTGCGGACGGCCGGCGTGGTCACCGGCGACAAGGACGGACGCGTCGTGCGCTACCGGCTCGTGGACGACGCCATGCGCCCCCTCCTCAACACCTGCGCCGCCCACCCAGCCCCCACCTCCGCCGACACCCGAACGGCCACCGCAACCGGCTGAGAGATCCCGGGCCATCGCCGCGCGCCCGTGCTCGGCGACCTCTACGACGGCGGAGGCACCTGAGCCTCGTCCCCGGACCTACCGCGCCGCCCAGGCCGAGCAGTCCACCGAGCACAGGTTCACCGGGGGCGGTGATCCTGCCGGCCTCAGCGCGCGCCCCGTCCGCCGAACGCCGCCCGCGTCACCTTCCACGCTGCCCGGCGTCCGCCTCCGGACCTCCGAGCTCGCCGAGCCGGGAGCGGCCGCGCTCGGCCAGGCCGGTGTCGCCGGATTCCTCGGCCAGGGTGACGAGCAGCCTCAGCGCCTCGGCCTCCTTCAGCCGCTGGCCGAGGGCCGCAGCCCGCCGAGCGGCCTCCGCCGCCAGGGCGGCGGCCTCGTCGAGCAGCCCCAGCACCCGGTGGGCACGGGCCCGCACCAGCGGGAGCCGCATCAGCATCGGGGCGTCGCCCTCCGCCTCGGCCAGCGCGGTGGCCTCGTCCAGGACGACCACCGCCTGCTCCGGGCGACCGACCGCGATCAGCGCCTGCGCGAGGTTGTAGCTCTGGACGACCACGCCGTGCGCGTCGCCCTCGTTCTCCTCCCGGGCGAGGGTGAAGAGCTCGACGGCCCGCTCCGGGCGGCCGTCGGCCAGGCAGAGCAGGCCGTCCGTCTCGTGGAGCACGCCGACCAGCCGACGGTCGGCCACCAGCGGCACCAGCTCCGAAGCGGCCGCCAGCTGCTCGGTCGCCCGCGGGAAGTCCCTCAGCTCGTAGTGGGCCCGGGCGAGCTGGTTGCACATCCGGACCACGGCGTCCGAACGGTCGTCCCGCCGGGCCGACTCGACGCCGAGCCGGTGGGTCTCGATCCAGTCGTCGTAGTACTTACCGCCGTGGTAGAGCGGCCAGAGCGACTCGCAGAGCCGCCAGACGTCGCCGTGCCGGCCCTGCTCACCGGCCGACCTGACCACCTCGCGCAGGTTGGCCCGCTCGGCCCGCAGCCAGTCCAGCGCCACCGCTCCGGAGGTGAACCCCGGCAGCCCTTCGCCGGCCGGCTCCTGCAGCCGCAGTCGCGATCCGAGCACCGCGACGTCCGCCAGGAACGCCCGGCCCCGGTAGTACTCGACCACGCGGGCGAACAACCCGGACCGCTCCGGCAGCTCCCGGACCCGCTCGTAGGCGTGGCGCCGGACCAGGTCGTGGGCGCGGTAGTGCTCGTCCGGGCTCGCGGCCACCACATCGTCCAGGAGGTGGGCGGAGCGCAGCTCCGCCAGGCCTTGGTCCACCCGCTCGATCCCTGCGGCTGAGGCCAGTTCGGCCGAGACCAGCGGGCCGGGGTTCACCCCGATCAGGTGGTAGAGCTCCCGGGTGGTCCGGTGCAGCCGCCGGTAGACCGAGTCCAGGACACCGTCGATGCCGCCCTCCGCGTTGCTGAACGATGACAACCCGCGCTCCCGGTCGGACAGTTCGGCCACCACCTGGCCCACGCCCAGGCGGCTGCGGTCGAGCAGCTGGAACCCGACCGCGTTCAGCGCCAGCGGCAGGCCGCCGCACTGCTCGACCAGCTGCCGCAGCTCCTGCTCGCTGCCCCGTTCAGGTCCGAGCCACCGCCGCACCAACGCGGCGCCGGCCGTGACACCCAGCGGCTCCAGATCCAGCACCTCGGCCCCGTCCAGGCGCAGGCCCGGGAGACGCCGGCGGCCCGCGACCACCACCAGACCGGCGGACGGGACGAGGGTCCGCACCTCGGCGGCCTGCTCGACGTTGTCCAGGAAGAGCAAGACGTGGCGCTCGGCCGTGACCGTCCGGTACAGCGTGGCCCGCTCCGCCATGCTGTCCGGCACCCGCTCCACCGCGAACGCCCGCAGGAACCCGCCCAGGACAGCCCCGAGATCGACCTCGCCGTCGTGGCGGTGAACAGCGAGGTCTGCGTAGAGGTCACCGCCCGGGAAGTGCCCGCCGTACCGGTGGACGAACTGGGCGATCAGCTCGGTCTTCCCGACGCCGCCGAGCCCGGTGAAGGCGACCACGGCCGGCCCGCCGTCCGCGGCCCGGCCGAGCGCCGCCACGAGCGCGGAGAGCTCGCTCTCCCGGTTGACGAAGACGGGGCGCGGCTTGCGCACCTGGTGCGGCGTCGCGAGCCGCGGGCCCGATGGCAGGTGCACCTCGACGTTCCGCCCCTGCACCACGTAGCCGTGCACCGTGCCCGACATGGTGTTGGCCGTCTCGTACGCGTCCATCCGCCCCGCTCCCTCCACGCCGTCCCCCAGCGTACGGCGGATCCTGAGGCGGCATCATTCGAACCGGGAACGCCCCCTACGCCTGCTGGCAGCGGGGGCACCAGAAGAGGTTGCGGGATGCGTGTTCCTCGGTGCGGACGTCGGTGCCGCAGATCAGGCACGGCATGGCGGCCCGGCGGTAGACGTAGACCTCGCCGCCGTGGTCGTCCACCCGCGGGGGGCGGCCCATCGCCTCGGGGGTGTGCTCGGGGCGGACGGTGTCGATCCGGCCCGCGCCGACGCCCTCGTGCATCAGGGCGACCAGGTCCGCCCAGATCGCGTCCCACTCGGCGCGGGTGAGGTCGCGGCCGGCCCGGTGCGGGTTGATGCCGTGGCGGAACAGCACCTCGGCCCGGTAGACGTTGCCGACGCCGGCCAGCACCTTCTGGTCCATCAGCAGCGCCGCGACCGTCGTCCGGCTGCCCGATATCCGCCGCCAGGCGGCGTCCGGGTCGGCGTCGGTGCGCAGCGGGTCCGGGCCGAGGCGGGCCGCGACGGCGGCCTTCTCGGCGCCGGTGATCAGCGCGCAGGTGTTGGGGCCGCGCAGGTCGGCGTAGGAGTCGTCGTTCGCCAGCCGCAGCCGGACCAGGCCGACCGGCTCGGGCGCGGCGCCCTCGCCGAAGGTGAGGCCGCCGTAGAGGCCGAGGTGGATGTGCACCCAGGCACCGCCCTCGAAGCCGAGGAAGAGGTGCTTGCCGGTGGCCTCGGCCCCGGTCAGCACCTGGCCGTCGACCAGTGCGGCACCGTCGGCGAACCGGCCCTGGGGGCTGGAGGCGCTGACCGCGCGGCCGCCGAAGGCCGTGCTGCTCGCGGCGGCGAGGCGGTGGATGATGTGGCCTTCCGGCACGGGCGTCAGCTCCCCCGGGTGGTCGATCAGGACCCGTCCATCATCGCAGCCGGCACCGACACCACCGCGGCCCCGAGGCCGCCCCGGGCCCGCGACCTCAGCGGACCGGGATGCCCATCAGCCGGGCCAGGATCGCCCGGTCCAGCTCGGCCGCGGTGGCGGCGACGTCCAGGTGGGAGTTGTCGATGATCGGCAGCCCGGAGTTGTACCAGCCGGCCATCCGCCCGTGGATCCGGGCGACCTCCTCGTCGCCGAGCCGCCGGTTGCCGCTGCGCCGGGCGTTGCGGCTGAGCACCGAGTCCAGGCTGGGCAGCAGCACGACCGGGATCATGCCGGGCCCGATGTGGCGCTTCCAGCCGCCGAGGCCGATGGCCGGGCGGTCGGGGAAGACGGCGTCGTCGATGATGCAGGAGATGCCGTTGGCGAGGTAGTTGCGGCAGGCGAAGCCGCAGGTGCGGCGGGCCAGCCGGTACTGGGCCTCGGAGGCGCTGTTCCAGCCGGACTGCGGGTTGGCGAAGCCCGACTGCACCCACTCCCGGACGTCGTCCAGGCTGATGTGGGCGGTGGGCGTCTGGCGCCGCTCGGCCCAGTGCCGGGCGACCGTGGTCTTGCCCGCGCCGGCCGGACCGATCAGCAGCACGGCCAGCGGTCCGGTCGGCGCGTGCGGCTGCGGCGGGTGGGCGGGGAGCTGCACGGGCGCGCCGGAGGGCAGCAGGAAGTGCCCGGTGCCGCCGGCCGGCACGGGGGCGGGCGCCGGAGCGGGGGCGGGGGCGGGGGCGGGGGCGGGGGCCGCGGCAGCGTGCGAAGGCCCGGGAGCGGACGCCGGTGCGGGCGCGGGTGCGGGCACGGGCCGGGGGCCGGCCGGGTGCCCGCCGTACGGCGGCTGCCCCGGCTGGGCCTGAACGGACTGCGGCTGCACGGACTGCGGCTGGAGCGCGACCGGCCCGGTCTGCGGCATCCCGGCCGCTGCCGGGGCCGACGGGGCCGACGGGGTCGACGGCGGCGCCGGGGGCGCGGTGGTCGCGCTGCCCGGATACGGCGGGGCCGGCGGAGCGACGGGACGAGGGGGGACCTGTCCACCCCCGGTGTACTGCGCCACGGTCACCTCCCGACTTCTTTCAGCGGGGACACTACACGGCGGCCCGGCGGCGGGCACAGTCCGCCGCCGGGCCGCCCGAGCGGGCCTCAGCGCGTGGTGAGCTGCTCGGCGAGGGCGCGCAGGGCCAGTTCGTACGAACCGAGCCCGAATCCGGCGATCGTGCCGGAGGCCACCGCGGCGATCACCGAGGTGTGCCGGAAGGTCTCCCGGGCGTACGGGTTGGAGATGTGCACCTCGATCAGCGGGGCGGTCCGCTGGGCGGCGGCGTCCCGCATCGCGTACGAGTAGTGGGTGAAGGCGCCCGGGTTGATCACCACGGGCACCCGGCCGTCGGCCGCCTCGTGCAGCCACTCCACCATCTGCTGCTCGGAGTTGGTCTCGTGCACCTCGACCTCGAAGCCGAACTCCTTGCCCAGCGCGGTGCAGCGCTCGACCAGCCCGGCGTACGAGGTCGCGCCGTAGACGTCCGGCTCGCGGCTGCCCAGCCGGCCCAGGTTGGGGCCGTTGAGCACCATCACCCTGGTCACCCGGAGACCTCCGCGTAGGCGGCGACCAGCAGCGACGGGTCCGGGCCCTCCAGCACGGAGGTCTTGCCGAGGCCGTCCAGCACGATGAAGCGGATCAGGTCGCCGCGCGACTTCTTGTCGATCTTCATGGCGTCCATCAGCTTCGGCCAGGCGTCCGCGCGGTAGGTCAGCGGCAGGCCGACCGAGGCCAGCACGCTGCGGTGCCGGTCCGCCGTCTCGTCGTCCAGCCGGCCGGCCAGCCGGCCCAGCTCGGCGGCGAAGACCATGCCGATGGAGATCGCGGCGCCGTGCCGCCACTTGTACCGCTCGTTGCGCTCGATGGCGTGGCCGAGGGTGTGGCCGTAGTTGAGGATCTCGCGCTGTCCGGACTCCTTGAGGTCCCCGGAGACCACGTCGGCCTTGACCTGGACGGCCCGCCGGATCAGCTCCACGGTGTGCGGGCCGGCCGGCGTCCTGGCGCCCTCCGGGTCGGCCTCGATCAGGTCGAGGATGACCGGGTCGGCGATGAAGCCGCACTTGATCACCTCGGCGAGGCCGGAGACGTAGTCGTGCTTGGGCACGGTCTCCAGGGTGCCGAGGTCGGCCAGCACGCCCACCGGCGGGTGGAAGGCGCCGACCATGTTCTTGCCCTCGGCGATGTTGATGCCGGTCTTGCCGCCGACGGCCGCGTCGACCATGCCGAGCAACGTGGTGGGCATCGAGACCCAGCGGACCCCGCGCAGCCAGGTGGCGGCGACGAACCCGGCCAGGTCGGTGGTGGCGCCGCCGCCGATGCCGACGATCACGTCGCTGCGGGTGAAGCCGGTCTGGCCGAGCACCGACCAGCAGTACGCGGCGACCTCGGCGCTCTTCGCGTCCTCGGCGTTGGGCACCTGGAGGGCGATGGCCTCGTAGCCCTCACCGAGCAGGTCCTCGCGGACGGCGTCGGCGGTGGCGGCCAGCGCCTCCGGGTGGATCAGGGCGACCCGCTTGGCCCGGGTGCCGATCATCGGCGCCAGCTCGCCGAGCAGCTGGTGCCCGATCAGCACGTCGTACGGGTCGTGGCCGGCGCTGCCGCCGACGTGAATCCTGACGATGTCAGTCATGGGGGGTCTTCAGCTCCAGTGCTTCCAGTACGGCGTCCGCCACCTGCTCGGGGGTGCGGCCGGCGGTGTCCACGACGGCGGTGGCCACCTCCAGGTAGAGGGGGCGGCGGGCCTCCATCAGCTCGCGCCAGCGGGCCCGGGGGTTGACGGCCAGCAGCGGGCGCGGCGCGTCCAGGCCGACCCGCTTGACGGCGTCGGCCAGCGGGACCTCCAGGAAGACCACCGGCAGCTCGCGCAGCAGCTCCCGGGTGGCCCCGGCCATCACCGCGCCGCCGCCGAGCGCGAGCACCCCGGCGTGGCCCGCGGCGGCGGCGCGGACGGCCCGCACCTCCAGCTCGCGGAAGTGCGGCTCACCCTCGTCCACGAAGATGTCGGGGATGGGCTTGCCGGCCGTCTCCTCGATGTCCGCGTCGGTGTCCCGGAAGCCGACGCCCAGGCGCTCGGCGAGCTCCCGCCCGACGGTGGACTTGCCACTGCCGGGCGGGCCGACCAGGACCACCAGGGGTGCGGTCATCGGACGATCAGGTTGTCCAGGTAGCCCTGGACGTTGCGGCGGGTCTCGGAGACGTGGTCGCCGCCGAACTTCTCGCTCACCGCGTCGGCCAGCACCAGGGCCACCATCGCCTCGGCGACGATGCCGGCGGCCGGCACGGCGCAGACGTCGGAGCGCTGGTGGTGGGCCTTGGCGGGCTCACCGGTGCGCACGTCCAGGGTCTGCAGGGCGCGCGGGACGGTCGCGATCGGCTTCATCGCGGCGCGCACGCGCAGCAGCTCGCCGGTGGACAGGCCGCCCTCGGTGCCGCCGGAGCGGCCGGAGGTCCGCTTGACGCCCTCGGGGGTCGGGACGATCTCGTCGTGGGCCTTGGAGCCGGGGACGCGGGCCAGCTCGAAACCGTCGCCGACCTCGACGCCCTTGATCGCCTGGATGCCCATCAGCGCCGCGGCGAGGCGGGCGTCCAGCCGGCGGTCCCAGTGGACGTGCGAGCCGAGGCCCACCGGCACGTTGTAGGCGAGCACCTCGACGACGCCGCCCAGGGTGTCGCCGTCCTTGTGCGCCTGGTCGATCTCGGCGACCATCGCCTTCGACGCGTCGGCGTCCAGGCAGCGCACCGGGTCCTCGTCCAGCCGGGCCTCGTCGGAGGGCAGCGGGAGCACGCCGGCCGGGGCCTTGGCCGCGGCCAGCTCGACCACGTGGCTGACGATCTCGATGCCGCAGGTCTCCTTGAGGTACGCGCGGGCGACGGCGCCGAGCGCCACCCGGGCGGCCGTCTCGCGGGCGCTGGCGCGCTCCAGGATCGGGCGGGCCTCGTCGATCGAGTACTTCTGCATGCCGGCCAGGTCGGCGTGGCCGGGGCGCGGACGGGTCAGCGCCTCGTTGCGGGCCAGGCCGGCCAGCACCTCGGGGTCGACCGGGTCGGCCGACATGACCTGCTCCCACTTCGGCCACTCGGTGTTGCCGACCATGATCGCCACCGGGCTGCCCATGGTCTCACCGTGCCGGACACCGCCGAGGAAGGTGACCTCGTCCTGCTCGAACTTCATCCGCGCGCCGCGACCGTAGCCGAGCCGACGGCGCGCCAGGGCGTCCGCCACCACCGCGGTGGTGACCGGGACGCCGGCCGGCAGGCCCTCCAGCGTCGCGACGAGTGCGGGGCCGTGCGACTCCCCCGCCGTCAGCCAGCGCAACGTACCCAACGGAGCTCCTTCATCAGCGGACCGGCGCGGCCGGAGCCGCGACCCGCCCGGGCGTGCCTTGTCGTCCCCCGAATCCTTTCATGCCCCGGGCGCCCCCGGCCGCACAGTCCGGGTGACGGACAGCAACCTGCCGACCTGCGGACATCGCCGCCGGGCGGTCCGGGCCGCGCGGGCGCGAACCGGGACAGTCGCGACAAGCCGCCGCGGCGCGCCGGGACGCCCCGGAGGCCGCCCCGGGAACGGGTCAGCGCGCGGCCAGGGCGGCCTCGCCGGCCGCCCGGATCGCCGCCAGCGGGCCCGGCGTACGGCCGGTGAAGAGCTCGTTCTGCAGTACGGCCTGGTGCACCAGCAGGTCGAGCCCGCCCAGCACGGTGGCGCCGCGCTCCGCGCAGGCGGCGGCCAGCGCCGTCGGCCACGGGTGGTACAGCACGTCGAACAGCGCCCCGGGGGCGGCCGGCAGCCGCTCGGCGAAGCCGTCGGTCGCGCCGACCGGCGTGGTGGAGACGGTGAGCGGCTGCGCCAGCGCCTCGGCGCCGCGCTCCCAGTCGGCGGTGCGGACGGCCACGCCCAGCCGTTCGCCCAGCTCGGCCATCTCGCGGGCCCGCTCGGGGCTGCGGACGTAGACGGTCACCTCACCGGTGCAGACCTGGGCCAGCGCCGCCAGGGCCGAGGAGGCCGTGGCCCCGGCCCCGAGCACCGCCGCGCCCCCGACCTCGGTGATCCCGCGCTCGCGCAGCGCGTTCACCAGCCCGGGGACGTCGGTGTTGTCGCCGACCCGCCGGCCGTCGGCGGTGAACACCACCGTGTTCACCGCCTCGACCGAGCGCGCGGTGGCGCTCACCTCGTCGAGCAGCGGGATCACCGCCCGCTTGAGCGGCATGGTGAGCGAGAGCCCGGCCCACTGCGCCTCGTCCAGCCCGGCGACGAAGCCGGGCAGCCCGGCCTCGTCCACCTCGAAGCGGTCGTAGCGCCAGCCGTCCAGCTCGAGCGCCGCGAAGGCGGCCCGGTGCAGGTCCGGCGAGAGCGAGTGGGCGATCGGCGAGCCGAGGACGGCCGCCCGGTGCTTGCTGGTCAACGCTGGTTCTCCGTGAACGACTCGCCCGCGAGGGCTACTTCGCGGTGGTGCAGTGGCCGCGTGCCTTGTCGTAGGCCTGGCCCGCCGCCTTGCAGTACTCCTCGACGTTGGCCGCGTGCTCCTTGTCCGTCTCCGCGAAGCGGGTCTCGGTCGGGGACATGGCGATGAAGTACAGCCACTTGCCGTCCGCGGGGTTGAGCACCGCCTTGAGCGCGTCTTCGCCCGGGTTGGAGATCGGCCCGGGCGGCAGGCCCTGGTTGATGTAGGTGTTGTACTTGTTCGACCCGTCGTCGATGTCCTTCTTGTCCAGTTGCTTGCGGCCGAGCGAGTACTGCAGCGTGGTGTCCATGCCGAGCCGGTGCTTGACGATGCCGTCGTCCGCCAGACGGTTCTGGATGGTCCGGGCCATCTTGGCGAAGTCCGCCGAGTTGTTGCCCTCGGCCTGCAGGATGCTGGCCTCGATGACCACCTCGTAGCCGTTCTTCAGGCCGATCTTCGAGGCCTCGCCGTCCAGGTTCGCGTAGCGCTCGGTGGCGTTCTTGACCATCTCCTTGAGCAGCTCCTCGGGCTTCATGCCCTCCGAGATGGAGTAACGGGTCGGCCAGAGGAAGCCTTCGAGGTTGCCGTTGGCGTACGCGGGCAGGCCGAGGCTGCCGACCTGGGCCTTGGCCACACCGGCCGTGGTGCCCTTCGCCAGCTGCAGCTTCTCGTCGATCTTGGCGTAGGTGGCGGCGGCGGTCATACCCTCGGCGAGGATCAGCTTGTTGCCGCCGTTGGCCTCCACCAGGTTCTGCACGGCGGCCTCGGCCGACATCTCCCGGGGCATGGTGTAGTTGCCCGGCTGGATGGAGATGCACTTCGGGTTCTTGTCGCAGGCCTTGCTGAAGGCCTCGACGCTCTTGACCACGCCGGCCTGCTTGAGCGTCACGCCCATCTGGCTGCCCGCGGCACCCTGCTTGATCTCGATCTTGACCGAGCCGCTGCCCTGACCGACGAAGTCCGGCGGCGGGCCGAAGTGGTCCTGGTAGAAGCCGTAGCCCCACCAGCCGGCGCCGGCCACCCCGCTCACCAGGACCAGCGCGACCAGCAGGCAGGCGCCGCCGTTGCGGCGGCCGGCCTTCTTGCCCTTCTCCTTGCGCTTCTTCTTGCCCTCGCGGGACTCGTCCTCCTCGCCGAGGAAGCCGCCCTGCTCGTCCTCGCCGTCGTCGGCGTAGTCGTCCTCGGGGCCGTCCCAGTCGCCCTCGGCCTCGGGGGCCGCCTCGGCCGGGTCCGCCCCGGCCTCCAGCGCCGCGGCCTCGGCCTCCCAGTCGATCCCGTCCGGGCCGGGCCCGGCGGCCGGCTCGGCCGCGGCCCGCCGCCCGCGCTGCGCGCCCGGCTGCCCGGGCCGGGGCTGGCCGGGCTGCGGGGCGCCGGCCGGCGGCACCTGCTGCGGCGCCTGCTGCTGGAAGCCCTGCTGACCCTGCTGGACCTGGGGCTGCCCCTGCTGGACCTGACCCTGCTGCTGGTAGCCCTGCTGGCCCGGCTGCTGGTAACCCTGCTGCTGGAACCCCTGCTGGCCGTAGCCCTGCTGCTGGTCCTGGTACCCCTGCTGGCCGGGGAAGCCCTGGTTCTGCTGCGGGTAGCCCTGCTGGCCGGCGCCGTACTGCTGCTGGCCCTGCGGGAACTGCTGCCCGCCGTACTGCTGCTGCGGCTGGCCGCCCGGGTACCCCTGCTGCGGGTAGCCCTGCTGCGGATGGCCCTGCGGCTGCTGCTGGTAGCCCTGCTGCGGGTAGCCCTGCTGACCGCCGCCGTACTGCTGCTGCGGCTGCTGGGACTGCTGCTGCCACTGGCCGTCCTGCTGTCCGGGGACCGGCTGCTGGCCGCCGTACCCGGGATCACCGGGGTGCCACGGCTCGGAGCCCTGGGGGCCGTAGCCCCGACCCAGATCGGTCATTGATCCCCTTACACCGACGGAGACGGCCGGAGGATCGGACCGGCCGTCCCGGGACGGCGTCCCGGTTGTTTCTCGAACCGGCGTGCTACTGCCACGCCTGGAGGGAGACGTTACCGTACCGCAGACCCGCCGCCGGGCCGAGCCGACGACCGTCAGTGCCCGCCCGACCCCGACGGCGTTGCGGCCGACGCTCCGGCCGAGGTGCTCGGCTGCGCCGATGCCGCCCGGTTGGCGTTGAACTCCGCCACGTTGCGCTGCTGCACCTCGAAGCTGTCGGTGAAGCGGGTGTCCCCCGGCTTCACGGTGACGAAGTAGAGCCAGTCCCCCTGCGCCGGGTCCACGGCCGCCATGATCGCCTGGCGCCCCGGGTTGGAGATCGGCGTGGGCGGCAGCCCGGCGTGCAGGTAGGTGTTGTACGGGGAGTCCAGCCTGGTGTCGGTCACCGTGGTGTTCAGGGTCGAGCGCCCGAGCGCGTAGTTGATGGTGGAGTCCAGCTGCAGCGGCATGTTCTTCGCCAGCCGGTTGTAGATGACCCGGGCGACCTTGGCCATGTCCTCGGTGTTGTCGGCCTCGCCCTGGACCATGCTCGCGATGGTCACCAGCCCGTAGAGGTTCTGGCCGAGGCTCTGCGCGACCACGTCCGCGTCGTCCCGGGCGAACTCCTTGCCCGCCCGCTCCACCATCTGCTTCAGCAGGTCCGCGGCCGTGGTGCCGTCGGTGACGCTGTACGTCGCGGGGAAGAGGTACCCCTCCGGGCTGCCCTTGGCGAACTCCGGCAGGCCCAGCTCGGCGGCCTGCTCCTGCGCGGTGCGCTGCGCGGTGCCCTCGGGGAGGTTCAGCTTCTTGTCGATCGCGGTGAAGATCTGGCTGCCGCGCCACCCCTCGGGGATGGTCAGGCCGTTGGCGTTGGCCGGGTCGACCAGGATCGCCAGCGCCGCGGCGGCCGACATCCGCTGCCTCAGCGTGTAGGTGCCGGGCTGGATCCGCCCGGCGGCGGCCGCGCTGCCCTTGGCCGCCCGGGTGAACGCCAGCGAGCTGGCCACCACGCCGTTGCGCACCAGTGCCGAGGCGATCTGGGTGAGGCCGGCGCCCTCGGGCACCGAGACCTGCACCTCCCCGTTGCCGGGCCCCGCGTAGTCGGCGGCCGACGGGGGCTTGCGCTGGCCGTCCAGCCAGCTGTACCCGGCCAGGCCGAGCCCGCCGAAGACGGCGATCAGCGCCAGGGCGGTCAGCCCGCAGGCCAGGCTGTTGCGCCGACGGTGCGGATCCGGCGGGTCGTGGCGCGGACGGGGCTTACCCGGCGGCCTGCCCTCCGGTTCCAGCACCGGCGCACCGAGGTGGCCGGGGGTCAGCCCGGGCGTGAAGTCCTGGTCGGTCACTGCGCCCCCTCGGCGGTCCCGGAAGCGAAAGCGAGGGGCCCGTGCGGACGCGTCCGCACGGGCCCCTCACCGGGACGTTAGAACAGGCCGGTCAGCCGGTCGCCTCGACGCTCTCACCGGGGGGCCGTCCGCTCACCCGTTCGGACTCAAGCGCCGACTGCAGGATCACCACCGCGGCGGCCTGGTCGACCACCGAGCGGCCCTTCTTCGCCTTGACCCCGGAGGCCCGCAGGCCGTGGGTCGCGGTGACGGTGGACATCCGCTCGTCCACCAGCCGGACAGGCACCGGGTAGACCCGGTTGGCGAGCCGGGCCGCGTAGGCGCGGACCTTCTCCGCCGCCGGGCCCTCCTTGCCGCTGAGCGAGCGCGGCAGGCCGACGATCACCTCGATCGCGCCGTACTCGTCGACGATCGCACCGATCCTGGCCTGGGACTTCACCCCGGCGGGGACGGTCTCCACCGGCGTGGCGAGCACCCCGTCGGGGTCGCAGGACGCGACCCCGATCCGGGCGTCACCGACGTCGACGGCGATCCGGCGACCACGCCGGAAGGGCCGCTCCTCGACCTGGGGCTCGTCCATCAGGAGGCGCGCTCCGCGACCAGGCCGCGCACCGCGGCGATGGCCTCGCCGACCGCGGCCGGGTTGGAGCCGCCGCCCTGGGCGACGTCGTCCTTGCCGCCACCGCCGCCGCCGAGGGTCTTGGCGGCGACCCGGACCAGCTCGCCGGCCTTGATGCCGCGGCCGCGGGCGTCCTCGTTGGTGGCGATCACGGTCAGCGGGCGGTCGTTCGCCACGGTGAAGGCGGCGACCACGGCCGGGCGCGAGCCGAGGCGGCCGCGCACGTCCAGGACCAGCTTGCGCAGCTCGTCCGCGCCGGTGCCGTCGGCGACCTGGGCGGCGACCACGGCGATCCCGTGGACGTCCTCGGCCGAGTCGGCCAGGCCCGCCGCGGCGGCCAGCACCTTCTCGGCGCGGAAGCGCTCGATCTCCTTCTCGGCGTCCTTGAGCTTGGCGAGCATGCCCGAGATCTTCTCCGGCAGCTCCTCCGGGCGGCCCTTGACCAGCTCGGTGAGCTGGGAGACCACGGTGTGCTCGCGGGCCAGGAACTTGTACGCGTCGACGCCGACCAGCGCCTCGACGCGGCGCACGCCGGAGCCGATCGAGGACTCGCCGAGCAGCTTCACCAGGCCCAGCTGGGCGGTGTTGCCGACGTGGGTGCCACCGCAGAGCTCCTTGGAGAAGTCGCCGATGGTGACGACCCGGACCTCGTCGCCGTACTTCTCGCCGAACATCGCGATGGCGCCGGCCTTGCGGGCCTGGTCCATCGTCATGACCTCGGCGGTGACGTCGAGTTCGCGGCCCAGCACGTCGTTGATCTTCTGCTCGACGTCGACCAGCACGGTGCCCGGCACCGCCGCGGGCGAGCCGAAGTCGAAGCGGAAGCGGCCGGGGGCGTTCTCGGAGCCGGCCTGGGCGGCCGTCGGGCCGAGCGCGTCGCGCAGCGCCTGGTGGGTCAGGTGGGTGGCCGAGTGGGCGCGGGCGATCGCCCGGCGGCGGTCGGTGTCGATCGTGGCGTACGCCGAGGCGCCGATCACGACCTCGCCGAAGAGCACGCCGCCGGAGTGCACGACGACGCCCGGGACGGGCTGCTGCACGTCGCGGATCTCGACGACCGCGCCGGACTCCAGCCGGATCCGGCCGTGGTCGGCCAGCTGGCCGCCGCCCTCGGCGTAGAACGGGGTGCGGTCGAGGATGATCTCGACCTCGTCGCCCTCGGAGGCGGCCGGCGCCGGGACGCCGTCCACCAGCAGGCCGACCACGGTGGCCTCGCCCTCGGTGAGGGAGTAGCCGGTGAAGACGCTCGCGCCGGACTTGTCGGCGACCTCGCGGTACGCGGCGACGTCGGCGTGGCCCATCTTCTTGGCCTTGGCGTCCGCCTTGGCGCGGTCGCGCTGCTCCTGCATCAGACGGCGGAAGCCGGCCTCGTCCACCTGGAGGCCCTGCTCCTCGGCCATCTCCAGGGTGAGGTCGATCGGGAAGCCGTAGGTGTCGTGCAGCTTGAACGCCTGCTCGCCCGAGAGCACCACGCCGCCGGCCTGCTTGGTCTCGGTGACCGCGGTGTCCAGCAGGTTGGTGCCGGCCTTCAGCGTCTGCAGGAAGGTGTTCTCCTCGCCGACGACGACCGTCTCGATCCGCTTGCGGTCGGCCTCCAGCTCGGGGTACTGCGGGGCCATCGCCTTGATGGCGATGTCGATCAGCTCCTTGGCCACCGGCTCGGTGGCGCCCAGCAGGCGCATGTTGCGGATCGCGCGGCGCAGGATGCGGCGCAGCACGTAGCCGCGGCCCTCGTTGCCGGGGGTGACGCCGTCGCCGACGAGCATCAGGGCGGTGCGGATGTGGTCGGTGACCACGCGCAGCGAGACGTCCGACTTGTGGTCGGCGCCGTAGGTGTGGCCGGTCAGCTCGGCGGCGCGGTCGAGGATCATCCGGCTGGTGTCGATCTCGAAGAGGTTGTCGACGTCCTGCAGGATGGCGGCGAGGCGCTCCAGGCCGAGGCCGGTGTCGATGTTCTTGCTCGGCAGGTCGCCGAGGATCTCGAAGCCGTCCTTGCCGTCGCCGTGGCCGCGCTCGTACTGCATGAAGACCAGGTTCCAGATCTCCAGGTAGCGCTCGCCGTTGACGGCCGGGCCGCCCTCCTCGCCGTACGCGGGGCCGCGGTCGTAGTTGATCTCCGAGCACGGGCCGCACGGGCCGGGGACGCCCATCGACCAGAAGTTGTCCTTCATGCCGAGGCGCTGGATGCGCTCGGCGGGCACGCCGATGACGTCCCGCCAGATCTGCTCGGCCTCGTCGTCGTCCTTGTAGACGGTGATCCAGAGCTTCTCCGGCTCCAGGCCGTAGCCGCCGTCCGCGACGGGAGTGGTGAGCAGCTCCCACGCGAACTTGATGGCGCCTTCCTTGAAGTAGTCGCCGAAGGAGAAGTTGCCGCACATCTGGAAGAAGGAGCCGTGCCGGGTGGTCTTCCCGACCTCCTCGATGTCCAGGGTGCGCACGCACTTCTGGACGCTGGTGGCGCGCGAGAACTGCGGCTTGACCTCGCCGAGGAAGTACGGCTTGAAGGGCACCATGCCGGCGTTGACGAGCAGCAGGGTGGGGTCGTCGGCGACCAGGGACGCCGACGGAACGACGGTGTGGCCGCGCTCCTCGAAGAAGCGCAGCCAGCGGCGGCGGATCTCTGCCGACTCCATTAGTGGTCCTTCCGGTTCGGGGTACCGCCCTGCTGCGGCAGCGCGCGGCGGGGCGTCTTTTCGATGGCTGGGGTGGGGCGGGCACCGTTCGACGATGCGCGGGCACTGCTGGACGGAGGCAGGGCGGCGGCCGGGCTACCGGGCGCCGCCGAGATAGCTCGGTACTGCGGCTCGCCGCGCAGCACACGGCGGCGGCGCGGCTCGACGACGGCCGTGCCGTCCAGTCCGAGGTCCTCGCGCAGCTGGTCCTCGCGCTCGGCCATGCCGGCCTTCACGTCCTGGGCGAACTGCTTGGCGAGGTCGCCCAGGTGCAGCGCACCGCGCGCGGCGGTGCCGGAGAGGCTGTCCGGGGTGAGCCGGTGGACGGCCTCGTTGGCCTTGTTCATGGCCCAGACGGTGGCGCCGGCGCCGACCGCCATCCAGAAGATGCGTCGAACCATGCCGTCAGCCCCTCACCGCGCGCCGGACCCGGGCCAGCAGACCGCTCTTGGGCGCGGTCGCCGCACGCACCTCGGCCCGGATCAGCCGGGCCAGCTCCTCGCGCTCGCCCGGCTGGGAGGGCAGCGTCAGGGTGCCGTTCTGCTTGGCGACCGCCTTGCGGACGCCGTAGCTGAAGGCCGCGACCTTGACCAGCGGCCCGCCCAGGGTGGCCGCGACGGTGGAGGAGAGCGCGTTGGCGTTGGCGGCCGCGTCCTGGACGTTGGCGGTGATCTCGTCCACCCGCTCCAGCTGCTGGTTCGCGCTGCGCACCGCGGCGCCCGCCTCGGTCAGCAGCGGCACGGCCTGCTCGGTGACGGCGGAGACCAGGACGGTGGCCTCCTTGAGCACCCGCGAGAGCCGCACCAGCACGACGGCGAGCAGGGTGACCAGGACCGCCCAGAAGACGGCTACGAGCAACCCGGCCAGCTCTCCCACGGACACCTTGTGCGCTCCCTCGCCTTGCTGTTCTCCGGAAGGAACCCTATCGCGACCATGACCGGTTTCCGGACCGGGTTATCCGGCCCGCGCCGCCCGCGTCCGTCCGGGTCGCCCGGGTGCGCCCGGCCGACCCGGTCGGATGTGCGATCGGCGCGCGTAACCCACCGCTCGGTCACCTCGTTCCACCGGTCGGACCGCCGCCGATGCGGTCCACCGCACGCCCGGACCAGCGGGGTCCGGGCCCTGAACCCCGGGGAGCAGCTTGGCCGGCGACTCGACAGCGGATCCGAGAGGGGCGCCGGGGCCGGCGCCCGGCGGCCTCCCGGCGGAGGTGACCAGCTTCGTCGGGCGCCACCGGGAGCTCTCCGAGCTGGCCGGGCTGCTCGCCGCGGCCCGGCTGGTGACGGTGACCGGCCCGGGCGGGGTCGGCAAGAGCCGACTGGCGCTGCGCGCCGCGGCCCGCGCGGCGGGCGCCTTCCCGGACGGCACCCGGCTGGTCGAGGTCTCCCCGGTGCAGGACCCCCTGCTGCTCGGCCACGCCGTGGTGGAGGCGCTGCGGCTGACCGACGGCACCGCCCGGCCGCCGCTGGACGTGCTCGTCGAGCAGCTGGCCGGGCATCGGCTGCTGATCGTGCTGGACGGCTGCGAGCACCTGGTGCCGGCCTGCGCGGAGCTGGCCGAGGCGCTGCTGCGGGCGTTGCCGGGCCTGCGGGTGCTGGCCACCAGCCGGGCGGAGCTGCGGGCGGCGGGCGAGCACCTGTACACGCTGGCGCCGCTGCCGGTGAGCCCGGTGCGCCCGGGCCCGCTGCCGGACGCGGTGCGGCTGTTCGCCGACCGGGCGCGTGCGGCGGTGCCGGGCTTCGAGGTCACCCCGGCGAACGCCGAGGCGATCGCCCAGCTCTGCCGCCGGCTCGACGGGATCCCGCTGGCGGTGGAGCTGGCGGCCGGGCGGCTGCGCGCGCTCTCGGTGGAGCAGATCACCGCCCGGTTGGACGACCGGTTCCGGCTGCTCACCGGGGGCAGCAGAACGGCCCTGCCGCGCCACCAGACGCTTCGAACGACGATCGGGTGGAGTCACGAGCTCTGCACAGTGCAGGAACGTTTACTCTGGGCGCGCCTCTCGGTCTTCGCGGGCGGCTTCGAGCTGGAGGCCGCCGAGTACGTCTGCGCCGGCGGGGGCCTGGAGCCGGACGAACTGCTCGACCTGGTGTCCGAACTCGTCGGCAAGTCCGTCGTGCTGCGCGAGGAGAGCGCCTTCGGCGTCCGCTTCCGGCTGCTCGACACGCTGCGCGAGTACGGCCTGCACTGGCTGCGCGCAGCCGGCGAGGAGCGGCGGCTGCTGCGCCGCCACCGCGACTGGTACCTCGGGGTGGCCACCTGGGGCGAGGTCGAGTGGTTCGGGCCCCGGCAGGCGGAGACCGCAGAACGCACCGGCCTGGCCCACGCCAACCTCCGGGCGGCGCTGGAGTTCTGCCTCGCCGAGCCGGGCGAGGAGCAGCTGGCCCTGCTGCTGGCCGGCACGCTCTGGTTCTACTGGGTCGGCTGCGGCCACCTCGGGGAGGGCCGGCACTGGCTGGACCGCGCGCTGGCACTCGCCCCCGAACCGACCGAGGCACGGGCCAAGGCACTCTGGGTCACCGGGTACATGGCCACCCTCCAGGGCGATCTGGTGGCCGCCCGTCCGGCGCTGGAGGAGTGCCGCCGCCAGGCGCTGGACACCGGGGACGACCGGGCCCTCGCCTACGCCGTCCACCGGCAGGGCTGCGCGGCGCTGATCGGCGACGAACCGGTCCGGGCCGCCGAGCTGTTCGAGGAGGCGCTCTGGCACTACCGGACCATCGGCGAACTCAACAGCAACGTCCTGATGGCCATGTTCGAGCTGGGCATCGCCTACCTGTTCCAGGGCGACCAGGAGAGCGGCGAGCTCTGGCTGGCCCGGGTCCGCGAGCTGTGCGAGGAGCACGGCGAGCAGTGGGCGTACGCGTACGGGCTCTACGCGCTGGCGTACTCGCACTGGATGAACGGCGAGGTCCGGCTGGCGCGGGCGCAGGCCCGGGAGAGCGTGCGGCTCAACCACCTCTTCCACGACCTGCTCGGCATCGTGCTGGCGATCGACCTGCTGGCGCTGCTGGAGACCGAGCCGACCGGCCCGAACACACCGGGCGACCTGCGCGAGGCCCGGGTGCTGCAGGGCGCGGCACACCGGATCTGGCAGGCGGTGGGCAAGCCGTTCTTCGGCTCGCGCACCTTCAACGGGCCGCACCGGGACTGCGAGGAGCGGGCCCGGATCGGGCTGACCGAGCAGGAGTTCGCCGACTGCTTCGCCCTCGGCGCCCGGCTCGACCTGGACGCGGCCGTGCACCGCGCACTGGGCGGCGACGGCCGTCCGGACGGTCCCGGGCCGCTGCCCGGACCCCGGGCCGCGCCGCCCGCGCCGCAGCCGGCCCCGGTCGGGAATAGTTGAATCTTGTCCATTGCTGGAGCGGGCAGCACCACCCGGCGCCACCGTTCCACCCCCGGCGCCGGGCCGATCCGGAAGGAGCAGCCGTGGCCATCCACACCGCCGCCGACGAGTACCGCCTCGCGAAGTTCCACTTCGAGTCCAAGGCCTTCGCCGACGCGGCCCGCATGCTGGAGGGCGTCCTCGCCGAGGAGCCGGCCAACCTCTCGGTCCGGATGCTCCTGGCGCGCAGCTACTACCACTCGGCCCAGCTCACCCGCGCCGAGGCCGAGCTGCGCCGGATCCTGGACGCCGACCCGACGGAGGACTACGCCCGCCTGATGCTGGGGCGGACGCTGGAGCGCCAGGGCCGCGCCGAAGAGGCCCGCCCGCACCTGCGGCTGGCCGCCGCGATGACCGGCGGGGAGCTCTGACCGGGGCCGAACCCGCGCCCGCCCCCGCTCTTCGGCACGGGGCGGGCGGGGAAAGGCGTGAGCCCCGTCGCCGGAGAGGCGACGGGGCTCACTGGGTACGGCAGGCGTACCGCTCGCGGGTCAGCGCGAGTAGTACTCGACGACGAGCTGCTCGTCGCAGATCACCGGGATCTCCTTGCGCTGCGGCGCACGGTCCAGGCGGAAGGCCAGGGCCTTCAGGTTGACCTCGAGGTACTTCGGGGTCTGGCCCTCGCCCGCGTAGCCACCCTCACGGGCGACCTGGAACGGGACCTTCTCCTTGCTACGGTCGCGAACGGTCACGACGTAGCCCGGCTTCATCTGGAACGACGGCTTGTTGACCTTGCCACCGTTGACCTCGATGTGGCCGTGGACGACCATCTGGCGAGCCTGGTAGATGGTGCGGGCAATGCCCGAACGCAGCACCAGCGAGTCCAGACGGGTCTCCAGCTCGGCGACGAGCGCCTCACCGGTCTTGCCCTCGGCCTTCTTCGCGCGGTCGAACGCACGCGACAGCTGCTTCTCGCTCAGGTCGTACTGGGCGCGAAGACGCTGCTTCTCGAGCAGACGGACCTTGTAGTCCGAGTTCTGCTTGCGACCACGGCCGTGCTGGCCGGGCGGGTACGGGCGGGCCTCGAAGTACTTGACGGACTTCGGGGTCAGCGGCACGCCGAGCGCACGCGCGATCTTGACCTTGGGACGCTTCTGGTTCGCCATGAACCAAACCTTCCTTGCTTACGAATACGGCTTCACCAGGTGTTGACGGAGGTCGCTCGTCGCGACCCGGAGATAGCCGCGTCGCCTGCGCGATGCGGTCAGCCGCTCTCCGGAGCCGGGCACATGAGTGCTTGCACACGAGTGGCCCACCGAGCCTGGGCTGGTGGGCTGCACGCGACACCGAATCGGTGCGCGACGCTCCTGGGCCCCCGAAGGGGCCGACGCCGGTGCCCCGCTGGTGCGGCCGGTCGGTCAGGGTCACCCCTGCCGCCGTCCCGGGACACGGCACTTCCGGCCAGTGTACCTGCTCCCACTCGCCCGCTCGCCCACTGAACGCTCGGGGGCGGGAGTCGCCCGCCGGGGGCCGCCCGGGCGGTCACTCCCCCTTCAGCCGGCCCCTGGTCCACTCGACGATGTCCGCGTAGCGGGCCTCCCCGCCGTGCCGGGTCGGCCGGTAGTACTCCTTGCCGTGCACCGCGTCCGGCGCGTACTGCTGCGCCGCGATGCCCTCCGGCAGGTCGTGCGGGTACTGGTAGCCCTGCCCGTGCCCCAGCTTGCCCGCGCCGCCGTAGTGCGCGTCCCGCAGGTGCGGCGGGACCGCGCCCGCCAGGCCCTGCCGGACGTCCGCCAGCGCCGCGTCGATCGCCAGGTAGGCGGCGTTCGACTTGGGGGCGAGGGCGAGCGCGATCGCCGCCTGGGACAGGATGATCCGCGCCTCCGGGAAGCCGATCAGCGCCACCGCCTGGGCCGCCGCCACCGCGGTGGGCAGCGCGGTCGGATCGGCCAGGCCGACGTCCTCGCTGGCCGAGATCATCAGCCGGCGGGCGATGAACCGCGGGTCCTCCCCCGCCTCGATCATCCGGGCCAGGTAGTGCAGCGTGGCGTCCACGTCGCTGCCCCGGATCGACTTGATCAGCGCGCTGGCGACGTCGTAGTGCTGGTCGCCGTCCTTGTCGTAGCGCACCGCCGCGTGGTTCACCGCCGTCTCGGTGGTGGCCAGCGTGATGCTCGCCTCGCCCTTCTCCAGCGCCGCCCCGGCCGCCGCCTCCAGCGTGGTGAGCGCCCGCCGGGCGTCCCCGCCGGCCAGCCGGACCAGGTGGTCCTCGGCCTCCGCGGACAGCTCCAGGGCGCCCTCCAGGCCGCGCTCGTCGGCCACCGCGCGGCGCAGCAGCGCCCGGATGTCCTCGTCGGTCAGCGACTCCAGGGTGAGCAGCAGGGAGCGCGACAGCAGCGGGGAGATCACCGAGAAGTACGGGTTCTCGGTGGTCGCGGCGATCAGGGTGACCCAGCGGTTCTCCACGGCGGGCAGCAGCGAGTCCTGCTGGGCCTTGGAGAACCGGTGGATCTCGTCCAGGAAGAGCACCGTCTCCTTGCCGCTCATGCCGACCGCGCGGCGGGCGCCGTCGATCACCGCGCGGACCTCCTTGACGCCCGCGGTGATGGCCGACAGCTCGACGAACCGGCCCTCGACGGCCTGGCTGATCACGTGGGCCAGCGTGGTCTTCCCGGTGCCGGGCGGGCCCCAGAGGATCACCGAACTGGTCGCCGCCGGACCGCGCGAGCCGGCGACCAGACGGCGCAGCGGGGAGCCCGGCTTCAGCAGCTGCCGCTGCCCGGCCACCTCGTCGAGGGTCCGCGGGCGCATCCGCACGGCGAGCGGGGCCCGGCCGGGCTCCCTGGCCTGGCGTTCCTCGGCGGCGGCGGTGAAGAGGTCCGGTTCGTCCACACCGGAAGCCTATGCGAGGGCGCCGACAGGCCCGCGCGGCCGAAGGCGGCCGGCCGGGCCCCTCCGCCGGGCCCCGGCCAGGACGGTTCCTACGAGCGCTCCAGCAGGACCACGTCGAGCTCCTCCAGCGAGCGGACGACCGCGCCGGAGGCGGCGGCCTTCGCCCGGGCCGCGGCCTGCGGCCCCCGGGAGGCCGCCAGCGCCGCCCGGTCGGCGAAGACCACGCCCACCGAGCCGCGGCCCACCGCGCGGTTGAGCAGCAGCGCGGCGCTGACGAAGCCGTCCATCCCCTGCAGCGCGGGCAGCGCGCCGGCGCGGAAGCCCTCGGCCAGCTCGTCGCCCCGGTCCGGCTCGAAGTCGAACCGGACCAGCCGAAACCCGGCGCCGGGGCCGACCGGCGCCGGCGGCGTGACGACCGTGGCCTCCAGCACCTCGACGGCGGTCGTGGTGGCGAACGGCGCCAGCAGCTCGTCCCTGCGCTGCCGCAGCCGCTCGGCGCTGTCCCGCTCGTGCTGCGCGGTGTCCCACCAGGAGCCCATCAGGATCACACCGCGCTCGCGGTCGGCGAAGAGCCCGTACCCCCGGTAGCCGGGCTGGGCAGAGAGCAGCCCGACGGCCTCGGCGCGCAGTCCGTCCAGCGCCTGGTCGATGGTGCTCGGGTCGCCGGTGAAGTAGCCGGTGCGCACGTACATGGGCGGGGTCTCCTGACGTCGTCCGGGCGCCGCGGCGGCGCCGCTGCCTTCGGGGCCACGTCCATCGGACGGCCTGGCACCGGCCGCGGCAACGCCACGGAGCCGTTCGGAGGAGCCGTCGCCCCGGTCGCCGCGCCGGGGTCCCGCCTCCGACTCGCCGTCAGCCCCCGACTCGCCGTCAGCCCAGCCGCGCCGCGTGGTCCGGCACGTACGTCTGCTCCTCCCGCGGCGGCCGCCGGTAGCCCCGGGAGGGCGGGCGGTCCGGCAGCTCGATCCGCGGCGGGGCCACCTCGCGGTACGGCAGGCCGGACAGCAGGTGGGCGATCATGTTGATCCGGGCCCGCCGCTTGTCGTCGCTCTCCACCACGTACCAGGGCGACTCCGGCGTGTCGGTGCGGGCGAACATCTCGTCCTTGGCCCGCGAGTAGTCCTCCCAGCGGGTGATCGACTCCAGGTCCATCGGCGAGAGCTTCCACCGCCGCATCGGGTCCTCCAGCCGGTCCCGGAACCGCCGTTGCTGCTCCGTGTCGCTGACCGAGAACCAGTACTTGCGCAGCAGGATGCCCGACTCGATCAGCATCCGCTCGAACGTCGGGCACTGCTCCAGGAACTGGCGGTGCTCCTCCCCGGTGCAGAAGCCCATCACCATCTCGACCCCGGCCCGGTTGTACCAGCTGCGGTCGAACAGCACGATCTCGCCGGCGGCCGGCAGCTGCTCCACGTACCGCTGGAAGTACCACTGGGTGCGCTGGCGCTCGGTGGGCTTGGGGAGCGCGACGACCCGGGCGATGCGCGGGTTCAGAAACTCCGTCACGCGCTTGATCGCCCCGCCCTTGCCGGCCGCGTCGCGACCCTCGAAGACCACCACCAGCCGGGCGCCCTCGGCGCGCACCCACTCCTGAAGCTCCACCAGTTCGTGCTGGAGCCGCAGCAGCTCGTGCTCGTACGGCTTCCGCGCCAGCCGCTCCGGCTCCCGCCCGCGCTCCCGCCCGTGCTCTCGTCCACGCTCGCGCCTGTGCTCGCGGCCGCGCTCGCGGCTCTCCTTGGCTGCCACCCGGGCGCCTCCGTTCGACGGGGACCTGACGATCCCTCACCGTAGGCGCTGCGCCGGGCTCGTGCAGGCCGCGATCGTCCGGCGCGGCAGCGGCGGCCCCCTGAACCGCCGCTGCCGGGCTCCCCCGTGGACCGGCCCTGGGGCCGAGTGATCAACCTTGGCCCAGACCTGCCGGGCCGGTCCAATATCCCGTTCCATAACCTTGGGGCATGGATGTCGACACCCGGCTGCTCCGCAGCTTCGCCGCCGTCTGCGAGGAGGGTCAGCTGACGGCCGCCGCCGCGCGGTTGTTCGTCTCCCAGCCGACCCTCACCAAGCAGATCCGCCAGCTGGAGTCACTTCTCGGGGTGGAGCTGTTCGAGCGCTCGCGCAAGGGCATGGCGCCCACCCCGGCCGGGCGGGCGCTGGCCGAGTACACCGGGTCGATGCTGGCCGGCTGGGAGGACGCGCTACGGGCCACCAGGGCGGCGGCGGCCGAGCAGGTCTCGACGCTGCGGGTGGGATTCGAGGGCGGCATCATCAACGTGATGAGCCGCCGTACCGTGGCGGACTTCACCCGGCGGATGCCCGGCTGGCAGGTGGAGCTGCGGCAGAACAACTGGTTCGACCCGACCTCGGGCCTGGCCACCGGCGAGATCGACCTGACGCTCTGGCACGCCCCGCCGTCACTGTCGGAGCAGTACAACGTCGCGGTGCTGGGCGAGGAGCCGCGCTGCGCGGCGCTGCCCGTGGGGCACCGGCTGGCCCGGCGGGCGGTGATCGACTTCACGGACCTGCTGGACGAGCCGTTCGTGGCGATACCGCACGAGGCCGGGCACTGGCGGGACTACTGGCTGGCGGTCCGCGAGCGGGGCGGGCGGCCGGTGCGGATCGGCGCGGTGGCGCACAACGCCGACGAGTGGCTGACGGCGGTGGTCTGCGGCCAGGGCATCGGCTTCGCCCCGGAGACGATGAGCCGGCTGGCGCCGCGGGAGGACGTCGCGTACCGGCCGGTGCGGGGGCTGAGCCCGAGCCAGGTCGGGCTCTACTGGCTGAAGGGGCGGGAGCTGACGCCGGCCATGGCCGCGTTCGTGCGCAGCTGCCGGGCGACGATCGTCGGCCAGGCCGGGCCGGAGGTCCCGGCCCGGGGGAGCGCTCCCGCGGCCCGGGCCGTCCCACCGGTCCGGGCGGTCTGACGCGGGTCGAGCGGCGGGCGCAGGGCGGCGGGTAAAGGGCGGGCGCAGGGCGGGTCGGCCGCCCCCGCGAGGCCTCGGGCGGCCTCGGAGCCCCTCAGGCGGCCTCGAAGGGTTCCGGGTAGCGGCAGAGCCCGCGCGGGGCGCCGTCGTAGCCCGGCAGGGCGAGGGTCTGGAAGTACGCGTCCGGCACCTCGAACGGTCCGGTGATCTCGTGCCGCTGGGCCGGGAGGAAGCCGAAGCGGCCGTAGTACCCAGGGTCGCCGAGGACCACGACGAGCTTCTCCCCCGCCTCCTCGGCGGCGGACAGCGCGGCCCGGACGACGAGCTCGCCGACGCCCTTGCGCTGCCACTCGGGGGCGACCGCCACCGGCGCGAGCGCGAGGCCCTCGCCGTCGCCGATCCGCAGCCGGGTCAGCAGTGCGTGGCCGACCACCAGGCCGGCGTCGTCCACCGCGACCACCGACAGGCCCGGCAGCCAGGCCGGGTCGCGGCGCAGCGCGTCCACCAGGTCGGCCTCGTCGGGGCCGGGGAAGGCCGCCATGTGGACCCGTCTGGTGGCGGGGGCGTCCTGCGGAGACTCGACTCTGGTGGTCACCTTCATGGGGGAACCCTCTCCTCTGTCACACACCGTTGTGGACGGGCCCCGGACGGCGGTGGGCCGTCCGGGGCCGTGAAAGGTTAGCCGACGGGGGGATCAGCCCTTGGGCTGGCCCTCGGGCTTAGCGTCCTCGCGGACCTTCGGCTGGGCGTCGACGCCGGCCTCACGCCGCTGCGCGGGGGTGATCGGGGTCGGGGCGCCGGTCAGCGGGTCGCCGCCGGTGGACGTCTTCGGGAAGGCGATGACGTCCCGGATGGTGTCGTACCCGCCGAGCAGGGTGACGATCCGGTCCAGACCGAAGGCGACGCCACCGTGCGGCGGCGGGCCGTAGTTGAAGGCGTCCAGCAGGAAGCCGAACTGCGAGGCGGCCTCCTCCTCGGAGAGGCCGATCGCGTCGAACGCCCGCTTCTGCACGTCCCGCTGGTGGATACGGATCGAACCGCCGCCCAGCTCCGAGCCGTTGAGCACCAGGTCGTACGCGTTGGAGAGCGCGCTGCCGGGGTCGGTGTCGAAGGTGGCGAGCGACTCGGCGGTCGGGGCGGTGAACGGGTGGTGCACCGCGTGCCAGCCCTGGAACTCGCCCTTGTCGTCCTCGATCGGCTCGAACATCGGGAAGTCGACGACCCAGAGGAAGGCCCACTGGGACTCGTCGATCAGCTCGCAGCGGCGGCCGATCTCCAGACGGGCGGCGCCGAGCAGCTCCTGCGAGGGGCGCTCCTTGCCGGCCGCGAAGAAGATCGCGTCGCCGTTCTTGGCGCCCGCGGCGGCGGCGAGGCCGGCCAGGTGCTCCTCGGAGAGGTTCTTGGCGACCGGGCCGCGCAGCTCGCCGGTCTCGGCGTCGATGAGGACGTAGGCGAGACCCTTGGCGCCGCGCGCCTTGGCCCAGTCCTGCCAGGCGTCGAGCTGCTTGCGCGGCTGCGAGGCACCGCCCGGCATGACGACGGCGCCGACGTACGGGGCCTGGAAGACGCGGAACGAGGTGCCCTTGAAGTACTCGGTGAGGTCGGTGAGTTCCTGACCGAAGCGGACGTCCGGCTTGTCCGAGCCGTAGCGGCCCATGGCGTCCGCGTAGCTCATCCGCGGCAGCGGGTTGGGGATCTCGTAGCCGTGTACCTCGCGCCAGACGGCGCCGATGATCTTCTCGCCGAGGGCCAGGATGTCCTCCTGGTCGACGAAGGAGGCCTCGATGTCCAGCTGGGTGAACTCCGGCTGGCGGTCGGCGCGGAAGTCCTCGTCGCGGAAGCAGCGGGCGATCTGGTAGTAGCGCTCCATGCCGGCCACCATCAGCAGCTGCTTGAACAGCTGGGGCGACTGCGGCAGCGCGTACCAGTGGCCGGGCTGCAGGCGGACCGGGACGAGGAAGTCGCGGGCGCCCTCGGGGGTGGAGCGGGTGAGGTACGGCGTCTCGATGTCGAGGTAGTCGTTCTCCTCCATCACCCGGCGGATGATGTTGTTGACCTTGGAGCGCAGGCGCAGGCCCTTGGCCGGGCCCTCGCGGCGCAGGTCGAGGTAGCGGTAGCGGAGGCGGACCTCCTCGTTGACCGTACCGGGCTCGTACTCGGCGACCGGGAACGGCAGCGGGGCGGCCTCGGAGAGCACCTCGATCTCGCTGACGACGACCTCGACGGCGCCGGTCGGGATCTCCGGGTTCTCGTTGCCCTCGGGGCGCACGCGGACGTCACCGACGACCTTGACGCAGTACTCGGCGCGCAGGCCGTGGACCGAGTCCAGGTCGCGGACCACGATCTGCACGGTGCCGGAGGCGTCGCGCAGGTCGATGAAGGCCACGCCGCCGTGGTCGCGGCGGCGGGCGACCCAGCCGGCCAGGGTGACGGTGGTGCCTGCGTGCTCCGGGCGGAGCGTGCCCGCGTCGTGCGTGCGGATCACAGCTGCTTCTCCTTCAGGGTGGTGACGAGTGCGTCGAGGGCGACGGGGTTCTGCTCGCCGGTGGTCATGTCCTTGAGCTGGACGACGCCGTCGGCGAGGTCCCGGTCCCCGGCGATCAGGGCGAAGCGGGCGCCGGACCGGTCCGCGGACTTCATGGCGTTCTTGATGGTCTTGACGCCGAACGCGAGGTCGGTGGCCACGCCGGCCCGGCGCAGCTCGACGACCTTGGCGAACAGGACGTTCTTGGCCTCCTCGCCGAGCGCTACGGCGTACACGGAGGTGGCGGCCGGCAGGTCCAGGACGACGCCCTCGGCCTCCAGCGCCAGGTAGGTGCGGTCCACGCCGAGGGCCCAGCCGACGGACGGCAGCGCCGGGCCGCCGATCATCTCGGAGAGGCCGTCGTAGCGGCCGCCGCCGCCGATCGCGGACTGCGCGCCGAGGCCGTTGTGCACGAACTCGAAGGTGGTGCGGGTGTAGTAGTCCAGGCCGCGGACCAGCTTCGGGTCGTCGGTGAAGGCCACGCCGTTGGCGGTGAGCAGCTCGCGGACCTTCTCGTCGTACTCCTTGCACTCCTCGCACAGGAAGTCGCGCAGCATCGGGGCGCCGGTGAGCTGGGCCTGTACCGACTCGCGCTTGTCGTCGAGGACGCGCAGCGGGTTGATCTCGGCGCGGCGGCGGGTGTCCTCGTCCAGGTCCAGGCCGGCGAGGAACTCGATCAGCGCGGCGCGGTAGACCGGGCGGCACTGCTTGTCGCCGAGGCTGTTGAGGAGCAGCGTGTAGTCGCTCAGGCCCAGCGAGCGGAAGGCGTCGTCGGCCAGGATGATCAGCTCGGCGTCCAGCGCCGGGTCCTCGGCGCCGATCGCCTCGGCGCCGACCTGGGAGAACTGGCGGTAGCGGCCGGCCTGCGGGCGCTCGTAGCGGTAGTAGGAGCCCGAGTACCAGAGCTTGACCGGCAGGTTGCCCAGCTTGTGCAGGTTGGCCTGGAGGGCGGCGCGCAGCACCGAGGCGGTGCCCTCGGGGCGCAGTGCCAGCTCCTCCTTGCCGCGCTGGGTGAGCGAGAACATCTCCTTGGTGACGATGTCGGTGGACTCGCCGACACCGCGGGAGAACAGCTTCACGTCCTCGAAGACCGGGGTCTCGATGTAGCCGTAGCCGGCCCGGCGGGCGGGCGCGGCGATGCGCTCCCGGATCGCCAGGAACGTCGCGGAGCTGGGGGGCAGCAGGTCGTAGGTGCCCTTGGGGGCGGTGAAGGTGCTCAACTTCTCTTCCGTCACATTCCTCGTCGCGGGACGGCCGGAGCGCCGAGCGCTCCCGCCGCCTGCCTGAGGTAGGGGTTGGTGGCGCGCTCACGGCCGATGGTGGTCTGTCCGCCGTGGCCGGAGAGGACCACGGTCGCGTCGTCGAGGGGCAGGCACACCCGGGCCAGCGAGCTCATGATCGCCTCGCTGTCGCCGCCCGGGAGGTCCGTGCGCCCGATGGAGCCGGCGAAGAGCAGGTCGCCCGAGAAGAGCACCGGGGGGAGGTCCTCGGCGCCGGGCGTCCGGAACGTCACCGACCCCTTGGTATGGCCGGGCGCGTGGTCGACGGTGAGCCGCAGGCCGGCCAGCTCCAGCACGCTGCCGTCGGTGAGCTCGCGCACGTCGTCGGGTTCGCCGACGGTGAGTTCGCCCATCAGCTGGGTGCCGAGCGAGCGGCCGAGCGCCTTCTCCGGGTCCGCCATCATGTAGCGGTCCTCGGGGTGGATCCAGGCCGGGACGCCCTTGGCGCCGCAGACCGGGACGACCGAGGCGATGTGGTCGATGTGGCCGTGGGTGAGCACGACGGCGACGGGCTTCAGCCGGTGCTCGCGGACCAGCTCCTCGACGCCGCGGGTGGCCTGGTGGCCGGGATCGACGATGACGCACTCCTCGCCCGGCCCCGGCGCGACCAGGTAGCAGTTGGTGCCCCAGGCTCCAGCGGGGAATCCGGCGATGAACACGCGCGTCCTTCGTGGTTCGGTCGGCACTGACGGCTACGAGATGCGGCTACGAGACGTGATGTAAAGGCAGCCTACCGGCGGTGCGGGTCCGGTTGCGAACCAGATGCGGGGCGCGGACCGACTTCGTCCTGACAGGTTCACCGCGTTCTTACGGCGGCGGTACCTACACTTGACCGCCGATGGATGCGATGATCCGCTCCAGCATCCGCACACATTTCCAGTACATCCTCAGGAGACACGGCCGGTGGTCACCAGCGAACAGCGGCGGCGGCAGCTCGCCCGCGAGAAGTACGAGCGCCAGGCGCAGCGCCGGGCCGAGGCCGCGGTCGCCCGCAAGCGGCGCAACACGATCCTCGGCGCCTCGCTCGCCGTCGTGGTGCTGGCCGGCGGCGGCGCCCTGGTCGGCACCGGTGCCTTCGACTCGGACGACAAGAAGGACACCTCGTCGAGTGCGCAGGCCGCGCCCACCCAGCCGGCCGCCGAGCCGACCACCCCGACCCGCAAGCCGGTCGAGGGCTGCGGCGACCCGGCGCCGGGCTCGCCCAACGGCAAGCAGTGGCAGACCGAGCCGGCCATGAGCGTCGACACCTCGGCCGCCTACACGGCGACCCTGGAGACAAACTGCGGCAAGGTGACGCTGTCGCTGGACGCCGCCAAGGCGCCGCACACGGTCAACTCCTTCGCCTTCCTCGCCGGCGAGAAGTACTTCGACCACACCAAGTGCCACCGCCTGACCACGGGCGGCATCTACGTGCTGCAGTGCGGTGACCCGACCGCCAGTGCGACCGCCCCCGGCGGCACCGGCGGCCCGGGCTACAAGTTCGCCGACGAGAACCTCACCGGCGCCACCTACCCGGCCGGCACCGTGGCGATGGCCAACGCCGGCCCGGGCACCAACGGGAGCCAGTTCTTCCTGGTCTACAAGGACACCCAGCTCCCCCCGAACTACACCCCGTTCGGGAAGATCACCGGCGGTCTGGACGTGGTTCAGAAGATCGCCGCCGCGGGCACCCTGGAGGGCGGTACGGACGGCCACCCGATGGCCAACGTCACCTTCAACTCGGTGACCACCGCGAAGAGTTGAGCCGTGCCGGGGTCGGTCCGGGCTGCCGCGCGAGCGGGCCCGGCCCGGCCCCGGAGCGAAATCGCCCGGCCCGGATGCGGACAGCACCGGGCCTGGTCGCCTATGTTGGCGTTGTATAGGGTGCCCAGACCCGCCAAGCCGTCACCCTCGGCAAGCACCAGAACGGCGGACGGGGACGGCGGACTCATCGGTCCGCCGCACATCAACTGTGGACGACGGACGCGCGCCGCCCCGGCGCGGGCGCGACGTCATGTGGAGGACGCGCTATGAGCAGCGACCCGTGGGGCCGTGTCGACGAGCAGGGCACGGTCTACGTCAGGACGGCCGACGGCGAACGCGTCGTGGGTTCCTGGCAGGCCGGCTCGCCCGAGGAGGCCCTCGCCTACTTCGAGCGCAAGTACCAGGGCATCGAGGTGGAGATCGGCCTGCTGGAGAAGCGGGTGCGCACCACCGACCTGGCCGCCAAGGACGCCCTGACCGCGCTGGAGCACCTGCGCGCGCAGGTGACCGAGGGGCACGCGGTCGGCGACCTGGACGCACTGGCCAAGCGGCTGGACACCCTCGCCGGTGAGATCGAGAGCCGTCGCGAGGAGCGCAAGGCGGCTCGCGCCAAGGCCCAGAACGAGACCCGGGCCGCCAAGGAGGCGCTGGTCGCCGAGGCCGAGCAGCTCGCCGAGTCGACCCAGTGGCGGGAGGCCGGCGACCGGCTGCGCGCCCTGGTGGACACCTGGAAGGGCCTGCCGCGGCTGGACCGCAAGAGCGACGACGAGCTGTGGCACCGCTTCTCGCACGCCCGCTCGGTCTTCTCCAAGCACCGCAAGGCGCACTTCGCGACCCTGGACGCCGAGCGCGAGCAGGCCCGCCAGACCAAGGAGCGCCTGGTCTCCGAGGCGGAGGCGCTCTCCTCCTCCACGGAGTGGGGCGACACCGCGGCCCGCTACCGCGACCTCATGGCCCGCTGGAAGGCCGCCGGCCGCGCGCAGCGGGACGTCGAGGACGAGCTGTGGGCGCGGTTCCGCGGCGCCCAGGACGTCTTCTTCCAGGCCCGGTCCGCGGTGTTCAGCGAGCGGGACGCCGAGCAGGTGGCGAACCAGAAGCTGAAGGAGGCGCTGGCGACCGAGGCCGAGGCGATCCTGCCGATCACCGACCTGAAGGCCGCCAAGGCCGCGCTGCGCGAGGTGAACGAGCGCTGGGAGGCGATCGGGCACGTGCCGCGGGACGCCCGTCCGAAGCTGGACGGCCGGCTGAACGCGGTCGAGCGGGCGATCCGCGAGGCCGAGGACGCCGAGTGGAAGCGCTCCAACCCGGAGGCGAAGGCCCGCGCCGCCGGCATGGTCGGCCTCTTCCAGGCCAAGGCGGACAAGCTCCAGGCCGACCTGGTCAAGGCCCGTGCGGCCGGCAACGCGAGCAAGGTGGCCAAGCTGGAGTCCGAGCTGGCCGGCGTGCAGACCCTGCTGGAGCAGGCGCACAAGAGCCAGGAGGAGTTCAGCGGCTGATCCGCCGCCGAGCCGAACCGAAGCAGAACGGCGAAGGGCCCCGGGGAGCACCCCGGGGCCCTTCGCCGTCGCCGCTACTTGCGGGCCGAGGTGACGCGGTAGACGTCGTAGACGCCCTCGACGCCGCGGACCGCCTTGAGCACGTGGCCGAGGTGCTTCGGGTCGCCCATCTCGAAGGTGAACCGGCTCATCGCCACCCGGTCGCGCGAGGTCTGCACCGCCGCCGACAGGATGTTGACGTGCTGGTCGGAGAGGACCCGGGTGACGTCCGAGAGCAGCCGGGAGCGGTCCAGCGCCTCGACCTGGATGGCCACCAGGAAGACCGAGGACTGGGTGGCCGCCCACTCGACGTCGATCATCCGCTCGGGCTGCTGGCTGAGCGCCTCGACGTTGACGCAGTCGGCGCGGTGCACCGAGACGCCGTTGCCGCGGGTGATGAAGCCGACGATCGGGTCGCCCGGCACCGGGGTGCAGCAGCGGGACAGCTTGACCCAGACGTCCTCGACGCCCTTGACGATGACGCCGGGGTCGCCCTTGGCCCGGCGGCGCACCGCCCGGCGGGTGTCGTGGGTCGGCGTCGCGGTCTCGGCGAGGTCCTCGGTGGCGCCCTCCTCGCCGCCGAGCGCCTGGACCAGCTTCTGCACGATGTTCTGCGCGGCGACGTGGCCCTCACCGATCGCGGCGTACAGCGAGGAGATGTCCGGGTAGCGCATCTCGTGGGCCAGGGTGACCAGCGAGTCCCCGGTGAGGATCCGCTGGATCGGCAGGCCCTGCTTGCGCATCGCCCGGGCGATGGCCTCCTTGCCGTGCTCGATGGCCTCCTCGCGGCGCTCCTTGGAGAACCAGGCGCGGATCTTGTTGCGGGCACGCGGCGACTTGACGAAGCCCAGCCAGTCCCGGGACGGGCCGGCGTTCTCCGCCTTGGAGGTGAAGACCTCGACGCTGTCGCCGTTCTCCAGGGTCGACTCCAGCGGCACCAGCCGCCCGTTGACCCGGGCCCCTATGCAGCGGTAGCCGACCTCGGTGTGGACGGCGAAGGCGAAGTCCACCGGGGTGGCGCCGGCCGGCAGCGCTATGACGTCGCCCTTGGGGGTGAAGACGAAGACCTCGTTGTTGGAGAGGTCGAAGCGCAGCGACTCCAGGAACTCGCTCGGGTCCTCGGTCTCCTTCTGCCAGTCCAGCAGCTGCCGCAGCCAGGCCATCTCGTTGACGGCGCCGGCCTTGTCGTCCTTGCGGGTCTGGGTCGGGGTGTCGGTGCGGACCTTGGAGGCGCCGGCGACCGCGCGCTGCTTGTACTTCCAGTGCGCCGCGATGCCGTACTCGGCGCGGCGGTGCATGTCGAAGGTGCGGATCTGCAGCTCGACGGGCTTGCCACCGGGACCGATCACCGTGGTGTGCAGCGACTGGTACATGTTGAACTTGGGCATCGCGATGTAGTCCTTGAACCGCCCCGGCACCGGGTTCCACCGCGCGTGGATGGTGCCCAGCGCCGCGTAGCAGTCGCGGACGGTGTCGACCAGGACCCGGATGCCCACCAGGTCGTAGATCTCGGCGAAGTCCCGGCCCCGGACGATCATCTTCTGGTAGACCGAGTAGTAGTGCTTCGGCCGGCCGGTGACGGAGGCGGTGATCCGGGCGCCGCGCAGGTCGCCCTGGACCTGGTCGATGACGGTCGCCAGGTACTCGTCCCGCTTCGGGGCGCGCTCGGCGACCAGCCGGACGATCTCGTCGTACATCTTGGGGTAGAGGATCGCGAAGGCGAGGTCCTCCAGCTCCCACTTGATGGTGTTCATGCCCAGCCGGTGCGCCAGCGGGGCGTAGATCTCCAGCGTCTCGCGGGCCTTCTTCTCCTGCTTCTCCCGCTTCAGGTAGCGCATGGTGCGCATGTTGTGCAGGCGGTCGGCCAGCTTGATCACCAGGACGCGCGGGTCCTTGGCCATCGCGACGACCATCTTGCGGACGGTCTCGGCCTGCGCGGCCTCGCCGAACTTGACGCGGTCCAGCTTGGTGACGCCGTCCACCAGCAGGGCCACCGAGTCGCCGAAGTCCCGGCGCAGGGTCTCCAGGCCGTAGTCGGTGTCCTCGACGGTGTCGTGCAGCAGCCCGGCCATCAGGGTCGGGGCGTCCATGCCCAGCTCGGCCAGGATGGTCGCGACCGCCAGCGGGTGGGTGATGTACGGGTCGCCGCTCTTGCGCTTCTGCCCGCGGTGCCACTTCTCGGCCACCGCGTACGCCCGCTCGATGTCCCGCAGCAGGGCCGGGTCGGCCTTGGGGTCGTTGGCCCGGATGGAGCGGAACAGCGGCTCCAGCACCGGGTTGAGCACGCTGGAGCGCTGGCCGCCGAGGCGGGCCAGCCGGGCGCGCATACCGCCGGAGGAGGACGGTCGGCTCGCGGGAGCCGCCGGACGCGAGGAGGTCGGCGCCGGGCGTGCCGGGGTGGCCCCCGAGGGCGTGGAACGGTTGTCGGGGGCGGCCGCTGCGGCCGTGGGCACAACCTCGTCGGGCAAGGACACTCCTCGGGGCACCTGGGCCGGGCCCCTCGCACGGCCGGCTCTGCCTCGCACAACCGGGAGGGGATGAATCTTCATGGTACCGAGCCCGGCGCTCCGGTGTTCAGCCGCCCGGCCCCGGACACGCAGAGGGCGGCGGTCGGATGATCCGACCGCCGCCCTCGACCCTGGTCCTGCGCGGACCTCAGACCGTGACCAGCGTCTCCAGCGGGGCGCCGCCCAGGTGCTCGGAGAGCCGCGCGCGCCCGTCCAGGAAGCCCAGCTCCATCAGCACCACGACGCCCGCCAGCTCGGCGCCGGCCTCCTTCACCAGGTCCAGCGAGGCGCCGATGGTCCCGCCGGTGGCCAGCACGTCGTCCACCACCAGCACCCGCTCACCGGGCGCGAAGGCGTCGCACTGCACCTCCAGCACGGCCTCGCCGTACTCCAGCTCGTACGAGCGGCGGAACACCTCGCCGGGCAGCTTGCCCTGCTTGCGGATCGGCACGAAGCCGAGCCCGGCCGCGAAGGCCGCCGGAGCCGCCAGCACGAAGCCGCGTGCCTCCAGGCCCACCACCTTGGTCGCCCCGAGGGCCGTCGCCCGCTCGGCGAGCGCCCTGGTGAGTGCCGCGAAGGCCTCGGCGTCGGCGAGCAGCGGCGCGATGTCCTTGAACAGCACACCCGGCTTCGGGTAGTCCGGGACGTCCCGGATGCGGCTGTTCAGCAGCTCGGCCAGTGCGGTGTCGGCGGTGGTCACGAGGAGTCCTTAGGGTCGGTCGCGCTTCAGCGCTTGGTGGACGGACGGCCCTTGGCGCGGGCGCCGGACGCCCGGCCGCGCTGACCGACCATACCCGCCGGCAGGTCCTCGTCGGCGATCTCCTCGCCCGCCGGCGTCCCGGTCCCGCCCTCGGCGGCCGCCTTGGCGTCCGCGGCGCGCCGCAGGGCGACCCGCTTGGCCAGCGCCTTCATGTCCGGCTGCTCCTCCTTGAGCTGCGCCAGCAGCGGGGTGGCGACGCAGATCGAGGAGTAGGCACCGGCCGCGAGGCCGATGAACAGCGCCAGCGAGATGTCGTTCAGGGTGCCGGCGCCCAGGATGCCGCCACCGATGAACAGCAGCGCCGCCACCGGGAGCAGGGCGACCACCGTGGTGTTGAGCGAGCGCACCAGGGTCTGGTTGAGGCCCGCGTTGGCCGCCTCGCTGTAGGTGAGCTTGTTCTGCTTGGTGAGCCCCTTGGTGTTCTCCTTCACGGTGTCGAAGACGACGACCGTGTCGTAGAGCGAGTACCCGAGGATGGTCAGGAAGCCGATCACCGTACCGGGGGTGACCTCGAAGCCCACCAGGGCGTAGACCCCGATGGTGATCAGGAGGTCGTGGATGAGGGCGACCAGGGCGGCCACCGCCATCCGCCACTCGAAGGCGATCGCCAGGTAGGCCGTCACCAGGACCATGAAGATGATCAGGCCGGTGAGTGCCTTCTTGGAGATCTGCTCACCCCAGCTGGGGCCGATCACCTGGGTGTCGATCTCGGCGACCGGGACGCCGATCTCCTTGGACAGCTTGTCGGTGAAGGTCGAGGAGGAGACCTTCTCCTCGGAGCTGACCTGGATGCGGATCTTCTTGCCGTCGTCCACCGACTGCACCAGCGGGTGCGAGGAGACGATCTTGTCGGCCGCGTCCTGCGCCTGCGAGACGGACAGCCCCGGCTTGGAGACGGTGTAGACCTGCCCGCCCTTGAACTCGATGCCCAGGTGCAGGCCCATGGCCAGGCCGATCGCCGCGACCAGCACGATCACGCCGGAGATGCTGTACCAGAGCTTGCGGCGACCGACGAAGTCGAAGCTGACCTCGCCCTGGTAGAGCCGGTGGCCCAGATTGGAGAAGCGCGACACGGTGTCAGGCCCCCTTCGCGGCGGCGGACGAGGTGGGACGGCGACGGCTGCTGCGCAGCGGCGGGCGGGCGCCGAGGCGCTTCGGGTCCAGGCCGGACCACGGGTGGCCGTCGGAGAAGAACTTCCGCCGGGCCAGCAGCGTGATCAGCGGCTTGGTGAAGAGGAAGATCACGACGACGTCGAGCGCGGTGGTCAGGCCCAGCGTGAACGCGAAGCCCTGCACCTTGCCGACCGAGACCAGGTAGAGCACGGCGGCACAGAGGAAGGACACGAAGTCCGACACCAGGATGGTGCGCCGGGCGCGCGGCCAGGCCCGCTGGACCGCGGGGCGCAGCGGGGCGCCCTCGCGGACCTCGTCGCGGATGCGCTCGAAGTACACGATGAAGGAGTCCGCGGTGATACCGATCGCGACGATGGCGCCGCAGACCGCCGGCAGGTTCAGCGCGAAGCCGATACCGGCGCCGAGCAGGCTCATGATCGAGTAGGTCAGGATCGCCGAGACGATCAGACCGGCGATCGAGACCAGGCCGAGGCCGCGGTAGTAGACCAGCGAGTAGAGGACCACCAGCAGCATGCCGATGGCGCCGGCGATCAGACCGGCGTCCAGCTGGTCGCCGCCGAGCTGCGGGGAGACCGTGGTGACGTCGTCGGTGGTGAACTCCAGCGGCAGGGCGCCGAAGCTCAGCACGTTGGCGAGGTCCTGCGCCTCGGCCTGGGTGAAGCTGCCGGAGATCACGGCCGAGCCACCGGGGATGGCGTTGCGCACGTACGGGTGCGAGACGACCTTGCCGTCCAGCACGATGGCGAACTGGTTGGTCGGGTCCGCCTGGGTGGCCAGCTGACCGGTGACCTTGGTGAAGTCGTCGGTGCCCTTGCCGTTGAACTGGAGCTGGACCTGCCAGCCGGCACCCTGCTGGGTGTCGATGCTGGCCTGCGCCTTGGAGACGTCGGCGCCCTTCACCGCGACCGGGCCGAGGGCGAGCTTGTAGTAGACGCCGCGCTCGTCCTTCTGGGTGCAGGCGACGGTCGGCTGCTCCTCGGCCTTCTGGTAGTTCTGGTTGCGCTGCTCGGGCTTGGAGCAGTCCAGGCCGGCGAAGGCGGCGGCCAGCTCGGGCGGCACGGTGCCGGAGGTCATCGCGGCGCTCAGGTCCGGCGTGGTCGGCGCGGTGGCGCCGGCGCTCGGGGTGGCGGCGGCCGAACCGGCGGCGCTCGGGGTGGCGGCGGCCGAGCCGGAGGCGGTGGCACTCGGGGCGGTGGCGGTCGCGGACGGGGTGGCGTCGGCGAGGGCCTCGCCGACCGGGCGGCCCTGCTTGGTGGCGCTCGCGCTGGGCGTACCGGCCGGGGCGCTCGCGGAGGCCGAGCCGGTGGCGCCCGCGGAGGGGCTCGCGCCCGGGGTGGCGCTGCCGCTCGCCGAGGGGGCCGAGGTCGGGGCCTGCGCCTGGATGCCGCTCGGGGCGAGGGCGAGGACCGGGCGGAAGTACAGCTTCGCGGTGGTGCCGACCTGGTCGACCGCGCTCTGCTTGTCACCGCCCTTGGGGATGTTGACGATGATGTTCCGGTCGCCCTGGGTCTGGACCTCCGCCTCGGAGACACCCATCCCGTTGACGCGCTGCTCGATGATCCCGGTGGCGATGTCCATGTTGGACTTGTTGATCGCCTTGGGGTCGGTCGACTTCGCGCTCAGCGTGATGCTGGTGCCGCCTGCGAGGTCGATCCCGAGGCGGGGCTTGGTGTTGCCCGTCCCGAACATGAGGGCGACCAGTCCGACGGTGATCACCAGGATGAGGGCCAGCGCCCGCCCTGGGTAACCGTCGCGCGGGCGCGACTTGGGTGTTGCCACCTTGCTCGTTTCTCCCTGTCCATGCCACCTCCCCTACCGGACCCCCGTCCGGCTCGTGGCTGGACGGGGGCATGGCGGATCTGGGGCCCATGAGATCCTGTGGGCTCGCGGCACTGCGCCGCGCGACCGGGCGAGTGCCCGGCCGGTACTACTTGCTCGCGGGAGCGCCGCCCTCGGCCTCGCCCTTCTCGGCGCCTTCCTTGGCGAGCGAGAGCGGCTTCTCGTCGGCCGGCTCGGCGTCGACGTCGGCCTCCGGCTCGGGAAGCTCGTCGTCGGCCGGGCGGCCGTTGATGATCGCGTCGTACTCCTGCGGGTCCAGGACCGCAGCGATCGCGCTCTTGGTGAAGTGGGAGACCACGCCCGGCGCGGTCTCCAGCTCGACGGTCTCCTCGTTGACCGCCTTCACCTGGGCGTACAGGCCGCCGATGGTGCGCACCCCCGCCCCGGGCTCCAGCGCCGTCTGCATCTGCTGCATCTGCTGCTGGCGCTTCTTCTGCGACCGGAACATGAGCACGATCGCGATGATCGGGAGGAGAAGGATGATGAGGTTCACTGCAGCCAGGGTCCTTTACGGGCCGCCGGGCCGGCGGCCTGTGTGGTATTGGTCGGCCCGTCAGGTGAGAGGGGCGGTCCGGCGGAGTCTAGGCGACCCCGAACTGATCGGACAACGCCAAGCATCGCATCCTGCCGCCGAAAGTGGCGACCCTCCGCCTGCACAGTTTCCCCGGACTTCTCCCCTGGCTTCTCCGCGAGGGTTCCGCGGGGGCGGGCGGGTGCCCGGTTCGCTCCCGGCTCACCCGTTCAGCCCTCACCGCCCTGGAAGAGGTCGGGCTGGGCCGGCACCGCGCCGCGCGTGGTCTGGACCGGGGCGGTCTGCACCGGCGGGGTGAGCCCGAGGTGCTGCCAGGCCGCCGCGGTCGCGATCCGGCCGCGCGGCGTACGCGCGAGCAGGCCCTCGCGGACCAGGAACGGCTCGGCGACCTCCTCCACGGTCTCGGCCTCCTCCCCCACCGCGACCGCCAGTGTCGACAAACCGACCGGGCCGCCGCCGAACAGCCGCAGCAGCGCGTCCAGCACCGCGCGGTCCAGCCGGTCCAGCCCGCGCGCGTCCACCTCGTAGACGTCCAGCGCCTGGGCCGCGATCTCCGGAGTGACCACGCCGTCGTGCCTGACCTGCGCGAAGTCGCGCACCCGGCGCAGCAGCCGGTTGGCGATGCGCGGGGTGCCCCGGGAGCGGCCGGCGATCTCCGCCGCCCCGGCCGGGTCGATCTCGACGTCCAGGAGCGTGGCCGAGCGGTGGACCACCCGCTGCAGCTCGGCGGGGGCGTAGAACTCCATGTGGCCGGTGAAGCCGAAGCGGTCGCGCAGCGGTGGCGGCAGCAGGCCGGCCCGGGTGGTGGCGCCGACCAGGGTGAACGGGGGCAGCTCCAGCGGGATGGCGGTGGCGCCCGGCCCCTTGCCGACGATCACGTCGACCCGGAAGTCCTCCATCGCCATGTAGAGCATCTCCTCGGCGGGCCGGGACATCCGGTGGATCTCGTCGAGGAAGAGCACCTCACCCTCGGTGAGCGAGGAGAGGATCGCCGCGAGGTCGCCCGCGTGCTGGATCGCCGGACCGGAGGTGATCCGGATCGGCGCGCCCAGCTCGGCCGCGATGATCATCGAGAGGGTGGTCTTACCGAGTCCGGGCGGGCCGCTCAGCAGGACGTGGTCGGGGGCGGTGCCGCGCTTGCGGGCCGCCTGGAGCACCAGGGACAGCTGCTCGCGGACCCGCTCCTGGCCGATGAACTCGTCCAGCAGCTTGGGGCGCAGTGCGGCCTCGACCGCCTGGTCCTCGCCGTCGGCGGCGGCCGTCACCAGCCGGTCGGCCGGGTCGGAGTCGTACGGGCTCATCGGTTCGGGCTCCAATATCGACAAAGTGACAGGTCGCCAGATGGCTTCAGCGGGAACGGTTGAGGCTGCGCAGGGCGAGCCGGAGGAGCGCGCCGACGTCCGTCGCGGTCTGCGCCTCGGCCTCCGGCGTGACCGCCGCGACGGCCTCGTCCGCCTCGCGCGGCGCGTAGCCGAGGCCGACCAGCGCGGAGTGCAGCTGCTCGCTCCACGGCGCTGGCCCGGCGGCGATCGGCTTCTGCGCCGGGACGCTGCCGTGCGGCGCGCCCAGCTTGTCCTTGTACTCCAGCAGCAGCTTGGCGGCCTTCGCCTTGCCGATACCGGGGACGGCGATCAGGGCCTTCTCGTTCCCCGCGGCGACGGCCGCCCGAAGCTCGTCCGGGCTGTGCACGCCGAGCATCGCCTGGGCGAGCCGGGGGCCGACCCCGGGCGCGGCCTGCAGGATCTCGAAGACGGCCCGCTCGTCGTCGTCCGCGAAGCCGTACAGGGTGAGCGAGTCCTCCCGGACGACCAGCGAGGTCGCCAGCCGGGCGGGCTCGCCGAGCCGCAGGCCGGCCGCGGTGTTCGGGGTGCACTGGACGGCCATGCCGACGCCGCCGACCTCGACGACGACGGTGCCGGCGGCGATGGCGGCCACCGGGCCCTGGACGAAGGCGATCATCGGGCGGCTCCTCGGGGGGCTCGGGCGGAGTACGGGGCGCGGGCCGGGGCCCGGCCGGGCGCGGCGGCCGGGGCGGCCTTCGCGACGGCGGCGGCGATCCGGCCGGTCGCACCGCCGCGCCAGATGTGGCAGATGGCCAGCGCCAGCGCGTCGGCGGCGTCGGCCGGCTTGGGCGGCGCGTCCAGCCGCAGCAGCCGCTGGACCATGGCGGTGACCTGGGCCTTGTCGGCCCGGCCCGACCCGGTGACGGCGGCCTTGACCTCGCTGGGGGTGTGCAGGGTGACCGGGATGCCGCGCCGGGTGGCGCAGAGCATCGCGACCGCGCTGGCCTGCGCGGTGCCCATCACGGTGCGGACGTTGTGCTGGGCGAACACCCGCTCGACGGCGACCAGGTCCGGCCGGTGCTCGTCGAGCCAGCCCTCTATGCCCTGCTCGACCAGGAGCAGTCGCTGCCCGATCTCCGCATCGGCGGGGGTGCGCACCACGCCGACGCCGACCATCCGCAGCGGGCGGCCCGGCGCACCGTCGACCACACCGACCCCGCACCTGGTCAACCCCGGGTCCACACCCAGTACCCGCACGTCACGCCCCGCCTCTCTGCATACTCGCCACTCGCCTCCGGGCCGCTCGACCCGGCGCCGACGGTCGGCGCCCGCCTCCGGGCAGGGTCCCGACCCGATGACCTGCGAAGGCTACCCCCCGGGTACGACATCGCCACCGACGACACCGGCCCGGCGGTCCAGGGGACCACCGGGCCGGGGAGTGCGAACGATCACTCGGCGTCGAGCTGGGCACCGACCTCGTCGCTGATGTCGAAGTTGGCGAAGACGTTCTGCACGTCGTCGCTGTCCTCGAGGGCGTCGATCAGCTTCAGGATCTTGCGGGCGCCGTCGACGTCCAGCTCGACCTGCATGCTCGGGAGGAAGTTGGCCTCGGCCGAGTCGTAGTCGACACCGGCGTCCACCAGGGCGGTGCGGACGGCGACCATCTTGGAGGCCTCGGAGACGATCTCGAACGACTCGCCGAGGTCGTTGATCTCCTCGGGCTCCTGGTCGAGGACGACCTCGAACAGCTTGTCCTCGTCCACGCCGTCGGCCTTGGGGACGATCACGACACCCTTGCGGGTGAACAGGTACGACACCGAGCCCGGGTCGGCCATCGAGCCGCCGTTGCGGGTCATCGCGACGCGCACGTCGGAGGCGGCGCGGTTGCGGTTGTCGGTGAGGCACTCGATGAGCACCGCGACGCCGTTCGGGCCGTAGCCCTCGTACATGATGGTCTGGTAGTCGGCACCGCCGGCCTCCAGACCGCCACCGCGCTTGACGGCGCGGTTGATGTTGTCGATCGGGACCGAGCTCTTCTTCGCCTTCTGGATGGCGTCGTAGAGCGTCGGGTTGCCGGCCGGGTCGGGTCCGCCGGTCCGTGCCGCCACCTCGATGTTCTTGATCATCTTGGCGAAGAGCTTGCCGCGCTTGGCGTCGATCACGGCCTTCTTGTGCTTGGTGGTAGCCCACTTAGAGTGGCCGGACATCGCCAGCTCCTTTACGTCGCCAAAGGGAAATGAACAGATGAGATCTTACCGGTGTCGCCACCGGTGGGCGCACACGGTCAGCGTGCGACGGCGAGGCGCTACCGCGCGGCGGCCACCAGGTGCTCCTCGACCATCCGCACGAAGTAGGCGTGCACCCGGTGGTCACCGGTCAGCTCGGGGTGGAACGAGGTCGCCAGCAGGTTGCCCTGGCGGACCGCGACGATCCGGCTGTCCGGGCCGTCGGCGGCCGGCAGCTCGGCCAGCACCTCGACGCCGGCACCGACCGCCTCGACCCACGGCGCACGGATGAACACGCCGTGCACCGGCGCGTCGTCCATGCCCTTGAAGGCGATCCCGGACTCGAACGACTCGTTCTGGCGGCCGAACGCGTTGCGGCGCACGGTCATGTCGATGCCGCCGACGGTCTCCTGGTCGTCACGGCCGTCCAGGATCTTGTCCGCCAGCATGATCATGCCCGCGCAGGTGCCGTACACCGGCATGCCGGCGGCGACCCGCTCGCGCAGCGGGTCCATCACGCCGAACAGCAGCGCCAGCTTGGACATGGTGGTGGACTCCCCGCCGGGGATCACCAGCGCGTCGACCTCGGCCAGCTCCTCGGCGCGGCGCACCGGGCGGGCGAGCGCGTCGGCCTCGGCCAGCGCGACCAGGTGCTCGCGGACGTCGCCCTGCAGGGCCAGAACGCCGATGACTGGAGTGCTCACGGTCTCAAACCTTCTTCGATCGGTACGTCGTGTGATCGTTGCCGCGGGCGGCCTGCCGCCGCCCGGGGGCGTACGCGGCGCGGCCCGCCGAGCGCCGAGGCGCTGCGGCGGGCCGACGCCGGACGCGGGCCGGGACTACCAGCCGCGGTTCGCGTAGCGCTCGGTCTCCGGCAGGGTGTCGCAGTTGATGCCGACCATGGCCTCGCCCAGGTTGCGGGAGGCGTCCGCGATGATCTTCGGGTCGTCGAAGAAGGTGGTGGCCTTCACGATCGCGGCGGCGCGCTTGGCCGGGTCGCCCGACTTGAAGATGCCGGAGCCGACGAAGACGCCCTCGGCGCCCAGCTGGCGCATCAGCGCGGCGTCGGCCGGGGTGGCCACGCCACCGGCGGAGAACAGCACGACCGGCAGCTTGCCGAGCTCGGCGACCTCCTTGACCAGCTCGTACGGGGCGCGCAGCTCCTTGGCGGCGGCGTACAGCTCGTTGTGGTCCAGCGCGCGCAGGTGGCCGATCTCGTTCTTGATCTGGCGCAGGTGGCGGACGGCCTCGACGACGTTGCCGGTGCCGGCCTCACCCTTGGAGCGGATCATGGCCGCGCCCTCGGCGATGCGGCGCAGGGCCTCGCCCAGGTTGGTGGCACCGCAGACGAAGGGGGTGGTGAACGCCCACTTGTCGGAGTGGTTGACCTCGTCGGCCGGGGTCAGCACCTCGGACTCGTCGATGTAGTCGACACCGAGCGACTGCAGGACCTGGGCCTCGACGAAGTGGCCGATCCGGGACTTGGCCATGACCGGGATCGAGACCGCGGCGATGATCTCCTCGATCATGTTCGGGTCCGACATGCGCGCCACGCCGCCGTCCTTGCGGATGTCGGCCGGGACCCGCTCCAGGGCCATGACGGCCACAGCGCCGGCGTCCTCGGCGATCTTGGCCTGCTCGGCGTTGACCACGTCCATGATCACACCGCCCTTGAGCTGCTCGGCCATGCCGCGCTTCACCCGGGCGGTGCCGATCTGCGGCTGGTCTGCGGTGATGGGGGTGGTGGACACGTGAGACCTCACTCGAAGATGAACCAGTGCTATCGCCCTATGGTAGGCGGAAGAAACGGCCGATCCATGCGCCACCAAGTCCAGCCTGACCGACGGGATACGACAAACAGGCCGGATCCGGACGTACTTCGACGACCCGCGCCACAACTCGTCCCCGGCCCTCCCGGGAGCCGCCTCAGGCCGGCGCGCCCTCGGGCGTGAGCGCCGGCGGCGGGGCGTCGTCCATCTCGAACGCCAGCGGGAACGGCGCCCGCCCCGCCAGCCGGAAGTACCGCACCAGCCGGTGCTCGCGCACCGCCCGGGCCGCACGCACCGCGTCGTTGTGGAACCGGCGCGCCATCGGCACCCGCCGCACCGCCGCCGTGAGGTCCCGCACCGCCTCCTCGCCGCCCGGCTCGGCCGTCAGCACGGCCACCTGCTCCGGCTCGGCGAACACCGCCCGCAGCGCCATGCTCAGCTGGCTCTCCGCCACCTCGCGCTGGTCGTCCTCGGCCTGACGGGCCGCGTGCGCCGCGTCCAGCAGCAGCAGCGAGGCCGCCGGGTCCAGCAGCGACGACGTCGCCAGCTCCATCGCCACCGACGCCCGGCGGACCAGCTGCGCGTCCAGCGCCGCACGGGCGGCGTCGATCCGGGCGTGCAACCGGTCCAGCCGGCCGGCCGTCCAACTCAGGTACATGCCGAACAGCACCACGGCCACGCCGGCCCAGATCCAGGTAGTCACGGGGCGCTACGCTACCGGGTGCCCGCCGGTCAGCCGCCGAGGGTCGCGCTGCGGTAGCTGTCCCGGTCGATGTCCTGGACGTTCACCGCGGTGAACAGCCGGGAGCCGGGCGCGGGAACGACCCGCTCAGCCAGCAGCGCCATGACCGCCTCGGTGAGCGCCGCCTTCGCCTCCGCGGTGCGGCCGGGGAAGATCTGGAACTCCACGTACACCTGGGAGTCCGGGCCCGCGCTCTCGCCCACCACGAAGTCCTGCACCTCGCGGAAGACGGTCTTGCACGCCTCGGGGCTGGCGTTGATCGTCTTCACCGCGAGCCGGTTGATCGCCAGGCCCAGCTCACGGCGGTCGAACGAGCCGGCCAGCTCGGGCGAGTAGTCGACGGAGATCTGCGGCATCGAAGCCTCCAGCACTCGGGGATCGGTCCGGGAGACCCTAACCGCCGCGGGCCCCCGGTCAATCCCGGGCCAGCCCGAACCGGCCGCGCCGGCTGCCCCGCTCGTCCTCCTCGACCACCGCCGCCGCACCCGCCGTCACCGTCTCGTAGACCGCCAGGATGTCCGCGCCGACCGTCGACCAGTCGAACCGCCGCACGTGCCGGGACGCCGCCTTGCGCAGCTCCTCCAGCCGCCCCGGATCCCCCAGCAGCCGCAGCGCCGACCGCGCCAGCGCGTCCGCGTCCTCCACCGGGAACAGCTCCCCGGCGTCCCCGCCGTCCAGCACCTGCTTGAACGCGTCGAGGTCGCTCGCCAGCACCGGCGCGCCCGCCGACATCGCCTCGACCAGGATGATGCCGAAGCTCTCCCCGCCGGTGTTCGGCGCCACGTAGAGGTCGACGCTGCGCAGCAGCCGCGCCTTGTCCCGGTCGCTGACCATGCCGAGGAACTCCACCTGCCGGCGCACCTCCGGCGCCAGCCCGGCGACCGCCTCCTCCTCGTCGCCCTTGCCGGCCACCAGCAGCCGCACCCCCGGCCGCTCCGCCAGGATCCTCGGCAGCGCCGCCAGCAGCGTCGGCAGGCCCTTGCGCGGCTCGTTGATCCGCCCGATGAAGCCGATCGTGCCGGGCTCGCCCGCGGCCGCGCCGCCGGTCCAGCGCGCATCCGGCTCCGCCTCGGCGAAGAAGCCCACGTCCACGCCGTTGGGGATCACCACCGCGTCCCCGCCCAGGTGCTCCACGAGGGTCCGCCGCGCGTACTCGCTCACCGCGATCCGCGCGCGCATCTTCTCCAGCCCGGGCTGGAGGATCGGCGAGGCCGCGATCATCGCCCGCGAGCGCGGGTTCGACGTGTGGAAGGTGCCGACCATCGGCCCCGACGCCGACCACGCCGCCAGCATCGACAGGCTCGGCGAGGCCGGCTCGTGCACGTGCAGGATGTCGAACCGCCCGTCGTTCAGCCACCGCCGCACCCGCGCCGCCGACAGGATGCCGAAGCTCAGCCGCGCCACCGAACCGTTGTACGGCACCGCCACCGCGCGCCCGGCCGAGACCACGTACGGCGGCAGCGCCTCGTCGTCCTCGGCGGGCGCCAGCACCGACACCTGGTGGCCCAGGCCGATCAGGTGCTCGGCCAGGTCCCGGATGTGGAACTGCACCCCGCCGGGGACGTCCCAGTCGTACGGGCAGACGATGCCGATCTTCACGGGTTCTCGTGTTCCTCTCGGACGGGTCGGGGGCGGGGATCAGGCGGGGGTCAGGAGCCGGACGCCTCGGCGGCGGGCTCCACGGCGGGCCCGCCCGCCGCCTCCGCGGCCGGACGGCCGGCCGGGGGCGCGGCCGGTGCCTCCACCGTCGCACGGGCGGGCAGGTCGGCGAGCCAGAACCGCTGCAGCATGTGCCAGTCCTCGGGGTGCTCGCGGATCCCGGCCTCCCAGACCTCCGCCATCGCCTGCACCATCGTCCGCGTCTTCTCCGCGCGGTCCCCCTCCGCCGGCACCGGCACCTCGGGGTGGATCCGCGCCCGCATCACCGAGCCGTCGTACCAGAGCGTCACCGGCAGCAAGGCCGCCCCGGTCCGCTGGCAGAGCGCCGCCGGACCGGCCGGCATCCTGGTCGCCTCACCGAAGAACGACACCTCGACCCCGGCCTCGGAGAGGTCCCGGTCGCCGACCAGGCAGACCAGCCGGCCCTCCCGCAGCCGCCGCGCAAGGGTGCCGACCACGTTGACGCCGCCGCCCGTGAGCGCCAGCACCTCCATGCCCAGGCCCTCCCGGAACGCCACGAACCGGTCGAACAGCTCCTCCGGCTTCAGCCGCTCCGCGACCGTCGTGAACGGGTACCCCTCCAGCGCCACCCAGGCGCCCGCGAGGTCCCAGTTCCCCATGTGCGGAAGCGTTATCACCGCGCCCCGGCCCGACTCCATGGCCGCCCGCAGCTCCTCGAAGCCCTCCACCCGGACGTCCCGGGCCACCCGCTGCCGGCTCCACACCGGCAGCCGGAAGGACTCCATCCAGTACCGCATGTAGGAGCGCATCCCGGCCCGCGACAGCTCCCGCAGCGCGGCCTCGTCCGCCCCCGGGCGCACCCGCAGCAGGTTGGCCTCCAGCTGCAGCACCCGCTTGCCGCGCTTGCGCCACGCGAAGTCGGCGATCGCGTCGAACAGGCCCCGCGCGGCCGCCTCCGGCAGGTGCCTCAGCACCGCCCAGCCCAGCGCGTACGCCGAGTACACCAATCGGTCCTTCACCGCAGGCCCGCCCCCTTCAGCTCCCGGCCGCCACGCGATCGGCCTCGAACGCCTCCCGGCGCACCGTCAGCATCCGCTGGAACACCGTCACCAGACTGCCCGCGGCCACCAGCCACAGCGCCACCGGCAGCAGCCACTCCACGTACGGCACCCCGAACTGGTGCAGACCCGCCACACCGGCCGCCACCAGGCTGATCACCAGCCGTTCGGCCCGCTCCACCAGCCCCGACACGTCGCACGGCAGACCCTGGCTCTCGGCCCGCGCCTTGGTGTACGACACCACCAGGCCGCTCGCCAGGCAGAAGATCGCCACCGCGCAGAGCAGGTTGTTGTCGCCCCCGCCCGCGTACCACATGGCCAGACCGCCGAAGATCGCCGCGTCCGCCACCCGGTCGAGCGTGGAGTCCAGGAACGCGCCCCACTTCGTGGACCGGCCCAGCTGCCGCGCCATGTTCCCGTCCACCAGGTCCGAGAAGATGAACAGCGTGATCGTGATGGTGCCCCAGAAGAACTCCCCGCGCGGGAAGAACACCAGCGCCCCGGCCACCGAACCGGCCGTACCGATCAGCGTCACGGCGTCCGGGCTCACGCCCAGCCGGATCAGGAACGCGGCGAACGGGGTCAGGACACGTGTGAAGAAGGCACGCGCGTATTTGTTGAGCATGGCCTTCCCGACCGCTCCGATCTCCCTGGTACCCGCCTGCGGCGGCGTACGCGGCAGACGGCCGAACGGATCAGCCCATCCGGCGCACCCATCGTAGCCACGCCGACGACACGCTCCTGCGCACCGCACCGCCCCACCGCCCCGCACCCCCGCCGCCCCGCACCCCCGGCACCCGCCCGCGCACCCAGCGTCACCGCCCGCGCGTACGGGACGCCGCACCGCGAGCATCGCCCCTAGACTTTTCACGACAGCCTCGGCGCGACGGGAGGAGACCCCGATGCCCGACCGCAGCACCGCACGAGCCGGCCAGGCGGCGCCCACCGTCACCGACCCTGCCCACCTGCGCAACGTCGTCCTCATCGGCTGCAGCGGCGCCGGCAAGACCACCCTCGCCGAGTCCCTCGCCCTCGCCGCCGGCGCCATCGGCCGCACCGGCCGCGTCTCCGACGGCACCACCGTCTCCGACCACGAGGAGATCGAGCACCAGCAGCAGCGCTCCGTCCAGCTCTCGCTGCTCCCGCTCGAATGGAACGGCATCAAGGTCAACCTGCTCGACCCACCCGGCCACCCCGACTTCTCCGCCGACCTGCGCGCCGCCCTGCACGCCGCCGACGCCGCCGTCTTCGTGGTCTCCGCCACCGACCCGGTCACCTCCCCCACCCGCGCACTCTGGCGCGAGTGCGCCGCCGAAGGCATCCCGCGCGCCATCGCCGTCGCCAAGCTCGACATCGCCCGCAGCAGCTTCGACGACATCCTCACCGCCTGCCACGACGCCTTCGGCCTCGGCCCCGACACCCTGCGCCCGCTCTTCCTCCCCGTGCAGCACGACGGCCACCCCGACGGCAGCGTCGACCTGCTCACCGGCCACACCTACGGGCAGACCGAGCCGCTCCCCGACACCGCCCCCGCCCGCGACAGCCTCGTCGAGGCCATCTCCGGCCAGGACGACACCCTCATGGAGCGCTACCTCGCCGGCGACACCCTCGACACCGACTCGCTGGAGGACGGCATGCGGCGCGAGGTCCTCGCCTGCACCCTCCACCCCGCCGTCCCCACCACCGACGCCGGCCTCGGCGCCGCCGAACTCCTCGACCTCATCACCACCGCCTTCCCCGACCCCACCCAGCGCACCCGCCCCGCACCCGAGTGCGACCCCGACGCACCCCTCGCCGCCCAGGTCGTCCGCGTCACCGGCGACGCCTACGTCGGCCGGATCAGCCTGCTGCGGATCTACGCCGGCACCCTGCGCCCCGACACCCGCATCCACCTGACCGGCCCCGACCACCCCGGGGACCAGGACGGCGACGAACGCGTCACCGGCCTCACCAGCCCCTTCGGCAAGCTCCAGCGCAGCGTCCCGCACGCCGTCGCCGGCGACCTCGTCTGCGCCGCCAAACTCACCAGCGCCCGCGCCGGCGACACCGCCCACGAGCCGGGCCACCCGGTCAAGCTCGACACCTGGACCCTGCCCGAACCCCTCCTGCCGATCGCCATCGAGGCCCACAGCAAGGCCGACGACGACAAGCTCTCCCAGGCCCTCGCCCGGCTCGCCGCCGAGGACCCGGCGCTGCGCCTCGAACAGAACCCCGACACCCACCAGCTCGTCCTCTGGTGCACCGGCGAGGCCCACGCCGACGTCGTCCTCGACCGGCTCCGCAGCCGCCACGGCGTCCACGTCGACACCGTCGAGCCCAGGGTCGCCCTGCGCGAGACCTTCGGCACCGCCGCCGCCGGCCACGGCCGCCTGGTCAAGCAGTCCGGCGGGCACGGCCAGTACGCCATCTGCGACCTGGAGGTCGAACCCCTCCCCGCCGGCGCCGGCTTCGAATTCGACGAGCACGTCGTCGGCGGCGCCGTCCCCAAGCACTTCATCCCCTCCGTCGAGAAGGGCGTGCGCGCCCAACTCGCCAAGGGCGTCTCCACCGGCTACCCGCTCGTCGACGTCCGCGTCACCCTCACCGACGGCAAGGCGCACTCCGTCGACTCCTCCGACTCCTCCTTCCAGACCGCCGCCGCCCTCGCCCTGCGCGACGCCGCCGAGCACGCCGTCATCCGGCTCCTCGAACCCGTCGCCGCGGTCAGCGTGCTGCTGCCGGACGACTACCTCGGCGCCGTCCTGACCGACCTCTCCGCCCGCCGGGGCCGCGTCCTCGGCACCGAGACCGGCGGCCCCGCCCTCACCCTGCTGCGCGCCGAGGTCCCCGAACTCGAACTCGTCCGCTACCCCGTCGACCTGCGCTCACTCACCCACGGCACCGCCGAGTTCTCCCGCGCCTACCTGCGCCACGAACCCATGCCCGCCGCCCTCGCCACCCGCTACACCGAGGGCCGGGCCCGGTCCTAGGACCGGGCCCGACCGGGCCTACGACTGGTCCGGCCCCGTACGCGGGCGCAGCGCGCAGGCCGGCGTCCCGCCCGGCATCCGGTGCCGGTTCTTCGCCACCCACCGGTACACGACGCCCGCCACCGGACGCACCGGCGCCAGTGCCAGCACCCCGCCCAGGTACGCCCAGGCGCCGCCCGAGCGCATCAGCAGCCGCGCCACCGCCTGCGCCCCGCCGTACACCCGGCCGGCCGGCGTCACCCAGAGCACCTCGCGCTCGGCCCGCTCCCACGACACCTCGCCGCGGCCCCCGGCCAGCGCGTCCAGCTCCGCCAGGTCCGCGAACTGGAACGGCACCGCCTCCCAGCCCGCCGAGGCCAGCGTCTGCCGCGGATACCGCTCCGCCCAGACCACGCAGGTCGAGCAGAACGCACAGTCCCCGTCGAAGACCAGCACCGGATCCTTCACTGCGACTCCCTCGCTCCGACTCCTCGACACCACCCCATTGCGCCCATCGTGCACCATTGCGCCCCCACGCCCGCCACCAGGTGCGTCACGGCCCCCGAAGGTGGGCATCATGCCCCACAGGCCCCGGGTGGCCCGATCGTGACGGTACTTCAGACGATCATCCGCGCAGCGGTGCCGGGGCACGGTAACCTGCCGCTGACAAGGGGAGGAGGGGACGCGACCGTGACCACACTCGACATGACCCCGGGTGCGCAGATACCCCGGACCGACGCCGGCCCGCAGACCGCCGTCACCCAGGCGCTCTCCTCGACCGCCTACCGCGACAGCGAAGTCCACGACTTCGTCACCGCCGTCACCGCCGCCACCGCCAAGAAGGGCCGCTTCGCCCTCTTCCGCCCCAACCTCGGCGAGGCGTTCAGCCGCGCCGTGATCTCCCGTGCGCTCGGCGGCGACCGCAAGCCGCTGGTGCCCTCCTTCGGCATCGACACCCGCCAGATCGTCGAGCACTGCCTCGCCGCCGAGGACCTGCGCACCGCCCGCGACCGCCGGCTCACCACCGTCACGGTCGTCACCGGCGTGCTCTTCCTCCCCGGCACCCTGCTCTGGCTCGGCGCCTTCCAGCTCCGCGCCTGGCTCAAGCGCGACAACCCCAAGAACGCCGCGTTCTACGGCGCCCTCGTGCTGGCCGCCGCGGTCGCCGTCGCCCTGCTCCTGGCGATCAAGCCCCCCACCGGCGGCCCGCTCGGCATCTACCTCCGCCTGGTGATGCTCGCCCCCGTCGTCGGCTGGTACCTCGCCAAGCGGATCGTGATCGCCTCCGCCGTCGACATGCGCACCCGCTGGCAGGACCTCGTCGAGGGCAACGCCGTCGCCGCCACCGTCCCCAAGGCCGTCCCCCGCGACGACCTGGACAAGAAGGCCGCCGACCTGCGGGCCAAACTCGGCCGGCTGGAGTCCGAGCAGGACACCAACGTCCAGCACTACGCCGGCACCAAGGGCATCCTCGGCGCCGGGAAGCGCTGGGGCGAGTGGAAGATGGCGGACGTGCTGCTCCCCGCCGAGGGCCACGGCGACTTCCGCGCCTTCCACCCCTGGGACCTCGTCCGCCGGATCGCGAGCCGGCTCAAGTCGCTCGGCATCAGCGAGGTCGCCAACAGCGGGATCCCGAACGTCGCCGTCAAGCAGTGGGTCGTCTTCGAGGTCGGCGAGGCCGCCGACGAGATCAGCCGCCCGCCCGCCGGCGACGCCAACATGGACGGCGACCGGATGCGCGACTTCGCCGTCCAGGCCATCGCCGACAAGCAGACCTTCCCCGGCGGCCCCCGGCACTACCTCGCCACCCAGTTCATCACGCACGACGGCAAGCTCGTCCTGACCTTCACCGTCACCGTCACCCTGCTCGCCAACACGCTGAACGTCACCGTGGCCGCCTTCGCCCTCGGACCGGTCAACGGCCTCTTCTTCGACAAGCCCAAGGACAAGGAGAAGACGGTCGCGAAGACGGTGAAGTTCTGGGAGGAGCAGACCGTCAAGCTCCCCCTCATCGACAACGACGAGGTGGTGCGCCAGGCCGTCCGCGCGCCCTTCTACCGCGCCCCCGGCCTGCTCGGCTGGCTCGGCGGCGGCCTCGGCCTGCCCGAGCCGTTCGGCCTGCGCCACGCCTGGGCGGCGCCGCCGTGGAACACCCGCTCGATGGCGGACAACGCGCTGAACGTCTCCCACCCGGTGACCCAGGCCGTCCTCGCGGCCACGCTGGAGTTCCTGGCGGAGCACGACGTCGACGCCGACCGCTTCTTCAAGAACCGCGCCTCGATCATCAAGTCCGAGACCCAGGGCACCCGGCCGTACCGGGTCGACCAGTACGACGCCGGCTGAGCCCGGCCCCGGCACGACGGAGCCCCGGCACGACGGAAGGGCCCGCCACCGAGATCGCTCTCGGTGGCGGGCCCTTCCGCTCGCCCGGCACTCAGTCCTGCGGCCAGGCCTCGGCGAGCATCTTGCGGGTGTCCGCCAGCAGCTGCGGCAGCACCTTGGTGTGGCCGACCACCGGCATGAAGTTGGTGTCCCCGCCCCAGCGCGGCACCACGTGCTGGTGCAGGTGGGCCGCGATCCCGGCCCCGGCCGCCGCGCCCTGGTTCATCCCGATGTTGAACCCGTGCGCCCCCGAGGCCGCCCGCAGCGCAGTCATCGCCTTCTTGGTGAAGTCGGCCAGCTCGGCGGTCTCCGCCCCGTCCAGCTCGGTGTAGTCGGCGACGTGCCGGTACGGGACGACCATCAGGTGCCCGCCGTTGTACGGGTACAGGTTGAGCACCGCGAACACGGCGCTCCCCCGCGCGACGACCAGCCCGTCCTCGTCGCTCAGCGACGGGATCGAGCAGAACGGGCAACCGTCGTCCGGAGCCGGGCCGGTGGGCTTGTTCTCGCCCTGGATGTACGCCATCCGATGGGGGGTCCAGAGGCGGCGGAAGCCGTCCGGCTCGCCGACGCCCCGCTGCAGTTCCGGCTCAGTCGTCATGCTGATCAGCATATTCGCCCGACCGTGCTTGCAAAGCAGAGTGGGGCAGACTCCCTGCGGAGCCTGCCCCACGCCACACACCGTGCTACCGCATCACACCTGGATACGGCGCTCCACGGCGTCGACGATCTCGGCGACCGCGTCGGCCACCGGCACACCGTTCTTCTGCTCGCCGTTGCGGTAGCGGAAGGAGACCGCGCCCGCCTCGACGTCGTCGTTGCCCGCGATCAGCATGAACGGGACCTTGGACTTCTGGGCGTTGCGGATCTTCTTCTGCATCCGGTCGTCCGAGGTGTCCACCTCGACCCGGATCCCGCGCTTCTTCAGCTCGGCCGCGACCTCCAGCAGGTACGGCACGTGCTCGTCGGTGATCGGGATGCCGGTCACGGTGACCGGGGCCAGCCACGGCGGCATCGCGCCGGCGTAGTGCTCCAGCAGGACCGCGAAGAAGCGCTCGATCGAGCCGAACAGCGCGCGGTGGATCATGACCGGCCGCTGGCGCGAGCCGTCCGCCGCCGTGTACTCCAGGTCGAAGCGCTCGGGCAGGTTGAAGTCCAGCTGGATGGTCGACATCTGCCAGGTGCGGCCGATGGCGTCCTTCGCCTGCACCGAGATCTTCGGGCCGTAGAAGGCCGCGCCGCCCGGGTCCGGGACCAGCGGCAGGCCCTGCTTCTCGGCCACCTTGGCGAGGACCGCGGTGGCCTCCTCCCAGGTCTCGTCCGAACCGACGTACTTCTCCGGGTCCTTGGTGGAGAGCTCCAGGTAGAAGTCGGTCAGGCCGTAGTCGCGCAGCAGGCCCAGCACGAAGGTCAGGGTCGAGTCGAGCTCGTCCGCCATCTGCTCGCGGGTGCAGTAGATGTGCGCGTCGTCCTGGGTGAAGCCGCGGGCGCGGGTCAGGCCGTGCACCACACCCGACTTCTCGTACCGGTACACCGTCCCGAACTCGAAGAGGCGCAGCGGCAGTTCACGGTACGAGCGGCCGCGCGCGTCGAAGATCAGGTTGTGCATCGGGCAGTTCATGGGCTTCAGGTAGTAGTCCACGCCCTCGTCGAGCTGCATGGGCGGGTACATGCCGTCGGCGTACCAGTCCAGGTGGCCGCTCTTCTCGAAGAGCTTCCCCTTGGTGGCGTGCGGGGTGTAGACGAACTCGTAGCCCTCCTCCTCGTGCCGGCGGCGCGAGTAGTCCTCCATGGCGCGGCGGATGATGCCGCCCTTGGGGTGGAAGACGGCGAGGCCGGAGCCGATCTCCTCCGGGATGGAGAAGAGGTCGAGCTCGTTGCCCAGCTTGCGGTGGTCGCGCTTCTCGGCCTCGACGAGGAAGTCGAGGTGCGCCTTGAGCTCGTCCTTGCTCGGCCAGGCGGTGCCGTAGATGCGCTGGAGCATCGGGTTCTTCTCGCTGCCGCGCCAGTAGGCGGCCGCGTTGCGCATCAGCTTGAACGCCGGGATGTGCCGGGTGGAGGGCAGGTGCGGGCCGCGGCAGAGGTCGCCCCAGCACTGCTCGCCGGTCTTGGCGTCCAGGTTGTCGTAGATGGTCAGCTCGCCGGCGCCGACCTCGACGTCGGCGCCCTCGCCGGCGGTCGCGGCGGAGCCCTTGAGACCGATCAGCTCCAGCTTGTACGGCTCGGCGACCAGCTCCTCGCGGGCCGAGTCGTCGGTGACCACGCGGCGGGAGAACTTCTGCCCGCGCTTGATGATCTCCTGCATCTTCTTCTCGATGGCCTTGAGGTCATCGGGGTGGAACGGCTTCTCGACGTCGAAGTCGTAGTAGAAGCCGTCCTTGACCGGCGGGCCGATGCCGAGCTTGGCCTCCGGGAAGAGCTGCTGCACGGCCTGCGCCATGACGTGCGCGGTGGAGTGGCGCAGGATGTCCAGGCCGTCCTTGCTGCCGATCTCGACCGGCTCGACCTCGTCGCCGTCCTGCACGGCGTACGCGAGGTCCTTGAGCTGGCCGCCGACGCGGGCGGCGATGATCGAGCGGTCGTCGGCGAAGAGCTCGGCGGCCGTAGTGCCCGTGGTCACCACGCGCTCTTCCCGATCGGGTTCGCGGTTGATGATTACCCGGACGTCCGTCACCGGTCTCTCCTGACGTGCTGGATTCAGAGGACGCAACACAGCGCTGCGCCTGACCGATGGTACCGAGACCGGTGGCCCCACCGTCACCTAGATCCGTTCGGCCTCCCGGCCGGGTCCGAAAGAGCGAACCGCGCGAGCCTAGATCGGCTCGGGCCCCTCGCCCAGGCTCTTCAGCAGCCGCTCGTGCTCACCGTCCTCCACGCCGCACAGCTCCAGGCCGCGGGGGTGGGTGAGCCGGCGGAAGCCGCCGCGCCGCTCCAGCCTGCCGCCGATCCGTACCGGGGTGCCGGCCAGGTGGGCCTCGGCGGCCAGCCGGTAGGCCGGGGCGGCGAGCCGCACCTTGACCTCGCTGACCTCGGCGCCGCCGAGCACCCGCAGCCGGACGGTGCCGGGGCCCGCGGGGTCGGCGCGCTTGAGCCGGACGACGACGCCGACCACGGTGACGGCGACGGCCGGCTCGATCCGTTCCAGCAGCGCGGCGGCCTCCGCCAGCGCCGGGAGGTCCCCCGGGGAGAACTCCAGCACGATCCGCCGGTCGCCGAAGCCGCCCGGGGTCCCGACGGCGGCGGACCAGGCGACCGACAGCTGCGCCGCCGTCGCACCGCGCACCAGCTCGGCGACGGACTCCACCAGCTCGCGGCTGACCCCGGCCTGGACGGCGTTCTCGAAGGCCTCCGGTCCGCCGCTGACCCGCCGGTAGTCCACCGCGTCGCGCAGCGCCTCCAGGGCACGGACCAGGGTGGTGACCGCCGCCCGGCCCTCGGGCGCCGGGGTGTGGGCGGTGAGCCCGGCGCCGCTCTGGGCGGCCGGGCCGTGTTCGACCACCAGGACGCGCTCCAGGAAGTCGCCGGCCCAGGCGTCCAGCCGGGCGCCGAAGTAGGCCGCCCTGGTCCGGCCGGCCTTGGCGCCGGCCGCGAGCATCCCCCGGGCGGAGCGGCGGAGCCGCTCGGCGTCCTCCCACGGCGCGGTGCCGGCCGGGCCGGGGAGCTCGCGCCGCCACTGCAGCTCGTCGCCGGGAACGGTGAGGGCGAGCAGGATGGCGCGGGCGGAGGGGCTGCGCGAGTGCGACAGCGCGGTGACGGCGTCGGCGAGCAGCTCGACCGCGTCGTCGAAGCCGTCGTCGGCCGGGACGAGCAGGCTGGTGCCGGAGCCGGCGTCGTCCGGGGGCGTCCACCGCCCGTAGCGGGCGGTCGGTCCGCCGCGCCGGATCCAGCCGTGCCGGGCGAGCAGGGTGGCGAGCACGGCCGGGTCGACGGCCGCCGGGTCGGGCAGGGGCCGGGTGCCGTCGTGGGGCCCGGATGGCAGCGTCATGGTCCTGTTCCTCCCGCCGGGGGCGGCGCCGTCACGGGCTGCCGCCCGCGCCGACCCGCGCCATGATGTCGCACAGTGCGCGGTCGTCGAAGACCTTCGCGGTGGGCACCCGGACGTTGGTCCGGCGCTGCCCGGTGACCGGGTGGCCGGCCAGGTTGACCCAGTAGCAGCAGTGCCGCAGCTCCAGCGCGTCGGGCCGGGCCTCCAGCCAGTGGTCGACCCGGCTGGGCAGCAGCATCACGACCAGGATGCGCGGCACCGCGACCCGCTCCCGGGCCAGCTTGCGCAGGTGGTCGTTGTCCAGGGTGAAGCTGAAGTGCGGGCCGCGCGGCCGGGGGGCGATCTGCTGGGTGGCCTTGAGCTGGATCTTGATGGTGACCTCGTCGTCCACCTCGTGCGCCCGGGAACCGTGGCTGACCTGCCAGTCGATGCCGTTGTCCGGGAACGGCTGGGAGAGCGAGCAGCCCGCCGCGGCCGCGACCGCGTGCAGGTAGCCGACCTGCAGGGTCTCCATGCAGGCCGTCACCGCCAGGTTGCCCCGCAGGACCTCCGCCGCCTCGTCGGGCTGCGGCTGTGTCAGCGCCATCGCCCCGTTGCCTCCCCCGGCCCCCGGGCCCGTCCGGATTCGAACAGGACACCTGACCGCAGGGTTCCCGGCCGGGTCCGGGCCAAACGGTTGAGCGGACGTCAGGAGCGGTATCACCTTCGGGGAACGCAGGACCTGAGGGGCAGTCATGCAGCAGCACTGGTACACCGGCCCACTTGCCTCCTTCGACACCGAGACCACCGGCGTGGACGTCGAGACCGACCGGATCGTCTCCGCCGCCCTCGTCGTCCAGCTCACCCCGGGCGCACCCGCGCGGACCGCCACCTGGCTGGCCGACCCGGGCGTGCCGATACCGGAGGGCGCCCGCGCGATCCACGGCATCTCCGACGAGCGGGTGCGCGCACAGGGCCGCCCGGCGCGGACGGTGGTGGCGGAGCTGGCCCGCGCGCTGGCCGAGCAGGCCCGGGCCGGGCGGCCGGTGGTGGTGATGAACGCGCCGTACGACCTGACGCTGCTGGACCGGGAGCTGCGCCGGCACCGGGCGGTGTCGCTGGCGGAGGCGCTGGGCCCGCAGGAGCTGCTGATAATCGACCCGCGGGTGCTGGACAAGCACGTGGACCGCTACCGGAAGGGCCGGCGCACCCTGACCGACCTCTGCGCGCACTACGGGGTGGAGCTGGCCGGGGCGCACGACGCCGCGGCGGACGCGACGGCCTCGCTGGAGCTGGTCCGGGCGATCGGTTCGCGCTACCCGGCGGCGCTGGGCGGGCTGTCGGTGGCGGAGCTGCACCTGCGGCAGGCGATCTGGCACGCGGCGCAGGCGCGGGGGCTGCAGAACTGGTTCGACCGCTCGGGGACGCCGGAGCGGGTGGACGTCTCGTGGCCGCTGCGGCCGGCCCGGTGCGGCTGCGGGCGGCGGCTCTCGCCGGAGCACAGCTGCGAGGTCGCGGCCTAGGTCCCGGCCGTCGGTCCGCGGTCCCGGCCCAGGTCCCGACGGTTGGTCCGCGAACGCCGCAGGCCCTGACCGGTCTTCCGATCAGGGCCTGCGTGCTGTCCGGTGGGCGATACTGGGATCGAACCAGTGACCCCTTCGGTGTGAACGAAGTGCTCTCCCGCTGAGCTAATCGCCCGGGCAACGAGAAGAACAGTAGCACCGTTCGGGGGGTGTCGTACAACTCGGACCGGTCGGGGCCGCCTGGCGCACCCGCAGAACTCGCACCCCGTGCGGAAGGTGACTGTTACTCAGCCGATTCCCGGGGGACTTCCGGACGGCCGTTCAGCACATTGCGGAAATACATGTGAGGCCCAGCCGATAATCGGCTGGGCCTCACATATCACAATGCATTCCGGTGGGCGATACTGGGATCGAACCAGTGACCCCTTCGGTGTGAACGAAGTGCTCTCCCGCTGAGCTAATCGCCCGGGTGCAGGGAAAACATTACCGCATCCGGTGGGGTGGTCCGAACACCCCCCGTTCCGGCCCCCCGCACCGGGCGCCCGCCCCCCGCCGGCCCCGCCCTCCCCCGGGCGGACCGCCACCGGTTGCGGCCGGACGGGTCAGTGTTCGCCGATCTTCCACGGCATGACCAGCCCGTACCTCGCCAGGTACCAGGCGCCGATCCCGGCGATCACCACCAGGCCGATCACGGTGAGCGTGATGTTGCGGCGCCGCACCTTCGGGTCCAGTGCCTTCTGGGCCGCCTCGGCCACCTTGCGGCGGGTCCAGCGCAGGGCCAGCTGGGCCCAGACGAACTCGGTGGCCCAGATGCCCATGCCCAGGAAGATGACCACCCAGCCGGGCCCCGGCAGCGGCAGCATGATCACGCCGGCCCCCACCACCGCCAGGCCGACCAGGAAGACCGCCACCTGCCAGCTCAGGTGCAGGGGCCGGGAGCGGCGGATGAAGTGCGGCGCCCGGGAGCCGAGCCCCCGCCCGCCGTCCGCGGCCCCCTCGCCGGCCCGCTCCTCCCCGGCGGCCTCGCCGCCGTTCCCGTTGCCCGGCCTGGCCCCCGACTCGTCCGGCACGACCGCATCACCCGTTCTCGTGTTCCCGCCCGCGTTCCCGCGCGCCTTGTCGCTTCGCACAGTCATGCCAGGAAACTAACCGAGAAGTGGCCCGGTAATGCGGCGCCGGGCACTCCGTGCCGAATCCGCAATGCGCCGTAAGGGGTACGACTCGGCCCCGAATCCGGACAGAGGGGTTTACATCGGTCGTGGAGGTGGGATGGTCCGTTCGCCGACGTGCGATTCCCCGAGCGCACACTGAGCGAAAGGCCATGGCGCTTATGAACACCACGGTCAGCTGCGAGCTGCACCTGCGCCTCATCGTGTCCAGCGAGTCCTCACTGCCCGTCCCCGCGGGCCTGCGCTACGACACCGCCGACCCCTATGCCGTGCACGCGACGTTCCACACCGGCGCCGACGAGACCGTGGAGTGGGTGTTCGCCCGAGATCTCCTTGCGGAGGGGCTGCACCGACCCACGGGCACCGGCGACGTCCGGGTGTGGCCCTCGCGCAGCCACGGGCAAGGGGTGGTCTGCATCGCGCTGAGCTCTCCGGAAGGAGAAGCCCTGCTGGAGGCCCCGGCCCGCGCGCTTGAGTCTTTCCTCAAGCGGACGGACGCCGCCGTGCCGCCCGGCACCGAACACCGTCACTTCGACCTCGACCGGGAGCTGTCCCACATCCTCGCCGAAAGCTGACCCCGTCCGGGAGGTGGTCGCACCCCGCAGTCGGCGGGGCCGTACCCCCTGCCGTCACCGCAGCCGTCCTACTCGGGGGCACGGCAGCAAGACTCAGCCGCGCACGACGCGGTCTCGGGGCCGGTGGACGGTCCGCTCCCACCGGAGCGGGCCCCAGCACCGCAGGCGCCCGGCATCGGAGCCGGCCATCCGCACGGGTGGCCGGCCTCGCTGCCGGGCGCCGTCGTCTTTCCGGGGGCACCACGGCTTCCGGCACCGGGCCCCGGCGCCCGGCTCCCGGCTCCCGGCTCCCGGCTCCCGGCTCCCGCACAACCCTTCGGGCGAAGCGCCCGCCGTGCGCGACGGGGCCCGGTAAGGTCTGAGGTTGACCGTAGACGCGGGGTGCCGACGGCCCCCTCCGGGCGAGGAGCCCCCACCGTGCTGATCACCCACGACACCGAGTGCGCGCTGAGCATCCTCGTCGAGCTGCTCAACACCGCACCCGAGGTGTGCGGCGCCGAGCTGCTGCCCGACGTGGCCGCACTCGACGCCTTCGTGGTCCGCCAGGAGATCAGCGAGGTCGACTCGCTGACCGAGGACGACCTGCGCAACGTGCACCGGCTGCGCACCCGGCTCCGGGAGGTGTTCGTCACCGAGGGCACCGAGGAGGCCTCGGAGCTGATCAACGCCCTGGTCGCGGACGCCGGCACCACGCCACGCCTGACCAACCACGACCACCACGGGTGGCACATCCACTACTTCGCCCCGCACGCCGCCCTGCACGACCACCTGGCGGCGGAGCTGGGCATGGCACTGGCCTTCATCCTGACCGCCGGGGAGCGGGACCGGCTGCGCCGCTGCGAGGCGCCCGACTGCGCGCGCGTCTTCGTGGACCTCTCCCGCAACCGCTCCCGGCGCTACTGCGACAGCCGGACCTGCGGCAACCGGCTGCACGTGGCCGCCTACCGGGCGCGGCAGCGCTCGGCGGAGGCCGTGCCCTCCGCCTGAGCGGCCGGCCCGACGCCGGTCGGCCCCAGCCCCTGCCCGCCTCCCGGTCCGCCCGGGTCGCCTTGCGGTCCGCCCCTTCGATCCGCCTCCGGTCAGATGCCGCGGCGGCGGAGGATCTCCTCGATGTCGTCGAACTCGTCGCCGAGGCCGTCGTCCCGCTTGCCCGCCCTGCCGCTCTTCGGCGCCGCCGCCTTCGGGGCGGCCGCAGCGGGAGCGGTGGCCCCGGCGTTCGTCAGGCCGGCCGGTGCCGCCCGCGAGCCGGCCACCGCGGAACGGGCCGGGGCCGCACCCGCTGCAGCCGGACCGGACTCCGCCCCGCCCACGGCCCGGCGCCGAGCCACCAGGCGGGTGGTGACCAGCAGCGCGGCCGAGACCGCGAGCAGCGCGAGGCCCGTCCAGATCCGGGGGCTGAAGACCAGGTCGGTCGCCCAGTCGGCCAGCTCGCCGCCGATCGTCCGCGCGACCGGGAACAGGCCGGACAGGTAGAGCCCGGCCGGGAGCAGCGCGACGGCGAACCAGCGGGTCGCGGAGCGGAACCGCCGGCGGTGGGCGCGCAGACCGGCCACGGCCACTCCGGCCGCGGTGAGCGCGAAGGCGACCGCCGCCGTCAGCACGGCCGCTCCCCGGACGGTCCGGCGGGCCGCGACGTGCCGCCGCGCCCGGTGCTCGTGCTCACTCTGGTCATCGGACCTCCCGTGGCTGCGGCCGTCGGCCGGGCGCACCACCGGGACGGGGCGGCGCCCACTAGTGGAACACTGGGGGCATGATCGAAGGTTCCCTCCCCCGCCTCGAGCTCTGGTGCGAGCTCCAGTGCCCGGACTGCCGCACGGCACTCGACGACGTCCGGGCGCTGCGTGCCGAGTACGGCGACGCGCTCCCGATCGAGCTGCGGCACTTCCCGCTGGAGAAGCACAAGCACGCGTACGCCGCGGCGCAGGCCGCCGAGGAGGCGTTCGCGCAGGGCCTCGGGTGGCCGTACGTCGAGGCGCTGCTGGACCGGGTCGAGGACCTGGAGGCGCGCGGCGAGGCGGTGCTGCTGGAGGTGGCCCGCGAGGTCGGCGTGGACGCCGAGGAGGTCGACACCGCGCTGGTCGACGGCCGGCACACGCTGATCGTGGACGCCGACCAGGCGGAGGGCAAGGCGATCGGGGTCACCGGCACTCCGACGTACGTGATCGCCGGGCAGCGGCTGGACGGCGGGCAGAGCCAGGAGGGCCTGCGGGAGCGGATCACCGCGTTGATCGAGGGCGCGAAGGCGCCCTGACGCGACATCCTGACGAAGCGTCAGCATGCCGGTCAGATCAGCGGCTTGCCGTAGACCCGGTTGGTGACGCGGTAGCCGAGCGAGTCGTAGAGCCGGATCGCGACCTCGTTGCCGGTGAAGACGTTCAGGCCGAGGTCGTGCACTCCGGCGGCCAGGCACTCGCGCTCGGCGAGCAGCATCAGGGTGCGGCCGTGGCCGTGGCCGCGGTGGGCCTCGGCCACCTCGACGACCATCACCCAGGCGAGCGGGGAGCCGTCGGGCAGGTCCCGGACCCGCAGGGCCAGCCAGAGGGCGCCCAGCGGGTCCGGTCCGTCCCCGTAGAGCCGGCGCAGGGCGACGCCGGGGGTGTCCGCACCCTGCGGCAGCAGGTGCACGTGGTCGGCGTCGGACTTGGCGCGGGCCTGCCGCTCGCTCAGGCCCGAGGCGCGGAGGTCCCGCAGGTAGCCCTGCTTCGCCTCGGCGAGCCAGCCGGGGAAGTCCTCCGGGCCGATCCGGCGGGCGACCGCACCGGTGGGCAGCTCGGGCGCGACCGTGAGGCGCTTGGCCATGTTCCGCATCCGCTCGGTGTAGCCGAGGGTGGCGGCGAGGCCGCGGGCGGCCTGCGCCGATTCGGGGACGTCCACGTCCACACGGGAACAGCCCCAGCCGCGCAGTACCTCTTCGGCGGCCAGCGCGCCGATCGTTCCGCGCCCCCGGCCGCGCCCCTCGTGAACCTCCAACTCGGCGATCTCTCCCCAGAGTTGGTTGCCGCGCGGGACGCTGGTGGTACGCAGGGCGCCGACCGGCCGGCCGTTGGCGCGAATCTGCCAGCGTCTGGTGCGGCCGCCGGCGGTGGTGGGTGTCTCCGGGCCCTCGGGCCGCAGCGTGGTGGTCATGTCGAGGTCCCTTCCCCTCCGTGCGGGCGTTCTATCCGCCGGCGCGGCCGGGGCGCCGGTGGAGTCCGGCCCGCCCCGGCCACCGGCGCCCCGGCCCGGAGGTCACGGGTCCAGGTCGTCCCCACTGCGCTCGGCGAAGACGGCCATCGCCTTGGCGGTCACCGGGCCGGGGCCGGGCAGTTCGCGGTCGTCGACGCGGGTGACGGCCTGGACGTCGCGCAGGGTGGAGGTCAGGAAGATCTCCTCGGCCTCCTGGAGCACGTCCAGCGGCAGGTCGGTCTCCTCGGCGTCGCACCAGTCGACGACCAGTCGCCGGGTGATGCCGGCCAGGCAGCCGGAGGCGAGGGTGGGGGTGAGCAGGCGGCCGCCGAGGACGACGAAGACATTGGAGCCGGTGCCCTCGCAGAGCTGTCCGGCGGTGTTGGCGAGCAGGGCCTCGGAGGCGCGGGCGCGGTGCGCGGCGGCGAGGGCGACCACGTTCTCGGCGTACGAGGTGGTCTTGAGGCCGGCGACGGCGCTGTGCTCGTTGCGGCGCCACGGGACGGTGGCGACGGCGGTGGTGTCGGGCCGGTGGGCCACGGCGCCGATGGAGGCGACCAGGGTGGGGGCACCGTCGCCGCGCTCCGAGCCGAGCGGGGCGGTACCGCCGGTGTAGGTGAGGCGGAGCCGACCGAGCGGCATGGGGTTGGCGGCGAGGACCTGGGCGCAGGCCTCGCGGACCAGGTCGTGGTCGGGGTCGGGCAGGCCGAGACCGCGGGCGGAGCGGGTGAGCCGGTCGAGGTGGCGGGTGACGGCGAAGACCCGGCCGTCGACGGCCTTGAGGGTCTCGAAGACGCCGTCGCCGGTGGTGAGTCCGTGGTCGAGGACGGAGAGCGCGGCGTCGGCGGAGTCGACGAGTGTGCCGTTGACCCAGCTCTTGGTCGGGTGCTGCATCGAGGGCTGCTCCTCTGGGCGTTGGGGCGGGGCGGTCGGACGGTGGGAGGTGCGGGTGGCCGGGGCCGGGGCGGGTGGCCGGGGCCGGGGCGTCGGGCGTGCGGCCAGGGGGTGGCGGGGCGGGGGGGGCGGGCCGACCGATTACCGGTGCCGGCCGTCAGTCGGTCTCGGTGCCCGACGCTATCGCGACCAGGCGGGCGGCCTTCAGTTCGGTTTCCGCCCATTCGCCTTCGGGGTCCGAGCCCCAGGTGATGCCGGCGCCGGTGCCGAAGCGCAGCACGGGTGCACCGGGCGCCGCCCGGTCGATCCAGAAGCTGCGGATGCCGACGGCGAGTTCGCCCTCGCCGCGGTCGGCGTCGACCCAGCCGATGGCGCCGCAGTAGGGGCCGCGCGGGGCGGTCTCCAGGGCGTCGATGATCCGCAGGGCGCTGGACTTGGGGGCGCCGGTGACCGAGCCGGGCGGGAAGGTGGCGTCCAGCAGCTCGGGCCAGCCGGCACCGGCCCGCAGGGTGCCCTGGACGGTGGAGACGAGGTGGACCAGGCCGGGGTGCTTCTCGACGGCGCAGAGGTCGGGCACGGTGACCGTCCCGGTCTCGCAGACCCGGCCGAGGTCGTTGCGGACCAGGTCGACGATCATCACGTTCTCCGCGTAGTCCTTCTCCAGCAGGTCGGCCTCGGTGCGGCCGGTGCCCTTGATCGGGCCGGAGGAGACGGTGCGGCCGTCGCGGCGCAGGTAGAGCTCGGGCGAGGCGGTGGCGATCTCGACGCCGTGCTCGGGCAGGCGGATGGTGCCGGCGTAGGGCGCGGGGTTGCCGTGGGCGAGCAGACCGGTGAGGGCGTCGACGTCGGCGCGGGCCGGGTCGGGCAGCGGCGCGCTGAGGACGCGGCAGAGGTTGGCCTGGTAGACCTCGCCGGCCGCGATGTGCTCGCGGATCCGCCGGACCCCGGCGGTGTAGGCGGCGTGGTCCAGCGAGCTGTGCCAGCTGTCGGGGGACGGGCCGAGCCAGCCGGCGCCGGACGGCGCGGCCGGGGCGGGGCGGACGTCGTCGAAGCGGGCGCAGGTGAGCCGGCCCTCGAAGTCGTGGGCGACGGCCCAGAAGCCGGAGGAGTCGAGTGCGGCTGGGTCCGAGGTGACGTCGCGCAGCCCGGTGGCGACGCGGCCGCCGAAGCGGGCGAGCGGGCTCAGGGGGTCGGGGTGGCCGGACACGGTTCTCCTGCACGGGTGGGGCTGGGCTGCGGTGCCTGAAGTGTAGGTCGGGGGCGCGAAGGGGGCTCGGCGGCGGCGTGCGGGGGCGCGCGGGCACCGGTCTCCGGGCGGTACCCGGGTGTCCTGCGGGTGTGCGCGGGACGGCCCGCGGATGATCATCCGGAGACGCCGCTGGTGGGGGCCGATGGGCCCGCGGAACCGCTGACGGGACGGCACTCCGGGGCCATCCCCTCGGCACGCTGCGGGAACGGATTTTTAGCTGGCCCAGGAATCCGCTAGAGTTCAACACGTCGCCAGGGAGCGCAGCCGAAGAAAAGCGGTGAAGATCCCGGGAGACAGGCGGACGTGGCTCAGTTGGTAGAGCATCACCTTGCCAAGGTGAGGGTCGCGAGTTCGAATCTCGTCGTCCGCTCGATGGAGAACAGTGTAAGATCGTTCTTCGAGTGTTGCCTGGTGGAGTGGCCGAGAGGCGAGGCAACGGCCTGCAAAGCCGTGTACACGGGTTCAAATCCCGTCTCCACCTCCAAGAGGATCACCCGGTTCCACCGGGAGACCTCCCCGCGCGATTAGCTCAGCGGGAGAGCACTACCTTGACACGGTAGGGGTCACTGGTTCAATCCCAGTATCGCGCACGTCGGATCCTCCGGGGTCCGCTGCAGGACCGCCACACCAGGCGCGATTAGCTCAGCGGGAGAGCACTACCTTGACACGGTAGGGGTCACTGGTTCAATCCCAGTATCGCGCACGTCGGACCCTTCGGGGTCCGCTGCAGGACCGCCACACCAGGCGCGATTAGCTCAGCGGGAGAGCACTACCTTGACACGGTAGGGGTCACTGGTTCAATCCCAGTATCGCGCACAGTAACGGCCGGGGCCGTGATCCGCGAGGGTCACGGCCCCGGCCGTTTGTGCTGCCCCGCGGAGCGGCTCGGGCCGCGCGGGAAAGTCGTGGGTCGTACGGGAGATGAAGAGCCGCGTACGGTCGCCCTCACCGACGTCCGTACGCGGCATCTCCGCCTGCCGGGGTGCTCTGCGCACCGCTCCTCGCCCGTCCGCGTGTCATCGCGGGCGCGGCCTTCCCCGGCGGCACTGGCTCCCCGTCCCCAGGGGATTCAGTGCCCGTTCAGTGGCCGGCTCTCCCAGCCGGATCGTTCCCCTGACGGCGGCCCGGAGGACCGGGCCCGGCGTTCGGGTCAGTGCTTGATCAGTTCGGCCAGGGCCTGGGCCTGGTTGGCCAGCTGATCCCAGCCGCCGAACAGCATCACCAGCAGTACGGCGCAGGGCAGTGCCATGGCCAGCGCGACCGCCGGGTGCCTGGTCGGCTCGGCGGCGTGGCGCTGGGTGAAGGCCTGCCGACGGCGGCGGGGTGATCCCGTGAGCTGCGGTGCCATGCCCCTACTCCCGATTCGTGTACTGCCGGTGCCTGCTGGCCGCTCGACGCGGACGCGGTGGACGGATTACCTCGGGGGACGAGCTCCCCGTCCACCGCTGAGGACAACGCTATGGCGGGAGGGGGTGGGCGGACGTCATGCCGTCGTATTGTTCTGCGGGCCTCCCCGAGGATGAGCCTCCGACTTGCGGTGTACTACCGGAGGGGGAGGCGGCTTCCTCCGCGCCCCCGGGGGAACCCTGAGAGCCGACCCCGAGAACCGTTCCGGCACCGCCGTGACCTGCAGGTCAGCGCACGATCGGACAATCGCACGGAGGGTTCGGGTGTTGCGTATCAGCACACCGCAGCGGCCAGTCCGTAAGCTGTGCCAGACAGGAACTGACGATGCCCCAACCGACGGGGCCTCACCCACAGGCTGACGGGGAAGCGAACATGGCGATGATGCGGCTGAGGCGTGAGGACCCCCGCATCGTCGGGCCGTACCGACTGCACCGGCGGCTGGGGGCCGGCGGCATGGGCGTGGTCTACCTCGGTTCCGACCGCCGCGGGCAGCGGGTGGCGCTCAAGCTGATCCGTGCCGAGCTGGCCGAGGACGTGGAGTTCCGCACCCGCTTCGCCCGCGAGATCGCCGCCGCCTCCCGGATCCGCGGCGGCTGCACGGCCCGGGTGGTGGGCTCCGACATCGAGGCGGACCGCCCCTGGCTGGCCACGGCGTACGTCCCCGGGCCCTCGCTGTACAAGCGGGTCGGCGACGAGGGGCCGCTGGCGTGGGCGGAGGTCGCCCGGATCGGTGCCGCGCTGGCCGACGGGCTGGTCAAGGTGCACGAGGCGGGCGTCGTCCACCGGGACCTCAAGCCGTCCAACATCCTGCTGTCGCCGCGCGGGCCGCGGATCATCGACTTCGGCATCGCGTGGTCGCGCGGCGCCAGCACGCTCACCCACGTCGGCACCGCCGTCGGCTCGCCCGGATTCCTGGCGCCCGAGCAGGTGCGCGGCGTGGCCGTGACGCCCGCGACGGACGTCTTCGCGTTCGGGGCGACGCTGGCGTACGCGCTCACCGGGGACACCCCGTTCGGCTCGGGGGCCTCCTCCGAGGTGATGCTGTACCGGGTCGTGCACGAGGAGCCCGACCTCTCGGAGGTGCCGCCGCAGCTGGCGCCGCTGATCCGGGCCTGCCTGGCGAAGGAGCCCGCCGAACGGCCCGGCGCGGCCGCGCTGCACGAGCGGCTCAGCGAGCTTGCGGCGCGCGGTGCGGGCGGGGCCGGCGGGGCGGTGGCCGGTGGTGCGGCGGCCGGCCAGGCCGCGGCCGGCGGGAGCGTCACCGGTGGGGCCGTCGGGGGCGGATTCGACGCTGCGGCCGCGGAGCGCGCGGCCCGTGCCGCGGGGCGGCGGCCGGCCGGTGGGGCACGACCCGGCACTCCCGGGCGCGGTGCGCCGGCAGCGCCGGTGCCGCCGGCCGCAGGCCGCGGGGTCCCCGCGCCCGGGCGGGCGCCGGATCCGGCGGGCGTGGCGCGGGCCCGGGCCGCCGCGGGCGGCGCGGGCGGGCACGCCGGCGCGGGGCTCGCCGGAGGCCGGCACAGCGGTCCGGCCGGGGGGCACGGCGCCCCCGGCGGTGGACCCGGCAGTGGCCCTGCGGGCAGGGTCGCGGGCGGCCCGACGGGTGGCCCCGGGAACGGGACCGCGGGCGGTCGTGCGGCAGGCCACCCCGGCGTTCACCCGGCAGGGCACCCCGGTGCCCGGGCCGGTGCGGCTCCGCGGCGCGGGCACCAGGGTGCCCAGCCGACCACCAGACCGCTGCCCCGGGCCGATGACCTCCAGACCACCCGGCCGATGCGCGAGCGGCAGCAGACCCCCGCCCCCGGTCGGGGCGGCGCCCCGGCGGCCCAGCCCGGTCCGCGCGAGGGCGGGCAGCGACCCGTCCGCCCGCGCGGGCGGAGCCGGGACCGGCAGCACACGCCCGCACCCGGCGGCCGTCCCGGCAGCGCCCGGCAGCGGCTGCTGCGGCAGCGCCTGATCGTCTTCGTCACCGTCACGGTCGGCGTCGCGCTGGCGATCGCGGCGGCGCAAGGGTGCGAGAACCGGAGCAACCAGGGCCTCGGCCCGGTGGGCGCGACGACGGTCACCACCGCACCCGCGGACCGGCCGGGCACGGACGGCTCCGCCGTGCCGCCCGCCGCGGCCGGGCAGTCGGTGGACGGCGCGGCGCCGTCGTCCCTGCCGCAGTCCCCGACGCCCCCCGCGGCCGCGGCCGCGGCCCGTACGGGCGGCCCGGCCGGCGAGGGCGCGCTGGCTCCCGCCCAGGGCGTCAACCCGGCGGTCGACTGGCCCAACCGCAGCTACCCCGACCCCGCCGGCGGCCCGCCGATCGCCCTGCGGGACGGCCGCTCGGCGGGGGCGGGACCGCAGGTCGCGCTGAGCACCGTCCTCCCCGCCCGGTACAAGGGGGCGCCGGCCGGCCTGGTGGTGCTGCGCCGCACGGAGGGCTCGGTGCCGACCGACCTGGTCCAGCTCTTCGGCTTCAACGGGGACACGCCCGTGCCGCTCGCAGCGCGGTCCTCGGCCGCGGACCCGCAGGCGGCGGCCGCCTGGCGGCTCGACAGCGGCGCGCTGGTCCGCGAGGAGCGCAGCAGCCAGACGGGCGCGACCGCGTCCACCCGCTACACGGTGCGGCCGGACGGGACCATCGAGGAGTCCTGGCCCGGCGCCCCCACGGTGACCGTGACCCCGCCCCCCGCAGCGGCCCCCGCCCCGCCCTCGGCACCGGCAGGCTGATCCCCCGGCCCTCGGGCTCCGCTCCGCGCCGCGCAGGAGGTCGGCCAGGCCGACTTCTCGCGCCCCACATCGCCCAGGACCCCGGCGCCTGCCCCCGGCAGCACCCACCGGCCCGCACGGGAAGTCGGACGAGCCGACTTCTCGCGCTCGTCCCCCACGCCGCCCCGAGGATGCCTACACACGCCGCAGGCCCGCGCGGGAAGTCGGGCGGGCCGACTTCCCGCGCGCCCGGGGTGGGTCAGGTGGCGGCGGTGACGGCGTAGAAGGCCACCGCTGCGGCCGCGCCGACGTTCAGGGAGTCGATGCCGTGGGCCATCGGGATGCGCACGGGGTGGTCGGCGGCGTCGATGGCGCGCCGGGTGAGGCCGTCGCCCTCGGCGCCGAGCATGAGCGCGGCCTTGGGCAGCCGGTGCGGGGCCAGGGCGGCCAGGTCGACGGCGTCCTCGGCCGGGGTGAGCGCGAGGAGGCTGAAGCCCGCCTCCCGGACCGTGTCCAGGGCGGCCGGCCACGGGTCCAGCCGGGCGTAGGGGACGGCGAAGACGGCACCCATCGAGACCTTCACCGCGCGCCGGTACAGCGGGTCCGCGCAGTCGGGCGAGAGCAGGACGGCGTCCATCCCGAGCGCGGCGGCGCTGCGGAAGATGGCACCCAGGTTGGTGTGGTCGACCAGGCCCTCCAGCACGGCCACCCGGCGGGCGCCGGCCAGTACCTCGGCGGCGTCCGGCAGCGGCTTGCGCTCCATCGAGGCGAGCGCGCCGCGGTGGACGTGGTAGCCGGTGACGGCCTCGGCCAGCGCGGGCTCCACGACGTGGACGGGGGCCTCGGCCTCGGCGATCACGTCGGCCATCACATCGAGCCACTTGGCCGTCAGCAGCATCGACCGCATGCGGTAGCCGGCCGCGAGGGCGCGGCGGATGACCTTCTCGCCCTCGGCGATGAACAGGCCCTCCGCGGGCTCGCGTCGGCGGCGCAGTTCCACGTCGGTCAGGCCGGTGTAGTCGGCGAGGCGCGGGTCGGCGGGATCGGTGATGATGCTGGGCTCGGACACCCTGCGATCTTGCCAAGTCGGGGTGGAGAAGGCTAAACGGCCGAACGATCGGGTGTGGCTGGTCTTGGCCCCTCGGCACGCAGAGTGCAAATATGGCGTATGGCCCGTTTTCCGGGCCGATCCTGGGCTCCGTCGGGCTCTGGTGCTTCTGGCTCCACCGCCTCCTCTCTCGCCACTGGAGCCGCCGGCTCCTCCGGTGGGCGCCCACGCGGTCGGCTACAGCAGCCGCGGGCGGCGTGGCCGAAGTCGGTGAAGCGCCGCTCGGTGGCTGGGCAGTTCTTCGCGCTCCAGGTCCTGGTGGTGCTGCTCCTGGTCGCCGCGGCCGTGGTGGCCCTGGTGGTGCAGTCCCGCAACGACGCCCGGCAGGAGGCGACCAACCGGTCGGTGGCGGTGGCGCAGACCTTCGCCAACTCGCCCGGCATCGTCGCCGCCATGCAGTCCCCCGATCCGACCGCGATCCTGCAGCCCAAGGCGCAGGCGGCGCGGATCAACGCGGGCGTGGACTTCATCGTGGTGCTGAACACCGACGGCATCCGCTACACCCACCCCAATCCGGCCCGGATCGGCCAGAAGTTCGTAGGGAACTACGAGCCCGCCCTCGACGGGCAGGTGGTGACCGAGCAGATCGACGGCACACTCGGGCCGCTGGTCCAGGCGACCGTGCCGGTGCGCGCGCCGGACGGCCAGGTGATCGGCGCGGTGTCGTCCGGCATCACGATCGAGAACGTGAGCAGTGCCAGCGAACGGCAGCTGCCCGTGGTGCTCGGGGCCGCGGCGGTTGCGCTGGGCCTGGCCACCTGCGGCACGGCGCTGATCAGCCGTCGGCTGCGGCGGCAGACGCACGGGCTCGGGCCGGCCGAGATGACGCGGATGTACGAGCACCACGCGGCCGTGCTGCACGCCGTGCGCGAGGGCGTGCTGATCGTCGAGGGCGACGGGCGGCTGCTGCTCTGCAACGACGAGGCGCGCCGGCTGCTGGACCTGCCGGCCGACGCCGAGGGCCGGCTGGTGACGGAGCTCGGCCTGGACCACGCGCCCGAGGAGCTGCTGACCGCCGACCGGCCGGTCACCGACGAGGTGGTGCTGTCCGGGGAGCGGCTGCTGGCGGTGAACATCCGGCTGACCGACCGCGACGGCGGCCCGCCCGGCCTGGTCGCCACGCTGCGTGACTCCACCGAGCTGCTGGCGCTCTCCGGCCGGGCCGAGGTGGCGCAGCGACGGCTGCGGCTGCTGTACGACGCGGGCCTCGCGGTGGGAAGCACGCTGGACGTGACGCGCACGGCGGAGGAGCTGGCCCAGGTGGCGGTGCCGCGGTTCGCGGACTTCGTCACCGTCGACCTGGCCGAGCAGGTGCTGGACGGCGACGAGCCGCCGGCGGGCGTTTCGCTGGACCGGGTGCGCCGGGCGGCGTTCGCCGGGGTGCGGGACGACTCGCCGTTCTACCCGGTGGGCACGGTGCTGGACGTGGTGCCGTCGACGCCGCTGGCGGGTGCGCTCGACACCGGGCTGCCGGGGGTGGAGCCACGGCTGGCGGAGAGCACGGCGTGGCGGGACCAGGATCCGGAGGGGGCGGCGCAGGCGCTGGAGTACGGGGTGCACTCGCTGGTGCGGGTGCCGTTGAAGGCGCGCGGGGTGCTGCTGGGGGTGGCGCGGTTCTGGCGGGCGGGCCGGGCGGAGCCGTTCGAGGACGAGGACCTGGCGCTGGCCGAGGAACTGGTCTCGCACGCGGCGGTCTGCATCGACAACGCGCGCCGGTACACCCGCGAGCACGCGATGGCGGTAACGCTGCAGCACAGCCTGCTGCCGCGGAGCCTGCCCGCGCAGAACGCGCTGGACGTGGCGCACCGGTACCTGCCGGCGCAGGCGGGGGTCGGCGGGGACTGGTTCGACGTGATCCCGCTGCCGGGTGCCCGGGTGGCGCTGGTGGTCGGGGACGTGGTGGGGCACGGGCTGCACGCGGCGGCGACCATGGGGCGGCTGCGGACGGCGATCCACAACTTCTCGACGCTGGACCTGCCGCCGGACGAGCTGCTCGGGCACCTGGACGACCTGGTGAACCGGATCGACCAGGAGGAGTCCGCGACCGGCGGTTCGGGGGCGGTCACCGGGGCGACCTGTCTGTACGCGATCTACGACCCGGTGTCGCGGCGCTGCACCCTGGCCAGTGCGGGGCATCCGCCGCCGGCGCTGGTCTCGCCGGACGGGCAGGTGGTCTTCCCTGAACTGTCGACGGGGCCGCCGCTGGGCCTCGCGGTGCTGCCGTTCGAGACGGTGGAGCTGGAGGTGGCGGAGGGCAGCCGGCTGGTGCTGTACACGGACGGGCTGGTGGAGGACCGCGAGCGGGACATCGACGAGGGGCTGGAGCGGCTGCGGTCGGCGCTGACCGGGCCGCCGCGGACGCCGGAGCAGACCTGCGCGGACGTCCTGGGCGCGATGCTGCCGGCGCACCCGCAGGACGACATCGCGCTGCTGGTGGCGCGTACCCGGGTGCTCGCGCCGGACCAGGTGGCGGAGTGGGACGTGCCGTCCGACCCGGCCGCGGTGGGTGCGGTGCGGGCGGCGGTGGCGGAGCGGCTGGCGCAGTGGGGGCTGGACGAGGCGGCGTTCGTCACCGAGCTGATCCTGAGCGAGCTGGTGACCAACGCGATCCGGTACGGGTCGGGGCCGATCCGGGTGCGGCTGCTCCGCGACCGGGCGCTGATCTGCGAGGTGTCCGATGCCAGCAGCACCTCGCCGCACCTGAAGTACGCGGCCACCACGGACGAGGGCGGGCGCGGGCTCTTCCTGGTCGCGCAGTTCGCGGACCGCTGGGGGACGCGGTACACGGCGACCGGGAAGGTGATCTGGACGGAGCAGCCGCTGGAGTGAGCCGGGGCTACGGGTCCGTGCGGGGGCGGAGTGGGAGGTCGGCGGGGCCGGCCTCCCACTCCGGGGCCTCGGGGGCCGGGCCGCTCAGGAGCCGGCGAAGGCCGGGGCCAGCACGTTGACGACGTCGCCGACGACGATCACGGCCGGGGGCTTGATCCGCTCGGCCTCGACGGTGGCCGCGACGGTCGCCAGGGTGGCGTCCACCCGGCGCTGGGCCGCGGTGGTGCCCTCCTGGACCACGGCCACCGGGGTGTCGGCCGGGCGACCGCACTCCACCAGCTTCGCGGCGATCGCGCCGATCTTGTCCACGGCCATCAGCAGCACCAGGGTGCCGCTCATCCGGGCGGCGGCCTCCCAGTTGGTCAGCGAGCGCTCGTCGTCCGGCCCGACGTGGCCGGAGATCACGGTGAACTCGTGCGTCATGCCCCGGTGGGTGACCGGCACGCCGACCGCCGCCGGCACGCTGATCGAGCTGGAGATCCCCGGGACCACGGTCACCGGCAGGCCGGCCTCGGCGCAGGCCAGCAGCTCCTCGCCGCCGCGCCCGAAGACGTACGGGTCACCGCCCTTGAGCCGGACCACGAACTTGCCGGCCCTGGCGTGCTCGATGAGCGTCCGGTTGATCGCCTCCTGGGCCATGAACCGCCCGTACGGGATCTTCGACGCGTCGATCACCTCGACGTGCTCGGGCAGCTCGGCCAGCAGCTCCCGCGGGGCCAGCCGGTCGGCGACCACCACGTCCGCGTCGGCCAGGAGTCGGCGGCCCCGCACGGTGATCAGGTCCGGGTCGCCCGGGCCGCCGCCGACCAGGGCGACGCTCCCGCGGCGGGACTCCCGGGAGGCGTCCCCGGCGCGGTGCCGGCGGGCCGCCAGCGAGCCGTCCCGCAGGCCGTCCACGATGGTGTCGCGCAGCGCGGCGGAGTGCCGCGGGTCGCCGGTGAGCACCGCCACGGTGGCGCCGGCGTCGCGCCCGGTGGCCGGGGTCCAGGCGGTGGCGGCGGCCGCGTCGTCGCTGCGGGCGCAGAACACCCGCTCGCGCTCGGCCTCCGCGCTGACCGCGGTGTTGACCGCCGGGTCGTCGGTGGCGACCAGGGCGTACCAGGTGTCGGCGAGGTCGCCGTCCCGGTACGGGCGCTCGTGCCAGGTCAGCTCGCCGGCGTCGGCCATGGCCTGGACGGCGGGGGTGGTGGCGGGCGATATCAGGTGCAGGTCCGCACCGGTGGCGATCAGGGCGGGCAGCCGGCGCTGGGCGACCTGGCCGCCGCCGACCACGACCACCCGGCGGCCGGCGAGCAGCAGCCCGACCAGGTAGGGGGTGCGGCCCTCGGTGCCGGGGTGCGGGTGGGGCCCGTCCGGCCGGTCGGCGGGCACGGAGGGCGGGTTGGGCGCGGTCATGGGCGGTGCTCCTGGGTCGGGTGAGGGTGGTGGGGGTACGCGGCACCGCTCCGTGTGCCGGCGCGCCCTCGGGCCGGTACACGGAGCGGTGCGGGCGGGCGTCAGGCCTTCTCGGTGACCCCGGCGGAGTCGAACGTGGCTACATCGTGCATCGCGCGGGCCGCACTCTGCACCAGCGGAAGGGCCAGCAGGGCGCCGGTGCCCTCGCCGAGCCGCAGGTCGAGGTCGATCAGCGGACGCAGGCCGAGCTTGGCGAGCGCGGCCTGGTGGCCGGGCTCGGCGGAGCGGTGGCCGGCGATGCAGGCGGCCAGCACCTCGGGGGCGATGGCCTTGGCGGCCAGGGCTGCCGAGCCGGCGATGACGCCGTCCAGGATGACCGGGGTGCGCAGCGAGGCGGCGCCGAGCAGGAAGCCGGCGATGGCGGCGTGCTCCAGGCCGCCGACGGCGGCGAGGACGCCGATCGGGTCGGCCGGGTCCGGCTGGTGCAGCGCGAGCGCGGCGCGGATCACCTCGACCTTGCGGGCGTGCGTCTCGTCGTCGATGCCGGTGCCGCGGCCGGTGACCTCCGCCGGGTCCAGCCCGGTGAAGACGGAGATCAGCGCGGCGGAGGCGGTGGTGTTGGCGATGCCCATGTCGCCGGTGACCAGGGCCTTGTTGCCGGCGGCGACCAGGTCGCGGGCGGTCTCGATGCCGACCTCGACGGCCTTGAGGGCCTCCTCGCGGGTCATCGCCGGGCCCTGGGTCATGTCGCCGGTGCCGGGGCGGACCTTGCGCGGCAGCAGGCCGGTGGTGCGGCCCTGCTGGATCGCGTCGGGCAGCTCGGCGGCCACGCCGACATCGACCACGCAGACCTCGGTGCCGATCTGCTTGGCGAAGGAGTTGACCACCGCTCCCCCGGCCAGGAAGTTGCCCACCATCTGGGCCGTGACCTCCTGCGGCCAGGGCGTGACGCCCTGGGCGTGCACGCCGTGGTCGCCCGCGAAGATCGCCACGCAGGCGGGCTCCGGGATCGGCGGCGGGCACTTGCGGGAGAGGCCGGACAGCTGGGCGGAGATGATCTCCAGCATGCCGAGCGACCCGGCCGGCTTGGTCATCCGCTTCTGGCGGTCCCAGGCCTCGCCGAGCGCCTTGGCGTCCAGCGGGCGGATGCCGCGCAGGGTCTCGGCGAGCAGGCTGTGCGGCTCCTCGCCGGGCAGCGCGCGGTTGCCGTACTGCTCCTCGTGGACGACCCAGGAGAGCGGGCGCTTCTTGGCCCAGCCCTGCTGCTGGAGCTCGGGCTCGTCCGGGAAGGCGTCGACGTAGCCGACGCACAGGTACGCGACGACCTCCAGGTGCTCGGGCAGACCGAGCTCGCGGACCATCTCGTCCTCGTCGAAGAAGCTCACCCAGCCGACGCCGAGGCCCTCGGCGCGGGCGGCCAGCCAGAGGTTCTCGACCGCGAGGGCGGCCGAGTACGGGGCCATCTGGGGCTGGGTGTGGCGGCCCAGCGTGTGGCGGCCGCCGCGGGTGCGGTCGGCGGTCACCACGATGTTGACCGGGGTTTCGAGGATGGCCTCGATCTTGATTTCCTTGAACTGCTTGGCCCGGCCCTTGGGGAGCGTGTCCGCGTACGCCTCGCGCTGGCGCTCGGCCAGTTCGTGCATCTTGCGGCGGGTCTTGGCCGAGCGGATCACCACGAAGTCCCACGGCTGGGAGAAGCCGACGCTGGGCGCGGTGTGGGCGGCCTCCAGGACGCGGATCAGCACCTCGTGCGGGATCGGGTCCGGACGGAAGCCGTTGCGGACGTCGCGGCGCTCGCGGATGACCTGGTGGACGGCCTCGCGGCCGGCGTCGTCGTAGCCGACGGCGGCGGGGCCGCGCGGCTCGGCGGGCTCCTCGGGAGCGGCGTCCTCGGCCGGGGCCTCCTCGGTGCCGGCCTCGGTGCCGGCCTCGGTGGCGGCCTTGGTGGCGGCTTCGGCGCCGGTGGCCTCGCCCGCGGCGGTCTCGTCCGCGGACGCCTCGACGGGGGCGTCGCCGCCGGGGGCCTGCTCCACCGCGGCGGCCACGGTCTCGGCGTCCACCGGGGCGGCCTCGGGCCGGGCCTCCGCGGCGGGCTCGGCCGCGGGCTCGGTGGCGACGGGCTCGGTGGCAGGCGCGGGCTCGGGCGCGACCGCCGGCTCGTCGGCCGCCTCGCCTGCCGGTGCCTCGGGCTGCCCGGCGGGCTCGGTGGTCTCCGGCGTCCCCGCGGTCTCCGGGGCCGGGACGGCGGCCTCGGCCGGAGCCTGCTCCGCCTGCTCGGCCTCCGGGCCGGCGACGACCTGGCCGGACGGCATCTCGCCGGTGCCGACGGCCGTCTCGGCGGCGGCCTCGGGCAGGGCCTCGGACTGCTCCGCGGGCTCCACGGGCTGCTCCACGACCGCGGCATCCACCGGCTCGGCGACGGGTTCGGCGCCGGGGGCGGACTGCGCGGACGGGTCGTCCTGAACCGTCCCGGTCGGCTGGGCCGCCTCGGCGGTCACGGCCTCGGGCTGCGCGGCGGGCGCTATGGGGACGGACTGCTGCGCCGCCGCGTCCTCGCCGGACGGGACCGGCTCGGTCGCCTCGACCTGCGGGAGGCCGTGCGGGGTGGGCGCGGCCAGGAAGGCGGCGATCCGACGCGGCTGGCCGGCCTGGGCGGCGGACTGCTGCTCGGTCTGGGCGACGGGCTCGGCCGGCGCCTCCGCGGCGGCGGGGGCGCCCTGGGCGTCACCCGGCACGGCCTCGACCGGGGCGGCCTCGACCGGGGCGGCCTCGACCGGGGCGGCCTCGACGGGGGCGGCCTCGACGGGGGCGGCGGACGCGTCGACGAGGACCGCCTCGGGCTGCACGGCCTGCGCGGCAGCGGCCTCCGGGGCCACCGCGAGCTGCTCGGCGGCGGCCGGCGCGTCGGCGACCGGGGCGACGCCCGGCTCGGCCACGAACGCCTCCGGGGCCACCGACGCCTCGGCGGCGGGCCCGGCCTCGGCGGCAACGGGCTGCAGACCCTGCGCGCCGTCGACGACCTGCACGCCCTCGACCGGCTGCACGGCCTGCGGAACGTCCTGGGCCGGCTGCTCGGCGGGGATCGGCTGCTCGGCGGGGATCGGCTGCTCGGCGGGGATCGGCTGCTCGGCGGGGATCGGCTGGGCGACCGGGATCGGCTGGGCCTGGGCGGGCACGGCGGCCTGCGGCTCCGGCTGGCCGACGACGACCGGGATGCCGTGCGCGGGCGTGCCGCCCAGCGAGGGGCCGCGGTCGGCGAGCGAGCGCACCGGCACCTGGCCGGTCATCAGCGACGGGTCCGGGACCGGCGGACCGGCGTGCAGCGGGCGGCGCGGCGGCTGAACCGCCGTCACCGGCTCCTGGCCCTGCGGCTGGACCGGGACCTGGATGCCGTGGCCCTGGGTCTGGAGGGACTGGACCACCGGTTGGTCCGGCACCGGCTGGCCGGCCTGGTCGGCGCCGAGCGCCGGCGGGTCCAGCGGCGGCCAGGACGGCTCGACCGGAGTGCCGGGGACGCCCTGCTCGGCGCTCTGGTCGGCGGGTGCGGCGACGGGCTCGCCCCAGGAGCCCTGCGGGCCGGGCATCAGCAGGACGTCGTCCTCGTCGTCCAGCGGGTCCGGCTGGTCGTCGGGCTGGTCGAGGAAGTGGAAGGCGGGGCGCGGCGCGCCCGGGTCGACGGCCCAGCCGTCACCGGGAACGCCGGCGACACCGGCCATGCCCGGGGCACCGGGCACGCCGGGGGCCGGGGCGAACTGGCCGGGCACGCCGATCGGCTGGCCGTGGCCGGGGTAGTCCTGCGGCGGCACCCCGCCGGTCAGGCCGCCGTCCGGCACGCCCGGGTGCTGCATCGCGGGGTTGGGCATCGCGGGATTGGGCATCGCCTGGTTCGGGACCACGCCGCCGTCCACCGCGGCACCCTGCATGGGTACGACACCCTGCGCGGGGGCGACGGCCGCGACGCCCCCCGGGCCGCCGAGCGGGTCGGGCCCGGCGAGCAGGTGCTCCGGAAGTCCCTCGTTCGGGACGTGGCCGCCATCGGTCATGTCAAAGCTCCTTCCAGGCCGCTGCCGCGCCCTCGGCGACGCGATCACCGACCGCAGCGCCCATCCGCACGGGTCGGGCCTGCACCGGCCCGCCCCTCAACCACACGCGGCCGCCGCGCCGAGGCGCTGCGGCCGAAGTCCTTCCGGCGCGCTGCGGCACCCCGGCCCGCGCACCGCCCGACGGGGGCGGCGCGTCAACTGAAACAACGACAAGCCGGGGCAACCGGCACGACCGCACCGGACCCTACGGCATTCTCCCGGTCCGGCAGGCGGCCCGTCGAATCGCCCACACTCCGAGCCGGGCCGGGTTGCGTCGCGTCAGGAGGGCGACAAACCGACCGGATCGGGCGGGCTGCCGGACGCCGCCAGCGTCCCGGACGCCACACTACCGGCCCGGCGGCGCCGCCTCTCGAATCAGTGTCCGGATGCGACCTGGATCACCGCTTCGCGGCGGCGCGCACCCGTGGCCCGCGCCGCGGCGCCCCCGCCTCCGGCGGCGGAACCCTCACCGGATTCGCCAGCGGGCCACCGCCGGCGGCACCGCGCCTTCACACGATCTGCTCACCCCAGAGCAGCAGCACGCCGGCGGCGCCCGCCCCGAGCCGCAGGCCCGCGCCTGCGCCCGCGCCCGCCGGATCGGCCGGCGCGGCCTCCAGCGGCGTGGACTGCAGCAACGCGCCGTCCGCGCGGTAGCCGGCCTCGGCGATGGCGCGGCGGAGCTCCTCCGCCTCGGCGAACGCCCGGGCCACCGCCACGAAGCGCTCGGGGCGGCGGGCGAGGGCGGCACGCACCACGGCCGGGCCGCCCGCCTCGACGACGACGGCGTCCGGCTCCGGAAGGCCGCCGAGCACCTCGGGGCCGCCGCCGTGGACGGTCTCCACCTCGACGCCGTAGCGGCGGGCGTTGACGGCCAGCCGGGCGCAGGCCGAGCGGTCGGCCTCGACGGCGACCACGGCCGCGCCGAACCGGGCCGCCTCGACCGCGAGGGCCCCGCTGCCGGCGCCGACCGACCAGACCAGGTCGCCCGGCCGGGCACCCAGACGGGCCAGCACCAGGGCGCGGACGTGCGCCGGGAGCGTGTCGGATGCGCCGGGCGCGCCCGGCGCATCCGACACGCTCCCGGCGCCCGCGTATGCCTCCGCGGGGAGCGCCCAGCCGCGCTCCGGGCCGGGGTAGCCCACCGGGCGCCCGGCCAGCCAGCCTGCGGCCTCGGAGACCGCGCCGTTCTGCGGGCCGCCGCTGTTGCCGCCGATCACCAGCACCACGTTGGGGTCGCGCCAGTCGTGGTCGGCGACCCGGTCGGAGGTGAGGACGGTGACGTCCTCCTCGTCGGTGCCGAGCGCCTCGCAGACGACGAAGGTGCGGTGCACCCCGCGGAGCATCAGCGCCAGCTCGATCGGCCCGGCGCCGGGCGCGGTGAGCACGGCGACCTTCTGGTGGGCCCGGCAGATGTTGGCCGCGCGGCGCAGCCGGCCGCCGTGCGCGCTGACCACCTGGGCGTCCTCCCAGGGCATGCCCGCGCGGGCGAAGGCGGCGGCGACCGAGGAGACCGCGGGCAGGACCTCCAGTTCGAGGCCGTACTCGGGGCGGCGCAGGGTGCGGACGACGCCGAAGAAGCCGGGGTCGCCCTCGGCGACGACGACGGCGGCACCGCGGTGTTCGGCGATCCGCCGGGCGGCGAGCTGGACGTTGCCGAGGACGAGCCGTTCGGCGGCGGCGGGGACCGGGAGGGCGTTGAGCTGGTAGGGCGCGCCGGCCACCAGGGTCGCGGCGGCGAGGGCCGCGCCGGCGGCCTCGGTCAGCGGGGTGCCGTCCCACCCGATGACCGTGATCCGGTCAGCCATCTGCGGCCGTTCTCCCTCGCCTCGGTGCGCCGACATGCTGCGCCCGCGTACGGCGCCGGAGGAGAGGTTACCGGGTGTGATCCCCGCCGCGCCGACATCTCGCACACATGTCCGGCGCACGCCGGCGCGCGGGCGGGCCGGCGGGCCCGGTACGGCTCGGCGGGCCGGCGACTCGGCAGCGGCGCCGCCCGGCGGTCGCCCGGCCGCAGCCGCGGCGGGCGGGTCAGTCGCGCAGGACGTACCGGTGGTGGTCGCCGTGCCAGCCGATCTCCCGGTCGGCCGGCTGCTCCAGGTCCTCCGGCAGGAGGCTCCACAGGATGAGGTCGCTGCGGTTCTCTCCCCCGGTCCGGCGGGCGGCCGGTGCGCCCATCGCCTCGCCGGCCTCGCCGCGCACTATCCAGGCGCTGCGCAGCACGCCCTCGCTGATGCCGCCGATCTTCTGGGCGACCTGCTGGGCGGCGGTGTTGCCGGCGGCGGTGCGCATCTCCAGGCGCAGGAAGCCGCGGTCCTCGAAGAGCCACTGCGCGACGCCGAGGACGGCCTCCGGCGCGTAGCCCTCGCCACGCGCCCAGGCGGCGGTGACGTAGGCGATCTCGGTGGAGCGCAGCCGCCAGTCGGTGTTCCGCAGTTCTACCAGGCCGACCAGGCGCTGGGTCAGGTGCTCGACGACGGCGAAGACGATGCCGCGGCCGGCCGCGCGGTGGTCGGGGGCGAGGGTGCGGGCGAGCTCGCGCGCGTGGGCCTCGGTGAAGGGCTGCGGCTGGTCCGTCCAGGCCAGGACGAGGTCGTCGGCCATCATCGCGACCAGGCCGGGGGAGTCGTGCTCCGCAAGGGGGCGCAGCAGCAGCCGCTCGGTGCTGATGGCGGTCTCGGGGAAGCTCGCTGCCATGCCGTCTCTCCTCGCCGGGTCGTGGACACACCGTACGCCTCGCCGGTGCCCCCGGTGCCACGCGGTGCGCGGACCGGACGACGGTACGTCAGAACACGGTCTGTCAGGGCGTCACTCGTGCATACTGCCCGACCGGGCCCCCGCCGAGATGCGGCGGGGGCCCGGTCGAAGGACGTGCGGGTGCGCGGTGCGCGATCGCGGGTCCGGTCAGAAGGCCGGGACGACGGAGCCCTGGAAGTTGTCGTCGATGAACTTCTTGACCTCGGCGGAGTGCAGCAGCTCGGCGAGCTTCTTGACCCGCGGGTCGTTCTCCTTGCCCTTCTTGACGGCGAGGATGTTGGCGTACGGGTTGCCCTCGGCCTTCTCCAGGACGATCGCGTCGGTGGCCGGCTTGAGGCCGGAGTCGAGCGCGTAGTTGCCGTTGATGACGGCGGCGTCCAGGTCGGAGACGGAGCGGGGCAGCTGGGCGGCCTCCAGCTCCTTCCACTTGAGGTTCTTGGGGTTGGCGGTGATGTCGGCCGGGGTGGCCGCGGTGCCGGCGCCCTCCTTGAGGGTGATCAGCTTGTTGTCGGCGAGCAGCTTGAGCGCGCGGCCCTCGTTGGTGGCGTCGTTGGGCAGGCCGATGGTGGCGCCGTCGGGGATCTCGGTGACGGACTTGACCTTCTTGGAGTAGACGCCCAGCGGCTCCAGGTGCACCGGCTCGACGGAGACGATGGTGGTGCCGTGCTTCTTGTTGAAGTCCTCCAGGTACGGGACGTGCTGGAAGTAGTTGGCGTCGGCCGAGCCGTCCTGCACCGCGGTGTTGGGGGTCACGTAGTCGGTGACCTCCTTGATGTCGAGCTTGAGGCCGGCCTTCTCCGCCAGGTTGTCCTTGACGTACTTGAGGATCTGGCCGTGCGGGGTGGGGCTGGCGGCGACGGTGAGCGGCGCGTTCGGGTCGGAGGAACCGGACGAGCCGGAGCTGCCGCAGGCGGCCAGGGAGAGGGCGACGCCGGCGGTGGCGAGGACGCTGGTGAACTTCAGGGCGTTGCGCACGAAAAGTGCCTTTCTGCATGGTGCGGGGAGCCGCGGCCCGGGCCGGGCGCGGGAGGTCCGGGGGTGACGAGGCCTAGGAAGTGACGAGGTCCTCGTCGAGCGCCGCCGCGCGGGGGCGGCGCCCGCGGAGCAGCCGGGTGCGGCCGCCGCCGCTGCCGCGGCGGGAGAGGCGGCGGACGGCGTAGTCGCCGATCAGCTGGACGACGGTGACGATGATCGCCAGCTCCGCGACGATGACCCACATGAAGGCGGTCTCGAAGCGCAGGTAGCCGTAGGTGATGGCGAGGTTGCCGAGGCCGCCGCCGCCGACGGTGCCGGCCATCGCGGAGTAGCTGATCAGCGTGATGACCGTGGTGGTGAGCGAGGCGGTGAGGCCGGGCAGGGCCTCCGGGATCAGCGTCTTGCGGACGATGGTCCAGGTGTTGCCGCCCATGGCGCGGACCGCCTCGATCAGGCCGCCGTCCACCTCGCGCACGGAGGTCTCGACCAGGCGGGCGAAGAACGGGATGGCGCCGATGGTGAGCGGGACGGTGGCCGCCTGCCAGCCCAGGGAGGTGCCGACGATCAGCTTGGTGAAGGAGAACAGCGCGACCATCAGGACCAGGAACGGCAGCGAGCGCGCGATGTTCACGACGGTGCCGATCACCCGGTTGACCAGGGCGTTCTCCAGTGCGCCGCCCTTGGCGGTGAGCACCAGCAGGATGCCGAGCGGGAGGCCGAACAGCACGCTGCCGAGGGTGGAGACGCCGACCATCTGGAAGGTCTCCCAGGTGGCGGGCCACAACAGTGCCTGCATCTGGTCCCAGGTCATGCCGCCGCTCCGCTCGTCTTGTCGTTGCCGTCCGCCTCGATCACGTCCACCTGCAGGCCCTGCTCGCGCAGGAAGCCGATCGGCACCACGTTGTCCGCGCGGCTGCCGGGCAGTTCGACCCGCATCCGGCCGACCATCCGGCCGGCGATGGTCTCGACGGCCGCGCCGAGGATGTTGATGTCGATCTGGTAGGTGCGGGCGAGCTGGGAGACGAAGGGCCGGGCGGAGGTGTCGCCCTGGAAGGTGATCTCCAGCACGGTGGCCCCGGGGCGGCCGGTGCCGAACTCGCTGAGCGGGAAGAGCTCGCGGGCCAGCTCGGAGCCGGGCCTGGCGAGCAGGTCGGTGAGCTCGCCGGACTCGACCACCTTGCCGCCGCGCATCAGGGCGGCGGAGTCGCAGACGGACTTGATGACGTCCATCTCGTGGGTGATCAGCAGGACGGTGAGGCCGAGCTGCTGGTTGAGGTCGCGCAGCAGCTTGAGGATGGAGCGGGTGGTCTCGGGGTCGAGCGCGGAGGTGGCCTCGTCGGAGAGCAGCACCTTGGGGTCGCCGGCGAGGGCGCGGGCGATGCCGACGCGCTGCTTCTGGCCGCCGGAGAGCTGGCTCGGGTAGCTGCGGGCCTTGTCGGCGAGGCCGACCAGGTCGAGCAGTTCGGCGGCCTTGCGGCGGCGCTCGGTGCGGTCCAGGCCGATGATCTCCAGCGGGAGTTCGACGTTGTCCTGCACGGTGCGGGAGGACAGCAGGTTGAAGTGCTGGAAGACCATGCCGATGCGGCGGCGGGCCTCGCGCAGTTCGCGGCCGGCGCGGTTCTCTCCGCCGGGGAGCGCGGTGAGTTCGACGCCGTCCACCGTGACGGTGCCGGAGCTGGGGCGCTCCAGCATGTTGACGCAGCGGATGAGGGTGGACTTGCCGGCACCGCTGGTGCCGACGACTCCGTAGACCTCGCCCGGTCGGACGTGGAGGTCGACGCCGGCGAGGGCGGTCACCTCGCGGCCGCGGGAGCGGTAGACCTTGGTGAGGTCCGTGGTGGTGATCACAGCTGTTTCCGTTGGTCGGGGGCGGGCGGCGTGCGGCCGCCGGACCGGGTTGCGGTCGACGGCGAGGACGGCGTTGCGCCGGAGGACGCAATGCGTCAGGGGATCCGGACCTGCCACCCCTTGATCGCCACCGCCGGACGGGCGGGCCGCACGACGGCGCGGCCCCGACGGGTCGTCAGGAAGCGCCACCGGCCCGTGGACGGGCAGGCGGGGGGAGTGGGGTTGCGTTGGCCGGCAGGCGTGGCGCTCACGCGGGGCGCGGGCGGCGGGGTCTCGCTTCGGGGCGCGAGGAGAGAGGCGGTGGCCCTCAGCAGTGACACATTCGACGACACATGGCACGCTCACCTGCCGGCAGGGTGCCGGTGGGGGTGCAGTTCGTCGTCGCAGTCATGTGAGCCAGTAAATCAGATGGGCGGATTTGCGCCCAATTCTCGGCGTCCGGCGTCCGCAATGCGGACACACACCGCCGCCACCTGCAACGATACGGCCCGGCACCGCCCCCGGAACGTCCGGATGATGGCGGCGCCGGGCCGGGTGGGACGGCCGAGCGGGGTCAGGCGGTGGCGGCGAGCGGGGCCGCGGCGGGCTTCTCCAGGTGGACCAGGGTGAGCCGTCCGCTGATCTGCTCGACGGCGGTCTGCCGGTAGCCCTGGCGGGCGTAGAGGCGCAGGTTGCCGAGGCTGCGGTGGCCGGTGAAGAGGCGGAAGGCGGTCAGCGGGCGGCCGTCCTCGGCGAGGCGGCGCTCCAGCGCCTCCAGCAGGCGCCCGCCGAGGCCGTGCCGCTGCATCCGGGGATGGACCACCAGACGCCCTATCCGGGCGACGCCGTCGGCGCCGATCCGGCCGCGGACGGTGCCGACCACCTCGTCGCCGAGCCGGGCGACGAGGAACTGCTGCTCGGCCAGTTCGGCGCGCAGGCTCTCCAGGCTCTGCGTCAGCGGGTCCAGGGTCCAGTCGCCGTACAGCTCGGCCTCGCCCTGGTAGCCGAGGTACTGGAGCTTGAGGATCTGCTCGGCGTCCTCGGCGGCGGCCGCCGAGATGATCACGCTCATGCCCATGTGCTGGGGCCTCCCCATCGTCGTGCCCGGCGCGCGGATGTGAGGGTGTCGCACCGGATGCCCTGCCGGAGGTGTCCCGGCCGGGGATCGGCCCTGGCCGGGGGTGGCGCACGAACGTACCAGCCGCGGGGCCCTGGTGGGGCCGACGGCGCCGGCAGCGCGTTCACGCTCAGTATCCGAGTGCTCGCTCCGCCGTCAAGAGCTACGTTCGCCAGCGCTCTACCCGTGTGTCAGCTGCTCTCAACCTCCCGGCCGCCGGACGTGGCGAGGGTCACGTCGCCCCGGCGGCGAGGGGCCGCGGCTCGGCGGGCACGCGTCGGGTGGGCCTCGGGCGCGACGGATCAGGCGTAGCGCTCGGCGTGGAGGAGGACGCGCAGGCAGGCGAGGCAGCGGGCGCGGGTGGGGCCGATGGAGCCGCGCGGCATGCCGAGGCGCTCGGCGATCTCCCGGTAGGTGGGCGGCGGGTCCTCGGCGAGGGCCGCGACCAGTTCGGGACAGCGGCCAGGCAGGGCGGCCACCGCCTCGCGGACGAGGCGGCGTCGGAGCTCGGCGAACACCTCGTCCTCGGCGGAGCGGACGGAGGGAAGGTTGGTGCACATACCGTGATGACCGGGCGCGGGCGGGACCGGTTACGGACGGGCGGTGGCGTGCACGCGGGAGGGGCGCGGCGGTCGGCCCGCCGCGCCCCTCCCCCGGATGCCGACGGCGGGTCAGCCCCGGGCCCACTCCTGCTGGACGGCCAGGTCGGCCTTGACCTCGGCGAGCTGGACGGCGACCGCCGAGGGGGCGGTGCCGCCGCGCCCGTTGCGCGAGGCGATCGCGCCGTGGACGCTGAGCACCGAGCGCACCTCGGGCTTCAGGTGCTCGGAGATGGCGGCGAACTGCTCGTCCGTCAGGTCGCCCAGCTCGATGCCCTGCTGCTCGCAGACCTTGACGCAGGCGCCGGCCACCTCGTGCGCGACGCGGAACGGCACGCCCTGCTTGACCAGCCACTCGGCGATGTCGGTGGCGAGCGAGAAGCCGGCCGGGGCGAGCTCCTCCAGCCGCTCCCGGTGCACGGTGAGGGTGGCCATCATGCCGGTGAAGGCGGGCAGCAGCACCTCCAGCGTGTCGCAGGAGTCGAAGACCGGCTCCTTGTCCTCCTGGAGGTCCCGGTTGTAGGCGAGCGGCAGCGCCTTGAGGGTGGCGAGCAGCCCGGTCAGGTTGCCGATCAGGCGGCCGGACTTGCCGCGGGCCAGCTCGGCGATGTCCGGGTTCTTCTTCTGCGGCATGATCGAGGAGCCGGTGGAGAAGGCGTCGTGCAGCGTGATGAAGCCGAACTCCTTGGTGTTCCAGATGATCACCTCCTCCGCGATCCGGGAGAGGTTGATCCCGATCATCGCGGTGACGAAGGCGAACTCGGCGACGAAGTCGCGCGAGGCCGTGCCGTCGATGGAGTTGCCGACCGAGCCGCCCTCGAAGCCGAGGTCCGCCGCGACGGCCTGCGGGTCGAGGCCGAGCGAGGAGCCGGCCAGGGCGCCGGAGCCGTAGGGCGAGACGGCGGTGCGGGCGTCCCACTGGCGCAGCCGCTCGGCGTCCCGGCCGAGGGCCTGCACGTGCGCGAGGACGTGGTGGGCGAAGAGGACCGGCTGGGCGTGCTGGAGGTGCGTGCGGCCCGGCATGGCGGTGTCGGGGTGCGCTTCGGCCAGGCCGACCAGGGCGTGCTGGAGGTCGAGCACCAGGGCGCCGATGATCCTGGCGTGGTCCCGCAGGTACATCCGGAACAGGGTGGCGATCTGGTCGTTGCGCGAGCGGCCGGCCCGGAGCTTGCCGCCGAGGTCGGCGCCGAGCCGCTCCAGCAGGCCGCGCTCCAGCGCGGTGTGGACGTCCTCGTCGGCGACGGTGCCGGTGAAGGTTCCGGCCTCGACGTCGGCGAGCAGCTGGTCCAGCCCGGCGAGCATCGCGTCGAGCTCGGCGTCGCCGAGCAGGCCGGCCCGGTGCAGGACGCGGGCGTGGGCCTTGGAGCCGGCGATGTCGTAGGGCGCCAGGCGCCAGTCGAAGTGCACCGACGCGGAGAGCCTGGCCAGCGCCTCGGACGGGCCGTCGGCGAAGCGCGCGCCCCAGAGGCGCAGCTCAGGACTGTTACTGGCGGCGGTCCGGTCGGCAGGCATCGCTTGGGCTCCTTGCGCGTGGGGGGGTTGGTGGGGGTGGGCCCCGGCCGTGGTGTGGTTCGGCCGGGGCCCGGGACGGGCTGATCAGGCCAGGTCGCGCCGGGCCGCGATCTTCGAGGAGAGGCCGAAGATCTCGATGAAGCCCTTGGACATCGACTGGTCGAAGGTGTCGCCCGTGTCGTAGGTGGCGAGGTTGAAGTCGTACAGCGACTGGTCCGACCTGCGGCCGTTGACGACGGCCCGGCCGCCGTGCAGGACCATCCGGATGTCGCCGGAGACGTGCTGGTTGGCCTCGTTGACGAAGCCGTCCAGGGCGCGCTTGAGCGGGGAGAACCAGAGGCCGTCGTAGACCAGCTCGGCCCAGCGCTGCTCGACCTGCCGCTTGTAGCGGGCGAGTTCGCGCTCGACGGTGACGTTCTCCAGGGCCTGGTGGGCGGTGATCAGGGCGATCGCGCCGGGGGCCTCGTAGATCTCCCGGGACTTGATGCCGACCAGCCGGTCCTCGACCATGTCGAGGCGGCCGACGCCCTGGGCACCGGCCCGCCGGTTCAGCTCCTCGATGGCCTGCAGGACGGTGACCTTGCGGCCGTCGACGGCGACCGGGACGCCGGCCTCGAAGGTGATGACCACCTCGTCGGCCTCGCGCGGGACGGCCGGGTCCTGGGTGTACTCGTAGACGTCCTCGATCGGGGCGTTCCAGATGTCCTCCAGGAAGCCGGTCTCGACGGCGCGTCCGAAGACGTTCTGGTCGATCGAGTACGGCGACTTCTTGGTGGTGGCGATCGGCAGGCCCTTGGACTCGGCGAAGGCGATCGCCTTGTCGCGGGTCATCGCGTAGTCGCGGACCGGGGCGATGCACTTCAGGCCGGGGGCGAGGGAGTTGATGCCGACCTCGAAGCGGACCTGGTCGTTGCCCTTGCCGGTGCAGCCGTGGGCGACCGTGGTGGCGCCGTGCTTCTGCGCGGCGGCGACCAGGTGCTTGACGATGACCGGCCGGGACAGGGCGGACACCAGGGGGTACTCGCCCTGGTAGAGGGCGTTGGCCTTGAGGGCCGGGAGGCAGTACTCGTCGGCGAACTCCTCGCGGGCGTCCGCGACCTCGGCCTCGACGGCACCGCAGTCCAGCGCGCGCTGGCGGATGACGTCCAGGTCCTCGCCGCCCTGGCCGACGTCGACGGCGACGGCGATGACCTCGGCGCCCGTCTCCTCGGCGATCCAGCCGATGCAGACGGACGTGTCCAGACCGCCCGAGTAGGCGAGTACGACGCGCTCGGTCACGGCTTTCTCCTTCACAACTGTGCGAACAGGCTTACGGCGATAGGCATAAGTATGCACTACTCCGTATGAATCTCAAAACCCGAACCGCGGCGGCCGCCGGAGCGGGTCCGGGACGGCCCCGGGAACGGAGCGGAGCCGGCTGCGGAAAACGGCCGTGGGCCCGGCTCCGGCCCCCGAGGGGACCGGAGCCGGGCCCACGCGGGGACGGGCTGTTCGGTCTGGTACTCCTTGCGCCCCGGCCGGGGCCGACGGCTCCGGTCCCGGCGCCCCGGGCGCCCGGGGAGCGCTACTGCGCCTTGGCCTGGGCGAGTTGCATCAGGTGGTCGGCGAGCGCCTGCCCGCCGACCGGGTCACGGCTGATCAGCAGGACGGTGTCGTCCCCGGCGATGGTGCCGATGATCTCGAAGACCTCGGCCTGGTCGATCGCCGAGGCGAGGAACTGCGCCGCGCCCGGCGGGGTGCGCAGCACCACGAGGTTGCCGGACGCGGTGGCGGAGACCATGAGCTCGCCGGCCAGCCGGGCCATCCGGCCCTCGGTGGCCGACTCCCCCATCGGTGCCCGCGGCGTGCGGTCGCCGCCCTCGGCGGGGACGGCGTAGATCAGCGCGCCGTCCCGGTTGCGGATCTTCACCGCGCCCAGCTCGTCCAGGTCCCGGGAGAGGGTGGCCTGGGTGACCACCAGTCCGTCATCGGCGAGCAGCTTGGCGAGCTGGCTCTGCGAACGCACGGGCTGGCGGGTGAGCAGGTCCACGATCCGCCGGTGGCGCGCGGTGCGGGTCTGCGGGACCTGCGGCGTCGGGCCGGCGGGGGACTGGCCGGAGTTGGGAACGGTCATGTGATTATTCTCCCGGACTACGCTCGAATCGCATCGGCCGGGGCGTTCTCCCGCACCGTCCGGAGGATCTCCGGCAGCGCGGCCAGGAAGGCGTCCGCCTCCTGCTCGGTGAGCACCAGCGGCGGGGCGAGCCGCACGGCGTCCGGGACGGCGGCGTTCACCAGGAAGCCGGCCTCCTGGGCGACGGCCTGCACCGCGGCCGAGACCGGCTCGGTGAGCACGATGCCGAGCAGCAGCCCGGCGCCGCGCACGTGCGAGACCAGCGGGTCGCCGATCGCCTCGATGCCCGTGCGCAGCCGCTCGCCGAGCTTGCGGGTGTGCTCCAGCAGGCCCTCGGACTCGATGGTGTCGAGCACCGCCAGGGCCGCGGCGGCGACCACCGGGTTGCCGCCGAAGGTGGTGCCGTGCTGGCCGGGGGTCAGCAGGTCGGCGGCCTCCCCGAAGGCGAGGACGGCACCGATCGGCAGCCCGCCGCCGAGCGCCTTGGCGAGGGTGACCACGTCCGGGTCGACGCCCTCGAAGGCCTGGTGGGCGAACCAGTGGCCGGTGCGGCCGATGCCGGTCTGGATCTCGTCCAGGATCAGCAGGGTGCCGGTGGCCCGGGTGATCTCACGGGCGGCCCGGAGGTAGCCGTCGGGCAGCGGGATCGCACCGTTCTCGCCCTGGATCGGCTCCAGGAAGACGGCGGCGGTCTCGGTGGTGACGGCGGCGCGCAGCGCCTCGACGTCGCCGAACGGGACGTGCGTCACGTCGCCGGGCAGCGGCAGGAACGGGGCCTGCTTGGCGGGCTGGCCGGTGAGCGCGAGGGCGCCCATGGTCCGGCCGTGGAAGCCGCCCTCCAGCGCCACGAGGTGGGTGCGGCCGGTCCGCCGGCTGATCTTGAACGCGGCCTCGTTGGCCTCGGCGCCGGAGTTGCAGAAGAACACCCGGCCGGCCCGGCCGGAGAGCGCGATCAGCCGCTCGGCCAGGGCGATGGTCGGCTCGGCCATGAAGAGGTTGGAGACGTGGCCGAGGCCGGCGATCTGCCGGGTGACGGCCTCGACGACGGCCGGGTGGGCGGTGCCGAGGGCGTTGACGGCGATCCCGCCGAGCAGGTCGGTGTACTCCTTGCCGTCGGCGTCCCAGAGCTTCGCGCCCGCACCGCGGACCAGCGGGATCCGCGGGGTTCCGTAGTTGTCGGTGAAGACGTGCTGCCACCGGTCGGTGAGCTGGTCGTTCGTCGTCATGCGAGTCCCCCGGTCACGGTCGGTTCGTCGTCCGGCACGACCATCGTGCCGATGCCCTCGTCGGTGAAGATCTCCAGCAGCAGGCTGTGCTGCACCCGGCCGTCCAGGACGCGGGCGGTGCCGACGCCGGAGCGGACGGCGCGCAGGCAGCCCTCCATCTTGGGGAGCATGCCGCTGGCGAGGCCCGGCAGCAGCTCGTCCAGCTCGCTCGCGCCGAGCTGGCTGATCACGTCGTCGGAGTTCGGCCAGTCCTTGTAGAGGCCCTCGACGTCGGTGAGGATCACGAGCATCTCGGCGCCGAGCGCGACCGCGAGGGCGGAGGCGGCGGTGTCGGCGTTGATGTTGTAGACGTGGCCGTCGGCGCCGCGGGCGATCGAGGAGATCACCGGGATGCGACCGTCGGCGATGAGCGCCTTCACCGCGCCGGCCTCGATGTTGACGATGTCGCCGACCAGGCCGATGTCGACCTGCTCGCCGTCGACGACCGCGTAGCGCTTGACCGCGGTCATGGTGTGGGCGTCCTCGCCGGTCATGCCGACCGCGAACGGGCCGTGCTCGTTGAGCAGGCCGACCAGCTCGCGCTGGACCTGGCCGGCCAGCACCATCCGGACCACGTCCATGGTCTCGGGGGTGGTGACCCGCAGACCGTTGGTGAAGTTGGATTCCAGGCCCAGCTTGTCCAGTTGGGCGCTGATCTGCGGGCCGCCGCCGTGCACCACGACGGGGTGCAGGCCGGCGTAGCGCAGGAAGACCACGTCCTGGGCGAAGGCCGCCTTGAGGCTGTCGTCGACCATGGCGTTGCCGCCGAACTTGATCACGACGGTCTTGCCGTGGAAGCGCTCCAGCCACGGCAGCGCCTCGATGAGGGTCAGGGCCTTGGGCAACGCGGTGTTGTTGCGGGCCTGTTCGCCCTTGGGTGCGATCTGCACGGGTGTCCCTTGTCGGATCCGGCTTCAGGTGGGGTGAGCGGTCGGGTGGCGCCGGTGCTCAGGTGGAGTAGGCGCTGTTCTCGTGCACGTAGTCGGCGGTGAGGTCGTTGGTCCACAGGGTGGCGGTGGCCCCGCCAGCGTTGAGCCGGGCGGTGATGACGATCTCGCGGCCGGTCATGTCGACCAGGTCGCGGTCCTCCCCCACGCCGCCGTCCCGGCAGACCCAGACGCCGTTGATGGCCACGTCGAGGCGGTTCGGGTCGAACGCGGCGGTGGTGGTGCCGATGGCGGCCAGCACCCGGCCCCAGTTCGGGTCCTCGCCGTGGAGGGCGCACTTGAGCAGGTTGTTGCGGCCGATGACCCGGGCGACGTCGACGGCCTCCTCCTCGGTGGCGGCGTCGGTGACGTCGATCCGGATCTCCTTGCTCGCGCCCTCGGCGTCGCCGATCAGCTGACGGGCGAGGTCGGCGCAGACGGTGCGGACGGCCTCGTCGAACTCCGCCCGGTCGGGGGCGGTCCCGGAGGCGGCGGAGGCGAGCAGCAGCACCGTGTCGTTGGTGGACATGCAGCCGTCGGAGTCGATCCGGTCGAAGGTGGTGCGGGTGGCGCCGCGCAGCGCCTCGTCCAGCGCCGGGGCGTCGAGGTCGGCGTCGGTGGTGAGGACGACCAGCATCGTGGCGAGGCTCGGCGCGAGCATGCCGGCGCCCTTGGCCATGCCGCCGACCGTCCAGCCGGCCGGGCTGGTGACCTGGGCGGTCTTGTGGACGGTGTCGGTGGTCTTGATGGCGATCGCGGCGGCCTCGCCGCCGGTGGCGCTGAGCTCGGCGGCGGCGGTGGCGACGCCGGGCAGCAGGACGTCCATCGGCAGCCGGACGCCGATCAGGCCGGTGGACGCGACGGCGACCTCGCCGGCGTTGAGCTTCAGCTCCTCGGCGACCTTCTCGGCGGTGGCGTGGGTGTCCTGGAAGCCGAGCGGGCCGGTGCAGGCGTTGGCGCCACCGGAGTTGAGGACGACGGCGGAGACCAGTCCGCCCTTGAGGACCTGCTCGGACCAGAGGACGGGGGCGGCCTTGACCCGGTTGGCGGTGAAGACGCCGGCGGCGGCGAGCGAGGGGCCGTCGTTGACGACCAGCGCGAGGTCCGGGGTGCCGGAGGCCTTGATGCCGGCGGTGATCCCGGCGGCGCGGAAGCCCTTGGCGGCCGTCACTCCGAGGTTCTGATCGTCGGTCACGGTGCGACTCCGTTCACGGGAAGGCCGAGCTCCTCGGGGAGGCCGAGGGCGATGTTCATGCTCTGCACCGCGCCGCCGGCGGTGCCCTTGACCAGGTTGTCGATCGCGCTGATCGCGACGATCCGCCCGGCGGTCTCGTCCAGGGCGACCTGGACGAGGGCGGCGTTGGAGCCGTAGACGCTGCTGGTCTGCGGCCAGTGCCCCTCGGGCAGCAGGTGGACGAAGGGCTCGCCGGCGAACGCCTCGGCGTAGGCGGCGCGCAGGCTCTCGCCGGTCACGCCGGGCCGGGCCTTGGCGGAGCAGGTGGCGAGGATGCCGCGCGGCATCGGGACGAGGGTGGGGGTGAAGGAGACGGTGACCGGCTCCCCGGCGAGCGGGGTGAGGTTCTGCGACATCTCCGGGGTGTGCCGGTGGACGCCGCCGACGCCGTAGGCGCTGACGCTGCCCATGACCTCGCTGCCGAGCAGGTGGGTCTTGGCGGCCTTGCCGGCGCCGGAGGTGCCGGAGGCGGCGACGATGACGGCCTCGGGCTCGGCGAGCTGCGCGGCGTAGGCCGGGAAGAGCGCGAGCGAGACGGCGGTCGGGTAGCAGCCGGGGACGGCGATCCGGTTGACGCCCTTGAGCGCGGTGCGGTGGCCGGGCAGTTCGGGCAGGCCGTAGGGCCAGGTGCCGGCGTGCGCCGAGCCGTAGAACTGCTCCCAGTCGGCGGCGGCCCTGAGCCGGAAGTCGGCGCCGCAGTCCACGACCAGCACGTTCTGGCCGAGGGCCTCGGCCACCGCGGCGGACTGGCCGTGCGGCAGCGCGAGGAACACCACGTCGTGGTCGGCCAGCACCTCGGGGGTGGTCGGCTCCAGGACGCGGTCGGCCAGCGGGATCAGGTGCGGCTGCAGGGCGCCGAGCCTGGTGCCCGCGTTCGAGCCGCCCGTGAGCGCACCGATCTCCACCTCCGGGTGGCCGAGCAGCAGACGCAGCACCTCGCCGCCCGCGTAACCGCTCGCACCGGCGACGGCGACTCGCAATGCCATGGCATTCCTCCTTGGTCGTGGCATGAATATACGCAGTGCGGAACATTCATGCAAGGAGTATGCGACGAACCCCACCGGCCCGGCAGTCGCCGAGCGAGCCGAAGGGGCGAGCCGAGGCGCAGAATCAGCCGTCAGCGCTTGACGGCCTTGAGGACGACGAACTTGGGGTTGCCCGCCACGAGTTGGCAGTTGCCGAAGAGGCGGCGCAGCTTGACGTGGTAGCCGAGGTGCCGGTTGCCGACCACCCAGAGCTCCCCGCCGGGACGCAGGGCCCGGCGGGCGCCGGTGAACATCCGCCAGGACGTGGCGTCGGTGGTGGCCTGGTGGGAGTGGAACGGCGGGTTGTTGAGCACCAGGTCGACCGAACCGGGCGCGACGGTGCCCTCGGCGAGCGCGTCGGCGGTGAGGAACTCGGCCGGGGCGTCCGGGCCGAGGTTGGCCCGGAAGGTGGCCTCGGCCGAGGCCACCGCCTGGTGGGACTCGTCGACGAAGACCAGCTCCGCGCCGGGGCTCGCCAGCGCGGTGGCGGTGCCGACCACGCCGTTGCCGCAGCCGAGGTCGACCACGCGGGCGCCGGGCGCGGCGGTCGGCAGGTGGCCGAGGAAGAAGCGGGTGCCGATGTCGAGGCGCTCCGCGCAGAAGGTGCCGGCGTGGTTGACCACGGTGCGGCCCGAGGCCGGGCCGATGTCGCCGGGCAGGGCGTAGGAGTGCGGCCAGGGGTTGGGGCCGGGGTCGAGCGCCGGGTCCGGCGTGCAGAAGATCAGCCTGGCCTTGCGGACCGCGAGCGAGGTGCGGGTCGGGCCGAGGATGCGCTCGAAGAGCTGGAGCGTGGAGGTGTGGATCTCGGTGACCATGCCGGTGCCGACCACCACGGTGCCCGGGTGGAGCGCCGGGGCCAGCCGGTACAGCTGGTCCTCCAGCAGGGCAAGGCTCTTGGGCACCCGGACCAGCAGGACGTCGATGCGCTCGGGCGGGGTGTCCCGGGTGGTGAGCAGGCGCGCCGCGTCGGGGGCGGCGCCGGCCCGGGCCAGGTTGGCCCGGGTGGCCCGGCGGCCGAGGTGCGAATCGCTGATCTGGATCGGCCCGTGGGCGGCGAGCGCCGTGGTGAGGGCGCCCCAGCGGTCGCCGAGGACGGCGACGGTGCGGCCGGTGAGGTCGGTGGCGGCGCCCGCGGCGCTGTCGGCCTCGCCGGCGAGGTGGCGCAGCAGGTACTCGTCGGCGGCGTCCCAGGCGCGCAGCCGCTCGCGCGGGTCCTCCGGGTAGCGGGTGAGCTCGAAGGTGCCCCACGGGGTGGTGAAGGGGGTGGCGGCGGCGGGCGTGCTGAGGCGGTTCATCGTGATCTCAGGCTAGCCGACCGCCGGGCGCGGGCCGCCCGGGCGGCCGATACTGGAGGGGCCCGACCGGAAGGGCCTGACCGGAAGGGGTGTGGGCATGGACTGGAAGCTCGAAGTCGTGGTGGTGCCGGTATCGGACGTGGACCGGGCCAAGGTGTTCTACGAGGAACAGACCGGCTTCACGGTGGACCACGACACCCGGATCCGCGACGGGGTCCGGGTGGTGCAGCTGACGCCGCCGGGCTCGGGCTGCTCGATCGTGGTGGGGACCGGCGTCACGGAGGCGCCACCGGGCTCCCTGAAGGGGCTGCAGCTGGTGGTGCCGGACATCGACAAGGCGCACGGCGAGCTGGTCGCGCGGGGCGTCGAGGTCAGCCCGGTCCAGCACTTCGAGGCCGGCGCCCGGGTGGACGGGCGCGGCGGGGACTGGAACTCGTTCGTGTTCTTCAGCGATCCGGACGGCAACGGCTGGGCGGTCCAGGAGTCGCCGGCCGGGTAGGGCCTACGGCCGGGGCGTGGCCCCGCCGCGTGCCCGCGCCGGGCTCGGTGGGTCGCGCACGGCCTCGGTAGGCTCGGAGGATGGTCGAAGACGAGGGAAGCGTCCGGGTCGACAGCTGGATCTGGTCGGTCCGGCTCGCCAAGACGCGCGCGCTGGCCGCGGCCGCCTGCCGGGCCGGGCACGTGCGGGTGAACGGGGAGCGGGCCAAGCCCGCGCAGGCGTTGAAGCCCGGGGACGAGGTCCGGGTCCGCGAGGAGGGGTACGAGCGGGTCGTCGTGGTGAAGCGGCTGATCCGCAAGCGGGTCGGGGCCGGGGTCGCCGCCGAGTGCCTGGTGGACAACAGTCCGCCGCGGCCGGCGCGCGAGCTGACGCCGGCCGCCGGCGTGCGCGACCGGGGCGCCGGGCGCCCCACCAAGCGGGACCGCCGCGAGCTGGACCAGCTGCGGCGGACGTAGCGAACGGGCCGTGCGGGTGGGCCGGCCCGGCCGGGCCCACCTGGCCCGACCGGCTCAGGCGGTGACCGTGGTGTCGGTGAGGACCTTGGCCAGGAACGCCTCCAGGTTGCCCGTCATCCGGGCCACCTGCTCCTCGACCGAGAGCGACTCCTCGGGCCGGCTGACCAGCGCGGACTTCTTCAGCCCGCGCAGGTGGAGCGAACACGCGAGGTCCGCACAGACGTAGGTGCCGACGGTGTTCCCCTCCCGCCCGGCCGCGCCCGCCCGCCGGGCTGCCAGCAGCGCGACGCCGGAGCCGGCGTGGGTGCAGATGCAGAGCGAGCAGACGTTGCTCATCCGCAGGCTGCGGCGCACCGAGGGCACCCGGAGCGTGATGCCGACCAGTTCCCCGCCGTGCTCGGCCACCAGGTAGCCGCGGTCGGGCGCGCCCTGGTCCCGCCAGCCGAGGAAGTCCAGGGCGTCCCAGGGGAGTTCGTCCAGACCTCGGGGCAGGTTGAGCCGACGGGCCTCGCCCTTCGAGCAGTTGACGAAGGAGCCGCGGATCTCGTTCTCGCTCAGGGGCCTCATGATTCGGACGCTAACACCGGCCCGTGCCCGCCGTCGCGCCGGTTTCCGCCCGTCGCGCCGGTGGACGCCGGGGCCCCGGACCGACCGGTTGTCAGTGGCGGGGGCTAGCTTCGTGGGTGGACGGGGGACGGCCCGGTCCCGGCGCTCGGAGGGAGGCGCCGGGGCCGGTCCGCCGTGCGCCCCGGCGTCCCCGCATCGGCCCACGGGCACGGCGCGCGGCCGTCAGCGCTTGACGGCCACGCCGGCGTAGGCGGACACGTCCTGCCAGCCCTCGGGCAGGTCGGTGGTGGGGACGTGGCCGGCTTCCGGCCGCCAGAGCGGGAGTTGGACCAGGCCGGGGCCGGCGAACTCGAAGTCGCCGAAGAACGGCTCCACCGCGGCGCGCGGGCGCAGCACCAGCGGGGCGCTCGCACTCTTGTAGATCCGGGCGCCCTCGGCCGCGCTCTCCCGCGAGGCGAAGTCGGGGCTGCCGTGGGAGAGGATCAGCGCGCTGCCGGGCGCGAGTGCGTCCCGCAGGGTGCGGACGATCGCCTCGGCGCCGTCCTCGTCCCGGATGAAGTGCAGCACGGCGACGAGCATCAGGGCGACCGGCTGGTCCAGGTCGACGGCGGCGAGCAGGCCGGGGTGGTCGAGGATCGAGGCCGGGTCGCGCAGGTCGGCCTCGATCACCGAGGTGTGGCCGGCCTTGTGGCTCGCCAGCAGGGCGCGGGCGTGGGTGGCGACGATCGGGTCGTTGTCGACGTAGACGACCCGGGCGTCCGGGACGACCCGCCGGGCGACCTCGCTGGTGGAGCCGACGGACGGGATGCCGGTGCCGATGTCGACGTACTGGCGGATGCCCCGGCCGGCCGCGTACTCGACGGCGCGGCCGAGGAATTCGCGGTTGGTGCGGGCCAGCAGAGGCAGCGCGGGGTAGGCGGCGATGGCGGCCTCGGCCGCCTTGCGGTCGGCCTCGAAGTTGTCCTTGCCGCCGAGGTAGTAGTCGTACATCCGGGCGGTGTGCGGGACGCCGGTGTCGAGCTCGGTCGGCGGCTGCCAGTCGTCGGCCCTGGCCCTGGCCCAGTCCCAGTCGCTGCCGATGTCCGTACCGGTGGCCGCCGAAGCGGTGCTGTCCTCGTGCATCCTGTTCCGTCCCCCTGTGCTCACTTCCGGAATCCGCTGCCGGATCGGCTGCCGCCGCGGCGCAACTCCCCGAAGCACGCGGCGCGCCGTGATCGTATCCGACGGCCTGGCGTGGAAACAGTGAGAGTTCGGGGTTCGTCCGGTGCCGCAAGGCCCGCGCGTGTGCACGATGTGTGTGCACGCCGACGGCCGGCCGGGGGCACGCCCTCGAATCGCCCCCGGCCGTGAGCCGTCTCTATGCTGGCTGCCGATGACTGCCGACCGGATGATCGCCGACCGCCGTACCCTGCTGCGTGCCACCGCCAGGCTCGCCGTGCTGACCGCCGGGGGCGGGCTGCTCGCCGCGTGCGGCAGCACCGCCCCGCGCCGGGCCGACCCGGGGACGCTCGCCGTGCACCCCGGCACCGTCGACCCGGCGGGCGGGGACCCGGCCGCGGTGGACCCGGCCTGGTCGGGCGGCGAGGGGCCGGCCTCCCCCGCACCCACCGCCTCCCCCTCCGCGGACCCGCAGCCCGGCGCCGTGGCGGCCGCCGCCACGCCGTCGGCGCCGCCGAGCCCGCCGGTGCTGCCGCCGCTGCCCCCGGGCACCCCGCTGGAGGTCGTGTACGGTCCGCGCACCGGCAAGAACGTCGCGCTCACCGTCCACGGCAGCGGCGACCCGAAGCTGGCCACCGCCCTGCTGGAGATCGCCGAGCAGCGCGGCGCCGGGCTGACCGTGATGGCCGTCGGCAGCTGGCTGGACCAGCAGCCGCAGATGGCCCGGCGCATCCTGGACGGCGGCCACGAACTGGGCAACCACACCCAGAACCACCAGAACATCTCGGCGATGAGCCCCGACCAGGCGCGCGCCGAGATCGCCCAGTGCGCGGAGCGGCTGCAGCGCCTGACCGGCTCGATCGGCCGCTGGTTCCGCCCCTCCGCCGCCCAGTACGCCACCCCGATGGTGCGCGAGCAGGCCAAGGCGGTCGGCTACGAGCACGTGCTCTCCTTCGACGTCGACCCGCGCGACTACGGCGACCCGAGCGCGGCGGAGCTCCAGCGCCGGGTGTTGACGTCGGTCAAGGGCGGCTCGGTGGTCGCCCTGCACATGGGCCACCAGTGCACGCTCGACGCGCTGCCCGGCATCCTGGACGGCCTCGCCAAGGCCGGTCTGAAGCCGGTCACGGCCAGCCGGCTCTTCACGCCGGCCTGAGGCCGCCCGGCCGGTCCCGACGGCCCGGCCGATCCGGCCCGATCCGGCCGGGGCGCCGGGCATCCCGGGAGTGCCTGACCCGGCGCGCGCCGCCGTGCCATGCTTCCGGCATGCGCTACATCATCGTCGGGGCGGGTGCGGTGGGCGGCACGATCGGTGCCCGGCTGCACGAGGGCGGGCACGAGGTGGTCCTGGTGGCACGCGGCGCGCAGCTCGCCGCGCTGCGCGAGGGCGGTCTGCGGTTCGGCACGCCGGAGGGCCTGCGGACGCTGCGGATCCCGGTGGCGGACGGCCCCGAGGGCGTGGCGCTGCGCCCGGACGACGCCCTGGTGCTGGCCGTGAAGACGCAGGACAGCGCCGCCGCCCTGGCGGCGTGGGCGCCGCGCCCGGTGGCCGGCGGCGGTACGGCCGGCGAGCGGCTGCCGGTGCTCTGCGCGCAGAACGGGGTGGAGAACGAGCGGCTCGCGCTGCGGCTCTTCCGCCGGGTGCTGGCGGTGTGCGTCTGGCTGCCGTCGGGCTTCGTGGAGCCGGGGCTGGTCACCGCCGCCGGGACGCCGGTGAGCGGGGTGCTGCGGATCGGCGGCTACCCCGCGGGCGACGGCGGCCCGACGGCCGCGGCGGTGGCGGCCGACCTGGCGGCGTCCGCGTTCGACGCGCCCGTCGACGACGCCACGATGAGCTGGAAGTACACCAAGCTGCTCGGCAACCTCGGCAACGCGCTGGACGCGGTGGCCGGCCCGGTCGCGGGCGATCCGCTCGACGGCCTGCGCCACCGGGCGACGGCGGAGGGGTCGGCGGTGCTGGCCGCGGCAGGCATCGCGCACCACGACCCGCAGGAGCAGGCCGCGCTGGCCGGGAAGGCGATGACGATGGGGTCGGTTCCGGGGGTCGGGCGCAGCGGCAGCTCGTCCTGGCAGAGCCTGGCGCGCGGCACCGGCTCGATCGAGGCGGACCACCTCAACGGCGAGATCGTGCTGCTCGGCCGGCTGCACGGGGTGCCGACCCCGCTCAACGAGGCGCTGCAGCGGCTGGCCGGCGCCTTCGCCCGGGCCGGGCGCGCCCCGGGCTCGCTCACCGCCGAGGAGCGGCAGGCGCTGCTGGAGCTCTGACGCCCGCCGGGCCCGCACCGCCGGAGCCACTCGGACCACCCGCCACGCCCGCCGTCAGCCCATCGGGTCCCCCGGCCCGTACGGGCGCAGCCGCAGCGTGCGGGCGTCCGCCGCGCGGATGCCGTCGGCGAGCCCGACCAGCTCCTCCAGGTTGTCCCGCCCGGCGTGGATGAACCGGCCGTGCAGCGCGTCGAAGCGCCCGCGGGCGGCGTCGACGGCGACCGCGACCACGTACGGGACGGAGCCCCAGGACTTCATGTCGCGGAACATCGGCATCGCGGCGGTCATGTCGGTGGCGACTGCGCCCGGGCTGATGTCGAGGACGACCACGTGGTGCTCGGCGAGCGAATCGGCGAGGTTGTCGGAGAGCCGCAGCAGCGCGGCCTTCGAGGTGGCGTACGCGGTGTAGTGCGGGTCCGGGCGCAGCGCGAAGCCGGAGTTGAGGTTGACCACCCGCCCGCGGCCGCGTTCGACCATGCCGGGCAGGACGCAGCGCAGCAGGTTGTAGGGGCCGCGCAGGTTGGTCTCGACGACCTGCCACCACTGGTTCGGGTCGGTCTCCCAGAGCGGGGCCTCGCTCGCGTCGACCTGGCCGGCGTTGTTGACCAGCAGGTCGATCGGGCCGAGGTCGCGCGCGACGGCGCGGACGGCCTCGCGCACCGAGGCGGGCCGGGTGACGTCGGCGGCGACGGCGACGCCCCGGGCCCCGCGCCGGGCGCATTCCCGGAGGGTCTCGGCGAGGGTCTGGTGGGTGCGGCCGACGAGGCCGACGGCCATGCCCTCGGCGGCGAGGCCGATGGCGATCTCCCGCCCGAGCCCGCGGCCGGCTCCGGTGACCAGGGCGACCTGCCCCGTGAGCGATCCCGTCGGCATCCCGTGCTCCCTTCGCCTGCGGCCCGCCGCCGGCGGGCGGCCGTCCCGCATTCTGTCCGCCCGGGGGCGGGGCGGGACCCGGGCGCACGGGCGGGAACGGCCGCCTCACCCGTCCGGCCCAGCCGGGGAGGGGATGACCTACCGGCCGGTACGGAGTAGTAACGTCGTCGAGGCGGTTCACGGGTGCCCGGATTCCGGTGCTCCCCACCGCTGAACAGCACCTTGCTGGGCCACCTGTCGCTGGGGCCGCACACCCCAGCACCATCGAAGGGCAACTGAGTGAGTGACATCGCGCGCGTCGGAGTGATCGGCTGCGGCCTGATGGGGTCGGGCATCGCGGAGGTGTTCGCCCGGGCCGGGTTGGACGTCCTGGTGTCGGAGGCCAGCGGGGAGGCCCTGGAGTTCGGCCGCACCCGGGTGACCAACTCCCTGGAGACCGCCGTCAAGCGGGGCAAGCTGACGGTGGAGAAGCGCGACGAGGCGCTGGCCCGGCTGACCTTCACCACCGACCTCGCCGACTTCGCCGACCGCGACCTGGTGGTCGAGGCGGTCGCCGAGCGCGAGGACATCAAGGTCCAGATCTTCCAGACGCTGGACCAGGTGATCGAGCGCCGGGACGCGATCCTCGCCTCGAACACCTCGTCGATCCCGATCGTGAAGCTGGCCGCCGCCACCACACGCCCGGAGCAGGTCATCGGCCTGCACTTCTTCAACCCGGCGCCGGTGCAGAAGCTGGTCGAGGTGATCCCCACCCTGACCACCTCGGCCACCACCACCGAGCGGGTGGAGGCGTTCGCGACCCAGGTGCTCGGCAAGGAGCCGATCCGCGCCCGCGACCGCGCCGGCTTCGTGGTGAACGCCCTGCTGGTGCCGTACCTGCTCTCGGCGGTGCGGATGTTCGAGTCGGGCGTGGCCACCGCCTCCGACATCGACAAGGGCATGGAGGCCGGCTGCGCCCACCCGATGGGGCCGCTGCGCCTGTGCGACCTGATCGGCCTGGACACCATCGTCTCGATCGCCGAGTCGATGTACGACGAGTACAAGGAGCCGCTGTACGCCGCTCCCCCGCTGCTGTCCCGGATGGTCGACGCGGGCCTGCTGGGCCGCAAGTCCGGCCGCGGCTTCTACGACTACACCGCGAGCGCCTGACCGGCTGCGGTGCCCCTCCCCGGTCGGCCGGGAGGGGCACCGGCCAGCACTACCTGGCACCGGCCATCGTTACCTGACGCCGGCCGCCGTTACTTGACGCCGGCCGCCGCGCAGGCGTCCGCGTACTCCGCGGTGCAGATGTCGGCCGCCTTGTAGAGGCCGCCGCCGACCACCGTCACCTGGACCTTCGGCTTGGTCACCACGATCGGGGTGAGCAGCAGCGAGGGGATGCGCTGGCCGCCGCTCTCGGTGAGCGAGCTCGCGGAGGAGCTGATGTCCATGCCCTCCAGCAGCTGGACGGCGATGCTGCCCGCCGCCTCGGCCTCGGGCTTGTAGGGCTTGTAGATGGTGTAGGTCTGCTCGCCGGTGAGCACCCGGCGCACCGCGTCGATGGACGCGTCCTGGCCGCCCACCGGCACGTTCTTGAGGCCGGCCGCCTTGAGGGCGTCGACGACCGCGGCCGCCATGCCGTCGTTGGCCGCGTAGACGGCCTGGATGCCGTCCTTGCCGAGGGCCTTGATGGCCTCGTTCATCTTCGCGGTGGCCACCTCCGGCTTCCACTCGCCGGACTGCTCGTAGGCGATCTTCTTGACCCGCCCGTCCAGCGCCCGGTGCGCGCCGGCCTTGAACATCGCGGCGTTGGGGTCCGTCTCGGCGCCGTTGATCATCACCACGTTCGCCGCGGCGGCCTTCGGCCCGAGGGCGTCCAGCAGGGCCTGGCCCTGGAGCTCGCCGGTGCGCTGGTTGTCGAAGGAGACGTACGCGGAGACCTTGCCCTCGGCGAGCCGGTCGTAGGCGACGACCTGCACGCCCTTGGCGGCGGCCGCCTCGACCCACGGGGCGGTGACCTTGGCGTTCACCGGGTCGAGCAGGATCACCTTGACGCCCTTGGCCAGCAGCTGGTCGAACTGGCTCTTCTGGGAGGTCTCGCTGCCGTTCGCGTTGGCGTAGTCGACCGTGCACTTGGGGCAGAGGCCGGTGATCGTGGCCTCGATCAGCGGCCGGTCGAAGGCCTCGTACCGGGTGGAGGAGGCGTTCTCCGGCAGCAGCAGCCCGATGGTCTTGTTGCCGCCGGCGGACGGCTTCTGCGCTCCGTCGTCCTGGCCGCAGGCCGCGAGGGTGAGCGCCAGCGCCAGGGCGGCCGCCGTGCCGGCGGCCGCTCGACGGGTTGGTCTGTTCATGGTGGGTGATGCCTCCTGTACTGCGCCGCGTCATACGGCAGAGGACGGAGTCTCCGTGCCACTACACCGCGCCGTCAATAAGTGAAGGCTTCTTCGAGATCTGTTCTGCCCGATTCGTTATGGAGTGAAGGAAGCGTGCACATCCTCGCAGCTCGGTGTTCAACCGCTGCAGTCCCGATCTCCACATGCCGAAGGGGGCGGGAAGGCACACGCCCTCCCGCCCCGCTGTCCGCCGCCCGGCCTCAGCTGTTGATGGTGTAGCTGTCGCCGTAGACCTTCCACTTCAGCGGCGGGTTGAGGTCGAAGTTCTTCGCGTTCAGGAAGACCGACTGCTCGGTGTCGACCCGGCTGGTGTCGGCGTGGGCCTCCTCCTGCTTCATGACCACCTTGCGGGCCTCCAGGAACGCCTTGAGGTAGGTGGCCTCGTCGCCGCCCTGGGCCGGGGTCTTGGCCTTCTTCATGGCCGCCTTGCGGATGCCGCCGAAGCTGTCCGAGCTGGTGCCGGGGCCGTGCATGACGATGGCGTCGTAGTAGGCGAACTGGCCGAGCGCGCGCAGCCCGTCGGACTTGGCCTGGCCGACCGCCGGGTTGAAGTAGACGCGGTCACGCTCGTCGTTCTGCGCCTGCTGGAAGACGCCGTCCTTGGCGGCGGTGGCCCAGTCGCGCTCGAAGGCGGAGCCGAGGCCGGAGTGCGAGTCGGTGCCGTTGACCTTGCGCAGCGCCGGGAGGTACTTGGCCAGGACGTTGCCCGGCTTGAGGTCGGTGTAGTGCTCGACCAGCTCCAGCATGTCACCGGTGCCGGAGCAGAAGCCGATGATGCCGGCGGTGTAGCCGCGGCCGTCCTTGATGTCCTCGATGTACTTGTACTGGGCCTTCCAGTCCAGCGAGGAGTTCTCGGCGCTGGACACCAGCTGCATCGCGATGTCCTTCTTGTGCGGGTCGTCGAGGCCGACGGCCTTGACCTGGACGGCGGCCGGGGCCGGGGCGGCGGCCGCGACGTTGGCCGCCGCCAGGGCGGCGGGGGCGGCGATCAGCAGGGCCGCGAGGGCGACGCGGACGGTGCGGTGCTTGGGTTGCATCTGACGCTCCGTGGTTTCCGTGGGCGCGCGGGCATCGGGGGGCACCCGGGCGCTGAGGTGTTAGGAAACTTTCCTAACGAGATTGAAGCGAACACGCCCAGCCCGGCGCAAGGGGTCTGCCCCTTAAGGCATGCGAAAAGCCCCGACCGGGAAGTCCGGTCGGGGCCCTTCGACGGTACGTCAGGCGCCGCGCAGCACCGCGCCCGTACGGGCCACGGCCTCGGCGACGGCCGCCTCGCGGGCACCGCTGGCCTCGTCGGCGGTCAGCGTGCGGTCGGTGGCGCGGAAGCGCAGCGCGTACGCCAGCGACTTCTTGCCCTCACCGACCTGCTCACCGGTGAAGACGTCGAACAGCCGGATGTCCTCCAGCAGTTCGCCGGCGCCGGCCTTCAGCGCGGCCTCCACCTGGGCGGCCGGGACGGCGGTGTCCACGATCAGCGCGACGTCCTGGGTGGCCACCGGGAAGGCGGAGACGGACGGGCCGGAGACCCGCTCGGCGCCGTCCTCGGTGAGCAGGTCCAGGTCGATCTCCATCGCGCTGGTGCGCTCCGGCAGACCCAGCGCCTTGACCACGCGCGGGTGCAGCTCTCCGGCGTGACCGACCACGCGGTCGGTGCCGGCCACCACGAGCTCCGCGCAGCGGCCCGGGTGCCACGGGGCCAGCTGGCCCTGGCGCACGGTCAGCTCCACGCCGGCCGCGCGGGCGACCGTCCGGCCGGCCTCGACGGCGTCGGCCCAGCTCGCCCGGCCGCCCGTGCCCCACCAGCCGGACGGCAGCCGCTCGCCCGCGAGGGCGACGGCGACCCGGCGCGGCTGGTGCGGCAGCGCGGCGTCCAGCGCGGCCAGCTCCTCGGCGCTCGGCCGGCGGTCGACCGCCGGGCGCGGCGCGACCGACAGCTCGTCCTTCGGCAGGAAGACCGTGCCGGTCTCGAAGACCGCCAGGTCGGTGTTGCCGCGGCCGATGTTGCGGCGCAGCGCCCCGAGCAGGCCCGGCAGCAGCGTGGTGCGCAGCGCCGGCTCCTCGTCGTTGAGCGGGTTGACCAGCTTGACCGTGCGGCGGCGGCGGTCGTCCGCCTCCAGGCCCAGCCCGTCGAAGGCGGCCCCGCCGACGAACGGGTAGTTGTTGACCTCGACGTAGCCGGCTCCGGCCAGCGCCACGCCCACCCGGCGGTGGGTGCGCTGGGCCTCGGTCAGGCCCTTGCCCGGCGGCACGGTGGGCATCCGGGCGGGGACGTTGTCGTAGCCCTCCAGCCGGATGACCTCCTCCGCGAGGTCGTACGGGTCGGTGAGGTCGGGGCGCCAGGTCGGCGGGGTGACCTCCAGGACGTCGGCGCCCGCCACCGAGCAGCCGATCTCCTGCAGGCGCCGGGTGACGGTCTCGCGGCCGTACTCGGTGCCGGCCACCCGGTCGGGCAGGTCGGCGGCGATGGTGATGGTGCGCACCGGGTGCGGGGCGGCGATGTCGGTGACGCCCGCCTCGGCGGTGCCGCCGGCGATCAGCACCAGCAGGTCGACGGCGCGCTGCGCGGCGGCGCGGGCGGCCTCCGGGTCGACGCCGCGCTCGAAGCGCTTGGACGCCTCGGACGGCAGCTTGTGCCGCTTGGCGCCGCGGGCGATGGCGACCGGGTCGAAGTGCGCCGCCTCGATGATCACCTCGGTGGTGCCCGGCCCGGCGGCCGGGTCGAGGATCTCGGTGGAGGCGCCGCCCATCACGCCGGCCAGGCCGATCGGGCCGCTGTTGTCGCAGATCAGCAGGTCCTCGGGGGACAGCTTGCGCTGCACGCCGTCGAGGGTGGTGAGGGTCTCGCCCTGCTCCGCCCGGCGGACGGTGATCGGGCCGTCGACGCGCTGCTTGTCGTACGCGTGCAGCGGCTGGCCGACCTCCAGCATCACGTAGTTGGTGATGTCGACGGCCAGCGAGATCGGGCGGATGCCCGCCTTCTGGAGGCGGCGCTGCAGCCAGATCGGGGACTTGGCGTTCGGGTCCAGGCCGACCACGGTGCGGGCGACGAAGCGGTCGCAGCCGGCCGGGTCGTTGACCTTGACCAGGTAGCCGAAGGAGTTGGCCGGCGGCACGTCCAGCAGCGCCGGGTCGGCCAGCGGCAGCCCGTACGCGGCGGCGGCCTCGCGGGCGACGCCGCGCATGGACAGGCAGTAGCCGCGGTCCGGGGTGACGGCGATGTCCAGCACCTCGTCGACCAGCTGGAGCAGCTCGATCGCGTCGGTGCCGGGCTCGTACTCGGGCGGCAGCACGATGATGCCGTTGTGGTCGTCGCCCATGCCCAGCTCGCGCGCCGAGCAGATCATGCCGGCCGAGGTGTGGCCGTAGGTCTGCCGCGCGGAGATCGGGAACGGGCCGGGCAGCACGGCGCCCGGGAGCACGACGACGACCTTGTCGCCGACGGCGAAGTTGGTCGCACCGCAGACGATCTCCTGCGGCTCCCCGGTGCCGTTGGCGTCGCCGACGTTGACGAAGCAGTGCCGGATCGGCTTCTTGAAGCCGCTCAGCTCCTCGATGGAGAGCACCTCGCCGACCACCAGCGGACCCTTGAGGTCTCCGCCGAGCTGCTCGACCGTCTCGACCTCCAGGCCGGCGCGCACCAGGCGCTCGGCCACGTCGCGACCGGTCTCGCCGGCCGGCAGGTCGACGTACTCGCGCAGCCAGGAAAGCGGGACGCGCATCAGATCTCCATCCCGAACGGGAGGGTGAAGCGGACGTCACCCTCGACCATGTCGCGCATGTCGGCGACGTTGTGGCGGTTCATCAGGATTCGCTCCAGGCCCAGACCGAAGGCGAACCCGCTGTAGCGGTTCGGGTCGACGCCGCAGGCGACCAGCACCCGCGGGTTGACCACGCCGCAGCCGCCGAGCTCGATCCAGCCCTCCGAGGAGCAGGTGCGGCAGGGCTTGTCCGGGTTGCCGACGGACTCGCCGCGGCAGACGAAGCACTGCAGGTCGATCTCGGCGCTCGGCTCGGTGAACGGGAAGTACGAGGGCCGCCAGCGCAGCTCCAGACCGTCGCCGATCAGCTTGGACACCAGCAGCTCGATGGTGCCCTTGAGGTCGGCGAAGGTGATGCCCTCGTCCACGGCCAGGCCCTCGACCTGCCGGAAGACCGGGGTGTGGGTGGCGTCCAGCTCGTCGGTCCGGTAGACCCGGCCGGGGCAGACGACGTAGATGGGGGGCTCGCGGTCGAGCATGGTGCGGGCCTGGACCGGGGAGGTCTGGGTCCGCAGCACGACGCCGGAGTCGGCGGTGCCGTCCGGGGCCTGGACGAAGAAGGTGTCCTGCATCGAGCGGGCCGGGTGGTCCGGGCCCAGGTTGAGGGCGTCGAAGTTCAGCCACTCGGCCTCGACCTCGGGGCCCTCGGCGACCTGGTAGCCCATCGCGACGAAGGTGTCCTCGATGCGCTCGGCCAGCGTGGTCAGCGGGTGGCGGGCGCCGCGCGGTGCGCGGTCGTAGGGCAGCGTGACGTCCACCGCCTCCTCGACCAGCACGCGGGCGTCCCGCTCCGCCTCCAGTTCGGCCTGGCGCCTGGCGAGGGCCTGGTTGACGGCGCCGCGGGCCTGGCCGATCAGCTTGCCGGCGGCGGCCTTGGCGTGCGGGGGCAGGGCGCCGATCTCGCGGTTGGCGAGGGAGAGCGCGGAACGGTCGCCGGTGTGGGCGACCTTGGCCTGCTTCAGCTCGTCGAGGGAGGCGGCGGCGGCGAACGCGGCGATCGCCTCGTCCCGGGCCTGCTCCACCGCCTCGGGCTTGAGGGCCTCGACCTCGACCGGGTCGTACGACTTGTTGGGTGCCGACATCTCTATCTTTCCCGTGCTCCTGCTCGTCCGTGCTCAGGTGAAGGGGGTGAACGCCTTTCGCGTCACACCCTGCGTGGCCGGGGCACGGGCAGCCCCCGCCTCGACGGTCAGGGGGGTTGTCCGCGGCACGGCCGCGCAGGGCGTTGCGCAACGCCAAAGGTCGAGTGTAGTCGCAGCGCGTAGCGCGACCGTCGTCAAGCCCCGTCGGGCGACGACTCCGGAAGACCGCACGACGGCGGTCGGACGGTGCTCCGCCCGCCGGTCCCGGGCTCGGCAGCGTGCGCTGCCGGCCGTTCCTGCTCGCTCAGAGCATGAAGTCGGGTACCCCGGCGGGCAGGATAAATCGGAACCGGGCGCCGCCGCCGGGCGCACGGTCGACGCGGATGGAGCCGCCGTGGGCCTCGACGATGCCCTTGACGATGTAGAGGCCCAGGCCGGTGCCGCCGCGCTTGGAGCCCCGCCAGAAGCGGGTGAAGACGCGCGGCATCGACTCCTCGGGGATGCCGCTTCCTTCGTCGCTCACGGTGACCGCTGTGCCTTCCACGATGCGGGGCGGGGTGCCGGAGCGCTCCCAGACGGGTGCCTCGACGACCTCCTTGGCCGGTGCCACCTCGATCGTGACAGTTCCCTCCCCGTGGCGCACGGCATTTTCCAGCAGGTTGGCCAGCACCTGGTCGACCTTGTCCGGGTCGGCCCAGAGCACGGTGAGCGGCTCGCCGATCCGGATGTCGAAGCGCTCCTCGGGGATGCCGGTGGCGACCGTGCGCTCCACGTGCCGGCGCACCGCGGCCGCGAGGTCGACCACCTGCTTGCGCAGCTCCAGCCGGCCGGCGTCGATCCGGGAGATGTCCAGCAGCTCGGCGATCAGCCGGGTGACCCGGTCGGCGTCCGCGTCGACGGTCTCCAGCATCAGCCGCTTCTGCCCGTCGGTGAACCGCTCCCACTTGGCCAGCAGGGTCGCCGTGAACCCCTTGACGCTGGTGAGCGGCGAGCGCAGCTCGTGCGCGACGGTGGCGATCAGCTCGGCGTGGCTGCGCTCGGTGCGCCGCCGCGCCTCGGTGCCGCGCAGCGCGATGACCAGCCGCTCCAGCGGCCCCTGCGGGTACGGGCGGACGTACCGGGCGGACACCAGCACCTCACGGCCGCCCGGGAGCAGCAGGTTGCGCTCCGGCTGGCTGGTGCGGATCGTCAGGCCGCCGTACGGGTCGGTCAGCTGCCACCAGCGGCGGCCGTCGAGGTCCTCCAGCGGCAGCGCGTCCGCCAACCGGCTGCCGAGGACGGCCGCCGGACGGATGCCGGTCAGCCGCGCGGCGACGCGGTTGAAGCAGACCACCCGGCCCAGCGCGTCGGCGACCACCAGGCCGTCCGGCAGGTCGTCCGGGTCGAGCTCTGGCCCGCTGCCGACCATGGGTGTCCTCCCCGATTACCCACCGTGTCTTTCCCCCCACCGAGGCAGACCCTAGCGTCTCGCGGCCCCCCGTAGTAGGGCCCGCGGCGTGGCGAACGCGACTTCCGGGGGCGGCCGGGGCGCGTCCGACCGCCCCCGCGGGCCTGCGGCGCGGACGCCCGGACCGGCGCGGGACCGGCTCCGGGGATCGTCGGACCCGCCCTACGGCCGCGCCGCGCGGCACCCGCCGGGCGAGCGCTGGGCCCGGGCGGAGGCGTAGAGGCAGACCGCGGCGGCCGTGGCCAGGTTGAGGCTCTCGGCGTGTCCGTGGATCGGCACGCGCACCACCTCGTCGGCGAGTGCGCGGGTCTCCTCCGGGAGCCCCCACGCCTCGTTGCCGAACACCCAGGCGCCGGGCGCGCCGAGGGTGCCCTCGTCCAGCTCCTGGTCGAGGTCGCGCTCCCCCGCGCCGTCCGCGGCCAGCACCCGCACCCCGGCCTCGCGCAGCCGGGCGACGGCCTCCTCGACCGGGACGCCCACGGCGACCGGGAGGTGGAACAGGCTGCCGACCGAGGCCCGGACCGCCTTCGGGTTGTAGAGGTCCACCGAGGCGTCGGTGAGCACCACGGCGTCCGCACCGGCCGCGTCGGCGGTCCGCAGCACGGTGCCGGCGTTGCCGGGGTCGCGGACGTGCGCCAGCACGGCGACCAGCTTGGGCCGGGCCTTGAGCACCTCGTCGAACGGGGTGTCGATGAAGCGGCAGAGCGCCACGATGCCCTGCGGGGTCACGGTGTCGCAGATCCCGGCGATGACCTCGTCGGTGGCGGTGAGCACCGCGATCCCCTCGGCCCGGGCGGCGGCCACGATGCCGGCGTGCCGCTCGGCGGCCTCCGGGGTGGCGTACACCTCGACCACGGCGTGGTCGGCCGAGCCCGGCAGCTTCCCGAACGCGACGGCCTCGCGGACGGCCTGCGGGCCCTCGGCGAGGAAGCGGCGCTCCTTGGTGCGCTGGTTCCGCTTGGCGAGTCGGCGGGCGGCGACGACGCGCGGCGAGCGCAGGGAGGTGAGCAGGGGGGTGTCGGTGCTCTGCATGGTCTCGTCTCTGGGCGGGGTGCCGGGGGCGGGAGCCCGGTGCCGGGGGCGCGTGCCGGGTGCCGGGGCCGGGCGGTTGCCCGGGGAAACACACGGACCCGCAGGCAATCCTGCGGGTCCGTGTCAGATCAACTGATCCAGGGAGTGGATCAGGCGGCGTCGGCGGCGGCCTTCGGGGCGTTCACGTCGGCCGGCAGCGCCTTCTGCGCCACCTCGACCAGGGAGGCGAAGGCACCCGGGTCGTTGACGGCGAGGTCGGCCAGCATCTTGCGGTCGATCTCGACGCTCGCGGCCTTCAGACCCTGCACGAAGCGGTTGTAGGTGATGCCGTTGGCACGGGCCGCAGCGTTGATGCGCTGGATCCACAGCTGACGGAAGTCGCCCTTGCGCTTCTTGCGGTCGTTGAAGTTGTAGACCAGCGAGTGGGTGACCTGCTCCTTGGCCTTGCGGTACAGGCGCGAGCGCTGGCCGCGGTAGCCGCTGGCGCGCTCCAGGATGACCCGGCGCTTCTTGTGGGCGTTGACTGCCCGCTTGACGCGTGCCACTTGATTACTCCTTGGGTAGGACCACGGACTACTTCACGTGGTCCGTCATTCGAATGGGTCGGGAAGGATCAGCTGCCCCGCCACGGCTCGCGCCGGGCGGGAGGGCGATCACTTGCCGAGAAGCTTCTTGATCTTCTTGGCGTCGGCGGGGGCCATCTCGACGGTGCCGGCCAGCTTGCGGGTCAGCGTCGAGGGCTTGTGCTCCAGGAGGTGGCGACGGCCGGCGCGCTCGCGCAGCACCTTGCCAGAGCCACTGATCTTGAAGCGCTTGCTGGCGCCACTGTGCGTCTTCTGCTTCGGCATTTCGCCGTATCTCCTCGTCGGTCCGTCCACGCCCGCGCGGTGTTCGCCGCGCGGGCGTGAAGGATGGATCTGCGATGACCGGGCAGGACGCCCCGTCACCTTGGTGGCCGGTCTCCCGGACCGCCCTGGCCCGTGCGGGCTCAGGCGTCCTGGGAGGCCTCGGCCGGCTGCTCGACCTCGGCGGCCTCGGGGGCCTCCGCGGCCTCCGCGGCCGGCGCCTCGGGGGCCTCGGTCGCCTCGACGGCCTGCTCGGCGTCGGGCTCCTCGGCGGCGTCCGGACCGGTGGTCCGGCCCTGGCGCTCGGCCTTGCGGGCGTCGGCGGCGGCGCGGGCCTCGGCCATCGCCTCGGTCTTCTTCTTGTGCGGGCCGAGAACCATGATCATGTTCCGGCCGTCCTGCTTGGCCGAGGACTCCACGAAGCCCAGGTCCTGGACGTCGTTCGCCAGCCGCTGCAGCAGTCGGAAGCCCAGCTCGGGGCGGGACTGCTCACGACCGCGGAACATGATCGTGATCTTGACCTTGTCGCCCTGCTTGAGGAACCGGACGACGTGACCCTTCTTGGTGTCATAGTCGTGCGGGTCGATCTTCGGCCGGAGCTTCATCTCCTTGATGACCGTGTGCGCCTGGTTCTTGCGCGCCTCACGGGCCTTCATGGCCGACTCGTACTTGAACTTGCCGTAGTCCATGAGCTTGCACACCGGCGGCCGGGCGGTCGCCGCGACCTCGACCAGGTCGAGGTCGTACTCCTGCGCGAGCTCCAGCGCCTTGGCAAGCGGCACGATGCCGACCTGCTCGCCGCTGGGACCGACGAGTCGCACCTCGGGGACGCGAATCCGGTCGTTGATGCGGGGCTCGGTGCTGATGGGGCCTCCTCGGTTGCACCTTCTGCGATGCGGCCGTCGGACGGCGGTCGCACGTAGTGGACTCGACCACTGGGCGGGGCTTCATTCGTGCTGCGCTGCCTGGCTCGGCGGCCTGCACCGCGACACGAAAAAAGCCCCGCTCGGTACAAGCGGGGCTCCACACAACCGGGGGCGGCACCCGGTGAGGGGCGCTGCGGGCGACTCGGCGCTGGGCGCCCGTCGCGGACCGGACCCGTCGACCGTGAGGCCGATCAGGTGGGAGACTTTCGCGGTTGCCCTCTCGGGCCTCCTGGGTGGAGCCTCCTCTTGCTGGCCGGGCACCCTCGCAGGCGCCTGGCCGGTCAGTCTCGAAGCATACAGGCTCCCCGGGGTCGAACGCCATTCCGCCCCGCCGCGCGCCCCCTTGTACGCTCCCTGTGTACGGACACCGGCACGACGGAACGAGCCCCCCTTGAGCAGCGAGCCCACCCAGAACCCCGCCGCGGACGACGAGGCGATCGGTTTCGACGACCTCACCCGGGACATCGCCGAGGTCCCCGCCGTCGAGGTGATCACCACCGTCGCGGTGCACCTGATGAGCGCCGCCGCCGTGAAGTGCGGCCTCGCCGAGGGCGGCGAGGCGGACAAGGACCTGGACGAGGCGCGCAAGCTGATCACCGCGCTGGCCGGGCTGGTCACCGCCGGTGCCCCGGAGATCAGCAACTTCCACGCCGCCCCGCTGCGGGACGGCCTGCGCTCGCTCCAGCTGGCCTTCCGCGAGGCGTCCCTCGTCCCGGACGCTCCGGGCTCCGGCCCGGGCGAGAAGTTCACCGGCCCGGTCTACGCCTGAGACCCCTCGTGCCGGACGCCCTCGCGCGTCCGGCGGACGCACGGGTGCCCCCGCGGATCGGTGATCCACGGGGGCACCCGTGCGTTCAGCGCCGGTAGAGCGGCTCGCCGGGCAGCTGCGCACCGGCCGGCAGCACGGCCAGGCTCAGGCCCCGGTCGAGCCGGACCCGCAGCACCGGATCGGCGGCCACCGCCTGCCCGACCCGCTGGACGGCCGCCTGCAGGCCCGCCTGGTCCAGCGCCGGGTCCAGCACCACCGCGAGCAGCCCGTCGCCGTCCTGGTACGGCGCCAGCAGGCCCGCCACCACCTGCGGCTCGGCCGCCAGCAGCGCCCGGACGGCCTCCTGCACGTCGGGGTCGGCCACCGGCGGCAGGTACGGCCGGTTCTCCGCCAGCGCGCGCAGCCGGGCGCCGGACAGCTGGTAGGTGACCGGGCCGGCCGGGTCGATCAGCAGGGTGTCGGCACGCTCGGAGAAGGCGACCATCGCCGCCTGCGGGGCGGCCACCGGCGCCGGGCGGGCGTCGGCACGCCAGCGGGCCAGCGTCTCCAGCGAGGTGAAGGCCGGCAGGGCGCGGCGGCCGTCGGCGGCCTCGACCACCGGAACGGCCATGTCACTGGTCTTCTCGTGCTTGTGCCCGTGCTCGTCCACCTCGACCTCGCCGAGGACGGCGACGATCGGGACCATCAGCCGGGTCGGCCGCAGCGCCGCCAGCACCTCCGGTTCGGCGGTGCGGTCCTGCGACCAGCGGTCGAGTGCCGCGGCGAGTGCCGGGTCGGCGGTGCCGTCGTCGCCGGCGAATCCTGGGTCGGGAATGTTCTTGCGCTCCACCCGGCCGACCCTATGCCACGGCCGGCCGCCGCCACACCGACCGAAGGTCCCCAGAAGGTCGCCGCCGAAGCCTTACCGACCGGTAGTGAGGTGTGGCAATCTGCGCCCATGGCCACGCTCGAAGCTGCTGCCCGTACCGCCGCCGCCCCCTCACCGGCGGCCGACCGCGCCCGGTACGACCGGGCCACCGCCCACCTGGACGGCCCGGTGGCCGTCGTCGACCTCGCCGCCTTCGACGCCAACGCCGCCGACCTGGTGCGCCGGGCGGCCGGCAAGCCGGTCCGGGTGGCGAGCAAATCGGTCCGCTGCCGGGCCCTGCTGGAGCGGGCGCTGGCGACGGACGGCTTCGCCGGGGTGATGAGCTTCACCCTGGACGAGTCGATCTGGCTCGCCCGCACGGGCCTGCGCGACATCCTGCTCGCCTACCCCTCGGCCGACCGGGCCGGCTTCGCCGAACTCACCGCCGACCCGGAGCTCGCCGCCGACGTCACCGTGCTGCTGGACGACCCGGCCCAGCTCGACCTGATCGACGCGGCCCGGGCCGGCTCCGCGGAGGTCCGGGTCTGCCTGGAGCTGGACACCTCGCTGCACCTGTTCGGCGGGCGGGTGCGGGTCGGCGCCCGGCGCTCGCCGCTGCGCACGCCGGAGGACCTCGGCGCCTTCGCCGAACTGGTCCAGCGCCGCCGGGGGTTCCGGGTGGTCGGGCTGATGGCGTACGAGGGCCACGTCGCCGGGGTGGGTGACGACGTGCCCGGCCGGCCGGTCCGCTCGCGGATGATCCGGCTGATGCAGGCGAAGGCCCGGGCCGAGCTGGCCGAGCGGCGCGCCGCCGTGGTGCGCCGGCTGCGGCAGGTGGCCGAGCTGGAGTTCGTCAACGGCGGGGGCACCGGCAGCGTCGAGTCCACCGCGGCGGAGCCGGTGGTCACCGAGGTGGCGGCCGGCTCCGGGCTGTACCTGCCCCGGCTCTTCGACAACTACCGGGCGTTCCGGGGCCGCCCGGCCGCGCTCTTCGGGCAGCCGGTGGTGCGCCGGCCCGGGGTCGGCGTGGTCACGGTGCTGGGCGGCGGCTACCCCGCCTCGGGCGCGGCCGGGCAGGACCGCTCGCCGGTGCCGTACCTGCCGCCGGGTCTGCGCTACGACCCCATGGAGGGCGCCGGCGAGGTGCAGACGCCGCTGCTCGGCTCGGCCGCCGACGACCTGCTGATCGGCGACCGGGTCTGGTTCCGGCACGCCAAGGCCGGCGAGCTGTGCGAGCGCTTCGCCGAGCTGCACCTGGTCGAAGGCGACGCGGTGGTGCGCACCGTCCCGACCTACCGGGGCGAGCGGAAGACCTTCCTCTGAGCGCCTCGGGAGCGGCGGCGCAGGCGGCCTGACGGTCCGGCACCTGTGCCGCTTCCGCCCGCCACCGCACCCGGGTGCCCTAGCGTGGTGGGCGGAAGACTTCGCAACAATCCCGAGGGGGCTCCGTGGAGGGCGAGATCGTGCAGCAGGTGATGGCGTCGGGCGCCACCACCGTGGTCGGACTGATGGCGACCGACGCCTGGACGCAGGTCCGGACGCGCCTCGCGGCGCTGTTCGCCCGTGGCCGGGGCGCCGAGGAGGTGTCCGCCGAGCTGGAGGAGATCCGGGTCGAGGTGGTCAGGGCCGGCCACGACGCCGAGGCGGTCGAGGACAGCACCGCCGAGGTGCGCGGCCGGATCCGCCGGCTGGTCCGGCAGGACCCGGCCGCCGCGGCCGAACTCCAGGAGATCCTGGAGGAGTTCAGGCACCATCTGCCCGAGCAGCCGCAGGTCGTGGTGAACAACACCATCCACGGTGGTTCGTTCGGCAGCGGAATCGTGGTTCAGGCGCACACCTCCACGGTGAACGGCGTACTCCCGCAGGAGCCGAGGCCGCGCTGACCCGGCCACCGGACGCGTCCGGGCGGAACCTTAAGCGGGCCCGATGGGAAGCCTAACTCCGGCTTCCCGTCGGGCCTTTGCGCTGCGCGTACGGCTACTGTCCGTCAGAAAGTACGCCGGGAACGGCTATTGCCAGCTGGTCTAGTCCAATCATACGCTCTGGCCGGGGTCCGCGCGCCGGGTCGGCGGCCCCCCGGGCAGGCGTGCCCGTCCCCCACGTTCTCGGCCCGGCAGACGGCCAAGGAGTCCCCACCCCATGTCCATCAAGCGAAGTGCCCTCTCCGTCGGCGTGATCGGCGCCGCGGTCCTCGCCGTGGCGGCCACCACCGCCGGCACCGCCGCCGCCCACGGCACCATGACCAACCCGGTGAGCCGGGTCGCGGCCTGCTACGCCGAGGGGCCGGAGAACCCCAAGTCCCAGATCTGCAAGGACCTCGTGGCGATGAGCGGCACCCAGCCGCTGTACGACTGGAACGAGGTCAACATCGCCAACGCGGACGGCCACCACCAGGCGCTGATCCCGGACGGCAAGCTCTGCTCGGCCAACCGCGACAAGTACAAGGCGCTCGACCTGCCCCGCGCCGACTGGCCGGCCACCCCGGTGAGCGCCGGCGCGTTCACCTTCAAGTTCCGCACCACCGCGCCGCACCTCGGCACCCAGACCGTCTACATCACCAAGCAGAGCTGGGACCCGACCCAGCCACTGAAGTGGTCGGACCTCGACCCGACCCCGGTCGCCCAGGTGCCGGTCACCCGGACCGCGACGGACGGGTACTACAACTACGCCGGCACGCTTCCGCAGCGCACCGGCCGTCAGCTGCTCTACACGATCTGGCAGCGCAGCGACAGCCCCGAGGCCTTCTACAGCTGCTCCGACATCGACTTCGGGAAGGCCTCCGCCGCTCAGCTCGCCGCCGCTCAGCCCGCAGCCGCACCGGCCGCGCAGGCGCCTGCCGTGCCGAGCGAGGAGCAGATCACCGCGGGGCTGTCCAAGTCGACCGTGGCCCACCACGGGCACGGCGGCAACCCCAACGAGCCGGCCGGCGCCGTGGTGCCGACCGCCAGCGCCGCCGTCGGCGGCGGCTCGCCCACCGGCCCGCTGCTGCTGGCCGGCGCCGCCGCGATCGGCGTGGGCTGGGCCGGCATGGTGCTCCGGCGCCGTCGCTTCGAGGCTGTTCGACGCGACTCCTGACCGCCGGAGGCCGGGGCCGGACCGAGCGCCCCCGGTTCGGTCCGGTCCCGGCACGCCCGGCGCAACGGCACGTCCCGCAGGCCCCGGGGTCGGGGCCGCGACCGACACGCGCGGCGGGCCACCCGGAGCGCCTCCGGGTGGCCCGCCGCGCGTGAGCGGAGCAGTGCGTCAGGTGTTCGACGTCCCGCCGTCCGGGCCGTCGGGGCCGCCCGGGATCGGCGGCAGCTTGCCCTTGTAGTCGGCGACGCCCTTGACGATGGTGTCCATCACGGCGAGGTCGGGCGCCTTGTCGGCGATGTCGAAGCCCAGGTGCAGGGAGATCAGCGACTTGCCGTCGGCGGAGGGGAAGACCACGGTCTGCACGTAGCCGTCGTTGCCCTTGGCCGCGTCGACCTTCCAGCGGACCAGGTAGCCGTCCCGGCCGTCGACCTTGACCGCCTCCGACTTCAGCTCCTCGTGGGAGTTGATGTCGTTGTAGGAGGCCTTGGCCGCCTTCTCGATGTCGGCCTTGGCCGCCGCCTGGACGTCGGTGCCGCCGCCGGTGATCCGGCCGGTGTTGGCGCCGCCGAGCGAGCAGTCGCCGCCGCCCTCGCACTCGTACGAGCCCACGGTCAGCCCGGCGAAGCCGTCCTGGGTGGTGCCGCCCTTCCAGCCGGCCGGGACCGGCAGGGTGATCCGGTTCACCAGGTCGGCCGCGGTGCTGCTGTTCCCGCCGTTGCCCCGGCCGCCGTTGCCGTTGTTGCCTCCATTACCGCCGTTGCCGCCGCCCTTACCGCCGCCGTTCCTGCCGTTGCCGTCGCCGGCGTCCGGGCCGCCGAGGTCGGGCAGGCCGCCCCAGGGGCCGTTCTCGCCGTACGGCGGGGCCTTGGGGGCGGCGCGGCGCGAGGCCCGCTTCTCCCCGTGGCCGTCCATGACGAGGTAGGTGACGCCGGAGCCCACGAGCAGACCGGCCAGGGCGGCCACGGTGGCCGCGACCACCAGCCGGGACGGTCGGCGCCGCTGCTTCGGTGCCGGCGGCACGGGCGATCCGTAGGCGGTGCCGAAGGGGGGCGGCTCGGGGTAGCGGACCGTCGGACCGCTTCCCAGCACCTCCCCCTCCAGCACCCGGGTCTCGTCGGGCGCATCCGGCCCCGGAGCCTGCGCCGCCGGGGGCTCCGGCGGCGGGGCGTCCAGGGGTGCGGGCCGGGTGCTGGCCGTCCAGCCCTTGCCGTCCCACCAGCGCTGCGGTCTCGGCTCGCTGGTGTCCTTGGGGTCCGGGTACCACCCGGCGGGAATCTGCTCACTCACACCAGTGAATCTAAAGGCACTCGGATAAACGCGATATCAGCGGAGCCCACAATTCCCGGCATTCTCCATGAGATTACGGTGAGAAGCGGTGGGCGCCGCCGTCAGTGCCCTTCCGGGAGCGGCGTCACGTACGCCCCCGAGATGCCGCCGTCGACCAGGAATTCGCTCGCCGTGATGAAGGAGGAGTCGTCACTGGCCAGGAAGGCGACCGCGGCGGCGATCTCCTCGGGCCGGGCGAAACGGCCGAGCGGGACGTGCACCAGGCGGCGGGCGGCCCGCTCCGGGTCCGCGGCGAACAGCTCCCGCAGCAGCGGGGTGTCCACCGGCCCGGGCGAGAGGGCGTTGACCCGGATGCCCTCGCGGGCGAACTGCACGCCCAGCTCGCGCGACATCGCCAGCACGCCGCCCTTGGAAGCGGTGTAGGAGATCTGCGAGGTGGCCGCGCCCATCCGCGCCACGAAGCTGGCGGTGTTGATGATCGAGCCCCGCCCGTGCCGGCGCATGTACGGCAGTGCCGCCTTGCAGCAGAGGTAGACCGAGGTCAGGTTGACCTCCTGGACCCGCCTCCAGACCTCCAGCCCCGTGGTCAGGATGGAGTCGTCCTCCGGCGGGGAGATGCCGGCGTTGTTGAAGGCGACGTCCACGCTGCCGTACGTCTCGTAGGCCTCGTCGAACAGCGCCTCGACCATGTACGGATCGGTGACGTCGGTGTGCACGAAGAGCCCGCCGACCTCCTTGGCCGCCGCCTTGCCGGTGGTCTCGTCGAGGTCGGCGCAGACCACCTTCGCGCCCTCGGACGCCAGCCGCCGGGCGGCGGCCAGGCCGATGCCGCTGCCCGCGCCGGTGACCACGGCGGTGCGGCCGACCAGGCGGCGGCAGACCGGGCCTCCGTGGTCCCGGGCCGTCGTCTTCTCCCGGGCCGGGGGCTTCTCCCGCGTCGAGGGCTTCTCCCGGGCCGGGGGCGTCTCTGTCATGGCCGGCTCCTGCTCCTCGCTCTGCGTGTGACGACGGGTGACGACGGCCCCGGGCGGCGCGGACCGCGCGCCGGGCTCACATCCGCTCGAAGGAGCGGTAACGCTCCCAGTCGGTGACGGCGCTGTCGTACGCGGCCTGCTCGATCCGGGCGGTGTGCAGGTAGTGCTCGACCACGTCGGCGCCGAAGGCCTCCCGCGCCAGCTCGCTCCCGGCCCAGAGGTCGGCGGCCTCGCGCAGCGAGCCGGGCACCCGGGCGTACTCGTCGGCCGCGTAGGCGTTGCCGAGACAGGGCGCGGGCAGCTCCAGCTTCTGCTGGAGGCCGTGCAGCCCGGCCGCGATCATGCCGGCCACGGCGAGGTACGGGTTGACGTCGCCGCCGGGCATCCGGTTCTCCATCCGCAGCCCGGCGCCGCGGCCGACCACGCGGTACGCGCAGGTGCGGTTGTCCCGGCCCCAGGCGACGGCGGTCGGCGCGAAGGAGCCGGGGCGGAAGCGCTTGTAGGAGTTGATGTTCGGCGCGTAGAGCAGGCTGAACTCGCGCAGCGCGACCAGCTGGCCGGCCAGGAAGTGCCGCATGGTGTCGGTCATCCGACCGCCGTGGTCGGCGAAGGCGGGGACGCCGCCGGGCCCGGCCGAGCGGTCCCGCAGGTCGCGCAGCGAGAGGTGGATGTGGCAGCTGTTGCCCTCGCGCTCGTTGTACTTGGCCATGAAGGTTAGCGCGCAGCCCTGCTGGGCGGCGATCTCCTTCGCCCCGGTCTTGTAGACGCTGTGCTGGTCGCAGGTGGTGAGCGCGTCGGCGTAGCGGAAGGCGATCTCGTGCTGGCCGAGGTTGCACTCGCCCTTGGCCGACTCCACGACCAGGCCGGCGCCGGCCATCTCCAGCCGGATCCGGGAGAGCAGCGGCTCGACCCGGGCGGTGCCGAGCATGGAGTAGTCGACGTTGTACTGGTTGGCCGGGGTGAGCCCGCGGTAGCCGCCCGACCAGGCCTGCTCGTAGGTGTCGCGGAAGACCAGGAACTCCAGCTCGGTGCCGATGTCGGCGGCGAAGCCGTACTCGGCGAGGCGCTCGATCTGGCGGCGCAGCAGCTGCCGCGGCGCGGCGTCCACCGGGTGGCCGCCGTGCCGGGCCAGGTCGGCGGTGACCTGGGCGGTGCCGGGCTGCCACGGGGTGAGCCGGAGGGTGGCGAGGTCGGGGCGCATGGCGAAGTCGCCGTACCCGGTCTGCCAGGAGGAGAGGGCGTAGCCGTCCACGGTGTTGAGGTCGACGTCGACCGCGAGCAGGTAGTCGCAGGCCTCGGCGCCGTGCTCGGCCACCTCGTCGAGGAAGAACCGGGCGGCGAAGCGCTTGCCCTGGAGCCGCCCCTGCATGTCCGTGAAGGCCAGCGCGACGGTGTGGATCTCGCCGGCGTCGACCAGGGTGCGGAGCTCGTCCAGGGTGAGCGGTGCGCGCCGGGGCGCGCCCGCGGTGTCGTCGGGCACGGCGTCGCCGGGCGCGGAGTCGTCGGGCGCGGCGTCGCCGGGCGCGGAGTCGTCGGGCGCGGCGGCACCGGGCGGCGTGGCGTCGGGCATGGCGGAACCTCCTCCTCGATCACGCAGCGAGATCAAGCGGTCACAGCGAACCGTACGGCCTGCCACCGACAGCGCGGAAGAGGGCGGGCGGGTGTGGCGCGCCGAGAGGCGTGATTGACGGGGTATCAGGTGGGACGGGAGGAGAATGCGCGCCATGGATCGCAGGCCTTTCATCGGCGTCAGCACCTACCAGGTGGACGCGAGTTGGAGCGACTGGCGGGCCCGCCGGGTGGCACTGGTGCCCGAGCGGTACACCGCCTACGTGCGGGACTCGGGCGGGATCGCGGTGCTGCTGCCGCCGGACGCCCCGGAGCGCGCCCCCGAGGTACTGGCCCGGCTGGACGCGCTGGTCATCGCGGGCGGGCCGGACATCGACCCGGCGTACTACGGGCAGCCGCCGCACCCGCTGACCGAGGCGAGCTGCCCGGAGCGGGACCACTGGGAGTCGGCACTGATCCGGGCGGCGCTGGCGGCGGGCATCCCGCTGCTGGGGATCTGCCGCGGCATGCAGGTCCTGAACGTGGTCTGCGGCGGCACGCTGATCCAGCACCTGCCGGACGTGGTCGACCCGGACGTGCACGCCGGCACCCCCGGCACGTACGGCCGGCACCTGGTGCGGCCGGTGCCCGGGACGCTGCTCGGCGGGCTGCTGCCGGAGAGCGAGCTGACGGTGCCGACCTTCCACCACCAGGCGGTGGACCGGCTCGGCGCGGGCCTGCGGGTGAGCGCGCACGCGCCGGACGGCACGGTGGAGGCGGTGGAGGGGCCCGGCTTCACCCTCGGCGTGCAGTGGCACCCGGAGCAGGGCGAGGACCTGCGGGTCATGCAGGCCCTGGTCCGGGCGGCGACGGCGGCCCGGACCGTCCCGCTGGAGGCGGTCGAGCCGGCCCTGGGCTGACCCCGAGCCGCCGGCCCGCGTTCGGCCCCGCCCCGGCCCGCCCGGGGCGGGGCCGGCCTGGTGCACGGCGCCGCGCGCCGGCCCGTCCGGGGCGGAGCCGGGAGGGCACCCGGCGCCGCGCGCCGATCCGACGGGATCCGTAGGACGCTCCCCGGCGGCTCACGCCGGGTTCGCCGGGGCCGGTGCTCAAGTCCGGCTGCGGTCGGCCTCAGGCCACCGGCAGCCCGGCCGCCGCGGCGACCACTCCGGCCGCGCCGGCCGCGAGCAGGGTGAGCACGACGCCCCGGCGGGCCGCGACCAGCCAGAGCAGGGCGGCGGCCAGCACGCCCCACTGCCAGCCCTCCCCCAGCGAGGCGGCCAGCGGCACGGCCGAGCCGGCGATGGCGCCGACCACCGCCGGGCCGGCGCCGGTGAGGAAGTCCTGTACCCGCCGGTTCGACCGGAGCCGGTCGAAGTGGCGGGCGCCGAGGACGACGAACAGGAAGGAGGGCGCGAAGGCGACCGCGGCCGCCAGCATTCCGCCACCGAGCCCCGCCGCCGCGTAGCCGACTGCGGCAACGGTGTGCACCACCGGGCCGGGGGTGACCTGGCCGAGGGCGACGGCGTTGAGGAACTGTCCGTCCGTCATCCAGTGGTAGCGGTGCACCGCGTCGTCCTGCATCAGCGGGATGATCACGAAGCCGCCCCCGTACGAGAGCGCCCCCACCTTGAACGCCACCCAGGCCACCGCACCCAGCCCGCCGAGGACGGGCAGGGCGGGCAGCACGGCGGCCACCGGCAGCGCGGCCCGCCGTCCGCGGGCCCGGACGGCGATCTCGGCCAGCCCGGCCGCGACCAGGACCAGCACCAGCCACGGCCCGGTGAGGATCGCGGCGACCGCACCGGCGAGCGCGTACCCGAGCCAGCGGGCCCGGGCGGCGCGCTCCCGCCCCACCCGGGCGAAGCTGCCGGGGACCAGCGAGGTCGCGGCCTGCACGGCGACCGCCGGGACGGCCGCACCCGCGCCCGCCGCCGCACCCAGCACCCAGAGCGGCGGGTCGCCGGCCAGGAAGAGCACCGAGAGCGCGAGGATCAGCACCAGCCCGGGCGCGATGAAGCAGGCGCCGCCGACCAGCGCACCGGCGGTCCCGCGCAGCCGCCAGGCGGTGAAGACGGCCAGCTGGGTGGAGGCGGGGCCGGGCAGCAGGTTGGTCGCCGCGATGCCGTCCTCGAACTCGGCCGGCTCCATCCACTTGCGCCGCTCCACGCAGAGCCGGCGCAGCAGCAGGATGTGCGCGGGCGGGCCGCCGAACCCGAGCAGGCCGATCCGGCCCCACTCGCGGGCGATCTCCCCCAGTCCGACCCGCTGCTCGACCACGACTGCTCCCTGTTCGACGGCGGCGCGACGATACCCGAGCAAGGTGTCGCGTCGGCAATGACAACGGTCTCCAATGCAGTCTTTGGATCTTCGTTCGATCTGAGGTTCACTTCGGGTGCAGGGCAGTTGCGCCCCTGTCGCGATCCCCGCACGTCCAGACCCCCGCGCGTCCAGGAGAGGACTTCGATGGCCGGGCACGAGCACTCGCACGACGATCATGCGCATGACCAGCAGCACGGGCGCGGCGGCCGCGGTCGCGACGGCCACGGGCATGGCGGCCACGGCGGGCACGGCCACGGTCACGGCGGGCACAGCCACGGTGTCGCCGCCGACGCCGACCGCCGCTGGCTGCTGAGCGCGCTCGCGCTGATCGTGGTGTTCATGGCCGGCGAGGTCGTGGTCGGGTTCGCCGCCCAGTCGCTGGCCCTGATCTCGGACGCCGCGCACATGCTCACCGACGCCGCCTCGATCGTGCTGGCGCTGGTGGCCATGCGGCTCGCCGCCCGCCCGGCCCGCGGCGGCTACACCTACGGCCTCAAACGCGCCGAGATCCTCTCCGCCCAGGCCAACGGGGTGACGCTGCTGGTGCTCTCGGCCTGGCTCGCATACGAGGCGGTCACCCGGCTGATCGAGCCGCCGGACGTGACCGGCTCGCTGGTGCTGGTCACCGCGCTGGTCGGGATCGTCGTCAACCTGGCCGCGGCCTGGTGCATGTCCAAGGCCAACCGCAGCTCGCTGAACGTCGAGGGCGCCTTCCAGCACGTCGTCACCGACCTCTACGCGTTCATCGCCACCGCCGTGGCCGGCCTGATCATCCTGCTCACCGGCTTCGCCCAGGCCGACGCGATCGCCTCGCTGATCGTGGTGGTGCTGATGCTGAGGGCCGGCATCGGCCTGGTCCGCGACTCCGGGCGGATCTTCCTGGAGGCCGCCCCGGCCGGCATCGACCCGGACGAGGTGGCGGACCGGCTGGTCTCCCAGCCGCTGGTGGAGGAGATCCACGACCTGCACATCTGGGAGATCACCTCGAACCAGCCGGCGCTCTCGGCGCACATCCTGGTGACCCCGGGCGGCGACTGCCACGCCGTCCGCCGCGAGCTGCAGCGCAGGCTCTCCGGCGAGTACGGGATCACCCACAGCACCCTGCAGGTGGACCACGTCGGCGAGGACGCGGCCGGCACCCTGCTGCAGATCACCACCCCGGAGTTCGCCGCCCCCGGCGGCAAGGGCCCCGACCACTGCGCCGACTCCCACGGCCCCGTCCACCGCGCCGGCCCGCACGAGCACTGAGAACCGGGTGTCCGTCGGCGCGGTGCGGCATGATCTGACTCGTGACCGCACCGCGACTGATGCTGCTCGACTCCGCCAGCCTCTACTTCCGGGCCTACTTCGGTGTGCCGGACACCCTGCGCTCCCCGCAGGGTGAGCCGGTCAACGCCGTCCGGGGCCTGCTCGACTTCATCACCCGGCTGGTCCACGACCACCGGCCCGACCAGTTGGTCGCCTGCATGGACGCCGACTGGCGCCCGCAGTGGCGGGTCGACCTCATCCCCACCTACAAGACGCACCGGGTCGCCGAGGCGGCCGTGGACGGCGAGGAGGAGGTGCCGGACACGCTGGCCCCGCAGGTGCCGGTGATCGAGCAGGTGCTCGACGCGCTCGGCATCGCCCGGATCGGCTCCCCGGGGTACGAGGCCGACGACGTCATCGGCACCCTCACCGCCCGGGCCACCGGCCCGGTGCAGATCGTCACCGGGGACCGCGACCTCTTCCAGCTGGTCGACGACGCCCGGGGCGTCACGGTGCTCTACCCGGTCAAGGGCATGGGCAACCTGCAGGTCACCGACGACGCGGTGCTGCTGGAGAAGTACGGCGTGCGCGGCGCCCAGTACGCCGACATGGCCGCCCTGCGCGGCGACCCGAGCGACGGCCTCCCGGGCGTCAGGGGCATCGGCGAGAAGACGGCCGCCCAGCTGATCAACGAGTACGGCGACCTGCCCGGCATCCGCGCCGCCGCACTCGACATCGGCTCGAAGCTCACCCCGGCCCGCCGCCGCAACATCGTCGAGGGCGCCGCCTACCTGGACGTGGCCCCGAAGGTCGTCCGAGTCGCCGACGACGCGCCGCTGCCGGCCTTCGACCCCACCCTCCCCGACGAGCCCGCCGACCCGATGCTCCTGGAGGACCTCTCCACCCGCTGGGGCCTCGGCACCTCGCTGGAGCGCGTCGTCGAAACCCTCGCCACCCGCTGAGCCGCGCGCCCCGGCCGGCCGGCCCTCGGATCACCGGCGGCCGGCCCAGGCACGTCAGCTGCCAAAGCGCGCACCACCACATCGACCAACGTGCCGGGCACGAGATGCGGACGCCCTCGAAGAATCCGGCCCGTCACGGAGCAACAACGCGAAGCAGCTCTGCGAGCGAGCGCGCGGAGGGACGCTGTTCAGGTTCGTGGGCGAGGCCGAACTCCATGACGCCCTCGAAGTCGGGGAACGGCAAGGGCCGTACGGCTTCGAGATCGTGTTGACGACCGGCGGCGATGTCGGGGAGTAGATCGGTGCGGCAGCCCTGGGGGTCGCGGTAGTTGGTGGGCGGGATACGGGTCCAGGACCAGAAGAGGGAGGCTGCCAGCGACCAGACGTCGGCCTCAGGGGTGGTGCTGATGTGATCGGTGGTGTCGAGGATCGCGGCAGCAGTCTCGGGGGCGGTGGTGTGGGCGAGGCCGCCGCGGTGTACATAGAACGGTACCGGGACGGGGCCTTGAGCACAGGCCAGGTCGATGATCCGCACGGCGTCGTCCTCGAAGACGACGTGGTCGGGCTGGAGATCGCCGTGTGTCCAGCCGCCGGCGTGCAGCTCGGCCAGTGCTTCGGCCGCCCCGGTGGCGGCCGTCAGGACCGCCCGGCGCATGGCCGGGGTGTCGCCGCCGCGGTGGGCGGGTCCCAGGGCGTCCCACAGGCTGGTGCCGTCGATCCACCGCATGGTCAGCCAGGTGCCGTCCCCGTACCGGCCGTGGGCCCGGTAGTGGTCGGCTCCAAGGGCAGCCAGCACCTCGCCCTCGCGGCCGGCCATCAGACCGCTTGTGATCTTCAAGGCGGTGTCGCTGACCTTGAAGAAGGTCGTGCCGCGTCGCTCGTGTAGGAGCTCCGGGTCGCCGTCCAGGCTGAGCTTGGCGATCAGGGGGTGCACGGAAGTCCTTCCGGGAGGGCTGTTCTCCGGCGGGTGCTCTGGTGGCCGGCCTGCCGGAGTTCGGGGCCTGGGGCGAGTGCAGGGTGTGGCCGACACAGGCGGGCTGCCGCGCTCGGGGCGCCTGCGTCGGTGGGGGCTTCAAGTTGCCCTAGGGTGTGGGGAGTTCCCGGTGGCGGCCAGCTGCCGGGACTTCGTGCTTCCCGGGGCGGAGTGGATCATGCGATACGTGCGGTTGCTTCGGCGCGGGCCTGTGCTTCTGCTGTGGGGAGCGCAGACAGCGTCGGCGTTCGGCGACCGGCTGTACGCGATGGCCGTGATGTGGATGGCCTGGGAGCACGCGGGCGCCGGGGCGATGGGCCTGGTGGCCGTGGCCGAGTCCCTGCCGTACATCGTGCTGGGCACGGTGGGGCGCCGGGTGATGGACCGGTTCGCGTCGCTGCGGGCACTGGCGGTGGTGGACGCGGTGCGGCTGGTCCTGGTGGCCGCGCTGCCGTGGGCGTGGGCCGAGTTCGGCACGGTAGGGCTGATCACCTCGGCCGCCCTGCTGGGGGTCGGCGGGGCCCTGTTCGACCCGAACCTCGGCGCCATGGTGCCCGACCTGGTGCGGCCGGGCGAGGTCCAGGCCGTCAGCGGGCTGATAGACCTGACCGGCCGGATCGCCCGGATCGCCGGTCCCGGGGCGGCCGGGCTGCTGCTGGCGGTAATGCCGCTGGCCGGGGTGTTCTGGGTGGACGCGGCGACGTTCGCGCTCTCGGCCCTCGCCCTGGTGCTGCTGGCCGCCCGCGTCCGGCCGGCCGCTGCCGCCCCGCAGGCCAGGCCGCACGCTGCGGGGGTGCGGCCGGGCGCTTGGTCGCTGGTGCGGACCCATCCGGACACCGGGGTTGTGCTGGCCGTGCACGGAATCGGGATCCTCGCCGGGGCGGTGTCGCTGGCGATGCCCGCACTGCTGGCTGGCCGCTTCGGCGCCGGAGCCTCTGCCTACGCGGCGGTGCTGGCCTGTACCGGCGCCGGGGCCCTGGCGGGAAACCTGGTGGCCGGGAACGTGCGGCTGCCGGAGCCGCTGACGGCGGTGTACTGCGGCACGTGGGCGGCGTCCGGGCTGGCGCTGGCCGGCACCGGGCTGGCCGGGTCGCTGCTGGTACTGCTGGCGCTGTCCGTGCTGTCGGGGGCGGTGTCGCCGTTCTTGCAGATCGCACTGTCCATGCATTTCGCGCTGTTCCCTCCGGCCGCCCGCAGGCGGCTGCTGACGGTAGACCTGGCCGTGATCCGCACCTGCGGCACGGTCTCGATGCTGTTCGTCCCGAGGCTTGCCGCCGCTGGCCCGACGGCCGCGTTCCTGGGTGGCGGCCTGGCGATGGCTGTGGCCGGCGGGGCTGGGGCCGTGCTGGGACTGGCCCTGGCACGGGGACGCAGGCCGCTGCCGGAGGTCGAGCCGGTGCCGAACCTGGCGGCCCGCGACTGAACAGGGGCACGGGCCCCGCGGTGCGGGGCCCGGCCGGTGTGCTGGTGGTGCTCAGGTCAGCTGGCGATCAGCTGCCAGTGGGTGACGGTGATGTCCTCCAACGGGATGCCAAGGTCCTTGTAGATCCGCTGGTGCATCGCCCCGAACCAGGCGTCACGGCGGTCGTCGAAGAACGCCCGGTCGTACCAGGCGACGCCGAGCAGGACGGTCCCGCCGCCGTTGGAGTTGCTCGACTCGGCCTCCCAGTAGGTGCACTGCCAGTCCCAGAGCATGAGCTCCTCGGGGCGGTTGCGCAGGCGCTCGTCGGACTCGCGCAGGGACTGGATGCACCGCTCGGCGGTGGCCGCGTCGGGGCAGTAGTAGGTGCAGTCGGACTTGGCGATCGGGGTCCTGTCGGCGCGGCGGGCCACGTCGGCGTCCTCCCCGGTCAGGACGCGGACCCGGGTCACCAGGTCCTCACAGGCGGCGATCTCTTCGAGGATGGTCACGGCGTTGTGTTCCTCTCGCTGGTTGTTGATCCCTTGGTTGGTGCTACCAGCCCGTTCCGGTGACCGGGTCGAGGCTGGGGCTCTGTGGGTCGCGACGGCGGATGCCGCCGGGGGCGACGTAGCGGACGTTCAGGCCGACGCGGGCACCGTCGTCGGTGTTGGTGCCGGAGCGGTGCAGCAGGCGGCTGTCCATCAGCAGGGCGGTGCCGGCGCGAAGCGGCAGGGCGGTCGAGGCGTCGGCGGTGAAGCCGGTCGCCTGGTCGGCCCGGCCACGCTCGGCGCCGTTCTCGGCCTCGGAGGAGAACGGCAGGTAGCCGAAGTGGTGAGAGCCGAGGACCGCGTGCAGGCAGCCGTTGTCGAGGGTGGCGTCGCTGAGGGCCAGCCAGGCGGAGACGGACCGGTCAGGGTCGAGTTCGACCCGGGCGTCGATGCCGTCCTGGTGCCAGGGGATCTCGAAGGTGCGGCCGGGCCACTTCACCACGAGGAAGGTGTTCTCCACCGCGACATCCGGCCCGATGACGCCCTGGACGGCGGGCAGCAGCTGCGGGGCGCGGACGGCCGCGCGGGCCCACTCGGCACTCAGGTGCGGATTGCGGACGATCTCCTGGTGGCAGGCCAGGTGTTCGGCGACGAGTTGGGCGGCGCGGGCGCGGGCCGCCTCAGGGGCGGACCACTCGACGCCGGTCCGCAGTCCACGGCGGCCGAGGACGCCGTTGCTCCTGACCGTGCTGGTCACTGAGCCTGATCCCTTCATCACGAGGTTCCTGCCTGACGCGCCGGAGCGGCAGGCCGGGTCCCGGCAGGGCAGTACCGAGCAGGTGCTGGCGTCCAGGGCCGCCGCGAAAGCGCGTTCAGGACGGCCCTGAGTGCGTGCCGCGGGCCGCAGAGGACCTGGCGCCGGGTCACCGGCTGCTCGGGCAGGGCCAGCTCCGCCCAGACCCGCTTGCCGTGCTCCGTTCGCTCGGCCCCGTACGCGAGGGCCAGACACCCGACCAGTTCCAGCCCACGGCCGCTCTCCGCGCCCGTGCCAGCCTGGCGACGCCTGGGCAGCACGGCCGACCCGTCGTAGACCTCGATCAAGGCCCGCCGCAGTCGCCCACTCACGTGGACGGCGACGGTGAGCATCGACTGGTCGGAATGCCGTACGGCGTTGGTCACCAGCTCGGAAGTGACCGTCTCCAATGCGAGCCGGGAGTCCCCGTCCAACAGGACACCCCAGCTGACGATGCGCGCCCCAACCTGGCGGCGGGCGATGGGCACGGAGACCGGACTTCTGGTCAGGGAGAAGACATGGGAATGCACGACCACGGTGAGGAACCCTTCGGCACTGGCCTGGAGAGCGACACCAACCACCCGGGAGAAACGAGCAGATGGCCGGTGGCGCCGATCGTGGAGCCGCAGCGGTCCCTGGTCGGAACTCCCGCTCGGCCTGACATAGAGTCAACAGGTGTGCGCTGGGTGTGAACACGGTAGAGACACCCGGGATGCTTGAAACCCTTGAAACCTGCCCCGGGGAGCGGCGATGGCAGCACGCGAACGGACACCCAACCGCAAGCTCGCCGCATTGGTCGAGGAATGTCGCTGGGCAAGCAACGGCGAGTTCGCCCGCGCGGTCAACCGGGCTGGCACCGAGGCCGGCTACAAGCTGAAGTACGACGAGTCGGCCGTCTCGCACTGGCTCTCGGGAACCCGTCCCATGGCCAGGTACCAGAAGGTGGTCCTGGAGGCCCTGACCCGACGTCTGGGACGGCCCATCACCCTGTTTGAGGCGGGTTTAGCCGCCGAGCCTGACATTCAGCCCCAATCCACGGATACGGTGGCAGGACTGATCGACCTCGGGAGCGTGGACATGGACCCATCTCGCAGGGGTTTGCTCGGGGCGGGCCTGTACTCGGTCGCGCTCACCATCCCCGGCTGGCCGGACATCATCGGCCGGTTCGAACGGCTGAAGATCGATCCGCATTCGAGGATCGGTATGGCCGAGGTCGAATCGGTGACCGCCATGACCGAGCGGATCAGCGAACTGGACGACCAGTTCGGCGGCCGGACCGCCCGGCCGATGGCCGCCGCGTTCATGGTCAACAACATTGCCCCGTACCTGAAAGCCGCCGCCAATGACGAGGTACGCAAGGCGATGCTGTCCGCCGCTGCTGACCACCTCTACCTGACCGGCTACATGGCGGTGGACGAACGCCTGGACCTGCTCGGCCAGAGCTACTACACAAAGGCACTGGAGCTCGCCCTCGCCGCCGGCGACCACCTCACCTACTGCACCACCCTGCGCGGCATGAGCGTCCAAGCGGTCGAACTCGGCCACGGCGCTCCTGCGCTGCGGTACGCGAACGCCGCCGCTGCGGCCTCACCCGAGGCCGGCCCGAGGATGCGCGCCTTCCTCGCCGGGCAGCAGGCCCACGCGCTCGCCCAGACCGGCGACGGCGCGGGAGCGGTAACCAAGCTCCGCGAAGCCGAAGTCGCCATGGAACAGGCCGAATCCAAGGCCAAAACCCACGGCTCCTACGACCCGGCGTCACTCTCATACCACGTCGCACAGGTCAGCTACGAGCTCGGCGACCGTGAGGGCGCGATCCGGGCACTCCAGCACTCCGAGAAGGTCCGGCCCGCCGTGTACCGCCGAGCCCGGGTACGGCACAGGGCGATAGTCGCCGAATGGCAACTCGAAGCTGGGCGTTTGGAGGAAGCCGTCCAGAACTGGCACCTCGCCCTGGACGACTTCCCGCATGTCCAATCCGGCCGCGCCGACGATCGCTTCCGCACGATGCTGTCCGCGACCCGACCGCACCGCCGCAACCCCCATGTCCGTGAACTCCTCGAACGCGCCCGGCCGATGGCACACCGCCTGGCCTGATCCCCTACCCCCAGTAGTTCAACCGCTTCGGATGTCGCCGTGGGTCATCAGCCCCACCTGGACCCACAGTCATGGCAGAAGGGGAGCCGTGGGTCGGGGGCGTCGCTCGGACCGAGCGACGCCAAAAGACTGGGCGCCGAGTTCGCCGACCCTGGACCCCGATTGGGCCGAGCGCGCCCTGGCTGTTCTGTCCCGTGAGCACTATCACCAGCCTCCGTAGTCAGATCCCCGGGGTGCCTCTGCCCCTGTCTCCAGGCAGGGGCAGAGGCACCTTTGTCTCCTGCGTAGGAAAGAACCGAAGCGGCGAGGCGAAGCCGAAGCCGCGCACGGGGGGTGGGGGGTGGGGGGTGGCATCCACCGGGCCGGTCCGGGCATGGTGAAGGGCCCGTCCTCGGTGAGGACGGGCCCTTCACCCACCGTGTGGGATCAGCCGACGGAGGAGTAGGCGATGATGCCGCGGCGCATGCCGTCGACGGCCTTGCGGGCGGTCTTGCGCAGTTCGGCGTCCTCGCCGGCCGCGTCCTGGATCTGGCCGAGGACGTCGATCAGCTGCTTGGTCCAGCGGACGAAGTCGCCGGCCGGCATGTCGGCGTCGCGCAGCACCTGGTCCAGGCTGTGGCCGAGCGCCCAGCGGTAGGCGACCCAGGCGAAGCCGAGGTCGGGCTCGCGCTGGCCGACGCCCTCGGCGGTGTTGATCCGGTGCTGCTCCTCCAGGGCGTCGAGGTGGCCCCAGATCCGGACCATCTGGCCGAGCGCCTCCTTGGCCTTGCCCTCGGGCACCCGGGGCGCGGCCGCGTCGTCGGACTGCCGGGCCTCGTAGACCAGCGCCGAGGCGCAGGCGGCCAGTTCGGCCGCGGCCAGGTCGTTCCAGACGCCCTCGCGGATGCACTCCGAGGCGAGCAGGTCGAGCTCGCCGTAGAGGCGGCCGAGGCGCTTGCCGTCGTCGGTGACGGTGTCGCCGCGCAGGTAGCCGAGGTCGGTGAGCAGGGCGCAGACCCGGTCGAAGGTGCGGGCGATGGTGTGGGTGCGGGAGCGCATCCGGCGCTCCAGCAGCTCGGTGTCGCGGTGCAGCCGGTGGTAGCGCTCGGCCCAGCGGGCGTGGTCCTCGCGCTCGTCGCAGCCGTGGCACGGGTGCTGGCGCAGTTCCACGCGGAGCCGGGTGATCTCCGGGTCGTCGGCGGCGGCCGCGCGGCCGCGGCGGAACCGCTCGGGCTCCAGGTGCCCGGCCTTGGTGCGCAGGGCCGAGGCGAGGTCGCGCCGGGACTGCGGGCTGCGCGGGTTGAACGACTTCGGGATGCGCACCCGCTCGATGGCGGCGACCGGGTGCGGGAAGTCGATCATGGCGAGCCGCTTGACCTGCCGCTCGGCGGTGAGCACCACCGGGCGCGGCCCGTCCTGGTAGTCCGGGTGGCGCGTGCCGGTCCGGCCGTTGCGGCTGACCGGCGGCAGGCCCGGGTCGAGGACGAGGGCGAGGCCGGCGAACTTGCCGGTGGGGACGTGGATGACGTCGCCCGGCTTGAGCTGCTCGATGGACTCGACGGCGGCGGCCCGGCGCTGGCTGGTGCCCTCGCGGGCCAGCTCGTTCTCGCGGTCCTTGAGCCGGCGCCGCAGCTCCATGTACTCGTCGAAGTCGCCGAGGTGGCAGGTCATCGACGCGCGGTAGCCCTCCAGCCCCTCCTCGTTGCGCTGGACCTGGCGGGCGATGCCGACCACCGAGCGGTCCGCCTGGAACTGCGCGAAGGACGTCTCCAGCAGCTCGCGGGAGCGGTGCCGGCCGAACTGCGAGACCAGGTTGACGGCCATGTTGTACGAGGGCCGGAACGAGGACCGCAGCGGGTAGGTGCGGGTGCCGGCCAGACCGGCCAGTGCCTCCGGGTCGAGGCCCCGCTGCCAGAGCACCACGGCGTGGCCCTCGACGTCGATGCCGCGCCGGCCGGCCCGCCCGGTGAGCTGGGTGTACTCGCCGGGGGTGATGTCGGCGTGGGTCTCGCCGTTCCACTTGACCAGCTTCTCCATGACCACCGAGCGGGCGGGCATGTTGATGCCGAGCGCGAGGGTCTCGGTCGCGAAGACGGCCTTGACCAGCCCCTTCACGAAGAGCTCCTCGACCACCTCCTTGAACCGCGGCAGCATGCCGGCGTGGTGGGCGGCGATGCCGCGCTCCAGCCCGTCGAGCCACTCGAAGTAGCCGAGGACGTGCAGGTCCTCGTCGGGGATGTCGGCGCAGCGCTCCTCGACGATCGCGCGCACCCTGGCGCGGTCCTCCTCCTTGTTGAGCCGCAGGCCGGAGGAGAGGCACTGCTGGACGGCGGCCTCGCAGCCGGCCCGGCTGAAGATGAAGGTGATCGCGGGCAGCAGGCCCTCGGCGTCCAGGCGGTCGATGACGTCGACCCGGCCCGGCGTCCAGACCCGGCCGGGGCGGCCGTTGGGCATCGAACGGCCGCGGCCGCGGCCGAACCTGTCGCGCGGGTTTCGGTCCAGCTCGGAGCGGGCCAGCCGGACCAGCTCGGGGTTCACCGCCTTGGCCGGGTTGCGCGGGGCGTCCTTGGGGCGGCCGTCGCGGTCGGGGCTGGCGAACAGGTCGTACATCCGGTTGCCGGCCATCACGTGCTGCCAGAGCGGCACCGGGCGGTGCTCGGAGACGATCACCTTGGTGCCGCCGCGCACGGTGTCCAGCCAGTCGCCGAACTCCTCGGCGTTGGAGACGGTGGCGGAGAGCGAGACCAGGGTGACGGACTCGGGGAGGTGGATGATGACCTCCTCCCAGACGGCGCCGCGGAAGCGGTCGGCGAGGTAGTGCACCTCGTCCATGACCACGTAGCCGAGGCCGTTGAGGGTGCTGGAGCCCGCGTAGAGCATGTTGCGCAGCACCTCGGTGGTCATCACCACCACGGGCGCGTCGCCGTTGACCGTGTTGTCACCGGTCAGCAGGCCGACCTTGGCGGCGCCGTAGCGCTTGACCAGGTCGCCGTACTTCTGGTTGGAGAGTGCCTTGATCGGCGTGGTGTAGAAGCACTTCCGCCCGGCCTGGAGGGCCAGGTGGACGGCGAACTCGCCGACGATGGTCTTGCCGGAGCCGGTCGGAGCGGCGACCAGGACGCCCTCGCCCGCCTCCAGCGCCTGGCAGGCCTCGATCTGGAACTCGTCCAGCTCGAAGTCGTAGAGCTGCTGGAAGCCGTAGAGGGCGGTGGCCTGCTCCTTGGCCCGGCGGCGGAAGGCCGCGTACGCCTCGGCGGGGTTGAGCTCCCGCTCTTCGGGGTGCTCGGGCAGAGGGGTGTTCATCGCCGTCCGGGTGTGGTTGGTGTGATCTCGCATCTCAGCGAGAGGTTACCCGGGAGGACCGACATCGATAGCACCGTTTTCCGCACCATCGGATCGGTTCTCTCTCATATCCATAGTTGCAAATATCTTCAACCAGTCGCGAAACGACCAGATTTGATCAACTCCGGTCAAGCTCGGTGGATCGCCGTGCGTCCTCCCTACATTCGGTGTCGAAGCCACCACGCACGGCAGCCGCTTCCCGCGGCCGCCACGACAGGAGGAGAAGACGATGGCGAACCTGGAGACCTCGCTCAAGGAAGCCATGGCGATCGACGGCGCGATCGGCGTCGCGCTGGTCGACTACGGCAGCGGCATGGCGCTCGGCACGCTCGGTGACGGCGGGGAGCTCGACCTGAACGTCGCGGCGGCCGGCAACACCGACGTGGTCCGGGCCAAGATGCGGGCGATGGAGCTGCTCAACCTCCACGACAACGAGATCGAGGACATCCTGGTCACCCTGACCAGCCAGTACCACCTGGTCCGGCCGCTCACCATGCCGAACGGCCGCGGGCTCTTCCTCTTCCTCGCCCTCAACCGCACCCGTTCCAACCTGGCGATGGCCCGGCACCAGCTGAAGCGGATCGAGCTCAAGTTGGAGATCTGAGCGGACCGGGCACCAGGGAAGGGGACGTCGTGGGGGTCGCGCTCTACCAGGCCAAGGCCGAGTTCTTCCGGATGCTCGGCCATCCGATCCGGATCCGTGTGCTGGAGCTGTTACAGGCCGGACCGACACCCGTCCGCGAGCTGCTGGCCGAGCTGGAGATCGAGCCGTCCAGCCTCTCCCAGCAGCTCGCCGTCCTGCGCCGGTCCGGCATCGTCACCGCCACCCGGGAGGGCAGCACGGTGGTGTACGCACTCGCCGGCGGCGAGGTCGCCGACCTGCTCAGGGCCGCCCGGCGGATCCTCACCGAGCTGATCGACGACCGGAACACCCTGCTCGCCGAGCTGCGCGCCGACGGCGACCAGCAGTGACCGCGGCGCCTCGCCGGGTACCGGCGGGCGGCCCGATCAGGTCCAGTCCAGGGCCGCCTTCCCGCCCGTCCGGACGACCGGGCGCGAGGACGGCGCAGGCGCCGGGGGCGGCGGGGGCGGCGGCGCCACCGCGGGTCCCCCGGCCAGTCGGACGACGAGCGCGTCGATCACCGGGCGCGGGCTGTCACCGGCGAAGTTGTTGAACAGCACGGTGAAGGCCAGGGTCCGCCCGTCGCCCTCGACGTACCCGGTCAGGGCGTCGACCCCGGTCATCGAGCCGGTCTTCGCGTGCACCCGGCCCTCGGCGGCGGTGCCGACCATCCGGCGGGTGAGCGTCCCGCCGACCATGCGGCGCGGGTCGCCGGCCACCGGCAGGGCGTCGTACCAGGTCCGGAACCACGGACGGCTGCGGGCGAACCCCAGCAGGGCCGCGTACCGGCGGGCGGTCATCAGGTTGTGCCGGGACAGCCCCGAGCCGTCGCTCTGCCGGGCGGCCGTCACGTCCAGGCCGTTGCGCGAGAGGAACGCGACGACCTCGGTGAGACCGGCGGACCAGCTGCCGGAGCCGGCCCGGACGAAGCCGATCTCCTTCACCAGGTGCTCGGCGATGCCGTTGTTGCTCAGCTTGAGGAAGGGCACCAGCAGCTCGCCGACCGGCGCCGACTCGTGCCGGGCAAGCGTGGCGGCGCCCGCCGCGGCCGGTCCGGCCGCCACGCCCCGGGCCACCGTCACGCCGTGCCGCTCCAGGGCCGCCGCGAACACCGCGGCGGCCACCGCGGCCGGGTCGTCGACGGTGACCCACTCGTCGGTGGGGGCGGCGCCCACCGGGAGGCTGCCGGCGAGCACGATCTCGTTGCCGCCGAGCCGGCGGGTGACGTCCAGCGCCGGTGCGCCGCCGCCCGGCGCGGTGTCGATCCGGCCGGTCAGCCGGACCGGGGCGTCGGCGGGGGTGAGCCGGACGGCCGCCGGGCGGCCCGGCTCCGCGGCCGGTGTGACGGTCAGCCGGACGGTGCCGGGGTCGTAGTCGGTGTCGGTGGTGAGGGTCAGCGCCGAGATCTGCGGGCTGTAGTAGTACGGCTGGTCGTCCCAGGCCCAGTTCGGGCCCAGCCGGACGTCGTCCCAGCGGGTGGCATCGGCCCGGACGGCACCGTTGACCCCGGTGACGCCCGCCGCGGCGACCCGGCCGGCCAGTTCGTCCAGATCGGCCGGCAGCAGGCTCGGGTCCCCGCCACCGCGGAGCACCAGGTCGCCGTCCAGGACGCCGCCGCTGCGTCGGCCGTCGGCCAGCACCTCGGTGGCGAAGCGGTGGTCCGGGCCGAGCAGTTCCAGCGCGGCGGCGGCCGTCACGGTCTTCAGGGTGGAGGCCGGCAGCAGCAGCGCATCGCTCGCGTGCTGATAGACCACCTCACCGGTGGCGGCGTCGGTGACCTGCACCGACACCTGGGCACCGGCCAGCCGCCGATCGGTGAGCAGCCGGTCCAGGTCGGCGGCGAGCTCCGTGCCGGCCCGCGCCTCGGCGTTCGGGCGGCCCGCCACGGGGCCGGCGACGAACAGCACGGTGAGCAGCGCGGCCAGCGGCACGCACCACCGCCGGGCGGGAAGGGAACGCACGGGGCCTCCGTGGGGTGCTGCGACGGACGGGGGTGCTGCAACGGACCTGGGCACTGCGACGGACCTGAAGCGCCGGGACCGACGTCAGGCGCCCCGACGGACGAGGGCACTGCGACGGACCGCCCCGCGCAGCCGGGCGCCGCGGCGGCGGCACCACTCTGGGGCACCCGGCCCACCGCCACCGCGGCGACACGCACCCGGCCCGCCCGGTCGGCGGAGCGTGCGGCGCGCCGTCAGCGCTCCTTCAGCAGCTCCGCGAGCCCCGCCGCGAGCCGCTCGTAGTCCCGCGGCCGGTTGTAGAGCTGCGCGCTGACCCGCAGCACCCCGCCGCCCGGCCAGGGGCGCACCACCGTCCGGACGGCGTGCCGCCGCCACACCTCCGCCATCAGGGCCGGGGCCGCCGCCTCCTCCTCGCCCCACCCCCGGGGCAGTCGCAGGGCCCGCATCGAGACGCCCGGCGTGGCCGGCAGCGGCTCCAGGCCGAGCCGTTCGGCGAGCAGCGCCTGGCCGTAGCCGGCGAGCCGCTCGTTGTGCTGCCGCACCCGGTCGGCGCCGAACGACCGCAGCACCTCGAAGCCCGCCGGGGCCGCCAGCCACGGCGTGTAGTCGCAGGTGCCGCGCCACTCGACGCAGGCGGGGTAGCCGCGGTGGTGCTCCCAGGAGAGCGCCAGCGGGCGGACCCGCGCGGCCCACTCGGGGCGGACGGCGAGCACGCCGGTGGCACGCGGGGCGAAGGCCCACTTGTGCAGGTTGCCGAACCAGAAGTCGGCGGCCGGCTCGACCGGGCCGGCCAGCATGCCCGGGGCGTGGGCGCCGTCCACCACGGTGGTCACGCCGCCCTCGCGCAGGGCCGCGAGCAGGGCCGGGCCGGCGATCCGGCGGGCGGTGGGCGAGGCGATCTGGTCGAGCACGGCGAGCACCGTGCGGCCGCCGACCGCGGCCAGGACGGCCTCGGTGACGGCGTCCTGGTCGGGCAGGCCGAGCGGCAGGCGGACGGTGTCGACCTCGGCGCCGGCCTCCGCGGCGCGGCGGCGCACGGCCTCGGTGACGGCGCCGTAGCCGTGGTCGGTGACCAGGATCCGGTCACCGGGGGCGAGCGGGACGCTGTCCAGGGCGACCGCGACCGCCTCGGTGACGTTGGAGACCAGGGCGAGCAGGGCCGGGTCGGTGCCGAGCTCGGCCGCGAGCGCGGTCCGGGCGGCCCCGACCCGGGCCGGCAGGTCGGCGAAGAAGCCGTCCGGGTCGCGCTCCTGCTCGATCCGGAGCCGCTCCTGCACCCGCTGGACCGGTACCGGCACCGCGCCGTACGAGCCGTGGTTGAGGTGGACCGACTCCCGGTCCAGGGTGAACAGCTCCTCCGTCCCGGGCAGCGGCGCCGGCGGCTCGACGGCGGCGTTCACCGGTGGCTGGACGGCGGCGTTCACCGGCGGCTCGACGGCGGTGCTCGACGGCGGCTCGACGGCGGGGTACGGGGCTTCGGTCACTGCTGCCTCCGGGGCGAATCCTCAATGTGGTGTGTGACATTTCACATGTCTCACTACTGGCCCGGCCATGGTCTCACCGGGAACATCGGGCCGTGACCATCACCGACCCCTTCCTGTCCCTCAGCGCCCGTACGGGCCGCTTCGGCTTCGGAGCCCCGCGCGCGATCACCCTCGGCGAGGACGGTACCCGGCTGCTGCTGCTCCGCTCCACCGGCGCGGAGGACCCGGTCGACCGCCTCCTCCTGGTCGACGCGGCCACCGGCGAGGAGCGCCTGGTCGCCGACCCGGCCGCGCTCGTCCCCGGCCGCACCGGCGACCCGGCTGCGCTGCCCGCCGTCGAGCGCCGGCTCCGCGAGCGGATCCGGCTCACCGCCGCCGGCATCGGCTCCTTCGCAGCCACCGGCGACCTCGCGGTCGCCGTGTTCACCCTCGACGGCCGGCTCTTCCGGGCCGACACCGCCACCGGCAGCTGCACCGAACTCCCGGTGGCCGGGCCCGCCTTCGACCCCCGCCCGGCCCCGGCCGGCGACCGGGTCGCCTACGTCGCCGACGACGCCCTCCACGTCACCCCCGACCGGACGCCGCTCAGCCCCGCCGACGGCGCCCGCTGGGGCGTGGCCGAGTTCGCCGCCGCCGAGGAGCTCGGCCGCTCCCGCGGGCACTGGTGGCGGCCGGACGGCGGCGCGCTGCTGGCCGCCCGGGTGGACGAGTCCGCGCTCGTACTGCGCCACTTCGCCGACCCCGCCCGCCCCGGCGAGGAGCCCGAGTCCTTCGCCTACCCGCTGGCCGGCGGGCCCAACGCCGACGTCCAGCTCTGGGTGCTCGGCCTGGACGGCGGCAAGGTCCGACTGCGCTGGGACGACGCCGAGTTCCCCTACGTCTGCGCCGCCGAGTGGTCCGGCACGGACGAGCTGCTGCTCACCGTCGCCGACCGGCTGCAGCAGCGCGTCCTGCTGCTCTCGGCCGACCCGGCCACCGGCACGACCACCGAACTCTCCCGCACCACCGACGAGTTCTGGGTGGACGACCTGCCCGGCACGCCTGCCCGGCTGGCCGACGGCCGGCTGCTCACCGTCCACGACACCCCGGACGCGCGCGGCCTGGCCCTCGACGGGAAGCCGCTGGACACCGCCGGCCTGCAGATCCGCCGGGTCGTGGGCCGGCTGGACGGCCGGCTGCTCTGCGAGACCGGCGAGGGCGACCCGGTCGACCAGCACGTCCACCTGGTCGACCCGGACGGCGGCGCACCCGAGCGGCTGAGCCCCGGAGCCGGCTTCCACAGCGCGCTCGCCGCCGGCGGGACGCTGCTGCTCACCTCCGCCGGCCCGGACGGCGTCCGCCGTCGGCTCACCGGCCCGCACGGCGAGGCCGAGCTGACCGACCTCGCGGCCGAACTGCCGTTCACGGTCCGGCCGCAGTTCGCCCGGGTCACCGAACTCGCCCTGCCCACCGCCGTGGTGTACCCGCGCGGCCACGTGGCCGGCCGGAGGTTGCCGGTGCTGCTGGACGTCTACGGCGGGCCCGGCTACCAGGCGGTGGCCGCCGAGCCGCGCCGCTGGCAGCTCCGCCAGTGGTGGGCCGACCAGGGCTTCGCCGTGGTCACCACCGACAACCGGGGCACCCCGTTCGTCTCCCCCGAGTTCACCCGGGCGATCTTCCGGCGGTTCTCCCAGGTCGCGCTGGACGACCAGGTGGCCGCACTGCACGCGCTCGCCGCGGACCACCCCGACCTCGACCTCGGCCGGGTCGGCGTCCGCGGCTGGTCGTACGGCGGCTACTTCGCCGCCCTGGCCGTGCTGCGCCGCCCGGACGTCTTCCACGCCGCCTGCGCGGGCGCGCCGCCCACCGACTTCCGCCACTACGACACCGCGTACACCGAGCGCTACCTCGGCCTGCCCCAGGAGAACCCCGAGGGCTACGCGGCGGACTGCCTGGTGGACGACGCGCCCGGGCTGACCCGCCCGCTACTGCTGGTCCACGGCCTGGCCGACGACAACGTGCACCCCTCGCACACCCTGCTGCTCTCGCAGGCGCTCACCCGGGCCGGCCGGCCGCACAGCGTGCTGCCGCTGCCAGGCGTCACCCACATGACGCCGGGAGGCGTCCAGGAACAGGTCGCCACCGCCGAACTCGCCTTCCTCCGGGGCGCCCTGGGCTGATCCATTGAGTTCGCGGCCGCCGGCTGCGACACTCCCGCCGTGATCGCCGCCCGCCCGGGCGGCGACCCGACGGGGAGGATCGAGGATGAGGATCGCCAGACCCGGGCCGGTCGCCCGGCGCCACTGGACACCGCTGACCGTCGTCAACGGCGGGGTCGCCTTCGCCCTGGAGCTGGGGCTGCTGGCGGCGCTCTGCTACTGGGGCTTCAGGACCGGTTCCGGGCCGCTCACGCGGGTGCTGCTCGGCATCGGCGCACCGGCCGCGGCGGCCGCCACCTGGGGGCTGTTCCTGGCTGCGGGCGGGCCGACCGTACGGCTGCCGCTGGCCGCGGAGATCGCGGTCAAGCTGGCGGTCTTCGCGGTCGGCGCGCTGGCCCTGAACGCCGCGGGCCGCTCCACCCTGGCGCTGGTCTTCGGCGCCGTGGCCCTGGTCAGCGTGGCCGTCGAGTACACCGCGGGCTGACCGACCGCCAACCCGAGGGCGCCGCACGGACCGTGCGGCGCCCTTCCGGCTGCCGGAAGGGCGCCGGAAGCGCACCGGGACGGCACCGGGACGGCCCCGGGACGGCCTGCCGCAGCGCCCATTGCGCGGCCCTTCCGCGTGAACCATGACATGTGAAATATTACCTGCGCTCCCCGACCGTCGGTCGTCCCTCGCACCACCACCCACCGTCCGGAAAGGACCGGTCAGTTGCGCAGACTGTCCGCGGCACTCGCGGCCGCGCTCACCACGAGCGCGATAGCGGCCACCCTCCTCGGCACCCCCGCCCAGGCCGCTCCCCCGTCCCCCGTCACCGTGTCGAGCATCGCCGCCCAGGCGGCCGAGGAGGGCGGCGCCGAGGCCCCGCCCGGCCCGCTCGCCCCGCAGGAGCGCGAGCGCCAGTCGCTCCGCGCCAAGGCGCTCGAACAGCTCAACAAGGGCGCCGTGGCCAAGACCGCCGACAAGCGGGCGCCCGGCAAGGTGAAGATCGGCAACGACTACGTCCAACTCGCGCAGCAGCGCAAGGACAAGGTCTTCGTCATCCTCGCCCAGTTCGGCGACGAGGTGGACAACACCACGCTGTACAACGGCCAGCCCCGCTACGGCGGTACGCCCGGCCCGCGGCACGACACCATCCCCAAGCCCGGCAAGAGCGACAACCACACGCTGTGGAGCGCCGACTTCGACCGCGGCTACTACCAGCAGATGTTCTTCGACGACACCCCCGGCGCGATCTCATTGCGCAACTACTACCGCACCCAGTCCTCCGGGCGGTACGACCTCGACGGCACCGTCAGCGACTGGGTCACCGTGCCGTACAACGAGGCGCGGTACGGCAGCAACAAGGGGCCGCAGGGCTCCGGCGCCTGGACCCAGGCCCAGGAGTTCGTCCGGGACGCCGTCAAGGCCTGGTACGACGGCGAGATCGCCAAGGGCCGCACGGCCGCCGACGTCAAGGCCCAGCTGGCCCAGTACGACGTCTACGACCGCTACGACCACGACAAGGACGGCGAGTTCGACCAGCCCGACGGCTACCTCGACAACGTGGTCGTGGTGCACGCCGGCGTCGACGAGACCTGGGGCGGCGGCGCGCAGGGCGCCGACGCGCTGTGGGCGCACCGCAGCTGGACCTTCCCGGACCCGACCGGCGCGACCGGCCCGGCGGGCAACCGGATCGGCGGCGCACCGGTCGGCGACACCGGCCTGTACGTCTACGACTACGTGCAGGCCGGCGAGAACAGCGGTGTCGGCCTGTTCGCCCACGAGTTCGGGCACAACCTCGGCCTGCCCGACCTCTACAGCACCACCGGCGGCGACAACAGCGTCAACTTCTGGTCGCTGATGTCCTCCGGCTCGTACCTGGGCAAGGGCCGGAACACCACCGGCGGCTACCCCGGTGACCTCGACGCCTGGAGCAAGCTGCAGTTCGGCTGGCTCAACTACGACGAGGCGCAGGCCGCCACCCGCTCCAGCCACGCCCTCGGCGTCAGCGGCTACAACACCGACCAGGCCCAGGCCGTGCTGGTGCACCTGCCCGACGGCACCACCACCACCGAGCTCGCCGACCCCTACCAGGGCGGCCGGCACTGGTGGAGCGACACCGGCGACAACCTGGACAACGCGCTGGCCCGCACGGTCGACCTGCGCCAGGTCACCGGCCAGGTCACGCTGACCGCCGCCGCCTGGTACGACGTCGAGCAGGACTACGACTTCCTGACCGTCGAGGCCTCCACCGACGAGGGCAGGACCTGGAAGGCGCTCCCCGGCACCGTCGACGGCGCGCCGATCGGTAACACCACCGCCAACGTGCCCGGCCTGAGCGGCACTTCGGGCGCCTACCGGCAGCTGTCGATCCCGCTGGACGGCTACGCCGGACAGCAGGTCCGGGTGCGCTTCCACGTCACCTCGGACGGCAACACCCACGGCCGGGGCGTCCTGGTCGACGCCGTCCGGATCGCCGCGGGCGGCACCGAGCTGTTCACCGACGGCGCCGAGGACGGTGCCAACGGCTGGACCGCGACCGGCTTCACGGTCGTCACCGGCCGCAACGCGGTCAAGCAGCACCCGCGCGCCTACCTGGTGGAGAACCGCCGGTACGCCGGCTACGGCGCCTTCCTGAAGACCGGCCCGTACAACTTCGGCTACACCGGCGTCGACGGCAAGAAGGACATCGTCGACAACTACCCGTACCAGGAAGGCGTGCTCGTCTGGCTCTGGGACACCGGCTACGGCGACAACAACACCAAGGACCACCCGGGCGGCGGCCTGATCCTGCCGATCGACGCGCACCCGGCGCCGATCCGCTTCGCCGACGGCTCGCTGGTCAACGGTCGCGCGCAGACCTTCGACGCGGTCTTCTCGCTGAAGCCCACCACCGCCTTCACCCTGCACAAGGGCGGCGTCCCGGTCCGGATCGGCAGCGAGCCGGCCGTCCCGGTCTTCAACGACCGCACCGGCGTCTACAGCGACCCGGCCACCCCGCAGCTCGGCGTGAAGGTGCCGGACACCAACACGAAGATCGAGGTGGTCCGCGAGACCCAGGGCGGGCGGATCACCACCGTCCGCGTCGGCCCGGCCTCCTGAGCCGACCGACCCCCGATCAGGCCGTCCCGGCCCCGCCGCAACGCGGGCCGGGACGGCCGTCGTGTTCTCCCCGGCGGTCGCGGGACGGGCGGCGCGCGGGCGCGGCCGCGGCCAGGGTGAGCAGCGTCAGCGGGGCGAACGGCCGCCGGCCCGGCCGGAGTTCGGCCGGGCCGGGCAGCGCGCGCCGTGGGCCGGGGCGGCCAGGGCGAGCACGGAGAGCAGCAGCAGGACGTGGGCCCGGCGCGAGGCACCGAGCGCGACGGACCCGACGCACGTCGGCCCGGGGCGCACGCGGCACACCGGCCGAACGCGGCACCCGGGCCGAACGGAGTGGAACCCGGTCGGGCGCGGCCCTCAAGAGGCTCCCCGCCGCGCCCGACCGGGGGTCGGAGCGGGAGCCGCCGCAGGGCGGCCCCCGGTGTGCAGCCGTACCGCCCGACGTGGGGGATGCGAGCGGTACGGCGGTCGGTGGTCCGGGGTCAGGTCGCGTTCTGGGCGACCTCGGGGAAGTGGCAGGCCGCCTCCCGGGCCCCGGGCCCGGTGATCCGGAGCAGCGGCCGCTCCGTCCGGCAGAGCTCCTGCGCCTTCGGGCAGCGCGGGTGGAAGGTGCAGCCGGACGGCGGGTTGGCCGGGCTCGGCGGGTCACCGAGCAGCACGATCCGCTCGCGGGCCCGCTCGGCCGCCGGGTCCGGCAGCGGCACGGCGGAGAGCAGCGCCCGGGTGTACGGGTGGGCCGGGTTGCCGTAGACCTCCTCCTTGGCGCCGATCTCGACGATCCGGCCGAGGTACATCACCGCGACCCGGTCGCAGACCCGCTTGACCACCGAGAGGTCGTGCGCGATGAACACGTAGGCCAGGCCCAGCTCCTGCTGCAGCCGCTCCATCAGGTTGACCACCTGGGCCTGGATGGAGACGTCCAGCGCGGAGACCGGCTCGTCGGCGATCACCAGCCGGGGCGAGGTGGCCAGCGAGCGGGCGATGCCGATGCGCTGCGCCTGGCCGCCGGAGAACTCGTGCGGGTAGCGGTCGATGTGCTCGGGGATCAGTCCGACGAGCTCCATCAGCCCGGCGGCCCGCTTGCGCGCGTCGGCCGCGCTCGCCCCCTGGATCAGCAGCGGCTCGGAGATGATCCGGGCCACCGTCTGGCGGGGGTTGAGCGAGGAGTACGGGTCCTGGAAGACCATCTGCAGGTGCCGCCGGTGCGGCCGCAGCTCGGCCTGCGAGAGGCCGCCGATCTCGGTGCCGTCGAAGGTGACGGTGCCCGAGGTGGGGTCGAGCAGCCGGACGATCATCCGCCCGGTGGTGGACTTGCCGCAGCCGGACTCGCCGACCAGGCCGAGCGTCTCGCCCTTGCCGACGTCGAAGCTCACCCCGTCCACCGCGCGGATCGGCGCGCCGGCCCGGCCGGCGCGGCCGCGCTTGCCGGGGAAGGTCTTGACCAGGTCCCGGACGGACAGCAGCGGTTCGGCCCGGGCCGGACGGGCGGCCGAGGGCGTGGGTGCGGTCATGAACGGGCTCCTTGCGGCACCAGCGGCAGGTGGCAGGCGGCCTGGTGGCCGGGGGCGAGCGGGCCGAGCACCGGGCGCTCGGACAGGCAGCGGGCGTGGTCCTCGGCACTGGCGGCGGTGGTGCGGGCGCAGCGCGGGGCGAAGGAGCAGCCGGGGGCGGGGGCGATCAGCGACGGCGGGCTGCCCGGGATGGCGCGCAGCGGGGCGTCGTCGGTGTCGTCCAGGCGGGGCAGCGAGTCCAGCAGCCCGCGGGTGTACGGGTGTGCGGGGGCGCCGAACAGCCGGTCGACGGGGGCCTGTTCGGCCGCCCGGCCGCCGTACATCACCAGCACCTCGTGGGCGACCCGGGCGACCACGCCGAGGTCGTGGGTGATCATGACGACGCCGAGGCCGCGTTCCTGCTGGATGCGGGCGATCAGGTCCAGGATCTGGGCCTGGACGGTGACGTCGAGGGCGGTGGTGGGCTCGTCGGCGATCAGCAGGTCGGGCTCGCAGGCGAGCGCCATGGCGATCATGACGCGCTGGCGCATGCCGCCGGAGAACTGGTGCGGGTACTCGTCGACGCGGCGGGCGGGTTCGGGGATGCCGACCTCGCCGAGCATCTGGATCGCGCGCTCGCGCCCGGCCTTGCGGGAGGCCTTGAAGTGCACCCGGTAGTGCTCGGCGATCTGCTCCCCGACGGTGTAGAAGGGGTGCAGGCTGGAGAGCGGGTCCTGGAAGATCATGGCGATCCGGCGGCCGCGGACGGTGCCGAACTCGCGCTCGCCGAGGCCGACGAGCTCCTGCCCGGCGAGCCGGATCGACCCGGTGACGGCGGCGCCGCGGTGCAGGCCCATGACGGCCAGCGACGTGACGGACTTCCCGCTGCCGGACTCGCCGACCAGGCCGAGGGTCCGCCCGGCCTCGACGGCGAAGGAGATGCCGTCGACGGCCCGGACGGTACCGCGCGGGGTGTCGAACGCGACCCTGAGGTCGTCGACCTCCAGCAGAGCCATCAGTACCTCACTCTCGGGTCGACCACCGCGTAGAGCAGGTCGACCAGCAGGTTCGCCACGACGATGAAGAAGGCCGCGAGCAGGGTGACGCCGAGGATGACGGGCTGGTCGGAGCGGAGCAGCCCGTCGTAGAAGAGCCGGCCGACGCCGGGCAGGCCGAAGATGGACTCGGTGATGACCGCGCCCGCCAGCAGGCCGCCGAGGTCGATGCCGAAGATGGTGAGGATGGGCGTCATGCCGGAGCGGAGCCCGTGCTTGACCGTGACGGTCCGGGCGGGCAGGCCCTTGGCGCGCGCGGTCCGGACGTACGGCTCGGCCAGCGTCTCGATCATCGAGTTGCGGCTCTGCCGGGCGTACTGGGCCGCGTACAGCAGGGCCAGCGCGATCCAGGGCAGCAGCAGGTTGGACGCCCAGCCGAACGGGTCGTCGGTGAACTGGTGGTACGCCGGGTAGGGCAGCCAGCCCAGCGTCCGCACCACGCCCCAGATCAGCATGATCGAGGTGAAGTAGACCGGCAGCGAGGCGGTGCCGACCGAGAGCACCATGAGCGCCTTGTCGGTGAGGCTGCCCTTGCGCAGCGCCGAGGCGACGCCGGCGCCGATGCCGAGGACCAGCCAGAGCACGGCCGCGCCGAGGGCGAGCGAGACGGAGACCGGCAGGCGGTCCACGAGCAGGTCCCAGACCGGCAGCGAGTACTCGTAGGAGAAGCCGAGGCAGGGGAAGCCGCAGTGGGTGGCGCTGGGCCCGGAGCCGTAGTCGCGGCCGGCGAAGATGCCGGCCAGGTAGGCGCCGAACTGCTCCCAGACCGGCTTGTCCAGGCCCATCGCCGCCTTGACGTCGGCGAGCCGTTCGGGGCTGCAGGTCTTGCCGCAGGCCGCGCCGGCCGGGTCGTTCGGCAGCAGGTAGAAGATGGTGAAGGTGATGGCGCAGATGGCCAGCAGGATGCCGAGCACCCCGAGCAGCCGGCGGCCGAGGTAGAGGATCACGACCGGCCTCCCCGCGGGTCGAGGATGTCGCGCAGCGCGTCCCCGAGCAGGGTGAAGGCGAGCACGGCGATGAACAGGAAGACCGTCGGGATCAGGAAGTACGTCGGGTCGACCTCGTAGTGGACGATGCTCTCGGCGATCATCTGCCCCCACGAGGCCGTGGGCGGGCGGACGCCGACGCCAAGGTAGGAGAGCGCCGCCTCGGTCGCGATCATGCCGGGGACGAGCAGCGTGGTGTAGGCGATGATCGGGCCGGAGACGTTCGGCAGGATCTCCCGGGTGAGGATCCGCCAGGACTGGGCGCCGCCCACCTTGGCGGCCTCGACGTACTCGCGGTGCTTGAGCGAGAGGGTCTGGCCGCGGACCACGCGGGCGATGCCGGGCCAGCCGAACAGGCCGATCACCGAGGTCATCAGCAGGATCCGGTTGACGTCCTTGGCCACCGACATCATCGCGATCATGAAGATCAGCGAGGGGAAGGACATCGTGAGGTCCATCAGCCGGGACAGCACGGCGTCGACGCGGCCGCCGAAGTAGCCGGCCGCGATGCCGGCCAGGGTGCCGACGACGACGACCACCGCGGTGGCGGCGAAGGCGATCAGCAGCGACACCTGGCCGCCGTGCAGCACCCGGGCGAACAGGTCGCGTCCGGTGATGGGTTCGACGCCCAGCCAGTGCCGGGCCCCGATGCCGCCGAAGTCGCCCCGGGGCAGACCGCCCAGGTACGGGTCGATGGCCCGCTTGTCGAACTCCTCGGGGGACCAGCCGCCGAGTGCGCTCAACGGGCCGGCCAGGGCGGCCGCCAGGACCAGCACGGCGACGGTGATCAGGCCGAACCGGGCGGAGCCCTTGGCCCAGAGCTGGTCCCAGACCAGCCGCCAGGGCCCGCGCCCGGCGGCCTTCGCGGGGCCCGCCGCCGTGGTGTCCACGGCGGCGGGCTCAGTCGTTGTACTCATGACGGACGGTTCCTCAGCCCTGGCTCTTCGCGGGGTCCTTGAGGCCGATCACGGCCATGTCGATCATGCCGGCGTAACCGGAGTTGCCGAACGCGCCGGCCACGTTGGTGCCGGTCAGCAGCGGGCGGCGCTGCCACATCAGCGGGATGGCCGGGGCCTTCTTCAGCAGGTCCTCGTCCAGCTGCTGCCAGGCCTTGTTCGCCTCGTTGATGTCCGTCATGGCCGCGATCTGGTCCATCCGGTCCATCGTCGCCTGGTCACGGAACTGGCTGTAGTTGCCCTGGTTGCCCTTCTCCTTGATGGTCCGTCCGTCGAAGAGGAACGGGAGGAAGGTGGCACCGGACGGGTAGTCCGGGCACCAGCCCTGGATCACCAGGTCGGGGGCGTTCTTGGTGTCGCCGACGGTGTCGGCGAAGGCGGAGGCGTCGACGGTGTTGACCGTGACCTGGACGCCGGACTTGGCCAGCGACTGCTGGATCGCCTCGGCGCGGGTCTTGTCACCGAGCGAGACGGTGAGCGAGACCTTCAGGTCGGACTTCCCGGCCGCCTTGAGCAGGTCCTTGGCCTTCGCCGGGTCACCGGTCACCGGGATCTTCAGCGGGTCGGCCTTGGCGCCGCCGGTCAGCGACGGCGGCAGGTAGGAGGTGGCCACGTCGGCCATCGCCGGCCCGCCGAAGGCGGTGACCTGGGCCTCGCGGTCGACGGCCCACATCATCGCCTCGCGCACCTTCGGGTCGTCGAAGGGGGCCTTGGCGGTGTTCAGGTACAGCATGTCGGTACAGCCGGTCCGCTCGGCCGCCATGCGGGCCTTGACCTCCGGCTTGGTCAGCACCTTGGAGACGGACTCGTGCTGCATCCAGGGCATCTCGATGGCCGAGGCGTCGACGCCGCTGCTGGCGATGATCCGGTCGTCGGCCTGGCCGCCCTTGAGGCCCTGGGTCACCACGATCTTGTCCGGGTAGGCCTTGCGGACCGGGTCGGTCGCGGCGTCCCAGTTGGTGTTCCGGACCAGCACCAGCTGCTTGCCGCGGTCGTAGGTCTCGATCTTGTACGGGCCCGAGGAGAAGACCTGGGAGTCGTACTGGGTGCCCTTCTCGCGGGACTGCGGCACCGGCGAGAAGGTCGGCAGCGTGACGGTGTAGGAGAACTCGGCGACCGGGCGCTTCAGGTGGAAGACGATGGTCTTGTCGTCCGGGGTCTCGATGGAGGCCAGGTGCTCGCCGTTCAGCGGACCCTTGTAGTTCTCGCCGCCGGCCAGGTACTGGGCCGCGTAGTCGGGGCCGCCGGTGAGGTCCGGCGAGAAGGAGCGCTCGACGTTGTACTTGACGTCGGCGGCCTTGATCGGCGTGCCGTCCTCGTACTTCAGCCCGTCCTTGAGCGTGAAGGTCCACACCTTGCCGCCCTCGGAGGACTTGCCGAGGTCGGTGGCGAGGTCCGGGACGATCTCGCTGCCCGCCGGGCCCGGCTCGGCCTTGAAGGTGGTCAGGGTGCGGTAGAGCAGCCGGGTGCCGAAGTCCATGTGCGGCACCACCCAGTTGCGGGCCGGGTCGAGGTGGGCGAAGTCCTGGTTGGTCAGGACGGTCAGGGTGCCGCCCTTGACCGGGGTGCCGCCGATGATCGTGCCGCTGTCGGCGCCCGGGCCCTTGGTGGACGTCGCCGCGCTGCTGTCGGCGCTGTTGTCCGTGTCCTTGTCCTTCGCGCAGGCCCCGAGGCCGAGGGTGAGTGTCGCTGCGATGGCCGCCGCGAGGGCGGCCTGGGTGCGCCTGGTCATGTGCAACTCCGCAGTGGGGGGCCCGAAGTGAGGGCCGAGGTCCCGCCCCGGGGCTGGTCCGGGGCCCGGCCGGGAGGCGACCTCAGGGGGTCTGGCGCTCCGCGGTGTGACCCGTAACATAGTAATGTGAAATTGCACTGCACAAGAGGTGACGCGACCCGTTACCGAGCTGTGTCCGTGCGAACACCACCGAACCGCCGGAATCCTCCGGTGACGTGACCCTCCGTCGGCCCCGGCCGGGCTGCCCCACCGGACGGCCCGGAACCGCACGGAACCGCACGGGACCTCACCGGACCGGACGGGACCTCACCGGCCCGGACGGGATCGGACGGGAGGACGCAGGACCGCCCGGGGCCGGACGGGAGGACGCCGTCAGCCCCCGCGGCGGATCAGCCCCCGGCCGCGGGCCTCCCGCACCGCCGCCGTGCGCGAGTCCACCCCCAACTTGGCGTAGATGTGCACCAGGTGGGACTTCACCGTGGCCTGGCTGAGGTGCAGCCGCTGGCTGATCTGCTGGTTGGTGAGCCCGTCCGCGACCAGCCCCAGCACCTCGGTCTCGCGCGCGCTGAGCGCCGCCGCCGGCGTGCGCATCCGCTCCAGCAGCCGGTCCGCCACGGTGGCCGCGAGCGCCGTCCGCCCCGCCGCCGCCGATCGGACGGCCCGGGCCAGCTCCTCCGGCGGCGCGTCCTTCAGCAGGTACCCGGTGGCGCCCGCCTCCAGCGCGGGCAGGGTGTCCGCGTCCGTGTCGTAGGTGGTGACGATCAGCACCCGCGGCGCGCCGGGCCGGGCGGTGATGGCGGCGGTGGCCTGCGCGCCGTTCATCACCGAGCCCGGCCCGAACTGCAGGTCCATCAGCACCACGTCGACCTCGGCCTCCGCCACCAGCTCCACCGCCCGCTCGGCGGTCGCGGCCTCGGCGACGATGGCGAAGTCCCGCTCGCTCTCCAGGACGGCGCGCAGCCCGGCCCGGACCACCGGGTGGTCGTCGGCCAGCAGCAGCCGGATCACTCGCTCACTCACGTGCATCCCCGTTCACGGGCGCTCCTCGCTCACGGACGCTCCTCGGCACCGGACACCGCCTGGTCCCCGACCCCGTCCGCCTCCGCCCGCTGCCCGTCCACCGGGGCGACCGGCAGCAGGACGGCGAGCGCCGTCCCCTCGCCGGGCGCGGACTCCACGGTGAAGGTACCGCCCAGCGCCCGGGCCCTGGCCCGCATCGACGGCAGCCCGAAGCCGCCGTCGCCGCCCGCCGTCCCGGCGGCCGCGGCCACCGCCGCCGGATCGAACCCCGTCCCGTCGTCGAACACGTCCAGCGCGACCTCGCCCTCCATGTAGCTGAGCGTGACCTCGGCGTGCGAGGCCTCGGCGTGCCGGACGGCGTTGCCGAGCGCCGACTGCGCGATCCGCAGCAGTGCCACCTCCTGCGGCACCGGCAGCCCGACCGGGTCACCGGAGACGTGCAGCCGTACCGCCAGGCCGCTGTGCGCCGTGGTCGTCGCGCAGAGCCGCTCCAGCGCCACCGGCAGCGAGTCGCTCTCCAGATCGGGCGGCGTGAGCGCGCGGACGAACCGCCGGGCCTCGGCGAGGTTGTCCTGGGCGGCCTGCCGGGCCTGCTCGACGTAGTCCGCGGCGGCCTCGGTCCGCTCCGGCAGGGCCCGCTGGGCGGCCCGCAGCAGCAGCTGGATGCTGGAGAGGCTCTGCGCGAGGGTGTCGTGGATCTCCCGGGCGAGGCGCTCGCGCTCGGCGAGGACGCCGGCGGTGTGGTGCGCGGCGGCGAGGTCTGCGCGGGCGGCGGTCAGCTCGTCGATGAGCCGGCGCCGCTGCTCGCTCTCCCGGTAAAGCGCCTGGTAGCCGAGCACGGTGGCGGTGGCGACGGCCGCGCCGAGCGCCGGGCCGATGGCCGCGGCGACGCTCACGGTGTGCTGGTGCCAGGAGTACGCGACGATCGCCGCGACCGTGGTCAGGGCCACGGCGGCCAGACCGCCCCGGCGGCCGAGCAGGTGCAGCTCCAGGAAGTACAGCGGGAAGGCCAGCCAGACGCCGTCCGGGGTGGCGATCAGCACGCCCACCCAGGTGACGCCGAGCAACGCCAGCCACAGCGCGGCCGCCCGCGGCGACCGCCGTACCGCGGCGACCAGCGGGCCCGCGGCGTAGACGGCGGCCATCGCGGTGGCGGCCGCGGTCACGGCGGCGAGGTCGCCGCCCCGGCCGACGGCGGCCCGGGCGACGGCGAGCGCGAGCAGGCCCGCCACCAGCAGGTGCAGGCAGACCTGGAGCACGCGGGCGACGGAGGTGGTACGGGATCGTTCGGTCGCCATCCCTCCAGCCTAGGGTCCGGGCCGCGCCCCAGGCATCAATCAAAAGGTTGAACTCCGCTTCTCCCCTTCGATGCCGGGGATCCAATCCCCCGGGCGATGCCCGGCGGCACCCCGTTCGGCGACCGTGGTGAGCGTCGGGGCAAAGGCCCGGCAACCGAGCGGGAACGGAAAGGGAGAAGGCTGACCGTGTTCGTCGCCTGGAGGGACCTGGGGTTCGCCAAGGGGCGGTTCGCCCTGATGGGGACCGTCATCGTGCTGATCACCGTGCTGGTAGGCCTGTTGTCCGGCCTGACGGCCGGGCTGGGCCGGCAGAACATCTCGGCGATCACCGGGCTGCCCGCCGACCACCTGGTCTTCTCCAAGCCCGCCGACGGCCAGCGGCTCTCGTTCACCGACTCCCAGGTCGCGCCCGAGCAGTGGCAGGCCTGGGGGCGGGTCCCGGGGGTTTCGGCCGCACAGCCGATCGGGATCACCACCACCAAGGCCGCCGCCGGGCAGCGCACCGCGGCGCTCTCCGCCTTCGGCGTCCCGGACGGCTCCGGGCTTGTCCCGAAGGGAGCCCCCGTCGCCCCCGGCCGGGCGGTGCTCTCGGCGACCGCCGCCGAGAACCTCGGCGGCCTGCAGCCCGGCGCGACGTTCACCGTCGCCGGCCACCCGCTCCAGGTCGCGGCCGTGGCGGACGACGCCTGGTACAGCCACACCCCGGTCGTCTGGACCAGCCTCGCCGACTGGCAGCGGTTCGCCCCGGGCGGCGCCGGGCACGCGACCGTGATCGCGCTGACCAGCGCCTCCGGCGCGGATCTCGGCGCCGCCGACGCCCGCCTGGGCACCGAGACCCGGACGCGGGAGGACGCGCTCGCCGCGATCGGCTCCTACACCTCGGAGAACGGCTCGCTGCAGCTGATGCGCGGCTTCCTCTTCGCCATCTCGGCGCTCGTCATCGGCGCCTTCTTCACGGTCTGGACGATCCAGCGCAGCGGTGACATCGCCGTTCTCAAGGCGCTCGGCGCCTCCACCCGCTACCTGCTGCGGGACGCCCTCGGCCAGGCCGTGCTGCTGCTGGTGCTGGGAACCGCCCTCGGCACCGCGATCGCGGTCGGCGCCGGTGCCGTGATCGGCTCCGCGGTGCCGTTCGTCCTGGACGCCCCGACCGTCCTCCTCCCGGCCGCCGTGATGATCGCGCTCGGCGCGGTCGGCGCCGCCCTGTCCGTCCGGCGGATCACCGCCGTCGACCCGCTGACCGCCCTGGGGAGCGCCCGATGACACTGGAACTCGACCGCATCACCCTCACCTACCCGGACGGCGACGGCCGGCTGACCGCCCTGGACGAGGTCTCGCTGGACGTCCCCAAGGGCTCGATCACCGCGGTGGTCGGCCCGTCCGGCTCCGGCAAGTCGAGCCTGCTGGCGGTCGCCGCCACGCTGATCGCCCCGGACTCCGGCCGGGTCGTGGTGGACGGCGTCGACACCGCCGGCCTCGGCCGCGCCGAACTGACCACCCTGCGGCGGCACCGGATCGGCATCGTGTTCCAGCAGGCCAACCTGCTGCCCTCGCTGACCGCCGCGGAGCAGCTCCAGGTGATGGCCCACCTGGACGGCCGCTCCCCGCGCGCCGCCCTCCCCCGGGCCCTGGAGCTGCTCGACGCCGTCGGCCTGCGCGACCGGGCCGGCCACCGGCCGCACCAGCTCTCCGGCGGGCAGCGCCAGCGCGTCAACATCGCCCGGGCCCTGATGAACGACCCCACCGTGCTCCTGGTCGACGAGCCCACCAGCGCCCTCGACCACGAACGCGGCGCCGCCGTCCTGGAGCTCATCACCGAGCTCACCCACCGGCGCGCCACCGCGACCGTCCTGGTCACCCACGACCGCACCCACCTGACCGCGGTCGACCAGGTGGCCGAGGTCCACGACGGAAGGCTGACGGTCCCGACGCCGGCGTGAGCTACTCCGAGTGAGCTACTTCTTCGCCGCGAGCACGTCGTCCACCGAGAGCGTCACCGCCGCCCCGATCGACTCGGGCAGGGTGAAGGACTGTCCGGGGTGGTGGACGGCGTGCACGCGGTACTCACCGTCCTCGGGGTCGGTGAGCACCATGACGCGCTGGTTCGTCCGGTCCACGATCACGTAGACCGGTACGCCGGCGGACGCGTAGGCGAACGGCTTCTTCTTCAGGTCGTCGCTGAGGTTGGAGGACGTCACCTCCAGCACGAGGCGGAAGATCGCAGGGTCGTAGCAGTTGTACTCGATCAGGTGGTCGTCGATGTCGGCGTCGACGATCGACAGGTCGGGCACGGCGTAGTCCGACGGCCCGTCCGGCAGCCAGATGCCGACGTTCTGCAGAACCTCCACCTCGTCCCCGTCGAGGCCCGCCGCGAACAGTACGCGCATGAGACGGCTCAGCGACTTGCCGTGCGAAGCGTTCGGTGGCGGCGTCACGGTGATCTGGCTCCCGACGATCTCGACCCGGTGCCCGGCGAACTGGTTGGCGATCAGCTCCGCGGCTTCGAGCAGCGTCGGCTGCTCCATGGGCTCTTCCACTGCTGCGGCGGACATGGAATTCCTCCTTGCTGCCGATGTCGAGAGCATCATCGTAGGGCGCGGGGGTCTCCCGACGCCCGATCCTCAGCCTTCACCCCAACGAGTGGTTTACGCCTGGCCAGGAGCCCTCAGCGCGAGCGGAGGCGGAGCGACGGGCGCTCCTCCTCGGCCTCCTGGTCGGCGGCCCAGAGGGAGCGGACGTGGCCGAGGTGGCGGGACATGCAGGCCTCGGCGGCCTCGGCGTCGCCGCGGACCATCAGGTCCAGCAGTTCCAGGTGCTCCTCGGCCGAGGAGACCAGCTCGCCGCGCTGGTCCAGGCGGTTCAGTCCGTACAGGCGGGAGCGCTTGCGCAGGTCGCCGACCACCTCGACCAGGCGGGCGTTGCCGGCCAGGCCGAGCAGGTCGAGGTGGAACTGGCGGTCGGCCTCCAGGTAGCCGATCAGGTCGTGCTTGCGGGCGGCCGCGACGATCGCCTCGGCCTGCGGGCGCAGCGCCTCCAGCTGCTCGGCCGTGGCGGTCCGGGCGACCCGGCCGACGGTGGGGACCTCGATCAGTGCGCGGATCTCGGTGAAGTCGTCGAGGTCGCGCTCGGTCAGCTCGGTGACCCGGAAGCCCTTGTTGCGGACGGCCTCGACCAGGCCCTCGCGGGCGAGGTCGAGCATGGCCTCCCGGACGGGGGTGGCCGAGACGCCGAAGTCGGCGGCGAGGGCGGGAGCGGAGTAGACCACGCCGGGCCGCAGCTCACCGGAGATGAGGGCCGCGCGGAGCGCGTGGGCGACCTGGTCGCGCAGCCGCTCCTGGACGGAGATCAGGGTGCGGGGTTTCAGGTCGGCCATGGTGTTCCTCCGGAGGTTTGCAGGACACCAGCGTACAATGTCACGTTACGTTGAGTGTGCAACATTCCGTGATCCGGACGGTCCGTCAGCCGTCGCAGGGGCCCCGTGGGAGCCCATGCTCGCAGGGGCCGCCGGCCGTGGCAACGGCCGGCGGCCACCGCGTTCCCAAGATCCCGCGAGGGCCCGTTCTAGGCGTTCCGGAACAGCCCCACCAGGCTGGTCGCACTGGAGTCGCCGCGCCCGGCGGCCACCGCGCGGCCGAACGCGTCGGCCAGCAGCGCCGGCAGCGAGGCGTCCACCCCGGCGGCCTCCACCGTGTGCCGGACGTGCTCGACGCTGGCCAGCCCCATGGCGATCCGGTCGACGTCGCCCTCGTGGTGGCCGGCCGTGATCCGGGGCGCGTAGAACGCCAGGAAGCCGGGCATCGAGGCCGCCGTGGAGCTGGCGTACGGCAGGAACTCCTCCGCCGAGATGCCGTTGGCCTCGGCCACCGCGGTGGCGTGCAGGTAGCCGACCAGCGAGGTCCAGAAGAGGTCCATCTGGATCTGGTAGTACAGCTGGGCCAGCCCCGGGTCGTCACCGCGGTAGTCGGCGCCGGTCAGCACCTCCAGCGTCTCCCGGTGGCGCCGGAACGCCTCGACCGGGCCGCTGTAGAAGGTGGACGACTCCGGCTTGCCGATGCCCGACGGCGGCGACTGCACCCCGCCGGTGAGGTGGACGGCACCCAGCCCGGCCAGCCGGCGGGCGGCCTCCCGGGCCCGCTCCGGGGTGTCCGAGCTCAGGTTGACGACGACCCGCCCGGCGAGCGCGGCCCCGGCGGCGTCGAGGACGGCGAAGACCGCGTCGTAGTCGGTGAGGCTGAGTACGACCAGTTCGTTGGCGGCGACGGCGGCCGCGGCGCCGGGCGCGAGCACCGCGCCGCGCGCGACCAGCTCGTCGGCGCGGGCGGCGGTGCGGTTCCAGACCGTGACGGCGTGGCCGGCGTCCAGGTAGGCGCCGGCCATCGCCCGGCCCATCGGGCCGAGTCCGATCACGGTGACGGGCTGCTTGGCGGGCATGACGACAGAAGACACGGGGATCCCCCTCCGCTAGAACGAACGCTCTATCCAGAAGCACGCTAGCACGAACTCTGGAACGAACGCTCTATTCAGTCCGTGGCGAAGAGGCCCTAGACTCGCCGGGTGAAGACGACGACCACCGGCACCCGGGAGCGGATCGTCCGGGCCACTTCCCGGTTGCTGCAGCGCCAGGGCTACGAGGGCACCGGGATCAAGCAGATCTCGCGCGAGGCGGAGGCCACCCTCGGCTCCGTCTACCACTTCTTCCCGGGCGGCAAGCAGGAGTTGGCCGCGGAGGCGATCCGCCACGGCGACCAGGAGTTCGCCGGGCTGCTCCGCGCGGGGCTGGGCGCGGCGGACGATCCGGCCGAGGCGATCACCGCCTGCACCCGGCTCCTCGCCGAGGCGCTGCGCGCCTCCGACTGGCAGGACGGCTGCCCGATCACCAGCACCGCCCTGGAGACGGTGGGCCGCGCGCCCGTCATCGAACAGGCCGTCGGCGAGGCGTTCACGCACTGGCGCGCCATCGTCGAGGACCGGCTGCGGACCTCCGGCCTGGGCGCGGACGACTCCCGCGAACTGGCCGTCACGGTGGTCAACACCCTGGAGGGCGCGGAGCTCACCGCGCAGATCACCCGCAGCGAGGAACCGCTGCACCTGGCCGGCAAGCACCTGGCCCGCCTGATCACCGGCTACCGCTGACGGCCGGCCACCGCCGAGGGCCGGCTGTCGCTGATCACCGGTTACCGCTGACGGCCGGTTACCGCCGAGGGCCGGCCACCGCCGGGGGGGGTGGTCCGGCGCCCGGAAACGCCGAAGCGGCCGGCGTGGCAGGGGATCCCTTCCCACCACACCGGCCGCAGCTCCGGCCCCGCGCGCACTACGGCACGCGGGGCCCGTGCCCCGGCGGCCGGGCGACCGCGGCCAGGCCCACACCAGAGCCACGGCCACCCCGCCGCCGTTCCTCACGGCCGGGCCCGGTGGCGTACCCACCGCCACCGGACCCGACCCGTCGCGGCCCACCTGCCGCGACCACCCCGCCGCGGCCCACCTACCCGCGGCCGGGAGCCTTCCGGCGCCCGTCGCCTCCGGCACCGGATCCGTCCGGTACCCGAGCGCCCCGCGCCGGCATCCGTCCGGCGCCGGGAGCCACCCGACGCCGGAGGTCCAGCCCTGAATCGGGCTCAGGCAAGACCACGCCGGTGCGTCTCGGCCGCCACCGCGAGGTCCTCCCAGGCCATGCCGACGCTCTTGAAGAAGCGCGGCCGGTCGGTCGGCACCGGCGCCTCGCCGCGCACCAGCTCGGCCAGGTTCCAGAGCTCGTGGCCCTCCCCCACGCCGGCCATCAGCAGGTCACCGGCCTCCCGCAGCGCCGGCTCACGTGCCTCGACGTACAGCGCGGCCCGGCCGACCAGCACCGCGTCCACCTCCCGGGCGTCCGGCTCGTGCGAGCCGACCGCCGCCACGGCGGCGCGGTCGGGCACCAGCGCGCCGTCGAACAGCGGGGTGCGGGCGGTGGTGCAGCAGACCACGACATCGGCCTCGGCCACCGCGGCCGGCCCGCCCACCCCGGCCTCCAGGCCGCGGGCCCGGGCGTACCCGGCCAGCGCCTCGGCGGGCGCCGCGCTCCGGGCCACCACGGTGACCCGGGTCAGCGGCCGGACGGCGAGCAGCGCGTCCAGGTGCCCGTACGCCTGCGGGCCGGCGCCGAACAGCACCAGGTGCGCGGCGTCCGGCGCGGCCAGCCGGCGCATGGCGACGGCGGTGACGGCGGGCGTGCGCAGCGCGGTGAGCGCGGCGCCGTCGAGCAGCGCGACCGGCTGCAGGGTCGGCCCGTCCAGCAGCAGGTAGCTGCCGGTGATCCGGGGCAGGCCGACGGCCGGGTTCGCCGGGGCCACGCCGGCGATCTTGACACCGACGTGGTCGGGCGAGGCGGCCGGCATCAGCAGCAGCTCCCCGGCCGGTACCGGCATGGCCGAGCGGGCCGGTCCGGCCTCCGGGTCCAGCCCGTCCAGCAGCACCCGCTCGATCGCGTCGGCGGCCTCCCCCGGGGTCAGTCCGGCGGAGCCCGGCGCGGCGTGCTGGAGCGGCTCAGCGGCCGCGCCGGGCAGAGTGAGGGCGCCGGTGGACGGGCCGGCCGCCGCGTCCGCGGTCACGGCGCCCGCGGTCGGAGCGTCCGCCGGCGCCTGCGCCACGTCCGCGGTCACAGCAGGAACCCCGTTCCCAGCGTGTCGTCCGGCTCCAGCAAGAAGCTGTGCTCGCCGGTGCGGTGGGCGGCGCCGGTCACCTCGGTGACCACCCCGCCGGCGAGCGGGTCGCCCCCGGGCAGCACCCGGCCGGTGAAGACCGTGCCGATCACCGACTCGTGCCGCAGCTCCTCGCCCGGCGCGATCCGTCCCTCGGCGGCGAGCACGGCGAGCCGGGCCGAGGTGCCCGAACCACAGGGCGAGCGGTCGATCTGGCCGTCCGCGAAGACGGTGACGTTGCGCTGGTTCGGCGCGCCGTCGGCGGAGGGCAGCTCGTCGTACAGGATGACGCCGTAGACGCCGGAGAGCAGCGGGTCGTGCGGGTGCCGGACGGCCGGCGAGTCCTCCAGCGCGGCGCGGATCTCCCGGCCGGCGGCGGTGAGCTCGGCCAGCCGGCCGGGCTCGACGGACAGGCCCAGCGCCGCCGCGGGCACCGAGGCGTAGCAGGCGCCCGCGTGCGCGACGGCGACCTCGACGGTGCCGTGGGAGGTCTCCACCGGGAGCTGGAGCGCGCTGACGGCGGCCGGCACGTTGCGGAAGGTCACCCCGGTGGTGCGGCCCCCGGTCCGGTGCACCAGCGCGGTCACCCGCCCGGACGGGACGTCGATCCGCACACCGGCGACGCCGTCGTCCGGGGCCGTGACGAGACCTGAGTCCACCGCCCACGCGCCGAGCGCGATGGTGCCGTGGCCGCAGGCGGTCGAGTAGCCGTCCTTGTGCCAGAACAGCACGCCCAGGTGCGCCTCGTCGTCGTCCGGGGGCACCAGGAACCCGCCGTACATCCCGGCGTGCCCACGCGGCTCCCGGGTGAGCAGCTGCCGCACCCGGTCCAGCGCGCTGGGCCGGGGCGCGGTGGCGCTGCCGCCGGCGCCGATCGCGATCGCCCGGCGCTCGGCGACGGCGTCGCCGGGGATCACCGGCGCGCCGTCCAGGACGATCCGGAACGGCTCCCCCGCGGTGTGGTAGTCCACGGTCCGGACCTGCATCAGGCACCTCCGGCCGGGAGCAGGGTGACGGTGCGGCTCTGGGTGTAGAAGTCCAGGGCGGCCGTGCCCTGTTCGCGCCCGCCGTGGCTGGCGCCCTTGGCGCCGCCGAACGGCAGGTGGAAGTCGACGCCGCTGGAGGGCGCGTTGACCCGGATCATGCCCGCGTCCAGCCGGTCGGCGGCGACGAGCGCCGCGTCCAGGTCCCGGGTGTGGATCGAGGCGGAGAGGGTGTACGGCGTGTCGTTGGCGAGCGCGACGGCCTCGTCCAGGTCGGCGGCGGCGTGCAGCACCGCGACCGGGCCGAAGAACTCCTCGCGCCGCAGCGGGTGGTCGTCCGGGACGCCGGCGACCAGGGTCGGGTCGAGGTACCAGCCGGCCCGGTCCGGCGTGCCGCCGCCGGTCAGCACCTCCGCGCCGGCCTCCCGGGCCGAGGCGACCGCCGCGGTGATCTCGTCCCGGGTGGCGGCGCTGATGACCGGCCCGCAGGCCGTGTCGTCGACCTGCCCGAGGGCCTTGACCAGCGCGGCCCGCAGCGGCTCGTACGCCTCGCCGACGGCGACCACCCGGCTGGTGGCGGTGCACTTCTGCCCTGCGTAGCCGGCGATCGCGGCGGCCAGGTGGGCCGCGGCCTGGTCGATGTCGGCGTCCGGCAGGACGATCGCGGCGTTGAGGCCGCCGAGCTCGGCCTGGACCGGGACGCCGCGCTCGGTGGCGCTGCGCACGACCTGCCGGCCGACGCCGGTGGAGCCGGTGAAGGAGACCACGTCCGCGGCGGAGACCAGCTCCCCGCCCTCCGCGCCGCCGCCCGGCAGCACGGTGAACACGTCCTCGGGCAGCCCGGCCGCGGCCACCAGCTCGGCCAGCCGCAGCGCGCAGCCGATCGCCTCCGAGGACGGCTTCAGCACCACGGCGTTGCCCACGGCCAGCGCGGGGGCGGCCTTCCAGGTGGGGATCGCCAGCGGGAAGTTCCACGGCGTGATCAGCCCGGCCACCCCGTACGGGCGGCGGCGGGTGAGCAGCAGCCCGGGCCCGCCCGCGGTCTCGTGCACGGCGCCGGACGCCGCGTAGGGGGCCTGCGCGTAGTAGCGCCAGATCGCGGCCGTCCGGGCCACCTCGCCGCGCGCCTCGGCGAGCGGCTTGCCGACCTCGCGGACGACCAGCGCGGCCAGCTCGTCCGCGTGCGCCTCGACGGCGTCGGCGATCCGGGTGAGTGCGGCCGAGCGGGCGCCGGCCCCGGAGGCGAGCCAGCCGGGCTGCGCGGCCCGGGCGCGGCCCACGGCGGCGCGGACGGCGTCGGCGCCGGGGGCGGGCACCTCGGCGACGAGGTCCGTCGGGTCGGCGGGGTTGTACGAACGGATCGTCACAGCAGGGCTGCCCTTCGGTGGGTTTCGAACGGGGGTGGTGGGTGTCAGAGCAGGAAGCCGGCCGGGAACGGGTCGCTCGGGTCGAGGAAGTACTGGGCGGTGCCGGTGATCCACGCCCGCCCGGTGACGGTGGGGACGACGGCCGGCCGGCCGGCGACCTCGGTCTCCTCGACCAGGCGGCCGATGAAGGTGGTCCCGATGAACGAGTCGTTGCGGAAGTCCCGCCCGATCGGGAGCTCGCCGCGCGCGTGCAGCTGGGCCATCCGGGCGGAGGTGCCGGTGCCGCAGGGCGAGCGGTCGAACCAGCCGGGGTGGATGGCCATCGCGTGCCGGGAGTGCTCGGCGGTGGAGCCGGGGGCGAGCAGCTGGACGTGGTGGCAGCTGTGGATGGAGGGGTCCTCCGGGTGCACCGGCCGGTCGGGGCCGGCGTTGATGGCGTCCATCAGGGCCAGGCCGGCGTCGAGGATCTCCTGCTTGCGCTCGCGCTCGAAGGGCAGGCCGAACTCGGCGAGCGGCAGGATGGCGTAGAAGTTGCCGCCGTAGGCGAGGTCGTAGCCGACCGTGCCGTAGCCGGGCACCTCGATCTTGTTCTCCAGCGAGACCGAGTAGGAGGGCACGTTGCGGATGGTCACCGCGGTGGCGGCGCCGTTCTCGACCCGGACGTCGGCGATCACCAGGCCCGCGGGCGTGTCCAGCCGGACGGTGGTGACCGGCTCGACCACCGGCACCATGCCGGTCTCGACCAGCACGGTGGCGACGCCGATGGTGCCGTGGCCGCACATCGGCAGCAGGCCGGACACCTCGATGTAGAGCACGCCGAAGTCGGCGTCCGGGCGGGTGGGCGGCTGCAGGATCGCGCCGCTCATCGCCGCGTGGCCGCGCGGCTCGTACATCAGCAGGGTGCGGAAGTGGTCCAGGTGCTGCTGGAAGTGCACCCGGCGCTCGGCCATGGTGGCGCCCGGGATGACTCCGAACCCGCCGGTCACGACCCGGGTCGGCATGCCCTCGGTGTGCGAGTCGACGGCATGGAACACATGGCGGCTGCGCATGCGGCTACTGCTCCCATCGGGGGTGGTGGGGTGGTGGGCCGGGCCGGCTGCCCCCGCAGCCGGCCTTACCTCGGTGACGCCGGGCGGGGACTACGCGAGACCCTCGGCGAGCGCCTTCTCGGTGGCGGCGCGGACGGCCGCCTCGATCTCCGGGGTGAGCGGCAGGCGCGGCGCCCGGGTCGGACCGCCGCGGCGGCCGGCGATGTCCATGGAGAGCTTGATCGCCTGGACGAACTCGGTCTTGGAGTCCCAGCGCAGCAGCGAGTGCAGTGCCTTGTAGAGCGGCAGCGCGGTCTCCAGCTCGTGCGCGACGGCGGCGCGGTAGAGGGCGACGCTCGCCTCGGGCAGCGCGTTCGGGTAGCCGGCGATCCAGCCGACCGCGCCGGCCAGCGCCAGCTCCAGCAGCACGTCGTCGGCGCCGATCAGCAGGTCGAGGCCCGGGGCCAGCTCGGCGATCTCGTAGGCCCGGCGGACGTCGCCGCTGAACTCCTTGACCGCGACGATCGAGCCCTCGCCGTGCAGCTGGGCGAGCAGCGCGGGGACGAGGTCGACCTTGGTGTCGATCGGGTTGTTGTAGGCGACGATCGGCACGCCGGCCTTGGCCACCTCGGCGTAGTGGGCGCGGACGGCGTCGTGGTCGGCGCGGTAGGCGTTCGGCGGCAGCAGCAGGACGGAGCCGGCGCCGGCCTCGGCGGCCTGCTCGGCCCAGCGGCGGGACTCCGCGCTGCCGTAGGCGGCGACGCCGGGCATGACGCGCGAGCCGTCGCCCGCGGCCTCGACCGCGACCTCGACGATCCGGGCGCGCTCCTCGGCGGTGAGGGTCTGGTACTCGCCCAGCGAGCCGTTCGGTACGACGCCGTCGCAGCCCGAGTCGATCAGCCAGCGGACGTGCTCGGCGTAGGCGTCGTAGTCGACGGAGAGGTCGTCGCGCAGCGGGATCGTGGTGGCGACCATGATGCCGCGCCAGGGCCGGGTGGTGTCGTGCGGGGTGTGGGACACAGGTGACTCCTTGGTGAGGTGTGACATTTTATTGGACCGCGCGAGCGGAGACAAGAGTCCCCGCCGCGCGGCTTCGGAACCGCGGGTTCACGGCCGGTCCGGGCTCACGCGCCGTCGCCGGCCGGCCCGGCGGCTCCCGCCGCCAGCTGCGCCAGCGGCACCGGGCAGGACAGGGGACGGCTGTCCGCCCGGGGCTCCCCCGACATGCCGGAGAGGCAGGCCACCGCCGGGCCGCACATCCGGCCCTGGCACCAGCCCATCCCGGCCCGGGTGAGCAGCTTGACGGTCCGCGCGTCGCCGGCGCCGAGCTCCTCGACCGCCTCGGTGATCGCGGCGGCGGGGACCTCCTCGCAGCGGCAGACGTCGGTGTCCGGCCGCAGCCAGCCGGTCCAGCCGGGGCCGGGCCGGTGGGCCGCCGCCATCAGGTCGGCGAAGGCCCGCAGCCGGGCGCGGCGCCGGAGCACCGAACCGCGCGCAGTGGCCCCGGCCACCGCGTGCGCGGCCAGCTCGCCCTCGGCGATCGCCAGGTCGGCGCCGCCGACCCCGCAGGTCTCGCCGGCCGCCCAGAGCCCGGGGACGGTGGTGCGCAGCCCGGCGTCGACCTTCAGCGCGACCGCGCCGTCGGGCCCGGCCACCGTCTCGGCGCCGGCCTCGGTGGCGAGCTCGATCTGCGGCAGCAGGCCGTGGCCGACCGCGAGCGCGTCGCACTCGATCCGCTTCTCGGTGCCGGGCACCGGCCGCCACCGGGCGTCCAGCCTGGCGATGGTGACCCCGGTGACCCGGTCGGTCCCGTGGGCCTCGACGACGGCGGCGCGGCGGCGCAGCCGGACGCGGTGGCGCAGGAACGCCGTGCCGTGCACGAGGCCCTCGGCGAGCTTGGCCGGGACGCCGGCCAGCACGTGCGGGCGCCGGGCGTAGCCGAGGTAGTTCGTCGCCTCGACCACGGCGGGCACCTCGGCCCCGGCGGTGACCAGCGAGGAGGCCGCCGCGAGCAGCAGCGGACCGCTGCCGGCCACCACGATCCGGCGGCCGGGCAGGACCAGCCCGGACTTGAGCATGGCCTGGGCGCCGCCGGCGGTGACCACCCCGGGCAGCGTCCAGCCGGGGAACGGCAGCTGCCGCTCGTACGCGCCGGTGGCGAGCAGCACGGCGCCGGCCCGGACGGTCGCCCGGTCGTCGGCACCGGGGCCGAGGGTGGCGTGCACGGCCCACGCCGTGTCGCCCGCGCGCTCCAGCGCCCAGACCTGGTGGTTGCCGAGCAGGTCGACCCGGCCGGCCTCACGGTGCGCGGCGAGCCGGTCGGCGAGGCCGGTGTACGCGGACCACGCGTGGTGCAGCCGCTCGGGGCGGGCGGCGCCGAGGCCGGGCGCGGGGTGGCGGTAGAACTGGCCGCCGGTGCGCGCGCCCGCGTCGAGCAGGGCGCAGCGCAGGCCGAGGTCGGCGGCGGTCACGGCCGCGGCGAGGCCGGCCGGGCCGGCGCCGATCACGGCGAGGTCGTACCCGGGGCCGCCGGGGCGGGGGGCGTCAGACGGCGAGGTCGGCACGGCCGTTGCCCTCCTGGGTGGTGACGGTGGTGCCGGGCTCGGCCGGCAGCAGGCAGGTGCGCTGGTTGGGGCGCCCGTCGACGGTGGCCAGGCAGTCGAAGCAGACGCCGATCCCGCAGAACGCCCCGCGCGGCCTGCCGCCGACCCGGGTGGTGCGCCAGGCCAGCACGCCGTCGGCCCAGAGCGCGGCGGCGATCGTCTGCCCGGGCAGCGCGGGGACGGGCCGGCCGTCGAACTCGATGGTGTGGGCGGGGCCGGGCTCCGCCCCGACCAGGGCGGCCGGGGTCCGGCGCCGATTGGGCGGGTTCATCCGCGCGTTCTCCATTCCGAAGGTCCACTGTTCGATCGTTCCGGTCGCCCCGCCGCGTCGGGCTCCGCACCGGCCGGGCGCCGCCCGCCGGGCCCCGTCGCCCCGCCCGGCACTCCGCAGTGCGCCCTCCGCGCTCCGCGGAGCTCAGGCCGGAGCTCAGGCCGGAGCTCAGGCCGGGGCCGCCGCCGGGAAGCGGTCGGCCCGGAAGGGGGCGAGGTCCAGCTCCGGCTGCTTGCCGGTGAGCTGCTCGGTGATCAGCAGCCCCGTCGCCGGGGCGAGCCCGATGCCCGCGCCCTCGTGGCCGCAGGCGTGGTACAGCCCGGGCACCCGCGGGTCCGCGCCGATCGCGGGCAGGTGGTCCGGCAGGTAGGGCCGGAATCCCCGGTAGGCGCGCAGCACGGAGACCTCGGCGAGTACCGGGAACAGTGCCGCCGCCTGGGCGGCCAGCCGGTGCAGCACCTCCACCGACATCGTCCGGTCGAAGCCGACCCGCTCCCGGCTGGCGCCGATCAGCACCGGCCCGCCCGGCGTCCCCTCCACCACCGCCGAGGTCTGCAGCGCGGCCGAGCCGCTGGCCACGTCCGCGACGTAGTCCGCGGCGTAGACCTTGCGCCGGACGATCCGCGGCAGCGGCTCGGTGACCAGGACGAATCCGCGCCGCGGCAGCACCGGCAGGTGCACCCCGGCCAGCGCGGCCAGCTCGCCGCCCCAGGTGCCGGCCGCGTTGACCACGGCCGGCGCGGCCAGCCGCAGCCGGTCGGTCACCACGCCCCGCACGGCGCCGTCCGGGCCGGTCACCAGCTCGCGGACGGTCTCGCCGGTGTGGAGCGCGGCACCGGCCCGGCGGGCGGCGCGGAGCAGGTGGGCGGCGGCCAGCGCGGGCTGGACCTGGGCGTCCTGCGGGTAGTGGAAGCCGCCGGCCAGCCCGGGGGCGAGGTGCGGCTCCAGCTCGTGCAGCCGCTCGCCGGGGATCTCCTCGGCGACGACCCCGACCCCGGCCTGCTCGGCGGCGAAGGCGCGCAGGGCGTCCTGCCGGGCGGGCGTGGCGGCCACCACGAGGCCGCCCTTGGGCTCGTACTCCATCGCCTCGCCGAGCTCCTCGGCCAGGTCGAGCCAGAGCCGGGTGGAGAGCAGGGCGAGGTCGAGCTCGGGGCCGGGCTCCTTGTCGGAGACCAGCAGGTTGCCCTCGCCGGCGCCGGTGGTGCCGCCGGCCACCGGACCGCGGTCGACCACGGCGACGGCGAGCCCGGCGCGGGCGGCGTAGTAGGCGCAGGCGGCGCCGACCACTCCGGCGCCGACCACGACGACGTCCGGGGAAGGTCTCTGAGGCTTGGACACGACAGTAATATGTCACATGCCATCTCGCCTGCCAAGACCGCCCCGCCGGACGGGCGCGCGCATGCAGAGGCCCCGGCCCGCCGGGGTGCGGCGGGCCGGGGCCTCAGGACGGTTCAGCTTCTCGGACGGCGGCTCAGGTGATGTCGTCCATCTGCTCGTGCCGCGCGGCCGGGACCGGTGCGCTCGCCACCGGGGCCGCCGACGCCTCCACGGCCTCGGGCCCGCTCACCGACTGCACCGAGAGGTCCAGGTGCGAGGCCTCCTCGTCGTCCAGCGCGAGGTCGGGGTTGCGGCGCGCCCTGCGCTTGTCGTTGAAGAGCGCGATGCCGACGGCAACGAAGTACAGCGCCCAGATCGGCGCCGCCATCACCAGCATGCTGACCGGCTCGGCGCTCGGCGTGGCGAAGGCGGCGAACACGGTGATCGCCATCACCATGCCGCGCCACCAGCCGAGCAGCCGCTTCCCGGTGACCATGCCGACGACGTTCAGCATCACCAGCAGCAGCGGGAACTCGAAGGCGAGGCCGAAGACCAGCACCATCCGGGTGGCGATGTCGAAGTAGTCGTCGGGCGGCAGGATCGGGGTCGTCTCGGTCGGGGCGAACGAGATCAGCACCTCGACCGTGGTCGGCATCACCAGGAACGCGCAGCCCACGCCGGCCAGGAACAGCGGCGCGCCGCAGGCCATGAAGATCATCGTGTACTTGCGCTCGTGCTTGTGCAGACCGGGCGCCACGAAGGCCCAGAGCTGGTAGAGCCAGACCGGCACGGCGGCGACCACGCCGGCCGTCAGCGCGACCTTCAGCATCCAGTTGAAACCGGCGGTGAGGCCGACGGTGGAGACCTGCGCGCAGCGGCCCCCGTACTTCGTGGGGTCGTCGGGGTCGCACTGCGGAATCGGCTTCAGCAGGACCGACTCGATGTGCTTGTGGAAGATCAGCGCGACGATCGTGAACACCACGATCACCAGGACCGACTTGACCACGCGGTTCCGCAGTTCCCGCAGGTGGTCGGCGAGGGCCATCCGCCCCTCGGGATCCTTGGGCGCCTTCGACGCCTTGGAGAGCTTGCTCAACCCCGGTCCTCAACTCGTGCGTCGAGGCCCGCCGGTCGACGGGCCTCCGTGGTCGCGTGCGGCACCCGTTCCCGGGTACGGCGGATACCGCTCACTGCGGTCGGCCGGCGTCCCCGGCGGCCTGCTCGTTCACCGGCCGGGCGGTCGCGGCCGCCCCCGGCGCGGCCTGGATGGTCTTCGCCGGCGCGGCGTCGGTGACCGCGGGCGCTCCCTGGGCCGGCGCGGCCGGTTCGGCGGCGCCGTCGGACTTCATCGCCTTGGCCTCGCTCTTGAGGATCCGCATCGACTGGCCGAGCGAGCGCGCCAGCTCGGGCAGTCGCTTCGCGCCGAAGAGCACAATGGCAAAAACCACGATCACCAGGATCGCGGTCCCCGAGACCCGCATACTCGACCACCTTCAGTCACGGCGGCACCGGCGGGCCGCCCGCTGCGGGGATGGTAACCGCGGCGGGTAACGCCCTGACGACGGCCGCCCGAACAGGACAGCGGCCCCGGTCGCAAGGCACAGGAGCCAACTGAGAGCGTAACGCGCCCTACGCCGTCGGCAGCAGCCCCCGGCACCCCCCGGGCTCCCGATGTGCCGGGCGCCACGTCGGGCGCGGCCGGCCGGCCGGCCGGCCGGTCAGCGCTGGGGCACCGCCGCGGCAAGGTCCCCGGCCGCCTCGGCCAGCGCGCGCGAGGCGGTGTCCACCCCCTTCGCCAGCGCCCGTACGTCCAGCCAGAGCCGGATCGCGAGGACGCCGAGGACCATCAGACCGGCGGTGACGAGCAGGACGGCGGCGACGAGCATCCAGGACATGCCCACCACCCTATCGACCCGGGCCCGGCCGCCGGGTCCCCGCGGCGGGCCTCAGCCCTCGGCCGGCACCAGCCGCATCGTCCGCACCCCGGCCCCGGTCAGCGCCGTGACGATCTTCTCCCCCGCCGGCTTGCGCACCGAGGCCCCGCAGAGCGGGCAGCCGAAGCTGTAGTGCGCCTGTGCCGGGGTGCGGCCGAGCGTGAGGCGGAACTCCTCCGCGGGCAGCTCGACCTTCTCCCGGCACTCGGAGCAGTACACCTTGAACCTGGTCCCCGGCTCCACGGGGCTCAGACCAGACCCGCCGCGGCGGCCGGCGGCTCGCCGTAGGCCGCCAGCGCCTCCTGCGCGGCCGCGCGCGCCTGCTCCGCGAGCTCCGGCGGCGAGACGATCCGCCCGTCCCGGCCCAGCCGCAGCGCCAGCGGGCGAAGCTGGGAGGGGTCGGCGCTGCGCAGGGTGATCCGCAGGCCGCCGTCGGGCAGCTCCTCGGCGCGGTCGTGGGTGTAGTACTCGGCGACCCAGCGCCCGCCGGAGGTGACCTCGACGACCACCTCGGGGTCGTCGGCGGACGGGTTCACCAGCCCGCCGGAGAGGTCGCGCGGCTCGCGCTTCGGCGGGTCGGAGGGGACGTCCAGGACCTTGATCTCGGCGACCCGGTCGAGCCGGAACATCCGGTGGTCCTCGGAGGTCCGGCACCAGGCCTCCAGGTAGGTGTGCCCCTCGGTGAGCAGCCGGATCGGGTCGACCTCGCGCTCGGTCATGCCGCCGCGGCCGTGCGAGTAGTAGCGCAGCCAGAGCCGGCGGCCCTCGCTGAGCGCACGGTCGATGTCGGCGAAGACGTGGCTCTCGGCCTCGAAGGTGACGCCGACCCGGGCGCTGCCCTCGGCACTGTCGCCGGCCGCGTTCTCGATCTTGGCGACGGCGCGGGTGAGCGCCTCCCGGTCGCCGGCGCGCAGGCCGGGCAGGCCGGCCACCGCACGGGCGGCCACCAGCAGCGCGGTCGCCTCGTCGGCGGCCAGCCGCAGCGGCTGGGCGACGTCGTCGACGTTGTGCCACCAGATCCGCTCGCCGTCGGTGTCGATGTCGAGCAGGTCGCCGCCGCGGAAGCTGGTGCCGCACATCGGCAGCACGTTGAGGTCGCCGATCAGCTCGCGCTCGGTGATGCCGAAGGCGCGGGCCACCTCGGCCACCTCGGCGCCGGGGCGCTCACGCAGGTAGGTGACCAGCGACAGCATCCGCCGGGTCTGGTCGATCGCGTTGCTCATGCCCGTACTCCTTCGACACCGTCAACCGCGGCGGCCCCCTCGGCCGTGGCGGCCCCGTCCACCGCCACGCCGGCGACCGCGCGCAGCCGCTCGATCACGTCGGCGCGCAGCTCCTCCGGACCGAGCACCAGCACGTCCGGGCCGAACTCGGCGAGGTCGGCGCCGAGCCCGTTGCCGTAGGGGATCTCCAGTTCGTCCCAGGTCCCGTCGACCCGCCGGGAGCTCAGCGCCTTGGTGCGCAGCGGGAAGCCGGCGTCCCGGCGGACCCGTACCGCGGCGGTGGCGGTGGCGCCCTCGCCGGCGAACTTGGCCACCGTGGCACGGACGTCGACGTGCTCGGGGACGGTGCCGAGGAAGGCGCCGGAGCGGGCGCGGACCTTGCCGGTGATCCGGCTGAGCCGGAAGACGCGGGCGTCGCCGCGGTCGCGGTCCCAGCCGGCCAGGTACCAGTGGCCGCGCCAGCACTCCAGCGCCCAGGGCTCGACGGCGCGCTGCTCGACGGCGGCGGCCCCGGCCTTGCGGTACTCGAAGGTGACCGGGCGGCGGTCGCGGGCGGCGGTGAGCAGCGGCTCGAAGGCGGCCTCGCGGGCGGGGATGCGCGGCTCCAGGGCGGTGCGGCCCTCGGGCTCGGTGAAGGGCACGCCGGCGGCGCGCAGCTTCTGCAGGGCGCCGCTGGCCGCGCCGGACATCTTGGCCTGCTGCCAGACCCGGGCGGCCAGGGTGAGCGCGGCGGCCTCCTCGGCGTCCAGGGCGATCTCGGGCAGGCGGTTGCGGTCCGCGCGGGCGAGGTAGCCGAGCTCGCCGTCCAGGGCGTTCTCGTCGACGTCGATGACCAGGCCGAGCTCGCGCAGGTCGTCCTTGTCGCGCTCGAACATCCGGTTGAAGGCGTCCTCGCTGCTGCTCTGCCAGGCTTCGCGGTAGGCCTCGATGGACTCCCGCAGCTCCTTCTTGGAGAGCGGCCGTCTGGTGTTCATCAGGCACAGGGCGAGATTCATCAGCCGCTCTGCCTTGGCGATCGCCATCGCTGACCCTTCCGGTGTGCCGCGCCGCGCGCGGGGTGCGCCCGCCGGGCGGTCCTCGACCCGGCGGGACCGACCGTACCGGTAGCGGTACGCACTGCAAAAGCCGAGTCCGCAAACGCGTGGGGCCGCACCCCCGGCAGGGGGGTGCGGCCCTCGCTCGCGACCGGTCGGGACCGGGTCAGACGGCGATCAGGTCGACGACGAAGATCAGCGTCGAGTTGGCCGGGATGGCCGGGGTCGGCGACTGCGCGCCGTAGCCCAGCTTCGCCGGGATGACCAGCTCGCGGCGACCGCCGACCTTCATGCCGACGACGCCCTGGTCCCAGCCCTTGATGACGCGGCCGGCGCCGAGCGGGAACTTGAAGGTGCTGTTGCGGTTCCAGCTGGCGTCGAACTCCTCGCCGGTCTCGAAGGTGACACCGACGTAGTGCACCTCGACGACCTGGCCCGGCTTGGCCTCCTCGCCGGTGCCGACCTCGATGTCGCGGATCTGGAGCTCGGTCGGGGCGTCGCCGCCCGGGAAGTCGATCTCCGGCTTCGTCTTGTTGCTCACAACTGCCTCTTCTCGGTTTCGGTTCCATCCATGACCAAGCGGCGGGCGCCCGCACCCGGTCCGTTCCCGGACCACGGTACGGGCGCCCGCCGCCCGTCCGGACTCAGGCCACGCGGCCGAGCCCGAAGGTCACACGCGGACCATTGTCCCTCGAAAGTGGATCAGCCCTGACCCGCATCCAGGATGTCGACCACGAACACCAGGGTGGAGTTGGCCGGGATGTCGCCCTGGCCCTTGTCGCCGTACGCCAGCGCGGCGGGGATGACCAGCTCGACGCGGCTGCCGACGGTCTGGCCCTCCAGGCCCTGGTCCCAGCCGGCGATGACCTGGCCGCCGCCCACCGGGAAGGAGAACGCCTGGCCCTTGCTCAGCGAGGAGTCGAAGACCTTGCCGTCCTTGAAGAGGGCACCGGTGTACTGGACGACGACCTTCTCGCCCTTCTCCACCTTGGGGCCGGTGCCCTTGATCAGGACGTGGCTCTTGAGCTCGGTCGGCTCGGCGGCGCCCTTCACCGGGGTGATCTCGGCCGGCTTCTTGCCGTTGTCCTTCACCTGCGGGAAGTCCGCGGGCGGCGGGGTGACGGTGCCGCCGACCACGGCGTCGGGCGCGTTGGCGTTGCGGATGTCGATGACGAAGACCAGGTTGTCCTTGGCCCCGATCGACATGCTCGGGTTGCCCTGGGCGCCGAACGCGGCGGCCGGCGGGGCCACCACGAGCAGCCGGCTGCCGGCCTTCTTGCCGAGCACGGCCTGGTCCAGCGCCGGGATCAGCGCGTCGGTGCCGGCCTGGAAGATCTGCGGCTTGCCCTTCTCGTCGTACGAGCTGGGGATGTCCTTGCCGGTGTTCCAGTCCTTGGCGGTGTAGTCGACCGAGGCCCAGGAGTTCTTCTCGACCTTGGCGCCGCTGCCCTCGGAGAGGACCTTCACCACGAAGCTGCCGTCGGCCTGCTCGCCGGGCACCTCGATGCCGGCCTTCTTGCCGAACTCGCCGGTGATCGTCGGCAGCACCTTGGCGCTGTCCTTGATCGGCGGGACGGGGTCGGCGGTCGGCGTGGCCGGCGCGGTCTTCACCGCGTCGGGCTTGGCCGCGGTGTCGGACTTCGAGTCGCCGCCGTCCTTGTTCACCAGGTACAGCGTGACGCCGCTGCCGACCAGCAGCAGGGTGAGCACGGTGCCGAGGATCACACCCAGCTTGCCGACGCCGGGCGGGTTCTCGTCGTACCCGGCCTCCGAGTTCTCCTGGCGGCGCACGTTGGACGCGAAGATCTGCGGGGTGTCCTCGGTCTTCGTCGCGCCCGCCGACGGCTGGCTCTGGCCGGGCTGCGCCCAGCCGGCCTGCTGCTTCAGGATCGACGGCGGTACGACGATCGACTCGCCGTCGCCGGGCAGCGGGCCGCCGGGACGCGAGTCGGCCGGGTCCCCGGAGGAGTTCCCGTTCGCGGTGCCGGCCCCGCCCGGGCTCGACGCATTCTCAGACATGACTCCCCATCCATCTCGCCACGAGGTCTTCGAGGTCTACGGCCGGCGTGGTGAGCGCCGGGGTGCTGTCGCACTGCCGCCCGGGACCCGGACGCCGGCGGCGCCTACCACAGTGCGAGGGCAGTATGACAGGTCAGGATGAGGGCGGACGCTTCCGTGTGCGAGCGCCCGCCCAAGCGTACGGAATCCCACCCGCCGCTCCTAGACCCTCTCTTTCGGATCTTGCCGGGCGCGCGGTCAACAACCCCGCGGGTCCTGGACCGCCCGGGCGTCCCGACCGCGCCGCAATCCCGAACCGCCCGGGCGTCCCGCCCCTGCCGCAATCCCGACCCCGCGGCCCCGAGAGGCCTAGACCGCCTCAAGGATGTCGATCACGAACACCAGCGTCGAGTTCGCCGGCACCGCGCCCTGCGCCTGGTCCTTGTAGCCGAGCGCCGGCGGCACCACCAGCTCCACCCGGCTGCCGACGGTCTGGCCCACCAGGCCCTTGTCCCAGCCCTCGATCACGCTGCCGGTGCCGATCTGCAGCGCCTGCGCGCCGCCGTGGCTCCAGGACGAGTCGAACTGCTGGCCGTTGCTCCAGAGCACCCCGGTGTACTGCACGACCAGGGTCTGCCCGGCCTTCACCTGCTTGCCCTCGCCCTTGATCAGCACGGCCTGCTGGAGCTCGGTCGGCGCGGGCTGGCCGGGCGGGATGGTGATGGTCACGGGGGCCTTCCCGTTGTCCTTCACCTGCGGCATGGTCGGCGGCGGCTGCGTCATCGTCCCGGAGAGGGTGGAGTCCGGCGGCAGGCTCTCCATGATGTCCAGCACGAACACCACGGTGTCCCCGGGGCCGACGCCGAGCTGGGTGTTGCCCTGTTCGCCGAAGGCCGCGGCCGGCGGGGCCACCACCAGCAGCCGGCTGCCGACCTTCTTGCCGATCACGCTCTGGTCGAACGCCGGCACCAGCTGGCCGCTGCCCGCCTGGTAGAGCTGCGGCTTGCCGCCCGCGTCGTAGGAGCTCGGCAGGTCCTTGCCGGTCGTCCAGTCCTTGGCGGTGTAGTTCACCGTCACCCAGTCGCCCTTGTTCACCGTGGAGCGGTCGCCCTCGCTCACGGTGTTGACGACGAACTGGCCGCTCGGCGGTCCGTCGGGGATGGTGATCGTGGCCTTGCTCCCGAACCCGCCGCCCGACACGGTCGGCATCGGCGAGGCCTCGGACACCGGCGAGGGCACGGTGGGGGCCGCGGTGGGCGAAGTGGGTGTCGCCGGGCTGGTCGCCTTGGTGGAGCTGCTGCAGGCGACCGCCAGGAGCAGGGGCAGGGTGAGAAGCAAACCGGCGGTGCGGCGCACGGCGTTCCTAACTGTCGGTCGTAGTCGACTCTCCGGACTCGACCGACAGCGTATGCCCAGGCGGCGCCGGGCCCCGGTAGACACCACCGGGGCCCGGCGCCGACGAAGATCACAGTCCCGCGGGGATCACATCCCGGCGATCAGCTTCTCCACCCGCTCGTCCACCGAGCGGAACGGGTCCTTGCACAGCACCGTCCGCTGCGCCTGGTCGTTCAGCTTCAGGTGGACCCAGTCCACCGTGAAGTCCCGGCGCTGCTCCTGCGCCCGGCGGATGAAGTCCCCGCGCAGCCGGGCCCGGGTGGTCTGCGGGGGGATCGACTTGGCCTCGAAGGTCTTGAGGTCGGTGGTCACCCGCTGCGCCTGGCCCTTGCCCTGGAGCAGGTAGAACAGCCCGCGCCGGCGGTGGATGTCGTGGTACGCGAGGTCGATCTGGGCGATCCGCGGGTTGGACATGCTCATCTGGTGCTTCTCGCGGTAGCGCTCGATGAGCTTGTACTTCATGATCCAGTCGATCTCGCCGGCCACCCCGTCGAGCCGCTCGGTGCGGACCGCCTCCAGGGTGCGGCCCCAGAGGTCCAGCACCCGGGCGATGGTCCCGGTGTTGATGCCCTTGCGGTCGGCGAACTCCAGCGCCTTGGTGAAGTACTCCTCCTGGATGTCCAGCGCGCTGGCCTCCCGGCCGTTGGCGAGCCGGACCTGGTGGGTGCCGGTGAGGTCGTGGCTGACCTCGCGGATCGCCCGGATCGGGTTCTCCAGCGTGAGGTCGCGCATCACCACCCCGGCCTCGATCAGCCGCAGCACCAGGTCGGTGGCGCCCACCTTGAGCAGCGTGGTGGTCTCCGACATGTTGGAGTCGCCGACGATGACGTGCAGCCGGCGGTAGCGCTCGGCGTCTGCGTGCGGCTCGTCGCGGGTGTTGATGATCGGGCGGGAGCGGGTGGTCGCCGAGCTCACGCCCTCCCAGATGTGCTCGGCGCGCTGGCTGACGCAGTAGACCGCGCCGCGCGGGGTCTGCAGCACCTTGCCGGCGCCGCAGATCAGCTGCCTGGTCACCAGGAACGGGATCAGGACGTCCGCCAGCCGGGAGAACTCGCCGTGCCGGGCCACCAGGTAGTTCTCGTGGCAGCCGTAGGAGTTGCCGGCCGAGTCGGTGTTGTTCTTGAAGAGGTAGACGTCCCCCGCGATGCCCTCCTCGTGCAGCCGCCGCTCGGCGTCCACCAGGAGGCCTTCGAGGATGCGCTCGCCGGCCTTGTCGTGCGTCACCAGCTCGACGACGTCGTCGCACTCGGGGGTGGCGTACTCGGGGTGGGAGCCGACGTCGAGGTAGAGCCGGGCACCGTTGCGCAGGAACACGTTGCTGCTACGGCCCCAGGAGACAACACGGCGGAAGAGGTACCGTGCCACCTCGTCCGGCGACAGCCGCCGCTGCCCGCGGAACGTGCAGGTGACGCCGTACTCGTTCTCCAGCCCGAAGATCCGGCGGTCCATGAGGCGTCCTCCTAGATGGGAGCTGTCCGAAACCGCCTCCGCGACGCCGTGCCGGCCGCCGCAGGGGCACCGGAGTCCCGTACGCCGGCGGACCGCCGCCGTACGGGACTCGCCGGGTACTGCTAGTCCGACGGCCCTCCGGCCGCCGGCTTCTCCTCGTCGTCCGTCTCGGCGGACTGGTCGCCGTCGAGCAGCCGGGCGAGCTGGCCGCCCAGGATCCGCTTGAACTTGCGCTGCTGGAAGCGCTGGCGGTCCAGCACCGCCACCTCCAGCTGTTCGGGGGTGAGGGTGCGCGGGGTGCTGCCGTTCGGGTCCCGGGCGAGGGAGTCCACGGCGACCTTGACCGCCTCGGTCAGCGAGAGCCCGCTGCGGTGGCGCTGCCCCAGGTAATTGCCGATCGAGTCGGCGTTGCCGCCCACCACGACGTGGTTCTTCTCGTCGACGACCGAGCCGTCCGGCGTGAGCCGGTAGATCTGGTCCTCGTCGGGGGTGCGGCCGACCTCGGCCACGATCAGCTCCACCTCGTACGGCTTCTCGCCGACCGAGGAGAAGATGGTGCCGAGCGTCTGGGCGTAGACGTTGGCCAGACCCCGGGCGGTGACGTCGGCCCGGTCGTAGGAGTAGCCGCGCAGGTCGGCGTAGCGGACGCCGCCGATGCGCAGGTTCTCGAACTCGTTGTACCGGCCGACCGCCGCGAAGGCGATCTTGTCGTAGATCTCGGAGACCTTGTGGAGCGCCCGGGAGGTGTTCTCGGCGACGAAGACGATGCCGTCGGCGTAGGTGAGCACGACCACGCTGCGACCGCGCGCGATGCCCTTGCGGGCGTACTCCGCGCGGTCCGCCATGGCCTGCTGGGGCGAGACGTAGAACGGTGTCGACACCGGCGGTCGTCCCTTCCTTGGTAGGTGTGGCTAGAGCAGCGGGGCCTGCGGGCCGTTGGGGTGCGTGAGGCGCTCGTTGGTGATGGAGACCGCGATCTCCGAGACCTCGGCCTCGGTGAGGCGGCGGAAGCCGTCCTCGGTGATCAGCGAGACGATCGGGAAGATCTTGCGGGCGAGGTCCGGTCCGCCGGTGGCGGAGTCGTCGTCGGCCGCGTCGTAGAGCGCCTGGACGACCAGGGTGGCGGCCTGCTCGGCCGTCAGGTCGTCGCGGTAGAGCTTCTTCATCGAGCCGCGGGCGAAGACCGAGCCCGAGCCGGTGGCGGCGAACCCGCGCTCCTCGGAGCGGCCGCCGGTGACGTCGTAGGTGAAGATCCGGCCGCGCCCCTGGTCCAGGTCGTAGCCGGCGAAGAGCGGGACGACCGCCAGGCCCTGCATCGCCATGCCGAGGTTGCCCCGGATCATGGTGGTGAGGCGGTTGGCCTTGCCCTCCAGGGAGAGCACGGTGCCCTCGATCTTCTCGTAGTGCTCCAGCTCCAGCTGGAACAGGCGGACCATCTCGACCGCGAGGCCGGCGGTGCCGGCGATGCCGACGGCGCTGTACTCGTCCGCCGGGAAGACCTTCTCGATGTCGCGCTGGGCGATCACGTTGCCCATGGTGGCGCGGCGGTCACCCGCGAGGACCACGCCGCCGTCGAACACCGCGGAGACGATCGTCGTCCCGTGCGGGGCCTCGACCACGACGCCCTCGGGCAGCCCGCGCCGGCCCGGAATCAGCTCCGGCTGGTGCTCGGCCAGGAAGTCGAGGAACGACGAGGACCCCGGGGTCAGGAAGGCAGCCGGTAGACGCCCGGTGCCACGAGTGTTGGCTTCCACACGATTCCTTCCAGGTAGCTTGAAGCGCGTTCTGCCCGCACCCTACCCGCCCGACGATCAACGTCGGCGGGGGTGGGAGCCGGACCCGGGCGGGCGGACGGCCCCTGCCGCCCGCCCGCTCCCGGCGGTCTCTTCCGCGAATTCCCGAATGCCCCGGACGGGGTTACTCGCCGCCCTTCTGGACAAACTGCCGCACGAAATCCTCGGCATTCGACTCGAGCACCTCGTCGATTTCGTCCAGAACCGCGTCGACGTCGTCGCTCAGCTTTTCCTGGCGCTCCTTGAGGTCGTCGGAATTCTGCGCTTCCGCGGCCTGCTCCTCGACCTCCTCGGAGGAGCGGTTCGCCCGCTGCTGGCCGCCGCCGGTGTCCTTGCTCGCCATTTCCCTCACCCCGCTCGATCGGTCTGGCACGGTTTGGTCGCTGCTTGCTGCACCGACCCTATACACAAGGTGCGACTACCCGCTTCCGGTTTGCCGGTGGCGCTTCCTGTCCAACACCCGCTGCCACCCCGGATGATTCCCATTCGGCGGACGTTCACCCATGGTGATCGAAAAGTTACCCGCCGGCCAGCACCCGGAGCAGGTCCTCGGCCGTGCGGCAGCGGTCCAGCAGCTCCTTGACGTGGTTGCGGGTGCCGCGCAGCGGCTCCAGCGTGGGCACCCGCTGGAGCGAGTCCCGGCCCGGCAGGTCGAAGATCACCGAGTCCCAGGAGGCCGCGGCCACGTGCTCGGCGTACTGCTCCAGGCAGCGCCCGCGGAAATAGGCCCTGGTGTCCTCCGGGGGCTTGGTGACGGCCCGCTCGACCTCTTCCTCGGTGAGCAGCCGCTCGAACCTGCCGCGGGCCACCAGACGGTTGTAGAGGCCCTTCTCGGGCCGTACGTCGCTGTACTGGAGGTCGACCAGGTGGAGCCGGGAGTTGTCCCACTCCAGGGCGTCCCGGCTGCGGTAGCCCTCCAGGATCTCCCGCTTGGCGATCCAGTCCAGCTGCCGGGAGAGCGACATCGGGTCGCGCTCCAGCCTGCCCAGGACGTCCTCCCAGCGGGCCAGCACGTCGACGGTCTGCTCGTCGGCGTCGTTGCCGAAGCGGTCCTCGACGTACTTGCGGGCCAGCTCGAAGTACTCCAGCTGCAGCTGGACGGCGGTGAGCTTGCGGCCGTTGCGCAGCGTGATCAGGTGCTTCAGGGTCGGGTCGTGGGAGACCCGGTGCAGGGTGCGCACCGGCTGGTCGACGGCGAGGTCGGAGGCGATGAAGGCGTCCTCGATCATCGCCAGGACCAGCGAGGTGGTGCCCAGCTTGAGGTAGGTGGAGATCTCGGAGAGGTTCGCGTCCCCGATGATCACATGCAGCCGGCGGTACTTCTCGGCGTCGGCGTGCGGCTCGTCGCGGGTGTTGATGATCGGCCGCTTGAGGGTGGTCTCCAGGCCGACCTCGACCTCGAAGTAGTCGGCCCGCTGGCTGATCTGGAAGCCGTTGGCGGAGCCGTCCTGCCCGATGCCGACCCGCCCGGCGCCGGTGACCACCTGGCGCGAGACGAAGAACGGGGTGAGGTGGCGGACGATGTCGGCGAACGGTGTCGCCCGCTTCATCAGGTAGTTCTCGTGGGTGCCGTAGGAGGCGCCCTTGTTGTCGGTGTTGTTCTTGTAGAGGTGGATGGTCTGCCCGTTGGGCAGTTCCAGGGCGCGCTGGGCGGCGGCCGCCATGATCCGCTCGCCGGCCTTGTCCCAGAGCACGGCGTCGCGCGGGTTGGTCACCTCTGGCGAGCTGTACTCGGGGTGCGCGTGGTCGACGTAGAACCGCGCGCCGTTGGTCAGGATGACGTTGGCGAGGCCGATGTCCTCGTCGGTCAGCTGGCTGGCGTCCGCGACGTCGCGCGCGAGGTCGAAGCCCCGGGCGTCGCGCAGCGGATTCTCCTCCTCGAAGTCCCAGCGGGCCCGCCGTGCCCGGTGCATCGCCGCCGCGTAGGCGTTGACGATCTGGGACGAGGTGAGCATGGCGTTGGCGTTGGGGTGCCCGGGCACGGAGATCCCGTACTCGGTCTCGATGCCCATCACGCGCCGTACGGTCATGCGGCCCTCCTTGCCCGGTGCGCCGCCCCCGCGGACGGAACACGCTGACGTACCGCTGAACAACACCGACGCCGGCGGTCTGCCCGCGAACGGTGGGTCGAGCCTAGAACGCGGCACCGACACGCGGGCCCCGAGACGCGCCGTCCGGCTGCGGGGCCGCGAGGCGCCACAGCCGGACGGGTGCGTGCTGCTCCGGGGACCGCTGCCGGCCCGGGGCGCTGCGGCGTGCGCAGCGCGTCGTTACAGGTACTGCCCGGTGTTGGCGACAGTGTCGATCGAGCGGCCGGACTCGGCGCCCTGCTTCCCGGTGACCAGCGTGCGGATGAAGACGATCCGCTCGCCCTTCTTGCCGGAGATCCGGGCCCAGTCGTCCGGGTTGGTGGTGTTCGGCAGGTCCTCGTTCTCCTTGAACTCGTCCACGCAGGCGGCGAGCAGGTGGGAGACGCGCAGACCGCGCTGGCCGTGGTCGAGGAAGTCCTTGATGGCCATCTTCTTGGCGCGGTCGACGATGTTCTGGATCATCGCGCCGGAGTTGAAGTCCTTGAAGTACAGGACCTCCTTGTCACCGTTGGCGTAGGTGACCTCCAGGAAGCGGTTCTCCTCGGTCTCGGAGTACATCCGCTCCACGACCGACTGGATCATCGCCGCCACCGTGGTCTCGACGGAGCCGTCGTGCTCCTTGAGGTCGTCCGGGTGGAACGGCAGCGTGCCCTTGAGGTACTTGGAGAAGATGTCCTTCGCGGCCTCGGCGTCCGGGCGCTCGATCTTGATCTTGACGTCCAGGCGGCCCGGCCGCAGGATCGCCGGGTCGATCATGTCCTCGCGGTTCGAGGCGCCGATCACGATGACGTTCTCCAGGCCCTCCACGCCGTCGATCTCGGCGAGCAGCTGCGGGACGATGGTGTTCTCCACGTCCGAGCTGACACCCGAGCCGCGGGTGCGGAAGAGCGACTCCATCTCGTCGAAGAAGACGATGACGGGGGTGCCCTCGCCGGCCTTCTCCCGGGCCCGCTGGAAGACCAGGCGGATCTGCCGCTCGGTCTCGCCCACGTACTTGTTGAGCAGCTCGGGGCCCTTGATGTTGAGGAAGTAGCTCTTGCCCTGGGGGCGGCCGGTGACCTCGGCGACCTTCTTGGCCAGCGAGTTGGCCACCGCCTTGGCGATCAGCGTCTTGCCGCAGCCGGGCGGGCCGTAGAGCAGCACGCCCTTGGGCGGGCGCAGCTCGAACTCCTTGAAGAGGTCGGCGTGCAGGTAGGGCAGCTCGACCGCGTCGCGGATCTGCTCGATCTGGTTGCTCAGGCCGCCGATCTGGCGGTAGTCGATGTCCGGGACCTCCTCGAGGACCAGCTCCTCGACCTCGGACTTCGGCACGACCTCGTACACGTAGCCGGAGCGGGGCTCCAGCAGCAGGGCGTCCCCCGCCCGGATCGTGGCCTCGCGCAGCGGTTCGGCGAGCCGGACCACCCGCTCCTCGTCGGTGTGCCCGATGACCAGGGCGCGCTCGCCGTCCTCCAGGATCTCCTTGAGGGTGACGATGTCGCCGATGCGCTCGAAGGCCATCGCGTCCACGATGTTGAGGGCCTCGTTGAGCATCACCTCCTGGCCGCGCCGCAGCTCGTCGAGGTCGACGTTGGGGCTGACGTTCACGCGGAGCTTGCGCCCCCCGGTGAAGATGTCGGCGGTGCCGTCCTCGTTCTGGTTGAGGAAGGTGCCGAAACCGGCCGGGGGCTGTGCCAGCCGGTCCACTTCCTCCTTGAGGGCCACGATCTGGTCGCGGGCCTCGCGCAGGGTGGAGGCGAGCCGTTCGTTCTGGGCGGTCACGCCGGCCAGGTTGGTCTGGAGCTCGACGATCCGCTCTTCGAGGATTCTCGAATTGCGCGGCGAGTCGGCGAGCTTGCGGCGCAGCACGGCGATTTCCTGCTCAAGGTACGAGACCTGAGCGGCCTCGTCGGAACCACGAGCGGGCCTGCCGGTGCTGCGGTTGTAGTCGTCATCGTGGGCTGCCACGGTCCTCACCTCCTCCGGGGAGCTGGACGCTTCCAGACCCTACCTGGGACCAGGGGTCCGTAAACCCCTAGATCAAGAAAGATGGAACGGGCGTGTCCGATCTTCGCCCTCGCGTGCTTCCCCTCTGCTAGGGGGATACCCACCGCGCACCGGCCAATGCGGACCAGATGTATCGTCGAGCAAGTCGATATCCGATCGGAACCGGGTCACCGGAGCCGATCGTTGTACGAATGGCGGGATTGCGCCCAAGAAGGGGCGACCCGGGACAGAAACGGCAGGGGACCATGTCGGTGACCGAGGAAGCGGCGGCGGGCGAGCCGCTCGAGGTGTGGATCGACCAGGATCTGTGCACCGGTGACGGCATCTGCGTGCAGTACGCGCCCGAGGTCTTCGAGCTCGACATCGACGGCCTGGCCTACGTGAAGGGGCCGGACGACGAGCTGCGCCAGCAGCCCGGCGAGACCGCGCCGGTGCCGCTGACGATCCTTCAGGACGTGGTGGACTCCGTGAAGGAGTGCCCCGGCGACTGCATCCACGTGCGCCGGGTCACGGACCGGGTCGAGGTGTACGGGCCCGACGCCGAGTAGGGCGCGCCGCCCCGTCGGGGGGCGCGCCGGAGCGCCCGGGGGCGGGCGGGCGCCCGCTGCGGGCGGCTCTCAGGTGAGCGTCACCGGGGCGGCGGTCTGGGAGCGGTCCCAGCCGCCGCCCCTGCGCGTCCAGGTGAGGTCCAGTGAGATGTCGGGGCTGAACCGCGGCACGTCGTCGCTGGAATACCCCTGCGCGTGGCCGGTGATGACGCCGTCACTGCGCAGGCCGAGCCGGCTGACGGTGAGGTTCTCGCGCTCGGAGAGCAGGGTGGCCAGCACCACGGGCCGGCCGGCGGTGCCGGGGCCGAGCAGGTAGACGGCGTCCGGCGGGGTGCCGTTCTCGGCCGCGCAGTGCGCGGCGGCGACGGTGCCGGGGCGCCCGTCGCCGAGGTCGGCGGCAAAGCTGACGGATATCTTCACCGGGAACGGGCCGCAGTCCAGCGGGAGTTCGGCCTCGGCCGGATCGGGGGCCGCGGCGGCCGGGAGGGCCTTGACGGTGTGGCGGGCGGGCGCCGGGGTGCCGGTGGCCGGATCGGCGGCGACTGCGGTGGCGACCACGGCGGCGGTGCCGGCGATCGTGAGGACCCAGTGCCACGGCGCGGTGCGGACGTGTCCGGGCCCGCTGCGCCCCTGCGGTGTCTGCTGCTCGGCCGTCGCCTTGACCGCGGTCTCCACCAGGCGTCCCCTCCAGCGGGTCGGTGTGCGCATGGGTCGGTGTGAGCGAGCATCGTCCCACACGGGGGCGGCCGCGGGGTGGCGCGGGTGCGCGGGTAACGCGAAGGGGTGGCACGGGGGCCGGAAGCCCTCGTACCACCCCTGTCCGTGCGTGCGGTCAGCCGAGGTCGGGTTCCTCGGAGGAGCGGGTGGCGGCCCGGGCCGCGGCGCGCTCCTGCAGCGAGGGCGCGGGCGCCCCGTTGTCGTAGTCCTCGCCGTACGCGCCCTTGGCCGGGCGGCGGCGGCGCAGCGGCGGCTCGACGCCGTCGGCGAGGCGGCGGGCGGTGAGCAGGAAGCCGGTGTGGCCGATCATCCGGTGGTCCGGGCGGACGGCCAGGCCCTCCAGGTGCCAGGTGCGGACCATGGTCTCCCAGGCCTGCGGCTCGGTGAAGGTGCCGTGCTCGCGCAGCGCCTCGACGGTCTTCGACATCTGCGTCGTGGTGGCCACGTAGCAGCAGATCAGACCGCCGGGGACGAGCGCCTTGGAGGCGACGTCCAGGCACTCCCACGGGGCGAGCATGTCGAGGATGACGCGGTCGACGTCGGTCTCCACCAGGTTGTCCTGGAGGTCGCCGACGGTGAGCTTCCACGCCGGGTGGGGCCCGCCGAAGTAGCGCTCGACGTTGCTCTTGGCGATGTCGGCGAAGTCCTGGCGGCGCTCGTAGGAGGCCAGCATGCCGGTGTCGCCGACGGCGCGCAGCAGGTAGCTGGAGAGCGCGCCGGAGCCGACGCCGGCCTCGACGACGCGGGCACCCGCGAAGATGTCGGCCATCGCCAGGATCTGCCCCGCGTCCTTGGGGTAGATCACGGCGGCGCCGCGCGGCATGGACAGGACGTAGTCGGGGAGCAGGGGGCGCAGCGCGAGGTACGGGACGTTCCCCGTGGTGCGCACGACCGTGCCCTCCGGGGCGCCGATCAGCTCGTCGTGCGGGAACGCACCCTTGTGGGTGTGGAACTGGTTCCCGGCCTGGAGCGTGAACGTGTAGTGGCGGCCCTTCGGGTCGGTCAGCTGGACCTGGTCCCCGACCTGGAAGGGCCCGCGTCGGCGGGTGGCACCGGTCGGTTCGGACATGCGGACAATCCTAAGGGAAGCGTGCGCCCCGCCCGACCACGGTGATCACCGGCCGGTGACGGCGGCGGTCAGCCGCTGCTCGATGTCGGTGAGCGCGGCGACGCCGTAGACCCGCCCGTCGTCCTCGACGACCAGGTACTCGCCGGCCGGGGTGGCCCGGACGGCGCGCAGCAGGTCCTCGCCGGTGAGGTCCGCCCGGAGCCGCAGGCCCGGTTCGAGGTCGCGGGCCAGGGCGCCGACGGCGATCCAGGGGCGGCGGTGTTCGGGGACGCCGCGGACGGCGGACTCGCGCACGATGCCGATCGGCTCGCCCCGGCCGTCGACCACGACCAGGGCGCCGGCCTCGGCCTCGCGGGCCCGGCGCATGGCCTCGCCGAGCGGGGTGTCGCCGGTGACCTCGACGGCGCGCCGGGCGAGCTCGCGCAGCCGCAGACCGGGCAGCACCTCCTTGAGCCGGGCGTTGCGCAGGCTGGCGCCGGCACCGTTCCAGATGATCGCGGCGAGGACGGCGGCGAGCACCGCGTCGACCAGGGTGTCGGTGTTGCTGCGCTCGGTCCCGCGGGCGGCGCCGACCAGCGGCAGGCCGATCAGCACGGCGATGGCCAGGGCCCGGCCCACCCAGGCGGCGGCCACCGTGCCGGCCATCGGCCGCCCGGTGACGGCCCAGACCACGGCGCGCAGCATCCGGCCGCCGTCCAGCGGCAGGCCGGGCAGCAGGTTGAAGGCGGCGACGACGAAGTTGGAGACCATCAGGCCGGCCAGCAGCACTCCGGGCACGGTGGAGAGCTCGACGGCCTGGACGGCGAGGTAGAAGACACCGCCGAGCACCAGGGAGAGCAGCGGGCCGACGAAGGCCAGCCAGAACTCGCGCCAGGGGCTCTCGGCCTCGTTCTCGATCTCCGAGACGCCCCCGAAGAACTGCAGCTGGATGCGGCGCACGCCGAGCCGGTAGCGCAGGGCCACCAGGGTGTGGGCGAGCTCGTGCACCAGCACGGAGCCGTAGAAGGCGACCGCGAAGGAGAAGGCGACCAGGTAGCGGGTGGCGCCGAGCTCGGGCAGGACGCGGTCGAGCTGGCCCCCGAACACCCAGGTGATCAGCGCGGCGATGACGAACCACGAGGGCGTGACGTAGATCGGGACGCCGAACGGGCGGCCCATCAGGATGCCGCCGCGGCGTTCCGGCTCCTCGGGCGGCCGGGGCCCGGGATTGGCGCCACCCCCGTGCGGCGGCTGGTCGGAGGTCTGCCGCCCCCTGCTGTCGCTCACCGTGATCCCTTCCGTCGGTTCCCCGTCGCGCCCCGGTTCGCCCACGCTACGTGATCGGGACGGTCCGGCGGCGCGCGCCCCTCTCGCAGGGTTCATACCCAACTGGAAAGGACGTGTGGCAGCACCGTGTCAGCGGGATGACCGCCGGGGGCAATAGGGTCGGGGTATGCAGCAGACCGACACCAGCAGCGCCGCCGCGGCCCCGGCCCGGCCGCCGGCGCCCCCGACCGGCCTGTCCCCGTCCCGCGCGGGGGACTTCCTGACCTGCCCGCTGCTGTACCGGCTGCGGGTGATCGACCGGCTGCCGGAGCCGCCGAGCGCGGCGGCGACCCGGGGCACCCTGGTGCACGCGGTGCTGGAGCGGCTGTTCGACAGCCCGGCGGCGGAGCGGACGCCGGAGCGGGCGCTGGGCCTGCTGCGCCCGCAGTGGGAACGGCTGCTGGGCGAGCGCCCGGAGCTGGGCTCGCTCTTCCCGGAGGACCCGGACGGCGCGGCGCTCACCCGCTGGCTGGCCGACGCCGAGAAGCTGGTCGCCCAGTGGTTCCGGCTGGAGGACCCGAGCCGGCTGCACCCGGTGGAGCGGGAGCTCTACGTGGAGACGGCCCTGCGGTCGGGCCTGCTGCTGCGCGGCTACATCGACCGGGTCGACGTCGCCCCGACCGGCGAGGTCCGGCTGGTGGACTACAAGACCGGCCGGGCGCCCTCGCGGGACTTCGAGGGCAAGGCGATGTTCCAGATGAAGTTCTACGCGCTGGTGGTGTGGCGGTGGAAGGGTGTGATCCCGAAGCGGCTGCAGCTGGTGTACCTCGGCGGCGGCGGCGACGTGGTCAGCTACGACCCGGACGAGGCCGACCTGCTGGCGGTGGAGCGCAAGCTGCAGGCGCTCTGGGAGCGGATCACCCTGGCGGTGGCCACCGGCGACTTCCCGGCGACCCGCAACCGGCTCTGCGACTGGTGCGACCACCGGGCCAGCTGCCCGGAGTTCGGCGGCACTCCCCCGCCGTACCCGCTGCCGCTGGCGCGTACGTCTGACGAGGACGATCCCACGGGGGATCCGATGAGCAAGGAGTCCTAGGTGACGATCCGAGTGCTGCTGGTCGACGACCAGCCGCTGCTGCGCACCGGTTTCCGGATGATCCTGGAGGCCGAGTCCGACCTGGTGGTGGTCGGCGAGGCCGGCGACGGCCAGCAGGCGCTGGACCAGGTCCGGGCGCTGCAGCCCGACGTGGTGCTGATGGACATCCGGATGCCCAGGATGGACGGGGTCGAGGCGACCCGCCGGATCGCCGGGCCCGGGCGCGACGGTCCGGCCAAGGTGCTGGTGCTGACCACCTTCGACCTGGACGAGTACGTGGTCGAGGCGCTGCGCGCGGGGGCCAGCGGCTTCCTGCTGAAGGACGTCCCGGCCGAGGAGCTGGTGCAGGCGATCCGGGTGGTCGCCGACGGCGCGGCGATGCTGGCGCCGAGCATCACCCGCCGGCTGCTGGACATGTACGCCACCAAGCTGCCCTCGGGCGAGGAGGCGCCGCCGCAGGCGCTGAACGCGCTGACCGAGCGCGAGCTGGAGGTGCTGAAGCTGGTGGCGCGCGGGCTGTCGAACGCCGAGATCGCGGCGGAGCTGTTCGTCAGCGAGACCACGGTCAAGACGCACGTGGGGCACGTGCTGACCAAGCTCCAGCTGCGCGACCGGGTGCAGGCCGCGGTCTACGCGTACGAGAGCGGCCTGGTCCGTCCCGGCACGCTCTGACCGGCTGCCCGGGCAGCCGGGCCTCCGGGCCGGCCCCGAACATGACGGTGGCCCGTCCGCTCCCCTTGCACCCTGGGGGAAGCGGACGGGCCACCGTGCCGGGGGTCCCGACTACTTGCCGCCGGAGCGGGCGATCTCCCAGAAGCGGAAGACGCCGGTGGTGTCGACGGTCGACTCGACGCCGGTGATGGAGGACTTGGCCGCGTAGAACGCCTTGTTCTGGAACAGCGGGATCAGCGGCACGTTCTCGGCGACGATGGTCTGGATCTGGTTGTACGTCGGGGCGGCGGCGCCGCGGTCGGCCTGCTTGAGGGCCTCCGGCACCAGCTTCTGGCTGATCCGGGGGTCGTCCCAGCCGTGGTGGTAGGCGCCGCCCTCGACGATCAGCGGCGCGACGTAGTTGTCCGCGTCCGGGTAGTCGGCGAACCAGCCGACGACGTAGGCCTGGTACTTGCCGTCGGTCCAGCCCTTCTTGAAGGCCTCCCAGTCCGCCTCGTGCTGGACGGTGACCTGGAAGAGGCCGCCGGCCTCCAGCTGCTTCTTGAGCATCTCGCTCTCGGCGCCCTCGGCCCGCGAGCGGGACCAGGTCAGGCTCAGCTTGACCGGGGTCTGGACCTTGGCCGCGGCCAGGATCGCCTTGGCCTTGGCGACGTCCTGGTCGCCGTACTTGTCGAAGAAGGACGTGTTGTGGCCGGTGACGCCGGCCGGGACCATCGAGTACACCGGCTGGACGGTACGGGCGAAGACGTCGCGGGCGAGCGTCTTGCGGTCGATCAGCTGGGCGGCGGCCTGCCGCACGGCGACGTTGCCGGTGGTCGCGTCCTTGGTGTTGAACACCAGGCTGCGGGTGTCGTTGCTGTCGCCCTCGACGACCTGCAGGTCGGTCTTGCCGCCCTGCTGGTCGGAGCGGACCTGGGCCGCGGTGTTGGGCTCCAGGCTGTTGTCGGTCAGGTCGACGTCGCCCTTGTCGAGCGCGTCCTTCAGCGCGTCTGCCTTGTCGAAGTAGCGGACGTTGAACTTCTTGTTCCGCAGCTTGGCGTCGCCGGTGTAGTTGCCGTTGGCCGACAGGACGATCTTGCCGGGGACCTTGCCGTCGCCCATGTTCTCGATCGAGTCGATCTTGTACGGGCCGGAGCCGACCAGCTTGTCGTTGGCGAGCAGCTTGTCGGCCGGGAACACCTGGTGGTCGACGATGGCGCCGGCCGGGGTGGCCAGCTTGGCCGGGAGGGTGGCGTCGGGCTGGGCGAGGTGGAAGACCACCTCGGTGTCGCCCTTCGCCTCGACCGACTTGATCGTGTCCAGCAGGCCGACCGGGCCGTTGTCGTCCTTGATCTTCTTCGTGCGCTCGATCGAGTACACCACGTCGGCGGCGGTCAGCGGGTGGCCGTTGGAGAACTTCAGGCCGGACTTGAGCGTGCAGTGGTAGAGCGTGGCCTCGCCGCCGGTGAACTCACAGGACTGCGCGGCGTCCGGGATGGGCGCGCTGGAGGCGGCCGGGTAGGCCAGCAGGGACTGGAAGCTGTTGCGCAGCACCAGCCAGGCACCGGAGTCGTAGGCGCCGGCCGGGTCGAGCACACCGGTGGTCGCGGTGGTGCCCATGGTGATCGCCTTGGCGCCGTCCCCCTTGACGGCGTCGGTGACCGAGCCGCAGCCCGTCACCGAGGCGGCCACCAGGCCGGCGCAGCCGAGCGCTGCCAGTCGTCCAGCTGAAGTCTTCACGGGCGCGTCCTTCTGGGTGCGGTCCGGCATGGGCCGGGTGGTCCGCACACGGAAGTGCCTCCGGGGTGCGGAGGGCGCGCGCGGACCGGTCGCCGTGCGACCGCGGGCAGGACGGGGTTGCCCGTTCGTCGGCGGTGGCAGGGCTCGGGGTGGGGAACGAACTGGAGTAGCGTGCCATATCGAACACGCACCACCGCCACCCGCGCAGGTGACAGTTGGGACACGGGAGGCCGAATTGATTCCGGCCATCCGACGAGTTGTCAGGCAATGCCCGATTTCTCCCCGAGCGTCCAGGCACGACGGACGGCCGCGGCCACTTACCGGTCGGTAGCACCCGCCTGCAATGAGACGACAATCACACTCGCGAGACGACCAGCGAGCGGAGCAGTTCAAGATCCACCTGCTCCAGCGAGGGCAGCACCAGCCGCCCGGGCGCCGGCTCGATCACCGCCACCGACGGCACCGCGATCACCGGGCAGCCGGCCGCCTCGGCCGAGCGGACCCCGGTCGGGGCGTCCTCCACCACCACGCAGCGGCCCGGCTCGGCGCCCAGCCGGCGCGCCGCCTCCAGGTACGGGTCCGGGTGCGGCTTGGTCCGCGGGACCTCGTCCCCGGCGACGCTGAAGGCGAAGTGGTGGGCACCCAGCGACTGCAGCACGATGTCGATGATCTGACGGTGCGAGGCCGACACCAGCGCGGCCGGGACGCCGTGTGCCGCAAGGGTGTTGAGCAGCCGCTCGGCGCCCGGCATGAGCGGTACGCCGCCGGCCAGCAGGTCCACGAAGCGCTGGTTGATCAGCACGGTGAGATCGGCCGGCGAGAGGTCCACCCCGGTGCTGGCGAGCAGGTAGTCGATCACCCGGCTCATCGGCCCGCCGACCACCTGGGCGCGGTCGTTCTCGTCCAGCTCGTAGCCCAGCTCCGCGAAGAGCGAGGCCTCGGCCTGCCACCAGAAGTCCTCGGTGTCCACCAGGGTCCCGTCCATGTCCAGCAGCACCGCCTGCAGGCCCCGGCCGTCGCCGTGGTCGAGGACGCGGGTGGCGGTGGAGATGGTGGTCATGGCGGGATCCTTCCGTCGGTTCCCCCGGGGCGGCGCGGCCGGGCCCGCCCCCGGGGATGGCACGGGCCGGCCCGCTGGTGAGCGGACCGGCCCGTTCAGGATGATCCAGGATACGCCCCGTACGTCCGAAAAGAGCGAACGGAACGCGACGTGCGGGCTACCGCGCGTTGAAGTACTTGGCCTCCGGGTGGTGGATCACGATCGCGTCGGTGGACTGCTCCGGGTGCAGCTGGAACTCCTCGGAGAGCACCACGCCGATCCGCTCGGGCCGCAGCAGCTCGGCGATCTTGGCGCGGTCCTCCAGCTCCGGGCAGGCCCCGTAGCCGAGCGAGAACCGGGCGCCCCGGTACTTCAGCGCGAACATGTCCTTGACGTCCTGCGGGTCCTCGCCGGAGAAGCCCAGCTCGTAGCGGACCCGGGCGTGCCAGAACTCGGCCAGCGCCTCGGCCAGCTGCACCGAGAGGCCGTGCAGCTCCAGGTAGTCGCGGTAGGAGTTGTTGGCGAACAGCTCGTTGGCCGCCTCGGAGATCCGGTTGCCCATGGTGACCACCTGCAGGCCGACCACGTCCCGCACGCCCGACTCCTCCGGGCGGAAGAAGTCCGCCAGGCAGAGCCGGCGCCCGCGGCGCTGGCGCGGGAAGGTGAAGCGGGTCCGCTCGGTGCCGTCCTCGTGGAAGACGATCAGGTCGTCGCCCTTGGAGTTGGCCGGGTAGTAGCCGTAGACCACGGCCGCCTCCAGCCAGCCCTCGGTCTGCAGCCGGTCCAGCCACATCCGCAGCCGCGGCCGGCCCTCCGACTCCACCAGCTCCTCGTAGGACGGCCCGTCGCCGTTGCGGGCCGCCTTCAGCCCCCACTGGCCCTTGAACAGCGCGTCCTCGTCCAGCCAGGAGGCGTAGTCGGCGAACGGCACGCCCTTGACGATCCGGTCGCCCCAGAACGGCGGGGTCGGCAGGGTGTTGTCGACGGCCACGTCGGAGCGGATCTGGCCGAGGTTGACCTCCTCCGTCTCCTCGACCTCGACCCGGGCGTGCCGGCGCTGCTTGAGCTCCGGCAGGGCCGCGCCGGGCACCCCGCGCTTGACCGCGATCAGGGCGTCCATCAGCCGCAGGCCCTCGAAGGCGTCCCGGGCGTAGCGGACCTCGCCCTCGTAGATCTCGTGCAGGTCCTGCTCGACGTAGGCCCGGGTGAGCGCGGCGCCGCCGAGGATCACCGGGTAGTCGGCCGCCAGCTTGCGCTGGTTCAGCTCCTCCAGGTTCTCCTTCATGATCACCGTGGACTTCACCAGCAGGCCGGACATCCCGATCACGTCGGCGTTGTGCTCCTGCGCGGCGTCCAGGATCGCCGAGACCGGCTGCTTGATGCCCAGGTTGACGACGTTGTAGCCGTTGTTGGACAGGATGATGTCGACCAGGTTCTTGCCGATGTCGTGGACGTCGCCCTTGACGGTGGCCAGCACGATGGTGCCCTTGCCCTCCGCGTCGGACTTCTCCATGTGCGGCTCCAGGTGGGCCACCGCGGTCTTCATCACCTCGGCGGACTGCAGCACGAACGGCAGCTGCATCTGGCCGGAGCCGAACAGCTCGCCGACCACCTTCATGCCGGACAGCAGGGTGTCGTTGATGATCTCCAGCGCCGGGCGCAGGGTGAGCGCCTCGTCCAGGTCGGCCTCCAGGCCGTTCCGCTCGCCGTCGATGATCCGGCGCTGCAGCCGCTCCTCCAGCGGCAACGCGGCCAGCTCCTCCGCCTTGGACGCCTTGACCGAGGCCGAGGAGACGCCCTCGAACAGCTCCAGCAGGTGCTGCAGCGGGTCGTAGCCGTCCCGGCGGCGGTCGTAGACCAGGTCGAGCGCGGCCTCGCGCTGGTCCTCGGGGATGCGCGAGATCGGCAGGATCTTCGAGGCGTGCACGATCGCCGAGTCCAGGCCGGCCTCCACGCACTCGTGCAGGAACACCGAGTTCAGCACCACGCGGGCGGCCGGGTTGAGGCCGAAGGAGATGTTGGAGAGGCCGAGCGTGGTCTGCACGTCCGGGTGGCGGCGCTTGAGCTCGCGGATCGCCCCGATGGTCTCGATGCCGTCCCGGCGGGACTCCTCCTGGCCGGTGGCCAGGGTGAAGGTGAGGCAGTCCACCAGGATCGAGCCCTCGTCGATCCCGTAGTCCGCGGTCAGCTCCTCGATCAGCCGCTCGGCGATCTCGACCTTCTTGTCGGCGGTGCGGGCCTGGCCCTCCTCGTCGATGGTCAGCGCGATCAGGCCGGCGCCGTGCTCGCGGGCCAGCGAGGCGATCCGCCCGAAACGGGAGTCGGGGGCGTTTCCGTCCTCGTAGTTGACCGAGTTGAGCACCGCGCGGCCGCCGAGCGCCTCCAGTCCGGCGCGCAGCACGTCCGGCTCGGTGGAGTCCAGCACGATCGGCAGGGTGGAGGCGGTGGCCAGCCGGCCGGCGACCTCCTTCATGTCGGCGACGCCGTCGCGGCCGACGTAGTCCACGCAGAGGTCCAGCAGGTGGGAGCCGTCCCGGATCTGCTCCCGGGCGATCTCCACGCAGGCCTGCCAGTCGCCGGCCAGCATCGACTCGCGGAACTTCTTCGAGCCGTTGGCGTTGGTGCGCTCGCCGATCGCCAGGTAGGAGGTGTCCTGGCGGAACGGCACCGCCTGGTAGAGGGAGGCGGCGGCCGGCTCCGGGCGCGGGTCGCGGGCGGCGATCGGACGGCCCTGGACCCGCTCGACCACGTGGCGCAGGTGCTCGGGGGTGGTGCCGCAGCAGCCGCCGACCAGCGAGAGGCCGTACTCGCGGGTGAAGACGTCGTGCGCGTCGGCCAGCTCGGCCGGGGTCAGCGGGTAGTGCGCACCGTCCTTGCCCAGCACCGGCAGGCCCGCGTTCGGCATGCAGGAGAGGCCGATCCGGGCGTTCTTGGCCAGGTAGCGCAGGTGCTCGCTCATCTCGGCCGGGCCGGTGGCGCAGTTCAGGCCGATGTAGTCGACGCCGAGCGGCTCCAGCGCGGTCAGCGCGGCGCCGATCTCGGAGCCGAGCAGCATGGTGCCGGTGGTCTCCACGGTCACCTGGACCAGGACCGGCAGGTCCAGACCGGCCTCGGCGAGCGCACGCTTGCAGCCGAGGATCGCGGCCTTGGTCTGCAGCAGGTCCTGGCTGGTCTCCACCAGCAGCGCGTCCGCGCCGCCCGCGATCAGGCCGGCCGCGTTCTGCTGGAAGCCGTCGCGCAGAACCTCGTACGGGGCGTGGCCGAGGGTCGGCAGCTTGGTGCCGGGGCCGATCGAGCCGAGCACCCACCGGATGCGGCCGTCGGCGGCGTGCCGGTCGGCCGCCTCGCGGGCGATCCGGGCGCCGGCCTCGGAGAGCTCGAAGATGCGGTCGGAGATCTCGTACTCGCCGAGCGCCGAGAAGTTGGCGCCGAAGGTGTTGGTCTCCACGCAGTCCACGCCCACCGCGAAGTACGCGTCGTGGACGGAGCGGACGATGTCGGGCCGGGTGAGGTTGAGGACCTCGTTGCAGCCCTCCAGGTTCTGGAAGTCCTCCAGGGTCGGGTCCTGTGCCTGGAGCATGGTGCCCATCGCCCCGTCTGCCACCACCACGCGGGTGGCGAGTGCCTCACGCAGCGCGTTCGCGCGGCTCTGCTGGGTGATGGACGGATCGGCTGCAGTGGCCATGGGGCTTCTCCCTGGGTGCGACGGCTGTCGGCTTTGCGAACCCGCTGAGTCGGGGACGCACGTGGCCAGGGTATCCGGCCAGGGCCTGGGGCCGGTGGGGCATTCCGTATCCTGAGCGCTCGGCCACGAGGGGGGAGCCACGGGCATGGCGGAGTTCGGGACGCGCGTACGGCGGATCACGACGGCGGCGGGTCGGCCGCTGCGGGCGGTGCGCAGCCGCTGGCGACGGTGGTCGCGATGGCGGAAGTGCCTGGTGGCGGCCCTGGTGGCGGTCGCCGTGCTGGTCACGCCGGTGGGTGCGGCGGCGCTCGCACTGCGGCTGCAGTACGTCGGCGAGCCCTCGCCGGAGGCCCGCACCCGGGGGCGCGACGCGGTCTGGCTGGGTCATGCCTGGGTGGACGGCCGGAAGGGTGACGCCGACGTCGCCGCGCTCGCCCAACGGCTCGCCGGCACCGGCGTCCGCGACCTCTACGTCCACACCGGGCCGCTGGAGCACGACGGCTCTCTGCCGCCGACCGTCCACCCCCGCGCCCGGTGGTTCACCGAGGCCGCGCACCGGGCGCTGCCCGGCATCCGGGTGCAGGGCTGGCTGGGCGACGAGGTCAAGCCCGAGAAGGACGCGCTGGACCTGGAGGACTCGCCCACCCGGGACCGGGTCACCGCCTCGGCCCGCCAGGTGCTGGACCTCGGGTTCGACGGCGTGCACTTCGACATGGAGCCGATCCGGCCGGGTTCGAAGGGCTGGCTCGCGCTGCTCGACCAGGTCCGCCCGGTGACGGCCGCGCGCGGCGCCCAGCTGTCCGTCGCCGCCCCCCAGATCGATCCGCTGCCCTGGCAGCACGACATCGCGATCGCGCTCACCGACCACGGGAAGTGGTGGGACCAGGCCTACTTCGCGCAGACCGCGCGCCGGGTCGACCAGATCGCGCTGATGACCTACGACTCCAGCATGCCGACGGCCGGCTTCTACGGCGCCTACAACGCCTACCAGACCGAGCTGGCGCTGGAGGCCACCCCCGAGGACGTCGACCTGCTGATGGGCCTGCCGTTCTACTGGGAGGACAAGTGGGGCCACTGGGGGCACGCCGAGACCGTCGAGGACGGGATCCGGGGCATCCGGCTCGGCCTGGGCCGGCAGGACCTCGGGCGGCAGCGCTTCGGCGTCGGCCTGTACGTGGACTTCGCCGCGACCGAGCAGAACTGGGAGGACTACCGGCGCGGCTGGGTGCGCTGAGCCGTCCGCGCGCGCGGGCTGCAGGACAGGGCTCAGGCGAGGCGGTGGGCGAGCGCACCCAGGTAGCGGTGGATCCCGGCGTCCTCGCCGGTGAGGTAGTGGGCGACCGCCCGGTAGATCGGCCGGTAGACCTCGCCGCGCTCGGTGACGGTGAGCGTGCACCCCTCGCCGGCCGGCGTCAGCACGTACGTCCAGGTGCCGCCGTAGGGCAGGTCCGGGTCGGCGATGCCGGTCACCAGGCGGTGCGGGGCCTCGCTCTCCACCACCTCGTAGGTGGTGTGGCCGTGCCGGTCGTACTCGCGCCAGCGGGACCGGCCGGCGGCGGTCGCGGGCAGCCGCTCGACGTGCGACAGGTCCGGGCGCCAGGCCGGGTAGAGGTCGATGTCGGTCAGCACGTCCCAGACCGCGCCCGGCGGCTGGGTCAGGTCCAGGCCGCCCTCGGTGACGTGCTCCACCGGCAGGCGCCGCCCGGCCGCCGAGGCCGCCAGCACCGCGGCGCCGAAGGCGGTCGCGACCGCGCCGGCGCCGATCCACAGCCATCTGTTCATCCGCCCGGCTCCTCACGCCCGCCGCCCGGCCCCGTCTCCATCATCACGCCGCCCCGGCGGGCGGGCACGATGTGGCCGGGACCGACGGGCGGGCACGTGGCCGGGGCCGGCGGGCGAGCACCCGGCCGTCGCGCAGCGCGTCCGGATAACCGCTGGATCGCCGGGCCGCACTCCCCCAGACTGTCCCGGTGCCCGGCCGCCGGGCGCTTCAAAGCCCGTAGGCTGGGCAGGTAGGGACCATGGGGCGAGCCGTTCCATGGGAGACGAGAGGTTCGACAGTCGGCAGCCGGACCGCCGGCGCCCCGGCAGGCCAGCCGGGGCGGGGTGCGGCCGCCCGCCGACCGGAGGGAGACGCTGGGTGATCGAGCTGGAAGATGTTCCCGAGTTGATCGACCCGGTCATGGTCTGCGCCTTCGAAGGCTGGAACGACGCGGGCGACGCCGCCTCCGCGGCCCTGGCGCATCTGGACGACACCTGGGGCGGCAAGGTGTTCGCCGCCCTGGACGCGGAGGACTACTACGACTTCCAGGTCAACCGACCCACGGTGTGGCTGGACGGCGGTGTCCGCCGGATCACCTGGCCGACCACCCGGCTCTCGGTGATCCGGGTGACCGAGCCGAAGACCCGGGACGTCGTCCTGGTCCGCGGCATCGAGCCGAGCATGCGCTGGCGCTCGTTCTGCAACGAGCTGCTCGGCTTCGCCCACGAGCTGGGCGTCGAGCTGGTGGTGATCCTGGGCGCGCTGCTCGGCGACACCCCGCACAGCCGCCCGGTGCCGGTCAGCGGGGTCACCTCCGATCCGGACCTCGCCCGGCGGCTGGACCTGGAGGAGAGCCGCTACGAGGGCCCGACCGGGATCGTCGGGGTGCTGCAGGAGGCCTGCACCCACGCCGGGGTGCCGGCCGTGACGCTCTGGGCCGCGGTGCCGCACTACGTCGCGCAGCCGCCGAACCCGAAGGCGACGCTGGCGCTGGTCAACAAGCTGGAGGACCTGCTGGACCTGCGGATCCCGCCGGGCGAGCTGGGCGAGGACGCGCGCGCCTGGCAGCTGGGCGTGGACCAGCTGGCCGCCGAGGACAGCGAGGTGGCCGAGTACGTCCAGCAGCTGGAGGAGGCGCAGGACACGGCGGAGCTGCCGGAGGCCTCGGGTGACGCGATCGCTCGGGAGTTCGAGAGGTACCTGCGGCGGCGGGAGAACGTCGGCCCGACCGGCGAGAAGCCGGTCGCCGGGCACGCCACCGCCGAGCGGCCGAGCGAGCCGGAGCCGCCGACCGCGCGGGAGAGCCAGGAGGGCGCCGAGGAGGAGTAGCCCCTCCGCCCGGTGCACCGAGCACGTACGCCGAAGGGGCGTCAGGACCACTGGTCCCGGCGCCCCTTCGGCGTCGTGTGCGGGTGTTCGCAGGTGTTCGCGGGTGTCGACCCGGTGTCAGAGCGCGATGCCGAGCAGCGCGTCGACCGTGCGCGAGACCAGGCCGGGCGCGCCGGCGTCCTCGCCGCCCTCGGCCTCCTGCCGCGCGGCCCAGGCGTCCACCGCGGCCAGTGCGGCGGGCGCGTCCAGGTCCTCGGCCAGTGCGGCGCGGACCTCGGCGAGCAGCGCCTCGGCCGCAGGGCCGTCCGGGCGGGAGACCGCGGCGCGCCAGCGGGCGAGCCGCTCGACGGCCTCGTCCAGGGTGGCCTTGGTCCACTCCCAGTCCTCGCGGTAGTGGTGCGAGAGCAGGGCCAGGCGGATCGCCGCCGGGTCGACGCCCTCGCGGCGCAGCGCCGAGACGAAGACCAGGTTGCCGCGGGACTTGGACATCTTGTGGCCGTCCAGCGCGACCATGCCGGCGTGCACGTACGCCCTGGCGTACGGGTGGCCGCCGGTGGCCACCTGGGCGTGCGCGGCACCCATCTCGTGGTGCGGGAAGGAGAGGTCGCTGCCGCCGCCCTGGATGTCGAAGGACATCCCGAGGTACTTCAGCGCGATGGCGACGCACTCGATGTGCCAGCCGGGCCGGCCGTGGCCGAGCTCGGTGTCCCAGGCGGGCTCGCCCGGGCGGGCGGAGAGCCAGAGCAGGGCGTCCAGCGGGTGGCGCTTGCCGGGGCGGTCCGGGTCGCCGCCGCGCTCGGCGAAGACCGGGCGCATGGCCTCGCGGGTGAGTCCGGAGACCGCGCCGAACTGCGGGTCGGCGTCGACCGAGAAGTAGATGTCGCCGTCCAGCTCGTAGGCGGCCCCTGCGGCGAGCAGCTTCTGGACCAGCGGCACGATCCACGGGATCGACTCGACGGCGCCGATGTAGTGGGCCGGCGGGAGCAGCCGCAGGGCGGTCATGTCCTCGCGGAAGAGCGCGGTCTCCCGCTCGGCCAGCGCCGTCCAGTCCTGGCCGGTGGCCACGGCGCGCTCCAGCAGCGGGTCGTCCACGTCGGTGACGTTCTGGACGTACAGGACGTCGTGGCCGGCGTCCTTCCACACCCGCTGCACCAGGTCGAAGGCGTTGTAGGTGGCGGCGTGGCCCATGTGGGTCGCGTCGTAGGGGGTGATGCCGCAGACGTAGATCCGGGCGGTGCCGTCCTGCGGCACGACCTCCCGGACACCGCCCGCTGCGGTGTCGAAGATACGAAGGGGGAGCCCCTGACCAGGCAGGGCGGGAACCTCGGAGGCGGGCCAGGCATGCATGGAACCGACTTTAACCTTGCGAACATTTGAAAGCCTAACCAGTGCGCAAGATCGACCGGATTCGTTGTCCGAACGGTTCCCGACAGATAAGGACCGGCCATTGACGGATTTCTTCCGACTCTCAGGAATAACCCGACGGTGTGCCAGATACGCGGGTGAGCGCCCGGTCGGCCCTGCCGCCGACCGGGCGCCCGGCCCCCGGGGGCGCGGTTGGAGCCGCTACGACCGCTGCCAGAGGGCCGGCACGTTCGGCGGCTCCCAGCCGGTGACGGCGGTGTGCCCCTGGAGGCACCGGTAGGAGACGCCGGCGTAGGTGACGCGGTCGCCCGTGTTGTAGGTCGCACCCGCCGCCCAGGTGCCGCCCGGCTGGCCGGTCGGGGTGGCGGTGGGCGTGGCGGTCGGGGTGGCGGTGGGGCTGCCGGTCGGGCCGGGGGTCTGGGGCACGTTCAGCACGAAGTCGTACGTGCCCTCCTTCCCCGAGCCGATCTGGCGGACGTTCATCAGCAGCCGCGCGTCGTAGATGGTGTCGGTGCTGTTGCGCGGCTCGCCGGGGAAGTACAGCTGGGTGGTGAGCACCGGACGGCCGGGCGCCTGGAGCTTGACGTGGATGTGCCGGGTGCGGCCCGGGTAGAGGCCGGGGACGATCGTGGTGAGGCTGAAGGCCCCCTGGGCGTTGGTGAACTGGTGCCCGCGGAACGCGAAACCGGTGTTGTCGTACGCGCCGTTCACGTCGGCCTGCCAGAAGTCCAGCAGCACACCGGGGATCGGCAGGCAGGCGCGGCCGAAGACGTAGCCGCTGACGGTGAGCCGGGTGCCCGGGGTGCCGTCGGTGATCAGCGAGGTCCGCAGCGGGGAGTTGGGCTTGAAGTAGGGGCCCTCGGTCTGCTCGACGGTGGGGCCGTCGCCGTCGTGGCAGGCGGGGGTGAGGCCGGGCGCCTCGCCGGTGCCGGCCCGGTCGCGGGCCAGGGCGACGCCGCCACCGATCAGCAGCGGGGCGGTGCCGAGCACCGCGGCGGCCTTGAGGACGGACTTGCGGCTGATCCGGCGGTCGATCAGGCCCTCCCGCCCGGTGGCGGGCTCTTCGGACGCGGGCATGCGCCGACTCCTTCGGTGTGGGTGTGGGGGGACGGTGTGGGAAACGCCGCGCGGCACGGGTGGTGCGCGGTGCGGGGGTGGTGCGGCTGCGCGGCGCGCGGCTGGTGCGGTGCGCGGGGGTGGTCCTTGTCATGGTGGGGGCATGACAAGGACCGGGCCGGCGGGCGCCCGCACCGGGCGGGCCCCTCGCCGGCGGCCAGCAGCCAACCTACGGGGCGTCCGGACCGGCCGCGATGGACGCGATCCGGGGATCGTGGTGATTTCTTCCGACCCCCGCCCGGAACTCCCCCGGCGTCATCCCGGTCTCCCGGCGGAAGAAGCGGCAGAAGTACGCCGGGTCCCCGAAGCCGGCCTCCCGGGCCACCTGGCGGACGGTCAGGTCGGTGCAGGCGAGCAGCCGTTTGGCCTCCAGGGTCTGCTGCTGGCGGATCAGCCGGCCGGGCGTGCGACCGGTCGCCTGCTTGACCAGGGCCTGCAGGTGCCCGGGCGAGACGCCCAGCTCCTGGGCGCAGGAGGCCACCGAGCGCCACCCGGGGCCCGGCCCGGCTATCAACCGGGTGAAGGCGGAGGCCAGTTCGGCCGACCGGCCGGGCGCCGCGCCGCCCGCCCCGGGAAGTGCGGCGCGCATCGCCCGGACGACCAGGATGTGCAGGCCGGCCCGCAGCACACCCGGGTAACCGGGCTCGCAGGCCCGGTACTCGTGCTCCATGTCGGCCAGCAGCGCGGCGATCGGCCCGGACCGGTCGCCGAGCGGCAGCGCCGGGCGGGCGGCCAGCGAGCGCAGCGCGGCGAGGTCCTGCGGGTGCCCGAGCAGGAAGTCCTCGTTGAAGAGGACCACCCGGCCGGTCAGCCCCTCGGCGTCGGCCCAGTAGTGCACCTGACCGGGCGCGATGACGCACAACTGCGGCGGGCGCAGCGGCCGGTGGACCAGGTCCTGCACGTGGGCGCCGCGGCCGCCGGTGACGTGGACGATCTCGAAGAAGGAGTGCCGGTGGGGGAAGCCCGCGCGGGAGAGCGGGCCGATGGTGTCGAAGCTGCCGATCGCGAAGGGCAGCAGGTGCGGCAGCGGGACCTGCAGACGGTGCAGCGGCAGGTCCAGGTGGGGGGTGGTCCGTCGCTCGTCCATCGGAGCAGTGTGCGACCGGAGCCCGGCGCAGGTCCAGACCAATGCCGGGTCGAGCCGCCGCACGGCGGCGGCACTACGGTCCGGTGGGCGGCACTCCCGCCGGGGTCAGATCGGCGGCCAGGGGATGGCCGGCCAGTCCTCGGAGGGCAGCGGGTGGCGCCCGGTGCCGCGCAGCTCGGCCACCCGCTCCCGGGCGGCCGCGAGTTCGGCCGCGGTCAGGTGCGGGGCGAGCCGCTCGCCGAGGTCGGCCGCCAGCCGCCCGGCCAGCCCGGCCAGCATCTCCATGGCCTCCGCCGGCAACGGCTGCCCGGCCCAGCCCCAGAGCAGGGTGCGCAGCTTGCCCTCGGTGTTGAAGGTGACCCCGTGGTCGATGCCGTAGATCCGGCCGTCGGCGGCGCAGATCAGGTGGCCGCCCTTGCGGTCGGCGTTGTTGAGGACGGCGTCCAGCACGGCCAGCCGCCGCAGCCGCCGGTCGTCGGGGTGCACCAGCAGGGCGGTGCGTCCGCCGCCGACCTCCGCGTGGGTGATCGGCAGCCAGCCCTCCTCCGGCCCCTGCGGGTCCTGGAGGGCGAGCAGCGGAGCCGCACCGGGATCCGGCTCGACCCAGAGCTGGACCATGCCGGGCCCGTGCGGGCCGTCCCGCAGCACGGTCGGCGGGACCAGCGCCCAGCCGGTGGCGGCGGCGAGCTCGTACGCGGCGACCTCGCGGCCGGCCAGGGTGCCGTCCGGGAAGTCCCAGAGCGGGCGCTCGCCCGCCACCGGCTTGTAGACCGCCTGCGCGGTCCGGCCGTCCAGCGCGACGCTGCAGTACAGGGCGGCGTTGGAGGCGTCGGCCAGCCGGCCGTGCACCGTCAGCTCGCCCTCGCGCAGCAGGTGCAGCGCGGCGGGTGCGTCGGCGGCCAGCGCGGCGCCCGCCGCCGGGTCCGCCTGCGGCGGGGTCTCGGTGTTCAGCGCCGGTAGCCGTTCGCGCGCGGGCACAGGTGGCCCTCCGGATCGAGCGGCAGGTTGCAGAACGGGCAGGGCTTGCGGCCCGCGGCGACCAGGTCCAGCGCCCGCTTGGCGAACACCCGGGCCATCGCGCCGGTCAGCCGCACCCGCAGCATGTCGGGCCCGTCCTCGGTGTCCTCGAAGACGGACTCGGCGTCCTCCTCGTCCTCGTCCTCGATCACCGCCTGGGCCTCGACCACCAGGCAGCCGTCGATGCTGTCCCACGCCAGCGCCATGGTGCCGACCCGGAACTCCTGCTCCAGCGGCAGGTCCAGCGGCGCGGTGTCCAGCAGGTCGGCCGGCGCGGTGGCGGGGATGGACACGTCGCCGCCGCTGCGCCGCAGCGCCTCGTCCAGCACCTCCTCGATCCGTTCGGCGAGCGCGGCGACCTGGGTCTTCTCCAGCAGCACGCTGGTGATCCGCCCCCGGGCGCTGGCCTGCAGGTAGAACGCCCGGGCGCCGGGCTGGCCGACGGTGCCGGCCACGAACCGTTCGGGCTGGTCGTAGAAGAAGACCTGACGGGGCACGCTTCTCGCTCCGGATCGTGTCGATCGTGGTGGTCGATCGGGGTAGGAATCGGACGGGTCGGGCATCGGTGGGGCTCGTAAGTCACCCTACGACCTCCGGGCCCGGCCCGGGGAGCCGAGTCGGGCAGCCGGGCGGGCGAGCCGGGCCGGTCAGGCCGTGCCGGTCGCGCCGCCGACCACCGCGTCCCCGGCCGGAGTGCCGCCGTCGCCGGCGGCCCGGCCGCCCGGCTTCGGGGCCAGCGGGGAGAGGTCGCCGGTGTCGCCCATCCTCAGCACGAAGGGCCGCTGCGGGGTGTAGCGGATCGCGGTGACCGAGCAGGGCTCGACGCTGATCCGCTGGAAGTGGTCGAGGTGCAGGCCCAGCGCATCGGCCACCACGGCCTTGATCACGTCGCCGTGCGAGCAGGCGATCCAGACCGCGTCGTCCCCGTGCTCGGCGGCGATCTTCCCGTTCCACTCGCGGACCGCGCCCACCGTACGGTGGCTCAGCTCGCGCAGCGACTCGCCGCCGGGGAAGGCCGCCGCGGCCGCGTGGTCCTGGACGGTGCGCCAGAGCGGCTCGTTGGCCAGCTCGGCCAGCGGCCGGCCGGTCCAGTCCCCGTAGTGGCACTCGCCGAGCCGCTCGTCCTCGGCGGGCGGGCCGAGTTCGGGCCGGGCGGCGATCAGCGGCTCCAGGGTCTGCCGACAGCGCTCCAGCGGGCTGCTCACGGCCTGCACGAGCGGAATCCCGGCGAGCCGGCCGGCCAGCGCGGCGGCCTGGGCGCGGCCGGTGTCGTCGAGGTCCACCCCGGGTGTCCAACCGGCCAGGATTCCGGCGGTGTTCGCGGTCGAGCGGCCGTGGCGGACGAGCAGCAGGGTGGGCATGGGGCCCAGCCTACGGCCTCCCGGGCGGCGGCGTCCGGCCCCCGGCCTCCGGGGCCGCGGCTGCGGCCTCCGGGGTGGCGGTCCCCGGCCTCCGGCGTGGCGGCGCCGGCCTCCCGCGTGGCGGCTTCCGGCCCCGGGGTGGGACGAGGTCCTGCCGTCCCGGCCGCGGAGGGGCCACAATGGCCCGCGTGATCGTCCATTGCGCAATCTACCGCGACGGCCGCCGGATCGAGTGCCCCGAGGGCCACGCCGGCGCCCTCGCCGCCGCGCGCGCGGCCGGCCGGGGCTCCTTCGTGTGGATAGGCCTCTTCGAGCCGAGCGCCGAGGAACTGGAGCAGGTCGGCCGGGAGTTCGCCCTGCACCCGCTGGCGGTGGAGGACGCGGTCCGGGCGCACCAGCGCCCGAAGGTGGAGGCCTACCAGGGCTCACTGTTCGTGGCGCTGAAGACGCTCGGCTACCACCCGGGCGGCCACGCGGTGACCGGCGGCGAGGTGATGGTCTTCGTCGGCGAGGACTTCGTGATGACGGTCCGCCACGGCGCCGACAGCCCGCTCGGCGAGCTGCGGACCGAGCTGGAGCAGCAGCCGGAGCTGCTGAAGTACGGGCCGAGCGCCGTCCTGCACGCGGTCTGCGACGCCGTGGTGGACGGGTACGTGGACGTGGCGGTCGCCCTCCAGGCGGACCTGGACGAGCTGGAGGCGGACGTGTTCGCCCCCGGCCGGATCGGCCGCGAGACGGCCGGCCGCATCTACGGCTACAAGCGCCAGCTGGTGGCCGTCCGCCGGGCGACCGCCCCGCTGCTGGAGCCGATGCTGCGACTGGAACGCGGCGGCGTGCCGTACGTCCGCCCCGAGGCGCTGCCCTACCTGCGGGCCGTGGCCGGCCACCTGGCGCGGGCCAACGACCAGGTGGACGCCATGGACCGGCTGCTGTCGGACATCCTGAGCGCCAACCTGGCGCAGGTCAGCGTCCAGCAGAACAACGACATGCGGAAGATCTCGGCGTGGGCGGCGCTGGCCGCGGTGCCGACCATGATCGCGGGCGTGTACGGCATGAACTTCGAGCACATGCCGGAGCTGCACCAGCCCTGGGGGTACCCGGCGGCGGTGGCGCTGATGGTGCTGGTCTGCGTGGCGCTGCACCGGGTGTTCAAGCGGCACGACTGGCTGTAGGGCCGGAGCCGGCCACGAGCCGCGCGCCGGCGGGGCGGACCGTTCGCACGGCCCGGCCCCGCCGGGCGGAGCGCCCGGTCAGGCGAGTCCGGCCCGCTCCAGGGCCTCGACGCCGGTGCGCAGCGCGAGCACCCGCTCCTCCAGGGTGAAGCCGGCCGGTGCCAGGGTGAGCGTGGTGACGCCCGCGTCGGCGTAGGCCTGCATCCGGTCGGCGATCCGGGCGGTGTCGCCGAGCAGCGAGGTGGCGTCGATCAGGTCGTGCGGGACGGCGGCCGCGGCACCCGCGTAGTCCCTGGCCAGGTACTTCTCCTGGATCTCGTCCGCCGCCTGCTCGTAGCCCATCCGCCGGGTGAGCTGGTTGTAGAAGTTCTTCTCCCGGCTGCCCATGCCGCCGATGTAGAGCGCCGCGTAGGAGCGCAGCGCGTCGGCACCGGCCTTGGTGTCCTCGCCGACGGAGATGTTCACGGTCGGGCAGAGGTCGAAGCCCTCCAGGCTCTGTCCGGCCCTGGCCCGGCCGGCCTTCAGCGGGTCGAGCGAGAGCGCGGCGTGCTCGGGCGAGAAGAAGATGCCCAGCCAGCCGTCGGCGATCTCGCCGGTCTGCTCCAGGTTCTTCGGGCCGATCGCCGCGATGTACAGCGGGATCTGCTCGCGCACCGGGTGCACGGTCAGCTTGATCGGCTTGCCCGGGCCGCCCGGCAGCGGCAGCGTCCAGTGCTCGCCCTCGTGGACCAGCCGCTCGCGCGACATCGCCTTGCGGATGATCTCCACGTACTCGCGGGTGCGGGCCAGCGGCTTGTCGAACTTCACGCCGTACCAGCCCTCGGAGACCTGCGGGCCGGAGACGCCGAGGCCGAGCCGGAACCGGCCGCCGGAGAGGGTGTCCAGGGTGGCGGCGGTCATCGCGGTCATGGCCGGCGTCCGGGCCGGGATCTGGAAGATCGCCGAGCCGACGTCGATCCGCTCGGTCCGGGCGGCGACGAAGGAGAGCACGGTGGCGGCGTCCGAGCCGTAGGCCTCGGCCGCCCAGCAGACCGAGTAGCCGAGCCGGTCGGCCTCCTGCGCGACGGCGATGTTGTCGGCGTCCATGCCGAGTCCCCAGTAGCCGAGGTTGATACCGAGTCGCATCTGCCATGCCTTCCAGTCGGGTTGCTCGCGAGGGTAACCGCGCTCTCGGCGGTCATGCTACTGGCCGGTAGGTGTGGTCTGGGCCACATCGCGGCGGACCCGGCGCGCAGTGATCGTCCTGCGGGTCTGCACACCAGCCCGGGCACCGGCCGCTACGCTCAGCCGACGTGGGGACGCCTCTCCCCACCTGCGCGTTCGCCGGGCGGGTCGGCCCCCCGACGGCCCGCCGTCCCGGCCAGTGAAGGGCCCGTCCGATGGAAAAGCGTCACCTCGGCCGTACCGGGCTGCAGGTCTCCCGGCTCGGCCTCGGCACCATGACCTGGGGCCGGGACACCGACGAGCACGAGGCCGCGGAGCAGCTCAAGGAGTTCGTCGACGCCGGCGGCAACCTGGTCGACACCGCCGACGTGTACGCGGACGGCGGCGCCGAGTACCTGCTCTCCCGGCTCACCGACGACCTGATCCCCCGCTCCGAGCTGGTGATCGCCACCAAGGCGGGCAGCGTCCCGGAGTCCGGCCGCCGCTTCGACGGCTCGCGCGGCCACCTGCTCGCGGCGCTGGACGCCTCGCTGCGCCGGCTCGGCACCGACTACGTCGACCTCTGGCAGGTGCACGCCTTCGACCCGGCCACCCCGGCCGAGGAGACCCTCAGCGCGCTGGACATCGCCGTCGCCTCCGGGCGCGCCCGGTACGTCGGGGTCTGCGACTACAGCGGCTGGCAGCTCGCCAAGGCCGCCACCTGGCAGCGCGCCCACCACGGGCGGGTGCCGCTGGCCGGCGCGCAGCTGGAGTACTCGCTGCTCCAGCGCGGCATCGAGCGCGAGGCCCTGCCGGCCGCCCGGGACGCCGGCGTCGGCCTGCTCGCCTCCTCGCCGCTCGGGCGCGGCGTGCTCACCGGGAAGTACCGGCACGGCGTCCCGCAGGACTCGCGCGGCGCCACGCCGTACCTCTCCGGCTTCGTCCAGCCGTACCTCGGGGAGCGCTCGCGGCGGATCGTGGACGCGGTCGCCACCGCCGCCGACGGCCTGGCCAGCAGCCCGCTGGCGGTGGCTCTCGCCTGGGTGCGGGACCGGCCGGGGGTCGCCTCGGCGCTGGTCGGGGCGCGGACGGTCGGGCAGCTGCAGGCGGCGCTGTCAGTGGAGGCGCTTACTCTTCCGGGTGAGATCCGCGGTGCGCTCGACGACATCTCGGCGCCGGTCCACCGCTACCCGGACCAGGGGTGGAGCGAGCTGTAGGCGCGCGCCGGCCCCGGTGCGGGCGACCGATCCGCCCCGACCGAGCCGTACCGACCTGGACCGACCCGGCCCGACCTGTGTAGAACGACCGGACTCGACGTGACCCGACCGACCTGACCGACCCGGCCCGACCGGCCGAACCGCCCGACCCCGACCGACCGGACCGGCCCGGGTGCACCCGGCCGACCGGAGCCGGGGCGACGAGCCGAGCCGAAACGACCGACCGGTGCCCGCCGCCGCCCGCAGCGGCTGCACCGACCCGACCGTGCCGACCGCACCCCGGCGCGCCGGCAGCCGACGGCTGCCCCGCGACCGCCACCGGCCGGCGCCCAGCAGTGGAGTGACCTTTCTTGGAGCGAACGATGAGTGCCACGGAGAACAACGCTTCGGAGGAGACCTCGACTGCCCCCGACGCGGCCGACACCGCCGGCGGCGGGTCCGGCGGCGGGTCCGGCGGCGCTCTCTCCGGCGCCGAGAAGGCCGCCGCGGTGGCGGCCCTGGCCGAGCGGATCCGGACCATCGGACAGCAGGAGGGCGGCCCGGCGCCGCGGACCCCGCGGAAGCCGCAGGCCCCCCGGCCGGACGCCGAGGACGAGGGCCCGGCCGGGGCCGCGGCTCCGGACGAGCAGACCGGCCGTGGGGCTCAGGACGCCGACGGCCGGGACGCCCCGGCCGGGGACGCGGGCGCGCCGGTGCCGGCTCCCGCCGCTCCCCGGCCGGCCCCGGTCCGGGCCGAGACCGACGAGCAGCGCGCGCAGGCCCTCAAGGACACCGCCGAGGTGCTGACCGCCGGCGGCGCACCCGCGGACCTCGCGCCCGCCGCCGTGGCCGCGTTCGGCGACGGCGCCGCCGAGCAGCTGCGCGCGGACCCGTGGGCCGTGCTGACCCTGCCCGGTGTCCGCCCCGAGCACGCGGACGGCTTCGCGCGCGGTCTGCTCGGGCCCGCCGCCGGTCCGGGCGATCCGCGCCGGGCCCAGGCGCTGGTGCCGTGGCTGCTGGAGCAGTCCGCCCTGCGCGGCCACTCCGCCGTCGAGATCGGCGAGGTGACGGCCGGACTCGACCGCCTCGGCCTGCCCGACGCCGCCGCAGCCCTGCAGGCCGCCGTGCTCGACGGCCGGGCGATGCCGTTCCAGGAGGAGCTCACCGGTCCCGAGGCCCACGCGGCAGGCGGCGACGAGGACGAGCCGCCGACCCGGACCGTGCTCGCGCTGGAGCGGCTCGCCCTGGCGGAGGAGAGCCTCGCGGACGGCCTCGTCCGGCTGATGTCGACCTTCGTCCCCGGCGAGGACCGGGACGAGACCGAGGACGCGGACGAGACCGAGGGCGCGACCGAGACCGAGGGCGCGACCGAGGGCGCGACGGCCGGCGACGACGCCGGCACCGGAGCCGACGCGGACACCGGCGCCGTCGAGGGTGCCGCCGGCGCCGACACCGCCGAGGCCGCCGCGCCCGCCGACCCCGGGCCGGCCGCCTGGGAAGCCGCTGCCGCCGCTGCGCCCTCCACCTCCGCCACCGCCCTGATCCGGGCCGCCGCCGAGCACCCCCTGATCACCCACACCGGCGGCGAGGCCGCCCGGGCCGAGCCGGCCGCGCTGGTCCGCGCCGCCACCGGGCTCGGGCTCCGCGCCTGGGCAGCCACCTGGACCGACCAGGGCCGGGACGGCCTCGCCGCGCTCGCCGACGGCCCGCTGCAGGTCGCCACCCTGGCCGAGCTGCTGGCCGGCACGGCCGGCCCCGGCCGTTCCTCCGACGGCACGCTCGCGCTGGACCTGCTGGTCGTCCTGGACGCCCCGCTGCTGGACGTCGAGCTGGCCGCGACCCTGCTGGAGTCGCTCGCCGACGGCACCCGGCTGGTCCTCAGCGGCGACCCGGGCCAGCTGTGGTCCGCCGGCCCCGGCCGGTTCTTCGCCGATCTGCTGACCGCCAAGGTCTGCCCCGCGGTCGCCTCGCGGACCCCGGACTTCGGCCCGATCGGCGAGCTGGTCTCGGGCGTCGGCATCGGCGAGCTGCAGCCGGTCGAGGCGCCGGACAAGGAGGTGGTCATCCTGACCGCCAAGGACGGCGCCGAGGCCGTCCACCGGGCGATCCAGTTGCTCACCGACTCGATCCCGCGCGCGCTCGGCATCCCCGCCGAGCAGGTGGTGCTGCTCACCGCCGGCCACGGCGGTGCCGCCGGCACCCGGGCGCTCAACGCGGCCGCCAAGGCCCGGCTCAACCCCGGCCCGGGCCGCTTCGGCGGCTTCGACCCCGGCGACCGGGTGGTGGACTCGCCGGCCCCCGGCACCGTCCGCCCGGCCCGCGTCCTCGACGGCGACGCCGCCGGTCTGCACCTGGAGTACGCGGACGGCGCCCGCCGCACCGTCCCGCCGGCCGAGGCGGCCCGGCTGCGGCACGGCTGGGCGCTGACCGTCCACCAGGCGGTCGGCCGCCGCTGGCCGGGCGCCGTCGTGGTGGTGCCGGGCGACGCGGGCGCGGCGCTGACCCGGCAGTGGGTCTACACCGCGCTCGGCCGCGGCGAGCGCCACCTCTCGGTGGTCCACGCCGCCGGGCCGGCCCTCCCCCAGGCCGTCGCCGAGCGCCCGGCCCAGCCCCGCACCACCCGGCTGCGCGCCATCCTGGCCGAGAACGCCGCCCAGGCCTACTGACGGCCCCGGCCCGGGGCACCGACGGCGGGGCGGGTGACCGCCCCGCTGCCGGGGCCCCGGGCTACCCTGCGGCTCGGGCACCCGGAGCCGGGTTCGCCCGCTGTCCGAAGCGAAGTCCAGGCAAGACCAGCGAAGTCCAGGCAAGGGGAGAGCATGACCACTCTGGAGAACCGGCCCCGCACGGCCCTGCTCGTCATCGACGTGCAGAACGACGTCGTCGCGGCGGCGTACGAGCGCGACACCGTCGTCGCCAACATCGCCGACCTGGTGGACCGGGCCCGGCAGGAGCAGGTGCCGGTCGTCTGGGTCCGGCACTCCGACGACGAGCTGGTCCTCGGCAGCGCGGGCTGGCAGATCGTCCCCGAGCTGGTGCCCGCCGAGGGCGAGGCGATCGTGGAGAAGCTCTTCCGCGACTCCTTCGAGGCCACCACGCTGGAGACCGAGCTCGCGGAGCTCGCGGTCGGGCGCCTCGTCGTCTGCGGCGCGCAGACCGACTTCTGCGTCCGCTCGACGCTCCACGGCGCGCTCGCCCGGGGCTACGACGCGCTGCTGGTCAGTGACGCCCACACCACGGAGGACCTGACCGCATGGGGCGCTCCCGCGCCGGCGCAGGTCATCGCGCACACCAACATGTACTGGTCCACCCAGCGGGCGCCCGGGCGCACCGCCGGGACGTCCGAGACCAAGAGCGTGGACTTCGCCGCGGCGTCCTGACCTCCGCCGCCGGGCGCCGCGCGTCGTACGCCCGGCCGGCGGCGCGGCGCGGGGGCTCTGGGCGCCCGCGCCGCGGCGCCGCGTGCGCCCCGCTCGCAGGGAGCGGAACGGCCGACGCGGAACGGCCGAAACCATGCGCCTGCAGAAGCGGTTCGGCAGCCGTGCGCGCCCTGCGCCCGCCGGGCGCACGGCCCGCCGAACACCTCGGCGGCGGCCGCGAACAGCGCGGGGCGGCGGCGGGACGGGTGTCCCACCGCCGCCCCGGGCGGCGTTCAGTCGTCGAGGTCCTCGTCGTCGTAGACCTCGCTGACGTCGAACCGGCAGATCAGCAGCCGCGGATCGGCGTGCTCGAACGGCTCCGGCAGCCACTCCCCCGGCTCGCTCGGCTCGGCCGCGGCGACCCAGAGCGTCGAGTCCGCCTCCTCCAGGCCGAACTCCTCGCTGCGGGCGGCGATCTCGTCCGGCTCGTACTCGCCGAACAGCACGCCGATCGCCGCGTTCACGCCGCCGGTCTCGCCCCCGCCGGGGGTCAGCGAGTCGTCCAGCCGCTCGGCCTGGGCGCGCAGCCGCTTCGGGTCCACCACGTGGTAGTCGCGACGGATCAGCACGCTGATCGCCTCGGGCTGTTCGGGACCGTGGAACCCGCCCGGGCCCTCGTCGCCGGGCACCTCGAAGGGGGTGACCTCGTCGTAGGCCTCGTAGAGGAGTTGGTCGTACGCGATGGCCGCCGTCGCGAGCTGCTCGTAGGCGGCGAACACGGCGGGATCATCCGCCGTGCTGGGGCTTGACACCGCTTCCAGATGACGGTCGATGGCGGCCTTGACCGCCTCGGCGGCGGCGCGTACCTCGGCAATGGTGGGCTGCGCGGCATCAGACATGGTGCAGACGCTATCTCCCCGCGGTGTCGGTACGCACAGCGGTTGTCACCTACACCCGCGATTTCACCGCAACTTCCGCCCCGATGTCCGATCCGGGTGGTTCTGTGCCCGCGCACGCCCCGCGCACGGCACCCCGCGACGCCCCGCAACACCCTTCGGCACCGCACTGCACCGCACTGCACCGCACGGTCGGGCCGGCCGGGTGCCGCTTGGCGCACCGTGATCGGGGTATTCCGTCAGCAGCAGAAGCCGACCTGATGCAGTGTCAGTACTCCGGCCGGGGTGCGGACGCGACCGCGCCGCGACCGGCGCGCGAGCCCGGCCGAAAATACCCGGGCCCGTTGTCGGAGGCAGGCCGTAGGCTTGCCCGCAGGTGTCCTTCAGGAGGAGCGTCTTGACCCCAGCGAAGCCGGTCCGGCAGCCGGAGTACGAGTACCAGTCGCTGCGCATGCCGCGCGGCACCTCACGCAGCGCGGCACGCCAACTGCTCACCGACCATGCCGAGTACGGGCACTGGGAGCTGGACCGGCTGAGACTGTTCCCGGACGGCAGCCGGACGGTGCTGCTGCGCCGCCGGATCATCCGCCAGGTGCGGAGCTGGTGACGGGCGTCGCTCGCGCCGCCCGGGTGGCGCGCCGCCGGCACCGCGGTCGACCCGGGCGCCCCTGCCGCTGAGCATCCGTCGAGCACCCGCTGAACACGCGCGCGCCCGCGGCCGTCGGACCAGACGACGGCCGCGGGCGCGCGGCGTTCACCGCCTCCCGGGCCGGCTCCTCCAGCCGGCCCGGGCGGCGTCAGCGGCTCAGCGCACGCCGGCGCGAGCCCGCCGGTACAGGACGCCGCCGCCGACCAGCAGGGCGACGCCGGCCGCACCGAGCAGCTCGGTGCCGCCCGCGCCGGTCGAGGCCAGCTGGCTCCCGGTGGCCTCCGGCGCGGCGGCCGCGGGGCTGGCGGTGTGGGCTGCGGCCGGGACGGCCTGGCTGCTCGGGCTGACCGGGGTGGTCGGCGCGGTGGACGGGCCGCCCGTCCGCGGGTTGCCCGGCGTGGTCTCGCCGCCGGGGGAATGCGACGGCGGCGTGGTCGGCGTCGAGTGGGTGGGCGGCGGCGGGCTGGGGGTGCCGGGCTCCTCCGGGCAGTCGTCATCGGGCTTGCCGGGCGGGTTCGGGGCCGGGGCGGCCTCGTTCGCGCAGGCGTTGCCGAAGGCCGGGTTCCCGACGCCCACCACGTTCACCGAGTTGCCGCAGGCGTTCACCGGCACGTGGACCGGCGCCTGGACGCTGTTGCCCGAGGCCACACCCGGCGAACCGGCCGCCGTCCCGGAGGCGGAGGAACCGGAGGCGGAACTCTTTCCGCCACCGTGTCCGCCGCCGTGCCCGCCACCGGCCCGACCGTCGATGTTGGCGCAGCGGTTGCCGTAGGCCGGGTTGAGCACCCCGATCACGTCGGCGGTGTTGCCGCAGGCGTTGATCGGCACCTCGACCGGCACCTGCACCGAGTTCCCGGAGGCCACACCCGGCGACCCGGCCGCCCCGCCCTGCGCCTCGGCACCCGCGTGGGCGTAGCCGGCGGTCGAGGCCAGGACGCTGCCGGTGGCCACGACCGTGAGGAGCCCCTTCTTGGCTACATTCCTCATATATTCCCCTGACGTATCGAGACGAGGTAAGACCTACCGAAAGTCGGAATTTCCGAATAACTGGCCCGGCCTTTGAGTGCACAGATTTAACGAAGCGTCGGCGGCCGGGTTGAGCCGAACGAACCAGCTTCACCCGATCGAGCGACGTCACCGGCCGGGTCCGAACAGACAAGCGCCCCCGGTGCGGCGCGTCCGCCACCCGGGGGCCAAGAGAGTCGACCCGGGAGACCGGCCGGTCAGCCGGTCAGGAGGTAAACCCCGCGCTCAACGGCACCCGACGGGTCTGCGTCGGCGCCCGGCGAGCGGCGCGTCTCGTACGCGGCTCAGAAGTTGGCGCAGTGGTTGCCGAACGCCGGGTTCAGCACGCCGATCACGCTGACGGTGTTGCCGCAGACGTTGACGGGGATGTGCACGGGGATCTGCACCTGGTTGCCCGCGACGACGCCCGGGGAGCCCGCGGCCACACCCTCGGCGGCGGCACCGCCGTGAGCGGACGCGACACCGGCGGCGGCCAGCACCAGACCACTGGTGACGGCGGTAACGGCGGCGATCTTCTTGACCTTCATCATTCCTCCTGTATGGACAACGCGACCCGTTCGGCGGGCTGCACAGGAATGAACGAGGGTGTGGCAAACGGGGTACGGACCGGATTCGCCATTCACCCGCAACGGTGAAGGTGCGCACAGATGCTCGACCCGGAGATCCGGGCAGAATCGTTTCTCTCGATCTCCGTTCCGCCGTCCCAAATCATTAGCTCGGACAATGCGGACGGCCCGCCCCCGGCGCTCCGGGAGCGGGCCGCGGCCCCACACCGGGGCACCCGTTCGGCGGGGACCCCGCAGACGTCTCGGCAGACGCCCCGGCAGACGCCTCAGCAGGCGTCCAGCAGGCGTCTCAGCAGGCGTCGATGAACCGGTCCAGCACCCGCACCCCGAACTTCAGCCCGTCCACCGGCACCCGCTCGTCCACGCCGTGGAACATCCCGGCGAAGTCCAGCTCCGGCGGCAGCTGAAGCGGCGCGAACCCGAAGCAGCGGATGCCGAGGTCCTGGAAGGACTTGGCGTCCGTCCCGCCCGAGAGGCAGTACGGCACCGCGCGCGCGATCGGGTCCTCGGCCCGCAGCGCGGTCTGCATCGCCTCGACCAGGGCGCCGTCGAAGCTGGTCTCGATCGCCCTGTCCGAGTGCACGCTCTCACGCTTGACCCGCGGGCCGAGCACGCTGTCCAGCTCGGCCAGGAACTCCTCCTCGTAGCCGGGCAGGAAGCGCCCGTCCACGTGCGCGGTCGCCTGGCCGGGGATCACGTTGACCTTGTAGCCGGCGCCGAGCATGGTCGGCTGGGCGGTGTTGCGCAGCGTGGTGCCGATCATCTTGGCGATGCCGCCGAGGACGCGCAGGGTCTCGTCCATGTTCTCCGGGTCGAGCTCCACGCCGAGGGCGTCGGACAGCTCGTCCAGGAAGGCCCGGACCGTCTTGGTGATCCGCAGCGGGAACTGGTGGCGCCCGAGCCGGGCGACCGCCTCGCACAGCTCGGTGATGGCGTTGTCGTCGTTCTCCATCGAGCCGTGCCCGGCCCGGCCCTCGACCGTGAGCCGCATCCAGTGCATGCCCTTCTCGGCCGTCTCGATCAGGTAGAGCCGGGCCCGGTCGTTCACGGTGAAGGAGAAGCCGCCGACCTCGCCGATCGCCTCGGTCACGCCCTCGAACAGCCCGGGGTGCTTGTCCACCAGGAAGCGCGCGCCGTACGTCCCGCCGGCCTCCTCGTCCGCCAGGAAGGCGAGCACCAGGTCGCGCGGGGGCTTGCGCCCGGTGCGCAGCCGGTCGCGGACGACGGCCAGCGTCATCGCGTCCATGTCCTTCATGTCGACCGCGCCGCGCCCCCAGACGCAGCCGTCGGCGATCTCCCCGGCGAACGGGTCGTACGTCCAGTCCGCCGCGTTGGCCGGCACCACGTCGGTGTGCCCGTGGATCAGCAGGCCCGGACGCGACCGGTCCTCGCCCTCGATCCGGACCACGGTCGAGGCCCGCCCCTTGGCCGACTCGAAGATCTGCGGTTCGAGGCCGAACTCCGCGAGCTGCTCGGCCACGTACTCGGCGGCCTTCCGCTCGCCCGGACCGGAGCCGTCGCCGTAGTTGCTGGTGTCGATCCGGATCAGATCGCGGCAGATCTCGGCGACCTCCGACTCGGCCGTCACCTTCGGCGCCGCAGCCCGCCCCGTCGTCGACTCGCTCCGCTCGCTCACGGTCACTCCTCGTCTCTGGCCCGCACCGACGCACCAGCGCGCCACCCCCGGGACCTGCACCCGGGCCGTACGAGCACGTCCGCCCATCCTCCCCCAGCCCCCGGGCCGGATCCACCCCGCGCATGCTGCGGAAACCCGGGGAAACCCGCTGGTCACACCCTCGCCACGGATCGCCCCTTGCCCCGGCCACCACCGCCGCTCCCCCGTCCGGAGGCGTTTTGGGACCACAAGCCGATCTTTGCTACAGTTACATCTGTCAGCGCGGCCGACGAGGCCGAAGAGACAACACCCGGTCCGGGTGGCGGAATGGCAGACGCGCTAGCTTGAGGTGCTAGTGCCCTTTATCGGGCGTGGGGGTTCAAGTCCCCCCTCGGACACAGATGACATCCCCTCGGGGCTCGCGAGAGCACCGAGGGGATTCTTCGTTTTCGCGGCCTTGCCCGGTCCTTGGCGGCCTTGCCGGCTGCTCGGAGCCCTGCGGCGCGGGGCGGGTCCGCCGCCGCCGGCAGGCGGTGGGGCGTCAGCGGGCGGTCCAGACCGGGCAGGTCGGGCGGTGGCGGCGGGTGCGGATGACGGTGCCGCCGAAGGCGCGGTGCTCGGTGGTGGCGGCGTCGCAGCAGCGCGGCGGCGGGGCGGCCGGCTGCTGGGAGGGCAGGGGCGGCGCGGCGGCCGCGCGGGGGGCGGCGGCCTGGCCCGGGGTGGGCGGGCGGCGGCGCCGACGACGGCGCGGGGCGGAGGTGGTCACGGGGCGAGGTTGCCCCGGCCGCGGCGGGTGAATCCAGGTGTCACCCGGACGAGGGACACCCGCGGCGGCCGGGCTCCCCGGCCCGCGGGCCGGGGAGGGAGCCTCAGAAGGTGATCGTCCGCCCCTCGGCGGCGGCCTGGCGGGCGGTGTACGCGACACCGTGGACCTTGAGGCCGCTGGGGTCGAGCAGGGTGATCGCCCCGCCGTGGTTGCCGAGTTCGAAGCCGTTGCCGCCGTGCACGACGAGCGTGGCACCGGCCGCCAGCTGGCCGGCGGGCAGCGCGAGCCGGTGCTTGGCCCGGTCGGCGAGGTGCCAGCCGGTCAGGTCGACCGGGGCCGCCGAGGTGTTGAGCAGGGTGACGGTCTCGTCCTCGGGCGCCGGGCCGACCGGGTTGACCACGGCGGCGACGATGCGCAGCGCGGCGTCCTGGCCGGTCGGGTCGGTCGGGCGGGGCGGGGTGCCGGGCAGTGCGTGGCCGGTGACGTCGTCGGTGTGCCACGCCTGGGACTGGAAGGCGAGGAAGACCGCGACCCAGCGGTCGTCGGCGGGCAGGTGGATCAGCAGGCCGCCGTCCTGGAAGACCCCGTCGTCGGTGCGGAAGCGACCGCTGTTGCCCTGGTTCATGTGGATGTCGTGGACGCCGTTGCCGGGCAGGAAGCCGAAGACCTTGTCGCGGACGGTCGGCTCGGGGCCGAAGCGCTGGCCGATCAGGTAGACGGCGGCGGCCGGGTCGGCGATGGCGCGCTGCACGTAGTGGTCGAGCAGGTCGGCGAGGTCGTTGTCGGCGCCGGGCAGGTCGGGCGGCAGGGTGCGCAGGGCGGCCGGGTCGAAGAGGTTGCCGCGGATGAAGTCCAGGCTCGCCGTGCCCGGCTTCGAGGAGAGGTCGGTCCAGCCGCTGCCGGCGTCGGGGAGCTGTGCGGTGAGCGGGTGTCTGAAGTCGTCCACGACGACGTAGAGCAGGTCCGAGGGGGCCAGCTGCGACTGGACGTTGAGCGCCGCGCGGTACTCGGTGCCGTTCTCGTCGCGCAGGTGGATCTGGTAGTGCGGGGTGTCGGTGGCGCCTTCGCGGCGACGGTCGATCGCGGTGGCGGCGAGCACGCCGTAGTTGCTCAGGGGCATGGGTGAGTCCTTCGGCCGGTCCGGGGCCCCGGTGGACGGGAGCCCCTCCGTGGTGCGGGAGCCCCTCCGTTATGCCGTACCGGCGGGCCCGGCCACCCGCGAATCGACGGATGTTCACCGGGCGTCCGCCGAACGGGCCCACCGGGCCGCCGGCCCTGACGGCGGAGCGGCGGCGGCCGCGCCGGTGCTCCGGCGGCGGGCGAGGGTGGACGGGAGCCCGTCCGCCGCCCGCGGACGGGGCGTCAGCCCTGCGGTGCCTGCGGGGCGTCCCGGGCGTCCTCGGGCACCCGGCGGGTGTCGCCCAGGGCGCTCTCGATGCCCTGGACCATCCGCCAGAGCGGGGCCCGCCGGCTGGCGACCAGCACCACGACGTCGTCCGCCGCCCCGCCCTCCGGGTCGGCCTCGGCGGGCCGGTCACTCCAGGTGCCGGTGACGAAGGCCATCGCGCTGTCCACCTCGGCGACCCAGTCGCTCTCGCCGCCCGAGCGGAGCCAGGTGCGCAGCGCGTGGTTGTGCGCGGAGACCACCGCGGCCGCGATCACGTCGGCGCGCAGCGCGCCGTCCGGCCGGTCGGCGAACCGGCCGCGCAGGTAGTGCGCGAGCGTGTGCTCGTAGCGCCAGACCACCGACAGCTCGTACGCGCGCAGGCCGGGCACCTTGCGGGTGAGGCGGTAGCGCTGCACCGAGAAGGACGGCTGCTCGGCGTACATCCGCAGGACGAGCCGGGCGGCACCGCAGGCGTGCCGCACCGGGTCCTCCTCGCCGCTGCCGGACTCCAGGAACTCCGTCATCTCGGCCAGGCTGCGCTCGTGGTCGGGGAAGACCACGTCCTCCTTGGCCGGGAAGTACCGGAAGAAGGAGCGCCGGCCGACCCCGGCCAGGGAGACGATGTCGTCGATGGTGGTCTGTTCGAAGCCGCGTTCCAGGAAGAGCTCGAAGGCGGCGGCGACCAGCGCCTCACGCATCGCCGGCTTCGGCGGCCCGTCGTTCATGGGCTGGTCCTGCTCTTCCTTCTCGCTCATTCCCGGAACATAGCACCGGCCTCGAACAGCCGGACTGGCGTGCGGTGCCGCCTTACGGCAGGTTGCGGGCCATGACGATGCGCTGGATCTGGTTGGTGCCCTCGTAGATCTGCGTGATCTTCGCGTCCCGCATCATCCGCTCCAGCGGGTAGTCCCGGGTGTACCCGTACCCGCCCAGCAGCTGCACCGCGTCCGTCGTGATCTCCATCGCCGCGTCCGACGCGAAGCACTTCGCCGCCGCCCCGAAGAACGTCAGATCCCCGTCCCCGCGCTGCGACCTCGCCGCCGCCGCGTACGTCAGCTGCCGCGCCGCCTCCAGCTTCATCGCCATGTCCGCCAACATGAACTGCACCCCCTGGAAGTCCCCGATCGGCTTCCCGAACTGCTTGCGCTCCCGCACATAGCCCTTCGCGTAGTCCAACGCCCCCTGCGCGATCCCCAACGCCTGCGCCGCGATCGTCACCCGCGTGTGGTCCAGCGTCCGCATCGCCGTCGCGAACCCCGTCCCCTCCGCACCGATCATCCGGTCCGCCGGAATCCGCACATTGTCGAAGTACACCTCACGCGTCGGCGACCCCTTGATCCCCAGCTTCTTCTCCGGAGCCCCGAACGACACCCCCGCATCGCCCTTCTCCACCACGAACGCCGAGATCCCCTTCGACCGCGCCTCCGGATCCGTCACCGCCATCACCGTGTAGAACTCCGACACACCGGCGTTGGTGATCCAGCGCTTCACCCCGTTCAGCACCCAGAAGTCCCCGTCCCGCACCGCCCGGGTCTTCATCCCCGCCGCGTCCGAACCCGCCTCCGGCTCCGACAGGCAGTACGAGAACATCCCCTCACCCCGGGCCAGCGCCCCCAGGTACTTCGCCTTCAACTCCTCCGACCCCGACAACTGCACCGGCAGCGACCCCAGCTTGTTCACCGCCGGGATCAACGACGACGAGGCGCACACCCGCGCCACCTCCTCGATCACGATCACCGTCGCCAGCGCATCCGCCCCCGCACCACCGAACTCCTCCGGCACGTGCACCGCGTGCAGATCATTGCCCTGCAACGCGTCCAACGCCTCCTGCGGGAACCGGCCCTGCTCGTCCACCTCCGCCGCGAACGGAGCGATCTTCGCCTCGGCCAGCGAACGCACCGCCTCACGGAGCATCTCGTGCTCCTCGGAGATCCGGAAGAGATCGAAGTCCTGGCTCATGATCGGCACTCCTGTTTCACGACGGTACTCAGTACCCTTCATTATGCATGGGCGCAGCAAAAAGGGAACTCAGTGCCTTCACATGGCGGTACTGAGTTCCCTATCCTCTTTCTGCCGAAGCCGCTCCGAGCGCAGGGAGATGACACCGTGGTCCACTCAGCCATCGACGCCGCCACCGAGGGCACTCCGCTGTACTTCCAGCGCTGCGCCTGGTGCAGCAACCCGACCTTCCAGCGGCTGCTCTGCCCCACCTGCGGCTCCACCGACCTGCGGCTGGAGCGCAGCGAGGGCACCGGCGTGGTGCGCCGGTGCGCCGTGGAGCAGGCCCGTACGCCGCTGGCCCGGCAGAAGTCGCTGATCCGGATGGCCGAGGGGTTCGACGTCTGGTGCATCGTCAACGGGCTGCGCAGCACCGTCCCGGTGGGCACCAGGGTCCGGCTGACGCCCTCCGCCGACACCGACCAGCCCGAGCTGACGCTGCTGCCGCAGGACGAGCCGGAGCAGGTCCAGCCGGCCGAGCCGCGCCCGCTGCCGCCGAACCAGGGCGGCTTCACCCAGCACCTGGCGGCCTTCGCCGAGTAGGGCCGCAGGAACGCCGGAGGGCGTGGCACCGGGTACCCGGTGCCACGCCCTCCGGCGTTCGTCCCCGCCGGGACGGTCTGCGCGGGATCAGGCCTTGCGGGCCTTCACCTCGGTGGTGAGCTGCGGCAGCACGGCGAACAGGTCGCCGACCACGCCGTAGTCGGCCAGCTCGAAGATCGGGGCCTCGGGGTCCTTGTTGACGGCCACGATGGTCTTCGAGGTCTGCATGCCGGCCCGGTGCTGGATGGCGCCGGAGATGCCGTTGGCCACGTACAGCTGGGGCGAGACCTGCTTGCCGGTCTGGCCGACCTGGTTGGTGTGCGGGTACCAGCCGGCGTCGACGGCGGCACGGGAGGCACCGACGGCCGCGCCGAGCGCGTCCGCGAGCTCCTCGACCACGCCGAAGCCGGCCGCCTCGCCGACGCCGCGGCCGCCGGAGACCACGATGGCGGCCTCGGTCAGCTCGGGGCGGCCGGTGGAGACGCGCGGGGTGCGCGAGGTGACCTTGGCGGCGTTGCCGGTGAACGCGACGGTGACGTTCTCGACCGCGCCGGCCGCCGGGGCGGCCTCGGGGGCGACGGCGTTCGGCTTGACCGTGATGACGGGCACGCCGTTGCTGACGCGCGAGTCGACGGTGTACGAGGCGGCGAACACCGACTGGGTGGCGACGGGGCCCTGGTCGCCGGCGCGGACGTCGACGGCGTCGGTGATGATGCCGGAGCCGAGGCGCAGGGCGACGCGGGCGGCGACCTCCTTGCCCTCGCCGGAGGAGGTGACCAGCACCGCCGCGGCCTCGGCGGCCTTGGCGATCTGGGCCAGCGCGTCGACCTTGGGGACGACCAGCTGGTCGGCGAACTCGGCGCCGTCGGCGACGTACACCTTCGCCGCACCGAACTCGGCGGCCTTGGCGGCGATGTCGGCGGCGGCCGCACCAGCACCCAGGACGACGGCCGACGGCTCGCCGATCCGGCGGGCCAGGGTCAGCAGCTCCAGGGCCGGCTTGCGGACCGCGCCGTCGGCGTGGTCCACCAGGACGAGAATCTCAGCCATTGCTCAATGTCTCCGTACTTCGCTGTGGGCTGGGGGTGGGGGCTCGGGGCGAGCGGCTCAGATGAACTTCTGGTCGGCGAGGAACGCGGCGAGCTGCTTGCCGCCCTCGCCCTCGTCCTTGACGACCGTGCCCGCGGTGCGCGCCGGACGCGCCGCGACCGACTCCACCGCCGTCCACGCACCCGCCAGACCGACCTCGTCCGCCTCGATGCCCAGGTCGTCCAGGTCCAGGGACTGCACCGGCTTCTTCTTCGCCGCCATGATCCCCTTGAACGACGGGTAACGGGCCTCGCCCGACTGGTCCGTCACCGAGACCACCGCCGGCAGCGGAGCCTCCACCAGCTCCGTCGCCGCGTCACCGTCGCGACGGCCCTTGACCACACCGCCCTCGACCGACACCTCCGACAGCAGCGTCACCTGCGGCACGCCCAGCCGCTCCGCCAGCAGCGCCGGCAGCACACCCATCGACCCGTCCGTCGACGCCATACCGCCGACCACCAGGTCGAACCCGGTCTTCTCCAGCGCCTTCGCCACGATCGCCGACGTGCCGATCACGTCCGTGCCGTGGATGTCGTCGTCGTTCACGTGCACGGCCTTGTCCGCACCCATCGACAGCGCCTTGCGCAGCGCGTCCTTCGCGTCGTCCGGCCCGACCGTCAGCACCGTCACCTCGGCGTCGCCGTGCGCCTCCGCGATCCGCAGCGCCTGCTCCACGCCGTACTCGTCCAGCTCCGACAGGAGGCCGTCCACGCCCTCCCGGTCGGTGGTGTGGTCGTCCGCGAACCGACGGTCACCCGTCGCGTCCGGCACGTACTTCACGCAGACAACGATCCTCAAGCTCATGAGCGGTTCTCCTGATACGGGTGCGCTGGTCCATGGGCCTCGGGTCATGCCGAGGGTACTGAGTGCCAAACCCGGTCCGGCCGCTGCCCGCGCGCCCGGGGCGCCACCTGGACCGGCATGCCGTGTCGGCTCTCTTCGACTGGCGTCAGAGGCTTACCGAAGACAATACGGCACTCAGTACCCCGCGTAAAGGAACTCAGTACCCTTCGGCCGTTCGCTCACCGATCACCGAGCACGACGGCGGCCTCGGCGGTGTAGAGGCGGAAGGTGAGCGACTCCTGGAGGTAGAGCGAGACCGACTCGGCGTCGTGCGAGAGGTAGCCGACCGAGACGTCCTGGCCCAGGAAGAGCTCGAAGTCGCCGCCCCGGGCGGAGAGCAGGTAGGCGCCCTCGATCGCCGGCGCCCAGATGATCTCGCCGTCGAGGAGGCGGGCGATGTGGGCGGCGACGGGGTAGCCGTGGTCGCTGGTCTCGCTGACCGCGGTGAAGGTGTCGGCGCCGAGCAGCAGCGAGTACGGGCCGCCGACGCCGGCCAGGCGCAGCGCGGTGAGGGCCTGGCTGACCGTGGTCGGGTAGGCCCGGACGTCGTCGGGCAGCGGGATCGGCGGGTTGCTCGCGCCGGCCCGGATGCCCTCGATGGCGGCGGCCGGGTAGCCCTCGAAGATCGCGCGGTCCTCGGCGAGGGCGAGGGTGCGGGCGGCGTCCTTCACCGGCTGCCAGTCGGAGTCGCGGGAGCCCCGCTCCACGTCGTCGACGGCCGCGCGACCCACCGTGAACGGCACCCGCAGCTCGACCACCGGCCGGGCGTCGCGGGCGTGCGCGAGGACGCCCTCGGCGGGCGGATCGATCCGGGTCAGGTGGCCGGTGCCGACGGCGGCGAGGGTGGCGCCCTCGGGGCCGCCCAGGTCGACCACCCGGCGGCCCGCGACGTGCAGGGTGAACGTCTGCCGGGCCTCCTCCTCGATCTCCGCCCAGGCGGCGGCGGAGACGGGGGCCAGGTCGCGGTGGAGGTTGCTCATCGTGCGGGGGTCCTCTTCAGACTGCCGATGGCGAGCGAGCCATCGGAGGCGGTCGCGGTGGCGGGGCTCTCGGTGGGGGCGGGCGCGGCCTCGGCGACCTCGGCGGCCCCGGTCTCGGGCGGCACGGGCGGCGCGGGCGGGGGGTCGTCCAGGAAGTCGGCGGTCGGCACGTGGAACAGCGAGCCGGTGACGGCCGTGGAGAAGTCGAGCAGCCGGTCGTGTCGGCCCGGCCGGCGGCCGAGGAACATGTTGCGCAGCATCTCCTCGGTCACCGCGGGGGTGGCGGCGTAGCCGATGAAGTACGTCCCGAACTCGCCGCCCCCGGCGAAGGAGCCGAACGGCATGTTGAAGCGCATGATCTGCAGCTCCTCGCCGTCCGGGCCGGTCACGCCGGTGAGCGCGACGTGCGAGTCCGGCGGCTTCACCGCGTCGGGCAGCTCCACGTCGGTGAGCTTGGTGCGGCCGACGGCCAGCTCCTGCTGCTCCACCGTGAGGGCGTTCCAGGCGTCCAGGTCGTGCAGGTACTTCTGCACGATGACGTAGCTGCATCCGGCGAAGGCCGGATCCTCCGCGCCCACGGTCACGGCCGCCGCGGCCGCCCGGCCCTCGGGGTTCTCGGTGCCGTCGACGAAGCCGAGCAGGTCGCGGTTGTCGAAGTAGCGGAAGCCCTCCGCCGAGTCCACCACGGTGGCGGCGCCGGCCAGCCGCCCGGTGAGCAGGCCGGCCAGTTCGAAGCAGAGGTCCATCCGGGCGGCCCGGATGTGGAACAGCAGGTCGCCGGGGGTGGCGGGGGCCCGGTGGCGGGGGCCGACGAGCTCCCGGAAGGGGTGCAGCCCGGCGGGCCGGGGGCCGGCGAAGAGCCGGTCCCAGGCGTCCGAGCCGATCCCGGCGACGCAAGCCAGTCCGCCGTCCGGGGCCCGGAAGCCGACCGAGCGGCGCAGGCCGGCCAGGTCGGGGAGCAGGTCGCGGACGGTCCGTTCGCCGCCGGGGTCGATGGTCAGCACCAGGAAGACGGCGGCGCCGGTGAGCGGGGTGAGGACGTCCTGCGGCTGCGGGGGCGGCGCAGGGGCCGGCCCGCCGGTCGCGGCGGGCGGTGGGGCGGGCTCGGGCAGCAGGAGGGGCGCGGACGGCGGGACGGACTCGGACTCCACCTCAGGACTCCCGGGAGGGCAGGGCGCAGCGAAGCAGCAGAGAGCTGATCATCCGTACGATTACACCCCAGAGCGGACATTCGGGCGCGCCGAACGGCCGTCCGGATTCCCGTCGCGGGAGACCCCGGCGGCGGACGGCGCGCGGGGCCGCCGGGCGCGCAGACGGAAGAAGGGGCGGGCCCGCCCCGGGCCGCCCCTTCTTCCGTCGTTCCGCCGCCGTCGTTCCGCCGCCGCCGCGCCGTGGCCGGCCGCCAGGCCCTCAGACCCGCAGGGCCGCCAGCTGCTCGGCGAACGGCACCACGGTCTCCGGCTGCTCCGCGGCGGCCGGGCCGCGCCCGGCCAGCAGCGCCGCGAGCTCCTCCGCCGCCCGGTCGATCCGGCCCGCCAGACCGCCAGTGTGCCGGTCCCCCGTCGCACCGAAGTCGTCGGTGGCGGCGTAGACCGCCGTGGGGACGACGACCGACCGGAGGTAGGCGAAGAGCGGCCGGACGGCGTGCTCCAGGGCGAGCGAGTGGCGCGGGGTCCCGCCGGTGGCGGCGATCAGCACCGGCTTGCCCGCGAGCGCATCGTGGTCGATCACGTCGAAGAACGACTTGAACAGGCCGCTGTACGAGGCGGTGAAGATCGGCGTCACGGCGATCACGCCGTCCGCGTGCGTCACCGCCTCGACCGCCCCGCGCAGCGCCGCGCCCGGGAACCCGGTCACGAAGTTGTGCGCGATGTCGGTGGCGAGGTCGCGCAGCTCGATCACCGTCACCTCGGCCGCGCCGCCGAGCCGGCGCACCGTCGCGTCGGCGAGCCGGTCCGCCAGCAGGCGGGTCGACGACGGCTTGCTCAGCCCGGCACTGACCACGACCAGCTTGAACGTGCTCATTCGGACACCTCCACGAGCTCCTGCGCCTCGGCCGCGGCCACCCGGGCCGCGTGCGTCGGCCCGTCCGGGACGTCGGCCGGCCGCCCCTTGGCGAACTCCTCGCGCAGCACCGGCACGACCTCCTCGCCGAGCAGGTCCAGCTGCTCCAGCACGGTCTTCAGCGGCAGGCCGGCGTGGTCCATCAGGAACAGCTGGCGCTGGTAGTCGCCGAAGGTCTCGCGGAAGGTCAGCGTCTTCTCGATGACCTCCTGCGGGCTGCCGACGGTGAGCGGCGTCTGCTCGGTGAACTCCTCCAGCGACGGGCCGTGCCCGTAGACCGGCGCGTTGTCGAAGTACGGCCGGAACTCGCGCACCGCGTCCTGCGAGTTCTTCCGCATGAACACCTGGCCGCCGAGGCCGACGTACGCCTGCTCGGGCGTGCCGTGGCCGTAGTGGGCGTAGCGCGCGCGGTAGAGCTCGATCAGCTTCTGGAAGTGCTCCTTGGGCCAGAAGATGTTGTTCGCGAAGAAGCCGTCACCGTAGTAGGCGGCCTGCTCGGCGATCTCCGGGCTGCGGATCGAGCCGTGCCAGACGAACGGCGGGACGCCGTCCAGCGGACGCGGGGTGGAGGTGAAGGACTGCAGCGGCGTGCGGAAGCGGCCCGACCAGTCGACGACCTCCTCGCGCCACAGCTGGTGCAGCAGCGCGTAGTTCTCGACGGCGAGCGGGATGCCCTGGCGGATGTCCTTGCCGAACCACGGGTAGACCGGGCCGGTGTTGCCGCGGCCCATCATGACGTCCACCCGGCCCTCGGCGAGGTGCTGGAGCATCGCGAAGTCCTCGGCGATCTTCACCGGGTCGTTGGTGGTGATCAGCGTGGTCGAGGTGGAGAGGATGATGCGCTCGGTCTGCGCGGCGATGTAGCCGAGCATGGTGGTCGGCGAGGACGGCACGAACGGCGGGTTGTGGTGCTCGCCGGTCGCGAAGACGTCCAGGCCGACCTCCTCGGCCTTGCGGGCGATGGCCACCATCGCCTTGATCCGCTCGTGCTCGGTCGGGGTGCGGCCGGTGGTGGGGTCGGGGGTCACGTCGCCGACGGTGAAGATTCCGAACTGCATGCTGCTCACCACACTCCTGGTGAATCCCGGCTTCAGGATCCGATCGTCAAAGTTTCAACCACATTAGCACCGGGTGGCGCGGGGTTATTCCGGGAGCGTGCACGGCGGCTGTTCCGTGGGTGCACGGCCCGGCGCGGGCCGCCGGTGCGCGGGCGGAAGGGTGCGCGTACGGGGGCGACAATGGGAGGACAGGGACGGCCGGACCGGACCTCCGGAAGGGCGGCGAGCGGATGGCGGCCTACATCGCGGTGAGCGCGCTGAGCCACGAGGGCCTGGTGCGGGAGCGGAACGAGGACAGCCTCACGATCGGCCCGTGGACGCTCTGTGCGACCGTGACCACCAATCCGCAGACCCTGCTCTTCCCGCTCGGCCCGCCGTGCGTGGTCGCGGTGGCGGACGGCCTCGGCGGGCACCCCGGCGGCGAGGTGGCGAGCGCGCTGGTGGCACGGGAGCTGGCCGCGGCCGGGCCGGCCCTGGACGGCGAGGAGACCGTCCGGGAGACCCTGCAGTCCTGCAACCGGGCCGTGTACGCCGCGGCGGCCGGCGATCCGGGACTGGCCGCGATGGGGACGACGGTGGCCGGCCTGGTGCTGCTCGCCGAGCAGGCGGTGGTCTTCAACGTCGGCGACAGCCGCGTCTACCGGGTCGCCGACGAGGGGCTGCGCCGGGTCAGCGTGGACGACAGCCCGCCCCCGCCGCCCGGTCGCCGCACCACCGCGATGGTCACCCAGACCCTGGGCGGGTCGTTCGGCCTGACCTTCGTCGAACCGCACGTGCGCAGCGCCCCACTGGCGGCCGGCGACCGCTACCTGGTCTGCAGCGACGGCCTCACCGACCCGGTGCCGGAGGACGAGCTGGCCGAACTGCTGGCCCGCCACCGCGCGGACGTCGAACGGGGTGACGGGCGGGCCGCGTTCGAGCTCTGGAAGGCGGCGATCGAGGCGGGCGGACCGGACAACATCACGCTGGCGCTGGTGCGGGTCGGCGCCTGACGGCCCACCGCCGGGCCCACGGGAGCTCGCCCGTCGCGCCGGGGCCCCGGCGGGCGCGGGTGCGCTCCGCCGGGGCCCGCGGGTGTGCGCGGACGGTCGCGGGATCAGTACTCGGCCGTGATGTTCACCCCGCTGAAGCCCTGCTGGGCGTAGAGGCTGAAGTACACGTAGCCGGTGGGCGGGTCGGTGACGGTGAGGGTCTCGGTGTTGTTGGCCAGGTTGGTGGACTTGGCGGTGTAGGCGTTGGTGTACGCCCAGCCGCCGGAGTTGTAGTAGAGGTCGGCGTTGCCGGTGCCGCCGGTGCTGCTGACCTTGAGCTGCTTCGTCCCGGCCGGGACGTACAGGTAGAAGTGGGCGTAGTTGCCGGTGGCCGCCGCCGCGTTGCTGCGCCGGCAGTTGCGGTCCAGCTGCCGGGTGTCGGCACCGGAGCACTCGGGCAGGCGGGCGACCGTGACCGACTTGCTGGTGCGGGCGGTGGCGCCCTTGTCGTCGGTCACCGTGAGCGTGACGGTGTAGGTGCCGGCCGCGGAGTACCACTTGGTCGGGTTGGCGGCGGTGGAGGTGGTGCCGTCACCGAAGTCCCAGGCGCGGGAGGCGATCTTGCCGTCCGGGTCGGTGGACCGGTCGACGAAGGTGACGGCCAGCTCGCCGACCGCGGTGGTGAAGGCCGCCGTGGGCGCCTGGTTGGCGGGCGGGTTGGTGCCGGAGCAGGTGCCGGTGGCGCACGTGGTCAGCCAGGCGTCGAACTCGGCGTCGTACCGGGTGCCGACGGTCTGGGTGAGGTAGCTGCGGGCGCCGTTCCAGTCGCCGGCGCGGTACTTGGCGAGCACCGCGTCCATGTCCGCGCGGTGCTTCTCCAGCATGAAGCGCACGGCGAGGTAGCCCCAGCGGTAGATCCGCTCGGAGTCGGCGTTGTCGTAGGTGGTGTCGAACAGGGTCCGGAGGGTGTAGGTGTGGCGGCCGGCCGCGGTCATCGCGGCGTCGTACGGCACCTTGCGGTACGAGTAGGAGACGTACTCGGCGAAGCCCTCGACCCACCAGACGGTCGGCGTCGCCGTGCCGGCGTTGAAGTCGCCGTACATGTCGAAGCGGCCGTCGAGGTAGTGGGTGTACTCGTGGTTGAGGTTCCAGACCTGGAAGTCCGGGCGCACCCACTCGGCCTCGTAGGCGAGGAAGCGCGGCTGGTTGCCGGCCGCGGCCGGGTTGCCCTCCAGGTACATGCCGCCGTTGTTGGTGTCGATGCCGTAGATCATCGCGGCGAACACGCCGTAGTCGAAGCGGCCGTGGAAGACCACCACCTCGATGGTGGTGTTGCGGTCGTCGGCGACCGGGCCGTTGTCCCGGGCCACCGTGTGGAAGTACGCGTCCTGGCCGTTCAGGCTGGTGCAGGCGGAGTTCAGCTGGGTGGCGTCCAGGGCCTGGGCGATGATCCGGATACTCGGGCTGCAGGTGTGACTGACGGTCAGGTTGGCCGCCTTGAGCCGGTTGGCGGCGTCACAGGTGCCGTAGTAGGAGCAGTTGCCGCCGTCGTACTCGGTCACCATCTCCGCGGCGGCAGCCCACTGGTAGGCGGTGCGGCCGGCCACCGAGGACTGGTCGGCCAGGCCCTTGACCAGCGGGCGGGCCTTGGCCTGCAGCGGGGCGTGCTGCAGGAAGCGGCCCAGCTCACGGGTGGCGTTGTAGACCAGGAAGGTGTAGTCGCCGCCGAGTTGGGCGTTGTTGGCGGTCGCGAAGCCGTACAGCGAGTCGAGCACGCTCGGGTCGGCCTGCACGGCGCTGACGAACGCGGGCAGCTGGTGCCCGCGCCACAGCACGGTGAAGACGCCGTTGAGCGCGTTGCCCATGCCGGCCGGGTTGTGGGTGGCGGCGTTGTAGTCGGCCAGCATCCGCTTCACGACGTAGAGGTAGCGGGCGTTCTCCTGGGCGCTGTCGATCAGGGTGACGGCCTCGCCCAGCGTGCCGGCGTTCTCCGAACTGACGTCACGGGAGTGCGAGTTGGCGAAGAATGCGTCCAGCGCTGCGCGGATCGAGGTCTGCAGCACGGTGCCGTACTGGCCCACGTCGGCCGAGTGGTACCACTGCACGAAGTAGCCGGCGCGCAGGTAGAGCACCAACTGCTCGGTGGAGGTGGTGTTGTTGCCCGGGTAACTCGCGGCCGTGTCGCGCAGGGCGTCTGCCACGGTGACCATCTGGGCCTCGCGGAAGGCCTTGTTCGCGTCGGTGCCGGTGAGCGGGAAGAGCTCGTTCACGCAGCCCACGTCGGCGGACTTGATCTGCTGGACCAGGGCGGCGCCGGTGCGGCTGGTGAAGTCACCGACGTTGCAGGTCGCGGCGGCCGCCCCGGCCGCCGGTGCGGCGCTGCTGCCCGGGGACTTGACGGCGGTGCGGCCGTCGGCCTCGGTCGGCGCGTCGGCCGAGAGCGGTGCGCGGTCGTTGGCCGGCACCGGCCGGTTCTTGCGGCCGTCCTCGGGCGCGGCCCCGATGGCGGGCTGCGGCGCGGGGCCGGCGGGGGTGGCGGACGCCGCGCCACCCGGCTGCGGCAAGGCCGGGGCGGGGGCGGCCTGACTGCGGGGCGCGAACAGGCCGACCGCCAGCAGCATCGCCATGGCGATCGTCAGCAACCTGGCTATTCCTGCCAGTTGCGGAAAGGGACGTGCGGTTCTCACGTGGGGGGCCTCCGAACCTTGGCGGCCGCGTTGGGGGCGCGACCGTACGGGGAGTGAGGACCGTTGCACCGAGGCCGTGGGGCGGCCCCGTCGAGCACACGGTGGGGAGTGTGACATGTACCATTACACACATCACACGACGCCGGGAAGCCCTCGGACGTGAGTTGTCTTCAGAAGGCCTGGGGTCTCTTCAGGCGTGCGGTGAAAGGGCGTTGCACTCGGGGCGACAGCCGTGCGCCGGCCGCGACAGGGGGGAACTCCCCCGCCACAGCCGGCGCACGGCGCACGGCGCACTCCGACAGGCGGCCTGTTCCCAACTTCCGCAACGGGAAGAGTGGTTGACCCGGACGGCCGCCCGCTACCTGCGCAGCAGCAGGACGACGCCCGCGGTCACCAGGCCGACCGCGACGGCGGCCGCGCCGTACGCGAGCCGGTGCGCGCGCAGCACGGGCAGGTAGCGGTCCACCGCGTAGCGGCCGGGCCCGGTCAGCGCGAGCGCGGCGGCGCCGGCGGTCAGCAGCCACTCGTACTCACTGCCCTTGGGCGCGAAGAACCCGCCGCCCCAGGTGACGGCGAGGGCGTTGACCATGGTGCCGAGGATGGCCGCGGCGGCCAGCGGGGTCAGCAGGCCGACGGCGAGGGCGAGCCCGCCGAACGTCTCGGTGAGGCCGGCCACCACGGCCATCGCGTCCCCGGCCGGGTAACCGCTCATGGTGAAGAACTGACCGGTGCCGTCGATACCTCCGCCACCGAACCAGCCGAACAGCTTCTGACTGCCGTGCGCGGCCATGGTGAGGCCGAGGGCGAGGCGCAGCAGGAGGAGGCCGGCGTCGTAGGCGTGCGGCGAGGTCGCGGCGGGCTCGGGGGCCGCCCGGCCCGGGAGGGCGGCGGCGGTGGGGGCGGTCGTGCTCGGGCTGGTGCTCGGCATGCGCGTCTCCATCGGTCGAGGTCGGTCGAGGTCGGTCGAGGGGATGAGGGTGGCGCGGCGGGCCACCCGGGGCGGGTTGTTCAAATGCGAACGGCCGCAGCTCGACCGTACCTGGAGGTTCGAATTTGAACAACTTGCCTCCGGGTGCGTGCCGGGGTGGGTGCGGGGGCACCGGCCGGGGCCGCGGTCGCGGCGGGCGGGGAGTCGGGGGCAGGGTGGAGGTATGGCTCACCGCAGGGAAAACCGACCGTCCGCACAGCCCGGGACGCCGTACGCCGAGGCGCTGCACGAGTTCGGCGAACGCGTCCGGCTGATCGCCCCCGACCAGTGGGACGCGCCGACACCGTGCGTCGACTGGTCGGTCCGCGACCTGGTCAACCACCTCACGTCCGAGCAGCTCTGGGTGCCCGAACTGCTCATGGGCTCGACGATCTCCGAGGTCGGCAGCCGCTTCGACGGCGACGTGCTCGGCTCCGATCCGGTCGGCGCCTGGACCGCCGCCGCCGAGGCCGCACGCACGGCGTTCGAGGTCCCCGGCGCGTCCGAGCTGACCGTCCACCTCTCGTTCGCCGACGTCTCCGGCCAGTACTACCTGGACCAGCTCACCGCCGACGCCGTCGTGCACACCTGGGACCTCGCCGAGGGCATCGGCAACCGCACGCGGCTCCCGGCCGGCCTGGTGGAGTACGCGCTCGGCGAGTACGCCGGCTACGGGGACCTCTCCGGCAGCGGCCTGTTCGACCCGCCCGTCCCGGTTCCGGAGGACGCGGGCCCGCAGACCCGGCTGCTCGCCCTCACCGGGCGCCGCGACCGGCCCTGAGCAGGCACGGAGCAGCTGGGCCTGAGCAGGCACGGAGCGGGCGGGCGCGGGCCGGCGCGGAGCGGGCACGCGGGTGGCTCGGAGCGGGCCCGGGCCCGGGCGCGGTGCCGGCCGGGCCCGGGGGCGGTTGCGCTGCGCCACGGAATGGCGTCTGACCAGGGGTGACACCCCGCGGCCGGACGGTTCGGAGCAGCGACGCCGGATACTGGAGGTGTCGGGGGGCCACCGGACGAGAGGCGGGCGTGCCATGAGCCGCAGGCCGGACATCCTCGGCGAGTTCACCGCCGACCACCGGGCGGTGACGGAGCTGCTCGCCCGGATCGAGGCCGCGCCCCCGGACGGCCAGGAGCGCAAGGAGCTGGTCGATCGGCTGACCGACCTGCTGTTCAGCCACTGCGCCGCCGAGGAGGAGCACCTCTTCCCGGTGGTCCAGCACGACGTGCCGGACGGCGGGGCCCTGGTGTTCGCGTGCATCCACGACCACCTCACGATCGGCCAGTACCTCTCCGACCTGCAGAGTCTCGGCGCCGACGAACCCGCGTCCGGCACCCTGCTGCAGGGCCTGGCCGACACCGTCCGCCGGCACCTGACGGCGGAGGAGAAGGGGCTGTTCCCCGCTGCGCGCAAGGCGCTGCCGGCCGGCTCCCGGGCGGCGCTCGGCGAGCGGCTGCGGAGCGAGCGGGAGGCCGTCGCGGAAGCCGGTCCGCCGGCGGGAGCGGAAGCCGGGACGGAGGCCGGAGCGGAAGCCGGAGCGGAAGCCGGGACGGAGGCCGCCGGCTGAGTCGGGGCGGGCTCGGGACCGGGCCGCGCCGCGCCGCGCCGCGCCGCGGGGACGCTCCCTGGTGGGCCCGGCCGCTCAGCCCTTGGGGCTGATCACCGCGAAGCGCCCGCCCTCCGGGTCCTGGAGGCGCGCCACCCGGCCGTACGGGGAGTCGAAGGCCGGTCCCAGCGCCGATCCGCCGAGCGCCTCCGCCCGGGCCAGGGCCGCATCGGTGTCCGACACCGCGAACGACACCTCCCAGTGCGGCGGCATGCCGGCCGGGCCGGCCGACTGCTCCCGGGCGAGGGCCGCCACGCTGTGGCCCTCGGTGCGCAGTACCACCCGGTCGTGCTCCCAGCGCACCTCGAACCGCTCCGGATCCCGGCCGTCCCAGCGGAACACCTCGCCGTAGAAGAGCGCCGCCGCGAACGGGTCCGGCGTGCGCAGCTCGATCCAGACCGGTGCGCCGGGCAGGTCGAGGCGCCGGGCCCGGCCCAGCGGGCCCTCCCAGATGCCGAAGACCGCCCCCGCCGGGTCCGCGGCGAACGCCACCCGGCCGGCGTCGAAGGCGAGCGGGCCCACCGCGAGGGTCGCCCCGCGCTCGCGGACGGCGTCGGCGGCCGCGTCGGCGCTCTCGGTGCCGAAGTAGCTGGTCCACGCGACCGGCATGGCCCAGCCGCTGCCGGCCACGCCCAGGCCGGCCACGGCCTCGCCGCCGGTCACCGCGTGCACGTAGGGGCCGAACCGGTCCGGCCCGGGCTCGAACTCCCAGCCCAGCAGCGGGCCGTAGAACGCCTTCGCGGCGTCGAGATCGTGCGCCATCAGGCTCACCCAGCACGGAACGGCCGCCACACAGCGCACCGTGGCACCCTCGCCGCTGCCCATCGCGCACCTCCTCGAACCCGGCCGCCGGGCCCCTCCCGACTCCCGCGGCCGACCGGCCGCCCGGGCGAGTTCAGCGTAGGCCCTGTCCCGGGGAACGGCCCGGGGCCGCGCCGCCGGGGCCCGCACTCCCCCGCCGCCGCGTCGTCCTTCGCCGCCGGCCGCGGGCCTCGGGACGCGGGCCTCCCGTGGGACGTCCGGGTGTCGGCGCCCGTGCGAAGCGCCGTGGCCGGCACCGGGGGCTTCCGGTGGCGGCCGGCCGTGGCCGAGGACCGGCGTGTCGCCTCCGGAGTACACGTCTCGTCGGACGGCCGGGAGGGGGGACGCCGCGGACGGTGGCGGGTGTCCGACCGGACAGGCCCCAGGGTCTGCCGCACGGTGACGCGGGCCGGGGGCCGGCCGGTGCGGGTGCTCAGCGCACGGCGGCGGTGCCGAGCCGGGCGACCAGGTGGAGGCGGTCGTCCTCGGCGGTGTCGGCGGGCGCGGCGCCGTCGGTCCACGGCGGCTCGGTCCGCGGGCCGGGCCGGTCGTAGAGGGCGAGGACGGTGAAGCCGTTGGCGGCGAGCAGGTGGCGCAGCTCCTGCGGGAAGAGCAGCCGCCAGGCGGAGTGCTGCTCGACCGGCGGGGCGCCGTCGTCGGTGCTCCAGATCCGGATGCGGCGCAGGAGTTGGGCGGCGTGGTCGATCCGGAGGGTGGTGTGCGAGGTGAAGGTGGTGCCGCCGCGGGTCACGGTGTCGGTGCGCGGGGCGTCGAGGAGTTCGGTGCGGCCCAGGAAGAAGGCGCCGTTGCGCATCTCGGCGACCAGCAGACCGCCGGGGCGCAGGTGGTGGCGGAGCCGGCCGAGCACGGCGTCCAGGTCGTCGTTGGTGTGGCAGTGGAGCAGCGCGCTGTCCAGGCAGAGGGCCGCGTCGAAGCGGCCGGGGAGGCGGAAGTCCCGCATGTCGCCGACGTGGTAGTCCGGCCCGGGGTGGTGGGCGCGGGCGTACGCGATCATCGCCGGGGAGCTGTCCAGACCGGTGACGGTCCGGCCGGCGGCGCGGTGCAGCCAGCCGGCGTCCCGGCCGGTGCCGCAGCCGAGGTCGAGCACGGCGGGCCCGGCGCGGTGGTCGCGGAGCACGGACTCGGCCCACCGCGCGGCGGTGAACCCGGGGTCGGGGAAGCGCAGTTCGTACAGCTCGGGGGTGTCGGTGAGCAGGTTGCGGCCGTTCATCGGGCCTCGCTGGGGAGTGGGCCGGCAGGGGCGGGGAGCCGCCCGGTGCGGTGCAGCCGGGCGACGGCGGTGGCGGAGCCGAGTCCGAGGGCCGCGCAGAGCAGCCAGGGCGCGGCGGCGGTGCTGTCCATGGCGCGGCCGACCGCCGTGTTGCCGAGGGCGGCGGCGACACCGGAGACCACGTAGTACAGGCCGTAGTAGGTGCCGGTGAGGCTGCCGCGGCCGAAGGCGGGGATCAGCGCCAGGACGAAGGGCTGGGCGGTCATCAGGCCGAGTTGGAGCAGCAGCACGCCGCCGAGGACGCCCGGCAGGCCGGGGGCGGCGAGCGGCAGCAGGAAGCCGGTCCCGGCCACGGCGAGGCCGGGCGCGATCCACCGGGCGGGTGGGCCCTCCCGCTGGAGCCTGGTGGTGATGCGCAGTTGGAGCGCGAGGTTGGCCAGGGTGCTGGTGAGGAAGACCAGGCCGACCGCGCCGGTCCAGCCGGTGGCGCGCCGGGCCGCGTCGGGCAGCAGCAGGTAGAGCTGGCTCTCCATGCCGAACTGGCCCACCATGGCGAGCGCGAAGGCCAGGAACCGGCGGTCGGCGGCCGCCTCGCGCCAGTCGGCCAGCACACCGCGCGGAGGCGGCGGGACGGCCCGCTCGGGCAGGGCCAGCGCCTGGGCCGCGGTCAGCACGGCGAAGACGCCGGCGGCGGTGAGCGCGGCGGCGCGGAAGTCGACCAGCAGCAGGAGGGCGCCGAGCAGCGGGCCGGCCAGCGCCCCGGTGGTGGCGAACACCGCGAACAGCGCGAAGGCGTCCGCCTTGCGGTCGGCGGCCTCGTGCGCGACGTAGGTGCGGACTGCCGGGTTGAACAGGGCGCCGGCCAGCCCGCTGAGCGCCGAGGCGGCGAGCAGCACGGTGAGCGAGTCGCCGAGCGCGAACAGCCCGAAGCCGACGGTCCGCAGCGCGCAGCCGGCGATGATGACCCGGCGGGCGCCGAGCCGGTCGGCGGCCGAGCCGCCGAGGATGAACAGGCCCTGCTGGCTGAGGTTGCGCAGACCGAGCACGGCGCCGACGGCGAGGGCGGAGAGTCCGAGGTCGTGGGTGAGGTGGCCGGCCAGGTACGGGACGAGCAGGTAGAAGCCGGTGCTGACGCCGAGCTGGTTGACCAGCAGCAGCCGCACGGACAGCGGGAAGCTCCGTACGGCGGGCAGCATCCTCACCGGCCGGCCGCCGCCGGCGCTCCGCCCGGGGCGGGGCGGGCCACTGCGGCCGGGTCGGGCACCGGCAGGACGCCCAGGCCGGCCCGGTCGGGCGTGCGGACGGTGCCGTCGGCGCCGCCGATGCCCTGCCACGGGTCGTGGGCGAGCAGCAGGTGCCCGTCCAGGTCGATCCAGCGGGCCCGGTCGGCCAGGTGGACGGCCGGGGCGATGCCGAGCGAGCTGGCGGCGAGGCAGCCGAGCATCACCTCGGTGCCGCTGCCCCCGAGGGCGGCGTGGATGCGCAGCACCTGGTGCACGCCACCGCACTTGGCCAGCTTGAGGTTGACGCCGTGGACCCGGCCGGCGAGCCGGCAGGCGTCCTCGTGGTCGACGGCGTCCTCGTCGGCGATCACCGGGACCGGGGAGCGCTCGGCGACCGCGGCGAGCACGTCGGGGGTGCCGGCCGGGATCGGCTGCTCGACGGCCTCGACGCCGGCGGCGGCGAAGGCGGGGATCAGCCGCTGGGCCTGGCTCGCGGTCCAGGCGCCGTTCGGGTCGAGCAGCAGCCGGGCGCCGGGGGCGTGCTCCCGGACGGCCCGCACCCGGGCGAGGTCGTCCGCGGGGTCGGCCGACCCGGCCTTGACCTTGAGCACGGTGAACCCGGCGGCGACCAGCCGGGCGGCCAGGACGGCGGCGCGGTCGGGCGGCTCGATGCCGATGGTGCGGGCGGTGCCGGCCGCCACCGGGGCGAGTCGGCCGAGGAGTTGGTGGACGGGTGCGCCGGCCCGCTTGCCGACCAGGTCGAGCAGGGCGGCCTCCACGGCCGCCAGCACACCGGCCGGCAGCTCCTTGAACGGCACGGCGCCGCGCTGGAGTTCGACCAGGGCGGTCTCCGGGTCCGGGAAGCGATCCAGGCCCGGGCGGAGCGCGTCGGCCTCGCACCGGATCCGGTCGGCGGGCAGCCGAAGGTAGGCGCTGGCGACGGCCTCGCCGTGACCGGTCAGCCCGCCGTGGTGGACGGCGAAGTGGACGGCGTCGCGTTCGGTGGTCACCGCGCGGGAGATCCGCAGCGGCTCGGCGAGCCGGAGCCGCACGGTGCGCAGGTCGAGCCTCATCGCTCCCCCTCGGGTCGGTCGGCGCTCCGGCCGGCGCACTCGGTGCGGTCGGTGCGCCCGACGTGCTCGGCGTGTTCGGCGTGCTCGGTGCGCCCGACGTGCTCGGTGCGCTCGGTGCGGTCCGCACGGGCGCTGCAGCCCGCGGGGCGCGCCGGGACCGTGCGGCCGGTGCGGCAGCGGGCCCAGCCGGTGACCTCGACGGCGGCCGGGTGCGGGATCTCGATCGGCCGCAGGGCGGCCCGGTCCGGCTCCAGGCCGTGCCGCCGGCAGAACCCGTCGTCGTAAACGGTGCCCAGGTAGCGGTGCGGGCCGTCCGGGAAGACGGTGGCCACGGCGGCGCCCGGTCGGACCCGGGCCGCCCAGGCCGCGACCAGGGCGACCGCGCCGGTGCTCCAGCCACCGCTGACGAAGGCGCCGCGGGCCAGCCGCCGGCAGGCGTCGACCGCCTCGGCGGGGCCGACCCAGTGGATCTCGTCGAAGGCCTGGTGGGCGACGTTGCGCGGGTGGATCGAGCTGCCGAGCCCGCGCATCAGCCGGGGCCGCGCCGGCTGGCCGAAGATGGTGGAGCCGACCGAGTCGACGCCGATGACCCGCAGGTCCGGCCACCGCCGCCGCAGCGGCTCGGCGAGCCCGGCGCTGTGGCCGCCGGTGCCGACGCTGCACACCAGCACGTCCAGGTGGTCGAGTTCGGCGCCGATCTCCTGGGCCATCGCCAGGTAGCCGGCCGCGTTGTCGGGGTTGTTGTACTGGTCGGGCCAGTAGGCGTCCGGGAGTCGGTCGAGCACCGCGCGCAGCCGGGCCAACCGGGCGGCCTGCCAGCCACCGTGCCGGGCCGGCCGGTCGACCAGCTCCAGCCGGGCACCGTGGGCGTGCAGCAACTGCCGCATGGACGGCTCCAGTTCCTGGTCACCGATCAGCACCACCGGGTGGCCGAGGGCCTGTCCGGCGAAGGCCAGGCCGATGCCCAGCGTTCCCGAGGTGGACTCCACCACCGTGGCGCCGGGCCGCAGTTCACCGCGGGCGCGGGCGCCGCGGAGCATGGCGACGGCGGAGCGGGCCTTCATGCCGCCGGCGCCGAGCCCCTCCAGCTTGGCCCAGAAGCCGGGGTGCGGGTGCGGCAGCGGGGTGGTGATCCGGGCCAGCGGGGTGCGGCCGAGCAGCGGCAGCAGATCGGGGTTGCCGAGCGCGGCCGTGGTGAGCAGTGCGGTCACCGGCCCTCACCGCCCACCGGGGCGACGTCGCCGCAGTCGGGAGTGCGGGCGGGAGCAGGGGCGCGGCCGTGGTCGGGGGTGTGGCCGGGGGTGTGGCCGTGCCCGTCGCCGCCGTACAGGTGGATCGTGCTGGGGCCGCCGTCGAGCCAGAAGAAGGGGTAGGGCTCGGCGCTCACGGCGCTCACTCCCCGGCCGAGCAGCCGGGGCAGCACGGCACTGCCGGTCTGGGCGAACAGCACCAGCGGTTTGCCGGTGGCGCGGGCGTGGGCGAGCAGCGGGTCGAGCGTGCCGTTGCCGAGCGTCATGCCGGAGGCCAGGATCGCGTCGCAGGCGTCGAGCAGGCCCGGTGCGTCCGGGTGGACGGGCTCACCCCACTCCGTGGTGCCCCCCTTGAGGTCGCAGGGCAGGTAGCCGACACCGCGCGAACGGAGCTGCTCCAGAAGCGAGTTGACCACACCGACCACCAGCACGCGACGGACCCGGGCGAGCGGGAGCAGGCGGACCACGGCGCCGGCCCGGGCACGGGACTTCTCCAGCGAGCTTCCGGCCGGGACGGTGACCCGGCGGGCTCCGTGCGCCCAGCCGTGCGGCAGGCAGTGCGCCAGGTAGGCGTCCAGGGCGGCGACCCGGACGGGGGTGAGCGGGTGGTCGAGCAGCTCGGCCACGCTCGCACCGACGCAGTCGGCGAGCGTGTCGGCGGGCAGGCCGCCGGGCTCGACGGCGCAGGAGCCGACCGCCTCGCCGAGACGCAGACTGAGCACCTCGTTGCGGTAGCCGCAGGCGCGCCCGGGGTGCCGGACGGCCTGGGCGGTGCCGAAGGCGAGGGCGATCCGCTGCCCGGCCGGATCGGGCCCGTACGCCCCGGCGCGGGCCTGGGCGACGATCCGGTCCAGCGCGGTCCCGGCCGTGCCGATGGTCCCGGCTGCGCCCGGCGCCCCTGCCCCACCCAAGGCCCACGGGTCGACGACGGCCCCGGACGGCGCCGGGGCGTCCGGAACGGCCGCGGTCACGCGGGCACCGCCGCGGCCCGGGCCGGACGGTCCGCGGTGGGGCCGGCGGCGGGGCCGACGGTTGCCGCCGCCTCGGATCCGCCGATGCCCACGGCTCCCGCCGCGGCGGCCTCGAAGCGCGGCGCCAGCCCGCCCAGCAGCTGTTCGGCCGCCCGCCGGGCCCCGGCGCCGGCGGTGTCCGCCGTCATCACGTGCCCGAGGTACTCGTTGTTGCTGGTGGCGGGCCGCACCTCGCGGCCCGGCTCGGCCAGCGCCAGCTCGACCACCGCGGGATCGCGCCGGACGGCGGCCTCGCCGTCGAAGCCCGCCAGCGGGCCGGTCTCCTCGCCGTCCGGGACGAGGAAGGCGATCGCGGCACTGGCGACCCCGGTGGGGCGGACGACGAGGTCGGGCCGGCGGCCGAGGGCGACGTCGACCGCGGCGGCGGCGAGGTCGACCCCGGTCACCCGGCGGACCAGTTCGGTGATCCGGTTGCCGGCCGGCCGCGGGTTGACCTCGACCACCCGGGGCCCGGCGGGGGTCAGCTTGATCTCGGTGTGCGCGACGACCTGGTCCAGGCCGAGCGCCGCGAGTGCCGCCACGGCGGTGTCGGCGGCCGACGCCGCCTCGGCCGGATCGAGCGCGGCCGGGAACATGTGGCCGGTCTCGATGAAGGCGGGCGCGCCCCCCACGCTCTTGTCGGTGATCCCGACGACGTGGGCGGTACCGCCGGCGGAGACCGTCTCCACGCTGACCTCCGGCCCGGTCAGCAGTTCCTCCAGCAGCGCCACGGGCGACCGCTGCTGACCCCGGGCGTTGACCGGGAACTCCTCCAACGCCTGGAGCGCGGCGGCCAGTTCGCGCTCGTCGGCGACGGCGCGCACCAGCATCCCGGCGCACAGGTCGACGGGCTTGACCACCAGCGGGAACCCGATCGCCCGCGCGGCGGCGGCCGCCTGCTCGCGGTCGGTGCAGAGCGCGTACGCGGGGCCGGGGACGCCGGCCCCGTCGAGGGCCCGCCGGGTGAGGTCCTTGCGGCAGGCCGCCGTGACGGCCTCCGGCGCCGGACCGGGCAGGCCGAGCCGGCGAGCCACCCGGGCGACGGTCGGCAGGTAGTAGTCGCACGAGGAGAGCACGCCGTCGAAGCCGAGCGCCGCGTGCATCCGTTCGGCGTACGGGAGCAGCGCGTCCGGGTCGTTGGTGTCGGCGGTCAGGACGTTCTCCGCGGCGAGCAGCGGGTGCGGGCCGCCGGCGGGGGCGGACCGCAGGTAGTGGTGCAGGTCGCGGGTGAGGAACGTGAAGCGGTGGCCGCCCTCCCCCAGCGCTCTCGGCAGCAGCCTGCTCATGGAGCCGACCCAGCTCTCGATCACCAGCAGATGCGCCACGGCTCTCCCTCTCGACGGCTACGGCAGCCCGGCCCGGCGTGCCGAGGGAGAAGGTAACGGCATTCGTTTTCATTTTCAACACGCCCCGGCCGTTCACCCGGCGAAGCGTCAGATGAAAGTCGTTTTCATGTAGAGTCCCGAACAGTCGCCCGCACCCAGCCCCCGGGAGTGAACTGATGCATCGTCAATCCCCTTATGAGATCCGGCAGGCGAGGCCCGGCGATGTGCCGGGTGCACGCCGGCTGATCCTGGACACGTTCTACCGCGAGTTCGGCTACGGATACGTCCCCGACTGGCACGCCGACGTGGTCGACCTCCAGGGCCACTACCTCGACCACCCCCGCCACGCCCTGTTCGTCGCCGCGCACGGCGGCGAGGTGGTCGCCACCACCGCGCTGCACTCGTCCGGGCCGACCCATCCGCCGCACCCGCGCGAACTCGCCGAGCGCTACCCGTCCGGCACCACCGCCCAGCTGGTCCGGGTGTACGTCCGGGCCGGCCACCGGCGGAACGGGCTGGCCCGCGAACTGGTGCGCCGGGCGTGCGAGTTCGCCGCCACCGAGGGCGGCTACCGGCGGCTCTACCTGCACACCAACACCGCAATCCCGGGCGCCGAGGCGTTCTGGCGCAGCCTCGCGGAGGAGGTCTACGACGCCCGCCCGACCGGCGAGCACGGGCCCGGCGTCGCGACCGTCCACTTCGAGATCCCGCTGCGGCACCCGGCCGCCGTCTGACCGGCCCGACCGCCGCCCGTCCGACCGGATCGCCGCCCGACCGCCCCAGCCACCGCCCGACCGGCCCGGCCGACGCGGACGACCCGGCCAACACCGACGGCGCGGACGGCACCCCGCACCCGACACTCGGACGGGTGCATCCCCTCAGTAGAATGTGACGCAGGTCACATCGAAGGTCGAAATTTCCGGGGACGGATTCCCCGTTTGCTCTTTCGAAGGCATAAGCGGGGACACCGTCCCCGGTACGCTGGTAAAGCGGGGAGAACTTCCCCGGTACGCTGGAAGGAGCACGCAGTGAGCAGCACCGCCGCCGCCACCACACCGGTCCGCACCGCGGAACCCGCCCGCACGCCCAAGCTGCGCGCGGACGCGACCCGTAACCGCGAGCGGATCATCCTGGCGGCGCGGGACGCTCTCGTCGAGTACGGCGCGGACGCGCCGCTGGACGAGATCGCCAAGCGGGCCGGGGTCGGCAACGCCACGCTGTACCGGAACTTCCCGGACCGCACGGCGCTGATCCGCGAGGTGGCGCTGCTCGTCAAGAACCGCGTGCTGGCCGGCGCCGAGGCGGCGCAGGCCGAGGGCGGCAGCCCGTTCGACGCCCTCCAGCGGTTCGTGCACGCGACGGTCGAGGAGAAGGTCGGTGCCCTGTGCCCGATCCTCACCAACCGGGTCGACGTGCACGATCCCGACCTGGTCGGCGTCCGCGAGCGGATGACGACCGCGGTGGTGGAGCTGATGGACCGCGCCAAGGCGGCCGGCGAGCTCCGTCCGGACGTCGACCACGGCGACCTGTTCATCGCGATCAGCCAGCTCACCCGCCCCCTCCCGGGCACCTCCTGCCAGCTCCTGGACGAGTTCGTCCACCGCCACCTGCAGCTGTTCCTGGACGGACTGCGGGCACCGGCACCGTCGGTCCTGCCCGGCCGGGCCGCGACCTTCGAGGACTTCCACTCCGACCACTGACCTTCGGCCGCTCCGACGGCCGGCCCCGATGACCCGACCGCCGCGCACCGCGCGGCCGGTCCTCCGCACGCCGACTGCCCCTACCGTGCACGCACCGCACCGTGAAGTGAGTACCCCCATGCCAAAAACCGACGCCCTGTCCGCCACGCAGCCTGATCCGCGGCGCTGGAAGGCACTGATATTCATCGGCCTCGCGCAGCTGATGGTCGTCCTCGACGCCACCATCGTGAACATCGCGCTGCCCTCGGCCCAGAAGGACCTCGGCATCACCGACGGCAACCGCCAGTGGGTGATCACCGCCTACGCCCTGGCCTTCGGCGGCCTGCTGCTGTTCGGCGGCCGGGTGGCGGACCTCTGGGGCCGCAAGCGGACCTTCGTGGTCGGCCTGACCGGCTTCGCGCTGGCCTCCGCCCTGGGCGGCGCCGCCGCCAACACCGCCATGCTGCTCGGTGCCCGCGCCCTCCAGGGCGTCTTCGGCGCCCTGCTCGCGCCGGCCGCGCTCTCGCTGCTGGCCGTGATGTTCACCGAGGCCAAGGAGCGCGCCAAGGCGTTCGGCATCTACGGCGCCATCGCCGGCGGTGGCGGCGCGATCGGCCTGATCCTCGGCGGTCTGCTGACCGAGTACATGAACTGGCGCTGGACCTTCTTCGTCAACATCCCGTTCGCCATCGTCGCCGCGGTCGGCGCCGTGCTGGTGATCCGCGAGCCCGCCGAGGGCCGCAACCGCAACCGCCTGGACGTCCCCGGCGTGCTGCTGGTCACCACCGGTCTGGTCGCCCTGGTCTACGGCTTCACCCGCGCCGAGTCCGACGGCTGGTCCTCCGGCATCACCATCGGCCTGTTCGTCGCCGCCGCCGTCCTGCTGGCCGCGTTCGTGCTGGTCGAGCGGAAGGTCAAGGCGCCGCTGCTGCCGCTGCGCGTCGTCCTGGACCGCAACCGCGGCGGGGTCTACCTGTCGCTGGGCCTGGCCGTGATCGGCATGTTCGGCCTCTTCCTGTTCCTGACCTACTACCTGCAGATCGTGCTCGGCTACAGCCCGGTGCTGACCGGCGTCGCCTTCCTGCCGATGGTGGCGGGCATGATCACCGGCTCCACCCAGATCGGCGCCCGGCTGATGACCCGCGTTCCCGCGCGGTTCCTGATGGCCCCCGGGTTCCTGGTCGCCTCGATCGGCATGCTGCTGCTCACCCAGATCGGCCTGGACACCTCGTACCCGGCGCTGATCCTGCCCGGCCTGATCCTGATGGGCCTCGGCATGGGTACCGCGTTCATGCCGGCGATGAGCCTGGCCACGCACGGCGTCCAGCCGCGCGACGCGGGCGTGGCGTCCGCCATGGTCAACACCTCCCAGCAGGTCGGCGGCGCCATCGGCACCGCGCTGCTGAACACCATCGCCGCCAGCGCCACCACCACCTGGCTGGCCGCCCACGCGGGCGCCGCGACCAGCCCCGCCGCCGCCAAGGCGGCGCAGTTCCAGGGCATGGTGCACGGCTTCTCGACCGCGATCTGGTGGTCCTTCGGCATCCTGGTGACGGCTGCGGCGATCGCCTTCGTCCTGGTCAACGCCGGTCGCCCGGGCAGCACCGTGGCCGCCTCGTCGGGCGACGGCGCGACGGCGAGCAACGACATCCCGGTGCTGGTGCACTGACGGCCGGGGGTCCACTCGGGTGCGAAGCGGCCCGTCCGGTGTTCCGACACCGGGCGGGCCGCTCGCCGTTTCCGGCGCGGGACCGGCCCCACCGCCCACGGGCAGCCGCATCCCCCTCGAACCGGCGGCCCCGGTGGACGAGAATGGAGTGGCCCACCCGGCCGGTGCGCTCACCCGCACCCGGGCGTGTCCGTCCCGTGCGCCGCACGGCGACGGCAGCCGGTGGCGGCACCGCGGCCACCGACCGCCCCCGACCGCCCCCGACGTGGAACGGGAGGACATCGTGCACCACCGCACCGACGACCGCACCGACGATCTCGCCGACAGCAGGTACCTCCTGCTCACCACCTTCGGCGACGACGGCAGCCGGGTGGAGTCGCAGAGCTGGGTGGTCGCCGACGGCACCGCCCTCGGCATCTGGACCACGACCCACTCCGACGAGGCCGAGCGCATCCGGCGCCACCCCCGGGTGCTGGTCGGCCCCTGCGACTCCCACGGGCGCCCGACCGGTCGCCCGGTCCCGGCCCGCGCGGCGGTCTGCGACGCGGACGCGACCGCGCGCTACCGCATCTCGCTGCTCAACAAGTACGGCATGTCGGCGCTGATCGCGCTGGCCCGCAGCCGGCTCCGGCTCGGTCTGGCGGGGACCGTCGGTATCCGGATCACGATCAACGAGCTGGAGCCGCGGCTGATCGGGCCGGAGTGGCCGCCGCCCACGACGTACTGCCCGAACTGAGCCCTGCGTCCTGCTCGAACCGAGCCCTGCGCGGGCGGCCGTCGGCGCCGTGGCTGCGGGCACGTGGACGCACGCCGGTGCGGGGCGGACCGGGGTGGCCGGTGCGCCCCGCGCCGTGTCAGATTCCGTCCTCCGGTGCCCTGGCGAGATCACCCGGCTCGCACGCCTCCCGGCCGGTGCCGACGTGCACCACCCGCACCGCGCGCTCCGGGCCGCCCGGCACCACCCGCTGCTCGTGCCCGCAGCGCGGACAGAGCAGCGGCGCCCGAGACCTCCGGGGCTGCGGGTCGGGCGGTCCACCGGGCGCGGCCCGGGTGGCGCCGCCGCGTTCCGACGCCGTCACGTCAGCGGGTGGGTCGGAATCGGGCTGACCTCCTGGATCTCGCCGTGGGCCTTGGTGAGCAACTGCGAGGCGAGGTCGTTGAGCGCCCGGGCCGCCGCGATCTCCTCACCGACCCGCAGCTGTTCCGGGTCGGACGGGTGACGGCTCGTGTACCCGTGGGCGCGCAGCTCCGTCCCGTCGCCCAGCCGGAGCAGAGCGGCGGCGGCCGTCCGCGCCCCCTCCTCCCGGAACTCCATCTCGATGTGCCAACCGACAAGAGTCTGCATGGCGGATCACCTCCAGCGGTTACTCCTCCAGGGTGCGCCGCACCCCGCGGGAACACCAGGCCAGAGCCCTCCGGGGCGGCGGCCCGGACAGCTCGTCGGGCCGGGGGACGGCCCGCACCGGCCACCGGTCCGGCCCGATCCGGGCGGGTCGGGCGGGTCGCGGTGGGTCGCGGTGGGCCTTGTCGGCCCGCGCCGGCGGGCGGGCCGGTCGGTACGGTCGGTGCGGCCGATCGGGTGAAGCCGCCGGGGTCCGGCGTCAGGCCGACCGGTCAGGCCGGGTGTGCGGGGACGGTGACCAGCAGGGTGGCACCGTCCAGGGTGCGGACCTCGAAGCGGTCGATCTCACCGGGCTGCAGACCGGTGCCGCCGGTGGTGTGCAGCACCGCGCCCGGGGCGCCCGCGGTGCCGTAGCCGGCGGCCGGGACGCTCCAGGTGGTGACGGTCTGGCGCGCGCCGGTGCCCGAGACGGCCACCAGTTCGCAGCTCAACGGGCCTGGTACGTGCGAGAGTTCGAGACTGACCCGGCTCCCCCATGCCGCGCCGTCGAGCCCGACCGTGGCGCTGGCTCCGGTGGTCGGGTCGGTGGCGCTGAACTTCTGCTCGGCGACGGCGACCACACCGGGCGTGGAGTCCGCGCCGACCACGACGGCGGTGACGGCCGGACCGGCCGCCACCATGACCGCCGCCGCCGCGACCAGCACCAGCCGGCGGACCCGGCCCCGTCGGCGGACGACCGTGACCTCGGCGACCAGCCGGTCCAGCAGCAGCGGGTCCGGCTGCGGCGCGGGGTCGGCGAGGTCCAGCCCGGCGGCCTCGGCGGACGCCGCGTACTCGGCCAACAGCGGCTCGACGGGCCCGAGTTCGGCGACCTGGGCGGTGCACTCGGGGCAGGTCTCCAGGTGTGCGGCGAAGGCGGCCCGCTCCTCCGGTTCGAGCAGGCCGAGGACGTAGGCGCCGACGTCCACGTGGTCGACGCCACGACCGGCGGGCTGCACGGGGGGCTCAGAGCCCTCGGCCCGCTCCGGGCCGGCGGGCTTCCGCTCGGGGCCGCCGGGACCGGGCTCGGACGCTGTCACGATGTCACTCCCCGTTCCTCCAGCGCCAGCCTGAGCGAGCGCAACGCGTAGAACACCCGCGACCGGACGGTACCGGCCGGGATGCCGAGTTCGGCCGCCGCCTCGTTGGCCGTGCGGCCCATCAGATAGGTCTCGACGATCACCTGCCGATGCGCCTCCGAGAGGTCGCCGAGCGCCTCGGAGATCGTCATCAGCCTGAGCGCGCGGTCGAGTTCGTCCTCGGCGGGCAGCAGTTCCAGCGGTGCCGGGTCGACCTCGTCCGGCCGGGCCAGGCGGCTGCGGTGGCCGTCGATGACGATCCGCCGGGCCACCGTCACCAGCCAGGGCCGCAGCGAGCCGGCCGACGGGTCGAGCCGGTGGATGTTGCGCCAGGCCCGGACCAGCGTCTCCTGCACGACGTCCTCGGCGCGCTGGCGGTCCCCCGCGACCAGGTGCAGCACGAACCCGAAGAGCGGCCCTGCATGGTCCCGGTAGAGGGCGCGCATGAGGTCCTCGTCCGGGGCACCGCCGCCTCCTGCGGCCGCACCGCGGTGCGGGTGCTCCTCGGTCACCACGCCATCTTCGCGCACCCGTACCTCCGGGTCGAGATTTCCACGTCCGGGCCGGACCACCGCCGGGACGGCTCAGTAGGCGCCGTAGCCGCCCGGGGTGCTGGACATCGAGCCGCCCGACGGGGAGCTCGCGGGTGCGCCCGCCTTGGCGCCGGTCGGGGTCAGCGCGAACCAGGTGCCCTGGACGCCCTGGCCCTTGGTGTCGCCGGGCTTGGTGTCCGGGGCGTAGCGGTAGACCGGCCAGCCGTTCAGGGTGAGCTGCTTGCTGCCGTCGGCCCGGGTGACGGTGCCGACCAGCTTGGAGTCGATGCCCTTGACCGTGGCCCCGCCGGAGGCCGGGACGGGCGGCCAGGTCGCGGCACAGGTGCCGTTGCAGTCGGACATCGACGGGTTGGCGGTGTCCTTGTCGAAGCGGTAGACGGTGAAGCCCGCACCGTCGGTGACGATGGCGCCGAGCTTGGGGTCGGTGGCGGTCTGCAGGGCGACGGTGCCGGAGGCGCCGCCCTGGGTGCCCGAGTTGCCGGGGCTGCTCGGCGCGGCGGGTGCGGTGGTGGCCGCCCCCGAACCGGAGCCGGACGAGGACGAGTAGCCGGACGACCCGCAGCCGGCGGCCAGGGCGCCCGCGGCGATCCCGGCCGCGGCGACGACGGCGATCCGGCCGGGCCGGCCGATCCGGGCGGTGCGATGCGTACGGCTGGTAGAGCTGGTGCTGTGCATGGTGCGCTCCCCCGTGGGACAGGGCCCCCGGCGGGACGCGCCTTCCGGCGGGCCGCGCGGGGTACGGACACCCACTTGTACGGACGGGATCGGCGAAGTGCTCAACCGGCCGCCGGAAAGCCTCGGAATAGCCCGCGGGCGGCGGCGGTTGTCGCGGGCACATGGCCTGAACCGCCGCCTCCGGAAGGGCAGGAATCGCGAGATGAGCAACACGGTCGAGCTGACCAAGGAGAACTTCGACGAGATCGTCCCCGGCCCCGAGGGGAAGGACTTCGTCTTCATCGACTTCTGGGCGGAGTGGTGCGGCCCGTGCCGGCAGTTCGCGCCGGTGTTCGAGAAGGCGGCGGAGCGCCACCCCGACCTCGTCTTCGCCAAGGTGGACACCGAGGCGCAGCAGGAGCTGGCCGCGGCGTTCGGCATCCAGTCGATCCCCACGCTGGCGATCATCCGCGAGGGCGTGCTCGTCTTCTCGCAGCCGGGCGCCCTGCCGGAGGCCACCTTCGAGGACCTGATCGGCCAGGCGCGGAAGCTGGACATGGCCGAGGTGAAGCGCAAGGTCGAGGCGGAGCAGAAGGCTGCCCCGCAGGCCTGACACCACTTCGTGACGGCGGTAGGCCCGGGCGTATGAGGCGCCCGGGCCGCCGGCGTGCCCGGGTCCGTCTGCGTGCCCGGGACCGGTCGGCCTCGGGCCGGGACCGGTCGGCCTCAGGCCGGGGCTGGTCGGCCCTCACACCGGGCGGGCGGCCAGACCGTCGAGGAGGAGCCGCAGGGCGAGCTCGAAGCCTCGTTCGTCCAGCCCGGGCGCGCCCCCGCCCGGCCCCCCGCTGCGCTCGGCGGAGGCCTCCAGGGCGCCGGCCAGGGCCGGGTAGCCGGGGCGGTACTCGGCGGCGGGCCGGGCGAATCCGGCGGTGAAGGTCTCCAGCGCCGAGCCGAGCACCAGGTAGTCGAGCGCGGCGGCCGCCTCGGCCGCGTCGGCGGGGGTGAGGCCGGCCCGGCCGAGCGCGGCGAGCAGGGTGTCGTAACCGAGCAGCTGGCGCTCGGCCCCGACCCGGCGGCGGGCGAGCAGCGCGATGGTGTGGGGGTGACGCAGGAACGCGGCGCGGTAGCCGCGGGCGTAGGCGGCGACACCGGCCCGCCAGTCGCCGTCGGCACCGCCGCCGGAACCGGCCGCACCACCCGCATCGGTCGCATCGGCCGCTTCGGTCGCGGGCGCGAGCGGGCCCAGGTCGATCTCCGCGTTGACGAGCTCGGCCAGCGCGTCGATCAGCTCGTCCTTGCCGCTCACGTGGTTGTAGAGCGAGGCCGCCTTCACCCCCAGCCGGTCCGCGACGGCCCGCATGGTGAGGCCGTCCGCACCCTGCTCGTCGACCGCGTCGAGAGCGGCCCGGGCGATGCTCTCCCTGCTCAGCAGCGGCCTGCTCGGTCGTCCCACGGTGTTCGCCCCTCCCGGCCGGCTGCGGTCGCCCCACGTTATTACAGACCGGTTTCGGCTCTTCCGATGCCCCGGGTCGGCAGGCTACCGTCCCGGACTAACAAAGTTAGTTTTTCATGTCGGGCCCGGTGCGGGCCCGCCCCGGACGACGGCAAGGTGGACGCCCCGTGACCGAGAACCCCTCCAGAGCCCGGACCTCCCCGGCTCCCCCGGCCACCCCGGCCGCTTCCCCGGCGGCGCCCGCAGCCGCCGCGCCGGCCGCGGACGCCGACCGGCTGGCCGCTCTCGGCTACCGCCAGGAGCTGCGCCGCAGCCTCGGCGTCCTCGGCAACATCTCGATGGGTTTCGCCGTCGTCTCCCCCGTGGTCGGCCTCTACGCCGTGAGCCAGGTCGGCCTCGGCGTGGCGGGCGGCGCCTGGGTCTGGGCACTCCCGGTCTGCCTGCTCGGCCAGCTGCTGGTGGTGGCCGTCTACTCGGAGCTCGCCTCCCAGTGGCCGCTGGCCGGCGGCGCCTACCAGTGGAGCCGGCGCCTGGCCGGGCCGACCTTCGCCTGGCTGACCGGCTGGCTGTGGCAGTTCGCGGTGATGTTCGCCAACACCACCGTGGCCTATCTGGCCTCGCCCTGGTTCTTCGCCCTGTTCGGCCTGACGCCCACGCCGGCGCAGCTGGTGCTGGTCTCGGCGGCGTTCATGCTGTTCTGCGCGCTGGTCAACGCCTACGGGATCAACCTGCTGCGGTGGTTCGTCTCGCTGGGCATCGCCGCCGAGGCGGTCGCCTCGGTCCTGGTCGGCTTCGCGCTGCTGCTCTTCTTCCGGGCGCACGGCTTCGGCCTGCTCACCGACCTGCTGGACGCGCCCGCCACCGCCGGGGTCTCGACCGGCGGCGCCTTCCTGGCCGTGGTCGCCGTCGGCGGCTGGGCCTTCATCGGCTTCGACGCCTGCGTCTCCACCGCCGAGGAGACCAAGGACGCCGGCCGCCAGGTGCCGCGCGCGATGTGGTGGGCGCTGCTCAGCGTGGGCGCGGTGGTCGTGCTCAACGCCGTCTCCGTCGAGCTGGCCCACCCGGACCCGGCCGCCGTGGTCCGCGGGGAGGACCTCGACCCGGTCACCACCGCCGTCACCGCCGGCTTCGGCGACTGGGCCGCCAAGCCGTTCGTGGTGGTCGTCCTGATCTCGTTCACCGCCTGCCTGATGGCCTCGCAGGGCGGCGCCGCCCGCGGCCTCTACTCGCTCGCCCGCGACGGCGTCTTCCCGTTCGCCGCCAAGGTCCGCAAGGTCAACCGGCACCGGGCGCCGATCGGCGGGCTGGTCGCGGCCACCCTGGTCAGCGCGGCCGCGCTGCCGCTCGGGCTGGAGTCCACCGCGATGGGCAGCCTGATCACCTTCGGCACCGCCGCCACCTTCCTGCCGTTCTTCCTGCTCTGCCTGGCCGCCCTGCTCGCCCGGCTGCGCACCGGCTGGCGCCCCTGCGGCCCGGTCTCCTACGGGCGGGTCGGGACGCTGGTCAACGCCCTGGCGGTGGTGTGGACCGGGCTGGAGGTGGTCAACATCTGCTGGCCGCGCACCATCCTCGCGCCGCCCGGCGCGCCCTGGTACCAGGTGTGGGCCGCGCTGCTAGGCACCGGGCTGGTGACCCTGGCGGGCCTCGGCTACCTGCTGGTCCGGCGGCCGCAGCGGCTGATGCGCGACGACGCCCTCGGCGAGCGCGAGCGGCCGGGCGGCCCGGAGGAGCCGGCTCCCGCGGTGCTCTGACGCGGGCGGGGCGCGGCGCGGCGGGGTCGTCGGAGCGGGCGACCGCCGCGCCCCCTGCTCCGGCTCCGCACTGCGACGGCTCCGCACTGCGGCGGCTCCGCATCGCTACGGCTCCGCGCTCCACTCGGTGAGCCGGGCGGCGAGGGCGCGCACCTCGTCGCGCAGGGCGTCCGGCCGGAGCACGGTGAACGGATGGCCGAGGCCGGCCAGCATCATCGCCATCCCGTCGAGGTTCTGTGCCCGGGCCCGCAGCCGGACGCGGCCGTCGCCGCTCTCGGTGAGCGTCCCCGCGGCGGGCGGGATGCGGCGGCGGGCCTCGGCGAGCGTCGTGGTGAGCAGGACCTCCACCTCGTGCGTCCACGGCACCGAGGCCAACGACTCCATCACCCGCTGGACCGGGTCGAAGTCCTCGGGCGGCTCGAACGCCGCCTCGCGCAGCTCGGCCGACCCGATCCGGTCCAGCCGGAACGTGCGCTGCTCGCCGCTGCGGTGGTCCAGCCCGGTGGTGTACCAGCGGCCCGAGTGGAAGACCAGCCCGTACGGGTCGAACTCGCGGTCGGTCGGCACGCCGTGGCGGTCCCGGTAGGCGAGTCGGACGCGGCGCCGGCGGCGGGCCGCCTCGGCGAGCGTGAAGAGCGCGGCCGCCGCCGGGTTCGGACCGGGCGCCGGCGCCGAGGTCAGCCCGAGGGTCTGCTCCACCGCCTCGACCCGCTCGCGCAGCTGCGGGGGCAGCACCCGCTGGATCTTGGCGAGCGCCGACTCCGCGGCCTGCTCCCCCACCGCCAGGCCCGACCGCCGCCCGGCGAGCAGCCCGAGCACGACCGACGCGGCCTCGTCCCCGGTGAGCATCAGCGGCGGCAGCCGGAACCCGGGCAGCAGCCGGTACCCGCCGTAGCGGCCGCGGTCGGCCCGGACCGGGATGCCCAGGTCAACCAGCCGGGCGACGTAGCGGCGGACGGTCCGCTCGTCGACCCCCAGCCGCTCGGCCAGCTCGGCGCCGGTGAGGCCGGGCCGGGCCTGGAGCAGCTCCAGCAGGGCGAGGACGCGGCTGACCGGGTGGTCCAAGTTTTCCCTCAGCTAATCCGGGCGACATCTGTCCGGATCCAATCCTAGGGTCGGAGACGTCAGCGCCACCGCCACCGGTGGGCGGCCCGGGGTGAGGGCTGCCCGAATAAGGAGTGATCCGCCATGAGCACGTTCGTACTGGTCCCCGGACTCTGGCTCGGCGCCTGGGCGTGGGACGAGGTCGCCGGACCGCTGCGCGCCGCCGGGCACACCGTCCACGCCGTGAGCCTCACCGGCCTCGCGGAGCGGTCCGGCGAGGCCGGGCCCGAGGTCGGCGTGGAACGGCACGTCACCGATCTGACCGACCTGATGACCCGCGAGGACCTCTGGGACGTCGTCCTGGTCGCGCACAGCGGCGCGGCCGTCCCGGTGACCGGCGCCGCCGACCGGATGCCCGAGCGGATCCGGCGCGTCGTCTACGTCGACAGCGGCCCGATCCCCGACGGCGCGGCGCTGGCCGACCTCTGGGAGCCCGGATACCGGGCGCAGATGGAGGCCTCGGTGGTGGACGGCCACCGGCTGCCGCTGCCCTCGTTCGAGGACTTCGTCGCCGCCGGCACCAGCATCGACGGTATGGACGAGGCCGCACTGGCCCGGTTCCGCGAGCGGGCGACCGCGCACCCGTTCGCGGCCGTGACCGAGCCGCTGCGGCTGACCGGCGGTGGGGAGACGCTGCCGAAGGCCCTGGTCTCGTGCTCCTTCCCGCTGGAGCAGGTACGCGCCATGATCGCGGCCGGGCACCCGTACTTCGCCGCGCTGGGCGGCCCGGAGTGGGAGCTGCGCGAGCTGGCCACCGGGCACTGGCCGATGTTCTCCCGCCCGGCCGACACGGCGGCGGTGCTGGCGGAGATCGGGGAGCTGCCACAGCGGTGAGGCCCGGGCACGCGGGCGGGCGCGCGCGGGCGGGGCGCGCCCGCCGCCCGGGGCGGCGCGCGGGACCTCGGCGGGCCGCGAGTGGTTAGGCCTGGGTGGCTCCGGGCCGGCGCTCGGCGGCCGGCGGCCGGGTGCGCCGCCGGCGTCGGGCCGTTCCGTCCGTGCCCCGGCGGTTGACCGTCCGTGCCCCGGCGGTTGACCGTCCGTGCACTCGCCCGCGTGTTCGGCTGTGCGGACGGGCACGGACGGCGCAGGATGGGCACGGCGCCGGCCGGCCTCCCCGGCGGCGCGCCGGACCCCTGCCGATCCCGACCGACAGCGAGGGCGAGCCCGCCATGAGCCAGACCCCGACCGGCCCGGACGCCGACCAGGCGTCCACCGAGGCCGCGGCCGCGCCGGCGTTCCGGCGGGTCACCACCGCTGTCGTGACCGGCAGTTCCGCCGACGCCCCGTACCACGTGGAGGTGAAGGCGGGCACCCACCCGCTGACCTCCGACGAGCCGGTGCGGCGCGGCGGTTCGGACAGCGGACCGGAGCCGTTCGCGCTGCTGCTCGCCTCGCTCGGCTCCTGCACGGCGATCACCCTGCGGATGTACGCGGAGCGCAAGGAGTGGCCGTTGGAGTCCGTCCGGGTCAGGCTCGGCTACGAGACGGACGGACGCAACGGCCGGATCGCCCGCCGGGTCGCCCTCACCGGTGCACTCGACGGCGACCAGCGTGCCCGGCTGCTCGACATCTGCGACCGCACGCCCGTCACCCTCGCGCTGCACGCCGGGGTGGCCATCGACACCACGGAGGACCGCGCATGACCACCGCGCCCGAGGAGTACGACGTCATCGTGGTGGGTGCCGGGCCCACCGGGGAGAACGTGGCCGACCGGACCGCCGCCGCCGGGCTTCGGACGGTGGTCGTGGAGAGCGAACTGGTCGGCGGCGAGTGCTCGTACTGGGCCTGCATGCCGAGCAAGGCGCTGCTCCGCCCGGTGGCCGCACTGGCCGGTGCCCGCGGGGTGGCCGGCGCCCGCGAGGCCGTCGGCGGCGCCCTCGACCCGGCCGCCGTGCTGGCCCGGCGCGACTCCTTCACCTCGCACTGGCGGGACGACGGCCAGGTGAAGTGGCTGCGCGACACCGGCATCGAACTGGTCCGCGGCCACGGCCGGCTGGCGGGCGAGCGGAAGGTCACGGTCGAGGGCGAGGACGGCAGCGAGCGGCTGCTCACCGCCCGGTACGCGGTCGCGGTCTGCACCGGCAGCCGCCCGGTGCTGCCGCCGGACGTGCCCGGCCTGGCCGAGGCCCGTCCGTGGACCAATCGGGAGGCGACCGGCTCGCCCGCCGTCCCCGGCCGGCTGGCCGTCGTCGGCGGCGGGGTGGTCGGGGTCGAGATGGCCACCGCCTGGCGGGCGCTCGGCAGCGAGGTCGTGCTGTTGGTGCGCGGCGAAGGCCTGCTCCCCCGGATGGAGCCGTTCGCGGGCGAGCTGGTGGCCGAGGGGCTGCGGGCGGCCGGGGTGGACGTGCGGTTCGGGGTCTCGGTCACGGCGGTCGAGCGGGTGGACGGCGGCGGCGAGGTCACGCTGGTACTGGAGGACGGCGAGCGGCTGGCCGCCGACGAGGTGCTGTACGCGACCGGCCGGGCCCCGCGCACCGCCGACGTCGGGCTGGAGCAGGTCGGGCTGAAGCCCGGCGCCTGGCTGGACGTGGACGACAGCTGCACCGTGCTCGGCGTCGACGGCGACTGGCTGTACGCCGCCGGGGACGTCAACCACCGGGCGCTGCTCACCCACCAGGGGAAGTACCAGGCCCGGATCACCGGCGCCGCGATCGTGGCGCGCGCCCAGCGGCGCCCGCTGGACACCGCTCGCTGGGGCGCGCACGCCGCGTCCGCCGACAGCGCCGGGGCGCCGCAGGTGGTCTTCACCGAGCCAGAGGTGGCGGCCGTCGGCCTGACGCTGGAGGCCGCCGAGCGGGCCGGGCTGCGGGTCACGACGGTCGACCACGACCTGGGCGCCGTCGCCGGCGCCTCGCTCTACGGCGACGACTACCGGGGGAAGGCCCGGGTGGTCTTCGACCTGGACCGGCAGGTGCTGGTCGGAGCCTCGTTCGTCGGCCCCGGGGTCGCCGAACTGCTGCACTCGGCCACCGTCGCGGTGGTCGGCGAGGTGCCGATCGACCGGCTCTGGCACGCGGTGCCCGCCTACCCGACGATCAGCGAGGTCTGGCTGCGGCTGCTGGAGGGCTGCCGGGGCTGAGCGGTCGGCCCGGGGCCGAGGGCCGGGGTAGGGGGCGAGCAGCCTCCGCCGGTGCGGCCCGGCGGCCCGGCCGGCGGACACCGGCGCGGCGAGATGTGGCCCGAGGGGGACGGCGGGAGACTGGCCCGTGGAGGGGGTGTCCCCGGGGGGGCCGTCTTCGCCGACCAGGTGGTGTGTCACATGACCGAGGTGCTGTTGGCCGTCGGAACCGAGAAGGGCCTCTTTCTCGGCCGCAGTCGCGACCGGCTGAGCTGGGAGTTCAGCGGGCCGCACTTCCCGATGAACGCGATCTACTCCGTCTCCGTCGACCGCCGGGAAGGCGGGGTCCGACTGCTGGTCGGCGCCGACAGCAGCCACTGGGGGCCGTCGGTCTGGCGCTCCGACGACCTCGGGGCGACCTGGTTCGAGCCGCCCGAGCCCGCCATCCGCTTCCCCGAGCACACCGGCGCCTCGCTCACCCGGGTCTGGCAGCTCCAGCCCGCCGGACCCGAGGCACCCGGAGTGGTCTACGCGGGCACCGAGCCCGCCGCGCTCTTCCGCTCGACGGACGGCGGCGAGACCTTCGAGCTGGTCGAATCGCTCTGGAACCACCCGCAGCGCCCGGAGTGGGGCGCCGGCTACGGCGGTCAGGGCCTGCACACCATCCTCACCGACGTCCGCGACCCCGAACGGCTGCTGGTCGCGGTCTCCAGCGGCGGCGTCTACCGCAGCAAGGACGGCGGGGCCGGCTGGGAGCCGTCCAACCAGGGGCTGCGGGCGGAGTTCCTGCCCGAGGAGAGCCAGTACCCCGAGTTCGGCCAGTGCGTGCACAAGATCGCCCGTGACGCCGTCAACCGCGACCGGCTCTACCTGCAGAACCACGGCGGCGTCTACCGCAGCGACGACGCCGGCGCGAGCTGGCAGTTCGTCACCGACGGCCTGCCCGCGGACTTCGGGTTCGCCGTCGCCGCCCACCCGCGGCAGGCCGACACCGCCTACCTCTTCCCGCTCGGCGGCGCCGACGACCGCATCCCGCCGGACCGCCGCTGCCGGGTCTACCGCACCGAGGACGGCGGCGAGAGCTGGACCCCGCTCGCCGAGGGGCTCCCCGGCGAGGACCACTACGGCGTGGTACTGCGCGACGCCCTGCGCACCGACGACGCCGCCCCGGCCGGCATCTACTTCGGCAACCGCAACGGCGAGGTCTACGGCAGCCCCGACGAGGGCGAGAGCTGGTCGCTGCTGATCTCCCACCTGCCGGACGTGCTCTGCGTCCGGGCCGCGGTGATCGCCTGACGGACCACCCGACGTGACGGCCCGACCGACGTGACGGGCCGACGGGCCGTGCGGGGCTACGAGCCGTGCGGGGCTACGGGCCAACAGGCCGTGCGGGCAATCCTGTTGATCCCGGAAGGGGTACTCGTCGAGGATGGCGGGCGGACGACTGCCCTCGGAGATCGGACGGACGGCGTGGCTGACGCGGATGCCAACTGGGAGATCGGGCGCGCCCCCGACGGCCTCCCCGTGGTGCGGTACGTTCGCGGTGAACGGGAGGGACGGCCCTGGGCCGACCTCCTGGAGGTACTGGTCCCCGAGGGGCCGACGGCGGATGCGGCCGGCGCAGGTGGCGTCGACCGCGGGGGGAGCACCGCCGACCCGGTCGGGTTCGTGCTGTCGGAGCTGTCCGGCTGGGTGGTCTCGGGCCCGGTCGAGTTCGGCGGGCGGCTGCTCCACCGCGGTGCGAGGACGCTCCGCCACGGCCACACCATGTACCGGGACCTGGCCGGTGATCCTCCTGCCGCCGGTTGGGCGGCGTGGGCCGGCACCCCGCTGCGGAACGGGCTGCGGGCCGTGCCCTGCGACCGCCCGGCCGACGACCTGCTGGCGTCCTGCCGCGCCGCCTACGCCCCCGGCCACCCGGACCACCGCCCCGGCCGCGAGGACGAAGCCCACGAGCGGCTGCACCTCCTCCTGACCGGACAGCTGCCGGTCGGGCCGGTCCTGCCGTCCAGCGCCCTGGCGGTGGACGGCGACGACCGGGTGGTGGCCGGCGCCGTGCTGACCGACTACGACGGCACCCCCTGGCTCTCGGACGTCTTCCGCCACCCGGACCTCGGCTACCCGGGCCTCGGCCGCGACCTGCTGCGCCGTGCCCTGGCCGACACGGCCGCCACCGGCGCCGCCCGGGTCGGCCTGGCGGTGACCGAGGGCAACCCGGCCCGCCGGCTCTACGAGGACCTGGGGTTCCAGGTGACGCGGTCGTCGTTGACCGTCGTCGTGCCCTGACGCCCTGACGCCCTGACGCCTGCCGGCCGTCCGGCCGCCGGTGCGCCCCGGTGACCCGGCGTCCGGGCCGAAGAGCGGCGCGCGCGCCACCCGGACGGGGCGCAGCGCCGGGGCGCGCTACGGGTGCGCCAGCTCCAGCACCGCTATCCCGGCCAGGACGGTGGCACTGGCGGCCATCCGCAACCGGCCCAACCGCTCCCGGAAGACCAGCGTGGCGATCAGCGCGGCGAAGACGATGCTCGTCTCGCGCAGGGCCGCGACGGAGGCCAGGCTGCCCCGGGACTGCGCCCAGACCACCAGCCCGTAGGCGGTCAGCGAGAGCAACCCGCCGACGATCCCGACCGGCACCAGCGGACCGACCCCGACCAACAGGCTCCGGCCGCGCCGGAGCCAGGCGACGAGGGCCATGCTCAGCCCCTGCAACAGGAAGAGCCAGGCGAGGTAGCCGCCGACCGTCCCGGCGTGCCGGACACCGCTGCCGTCCAGCACGGTGTACCCGGCGATCATCACGCCCGTCCCGACGGCCGCCGCGAGTGCGGGCAGCTGCGCCCGCCCGGGTATCCCCTTCGCCAGGGCCAGCCCGAGCAGACCGCAGCAGATCACCAGGACGCCCAGCAGCTCCCCGGGGCCGAGCTCCTGACCGAGCAGCGCGACCGCCAGCAGCGCCACCAGCAGCGGCGCCGAGCCGCGCGCGATCGGGTACACCTGCCCGAAGTCCCCCAGCTCGTAGGCCCGGAGCAGCAGCACCTGGGACGTCACCTGCACCACCGTCGAGGCGATCAGGAACGGCCAGGCCCCCGCCGCCGGTGCCGGGTTGAGGACGACGAGGACGACCGCGCAGGCCGCGTACACCAGGTTGATCAGGGCGAAGCCGACCAGCTTGTCCCGGATCCGGTGGGCCAGCCCGTTCCAGATCGCGTGCAGGACGGCGGCGACGAGCACGACCGCGGGCACGGCCGGCGTGGACGCGGCCGATGCGGCCGACGCGGCGACCGGCACCGCGGTGGGCAGCGCGATCGGTGCCGCGGCGGGCAGCACGAATGCGGGCATGGCGAAGCTCCCCTCCACAGGGCTGGAATCGAATTCCACGCTAACTAGATCCATGGAAGACCGTTCCGAATTCTCGCCGCTGGAATCCCACCTGGCCGCGCACATCCGGTCCCGCCTCGGCGAGCTGCGCGGCACCGAGGCGCGGGTGGCCCAGGTCGTCCTGGAGCGCGGCGGCGACCTGGTGAACCTGAGCGTCAGCGATGTCGCCGAGCTGGCCGGCACCGCGTCCTCGTCCGTGGTGCGGGCCTGCCAGCGCCTCGGATTCCGCGGGTACCAGGAGCTGAAGATCGCCGCCGTCCGGCAGGCCCCGCCACCGGCGCCCTCCCCCGCCGACCGGCGCGACCCGGCCGCCCGGGCGCTCACCGACACCGTCCGCGCCGCCCGCGAGGCGCTGGACGGGATGGCCACCACCCTGTCCGCGGACGACCTGCGCGCAGCGGCCGAGGTGCTGGGCGCCGCCACCCGGGTGGTGGTCGTCGGCGCGGGCCTCTCCGGTGCGGTCGTGCTCGACGCGGCGTACCGCCTGCGCGCCCTGGGCATCCCGGTCGACGCCCCGGCCGATCCGCTGACCGCCCAGCTCGCCGCGGCGCAGCTCCCGCCCACGGGCGCCTGCCTGGCCGTCAGCCACACCGGTGCGACGCAGACGGTCGTGGACGCCGCGCGCCGCGCCCGGGCCACCGGGGCGGCGGTCGTCGCCCTCACCGGCTACGCGCGCTCCCCGCTCACCGAGACCGCCACCCACACCCTCGTCGCCGGCGGGCAGGACCTCGTCTTCGGCCTGGAGACCACCGCCAGCCGCATCGCCCACCTGACCGCGGTCGACGCCCTGACGGCCATCCTGCTGGCGAACCGGGGCGAGGCCGCGGAACGGGCCCTCGACCTCTCGGCCGACGTGACGGCGGACCACGCGTACTGACGCCGGGCGCCGGCGCGGAGGCGTCGGGGCGGGGCGGTCGGCGCCGGCGCCGCGGGCCCGCGCCGCGGCCCCTTCCCGGAAAGCGGACCGGCTGGTCAGAGCCGGTGTGTAGGCTCGCTGGCATGGTGAGGGTGACGCGGGACGACGTGGCACGGGCGGCGGGCACGTCGACCGCCGTGGTGAGCTATGTGATCAACAACGGGCCGCGGCCGGTCGCGGCCGCCACGCGGGCGCGCGTCCTGGCAGCGGTCGAGGAGCTCGGCTACCGCCCGAACCGGGTGGCCCAGGCGATGGCGCGCCGCCGCACCAACCTGATCGGCATGGTCGTGCCGGACGCGCGCCAGCCGTTCTTCGCCGGCCTGGCGCACATGGTCGAGCAGGCGGCCGCCGAGCGCGGGCGGCTGCTGCTGATCGGCAACTCCGACTACGCCGACGAGCGGGAGGCGCACTACATCCGGGCGTTCCTCGGCATGCAGGTGGACGGACTGATCCTGGTCACCCAGGACCCGGCCGTCCCCGGGGTGGCCGGCGTCGAGGCCGCGGACGGCACGCCCGTCGTCCTGCTGCACCACCGGGCGGAGACCGAGTCCGGGGTGGCCGTCGTCGCGGACGACGAGGGCGGGGCACGCGAGGCGGTGCGGCACCTGCTGGAGCACGGGCACGCCGAGGTGCACTGCTTCGGCGGCACCGCCGCGCTCAGCCCCAACGACCCGGTGACCGGCCGTACGGCGGGGTGGGCCGCCGCCCTGGCCGATGCCGGCATCCCCACCGAGGGCCGGCTGACGCACGCACCCTTCGACCGCGTCCGCGCCCACGCCGAGGCGCTCAGGCTGCTGGCCCGCCCCGACCGGCCGTCGGCCGTGTTCTGCGCGACGGACGACCAGGCGATCGGCCTGCTCCGGGCCGCCGACGACCTCGGGATCCGCGTTCCGGAGGACCTCGCGGTGGCCGCGTTCGACGACATCGCCGAGGCCGTCATCGCCGGACCGCCGCTGACCACGGTCGCGACCGCGCAGGTCGAGATGGCCCGGGCCGCCGTCGACCTGGTCCTCAAGGCCAGGGACGGCGAGGACCTCGTGCCGGCGGGTGCGCGCACCTTCCCCGCCCACCTGGTGGTCCGCCGCTCCTGCGGCTGCGGCTGACGCCGCCGCGGCACCGCCCGCCCGGACCGGCACGAGCCGTTCGGGGCGGGCGACTTGACGTCAAGTCGGCTTGAGGTCGGATGCTGGCCCAATGACCGCCGAACCGACCGACCGCATCGTCCGGATCCGTCGCGAGCTCGCCGCGCTGGGCCTCTCCCAGCCCGAGTACTGGATCCTCCGCCACCTCGCCCCGAACGACCTGGGCGCCGACGCGTCCGGCCGCACGCTCGCCGAGCTGAACGCCGCCCTCGGCCCCTATCTGCTGCCGGGGGACGACCTCGCGGCGGACGCGGCCGCCCTCCTCGCCCGCGCCCTGGTCGCCCGCACCCCCGATGCCCGGCTCCACATCACCCCGGCCGGGCTGGCGGCCCACGCCGGGGTCAAGGAGAACCTGCCCGCCATCCGCACCCGCCTCGGCGAGGACGGCCCGGCCTGACTCCCGACCCGACTCCCGAACCGGCCGACGGCCCGACGGCGTCTGCGCCCGGCCCCGCCCGGTCAGCGGAGTTCGTCGGCGAGGAGGTCCATCAGGAGGTTGTCGTGCCAGGTGCCGTCGGCGCCGCGCTCGTACTGGCGCATGGTGCCGACCGGACGGAAGCCGACCTTCTCGTAGCAGCGGATCGCCGCCGCGTTGTCGGCCGCCGGGTCGATGATCAGACGGTGGTAGTGGTGGTCCGCGACGAGGTGGCGGGCGAGGGTGCGGACGGCGTCCGTGCCGAGCCCCTGCCGGTGGTGGACCGGGTCGAGGTAGATGTCGATGCCCGCGTGCCGGTACTCGTCGTCGTTGTTGGCGTACCACTGGATCGCGCCGGCGATCCGGCCGGCCACCACGATCACCAGGGTCTCGGTGTCGGGCTCCTTGAGGTCGGTGGCGACGGCGTCGACGAGGTCGTCGCCGCCCCGCCAGCGGGCGTAGACCTCGGGCGTGGAGCGGATCGCCACGAGGGACGGGATGTCGTCCTCGGTGGCAGGCCGGAGCGTGACGCGGGCGCCGTGCAGAATCGTCCCCATATGGGGCATGTTGGCACGGTGGCGCACGCCCGGCGAGCCCTTTTCCACGCCCCGAACGCCCGGCGGCCGGGCCCCGGGCAGGCCCTCGCGACCGACCTGCGCGGACAACCGACGCCGACGGCCCTCCCGGACGGCCGGCGCGGCCGGCGCACCGCCGGGCGGGCCCCGGCCGGGCGGGGAGGGCGGCGGACCCCCGTCCCGCCGCCCCCGCCCGCCCGGCCGGGAGCGGGTCAGGCGGTCTCGGTGCGCAGGCCGGCGCCGGTCCAGTCCTCGATGCCCTCGCGGTACTTGCGGACGTCGGTGTAGCCGAGCGCGACCAGCCGCTCGGCGACCTGGCCGCTGTTGGGGCAGGCCGGGTTGGAGCAGTAGGTGACGATCGCGGCGTCGCGGTCCGGGAGCAGGGCGGGCGCCAGCCGGTCGACGTCCGCCCGGACCAGCGCGACGGCGCCGGGCAGGTGCTGCTGGGCGTAGTACTCGCCCCCGAGTGCGTCGACGACGGTCACGGAGCCCGCCTCGATCGCCGCCGCCAGTTCGTCCCGGGTGATGAGCGCGGTCATGACGCTGCCTCCTGAGGAGTCGATTCGGACTATAGTCCGGTTATGGCTCACAACGATAACGGACCGCAGTCCGCTTCTGCAATCCCCCCGGCGGGCGGCCCCACGGCGGGCGGCGGGGCGGTGCCGCTGGAACTGCTGCGCACCCCGCCGCCCAGCGAGCGGGCCGATGCCGCGCGCAACCGGGCGGCCGTCCTGGAGGCCGCCGCCCGGCTGTTCGCCGAGCACGGGGTGGAGGCGGTCTCGATGGACCAGGTGGCGGCCGCGGCCGGGGTCGGCAAGGGCACGCTCTTCCGCCGCTTCGGCGACAAGGCGGGCCTGGGCGTGGCGCTGCTCGACGCCCGCGAGCGCACGCTCCAGGAGGCGATCCTGCGCGGTCCCGCCCCCCTCGGGCCGGGCGGGCCGGCGACGAGCGGGCCGGCGGGTGGGGCGACGAGCGGGACGGCGGGCACGCCGCAGGCCCGGCCGACCGAGCGGCTGGCCGCGTTCGTGGACGCCTACCTGGACTACCTGCTGGAGCACCTGGACCTGGTGCGGATGTCCGAGACGGCCAGCCGGGGCGCGCGCTACCGGGTGGGCGCGTACCGGTTCTGGCACCGGCACACGGCGATCCTGCTCGCCGCCGCCGGTGCGGCGGACCCCGAGCACGACGCGCACGCGCTGCTGGCGGCGCTCGCGGCCGAGCACGTGGCGGCCCTGCTGCCGGAGCTGGGCGAGGAGCGGATCCGGGCGGGGGCGGTCGCGCTCGCCGGCCGGCTCGCGCGGTAGGGCCACCGGCCCGCGCAGCGCACGGCCCCGGGAGCCACCCGCCCCCGGGGCCGTAGGACGGTGCCGGTCCGTCAGGCGTGCACCGGCCGCACGCAGCGAACCCGACCGGCCGAACCCCGGGCCGGTTCCGGACCGGACTCCGAGTCGGACTCCGAGTGGGACTCCTGGCCGGGTTCCGCCGCCGACTCCAGCTGGAGTGTCGCGTGGGCGATGCCGAAGTGGTCGGCGACGCAGCCGCGGAGGCGGGCCAGGAGGTCGGCCGGAGCGCCGTCCGTCACCACGTGGGCGGTGAGGACGGGCATGCCGGAGGTGATCGTCCAGGCGTGCAGGTCGTGGACCTCGCGCACGCCGCCCTCGGCGAGGAGGTGGCTCCGCAGCTCGGCGAGGTCGACGTCCTCGGGCACGGCCTCCAGCAGGACGCGCAGGGCGTCCCGGCCCAGCAGGTAGGCGCGGGGAAGGATCATCACACCGATCAGGAGCGAGGCGATCGGATCGGCGTACTGCCAGCCGGTGAGCTGGATGACGACGGCGGCCGCGATCGCCGCGACCGAGCCGAGGGCGTCGCCGAGCACCTCCAGGTAGGCGCCGCGCAGGTTGAGGCTGTGGTCCTTGCCGCCGCGCAGCAGGGCGACGCCGACGAGGTTGGCGGCGAGGCCGACGAGGGCGACCGTCAGCATCAGCCCGCCCTGCACCTCGACCGGTCGGCCGAAGCGCTGGACGGCCCGGGAGGCGACCCAGGCGAAGACGCCGATCAGCAGCGCCGCGTTGACCAGCGCGACCAGGATCTCCAGCCGGTAGTGGCCGAAGGTGCGCCGCAGGGTGGGCGAGCGCTGCGCGACCTGCACGGCGAGCAGGGCGAGCGTGACGCCGGAGAGGTCGGTCAGCACGTGCCCGGAGTCGGCGAGCAGCGCGAGGCTGCCGGAGAGCAGGCCGCCGATCACCTGGAGGACGAGGACGCCGCCGGTGACGGCGATGGTCAGCAGCATCCGGCGGCGGTAGGCGCCGCTGACGGTGGCGGCCGTCGGGGCGGCGTGGTCGGCACCCATGTCAGTGCTCCTCCCGGGCAGCGGCATGAAGGGCGGGGGCGTCGAGCGCGGGGGCGGCCGCCGGGTCGAGGGGCGGCACCGCCGCGAGGAGGCCCCGCAGGGCGTGGGCGAGGCGCTCGTCGGCCAGGTGGTAGCGCGTCCGGCGCCCCTCGGGCTCGGTGCGGACCAAGCCGCAGTCGCGCAGGCAGGCGAGGTGGTTGGAGACGTTCGCCCTGGTCAGCCCGAGCTCGTCGGCGAGGTCGGCCGGGTAGTGCGGCGCGTCGAGCAGGGCGAGCAGGATGCGGCGCCGGCTGGTGTCGGCGAGGGCCCTGCCGACCCGCTCCATGGCCGCCTCCTGCGCCTCGGCGGGGAGGTGCGGGTTCCGGGCGTTCCCGGCGGTCGGTTCCATGGGTCAACAGTACAGCTGAAACTGAATTCAGTGAAGGCTGAACAATCGGCCAGGGCAGTTGCGAGCCCGATCCACCCCCCGGGCTGGCAGCTGCGATGACCCCGACTGCCGACCTGACCTGCGGCTTTCCCTGCCACTAGGGTTGATCACGGCACGATCGGGGACCCGCATTCCATGATCGAAAGAACGAGGCAGCACCCATGAGCCTGAGCATCCGCAACCAGCTCCCCGGCACCGTCACCGCCGTCACGACCGGCGAGGTGATGGCCACCGTCAAGGTCCGGCTGGCGTCCGGCCAGGAGCTCACCGCGGCGGTCACCGTCGACGCCGTCCGGGACCTCGGCCTCGCCGAAGGCAGCACGGTGCAGGCGCTGGTGAAGTCCACCGAGGTCGCGCTGGCCACCGGCGCGGTCGACGGGCTGAGCATCCGCAACCGGATCCCGGGCACGGTCGCCGAGGTCGCCACCGGCGGCGCGATGGCCGGGGTGAAGGTCGAGGTCGCCGACGGCGCGCTGACCGCCGCGATCACCGCCGACGCGGCGGCCGAGCTCGGCCTGACGGCCGGATCGCCGGTGGTCGCACTGATCAAGTCGACCGAGGTCTCGCTCGCGGCCGCCTGAGCGCCCCGCACGAGCCGCCCCTGCGGCAGACAGGGGCGGCTCAGCAGGCCGGTTCGCCGACCTGCCCGAGCCAGACCGCCGTCACCCCGCTGACGTAGCGCGCCCCGCAGCGGTCGTCGGGGACGACGAGCTGCGGTCCGGCGTCGTCCAGCGGCGCGTCGTCCATGCTGGTGGCGAGCAGGATCCGCTGCCCACCGAAGTCCGGGTCGATCTCGGCCCAGGAGACGACGGCGCGGTGCCCGTCGGCGCCGCTGACCGACAGCAGGAAGCGCAGCCGCTGCTTGCGGCCGGTGAAGTCGATCCGCGGGCCGGCCACCCGGAGCACGTCCAGCAGGGCCGGCCCCTCGAAGCCGTGGTGCTGCTCCCCCTCGGTCAGGCAGTCGAAGCTGACGGCGACGCGGTGGGCGGGAAGGGCGCGCAGCTGCTCGACGGTCAGCTCGGCAGGCCGGTCGAGGTCACCGTGCAGCCGGACCCTCACGGATGCTCCCATGCCCCACGCTCCTCCCGGACCGCGCCCGTGCGGTCCGGGAGGAGTGCTACCCGGGCGCCCAACCGGCCATTCGCATCTGCGGCCGCGAAAGGAAGAATTCAGTCGCAGCTGCGATGGATGGAGTACTCATCGGCCAGCAGGTGCGCACGGGGGACGAGGGGCGCGCCGGAGGAGACGGTCGGCGCGCCCCGCACCGATTGAAGCAACCGGGCAATGGGGCGGACGACTGGTTCCCGACACCATTCACAGGGGTCCGCCCTGGACGATCCACCAAGAGGATTTCCGAGGTCAACACTTGCATCTACGATGCTTCTGCGCTGATCCGACTTGCAGTTGCGACGCACTGCCCGGCGCGGAGCACAAGGAGCGAGAGATGATCGTCGGCGACCTGCTGGACCTGGACGACCTTCCCATCCGACTGGCCTGGGGGACGCCGGAGCTCCTCACCCGCCAGGTCGCCGGCATCAGCTCGACCGACCTCCAGGACCCGGCCCGCTACCTCCTTCCCGGCGAACTGGTGCTGACCGGCCTGGTCTGGTGGCGGCCCGCCGACGACACCGGCGCGCTGCGCTTCGCCACCGCCCTGCGCAGCGCCGGCGTCGCCGCACTGCTGGCCGGCGAGGCCACCCACGGCAGCGTCCCGGACGGCCTGGTCGACGCCTGTCGCACGCACGGCATCCCGCTGCTCGCCGTCCCCGCCGGGGTCAGCTTCCGCGCCGTCACCGACCGCGTCTACCTGCGGCTCTGGGGCGACCTGCGGGCGGGCGCCCAGGACGCGGCCGCGATCCCGGACACCGTCCGGCGCGAGCTGGCCGAGCTGCTGCACGCGGGCACCGGGCCCGGCGAGGTGCTGGCGCACGTGGTCGGACGGCTCGGGGTGCCGGACTGCGCGCTGGTCACCGCCGGCGGGCGGCTGGTCGCCGACAGCGCGAGCGGCGCGGGAACGGGCGCCGGGCGCGGCAGCGCCGCACGTGCCGGGGGTGCCCGGACGGCGGGGGCCGACGACGCCCCGGGCGGACGGGGTACGGGCCGGCGCGCCGCGGACGGCGGCCGGGACGCCCGGCGGGACGGCCACCGGGACGGCCAGCGGGACGACGGGCTGCCGGTCGGACCGCAGGACGACTCCCCCTTCGACGGCTGGCGGCTGCGCCCGCACGTCCGACACGCGGCCGCCGAACCCGTCCTCGCCGGGCTCGCCGAGCTGCTCGCCCCGCTCGCCGCCCGCGCCCACGCCGAGGCGGCCGCCCGCCGCCGGGCCGCCGGACCCCTGCTCGCCGCGCTGGCCGCCGAAGGGCCCGCCGACCTCGCCGAACCGCTCGCCGCCTGCGGCCTGGCCGGGGGCCCGACCGGCGGGCCGCTGGTCGCCGTCGCCGCGCGGATCGACGGCGGCCGCCCGGACGCCCCGCTCCCCGCCGACGCCCCGCCCGCCTGGGCGGCGCACGCGCTCGCCGAGGCGCTGGAACCGCTGGGCGCCCGTTGCGCCGTCGGCACCGACCCGGCCGGGCGGGCCGTCGCCCTGGTCGCCGCGCCCGCCGAGCGGGTCGCCGAACGGCTGCGCCGGGCCCGGCCGGCGCTCCAGGCCCGCCTCACCGGGCGGCGTACCCTGCGGTTCGGCGTCGGCCCGGCCGCGCCGCCCACCGCCGCGGCGCTGCGGTCGGCACTGGTCCAGGCCCGGTACGTCCTGGACGGGCCGGGCGGACCGGTCGGCAGTGCCGCCGAGCTGGACTCGCTGGCCGGCCTGCTGCGCGGCATCCCGCCGGAGGTCACCGCCGCCTACCACGCCCGGCTGCTGGCCCCGCTCGCCGCGCACGACTGCGAGAACGGCGTCTCCCTGCTGGGCACCCTCGCGGCCTTCCTCGACCACGACGGCTCGTGGGCCCGCACCGCCGAGGTGCTCCACGTCCACGTCAACACCGTCCACTACCGCGTCCGCCGCATCGAGGAGCTCACCGGCCGCAACCTCGCCCGCCTGCACGACCGGCTCGACCTGCGCACCGCCCTGCTCTGCACCCCGGCGGGCTGACGGCACCCCCGCCGGGCCGGGCGGAATCGCGCAGGCCGGCCCACCCCGGTGGCCGGCCCGGAGATCCCCCGGAAGAATTTCGGCGCGGCTGTCGATCCGGCCGCCACCCGTTCGACGCAGGGGTGAGAGGCGGGGAGAGGCCCCGCCTCCGGACCGAGGAGTCACCATGCCGCGCTTCATGTCGCTGATCCGCATCGACGAGCAGAACGCCCCCGACCTCCAGGCCGCGGACCCGGGGTTCGAGCAGCGGATGGGCGCGCTGTTCGAGGAGATCACCAAGGCGGGGGTGATGCTGGACACCGCCGGCCTGCTGCCCACCTCCGAGGGCACCCGGATCACCTGGGAGGGCGGGAAGCTGAGCTTCACCGACGGCCCGTTCACCGAGACCAAGGAGGTCGTCGGGGGCTACGCCATCATGCAGTGCAAGGACATGGCCGAGGCGGTGGAGTGGACCAAGCGGTTCCTGCAGACCCACCCGGAGAGCTGGAAGGTCGGCGCCGAGCTGCGCCAGATCGACGAGGCGGCCACCCCGCCGGAGGCCTGAGCGTCCCGCGGAACGCCCCCGCACGGGCCGCACCGCCCGGCCCCGTCCGGAACCGTTTGAATCCATCTGAACCCGTCTGATTCCGTTTGATCCCCGTCACCCCCACCCCGACCGCCGCGTCCGCGTTTGCCCCGCTCCCGGACAGCTGCTCTGATGAGTGGCCGTGAGCGAGACCAATGCGGCCGCGGCGGTCGAGACGGTGTTCCGGATCGAGTCCGCCCGGATCATCGCCGGTGTCACCCGCATCGTGCGGGACGTGGGCATCGCCGAAGAGCTGGCCCAGGACGCCCTGGTCGCCGCCCTGGAGCAGTGGCCGGAGCAGGGCGTCCCCGACCGACCGGGCGCCTGGCTGATGACGACGGCCAAGCACCGCGCGATCGACCTGGTCCGCCGCCGCGAGACGTACGCGCGCAAGCTCGCCGAGGTCGGGCGGTCGCTGGAGGACGTGCCGCCACCGGAGCCGGCCGAGCCCGACGACATCGACGACGACCTGCTGCGGCTGATCTTCACCGCCTGCCACCCGGTGCTGGCCGCCGACGCCCGGATCGCCCTGACCCTGCGGCTGCTGGGCGGGCTGACCACCCAGGAGATCGCCCGCGCCTTCCTCGTCGCCGAGCCGACCGTCGCCCAGCGGATCGTCCGGGCGAAGCGGGCGCTCGCCCGGGCGAACGTCCCGTTCGAGGTCCCGTACGGGGAGGACCGGGCGGCCCGGCTCTCCTCCGTGCTGGAGGTCGTCTACCTGATCTTCAACGAGGGCTACTCGGCCACCGCCGGCGACGACCTGCTCCGGCCCGCCCTCTGCGAGGACGCGCTGCGGCTGGCCCGGGTGCTCGCCGGGCTGGTGCCGCAGGAACCCGAGGCGCACGGGCTGGCGGCGCTGCTGGAGTTCCAGGCCTCCCGGACGGCCGCCCGGACCGGCCCGGAGGGGCAGCCGGTGCTGCTGGCCGACCAGAACCGCACCCGTTGGGACCGGTTGCTGATCCGGCGCGGGTTCGCCGCGCTGCAGCGCGCGGGCACCGGGCCGTACTCGGTGCAGGCCGCGATCGCCGCCTGCCACACCCGGGCGGTCCGCTACGAGGACACCGACTGGACGACGATCGCCGCGCTGTACGGGCGGCTGATGGCGCTGACGCCGTCCCCGGTGGTGGAGCTGAACCGGGCGGTGGCCGTCTCGATGGCCCGGGGCCCGGCGGCCGCACTGGAGTTGGTGGACGCCCTGGCCGCGGAGCCGGCCCTGAAGGAGTACCACCTGCTGCCGAGCGTCCGCGGCGACCTGCTGGCCCGGCTCGGACGGACCGACGAGGCGCGGGCGGAGTTCGAGCGGGCGGCGGCGCTGACCCGCAACGTCCGGGAGCGGGAGCTGCTGCTGGTCCGGGCGCACGAGACGGGCGGCCCCGCACCCCGCGAGCCCGCCTGACGACCCGGGGCGACGCGGGCGGCCGGGGCGCCACGGACCTGCCGGGACGACACCGGCGGCCGGGGCGGCGCGCCGTGACCCGGACCGCGCGCCGTGACCCGGGCCGCGCGACGCGACCGGCTACGCCCCGTCGTCCAACCGAAGTCGGGCGCTGACCTCGCCGAGCCCCGCCGCCAGGACGGCCAGCTGCTCCCGGGTGAGCACGTCGATCAGCAGTTCACGCACCAGGGCGACGTGCCCCGGGGCAGCCTGTCGCAGGGCCTCACGCCCCTCGTCGGTGAGCTCGGCGAACACGCCGCGCACGTCGCTCGGACAGGAGCGGCGGCCGACCAGGCCCATCCGCTCCAGCTGGGTGACCTGGTAGGTGAGACCGCTCTTGGAGGTGACCAGCTTCTCCGCCAGTTCGGTCATCCGGAGCGAGCCGGCCGGCGCGGCGGAGAGGTGGACCAGGATCTCGTACTGGGTGTGCGAGAGGCCGGAGTCCTCCTTGAGCTGGCGCTCCAGCCGGCGGTTCAGCAGGTTGCTCGCGGTGACGAAGCCCCGCCAGGCGGCCATCTCGTCGTGGTCGAGCCAGCGCGGTTCGCTTCCGGGGGGCGTGGAGGGCATGGGGGAAGCCTACTCCTGTTGTTCAAATTCGAACGAAGGTGTACGGTCGACGTGTCGAGGTTCAAAATTGAACTACCTGCCCCGGGGCGGCCGGTCCGGCCGGGGTCGGGACGCCCGCGGAAGGAAGCCGAGGAAGCCGCCATGAGCACCGCCGCCCCCGAGCGCATGCCCGCCCTCTACCTCTCGCACGGCGCGCCGCCGCTCGCCGACGACCCGGTCTGGCCGGGACAGCTGGCCGCCTGGTCGGCCGACCTGCCCCGGCCGAAGGCGATCCTGGTGGTCTCCGCGCACTGGGAGGAGGCGCCGCTCGCCCTCGGCGCGGTCAACCCCGTGCCGCTGGTCTACGACTTCTGGGGCTTCCCCGAGCACTACTACCGGGTGCAGTACGCCGCCCCCGGCGCGCCCGAACTCGCCGAGCGGGTACGGAAGCTGCTGCGCGCCCCCGGCACCCCGGTGCAGGACGTCCCGGACCGCGGCCTCGACCACGGCGCCTACGTCCCGCTGGTGGAGATGTTCCCGGCGGCCGACGTCCCGGTCCTCCAGGTCTCCATGCCCACGCTCGACCCGCAGCGGCTGCTGGAGATCGGCCGCCGGCTCGCGCCGCTGCGCGACGAGGGCGTACTGATCATCGGCAGCGGTTTCTTCACCCACAACCTGCGGGCGCTCAGCACCGACGGCCGGATCAGCTCGGTGATGGCCGAGTTCGACGACTGGGGCCGGCGCGCCCTGGAGGCCGAGGACCTCGACGCGCTGCTCGACTTCGAGCGCAAGGCCCCGGCCGGACGGCTCGCGCACCCGCGCACCGAGCACTTCGCCCCGCTGTTCGTCACCCTCGGCGCCGGCGAGGCCGACCTGGGCAGCCAGCGCAGCGTGATCGACGGCTTCTGGATGGGGCTGGCCAAGCGCTCGATCCAGCTCGGCTGAGCCGCCGGCTCCCGCGCGCGGACCCTGCCCCGCGCCCGCCACCTCGCCGCCTCCGGACCCCTCCCGGGCCCGCCGGCTCAGACGGCGCAGCAGGTGAAGCGTTCGCCGATGTGCTCGGGCTGCTCGATCTCGTCGACCAGCGCCGCCGCGTAGTCCGGCACCGAGATCCAGCTACGGTCGGCCGCGTCGCCGAGCAGCTGGTCCAGCCCGGTGCGGTAGCGGCCGGTCCGCTCCCCCGGCACCAGTTCGGCCGCCGGGGAGAGCACCGTCCAGCGGACGTCCACGACGGTGCGCAGGTACGCCAGGGCGGCGCCGTGCGCGTGCATCATCTCCAGCACCCGCTCGGGCAGGCCGGGCGTGTCCCAGACCCGGACGCCCGGTGCCGTCTCCAGGCTGCCCGCGCCGCCGACCACGATCAGCCGGGGCGCCTCACCGCCGAGCGACCGCAGGCCCTCGACCAGCGAGCGGGCGGCCGGCTCGATCAGTGCCCGGTGGCCCGTTCCGTCACCACCGCCGACGGCGCTCACCAGCACGTCCTGGCCGGCGGCGACGCGCGCCACGTCCCCGGGCTCCAGGACGTCGCCGGGGAGGACCGCCGCCGCCGTGCCCCGGTGCCGGGCCGGGTCGCGGACCACGGCCGTCACCCGGTGCCCGCGCGCAACGGCCTCCGCGACGACGGCGGCGCCGATCCTGCCGTTGGCTCCGATCACGGCGATGCCGGCCATGGGGTACCTGCCTTCCGGTGCGCTGCTGGGGTGCGTCCCACCTCTAGCACCCGCCCCGCCGGCGGCCGGAACTGACACGCGGTCGGGTGTCCGCTTGCCGCCGGGTGGCAGGCTGGCGCCATGAACGCCGACACCCGGGAAGACACCCCGCGGCCGGACCCGTCCGGCACGACCACCACCGACGCGACGGCCGTCGCGGCCACGACGGGCGGCGGACCGATGGGCGGCGACCACGTCCGGGCCGCGCTCGACGAGGTGCTGCGCACCCTCGGGCCGCACACCCACGACCGCGACTGGTCGGCACCGGCCGGACCGCTGGAGTGGAGCTGTCGGGAGACCGCCGTCCACATCGCGCACGACCTGCTCGCCTACGCCGGCCAGCTCGCCGCCCGCCCCGCCGACCGCTACCTGCCGCTCGACCTCACCGTGCCGCCGGCGGCCGGGCCCGCGGAGGTGCTCACGGTCGTGACCGCCTGCGCCCGGCTGCTGGCCACCGCCCTGGACGCCGCGCCGTCCGACCTGCGGGCCTGGCACTTCGGGCCGTTCGACCCACCCGGCTTCGCCGCGATGGGGGTCTCCGAACTGCTGCTCCACACCCATGACATCGCCCTCGGTCTCGGCCTGCCCTGGCGGCCGCCGGCCGGGCTCAGCGCGGCGGTGCTGGACCGGCTCACCGTCGACGCCCCACCCGGCGATCCGGGCGACGTCCTGCTCTGGCACACCGGGCGCGGAGAGCTGAACGGCCGCCCGCGCAGGTCCTCGTGGACCTGGCGGACGGCCGTGACCGAGGGCTGACGGCCGACGACGGCGCCGGGTCAGGCGGTGGCGTCCCGCTCGGCCTTGCTCCGCTCGACGCAGAACTCGTTGCCCTCGATGTCGAGCAGGGTCACCCAGCCCTTGCCGTCCGGGGTGCGGTGGTCGCCGTGGATCTTGGCGCCGAGCGCCAGCAGGCGTTCGACCTCCTCGTCCCGGGTGCGGTCCTGCGGCTGGACGTCCAGGTGGACGCGGTTCTTCACGGACTTGCCCTCGGGCACCCGGATGAAGAGCAGCCCGGCGCCGACCGTCTCCACCAGCGCCTCCGGGTCACCCGGGTTGTCGTCGTCACTCACCTTGGCGTCCAGCACCTCGGCCCAGAAGTGCGCCAGGCGGTAGGGGTCGGCGCAGTCGATCGTCATGTGTCGTACCAGAGAAGCCATGTCGGCCACTCTGGCCCGGCTCCTCCCTCCCGGTCCAGCGGTTATGTCGACGAGCAGAGCGCGGAGCGGCTGTGGAGGTGCCCGTCCAGCGGGAACTCCGGCGGCAGGGCCGGGAGCACGGACCGGAAGCCGTACCCGGCCTTCTCCGCGACCCGGCAGGACGCCGCGTTGTCCACCTGGTGCAGCAGGTCGAGCCGGACCAGCCCGTCGGCGGCGAAGGCGGCGAACGCCCAGCCGGTGAGCACCTCCAGCGCGCGCGGGGCCACGCCCCGGCCGCGGGCGGGGGCGGCCGTCCAGTACCCCACCTCGGCCGCCGGGCCGCCGGGATCGGCGCGCTTGAGCACCACGTTGGCGACCAGCTCGGCCGGGACGTCGTCCCGGCCGTCGGTCCGGCCTCCGCCCCCACCGTCCCGGGGCTCCAGGACGGCGAAACTGTACCGGTGGCCCTCCGCCCAGCCGCGGCGCTGCAGTTCGAGCCAGCGGGCGGCCTCGGCCGGGTCGTTGACCGGGGTCCGGGTGAAGCGGCGCAGCGTCTCGTCGCGGTGGATCCCGATCAGCGCCGGAGCGTCCTCGTCCCGGAACGGGCGCAGCAGCAGGCCGCCACCGGACAGCGACAGGTCGGCGTCGAGGGCCGCCCCCGGGGCGGCCGCCCCGGCCGGGGGCAGGTCAGCGGTGGGCAGGTCGGCGGTGGGCAGGTCGGCGGTGGACGTCACTTGAGGCCTTCCCAGCCCCAGCGCGGGGTCGGGCCCGGGTCGCCGAGGTCCGCGCCGGCCGGCGCCGCCGAGACGTCCTTGGCGATCTTCGTGCCCCAGTCGAAGTACTCCAGCACCCGCCGGCGCAGCAGTTCGTCGTCGGGCAGCTCCTTCCGGACCGCCTCGCCCATCAGCTCCATCCAGCGGCCGCGCTGCTCCTCGGTGATCGCGAGGCCCAGGTGCGAGCGGAGCAGCGACTGGTGGCCGCCGAGCTCGTCGGTGAAGCGGGCCGGGCCGCCGAAGATCTCGCCCAGCCAGACGGCGACGTGCTCGATGTGGGTGGTGGTGAAGTTCGCGAAGACGGGCGCCAGCACCGGGTCGGCCAGCACGCCCTCGTAGAAGGTGTTGCTCAGCCGGCGCAGCGCCTCGATGCCGCCGATGGCGTCGTACAAGCTTCCGGACCGTTCGTCGCTCATGAGTGTTCTCTCCCCGTGGTGGGTGCGTCGGCACCTTCTGTCCGACACCTACCTAACAGCGCCGCGGGTGCAGCCGGTCCCCCCGCGGGCCCCTGTTCGCCGCGGGCTCAGCAAGTGGAGGCGCGCATTCCCGGTCCGGGCCCTCCCGGTGCGGGCCTTCCGGGCCGGGCCTTCCCGTCCGGGCCTTCCGGGCCGGGCCGGCGCTCCGTTCGGCCCTGCCCGGCCGTCGGCCTTCCCGTCCGCCGCTTGACCTTGACGCTGGCGGCAGGGTTGGAGGCTGCAGGCATGAACGAGAGCAGAGAGCACGAGGCGGTCTCCCGGGTCGTCCTGGTCACCGGGGCCGGCACCGGGATCGGCCGGGCCACCGCGCACGCCTTCGCCGCGCAGGGCCCGGAGGTGCGGGTGGTGGCGGTCGGCCGGCGTGCCGAGCCGCTGGCGGAGACGGCGGGCGCCCACCCCGGCCGGATCCACCCGCTGGCCGCGGACATCACCGCGCCCGGCGCCCCCGAGGCGGTGGTGCGGGCGGCGGTGGAGCGGTACGGACGGCTGGACGTCCTGGTCAACAACGCCGGGATCGTCCGCAGCGGCGCCGTCGGCGGCCTGGACCGGGCGGGGATCGACGCCCAGCTCGCCACCAACCTGACCGCCGCCCTGCTGCTCGGACAGGCCGCGCTGGCGCCGCTGGAGGCGAGCCGGGGCGTCATCGTCAACGTCACCACCGCGGTCGGCCAGCGCGGTTGGCCGGGGAACTCGGTCTACGCGGCGAGCAAGGCGGCCCTGGAGTCGGCCACCCGCAGCTGGGCGGTGGAGCTCGCACCGCGCGGCGTCCGGGTGGTGGCGGTGGCGCCCGGGGCGATCGAGACGCCGATCGGCGAGCACTCCGGCCTCGGCGCGGAGCAGCGGGCGGCCGTCCGGCGGTGGCAGATCGCCCACACCCCGCTCGGCCGGATCGGCCGGCCCGCCGAGGTCGCCTGGGCCGTCACCCGGCTGGCCGCGCCGTCGGCCTCGTTCGTCACCGGAGTAGTGTTGCCCGTCGACGGCGGCGCCGTCGTGGGGTGACGGGGCGGAAGGACGGGGCGGGGTGCTGATCGGCGAGTTGGCGCGGGTGACGGGGAGCACGGCCCGGGCGCTGCGCCACTACGAGCAGGCCGGGCTGATCGGTTCCTCGCGTGCCGCCAACGGCTACCGGGAGTACGACGAGTCGGCGGCGGTGCGGGTGCGCAACATCCGTGCGCTGCTGGCCGCCGGGTTCACCCTGGAGGACGTCCGGCCGTTCCTGGGCTGCCTGGACCACGACGTCCTGGCCGCCCCGCCGTCCGCCGCCGCGCTGCGGATCGCCCGGGAGCGGCTGGCCGTCCTGGAGCGGCGGATCGAGGCGCAGAGCGCGGCCCGGGACCGGCTGGTCGCCGCCCTGGCGGCGGCGGAGAAGGCCCGGGCCGGCGCCGGGACGGGTGCGGCCGGCGCGGGGGCCGCCCGGGCCGGCGCCGGCACGGGCCCGGCCGCCGCCGGGAGTTGACGCGGGCGGCGCGAACGGGTGACACCCCCGATCGGGGGTGTGCAGCGCGGCGCGGGCGGAGGACAGTGGGCGCATGCAGATTCCCCTCTCCGTGATGGACTTCCTCGACCGGGCCGAGCTCGTCTACGGCGACCGGGTCGGCATCGTCGACGAGCCGGCCCAGCCCGCCCTGTCCTGGGGCGAACCGACCTACCGCCGGGTAGCCGAGCTGGCCCGGGCCCAGGCCGCCGGACTGGACCGGCTGGGCGTCGGGCCGGGCGAACGGGTCGCGATCGTCTCGCACAACTCGGCCCGGCTGATGACCTCGCTGTACGGCGTGAGCGGGCACGGCCGGGTGCTGGTGCCGGTGAACTTCCGGCTCAAGGCCGAGGAGGTGGCGTACATCGTCGAGCAGAGCGGCGCGTCCGTGCTGCTGGTCGACCCCGAGGTCGCCGACGCCCTGGACGGCGTGACCGCCAAGCACAAGTTCGTGCTCGGCGCCGAGAGCGACGCGCTGCTGTACGACTTCGACCACGCGCCGCGCCGGTACGAGTGCGGTGAGGACGACACCGCGACGATCAACTACACCAGTGGAACCACCGCGCGCCCCAAGGGCGTCCAGCTCACCCACCGGAACATCTGGCTGAACGCCGTGCTGATGGGCCTGCACTTCGGCGCCACCGACCGGGACGTCTACCTGCACACCCTGCCGATGTTCCACGCCAACGGCTGGGGCCTGCCGTTCGTGCTCACCGGGCTGGGCGCGCAGCACGTCGTGCTGCGCAAGGTGGACGGCGCCGAGATCCTGCGCCGGGTCGAGCGGCACGGGGTGACCTTCCTGTGCGGCGCCCCCGCGGTGGTCCAGATGGTGCTGGACGCGGCGGCCGACTGGGACGGGCCCGTCCCCGGCCGGGACCGGGTGCGGATGATCGTGGCCGGTGCCCCGCCGCCGACCTCGGTGGTGCAGCGCGTCGAGGCCGAACTCGGCTGGGAGTTCATGCAGATCTACGGCCTGACCGAGACCTCGCCGGTGGTGACGGTCAACCGCGGCCGCTCCGAGTGGGACGCCCTGGAGCCCGGCGAGCGGGCCGAGAAGCTGGTGCAGGCCGGCTCCCCGGCGATCGGCAACCAGGTGGCGGTGGACGGCCAGGGCGAGGTGCTGGTCCGCTCCAACGTCGTGCTGTCCGGCTACTGGAACCAGCCGCAGGAGACCGCGGAGGCGATCCGGGACGGCTGGTTCCACACCGGTGACGGCGGCACCCTGGTCGACGGCTACCTGACCATCTCGGACCGGAAGAAGGACGTCATCATCAGCGGCGGGGAGAACGTCTCCTCGATCGAGGTGGAGGACTGCCTGTACGACCACCCGGCGGTCGCCGAGGCCGCGGTGATCGGCGTCCCGGACGAGAAGTGGGGCGAGACGGTCAAGGCCCTGGTGGTGCTCAAGCCGGGCCCGGAGGCCGCCGGCGTCTCCGAGGCGGACCTCATCGCGCACTGCAAGCAGCGGCTGGCCGGTTACAAGTCGCCCACCTCGGTGGAGTTCCGGGACGCGCTGCCGCGCACCACCACCGGCAAGCTGCAGAAGTTCCGGCTCCGCGAGCCCTACTGGGCGGGGCGGGAGCGGAAGGTCAACTGACGCCGGCGCCCGGCGCCAACAGGCCGGACTCGCGGGCCACCAGGGCGAGTTCGGTGCGGTTGCGGACGCCGAGCTTGTGCATGGCGTTCTTCAGGTAGCCGGTCACCGTGTTGCAGGTGAGGCCCAGCTGGGCGGCGATCTCCGGGTTGGTCCGGCCGGTCGCCGCCCAGCGCAGCACCTCGTGCTCGCGCCTGGTCAGCGCGGCCGGCCGGTCCGACCGCGGGAGCCGGTCCGCCGCCGGGAGCCCGGCCGGTGGCGGGAGCGCGGCCGACGGTGGGAGCGCGGCCGACCGCGGGAGCCGGTCCGGAGGCGCCGGGGCGGCGGCTTCCGGCGGGCCGGGGTCCAGCGGGCCGGGGTCCGGCGGGCCGCTCCAGGCCGCCGCCCCGGCCAGCGCCCGGGTGGCGGCCGCGGCGAGTCGGGTGACCGCGGCGATCCGGACGTCCCCGAACGGGACGACCGCGCGCAGCGAGGCGTACACCACGCCGTGCACCGTGCCGCCGTGCAGCAGCGGAACGGTGAGCATCGCGTAGAGGTCCTCGGCGGTGACGGCGGCGTCGTAGTGGTGCGAGATCGTGGTGGCGGCCCGGTAGTCGGGCACCCAGGTGGGGGCGTGCTCGGCCAGCGCGCGACCGCCGAGTCCGGTCCCGGCGGGGACGGCGAGGTCGTGCAGCAGGTCGGCCCGGGTGCCGGCCCAGTGCCGCAGCACCATGCCCTCGGGGGCCCGGGTGCGGCGGCCCGGCTCGGGCACCCCGACCAGGCCGACGTCGGCGCCGCAGTCGGCGACCACCCGGCGGGCGAGGTCGCCGAGCACCGCGTCCCGGACCAGGTCGGCGGCCTGGCGGGCGAGGTCGTCGGCGGCGGGGCGATCGGCGGCGGGGCGATCGGCGCTGCGGCTGCCGGTGGCACGGCCACCGGCGTCGCGGCCGTCGGCCGAACGGGCGTCGGCCGTACGGGTGGGGGTGTCCGCAGCCCTGGTCATCGCGCGATTCTCACACGCGGTGCAGCCGGTGGCGAGGGTCGTGACGGGCGTCTTCCGCCGAGTTCCGGGCAGGTGCGCCGGGTGGGGCGTAGGGTGCGGGCTTGGGTTACCCGCGAGTCACATCACGCCGCGGCGGGTTCCACCGCACCGGCCACCACCGGTGCGGCCCGCCACGGGCACGAACCACGACGGACACGGACGACAGACGTGAAGGAGAGACCCGATGACGACGGACCCGAAGGGCCCCGGCGCCCGGGACGTCCTGGCCGGCCTGCTCGACGACCTGCGGGCCGAGAGCGCGGTGCTGGACGGCCTGGTGGCGGGGTTGGAGCCGGCGGGATGGGCCGCGGACACCCCCGCGCACGGGTGGACGATCGCGCACCAGATCGCCCACCTGGCCTGGACCGACGACTGGGCGGAGCTCTCCGCCCGCGACCCCGAGGCCTTCACGGCGGAGTCCGGCCGCGTCTTCGGGGAACTGGTGGCCGCGGGCACCGACCCGGTGGAGGACGGGGCGGCGCGCGGCGCGGCCGAGGAGCCGGCGAAGCTGCTGGACCGGTGGCGGGCCGGACGGGAACGGCTGGCCGCCGCGCTGGCCGCGGCCCCGGGCGACGCCCGGCTGCCCTGGTTCGGGCCGCCGATGAAGGCCCCGTCGATGGCCACCGCGCGCCTGATGGAGACCTGGGCGCACGGGCAGGACGTCGCGGACGCGCTGGGCGTGGTCCGGGAGCCGACCGCCCGGCTCCGGCACGTCGCGCACCTGGGGGTGCGGACGGCGGGGTTCGCCTTCTCGCTGCACGGCCTGCCGGCCCCGACCGACCCGATCCGGGTGGAACTGACCGCTCCGGACGGCGAGTTGTGGACCTGGGGGCCGGCGGACGCCGCGGACCGGGTGAGCGGCCCGGCGCTGGACTTCTGCCTGCTGGTGACACAGCGCCGGCACCGGGACGACCTCGCCCTGACCGCCACCGGCGGGACGGCGGCAGCCTGGCTGCCGATCGCGCAGGCCTTCGCGGGCGCCCCCGGCCGGGGGCGGAAGGCGGGCGGCGGGCAGTGACCGGAGCGGGGGCCGCCGGCCCCCGCCCGCCGGGGTCGGATCGACTCCTCCGATCGACCGGCTGTTCGTCACTTCCGCACGCCGGTGCGCCAAACCACTCCTTCCGGCGATGTGCAGGGTCCGGGCCCGAATGATGCAATACCCGGGAGGCCCGGCGCGGCGCAGGCACCCCCACGGCTGCACCGCGCCGGCCCCCCTCGGCGGCCCCCGCCACGCGTCGGCCCCGGCCGCCCGTCGCCGCCGTCGGCGCCATCGGGCCGCAAGTGCCGCGAGGGCCGCGACGGGGCCGGGCCGGGGCCGGGCCACGACGGGGCGGTCCTCAGATCCCCAGTCGCAGCGGGCCGAGCCGGGTGGCGACCAGGTTGGTGGCACCGCGGTCGCGCTCGATGTGACCGTGGACCAGCAGGCCGGCCCGGTCGAGCGCGGTACGGCGCTGGGACTCCCAGACCGGGCGGCTGCAGATCACGTTGATCAGACCGGTCTCGTCCTCCAGGCTGAGGAAGAGCACCCCGCCCGCCGTCGGCGGCCGCTGGCGGTGCGTCACCAGTCCGCCGACCACCACGGCGGTGCCGGGCGCCACGTCCGGCAGCTGGGCCGCGGTCAGCGCGCCACCGCGCTCCAGGTGCGGGCGCAGGTGCTGGACGGGGTGGCTGGTGGCGGAGCTGCCGGTGGCCCAGAGGTCGGCGATGGTCTCCTCCACCGGGGTCATCCCGGGCAGCACCGGGGCCTCGGTGCCCGGCGTGGTGCCGGGCAGCAGCGCCGCCGAGACGCCCGCGTACGCCCCTGCGGCCCAGAGCGCCTGCCGCCGGCCCAGCCCGAAGCAGCCGAACGCGCCCGCCGTGGCGAGGGCTTCCAGCACCGGCGCGGGCAGACCGGTCCGGCGGGCGAAGTCCTCCAGGTCCGCGTACGGCTGCCCGGCCGCGATCGCCTCGGCCTGCGGGGCGCCGACCCCCCGGACGGTGTCCAGGCCGAGCCGGATGGCCGGCTGCGGCTTCCCCGCGGTGAGCGGCGGCTTCGGGGTCGGCCCCCGGTACGGCTCCAGGGTGGGCCGCGGCCCGCTCGCGTTGACGTCCACCCCGCGCACCCGGACGCCGTGCCGGCGGGCGTCCGCGATCAGGCTCAGCGGCGAGTAGAAGCCCATCGGCTGGTTGGCCAGCAGGGCGCAGGTGAAGGCCGCCGGGTAGTGGTACTTGAGCCAGGCGCTGGCGTACACCAGGTAGGCGAAGCTGATCGCGTGGCTCTCCGGGAAGCCGTAGTTGGAGAAGGCCTCGATCTTGGTGTAGACGTCCTCGGCCACCTCCTCCGGGATGCCGCGCTCGGCCATGCCGCCCAGCAGCCGGTCGCGCAGCCGGGCGACCCGCTCGTGCGAGCGCTTGGAGCCCATCGCCTGGCGCAGCCGGTCGGCCTCGGCGGGTGTGAACCCGGCGCAGTCGATGGCCAGTTGCATCATCTGTTCCTGGAACAGCGGCACCCCGAGGGTCTTGCCGAGCGCGTTCTCCATCAGCGGGTGCGGGCAGCCGGCCGGCTCCACCCCGGCCCGGCGCCGCAGGTACGGGTGGACCGAGCCGCCCTGGATCGGGCCCGGGCGGATCAGCGCGACCTCCACCACCAGGTCGTAGAAGTGGTCCGGCTTGAGCCGCGGCAGGGTGGCCATCTGGGCGCGCGACTCGACCTGGAACACGCCGACCGTGTCGGCCCGCCGCAGCATCGCGTAGACGCCCGGGTCGTCGTCCGGGACGGTGGCCAGGGTGTGCCGCACGCCGTGGTGTTCGGCGATCAGGTCGCAGGTGTCGTGGAGTGCGGCGAGCATGCCGAGGCCGAGCAGGTCGATCTTGACCAGCCCGGCACCGGCCACCGAGTCCTTGTCCCACTGCAGCACGGACCGGCCCGGCATCCGGGCCCACTCGGTCGGGCACATCTCGCCGATCGGCTCCCGGGTGAGCACCATGCCGCCGGAGTGGATACCCAAGTGGCGGGGCAGACCGTGGAGTTGGCCGGCCAGGGCGAGGACGTCGGCGGGGATGACGGCGTCCGCACCGGGCGTGGAGCGGAAGTCGGCCTGCCGGCTGAACGCGTCCACCTGTCCCTGCGGGTAGCCGAGCACCCGGGCCGCGTCGCGCAGCGCCAGCCGGGGCCGGTAGGTGATCACGTTGGCGACCTGGGCGGCGTGCTCGCGCCCGTAGCGGCGGTAGACGTACTGGATGACCTCCTCGCGGCGGCGGTTCTCGATGTCCAGGTCGATGTCGGGCGGTCCGTCGCGGGCGGTGGAGAGGAAGCGCTCGAACAGCAGCTTGTAGTGGATCGGGTCGACGGCGGTGATCCCGAGCGCGTAGCAGACCGCCGAGTTGGCCGCCGAGCCGCGGCCCTGGCACCAGATGTCCTCCTGCCGGCAGAAGTCGACGATGTCGTGGACGATCAGGAAGTAGCCGGCCAGGTCGAGCTCCTCGATGACGTCCAGCTCCCGGGCGAGCTGCCGGCGGGCGGGGCCGTTGCCGGAACCGAAGCGGGCCGGGCCGCGCTCGGCGACCAGGGCGCGCAGGTGGCTGATCTCGGTGTGCCCGGGCGGGACGGGGTAGCCCGGCAGCTCCGGGTCCAGCCGGGTGAAGTCGAAGGCGCAGGCGCGGGCCAGGTCGACGGTCGCCTCCCGCACGCCGGGGAAGCGGGCCAGCCGGCCGGCCATCTCGCGCCCCGAGCGCAGGTGCGCGGTACCGGCCGCGTGCGTCCAGCCCGCCGCCTCCTGGAGCGTGCGGCGCTCGTGCAGCGCGGCGAGGCTCTGGGCGAGCCGGCCCTGGGCCGGGCCGGCGTGGTGGGCGTTGGTGGAGGCGACGACGGGCAGGCCGAGCCGGCCGGCGGAGGCGGCGAGGGCGTCGTTGCGCAGGTCGTCGTCGGGCAGCCACTGGTCGATCAGCTCGACGTACACGTTGTCCCGGCCGAACGCCTCGACGAGGGTCTGCAGCCGGTGTTCGGCCGTCCGCCGGCCGTCGGGGCCGCCCTCGGCGAGGGCGGCCGGCACCCGGCCGAGGCGGCAGCCGGTGAGCACCGCCCAGTGGCCGCCGTGCGCGGCCGCCAGCGCCGCGAAGTCGTACGCCGGGCGGCCCTTGGCCCCGCCCGCGAGCTGGGCGGCGCTGATCGCCGCGGAGAGGCTGCGGTAGCCGGCCGGGTCGCGGGCCAGGACGAGCAGGTGCTCGGTCTCCCGGCCGGGGCGCCGGGCGGGGTCCGGCTCGTGGCGGAGGGTCAGTTCGGCGCCGAACACCGTGTCGATGCCGGCCTCGCGGGCCGCCTCGGCGAAGCGCACCGCGCCGTAGAGGCCGTCGTGGTCGGTGAGGGCGAGCGTCCCGACGCCCAGCCTGGCGGCCTCCGCGACCAGCTCCTCGGGGTCGCTGGCGCCGTCGAGGAAGCTGAAGGCGGAGTGGACGTGCAGCTCGGCCCAGGCCGGGGCGCCGCTCGGCTCGGCGGGGCGGGGGGCGCGTTCCTGCGCGCGGCGGCGGAGCGGGACGACCTCGCCTCCGGCCGGGTCGGGCCGGCCGCCGGTCAGACGCCGGTGCAGTTCGCTCCAGGGGAGTGTGGGGTGGCTGGTGAAGCCCATCGGGGTCGTGCCTTCGGTCGTGCTCTGCTGTTGACTCCCCCACCGCTGTTGCCCCCCGGCCGCCGGTTCCGGCCGCTGCCCCCCGGCCGGGTCAGTCGTAGCCCGCCTCCACGAACCACTCACCGCCCTCCACCGTGAGCAGCAGCGCCCGGCCGTCCGCCACCGTGACCTGGAAGCGCGCCCGGCGGCGGGCGAGCGCCTGGTCCCACCAGTACTCGACCGCCGGCCAGGGCCCGGTCCAGCCCTCCACCGCCAGCTCCCGCCCGCGCAGCGCGACCCGGTCCGGCCGGGCCGACACCCCCGCCCGGCCGTCCACCACCACCGGGCGCCCCTGCGCGTCCAGCACGGCGGCCGGCACCGGGGTGCGGTGCACCACGGCCGGCCAGACGTCCGGGAGCCGGCCCGGCCAGGGCGCGTCGGCCGGGGCCGCCGGGTCGTACGGCTCGCCCCACGGCACCCGGACGGCCTGCTCGGCCGGGCCCCGCCCGCCGGCCGGCTCGATCCGGCGCAGCCCGGCGTGGCCGAGCACCGCCTGGACCCGGGCCACCGCGCGCTCCACCCGGTCGTCCGCGACCGCCTGCCCCCAGAGCGCCAGCTGCCGCCCCTGGTCGGGGGAGAGGTCGTCGGGGACGAGGCGCAGGGCGGTGAAGCCCGCGCCGTGGGGGGCGGGGTCCGCGCCGTGCTCGTCCTCCGCCCCGGCCGGGGCGTCGAACGTGCCCGCGCCCTGCCAGGCCTGGAGCTGCCAGCGGACGCGTTCGGCGAGCGCCGTCGCCGACAGCCGGCCCTCGTGCCGCCAGAGCCGCGAGACGGTCCGCCCGTCGGCGCAGGACACCTCGACAGCGACCCGCTGGCAGGTCAGGCCCGCGCCGGCGAGCCGTCGGTGCAGCTGCTCGGCCAGGGTGCGGGCGACGAACACCAGGGGCTCGGCGAGCGGCTCCGGCGGGTCGAAGCGCTGCTCGACGGAGAGGTCCGGCCCCTCGGCGCGCGGTACCAGCGGGCGCGGCTGGAGCCCCCGGGCCAGCCGGTGGGCGACCGTGCCGGTCAGGCCGAAGCGGTCCGCGACCGCCTCGGCGGGCAGCGCGGCGAACGCCCCGACGGTGGACAGGCCGAGCCGGTCCAGCAGCTCGGCCAGCACCTCGTCGCCGAGCGCGGCCACCGGGTAGGGCGCGAGGAACTCCGCCGTCCGCCCGGCCGGCACCAGCACCCCGGCGCGGGCGGCCAGCACGGCGGCGAACAGGCCGTCGGCGACGCCGACCCGGCCGTGCGGGGCGGGGGGCGGGGTGGCCGGGGGTTCCGCTCCGGGTGCCGCCGGTCCGGCGGCCGGGGGCGGGTACCCGGCGGGGCGCTCCTGCGGCGGGTACCCGGCGGGGCGCTCCTGGGGCGGGTACCCGGCGGGGCGGGCGAACCCGCCGGGCGCGCCGTCCCGGGCCGCCGGCGCGGCGGCGAACAGCTCGTCCACGGCCGCCGCCCGGCGACGTGCCCCGGCCCGGTCGGCGTCCGCCGGGTGCAGCGGGGTGACCGGTGCGACGCCGTGCTCGCGGCGGGCGGTGGCGGTAGCGGGCGGCCCGGCGTCCGGCCCGGCGTCCGGCTCGACGTCGGGCCCGGCCGGGTGTCCCGCGCCCGCCCCGGCGTCGGCGGGGTGGGTCTGCGGACCCGCGTCCGGACCCGCTCCCCCGGCCGCGCCGCCCCCGGACCGCTCGGCCGGCGGGCGGGCCAGCGCGGCCGCCACCGCCTCCTGCACCTTGGCTGCCAACGCCTCCTCACCGCCGAAGTACCGGCTCGGCCCCTTCACCGGGATCGCGCACAGCCCCGGGCGCAGCACCTCCACCCGGGGGGTGAACGCCTCCACCGCGGCGACCACCGGCTCGAACCGGCGGGTCTCCGCCTCCGGGTCCCGGTCGCGCAGCTCCAGCGCCGGGCAGAGCCGCTGGGCCAGCTTCAGCCGCTGCCCCTGGCGCACCCCGGCCGCCCGGGCCGCGTCCGAGCAGGCCAGGATCCGGCCCCCGGCGACCACCGCCACCGGGGCACCGCCGGCACCGGCATCCCCGCCGACCGCCGTCACCGGCCAGTCCGGGCACCAGACCACCAGCACCCGCGGGGTCACTGCCGCGCCGGCCCCGGGCGCCGTTCCGCCGTCGGTCATCTCACACCACCGCCATACGTTCGAGGACCGCCCCGGCGGCCTCCGACGCCACGCTCTCCTCCGTCTCCCCCACGCCGACCGCGCCGGTCATGCCGGTCACGCCGGCCACGCCGGCCGTCCCCGCACCGCCGGCCGGCCCGGCCGCCGCGGCCGGTTCGGCCACCGCCCGCACCGTCCCGTGCTCGTCCGGCAGCCAGAGCCGGGCGGTCCGCCCGCGCACCGCGGACCCGCGCCCCTCGGCCACCACCTCCACCTGCCGTCCGGTGAGCCGGCCGTGCCCGTCCCCCAGCCCGAACCACCGCGCGGACCGCACGCCCAACCGCAGCCCCGCCCCCGGCCACGGCCCGGCCACCAGCAGCACGCAGCCGCTGCGCCGCAGCACGGCCGCCAGCCGGGCCGCCGGCTTCGGCGCCACCGGCCCGTCCGGGCGCAGCATGATCAGCTCGACCGCCCCGGCCAGCACCGACACCACCTCGGCCCAGTGCGGCCCGGGGTCGTCCGCCACCAGCAGCCGCCGCAGGTCCAGGCCGTACCCGGCGGCCGCGGCCAGCCCCAGCTCCGGCAGCCCGACGGCCGCCGCCCACCCGCCCTCCGACTCCCGCACCCCGGCGGCCAGCGCCAGCAGCAGTCCGAGGTCCCCGCCCCCGACGGACACCGCCGTCCCCCGCCGCAGCCCGCCCTCCGGCAGCACCTCCCCCAGTGCCGGCAGCACCGGCAGCAGCCCGCGCCCTCCGGCCCCCTCCCCGCCTCCGAGCGCAGCCGCCGACACCACCGGGCGGAGCGGCTGCCGCTCGACGGTGGATTCGAAAACAGATTCGAAAACGGGCACACCCCCAGGATCGAACATCCGTTCGCAAAGATTCAAGTCCGATCCCTCCACCCCACCCGTCACGCTCCGTGTGCCGCGCGGGCTGGTCGTCCGAGGTGCGGCCCCTCGGCGGGGCGGGGAAATGCATGGAGCCGGCCGGAGGGGGCCCGTACGATCGGGCGCGAGCGCGCGAAAACACGGTCCGGTCGGTAGTCCGGGCGCCGCCGGCCCCGAGCCGGCGGTCAGTAACCTCCCTCCCAGGGTGTCCGGCGTGTTCCTCCCGGCGCGCGACCGCGCGCGGGGCGTGGCACGACCATGGGAGGACGCACCATGCCGAGCACGTTCAGCGTGTTCTTCGACGACCCGTTCTGGGTCGGGGTGCTGGAGGTCTCAGCACCCGGCGGAGTACGCGCGGCACGCCATGTCTTCGGCGCCGAACCCGGCAACGCGGAGTTGCTGGAGTTCGTACGCCGGGATTTCGGCCGGTTGCTGGACGCCGCGCTCGCCGCACCCGAGGTGGCCGTCGAGCGGCGGGCGCGCCAGCGGGCGGTGAACCCCAAGCGGCTCGCCCGGCAGGCCGCGAAGGAGCAGGCGGCCCGGCCGCTGAGCAGCGCGGCCGAGGAGGCGCTGGCGCGGGCGCACGAGGAGGCCGGGCACCTGAACCGCGCGGCGGCCAAGCGCCGTGCCGCCGAAACCGCGCGCGGGCAGCGGGAGCTGTCCCGCCGTCAGGCCCGGGAGCGGCACCGGGGCCGCTAGGCCCCGTCCGGCCGAGGACACACCCCGGCCCTCCGGTGTCCCGCCCGTCCCGGTGGTTGAGCCGGGGCGGGCGGGGCGGACGGACCGACCCGGTCAGCCGTCGTGGGCGCGGGCCTGTTCGGGAAGGTCGCCGTGGTCGCGGGCCGGGCCGAGGGCGGCCCGCTGTTCGGTGACGGCGCGCGCGGGCTCGCCGGCCGCCCGGGCCACGTCGCCGAGTCCGTCGAGCGCCCCGGCCCGGTCACCGGCCCGACCGAGGTCGTGGTAGAGGTCCTCGGCCTGCCGGCAGTAGGCGCGGGCCTCCTCGTGACAGCCCGTCCGGCGGTGCATGCCGCCGAGGCGGTCCAGGACGGAGGCCTCGCCGCTGCGGTTGCCGCGCAGGCGGTGCAGGGCCAGCTCGTCGGTCAGATGCCGGTGCGCGGCGTCGAGCAGGCCCTGTCTCTCGTAGACGCCGGCGAGGTCGTCCGGGGCGTGCGCCTCGCCGATCCGGTCGCCGCTGTCGCAGCAGGGCGTGAGCGCGGTTTCGAGGTGGCCGCGGGCGCGGTCGCCGCGGCTCCGGCCCGCCCGCAGGGCCTGGGCCGGCACGGCCGGGGCGTCGGCGTGGTGGGCGAGGCCGAGGTAGGGCCGCAGGATCGATGCCAGGTGCCCGGCGTGGACGGGCCAGCCGTGCTCGGTGGTGTGGCTTTCCGAGGCGATCAGGTTGGCACGTTCCGTTTCGAGCCAGACGGTCGCCGCGGCCGGATCCGCCAGGTCGACGAGCGGGGTGTCCGGTCGCGGGACCACCGGCCGCCGGTCGGCACCGCAGGGGTGGATCCGGTCCACGGCCGTACGCGCGGTGTAGCGGTAGTAGTCGAACAACCTGGTGAGTGCGTCGTGCCGGGCCTGCTCGGACTCCGTCGCCGTCGCGGTGGCCAGGGCGTGCTCCCGCAGCAGTCCGTGGAGGGTGTACCGGCCCGGTTCGTGCTGCTGCAGCATGTGCGCGTCGAGCAGGTCCTCCAGCAGACCCTCGGCCCGGTCCAACGGCGTGTCCGCCAGCGCCGCCGCCGCGTACGGATCCACGTCGTGCCCGGGGTGGAGGCCGAGCAGGCGGAACATCCGCTGCTGGTCCTCGTCGAGGTGCTGGTGGGACAGGGCGAAGGCGGCGGCCAATCTGCGGTCCGCGGTCGACAGCTCGGTCAGCCGCCGCTTCTGGTCGCGCAGCCGGCCCGCCAGGTACTGGACGGTCCAGCGCGGCCGGTTGTGCAGCCGTGCCGCCGCGATCCGGACGGCCAGCGGAAGGAACCCGCACAGCTGCAGCACGTCGAGGACGGCGAGCGGCTCGGCGTGCGCCCGTTCCCCGATGATCCGGGTGAACAGCTCGACGGCGTCCCCGGCGGGCAGGAGATCCACCGTCAGCGTCCGAATGCCGTCCAGGTCGGACAGGCGCCGCCGGCTGGTGATCAGGACCAGGCTCTCCGTCGCCCCCGGCAGCAGCGGCCGGACGTGGTCGGCGCTGCCCGCGTTGTCGAGGACGGCGACGACACGGCGGCCCGCCAGTTCCGACCGCCACAACGCCGAGCGGGCGACCAGGCCGGACGGGATCGCCTCGGCGGGCAGGCCGAGCTGGAGCAGCAGGACCTCCAGCGCCGCCCCGGGCTCCAGCGGCGCCTGCCCGGCGGTGTGCGCGTGCAGGTCGACGAACAGCTGCCCGTCCGGATAGGCGCCGGCCAGCCGGTGCGCGGCCCGGACCGCCAGCGCGGTCTTCCCGATGCCGGCCATCCCGTCGATGGCCGCGAGGGTCACCACGCCGGACGCCGCGCCGAGCCGGTCGAGCTCCTCGTCGCGCCCGGCGAAGTCCGGGATGTCGAAGGGCAGGAAGTTCGCGCGCCCCGCCGTGGCGGGTGCCGGTGGGGGTGGGGACGGCGCGAGGTGCAGGCCCGGATCGTCGTGGAGGATGGACTGCTCCAGGACGGCGAAGGCCCGTCCCGGGTCCAGCCCCTGGTCCTCGGCGAGCCTGCGGCGGAACAGGCGGCCCGCCGCCAGGGCGTCGGCCTGCCGTCCCGCACGGTGCAGGGCGAGCATCAGGTGATGACAGAGCCGCTCCCGTAAGGGGTGGGCGGCGGCTTCGGCCGACAGGTCGTCGAGGACCTCCCGGTGGCGGCCGAGCGACAGCTCAAGCTCCATCAGGCGCTCGACCGCGGCCAGGCGGCGCTCCAGCAGCCGGGCCCGCGCATCGGCGACGTAGTCGGCGTTGACGTCGGCGAACGGCTGACCGCGCCACATCGTCAGCGCCTCGCGCAGCAGCACGGCGGCCTTCTCGGGGTCCTCCTCGGAGGCTGCGGCGACGGCGGCGTCGAACTCCGTCGAGTCGAGCTGGCCGGGGCGCGGAACGATCACATAGCCGGACGGCCGGGTCTGCAGGACCTCCGCCGTCCCGGTGCCGCGCAGGACCCGGCGGATCGCCGTCACCGCGGCGTGCACCTGCGCCCGCGCCGTGCCGGGTGGCGTCGGGCCCCAGACCGCGTCGATCAACCGGGCGGTGCTGAGGACCGTTCCGGCGTGCAGCAGCAGGTACCCCAGGACAGCACGGTGGCGGGGCGCGGTCCCGGGCAGGGGACGGCCACCGTCCGACATCTCCACCGGACCCAGGATCGAGAACCGCACAGCACTCCCCCCGACAGCGCACCCATCGCGAACGCATCGCGAATCTATCAACCCGGGCTTCCAAGATCCTTCCCACGAAGGTCGCCGGGCCGGGCGAGGAGGAGGCCGCGCGGGCCCGTCACGGCGAGTCCGGCGATCCGCAGGCGGCGGCTGCGCCGGCCCCCACCGCGGCGCTGCGGCAGGGAGCGGAACAGCCACCCGTCCGTCACATCACCACCCATGCACAAGGAGTAAGACATGAAGGCACACGTCAGCTCGATCCTCCTCGGCGTCCGGGACCTGGACCGGGCCAAGCAGTTCTACACCGAGGGGCTCGGCTGGAAGATCCGGAGCGACTTCGGCATCTCGGTGTTCTTCGAATCGGACGGCGCCTCGCCCGTCGGCTTCTACAGCCGCGAGGGCCTGGCCGCCCAGGTGGGCACGGACCAGGAGGGCAGCGGCTTCAGCGGACTGGTGCTGACCTACGTCGTCCGCAGCGAGACGCGGGTCGACGAGATCATGGCGGAGGCAGAGCAGGCCGGCGCCACGGTCCTCAAGCCCGCCGGCGCTCTGCCGTGGGGCGGGTACGGCGGCACCTTCGCCGACCCGGACGGCTACGTCTGGAGCCTCGGCTACAGCGCCCAGGGGACCGACCAGCCCTACGCGGAGTAGCCGCGGTCCGGCCGTCCGGGACGGCGGGGCGCGTGCCCCCTGCCGTCCCGGACGGCCGTGACCCGGGTGCGGGAAGCTGGAGCGGCGATCGGAGCCGGGCGGGCGGGATCCGCGGTGAACCGGCAGGACGAACAGGAGAAGACGATGAAGTTTCAGGCCCAGGTCGAGCCGCCCGAGCCCATGCGGGGTCTGGAGGTTCCGCCCGAGGTGGTGGCGGCGCTCGGCGGGGGCGCGCGGCCGCCGGTGACGATCACGGTGAACGGGCACTCCTGGAAGAGCCGGGTCGCCCTCCTGCGCGGCCGCCACCTGCTCGGCCTCAGCCACGCCAACCGGCGGGCCGCGGGTGTGGCGACCGGCGACGAGGTCGAGGTCGAGGTGGAGCTCGACACCGAGCCGCGCGTCGTCGTCGAGCCTGCGGACTTCGCCCGGGCTCTGGACGACGACCCGGTCGCCCGCGCCGCCTACGACGACCTCGCGTACAGCCACAAGCGCGAGCACGTGCGCGCAATCGAGAGCGCGAAGAAGCCCGAGACGCGCCAACGCCGTATCGAGAAGGCCATCGCCGCCCTGCGGGGCTGACCTCCGCAGGGTGGTGCCGCGCGGCCTCCGGCGGGAGCCGCGCGGCCGCCAGCGGGATCCCGGCGGCGCCCGCGCACCGACGCCCCGGACCGGCCGCCCCGACCGCCCCCGGCCGGCCCCGGGCGCGCCCTCCGGACCACGTTGACCGGCCCCTGACCTGCCCCTAGGGTCGGCCTGTGCAGCGATACGACTGGCTGAAGCGGATTCAGCGCCTGGACCCGGAGACCGAGTTCACCGAGATCTACCGGATCAGCAGCTGGTACGAGTTCCCCTGGGACACCACCCAGTCGCTCAGCTTCGCGCTCTACCGCACCTACGCGGTGCCCGGCATCGGCCGGCTGCTCGCGCGGACCGGCGAGTTCACCCTGCGCACGCAGAAGCGGTACGACGACACGGTGCTGATCCTGGAGGCCGTGGTCGAGCACGGCTTCGCCTCCGAGCAGGGGCGGGAGGCGATCCGGCGGATGAACCAGATGCACCGCCGGTACGACATCTCCAACGACGACTTCCTGTACGTGCTGGCCACCTTCGTCGTGATCCCCAAGCGCTGGCTGGACGACTACGGCTGGCGCCCCTACTCGCCGCACGAGGTCCGCGCCACCACCAACTACTACCGGGAGCTCGGCCGGCACATGGGCCTGAGCGGCATCCCGGAGACCTTCGAGGACTTCGAGCGGCTGCTCGACGACTACGAGCGCGCCCACTTCGGCTTCGACGAGGGCGGCCGCGACGTCTCGGACGCCACCCTCGGCCTGATGGCCTCCTGGTACCCCACCCCGGTGCGCCCGGCGATGCGCACCTCCTCGCTCTGCCTCCTCGACGACCCGCTGCGCGAGGCCTTCGGCTACCCGGCACCCCCGGCCGCGCTCCGGCGCGCCGTCCGCGCCGGCATGCGGCTGCGCGGGCGCCTCGTCCGCCTGCTGCCGCCGCGCCGCCGGCCGCACCTGGCCCGGGACGGCCGGCAGGTCCGCAGCTACCCCGGATACCCGTACGGCTACCGGATCGGCGAGCTGGGCACCTTCGAGGAGGGCGGCGCGCCGAAGCCGTCCGGCTGCCCCTTCCCGCACGCCGCGGCCCGGCCGGAGGCCCGCTCCGAGACGCCCGCCGAGGACTGACACCCCGGCCGGACGGGCGGACGTCCTGGCGGCCGCGGGTTGAAGTTGCCGCAACGGCAGCCTCTACCGTGCTGGTCAGGGCCGGAGACCACCGGCCCGGCGACAGTGTGCGGAGCACGGGAGGAACGGGCGATGGCGTGGCCGATCGCGGACGTGGCACGGATGTCCGGAGTGACCGCGAGGACGCTGCGGCACTACGACGAGATCGAGCTGCTGCGCCCCGCGCGGATCGGCTCCAACGGCCACCGCTACTACGAGGAGCAGCAGTTGCTGCGTCTGCAGCAGATCCTCGTACTGCGGGCGCTCGGGCTCGGGCTCTCCGAGATCACCCGGATCCTGGCCTCCCAGGTGGACGAGCTGGAGGCCCTGCGCGGCCACCACCGCCGGCTGCTGGCCGAGCGGGACCGGCTCACGGCCCTGGCCGCCACCGTCACCCGCACGATCGCCGATCTTGAACGGTCCAGGAAGGACGGAACATCGATGACCAGCATCAACCGACCCGAGAACCTCTTCGAGGGCGTCCGGCCCGCCGACGTCGAGGAGAGCCTGCGCGACTTCCCCGAGCACGCCGAGGCGGCCCGCCGGGCGACCGCCGCGATGAGCGCGGAGCAGGTCGAGGCGGGGCAGCGCGAGCGCACCGCGCAGCTGGTCCGGCTGGCCGAGCTGATGGCCGCCGGCACGCCTGCCGACGGGGAGCCGGTGCAGGAGGAGGTCGACCGGCAGTACCGCGCGCTCGTCGCACTCCGCCCGGTCCCCACCGAGGAGTACCTCGCGATCGCGCGCTCCTGTGCGGAGAACGAGCGGTGGAGTGCCGTGTACGAGTCCGTCGCCCCGGGCCTGGCCGCGTACCAGCGGGCTGCCATGGAGGCGTACGCGGCGGCGCGGCTGTCCTGAGCCGCCGGCCGGGCGGCCACCCCGGGGTCGGTCCGCGACCCGCCCGCGCAGTGCCCCGCCGTCCACCGGGCCGGTGTCGGTGGACGGCGGGACGCCAGGGGGGCCGGGCGTCAGCGGGAGCCGGAGTCGACCAGCTCGGGGTGGTGACGGCGGGTGACCTCGGGGTGGGCCCGGGTGTAACCCTTCCACTCGTTCAGGCCGAACTCCGCGAAGAGCGGGTTGGCCGGGTCCTCGGTGGCGCCGGGGGCGTGGTGGGCGGAGGGGAAGTCCAGCGGCTCGATGTGGGCGTCGAGCCGCGGGTTGTAGAAGAACGGGACGGAGAAGCGCTCGCGGGCACCGGGCGGGCTGACCACGCGGTGGCTGGTGGCCTTGAGGTAGCCGTCGGTGGCGACCTCCAGCAACTCGCCGAGGTTGACCACGAAGGCCCCCTCCATCGGCGGCACCTCCAGGAAGCCGCCGTCCGGGCGCTCCACCTGGAGGCCGCCGACGGTGTCCTGGAGCAGGAGCGTGATGAAGCCGTAGTCCTTGTGCGCGCCTACGCCCTGCCCGGCGCCGTCCGGGGCGGTGCCCGGGTAGCGGACCAGCTTCAGCCGCAGGTGCGGGTGGCCGGCGAAGGCGTAGTCGTAGAAGTCGGGGCGGGCGCCGATCGCGGTCAGGAGCTCGTGCAGCAGCCGCGCGGCGACGCCGCCGAGGCGGTCGATCCAGCCGAGCGCGGCGGTCCGCAGCTCCGGGAGCGCCGCGGGCCACTGGTTCGGGCCCTCCAGCCACCAGTACGGCGGCTCGCCCCCGGCCGGGACGTGCGCGGGCAGCTCGGCGCCGATGTCGAGCTGGTCGCGCCAGTCCCGGCTGCCGCCGGTGCGCTCGTCGCCGGTGCGGGTGTAGCCGCGGTAGTGCGGGGAGTTGAGGTTGCTCACGGCGAGCCGGTCGGCCTCCGGGAGGGCGAAGAAGGCCCGCATCGCGTCGGTGAGCGCGGTCGTCTCGGCCGGGGTGACGCCGTGGCCGACGAGCTGGAAGAAGCCGACGCCGGTGGCCGCGGCCCGCAGGTCGTCGTGCAGGCGGCGCCGGTCGCCGGGGCTGCCGTCGGCGAGCGAGAGGTCGATCACCGGCAGGGCGCCCGGGGAGGCGGTCGGCGCGGCGGACGGGGTGCTGGAGGGGGACTGCTGCTGCGTCATGGGTGACATCCGCTGGGTCTCGTCCCGACCGGTTCCGGTGGTCGACCGGTGGCTCCGGGGCCGTGCCTGGTGCGGCGGGTGCCCGGGGTCGGGAGGGGGAACGCGGCCTGCGGCCGCGTGTGAGGGTGAGGGCGCGAGGTTCAGCCAGAGCGTCGACAGGACATGCTCGTCACGCGGAGCAGGTCCACGTGGCGGCGGCGAACAAGGATGAGCACGTCACCAGCCTAGATGACGGTCGTACCGGCACGGACCCCCGGTGCGGGATGAATTGTCGTGGGCAGGTCACACGAGCCGCCCGTCAACGCCCCGACCACCCCCCGTACCGCAGCCCCGGGCCGGCCGTCCGCACCGGGTGGACCACTGTCCCCGGGCACTGTCACACTGCTGCTGTCACAGCACGGGTGCGACGGAGGCGGAGGGCGGCACGGATGTCGGAAGTGGCGGCGGAGGTCCGGCTCACCGTGGACGAGCTGGCCGCCCGGGCCGGGGTGACCGTCCGGACGGTGCGCTTCTACGGGACGAAGGGGCTGCTGCCGCCGCCCGAGCTGGGCCCGCGCCGGGTCGGCCTCTACGGCGCCGCCCACCTGGACCGGCTCGGACTGATCGAGGAGCTGCAGCGCCAGGGGCTCACCCTGGCGGCCATCGAGCGCTACCTGGCCAACCTCCCGCAGGACAGCACCCCGATGGACCTGGCGATCCACCGGGCGCTGGTGGCGTCGTGGACGCCGGAGGCGCCGGAGGCGGTGAGCCGCGCGCAGCTGGAGCGGCGGGTCGGCCGGGCGCTGTCCGAGGAGCAGCTGGACCGGCTGGCCGCGATGGGCGCGCTGGAACGCACCGCGGACCCGGAGGCGTTCCGGGTGGATCCGGGGCTGCTGCCGCTCGGGGCGCGGATCCTCGACGTGCCGATCCCGCTGGAGACGCTGCTGGCGGCCCGGGCCGTACTGCTGGAGCACAGCCGGGCGACGGCGCACGAGCTGCACCGGCTGTTCCGCGAGACGGTGTGGAAGCCCTACCGGGAGAGCGAGCCGGAGCCGGCCGAGCTGGCCCGGATGAAGGACCTGGCCGGCCACATCCAGCCGATGGTGGCGCAGGCGCTGGTGACGGCGTTCCAGCGCTCGCTCCGGGAGGAGCTGGGCGAGGCCGCGCGCGGCACGGACTCGCCCAGCACCGAAGAGGACTGACTGTCCGTCAGCTCCCGAAGGTCCGCCCCTCGGCGGCGATCCGCTCCAGCATCGCGGGCGGCGCGAACCGCTCGCCGTAGGCGGCGGCGAGCTCCCGGGCACGGGCCGCGAAGCCGGCCGGGCCGCCCGGGTAGCCGTTGATGTACTGGAAGACGCCGCCGGTCCAGGCCGGGAAGCCGATGCCGAGGATGGAGCCGACGTTGCCGTCGGCGACCGAGGTCAGCACCCCCTCCTCCAGGCAGCGGACCGAGTCCAGCGCCTCGCTGAACAGCATCCGCTCCTTGAGGTCCTCGAACGGGACCTCGACGTCCGATCGCGTGAAGTGCTCGCGCAGGCCCGGCCAGAGCCGACCGCGCCGGCCGTCCTCGCCGTACTCGTAGAAACCGGCGCCGCCGCTGCGGCCGGGGCGGCCGAACTCCTCGACCATCCGGTCCACCACCGCGTCGGCCGGGTGGGCGGTCCAGGTCTCGCCGGCCGACTCGGCCGCGCGCCGGTACTCGTTGCGGATCTTGCGCGGCAGGGTGAGCGTCAGCTCGTCGAGCAGCGAGAGCACCTTGGCCGGGTAGCCGGCCTGGGCGGCGGCCTGCTCGACGCTTGCCGGGTCGACGCCCTCGCCGACCATCGCCACGCCCTCGTTGATGAACTGGCCGATCACCCGGGAGGTGAAGAAGCCCCGGGAGTCGTTCACCACGATCGGGGTGCGGTCGATCTGGCGGACCAGGTCGAAGGCGCGGGCCAGCGCCTCGTCACCGGTCTGCGGGCCGCGGATGACCTCGACCAGGCGCATCTTGTCCACCGGCGAGAAGAAGTGCAGACCGATGAAGTCGGCGGTGCGCTCGACGCCCTCGGCGAGCAGCCCGATCGGCAGGGTGGAGGTGTTGGAGCAGAGCAGCGCGTCCGGCGCCACCACGCCCTGGACCTCCTGGAACACCTTCTGCTTGAGCTCGGGGTTCTCGAAGACGGCCTCGATCACCGCGTCGCAGCCGGCCAGGTCGGCGGCCTCGGCGGTGGGGGTGATCCGGGCCAGCAGCTCGTCGCGCTGCGCCTCGGTGGAGCGCCCGCGCGCCACCGCCTTGTCCAGCAGCCCGGCGGAGTAGGCCTTGCCGCGCTCGGCGGCCTCGACGGTGACGTCCTTGAGCATCACCTCGATGCCCGCCCTGGCGCAGGTGTAGGCGATGCCCGCGCCCATCATGCCGGCGCCGAGCACGGCGACCCGGCGGACCGTCCGCTTCTCGACGTCCTTCGGGCGGCCGGCACCGGAGTTGACGGCCTGCATGTCGAAGAAGAGCGCCTGGATCATGTTCTTGCTGGTCTGTCCGCAGGCCAGCTCGGTGAAGTAGCGGGCCTCGATCACCATCGCGGTGTCGACGTCGACCTGGGCGCTCTCCACCGCGGCCGCGAGCACGTTGCGCGGCGCCGGGTACGGGGCCCCGGCCAGCTGCTTGCGCAGGTTGGCCGGGAAGGCGGGCAGGTTGGCGGCGAACGCCGGGGTGGCCGGGGTGCCGCCGGGGATCCGGTAGCCCTTGACGTCCCAGGGCTGGACGGCGGTCGGGTTGGCCCCGATCCAGGCGCGGGCCCGGGCGGTCAGCTCCTCCGGGGTGTCGACCAGCTCGTGCACCAGGCCGTGCTCGAACGCCTGGGCCGGCCGGTACTGGCGGCCCTGGAGGAGCACCTTCAGCAGGGCGTCGGTGATGCCGAAGAGCCGGACGGTGCGGACCACGCCGCCGCCGCCCGGCAGCAGGCCGAGGGTGACCTCGGGCAGGCCGATCCGGCTGGCCGGGGTGTCCAGGGCGATCCGGTGGTGGCAGGCGAGCGCGATCTCCAGGCCGCCGCCGAGGGCGCTGCCGTTGAGGGCGGCGACGACGGGCTTGCCGAGGGTCTCCAGCGTGCGCAGGGCGCGCTTGATCCGCATCGACTTCTCGAAGACGGCGGCGGCGTCCTCGGGCCGGGCGGCCGAGAGCATCCGCAGGTCGCCGCCGGCGAAGAAGGTCTTCTTCGCCGAGGTGACGACCACGCCGCGCAGCTCGTCGCCGAGGCCGGCCAGCCGCTCCACCGCGGCCTCGAAGTCGGCCGTGAAGGCCTCGTTCATGGTGTTGACGGACTGGGTGGGGTCGTCGAGGACGAGGGTGACCACGCCGTCCTGGTCCTGCTCCCAGCGGATGGTGGTGGTGTCGCTCATGAGGTTCGGGTCTCCAGATGGGGCCGGGGAGGGAGGTGCCGGGGCGGGATCAGATGCGTTCGACGATGGTGGCGATGCCCATGCCGCCACCGACGCAGAGGGTGGCCAGGCCGTACCGCAGGTCGCGCCGCTCCAGCTCGTCGATCAGGGTGCCGAGGATCATCGCGCCGGTCGCACCGAGCGGGTGGCCGAGGGCGATCGCACCGCCGTTGACGTTGACCTGGTCGGGCCGGAAGCCCATCTCGCGGACGAAGCGGAGGACGACGGCGGCGAAGGCCTCGTTGATCTCGACCAGGTCGATGTCGGCGGCGGTCAGCCCGGCCTTGGCGAGCGCCTTGCGGGTGGCGGGGGCCGGGCCGGTCAGCATGATGGTGGGCTCGGAGCCGGACACCGCCGCGGAGACGATCCGGGCGCGCGGGCGCAGGCCGTAGCGCTCGCCGATCTCGCGGTTGCCGATGGCGACCAGCGCGGCGCCGTCCACGATCCCGGAGGAGTTGCCGGCGTGGTGGACGTGGTCGATCTCCTCGACCCAGTGGTACTTCTGCAGGGCGACGGCGTCGAAGCCGCCGGCGTCGCCGATGGCGGCGAAGGAGGGCTTGAGGCCGGCCAGGCTCTCCACGGTGGTGCCGGGGCGGATGAACTCGTCGCGGTCCAGCACGACCAGGCCGTTGCGGTCGAGGACCGGCACGACCGAGCGGTCGAAGAGGCCGTCGGCCTGGGCCTTGGCGGCGCGGGCCTGGGACTCGGCGGCGAAGGCGTCCACGTCGGTGCGGCTGAAGCCCTCGACGGTGGCGATCAGGTCGGCGCCGACGCCCTGCGGGATGAAGTGGGTCTCGTAGGCGGTCATCGGGTCGGCGAACCAGGCGCCGCCGTCCGAGCCCATCTTCACCCGGGACATCGACTCCACGCCGCCGGCCAGGATGAGGTCCTCCCAGCCCGAACGGACCTTGGCTGCGGCCAGGTTGACGGCCTCCAGACCGGAGGCGCAGAACCTGTTCTCCTGGACGCCGGCCACCGTGTCGGGCAGGCCGGCCGCGATGGCGGCGACCCGGGCGATGTCGGAGCCCTGGTCGCCGATCGGGCTGACCACGCCGAGCACGATGTCGTCCACCGCGGCCGGGTCGAGGTCCGGGAAGCGGCGGCGCAGCTCGTGGATCAGGCCGACGACCAGGTCGATCGGCTTGGTGCCGTGCAGCGAGCCGTTGGCCTTGCCCCGGCCGCGCGGGGTGCGGATCGCGTCGTAGACGTACGCTTCGGTGGTCACGGTGGAGAGCCTTTCGGGGGTCTGGCCTGGTGGTTCGAGGTCTGGCCTGGTGGTCCGGGGATCTGGCCTGGTGGTTCGAGGTCTCGCCTGGCGGTTCGAGGTCTCGCCTGGCGGTTCGAGGGCTCGCCTGGCGGTTCGGGAGCCGGCCTGGTGGGGAGCGCCGGCGGCGCCGGCCGGGGAGCGGTCAGTCGAGGAGGGAGCGGCCGACGATCTCCTTCATGATCTCGGTGGTCCCGCCGTAGATGGTCTGGATGCGGCCGTCGGTGAACGCCCGGGCGACCGGGTACTCGGCCATGTACCCGTAGCCGCCGTGGAGCTGGAGGCAGCGGTCGGCGGTGCGCTTCTGCAGTTCGGTGGCCCACCACTTGGCCATCGAGGCGTCCGCCGGGGTGAGCGCGTAGCGGTTGTGCTCGGTGATGCAACGGTCGACGAAGGCGCGGGTGACGGCGCACTCGGTGGCGAGCTCGGCGATCTCGAAGCGGACGTGCTGGAGCTTGGCGAGCGGCCGCCCGAACGCCTCGCGCTGCTTGACGTACTCGGTGGTGATCTCCACCAGGTACTCCGCGCCGGCGATCGCGGAGGCGGCGATGGTGAGCCGCTCCTGGGCGAGGTTCTGCATCAGGTACACGAAGCCCTGGTGCTCCTCGCCGAGCAGGTTCTCCTTGGGGACGCGGACGTCCTCGAAGAAGAGCTCGGCGGTGTCCTGGGCCTTCTGCCCGATCTTGTCGAGGTTGCGGCCGCGCTCGAAGCCGGGCATGCCGCGCTCGACCACCAGCAGGCTGAGCCCGCGCGCGCCGCCCTCGGGGGTGGTACGGGCGACCACGATCACCAGGTCGGAGAGGATGCCGTTGGAGATGAAGGTCTTGGCGCCGTTGAGCAGGTAGTGGTCGCCCCGGTCGACCGCGTGGGTGCGGATGCCCTGGAGGTCGGAGCCGGTGCCGGGCTCGGTCATCGCGATGGCGGTGACCAGCTCCCCGCTGCAGAAGCCGGGCAGCCAGCGGCGCTTCTGCTCCTCGGTGGCGAGCGAGGTGAGGTACGGGCCGATGATGTCGTTGTGCAGGCCGAGCGCCAGGCCGGAGGCACCGGCCCGGGCGAACTCCTCGGCCAGCACGGCCGCGTAGCGGAAGTCGGCGCTGCCACCGCCGCCGTGCTCCTCCGGGACGGCGATCCCGAGCAGGCCCTGCCGGCCGGCCGCGAGCCAGGCCGAGCGGTCCACGATGCCGGCCCGCTCCCAGCGGTCGTAGTGCGGCAGCACCTCCTTGGCGAGGAAGGCCCGGACGGTCGCCCGGAAGTCCTCGTGCTCCTCGGTGTAGATGTCGCGTTGCACGGCGCTCTCCTTATCGGGCCGCGGCGTCCGGGGACGGCGGGGCGGGCGGGGTGTTCCGGACGGGCCGGGTGTTCCGGACGGGTGCAGCGGCGGGCGGCGAGGCGGCGGCCGGTGCGGCGGCCGATGTGGCCGGTGCGGCCGGTGCGGCCGGTGCGGCGGCGGGCGGGCCCGACGGGCGGGACAGGGCCGGCAGGCCCCAGTCGCGGGCGACCTCGGCGGTGTCGGCGCCCGGCCGGGACGGCGGGCGGCGCAGCGTGCCGGGGGTGGCGGAGAACCGGGGGGCCGGGGCGGGCTGGGTGTAGCCGTCCGCCTCGACGTACGTGCCGCGGGCCGCCAGGTGCGCGGAGGCGGCGGCCTCGCGCATGGTGAGCACCGGCTCGACGCAGGCGTCGGAGCCGGCGAAGACCTCCTCCCACTCGGCCCGGGTGCGGGTGGCGAAGCGGGCGGCGATCAGTGCGCGCAGCTCGGGCCAGCGCGCGGTGTCCCACTGGCCGGGCGCGTCCGGACCGAGCCCGAGCAGCCGGGCGAACTCGGCGTAGAACTGCGGCTCCAGCGCGCCGACGGCGAGGTGGCCGCCGTCCTTGGCCGGGTAGACGGCGTAGCAGGGGGTGCCGCCGTCGAGCAGGTTGGCGCCCCGCCGGTCCTGCCACTGCCCGGCCGCCAGCAGGCCCCAGAGCACGCCGGTGAGGTGGGCGGCGCCGTCCACGATCGCGGCGTCGACCACCTGGCCGGTGCCGGTCGCGCGGGCGTGGTGGAGGGCCGCGAGCAGGCCGACGACCAGGTAGAGCGAGCCGCCGGCGTAGTCGCCGAGCAGGTTGGCCGGGATCGCGGGCGGGCGGTCCGGGTCGCCGATCATGCCGAGCACGCCGGCCGCGGCCGCGTACCCGATGTCGTGGCCGGCCCGGTCGGCGCGCGGTCCGTGCTGGCCCCAGCCGGTCATCCGGCCGTAGACCAGGGCGGGGTTGCGGGCCAGGCAGGCCTGCGGGCCGACGCCGAGGCGCTCGGCGACGCCGGGGCGGTAGCCCTCGATCAGCAGGTGGGCCCGCTCGGCGAGGTCCAGGACCAGACCGGGCCCCTCGGGGGCCTTGAGGTCGACCAGGACGGAGCGCTTGTTGCGGTTGGCCACGTCGTAGGCGGGGTCGATGCCGAGCGGCGAGGGTTTGGGCCGGTCCACGCGGACCACGTCGGCGCCGAGGTCGGCCAGCAGCATCGCGGCGAACGGGCCGGGCCCGATCCCCGCGAGCTCGACCACCCGGACGCCGGCCAGCGGGCCGGGACTGCTCGTGTCGCGCACTGGCCACTGCCCCTCAGGGTTTGACAGTAAAGCTGTAACACTCGCGATGATAGGGAAGCGACCCGCCGGTAACAAGACCTCCGCGCCGGCCGCCGGGACCGCGCCCGGGCGGGGTCGAGGCGGGGTACCGGCGGGGGCCGAGGCCGGCGCCGCGGCCTGGGCGCGAGGATGTGGGAGGCCGCCGGACCGCCGGCCGAAATCTTGACGAGTACATAACGCGGCTACCGGAACCGCCGCTACTGATGGTGCGTCAGTACACCGACGGGCGGACCGTTCGGCCGTCCGGCCCGGGGGGGTGCTGACCCCTCGTCGAGGATGAGGAGAGCGGACACACATGGTCTTCCCAGATTTCACCACCGGGCCGGTCTCACCGGCGTCACCGCCCGGCGCGCCGCGCAACCCGGCGCCGGACACCGTCGTTCCGATCTCCGCCCCGGGCACCTCCCCGTTCGCGGCCGGCCCGACGCCCAGCCCCTCCCCCGGCCCGGCCCCGACGCTGCCCACCACCCGGCTGGACCACCCGTACGAGCTCGGCGCCTCGGCGGGGATCGCCCGGCAGATCGCCACCGACCTGGACAACGCCAACGGCAAGGGCGGCAACAACCTCGCCGAGCACGCGAGCGGCGCGGCCGTGAAGATCCGCGGCTTCGCCTTCGGCGGCGCCCTCACCAGTTGCACCGAGCGCTGGCTGCAGCAGTGCAAGTCTCTGCACGACAAGCTCACCGGCACCGCCGACAAGCTGGACGCCACCCAGCGCAACTACCAGGCCAACGAGCACTCCACAGCCGGCCAGTTCGGCCACTGAACGCGCGGGCGCCGAGAGCGCCGCGGCACCGAGGACCAGCGAACCGCGAGAGGAGTCCAGGGACATGGTGTCCTTCCAGGAACTGCACGAGGCCGACTTCGCCGGCGTCACCGAGACCGCCGAGGCCTGGGCCAACATGGCCAAGGCCCTCGACGGGCTCGACGGCCGGGTGGGCCGGGACCTCACCAACACCCCGCAGCGGGCCGGCTGGCAGGGAGGGGCGGCGGACGACGCGGGCCGGACCCTCCAGACCATCGACACGGACTTCACCCAGGCCGCGGGTGTCGCCCGGGCCCTCGCGGCGATCATCAAGGACGCCGCCGAGGACTTCACCGCCGCCCGCCGGGACCTCGACACGGCGCTCCACGACGCGGCCGAACAGAAGCTCACCGTCGCCGCCGACGGGGCGGTCAGCTGGCCGCCGATGTCCTCCGAAGGTCGCAACGACCCCGACTACCAGGAGGTCCAGCGCAAGTACCAGGAGGACATGAAAGGCAAGGCCGAGACCATCTCCAACCGGCTGACCAAGGCCGTCGAGAAGGCCGCCGCAGCCGACCAGCGTGCCTCCACCGCCCTGCAGGGCGACGTCGGCACCAGCACCACCTCCTTCAACTCGCGCCCGTACGGTGGCGGCGACGCGGCCGACGCCAAGCGCGCCACCGATCTGATGAGCAAGGGCGGCAGCCTCTCCGACGAGGAGCGCAAGCGGCTGCAGGACCTGATGGCCGCCAACTCCGGCTCCAAGGAGTTCTCCACCACGCTGCTCAACGGCCTCAAGGCGGGCGACAAGACCGGCCCGGACGCGCTGCTGGTGTACGCCAAGGTCTACGGCGACCTGTCCCACGGCGACCGCAACGCCAAGGACTACCAGGACATCTACGGCAACCTCTCCCAGGTGCTCGCCACCGCCACCAAGGACGGCGGGATGGGCAAGGAGTGGGAGGACAACCTGCTCAAGGCCGCCCGCAAGCCCGGCGGTTCGGCCGCCGGCTTCAACGACAACTACCCGGCGCTGACCGAGCTGATGGGCGCCAAGGGCACCTACGACAAGGGGTTCCTGGAGAAGGTCGGCAACGACCTGGTCGACTACGAGCACAACAGCAAGCGCAAGGGCGAGGACCTCTGGGGCCCGCTCTACAGCGGTGTGATGGACAAGCAGGGCGACCCGATGGGCGGCCTGATGCGGGCGATGAGCCGCAACCCGGAGGCCTCCAAGGAGTTCCTCGACCCCGCCGCCAACAAGAACCTCGACTACCTGCTCAAGGAGCGGAAGTGGCCCAACCAGGGCTACGAGGACAAGCAGTTCGACAGCATCGCGCGCAACACCTCCCGCGGCGCCTTCGGCGACGCCCTGGAGGCCGCCGCCACCGGCCGCGACCCGCACGGCAACCAGCCGCCCCGCCCGCACGACGCGGCGATGTCCCGGATCATGAACGAGACCGTCGCCACCCTCGGCGGCGACAAGGCCGGCGCCGAGAACAGCCTGCCCGCCGGCCTGCGCCGTCCGCTCGGCAACATGATCGCCGACTACGCCCCGGACGTGCACGAGATCCTCGGCAAGGAGATCCGCGGCGGCTCCGAACCCAGCGGCCTCACCTTCAGCCGTGAGCAGCTGCTGCGCACCATCCGCGGTGCCGCCGAGGATCCGGAGGCCTTCCGGGTCATCCACACCGCGGAGAGCCAGGAGATCGCCCGCCGGATGGACACCTACGGTCCGCAGGACTTCAAGCCGGACGCGACCGGCCGGGTGAACCCGAAGTTCGCCGGCTTCACCCAGGAGGCCGGCCAGGCCCTCGGCGCCCTCGACGGCGTGCGCGGCGACGTCCTGATCGACCACCGCGAGGACCAGAAGTTCAAGAACAACTGGCAGTCGAAGATCGACTACCACATCTACGGCACACCGGTGAACTACTTCCTCCCCGCCCCGTTCGGCGACATCGCCCAGCGCCTGGTCGACGTCGGCACCGCCGACTACGCCAACAAGGCCAACGCCGAGCTCGACACCAAGGCCCAGGGCGACCTCAGCAAGAACTACTCCGCGGGCGAGGAGCAGCTCAAGGCCATGATCGAGTACAAGGCAGCCGTGTCGGGCCTCTCCCAGAAGGACATAGACACCACCGGGGGCGTGACGCAGCAACTCATGGAGGACGTCACGCAGAACTACTCGACCGCGATCGACCGCACGTACAACGGCGCACTCGGCAGGGGATGAGAACAGCGTGACTTCGGAACGGAACCGCGTGGACGAGCCGAACGGGCAGACGGGCACGGGCCCGCTGCGGCGGGCCGACGACGCCCTCACCCGGCGCGGGTTCACCACCCGGCGGCTGCGGCTCCGGGCGGCGGCCGTGATCGTGGTGATCGCGGCCGGCGTCTCGGGGGTGCTGCTGTACAAGCTGACCAACGTGCTCGGGCCGGACACGGTCTGCGGCGGCGCCGCGACCGCGGACCAGCTGCACGCGGCGCTGGGGCCGGGCCGGATCAGCGAGGAGAGGAGCGACGGCTACGCCCCCGGAGCCTACGACCGGGCGGCCACCTGCGTGGCGAAGGTCTCGTCCGGACTGTTCGGGGCGTCGGAGCGGACCGCGTCGTTCGCCCTCCAGGTCAACCCGGACGAGATCGCACCGCCGACGGCTCCGGATGCCCGGCTGTTCGCCGGGGGTTCGGCCGGGGCCGCGCTGCCGTCCCGGGCCTGGGCCGTGCTCCCGGAGGGCTGCCCCCGGGGGATGCGCGCCGAGGTCGGCCTCGGCGGGGACACCGCGGACGGCGACCGCGGCCAGGGGCTTGCCGAGCTGGCGGTGGCCTACGCCGACACCGCCGCCAAGGCCAAGGGGTGCGGCACCGGGAAGCTTCCGGCGCCGACCGTGCTCTCCGCGGCAGCCGCGCCACAGCCGGTCGACTTCGGCAAGGTCTGCGGCCTGCCGGGGCTGGCCCCCACCCGGGCCCCCGGCGCCGACGGCGGCGGGTACCGGCAGCAGGCCACCGCCGCGTTCGCCCCGGTGTGGTCCTGCGAGATCGGCTATCCGACCGGCGGCAGCCCGCTCGTCTCCTTCGCGATCGCCACCGACCCGCGGGTCACCGGCCTCGACCCGAAGGACGCGCGCACCGCGGCCTACGGACGCGCGCAGTGGATCGGCGCGTCCGGCCACAACGTGGTCGCCGACTGCCAGGGCAGGCCGACGTACTTCCACCTGGACTGGCGGGGCGGCACCGGTGTCGGTGACCGCGGGGTCTTCACGGACGGGAACGAGCTCTGGCGCCAGTTCCTGACCGCCGGCGGCAAGGCCGTCGGCTGCGAGCCGATCGTCCCGTAGCGGGCGAGCCGTCTCGTCCCGTAGCGGGCGAGCCCTCTCGTAGCCGGGGGTCCGCCGGCCGGGCCGGGCCTCGGGGAGGAGGCCCGGCCCGGCGGATCCCCCGGCAGGGGGACGCGGATCGCGAGCCGGGGGGAGGCCGGGGCGGGCCACCGCACGGGAGGGTGGGCCCATGACCACGAAGAGTCCCCTCCACCGGGTCCGCACGGTGGCGGCCGGTGCGGCCGTCGCCGCGACGGTGCCGTATCTGACGCTCAAGCTGCTCTGGCTGACCGGTCACCCGGTGGGGGCCGGCGACACCGCCTCGATGGACGACCTCTGGCTGGTCAACCTGCTGACCTTCGGCATGGACGCCGTCGCCGTGCTGCTCGCCCTCGCCTTCGTCCGGCCCTGGGGTCGGCGGGCCCCGGCCGGGCTGCTGGCCTTCCCGATGTGGGTCGCGACCGGACTGCTCGGGACCATCCTGGTGGCGCTGCCCCTGATCCTGCTGAGCACGCTCGTACTCGGCCCCGACGCGTCCTCCGACGACGACGGCCCCGGTGGCCTCAGCGACTGGGTGTTCACGGTGGTGTACGGCGGGTTCGCCGTCCAGGGCGTCGCACTGATCGTCGGCTTCCTGCTCTACACCCGGGAGCGCTGGGGCAGCCTGCTGCGCGAGCGGATCGGCGACCTGCCCGACTCGCCCACGCTCACCCTGCAGCGGGCCTTCGCCGGGGTGGCCGGCCTGGTCGCCCTCGGGGTGGCCGCGGCCCGGTTCTACTGGTCCGCCGGCGGGACGGTCGGGCTGCCCGCCGCCTGGGTGCAGGAGCGCGGCCGGAGCGTGGCGGTGATGGACCTGGTGACCGCCCTCATGGCGGTGGCCGCCACCGCGGCGCTGCTGGTGCTGGTGTTCCGGATCCGGCCGGAGCGGCGGCTGCGGGTGCCGCTGGCCGTGGTGTGGACCGCGGCCGGGTCGCTGTTCGGTTGGGGCGCCTGGCAGTTGGTGGCGTTCGGGACCGTCACCGACGTGTCCGATCCGCAGAAGACGGTGCCCGGGCTGCTCCCCCTGGTGGAGGCGGCGCAGGTGATCGCCGGGCTGCTGGTGCTGGCGGTGGGTGCGATCGCCCTGGTCGAGCGGGCCGCCGCGCGGGCAGCGGCGGTGGCGCCGGCCGGGGTGGGCACGGCGGTGGCGCCAGCCGGGCCGACGGCCGTCCCCGCGGCCGTCGCTGACGTAGAGTCGGCCCGGTGAGCACGGGGGCGGGCGCAGCGGGAACGGGCACGACGGCGGGAACGGGCACGACGGGGACGGACACCGCGGCGGCGGGCACCGACCCGGGGGTGGAGGCCGACCCGGGGGTGGAGGCCGACCCCGGCACAGGAGCCGACGCGGACACAGGAGCCGGCCCGGGCACGGGACTCGGCCCGGGCTCGCGACGGCACGGCCTCCGCCGCCTGCTGCGGCGGGCGGGGAGCGCACTGCTCGGTCGGCGGGCCCGGCTGCGCTGGGTGCACCTGGTGCTCGGCGGGGCGCTGCTGATGCCGTACTGGATGCTCTCGGTCGTCCTGCTCGGGGCGCTCGATCCGGAGAACGGCCCGCTGCACCAGGTCCTCCTCCAGCTGTCCTCGCTCGCCCTCTCCCTGCCGATGGCCGCCGTCACCGCGCTGGTGCCCACCGTCCGGGCGCTGGAGGGCGCGGCCGCCCGGGCGCTCGGCGCCCCGGAGCGGGCCGAGGAGGTCTCCACCGGCCCGGCCCGGTCCTGGGCGGCCCGGCGCCGCACCTCCGTCTGGTACGTGCTCCACGTGCTGTTCGGCGGGGTGGTCAGCGGGATGACGCTGGCCGGGGTGCCGTTCGCCGTGGTGCTGATCTGGTCGCCGCTGGGCGGGACTCCGGTCGACGAGGCGCTGCCGTACTGGCAGGACCGCGGCGTCCCGTTCCTCCTGCCCGGCCCGGCGCTCGGTCTGGCCCTGCTGCTGCTGATCACCGCGACCAGTGCGGGGCTCGGGGCGCTCCTGGCCCGCTGGGCGCCGGTGCTGCTCGGTCCGACCCCGGAGGAGCGGCTGGCCGCCGCCGAGCGGCGGGCCGCGATGCTCGCCCAGCGCAACCGGCTGGCGCGCGAGCTGCACGACTCGGTCGGCCACGCGCTCAGCGCCGTCGGCATCCAGGCCTCGGCGGCCGCGCGGGTGCTGCGCACCGACCCGGACTTCGCCGAGGAGGCGCTGCGGGCGATCGGCGAGACCGCGCGGGCCGCCGTCGCCGAGCTCGACGCCGTCCTCGGCCTGCTGCGCGAGGAGGACCGGAGCGACGCCGGGCCCACCGGACCCACCCTGGCCGGGCTCGACGACCTGCTGCGCCAGCTCGCCGGCACCGGCCTGCGGATCGACGCCGACCTCGCGCCCGGCCTCGACCGGCTGCCCACCGCCTTCTCCCGCGAGGCGTACCGGATCGTGCAGGAGGGCCTGACCAACGTGCTGCGGCACGCCGGGCCGACGGCGCCCGCCGGGCTCCGGGTGGGGCTGGCCGCGGGGCTGCTGGAGATCGAGCTGACCAACCCGCTCGGCACCGCCCGGCCCAGCCGGCCCGGCGGCGGGCGCGGGCTGCGCGGGATCGGCGAGCGCGCGGCCGTCCTGCGCGGCGAGTGCACGGCCGGGCCGACCGAGGACGGGGCGAGCTGGCGGCTGGCCGTCCGGCTGCCCGTGGGAGGAACGGGTTGAGCAGGAGGAACGGGTTGAGCGGGGAAGCGGCGGCGCCCGGCGGACCGGTGCCGGCGGCGCCGGCGGAAGCGGAAGCAGTACAGGTGAGAGCGGTGGAGGCGACAGCGGTGGAGGCCGGAGCGGTGCAGGTGGGAGCGGCGGCGGCGGACGGGGCCGCGGCGGGCGGCGCGGGGGCGGCGGCCGGGTCCGTGCGGGTGGTGATCGCGGACGACGAGCGGCTGGTGCGGATGGGCCTGCGGGTGGTGATCGACGCCGAGCCCGACCTGACCGTGGTCGGCGAGGCCGCGGACGGCGCCGAGGTCGTGCCGCTGGTGCGCTCGCTGCGGCCGGACGTGGTGCTGATGGACGTCCGGATGCCCGGCATCGACGGCATCCGCGCCACCGAGCAGCTGGTCGGCGGGATGGAGTCGCCGCCGAAGATCCTGGTGGTGACCACCTTCGAGCACGACGACCACGTGTACGACGCGCTGCGCGCGGGTGCCGCGGGGTTCCTGCTCAAGCGGTCCAGCGTGGAGGAGATGGTCCAGGCGGTGCGGCTGGTCGCGCGCGGGGACTCGCTGCTCTTCCCGGCCGCGGTGCGCGAGCTCGCGCTGCGGCAGGTCCCGGCGGGGCGGCGCGGCGCCGTCCCGGGGAAGGGCCCGATCGGCCGGCTCACCGAGCGGGAGGGCCAGGTCCTGCGGCTGATGGCCGCCGGGCTGAACAACGGCGAGATCGCCGGGAGGCTGGTGGTCAGCCAGGAGACGGTGAAGACCCACGTCGCCAGCGTGCTCTCCAAGCTGGGCGCCCGGGACCGCACCCAGGCGGTGATCGCCGCGTACGAGTCGGGCTTCGTGCTGCCGGGATAGCGGTGGCGGAGGGCGCCGGGGTGGCGGCGCGCGCCGGGGCCGCGGGGTGGCGGCCCCGGGCCCGAGCGGGGCTGCCGGAACGTTTCTTCCTTTCCGGACATACCAGCGAGTAGAGTGCGGCCTTCCCCCGTCTACCGCCCGATACCTCCCGTATCGGCCCGAAACGAACTGGTGGCCGCATGTCAGTCCGGACCAGCCCCGCGCTCTGGTGGCGCATGGGCATCGTGCTCTCGGCGGGCCTCGGCCTGACCCTCGGGACGTCGAGCCTGGTCTACTTCACCGTCCAGAGCAACGTGATCGTGCTCGGCTACTTCATCGGCGCGGTGTACTGGATGATCGAGCGCGGCACGGTGGACGCGCCCGCGCCCCGGCTGCGCGGGGCCGCCACGCTCTACATCCTGATAACCGGTCTGGTCTCGCACATCCTGCTGGAGCACGGCGCCAACCCGCTGCCGGGGCTGTTCGACGGGCCGGACAAGCTGCAGCACTGGTCGTCGTTCTTCCTGCACTACGTCACACCGGTACTGGTGATCGCCGACTGGCTGGCGCTGAAGCCGCGCAACGCCTCGGCCTGGCGGGACATCCCGCTCTGGCTGGCCTTCCCGCTCGGGTACGCGGCGATCGTGCTGGCCCGCAACGCGCTGTTCTCGAACTACCCGCTGCCCTACCCCTACTTCTTCTTCGACCCGACCACCAAGGGCTACGGCTACGTCTGGGGCCAGATCGCGCTGCTGACCGTGGAGTTCATCGTGCTCGCCGCCGCCGTGGTGGGCCTGGACCGGCTGGGCACCCTGGTCGCCGGCCGGCTCCGCCCGGCCGCCGCGCAGTCCGGCACGGAGCCCGCGGCCTGACGGTCCGTCGCGGACACGTCGTCCGACCGTCCGTCGCGGCGGCCGTCTCAGATCCGCCAGCAGCGGATCCGGTCGGCCGCCGCGTAGACGTCCGCCCGCCCCTCACCGATGTCCCGGGCCAGCTCCACCAGGGCACCGTACGGCGGGTCGATGCCCTCCTTCGCGGCGTGCATGTACGCCGCGGTGGCCATGCAGGCGTAGAGGTTGTTGCGCACCGGCAGTGGCCGCAGCAGCACGATCGTGTGCATCAGGGTGGCCGCGCACCAGGCCGGGTCGGCGTCGTGGCCGAGCTGTGCGGTGTTGACCCGGTGCCGCGCCACCGCCGCCTGCAGCGCCGAGTAGTCCCGGACGCTCAGGTCCTCCGGCGAGGCCTGCTCCTGTACGTCGAGCAGCCAGCGAAGGTCGACGTGGAGCAGCGTCACTCCGTCACCCCTGTGCCGCCGCGCACCCTCGTACCCGCCCGGCTCACGCCGCCGGCGCGTCCTCCGGGAACGCCGCGTCGAACTCCGCCCGGTGCGACGCCCAGAACGCCACCGCATGCTCGACGAAGTCCCGTCGCTGCTGCTCCCGCACGCTCAGGTCGTGGACGTACGCCTTGACACTCTTCCCGTCGGCGGCGGCCGCCGCCCGGATCGCGGCGAGTTCGTGCTCCGTGTACTCGATGTTGAGTGCAGGCATGGCGCCGATGGTACTGGAGCGGTACCGCCCGGGGAACCGGAACGACGCCAACCGACCGGCGCTCCGGGCGGGTTGTGCGCCCCCGGCAGGATCGGCGATCCCTCCGGGGGCGCCGGCCGGCGCCCCCGGTGACGCTCCGACCGCCGTCGGGTCCGGGCCGCTACATCGGCTCCACCGCCCGCAGTTCGCCGTCCAGCTCCAGCCAGCGGGTGATCCCCAGGCCGCGCAGGAACGGCAGGTCGTGGCTGGCGACGATCAGCGCACCCTGGTAGGCGGCCAGCGCCTGGGTGAGCTGGCGGACGCTGGCCAGGTCGAGGTTGTTGGTCGGCTCGTCGAGCAGCAGCAGCTGCGGCGGCGGGTCGGCCAGCAGCAGCGCGGCCAGGGTGGCGCGGAACCGCTCGCCGCCGGAGAGCGTGGCGGCGGGCTGGTCCGCCCGGCCGCCGCGGAACAGGAAGCGGGCCAGCCGGGCCCGGATCGCGTTGTCCCCGGCGTTCGGCGCGAACAGCTTGACGTTCCCCGCCACGGTGAGCCGGTCGTCCAGCAGGTCGAGCCGCTGCGGCAGGTGGCGCAGCGGCACCGGGGTGGTCACCTCGCCCTCCAGCGGGGCGAGTTCACCGGCGATGGTGCGCAGCAGGGTGGTCTTGCCGGCCCCGTTGCGGCCGATCAGGGCGATCCGCTCGGGGCCGCGCAGGTCGAGGTCGGCGGTGGTGCCGTAGGGCAGCCGGACCTTCTGCAGGGTGAGCACCGTGCGGCCGGCCGGAACGGCCGTGCGGGGCAGGTCGATCCGGATCTCGGCGTCGTCGCGGACGGCCTCCTCGGCTTCGGTGAGCCGCTGCCTGGCCTCGTCCAGCCGCTCGGTGTGCATGCCCTGGAGCCGGCCGGCCGTCTCCTGGCCCTGGCGTTTGAGCTTGCCGGCGAAGATGTGCGGGTCGTTGCGGGTGACCGAGCGCTTCTTGCCGTAGCTGGCGCTGCGCTCCAGCCGGATCCGGGCCTCGGCCAAGTCCCGCTTCTGTCGCTGGACGTCGGCCTCGGCGTTGCGCAGCAGCCGCTCGGCCGTCTCCTGCTGGGCGGCGAGGGTGCGCTCGTAGTCGGTGAAGTTGCCGCCGTACCAGGTGACCTGCCCGTCCCTCAGATCGGCGATCTGGTCGACGTGCTGGAGCAGCTCGCGGTCGTGGCTGACGATCAGCATCACGCCGTGCCAGCCCGCCACCGTCTCGTAGAGCCGCTCGCGGGCGGCCCGGTCGAGGTTGTTGGTGGGCTCGTCGAGCAGCAGCACGTCGGGGCGGCGCATCAGCAGGGCGGCCAGGCGCAGCAGGACGGCCTCGCCGCCGGAGAGTTCGGCGGTGGTGCGGTCGAGGCCGAGCCGCTGGAGCCCGAGCCGGTCGAGGGTGGCGCGGGCGCGCTCCTCGACGTCCCAGTCGTCCCCGACGGCGTCGAAGTGCTCCTGGCGGGTGTCGCCGGCCTCGACGGCGTGCAGGGCCTCGCGGACGGCCCGGATGCCGAGCGCCTCGTCGACCCGCAGCCCGGTGTCGAGGGTGAGGCCCTGCGGCAGGTGGCCGAGCTCGCCGCCGACCTTGACGGTGCCGGCGGTGGGGGTGAGCTCGCCCGCGATCAGGCGCAGCAGCGTGGACTTGCCGGCGCCGTTGAGCCCGATCAGGCCGGTGCGGCCGGGGCCGACGGCGAGGTGGAAGCCGTCGAGGACGGTCCTGCCGTCGGGCCAGTCGAAGGCGAGGTCGGTGCAGAGGACGGAGGTGCTGGGTTGTGCCATGAGTGGCCTCCCGGGTGGTTGCCTGCGGTCTGGGGGAGCAACACGGGAGACACCGCGGGAGTGCGGGGAGCCTGGGGGGACGGCCGGGGCCGTCACGGGGACGGAGGGCCGGCCGGCTCACCACTGAGGTCGCGCACTCGCACACTCGCGCACCACGCGCAGCGGGGCTGCGGCAGCACAGCGGGCTGCATCGGGACAGCAGGGCTGCACGGGCAGCGCTGTCGCAGCACCACTGCCGCGGCAGGCCTGCGTCAGCAGGGCTGCGTCGTGGCGGGGGCGGTGTCTCGGGACCTCAGTAGAGCAACGGCCTTCTCCTGTTCCGGCGGGTGGCAGGGATCACGCTACGAAGGCCGGCCGGGGTCCGCAACGGGTTTTTCGGCGCGCTTCGCGTGCCGATCACGTGCCGATCCGGTGACGGGCGCGTCCCGGTCCGGTCCGGGCGTAAGGACGCCTTTATCCGCATGGCAGACTCCTCCTGCCGTACCCGCGGGCCCGGGCGGTCCCGGGCCGTACGGCGCTCATCCACAGGGGGAACTGAACTCATGTCACCGATATCCCGGACGACGCGCGCCGCGCTGGGCGCCTCGGTCGTCGCACTGACGATGGTGGTCGCGACGGCGTGCGGGCCGGACAACGACCCGGCCGGGGCCCAGACCGCGGCTCCCACCGCCGCCGTCACCAGCACCGACAAGCCGGGCGCCGCCCCGATCAAGCTGCCCAGCCTCGACGAGCTGAAGAAGTGGAAGTTCGAGGACTGGGAGAAGTTCGCCCAGCAGAACGTGATCACTCCGGCCGTGAAGGGCTACTGGGACCTCCAGAAGATCCTGAAGGCCAAGCCGTCCAAGCCCGGCCCGGGCAACCAGCCCTCGGCGCAGCCCACCGCCCAGCCGACCGGTTCGGCGCCCGCGCAGCCCACCGCCCAGCCGCCGGCCGACAACGGCAACGACCCGCTGCCGAAGCTGGTCGAGATGAAGCCGCTCCCGCACCCGTTCGCCAAGAACCTCCACGTGAACGGCAAGCTGTTCTTCCAGGACGGCAACCAGGAGTACGTCTGCTCCGGCACCGTGGTCTCCGACCCGGCCAACCCCGGCAAGAGCAACCTGGTCTGGACCGCCAGCCACTGCCTGCACGGCGGCAAGGGCGGCAAGTCCCACACCAACATCGTCTTCGCCCCGGCGTTCAACAGCAGCGGCGCGCTGAGCGGCGGCAAGCAGGCCTCGCTGGCGCAGGCCGAGCCGTACGGCGAGTGGGGCGCGGTCGCCGGCATCATCTCCCCGACCTGGGCGGGCGAGGCCGACGCGGAGTACGGCGGCGCGTGGAGCCAGTACGACTTCGGGATCATCAAGGTGGCCAACCCGGACGGCAGCAACAAGTCGCTGGAGGAGGTCGTCGGCGGCTCGGTGCCGGTCTGGTTCAACGCCCCGCGCGACCAGATCACCGCCGTGAGCAGCTACGGCTACCCGGCAGGCAAGCCCTTCGACGGCATGGAGCTGGACCGCTGCGAGGCCGGCAAGCCGGTCCGCCACACCATCGACCCGAGCCGCCCGGCGATGCTCACCATCGGCTGCAACGGCACCGGCGGCGACAGCGGCGGCGGCTGGTTCGCGATGAAGGACGGCAAGCAGGTGCTGGTCTCGGACACCTCCATCGGGGGCAACGACAACACCTGGGAGGCCGGCCCGTACCTGGACGACGTCGCCCAGCACGCGCTGGAGTACATCTCCAAGAAGGCCAAGTGACCCCGGGCACGTCCTGAGGACGCGGGGGCCGCAGCCGACGGGCTGCGGCCCCCGCGCCGTTCCCCGCCCTCCCGGGTCCGCGCTCCCGGCCACGCGCCCCGCTCTCCTAGAATCGGGGGCATCATGAGCGCCACACTCGTAGTCAAGGACCTCAGCGCCGGCCACGGCGACCGCAGCCTCTTCTCCGGCCTGGACCTGGTCGTCGCCCCCGGCGACGTGATCGGGCTGGTCGGGGTGAACGGCGCCGGCAAGTCGACCCTGCTGCGGCTGCTCGCCGGGCTGGACGCCCCCGAGGGCGGCTCGCTGCGGCTCAGCCCGGCGAGCGCCAACATCGGCCACCTGCCGCAGGAGCCGGAGCGCCGCGAGGGCGAGTCGGTCCGGCAGTTCCTGGCCCGCCGGACCGGCGTGGCCGCCGCGCAGACGGCACTGGACGAGGCCACCGAGGGCCTGGTCGAGGGCCGGCCCGGCGCCGACGACGCCTACGCGACGAGCCTGGACCGCTGGCTGGACCTGGGCGGCGCCGACCTGGAGGAGCGCGCCGAGGAGGTCGCCGACTCGCTCGGGCTGAAGGTCTCGCTGGACCTGCCGATGACCGCGCTCTCCGGCGGCCAGGCGGCCCGGGCCGGCCTCGCCTCGCTGCTGCTCTCCCGCTACGACGTCTTCCTGCTCGACGAGCCGACCAACGACCTCGACCTCGACGGCCTGGAGCGGCTGGAGGCCTTCGTCAAGGGCCTGCGCGCCGGGACGGTGCTGATCAGCCACGACCGCGAGTTCCTGGCCCGCACCGTCACCCGGGTGCTGGAGCTGGACCTCGCCCAGCAGCAGGTCAACCTGTACGGCGGCGGCTACGAGGCGTACCTGGAGGAGCGCGCGGTGGCCCGCCGGCACGCCCGCGAGGACTACGAGGAGTACGCCGACACCAAGGCCTCGCTGGAGGCGCGGGCCCGGATGCAGCGCGGCTGGATGGAGCACGGCGTGCGCAACGCCCGCCGCAAGTCGAGCGACAACGACAAGATCGGGCGCGCGATGCGCGCCGAGTCCACCGAGAAGCAGGCCTCCAAGGCCCGGCAGACCCAGCGGATGATCGAGCGGCTGGACGTGGTCGAGGAGCCGCGCAAGGAGTGGGAGCTGCGGATGGAGATCGCCACCGCACCGCGCTCCGGCGCCGTGGTCGCGACCCTGCGCGGGGCCGCCGCCCGGCGCGGGGACTTCGCCTTCGGCCCGGTGGACCTGCAGATCGACTGGGCCGACCGGGTCGCCATCACCGGCGGCAACGGCGCGGGCAAGTCCACCCTGCTGGCCGCGCTGCTCGGGCGGCTCGAACTCGACTCCGGCAGCGCCGTACTGGGCTCCGGCGTGGTGGTCGGCGAGGTGGACCAGGCGCGCGGCCTCTTCCTGGGCGGCGAGCCGCTGGCGGAGGCCTTCGCCGCCGCGGTCCCGGAGTTCACGCCGGAGGAGGTGCGCACCCTGCTGGCCAAGTTCGGGCTGAAGGCGGCGCACGTGCTGCGCCCGGCCGGCACCCTCTCGCCCGGCGAGCGCACCCGGGCGGCGCTGGCGCTGCTCCAGGCCCGCGGGGTCAACCTGCTGGTGCTGGACGAGCCCACCAACCACCTGGACCTGCCCGCCATCGAGCAGCTGGAGTCCGCGCTCGCCTCGTACACCGGCACGCTGCTGCTGGTCACGCACGACCGGCGGATGCTGGACACGGTGGCGGTGAACCGGCGGATCGAGGTCCGGGACGGGCGCGTCCACGAGAACTGAACCAGCGCGGCGGCGCCGCCCGGCCACCGCTCCCCGACGGCCGGGCGGTCCGGAATTGGTCTCGACCTCTTCCCGGACCGCCCGTCATGTGCTGTGCTGTCGGCCATGGTTGACAGCACAGCGGCGGCCGGAACCTCGTACCCGAGCGTTCCGCACCGCCCGATGACGGTGCCCGCCCACGAGGCGGAGGCCCGCAGCAGGTCCTTCCACGACGTGATGGCGCGACGCCGGACCGTCCGCGACTACTCGACCGCGCCGATCCCGGACGGCGTGCTGGAATGGGCGGTCCGCACCGCCGGCACCGCCCCCAGCGGCGCGCACGTCCAGCCCTGGCGGTTCGTGGTGATCACCGACCCGGAGCGCAAGCGGCGGCTGCGCGAGGCCGCCGAGGCGGAGGAGCGCGAGTTCTACGCACACCGGGCGTCCGAGGAGTGGCTGGCGGCGCTGGCGCCGATCGGCACCGACTGGCGGAAGCCCTTCCTGGAGGACGCGCCCGCGGTGATCGTCGTCTTCGAGGTGCACAAGGGCCCGGACTCGCCGCGCCCGTACTACACCAAGGAGTCGGTCGGCATCGCGGTCGGCCTGCTGCTTGCCTCGCTGCACCAGGCCGGGCTGGCGACGCTCACCCACACGCCGAGCCCGATGAAGTTCCTCAACGAGGTGTGCGACCGGCCGGCCGAGGAGCGGGCCGCCTACGTCATCCCGGTCGGCTACCCGGCGGACGGCGCGCGCGTCCCCGACCTACGGCGCAAGGAGCTCGGCGACCTCCTGGTTCGCCTCTGACGCGCCCCGGGGCGGCGCCCGCGCTCCGGCGGTTCGCCGGTGGTCGCTTGACCGGACCACGACGATAATCGCCGCCATGAGCCAACCCACGCCACGGTCCTGTGAGAACGTCCCCGGCCGCACCGCCCGGACCGGCGCCGGCGGTCCGCCGGCGCGCACGCGCAGACCGGGCGAGGCCTCCCCCGGCCGGCCGCCGGAGCTGCTGCGGCTGGCCGGGGGCATCTCCCTGCACCGGCGTTCGGTCGCGCACGCGGCCGCGCTCAACGCCGCCGTCCGGGCCAACCTTGAGCACCTGCGCCCCTGGCTGGAGTGGGCCGCCGCGGCGCCCAGCCCGGCCCAGACCGAGGAGCTGGCGCGGGCCGGCTCGGCCGCCTGGGACGCCGGCACCGACTTCCTCTACCTGGTCGGCCTGGACGCCCGGCCCGGCAGCGTGATCGGCTCGTTCGGCCTGCACGGCCGGATCGGCCCGGGCGCGCTGGAGATCGGCTACTGGGTGAGCGCGGAGCACGTCGGCCGGGGCATCGCGACCACCGCCGCCGAGGCGCTGACCGCGGCCGCCCTCGCCCTGCCCGGCATCGGGCGGGTGGAGATCCACTGCGACCAGGCCAACGGCGCCAGCGCCGCGGTGCCGCGCAAGCTCGGCTACCGGCTCGACCGGACCGCCTACGCGGCCGTGCGGGCGCCGGGCGAGACCGGGCGCCAGCAGATCTGGGTCAAGGAGCGCTGAGCGGGCGCGGGGCCGGCACCGGCGGGTTCCCGGTGCCGGCCCCGCGCCCTGCCGGGCCCGCGCCCCGCCCGGCCCCGCCCTGCGGCCCCGCCCCTGCGTCCGGCGTCCGGCGCCCGACGCCCGACGCCCGACGCCTGCGGATCAGTACCGGTCGCCGGTCGGGGCCGGCAGGGCGTCCAGCTCGGCCAGGTCGGCCGCCGACAGCACCACGTCCACCGCGGCCGCGTTGTCGACCAGGTAGCGCGGCGTCCTGGTGCCCGGGATCGGCAGGACGTACCGGCCCTGCGCCAGCACCCAGGCCAGCGCCACCTGTGCGGGCGTCACCCCGACCCGGGCGGCGACCTCCTGCACCTTCGCCACCAGCGCCAGGTTGGCCTTGAGCGCGTCCTGCTGGAAGCGCGGCAGCGAGCGCCGGAAGTCGTCCTCGGGCAGCTCCTCGATCGAGGAGATGCCGCCGGTCAGGAACCCCCGGCCGAGCGGCGAGAACGGCAGGAAGGCGATCCCCCGCGCCTCGGTGTACGGCAGCACCTCGGCCAGCGAGTCCCGGGTCCAGAGCGACAGCTCGTTCTGGACCGAGGCCACCGGGTGCACCGCCTGGGCCCGTTCGATCTGCTCGACCGTCACCTCGGAGAGCCCGATCCGGCGCGCCTTGCCGGCCTGGACGGCCTCGGCGAGCGCGCCCCAGGTCTCCTCGATCGGCACCTCCGGGTCCACCCGGTGCAACTGGTAGAGGTCCACGTGGTCGGTGCCGAGGCGGCGCAGGCTCTCGTCGATCGCGCGCCGGACGTGCTCCGGCCGGCCGTCGTTGTCCGCCCGCTTGCCCTCGGTGCCCGGCACCAGGCCGACCTTGGTGGCCAGGAACGCCCGCTCCCGGTACGGGCCTGCCAGCGCCGCGCCGACGACCTCCTCGTTGTCGTACGGGCCGTAGATGTCGGCGGTGTCGATCAGCGTGACGCCGAGGTCCAGCGCCTGCCGGATCACCCGGACCGAGGCCTCGTCGTCGCGGTTGCGGAGGTCGTAGGCCCAGGTCATCCCCATGCAGCCGAGGCCGATGGCGCCGACCTCGGGGCCCTGGCTGCCGAAGGTGGTGGTGCGCATGACGGTTCTCCGTTCGTGTGGCGGGACGCGCGGAAGGCGCGGCGAAGGGTGCGACCGGTGCGGCGGTCCGCGCTGTCGATCAACGGGATCCACCCTCCACCTTCGAGTGCACTCAAGGTCAAGTCCGCTCCGCCGGAGCCCCTTCGATCCACTCCCGCCAGCCGCCGTCCAGCACCAGCCCGGCGAGGCGCCGGTACCCGCCCCGGCCGGGGTGCGCCCCGTCGTCGGCGACGGCCTCGGCCACCCAGTCGGCGTCCTCGGCGAGCGTCCGGGTCACGTCGACGAACGGCACGCCGCGGGCGGCGCAGAGCCCGGCCTGCCCCCCGGCCAGCTCCAGCAGCCGGTCGAGGTGGCCCTCGTCCCAGCCGACCACCGGCGGCGGTCCGACCAGCAGGACCCCGACGCCGCGCTCGCGGGCGCCGTCCAGCAGCGCGGCGACGTGTCCCAGGCTCTGCTCCGGCGCCACCCGCGGCCGGCCGCCCTCCAGCGTGGCGTCGTTGCTGCCGACCGAGAGCACCAGCCGGTTGTCGGCCCCGGGCAGGAAGCGGGAGCCGGCCTCGGTCCAGATCCGGGCCAGCACGTCGGCCGAGGTGTTGCGCCGGATCCCCAGGTTGAAGCCGGTGAGGTCGGACGCCGCCGCCGGCGCGCAGGTGGCCTGGAGCACCCGCCCCACCCAGCCCCGGAACTCCGGGTCGCCCACGCCCTGGGTGAAGGAGTCCCCGGCGAAGCAGATACGCAGATCGCTGATCATCGCGCCACGGTAGCGGCGGGGCCCCGGGCCCCGCCGAGGTGTCCACGGGCGTCGCCGAGGTGTCCACGGGCGCCGGCGGAGCCGCCGCGCGGGCCGCTCCGGGGCCGGTGGGCCCGGAGGCTCGGTCCCTCTCCGTCCGGGGCCCGCCCCGTCGATAATGTGATCCCACTCCCCCGGCTCGGCCGGTACAGTCCTGCCCACTGCCCGGGGGTCGCGCAGCGGCAGGCGCCTCCCCGGCAGGCCACGGTCCCGTGGCGGAGCGACCGCGCGCCGCCCCGGACAGGACCCAGGCGCTCGCGCAGCGGTTCGCGTCCGGTCGGGACCACCGCAGCAGCGCACCGAGGGGGCGGACATGACGGTCCGGACAGACCCGAGCACGGACTCGGACACGACGCACGAGGTCACCGCCGAGGAGCTGGCCGCGTTCGGCCGCACCCTCGGCCGCCTGCGCGCCCTGCCCGCCGACAGCGCCGTCCGGCAGCACGCCGAACGCCAGCTGCACTCCTACGTCCGCGAGAGCCGCAGGCTCCGCCGCCAGAGCGCCGTCGACGAGGCCCGGCAGGCCGACGCCGCGCTGCTCGCCGCCACCGCCACCGGTGCCCTCGACCGGCGCGAGGACGCCCCGCTCCCCGAGCGCGGCCCCGCGCCGCTCGGCGAGCTCCGACTGGGCCGGCGCTGCTACGTCTGCAAGCAGCCCTACCACCGGGTGGACGCGTTCTACCACATGCTCTGCCCCGCCTGTGCGGCCGACAACACCGCCCGCCGCGCCCTGGCCACCGACCTCCGCGGCCGCCGCGCGCTGCTCACCGGCGGCCGGGTGAAGATCGGCTTCCAGCTCGCCCTGATGATGCTGCGCGACGGCGCCGAGCTGATCGTCACCAGCCGGTTCCCGCACGACACCGTCCGCCGGTTCCGCGCCGCCCCGGGCTCCGCCGACTGGTGGGGCCGCCTCACCGTGGTGGGCATCGACCTGCGCGACCCGCGCCAGGTGCTCGGCCTCGCCGAGCGCCTCCGCGCCGACGGACGGCCGTTGGACGTCCTGGTCAACAACGCGGCGCAGACCCTGCGCCGCCCGCCCGAGTCCTACGCCCGGCTGGCCTCCGGCGAGCAGGCCGCGCTGCCCGCCGCCGATGCCGCCGCCGTCGCGCACGCACCCGGGTTCCGGCCGATGCCAGCGCTCGCCCCGGCCTGGCCGGTCACCGGACTCACCGCGCCACCGGCACCGCTGACGACCGGGACCGGGCCCGTCGACGAGGCCGGACTGCTGCCCGACCTCGCCCCCGACAACTCCTGGTCCGCCCGGCTGGGGGAGCTCGACCCGAGCGAGCTGCTGGAGACCCAGCTGGTCAACGCCGTCGCGCCCGCGCTGCTCTGCGACCGGCTGCTCCCGCTGCTGCTCGCCTCGCCGCACCCGCGCCGGTACATCGTCAACGTCACCGCGGTGGAGGGCCGGTTCGCCGTCCGCAACAAGACCGGCGGCCACCCGCACACCAACATGGCCAAGGCCGCGCTCAACATGCTCACCCGCACCAGCGCCGCGGAACTCGCCGCCCGGGGCGTGTACATGTGCGCGGTCGACACCGGCTGGATCACCGACGAGAACCCGGCTCCCAAGAAGGCCCGGCTCGCGGCCGCCGGCTTCCGCACCCCGCTCGACATCGTCGACGGTGCGGCCCGCGTCTACGACCCGATCGTCCGCGGCGAGGCCGGCGCGCCGGTCTCCGGGGTCTTCCTCAAGGACTACCGGGAGGCGGCCTGGTGACGGCCGCCCTGCTGAGGCACCGGACTCAGGAGCACCAGAACAGGAACTGCGTGCAGGTGGGCGTGGGCTTGGGGGCCGGGGTGGTCGGGGGCGGCGGGGTGGTGGCCGGGACCGTGCTCGGCGCCGGCCGGGAGGGCGGTACCGAGCCCTGGGCGCCCGGGTCGGGCGCCGGGGTGGTCTCCGGTCCGGCCGGTGCGCCGCCCTTGGACGAGGCGGCGGCGGACGCCGAGGCCGAGGTCGAGGCCGATCGGGACGCGGTGGTCGGGCGGGGGCTGGGGCGCTGGGTGGCCGGGGCGACCGAGGTCGCGCTCGGGCTCGGCACACCGGTGGGCGTGGCCGGCCCCGAGGCCGGGCCGCTCTGCGGCTCCGCGGTGGCCGGGCGGCCGGCACCCGGCTCGGACGGCGTCGTCTCCGAGCCGTTCGCGGCCAGGGCCGCCGCACCGAGCCCCACCACGGCCAGGCCCACCACCGAGACCACCAGCCGCCCCGGACGCCGTCCGGCCCGCCGGCCGCCGCGCCGGGCGGCGGTCCGTCCGCCCGACCGCTCGGACGCCGCGGGCACCGGCCGCGGCTCGGCCGGCGCCGGGCGCGAGCCCGGCCCCGGCCCCGGCGCCGCCGGGGCCGGGGGCACCGCCTGGTCCGGGCCGGTCGCGAGGGCCCCGCAGCCGGGACAGGCCAGCGCGCCGTTGAGGTGGCGGCGGCAGGGTGCGCAGTAGTCCATGTGATCTTCCCGTGCTGCCGGAGTGCCGGGCCCTCGCCGGCCTCGCCGGTCGTCGTCCTTCGCCGCCGGCGCCGCGCACGCCGTCGTGCGCATGCGGAGCCTAGGCAGCACACCTGTGGGGATTCCACACCTCGCGGTGAGGCTTCTGGAGAGATGCCGTGTCCCCCGCGGGTCGCCCGGGGCCGGCACCGCTCGGCCGCGTCCGCGCCCGTTCGCCCCCGGGTGCGCACCCCCGGCCGCCGCCCGGGGCGGGTGCCGCGGGCCGGACGTCCGATCGACGCTCCGCCCAACTGTCGCCACGCACACCACAGTTGGCCGCCATGATGACGATAGTGCGGTCGATCGGTCACGGGCCGGTCGCGGTTCCGGCCCCTGCGGTTCCGTACGGCGGCGGCCGGGTACCCGGGGGAGGGAACCGGGCCCAGGGGGTGGGCCGGGGCCGAAGGGGGGAACGGCCATGCCGCTCTACTGCCGCCTGTGCGGCACCCGTACCGACGGCGTCGAGCGGCTCGGCGTCCACTGCCCCGGCGAGCGGTGCGGGACCGACCTGCGGGCGGGCCCGGGCGCCGCCGTGCAGGCCTGGTGCGAGCCGGCCCGGCGGCTCGGCGAGGCGGGCCGGACGGTCGTGGTCCACCTGGTCGTCCGCAACGCCGGCACCGTGAGCACCGGCTACCACCTCGAACCGGTCGAGCCCGTGGAGGGGCGGCTGGACTACGACCGGTCGGCGGTCGCGGCCCCGCTGGCGCCCGGGCAGACCCGGCAGGTGGAGCTGCGCTACACCCTCCCGTTCGACCGGATCGGCACGGGGCTCGACATCGCCTCGCTGTTCGGCGTGCCCGGCGCCGACCTGGCCGGCCAGGTGCAGGGGGCCCGGAGCGAGCGCTTCGGGGTCGCGCTGCGGGTGACCGCCGACTCGGACGTCCTGGGTGCCGCCTGCGCCGCCTTCGCGGTGGACGTCCCGGGCCGCATCGACCTCGATCCCGACCTCGACCAGACGCCCGACCGCGACCGGGGCAACCGGCAGGACCGTCCGGACGGCCCGGACAGCTCCGGCGGGCCGGACGGGCCCGGTTCGTCCGCCCGCCCTGGCGGCGCCACCCGCCCGGGTACCGGCGGCGGCCGGCCCCGGCCCGGCCCGCACCAGCCCCCCACCCGGCCGTCGACCCAGCCGCCCACCAGGCCACCGACCCGCGGCTCCGGCGGCTGCGGGCCGCTGGCCGTCGTCCTGATCGTCCTCCTGGTCCTGGCCGTCCTGGCCGCCGTCCTGCTCGGCCTCGGCCGCAGCAGCGACGGCGACGGCAGCGGCGACAGCGGCGCGCCCGCCCCCACCCCGTCCGCACCGCCGTCCCCGACCGCGGAGCCCAGCACGGCCCGGCCCACCATCACCAGGCCCACGCCGTCCCCCACCCGCACCCGCCCGACCACGTCACCCCCCACCAGCCCGACGGCGACGACGGTCGCCGTGCCCGACCTGGTCGGCCTCGACCAGGAGGCCGCCGCGCAGAAGCTGCAGGCTCTCGGCCTCGCCGTCGACGGGGACTACGTGGCGAGCAACGGCGTCCCGGAGCTACAGATCATCAGCACGGAGCCCAAGGCGGGCGCCAGGGTGGCTCCCGGCAGCAAGGTGTTCCTCCACATCTCCGACGGCAGGGCGACGGTCCCCGACGTCGCCGGCAAGACCCAGGCCCAGGCCGAACAGGCCCTCAAGGATCACCACTTCACCAACATCACGGTCTCCACCGAGCCGAGCACCAGCACGGCCGCCGGCCTGGCCACCCGCACCGACCCGGTGAAGGGGCGGTCGGTCGGCCTCAAGACCCCCATCACGCTCTGGATCGCCTACCTGCCCACGCCGCGCTGAGCCGCCCACTCCCACGACCCCGCCGAACCCGCGGAACCGCAGCGCCGGCAACCGTCGTCATCCGCACCCCGCCGCACCCCTGGGCAAACCCGCACGGCGTGCCGACAATGAGCATGCCACTCGCCCCTCCCGTCCGCCCACGCCCAACGGGGGTTCCACGCCGTGCCCTTGACCACGTCTGCACCGACGATGAGCCGCCGCACCTTCACCCGCGCCGCACTGCTGGGCGCCCTCGCCACCGCCGGTGCGAGCCTGACCGCCCGCCCCGCAGCGGCCGCCGCCGTCCCGGCGGGGAGCGACTGGCTGGCCGCGGTCGACCCGCAGGCCTCCCTCGCCCGGCTCACCCTCCCCGGCACCCACGACACCTGCTCGCTCTACGGCGGCGCCCTGACGCAGACCCAGAACCTCTCCCTCCCCGACCAGTTGGCTGCCGGAGTGCGCTTCCTCGACATCCGCTGCCGGGCGATCGACGGGGTGCTGGCGATCCACCACGGACCGGTCTTCCAGAAGATCTTCTTCGGTGACGTGCTCAACCAGTGCCTGGCCTTCCTCGCGACCCACCCCGGCGAGACCCTGGTGATGAGGGTCAGACAGGAGTACTCCACCGTCTCCGACACGGAGTTCGGCGCGCTCTTCGCCGGCTACCAGCAGCGCTGGCCGGGCCTGTTCTGGACCGGCGGCGAAGTCCCCCGCCTCGGCGAGGTCCGCGGCCGGGTGGTCCTGCTCGCCGACAACTCCGGCCTGCCCGGCCTGAGGTGGGGCGGCTCCCACACCGACATCGAGGACGACTTCGACATCGGCACCATCTTCGAGCTCAACTCCCGCAAGTGGCCCGAGGTCTCCGCGCACCTGGACGCCGCCCGCGCCGCCACCGACCCGCAGCGGCTCTTCCTCACCTTCACCTCCAGCTCCGGCTGGGGGCTCTGGCCGCGCCAGGCCGCCGACGCGATCACCCCCAAGCTGCGCGGCTACCTCGACCGCCTGGACCGGCCCGCCCGCCCGGTGCTGGGCACCGTCCCGATGGACTTCGTCACCGCCGACCTGGTGCGTTCGCTCTACGCGCTCAACTTCGGCGGCTGACCGGCTGACCGGAGGACGGGCCGAGGGGTGGGCGGCCCCGGACCGGGTCCGGGGCCGCCCACCCGCTCAGCGGTTGCACAACGGACTCAGCCCTTCTTCCGCAGCACCATGAACTGGTCCTGCCTGAGCAGGTCCATGCTGTAGCGGAGGGTGCCGTCCGGCAGCATCATGACCACGGTGTAGTTGACGTCCCCGAGCTTGCACGTGTCGCCGCCCGAGGCCTTGGTCACGATGGACGCGTAGGTGACCTTGCTTTCCTCGGCGGTGCTGAGCGTCCAGACGGCCTCGCACCAGGTGCCGGCGTCGGCCGTCTCCGTGCGGATCGTGCTCTTCGACTGGCTCGGCGCCGACTGGCCGATGGTGAGGGTGGCCGTGGTGACGTCCCCGTTGGCCGCCTTGCGCTCACCGACCCACGTCCCGAGGAACTTCGCGGGGATGGCGCCCGCCCCCGGGGCCCCCGGGCCGATCGGGGACGCGCCGGGCTCGGACTCGTCGTCGGTGGGCTCGGGGCTGTCCGAGGCCGGGCCGGCGGACGCCGTCCTGCCCGGCGCCGGGGCGGACGCCGAGTCGGAGGCCCCCACCGTGGGGGCGGGGCGCGCCGGGTTCGACGCCGCGGTGGAACCGCCGGTCTGCCGGTCCCCGTCCCGCAGCTCCTGGAACAGCAGGAATCCGCCGCCGGCCAGCAACGCGGCGGCCAGCACGGCCGCCACCGCGCCGAACCCCCGTCGGCCGCGCGGCGGCTGCGGGTACGTCAGGTAGCCCGGTGCCGTGACCGGCGCCGACGGCGGTGTGGTCGGGAACGGGGCCATCGGCGGTGGGGTCGAGAGCGGGGTCGTCGGGAACGGGTTTGCCGGAAACGGGGGCGTCGGGAACGGGGTCGGCGTCGACGTCGGCTCGAACGGTCCTCCGGTCGGCGGGCCGAAGCCGGGCGGCATCGCCGGGGGCGGCCCCGCCTGCCGGACGGTGGTGGCCGCAGCCGCCGCAGCGGCCCCGCTCCCCACGGCGTCCCCCTCCCCCTCCAGGTCCAGCAGCTGCACGGCACTGCGCCCGACCGCCGCCGCCAATCCGCGCGGCAGCCAGTCCCCGTGCCCCAGCCGGGCCGAGGCCGAGCCGTCACCGTCCAGCAGCTCCCGCAGCCGGGCCGGCGTCGGCCGGGCGGCCGGGTCCTTGGCCAGGCAGGCCCGGACCACGGAGTGCAGCGGCCCCTCCAGCCCGGAGAGGTCCGGCTGCTCGTGCAGCACCCGGTAGAGCAGGACCGCCGCGCTCACCCGGGAGCCGAACGGCATCGTGCCCGTCGCCGCGTACGCGAGCACCGCGCCGAGCGAGAACACGTCGCTGGGCGGCCCCGCAGGCCGGCCGTCGGCCTGCTCGGGGGACATGAAGCCGGGCGAGCCGACCACGAATCCGGACTGGGTGAGCGCGGTGGTGGCGTCCAGTGCCCTGGTGATGCCGAAGTCGATCAGCCGCGGCCCGTCCAGGGTCAGCAGCACGTTCGACGGTTTGACGTCCCGGTGCACCAGTCCGAGCCCGTGCACGTGGCCGAGCGCCTCGGCCAGCCCGACGCCCAGCGTCCGGACGGCCGGCTCGGGCAGCGGCCCGAAGTCCCGTACGGCGGAGCCGAGCGCCGGCCCGGCCACGTAGCCGGTGGCCACCCAGGGGTGCCCGCTCTCGGTGTCGGCGTCCAGCACCGGTGCCGTCCAGGCCCCGCCGACCCGTCTGGCCGCCGCGACCTCCTGCCGGAACCGGGCCCGGAAGTCGGTGTCCCCGGCCAGGTCGGGGCGGACCACCTTGACGGCCACCGTCCGCCCGCCCGTGGTCCGCCCCAGGTAGACCCGGCCCATTCCGCCCGCGCCGAGCTGCCGCAGCAACCGGTACTCGCCCACCTGCCGCGGATCGTCCGCTGCCAGCGGCTGCATGTCCACGCTCCCCTCGGCGCCCGGCGCGACATCCGCGCCCCACACGCCCCGGAGCAGACGCTATCGCTCCCGGCCCGCATCCGGGTGGGATCAAGGTCACGAAATCGTCGTCGGATCACCACGGGACCACCGTGAACGGAACCGTGACGGGCACTTGTCCCCGCGTCGGCCCGCGCTCCGCGGGCTCAGACGCCGCTCTGCCGGAGCATGTCCTCGCGCTCCACCACCTTGACCCGCTCGCGGCCCTCCGCCGCGCCGAGCGCGCGCTCGTGCCCGTCGAGCCGGTGCCAGCCCTCCCAGGTGGTGTAACGGACGCCCTGCTCGCGCAGGTGGGCGACGACCGCCCCGGGGTCGGGGTCGACGGCGCCCGGCAGGAGTCCGCCGGCGTGGTCGGCGAGCAGGCGGGCGACGGTCTCGTTGGCGTCGCCCTTGGTGTGGCCGATCAGGCCGACCGGACCGCGCTTGATCCAGCCCGTGACGTAGGTGGCGCTCTGGTGCGAGCCGTCGGCGGCGAGGACGCGGCCGGCCTCGTTGGGGACGGTGCCGGAGACCGGGTCGAAGGGCACCTTGGGCAGCTCGTCGGAGTAGTAGCCGACGGCCCGGTAGACCGCCTGCACGTCCCAGTCGGTGAAGCGGCCGGTCCCCCGGACGTTCCCGGTGCCGTCGAGCTCGGTGCGCTCGGTGCGCAGCCCGACCACCCGGCCGTCCTCGCCGAGCACCTCGACCGGGGACTCGAAGAAGTGCAGGTGGATCCGGTGCGGGCGGTCGCCCACGTCGCGGATCGCCCAGTTCTCCAGGGTGGCGGCGACCATGTCGACGTGCTTGGCGGCCCGGCGCTCGGCGATCGAGCCCGCGTCGTACTCGATGTCCTCGGGGGCGACGACGACCTCGATGGTCGGGGAGTGGTCGAGCTCGCGCAGCTCCATCGGGCTGAACTTGGCCTGGGCGGGGCCGCGGCGGCCGAAGACGTGCACCTCGCGGGCCCGGTTGCGGGCCAGGCCGGCGTGGACGTTGGGCGGGATCTCGGTGGACAGCAGCTCGTCGGCGGTCTTGGCCAGGATCCGGGCCACGTCCAGGGCGACGTTGCCCACGCCCAGCACCGCGACCTTCTCCGCCTCCAGCGGCCAGCTCCGGGCGACGTCGGGGTGCCCGTCGTACCAGGAGACGAAGTCCGCGGCGCCGTGGGAGCCCTCCAGCCCGATGCCGGGCAGGTCCAGCGCCCGGTCGGCCGTCGCGCCGGTGGCGAAGACCACGGCGTCGTAGAACCGGTGCAGGTCGTCCAGGGTGAGGTCGCCCGGGTAGTCGACGTTGCCGAAGAGGCGGATCTGCGGCTTGTCCAGGACCTGGTGCAGCGCGGTGACGATGCCCTTGATCCGCGGGTGGTCGGGTGCCACGCCGTAGCGGATCAGCCCGAAGGGGGCGGGCATCCGCTCGAACAGGTCGATGGAGACCCCGGGGGCCTGGGCGGCGTCGGACTTCAGCAGGGCGTCTGCGGCGTAGATGCCGGCGGGGCCGGCGCCGACGATCGCCACACGGATCGGGCGGGACATGGTGGAGCGCTCCTCCGGAGTGGCGTGGGGATCGGACGGTTGAAGCAAATCCCGGCCCGGCGGGAGGGGGTAGGGGCGGTGATCCTATGACCTCATAGATCGGCCCTATGGGTGCGGCGGGAACTCCCCCGCCCGGAGCGAGCGCACCCCGGCCCGGGCGACCGGTCCCGCCAGCAGGCCGGCCGCCGCACCGAGGGCGAGGCCGAGCAGGCTGTCCAGCACGTCCTGCGCGGTGCAGGCGTGGCCGATGCCGGGCAGTGCGTACTGGACGGCCTCGACCGCGAAGGGCAGCGCCGTCGCGCCCAGCAGGACGGCGGCGGCCCGGGCCCGGGTGCCGGCGAGCGCCGCCGCGAGGCCGATCGGGACGAACAGCGCCACGTCCAGGCTGGTGGGGTTGACGGTGGTGAACGCGCGCAGCGGCCGGAGGCCGAAGCCGGTCAGGTCGCAGTGGCGCGCGGCCCGGCCGGAGTACGCCCAGAACGGGCCCCAGGCGTCGGGCAGCAGGGTCAGCGTCACCAGCCCGCCGAGGGCGAGCAGCAGGACGAACGCCACCGCCCAGTGCGCGCGCAGCCACCGCCCGACCACCCGGTTCAGCAGGGCGGCCGGCACCAGCGAGCAGAGCAGCCCGGGCCAGAACATCGGCATCGTGCCGAGGACAGCTTTGATCACTCCAGGACGGACGCGTTCGAACGCCCGCCGGTTCTGACCGCTCCGCAGCCGTCGCCGCGGAGGCCGGCGGCCGGCACCGGCCCGGCGCCGGCCGAGGCGCGCTCCTCCCCGGTCGGGTCCCGTGCCGGCCGCGGACCGGCCGTCCGACCCGGCCCCAACTCCCCGCCGGTACACGGCATATCGGCAGACAATCAGCTATCTCGCTCGATCGAGCGAAGTATCCCCACGATCGGGATTTCCGCCGCGGGACGGGGGAACATCGCCTCGTCCGCGCCCGTACGAACCAAGTCCGGGCGGCACCCGACTCCGGCCACTTGGATCAGCCCGTGACTACCTCCGCCCCCGTGTGGGACTGCCCCTTCGACCACACCGAAGGCCTGGAGTTCGACCCCCTCCTCAAGCGGCTGCTGACCGAGGAGCGGATCGCCAGGATCCGGCTGCCGCACGGCGAGGGCGAGGCCTGGCTGGCCACCCGGTACGAGGACGTCCGCGTCGTCACCACCGACCGTCGGTTCAGCCGGGCCGCCGGGATCGGCCGCGACCTGCCCCGGATGACGCCCGCGCCGATCGCCCAGGCCGAGGCGATCAACCTGATGGACCCGCCCGCCCACAACCGGCTGCGCCGGCTCGTCGCCAAGGGCTTCACCAACCGGCAGGTCGAGCAGCTGCGCCCGCGGACCCAGCGCACCGTCGACGCGTACCTGGACGCCATGGAGGAGCACGGCGCCCCGGCCGACCTGGTGCACCACCTCTCCGGCCGGCTCCCGATGACCACCATCTGCGAGCTGCTCGACATCCCCGCGGAGGACCGCGCCGAACTGCGGGGCCACGCCGTCGCGATGATGGCGATGGGCCCCGGCAGCGGCGACGGCCAGGTGCGCGCCAAGGCCGCCCTGCGCGCCTACTTCACCGAGCTGACCGCCGCCCGGCGCCGCGACCCCGGGGACGACCTGATCAGCGCCCTCGCCACCGCCCGGGACGAGGAGGAGCTGCTGGACGACCGGGAGCTCGCCGTCATGGCCATGGTGCTGCTGGTCACCGGCCACGACACCAGCACCTACCAGATCGGCAACATCGTCTACACCCTGCTCACCCACCCCGAGCAGCTGGAGAAGCTCCGGGCCCGGCCCGAGGAGCTGCCGCGCGCGATCGAGGAGCTGCTCCGCTTCATCCCGTTCCGGCAGGGGGTCGGCATCGCCCGGGTCGCCACCGAGGACGTCGAGCTGGGCGGGGTGTCGATCCGGGCCGGCGAGGCCGTGCACGTCTCCTACCTGGCCGCCAACCGGGATCCGGCGGTGTTCGAGCGGCCCGACGAGCTGGACCTCGACCGCGGCACGGCCACCCACATGACCTTCGGCTACGGCACCCACCACTGCGCCGGCGCCCACCTGGCCCGGATGGAGCTCCAGGTCGCCGTCGGCACGCTGCTGCGCCGCTTCCCCGGGCTGCGCCTCGCCGTACCGCCGGCGGAGCTGGACTGGCGGACGGGCTCGATCTGGCGCTACCCCCGGACCCTGCCGGTCGCCTGGTGACCACCTCCCCGCCGCGCCGTCCCGGCGCCCGCCCGACGCACCCGTAGGCCACCGCCCGCGCCGCCCCACACCGACCGGCGCCGGCCACCAGGGGAGACCTCCAGCCATGGCAACACTCTGCCGACCCGCCGTCGCCGTACCCGAACACGTCATCACCCTCGACCAGACGCTCGACCTGGCCCGCGCCCTGCACCCGGACCACCCGCAACTCCCCCTCGCCCTGCGGCTGATCGAGAACACCGGCGTACGCACCCGGCACCTGGTCCAGCCGATCGACGAGACGCTGCGGCACCCCGGCTTCACCACCCGCAACGCGGTCTACGAGCGGGAGGCCAAGCGCCGCGTCCCCGAGGTGGTCGAGCGCGCCCTCGGGTACGCGGAGCTGTCCGCCCGGGAGATCGACCTGATCGTCTACGTCTCCTGCACCGGCTTCATGATGCCCTCGCTGACGGCGTGGCTGATCAACACCATGGGCTTCCGCCCCGACACCCGCCAGGTGCCGATCGCCCAGCTCGGGTGCGCGGCCGGCGGTGCCGCCGTCAACCGGGCGCACGACTTCTGCCGCGCCTACCCCGGCGCCAACGTGCTGATCGCGGCCTGCGAGTTCTGCTCGCTCTGCTACCAGCCGACCGACCTCGGCGTCGGCTCGCTGCTCTCCAACGGCCTGTTCGGGGACGCGGTCGCCGCCGCCGTGGTGCGCGGCCGCGGCGGCACCGGCGTGCGGATCGAGCGCAACGGCTCGCACCTGGTGCCGGACACCGAGGACTGGATCTCCTACGGCGTCAAGGACACCGGCTTCCACTTCCAGCTCGACAAGCGCGTGCCCGGCACCATGGAGATGCTCGCCCCCGCCCTGCGCGCGCTGGCCGCCGAGCACGGCTGGAACGCCTCCGGGCTCGGCTTCTACATCGTGCACGCGGGCGGTCCGCGCATCCTGGACGACCTCTGCCGCTTCCTGGAACTGGAGCCGGCCGCCTTCCGGTTCAGCCGGGCCACCCTCACCGAGCGCGGCAACATCGCCAGTGCGGTGGTCTTCGACGCGCTGGCCCGGCTGTTCGAGGAGGGGTCGGTCGCCGACGGCACCCAGGGCCTGATCGCCGGCTTCGGACCGGGCATCACCGCCGAGATCTCACTGGGCAGTTGGGTCGGCGTCCCGCTGCAGGCCGCGATCCCGCACCGCCTGCGCACCCACGACGACGGCCTCACCCTCGCCGGACCGGCCACCCCCGCGCACCGCCCGGCCGGGACTACGATCACTGGATGACCGACACCACGGACCGACCGGACACCACCGCCAGAGCGGCCGAACTGGCCGCACGGTTCCCCGCGTTGCACGCGCCGCAGTACTGGTCCTGGGGCCGCTACGACGCGCGGTTCTCGCTCGCGCTGCCGCCGGACGAGCTGATCACCAACATCCACCTGGTGGGCTTCTCCGAGGGGCGGGTCGTGCTCTGCCGGGACGAGCGCGACCACTGGTTCCTGCCGGGCGGCACCCGGGAGCACGGCGAGTCGATCGAGTCCTGCCTGGTCCGGGAGCTGCGCGAGGAGGCCGGCGCCCGACTGCTCGGCGAGCCGGCCTGGCTGGGCGCGCACCGCTGCGTCACCGACCTGCCGGAGCCGTACCGGCCCTGGCAGCCGCACCCCGAGAAGGCCTGGCTCTGGGGCTGGGCGGAGGTCGCGGTGGAGTCCGCCCCGACCAACCCGGACGACGGCGAGCAGGTGGTCGAGGTGCGGGCGGTCGAGCCGGCCGAGGCGCAGCGCCTGCTGGTGGGCGGCCGCGACGCGTGGTGGGGCGAGCTGATCGGGCTGGCGGTCGAGCTGCGGGAGCGGGCCGCGGAGGGCTGAGCCCGGCGGGCTGCCGGCACGGTATTCCCGGCGGCGCCGAAGATCACCGGGATGGCCGAACAGCGGAGCGCATTGTCCGATATGCGGTGATAAGACTCGTTTGAACTCGGTTTGAACTCGAGTCCGCACCGACAGGAGCGTCATGGACAACTACCCGCTGCTGAACATCTTCTGGACGATGCTGGAGCTGTTCCTCTGGATCCTCTGGTTCTTCCTGCTGTTCAAGATCATCACGGACATCTTCCGCAGCCACGACCTCAGCGGCTGGGCCAAGGCGGGCTGGCTGATCCTGGTGATCCTGATCCCGCTGGTCGGTGTGCTCGTCTACGTCATCGCCCGCGGCAGATCGATGGGCGAGCGGGACGTCGCCCAGGCCCAGCGCAACGAGGACGCCTTCAAGGCCTACATCCGCGACGCGGCCGCCGAGACGCCCGGGCAGGGCGGCGGCACCGGAGACGGCGGTGGCGGTGGCGGCCGCAGCCACGTCGAGGACCTGGCCAAGCTGGCCGACCTCAAGGCCAAGGGCGCCATCAGCGAGGAGGAGTACCAGAAGGCCAAGGACAAGCTCCTGGTCTGACCCGCGCCCGGGCGGCAACGGCGGCGGGCCGGTGGACGGACGTCCACCGGCCCGCCGCGCCGCTTCAGCAGGTCCGCACCGGACCAGGCGGCTCGCTTCGGCCCGTCGGCACCGGACCTCACCGCTTCGGCCGGTCAGCGCCGCCCGGAGCGGCGGCCGCCGTCGGAGCCGGAGCCCGCACCGCCGCCGGCCAGGCCGGCCCGGCGCAGGGCGTCCGCCATGGCGCTGTTGGCCGGCGCGGCCTGGCCGCCCGAGCCCGAGCCGCCGCCCGAGCCGCGCCGGTCCTGCCGCGGCGGGCGCGACTGCCGCCCGCCCCGGTCGCCCCCGCGCTCACCGGAGCGGTCGCCGGAACGCTCGCGGCCGCCGCCCGGGCGCCCGACCTCGTCGTCCAGCCGCAGCGTCAGCCCGATCCGCTTGCGCGGCACGTCCACCTGCGTCACCCGCACGGTGACGATGTCGCCGGGCTTGACCACCTCGCGCGGGTCCTTGACGAAGTTCCTGGACAGCGCCGAGACGTGCACCAGGCCGTCCTGGTGGACGCCCACGTCGACGAAGGCCCCGAAGGCCGCGACATTGGTGACCACGCCCTCCAGCACCATGCCCACCTCCAGGTCGCCGATCTTGTCGACGCCCTCCTTGAAGGTCGCGGTGCGGAACGCCGGGCGCGGGTCGCGGCCCGGCTTGTCCAGCTCGCCGAGGATGTCGGTCACGGTCGGGATGCCGAAGGTGTCGTCGGCGAAGTCTCCGGGCTTCAGCGCCCGCAGCGCGCTGCTGTTGCCGATCAGCTGCCGCAGCTCCCCGCCGGTGGTGGCGAGGATCCGGCGCACCACCGGGTACGCCTCCGGGTGCACGCTGGAGGCGTCCAGCGGGTCGTCCCCGTCCGGGATGCGCAGGAAGCCCGCGCACTGCTCGAAGGCCTTCGGGCCGAGCCGGGCGACGCCCTTGAGCTCCTTGCGGGTGCGGAACGGACCGTTGGCGTCGCGGTGCGCGACGATGTTGTCGGCCAGCGTCCCGGTGATGCCGGAGACCCGGGTGAGCAGCGGTGCGGAGGCGGTGTTGACGTCCACGCCGACCGCGTTCACGCAGTCCTCGACCACCGCGTCGAGCGAGCGGGAGAGCTTCACCTCGCTCAGGTCGTGCTGGTACTGGCCGACGCCGATCGACTTGGGGTCGATCTTGACCAGCTCGGCCAGCGGGTCCTGCAGCCGCCGGGCGATCGAGACCGCGCCGCGGATCGACACGTCCAGGTCGGGCAGCTCCTGGGAGGCGAACGCGGAGGCCGAGTAGACGGAGGCGCCGGCCTCGCTGACCATCGCCTTGGTGAGCTTCAGCTCCGGGTGGCGCTTGATGAGGTCCTCGGCCAGCTTGTCCGTCTCGCGGGAGGCGGTGCCGTTGCCGATCGCGACCAGGTCGACGGCGTGCCGCTTCGCCAGCGCGGCCAGGGTGGCCAGCGCGGCGTCCCACTTGTTGGCGGGCTGGTGCGGGTAGATCGTGTCGTGGGCCAGCACCTTGCCGGTGGCGTCGACGACGGCGACCTTCACACCGGTGCGGAAGCCCGGGTCGAGGCCCATGGTGGCGCGGGTGCCGGCGGGCGCGGCGAGCAGCAGGTCGCGCAGGTTGGCGGCGAAGACGCGCACCGCCTCCTCCTCGGCCTCCTGGCGCAGCCGGCCGCGCAGGTCGATGCCGAGCCGGACCAGGACGCGGGTGCGCCAGGCCCAGCGGACGGTGTCGCCCAGCCACTTGTCGGCCGGGCGGCCGTGGTCGGCGATGCCGAAGCGGGCGGCGATCCGCTGCTCGTAGTCGCTCTCCCCGGGGAGGTCGCCGGCCTCCTCGCCGTCGTACGGGGAGAGTTCGAGATCGAGCACCTCCTCCTTCTCGCCGCGCAGCATCGCCAGGATCCGGTGCGAGGGGAGCTTGGTGTACGGCTCGGCGAAGTCGAAGTAGTCGGCGAACTTGGCGCCGTCCTGCTCCTTGCCGTCGCGGACGGTGGCGACCAGCCGGCCGCGCGTCCACATCCGCTCGCGCAGCGAACCGACCAGGTCCGCGTCCTCGCCGAAGCGCTCGACCAGGATGGCCCGCGCGCCCTCCAGCGCGGCGGCCCCGTCGGCCACCGCCTCGTTGAGGTAGCCGGCGGCCAGCGCGGCCGGGTCCTGCGTCGGGTCGGCGAGCAGGGTGTCGGCCAGCGGCTCCAGGCCGGCCTCGCGGGCGATCTGCGCCTTGGTGCGCCGCTTCGGCTTGTACGGGAGGTAGATGTCCTCCAGCCGCGCCTTGGAGTCGGCCGCGAGGATCTGCCGCCGCAGCGCGTCGTCCAGCTTGCCCTGCGCCTCGATCGACTCCAGGACGGCGGTGCGGCGCTCCTCCAACTCGCGCAGGTAGCGCAGCCGCTCCTCCAGGGTGCGCAGCTGCGCGTCGTCGAGCGAGCCGGTGACCTCCTTGCGGTAGCGGGCCACGAACGGCACGGTCGCGCCGCCGTCCAGCAGCTCGACGGCCGCCTTCACCTGGCCCGTGCGGACGTCCAGCTCCTCGGCGATCTTCCGCTCGATCGCCTGCTGCGCCTGCTGGGCCACCTGTTCGACTGGCGTGGTCACGAAGCCGGTCACCTTCTCCAGAGTTGCTGTTCCCCTACCCCGGCATTCTGGCAGGTGCCGACGGCGCGCCCGCCCCGGCACGGCCGGGCGTGGCGCGTGCGGTCGGCTCAGTACCGGTCCTCGACCGTGCGGTCCGGCCTGCCGTTCCCGGCGATGCGGATCAGATGGGTCCCCTGTTCCGTCACCAGGCGGAGCTGGTCCGGAGCGGCCCAGCCGAGCTCCTTGATGCTGTTGGCGTCGCCGTTGACGTACGCGACGTCCCACCGGCGGGTCGCGAGGCCGGTGCCCTCGTCGAGGTAGACCCAGAAGAGCGGGTCCGGTCCGAACCCCGCCGTGTCCTCCTGCACCACCAGTCTGCGGTCCGGCCGGCCGGGCGCCGCCTCGGTGCGGGTCGTCCGGTGGTCGCCGGAGAAGACGCCGGACAGGAACCAGAGCGGCACCGTGCCCACCGCCAGCGCCACCACCATCGCGCCGAGCGCACTGCGCGCCCAGACCTTCCCCCGCGAGGAGACCAGCGCCACGAAGAACAGGGCCAGCACCAGCGTCCCGAACAGCAACGGCCGGTCCAGCCACTCCCGCAGGACCAGGAGCCCGCCCGACCGGCGGTTCACCCGGCCGGTGACGGCGGCGACCATCAGCGCCCCCGCACCACCGAGCGCCCCCCACATGACCCAACGGTCCCACTTGGCCGCCATCGCACCCTCCCCAGTGTTCGAAATCCGGCCGATCGGCGCGATCCCGGCGGTACAGTGCCGGGCATGTGCGCTGCCGTCAGGATGCATGACGACGAACCGGACATCGACGCGGCCCTGGTGCGACGGCTGGTGGCCGCCCAGTTCCCGCAGTGGCGGAGCCTGCCGCTCTCGCCGGTCGCCGCCTCCGGGGCGGACCACGCCATGTTCCGGCTCGGCACCGAACTCGCCGTCCGGCTGCCTCGGGTGGCGTGGGCCTCGGCGGGCGTCGAACGCGAGCGGCACTGGCTGCCGCGGCTCGCGCCACGCCTGCCGCGCCCCATACCCGTGCCGCTGGCGGCCGGGCGGCCGACCGCCGGCTACCCGTGGGAGTGGTCGGTGCTGCGCTGGCTCGGCGGCGCCAACCCGGTCGTCGGCTCGCTCGCCGCGCCGCTCCAACTCGCCCACGATCTGGCGGGGTTCGTCAACGCCCTGCGCGCGGTCGACCCCGGCGACGGCCCGCCGGCCGCGCGCGGGGTGCCGCTGGCGGCGCGGGACGCGCCCACCCGGGCGGCGATCGGCCGGCTGCACGGGACGATCGACACCGCGGCGGCAACGGCGCTGTGGGAGAAGGCCCTCCGCCTCCCCGAACACCCCGGCGGACCGGCCTGGATGCACGGCGAGCTCTCCCCCGGCAACCTGCTGCTCGCGGGCCAACGGCTGAGCGCCGTCCTGGACTTCGGCGCCATGGGGGTCGGCGATCCGACCGTGGACCTGATCGCCGCGTGGAACCTGCTCCCGGCCGGGGCCCGCCCGGCCTTCCGGACCGCCCTCGCCGCCGACGACGCCGCCTGGGAGCGCGGACGGGCCTGGGCGCTGTCCATCGCGCTCATCCAACTCCCCTACTACCGGTCCACCAACCCGGCGCTCGCCGCCAACGCCCGCCACGTGATCCGCGAGGTGCTGGCCGACCGGAGCGTCTGAGCCCGGCCTCGGCGGGGCGGCCCGCCGCGCGGGCCGCCCCGGGCATCCCCTGCCGGGCGTCAGTGGTCCACGGTGACCACGATCTTGCCGACCTGCTCCCCGGCCTCCATGTACCGGTGGGCGTCGGCGATCTCCGCCAGCCCGAACACCCGGTCCACCACGGGCGCGAACGCCCCGCTCCGCAGGCCGGAGGCGACGAAGGCCTCCGCCCGGGCCAGGCTCCCGCGGTCGCGGGTGACCTCGTGCAGCGTGTAACCGCGGATGCTGCGCCCGGCCAGCAGGGCCAGCGGCGGCAACAGCCCCTCCCGCCCGCTCAGCTCGCCGTAGACGAAGAGCGTGCCGCCCGGGGCCAGCGCACCCAGCAGCTCCGACACCCCCGGGCCGGAGACCGCGTCGAAGACGAAATCCGCGCCGCGCCCGCCGGTCAGGGCCGCCACCCGCTCGGCGACGTCCTCCTCCGCCGTGACCACCACCTCGGCCGCGCCGGCCTTGAGCAGCGCGTCCCGCTTGGCCGCCGTACGGGTCGTCGCGATCGGCACCGCGCCGACCCGGTTGGCGATCCGGATCGCCGCCAGGCCCACGCTGCTGGACGCGGCGGTGACCACCACGGTGTCCCCGGCGCGCAGCCGGCCCGCGTCCACCAGCGCCCCGTACGCGGTCACGTACGGCATCCAGACCGCCGCGCCGCCGACCGCGTCGAGCCCCTCCGGCCGGTGCAGGACGGCCCGCGCGGGGACGATCGCGCGCTCGGCGTAGACGGCGTAGTCGTTCATCGAGAAGGCCGGCACCACGCTGACCGCGTCACCGACGGCGAACCCCTCGACACCCTCGCCGAGCGCCTCGACCACCCCCGCGGCCTCGCTGCCGAGCCGCGCCGGGAACTCCCGTACCGGCTCGATGTAGCGGCCGCTGCGGAAGAGCACCTCGGCCCGGTTGAGACCGATCGCGTCGACCCGGATCAGCAGCTCGCCCGGGCCGGGCACGCCGATCCCGGCCTCCTCCAACCGCAGCACCCCGGGCCCGCCCAGTTCGTGGAACCGCACCGTCCTGACCATCACTCAACTCCCCTTCCCCACCGATGAAGCCGGCCCGGGCGACCGCGCCGACGGAGCCGACTCAACCCCAAAGTACGGCTGCTGTCAAACTTCGATGACCGACATACTTTGACCATCGCCATACTTCGGCCTGCGCCGTACGATGGCCGCGGGAAGACGACACCCAGGGAGGACGACGGGACGATGGCGGCGACACCAGGAACGGCAACACCTCTGGCGGCGAAGGCGAACGGGACGACGCCGCCGCCGCGACGGACCGGTCGGGACCGCGTCCCGCCGCACCCCGACGTCCGGACGGTCGGACTCCAGCAGGCCATGGAGGCCCTGGTGGACCCGGTCCGACGGCTGATCGTCCGTGAACTGCACGCCGCGCACCAGGACCTCGCCTGCGGCGCGATCGACCTGCCGGTCGGCAAGTCCACCGCCACCCACCACTTCCACGTGCTGCGCGAGGCCGGGCTGATCCGGCAGTACTACGTGGGCACCTCCCGGATGAACGCGCTGCGCGCGGAGGAGTTCGACGAGGCCTTCCCGGGGCTGCTCGGCGCCGTCGTGGGCACACCCGAGCAGCGCTGAGCCCCCGGAGCGGCAGCCGGCCGGGAGCGGGAAGTCGGTCGGGAGCGCGAAGTCGGACCGGCCGACTTCCCGCTCCGGGCCCAGGGCCTTGAAGGCAGGCCCTAGGGTGCGAACATGACACGCCATCTGATCTTCGACGGTCCGTTCAACTTCCGCGACCTCGGCGGCTACCCGGGCGCCGGCGAGCGGGCGGTCCGCCGGGGCCTGCTGTACCGGTCGGACTCGCTCGGCAAGCTCGCCACGCGCGCCGACCTGGAGCGGTTCCGGGCGCTCGGCATCGGGACGGTGATCGACCTGCGCTACCCGTGGGAGATCGCCCGCAGGGGCCGGATCCCCGAGCTGGAGGGCGTGGCCTACCACAACCTGTCCATCGAGCACCGGCCCTACGACCAGGCGGAGATCGACCCGGACGTCGACCCCTGGCGCTACCTCGCGGACCGGTTCGCGGAGGTGGCGGCGGACGGCGTCGCGGAGATCCGACAGGTCCTGGAGCTGATCGCCGCGGCCGACCGGCCGGTGGTGTTCCACTGCGCCTCGGGCAAGGACCGCACCGGGCTGATCGCCGCCCTGGTGCTCACCCTGCTCGGGGTCTCGGAGGACGACATCGCCGCCGACTTCGCGCTCACCGAGCTGGTCACCGCACGCCTGGTCGCCGACTGGCACGCCGCCAACCCGGGCCGGGCGCTGCGCTGGCCGTCGTTCGGCCGGGCCCCCGAGCAGGTGATCCGGCTCACGCTCGCCGACCTGGCGGCCGCCCACGGATCGGTCCGCGCCTACGTCACCGGTGCCCTCGGGATCGACGAGGAGCTGATCGGCCGGCTGCACGCCCGCCTGCTCTCGGCTTAGGCCCTCGGCCCCTGCGTCTCCGTCCGCCCCTGGGCCTGCCCACGGGCAGGAAGTCGGCCGGGCCGACCTCCTGCGCTGCTGGCCGCCGCCGAGGGCCGGGTCAGCCCCGGCCGGGCCTGCCCTGACGGCCCCCGCCACGCCCGTCCCGGCCCTGCCCGCGGCCGCTCGGGGAACCGGAACCGCCCTGCCCGCGGCCGGCCTGGCGGCCACCGCCGGAAACGCCACCGCCGGAAGCACCGCCACCGGTGGCGCCGCCGCCGGACCGGCCACCGGAGTGCCCGCCCTGGGCGCGGCCGCCGGAGGCGCCGCCGCCGGAACGCCTGCCACCGGACCGGCCCGCGCCGGCGCCCGCGCCCGCCGCCGGGCCGGCGGGGGCCGTCTCCGGCCAGTGCGCGGGCCGGGTCAGCCCGGCCGGGAGGCGGGTGGTCGCGTCGCCGCGGGCCGCGTTGAGCTGCGCCTGGGTGAGGAAGAGCGTGTCGGTGAGGTCGGCCCCGGCCATGTTCGCGTCCCGGAGGTCGGCGCCGATCAGGTCGGCGAGCCGCAGGTCCGCGCCGGCGAGGTCGGCCGCGACCAGCAGGGCGCCGCGCAGGTTCGCCCCGCGCAGGTCCGCACCGCGCAGGCGGGCGCCGAACAGGTCGGCACCACGGTGCTCGCGGCGGCGCGGGACGCCGGCCCGGACCAGTTCGCTCGCCTTCAGCAGCAGCTCCGCGACGGCCTGCCGGTGCGCGGGCACGTCCACCGCGAGGATCTCCTCCGGGGTGCCGGCGGCGAGCCGGTCGGTCTCGGCCAGCGCGCGGCGCAGCTCGCCGTGGACCGGGCGGGCGGGCGCGAGGGAGAGCGCCTCGGTGAGGTACCGGAGCAGCTCGTGCAGCTGCCGGACCACCGGGAACACCTCGAACATCCGGGACGTGCCCGGCGGCTCCTCGCGCCAGCTCCGGCCGCCGTAGGTGATCTGGGACACCCGCTGGCCGGCGCCGAAGCAGTCGTACACCGTGCAGCCCTGGAAGCCGCTGTCGCGCAGCCGGGCGTGGATGCCGCAGGTGAAGTCGGTCTGCAGGTTGCGGCAGGGGGTGCCGGCCGACTTGTCGACGGCGAAGTCGGCGCCCGCGGCGAAGGGCAGCGCGACGCAGCAGAGCCCGAAGCAGCTCCCGCAGTCGGACACCAGGCTGACGGGCGTGGGATCGGGCGCGGTCACTGTGTTCCTGTCCTCCGTACGACGTGATGGTGCGTGGTAGAGCGTACCGAGACGGCCGCCCGGCCGGCGCCGGGCCGGTCGCCCGGCGGGAACCGGGGGGCCGGTCGCGGCAGTCCGTTAGTGTGGTCGGCCGGTGCCGTCCGGGTCCGCACGGGATCGGGGGCACCGGAGCCACCGGATCGACCGACCACTGGAGGAGAGCAGGCATGTCCCGGCACGACGTGACGCCGTACCCGGACATCGAGGACCCGACGGGCTCTCCGGACACCGGGGACGCCGGGAACGGCGGGGACACCCCCACCACCCCGGCCGCCGCGGCCGCCGCGGCCGCCGCCGAGACCCTGCGGCTCTCCCCGCGCGCCCGCACCGCCGCCCTCACCCTGCTCTGCTTCGCGGTCTGCCTCGGCATCGCCTTCCAGCAGTGGACCGCCCTCCAGCTCGGCGGCTTCGACCTCGGCATCTTCGACCAGGGCGTGCGCGGCTACGCGCACTTCGGCCTGCCGGTCTCCTCGCTGAAGAGCTTCCACCACGAGTTCCCGGCGGACTTCTCGCTGCTCGGCGACCACTTCTCCCCGGTGATCGCGCTGATGGCGCCGCTCTACTGGCTCTGGGACGACCCGCGCTCGCTGCTCGTCGGGCAGGCGCTCTGCTTCGCGGCCGGCGTGCCGCTGATCCGCCGGGTGGCGGCCCGCTGCTTCGCCGACGCCGCACCGCGCACCGCCCGCCGCGCCGCCGACCTGGCGGGGCTGGCGTACGGGCTGGGCTGGCCGCTGCTGGTGGCCTCGCGCGGCGGGTTCCACGAGGTGGCCTTCGCCGTCCCGCTCACCCTGCTGATGCTGGAGCGCGGCATGGCCCGCCGCTACGGCACGGCGTCGCTGGCCGGGCTGCTGCTCTGCTGCACCAAGGAGGACCTGGGGCTGGCGGTCGGCGCGTACGGGCTGGTGCTGATCCTGCGCGGGCGCCGGGACGACGACCCGGGCCGGCGCCGGCGGGCCGTCCGCTGGGGCCTCGGCCTGCTGCTCGGCGGGCCGCTCGCCTCGGCCCTCGCGATCGGCCTGCTGATCCCGGCGATGGGCGGTGCGCCGGGCTACTACTGGAACTACCAGTCGCTCGGCGCGGACGGCGGCGACGCCCTCGCCCACGTCCTGCGGAACCCGACGGTCCTCGTCTCCACCCTCGTCGACGCCCCGCTGAAGCCGCTGCTGCTGCTCTGGATCTTCGGCACCCTGTTCGCCCTCCCGCTCCGCTCGGCGACGGTGCTCTGCGCCGTGCCGCTGCTGGCCGAGCGGGTGCTCTCCAGCAACCCCAACCACTGGTCGATCGCCCGCCACTACGACGCGTTCCTCTGGCCGATCCTCCTGGTCGCGGCGGTGGAGGTGCTGGGCCGCCGGCACGCGAGCGGGCGCACCCTGCGGCTCGGGGTGGCGGCGGCCGCCGTGACGGTCGCGGCCGCGCTGCCGCTCGGCGCGGCCAACCTGTTCGTGCCGGCCTACTGGCAGCCGAAGCCGAGCGAGGCGGCGCTGCTCCGCGGCGCCGAGCGGATCCCGGACGGCGCGAGCGTCGAGGCCGACAACCAGGCCGCACCCCGGCTCTCGGCGCGGACCGACGTCGTCCTGGTGGACGAGAAGCCGCGCGGGCGCGAGTACGTCCTGATCCGCTCGGACAAGCGGGCGTTCCCGTTCAAGACCGACCGTGAGCAGGCGGCCCGGATCGAGCTGCTCCTGGCGCACGGCTACCGGCAGGTCTGGTCCGAGGACGGCGTGGTGCTGCTGCACCGCGAGGGCTCCGAGCCGGTCCCCGGCGAACACGTCCCCGGCCCGGACAGCACCCCGTACCAGGACGAGGTGCCGAGCGACGTGGGGCACAACCTCTTCCGCGGCTGACGGCCCCCGCCGCCCGGCCGGGTCGGCCCGCCACCGCGCGGGACGCGGTGGCGGGCACGGTCGTCAGGACGAGCAGGTGCGCAGGCCGAAGCCGAAGGGGGATCCGGCCCCGCGGACCTCTCCGGTCTGGCCGGGCGCGAGCGTCATACAGGTGGAGGGCCACCAGAAGTACATGAACCTCACCTGCTGGGTGGTGTCGCAGTTGTTCGTGGCCTTGGCGAAGCCGACGTACTGGTCCACCATGCCGGTCTCCGCGACCACACAGGAGGGCGGGGTGTCGGAGCCCGTGGACGCGGGGGCCGCACCGGCCACGACCGGGGTGGACAGGGCGAGGGCGGCCGCGCCGGCCGCGAGGCCCGCGGCCTTGAGAAGGGTACGCATGATCGGTGTGCTCCTCAGGTGGTTCGTCAGCGCCCGGAGGAGTTCCGGACACACCGATTCGACGCCACCGCCCGACCGCTCCGACAGCGGAGCCCAGCATTCCGACAACTTCCTGTCAGGTGCGCTCCGCGGGGACCGAGGAGCGGGTCCGAAGGGATCATTCCCCCGGGTACGGGGCGAGTTCCGGGCGCTTCGGCGGACGGCCGTCGCCGGAGGAGCGGCCGGTGAGGCGGCGGCCGATCCACGGGCCGAGGTGGGTGCGGGCCCAGCGGGCGTCGGCGGCCAGCTTCTCGCCGCGGCTCGGCGGGGCGGCGGTGGGCAGCGGGGCGCGCCAGTCGAAGCCGGTCGGCCGGCCGAGCGCCTCCAGCACGGCCTCGGCGACCCGGCGGTGACCCTCGGGCGAGAGGTGCAGGCGGTCGTCGGCCCAGAGCCGGCGGTCGTCGAAGCAGGGCGCGGAGAACAGGTCGACCACCGCGATGCCCGGGTCCTGGCCGAGCTCGTGCACGAAGGCCTTCATCCGCAGGATGGTCGGGAGCAGCCGGGCAGAGCCCGCCATCCGGCGGGTCGGGTCGGTGCTGGTGAACATCACCACGGTGGCGCCGGCGGCGCGCAGCGCGGTCGCCGAGCGGCCGAGCAGCTCCTCGACGCGGGCGATGTCGCAGCGCGGCCGCAGGACGTCGTTGAGCCCGCCGGCCAGGGTGACCAGCTCGGCGCCCATCGCGACGGCGGGCGCGAGCTGCTCGTCGTGGATCTGGCCGATGAGCTTGCCGCGGACGGCGAGGTTCGCGTACCGGAAGCCGTCGCCGGGCCGCTCGGCGGCGAGTCGCCCGGCGACCCGGTCGGCCCAGCCGCGGAACTGCCCGTCGGGCAGGACGTCGTCGCACATGCCCTCGGTGAAGGAGTCCCCGAGGGCGACGTAACTGGCGTAGCCGGTGTACCTGGTGGGCGCGGTGCGCGCGCTGTTCTCCGCAGTGTTCTCCATGGCCCGACGATCGTACGCGCAGGGTCCCCCGCCCCCTCCCCGGCCCCGCACGCGCGGGAACGCGGACCCGGAAGCGGAGGCCGGCCGCGCACCTGACCGCGGGCGCCGATCGATTGCCGATCCTCCGTTTATCGGCGGCGGCCACAGTGGAGCACGTCGGGAGGGAGACCCGGCGCCACAACGGGGAACACGCAACCCGTCACACCATCGGGGGGAACCATGAGCAGCACCAACCGCCGCCGCGCCGTCGCGGTCACCCTGGCCACCGCCGCCGCGCTGACGGCCGGCCTCGCCGGGACCGCCTCGGCCGCACCCGCCACCGCGGACGGCGCGAACGGAACCGCCCGCGTCCAGGCCACCGCCATCGCGGCCCGGAGCACCGTGGTCTACCTGAACAACTGGACCGGGTGCACGCTCACCCGGGAGTCGTGGGAGCTGAGCCACGGCATCTGGACGCTCCTGCCGCCGGTGCGGATCTACGACCAGAAGCAGGGGTTCTGGTCGTCGGAGTCCAACGGCTTCGCCACCGGCACGGAGGGCTTCGCGCAGTTCTACTCGGAGAACTGCGCGAACCCGCTCCTCAACGGGCGCCTGGTGCGGGTGCACTGGAACAACCCGTACGTCGGCTCCAACTCGTACGACTGGGCCGGCTCCGACCTGAAGTTCCACCTCAGCAAGGCGGGCGGCTCCGGCAACAACGCCGTCGTCGAGTTCTCGGCGTGGGGCAGCTGACCGCTCCCCCGCGGACCCGGCCGCGGTCCATCGCCCCCTCCGGGAGGGCGGTGGGCCGCGGCCCGTTCCGTTCCCGCCACCCCGGCGGCCACCGCGCCCCGGCCGCCCCGGGTCAGCCGGCCGGGGCGGTCACCCAGTGGGCGCGGACGGCGTCGGTGGGCCGCTGCTCGCCGAGGGACGGCAGGCCCCACGCGCCGAGGGCCTCGATCACCTGACGGAGCGCCGCCCCGCGGTCGGTGAGCTCGTAGACCGTGGCGTTGGCCGGCCGTTCGAGCCGCCGGCGCAGCACCAGGCCCTCGCCCTCCAGCTGCTTGAGCCGCGCCGCGAGGATGTCGGTGGAGACGCCGGGCAGGTCGGCGTGCAGGTCGGTGTAGCGGCGCGGACCGGCGAGGAGTTCACGGACGATCAGGAGGCTCCAGCGCTCCCCCACCGCGTCCAGGGCGCGGGCAACGGCGCAGTACTGGTCGTAGCTTCGGCGTGACATGTGGATCAGCATAGCCAAAAGGTTGGACTTTCCAAGTGGTTACTTGGTAGAACAAAGCAACCAGGACGGCGTGCCGGTCGGCGCGCAGCAGCGACGGCGGGCGACGGTCGGGAGGCCGCAGATGGAGTTTCGGCAGTCCAGCAAGCTGAAGGACGTGTGCTACGAGATCCGCGGCCCGGTGGTCGACCGGGCCAACGCGCTGGAGGAGGCCGGGCACAGCGTGCTCCGGCTGAACACCGGCAATCCGGCCACGTTCGGCTTCGAGGCGCCGGAGGAGATCGTCCAGGACATCATCCGCAACCTCCCCAACGCGCACGGCTACAGCGACTCCCGCGGCATCCTGCCGGCCCGCCGCGCGGTCGTGCAGTACTACCAGCAGCGCGGCGTCTCCGGGGTCACCGTCAACGACGTGTTCCTCGGCAACGGCGTCTCCGAGCTGATCCAGATGGCCGTCACCGCACTGGTGGACGACGGCGACGAGGTGCTCGTCCCGATGCCGGACTACCCGCTCTGGACGGCCGTGGTGCGGCTGGCCGGCGGCAAGGCGGTGCACTACGTGTGCGACGAGGAGGCGGAGTGGTACCCCGACCTCGACGACATCGCCGCCAAGATCACCGCCCGGACCAAGGCCATCGTGGTGATCAACCCCAACAACCCCACCGGCGCGGTCTACCCGAAGGAACTGCTGGAGGGCGTCCTCGACCTCGCCCGTCGGCACGGGCTGATGGTCCTGGCCGACGAGATCTACGACAAGATCCTCTACGACGGCACCGAGCACCACTGCCTCGCCGCGCTCGCCGACGACGTGCTCACCCTCACCTTCAACGGCCTCTCCAAGTCCTACCGGGTCGCCGGCTTCCGCAGCGGCTGGCTGGTCGTCTCCGGGCCGAAGCAGCACGCCGCCGACTACCTGGAGGGCCTCACCATGCTCTCCGGCATGCGGCTCTGCCCCAACGTCCCGGCCCAGTACGCGGTGCAGGCCGCGCTCGGCGGCCACCAGTCCATCCAGGACCTGGTGCTGCCCGGCGGCCGGCTCACCGAGCAGCGCGACGTGGCGTACAAGGCGCTGAACGAGATCCCGGGCGTCAGCTGCGTCAAGCCCAAGGGCGCGCTGTACGCGTTCGCCAGGCTCGACCCGGCGGTGCACCGGATCGTCGACGACGAGCAGTTCGTGCTGGACCTGCTGCTCCGGGAGAAGATCCACGTCGTCCAGGGCACCGGCTTCAACTGGCCCCGCCCGGACCACTTCCGCTTCGTCACCCTCCCCCGGGCCGACGACCTGGAGACGGCGATCAACCGGATCGGCCGCTTCCTCGCCACCTACCGCCAGGTCTGACCCGGCGTCGCGCCGCCGCCCGGTCCCCGCGGACACCGCGGGGTCCGGGCGTACCATCGGTCCCGCACCGGATCGAAGGGGGACGACCGATGGACACCGGCACACGCACCGGCACACGCACCGAAGCCACCGGGCGGGAGGGGATCACCGAGATCACCGACGCCGCTGAACTGCGCGCCCTGCTCGGCGAACCGAGCGCCCGCGACGCCGCCAAGGAGCGTCGCGCCCTGCACGAGCACGACCGGGCCTTCATCGCCGCCGCGCCGCTCTGCATCATGGCCACCGCCGGCGCCGACGGCACCTGCGATGCCTCACCCAAGGGCGACCCCGCCGGCTTCACCCTCGTCCTGGACGACCGGACGATCGCGATCCCGGAGCGCCCCGGCAACCGGCGCGCGGACGGCTTCCACAACATCCTGGCCAACCCGCACATCGGGCTGATCTACATCGTCCCCGGCCGCGGCGACACCCTGCGGGTCAACGGGCGGGCCCGGCTGGTGCGCGAAGCGCCGTTCTTCGACGCCATGACCGTCAAGGGCCACCGTCCGCGGCTCGCCGTCCTGGTCGAGATCGAGGCGGTCTTCTACCACTGCTCGAAGGCGTTCCTGCGCTCCGCGCTCTGGAAGCCCGAGACCTGGGCGCCGGACGCGGCGCCCTCCCGCGCGGTCATCTCCAAGGCGCTGGAGCGCACGGACGAGCCGCTGGAGAAGCTGGTCGAGTACTACGGGCCGAACTACGGGGGCGACCTCTACGCCCCGTAGGTACGCCCGTACGCCCCGCGGGTACGCCCCGCGGCCGGCCGTCCGTAGGCTTGGCGACCATGACCGTCCTGCGCTCCGCCGCCCTGTTCGCCCTCGCCGCCCTCGCCGAGATCGGCGGCTGCTGGCTGATCTGGCAGAGCGTGCGCGAGTCCCGGCCGTGGTGGCTGGCCGGGCTGGGCGTGGTCGTGCTCGGCGGGTACGGCTTCGTCGCCGCCCTCCAGCCGGACAGCCAGTTCGGCCGGGTGCTGGCCGCCTACGGCGGCGTCTTCGTGGCCGGCTCGCTGCTCTGGGGCGTGCTGGTGGACGGCTTCCGCCCGACCCGCTACGACGTCCTCGGGGCGCTGATCTGCCTCGCCGGGGTCGCTGTGATCATGTACGGGCCCCGGCGCTGAACCACTGCTCCGCGTTCAGCACCGGGGCCCTCGGGGATCACCGCGCGGGGCGGGCTACCAGCCCCAGCCGCCGCCCTCGCCGTCGTCGTCGCGGTCGCCGTCCCAGCCCTCGCCGACCTTGCGCAGGATCGTGTAGTGGTCCACCTGCGTGCCGTCCTCGGCCAATGCCGTCACCTTCATGGACGACTTCGCGCCCAGGTGGGCGGGGGTGACGTCGACCTTGATGAAGGAGTAGCCGGTGTAGCGGACCCGCGACCACTCGACCTTCTCGGTCACCTTGCCGCCGCCCTTGGCGAAGTAGTAGGTATCCACCGAGTCGACGCGGTTCTCGTGGCCCTCGTAGGTGTCCGGGGCGTCGAAGCGGTACAGGCTGCGGCCGGCCGCGCCCGCCGTCACGTACACCACGCCGTCCGTGGCCGGCTCGACGGTGGCGCCGCTGGGCACCGCCTTGGCGACCTTGTTGCCGAGGATCGCGTCGGTGCGCTCGTAGACGTGGTTGTGACCGTTGATCACCAGGTCGACCCGGTACTTCTCGAACAGCGGCACCCAGGCCTCGCGGACCCCGCCCTCGGAGGCGTGCTGGTGGGTGGTGGAGAAGGCGCAGTGGTGGAAGAAGACCACGATGAAGTCGACGGTCTCGTCGTTGCGCAGGTCCTTGAGCGTGCGCTGCAGCCACGTGGTCTGCTTGCCCGCCGAGACGCCCAGGTTGGCCGGGATCTCGTAGGAGACGTCGTTGGCGTCCAGGGAGATGACGCCGACGTTCTTGTACCGGAAGCTGTAGACGCCCGGGACGGTCCGCGGGTCGGGGCCGTTGTCGGGCAGGTGGAAGCGGGCGTTCTCGCCGCCGTAGCCGTTGTGCGAGTACCAGGCCTCCATGTCGTGGTTGCCGTAGGAGACCATCCACGGCACCTTCGAGGCGACGGTCTCGGTCTGCACCAGGAAGGCGTCCCAGGTGCGGGCGTCGTAGACCGACTTGTCGGAGTCCTGGCCGGAGCCGGCCGGGTCGGCGTAGCAGATGTCGCCGGCGTGCAGGTGGAAGGCCGGGTTCTGGGCCAGGATGACGTGGTCGTTGCCGGCCGCGTGGGAGCTGACGCCCTGGTCTCCGAAGGCGGTGAAGGTGAACGGCTCGTAGACCTTGCCCCAGCGGTGGTCGCGCGAGGGGGCGGTGCGGAAGGTGCTCAGGGTGGAGATCGCCTGCTGCGAGGCCGGGTCGAAGCCCTGGTGGCCGACGCCGTAGTAGTACGTGGTGTCGGGCTGGAGGTCCTCCAGCGCCACGTGCAGGTAGAACTGGTCGACCGGCTGGCCGGTCGGGGTCAGCGCCGGGGTGTGCAGGGCGCGCACCTCGGCCTGGACCTTGTGACCGAGGTCCCACGGGTGCTTGCCGAAGCGCAGGAACGGCTTCTTGACCGGGGCCGGGACCTGCCAGGAGACCCGGAACTGGGTGTCCGGCTCGGGGCCGAAGGCGAGGTGACGGCCGATCGGGGCGACCAGCGAGCCGTCGACGCCGTCGGCGGTGCCGCCGGTCAGCAGCTGCGGGGAGGCCGGGGCGGCGGCCGCGGTGCCGCTGCCCAGCGCACCGCCCACCGCGAGGGCGCCGACGCTGACGGCACCGGCGCGCAGCATCCGGCGGCGGGAGAAGCGGGCCCGCAGGTACTCGTGCTGCTCGGCCATGCTCATGCGGTCGGCGAGCTTCGCGGGCACGCCCATGTTGGGGATATCCATGGACGGGACTCTTCCACCGGCGAGTTGACCGGACACGGACGTACGGTGAACGAGCCCCGGCGTGCCGGTCAGTCGAACGCCAATGTTCGACCATGCCTCGGCAAAGCCGCCCCCACGGAACCGGTCGTGGCCGGATCATCCGTCACGGCACGGTCCCTGATGCGCCGTCGTGGCCCGCGGGAGCGACGGGCGGGAAACGGCGGCCGGCGGGGAAGGCGAGCGCGGCGCGGACGCCGGGTCAGGCGATCTCGTCCCAGGTGGAGGCCGAGCGGTTGCCGGTGCCGTCGCAGGTGCGGCAGATCTCGTCCCGGTAGGCGTGCTTGGCGCCGGCCGCGTCGACCCGGTAGCGGACGTAAACGCCGGTGCCGTCGCAGAGGAAGCAGTTGCCGCCCCCGCCGCCGACCTCGGTGGTGCCGGTGCCCTGGCAGGTGCGGCAGCTGAGGCCGGCGGTGCGGCCGGTGCCCGCGCAGATGCGGCAGACCGTGGTCACGTTGTGATTCCTCCCAAGCCGGGGCGCCCCGGGAAATGGTAGTGCCCCGGCCCGCCGACCGGACCGGGTCGGACGGCGGCCGGACCGGGTCGGACGGCGGCCGGGCGGCGGGCGACGGCGGGCCGTGGGGCCGCTCCGGTCAGCCGGGGAGGCCGTCCCGGACCCGCCGGGAGACGCTGATCAGCTGGAGGTCGAGCAGCCCCGGCGGGTCGGCGAGGCCGGGGCCGCCCGCGTGCACCCACTCGGCTATCTCGCCGACCATGTCGTCCTCCAGCACCCAGCCGAGCCAGACCGGGCGGCCACCGGCCGCGCGACCCTCGCTGGACGGGCCGACCACCACCACGTTGGAGTGCGCGCACGCGTCCAGGCACTTCACCGCCCGGACGGTGCCCGCCGAACCGACCGCCGCGCGCAGCCGCTCGAACTGGCCGGCGTGGTCCACGCCCGGGTGCTTCTCCTGGGTGCCGCAGCAGCAGCCGCGGCAGACGGTGACGGTCACCGGGGCTCCGGCCCCCGTCCGTCCGCGCGTGTGGTCCCGCTCGCGGTCCCGGTCCCGACGGCTCATCGGTTCAGCTCTCCTCCCGGCCCAGGGCCTCGTGCGGCAGGGCCCGCCGCCACGCCCGTTCGCGCAGCAGTCGCAGGCCGTTGAGGCCGACGATCACGGTGGAGCCCTCGTGCCCGGCGACGCCGAGCGGCAACGGCAGCGTACCGGCCAGGTCCCAGACCACCAGCACGGCGATGCAGCTGCCGGCGATCACCAGGTTCTGCACGACCAGCCGCCGCGCCCGCCGGGAGAGCGCCACCACGGCCGGGACGGCGGCCAGTTCGTCCCGCACGACGACGGCGTCGGCGGTCTCCAGCGCGAGGTCCGCACCGGCCCGGCCCATCGCGACGCCGCTGTGCGCGGCGGCCAGCGCGGGTGCGTCGTTGACCCCGTCACCGACCATCAGCACCCGGTGGCCGCCCGCGGCGAGGTCGCGCACCGCGGCCAGCTTGTCGTGCGGCAGCAGCCCGCCCCGGACGTCGGTCAGGCCGACCTCGCGGGCCAGGCGGTCGGCGGCGCGCGGGTTGTCGCCGGTGAGCAGCACCGGCGGACGCCCGGTCAGCACGGCGAGCGCGCGGACCGCGGCGGCGGCCTGCCCGCGCGGCCGGTCGGCGAGCCCCAGCACCCCGGCCGGCTCGCCGTCGCGCAGCACCACGACCGCGGTCCGGCCGGCCTGCTCCAGCTCGGCGACCGGGGCGGCGGCCGGCCCCCGGGAGCGGTGCGGGCCGGGCGCGCCCACCGCGACCACCGATCCGTCCACCAGCGCCCGCACCCCGACGCCGGGGGTGGCGGTGAAGCCCTCGGCCGGCGGCAGCGGCAGGCCGCGCCCGCGGGCGGCGGCGACCACGGCCCGGCCCAGCGGGTGCTCGGAGCCGTGCTCGGCGGCGGCCGCGAGGGCCAGCAGCTGCTCCGCCGTCACCCCGTCGAGCGGGCGCAGCTCGGTGACCCGGGGCGTGCCCTCGGTGAGGGTGCCGGTCTTGTCCAGGGCGACGGCGTCGACCTGCCCGAGACGTTCCATCACCACCGCCGACTTGACCAGCACACCGTGCCGGCCGGCGTTGGCGATGGCGCAGAGCAGCGGCGGCATGGTGGCCAGCACCACCGCGCACGGCGAGGCCACGATCATGAAGGTCATCGCGCGCAGCAGGGCGCCGTCCAGTTCGGCGCCGAGTACGAGCGGGACGGCGAACAGCAGCAGGGTGGCCGCCACCAGCCCGGCGGCGTAGCGCTGCTCGATCCGCTCGACGAAGAGCTGGGTGGGCGCCTTGGTCCCGGAGGCCTCCGCCACCAGGGCGACGATCCGGGCGATCACGGTGTCGGCGGCGTCCCGGGCGACCCGGACCCGCAGCGCGCCGGAGCCGTTGAGCGTCCCGGCGTACACCTCGTGGCCGACCGTCTTGGCGGCGGGCAGAGGTTCGCCGGTGATGGTGGACTGGTCGACCTCGCTCGCGCCGTCCAGGACCGTCCCGTCGGCGCCGACCCGCTCCCCGGGGCGGATCAGCACGACGTCGCCGACGGCCAGCTCCGCGGTGGGGACGGCCTCCTCGCCGCCGTCCTCGCGCAGCCGGGTCGCGGTGGCGGGGGCGAGGTCGAGCAGGCCGCGGACGGAGTCGGCGGTGCGGGCCGTGGCGAGCGCCTCCAGGGCGCCGCTGGTCGCGAAGATCACGATCAGCAGGGCGCCGTCCACCACCTCGCCGATCGCGGCGGCGCCGAGCGCGGCGACCACCATCAGCAGATCGACGTCGAGGGTCCGCACGCGCAGGGCCGCCAGCCCGGCCAGGGCCGGCTCCCAGCCGCCCGCCAGGTAGGCGGCGGCGTACAGCGGGCCGGCCGCCCAGCCCGGACCGCCGAGCAGCTGGACGCCGAGCGCGGCCAGGAAGGCGGCGGTGGCCACGGCCGCCCAGCGCGCCTCCGGCAGGGCCAGCACCCGGGTGCGGCGCGGTCGCGGTGGCGCGGGGGCCGCGGGGCCGGGCGGCCGGGTGAGCAGGGCGCTGGACGCGGGGGTGGCGGGCATGGACGCCACCATACAGGAACACATGAACAAGCTTTCATATGTAGATCGCACCGCGGCTTTCGCCCGGGGCGGCCGCGGACCGGCCCCGTAGGATTCCCCCATGGGACACGCAGCCGCCGAGAACGCCGTGCCGCAGATGCGCCTGGACGCGTCCAACGCGGCCAAGGTGGCGAACACCCTCCAGGCCCTCGCCGCCCCCTCCCGCCTGCTGATACTCGCCCAGCTCCGGGAAGGGCCGCGGGCCGCCACCGAACTCGCCGACGCCGTCGGCATGGAGCAGTCCGCCTGTTCCCACCAGCTGCGCCTGCTGCGCAACCTCGGCCTGGTCGTCGGCGAGCGCCGCGGCCGCTCGGTGGTCTACTCCCTGCACGACGACCACGTCGCCGCCCTGCTGGACCATGCGGTCTACCACGTCGACCACCTGCGCCTCGGCCTGACCGACGAGCGCTGAGCGCCGAACACAGGCCGACGAGCAAAGTCCGACGAGCACAGGCCGACGAGCGCCGGCCGCCGGGCGCCCAGCCCTGAACGGCCGGCCCTGAACGACCGGCCCCGACCGCCGGGCGCTACGCCGTCGCGGCCGCCGCCGCCCGACCCGCCGTCCGCCCGGAGAACAGGCAGCCGCCGAGGAAGGTCCCCTCCAGCGAGCGGTAGCCGTGCACACCGCCGCCGCCGAAGCCGGCCGCCTCGCCCGCCGCGTAGACGCCGTCCAGCACCTCGCCGCCGGGCCGCAGGACGCGGGCCGAGAGGTCGGTCTCCAGCCCGCCGAGCGACTTGCGGGTGAGGATGCCCAGCCGGACGGCGATCAGCGGGGCGGCGGCCGGGTCGAGGATCCGGTGCGGCGCCGCGGTGCGGATCAGCTTGTCGCCGAGGTAGCGGCGGGCGCCGTGGATCGCGGTGACCTGGAGGTCCTTGGCGAACGGGTTGGCCAGCTGCCGGTCCCGGGCCTCGACGGTGCGGCGCAGCTCGTCCGGGTCGATCAGCGGCTCGCGGGTCTTGGCGTTCATCCCGCGGACGAGGTCCCCGAGGTTGCTCGCGACCACGAAGTCCGGCCCGTGCCGCAGGTGGGCCCGGACCAGGCCGGGGGCGCCGGGCAGCGCCCGGCCGAGGACGCCGCGCAGCGAGCGCCCGGTGAGGTCGGGGTTCTGCTCGGAGCCGGAGAGGGTGAACTCCTTCTCGATGATCTTCTGGCTGAGCACGAACCAGGTGTGGTCGTACCCGGTGGAGCGGATGTGCTCCAGGGTGCCGAGGGTGTCGAAGCCGGGGAAGAGCGGGACGGGCAGCCGGCGGCCGCGGGCGTCCAGCCAGAGCGAGGACGGGCCGGGCAGGATGCGGATGCCGTGCCGCGCCCAGATCGGGTCCCAGTTCTCTATGCCCTCGGTGTAGTGCCACATCCGGTCGCCGTTGATCAGACTGGCCCCGGCCTCGCCGGCGATGCCCAGCATCAGCCCGTCCACGTGCGCGGGGACGCCGGAGAGCAGCCGCTCCGGCGGGGTGCCGAGCCGGGCCGGCCAGGACTTGCGGACCAGGTCGTGGTTGCCGCCGATACCGCCGGAGGTGATGACCACGGCCTGGGCGCGCAGCTCGAAGTGGTCGGCCACCTCGCGCGAGCTGGCCTCCCCGCGCCCCGCCGGACTGGGCACCAGCACCTCGCCGCTGACCGTGTCGGTGGCCCCGGCCGTGGCGGCCAGCCCGGTGACGCGGTGGCGGAACCGCAGGTCGACCAGGCCGCGCCGGGCGGCGTCGCGGACCCGGCGGACGAAGGGTTCGAGCAGTCCGGGGCCGGTGCCCCAGGTGATGTGGAAGCGCGGCACGGAGTTGCCGGGGCCGTCGGCGAGCAGGCCGCCGCGCTCGGCCCAGCCGACGACCGGGAAGAACCGGACGCCCATCTCCCGCAGCCAGGCCCGCTTCTCGCCGGCGGCGAACGCGACGTAGGCCTCGGCCCAGCGGCGCGGCCAGGCGTCCTCGGCGCGGTCGAAGCCGGCCGTGCCGAGCCAGTCCTGCCAGGCGAGCGCGTGCGAGTCGCGGATCCGCATCCGGCGCTGCTCCGGCGAGTCGACCAGGAAGAGGCCGCCGAAGGACCAGTGCGCCTGGCCGCCGAACGAGGCCGCGGGCTCCTGGTCGAGCAGGATCACCTTCCGTCCGGCGTCGGCGAGTTCGGCGGTCGCGGCGAGCCCCGCGAGTCCGGCTCCGATGACGATGACGTCGGCGTCCAGGGCCATGCGGGATCCTCCATCGGTGCTCCGGCGGTGCGGTGTGCGCCCGATACTGCGGCGTGCGCCCGATACTGCGGCCTGCGGCGACGGACCGTCAACCGGTCGGTAACCGGACCCGGCGGCAATTCCGCTCCACTGCGTACCGGAAATACCTCCGATACGCCGTGGAGCGAAATTCGAAATACCGTCTGACGGAATTTCGGAAATTTCAGCGACAGGCATGGACGCCTGCGAAACCTGGAAGTAACTTACCTGTGAGTAGCTGTGGCCGCGGCTGGCACGACCCCCACCCACCGTCGTTTCTCTCCCCCAGGAGGAACCGTGCTCCGCCCTGCCCGGAAACTCCGCACCGCCTCCGGCCCCCACCCCGTCCGGAACTCCGCGCGGAACTCCCGGACCCCCCGGAAGTCCGCCCTGCTCGGCGCCGCCGCGCTGGGCGCCGCGCTCGCGCTGACCTCCACCAGCGCGCAGGCCGCCACCCCCGCGCCCCGGCACTACGTCGCCCTCGGCGACTCCTACGCCGCCGGCGCCGGCGTACCCGGCCAGTCGGCCGGCCTCTGCCTGCGCTCGGACCGCAACTACGGCCACCTGGTGGCCGCCGCGCTCAAGGCCGCGAACTACACCGACGTCACCTGCGCGGCCGCCAAGGTGAAGGCGATGACGCAGGCCCAGTACGACGCGTTCATCCGGGTCAACGACCCGCAGCTGGACGCCGTCACCGCCGACACCGACCTGGTGACCCTGGGCATCGGCGGCAACGACCTCGGCGTCACCGACCTCGGGCTGGGCGACCTCGTCGCCACCTGCATCGCCGGAGCGGTGGTCAACCCGCTCGGCACCCCCTGCAAGGACGTCTTCCACCACGGCTACTGGGACTGGTCCAGCTGGTCCTGGCAGTACGGCAACGACGACCTGGCCGACCGGATCGAGGCGGCCCGGCCGCAGGTCGCCGACGTGCTGAAGCGGATCCACGCCAAAGCCCCGAACGCCAGGGTGCTGCTGGTCGGGTACCCGTCCGTGCTGCCGGCCGACGGCGCGTCGTGCGTCTTCCGCCAGCCGATCGCCCCGGGCGACGTCCCGTACCTGCACGGCGTGCTGGGCGAGCTCAACGCGATGCTGAAGTCCACCGCCGCCGCCAACGGCGCCACCTACGTGGACACCGCGGCCCCGACCGCCGGCCACGACGTCTGCTCGGACGACCGGTGGATCGAGGGCGCGCTGCCCGGCTCCCCCGCCGTCCCGTTCCACCCGAACGCCACCGGCGAGAAGGTGATGGCGGACGCGGTGCTCGCCGCCCTGCGGTAGGCCGCGCGGCGCCGACGGCCCTGCGCCGGCCGGGCCCGCCCGCGTCCGAAGACCCCGAGGGGGCGGTGACCAGACCCCGGTCACCGCCCCCTCGGTCACGCCCCGACGGACGTCACGGCTTGATGCGGACCACCTGCGGGTCGTGGTCGCTCGCCTGCTGGGCGAACTCGCTGTTGATGTGCACCACGTCGTACTTGGCGTACCCGACCTCGGGGCTGACCAGGATGTGGTCCAGCACCTGCGAGTTGCCCTGGTAGACGTACGAGTACTGCTCCTTCTCCGGCAGCTCGTTCACCAGGTCGCGCAGCACGCCGTCCTTGGTGAGCGTGGCCAGGGCGGGCGAGAACTGGTAGTCGTTGAAGTCGCCGAGCGAGACCACCTTGGCCTCCTTGTCGGCGGCCAGCAGCTTGGCCACGAAGGCCTGCTCGACGGTCGCCTGCTTGATCCGCTGCACCTCGGAGCTACGGGTCGGCTCCTGGAACCGGCTGTCGATGCCCTGGTCGCCACCCTTGCTGTTGAAGTGGTTGGCGATGACGAAGACCTTCTTGCCGCGGAAGGAGAACTGGCCCACCAGCGGCTTGCGGCTGTTGGCCCAGGCCTCGTCGGCCGGGGCGATCCGGCCGGGCGAGGCGGTCAGCGCGGTGGCCGCGCCGGTGCCGGCCACGTCCACCGCGGTGGTGGCGTTGCCGCCGGGGACGTCGGTGAAGGAGACCCGCTGCGGGTTGAACAGGAACACCTGGCGGATGTTGCCGCCGGGCTCGCCGCCGTCCTTGCCGTTCTCCGGGTCGATCGAGCGCCACTCGTACGCCGGGCCGCCGGCCGCCTTGATCGCGGCGATGAACTTGGCCACGGTCTGGCTCGCGTCCACCGTGCCGTCGTTCTTGGCGCCGTTGTTGTCCTGGATCTCCTCCAGGGCGAGGACGTCGGGCGAGCGCAGGTTGGTGACGACGGCCTGGGCCAGCTCGGCGAACTTGCCGTCCGGGTTGCCCGGGGCCAGGTTCTCCACGTTGTAGGTGGCGATGGTCAGCTCGCGGTCGGTGGCCGGGGCGGTCACCTCGCGCTGCAGGTGGTTGTCCTGGAGCGCACCGAGGGTGCCGGCCACCAGGGTGTAGCCGCCGAACTGGTTGTAGTCCAGCGGGCCGCTGGTGGTGCCGGTGAGCACGTCGCCGACGTTGGCGACCGGGAACGGCTGCTGCGCGACCGGAGCCAGCTGCTGCACCATCAGACGGCCGACGTTGGGCTCGGCGTAGGACTCGTAGAGCACGCCGCCGCGCTTGCTCTTCTGGTCCTGCTTGTCGGCGGCGACCCAGAGCTCGTTGTACTTGTCGGTCGCCTGGATCACCCGGACGTCCTTGACCTCGACGAGCATGCCCTCCAGCGACTCGTAGAAGTCCAGGGTGTACTTCTCCGGGTTCAGCGCCAGGCCCTCGATGGTGGTGGCGCCGGCCGGGGTCTGCGGGGTGTAGGTGCCCGGGATGTTGCGGGTGTCCACCACGACCGACGCGGGCAGCGGGTTGCCCGAGGAGAGCACCGTGACGGCCGGGGAGCTGATCTCGGTGAGCGACTGCGAGCCGCCGCCGAAGTTCGGGTAGTACTCCGTCACCTTGCCGCTGACCAGCACCGAGTCGCCCACCTTGACGGTCGGCGCGCCGCCGGTGAAGACGAAGACGCCCTCGCTGGTGGCCGGGTCGGCGTCCGGGTTCGGGTCCTGGATCCAGAAGCCCTTGGAGCCGTACGTGCGCACGCCGGTGACGATGCCGGGCACGCCGGTGACGGTCTTGCCGGCCTGCGGCGATATCCGGGTACCGCCCTGGATGTCGTGGATGCGCAGGCTGCCGGGCTCGGTCGGCCCGGCGGCGGTCGCGGCGGAGGCGACCGGAAGCGGGACGAGCACCAGCGAGGCGGCCAGACCGGCCGGGACGAGGGTCGCGCGCAGCAGCGCACGACGCGGGCGGCGGGAGGCGGAGGGCGTGGTCACCGGGCAGGACTCCTTCGTTCTGCCGGCCGGCGTGGCCGTGGCAGGCGGTGGGGGTGGCACATGTGGCGTCCGTCCGGCGTGGGGCCGACGGGCCGTGAGGGTGGGTCAGGTAGGCGCAGCTGGTGCGCTACCCGCGTAGAAGGCAGCACGGGAGCCGGAACGCCCCCCGCAGCGCTAGAAGATACGCGCGTAGAAAATGACGCGACAAGACCCCGGCGGTGAACTTTTGATTCCGCCGGAGGAGTGAAAGACCACACTGTGAGGTTGACTACAGACTCGGCGCCCGGTTACAGCCCATTTCCGCAGATCAGGCCCTACAGCCAGCCGCGCTGAGCCGCCTTCAGGCCGGCCTCGAAGCGGCTGGCCGCGTCGAGACGCTCCATCAGCGCGGCCATCTGCCGACGCACCGTCCGGACCGAGACGCCGAGCCGCTTGGCCGCCGCGTCGTCGGTCAGGCCGGTGGAGAGCAGCCGCAGCAGCTCGCGCTCGCCGGCGCTCAGGCCGGTCCCGGCGTCCTCCGGCTGGTCGGCCCCGAGCGGGACGGCCGTCTCCCAGGTCTGCTCGAACAGCGCGACCAGCGAGGCGACGATCCCCGGCTCCTCGGTGCACAGGGCGCCGATCCGGGTGTTCTCCGGGTCGATCGGCACCACCGCGGTGGCGCGGTCGAAGACCAGCATCCGCGGCGGCAGTACCGGCGCGGTGCGCACCTTGCCGCCGAGGCCGGTCATCCACTGCACGTACCCGAAGGTCTCCGGGTCGTTGCGGACGCTGTCCTGGTAGATGGTGCGCAGGGTCACCCCGCGGACCAGGGCGTCCTCGTCCAGCGGCCGGGAGGCGGCCAGGCTCGCGGCGGACTGCGCGCCGCCGGGCATCACGGCCAGGCACTCGTCGGTGAGCCGGGCGGTCAGCACCTCCAGCTTGGCCTGGATCGCGTCCAGGCCGACCAGCCGCTCGCCGCCGTCCACCAGGCTGCTGGTGCGCAGCGTCGCGTACTCGGCGACGGCGCGTGCGACGGCCGCCTTGGAGACGGCCAACTCCTGCTGCCGTCGGGCGAGTTCCTCCTCCTGCCGGCGCAGCAGCAGCTCCAGCCCGCGCTCCGGGCTGACCGGCCAGAGCGCGCCGGGGCGCTCCCGGGAGGCGCGCAGCAGGGTGAGGTCGGCGAGCCGGTCCAGGGCCTCGCGCACGGCGGATTCGGACAGCCGCAGGTGTGCGCAGAGTTCGGGGACGCCGCCTTCGGGGTCGGTCAGCATCTCGCGGTAGACGGCTTCGGCGACGGAGTCCAGCCCCAGCAGTTCCAGCACTGTTCAACGACCCCTGAATCGTCGTGGAGGGATGTGAGGGAATGTCCGAACGGTCCGCCGGCCCCGATCATGCCGCCGGGGGGAGCGGAACCACAAGACATGATCCGGTCACGCGACTTGACGCACGGTCGGCGCTCGAACCGGGCGCGCGATCCGGCCACTCGCGCCCCCGGCGCTCGACCGCGCCTCCGGGACCTCCGGGCCGGCCCTCCGGGGGGTTGCAGCATCCTGCCTGTCCTGATGCTGCCTGCAGCCCCCCCTCCCCGCCGGCGCGTCCGTACCGGAAGGATCTCCCCTGCGCGCGCTCCCCCTCCACCGCACCGCCGCCCTTCCGCTCCACCTCCCACCCCGCTCCACCGCCCTGAACCGACGCCGAACCGCCCGTACAGAACAGGACCCGTCGTGCCCGAGACCGTCCGTCTGCTCGCCGCCACCGCCCTCGCACTCGCCGTCGCCACCGCCGTCGCACCCGCCACCGCCCGGCCCGCCGCCCCGGCCGCCGCCACCTCGACCGTCGTCGCCGTCACCGCCGCGGACGACGGCGGCATCGGCTGGGACACCCCGGCCGCCGGCACCGCCGCCCGCGGACCGATCGGCTGGGACGTCGCGCCGGCCGGGACCCCGGGCATCGGCTGGGACTGACCCCGCCCGGCACCCCGGCCGTCTCGACCGACCCACCGGCCGCCTCCACCAGCCGTCTCCACCGACCGCCTCCACCGCGCCGACGGGCGGGGAGCAGGCGGTCCTCCGCCGGGGTCCCCACCGATCCCGACCCCTCGGAAACTTGGCCGATTCGCATCGGCCGCCCGTTCCGACCCGACTGACATATCCACGACAAGAACCCCCGCAAGACCTCTCATCCCACCGCACCACCAGACCGTCGAGGAGTTCCATGTCACGCCCGAACGGCGATCCCCGGCCCCGGCTCCGGGCCGGGGACGCCGCCCCGCCCGTATCGTCCGCACGCCGCCGGCGCGGCGTCCTCGGCAGGACCGCCGTCGCCCTCGCCGTGGTGCTCGCCGCCGAGTCCGCCGCCGTCATCATGACGACCGGTCAGGCCGTCGCGGTGACCCCGGAGGCCCCCGCCCCCAGGCCGGCCGAGGCGTTCGGCCCGGCCGAGGCCAAGGACGTCGCCACCGCCCACCTCAAGGCCCGGCTGGAGAACCGCCGGATCGAGGTGGTCGACGAGCGCACCGAGTCCACCACCACCTGGATCAACCCGGACGGCACCACCACCCTGGACATGGCCTCCGGCCCGGTCCGGTACAAGGACGGGTCCGGCAAGCTGCAGCCGATCGACATCGACCTGGCCAAGCAGCCGGACGGCAGCGTCAAGGCCAAGGGCCACCCGCTGAACCTCTCCCTCGCCGGCGCCACCCCGGCCGCCGCGGCGTCGAAGTTCAAGGCCTCCGGCGCCCCCGCGGGCGACGCCCAGGCCCCCGCCACCCCGCTGGTCTCGCTGGACAACGGCAACGGCACCAGCATGTCGCTGTCCTGGCGCGGCGCCCTGCCCGCGCCGACCGTCGACGGCACCAGGGCCCGGTACGCCGACGCGCTGACCGCCACCGACCTGGTCATCGAGTCCACCCGCACCGGCTTCGAGCAGTTCCTGGAGCTCAAGGACCGCTCGGCCGTGGCCGCCAACGGCAGCGTCACCCTCACCCTGAACGCGGCCGGTCTCCGGGCGCGCCAGAACGCGGACGGCTCCGTCTCGTTCATCGACCCCGGGACCGGCCAGGAGGCCGGCCAGCTGCCCGCGCCGGTGATGTGGGACGCCCAGGTCGACGAGCGCAGCGGCGACCACACCCACACCGCCCCGGTCGGGCTGAAGGTCACCCAGAACGGCGACGCCGTCGACCTCACGCTCACCCCGGACGCGGCCTTCCTGAACGACCCGAAGACCAGGTACCCGGTCACCGTCGACCCGGCGGTCAACATCGGAGTCGGCTTCGACACCTTCGTCCAGCAGGGCTACGCCACCGACGTCTCCTCGCAGACCGAGCTGAAGCTGGGCAACAACGGCTCCGGCCAGGTCGCCCGCTCGTTCCTGCAGTTCCCGATGGCCCAGATCGCCGGGAAGCAGATCACCAGCGGCAAGCTCAACCTGTGGAACTTCCACTCCTGGTCCTGCACGGCCAAGAGCTGGGAGGTCTGGGACACCAACTCGGCGAGCACCGCCACCCGGTGGACGGCGCAGCCGACCTGGAACCGCAAGTGGGCCACCTCCACGGCCACCAAGGGCTACTCCAGCTCCTGCAACGACGGCTGGGTGAACACCGACATCACCTCGCTGGTGCAGGCCTGGGCCGCCAACGGCAAGTCCAACAACACCCTGGGCATCCGGGCCACCGACGAGACCGACCCGTACGGCTGGAAGAAGTTCAACTCCGGCAACGCGTCCTCGAACACGCCGTACCTGTCGGTCACCTTCAACACCGCGCCGGGTGTCTCCACCCTGGTCTCCCCGGCCGACGGCGCGCTGACCGGCGACTCCACCCCGACGCTCTCCGCCAAGGCGACCGACCCCGACGGCGGCAACGTCCTGCTGGACTTCGAGGTCTGGGCGTCCAACGGCACCGCCGCGCTGCAGTCCGGCCACACCGCCTACGCGGCCTCCGGCTCCACGTTCACCTGGACGCCGGGCACCGCGCTGCCCGCCGGCGGCTACAAGTGGCGCTCCCGCTCCTGGGACGGCACCGCGAACAGCGCCTGGTCCGCCTTCCGCACCTTCACGGTGGACACCACCGCGCCCGGCGCCACCACCATCGCCTCCGGGGACTTCCCGGCCGGCCAGTGGGCGGGCGCCCCGGACGCCAACGGCGACTACAGCGGCAACTTCACCTTCACCCCGCCCACCGGCGACGTGAAGGACGTCCAGTACAAGCTGGACGGCGGCGCCTGGGTGACCGCGGCCACCACCGGCGCCCCGGTCACGGCCAGGCTCACCTTCAAGGCGGGCGCCCACACCGTCACCGCGCACAGCCGGGACGCCGCGGGCAACGTCTCCGCCGACCGGACGTACGCCTTCTTCGCGGGCAAGGGCTCGGCGCTGGTCGCCCCCGGCGCCGGCGAGCGCCCGGCCCGCCGCACCTCGCTGCAGGCCGAGGGCAACTCCACCTACACCGGTGTGCGCTACCAGTACCGCCGCGGCGAGACGGACGCCTGGAAGGACGTCCCGGTCGCCAACGTCACCACCACCGACGGCAAGCCGGTGTCCGCCTGGCCGTTCGCCGCCCCCGGCGGCAGGCCGGCCGCGCTGAACTGGAACATCACCGACACCCTGGCCGAGAACGGCCCGGTGGACGTCCGCGCGGTCTTCACCGACGGCACCGCCACCGACGCCACCGAGCCGAACACCATCACGGTGGACCGCAACGCCGGCACCGCGCCGGAGACCAAGGTCGGCCCGGGCGAGGTGAACACCCTCACCGGTGACCTCGGCCTCTCCGCCACCGACGCCGAGGGCTTCGGCCTGAGCGCCGAGCGCTCCTTCTCCTCCCGCCGGCCGCTGAACGGCTCGGCGCAGGAGGGCCAGGCGGCGATCTTCGGCCCGCAGTGGAGCTCCGGCACCACCGCCGAGATCACCGACGCCGACTACTCCTACCTCCGCCAGACCTCGGCGACCTCGCTCTCGGTGGTCTCCGCGGACGGCTCCGAGGTCGGCTTCACCGCCACCGGCGCCGGCGGCTGGAAGCCCGAGCCGGGGGCCGAGGACCTCACCCTGACCGGCGCGCTCAGCGGTGCCTTCACCCTGAAGGACACCGCCGGCACCACGGTCACCTTCGCCAAGGTCGACCCGGCCGCCACCACCTGGCAGGCCTCCGGCTCCTCGCTGCCCAGCGACAACTCCACCACCTCGGTGGTCTCGGAGAAGGTCGTGGCCGGCGGCAAGACCCTGGCCCGCCCGAAGTACGTGGTCGCGCCGACCTCGGCGACCGCCTCCGCCAACTGCGCCGCCGTGCCGTCCACGGCCGGCTGCCGGGTGCTGGAGTACGTGTACGCCGACACCACCACCGCCACCGCGTCCGCCCTCGGCGACACGGCCGGCCAGGTGAAGCAGATCCGGCTCTGGTCCACCGACCCGGGCGCCTCCGCCGCCACCCCCGTCGTGGTCTCGCAGTACGCCTACGACGACCAGGGCCGACTGCGCGAGGTCTGGGACCCGCGGATCAGCCCGGCGCTGAAGACCGCCTACGCCTACGACGCCGCCGGCCGGGTCACCACCGTCACCGAGGCCGGCGAGCTGCCGTGGACCCTGGAGTACGGCAAGGCCGGCAACGCCGCCACCGCGGGTGACGGCATGCTGCTCGCCGCCTCCCGGCCCACCCTCAAGCAGGGCAGCAAGGACGTCACCGACGGCACCGCGACCACCTCGGTGGTCTACGACGTGCCGCTGAGCGGCGCCAACGCGCCCTACCCGCTGGCGCCGTCCGACGTCGCGGCCTGGGGCCAGACCGACGCCCCCACCGACGCCACCGCGGTGCTCCCGCCCGACGCCGTCCCGGCGGGCCACGACGGCAAGGTGCTCGGCACCGCCGCGTACGCCCGCGCCTCGCTGACCTACACCAACGCCTCCGGGCGCGAGGTCAACACCGCCACCCCCGGCGGCGGCATCACCACCACCGAGTACAACGCCTACGGCAGCCCGGTGCGGACCCTCTCCGCGGAGAACCGCATCCTCGCCCTGGCCACCACCGGTGAGGGCCTGGCCAAGCTCCAGGCGCTCGGGATCGCCGGCCGCTCGACCGCCGACCGCGCCCAGCTGCTCTCCTCGGCCTCGGTCTTCTCCGCCGACGGCAAGCGCCTCACCGAGCAGTTCGACCCGCTGCAGCTGGTCACCCTGGAGCACGACCTGGCCGCCTCCGGCAGCAGCCCGGCCCTCACGGCCGGCGCCGAGGTCGCGGCCCGCGCCCACACCGTGACCGGCTACGACGAGGGCCGCCCGGCCGGCGCCGCGGTCAGCGACCGCGCGACCTCCAGCACGGTCGGCGCCCGGATCGACGGCTACACCGCCGACGCCGACACCCGCACCACCGCCACCTCCTACGACTGGGCCCAGGGCCTGCCCACCCAGTCCGTCCAGGACCCGGCCGGTCTGAAGATCACCACCGCCACCGGCTACGACGCCGGCGGCCGGGTGACCTCGCAGAGCCGTCCGAACTCCAACGGCTCCGACGCCGCCACCACGGTGACCGCGTACTACGGCGCCACCGGCACCGGCGCCTGCGCCGGCCGCCCGGAGTGGGCCGACCTGGTCTGCTCCACCGGCCCGGCCGCGCAGATCGCCGGCGGCGGCGGCGGCAACCCGCTGCAGGTGCCGACCAAGACCTTCCAGTACGACCGCTGGGGCAACGTCTCGGTCGTCACCGAGGTCGCCAACGGCGTCACCCGCACCACCACCCGCAGCTACGACGCGGCCGGCCGGCCGGTGAAGGTCTCGGTCAGCGGCGGCACCGGCACCGCCGTGCCGGACACCGTCCTCGGCTACGACCCCGCCAACGGCGAGCTGGCCACCGTCGCCAACGGCAGGGCGACCATCACCCAGGGCTACGACAAGCTCGGCCGACTGGTCTCCTACGACGACGGCGCCGGCGGCACCACCACCACCGAGTACGACCGGCTGGACCGGGTGGTGAAGAAGTCGGACTCCGTGCCGTCCACCACCACCTACGGCTACGACACCGCCAAGGACCCGCGCGGTCTGCCGACCTCGCTGACCGACTCGGTGGCGGGCACCTTCACCGCCGCCTACGACGTCGAGGGCCGGCTGGTCTCCCAGACCCTGCCGGGCGGCAACACCCTGACCGACACCTACGACAGCCGGGGCATCCAGACCGGCAAGACCTACACCAACCAGGCGGGCACCGTCCTGCTGGCCGACAACGCGGACTACACCGTCCACGGGCAGCAGGCCGGCCGGACCCAGTCCGACGGCAACAGCACCACCAGCAGCTACGGCTACGACTCCACCGGCCGCCTGGTCAAGGCCGCCGACAGCACCGGCCTGGCGTGCGCCACGCGCTCCTACGCGTTCGACCGGAGCAGCAACCGGACCAACCGCACCGTCGTCACCGACGACTGCGACCCGGCCACGACCGACGCCGTCACCAAGTCCGAGAACCACGGCTACGACACCGCCGACCGCCTCACCGACGCCGGCTACGTCTACGACGCCTACGGCCGCACCACCGCCCTGCCGAAGGGCACCCAGCTGAGCTACTACGTCAACGACCTGGTGCGCGGCGAGACCCTCGGCGACACCCGCAGGACCTGGGACCTCGACGCCTCCGGCCGCCTCGCGGTCAGCACCACGGAGACCAGGGGCGCGGACGGCACCTGGGCCGTCACCGACCTGTCGACCAACCACTTCGACGGCGGCAACGACAGCCCGGCCTGGCAGCAGGACGCGGCCGGCCGGCTGACCCGCCACGTCCAGGACCTGACCGGCCGGCTCACGGCCGCCACCGGCACCGACGGCGGCGCGATCCTGCTGCTGACCAACCTGCACGGCGACGTCTCGGTCCAGATGTCCCCCGACGGCACCCAGGACCTCGCCGTCTACCACTACGACGAGTACGGCAACGTCGTCGACGCCACCGGCGCCACCGAGTACGGCTGGCTGGGCGGCTCGCAGCGCGAGTCCGACAGCCTCTCCGGCCTCACCCTGATGGGCGTGCGCCTGTACGACGCCACCACCGGCCGGTTCCTGCAGACCGACCCGGTGCTGGAGGGCTCGCCGAACGCCTACGGCTACCCGGTCGACCCGATCACCATGGACGACCTGACCGGGATGTCCTGGCGGAAGAAGTGGACCGCCTACTTCAGCCGCTCCGAGGGCAACACCATCGGCACCCTGCTGTACATCTCGGGCAAGATCGGCCAGGGCATCTCCAAGATCCTGCGGAAGCTCCCGCACTGGGCCGCCCGGGCCGCCGGCTACGTCCTGTGGGCGCTGTCCTACCTGATGAAGCGGATCGGCAAGCAGTTCCTCAAGGCCGCCAACAAGCGCGGCAGCCACGGGGTGAAGTTCGTCTTCGGGATCTGGCGCTCCAGCCACTGGTGGGTGCCGGACCGTCCGATCTACCGGGTCAGCCCGCGGTACTGAGCCGCGGTGACGACCCGCTGATCTGAGACGGGAAGGCCGGCCCGGGGTTCGCCCCGGGCCGGCCGCCCTCGTTCTGCTCCGACTGCTCCGACTGCTCTGCCTTGCTCGGCGCAGTGGCCCTACTCGGCCTACTCGGCCTTCTCGGCCGCCGCGGCCAGGCCGGCCGACCACTTCTCCTCGACGTTGCCGAGCTTCCAGTAGGCGATCGCCGCCGCCCAGGTGAGCACGAAGAGGCCGACGATGGCGTAGCCGACGAAGTTGAGGTCCAGCCCGCCGATCCAGGCGACCGGGCCGCTGGTGACGTCCAGCTTCTCGCCGAGCAGCCCGATCAGCTCGATCGAGCCGATGACGAGGGCGACCACCACCGAGAGCCCGGTCACGGTCAGGTTGTAGTAGATCTTGCGAACCGGCTTGGAGAACGCCCACTCGTAGGCGAAGTTCATGAACGAGCCGTCGATGGTGTCCAGCAGGCTCATCCCCGCCGCGAACAGGATCGGCAGCACCAGCAGCGCGTACCAGGGCAGTTGGAACGCCGCCGCGCCGCCCGCCAGCACCAGCAGCGAGACCTCGGTGGCGGTGTCGAAGCCGAGCCCGAAGAGCAGGCCGACCGGGTACATGTGCCAGGACTTGGTGACGGCCCTGGTCACCCGCCCCAGGACGCGGTTCATCAGGCCGCGCTTCTCCAGCTGCTCCTCCAGCTCGGCCTCGTCGAACTCGCCCTCGCGCATCTTGCGGAACACCTTGAGGATGCCGTTGAAGGCCCCCAGGTTGATCAGGCCGAGCGCGAGCAGGAACGTCCCGGAGACGGTGACGCCGATCAGGCCGGTGGCCTCGTGCAGGGTGGAGTCGTCGGTCTCCAGCTGCCCGGCGAGCGACTTGATGCCGAAGGCGAGCAGGGCGCAGAGGCCGAAGACGATGGAGGAGTGGCCCAGCGAGAACCAGAAGCCGACCGAGAGCGGCCGCTTGCCCTGGCCCATCAGCTTGCGGGTGGTGTTGTCGATGGCGGCGATGTGGTCCGCGTCGAAGGCGTGCCGCATGCCGAGGGTGTAGGCGGTGAGGCCCATGCCCGCGCCGAAGACCTGGCCGCCCACGTCGTAGTGCTCGGGCGCGATGACCGCGAGCAGCGTGAACCAGCCGATCACGTGCAGCGCGAGGATGAAGCCGCCCATGCCGGCCAGGCGGATCCATTCCTCACGGGTGAGCCGGTCGCGCCAGCGGGGGCCGGTCATCGTTTCGTCCTTTCCTGGGCCTTCCGAGCTGGGCCATCTTTCCCCCAGGATGGAAGTACTTGCAAGTCATGCGCAATTACGAGCCGGTTACCTTCACCGCACGCCCACACCGCCCCACTTGTCATGTACCTCGTCATGAACCGTACAAACGCCCGTAACCTCCGGGGCCTTTCGGCCGCCCGTCTACGCGCGGATACTCGACTTCTACGCGCGAATACTCGGCGCCGCCCCCTCAACTCCCCACGGAGGAACGGCACATGAACCGCACTCGAACGGCTGCCGCGCTGGCCTCGTCGGCCCTGCTCGCGGCCGGCCTGGCCACGCTGGCCCCCACCGCGTCCGCCGCCCCGACCGCCGGCGTCGCCCCCACCCGGGCCACCGCCCCCGCCCTGAGCGCCACCCCCCACCGGGTGCTGTTCGACAACAGCAAGGGCGAGACCGCCGGGAACGCCGACTGGATCATCTCCACCGCCCAGCCCGACCCGCTCGCCCAGAACGCCAACCCCACCACCGAGAAGAGCTGGACCGGCGCGCTCTCCGCCTGGGGCGTCGCCCTGCAGAAGACCGGCCAGTACAGCCTCAAGACCCTCCCGGCCGGCTCCACCATCGGCTACGGCACCGGTGCCGCCCTGGACCTCGCCAACTTCGACACCTTCGTGGTCCCCGAGCCGAACATCCGGTTCAGCGCCGCCGAGAAGGCCGCGCTGATCCGCTTCGTGCAGAACGGCGGCGGGCTCTTCCTGATCTCGGACCACACCCAGAGCGACCGCAACAACGACGGCTGGGACTCCCCCGCGATCATCAACGACCTGTTCACCAACAACGGCGTGAACAACAACGACCCGTTCGGGATCGCGGTCGACGTCAAGAACATCTCCACCGACAACCCGCGCGCGATCAACGACGCCGCCAACCCGGTGCTGCACGGCCCGTTCGGCACCGTCACCGGCTCGATCCTGCGCGCCGGCACCACCTTCACCCTCAAGCCGGCCGACAACCCGAACGTCAAGGGCCTCGTCTACCGGACCGGCTACAGCGGTACCACCGGCGCCTTCTTCGCCACCAGCGGCTACGGCTCCGGCCGGGTCGCGGTCTGGGGCGACAGCTCCCCCGCCGACGACGGCACCGGGCAGCCGAGCAACAACCTGTTCAACGGCTGGAACGACCCGGCCGGCACCAACGCCGCCCTGGCGCTGAACGCCACGGCCTGGCTCAGCAAGGCCTGACGGGGGCCCGCCGTCCTGGCGGGCCCGGCCCGGGTGTCCTGGCGGGCCCGGCCCGGCTCGCCAGGACAGCGCCGGCCTCCTCCCCTAGGGTCGGAATGCTGACGCCCGCGGCGCGGGGCCGCTCCCGCCGCCCCGCCCCACGGGCCCGCCGACCGGGACCGCTGGGAGCCGCCATGTCGCACCCGACCCCCTCGTACCCCTTCCGCACCACCCGCGAGGACCTGCGCATCCCCCTCTCCGACGGCACCGGGCTCCGCGCCCGGCTCTGGCGCCCGGTGACCGACGAGCCGGTGCCCGCCGTACTGGAGTACTCCGCCGGCCGCCTCACCGACTGGACCGCCACCGACGACGCCCGCCGCCACCCCTGGTACGCCGGCCACGGCTACGCCTGCCTCCGGGTCGACGCCCGCGGCCACGGCAACTCCGGCGGCCTGCCCGCCGACCCACCGGACGGCGAGCCTGCGGACGGCGCCGAGGTCCTCGCGTGGCTGGCGGCCCAGCCCTGGTGCAGCGGCCGGATCGGCCTGCTCGGCACCGGCGCCGCCGGCCGCACCGCGCTGCGGCTGGCCGCCCGCGCCCCGGGCGCCGTCCACGCCGTGGTCGCCGCCTGCCCCGAGGTCGGCGACCGCCTCGGCGGTGCCGCCCCGGCCGCCGACCTGCACGTCCGCGCCACCACCCGGCTCGCCGACGCGGCCCGCCCGCCGGACCCGCAGTACGTCGGCGACGACTGGCGGCGGATGTGGCGGGAGCGTCTGGAGTCGCTGGAGCCGTCCTTCCCGCAGCGGCTCGCCGCCGCGGCCGGGGAACCGGCGCCCGACGAGCCGCCCGGAACCGCCGTCGTCCCCACCTTCGCCGTCGCCGGCTGGGGCGACCCGTCCTGCTCCACCCTCCTTGAGCTGCTCTCCTCCGGCCCCGTCCCGGTCCGCGCGGTACTCGGCCCCTGGCCGCACGGGCTGCCCGACGAGGTCCTGCCGGAGACGCTGCGCTGGTGGGACCACTGGCTCCGGGACGTCGACAGCGGCGTCCTCAAGACCCCCGTCCTGCGCAGCTGGATCAGCGGCCGCTGGACCGGCGAGGAGGCCTGGCCCTCCCCCGACGTCCGCGAGATCCACTACGGCCTCGACGGCCCGCTGCGCACCGCCGGCACCGCCTCCGACGACCGCTACGTCCCGGTCCGCTCCCCCCAGCACACCGGCCTCAACGCCGGCGCGTACGTCCCGCTCGGCCGCCCCGCCGACCTGCCGCCGGACCAGCGCGAGGAGGACGGGCGCTCGGTCTGCTTCGACTCGCTGCCGCTGCCGGAGCCGCTCGAACTGCTCGGCACCCCGTCCCTTCAGCTGCGGCTGCGCCCCTCACCGGGCGCCGGCCTGATCGTCGCCCGGCTCTGCGACGTCGCCCCCGACGGCACGTCCACGCTGGTCACCCGCGGCGCGCTGGCCGCGTCACCGGCCGGGGCCCGGGCGCCGGACGCCACCGTCGAGCTCGCCGCCGCCGGCCACACCGTGCCGGCCGGCCACCGGCTGCGGCTGGCGCTCTCCTCGGCCTACTGGCCGTGGCTCTGGCCCGACCCCGAGCCCGCCGGCTTCGGGCTCGACCCCTCGCACAGCACCCTCACGCTCCCGGTCCGCCACCTGGCCGCCGACTCCGGCGCCGAGCCCATCGCGTTCGCGTCCCCCACCCTCCCGCTGCCCCCGCCGCTCCACATCACCGAACCCCTCACGGCCCGCCCGGAACGCCTCACCGTCCACGACATCGGCCGGCACGAGTGGCGCACCGAACTCTCGCCCGCCACCGACGGCACCCGCACCCACCCCGACGGCCTGGTCCGCGACGAGCACACCGTCACCGCCTACCGCATCCTCAGCGGCGCCCCGCTCAGCGCCCAGGCGCGCACCGACCACAGCGTCCGGCTCGAACGCCCGGCCGTCGGCTGGGACGTCACCGTCCACACCCGCACCGAACTCCGCTGCACCGCCACCCACTTCCTCGCCCACACCCACCTGACCGCCCTCGAAGCCGGCAACACCGTCTTCACCCGCGACTGGCAGCACCGCATCCCGCGGAGGGGTGCGTAGCGGGAGCCCCCGGTGAGCCGCGATCGTCTCGCCGTCGTCGTGCTCCGTGAGGTGCTGCGCCGGTCCGGGCAGCACCTCACTGGGCGCTACTGTCCGCCGGCCGTCGCGGACGGGGCCTCGCTGTGGATCTCCCGCGGCGGCCAGACCGTCGGGGCTGTGGGCGCCTTCTTCGCGTGGATAGCTCACGTGGAACTTCCCGTGCGCCCTTCCGCCGAAGGCCGCGAGATCGGTCCGGTCCAGCACCGACCAGCAGGCGCTGCTGGGCAGTTCCACCGGCGAAGGAGCAGTCGTCTTCCACCACCACAGACCGGAGCCGGCCAAGGCCAGGACTGACGCGACCACCACCACGACGACCCGAGTACGCAAGCGGCTCCGCGGACGCTCAGCCACGAATCGCCTGCCCGAACAACGTGGCACCGTCACCGGCACCGGCCCGGAGGTTGTGCGGATTCATCCGCCGCTCGAAGTCCAGATCGACCATCCACCCGCCCCCGTATTCGTGAATTCAAGGCCGGCACGGATCGCGCGCGAGGTTCCCCCCGGAATCGGACGCGAAATCTCCGGTGAGCGGATCCGAAAGGACGCCGCCACCGGCGAGGATTTGACCGTGACCTGTCGCCGGTACACGACCATTCCACAGGCCCATGCCGACCGCACGACAGTTGAGCGACTCTTGAGGAACGGTGGTTCGTCCGCGCGCGGTCCGCCCATCGGAGCCCCCCACGGTGCATCGGGTACAAGCGGGTCCGGCCTGCGCGGCCTCGGGCCCCGATGGCTTCGCGGGGCCGGGGAGGGTGGCGTCCGCGGCCGGTGGCGCGCGGCGGGCCCGCACCGCCGTCCCCTGTGCGGCGGTGCGGGCCCCGGGTCAGCGGAGCCAGGCCGGGGCGGTGACGATGGCCTTGAGTTGGTCGAGGCTGAGGGCCGGGGTGCCCGGGCGGAAGGTGAAGCCGTTCTCCCCGTTCCACTCGTTGAGCTCGATCGCCCGGCCGTCGGCGTAGTGGACCGCCGCCGACCAGTGCAGGATCGGGTCGACCGCCGTCTTGCCGTTCCCGAACCTGTTGGTGACGACCGTGCTGCCGTCCGGGCGGCGCTCCCGGACCGCCAGCGGGCCCGCCGAACCCTCCGACTCCGCGTACTTCTTGTCCTCGATGCCCCGCTCGCCCGGCGGGGTGACGCTCACCGAGAGCATGCTGGTGCGCCCCTCGTACGTCACCGTGAGGTGCGGGCCGTTCCGGCCGTCCTGCCCCGACGGCACGGCGCCCGGCGGGAGCAGCGGGACGAGCGCCGCCAGCAGCTCCTCCGCCTTCGGGCCGGGCTCGGGCGTCGGCGGCTTGGGCGCGTTCTCCCGCGCCGGCAGGGCGTCGAAGAGCCGCCCCCAGGCCGGCGCGGTCACCAGGGCGCGCAGCTGCTCGGCGTCGAGCGGCGGGCTCTGCCGGTTGGGCGTGGCCGGCTGCCCGTTGTGCTCGATGATCATCACCCGTCGGCCGTCCGGCGCCGCCCAGGTCGCGCGCCACTCGCGGTGGTCGTCGCTGTTCCGGTCCTTCAGCTTGTCGACCACCAGCGCGGAACCGTCGGCGGCCACGGTGCGCTCACAGGACTCCTGCGGCATGCTGAAGCCGTCCATGCACACGGCGCCCGCCTCCGGAGTGAGCTCGGTGCGACTGACGGTGTAGGAGATGAGGCTCTCCCCCTTGCCGTCGTCGAACAGGACCGTGCCGCCGGTCTGGTACCGGTCGCCGTTCGGTGCGCCCTGGGCGGGCGTCCCCGCGAACAGCACCCGGGACTTCCCCTGCGGCAGCAGCGAGGTGAACAGGTCGATCGACTCCTCGGCGGTCATCGGCCGTACCGGCTCGGTGGCCGGATGTGCCGCGTGCGAGCCACCGCCGATGACGGTGGTGAGGCCCGCCGTGGCCACCAGCACGGCCGCCAGCCCGCCGGCCGCCAGGGCCCGGCGCTGGTTGCGCCGGCGCCGGCCGCGGCGCTCCGCGGCGGCCGCGAGGGCGTGCAGCCCCGGTTCGGGCGCGAGCGCCACGGCGCCGCGCAGGGCCTGGGCGAATTCGTCTTCAAAGGACACGGCCGAGCACCGCCTTCCTGCCAGTGGGATCCGTTGTCGTGCGGCCGCCGGTGTCGCCGGCGGCCTCCCCGCCGTCGCCGAGGCTCTCGCCGAGGGTGGCGCGCATCCGGGCCAGCGCCCGGCTGCTGCGCGAGCGCACGGCCGTGCTGCTCAGCCTCAGCGCCGCGGCGGTCTCCTCGACGCTGCGGTCCTCCCAGAACCGCAGCACGAGCACCGCGCGGTCCTGCGCCGGGAGCTCGCCGAGGGCGCGCAGCAGGGTCAGCCGCAGCGCCGGGTCCGGGCCGTCCACCGCGATCTCCGGGAGGGTGTCGGTCACCCGCTCCGAACTGCTGCGCCGCCGCCGGTGCGACAGGAAGGTGTTCACCAGCACGGTCTGGGCGTACCCGCTCGGGTTGTCCAGGCGGGATATCCGGCGCCACTTCACGAAGATGCGCCCGAGCGCCTCCTGGACGAGGTCCTCGGCCAGGTGGGCGTCGCCGCCGGTGAGCAGGAAGGCGGTGCGCAGCAGGTGTCGGCCCCGCGAGACCGCGAAGGCCGGGAAGTCGGGCGGCACCGGCTCTGCCGGCTGTTCCGCGCTCGTTGAGTGGTCCATGTCCTTCTAACGCGGTCGACCCGCCGTCATGTGGCAGCGGCGGGACGGGATCTTTTCACGGGCTCACGCCGGCGCCCGAACGGCAGCCCGAGCGGCGACCCGACCGGCCCCGAACGCACGCCGCGGCCGCCCGGTCGGGAACCGGGCGGCCGCGGGTGTCACCGCGTGTGCGTCAGCTGGTGGCGATCGAGGTGTCGTCGATCACGAAGCTCGTCTGCAGCGAGGAGTCCTCGGTGCCGTTGAACTTCAGGGTGACGGTCTGGCCGGCGTAGGCCGACAGGTCGAAGGTGCGCAGCTGGTAGCCGGCGGCGGCGTCCACGTTGGAGTAGGTCTTCAGCGCGGTGCCGTTGACGGTCACGGTCAGCTTGTCGTACACGGTCGAGCCGGACTCACCGGTGTCGATGTGCAGGTAGAAGCTGAGGGTGGCCTTGCAGCCGGACGGGATGGCGACCGTCTGGGAGAGGCTGTCCGTGTGGGTCGAGCCGTAGCCGTTCAGCCAGGCCTTCCACGAACCGCCGTGCGCGGCCTGCGAGGAGCTGTTGTCGACGACGCCGCTGCTGGCCGTCCACGGCGTGGCCGCACCCGACTCGAAGCCCGCGTTGCCGAGCAGCTGCGCCGGCGTGCACGTGCCGCCACCGCCGTTGACCGTCCAGGTGAAGCTGGTGCTGCCGGTCTTGTTCGCCGCGTCCTTGGCCGTGACGGTGACGTTGTACGTTCCCGTCGCCGTCGCGGTGCCGGTGATCAGGCCGGTGGAGGCGTTGATCGACAGGCCGGTGGGCAGGCCGGTGGCCGAGTAGCTGAGCGGCGCGGTGCCGCCACTGGCCGAGATCTGCAGGCTGGCCGAGCCGTTCACCGTGGTGGTCTGGTTGCCCGGGTTGGTCACCGAGACCGTGCCGCTGCCGGCCGGCTTGGTGAGCAGGCAGCCGCTGACGTTGAGGTCGATGACGCGGCCGTTGCCGAGGCAGGTGGTGAACCAGTACGTCTGCTCACCGTAGCTCTGGCCCTTGACGACCTTGGTGGTGCCGTCGGCGGCCACCTCGCACGGGTTGTTGAGGGTGCACATCGCACCGTCGTCGTTGCCGGTGTTGTTGATGCCGACGATCTTCTTGGTGGCGGCGTCGACGATCGGCGAACCGGACGTGCCGTGCGTGGTGTTGCAGCCCGTGCTGTAGCGGATCGAGTCGTGCCAGGTCCACTCGTCCTCGCGCAGCGTGGGGACGAAGCCGTTGATCGAGCAGTTCCACACCTGCTTCCAGTACGACGAGGGTATGAACATCGCCGAGCCGTCGGCCGGGTGGGTGTCACTGATCGTCAGCGCCGTCGCGCCGTACTTCGAGCCGATCGACGCGAAGGTGTCGGTCAGCTGGTACAGGGCGACGTCGGTGCCGGTCATCGTCGCGTACAGCACCTTGTCGGCCTGGACGGTGCCGAGCGAACCGCCGGAGGCGTTCAGCAGCGTGCCGCTGCGGCTGGCGGCCTGGTTCTGGATGACCACGCCGGACGCCGGCATGGTCGGCAGGCAGTGGCCGTTGGTGAGCATCATCGCCCGGTCGGTGTCGACCGAGGAGGGGTAACGCACCAGCGAGGCCGAGCAGTTGCTCAGCGCGATGGTCGACGTCAGGTCGCCGGCCTGGACCGCCTGGGCGGGGGTCGCGGCCAGGGTCAGGCCACCTGCGACGACCGCTCCGGCGCCGGCCAGAGCGGCAAGTCTCTTCAACATGGCTCTCCTTGTGGGGGATTGCGGGGCGTACGACCGGTCGCGGACGCCCGCGCCGCATGAAAGTGCCATGACCACTTCAATGCGGTCAACCATGCCGACAGAACTCGCGCCCTTGATTCCGCCCCGTGCACCCCCCACCACGACGGTGTCCCGCCACCCCACCGCCACGAACATCCCTACCGGACAAGGGAGATGCCGAAACCCGAGGCCCCTGGCAGGAACCTGCCGGATCCACCGCCCCCGACTCCCGGGTCCGCGCCGCACCGACCGCCCGGCGCCCGTTCACCGACCGCGTAGGATGCGGCCGGCGCACAACGACCTACGACGCACGGGTGAATTGATGACGGGTCAGTGGATCACGCTCGGCGAGCCGGGCGGCATCGAGGCGTACCTGCACCGCCCGGAGGGGGAGGTGCGCGGCGCCGTGGTGGTCTGCTCGGAGCTGTACGGGGTGAACGACTACGTCCGACAGACCTGCGCCGACCTGGCCCGGGCCGGGTACGCCGCGCTGGCACCCGACTACTACTGGCGCAACGCCCGCCGTACCGGGCTCGGTTACTCGCCGGAGGAGCGCGAGTCGGGCCTGGTGCTGATGCGCGCGCTCGACCGCGACGAGCTGGTCACGGACGCCGGGGCCGCCCTCGCGGCGGCCCGCGCCGAGGCCGGCGACCGGGGGGTGGCCTTCCTGGGGCTGAGCATGGGCGGACACGTCGCGGTGCGCGCGGCCACCGCGCTGCGCTTCGAACTGGCCGCCGTGTTCTACCCGGGCTGGCTGCTCAACAGCGGGTTCCCGCTCGTCGGCCCGACGCCGCCACTGGAGACCGCCGACCGGATCGCCGCGGGCGGCGCCTTCCTGCTGGGGTTCTGCGGCGAGCTGGACCACATCATCCCGGCCGAGGAGTGGCAGCAGGCCGAGCAGCGCCTCACCGAGGCGAAGGTCCCGCACGAGCTGGTCTCCTACCCCGGCGCCCGCCACGGCTTCGCCTGCTCCGACCGCCCGGCCGACTACGACCCGGAGGCCGGCGCCGACGCCTGGCGCCGGGTGTACGCGGCCCTGGCCGCCCACCTGTAGGCCGCCCGCGACACCCGTGCGGTGCGGCGGCCCGCCCGTGGGCGGGCCGCCCCCGCACGGCCCCGGCTACTCGCCCTTCAGCTGCTGCAGCAGGCCGAGCCGGTCGATGACGGCGTGCCGCTCGCTGATCCGGTCGCCGGCGAAGCGGAACAGGGCGAACGCCTCCATGCTCACTCGCTCGCCGGTGGCGGGCACACCCATCAGCGGGCCGGAGTGCGTGGCCGTCATGCGCCAGCGCACCATCACGTCCTGACCCTCACCGATCAGGTCGAGGATCTCGAACGACGGGTCGGCGTGGGTCTCGTGCACCGCGCGGATCGCATCCTTGAAGCCCTGCGGGCCGCGGACGTTCTGGTGCCGCCCCTCACTGGTGACGAAGTCGTCGGTGAACAGCTCGTCGGCGATGTCCACGTCACCGGCCTCAAGTGCCTTGTAGAGACGACGGATCGCATTCTTGCGGTACTCCACGGTGGTCATACCGGTCCCTCCCGAGTGAATTACTGAGCGATTCATCAGTAAGTTACCCTCTTCCTGAGCGATTACTCAAGAAGGAACCGCCGGGCGCGGAGAACGAAGGATGGGCACGGATGGCACAGCAGCCACGACGCGGCCGCCCCTCGACCGGGGTGCGGGAGGCCGTACTCAGGGCCACCGAGGAGGTGCTCGGAGAAGCGGGACCGGCCCTCTCCACCAAGGAGATCGCACGCCGGGCGGGCGTCGCGGAGTCGAGCATCTTCTACCACTTCGGTGACCGCCTCGGGCTGCTCCAGGCCGTCATCGGGCTGCACCTGCCACTCTTCGCCGACGCCACCGCAGTCCTCGGCGAGGATCCGGACGCGGAGCCGGGTGGTCGTGCTGCCGACGGGGCCGAGGGCGACCCGGTGGCGGACCTCGCCGCACTGCTCACCCGTCTGGAGCGGTTCTACCGCCGCATCATGCCGATCCTCGGCGCCCTGCAGGCCGACGCCCAACTGCGCGAGCTGCTCGCCGCCCGCGACGGCGCGATTGGGCCGCACCTGGCCCTCGGCGCGGTCGCCGACGCGGTCCGGGCCCGCCAGGCGACCGGCCGGCTGCCCTCCGCGCTCGACCCGTCCGCCACGGCCCTGCTCCTGGTCGGCGCGGCTCACCAGCGCGCCCTCCACACCCATCTCCTGGGCGACGCCGCGGCCCGCTTCCTCCCCCCGGCCGGGGCGGTGGCGCGCACCCTCCTCCCGGCCTCCGGCTGAGCCTGCACACGGCACGGGGCGCCGCCGGTCGGTCCGACCGGCGGCGCCCCGCCCGCGCTCGGCCCCGCGGGGCCGTGAGATCCGCGGGGCCCGCGAGACCCGCGAGGCCGCGAGGCCCCGACTACGGCTCCGGGAAGGTGTTCTCGTCCACGTCACTGGTCTTGGCGTTGCCGCCGACCGTCGGCTGCAGCGTGATCGACCACGAGGTGTAGGTGCGGCCGGTCTCGAAGGCCATGGTGTCGTCGAACTTGCTGAAGTCGCAGCTCTGGGTGAACGTCTTGAGCGACGGGTCCCAGTCGACGCCGCCGGAGAAGTAGACGTCGTAGGTCCCGTCCTCGACGCCCTCGATGGACGCCTTCTTGCCCTTGCCGACGTAGACGGAGTGGATCGACTTGCCGTTCTGCGCGAGCGACACCACGGCGTCGGAGCTGCCGCCGTTGTCGACGTTGAGCACGCCCTCGCCCTTGAGCCGGCCCTCGCGGACCATGGTCCCGTTGCCCAGCGATCGGGTCTGCAACTGGCCGGTCTCCGGGGCGTTGTACGTCGTCGGGTACCCGGCGGCGGCCATCTGCTGGAGGGCCGCCGGAATCCCCTTCAGGCCGGCGGACTGGCCGATCTTCGCGAGCGCCGCACCAGGGGTGCAGTAGCTCTTGCGCTTGATCCCGCTCTTGGCCGAGTCCAGGTCGGTGGCCAGCTGGTTGAGCGCGATCACCAGCTGGCGCCGGGCGGTGGTGACGGTGGCGGGCTCGTTGGCGTAGTCCAGGCCGTTGGCGGCCGACCGGACGGCGGTGGCGGCCTCCCCCACGGAGGTGGAGAAGGCGTCCAGACCGGCGGACGGGCTGAGCTTGCCGAGGGCGGCGTTCACCTTGTCGATCTGAACGGTCAGGACCGGGCCGTACGGCGGCTTGGTCGGTGTCGGTGTCGGCGTGGGCGTCGGTGTGGGCGTCCGGGTGGCGGTCGGGCTCGCGGCCGTCGTCGCCGGGTCGCTCTTCCCCTGGCCCAGGCCGAAGGCGTCCGAGCCACCCGACCCGCCGCTGGAGCACGCCGCCAACAGCAGCGCGGCGCCGGCCGCCAGGCCGGCCTTGGTGAAGGACCTCATCAGTTCCCCCGGTGATCTCTCCTGCACGCTCCGTGCATTCCCCGCCGCCATGATCCCGAGCCGATGGGACGCGGTCAACAGGGCGTACAGGCGGCGTACGGAGGCGCAGGCGGGGCGTATGAGGGGGCGCACAGTCCGGTATCCACCGTCAACTACGATCGGCTGGTGCTCAGGCTTACGGGACTCCCCCTCCAGATCATCGCCTCCGTCGTCGCGATCGGCGTCTTCGCCGCCACGATGTGGCTCTGGCCGAGATTCGGCGGGCGGAGCTGGAAGGCCTGGCTCGGCCGGATCGGCGCCTTCCTCGCCACCCAGATCTCGGTCCTGGTCGCGATGGGCCTGATCGCCAACGGCTACTTCGGCTTCTACAGCTCCTGGACCGACCTCCTCGGCACCAACGGCGGGCCGGGCACGGTGGTCGACCACCAGCCGAACGCCGCCGTCGCCATCACCGGCGAGCAGAAGTTCTACGCGCAGCAGGGATCCAACCCGGAGCGCGTCGGCCTGATCCACAAGGTCGACGTCAAGGGGGCCACCACCGGCCTGAGCACCGACGGGTTCGTCTACCTGCCGCCGCAGTACTTCCAGCCGGAGTACGCGAAGCAGAAGTTCCCGATGGCGCTGGTGCTGGCCGGCTACCCGGGCACGCCGGAGAAGCTGATCTCGCTGATGCAGTACCCGGCCTCCACCCTGGAGGCGATCGAGCAGAAGAAGCTGCCGCCCACCGTCCTGGTGATGATGCGCCCGACCCTCGTCGGCAACCGGGACACCGAGTGCGTCGACGTCCCCAACGGCCCCCAGGTGGAGACCTTCTTCACCAGCGACCTGCCCAAGGCGCTCGCCGGCGAGTACCGCATCGGCACCGACGCCGGCTCGCGCGCCGTGATCGGCAACTCCACCGGCGGCTACTGCGCGCTCAAGTTCGCCCTGCGCAAGCCGGACGCCTACCGGGCCGCCGTCTCGCTCTCCGGCTACTACACCGCGCCGACCGACGAGACCACCGGCGACCTGTTCGGCGGCAGCCCGCAGCTGAAGCAGGAGAACGACCTGCTGTGGCGGCTGCAGAACAAGCCGGCCGCGCCCGTCTCGCTGCTGCTGGCCACCGCGTACGACGAGAACAACTACACGGCCACCCAGGACATGGTGAAGGCGTTCAAGGCGCCGACCAAGCTGTCCACCATCACCCTGGACACCGGCGGCCACAACTTCCACACCTGGACCAGGGAGATCCCGCCCGCGCTGGAGTGGCTGGGCAAGCACCTGACGATGCCCCAGGCCGCCTGACCCGCAAGCGACGGCGTCCGGGGCCCGGCGACGGGCCCGGGACCTGAGCCCGGCCGCCCCGGGCCCGCCCGGCCCCGGGAGATCACAGGCGGCTCATACCCCCGTCTCACGCTCCTCTCAGCCGGGCGGCCGAGCGTAGCGCCCATGACCACGACCAGCTTCACCCCGCCGGCCGGGGACCCGTGGCCCGAGGCGTCGACCTACCCGCCGCCCGAGGTGCCGCAGCCCGCGCCCCAGGACCGGGAGCCGGCCACCGGGCCGCTCTTCCCGGAGTACCCGCTGCCGCCCGCCGGCCCCGAGGGCCCGGCCTCCTGGGCCGGCCGGCTGCGCACCCTCCCGGCCCGCACCTGGCGCGGCCGCGCCGACGACCCTCGTTGGGTCCGGCCCGCCCTGCTGGCCCTGCTTGCCGCCACCGCCGTCCTCTACCTCTGGGGCCTGAGCGCCTCCGGCTGGGCCAACTCCTTCTACTCGGCCGCCGCCCAGGCCGGCAGCCAGAGCTGGAAGGCCTTCTTCTACGGCTCCTCCGACGCGGGCAACTTCATCACCGTCGACAAGCCCCCGCTCTCGCTCTGGCCGATGGCGCTCGCCGCCCGGGTCTTCGGCCTCTCCTCCTGGTCGGTGCTGGCCCCGCAGGCGCTGATGGCGGTCGCCACCGTGGCCACCCTGTACGCGACGGTGCGCCGCCGCTTCTCCCCGCTCGGCGGGCTGCTGGCGGGCGCCGCACTGGCGCTGACCCCGGTGGCGGCGCTGATGTTCCGCTTCAACAACCCGGACGCGCTGCTCGTCCTGCTGCTGACCCTGGCCGCGTACGGGCTGGTGCGGGCGATCGAGGCGGCCGGCACCCGCTGGCTGGTGTTCACCGGCGTCATGTTCGGGCTGGCCTTCCTCACCAAGACCCTCCAGGCCTTCCTGGTGCTGCCCGCCTTCGCGCTGGTCTACCTGGTCGCCGCACCGACCGGCCTCTGGCGCCGGGTGCGCCAACTGCTCGCCGCCGGACTGGCCATGGTGGTCGCGGGCGGCTGGTGGGTGGCGGTCGTCGAGCTGGTGCCGGCCTCGGCCCGCCCCTACGTCGGCGGCTCGCAGGACAACAGCTTCCTCTCGCTCACCTTCGGCTACAACGGGATCGGCCGCCTCAACGGCGACGAGACCGGCAGCGTGGGCGGCGGCGGCCGCATGCCGGCCGGCATGGAGGCCCCGGCCGGCGCCGGCCGGGGCATGGGCGGCTGGGGCGAGACCGGGATCACCCGGCTGTTCGACGGGGACATCGGCGGGCAGATCGCCTGGCTGATGCCGGCCGCGCTGCTCCTCCTGGTGGTCGGCCTCTGGGCCACCCGCCGGCACACCCGGACGGACACCGCCCGTGCGGCCTTCCTGGTCTGGGGCGGCTGGCTCGTCTGCACCGCGCTCACCTTCAGCTTCATGTCCGGCATCTTCCACCAGTACTACACGGTGGCCCTGGCTCCCGCCGTCGCGGCGCTGGTCGGCATGGGCGTCGACGGGCTCTGGCGGGCCCGGCACCGGCTCCCGTACGCCGCGGTGCTGGCGGTCACGCTGGCGGTGACGGCGGTCTGGTCCTACGTGCTGCTCGGGCGCAGCGCGGACTTCCTGCCCTGGCTGCGCTGGGCGGTGCTGGTCGGCGGGCTGACGGCGGCGGCGGCGCTGCTGCTGGCCGGGCGGCTGGCGGCCCGGCTCGCCACCGTGGTCGGCCTGGTGGGCCTGGCGGCGGCGCTCGGCGGCCCGGCGGCGTACGCGGTGGACACCGTGAACACGCCGCACACCGGCTCGATCGTGACGGCCGGTCCGGCGGTGCAGGGCGGCTCCTTCGGCCCGGGCGGCCGCGGTCCGCGCGGCGCGGGCGGGCCGGGTGCGGGGTTCGCCGCCGACGGGCGGTCCTTCGTCCCCGGCCAGGGCTTCCCGAACGCCCAGGGCGGTGCCCCGAACGGCCAGGGGACCCAGAACGGCCAGGGCGGGCCGGACGGCCGCGGCGGCGGTATGCCCCAGGGCGGCCGGAACGGCCAGGCCGCCCCCGGCGGCGTACCCGGCGGCGCACCCGGCACCGGCCGGAACGGCGGGACCTTCGAGGGGATGGGCGGCCCCGGCGGCTTCGGCGGTCTGCTGAACGGCGCCAAGGTGAGCGACGAGGCCGCAGCCGCCCTGCGGCAGGACGCCGACCGCTACACCTGGGCCGCCGCGACCAGCGGCTCGCAGAACGCCGCCAGCTACCAACTCGCCTCCGGTGAACCGGTGATGGCCCTCGGTGGCTTCAACAGCACCGACCCGTCGCTGAGTCTGGGCGCCTTCCAGCAGTACGTGAAGGAGGGCAAGGTGCACTGGTTCATCGGTGGCGGCTCGCGCCGCCCGGGCGGCGCCGGCGCCGGAGCCGACGGCGGGGCCCAGGAGACGCAGACCGCCCAGATCGAGGAGTGGGTGACGAGCCACTACACCGCCGAGACGATCGGCGGCTCGACCTTCTACGACCTGAGCCGGCCGCCCTCCTCCTGACCCGCCGCACACCGAAGGGGCGCACCCCGGCCACCGGCCGCGGTGCGCCCCTCGTGCGTCATGGCGCCCGGACGCCTGTGCTTCGAAGACGGGCCCGGGCGCGCGCCGTCACTGCGCCGGGTCGCTGGCGCAGCGCGTCCCGGCGGCCGGCACGGTGCCGTCCACCAGGTAGGTGTCCACCGCCGTGCGGATGCAGGCGCTCCAGCCGTAGCCGGTGTGGCCCTCGCCCTCGCGGGTGAGCAGGACGGCCTTGCCGAGCTGGGCGGTGAGCTTCTCGGCCGAGGCGTACGGCGTCGCGGCGTCACCGGTCGAGCCGACCACGACGATGGTGGCGTCGCTCTTCGAGACGATCGGGTGCGCCTTCTCGGTGGAGCGGAACGGCCAGGCCCGGCAGTCGGGGTCGAACACCGCGAGGCTGGGCTCGTGCCGGGTGAGCAGCGGGGCCTTGGCGGCCATCTCGGCGTAGGCGGCCTGCAGCGCCTCGCCGGTCGGGACGTCGGTGGCGCCGTCGGCGCAGTGGATGGCGGTGTAGGCGTCCGCGGAGACGGCGTAACGGCCGTCCTTGTCGCGGTTGTTGGCGCTGTCGGCGCGGGCGAGCAGGTAGTCGCCCTTGTCCCGGAGCATGGCCCAGCCGATGTCGTTGCGCAGCGACTCCCAGCCCTGTTCGTCGCCGTAGAGGCCGTCGATCACGGCGGTCCAGGCCGCATTGGCGGTGAGCTTGCGCCCGCTCGCGGTGGTCAGCGGCTTCTCCTTGAGCCCGTCGAGGAAGTCGGCGAGCTTGTCGGCGGCCTTGTCCGGGTCCTTGCCGAGCGGGCAGGGGTTCTTGCCGGTGCAGTCGGCGGCGAAGGCCTTGAGCGAGCGCTCGAACGCCGCGTACTGCGCGATGTTGTGCTGGACCAGCGGCACGGACGGGTCGACCGCGCCGTCGAGCACCACCCGGCCGACCCGGTCCGGGAACTCCTCGGCGTAGAGGCTGCCGAGGTAGGTGCCGTAGGACATGCCGAGGTAGTTGAGCTTCTTGTCGCCGAGCGCGGCTCGCAGCACGTCCATGTCGCGGGCGGTGTTGCGGGTGCCGACGAAGGGCAGCACCTTGCCGTACTTGGCCTGGCAGGCGTCGGCCAGGACCTTGCCGTGATCGGCGCCGGGAGCGTCGGTGGTGCTCCACTCGTCCCGGGTGCGGTCGTCGAGGCAGCTCAGCGGGGTGGTCTCGCCGACGCCGCGCGGGTCGAAGCCGACGGTGTCGAAGCGGTCGTGGAGCGGACCCTCGAACCGCGTGGGGTTGCGCTTGACCATGGCGACGCCGGAGCCGCCGGGCCCGCCGGGGTTGAGCAGCAGGGAGCCGACCCGCTGGTCCTGCTTGACCGCGGGGTTGCGGACGACGGCGACCTCCAGGGTGTCGCCGGCCGGGTGGGCGTAGTCCAGCGGGACCTTGAGCCTGCCGCACTGCACCGTCGACTCGTCCACCTTGTCGGTCGCCGGGTCGTCCGCGCAGGGCGCCCAGGCGATCTGCTGGCCGTAGAACGGCTTGAGCGCCGGGTCGGCCTCGCCGGTGGGCTTGGGCGTCGGGGTGGGCGTGGCGGTCGGAGTCGGCGCCGCGCTCGGCGTGCCGGTGGTGGCGGCGGGCGACGCGGTGCCGGTGGCCGCTCCGGTGGTTCCGGCCGAACTGGTGCAGCCGGCCAGCAAGGCGGCGGCGACGGCGGCGGGCAGGGCTCCCCGTGAGAACCTGGTGATCATCGAGTGCACCGCACACGAATATCACCTGTTAATCACATCAGTCACATCCTTATCGCCGAGCCGGCCAGGCGAGCCGGCCAGGCAGGGCGGCCGGGCAGGGCGAGCACGACGGGGGGCGAACGCGGCGAGGACGGACGCGACGGCGGCGAAGGCGGCAGGCAAGGGTGAAACGTTTCATCAACCGCCGCACTGCTGCAGCATCGCCTTCTTGTCGGCCTCGGTGACCGGGAGTTGGTACTTCAGGGAGACCTGGGCGAAGCGGACCGCGTAGGCGCAGCGGATGGCGGGGTCGGCCGGCAGCCAGGCGGCCGGCCCGGAGTCGCCCTTGGCGGCGTTCTGCGATCCGTCGGCCGGGATGAGGTTGAGCGGGTCGTTGGCGATCTGGACGCGCTTGGCCTTGTCCCACCGGGAGGCGCCCATCTGCCAGTCGTAGGAGAGCGGCATCACGTGGTCGATCTGGATCTTCGACGCCTGCTGCTTGGTCCACCGGACGGTCTTGCCGGTGTACGGGTCGCTGATGGTCATCGCGGTCACCACGCAGGCCGAGCCGTCCTTGTGCTCGACCGCCCGGCCGTCCCGGGCCAACAGGTCGTTGCGGGTGTCGCAGTTGTTGTGGCCGCCCGGCACGCCGTCCACGTTGTCGGTCCAGGCCGGGCCGAACTCGTTGCGGTCGTAGCCGTCCTTGGGGCCGGAGGCGGCGGTGGCGACCCTGGCGATGAGGTCCCGGCCGGCCTTCCGGTCGTCCGGCGACGTCAGTGGTGCCAGACCGGGCTTGGTGCCGTCCGGGTTCTGCAGCGGGCTGGTGCCGGCGGCCCCGGCGGGCGCCGCGGCGTCCGCGGCGGACTTCTCGGCGCCGCCGCCGGAGCAACCGGCCAGCGCCACGGTGGATATCAGGAAGACGGCGGCAGCGGACACGGCGGTGCGACGGGCGGGCACGGAGGACTCCCGGGGTGGGGGGCGGCTGACGGCGAACCAGCAGACCAGCAGCCCCACACCGCGTCAAGGCGGCGCAGCGCGGTGCGTTCGAGCATGCCGAAGCTCACACCCGGCGCCCCGCCACGCACCACCTCGCGGGGTCGCGAGCCGCCCCACCGAGACCGGACCTAGCCGCCGATCGCCGACATCGGCCGGTCCGGCTGGACGAAGCCGGCCGAGTTGATGTCGTGGCCGGGGCCCTTGCGGGCGATGGTGGCGCGCCAGGCCTGTTCGATCCGGTCGTCGTCGGCACCACCGCGCAGCAGCGCGCGCAGGTCGGACTCCTCCGTCGCGAACAGGCAGTTGCGCAGCTGGCCGTCGGCGGTGAGCCGGACGCGGTCGCAGCCGCCGCAGAACGGGCGGGTGACGGAGGCGATCACGCCGATCACGGTGTCGGTCCCGGCGATCCGCCACTCCTCGGCGGGGGCGTTCCCGTGCCGGCCGACCGGGACGAGGTCCCACCGGGCGCCGAGCACGTCGAGGATCTCGTCGGCGGTGATCATCCGGCTCCGGTCCCAGGCGCCCTGGGCGTCCAGCGGCATGGACTCGATGAACCGCATCCGGTAGCCGTGCTCGGCGGCGAACTCGACCAGCGGGACGAGCTCGTCGTCGTTGACCCCGCGCACCGGCACCGCGTTCACCTTCACCGGCGCGAGGCCGGCGGCCTGTGCGGCGGCCAGACCGGCGAAGACGTCGGCGATCCGGTCCCGGCGGGTGATCTCCGCGTACCGCTCGGGGCGCAGGGTGTCGAGGCTGACGTTCACCCGGTGCAGCCCGGCCGCCTTGAGCGCCGTGGCCGTCCGGGCCAGCCCGATGCCGTTGGTGGTCAGCGAGACCTCGGGGCCGAGCGCGGTGATCCGGCCGACCAGGTCCGGCAGGCCGCGCCGCAGCAGCGGTTCGCCGCCGGTCAGCCGGACGGCGGCGATGCCCAGCCGCTGAACGGCGATCCGCACCAGCCGGACCACTTCGTCGTCGCCGAGCACCTCGGCCTTGGGGAGCCAGTCGAGGCCCTCCGCCGGCATGCAGTAGGTGCAACGCAGGTTGCAGCGGTCGGTCAGCGAGACCCGCAGGTCGGTGTGGACCCTGCCGAAGCGGTCCAGCAGCGGGCGCGGTGCGGTGTTCATCGACTCAGTACAGGGGCAGTCGGCCCGGAGATCCAGCGGCCGAACCACCGGGGGACCACCGCCACCTGCGGCTTTGCCTTGTGCATTCGTCCAACTGTGGCTTCGTACGGCTGCGCCGGGCGGACCGGCCGGGCAGGCTGGGCCCATGCAGAGCAGTGACCGGCCCACCCCCGACCGGCCCACCCCCGACACCGACACCGCCTCCGACACCGCCTCCGACACCCCCGCCCCCTCCCCCGAAGCCCCCGCGGGCACCGCCCCGGTGGCCGCCCTCGTGCTCGCCGCCGGCGGCGGTCGGCGGCTCGGCGGCCGCCCCAAGGCACTGGTGCGGTACGGCGGCCGGCCGCTGGTGGAGCACGCCGTGGCGGTGGTCCGGGCCGGCGGCTGCGCGTCCGTGACGGTGGTGCTGGGCGCCGCCCGCGAGCAGGTCCGCTCCACCGCGCACCTGCCGGGCTGCCGGCTGGTCGCCAATCCGGACTGGGCCGGCGGCATGGGCTCCTCGCTGCGGGCCGGGCTGGCCGCCCTGCCGCCGGAGGCCTCGGCCGTGCTGGTGATGCTGGTGGACACGCCCGGCGTCACCCCGGCCGCGGTGGCCCGGCTGCTGGCCGCCCACCGGGCGGGCGCCGAGCTGGCCGCGGCGGCGTACGGCGGGCGGCGGGGGCACCCCGTGCTGATCGGCGCCCGGCACTTCGCCGAGGCGGCGGCGGGCGCCGCCGGTGACTCCGGCGCGCGGGCGCTCCTGACGGCGCACGCCGACCGGATCACGCTGGTCGAGTGCGCCGATGTCGCCGTCCCGGACGACCTCGACACCCCCGCCGACCTGGCGCGCTGGTCGGCGGGCTGAACCGGACGGCGGGCCGACCGGCGCCCGATCCCCCGTTCGATGTGCCCCGGTCTCCTCCTCCCCGCCGACGAATCGGCCGCACACCCCTGATCTGTCCCTGAGGATTGCCCCATTCCGCGCCGCTACTCCCCGGTTTCGGGGAGCATGGGTCACGTCCTTCCACCCCGACTCGAACGGACGGTGCTCGCGATGTCCGGACTGCCCGACGACTTCACCGGCCGCGACTCCGCACCGTACGGGCCGGGGCCGGCCGCCGGCGCCCGGGCGATCCGCTGTCCCGCCTGCCGCCGCGAGCACCTGTACGAGCCGCCGTCGCTGCCGTGCCCGTGCGGCGCCTCGCTCAAGGTGCCGCTGCTGCGCGGCGGTGTGCCGGTGCAGGTGCGGTTCCGCTCCTGGGAGGACTCCTGGCTGAACATGCGCTGCCCGCACTGCGGCCGTTCCGACCAGTGGCCGCAGCCCGAGTTCACCTGCAACTGCGGCGCCACCGTCCGGCTGCCGGTGGACCGCACCACCCGCCTCGGCGGCGGCACCACCGGGCAGCTCGGCGCCACCGCCCCGCTCGGCACCGCCGGTCCGCAGCCCTCCCGCCCGAACCCCGCCCACCCGTTGAACGCCCCGGTCCCGGCCCCGCCCGGCGGGTCCGGCGCCGCGGCCACGCCGTGGCGGCGGCGGGCGCCGTTCCGTCCGCACCCGGTGCGGACCTCGCAGGACGCGGTGTTCACCGCCGCCCGCTACCTGGAGTGGCTCGGCTTCGACGACCTGGAACTGACGGAGGCCCAGGAGCGCGACGGCGTCACCCTGTTGGGTAGTCGTATGGTCGCCCAGGTGGACACCTGGACCGAGCCGGCCGACGTGAAGTCGGTGGAGTGCCTCTGGCTGCAGACCCTGCACGCCGAGGAGATGGCGGCCGCGATGTTCACCCTGGCCGGCTACTCCCACCAGGCCACCGTGCGCGGTGAGCAGCTGCTGGTGGCCCTGTTCAGCCTGGATCTGGCCGGTGTGCCGCAGCCCGCCAACGGCGCCGCCGAGGCCCTGATGGAGACCGGCTGGACGTCCTGATCCCCGCGGGTCCGCCACCCGTCGCCCAATAGATCATCCCGCCGCCGAGCGCAACAACTCGCGCTCGTGATCTGGTGCACAAGCTCACCCCCGTGTTGAATTGCCGCCACGGCGCGGTCCTTGGGCCCGCGTCCTGCCGGATGGCGCGCACAAGGAGGTGGCGTTGTCGGAGCACGGATGGGACCCGGACGGCCGGACCGGACAGGACGGGCGCGGGCAGGACGGATTCGGGCAGGACCGGTTCGGACCGGGCGGGCGCGGCCGGGCGGCGCCCGGCCCGGGGGACACCGTGTGGCGGCTGCGGTCCCGGGCGTGCTGGCAGGAGGCCGCCGAACTGTTACGGCCGGCGGCCGAGCGCGATCCGACCGCCGCCCTGGCCCGGGCCGAACTCCTCATCGAGCAGTGCCTGTTCACCGCCGCCCACTGGACCGCCGCGGAGCAGGCGCTGCGGCTCGCCGAGGCCCTGGCCACCGGGCCGGAGGAGCGTGCGGCGGCCGCCTGCGCCCGCGGGTTCCTGGCGTACGTCGCCAGCGTGCTCGGCGCGCGCGACCGGCTCGACGAGGCCCAGGCGGCGCTCGGCCGGACCTCCGCGCTGCTGCCGCCGGACGCACCCGGCCGGCCGCTGCTGGACTTCCGCCGCGGCCTGGTCGCGGAGAACCTGCTGCGCGACCGGACGGCGGCCTGGATCGCCTACCGCCGGGCCCACGAGGGCGCCGGCGAACGCGGGGACGAACTGCTGCGCTCCTACACCTGGCGGCACCTGGCCGCGCTGGCGCAGGCGGCCGGGGACCACGACCGGGCCCGCGAGGGGTTCGACGCCTCGCTGCGGCTGCGTGAACAGCTCGGCTTCACGGTCGGGGTCGCGCCCGCGCTGGCGGCCCTGGCCGAGGTCTCCGCACCGGACGAGGCCGCCCGGATGCGGGCCGAGGCGGCCAGGCTGGTGCAGGCGCTCGGAGGCGTTCCGGTCTGGCTCGCGCGCCAGCTGGGCGCGGCGCGCACGCCGGGCGCCCCCCCGGACGGGCGCATCGGACGGGAGGCACGGGGAACCATCAGCTAAGGTGAGGCTAACCTGGCCGGGGAGAGCAGTGCCTCGGCCGGGTTCGCCTTGCCGTTCCCGGGCTCCGCCAGGCCCCGGCCGGCCGGGCCCGGCCACGGGTGCCCGCCACCCGCGCCCGGGACGGGCCGGACGGACCGGTACGGGCTCCGGTCGACCCGATGGGGCCCGCACCATGACCGTGAGCAGCACCCGGCCCGGCCGCACACCGCGGGACCCCGCACCCGACGCACCCGCCGCGGCGCCTGCACCGGCCACCACACCTGCACCCGCCGCGCCCCCCGCACTTGTCGTGGCCCCCGCGCCCGGCCTCCCCCAGCCCTGCGCCGCGAGCTACCGCCGGCTCGGCGAACTGTTCCCCGCCCTCCGGGTGCACTGCGCGCCCCCGCGCACCGGCAACGGCTGGCTGACCGGCACCGACCTGGTCGCCCGCCCGGAGGCGCTGCGCGAGCTGATCGCCCACGACGCCCGCCAGGCCCTGGCCCAGTACGGGCAGCCGCTGCGCCCCGACGTGGCGGCCGGCTTCGGCCTGCACCGGCTCACCTGGGCGGTCTCGCTGCTGTTCACCCTGCCCTGGTTCCTGGAGCGGCGGGTGCCGCTGCTGACGCCCGGGGACGTCTCGGTCCGCCGCCGCACCGGTGAGCTGACGGCCCGCCCGGGCGCCTTCCACTGCCTGCCCGACGATCCCGCGGCCGGCCGGCCCGGCGCCCGCCCGGCGGCCGACGAGCCCGCGCTGGCCGCCGGGCTGCGCGTGGCGCTGGCCGACTTCCTGACCCCGGTGCTGGCCGCGTTCCGCCCCGAGGTGCGGCGCGGCCCGCGCACCCTCTGGGCGATGGCGACGGACGCGGCGGTGGAGGGGCTCTGGTACGTCGGTGGACTGCTCGGGGAGGAGGAGCGCGCCCGCAGCGAGCTCACCGCGCTGCTCGCGCCGGAGCCTGTGGCGTGCCCGACGGGCGCGCCGTCCGCGCCGCGCCCGTCGGTCGCGCCGTTCACGCCCGGCGCGGGCTTCGCCCCGGTGCGGCCGGACGCACCCGCGCATCCGGGCGCCCCCACCCGTCCGGACGCCCCGGCCTGCCCGGACACCGCGGTGCCCGCGCGCGCCCGGGCCAGCTGCTGCCTCGTTTACACCGTCCGACCCGAGGCGATGTGCGGCGGCTGCCCCCGCGTCACGCGAGGTTGACCGGATTCCGCTGCCGGGCGGACCCGTCGGGCCCGGAATTCCGGCGAATTCCCGTCCCTAAATTGTCAGACAATGCGACTTCTCCCACATCAGAAATCCCCCTCCTCAGCGCATTGACGGCGAATCAGCCATTCGAGAGCCGAGCATCCGCCATGATGGTCCCCGCCATCACGACGCAGGAAAGCGAGGCTGGTGCAGGCGATGAAATTGTCCGACATACCGCTCGGTTGGGCCGTCACCGGCGTTGCGGTGCTGCTGGTCACCGCCCTCCTGGTCGCCCTGGCCCGGGGCCGGGGAGGCACCGCCGGATCGGGCGGCGCGGATTCCTGGGAGCGCTCCGAGGAGCGCCGCCGCCACAAGGAGTCCCTGTACGGCGCGGCCTCGTACACGCTGCTGTTCTGCTGCGCCGCCGTCGCGGCCGCGCTCTCGTTCCACGGCCTGGTCGGCTTCGGGGTGCAGAACCTCAGCCTCTCCGGGGGCTGGGAGTACCTCGTCCCGTTCGGCCTCGACGGCGCGGCGATGTTCTGCTCCGTGCTCGCCGTCCGGGAGGCCAGCCACGGCGACGCCGCACTCGGCTCGCGCCTGCTGGTCTGGCTGTTCGCCGGCGCCTCGGCCTGGTTCAACTGGGTGCACGCGCCGCGCGGCTTCGGCCACGCCGGCGCCCCGCAGTTCTTCGCGGGGATGTCGCTCTCGGCGGCCGTGCTGTTCGACCGCGCGCTCAAGCAGACCCGCCGGGCCGCGCTGCGGGAGCAGGGACTGGTCCCCCGCCCGCTGCCGCAGATCCGGATCGTCCGCTGGCTGCGCGCCCCGCGCGAGACCTACGCGGCGTGGTCGCTGATGCTCCTGGAGGGCGTCCGCAGCCTGGACGAGGCGGTCGACGAGGTCCGCGAGGACAAACGGGAGCGCGCCCTGGAGCGGGAGCGCCGCAGGCTGGCCGGGCGCCGCGAGCGGGCCGAGATCCGCGCCATCAACCGCACGAACAGCGTCTGGCGCCAGCGCGGCGCGGCCCGGCAGCTGGAGTCCGGCCAGGAGCCCGCCATAGCCGGCGGCGCGGCGGCGGAGCGGCCCGCCGTCGAGCCGCCGGCGCCCGCCGGGGGCACCGTGGCGCAGCCCGGACTGCCGGCCCGTCCGGAGCGGCGCACCATCGACCTCACCCTGGAGGAGGACACCGTGGCGCTGCCCCGGCTCGACTCGCTGGAGCGCAAGCTGAAGGACCTGGAGCAGCAGTTCGGCTGAGCCGGGGCCCCGGGGCCGGTCAGGCGGCGGGTGTGGCCGTGAGCTCGAACCACATCCGCTTGCCCGAGCCGCGCGGCTCCACGCCCCAGCCGTCCGCCAGCGCCTCGACCAGCATCAGCCCGCGGCCGGAGGAGGCCTGCTCCCCCGGCGTCCGGCGGGTCGGCCAGAGGTCGGACTCGTCCTCCACCTCGACCCGAAGCCGGGCGCGGCCGGCGTCGCCGTCGGCCTCCCGGTAGAGCCGGGCGGTGAACATCGCGTCCCGGTCGGTGTGCCGGATCGCGTTGGTGACCAGCTCGGAGGAGAGCAGTTCGGCGGTGTCGATCAGCTCGGCCACGCCCCAGCGGCGCAGTGCGTCGCGCAGCTCGGCCCGCACCTCGGCGATCCGGGCGAGGTCGGCCTGGCCGATCCGGCGGCGCAGCTGCTGGGCGGCCAGGCCGCCCTCCGGGCCGTCCCAGCGGAGCAGCAGCAGCGCTATGTCGTCCTCGCGCTCGCTGGAGTCGGCCGCCTGGGAGGCGATCCGGTCGGCGAGGTCCTCCAGCGGGTCGCGGCCGCCCTCGTCACGGGCGGCGAGCGGGTGGGAGAGCACCGCGGTGAGCCGGGCGACGCCCTCGTCGAGGTCCATGCCGCGGGCCTCGACCAGGCCGTCGGTGCAGAGCACCACCGTCTCCCCCGGGTCCAGGCTGAACCGGGTGACGCGGTACTCCTCGTCCGGGGCGATGCCCAGCGGCAGCCCGCCGGCGACCGGCACCACGGTGGTGGAGCCGTCGGCGCGGCGGACCACCGGGTCCAGGTGGCCGGCCCGGACGGCGTAGACCACGCCGTAGTCGACGTTCACCTCGGCGTAGGTGCAGGTGGCGAAGTGGTCGGTGTCCAGGTCGGCGAGGAAGCGCGAGGCCCGGGCCATCACGGCGGCCGGCGGGTGGCCCTCGGCGGCGTAGGCGCGCAGCGCGATCCGCAGCTGGCCCATGATCCCGGCGGCGTGCACGTCGTGCCCCTGGACGTCGCCGATCACCAGCCCGACGTGCCCGCCGGGCAGCGGCACCACGTCGTACCAGTCGCCGCCGATCTGCAGGCCGGAGCCGGCCGCGAGGTAGCGGACGGCGGTGGTGACGCCCGGCACCGACGGTACGGTGCGCGGCAGCATCACCCGCTGCAGACCGGCCGCCAGCTCGTGCTCGGCGTCGTGCAGGCGGGCCCGGGCCAGCGACTGCGCGACCAGACCGCCCAGGGTGGAGAGCAGCGTGCGCTCGTCGGCGTCGAGCTCGCGGTCGTCGTCGAAGCTGACCAGGCAGACGCCGATCGCCCGCCCGCTGGCCACCAGGGGCAGGAAGGCCCAGGAGGAGCGGCCGGTCCGGCTGTTCGGCGTCCACACCTCGGGGAGGCGCTCGTGGTACTCCTCGCGGCTGGCGATGAAGACGGGGGCGCGGTTGCGCAGCGCCTCGGCCGCGGGGTGCGCGGGGGGCAGCACCGAGCGGTCCCAGAAGGCGAGCTCCTCCGGCCGGTAGCCGGTGGCGCCGAGGATCTGCACCCGGCCGGCCTCGAAGGAGGCCAGCACCAGGCCGTCCGGGGGCAGTCCGGGCAGCGGCAGCTCGGTGAAGACCCGGGCGACGTCGCGCACGGTGACCGCCTCGGAGAGGGCGCGGGCGGCCTCCTTGATGAACCGCGAGCGCTCCTCGCGCAGCAGGGCCATCCGGTCGGCGCGGTCACGCTTGTGCAGCTCGACGGTGGCGTCCCAGACGAAGCCGACCATCCGGGAGGCGCGGCCGAAGGCGTCCGCGAGGACCCGGCCGCGGAAGCGGACCGCGCGCATCGTCCCGTTCGGGCCGACCGTGCGGTAGTAGGCGCCGCACTGGCCGAGCTCGGCCACCGCGCGCTCGACCCTTCGGCGCACCACGGGCGCGTCCTCGGGGTGCAGCAGGGCCAGGAAGGAGGCCGAGGTCCGGTCGAAGTCCGTCTTGTCCGCACCGTCCAGGCCGACGATCGTGCAGGCCCGCTGGTCGCCCTCCAGGACGTCGCGGCGGATGTCCCAGTCGAAGGAGCCGATGCCGTTGGCGGCCATCGCCGGCTCCAGCCAGTCCGGCGTGGAGTCGCCGGAGGCGACCGGCAGACCGCCTGAGAGCATCGGCGCCAGCCGCCCGGCCGCCAGACCCGGCGCCGACCGCAGCGCGTGCCGGCGCACCGCCTGGGCAGGGGGTCTCACCCGCCCCGACCCGGCCGTGGACGAGCCGGGAGGAAGCGCCGGCCCCGGGGACTCGGGCTCTGTGGGCATACTGCTCCTGCCGCTGCCGTGGCGGGTCCGCGCCGATCGTCCGGCCGGACCGCGTGGCGGTGTGATGGGTGTGCTGGATCGGACGGTGCCGACCTGCGGTGGTCAGTCGAGGTGAGCTTTCCCCGCTGCTTCGCGCACGTGGGCACACATTCCCACCATCCTGGCCAATGTTCGGCCGAGCGGCAATGGCAACGGGCCGGAAATCTTCCGCCCGGGCCGCCCTTCGACGCCAGGTTCGTCGGCGAACGAGCCGAAATTCCGGGCCTTCCGGGCACTCCGACCCGGGCCTCGGGGCTCAGACCCGAGGGCTGGCGGCCGGGCCGGGATTCGGGACGCGGGGCCCGGGCCGGGGCCTGGCCCTGGGCCCGGGCCCGGGCCTACGGCGTGGCCAGCTCGAACCAGGTGACCTTGCCGTCGCCGCGCAGCTGGACGCCCCAGTCGTCGGCCAGCGCCTCGACCAGCATCAGCCCGCGCCCCGAGGTGGCGTACTCCGCGTCCGGGTCGCGGCGCCGGCCCGGCAGCCGGGCGGCGTTGTCCTGCACCTCGATCCGCAGTCGCAGGTCGGCCCCGAGCACCGCCTCGAAGATCGCGCCCTGGCCGGTGTGCAGCAGGGCGTTGGTGACCAGCTCGGAGGAGAGCAGCTCGGCCGTGTCGGCCAGCTCCGGCACCCCCCAGCGGCTGAGCGCGGAGCGCAGCCGGTGGCGGACCGCGCCGACCGCGACCAGATCGGCCGGGTCGAGAGCCAGGTGGAGCCGGCGGTGCAGGGCGCAGCCCGGTGCCGGGGCGCCGGCCTGTGCCCGACCCCCCGCGCCGGCCGTGCCGGCCGTGCCGGCCTGGCCGGGTGCGCCGGTCGGACCGGCGGTGCCGGCCGCGCCGGGGACGCCCGGCGTACCCCCCTGGGCCCTCGGACGGAAAACGTCCCCCGAGCCCGTCCGCTGCCGCGGGAATCGCGACTGACCGTCCATCAACACATGCCCCCGCCCTCAATCCGGGACCTTCGATGCCGGTCCCCCCGCCGACCGGGTGGCCCCCTCGTTCTGACCATCATCCTCATGCCCAGCTTTCGGCGTTTGCAACAGTGTGCGTGCGATCACCCGAGGTGAAGGGGGCACGGGACGGCTCCCGTGATCCAACTGGCAATGCCGGACAGGTTTGCGAAGCGTACCGGCCGATTTTCGAGACCTTCCGGCCACCCGAAAGCGCCCGGCCGGCCCGCTCCCCCGCGGATTTCCGACCGCCGTTCCGGGCGCCCGCGCAACCCCCGCGGACCCCGCGCCACCAGGCACGCCAGGCGCGCGCCGGACCGCAACCGGCGCCGGGGACCCGATGGCGGCGCCCGGCGAGCCGAACACTCCGGGACGGGCAACGCTGGACAGGGCGGCCGGGTCCGGGTTCAATGACCCGAGACGTTTGAACGCCGTTCTAACTCCATCCACCTGCCACCTCCCCGGCGACCGCGAGCGAGGAACCGTGCGACTGACCCCCACCGAGCGGGACCGGCTGCTGATCTTCACAGCAGCCGAGCTGGCCCGCGCCCGCCGCGCCCGAGGCGTCCGCCTCAACATCCCCGAGGCACACGCCCTGATCGCGGACACCGTCTGCGAGGCCGCCCGCGACGGCCGGCGCCTCGCCGAGGCCATCGAGGCCGGCCGCTCCGTCCTGACCGCCGACGACGTCCTGCCCGGTGTCCCCGACGTGGTGACCGTCGTCCAGGTCGAGGCGGTCTTCGAGGACGGCACCCGGCTGGCCGTGGTCAACGACCCGTTCAAGGGCGCCGGCTCGCTCGGCGACGAGGCCCCCGGCGGCGCGCTGATCGGCGAGGGCACCGGCTACGACCCGGTGGAGGAGACGGTCGTCCTGCCCGTCCACAACACCTCCGGGGTGCCGATCTCGGTCACCTCGCACTTCCACTTCTTCGAGGCCAACCCGCGCCTGGCCTTCGACCGCGCCGCCGCCTACGGCACCCACCTCGCGGTGCCGGCCGGCTCCTCGGTGCGCTTCGACCCGGGCGCCACCGTCGAGGTCGGTCTGGTGCCGATCGGCGGCGAGCGGGTCGCGATCGGCTTCGCGGGCTTGGTGGACGGCCCGCTGGACGCACCCGGCGCCAAGGAGGCCGCGCTGGCGAAGGCCCGTGCGACGGGCTACCTGACCGGCTTCGACGACGCGGAGGTGCCGTCGTGACCGCGATCACCCCCCATGACTACATCTCCGTGCACGGGCCTCGGGCCGGGGACCGGATCCGGCTGGGCGACTCCGGGCTGATCGTCCGGGTGGAATCGGACTCACAGGCCCCCGGGGACGAGTTCCTGGCCGGCTTCGGCAAGACCGCCCGCGACGGCCTCCACCTCAAGCCCGCCGCCGTCCGCGACACCTGCGACGTGGTGATCAGCAACGTGCTGGTGATCGACGCGGTCCAGGGCATCCGGAAGACCTCGATCGGCCTGGTCGACGGCCGGATCGCCGCCATCGGCCGGGCCGGCAACCCCGACACCCTCGACGGCGTCGACGTGGTCGTCGGCACCGGCACCACGATCGTCTCCGGTGAGGGCCTGATCGCGACCGCGGGTGCCATCGACACCCACGTCCACCTGCTCTCCCCGCGGATCATGGAGGCCTCGCTCGCCTCCGGCGTCACCACGATCATCGGCCAGGAGTTCGGCCCGGTCTGGGGGGTCGGCGTCAATTCGCCGTGGGCCCTGCGGCACGCCTTCAACGCCTTCGACGCCTGGCCGGTCAACATCGGCTTCCTCGGCCGCGGCTCCTCCTCCGACCCGGCCCCGCTGGTCGAGGCGCTCGCCGAGGGCGGCGCCTCCGGCTTCAAGGTCCACGAGGACATGGGCGCCCACACCCGCGCCCTGGACACCGCCCTGCGCGTCGCCGAGGAGTACGACGTCCAGGTCGCCCTGCACACCGACGGCCTGAACGAGTGCCTCTCCGTCGAGGACACCCTCACGGTCCTCGACGGCCGCACCATCCACGCCTTCCACATCGAGGGCTGCGGCGGCGGGCACGTCCCCAACGTCCTCAAGATGGCCGGCGTCCCCAACGTGATCGGCTCCTCCACCAACCCCACCCTGCCGTTCGGCCGTGACGCCCTCGGCGAGCACTTCGGCATGATCGTCTCCGCGCACGACCTCAAGGTCGACCTGCCCGGCGACGCCGCCATGGCCCGCGACCGCATCCGCGCCGGCACCATGGGCGCCGAAGACGTCCTGCACGACCTCGGCGCCATCGGCATCACCTCCTCCGACGCCCAGGGCATGGGCCGTGCCGGCGAGACCGTGCGCCGCACCTTCGCCATGGCCGGCAAGATGAAGACCGAGCTCGGCCCCCTGGACGGCACCGGCTCCTACGGCACCACCGAGAGCGGCGACGACAACGAACGCGTCCTGCGCTACGTCGCCAAACTCACCATCAACCCCGCCATCGCCCACGGTCTGGCCCACGAGGTCGGCTCGATCGAGATCGGCAAGCTCGCCGACATCGTGCTCTGGCGCCCCGACCACTTCGGCGCCAAGCCGCAGCTGGTGCTGAAGGCCGGTTTCCCCGCCTACGGCGTCGTCGGCGACCCCAACGCCTCCACCGACCGCTGCGAACCCCTCGTCCTCGGCCCCCAGTTCGGCGCCCACGGTGCCACCGCCGCCGACCTCTCGGTGGCCTTCGTCGCCCAGGCCGCCGCCGACGGCGCCTACCTGGACCGGCCGGCCGACGGCATGCCGACCCGGCGCCGCCGCGTCGGTGTCCGCAACACCCGCGGCATCGGCCCGCGCGACCTGGTGCGCAACGCCCGGATCGGCCGCGTCGAGGTCACCGAGACCGGCCTGGTCTCGCTGGACGGCGAACCGCTGCGCTCCGAACCGGCCGAGAGCGTCTCGCTCAGCCGCCTCTACTTCCTCTGATCCACCCTCACCTCCCCGCTAGGACACCACGATGACCACCCCCGCCCCCGCCTCGCTCGGCTACCGGATGCCCGCCGAGTGGCACCCGCACGACCGCACCTGGATGGCCTTCCCCACCACCAACCCGACCTTCGACAGCGCCGAGCACCTGCACGCCGGCCGCGAGGCCTGGGCCGCGGTCGCCAACACGATCGTCCGGTACGAGCCGGTCACCCTGGTGGTCAACACCGGCGAGACCGAGGAGGCCCGCAAGTACGTCGCCGAGCAGGTCGAGATCGTCGAGCGCCCGCTGGACGACGCGTGGATGCGTGACATCGGCCCGTCGTTCCTGATCGACGGCAAGGGCGGCCTGGCCGCCGCCGACTGGATCTTCAACGGCTGGGGCGCCCAGGGCTGGGCCCGCTGGGACAACGACCAGCACATCGCCGAGCACATCAGCGAGCTGACCGGCGTCCGGCGCTTCGCGTCCCGGCTGATCAACGAGGGCGGCGGCATCCACGTCGACGGCGAGGGCACCGTGCTCGTCACCGACACCGTCCAGCTCGGCGAGGGCCGGAACTCCGACTGGACCCGCGAGGAGGTCGAGGCCGAGCTGCACGCCTTCCTCGGCACCACCAAGGCGATCTGGCTGCCGCGCGGACTCACCCGCGACTACGACGAGTTCGGCACCCGCGGCCACATCGACATCGTCGCCTCCTTCGTCCGCCCGGGCGTCGTGGTCGCCCACGTCCAGCCGGACCCGGCCCACCCGGACCACGAGGTGTGCAAGGAGCTGGTGGCGATCCTGCGCGCCTCCACCGACGCCCGGGGCCGCGCCCTGGAGGTGATCGAACTGCCCGCCCCCACCGTCCTGCTGGACGAGGAGGGTGAGCCGGTCGACTACTCCTACATCAACCACTACGTGGCCAACGGCGCCGTGATCCTCTGCGCCTTCGCCGACCCGCGCGACCAGGAGGCCAAGGCCATCCTGGAGAAGGCCTACCCGGGCCGGACCGTCGAGCTGCTCGACGCCCGCGAGATCTTCGCCAACGGCGGCGGCATCCACTGCATCACCCAGCAGCAGCCGCAGGCCTGACCCGTACCGGCCTGACTGGCCGGGCCCGGCCGGCCACCACCCCGGTGGCCGGCCGGGCCCGGCCAGTACGGTAGTGGCCCCAGTGGCACAAGAGGAGAACAGCAGATGGCGGACCCCCGCCCGCGCCGCCCGGCGCGCCCCCGCGAGGAGGTCTTCGCCACCGCGCGTGCCGCGATCGCCGAACACGGGCTCGCGAAGCTCACCATGGCCGGCCTCGGCAAGCAGCTCCAGATGAGCGCCGGGCACCTGCTCTACTACTTCGGCAGCAAGGACCAGCTGCTGCTGGAGACACTGCGCTGGAGCGAGGACCAGCTCGGCAGCCGCCGGCACGCCGCCCTGGCCGACGGCGCCCGCGACGTCTGGGACCGGCTCGCCGAGTACACCCGGCTCTACCTGCCCGAGGGCCCCGGCGACCCGCGCTGGATCCTCTGGGTCGAGGTGTGGGGCCGCTCCCCCGCCAGCGAGGAGCTCCGGCAGGGGCAGCTGGAGATCGAGGCCCCGTGGGAGGCCGACCTCGTCGCCCTGCTCGACGAGGGCGCCGGCTCCGGCCGCTTCACCCCCGGCGCCGCCCACGAGCGCGCCGCCCAGATCCGCGCCCTGCTCGACGGCCTCGCCGTCCCGCTGGCCCTCGGCCTCCCCGGCGCCCGGCGCACCCGGGCCCTGGCCCTGGCAGAGTCGGCCTGCGGCACGCTCCTCGGCGCCGAGGTCTGACGATCGCCGCGCACCGCCGGCCCGCGCACCGGCCACGCCCGCGGCCCGGCCCTCACTCGGTCCAGACGCCGGCCGCCGTGCGGTCGTCGGCGTAGCCCTTGGCGCGGACCTGCACCTGGCGGAGGAAGTCCACGGTGCCCGGCGGGTGCGGGTGCGCCCAGTGGGTGGACAGGAAGTGGGCGACGGCCGGCTCCTCGGCGATCGGCCGGGCCAGGCCGGGGGTGCAGAGCAGCAGGATGTCGCCCGGCGTCGCCGGGACCATCCGGAACCGGAACGGCCGCGGCTCCGCCACCGGGCCGTCCGGGACCGGCGGCTGGCCGTCCGGGTGGTGCAGCAGCCGCGCCGCGTACGCGTCGATCCAGTGGCCGGAGCGCAGCAGGTAGAGCCCGCCCGGGCCGACCCCGAAGGCCACCCGGTAGGAGGCCTCCGGATCGAGCGAGACCAGCAGGCAGTGCAGTGCGGCCGGGGACGGCGCACCCTCCTCCTCCGGCCGGGGCGCGAGCGCCCGCAGCGGGGCGGCGGCGCTGGTGGCGAGGCGCTGCAGGCCGTACCGGAGCCGGTCGCGCGCGCCGGACCGCAGGTCGGCGGCCAGCCCGGCCCGGCTGCGCCCGATCGCGCCGGCGAGTTGGCGGCAGGCCTCGGCCGTGGCGGTGGCGACGGCCTCGGGGTCCGCCTCGTCGCCGCCGGCCCGGTCGAGGCCCCCGATCGCGGCCAGCAGCAGTCCGTCGGGAGCCTCGCCGAACCTGGTCACCAGCAGCGTGTCCCGGCGGGTTTCCCCCCGGTAGCGGGCGGAGTCGCCGCGGACGGAGGCGGCGCGCAGGATCGCGCTGCCGTACTGGGCGCCCTCCAGCACGGTGTCCGGCACGACGGCGCCCAGCGCGCCGGGGTCCGCCTCCGGCACGGCGGTCGGCTCGGGCCCGTACGTGGGCGGGCGTTCGCCGACGTGCGGCATCGCGGGCCCGCCCGCGGCGAGCGACGAGCGGGCGGCGGCGGGGCGGGTCGCCGGCGTCGCCGCGGGGGCGGCGGGGGCGGTTTCGGGTGCCGGCGCGGCCTCGGCCACCGGCTCGGGGGCGGGCTCCGCCGGCGCCTCGGGCTCCGGGTCCTGTTCCTGCTCCGGGACGGGCGCGGGCTCCGGCGCCTTCTGCAGGACGGGCGCCGGAGCAGCCTCGGGCTCGGGCACGCTCTCGGGTACGGCCCCGGGCTCGGGTACGGCCTCGGCAACCGGCTCCGGCTCCGGTTCCGGCTCCGGTTCCGGCTCCGGCTCCGGCTCCGGCTCCGGCTCGACCGCCACCATCACCGGCTCCGGCTCCGACTCCGGGGCGGCGTCGGCCCAGGCGGGCGCCGGGAACTTGTGCGTCCCCGCCGGCTCGCCGGTGTACTCCGGTCCGATCACGCCGACCGCGGTGTCGAACCAGTCGTCGATGCTGTCCCGCTCCAGCAGCGCGTCACCGGCCGGCCCGTCCCCACCCGAGGAGGCCACCGCCTCCACCGGAACGTCCACCGGCGCCTCCGCCGACGCCTCCGCCACCACCGGCGCCTCCGGCGGCACCGCCACCGACGCCTCCGCCGCCGTGTCCGCCGCCGCCTCCGCCGGCTCGCCGGCGCGCTGCGGTCCGATCAGCCCGGCGGCGGTCTCGAACCAGTCGTCGACGCTGCCTTCCCCCGCCGCCGCGCCCGGGGTGTCCGGGAGGGTGCCCGCCGGCCCTTCGTAGACCGTGTCCCACCAGCTGTCGTCCGGCCGGTGGGGCTGTGCGGGTGCACCCGTCGTGGTCATCTGGCGGCTCCTGGTCGGTCCGTGGTCGCGCCGCCCCCGGCGGGGCCGGACTCGCGTCATTCTCTCCAAGTGCAAACGACCCTGTCCGGCTTTCGGCGACAAACCGTGCACTGATCGGATGATCTGGGTCACCGGATTCGCCCCGCGTTCCGATTCCGTTCCGTCCGCGCTTGCCGGAACTGCCCCGGCCAGGGTGTTTACGGGGTGTTCGCCCCCGTCGGGTGCCGAAAATGGGGTCCGAGGAGGGGCATCGCTTCACTCGTTCGGCTGATTAAATGTGCGCATGACCGCGTCGGCCCCCAGCTCGCCCCGACCGGGGAGGGCCGCAATCGCGGGCCGCCCGGTGGGTGCGCTGTTGGTCCTGCTGCTGGTCGGACTGCTGACGGCGCTGCCGTGCGCGGGCCAGGCCTCGGCCGTCGCGGCCGACCGTTCCGCACCGTTCCCGGCCGCCCCCGCGACCACCGTGGCCGGTCCCGCCGCGGAAGGCCCGGACGGCGCACCGCCGCACCACGCGGCCCCGCGCACCGACCGACCCCGCGCCGACGGCCGGACCGCCGAGGGTCCGCGGCACCGGACGCTGTGCTCCGCCGACGGCGAGCCGCCGCACCGCGACAACGGTTGCTCCGGCCACCCGTACTGCGGGCAGGACGCCCAGCTCCCCAACCCGCCGCCGCAGCCCCAGCCGGCCGTGACACCCGGCACCGAGCTGCCCGAGGCCCTGCCCCGGGTGGTGCCGACCGGGCTGCTGGACGGTCCGCACCCGGCGCCGGACCTGCACGAACTCCAAGTACACCGGTCCTGAGCGGAACCCACCGCCGGCCCTCCCGCCCTGCCCGCCCGAGCGGCCGGCACGACGGGCGGCACCGACGGATCCGCCCCTCCGCCCCCCTCTTCAGACCGCCGCGCCACGAGCGCGCGGCGGGGACAAGGACACCACATGGGTTCCGCCTCCAAGCAGTCGAACAAGCCCGGCGGCAAGGCCGGCCTCGACCGCCGCGCCAGGATCGCCGAGCTCCGCGCCGCCGAGCAGCGCCGTGACCGCCGCAACAAGATCATCGCCTCGGTGGTCGTCGGCGTCCTGGTGATCGGTGCGATCGCCACCGGCACCTGGATCGTGATGGACGCCAACGAGGACAAGAAGGCCAAGGAGGCCGCCGCCAGCGCGCCGATCGACGGCGTGCAGACCTTCGGCGACCTGAGCCGCAACCACGTCAAGGAGAAGGTCACCTACCCGCAGACCCCGCCGGTCGGCGGCGACCACAACGCGGTCTGGCTGGACTGCATGGGCCACGTCTACGACCAGCCGGTCGAGAACGAGCGCGCCGTCCACTCGCTGGAGCACGGCGCGGTCTGGGTGACCTACAACGGCAAGGCCACCCCCGACGACATCAAGACCCTCTCCGACAAGGTGAAGGCCACCCCGTACTCGCTGATGAGCCCGTACCCGGACGAGAAGGGCACCATCACCCTCAACGCCTGGAGCACCCAGCTGGTCGTGGACAGCGCCGGCGACCCCCGGGTGAACGCCTTCTTCACCAAGTACGTGCAGGGCCAGCAGACGCAGGAGCCGGGCGCGTCCTGCACCATGGGGTCGATGTGACCGCGGACGCGGTGACCCCCGCGGAGGAGGACGACGGGGCGCCCCGGGCGTCCTCCCGCCGGCGGCTGTGGTGGCCGGCCGTGCTGGCCGCCTCGCTCGCCCTCGCCCTCGGCATACCCGCCCTGGTGGCGAGCGGGACGTCCGCCTCGGGCTCGTCGGCGCTCAGCGTGCCGGCGGACGACTCCCCCGAGGCCGGGTTCGCCCGCGACATGGCGACCCACCACCAGCAGGCCGTCGACCTGTCGTTCATCGTGCGGGACCGGACGGCCGACGAGCCGGTCCGCACCCTCGCGTTCGACATCATCAACACCCAGGCCAACCAGCGCGGGATGATGATGGGCTGGCTCGACCAGTGGGGGCTCTCGCAGCACTCCGCGGCCAAGCCGATGGCGTGGATGAACATGCACCACACCTACGAGGCGCACGACGGCTCGCTGATGCCCGGCATGGCCACCAACGCCCAGCTCGGCAAGCTGCGCACGCTCAGCGGGCGCGAGGCCGAGGTGTACTACCTGCAGCTGATGCTGGAGCACCACAAGGGCGGGGTCGAGATGGCCCAGGGCTACGTCGACATGGCGAAGAACGAGACCGAGAAGCGGCTCGCGCAGTCGATGGTGAACGGGCAGACCGCGGAGATCCAGCTGATCACCGACATGCTCAAGGAGCGCGGCGCCGCCCCGGGCGTCCCCGCCTCCTGACACGCTCCACCCTGCGCACGCAACGCCCGGCCGGGGTGCGGCGGACGGCTCGACCGTCCGCCGCACCCCGGCGCCGTTCCCCGTCCCGCCCGTCCCCGCTCCGAGGGCCCGCAGCGGCGCGGGCTCAGCGGCACCGGGCCGAGCGGGCCCCGCGGGCTCAGCGGCGCCGGGCCGGGCGGGCCACCGCCACCGCGAGGCCCGCGACCGCGGCGAGCACGAGCAGAACCGCCCGCCCTCCGGTCGCCGCGCCCGCCAGGTGGACGCCGAGCACGGGCAGCGCGGTGCCGAGGGCCGTGCCGAGGCTCCGCGCCATGTTGACCATGCCGCCGCCGACCGCCGAGCACTCCGCCGGGATCGCCCGCATCACCAGCGCGTTGTTGGCGGGCAGCAGCAGGCCCAGCCCCCAGCCGGCGATCGCCAGCACGACGGCGACCGGCAGCGGACCGCCCACCCCCGTGGCACCCACCCCCACACCGCCGGTCGGCAGCAGCGCGAAGAGCAGCAGCCCCGCGCCCGCGACCGCCGCGCCGAGCCGGCAGCGGGCCAGGTCCGACCAGCCGCGGGGCAGCAGGGCGCCGCCGCCGGTCGCGGCGACCGCGAACGCGGCGGGCAGCAGCGTCACCACCAGGCCCACCCGGGACGCCGGCACACCGGCCCCGGCGAGCAGGACGGGGGCCAGCACCAGCGGGCAGAACAGCAGCAGGTAGCCGATCAGCGAGACCACCAGGCCCGACCGCACCCCCGGGGTGTTCACCAGACCCGGTGCCAGGATCGGCCGGGCCGCGCGCCGCTCCTGCCGGACCAGCCCGAGCGCGCACACCGCCGCGGCGAGCAGCAGCACGGCCACCGCCCAACCGGGCAGCGGCAGGCCGGAGGCGGTGGAGAGGGCCAGCAGCAGCGCGCTTGTCGCCCCGGTGAGCAGCAGCAGTCCGGCCAGGTCGAAGCGGCCGCCGCCCCGCTCCTCCGCCCGGATCCGGGGCCGCAGCGCTCCCCGCGGCCGCGGTGGCTCCCCCGGCACGTCATCGGGGCGGGTGCGGGGCAGCAGGAACCAGCCGGCCAGGATGCCCAGCACGCCGATCGGCACGTTGATCCAGAACACCCAGCGCCAGGAGGCGTGCTCCACCAGCAGACCGCCCAGGCTCGGCCCGAGCGCCAGGCCGAGGCCCTGCGCGGCCGCCTGCACGCCCAGCGCCCTGCGCATCGCGTGCTCGGGAACGCCGCGCGCCACCAGCGCTACGCTGTTGGCCTGCATCATCGCGCCGCCGACGGCCTGGACCGCGCGGCAGGCCACCAGCACCCAGAGGCCCCCGGCCAGTCCGGCGCCGAGCGAGGCCAGCGCGAAGACGGCGAAGCCACCGAGGTACACGGTCTTGCGCCCGACCAGGTCGGAGAGCCGGCCGATCGGGGCGAGCAGGGCCACCAGCACCAGCAGGTAGGCGAGCGCGACCCACTCGACGGAGGCGAAGCCGGCGCCGAAGTGCCGTCCGAGGGCGGGGAAGACGAGCGCCGTGATGCTCGCCGTCAGCTGCCCGAGGAACGCTCCGAGGCAGACCGTGCCGACCGCCAGCCAGTGGGCGTACCGCCACCGGGCCACGCTGCGCGGCCGGGGATGCTCGGTGAGCAGCCGGGAGGCGAGGGCGGCGGTGTCCATACCGAGAATATATCGGATACAGAGATGTTCTCTCTACGAGCTGATCGGTGTCCGACCGGCTCGCGGGGGCGGCCGCCACCAGGCGATACGCTGTCCGCCATGTCGCCGTCGCCGTCCGTACCCGACCCCGCCACCGAACCCGCCGAAGGCCTGGCGGACGCGGAGTCCCCGGCGGACCTCGCAGCCCCGGCGCTGGAGCGGGCCCGGCGGCTGACCGACGTGGTGACCCGGCTGCGCCGCGCCCTGCGCAGCAGCATCCGCACCGACTACCCGTGGGAGTCCCTGCCGATGGCGCAGGTCGAACTCCTGCAGACCCTCGCCGCCGCCCCGCTGCGGGTCGGCGAGCTCGCGGACCGCCAGCGGCTCGCCCCGAACACCGTCAGCGGCCTGGTCGGCAAGCTGCTGGAGGCCGGCTTCGTCGACCGCCAGGCCGACCCCGGCGACCGCCGCACCGCCCGGATCGCCCTCACCCCGGCCGGACGGCGCCAGCTGGACGACTGGCAGCGCGCCCACGAGCGCCGCATCGCGACCGCGCTCGGCACCCTCTCCCCCGCCGACCGCGAGGCCGTCATGCAGGCGCTGCCCGCGCTGGACAGCCTGGCCCGCGCCCTGGCCCGCCCGACCGGCCCCGAGTAGTCCGCCCGGGGCGGGCCTGCCCAGTCCGGTGCGCCACCGGGCGGCGAATTCGGTGTCCGCCGGGACCCGGCTCCGGCTAGCGTCCGTCCATGACCGCCGCACCGATCCACATCGAGCCCTGGACCGACGCCGACCTCGCACTGCTGCGCCGGGTGAACACCCCGGGAATGAAGAAGCACGTCGGCGGCCCGGAGACCGAGGAGCAGCTGCTCGTCCGTCACCACCGCTACCTGGGCTTCGTGCCGTCCGGCCTGGGCTGCATGTTCCGCATCGTCCTCGCCGGGGAGGCCGAACCGGTCGGCACGGTCGGCTACGGCACCCGCACCTGGCAGGGCGAGCTCGTCCACGAGATGGGGTGGAACGTCCTCCCCGCGTACCAGGGCCGCGGCATCGCCGTCGCCGCCGCCCGCGCCGCGGTGGCCGAGGCACGTACGGCGGCCCGGCTCCGGTACCTGCACGCCTTCCCGTCCGTGGACAACCCGGCCTCCAACACCGTCTGCCGCAAGGCCGGCTTCACCCTGGTCGGCGAGACCGACTTCGAGTTCCCCGCCGGCCGGTGGATGCGCAGCCACGACTGGCGCGTCGATCTCACGGCGAGCGCTCAGTAGGCCCCCGGTCGGTCTCGGGTGCCCGGCCGGCGGCCCGGGGCGGCGGCGCCTCAGAACAGCGCGCCGCTCTCCAGGTCCAGCAGCCAGCGCTTGCGGTCGACCCCGGCCGCGAAGCCGGTGAGCGCGCCGTTGGCACCGACCACGCGGTGGCAGGGCCGGACGATGAGCAGCGGGTTGGCGCCCACGGCGCCGCCCACGGCACGGACGGCCTGCGGCATGGCACCGGCGAGCGCGGCCAGCTGGCCGTAGGTGACCGTCTCGCCGTACGGGATGTCGTCCAGGGCGGCCCAGATCTTCTGCCGGAAGTCGGTGCCGGCCGGGGCGAGCGGGAGGTCGAAGGTGGTGCGCTCGCCGGCGAAGTACGCGGTGAGCTGCGCGACCGGCTCGGCGAGCGCGTCCGGGTCGTGGACCCAGTCGTCCGCGGGCTCGGCCAGCGCGTACTTCTGGCCCGGGGCGGTGACCGTGGCCAGGGCGGCCGGTCCGCCCTCCGCCGGCCGGACGCCGCTCAGCAGCAGCCGGCCGAAGGGGCTCTCCATGAAGGTGAAGACGGTGGTGCTCATGCTCGGGTGTTCTCCGTTCCGGTGCTGATGTCACTGGTGGCGCCGGCCCAGAGCCGGTGCACGGCGTAGGAGCGCCAGGGTGCCCAGGCCTCGGCGGCGCGGGCGGCGGACTTCGGGTCGCCGGGGGCGCCGAGTGCCGTGAGGCCGTGGCGGATGCCGACGTCGCTCGGCAGGAAGACGTCCGGGTCGGCGAGGGCCCGCATCCGCAGGTAGCCGACGGTCCACGGGCCGATGCCGGGCAGGGCGAGCAGCTGGGCCGCCGCCTCCTCCCGGTCGACGCCGCCGTCCAGTCGGACGACGCCCTCGGCGAGGGCGGCGCAGAGGCCGGTGAGCGCCTTCCGGCGGGCGGCCGGCATGGCGAAGTCCTCGGGGTCGGCCACCGCCAGGACGGCGGCGGTCGGGAAGAGCAGGCGCAGCCCGCCGTTGGGCTCGGGCAGCGCGGCGCCGTACTTCTCGGCGAGCCGGCCGGCCAGGGTGCGGGCGGCGCCGACGCTGATCTGCTGGCCGAGTACGGCGCGGACGGCCAGCTCGTGCGGGTCGACGTGGCCGGGCGAGCGCAGGCCCGGCCGGCCGCCGACCAGCGGGCCGAGGAGCGGATCGGCGCCGAGTTGCTCGTCCACCGCGTCCGGGTCGGCGTCCAGGTCGAACAGGATGCGCAGCCGCTGGACAGCGGTCGGGAGGTCGCGCAGGTCGGCGAGGAACAGGCGGCAGTCCAGCCAGCCGCGGGTGCGCGGGTCCCCGGGCGCGAGTCCGTCGACCTCGGCGATGCCGTGCCCGTACGGGAGGGCGAGGGTCCGCCGGTAGGTGCGGACGCCGGGGCGGGCTCCGGGGACGACCTCCTCGACGCCGGGGACGGCACGCAGGGCCAGGAAGTCGATCAGGTGGTCGCTGTCCAGGGCGCCCCGGTAGGCGAGGCGCAGGGTGAGCCCGCCGGCCGGGGTGGCGCCGCGCCGGCCGGCGGAGACCTCGGCGCGCAGCCCGCTGGGGGTGCGGTCGTAGACCTCGCGGACGGTGTCGTTGAACTGCCGCACGGAGGCGAAGCCGGCCGCGAAGGCGATCTCGGTGATCGGCAGCTCGGTGGTCTGGAGCAGCAGCCGGGCGGTCTGGGCCCGGCGGGCGCGGGCCAGTGCGATCGGCCCGGCGCCGAGTTCGGCGGTGAGCTGGCGCTGCAGCTGCCGGGCGCTGTAGCCGAGGCGCTGGGCGAGGCCTGCGACGCCCTCGCGGTCGACCAGGCCGTCGCCGATCAGTCGCATGGCGCGGCCGACCAGGTCGGCGCGGTGGTTCCACTCCGGCGAGCCGGGCACCGAGTCGGGGCGGCAGCGGCGGCAGGCGCGGAATCCGGCGCCCTGGGCGGCGGCCGCGCTGGGGTAGAAGGTGCAGTTGGCACGTTTGGGGGTCACGGCGGGGCAGCTCGGTCGGCAGTAGATGCCGGTCGAGGTGACGGCCGTGAAGAAGACGCCGTCGAAGCGGGCGTCGCGGCTGTCCACTGCTCGGTACCGGATGTCGTCGTCGATCACGCTGTCCAGTCTGCGGCACCCGCGGCCGGCCGACTGGCGGAAATCGGACGTGGGCGTGAGCGGCCGGAGCGGGCGCCCGGAAGTCCTGCGGCCGCCGGGGCTGGGCGGAAAACCGCGCGCCGTCGGCACCGGTCGGCGGCTACGCTGGCCGACGCCCACTCTCCGGTGCCGCCCCACCCGCCTGCGGCGCCCCCCTGCGCGGCAGACCGGCCGCCGTCCGGACAGGAGCCCCATGAGCGAGCAGCCGAACGAGCAGCCGTACACCGGTCCGGACGACCCCCGGGTGTCCGCGATGCGGATCGAGGAGTTCGCCTTCCCCGGCCCGCTGCGCGACCAGCTGGTCGCGGCCGTGCTGAGCGGCGCCAAGACCAGCACCACCGGCCTGGTCGCCGACTACGAGCACGAGGACGAGCCGTTGCCCCGGGCCGGGGTGCGCTCGGCGGTGATCGACTCGGACGGCAGGGTGGTGGCCGTGACCGAGACGACGGAGGTCCGGGTCGTCGCGCTGGCCGAGGTCGACCTGCAGCACGCGCTAGACGAGGGCGAGGGCTACACGACGGTGGCCGAGTGGCGAAGGGTCCACGAGGGGTTCTGGCACGGCCCGGAGATGCGGGACGCGCTGGGCGACCCGGACTTCACGGTGCACGACGGCACGCCGGTCGTCCTGGAGCGGTTCCGGCTGGTCGCCGACCTGCGCCGGGAGCCGGCCGGCGACGCCCGCTGACTGACGCCGAACCGAGCCGCGCTGAGCCGAGCCGCGCCGTCGGCCGGCCTGCCCGCACCGCGCTGCCCCGGAAGGCGTCGGGGGCGGCGCGGTGTGGGCGTCGGCAGGCCGGCCGGGCGGGCGTCACCACTTCACGGTGCCGCCCGCGGCGCGCATCGACTTGGTGATGGCCTTCCACTTCTTCACCCGGGCCGTAGCGAGCCGGGCGTCCGAGCGGGAGGCGATCCAGTCGTTCTCGCGCTGGAGCTTGCGGTAGCTCTCCCACCGGCGCTCCGGCAGCGTGCCGTCGGCCAGCGCCTCCCGCACCGCGCAGCCGGGCTCGCTCTCGTGCCCGCAGTCGTGGAAGCGGCAGGACTCGGCCAGCTCCGCGATGTCGGCGAAGGCCAGGGCCACCCCCTCGCCACCGTAGAGGCCGACCTCGCGCAGCCCGGGCGTGTCGATCAGCACGCCGCCGCCGGGCAGCGCGATCAGCTCGCGGGTGGTCGTGGTGTGACGGCCCTTCTGGTCCACTGCGCGGGCCTGCTGGACGGCCATCACGTCGGCACCGGCGAGGACGTTGGTGAGGGTGGACTTCCCGACGCCGGACTGGCCGATGAACGCGGTGGTGCCGGGGATGCAGGCGCGCAGCACGTCCACCCCCTCGCCGGTCTCCGCGCTGACCACCAGCACGGTGACGCCGGGGGCGGCGGCCTCGACGTCGGCGCGGATGAACTCCGCGTCGTGGACCAGGTCGGCCTTGGTGAGGACGACCACCGGCTCGGCGCCGGACTCCCAGGCCAGGGCCAGGAAGCGCTCGATCCGGCCGAGGTCCGGCTCGGCGGCGAGCGAGGCGGCGATCAGCACGGTGTCGACGTTGGCGGCCAGGACCTGGCCGTCGGACCGCTTGCCGGCCACCTTGCGGATGATCGCGGTGGAGCGCGGCAGCAGCGCGGCGACGGCCGTCATCGGCCGGGCCGCGAGGTCCACGCCCGCCCAGTCGCCGGTGCACGCACAGTTGATCATGTCGGCGTCGCCGACCGGGCGGGTGTCGGCCCGGACGGTGCACAGCTCGCCGGTCTCCGGGTCGACCAGGACGGCGTCGCACTGGCCGCGGTCCACCCGGACGATGCGGGCCGGCGTCAGCCCGGCCCCGGCGAGCGGGGCGAACTGCTCCGCGAGCTCGTCCGTCCAGCCGTAGGCGGCCAGCGGGGAGCCCGGAGTGCCGGGCAGGGAGGAAGAAGAAGAGAAAGAGGAAGACGGAACAGAAGCAGCGTTGAACAACGCAGGGGGCCCTTCGGGAGGAATGTGATCCCGCCGGGCTGCGGCTGCGCGCGCGAGTGGAGCGGCGTCAGCCGGCGGCCGGGAGGGAGAGGGGGGTGCGAGCGCTGCCCAGGGCAGCCGTGACGACCGTGACAGTCACCGGGCTCACCTCCTGCTTCTCTCCACGGGCCGCGAGAACGGCGGCCCTTCGAACCGGACTGATCACACCGTAGCGAGCCGCTCCGGCACCGCCAACCGGTTTTTCACCTGCGCTTCTCCACCGGCGGTTCTCGCCGGGCCGCGGCCCGCCCCGGGGCCACCGGAGCCGTCACCGCCGCCCGGCCCCGGCACTGCTGTCGGCCCGGCCCCCGGCCCCGGCCGCCGGCCGTCCACCGGCCGTCCACGGACCGGACACCCCCGCGGACGCGGACCCCCGTCTCAGCGCTGCTGGTCCCACGGCGGCCGGGGCGGGTGCCCGGGCAGCGGTCGCTCCGGCGGCGGCGCGGTCGGCCGGTCGCTGTCCGGCGGCGGCGGGGCCGGCCGGTGGTGCGGGCCGCCGCGCGTGGTGAGCCGGGCCCGCACGTTGTCGGCGGCCAGCACGTCGGCCCAGCGCTCGGGGTACTCCGAGGGCACGTCGACGTCCTCGCCCTCGTCCTCCCAGTACTCCTCCTCGGCGCCCTCCGCGAGACCCAGCTCGCGCGCCCGGCGGGCCCGCTCGACGGCGCGCCGGGCAGCCACCTCGCGGACCACGGCGGCGGCCGCCTCCTCGTGGGCGCGCTCGTTCTCGGCGCGCGCGTCGGCGGTCTCCAGGGTGGGCCAGCGGCGGTCTATGGCGGCGTTCATCGCGGCGCCGATCAGCACCGCGAGCGCGACCACGAAGATCCACAGCAGTACGGCCACCGGCGCGGCCAGCGAGCCGTACGCGGAGCGGCCCTCGACCGAGCTCACCAGGTAGAACCGGAGCCCGACGCTGCAGAAGACCAGGACGACCAGGGCCACCAGCGCACCGGGGATGTCCTCGCGCCACGGCGTGGAGACCGGCACGGCCAGGTGGTACAGCGTGGTGAGGGAGACGATCAGCAGCAGGATCGCGACCGGCCAGTAGAAGGCGTTGACCACGGACGCGAGGCCGACCCCCACCGCGTTCTGGACCAGGCCGGGGCCGGCCAGCAGCAGCGGCAGCACCAGCGAGCCGATCACCAGGGCGCCGAGGTAGAGGCCGAGCGACATCGTCCGGGTCTTGACGATGCCGCGCTTGCCGTCCAGCCCGTACATCACGGTGATGGTGTCGATGAAGATGTAGAGCGCGCGCGAGCCCGACCAGAGCGAGAGCAGGAAGCCGAGCGAGACGAGGTCGGGCCGCCGGTGGTTGAAGACGTCGTCCAGCAGCGGGACCACCACCGCCTTGACCGACGAGTCGGTGAGGACCGTCCCGGAGGCCTTGAGGATGTCCTGCCGCAGCGACTCGATGGTGCCGGCGCCGAGGAAGTCGTCCAGGTAGCCGAGCGTTCCGGCCAGGCAGAGCAGCAGCGGCGGGATGGAGAGGAGGGTGAAGAACGCCGCCTCGGCGGCGAGCCCGGTGACCCGGTACTCGACGCAGGTGTTGGTGGTGTCCTTCACCAGGGCCCAGGCGGTACTGCGCCAGGTGACCTGCTTGGCCGCCCGCCGGGAGCCCTTGCCCCGACGACGGGAGGGCCGCTCGGGGTTCGGTCTCGTCGTTTCGCCTGCTGCTTGCACAGGCCCAACGTTATCGGGCCGGGGCCGGTCCCTTGATCTCCGGACCGCGGAGCGGCGACAGTGGGGCGGAAAGCGGCGAGCGGCGGGAACGCTCAACCGTCTCGGGATGCGAAACCCGTGCGTCCACAATACGGACGTTAGTGGACCGCGAGTCATGCGCCGTGCGAATCTCTTGCCATGCCAAGCGCCGGAACCACCCTGGTAGGTCGACTCCACGTCGATCTCCTTCGCGTGTCCAGCGCCATCTGTCCGGTGACCTGAGCCCACCCCGCGACACCACCGCACCCGGCGCCCACCCCCCTCGCCGCAGCCGCCGAAGCGAATGCGCAGGCGCCCGCCCGGCCCCGGTCACTGCTCTCCCGGCCCTGAGAAACCAGCAGGTCACAGCAGCACCGCACCGCCGAGCACGCACCGCGACCAACCCGGCGTCAGAGCCACCTGCCCCGAAGGACTTCACCATGGCCACCACCCCCGAGACTGCCGAGCCCACGGCCGACAGCGCCGCCGCGCGCCGCCCCGCCGCGGCCCGCAAGGCGACCCGCCACCGCGGTGAGGGCCAGTGGGGCATGGGCCACTTCACTCCTCTGAACGCCAACGAGCAGTTCAAGAAGGACGACGACGGTCTCAATGTGCGGACACGTATTGAGACGATCTACGCGCACCGCGGCTTCGACTCGATCGACCCGGCCGACCTGCGCGGCCGGATGCGCTGGTGGGGTCTCTACACCCAGCGCAAGGAGGGCATCGACGGCGGCAAGACCGCGATCCTGGACCCGCACGAGCTGGACGCCGAGTACTTCATGCTCCGCGTCCGCGTCGACGGCGGCCGGCTGACCGTCGCCCAGCTCAGGGCGATCGCCGAGGTCTCCGAGCTGTACGGCCGCGGCACCGCGGACCTGACCGACCGCCAGAACGTCCAGTACCACTGGATCCGGATCGAGGACGTCCCGGCGATCTGGCAGAAGCTGGAGGCCGTCGGCCTCTCCACCACCGAGGCCTGCGGCGACACCCCGCGCGTCATCCTGGGCTCCCCGGTGGCCGGCATCGCCGAGGACGAGATCATCGACGGCACCCCCGCCATCGAGGAGATCTACCGCCGCTTCATCGGCAACCCCGAGTTCTCCAACCTGCCGCGCAAGTTCAAGTCCGCCGTCTCCGGCTCCCCGCTGCTGGACGTCGCGCACGAGATCAACGACGTCGCCTTCGTCGGCGTCGACCACCCGGAGCACGGCCCCGGCTTCGACCTCTGGGTCGGCGGCGGTCTCTCGACCAACCCGAAGCTCGGGGTGCGCCTGGGCGCCTGGGTCCCGCTGGACGAGGTCGCGGACGTCTACGGCGGCGTGATCGGCATCTTCCGCGACTACGGCTACCGCCGCCTGCGCAACCGCGCCCGGCTGAAGTTCCTGGTCGCCGACTGGGGCCCGGAGAAGTTCCGCCAGGTCCTGGAGGACGAGTACCTCAAGTACCGGCTGGTGGACGGCCCCGCGCCGGAGGAGCCCGGCGGCCGCTGGCGCGACCACGTCGGCGTGCACCGGCAGAAGGACGGCCGGTACTACGTCGGCTTCGCGCCCCGGGTGGGCCGGGTCAACGGCAAGCTGCTCGGGCAGATCGCCGACCTCGCCGCCGAGCACGGCAGCGACCGCCTGCGCACCACCGCCGAGCAGAAGATGCTCGTCCTCGACATCGCCGAGGACCGGGTCGAGTCGCTGGTGGCCGGTCTGGAGGCGCTGGACCTGCGGGTCAACCCGTCGCCGTTCCGCCGCGGCACCATGGCCTGCACCGGCATCGAGTACTGCAAGCTCGCCATCGTCGAGACCAAGGAGCGCGGCCGCACGCTCATCGACGAGCTGGAGGAGCGCCTCCCGGACTTCGACGAGCCGCTCACCATCAACATCAACGGCTGCCCGAACGCCTGCGCCCGGATCCAGGTCGCCGACATCGGTCTCAAGGGCCAGCTGGTCACCGACGAGAACGGCGACCAGGTCGAGGGCTACCAGGTCCACCTGGGCGGCGCGCTCGGGCTGGAGGCCGGCTTCGGCCGCAAGGTCCGCGGCCTCAAGGTCACCAAGGACGGCCTGCCCGACTACGTCGAGCGCGTGCTGACCCGCTACCGGGCCGGCCGCACCGAGGGCGAGCGCTTCGCCCAGTGGGCGGCCCGGGCCGACGAGGAGCAGCTGTCGTGAGTGAGCGAGCCGCACCGTTCTTCTGCCCGTACTGCGGGGACGAGGACCTGCGCCCGTCCGAGGCCGGGCACGGCGCCTGGGAGTGCCACGGCTGCCGCCGCGCCTTCCAGCTGAAGTTCCTCGGCCTGCTGTCACCGACCAACGGGGGTACGCCACGTGACCGGCACGACGACTGACCACCGGGCGGCGGCGGAGAAGGCCGGCCGCGAGCTGGAGGAGGCGACCCCGCAGGAGATCCTGCAGTGGGCCGCCGACACCTTCGGCAAGCGGTTCTGCGTCACCTCCTCCATGGAGGACGCCGTCGTCGCCCACCTCGCCTCCTCGGTGCTGCCCGGCGTGGACGTGGTGTTCCTGGACACCGGCTACCACTTCGCGGAGACCATCGGCACCCGGGACGCGGTGGCGGCGACCATGCCGGTCAACGTCATCACCCTCACGCCGCGGCTGACCGTGGCCGAGCAGGACGCCGAGTACGGGCCGAACCTGCACGACCGCGACCCGGACCTCTGCTGCTCGCTGCGGAAGGTCGAGCCGCTGAACCGCGGACTCGGCGGCTACGACGCCTGGGCCACCGGCCTGCGCCGCGACGAGTCCCCCACCCGGGCGAACACCCCGGTGGTGTCCTGGGACCCGAAGCGCCGCAAGGTCAAGATCGCCCCGATCGCCCGGTGGACGCAGGAGGACGTCGACGCCTACGTCGCCGCCCACGGGGTGCTGCTCAACCCGCTGCTGTGGGAGGGCTACACCTCGATCGGCTGCTCGCCGCTGTCCTGCACCCGCAAGCCGGCCGAGGGCGAGGACGCCCGGGCCGGCCGCTGGTCCGGCTCCGGCAAGACCGAGTGCGGCATCCACCTCTGATCCACCGCCGATCCCCCACCACACCCCTCCTGGAGACCCCACCGTGACGACAGTCCACACCCTGGCCGCCGACGGAGCCGCAGAGGCGGCCCCCGCGGCCGCCCCCTGCGAGCGCGGCGCCACCGTGTGGCTGACCGGGCTGCCGAGCGCCGGCAAGACCACGCTCGCCTTCGCGCTGGCCGAGCGGCTGCGCGCCGAGGGCCACAAGGTCGAGGTCCTCGACGGCGACGAGATCCGCGAGTTCCTCTCCAAGGGCCTCGGCTTCACCCGCGAGGACCGGCACACCAACGTCACCCGGATCGGGTTCGTCGCCGAGAAGCTGGCCGCCAACGGCGTCAAGGTCCTCGCCCCGGTGATCGCCCCCTACGCCGACTCCCGCGCCGCGGTCCGCACCCGGCACGCCGCCAACGGCACCGCGTTCCTGGAGATCCACGTCGCCACCCCCGTCGAGCTCTGCGCCGAACGCGACGTCAAGGGCCTGTACGCGAAGCAGGCGGCCGGCGAGATCTCCGGCCTCACCGGCGTGGACGACCCGTACGAGGCCCCGGCCGACCCGGAGCTGCGCCTGCAGACGCAGGGCCGCGCGGTCGCCGAGTCCGCCGCCGAGCTGCACGCCTTCCTGACCGAGAGGGGCCTCGCATGACCACCGCGACCGACAGTCCCGTCCACACCGAAGACACCCCCTTCGCGCTGTCCCACCTGGACGCGCTGGAGGCCGAGTCGGTGCACATCTTCCGCGAGGTCGCGGGGGAGTTCGAGCGCCCGGTGATCCTCTTCTCCGGCGGCAAGGACTCCATCGTCATGCTGCACCTGGCGCTCAAGGCGTTCGCCCCCGCGCCGGTCCCGTTCTCCCTGCTGCACGTCGACACCGGCCACAACTTCCCCGAGGTGATCGCCTACCGCGACCGCGTCGTGGCCGAGCACGGCCTGCGCCTGCACGTCGCCCACGTCCAGGACTTCATCGACGACGGCCGGCTGCGCGAGCGCCCCGACGGCACCCGCAACCCGCTGCAGACCGTCCCGCTGCTCGACGCCATCGAGAGCAACCGCTTCGACGCCGTCTTCGGCGGCGGCCGCCGCGACGAGGAGAAGGCCCGCGCCAAGGAGCGCGTCTTCTCCCTGCGCGACGAGTTCGGCGCCTGGGACCCGCGCCGCCAGCGCCCCGAGCTCTGGTCCCTCTACAACGGCCGGCACGCCGTCGGCGAGCACGTCCGGGTCTTCCCGCTCTCCAACTGGACCGAGCTGGACGTCTGGCAGTACATCGAGCGCGAGGGCATCGAGCTGCCGGAGATCTACTACGCGCACGAGCGCGACGTCTTCTCCCGCAACGGCATGTGGCTGACCGCCGGCGAGTGGGGCGGCCCCAAGGAGAACGAGCCGGTCCAGCGCCGCCTGATCCGCTACCGCACCGTCGGCGACATGTCCTGCACCGGCGCCGTCGACTCCGACGCCACCGACATCCAGGCCGTCATCGCCGAGATCGCCGCCAGCCGTCTCACCGAGCGCGGCGCCACCCGCGCCGACGACAAGCTCTCCGAGGCCGCGATGGAAGACCGCAAGCGCGAGGGATACTTCTAAATGAGCACCGCCACCGAGACCAGCGCCACGTCCCTGCTGCGCTTCGCCACCGCCGGCTCCGTCGACGACGGCAAGTCCACCCTGGTCGGCCGCCTGCTGCACGACTCCAAGTCGGTGCTCGCCGACCAGCTGGAGGCCGTCGAGCGCGTCTCCCTGGGCCGCGGCCAGGAGGCGCCCGACCTCGCGCTGCTCACCGACGGCCTGCGCGCCGAGCGCGAGCAGGGCATCACCATCGACGTCGCCTACCGCTACTTCGCCACCCCGCGGCGGCGGTTCATCCTCGCCGACACCCCCGGGCACGTGCAGTACACCCGGAACATGGTCACCGGCGCCTCCACCGCCGAACTCGCCGTCGTGCTGGTCGACGCCCGCAACGGCGTCGTCGAGCAGACCCGCCGGCACGCGGCCGTCGCCGCACTGCTGCGGGTGCCGCACGTGGTGCTGGCCGTCAACAAGATGGACCTGGTCGACTACGCCGAGCCCGCCTTCGCCGCCATCGCCGCCGAGTTCACCGCCTACGCCGCCTCGCTCGGCGTCAAGGACGTGGTGGCCGTACCGATCTCCGCGCTCGCCGGCGACAACGTGGTCGAGCCGTCCGCCCACATGGACTGGTACGGCGGCCCGACCCTGCTGGAACACCTGGAGACCGTGCCGGTCGGCAGCGACCCGAGCATCGAGCCGGCCCGCTTCCCGGTCCAGTACGTGATCCGCCCGCAGACCGAGGAGCACCCCGACTACCGCGGCTACGCCGGCCAGTTGGCCTCCGGCGTGCTGCGCGTCGGCGACACCGTCACGGTGCTGCCCTCCGGCCACACCACCACCGTCGCCGGCATCGACGCACTCGGCAGGGAGACGGACATCGCCTGGGCCCCCCAGTCCGTCACCGTCCGCCTCGCCGACGACATCGACATCTCCCGCGGCGACCTGATCGCGGCCGGCCCCGCCCCCGTCCCCACCAAGGACATCGAGGCCACCGTCAGCCACCTCAACGAGCGCCCGCTGCGCGCCGGCGACAAGGTGCTGCTCAAGCACACCACCCGCACCGTGCGCGCACTGGTCAAGGAGATCTCCTACCGGATCGACATCACTGCGCCGATCAGCGAGGGGGGCCTCGAACAGCGCCCCGCCCCCGAGGGGTTGAGCGTCAACGACATCGGCCACGTGGTGCTGCGCACCGCCGAGCCGCTGGCGCTCGACGGCTACTCCGACAACCGCCGGACCGGCTCGTTCCTGCTGATCGACCCGGCCGACGGCACCACGCTCACCGCCGGCATGGCGGGCGAGGCGTTCGACACCGTACGCACCACCGACGCTCCCGACGAGGAGGACTGGGTCTGATGCCCATCGAGGCGTTCTCGGGCATGGACAAGGAAGGCGGCCGCATCGGCAGCGGCGTCCTCGGCAGCGGCCAGGGCGGTCTGACCCGATGTGTGGGCCGACACGGCTGAGAACGCCCTGTCACCGGGCCGGCCGCTGTCCTCCCCACCACCGGAACAGCAGCGCCGCCCCGGCTTGCCCGGCATCCCCCGATGCCGCAAGCACCACCTCGACCGACTTCCTTCCCGAGACCGTCTCCTGACGGTCCGTCCGCGAACAGGACCCTGCCATGGCACCGAACCAGGCCCTCCCGCACGCCTCCGCCCCGGATACCCCCGCACGCCCGGCCGCCGGCCGGATCAGACGCACCGCCGCGGCCGCCGTGGCCGGCCTCACCGCCGTGACGCTGCTCTCCGCCTGCGGCTACGGCTCGAAGAGCGCGGACAAGACGTCCGACTCCGGCGCCGCCGCCGGGGCTTCGTCCGCGGGTGCGGCCGGCGCGAAGCTCTCCGCCGACACCGTGAAGATCGGCTACTTCGCCAACCTGACCCACGGCACCCCGCTGGTCGGCCTCCAGGAGGGCCTCTTCCAGAAGGAGCTCGGCGGCACCCAGATCAAGACCCAGGTCTTCAACGCGGGCCCGGCCGAGATCGAGGCGCTGAACGCCGGCTCCATCGACATCGGCTGGATCGGCCCCTCCCCGGCGATCAACGGCTTCACCAAGTCCGAGGGCAAGTCGCTGAAGATCATCAGCGGTTCGGCCTCCGGCGGGGTCAAGCTGGTGGTCAACCCGGACAAGATCGCCTCCCTGGACGACCTCAAGGGCAAGAAGATCGCCACCCCGCAGCTGGGCAACACCCAGGACGTGGCGCTGCTCAACTACCTGGCCGGCAAGGGCTACAAGGTCGACGCCCAGTCCGGCGCCGGTGACGTCTCCGTGGTCCGCTCGGACAACAAGGTCACCCCGGACGCCTACAAGCAGGGCTCGATCGACGGCGCCTGGGTGCCCGAGCCGACCGCCTCCAAGCTGGTCACCCTCGGCGCGAAGGTCCTGCTCAACGAGAAGGACGTCTGGCCGGACAAGAAGTTCGTGATCACCAACCTGATCGTCTCGCAGAAGTTCCTCGGCGAGCACCCGGACGTGGTGGAGGCCGTGCTGCGCGGCTCGGTGGCCGCCAACGCCTTCATCAAGGCCAACCCGGAGAAGGCCAAGGCCGACGCCAACGAGGCCATCAAGAAGGAGGCCGGCAACGCCCTGGAGCCGGCCGTCCTCGACCCGGCCTGGGCCGACATCGACTTCCTGGACGACCCGCTGGCCGGCACGCTGCAGGCCGAGGCCGACCACGCCGTCACCGCCGGCCTGCTCAAGAAGCCCAACCTGAACGGGATCTACGACCTGACCCTGCTCAACAAGGTGCTCGCGGCCAAGGGCCAGAGCCCTGTGGCGGACGCCGGACTCGGCAGCAAGTAGCCCAGCCCGCGGCGGCCCCGCGCCGCCGCGGCCAAGCCCCGCGGTCCGGAACCCCCGCCCGCCCGGTCGATGCCCGATCGATGCCCCAACTACGGGACGGGCGGGGGCCGGACCCCGGTACCCGACTTCGCCACCCTCCCTCCGACCCGCCGACCGGCCGGAGGGGCCCTGACCGCCCCCCAGCCTCCGGCTGGGAGGTGCCCCCAGATTCAGGAGGTGCCCATGACCCCGGCACTGACCACCACGGAAGACGCCCCGCGCACCGAGGTGCCGGCCGGCTCGCCCGCCGTCCGGATCTCGCACGTGCACAAGTCCTTCGGGCGCGCCGGCGCGCAGACCCACGTGCTGGACGACATCACCCTGGACGTGGCGCCCGGCGAGTTCGTCACGCTGCTCGGCGCCTCGGGCTGCGGCAAGTCCACCCTGCTCAACCTGGTCGCCGGCCTCGACCGGCCCACCGCGGGCACGATCGAGGTGCCCGCGGGGCGCCCCGCGCTGATGTTCCAGGAGCACGCGCTGTTCCCGTGGCTCACGGCCGGCAAGAACATCGAGCTCGCCCTCAAGCTCGCCGGCGTCCCGCGCGCGGAGCGCCGGGCCGAGGCCGAGCGCCTGCTCGAACTGGTCCGCCTCGCCGGCTCCTACGGCAAGCGCGTGCACGAGCTCTCCGGCGGCATGCGCCAGCGCGTCGCGATGGCCCGCGCCCTCGCCCAGGGCGGCTCGGTGCTGCTGATGGACGAGCCGTTCGCGGCCCTCGACGCCATCACCCGGGACGTCCTGCACGACGAGATCACCCGGATCTGGGCCGAGCGCAAGCTCTCCGTCCTGTTCGTCACCCACAACGTGCGGGAGGCCGTCCGGCTCGCCCAGCGCGTGGTGCTGCTCTCCTCCCGCCCCGGCCGGGTCGCCAAGGAGTGGCGGATCGACCTGCCGCAGCCGCGCCGGATCGAGTCCGCCGGCGTCGCCGACCTGTCCATCGAGATCACCGAAGAACTGCGTGGGGAGATCCGCCGCCATGGCCAGCACTGACACCGCCCCCGCCCCGAAGACGTCCCCGGCCGCCGGGGCGGACACCGCCGACGTCGGCGCCGGCCTGGACGCGCTGGACGCGGTCTCCGCGCCGCACCGCTCGCTCGCCGAGGCGCTGCGGCAGAAGGCGCTGCCGCCGCTGCTCGGCGCCGTCCTGGTGCTCGCGCTCTGGCAGGGCGCCTACAGCCTGCACCTGACCAGCGAGTACAAGCTGCCCAGCCCGCTCGACGTCTGGCGCGCCGCCGAGGACCTCTGGACCGCGGGCACGCTCTTCTCGATCATCTGGACCAGCGTCTGGCGCGGCCTGTCCGGTTTCCTGGTCGCGCTCGCCATCGGCACCCCGATCGGCCTGCTGGTCGCCCGGGTCCGGCCGGTCCGGGCCGCGCTCGGGCCGGTGCTCTCCGGCCTGCAGTCGCTGCCCTCGGTCGCCTGGGTGCCGGCCGCCGTCATCTGGCTCGGCATCAACGACTCGATGATGTACGCGGTGATCCTGCTCGGCGCCGTCCCGTCCATCGCCAACGGCCTGGTGGCCGGCATCGACCAGGTGCCGCCGCTGTTCCTGCGGGCCGGCCGCACCATCGGCGCCACCGGCCTGAACGGCGCCCGGCACGTCCTGCTTCCGGCCGCGCTGCCCGGCTACCTGGCCGGCCTCAAGCAGGGCTGGGCCTTCTCCTGGCGCTCGCTGATGGCCGCCGAGCTGGTCGCCTCCTCCCCCGACCTGGGCCTCGGCCTCGGCCGGTACCTGGAGAACCAGCGCGAGTTCTCCGACATGGCGGGGGTGCTGCTCGGCATCCTGCTCATCCTGTTCGTCGGCATCGCCATCGAGCTGCTGGTGTTCACCCCGGTCGAGCGCCGGGTCCTGCGCAACCGCGGCCTGCTGGCCGCCGTCAAGTGAGGCGGCTCCCGTGTCCTCCGAAGGCCGCCGCCGGTCCGCCGCCCCCGTGACCCCGGTGGCGGCGGGCGGCCCCGCCCTGCTGCTGATCGCCCACGGCAGCCGCGACCCCCGGCACGCCGCGACGGTGGCCGCGCTGGTCGAGCGGGTCCGCGCGCTGCGCCCCGGGCTGGAGGTGGCCACCGCCTACCTCGACCACTGCGCGCCGCGGATCCCACGGGTGGCCGCCCGGCTCGCGGAGGCCGACACCGCGGCCGTCGCCGTTCCGCTCCTGCTCAACCGGGCCTTCCACGCCAAGCACGACATCCCCGCCGCGCTGCGGGCCTGCGGTGCGGCCCTCCCGGTCGCCGATGTGCTCGGGCCCTCGTCGCTGCTGCTCGCCGCGCTGGACCGGCGGCTCGCCGAGGCCGGGCTCGACCTCGGCTCCCCCGCCGTCCGGGCCCGCACCGGGGTCGTCCTCGCCGCGGCCGGCTCCTCCGACCCGGCCGCCGACGCCGCCACCCGCGCGGTCGCCGCCGAGTGGCGCCGCACCCGCGGCTGGGCCGCCGTCGAGGTCGCCTACGCCTCCGCCGCCGGCCCCCGCGTCCCGGACGCCGTCGCAACCCTGCGCCGCGCCGGCGCCGCCGAGGTGGCCGTCTCCCCCTACCTGCTCGCCCCGGGCCTCCTCCCCGACCGCATCGCCGGGGCCGCCGCCGGCTCCGCCGACCTCCTCGCCGACGTCCTCGGTGCCGCCCCCGAGGTCGCCACCCTCCTCCTCACCCGCTACGACCGGGCCCGGCGGGTGGTGGCAGCGGCCCCCGCCCTCACCGCCTGAGCGTCCCGGCGGCTCGTCCGGCGAACCGCCGGGACGCAACGGGCCCGGCCCCCTCGGGCGAGGGGAGACCGGGCTTCGCCGTGCTCTCAGGCTCGTACCGTCAGGTCCGCATCAGACGGGCAGGTGCCAGAGCTGGTTCGCGGTGCCGTTGCAGTCCCAGATCTGCACGATGTTGCCGTTGGTGCTGTCGAAGCCCCGGACGTCCAGGCAGCGGCCGGACTTCGTGTTGACGATCGCGCCGTCGCCCCGGACCCACCACTGCTGGGCGATGTTGCCGTTGCAGGGGCCGGTGTGCACCTGGGTGCCGTTGCCGGTGCGGCCGTCCCAGATGTCCAGGCAGACGCCGACGGCGCGGATGGTGCCGTCGGTGCCGATCTTCCACTGCTGGTTGACGTTGCCGAGGCAGTCCCAGATCTGGGTGGGCGTCTTGTTGTTCATGCTGGCGCCGCGCACGTCCAGGCACTTGCCCGCGAAGCCGGTGACCTGCCCGACCGGACCGCCCGGGACGGCGGACCCGAAGTGGACGCCGCCGCCCCACCACCAGCCCATACCGAAGCAGGTCGCGGTGGCGGAGCCGTCACCCCTGACCGTGCCGCTCCACGCCTGCGAGAAGGTGTACATGTTGGTGTTGAAGTCCCAGGCCGCGCAGGTGCCCCCGACGCTCCAGGTCTGCATCGGGTCGAGGCCGGTACAGGTGGCGGACGCGCCGGACTCGACGCAGCTCCCGACGCCGCCCGGGCCCGGGACGGTCGTGGCGGACTGGGCGGACTGCGCGGCCGCGGGGGCGGGACTCTCGGCGGCACTGGCGGCCGGCGCGGTGAGCGCGGCGGCCCCCGCGAGCAAGGCGGTGGCGAACAGGGAGGCGATACGACGCATCGAGGTACTCCTCGGGGGTAAGGATGAATCGGTCGGCAGGGCTGCCACGGGCGTCAGGCGGGCACGTGCCAGACCTGGTTGGCGGCGCCGTTGCAGTCCCAGATGCCGAGCTGGTTGCCGTTGGTGGTGGAGAAACCGAGGTCGTCCAGGCAGCGGCCGGACTGCGGGTTGAGGATCGAACCGTCGGCCCGGACCTGCCACTGCTGCGCGCCGGTGCCGTTGCAGTCGTAGACCTGCACCCGGGTGGCGTTGCCGGTGTTGCCGCCCTGGACGTCCAGGCACTTGCCGAGGGCGCGGATCGTGCCGTCCGTGCCGATCTTCCACCGCTGGGCGGCGTTGCCGAGGCAGTCCCAGATCTGGACCGGCGTGCCGTTGGCGTTGGTGCCGCCCTTCACGTCGACGCACTTGTCCGCGTAGCCGCTGATCTGACCGACCGGGCCGGCCGGGACGGCGGGGCCGTACGTGATCCAGCCGTAGGAGGGCATCGACATGCCGAAGCACCCCGCGGTGGCGCTGGTGTTGCCGGTGACCCAGTAGCCGTACGCCGGCGAGAAGGAGGGGAACCCGTTGGCGTCGAAGCCCTGGCAGGTGCCGTTGACCGTCCAGGTCTGCATCGGGTCGATACCCGAACAGGTGCCGACGAAGCCGGCGCCGCTGCGGCTGACGGTACAGCTGCCGGCGGCCAGGGCGGCGCCGGACTGCGTCCCGGCGGTCTGCGCGGACGGCGCGCCCTGGGCGGGGCTCTCGGCGGCGGTGGCGGCCGGCGCGGTGAGCGCGGCCGCCCCCGCGAGCAGGGCGGTGGCGAACAGGGCGGCGGTTCTGCGCATTCGGGACGTCCTTAGGAGTGAGGGTGATCCGGTCGACGGGACTGCCGTGGGCATCAAGCGGGCACGTGCCAGAGCTGGTTGGCGGTGCCGTTGAAGTCCCAGATCTGCACCAGGGCGCCGTTGGCGGTGTCCCAGCCCCGGACGTCCAGCACGCGGCCGGACTGCGGGTTGACGATCGCGCCGTCGGGCCGGGCCCGCCACTGCTGTGCGCCGGTGCCGTTGCAGTCGTAGATCTGCACCGACGTGCCGTTGCCCGTGCGGCCGCCCTGGACGTCCAGGCACTTGCCGACGGCGCGGATGGTGCCGTCGGAGCCGATCCGCCAGTTCTGGTTGACGTTGCCGAGGCAGTCCCACATCTGGATGGGGGTGCCATTGCTGCTGGAGCCGCCGCGCACGTCCAGGCACTTGTTCACGTAGCCGGTGACCGGACCGGTCGGCCCGGACGGGGGCGTGGGGCCGAGCGCGATGCCCTGTGACCAGATCGTCTCCATGGAGCCGCACCACGCGGTGCTGGTGCCGTTGCCGGTCACCCACCCGCTGCTGTAGGCCCCGGTGTAGAAGGGGATGCCGTTGGCGCTCCAGCTCTGGCACATGGCGCTGACCCGCCAGGTCTGCATCGGGTCCATGCTCGTGCAGGTGCCGGTGGCGTCCCACATGGTGGAGGTGACGGTGCAGCCCGCCGGATCGGCGGCCTGCGCGCCGGCGGGAACGGGCGACGCGGTCTCGGCGGCACCGGCGGCCGGCGCGGTGGTGAGCGCGGCGGCCCCGGCCAACAAGGCGGTGGCGAACAGGGCGGCGGTTCTGCGCATGGGGAAGCTCCTGGGGGAAGACGTGAGGGTGGTCCGGACGGCGCGACCGCCGGTCCGGTCGGGCTCGACTGCGCGAGCCGGTCAGGCGGGGACGTGCCAGACCTGGTTGGCGGCGCCGTTGCAGTCCCAGATGCCGAGCTGGTTGCCGTTGGTGGTGGAGAAGCCCAGGTCGTCCAGGCAGCGGCCGGACTGCGGGTTGAGGATCGAACCGTCGGTCCGGACCTGCCACTGCTGCGCGCCGGTGCCGTTGCAGGAGTAGAGCTGGACCTTGGTCCCGTTGGCGGTGTTGCCGCCGGCCACGTCCAGGCACTTGTTGAGGGCGCGGATCGTGCCGTCCACGGCGATCTTCCACTGCTGGGCGCCGGTGCCGTTGCAGTCGTAGATCTGGACCGGCGTGCGGTCGGAGCTGCTGGCGCCCTTCACGTCGACGCACTTGTCCGCGTAGCCGCTGATCTGACCGACCGGGCCGGCGGGCTGGGTGGGCAGCCGGCCGCCGTAGACGACGCGCGGGAAGAGCACGGTGTCGTTGATCCCGCAGGAAGCTACCGACGTGCCGTCACCGGCCACCAGGAAGCCGTTGACCGGCCGGGAGAACTGCACCGTGTGGTCGGCGTTCCAGTACTGGCAGGTGGCGGTGACGTACCAGGTCTGCAGCGGGTCGATGCCGGAGCAGGCGCCGTAGGCGTTCCAGCCGCCGGTGTAGGCGTAACACCCACCGGCGGCCTGGGCGTTGACGGCTGGTACGGCGAAGGTTGCGGCCGCGCCGAGCAGGGCGGCGCCGGAGAGCAGGGCGGCGGTGCGACGCATCGGGAAGGTCCTTCCGGAGACGGTGAACCGGTCGACCCGCCTGTCCGTGAACCGTGATGACGGTGAGACAGTTGTGCAGGCCGCGTGAAAGTCTCGGGTGCGACGTGTTCACGGTCAACGGGGTGGGGTGGAGATCACGCCACCGGTCCGTCCACGGACGACAGGTGTACGACACGGGGCGGCACACACCCGGGCAGGCCGGGCGGGTGGCCGATCCGGCCGGAACGCACACGGCCCGGCTCCCCCCGCGCCAGGCCGATCCGGCCGGAACGCACACGGCCCGGCTCCCCCCGTACGAGGGGGAACCGGGCCGTGGTCGGACCTGGGAAGGCTCAGTCGGCCTTGCGGCGCTGGCGGCCGGTGCCGTAGTTGGAGCCGGACTTGGAGCCGCTGCCGGGCTTGGGCCGGCCCGAGGCGCGGCCGATGAAGCCGGCCGCCTGGTGCCGCTCGCCCTGGGCGCCGCCGATGCGCTGCTTGGGGCGGGGGCGGCGCGGGTTGCCGCTCATGTCGACGTCGGTGGGCAGCCCGGAGCGCTTGCCGGGGCGGCGGCGCGGGGCGCCGGCCTTGCCCTCGGGCTTGGCCTCGGCGGGCGCGGCCTGCACCGGCGCGGCCAGCGTGACGGGCACGCCGCTCGGGGTACGGGCACCGGTGATCCGGGCGAGCTCGGCGTCGCCCGGGCGGATCTTGGTGGTGGTGGGGCGGATGCCGGCCACCGTCATCAGCTTGTTGACCTCGCGCCGCTGCTCGGGCAGGACCAGGGTGACGACGGTGCCGGACTCGCCGGCCCGGGCGGTGCGGCCGCCGCGGTGCAGGTAGTCCTTGTGGTCGATCGGCGGGTCGACGTTGACGACCAGGTCGAGGCCGTCGATGTGGATGCCGCGGGCGGCGACGTTGGTGGCGATCAGCGCGGTGACGTGGCCGTCGCGGAACTGGTCGAGCACCCGGTTGCGCTGCGGCTGGGACTTGCCGCCGTGCAGGGCCGCGGCCTTCACGCCGTTGGCGAGCAGCTGCTTGGCGAGGCGGTCGGCGCCGTGCTTGGTGTGCACGAACATGATCAGCCGGCCCTCGCGGGAGGCGATGTGCGCGGTGGCGGACGCCTTGTCGGCGGGCTCCAGCTGGAGCAGGTGGTGGTCCATGGTGGTCACCGCGCCGGCCGACGGGTCCACCGAGTGGGTGACCGGGTCGGTCAGGAAGCGCTTGACCAGGCGGTCGACGTTGCGGTCCAGGGTGGCGGAGAAGAGCATCCGCTGCCCGCCCTCGGCGACCTGCTCCAGCAGCTTGGTGACCTGCGGCAGGAAGCCCATGTCGGCCATCTGGTCGGCCTCGTCCAGGACGGTGATCGCCACGTCGGAGAGCCGCACGTCGCCGCGGTTGATCAGGTCGTCCAGTCGGCCCGGGGTGGCCACCAGCACCTCGGCGCCGCGGCGCACCGCGTTGGCCTGCCGGGTGATGGACATGCCGCCGACGACGGTGGCGATCCGCAGGTTGACGGCGGTCGCGTACGGAGTGAGCGCCTCGGTGACCTGCTGGGCCAGTTCGCGGGTCGGGGTGAGGACGAGCGCCAGCGGGTGCCGGGCGTCGGCGCGCCGGCCGGCGGTGCGGGCCAGCAGCGGCAGGCCGAAGGCGAGGGTCTTGCCGGAGCCGGTGCGGCCGCGGCCGAGCACGTCGCGGCCGGCGATGGAGTCCGGCAGCGTGGCGGCCTGGATCGGGAACGGCTCGGTGACGCCCTCGCGGGTCAGCGCGCTGAGGATGCCCTTGGGGAGGTCGAGCTCGGCGAAGCTCGCGGCCGGCGGGCGGGCCGGGGTGCCCTCGACGACGGTGAAGTCGGCGGGCGCCTGGGCGGCGGCGCGCGGGGCGCTGCGCCGGGGGGTGCGGGGGCCGTCGGTGCGGGCGCCCCCGGTGGTGCGGGCGGCACCGCCGCGGCTGCGGGGCTTGCGGGTGCGGTCGCCGTCGCGCGACGGGCGGGCAGGGGTGGTCACGGAGTCTCCGTCCGGTGGTGGGCACAGCCCGGTGCGGGCTGGTCGGCCGTCGGAGTGAAGTGCGCCGCCCCGGCCGTTCGGCGGCATGGGCGAGGGCCCGCACCGTGCGGTGCGGGCCCTCGCCGCGCGAGTCAGCTGGGAGGCTGACGTCAGCCGATGATCGTGATGTTCTCGGCCTGCGGGCCCTTCTGGCCCTGGGTGACGTCGAACTCGACCTTCTGGCCCTCGACCAGCTCACGGAAGCCCTGAGCCTGGATGTTCGAGTAGTGGGCGAAGACGTCGGCGCCGCCACCGTCCTGCTCGATGAAGCCGAAGCCCTTTTCGCTGTTGAACCACTTCACGGTGCCGGTAGCCATAACCGTCTCCTCAAAAACTGGGGCATCAGGGCCCACACCTCGTGGACCCCAAGTAGCCGCGATCCCCATCCGGAGACTGAAACACCGGACAAAACAAATGCGCCTGTTGGTTGGAACCAGCAGGCGCACACAAACGTTCATGGGAACCAAAACTGCAACTGCTTCGACTGTAGCACGCCGTCACCCCGGTTGACCGGGGGATTTCTGCCGGGCACGTCACGTTTGCAGACTTCCGGAACGGGGCAAGCGGCGCCCGCCGAAGCGGACGCCGCCTGCCTGCCGTGCACGGGGGACGGTCAGCGCCGTCCGGCCGGCTCCGGGACGCCGTGCGAGCCGGCCAGCGGCGCCGGGCCGCTGTCGTGGCCGCCGACGTCGCCGTGGCCGGGCCACCAGGCGGCGCGGCCGACCAGCGCGGTGAGCGCCGGGGTGAAGAACATCGCCATCACGAAGGCCGCCAGGAAGATGCCGAAGGCCATCGCGAAGCCGAACTCCAGCATGAAGATGTTGCCCGCGAGCATGAAGGTCGCGAACGACACCGCCAGGATGAAGCCCGCCGCCGCGACGGTCGGACCGCCGTGGCGCACGGCCTCCCGGGCCGCCTCGCGCGGGTTGCGGCCCGCACGGGCCTCCTCGCGCAGACGGGCGATGATCAGGATGTTGTAGTCGGTACCGATCGCCACCACGAAGAGGTAGATGAGGATCGGCAGCATGAACATCATGCCGTGCTCGCCCTTGATGTTCTGGAACAGCAGGGTCGAGGAGCCGAGGGTGGCGGTGAAGCCGAGGCCGACCGAGGCCATCAGGTACCACGGGGCGACCACGCTGCGCAGCTGGAGGCCCAGGATGAGCAGGATCAGCAGACCTGCGACCGGGAACACCAACTTGTAGTCGTGGCTCATCGCCAGGTTGATGTCCTTGTAGATCGCGGTGATGCCGCCGACCTTGGCCTCGGTACCGGCCGGTGCCTGCGCGTGGGCGACCTCGCGCAGCTCGGTGACGGTGTCGATCGCGTCGTTGCTGGACGGCTCGTTCTTGAGCAGGACGGTGAAGTCGGCGGTCGAGCCGTCCTGGCTGACCTGCGGCTTCGGCGCCGCGCTGGCCACGCCGGGGACGGCGCCGAGCTTGGCGACGTAGCCGTCGAACTTGCCCTCGTCGAGCTTCCCGCCGCCGGTGACGGAGAGGTAGACGTGCGTCGGGTCGGCGGCGCCCGCGGAGAAGCCGTTGACCAGCTTGTCCTGGACGACCATCGACTCCTTGTCCTTGGGCATGGAGCTGCCCGCGAGGTCGAAGGTGCCGTTGTAGTTGATGGCGCCGGCGGTCAGGGCCACCAGCACACCGCCGGAGGCGATGGCGACCATGGCGGGGCGCTTCTGGACCATGCGGCCGAGCGCGGCGAAGCGGGCGTTGCCGGGCTCCGTCATCCACTTCTTGCCGGGCCAGAAGACACCGCGCGCCGGGATCACGGCGAGGACGGCCGGGGCCAGGGTGACCGAGGCGAACGCGGTGACGACGACCGCGATGGCCAGCGCCGGGCCGAGCGCCTTGAACATGCCGAGGCTGGAGAGGATCAGCGCCGCGAAGGCGACGGTGACCGCGCCGGCGGCGGAGGCGATCGCCTCGCCGACCCGGCCGACCGCGTTGGCCACGGCCTCCTTGCGGTCGTCACCGGCCCGCAGCCGCTCGCGGTAGCGGAACGCCAGGAAGAGGAAGTAGTCCGTCCCGACACCGAGCACCACGACGATCAGGATGGCCGACAGGATCGGCGTGCTCTCCAGGTCGAAGGCCTTGGTGGCGTAGGCGATCAGGCCGTTGGACGTCGGCATGGCGACGGCCAGCGAGAGCAGGACCGGCAGGATGCCGGCGAGGATGCTCCGGAAGATGATGCCGACGATGATCGCGACCAGGAGCACGCTGCTCAGCGCGATGATGGCGTCGGCCGCGCCGGAGGCGTCCTTCTGGTCCAGCTGCTGGGCGGCGGCGCCGCCGAGCTGGAACTTCAGGTCGGTGCCCGAGGTGAGCGCCTTGCCCTCTTCACGCAGCTTCTTGGCGGTCTCGCCGAAGGCCTCGGACTGCTGGGTCGTCTTGTCGATGGCGATCGGCGCCAGGGCGTACTTGCCGTCCTTGGACGTCGTCTGCTCGCCGACCGGGATGATCTTCTCGACGTGCTCGATGTTCTTGGCGGTGAGACCGTCGACGATCTTGGCCATCGCGGCCTTGTCGGCCTCGCTCATCGGGGCGCCGTCGTTGCGCTCGAACAGGGCGAGCGCCGAGGGCGTGAAGCTGGCCGGGAAGGCCTTCTCCTGGACCTGCGCGGCCTGGATCGACTCGTAGTGCTTCGGGAGGAAGGCGGCCTCGTCGGTCTGCGCGGTGATCTTCGGCGCGCTCGCGGCGATCGCGATCATCGCGACCACCCACGCGGCGATCACCCACCAGGCGCGACGGACGACGAAGTGTCCTAGTCGGTGGAACATGCTCGTGATGCCTCCTGGGCATGGTTCACCGCCAGCCCTCGGGGGACGGGATCGGGCGACGGATGGACCGGCATGACGGCATGGCGACGGCGCCTACCCCTAGCCGGTCGGCAGGTAAGTGTTGTGTGGGCATCATCCTACGAGAACTTGCTAGCCGCCCGGCAAGCCATTTACCCCGCAGGCCGAATCCCCCCGGGGACGCCGAGCGGCGGCCCCGGACCATCTTCACCCGCCGACCAGCCCTTTCACCTCGTGCTCGGGGTGGAGACACCTCCCCCTCAGGGTGGAGCCGGGCCCCGGACCGAGGGAGGAGAAAGTCAGGGGCGCGGGGTAGGGAAAACCCCACCCCGCGCCCCTGGGAAGACCCCCGGAGGAACTCCCCCGCCAGCCGGATACCCCCTCAACTCCGGCTCTCCTACTGTCGTTTGCGACGCCGGAACCGCAGTCGGCGCCCGCTTCCGGCGGCCGTCCGGCCCCGCGCACCCGCCACCGTCCGCCGGCGGCGGCCGCCGCTCTCCCTGGGGGAATTCCCGTGAAGACCAAACTCGGCGTGGCCGCCGCCATGGGCGCCTGGAGCGCCCGGCACCGGAAGACCGCCGTCTTCGGATGGCTGCTCTTCGTCGTCCTCGCCGCCCTCCTCGGCGGCCTGCACGGCAGCACGGAGATCAAGGAGTCCGAGTCCATGCCGGGCCAGGTCTCCCGCGCCGCCCGGATCCTCGACGACGCCGGGCTGGAGTCCCCGGCGAGCGAGACGGTCCTGGTCCGGAGCGACGCGCTGACCACCGACGCCCCCGCCTTCCGGGCCGCCGTCGGCCGGGTGATCGCCGGCATCGACGCCACCGGCAAGGCCGCCGAGGTCCGCTCCCCCTACGACACCGGGGCGGTCTCGGCGGACGGCCACGCCGCCCTCGTCCAGCTGACCCTCAAGGGCGACCACGACGACGCCGTCGAGAACGTCCCGGCCGTCCTGGCCGCGGTCGCCGCCGTGCAGAAGCAGCACCCCGACCTCACCGTGGTCGAACTCGGCGACGCCAGCTCGGGCAAGTGGATCCAGGAACAGTTCTCCGACGACTTCGCCCGCGCCGAGTGGACCGCCGTCCCGCTCGCCCTCGGCATCCTGCTGGTCGCCTTCGGCGCCCTGGTCGCCGCCGTCCTGCCGGTCGTGCTGGCCGTCACCGCCTTCGTCGCGGCCGGCGGACTGGTCGCGCTGAGCAGCGGCTTCCTGCACACCAGCGACAACGCGAGCTCGGTGATGCTGCTGGTCGGCCTCGCCGTCGGCGTCGACTACTGCCTCTTCTACCTGCGCCGCGAGCGCGAGGAGCGGGCCGCCGGGCGGGACGCGTCGACCGCGCTGGCCATCGCCGCCGCCACCAGCGGCCGGGCCGTCCTGGTCTCCGGGGTGACCGTCGTGGTCGCCATGGCCGGCATGTTCCTCACCGGCATCGCCGAGTTCCAGGCGATGTCCTACGCCACCATCGTGGTCGTGATCACCGCGGTGCTCGGCTCGCTCACCGTGCTGCCCGCACTGCTCTCGCTGCTCGGCGACCGGGTCGAGAAGGGCCGCGTCCCGCTGCTGGCCCGGCTGCGCCGCCCCGGCACCGCCGCCACCGGCGGCCGGGTCTGGAACGCCGTCCTCACCCCGGTGCTGCGCCGGCCGCTCGCCGCCACCGTGCTGGCCGGCGCCCTGCTGGTCGGCCTCGCCGCGCCGATGCTCACCATGCACACCGCCAACCTCACCTTCCGGCAGCAGCTGCCGGAGGGCAACGAGCTGGTCGCCGTCTCGCAGAAGATCGAGGCCGCCTTCCCCGGCAGCCCCGCCCCGGCCACGGTGGTGGTCAAGGCGGCCGACATCGACTCCCCCGCGATGACCGCCGCGCTCGCCGACCTCAGGACGAAGGCCCTGGCCAGCGGGAGGATGCACGGGCCGGTGGACGTCACGGTCCACCCCGCGCAGAACGTCGCCACCGTCGACATCCCGCTCAACGGCACCGGCAACGACTCGGTCAGCAACGACGCGCTGCGGACCCTGCGCGAGGAGATCGTCCCCGCCACCGTGCTCAAGGTGCCCGGCACCGAGGCCCCGGTCACCGGCCGCACCGCCGGCTCGTACGACTTCAACGCGAAGATGACCGGCTCGATGCCGCTGGTCCTCGGCTTCGTGGTGGCCTTCGCCTTCCTGCTGATGCTCGTCTCGTTCCGCTCGCCGGTGATCGCCGCCACCGCCGTGGTGCTCAACCTGCTCTCGGTCGGCGCCGCCTACGGGGTGCTGACGCTGGTCTTCCAGCACGGGGTGGGCGCCTCGCTGCTCGGCACCGCCGGGGTCGGCGCGGTGGAGTCCTGGGTGCCGCTCTTCCTCTTCGTGATCCTCTTCGGCCTCTCGATGGACTACCACGTCTTCGTGGTCTCCCGGATCAAGGAGGGCCGTGACCGCGGCCTGCCGACCAGGGCCGCCGTCGCGCACGGCATCCGCTCCACGGCCGGGGTGGTCACCAGCGCCGCGGTGATCATGGTGGCGGTGTTCGCGGTCTTCGGCACCCTCTCCATGCAGGCGATGAAGCAGATGGGCGTCGGCCTGGCGGTCGCCGTGCTGATCGACGCGACCGTCATCCGCGCGGTGCTGCTGCCCTCGGTGATGACCCTGCTCGGCGAGCGCAACTGGTACCTGCCGGCCTGGCTGCGCCGGCTGCCCGACCTCTCGCACGGCGGGTCCTTCCCGCCGGCCGGATCCGCCGGGGCGCCGCACGGAGCGGCCTCCGCCACCGGTCCGGCACCGGCCGGCGGCTCCCGGCACCGCCGGATCGGGGTCTGACCCCCCGACAACTCCGCCCGCCCTCCCGGCCGGGCCCCGCTTCACGCGGGGCCCGGCCCGCGTTTGCCACAATGATCGCCGGTCGACACCCCCGGTCGACGTCCCGGCCGCCACCACGGAACGGACTCCCGCATGCTCCCCTTCGACGAGGGCCGCGCCCGGCTGCTGCTCGCCCACGCCTGCGAGTCCGCCGGCCTGCCCGGCCCCGGTGACGCCCGGCTGCTCGCCCTCGGCGAGAACGCCGTGTTCGACCTGGGCGACCCGGCCGTGGTGGCCAAGGTCGGCCGCGGCCCGGAGCTCTACGACCGGGCGCACCACGAACTCACCGTCGCCCACTGGCTGGCCGGCCGGGACATCCCGGTGGTCCGCCCGTACGACGCCGTCGCCCCCGAGCCGCAGCTCGCCCACGGGCACCCCGTCACCTTCTGGCAGCGGCTCGCACCGGCCGTCCGGCCCGCCCGGCCCGCCGACCTCGCGCCCCTGCTGCGCGCCCTGCACCGGCTGCCGCTGCCGCCCTTCCCGCTGGAGCGGCGCGACCTGCTCGCCCCGGTCGAGCGCTGGCTGGCCTCCGCCGAGGGCCACGTCGACCCCGCCGACGTCGCCTTCCTGCGCCACCGCCGGGACGCCTTCGCCGCCGCACTGCCCGACCTCGTCCCGCAGCTGCCGGTCGGGGTGATCCACGGCGACGCGCTGCCGCGCAACGTCCACGTCGGCCCGGAGGGCCCCGTCCTGCTCGACGTGGAGAACGCGGCGCACGACCTGCGCGAGCACGACCTGGTGGTGCTGGCGCTCAGCCACGACCGGTACGGCGTCCCGGCCGAGGAGTACCGGGCGTTCACCGACGCGTACGGCTGGGACGTCCGCGAGTGGACGGGCTTCGCGGTGCTGCGCGGCGCCCGCGAGACGGCGAGCGCCTCCTGGGTGGCCCAGCAGGCGCCGGGCAACCCGGCCGCGCAGGCCGAGTTCCGCCGCCGGGTCGAATCACTGCGCGCGGGCGCGACGGACGTGCGCTGGTACCCGTTCTGACTCCGGGTGGGGACTTCGGGCCGGAGGCCCGAGGTACCGGCGGGAAGGGCGGGAACGGCGGGGCCGCGCGGTGAGCCGCGCCCTTGTGCACCGCAACCGGGCGTGATCCGATCGGCGTCTTGTCTGACAGTCAGCCTGAAACCGGGCCTGACCGAGGGATCGGGACCCACCGCCGCATCCGGGAGCCGCCGCCATGCCGTCGCACGCCACCTCCCCCCGCACCTCACCGCCCGCCCGGCGCCGCCGGCGCACCCTGACCGCGAGCTGTGCCGTCCTGGCCGCCGCCCTGGGCCTGGCCGCCTGCGGCACCGCCAACGGGGCGCTCCGGCCGCAGCCGGGCGTCACCACCGCGTCGAGCCCCGCCGGTCCGACGTCCTCCGCGCCGTCCGCGGGGCCCACCGGCACGCCCTCGTCCCCGGGCCCGTCGGGCTCCGGGCCGGGGACGCCGATGCCGCCCGGCGCGCCTGCGACCTCGGCCGCGACGGCCACGTCGCCCGCCCCGGCCGCGCCGAAGCCGACCACACCCAAGCCCCCGGCCACGGCCCCGAGCACCGCCAAGCCCCCGGCGCACTCACCGGCCCCGACCGCCCCACCGGCCACCCGGCCGCCCTCGGCGACCGCGACCCCGGCCCCGCCGCCGCCGCCGCCGCCCGCGAACGACACCGCCACCTCGGTCGTCCGCTCGACCGCCTCCGGCGGCCGCACGGTCGCGCTCACCTTCGACGACGGCCCCGGCCCGGCCACCGGCCAGGTGCTGGACCTGCTCGCCCAGTACGGCGCCAAGGCGACCTTCTGCCAGATCGGCCAGCAGGCCGCCGCCAACCCCGCGCTGGTCAAGCGGATCATCGCGGCGGGACACCGGCTCTGCGACCACAGCGTGGACCACCCGCAGCCGTTCGCCGCGCTCTCGCACGACCGGGCCGGCTACGAGATCGCCCACGCCCAGGAGCAGATCGTCCGGGCCGGCGGGCCGGGCACCCGGGTCTCCTGGTTCCGCGCCCCCGGCGGCGGGTTCACGGCCGACAACCAGCGGATCGCGGCCGGGCTCGGCCTGCGCCCGCTCGGCTGGTCGGTCGACCCGCGCGACTGGTCCCGCCCGGGCGCGGCGTCGATAGTCGCCTCCGTGCAGAGCCAGCTCCGCCCCGGCGGCGTGGTCCTGCTGCACGACGGCGGCGGCGACCGGAGCCAGACCGTCGCCGCGCTGAAGCAGCTGCTCCCCTGGCTGGTCGCCCAGGGGTACCGGTTCGACTTCCCCGCCGGGTGATCCGCCCGGCCGCCGCGCGCCCGCGCGGCGGGTCAGCGCAGCGGCCAGCGCGGGTCGACGACGGCCTGCGGGTCCTTGCCGCGGCGCAGCCAGGACTCCAGGCCCTGGGCCCAGTCCCGGTACCAGTCGATCTGGCGGGCGTGCAGCTCGGCGAGCGGGACGGCGCCGACCCGGTCCGGATAGCGCTCGGCGAGCGCGACGGCGACCCGGACGGCGGCGAGGGCGTCGCTGCCGGCCTCGTGGGCGTCGGTCAGTTCGACGCCGTAGACCTCGCAGACCCGCTGCAGGGTGCGCGAGCCCTTGCGGTACTTGTCGACGGCCCGGTCGATGACCAGGGCGTCGAGCACCGGCGCGACCGGCCCGCCGAGCCGCTCGGCGAGCGGGGCGAGGCCGTGGCGGTGCAGCTCGGCGTCGAGCAGCGAGAGGTCGAAGGGGGCGTTGAAGGCGACCACCGGGCGGCCGGCGGCGAGCCGCTCGCAGAGCGCGGCGGCTATCTCGTCCACCGCCTCCTTGGCCGGGCGGCCCTTGCTGCGGGCGGTGTCGTCGCCGATGCCGTGGATCGCCGCGGCCTCGGCGGGGATCGGGACGCCCGGGTCGAGCAGCCATCCGGTGGCGCTCAGCCGGCGGGCTCCGACGGTGTCCACGAGGGCGGCCGTGACGATGCGGTCCACGGCCGGATCGGTGCCCGTGGTCTCCAGGTCGAAGCCGACCAGTGGCTGCTGCCACCAGCTCATAGGGGTGTGTCCTTCCGTCCTGCTGGTCGAAACAGCCCCTATCATCGCCCGCCCCACCGACAATGCCGTCGCTGGGTCGGGCGGCGGCCGGCCCCGGACGGCGGCCGGGAGGCCCCGGCCGAGCCCGTCGGCGACGGTCAGGACACCGGCCGGGAGTCCCCCCAGACCCCTTCGAACTCCTCGCGGTAGACCTCCAGCAGCCCGGCGTCGGTGCCGCCCGGCTCCTGGCCGGCGCCGCCGCGCAGGACGAGGGCGGGCGACTCCATGCCGCGGGCGCGGCGCAGGTAGGGCTGGACGACGCCGAGGTCGCGGCTCTGGCGGCGGAGGCCGCCGGCCGGCCCGGCCGGGCGGGCGCCCTCGACCAGGTAGGCGGTGAAGCGCGGGGTCTCGTCGAAGACCCGGATCTCGAAGCCGCCCTGGTCCCGCAGCCGGGCCCGGACCCGGCGGACGTGCATGATGTTCATCTCGATCGAGCGGGCCAGTTCGCCGCGCCCGAGGCCGAGTTCGCGCTCGCGGCGGCGGACGGCGCTGCTGGCCGGGTTGAGGAAGAGCAGCCGGACCCGGCAGCCGTCCCCGGCCAGCCGGACCAGCCGCTTGCCGGTGTAGTTCTGGCAGAGCATGCCGAGGCCGATGCCGAGCGCGTCGAGCCGGCGGGCGCCGTCCAGCAGGTCCTCCACGGGGAGGTCGCGCTGGAGCCGGACCCGGTCGGGGTGCACCGCGACGACGTCCGCGTACCGGCCGGCCACCAGGGACTCGACCACGTCGGCGGGCACGCCGCCGGCGCCGCCGTCCAGGACGGCGAGCAGCCGGGCCGCGGCGCGCTCGGTCTGGGCGAGGACGGTCGGGGTGAGGACGCGGTTGCGGGAGACGACGTGCCGGGCGACCTCCAGCTCGTCGAGCGCCAGCTCGATCTCGCGGCGGTCGGCCAGGTAGGGCTCGAAGCAGGGCCAGTGCTGGACCATCAGCTCGCGCAGCTGGGGCAGGGTGAGGAAGACCAGCGGGTCGTCGTCGGCCGGGTCGAGCAGGTAGCCCTTGCGGCGGCTGACCTCGCGGACGGCGCCGGCCCGGTGGGCCCACTCCTCGCCGGCCGGGCCGGCCGCGGCGGTGACCCAGTCCTCGCCGTGGGCGGGCGCGTAGATGGGGTACAGCACCTCGTCGACGAGCGAGCGCAGCCGCTGCTCGACCAGGTTGAGCCAGACGTAGGCGCGCCCGGAGAGGCGGACGCGCTGGTAGGCGTCCTCCCACTCGGTGCCGGACCAGGCCAGGGCGGGTACCTCGACCGGCCCGCCCTGCGCGGGCACCACGGCGCGGCCGGTCAGGGCTGGGCGCATGACGACGGTCGGCGCCTCGCTGCGGGCGCCGCCCCGGTCGGGGCCGCCCGGCCCACCGCCACGGCCGCCGGCGGGGTACACCATGCGCCACCTCACCTGGTTCCTGCCGGAGCTGCTGCTGTCGGTCTTGGGTCTCGGTCTTCTGATGGATCGCCACGAGCGCGGGGGCGGCCGGACGATCAAGGGTACTGCCCGCCGCGAGCCGCCCGCAGCCGGTTGGCCGAGGGACGTCCGCGGGCCCCGGCCGTCCCGTCCGCCCCACCGGCCCCGCGGGGGCTGCCGGACCGCCGCGGACCGGGCGCGGACCGCCGCTGGACCGCCGCCGGACCAGCGCCGGACCGGGCGGCCGACCACCGCCGGACACCCGTTCGGGCGAACACGCGCCAAATGGCCCCGCTGCCGGGGAAAGCGTCGGGGAGTATGCGCACTGTGCCGTGCGTCACGGTGCGCAGCCGCCGCACATGCCCGGCCGCCCGGCCGGGAAGAGAGCGTCGGAGTCCGGGCTGATTGTCGGACTACATGTCAGTTTTCCTTCTACACAAGGAAGTTGGGGACGACAGATGCAGGTCTGGCCTGGGAAGCCCTATCCCCTCGGTGCCACCTACGACGGGGCCGGAACCAACTTCGCGGTGTTCTCGGAGAGCGCCGACCGGATCGAGCTCTGCCTGCTCGCCGAGGACGGCTCGGAGACGGCCGTCGAACTGCGCGAGACGGACGCCTTCGTCCGGCACGCCTACCTGCCCGGCATCCAACCCGGGCAGCGCTACGGCTTCCGCGTCCACGGCCCCTACAACCCGGGCCTCGGCCAGCGGCACAACAGCGCCAAGCTGCTGCTGGACCCGTACGCCAAGGCGATGAGCGGCCACATCGACTGGGACGAGTCCGTCTACGGCTACCACTTCGGCGCCCCCGAGCGCCGCAACGACCTCGACTCGGCCCCGCACACCATGCACTCGGTGGTCATCAACCCCTACTTCGACTGGGGCACCGACCGGCCGCCGCGCACCGACTACCACCGCACCGTCGTCTACGAGGCGCACGTCAAGGGCCTCACCAGACTCCACCCGGGCATCCCCGAGGAGATCCGCGGCACCTACGCCGGCCTGGCCCACCCGGCGGTCATCGAGCACCTGGCCAAACTCGGCGTCACCGCGATCGAGCTGATGCCGGTGCACCAGTTCGTCCGCGACCACCGGCTGCGCGACCTCGGCCTGGCCAACTACTGGGGCTACAACACGATCGGCTTCTTCGCCCCGCACTCCTCGTACTCCTCCACCGGCGACCGCGGCCAGCAGGTCCAGGAGTTCAAGTCGATGGTCAAGGCGCTGCACGCGGCCGGCATCGAGGTGATCCTGGACGTCGTCTACAACCACACCGCGGAGGGCAACCACCTGGGCCCCACCCTGTCGCTGCGCGGCCTGGACAACGTCTCCTACTACCGGCTCGCCCAGGACCAGCGGTTCTACGAGGACACCACCGGCACCGGCAACAGCCTGCTGATGCGCAGCCCGCACGTACTCCAGCTGATCATGGACTCGCTGCGCTACTGGGTCACCGAGATGCACGTCGACGGCTTCCGCTTCGACCTCGCGGCCACCCTGGCGCGGCAGTTCCACGAGGTCGACCGGCTCTCCTCGTTCTTCGACCTGGTCCAGCAGGACCCGGTGGTCTCCCAGGCCAAGCTGATCGCCGAGCCCTGGGACCTCGGCGAGGGCGGCTACCAGGTGGGCAACTTCCCGCCGCTGTGGACGGAGTGGAACGGCATGTACCGGGACACCGTCCGCGACCTGTGGCGCGGCGAGAACGCCACCCTGGCCGAGTTCGGCTCCCGGCTCACCGGCTCCTCCGACCTCTACCAGGACGACGGCCGGCGGCCGATCGCCTCGATCAACTTCGTCACCTGCCACGACGGCTTCACCCTGCGCGACCTGGTCTCGTACAACGAGAAGCGCAACGCGGCCAACGGCGAGGACAACCGGGACGGCGAGTCCTTCAACCGCTCCTGGAACTGCGGCGCCGAGGGCCCCAGCACCGACCCGGGCGTCGAGGAGCTGCGCGCCCGCCAGCAGCGGAACCTGATCGCCACCCTGATGCTCTCCCAGGGCGTGCCGATGCTCTCGCACGGCGACGAGCTCGGCCGCACCCAGCTCGGCAACAACAACGCCTACTGCCAGGACAACGAGCTCACCTGGGTGCACTGGCCGGAGGGCGACGGCCCCGAGGCCCGGCTGCTGGAGTTCACCCAGGGCATGATCTGGCTCCGCCGCGACCACCCGGTGTTCCGGCGCCGCCGCTTCTTCCACGGCCGCCCGGTCTCCGGCCGCCCCGCCGCCGGCGGCTCCGAGGACCTCACCGACATCGCCTGGTTCACCCCCGGCGGGGAGGAGATGACCAAGCGCAACTGGGGTGCCAGCTACGCCAAGTCGCTCACCGTCTTCCTCAACGGCTACGCCATCTCGGAGCCGGACCGGCGCGGCGGGCGGATCGTCGACGACTCCTTCCTGCTGATGTTCAACGCCCACTTCGAGCCGCTGGAGTTCACCGTCCCCGCCGACCACGGCCAGGAGTGGCAGGTGGTGGTCGACACCACCCTGCCCCGGCTGCCCGCCCGCGGGACCGGCGCCCGGGTGAAGGCCGGGGACGCGCTCTGGCTCACCGACCGCTCGCTCATGGTGCTGCAGCGGCCCGCGTGACCGGGCCCCGGTCACCTGTTCGGATCAGCACCGGGTCTTGGCCGCGGGCTCGCGCGGGTACTCATGGACACATGACCTCCGCCGCCGAGCCCGCGCAGCCCCGCCCGGCCGCTGTCCCCACCGCCACCTACCGCCTCCAGCTCCAGCCCGGCTTCACCCTCCGCGACGCCACCGCCGCCGTGCCCTACCTGGCCGCCCTCGGGGTCTCGCACCTGCACCTCTCCCCGCTGCTGGAGGCCGCCCCCGGCTCCACCCACGGCTACGACACCGTCGACCACGGCCGGATCAGCGAGCAGCTCGGCGGCGAGCCGGCGCTGCGCGAGCTGGCCGCCGCGGCCCACCGGCGCGGCCTGCGGCTGATCGCCGACGTGGTGCCCAACCACATGGCCGTCCCCGTCCCCGAACAGCTCAACCGGCCGCTCTGGCACGTCCTGCGGGACGGCCCGGACTCGCCCTACGCGCGCTGGTTCGACATCGACTGGGCCGCCCAGCCCGGCCCGGCCGACGCCCCCGACCGCGGACGGGTGCTGCTGCCGCTGCTCGGCGACCGGCTCGGCGCCGTCCTCGGCGACCTCGCCGTCGACGGCGAGCGGCTCCGCTACCACGACCACGTCCTCCCGCTGCGGCCCGGCACCGCCGGCCTCCCGCTCCCCGAGCTGCTCGCCCGCCAGTGGTACCGGCTCGCCTGGTGGCGGCTGGCCCGCACCGAGCTGAACTACCGGCGGTTCTTCACCGTCAACGAGCTGATCGCCGTCCGGGTGGAGCTCCCCGAGGTCTTCGAGGCCACCCACGGCGTGCTGCTGCGCCTGCACGCGGACGGCGTCCTGGACGGGTTCCGGATCGACCACCCCGACGGCCTCGCCGACCCGCGCGGCTACCTGACCCGGCTCTCCGACGCCACCGGCGGCGCCTACACCGTGGTCGAGAAGATCCTCACCGGCGACGAACGGCTGCCCACCGACTGGCCCTGCGCCGGCACCACCGGCTACGACGCGCTGCACCGGATCGACGGCGTCCTCACCGACCACTCCGGCGCCTGCCGGCTGGCCGGCCACTACGAGCACTTCGTCTCCGGGGCCGCGGCCGGCGAGCCCTGCGCCGACCCGCACCCGGCCCTGGCCGCCGCCCGGCGCGGGCGGGCCGACATGACCGGGCCGCTCGGCGAGCTGTCCGCCGAGGTCGAGCGGCTGGTCCGGCTCGCGGTGCGGATCGGCGCCGCCGACCCCGCGCACGCCGACCACGCGCCCTGGCAGCTGCGCGCGGCCCTGCAGCGGGTGCTCACCGGCTACCCGGCGTACCGCCCCTACGTCCGGCCGGGCGAGCCGGCGCCCGCGGCCTCGCAGGAGCAGCTCCGGGCGGCCCTGGACGGCTCCGGCGACCCCACCGACCGGCTGGTCGCCGGGCTCGCCCTCGGCGGGCTCGGGCGCGGCCCGGAGAAGGACGAGTTCTGCGTGCGGTTCGCCCAGACCGCCGCCGCCGTCGCCGCCAAGGGCGTCGAGGACACCGCCTTCTACCGCTGGAACGCCCTCATCGGCCTGAACGAGGTCGGCGGCGACCCGGCCCGCCCGGGCCTGCCCCCGGAGGACTTCCACGCCTGGTGCCACTACGTCGAACGGCACTGGCCGGCCACCATGACCGTGCTCTCCACCCACGACACCAAGCGCAGCGCCGACGCCCGGGCCCGGCTGGCCGTGCTCGCCGAGCAGCCGGACGGCTGGGCCGCCGAAGCCGCCGCCTGGTCCACCGCCGCCGGCCCCGGCGGCGACCGGGAGGGCGACTGGCTGCTCTGGCAGACCCTGGTCGCGGCCTGGCCGATCACCCCGGACCGGCTGGTCCGGGCCCTGCTCAAGGCCGCCCGCGAGGCCAAGCTGCGCACCTCCTGGACGGCCCCCGACGACCACTACGAGCAGGCGCTCGCCGAGCGGGCCCGCGGGGTCTACGGGAACCCGGGGCTGCTGCCCCGGATCGAGGGGTACGTCCGGGCGATCGCCCCGCACGCCCGCGCCAACACGCTGGCCGCCGCCCTGCTGCACCTCACCGTGCCGGGAGTGCCGGACCTCTACCAGGGCAGCGAGGAGCCCTTGCACACCCTGGTCGACCCGGACAACCGGGGCGTGGTGGACCTGGGCGCGCTCGCCGTCCGGCTGACCGACTCCGCGACGCCCCGGCCGGACGACCCGGCCCGGGAGAAGCTGCACCTCACCACCACCGCGCTGCACCTGCGCCGGGCCCGGCCGCTGGGCGGCTACCGCCCGCTCACCGCCACCGGCCCGGCCGCCGGCCACCTGCTCGCCTTCGCCCGCGGGCAGGACGTGGTCACCGCGGTCACCCGGCTCCCGTACGGCCTGGAGCGGGCCGGCGGCTGGCGGGGCACCGTCCTGGCACTGCCGGCCGGCGGCACCTGGACGGACACGCTGACCCGGCGGACCTTCGCCGCCGGCGAGGTGCCGGTGGCCGAGCTGCTGGCGGACCAGCCGGTGGCGCTGCTGACCAGGAGGGGCGGGGCATGACGGGCCACGAGGAACGGGCGGCCGTGCCGCGGTCGGCACGGCCCCGGACGGACGCCCCGCGCCACTACGAGGTGTGGGCGCCGGCGGCCGCCGAGCAGGTCGAGGTGGAGGTCGACGGCGGACGGCACCCGCTGGCCCGCGACACCGCCCGGGCCGGCTGGTGGCGGGGCGAGGCCCCGGCCGGGGACTACGCCTTCCGGCTCGACGGCGGCCCGCCGCTGCCCGACCCGCGCTCGCCCCGCCAGCCGCACGGGCCGGACGGGTCCAGCCGGCCGGTGGACCACACCGCGTTCCGCTGGTCCCGCACCGGCTGGCGCGGCCGGCCGCTGCCCGGGGCCGTCCTCTACGAGCTGCACATCGGCACCTTCACCGCCGCCGGCACCTTCGACGCCGCCACCGAACACCTCGACCACCTGGTCGAGCTGGGGGTGGACGTGGTCGAACTGATGCCGGTCTGCCCGTTCCCCGGCAAACACGGCTGGGGGTACGACGGGGTCTCGCTCTGGGCCGTGCACGAGCCGTACGGCGGGCCCGAGGGCCTGAAGCGCTTCGTGGACGCCGCGCACCGCAAGGGCCTCGGCGTCGTCCTCGACGTGGTGCACAACCACCTCGGCCCGTCCGGCAACTACCTTCCCGCGTACGGGCCCTACTTCACCGACCGGTACCACACCCCGTGGGGCTCGGCGGTCAACCTGGACGCCCCCGGCTCCGACGAGGTGCGTGCCTACCTGATCGGCAGCGCGCTCTCCTGGCTGCGCGACTACCGGATCGACGGCCTGCGCCTGGACGCCGTGCACGCCCTCGCCGACGACCGCGCCGTCCACTTCCTGGAGGAACTCTCCACCGAGGTCGAGCGGTTGGCGGTCGCCACCAACCGCCCGCTGTTCCTGATCGCCGAGTCCGACCTCAACTCGCCCCGCACCACCGCCCCGCGCGCGGCCGGCGGCCAGGGGGTCACCGCCCAGTGGAGCGACGACTTCCACCACGCGCTGCACACCGCCCTGACCGGCGAATCCCAGGGCTACTACGGCGACTTCGCGCGCGCCCCGCTGGCCGCCGTGGCCAAGACGCTCACCCACGGGTTCTTCCACGACGGCACCTGGTCCTCCTTCCGCGGCCGCAGCCACGGGCGGCCCTTCCCGCCGGGTGGCGGCCACCGGCTGCTGGGCTACCTGCAGACCCACGACCAGGTCGGCAACCGGGCGCTCGGCGACCGGATCTCCGCCGTCCTGTCGGCCGGCCAACTCGCCTGCGGCGCGGCGCTGGTGCTCACCTCGCCGTTCACCCCGATGCTCTTCATGGGCGAGGAGTGGGGCGCGGCCACCCCCTGGCAGTACTTCACCGACCACACCGACCCGGGCCTCGCCGAGGCCGTCCGCCGGGGCAGGCGGCGGGAGTTCGCCGAGCACGGCTGGCAGGCGGAGGCGGTACCGGACCCGCAGGAGCCGGCGACCGTGCTGCGCTCGGTCCTCGACTGGACCGAGCCGTGGCGCGCACCGCACTCCGAACTGCTCGACTGGTACCGGAGGTTGATCCGGCTGCGGCGCGAGCGGGCGGCGCTGGCCGATCCGGACCTGGCGGCCGTCCGGGTGGAATTCGACGAGGCGGCGCGGTGGCTGGTGGTGCACCGGGGGCCGTACCGGGTGGCGGTCAACCTGGGCGACGGGCCGGCGGCGCTCCCGCTGGGGGCGACGGGCCGCGAGGTGGTGGCCTCGTTCGGGGAGTGCGCGCTCGACGGCGCGGCGGTGCGGCTGGCGGCGGCGTCGGTGGCGGTCGTCGCGGTGTGAGGCGCGCGGCGCCGTAGCCTGCGCTTCACCAGGCGTCCCGGGCCCCACCGGGCACCCGGGCGTCACCGGACACCCAGGCCCTGCCGGGCGTGCGGGCCCCACCGGGCACCCGGGCGTCACCAGAAGAAGGGGCCGATCCGCTCCCGCAGCGAGGCGGCGTCCAGCCCGTAGGCGGCCAGGTGCTCGGCGATCGAGCCGTAGTGCCGGTGCTCCTCGCGCGGCACGCCGAGGGCGAGCACCCGGTGCGGCCGGTCGTTCAGCGCGGCGTGCGCCTCGTTGGCGGAGGTCCCGGCCAGGTAGGGCTCCACCAGCACCACGTCCGCCCGGCCCCCGACGGCCGCGCGCAGGCCGGCCCGGTCGAACGGCCGCACGGTGGCCGCGTACAGCACGGTCACGTTCATCCCCTCGGTGGCCGCCAGCACGGCGTCCAGCATCGGGCCGACCGCGAGCACCACACCCCCGGAACCCTCGCGCACGGTGGTGAACCGCCCGGGCTCGACCGGCACGGCGGCGGCGTTCTGGTGCGCGGAGAGCCGCACGTAGACGTTGCGGTCGCCGTCGGCCACCGCGTGGCGCAGCAGCAGCTCCGCCTCGTCCGGGTGGCCGGGCACGTGGACCGTCCAGTCCGGCAGGGTGTCCAGCAGCGCGACGTCGCCCGGCGCCATGTGGGTCCGGCCACCGGCCGGCCAGTCGTAGGAACCGGCCGCGCTCACCAGGACGGCGCCGACGCCCTGGTGGACCAGGTCCAGCTTGATCTGCTCGAAGGGCCGCTCGACCAGGAAGCTGGCGAAGGTGTGGGCGAGCGGGCGCATCCCGCTGAGCGCCAGGCCGCCGGCCGCCCCGATCAGCAGCTGCTCGCGGATGCCGACGTTGACCACCCGGTCGGGGTGCCGCTCGGCGGCGGGGGCGAAGCCGGCCGCACTGATGTCGGCCAGCACCACGGCCAGCCGCGGGTCGTCGTCGAGCAGGCGGGTGGTGACGTCGAGGAAGCGCTCGCGCATGGTGTCCATCGGTGAAGTCCTGTGCCCTTCGGTGGCGTTCGGCGTTCGGCGTTGGGTGGCGTTCGGTGGTCGGTGGCGGGCGGTGGTCGGTGGTGGGCCGTGGTCGGTGCTGAGCTGTGGGGAGTGGGCGGGCGGTGCTCAGGCGTTCTTGGGCTCGACCCGCGCCACCACGGCGTGCGGGCGGCCCGGGTGCGCGGCGGTGAACGCCGCGTGGAGCGCCTCGTGGTCGCGACCGTCCACCGTCGCGGTCGACCAGCCCTCGGCGGCGAAACGCGCCGCGATCCCGCCCCGCCAGCCGTGCGTGGCCGAGGAGTTGTCGATGACGACGACGTGCAGCCGATCCAGGCCGGCGGCCCCGGCGAAGGCGACCGCCTCGTGGTTGGAGCCCTCGTCGAACTCGGCGTCCCCGAGCAGCACCCAGACCGCGGGCTCGCTCAGCCCCTGGGCCCGCAGCCCGAGCGCGGTACCGACCGCCAGCGGCAGCCCGTGCCCCAGCGAGCCGGAGCCGATCTCCACCCCGGGGACGAGCGTGCGGTCGGGGTGGTGGCCGAGCGGCGAGTCGTAGGCGCCGAAGCTGGTCAGCACCTCCCGGTCGATGAAGCCCTTGGCGGCCAGGACGGCGTAGTACGCCATCGGGCCGTGGCCCTTGGAGAGCAGGAAACGGTCCCGGTCCTGGTCCTCTACGGTGGCCGGGGTGACACGGAGCACGCGGTCGTAGAGCACCCAGAGGGCGTCCAGCGTGGAGGTGGCGGCGGGGCCGTGCTTCTCGTCGCCGGTCATCAGGCCCATCAGGGCGGGGAGGTCGGTGAAGGCGGCTCCGCCCGGGATCGTCGTCGTCATGTCCTCGATGGTGCAAGTTAAAGTCGACTTGAAGTCAAGCGGGCTACAGTGACCCCCATGACCGCGCCCACCGCCCCCGAGCAGCCCGCCGGCCCCAGCCGCCACGACCTGCTCACGATCGGCCAACTCGCCGACCGCAGCGGCCTCGCCGCCTCGGCCCTGCGCTACTACGAGAAGCTCGGCCTGATCCACGCCACCCGCACCGGCGGCGGCCAGCGCCGCTACACCCGCGGCACGCTGCGCCGGGTCGCCTTCGTCCGGGCCGCCCAGCGCGTCGGCCTCTCGCTCGACGAGGCCAGGGTCGCCCTGGACCGGCTGCCCGAGCACCGCGCCCCGAGCGGGGCCGAGTGGGACGGCGTCGCCGTGTCCTGGCAGGACCGGATCGACGAGCAGATCGCCGAACTGGAGCGGCTGAAGGCCAAACTCACCGGCTGCATCGGCTGCGGGTGCCTGTCGCTCAACCGCTGCGCCCTCTACAACGCCGGCGACCGCGCCGCCGAAGCCGGCCCCGGCGCCCGGTACCTGCTCACCCGCGATCCGGCCTCCGGCCCCGAGCCGGCCCCGGCGGAGGCCGCCGACGTCTGCGGCCGCTGAGGTCGACGGCCCTTGACGGACGCCCGGGCCGTGGACGGGTACCCCGTTCGGCGGACTACGACCAAGGTCGCACGTCCGCCTACCTCCCCGGACCGGTCCACGGGCTCGCCCGGCGGCATAGCCTGCCGGAACGGAACCGGAACCGGAACCGCCGGTGCCGGGACGCCAGGAGGAGAGCACCTTGAGCACGGACGCACCGGTATCGCTGGTCACGGGCGCCAATCGGGGGATCGGCCGGGAGACCGCACGCCAGCTGGCCGGCCTCGGCCACACCGTGCTGCTCTGCGCCCGGCGGCAGGAGGACGCCGAGCGCGCCGCCGCCGAACTCGCCGGCTCCGCGGGCACCGTCCTGCCCCGCCGGCTGGACGTGACCGACGACGACGGCCTCCACGCCCTCGCCCGCGCCGTAGAGGCGGAGTTCGGCCGGCTCGACGTCCTCGTCAACAACGCCGCGATCAACTACGACACCACCGCCCGCGCCACCGACGTCGATCTCGACGAGGTGCGCCGCACCCTGGAGACCAACCTCTTCGGCGCCTGGCAGACCACCCAGGCGTTCCTCCCGCTGCTGCGCCGCTCCGCCCGCGCCCGGGTGGTCAACGTCTCCAGCGAGTCCGGCTCACTGGAGAGCATGGGTGGCGGGACACCCGCGTACGGCGTCTCGAAGGCGGCCCTCAACGCGCTCACCCGCAAGCTCGCCGACGAGCTGCGGGCGGAGCGGATCCTGGTCAACGCGGTCTGCCCGGGCTGGATCGCCACCGACATGGGCGGCCCCGGCGGCGCACCGGTGGAGGAGGGCGGCGCCAGCGTCGTCTGGGCGGCCACGCTGCCCGACTCGGGCCCCACCGGCGGCTTCTTCCGCCACGGGAAGCCGCTGCCCTGGTAGCGCCGGCGGTGCCCGGCGGGGGCGGGCGCCGCGCCGCTCCGGCATTCGGGTGACCCTCGGTTCCGGTTGCCCGGCGGGCGGGCCGGGACGGTCTAGCGTGGGCGCGTCGCCGCAGGCAGCAAGGCTGGAGCAGCATGTTGACCGTTCGCCCTTCCCGTCCCCGCCGGACCGCCCTCGCCGTCGGCGCGGCGGCCCTGCTCCTGCTCGGCGCCGCCGGCTGCTCCTCCGACGGGGGCGGCGAGCCGAAGACTCCGACCGCGACCGCCAGCCCGTCACCGGCTTCGTCGCCGTCGCCGACCTCCCCGGTGTCGCCGTCGAAGTCGCCGACCGCGACGGCCTCCCCGTCGGCCACCGGGACGGCCTCCGGCTCCGCCGCTGCGGGGCAGGTCACGGTGACGATCAAGAACTTCCTCTTCAACCCCGCGACCTTCACGGTGGCGCCGGGAGCGAAGATCACCGTCACCAACCAGGACAGCGCCGGGCACACGCTCACGGCCATCAACAAGGAGTTCGACACCGGCCTGCTTGAGCAGGGGCAGTCGGCGACGATCACCGCGCCGTCCGCCCCCGGCTCGTACGCCTACCACTGCGACATCCACCCGAACATGACGGGCACGCTCGTCGTCCAGTAGGGCGGCGGGCGCCGGCGCCCGGCCCGAGGCGGGTCAGGCCGGGCGCGGGTCCGAGCGGAGCAGGCTGTAGCGGACGATGTCGCGCCACTCGCCGTCGCGGAAGACCAGGCTGCGCTGCACGCCCTCGCGGGTGAAGCCGCACTTCTCCAGGGCGCGCTGCTCGGCCGGGTTGGTGGTCTCGGTGTCGGCCTCCAGGCGCACCGCCGGCGAGTGGGCGAACAGGTAGTCCACCAGCAGCCGCTGGGCTGCCGTGCCGATGCCGCGGCCGCGCGCGTCCGGGGTCAGCTGGATGCCGATGCTCCAGTACGGCGCGGCCGGCACCACGGCCCGGCGCCGCCAGGCGACGAAGCCGCGGAACGCGCCCTCTGCGACCACGGCCAGGTGGGACTGCTCCTCCCCCAGCAGCCCGTTCTCCGCCCACTTGCGCCGCAGGCGTCCGGGATCCGACCAGCCGTACCACTGCAGCGGGCCGACGGCCTCCGGGTCCTGGATGAGCGCTTCGAGAAGTGCCAAGTCCGCTTCCGAGATAGGGCGGAGAGATATCTGATGGTCAGTCATTGAGCCACCTTAGCCATCAGCGCGGAGTCGGGCGCAGGAAGTCGATCCGGTCGACTTCCTGCGCCCGAGTTCGGGGCGGTTCAGCGGAGGTCATCGACGAGGGCGGCCAGGACGCGGCGACGGATGCGGGCCGACACCTCGGGGAGGAAGGTGGCCAACTCGGCGTCGAGGCAGCGGCGTTCGGCCCGCAGGAGGCGGACCACGACGACCCATCGGGGGTGGAGGGAGCGCATCACCGGTCGGCCTCCGGGGTGGTCCAGTGGAGGCGCAGGTGGTGGACCGCCTCGGGGAGGACGACGGGAAGGTCGAGCGGGCCGGTGCGGTCGAGGTACTCGGCGACGAACCGGTCGGCGGAGGGGCCGGTGAGGTAGCGCTCGAACCACTGCCACTGGGGTCTGCCGATAGGGCGGAACTGGAGGGCGCTCCAGAGGGAGTCGAGGGCGGCAGGGAGGAGCGAGTAGGTCGTCGGGAGCAGGATGCCGCCGGTGATCTCGGCGGTGACGAGGCGGTCCTCCCTCATGCGGCACGCCCCGCGGGGGTGACAGTAGGAGCAGAACCGATCTCGGCCCAGACGATCTTCCCGATACCCAGCCGGGGGCAGCAACCCCAGCGGTGGGCGAGGGACTTGACGAGGACCAGGCCGCGGCCGGATTCGTCGTCCTTGCCGGCGGTTCGAAGGACGGGCTCCCGGTCGCCCCGGGCGTCGTGCACCTCGATCCGGAGACGGGCGGGAGCGAGGTCGAGCGCGAGGAGCACCTTGTTGCCGATGGGCGTGCCGTGCACGACGGCGTTGGTGACGAGCTCGGAGACGAGCAGGAGTCCGATGTCGGCGAACTGTTGAGCGGCCGGGGCGCCCGCGAGGAGCGCTTGGAGGTGTCGGCGGGCTTCACCGGGCGATCGCCGGCTGCGCAACAGCCAGTGTTCGGCCCGGGCGACGGGGATGGGATCGGGGACGGGGACGGGGTCCGAGTCGGCGATTTCGGGCATGGGGGAGCCACCTTCCAGGCGCAGTGAGGAGACGGCGAGTTGGCGAGGGGGATGGCCGGGCGAAGGCATGGAAATGCCCGGCAAGCGGCCATCGTGATCACTCAGACGATCCGTCGAGCTACTGCGAGTAGCATGCCCTCATCGAGCAATTGCATGCAACCGCTTCCACCAAGCAATTGCATGATCTCTAGCGGGGGTTGAGCCCCAGAGGGGGGTGGCACACTATGCAAGGAACCAACCAGCCAGGGGGTGTGACGCGTGGGCAGTCCGACCGTGCTGCGGCGTAGGCTCGGCGGCGAGCTCGGCAAGTTGCGCACCTCGCGCGAGCTGAACGCCAAGGATGTTGCAGCTGCGCTCGGTTGGTCCGCTTCCAAGCTGAGCCGGATCGAGAGCGGCCAGGTCCCGCTTCAGGAGCGGGACGCGGCCAAGCTGCTGGCTCACTACGGCGTCAGTTCACCCGAAGAGGTGAAGCACTTCCTCAGCCTGACCAGGCAGAGCCGCCAGCAAGGCTGGTGGCACGCATACGGCGACGCCTTGCCGGAGTGGTTCCGCGCCTACGTGGGCTTCGAATCCGATGCCACGAAGATCGTCACGTATCAGTGCGAGCTGGTCCCGGGGCTACTCCAGACCGAGAAGTACGCCCGAGGCGTCATCCGGGCAATGAATCCGACCGAATCCACCGAAGAAGTTGAACGCCGCGTGGCACTACGGATGGACCGTCAGCGGATTCTCGATCGTTATGATCCACCGCAGCTCTGGGCAATCGTCGGTGAGGCCGTCATACGGCGACCCGTGGGAGATGCTCCGAGCATGGCCGAGCAGCTGAATCACCTCGCCGACATGGCGGACGAGCGGCCCAACATCACGATCCAAGTTCTGCCGTTCTCGGCGGGCGCTCATGCCGCGATGGGCGCTTCCTTCTCAGTGCTTTCGTTCAGCGATATCCCCGGAAGTGTGGCCTATACCGAGGCGACGACCAGCAGCATCTACTCGGAGCGATCCTCCGAGGTCGCACGCCATGAAGATGCGTTCATGCGTCTCATGGCCTCGTCAGTCCAACCCGAGAAGTCCATCTCATGGTTGAGGAAGGTCGCAGAGGAGTGCACGGAATGAAGCAAGACCTCAAGTGGCGGAAGAGCACTTACAGCAACGGCCAGGGCGACTGCGTCGAGGTCGCTGATGGCTACACCGAAATAGTCCCCGTCCGGGACAGCAAGGACCCCAACGGGCCGAGCCTCACCTTCACCACCGACGCGTGGCGCGCCTTCGTCGGCGCAATCCACAACGGCGAGCTCAAGGGCTGACCTCTTGGCCCCGTCGGGCGATCGCCCGACGGGGCCAAGCCCACCGTCCCATGCCGGCCCGTTGCCCGAGGAGCTCTCACCGATGACCACCGCCTGGACCGCTCTCTCCCCGGCCCGTCTACCCGGTCTCGTCGCCCTCGCCCAACGATGCGCCGCGGCAGACGGCGGCATACCGGTGACCACCTCGTCCGGCTTCCTCAGCGGCCGCTACCTCGGCGCCGACGTCGTCCTCGCGACCGCGCTCCCCGGCGAGCACGACACCCTGCTCGCGACCGGCTCGGTCCGAACGGTCCGGGGCACGACCACCGTCACCGGGCTGGTCGACCCCGCCCACCGTGGCAGCGGCCTCGGCTCGACGCTGCTCGACCGGCTGCTCGCCACCGCGGCGGAGCGGCAACCGGCAGCCACCGTCAGGGTGGAGACCGAATCGCTCACCACCTCCGCCGACCGGCTGTTCACCTCCCGGGGCCTGCACCGCACCTTCGCCGAGGACGTCCTGCGCCTCGATCTCACACACCCTGCCCCCGGCCCCGAGGCTCCGCCCCCGCCCCACCTCGCCCTTGAGGAGTGGGGCGACCGCAACCGGGCCGACTTCTTCACCGCCTACCGCTCCTCGTTCGCCGACCGCCCCGGCTTCCCCGGCTGGTCGCAGGAGCAGTGGCTGGCCTGGACGGCCGACGACGAGGACTTCCGTCCGCGGTACTCCCTGCTGGCCCGCGACGCCGACGGCACCCCGGTCGCCTTCGTGACCTGCGCCGACGGCTTCCTGATCCAGCTCGGCACCGTCCCGGCCCACCGGACCCGCGGTCTCGGCCGCCTGCTGGCGACCGCCGCCCTGGCCCGTATGCGCGCGGCCCGCGAGCCGGAGGTCTTCCTGGACGTCAACGTCGACAACCCCGCCTCCGCCGCCCTCTTCCGCAGCCTCGGCTTCGCCTCCGTCGCCCGCCGGGCCCGCTACGAACTCGGCTCCCCCGCACCGGCCGACGCCGCTCGCGAAGCCCCGCTCCCTTCGTAGTGGAAGCGTTATCCGGAACGCCCGGAACCAGGACCTCGCCGCCGCCCGCAAAGGGCCCGAATCGGGCCGCCACGGGGGCCGGGCGACTCCCCCGCACCCCCCTCGGAGGGGCGGCTCCCGCACCCCGCGCAGGGGCCTCCACGGCCCCCGTCGCGACGCCCAGCACCACCGCTGACCAGGGATTTTCCCGCCTGCGATCACTAGAATTCACAGCAGCGGACAACCCGACCGTCCGCCGTACAGGGGGCTGTGAATGCATCGCGACATCCGTACCACCGAGGACGTCCTCGACCTCCTCGACCGGCTCTTCCTGCCCGAGGCAGACCGCTGGACGGAGAACGCCGCCGGCTGGTGGGACACCTTCTACGCCGACCGGTCCTCCGACCGCCCGTTCTTCGTCCCCAAGCCCGACGAGAACCTCGTCTCCTACCTCGACCGCGGTCTTCTCCCCTCCTCCGGCCGCGCCCTGGACCTCGGGGCCGGGCCCGGCCGCAACGCGATCCACCTCGCCTCGCTCGGCTTCGACGTCGACGCCGTCGACCTCTCCCCCACCGCCGTCGCCTGGGCCGAGGAGCGGGCCCGGGAGGCCGGCGCCGCCGTCCGGTTCCACTGCGGGAACATCTTCGACGTCGAACTCCCGCACACGCAGTACGACCTGGTCTACGACTCGGGCTGCCTCCACCACCTCCCGCCCCACCGCCGGATCAGCTACCTCGCCCTGCTGACCCGCGTCCTGGCGCCCGGCGGCCACCTCGTCGTCAACGCCTTCGCCGCCGGGGCGATGGGCAGCGAGCTCCCCGACGAGGAGCTGTACCGCAACGGCCGGCTCGACGGCGGCCTCGCCTACACCCCCGATGAACTGCGCCACCTCTTCTCGGACTTCACCGAGATCGAGATCCGCCCGATGGAGCCGCAGCCGGCCGACTCGCCGCTCTTCGGCATCCCGGTCCTGCTCACCGCGCTCTTCCAGCGGCCGGCCGAGCGCCCGTAGCAACCACCGGCCGGCCGGGCACCCCCGTGCGCACCCGGCCGGCCGCCGCGCGACGTCAGGCGCGGACCATGTACCAGGCGCCGATCCCCTGGCAGAAGCTGGAGATGAACCAGCCGGTCGTGCGGAAGCCGGGCGGGATGGGCGAACCGGAGCAGGTCCACTGCTTGTCCTTCGCCAGCTCGTGGTACCAGCCGCCGATGCCGCGGCAGCCGGTCTTGATGTAGTCGGTGATGACGTACCCGGACACCACCGGCGAGCCCGAGCAGGTCAGGATCCCGTTCTTCACCGGCTCCTGGTACCAGGAGCCGAAGCCGCCGCAGCCCCGGGCGTCGTAGTCGGTCAGGACGTACCCCGCGGGGATGGCGGCGCCGGAGCAACTCCAGCCGCCGACCGCGGCCCGCGCGGTGCCGGTCCCGGCGGCCGAAGCCGTGCCGGCCGCGGTACCGGCGAGCAGGACGGAGGCGAACAGCGTGGCGAGGCCCGCCAGGATCGCGCGAAGTCGCGGCCGGCGGCCTGCGTACTCGAACATGTCGAAAGGTCCCCTCGGTGGTGCGCGGGCGACGGCTCCTGCTGAGCCGTGGACGTCCCACGGTGGAGCACTTGTGACCCTAAGGGGGAGTTCATGAATACTCCGTGCGCAATTCATTCACTTAATCGGCTTGTCCGGAAGGACTCATGATGGCCCGTTAGGCATCCGCCGATCGGCCGGGACCAGCCCCCGCCGAAGGCCGGGGTCCGGTGGGTCGTCGCCGTACGGCGTGGCCTACCGTGGGCGCGGAAAGGGGGCAGCTTTGACCGACGATCAGATCATCGACCTCGCCTCGGAGGACGGGAACTCCCTGCTACTCGACCCCGCCCTCCCGTTCCCCGAGCGGGTCGGCGCGGCGGTCCGGAGCTGGGTGGCGGGTGGCCGCGGAGCGGCCGGACTGGTGGACGGGAAGGCCTTCTTCGCCCTCTACTGCTGGGAGTTCGCCGCCGCCCGCCGGGGCGAGGAGCTGGACGGGCCGACCACCGCCTACGTCCGGCGGTCCTACGAGGCCATCGGCGGCCGGGCCGGCTGGGACGCCCTGCTCCGCCGGCGGACCACCTGCGCCTGCCACGGCGACACCTGGCGGCTGGAGAACGTCGAGCTCTGCCTCGGCTGCCTCCGCTACCTCTGCTACCAGCTCGACGGGCCCTGCTGCGAGGGCGCGGAGATCGTCGGCTGAGCCGACGGACCGGTCAGCCGCCCGGCGCCGCTCAGCCGCCCAGCAGCCGGACCAGCAGCGCCGCCGGCCCCTCCGGCAGGCTGCCGTGCACCAGCTCGGTGCGGTGCACCAGCCGCGGCTCCCGCACCGGCGCGGCCGCGACGCCCGGGGCGCCGTCGAGCGCCGCCGCCGGCAGTACGGCCAGCCCGTGCCCGGCCGCGACCAGCGTGAGCAGGCCGCGGACGTCCGACCCCAGGTAGCGGGCGGCCGGCCGGAAGCCGTCCACCGCGGTGGCGGCGCGCAGCCGGGCGGCCGTCGGAGCGATGTCGGGGGCGTCGAGCCAGCGGGCCGCCGAGAGGTCGGCGAGGGCCACGCCCCGGTGGCCGGCCAGCGGGTGCCCGGCGGGCAGGGCGACGGCGAGCGGCCGCTCGTCCACCGCGACGGTGCTGAGCGGGCCGACGTCCGGGAGCGGCAGCGGGTCGCTGGGCGCGGCCAGGCCGTCGACCAGGGCGAGGTCCACCTCGCCGGTGGCCACCAGGGTGGGCGGGGCGTCCCGGGCCACCACCCGGACGGTGAGGTCCACCCGCGGATGCGCGCGGCGCACCTCGGCGAGCGCACTCCCCAGCGCCGCACCGACCGCCAGCGGCGTGGTGCCGAGCACCAGCCGGGCGCTCGGCGCTCCCACCAGGCGGGCGACGTCGGCGCGCGCCGCATCGAGCCGCAGCAGGAGTGGCCCGGCGTGCTCCAGCAGCCGCGCGCCCGCCTCGGTCGGGCCGACCGGGCGCCGGGTGAGCAGGCTCGCACCGACGTCCGACTCCAGCGCGGCGATCTGCTGGGAGACGGCGGACTGGGTGTAGCCGAGCTCCCGGGCCGCCTCGGAGAAGGAGCCGAGCCGGACCACGGTGACGAAGGTGCGCAACTGGTGCGGGTCCACCGCTATCAGCTCTCCTGATCGAAGGGTCAGAAATCATCGTTGGCGCTGATTCACAACGCGGCGTCAGGATAGCCGTATGACCTACCTGACCCCGCGCATCGCCCTGGTCGCCGACCGCTCCCCCGCCGTCCGCTCGCACGCCCGCGTCCCCGGGCTGCTCGACGCGCTCGCCACCCGCGACCAGCTCGTCCTGGACGCCTACTGGATCCCCAGCGAGGACGCCGCCGCGCCGGGCGCGCTCGACGGCTTCGACGCCGTCTGGCTGCTGCCCGGCGGCCCGTACCGCAGCGAGGCGGGCGCACTGGCCGCCGTCCGCACGGCGCGTGAGCGTGGCATCCCCTTCCTCGGCACCTGCGCCGGCTTCCAGCACGCCGTGCTGGAGTACGCGCGCAACGTCTGCGGCATCGGCGGCGCCGCGCACGGCGAGTCCCACCCGGACGGGGAGGACCTGGTGATCGTGCCGCTCACCTGTTCGCTGGTCGGGCACGAGGGCGCCGTGCGGATCGCCCCGGGCACGCTCGCCGAGCGCGTCCTCGGCACCACCCGCACGCTGGAGCGCTACCACTGCGCGTACGGGCTGAACGACGCCTACCTGGACCGGCTGCGCGAGCGCGGGCTCCGGTTCAGCGGCACGGACGACGCCGGGGACCTGCGGATCCTCGAACTGCCCGACCACCCCTTCTTCCTGGCCTCCCTCTTCCAGCCCGAGCTGGCCGGGGACGGCACCCGCGCCCACCCGATCGTCCGCGCGCTCGCCGCGGCCGCCGTCGAGCACGCGGCGGCGGCCGACGGGCTCGCGACCGCCGACCGTTCCACTGCCGCCACCACCGCAGGATCAGCCGCATGACCACCGAGATCGCCGGCGTGAGGATCCCGGACAGCCGCCTCGCCACCGAGGCCACCGAGCTGGTCCGGGACGCCTCGACCGACCTGCTCTACCACCACTCGCGCCGGGCCTACCTCTTCGGCGCCCTCCAGGGGCGGCGCCGCGGGCTGGCCTTCGGCAACGTCAAGGCGGACGTGCTGGCCAGGTTCGGCCCGGGCTTCGAGCGGACCGACTTCACCGCGGTGATCGAGGGATCCGCCTGGCCGGAGTGACCGGCCCACGGACCACCGCCCCTGCCCGGGCGCCACGGGGTTGCGCCCGGGCAGGGCGGGCCCCACCACCACCCGGGCCCCGCGGCACGGTCACATCGGCAGCGACCGCAGCCGCACCGGGCCCTCGGGCCACCGCGCGCCCTCGTGCAGCGGCAGCCACATCGTCCGCAGCGGCATCACGACCACCCGGCCCCCGGGCTGCTCGACGTGGACGTCCTCCAGCAACTCGCGCCAGCCGAGCCGCCGGTAGAGCGCCACCAGGGGCGGCCGGCAGAACAGCAGCGCGTACCGCGGGCCGAGCGTCCGGGCGTGCGCCACGGCCGCGCCGACCACCGTCCGGGCCAGGCCGCGACCCCGGATGTCCGGGGCCACGGCCACTCCGCCGACGCCGACGGCCGCCAGGTCCACCCCGCCGACCGTCAGCGGCAACGGGAGCAGGCCGGCGTGCGCCGCCAGGCGGCCGTCCGGCCGGCGGACGCCGAAGTGGATCTCCTTGGGCAGCCAGGCCAGACCGGTGTGCGCGACGCCGAACGGGTCGTCGCCGGAGCCCAGGATCTCCTGCAGGCCGGCCCCGTCGTACTCGGCCAGGCGGACCGCCTCGGGCGGCTCAGGGGCAGCGTGTTCGCTCATCCCTCCATGATCCACACCGGGGCGGCCGGGCACCAGATCAGGCCTGACGGGACTTCAGTTCGTTCCAGACCTCGGCGACCCTCGGCGCCAGCGCCGCCAGCGCGCCGCTGTTGTCGATCACCACGTCCGCGATCGCCAGCCGCTCGGCCCGGGTGGCCTGCGCGGCCATCCGGGCCCGGGCCTCCTCCTCGGCCATCCCGCGCAGCCGCACCAGCCGGTCGATCCGGACGTCGTCCTCGGCGTCGACCACCACGACCAGGTCGTACAGCGGCGCCAGGCCGTTCTCGGCGAGCAGCGGCACGTCGTGCACCACCACCGCGTCCGCGGACGCGGCGGCCTCCAGCTCGGCCGAGCGGGCCCGGACGAGCGGGTGGACGATCGCGTTCAGCGCCTGGAGCCGCTCGGGGTCGGCGAAGACGACGGCGCCGAGCGCGGGACGGTCCAGCGAGCCGTCCGCCGCCAGCACACCGGGGCCGAACTCCGCGGCCACGGCCTTGAGGCCCTCCGTTCCGGGGGCGACCACCTCGCGGGCGATCACGTCCGAGTCCACGAGCACCGCGCCGTGGGCGGCGAGCAGCCGCGACACCTCGCTCTTGCCCGCACCGATCCCGCCGGTCAGTCCGATCTTCAGCATGGCGCCAGGCTACCGGCGGACCCGGGGCCCGGTCAGCCCACCCGGGCCCGGTCAGCCCAGGTCGAGGCTCTCGCCCTCGGCCAGCGCCCGCAGCTCCGCTCCCGTCCCCGGACCACCCGGCCCGACCAGGCGGGTGTGCACGGCCAGCCCGACCGGGCTCAGCACCGCGTCGTGCACCGGCACCGCCTGCCGCGGAGCGGCCTCCCGGACGTAGTCGATCAGCTCGGCGACCTTGGTCCACGGCCCGGCGATCGGCAGCAGCAGGGTGTCGACGGGGTGCGGCGGCACGGTCAGCGCGTCCCCCGGGTGGAAGAGCCGGCCGTCGAAGAGGAAGCCGACGTTCTTCACCAACGGGATCTCGGGGTGGATCACCGCGTGCCACTCGCCGTGCACGCTCACCCCGATCCCGCCCACCTCGAAGGCGTCGCCCTCGCCGACCACCGTCACCCGCTGCGCCACCCCGTCGAGGTGGGCGGCCACGGACGCGTTGGCCCACACCCGCAGCGCCGGGTCCGCCGCCAGCGCCTCGCGCAGCCGGGCCTCGTCGAAGTGGTCGACGTGCTCGTGGGTGATCAGCACCGCATCCGCGCCGACGAGGGCGGCGGGGTCGGTGAACGCGCCCGGGTCGACGACGACGGTGGCGCCGTCGTGCTCCAGGCGGACGCAGGCATGGCCGAACTTGGTGATTCGCATGCCACAGAACATACAGCAAGGCTGTACAGTTTTGCTGGACAAAATCGCGGTACGCTTCTCCCATGAACAGCCCGGCTCCCGAGACCCTCGACCTCGCCGCCGACCTGCGGGCCGCCGTCGGCGAGCTCGTCCGGGCCCTGCGCCCCGACGACGAGCTGCCGCAGAACCAGGCCGCCGTGCTCGGCCTGCTGGTCCGGGACGGCCGCGCCAGCACCGTCGCCGAACTCGCCGCCCACCAGCGCGTCCGGCACCAGTCGATGGCCCGCACGGTCGCCCTGCTGGTCGAGGCCGGGCTCGTCGTCCAGCAGCCGCACGCCACCGACGGCCGCAAGCTGCTGGTCACCCCCACCGACGCCGGCCTGACCGCCCTGTTCGAGCAGCGCGCCCGGCGCGAGGCGCGGATCGCCACCGCCATCGAGGCCCGCCTCGACCCCGGGGAGCGGGAGACCCTGCGCTCCGCCGTCGCCCTGCTCCGCCGCCTGGCCTGACCGGGGCGCGGCGACCCGGCGCCCGCCGCGTGAACGCAGGAGCCGCCCGCCCCCGGAAGGAGCGAGCGGCTCGGAAGGGGCGAGCGACTCGGACGCCCACTACGGCGTGGTGGGGACCAGCGTCTCCGCGGCCGGGCGCGGGATGGGCAGCACCGCGGGCGCGATGTCCGGCAGCTCGACGTGCTCGCTCAGGCCGATGCGGTTGTGCAGCCGGCGTAGCGGCGCCGGGGCCCACCAGTTGAAGTCGCCGAAGAAGCTCATCGTGGCCGGCACCAGCAGACAGCGGACCAGCGTCGCGTCCACCGCCACGGCGACGGCGAGGGCGATGCCCATCTGCTTGACCATCAGCATGTCGCCGAGCGCGAACCCGGCGAAGACGATCACCATCAGCAGGGCCGCGGAGGTGATGATCCGGCCGCTGCGCTGCACACCGAGCTCCACCGATTCGGCGTTGCTGTGTCCGCGGTCGCGCAGCTCCTTGATCCGGGCGAGCAGGAAGACCTCGTAGTCCATCGACAACCCGAAGGCGAAGGCGAAGACCAGTACCGGGATGAAGGTCTCCAGCCCGCCGGTGGAGCTGACGCCGAGCAGGCCGCTGAACCAGCCGTCCTGGAAGACCAGGGTGAGCGCGCCGAGCGAGGCGCCCAGCGAGAGCAGGTTCATCAACAGGGCCTTGACCGGCATCACCACCGATCCGGTCATCAGGAAGAGCAGGACCAGCGTGCCGAGCGCCACCAGGCCGAGCGCGATCGGGCCGCGGGTGAGCAGTTCGTGCTGGAAGTCGACCACCGAGGCCGCTCCGCCGGTGACCTGGGTGGTGAGCCCGCCGCGGTCGGCCCGCAGCTCCTTGACCACCTGCTTGGCCTGACCGCCCTGGGGGTCGCCGTGCACCAGCACGTCGATGGTGGAGACCGTGTCGCTCACCGGGGTGACCGCCCGGACGCCGCTGACGCCGGGCAGCTTGCTCACCACGTCGTCGGCGTAGGCCTGGGCGACCGTCGCACTGCTCTCGACCACGACGGTGATCGGGGCGGCCGAGGCGCCCGGGAAGCGCTGGTCGATCGTCTCGGCGACCTGCCGCCCGGCCGAGGAGGCGGGCAGGACGGCGGCGCCGGTGTTGCGCATGTCGGCGTGGAGGAACGGGGCCCCGGCGGCCACCAGCAGGGCGGTGCAGGCGAGGGCGACCGGCACCGCGCGCTTGCGCACCCGGCGGACGGTGCGGCTGAAGAAGCCCTCGTCGGACACCGGGGCGGTGGGCGTCCTGATCCGGCTGCCGGCGAAGCCGAGCAGGGCGGGGACGAGGGTGATCGCGGCGGCCACCGCGATCACCACCACGCTGACGCCGGCGGCGGCGACCGCGCCGAGGACGGGGCTGGTGAAGACGAACAGGCCGGCGAGGGCGACGGCGACGGTGAGCCCGGAGAACGCGACGGTACGGCCGGCGGTGGCGGCGGTCCGCTCGACGGCGGCGGCGATCCCCGCGCCGTGGCCGCGTTCCTCGCGGAAACGATTCACCATGAGCAGCGCGTAGTCGATCGAGAGGCCCAGCCCCAGCACGGTGGCGATCGGCAGCACGCTGGTGTCGATGTCCATGATCTTGCTGAACCCGAACATGGCCAGCAGCGCACCGCCCACCGAGGCGACGGCGCCGATCACCGGCAGGCTGGCGGCGGACAGGCCGCCGAAGACCAGCACCATGACGATCAGGGTGAGCGGCAGGGTGACGATCTCGCCGAAGCGGGTGTCCTTCTCGGTCTGCTTCTTGACCTCGTCCTGGAGCACGAGGTCCCCGCCGACCGTGACCTTGGCACCGTCGGCCGTGATGTCGGCCAGGCGGTGGGTGACGGCGTCGGCCTGCGCGGTGGTGCTGTCGTCGGCCATCCGGACCGAGACCAGGCTCGCGTCGCCGTCGGCGGAGCGCAGCGCTGCCGCGGAGGGGTCGGAGCCGTACGCGTCGCCGGCCGAGGAGACCCCGGGCATCGCGGTGATCTCGGCGGTGGCCCGGGTGACGGCGTCCTTGACGGCCTGGTCGTCGACGGGGCGGCCGTCCACCACGGCGGTGAGGGTGCCCTTGGCCGGGTCGGCCGCGGTGACGACCGCACTGCCGCGGTCGGCCTCGGAGGCGGAGGAGGAGGCGCCGGCCACCGAGCCCTCGAAGACCCGTCCGCCGATCAGCACGCCTATGACCAGGATGACCGCCCAGAAGCCGAGCACCCAGCGGCGGTGCCGGAAGCAGAACCGGCCGATGGCGGCGAGGCGCCCGTCGACCTTGGGGTCGGCGGACGTACGGGCGGAGGAGGGGGTCACAGCGGTGCTACGGCGCATGTGCAGGGGGTGCCTAGCGTGTGGGGCCGGGTGAGCGACCCATCGGGCAACTCCCCCCAAGGTAGGCGCCAGGGGTGGAATCGCCCACAGAAATCCAATGAGCCCCTAATCACATAAACCCTTCACATAAAGGACGGATATGCAAAGGGAAACAACAATGGACCCCACCCGGAATCCGGGTGGGGTCCATCGGTGACGCTAAGCGCCTAACGCCAGGTGCTGGGCACCAGCGGGGTCAGAGCCTCAGCTCTGGCCGCCGGCCAGCTTCTCGCGCAGGGCGGCCAGGGCCTCGTCCGAAGCGAGAGCGCCGGAGCCCTCGTCGCTGCTGGAGGAGTACGAACCGCCGGCGGCGGCGGCAACCGCGTCGCCACCCTCGGCAGCGGCCTCGGCGTCGGCCTCGCGGCTCTTGATGACCTGGGCCTGGTGCTGCTCGAAGCGGGCCTGGGCCTCGGCGTACTGCCGCTCCCACTCCTCGCGCTGCTTCTCGAAGCCGGGCAGCCAGTCGTTCGCCTCGGGGTCGAAGCCCTCCGGGTAGATGTAGTTGCCCTGGTCGTCGTACGAGGCGGCCATGCCGTACAGGGTCGGGTCGAACTCGACCTCGGCCGGGTTGGCACCCAGGGCCTCGTTGGCCTGCTTCAGCGAGAGGCTGATGCGACGACGCTCGAGGTCGATGTCGATGACCTTGACGAAGATCTCGTCGCCGACCTGGACGACCTGCTCCGGGATCTCGACGTGGCGCTCGGCCAGCTCGGAGATGTGGACCAGACCCTCGATGCCCTCGTCCACGCGGACGAACGCACCGAACGGAACCAGCTTGGTGACCTTACCCGGAACGACCTGGCCGATCTGGTGGGTACGGGCGAACTGCTGCCACGGGTCCTCCTGGGTCGCCTTCAGCGACAGGGAGACGCGCTCGCGGTCCATGTCAACGTCGAGAACCTCGACGGTGACCTCCTGGCCGACCTCGACGACCTCGGACGGGTGGTCGATGTGCTTCCAGGACAGCTCGGAGACGTGAACCAGACCGTCGACGCCGCCGAGGTCCACGAACGCACCGAAGTTGACGATCGAGGAGACGACGCCGGAGCGCACCTGACCCTTCTGCAGGGTGGTGAGGAAGGTCTGGCGGACCTCGCTCTGGGTCTGCTCCAGCCAGGCACGGCGGGACAGGACCACGTTGTTGCGGTTCTTGTCCAGCTCGATGATCTTGGCCTCGAGCTCCTTGCCCACGTAGGGCTGGAGGTCGCGGACACGACGCATCTCGACGAGCGAGGCCGGCAGGAAGCCACGGAGGCCGATGTCGAGGATGAGACCACCCTTGACGACCTCGATGACGGTACCGGTGACGATGCCGTCCTCTTCCTTGATCTTCTCGATCGTGCCCCAGGCACGCTCGTACTGAGCGCGCTTCTTGGACAGGATGAGACGACCCTCCTTGTCCTCCTTCTGGAGAACCAGGGCCTCGATGTTGTCACCGACGGCGACGACCTCGTGCGGGTCAACGTCGTGCTTGATCGAGAGCTCGCGGGAGGGGATGACGCCCTCGGTCTTGTAACCGATGTCGAGGAGCACCTCGTCACGGTCGACCTTCACGATGACGCCCTCGACGATGTCGCCATCGTTGAAGTACTTGATGGTCTCGTCGATCGCGGCGAGGAACGCGTCCGCGTCGCCGATGTCGTTGACCGCGACCTGCGGGGTGGTGCTGAGGGAGGAGTCGGTGGGGCTCGTCATTAGGAAAAGGGCTCCGGTACGGACATGAAGTCGTAGGTAATGCCACGCGGAGGGCCCGTATCGCTCCCACCGAAAGCCGGACAGCCAAGAACACGGCGCACCGACTTTTCCCGAGTACCGGGAATCGGCGTCCGTCTTGCGACCGTGGGGTCTTCGACAGATGCGAGCGCGACCTGCTCCGTCCGAGGCGCGCAGGCCCGCAGCGCAACTTGTAGCATACGGGGACGGCCAGGCACGGTCAACGCCAAGGGCGTCAAGACGGTGGAGGCCGGTATGGATCAGGCCATATCCTCCGATTGCGCACCTCACGGGTGGCGGCCGCAGGGAGCCCTTCCCCGGATGCCACCGCCAGGATCCGGACCCTTGGTGGGACCGGTTCGCGGCAGCGGCGCTTCCGCAGACGACACCCTACGCGATGGGCATTATCACCGTGGCCACCACCCCCCCACCGGATCTGCACGATCTTGACGACGACGGCGACGACGCGGTACGGCGGCACGCCGAGGCCGACGAGAGCAGCCGTGCCAGCCGGCACTGGTGGGACCGGAACGCGGACGAGTACCAGGACGAGCACGGCGAGTTCCTCGGCGACGACCGGTTCACCTGGTGCCCCGAGGGCCTGGACGAGGCGGACGCCCGTCTGCTCGGCGAGGTCGCGGGCCGCAGCGTGCTGGAGATCGGCGCCGGCGCCGCCCAGTGCTCCCGCTGGCTGCTCCGCCGGGACGCCCGCCCGGTGGCGATGGACATCTCGTACCGCCAGCTCCAGCACTCCCGGCGGATCGACCTCGCCCGCGGCACCCCGCCCGTCCCGGTGGTCCAGGCGGACGCGGCGGTGCTGCCCTTCGCCGACGGCTCCTTCGACCTCGCCTGCTCCGCGTACGGCGCGGTGCCGTTCAGCGCCGACACCGCCGCGCTGATGCGCGAGGTGCACCGGGTGCTGCGGCCGGGCGGGCGCTGGGTGTTCTCGGTGACCCACCCGATCCGCTGGGCCTTCCCGGACGAGCCGGGCGTCGAGGGGCTGACGGCGGTGGCGTCGTACTTCGACCGCACCCCTTACGTCGAGGAGGACGACCAGGGGCGGGCCACCTACGTCGAGCACCACCGCACCGTCGGGGACCGGGTGCGCGAGCTGGTCGGCGCCGGGTTCCGGCTGCTGGACCTGGTGGAGCCGGAATGGCCGGAGGGGCACGAGCAGGAGTGGGGCGGCTGGTCGCCGCTGCGCGGGCGGCTGATCCCGGGGACGGCGATCTTCGTCACCGAGCGGGACTGAGAAGGGGGCCGGGGCGGGTGACCGGGCCGGGGGCGGGTCGGGCCCGGCCCGAGCGGCCGGGCCCCGGCGGGCCGGCGGCGTCGGGGAGACTGTCGGGGTGAACCCCGCCTGGCGCGATCTGCCCGTCCGCACCGCCCTGCCCGAGCTGCACCGCGCGCTCGACGAGCACGGCACCGCCGTCCTGGCCGCCCCGCCCGGCACCGGCAAGACCACCCTGGTGCCGCTCGCCCTCGCGGGCCTGCTCGGCGACGGCCGCCCGCCGCGCCGGGTCCTGGTCGCCGAGCCGCGCCGCCTCGCCGTCCGCGCGGCCGCCCGGCGGATGGCCTGGCTGCTCGGCTCCGCCGTCGGGGGCACGGTCGGCTTCACCGTGCGCGGCGAGCGGCGCGCCGGGCCGGACACCGTGGTCGAGGTGGTCACCACCGGCGTACTGCTCCAGCGACTCCAGCGCGACCAGGAGCTGCCCGGCGTCGACGTCGTCGTCCTCGACGAGTGCCACGAGCGGCACCTCGACGCCGACACCGCCCTCGCCTTCCTGCTCGACGTCCGGGCCGCACTGCGGCCGGAGCTCGGCATCGTCTGCGCGTCCGCCACCTCCGACACCGAGGCCTGGGCCGACCTGCTCGGCGGCGCCGAGGTGGTCGAGGCCCACGGCACCGCGCACCCGGTGGAGACCGTCTGGGCGCCGCCGCCGCGCGCCGTCCGGCCCGCCCACGGCACGCGGGTCGACCCGGCCCTGCTGGAGCACGTCGGCGCGACCGTGCGGCGGGCGCTCGCCGAGCGGACGGGCGACGTGCTCTGCTTCCTCCCCGGCGTCGGCGAGATCACCCGGGTCGCCGGGCTGCTCGCGGACGCCCCCGCCGAGGTGCTGCAGCTGCACGGCCGGGCCCCGCAGGCCGTCCAGGACGCGGCGCTCGCCGCGGGCGCGCACCGGCGGATCGTGCTCGCCACCTCCGTCGCCGAGTCCTCGCTGACCGTGCCGGGCGTGCGGGTCGTGGTGGACGCCGGGCTGGCCCGCGAGCCGCGCACCGACCACGCCCGCGGCCTGGCCGGCCTGGTCACCGTCCGGGCCTCGCTGGCCGCCGCCCGGCAGCGCGCCGGGCGCGCCGGGCGCGAGGCCCCCGGCACCGTCTACCGCTGCTGGGCGGAGGCCGAGGACGCGCTCGCCGCCCGCTACCCCACCCCCGAGATCGCGCTCGCCGACCTCACCCCGTTCGCCCTCCAGACCGCCTGCTGGGGCGACCCGGACGCGACCGGCCTCGCCCTGCCCGACCGGCCCCCGGCCGGGGCGATGGCCGCCGCCCGGCAGACCCTGCGGGCGCTCGGCGCGGTCGACGCCGACGGGCGGGCCACCCCGCGCGGCGCCCGGCTGGCCCGCACCGGACTCCACCCCCGGCTGGCCCGCGCCCTGGTCGACGGCGCCCCCGCGGTCGGCGAGCGGCGGGCCGCCGAGGTGGTCGCGCTGCTCTCGGAGGAGCCGCCGCGGGCCCTCGGCGACGACCTGGGCGCCGTGCTGCGCACCGTCCGGGACGGTCGCGACCCCTACGCCGGCCGCTGGCGCGAGGAGGTCCGCCGCCTGCGGCGCGGCGCGGGCTCCGAGCCGGCCACCGACCTGCCCGACGCCGCGGCCGTCGGCCTCGTCGTCGCGCTGGCCTTCCCCGAACGGATCGCCCGCGCCCGGGTGGAGAAGCCCGAACCGGGGGCGCGCAGCCCGTACCTGATGGCCTCGGGCACGGCCGCCGAGCTCGCGCCCGGCACCGCGCTGGGCGCCGTGCCGTGGCTGGCCGTCGCGGTGGCCGACCGCCCCGCCGGCTCGCCCTCGGCCCGGGTGCTGCACGCGGCCGCGCTGGACGAGGAGACCGCCCGGCTGGCCGGCGCGCCGCTGCTGGCCGCCCGGGATGAGGTGCACTGGGACGCACGGCGCAGCGAGGTGGTCTCCCGCAAGGTGGAGTCGCTGGGCGCGGTCGAGCTGGCCGCGACCGCTCTCGACCGCCCCGACCCGGCCCTCGTCCGCGCCGCCCTGCTCGACGGCCTCGCCCGCGAGGGCGTGAGCTCGCTGCTGAGCTGGCCGTCCCCCGGACTGCGCGAGCGCCTCGCCTTCCTGCGCACCGCGATCGGCGACCCCTGGCCGGACGTCGGCGACGCCGCGCTGCTGGCGCGCGCCGACGAATGGCTGGAGCCCGAACTCTCCCGCGCCCGCCGCCGCGCCGACCTCGCCCGGATCGACACCACCGCCGCCCTGCAGCGGCTGCTGCCGTGGGCGAGCGGCGAGGCCGGGCGCCTGGACGAACTCGCGCCGGAGCGGATCACCGTGCCCAGCGGCTCCCGGATCCGCGTCGACTACGCCACCGAACGCCCGGTCCTGGCCGTCAAGTTGCAGGAGCTCTTCGGCTGGGCCGCCGCCCCCGCCCTGGCCGGCGGCCGCGTCCCCCTCACCGTCCACCTGCTCTCCCCCGCCGGCCGCCCCGCCGCCGTCACCGGCGATCTGGCGTCCTTCTGGCGCGACGGCTACCGCGCCGTCCGCGCCGACCTGCGCGGCCGCTACCCCCGCCACCCCTGGCCCGAGGACCCGACCACCGCCGAGCCCACGAAGCGCACCAACGCCAGGAGGTGACCGAAGTCCGGCGCGGGTACGGTCCTGACCGGGGGGCATGGTGACCGGCGGTCGGACAGCTCGGAAGTCGGCTCCGGTGGCCTACTGGAGGGAGGCCCACCAGGTCGAGGGGGACGCGACCGTGTAGCCCAGCGATTCGTAGAGCGGGCGGCCCAGCTTCGAGGCGGTGAGGGTGGCCGGGTGGTCCGTCAGGTGGGCGAGGGCGCCGAGCATGACGGCGCGGCCCACGCCGCGGGAGCGGAAGGCCGAGGAGGTGGCGATCCAGTAGTGGCTGCCGACGCCGTCGGCCAGGACGCTCACGCCGGCGCCCGCGGGCACGCCGTCGATCGAGGCGATGAACACGTCCACGCCCGGCTGTTCGATCAGCGTCGTCGGGAAGAGCTCGCCGGGGCGGTAGGGCTCGAAGCCGTCCAGTTCGAAGCCCTCGATCACGACCTGCTCGGCCGCCCGCAGGTCCTCGGGCCGCCGTACCCGGGTCACGTCCAGCGCCGGGGCGTCGACGGGTCCGGGCAGGCGGAGCATGACCGGCATCTGCCAGTTGCGCATGGCCAGGTGGCTCAGGTCCGTCGAGCTGAACGGATCCTCGACGATCACCGGACCTGCGGCCCGGCGGACCAGCTCGCCGACCTCGGCCGCTTCGCCCGGGTCGAGGTCGGACTCCTGGATCAGGATCCGCCGGCCCGCGCGCTCGTCGCCGTCGACGGCGACGAATCCGCGGCGCCGGATCACCTCGTGCCCCCGGGACACGCCGGTCGCGGTCCAGAAGGCGGCGGAGTTGCGGGCCTGCAGCGTCGGCGCCTCGGCCAGGAGGGCGGGCTGGTCGGTCGACCTGGGTTCCGTAGTCATCGGGCCCACGGTAGTACGAAATTGACTCCGTGACACGGGTTGATCAACTGCGGGCCGACCGGGCCGACGCCGCGCGGCAACGCGCGACGCCCGCCCGCCGGCGGGGACGGTCGGAGCCGGCTGAGCCGGTCCCCGCTCCGGCTCACCCGCCGCCGGAGAAGCCCCCGCCGGAATTGGCCGAGCCCGAGCCGCCGTAGGCCCAGCCGCCGCCGGAGGGGGGTCGGGGCTTGGGGCGGACGCGACGTTCGGTGCGGCGCAGAACGGGGATGCCGGCCGGGCCGAGCAGCTGCTCCAGGGAGCGCTGGAGCGCGTCGACATCGGTACCGTCCGGCGCCCGGTGCGGGCGGCCGTCGTCGCCGGTCAGGGTCACCACCGTGATGGCGAGGGTGCGGCCGGCCGGCTCGGGGTCGCCCTCGTAGGGCTCCTCCACGGTCTCGTCCAGTTGGATGCGCCGCAGGCCGGAGATCGGGGCCCAGGCGTCGGCGCGGGCACCCCGGACGAAACGCAGTTCGGTCGGGGCCCCGGCCGGGGCGAACTGCACCCTGCGGACCGACCGCAGCTCGGCGACCGCGGCGAACGGCCACAGGAGCAGCGCGGCGGCCGCCCACAGCGCACCGCAGACGGTCACCGCGCCCACGAAGGTGGCGCCGATGATCACCGCGACCACCACGATCAGGATGCCGACGGGGAGGAAGGCGAGGCCGACGGCGAGCAGGACGGCGAGCGTGCGCAGCACCAGGAACGCGGCGGCGGGCCAGGATCCCCCACCCCACTCGAACACGAGGTCGGTGGTGGTGCCGTCACGGCCGCGGCGGAGCAGCTCATCGGCAGACATACCCGCCAGGGTAGGACCACTCCCCGCTCCCGGAAAGGCCCCGGGCGCCGCCTCGACGAAGCTGCACCCGGGGCCCGTTGACGGATCGTCAGTGCGCGGCGGCCTCCCAGTCGGGGCCGACGCCGACGGAGACGTCGAGCGGGGCGCGCAGCGGGTAGGCGCCGGCCATCTGCTCGCGGACGATCGCCTCGACCCGGGCGCGCTCGCCCGGGGCCAGCTCCAGCACGATTTCGTCGTGGACCTGGAGCAGCATCCGGGACGCCAGGCCGGCTTCGCGCAGCGCGTCGTCCACCCGGAGCATGGCGATCTTGACGATGTCGGCGGCCGAGCCCTGGATCGGGGCGTTGAGGGCCATCCGCTCCGCCATCTCGCGGCGCTGGCGGTTGTCGCTGTTGAGGTCCGGCAGGTAGCGGCGGCGGCCGAGCAGGGTCTCGGTGTAGCCGGTGGCGCGGGCCTCGTCGACGACCCGGCGCAGGTAGTCGCGGACGCCGCCGAAGCGCTCGAAGTAGGTGTCCATCAGGCCCTGCGCCTCGGCCGGCTTGATGCCGAGCTGCTGGGAGAGCCCGTACGCGGAGAGCCCGTACGCCAGGCCGTAGGACATCGCCTTGATCTTGCGGCGCATCTCGGCGTCGACCGCGTCGCGGGGGACCTCGAAGACCTGGGAGGCGACGGTGGTGTGCAGGTCCTCGCCGGAGGCGAAGGCCTCGATCAGGGCCTCGTCCTCGGAGAGGTGGGCCATGATCCGCAGCTCGATCTGCGAGTAGTCGGCGGTGAGCAGCGCCTCGTAGCCCTCGCCGACGACGAAGGCCCGGCGGATCATCCGGCCCTCCTCGGTGCGGACCGGGATGTTCTGCAGGTTCGGGTCCTGCGAGGAGAGCCGGCCGGTGGCGGCGACCATCTGGTTGAAGGTGGTGTGGATGCGCCCGGCCGGGGAGACCGTCTTGAGCAGGCCCTCGACGGTGGTGCGCAGCTTGGCCTGGTCGCGGTGGCGCAGCAGGATCACCGGCAGCTCGTTGTCGGTCTGGGTGGCCAGCCAGGTGAGCGCGTCGGCGTCGGTGGTGTAGCCGGTCTTGATCTTCTTGGTCTTGGGCAGGCCCAGCTCGCCGAAGAGGATCTCCTGGAGCTGCTTGGGCGAGCCGAGGTTGAACTCGTGGCCGGCGGCGGCGTGCGCCTCCTCGACCACGCGCTGGATCTCGGCGGCGAACTGCGACTCCAGGCCGGTGAGCCAGGCCCGGTCGGCGGCGATGCCGGTGCGCTCCATCCGGGCCAGCAGGGCGGCGATCGGCAGCTCCATGTCGCGCAGCAGGCCGGTGGCGCCGACCTGGGCGAGGCGGGTGTCGAAGTGCGCGGCGAGGTCGAGCACGGCGCGGGCCTGGAGCATCAGCGCCCGGGCGCCGGCGGAGGCGTCCTCCTCCGGGGCGTCGAAGGCGAGCTGGCCGCTCTCCGCGGCGGGCGCCGGGGCGAGCGAACGGGCCAGGTACTCCTCGGCGAGCACCTCCAGGGTGAAGGTGCGCCGGCCGGGCTTGTCCAGGTAGGCGGCGAGGGCGGTGTCGGCGACGACGCCGGCGATGGTCCAGCCGCGCTCGGCGAAGGCCCGCATGACCTGCTTGGCGATGTGCAGGGCCTTGGGGGCGGCCGGGTCGGCCAGCCAGGCGGCGAGGGCGCGCTCGTCCTCCTCGGCGAGCAGCGCCGGGTCGAACCAGGCGGCCGTGTCCTCCGTCGCGAGGGCGATCTCGGCGACCTCGCCGCTGCCGAGCGCCCACTGGTAGACGGCGGCGAGCGCGACCGGGGCCTTGCCGGCGGCGTGCTCGGCGAGCCAGCCGGTGAGCGTGCCGGGGTCGGTGAGCAGTTCGCCGTCGACCTCGATGCCGGGGGCGGGCTCGGCCGCGGCCTCGGGCTCGGCGGCGGCCGGGTCGATGCCGAAGACCCGGTCGCGGAAGTTGGCGTTGCGGAACTCCAGCGACTCCATCAGGGTGCCGACGGCCGCCCGGTCGAACGCGGTGCGGCCCAGGTCGTCGATGCCGAGCGGGAGTTCGACGTCGCGGACCAGCTCGGTGAGGACGCGGTTGCGCTTGACCGAGTCGAGGTGCTCGCGCAGCTTCTCGCCGATCTTGCCCTTCACCTCGTCGGCGCGGGAGACGAGTTCGTCGAAGGAGCCGAACTGGTTGACCCACTTGGCGGCGGTCTTCTCGCCGACGCCGGGGATGCCGGGCAGGTTGTCGGACGGGTCGCCGCGCAGCGCGGCGAGGTCGGGGTACTGGCGCGGGGTGACGCCGTACTTCTCGGCGACCTTCTCCGGGGTGTAGCGGGTGAGTTCGGAGACGCCCTTGGTCGGGTAGAGGACGGTGACGTGCTCGGTGACCAGCTGGAGCGAGTCGCGGTCGCCGGTCACGATGTCGACGTCGAAGCCGGCCGCCTCGGCGGCGGTGGCCAGGGTGGCGATGATGTCGTCGGCCTCGAAGCCCTCGACGCTCAGCCGCTGGACGTTCATCGCGTCCAGCAGGTCGTGGATCAGGCCGACCTGGCTGCGGAACTCGTCCGGCGTCTTGGCCCGGTTGGCCTTGTAGTCGGGGAACTCGGCGGAGCGGAAGGTCTGGCGGGAGAGGTCGAACGCCACCGCGAGGTGGGTGGGCCGCTCGTCGCGGACGGTGTTGGCGAGCATCGAGGCGAAGCCGTACACCGCGTTGGTCGGCTGGCCGGTGGAGGTGTTGAAGTTCTCCACGGGCAGCGCGTAGAACGCCCGGTAGGCCATCGAGTGCCCGTCGAGCAGCATCAGCCGGGGCCGGGCCGCCCCGCTGCCACCCGCCGCGCCCTTGTCCGTACTCTGCGTAGCCACGTCAACGTCCGTTCCTGCCGATTCCACTACCGGCCACCGATCCTATGGCCCGGCACCGACAAAAGGGGCGCGTCCGGCGGACGGCCCGCCCCGCACCGGCCGGCGCCCGTACGCGGCGCGCCGCCCGCCGGCGCCGCCACGCCGCCCCCGCCACGCCAGCCCGCGCCCGGTGCCCGCTACCGCCGAGTAGGACGGTCGTACGATCACTGGCAGCACGACGACGTGACCCCGAGCGGCAGGAGCTCCCCCCATGACCGACGCGTCCGACGCGGCCCCCGTCCTCAAGGTCCCGCAGGAGGTGCTGGACCACTTCGCCAAGCTCGGCGTGGACCCGGCCACCTTCTCCGGCGGCCACCTCGGCGAGAAGCTCGGCATCCGGATCGTCGAGGCCTCGGGCGACCGGGTGGTCGGCACCATGCCCGTCGAGGACAACCAGCAGCCGTACGGCCTGCTGCACGGCGGCGCCTCGGCGGCGCTGGCCGAGACCCTCGGCTCGGTCGGCGCGATGCTGCACGCCGGGCCCGGCCGGTACGCGGTGGGCGTGGACCTGAACGCCACCCACCACCGCTCGGCCACCTCCGGCCTGGTCACCGGGGTGGCGACCGCCGTGTTCAAGGGGCGCACCGCCGCCACCTACGAGATCGCGATCACCGACGACACCGGCCGGCGGATCACCAGCTGCCGACTGACCTGCATGCTGCGCGACCTCTGACGCGACCCCCGGGCCGACCGGCCCGGTCCCGGGGGTCCGCCTGACGCCCCGTCGGCCCGGCGACCCTCCCGACGGCGGGTCAGCCGAGCCCACCGATCATCAAATCCCTTACCGGCCCCCTTGTTTGACCTTCGACCGCCTTGGGCAGGCGTTGGTCTATACAAGGGGGCCCTTGCGTGTTCACAGAATTTCAACTGTGTAACGCTGAGTAACATCGAGGGAATTCGCTCGACGAGGGACCCCGAAGCCCCGAGTGACACGCAAGCCCGTTCGTCAACCCCACGAACGTCCGATATTCGGACGAGCACGCCCGACACCAGCACAGCGGACAGTCGCGTCCGATTATCGGAGCGGCCAGGAGTAACCCCCATTTCTGGGCCTTACACCTTGCTACCGGCCAGTAGAACCCCAGTAGTACCGGATCGATCGAGCCAAAACGACCACATAGTGAGACAGTCGCTCCGTGTGCTCATAACAAGAGAATCACAGCCTCGCCACACCCCTGCCCGAGCCTGCCCAGGGGCATCTAGAGTCACGGCCAGTCACCGCGCCACCGGATTGGGCCAGGCAGCCCATCGCGCATCCCGGCTCCCGCCATTCAGGCGCGGCGCCCTCCTGAACCGAAGGGGACCCCTGTGCGTCATCGTTCAGCAGTTGTCGTGAGCATTGCCGTGATCGGCGCCCTCAGCCTGAGCGCCTGCGGCTCCCGCGGCGAGAAGAAGTCCGGGGACGGCAACAACGCCGGGTCCAGCACCACCGTCACCATCGGTGTCGACGCCCCCCTCACCGGCGACCTCTCCGCCCTCGGCCTCGGCATCCGCAACTCCGTCGAGCTCGCGGCCAAGCAGGCCAACGAGAAGAACGAGGTCCCCGGGATCAAGTTCCAGATCAAGGCCCTCGACGACACCGCCAAGCCCGCCCCGGGCCAGCAGAACGCCACCCAGCTGGTCGCCGACAAGGACGTCCTCGGCGTCGTCGGCCCGCTCAACTCCAGCGTCGCCCAGTCGATGCAGCAGATCTTCAACGACGCCAACCTGGTCCAGATCTCCCCCGCCAACACCGGCGTCGCCCTCAGCCAGGGCGAGAAGTGGGCCAGCGGCACCAAGGCCCGCCCCTTCAAGTCCTACTTCCGCACCTCCACCACCGACGCCGTCCAGGGCCCCTTCGCCGCCCAGTTCCTGGCCAAGGACGCCAAGAAGACCAAGGTCTTCCTCATCGACGACCAGAAGACCTACGGCGCCGGCCTCGCCGCCACCTTCAAGGGCGAGTTCACCAAGCAGGGCGGCCAGATCGTCGGCGAGGAGCACGTCAACCCCGACGACCGCGACTTCGCCGCCGTCGTCACCAAGGTCAAGTCCTCCGGCGCCGAGGCCGTCTACTACGGTGGCGAGTACCCCGCCGCCGGCCCGCTCTCCCTCCAGCTCAAGGAGGCCGGCGTCAACATCCCGCTGATGGGCGGCGACGGCATCCAGAGCGGCGACTTCATCAAGCTCAACCCCAAGAGCCAGGGCGACTACGCCACCGCCGTCGGCCTGCCCGTCGAGCAGCTGCCGACCGCCGCCAAGTTCATCGCCGACTACAAGAGCGCCGGCTACAAGGACGCCTACGAGACCTACGGCGGCTACTCCTACGACAGCGCCTGGGCCATCATCCAGGGCGTCAAGGCCGTCGTCACCGCCAACGGCGGCAAGCTCCCCAGCGACGCCCGCGCCAAGATCGTCGAGGCCGTCCAGAAGGTCTCCTTCGAGGGCGTCACCGGCAAGGTCTCCTTCGACGAGTTCGGCGACACCACCAACAAGCAGCTCACCGTCTACGCCGTCAAGGACGGCAAGTGGGCCGTGGAGAAGTCCGGCACCTTCAACGGCTGACCCGACCCGCACGTCGAACAGCCACAGCACACCGGAACACACGCGCGGGGGGCGCCACGAGTGCCCCCGCGCACCCACATCCACCACCCACGCGGACCCACCCCACGCACAACGGAGGCCCAGCGGTGCACGACCTACCGCAGCAGCTGGCCAACGGCCTGATCCTCGGCGCCCTCTACGGGCTCGTCGCGATCGGCTACACGATGGTCTACGGCATCGTCCAGCTCATCAACTTCGCCCACGGCGAGATCGTCATGGTCGGCGGCTTCGGCGCCCTGACCGCCTACCTCGCCCTCCCCGGCGGCACCACACTCTGGCTGGCCCTACCGCTGATGCTGATCGCCGGCATCCTGGTCTCCACCCTCACCGCCGTCGCCGCCGAGCGCTTCGCCTACCGGCCGCTGCGCACCGCCCCCCGGCTCGCGCCGCTGATCACCGCGATCGGCCTGTCGATCCTGCTCCAGCAGCTCGTCTTCTCCTTCTACCCGGACGCCAAGAAGGCCCGCGTCTTCCCCAAGATCCCGGGTGACCCCTTCGAGCTCGGCTCCATCACCATCCAGCGCAGCGACCTCTTCCTCGTCATCGCCGCCCCGCTCTGCATGATCGCCCTCGGCTGGTTCGTCACCCGCACCCGCTCCGGCCGCGCCATGCAGGCCACCAGCCAGGACCCCGACACCGCCAAGCTCATGGGCATCGACACCGACCGCATCATCGTCATGGCCTTCGCCATCGGTGCCGCGTTCGCCGCCGTCGCCGCCGTCGCCTACGGCCTGCGCAGCGGCCAGGTCGACTTCCGGATGGGCTTCATCCTCGGCCTCAAGGCCTTCACCGCAGCCGTCCTCGGCGGCATCGGCAACATCTACGGCGCCATGCTCGGCGGCGTCGCCCTCGGCCTCGCCGAAGCCCTCGCCACCGGCTACATCCAGCACCTCCCCGGCATGCACCTCTTCGGAGGCGGCGCCTGGAAGGACGTCTGGGCCTTCGTACTCCTCATCGTCGTCCTGCTCGTCCGACCCCAGGGCCTGCTCGGCGAACGCGTCGCGGACAGGGCGTGAGCACCATGACGACCACCTCCACCACCGCCGGCACCGAGACCACCCCGGTCCTCCCCCTGCCGACCCGCGCCGCCGTCCTCCTCACCGGCCTCGGCGCCGCCGCCACCGTCGCCTCCGCCCTGATGTCCTGGACCTGGACCGACGAGTTCCCCGGCGACCTCACCTACTACGGCTCCCCCGCCGGCCTCCAGTGGCTCGCCCTCACCGGCGGCCTCCTCACCCTCGTCCTGCTGCTCGCCGCCCAGGGCGTCCCCGGCCTGCGCTGGGCCGCCCCCACCCGCAGCAACAACGCCGTCCTCCTCGCCGCCACCGGCGCCTTCGCCGTCGCCTGGTTCTCCATCGCCGCCATCGCCGTAGACCTCGGCGGCCTCGCCAACCTCGAACCCGGCGGCTGGGTCCTCGGCGCCGGAGCCCTGCTCGCCCTCGCCGGCACGCTCGGCCTCCCGCTCGACCGCCGCACCGGCGTCACCCTGCGCGTCCTCGACCGGCGGCTCTTCCTGCTCGTCCCGGCCGCCGCCGTCGTCTGGTTCGCCACCCACGCCATCCCCGAGGACAAGCCCGTCGCCCCGGTGCTCACCGCCCTCGCCGGCGGCATCGCCATCGCCGCCGCGGCCGTCCTCGTCGTCCAGCTCGGCCACCTCGCCAACCACTGGCTGCGGCTCTCCAACACCACCCGCCCGCTCCCCGCGGCCCGCGAGCTCCCCTCCTTCCTGGAGGTCCTGCTCATCGTCTTCGCCTTCGGCATCGGCCTGTTCGCCATCACCTTCGGCATCGACACCGAGTACGGCGAGCTCTTCATCGCCTACCTGCTGCTGGCCGCCTCCGTCGGCGCCTCCCTCGGCAAGTCCGGCCTGCTGCCCCGGCTGCGCACGCTGACCGTCAAGTACCGCTCGGTCACCACCGGCGCCGCGTTCGCCGCCGCCGCCAGCTTCCCGTTCACCCAGACCAGCGACCAGTACACCTCGGTCGCCACCAACATCCTGATCTTCGCCACCGTCGCCCTCGGTCTGAACATCGTCGTCGGCCTCGCCGGCCTGCTCGACCTCGGCTACGTCGCCTTCCTCGGCGTCGGCGCCTACGCCGCCGCCCTGGTCTCCGGCTCCCCGGCCTCCCCCATCCACGTCCAGTTCCCCTTCTGGGCCGCGATGCTCACCGGCGCCGCCGTGTCGATGGTCTTCGGCGTCCTGATCGGCGCCCCCACCCTCCGGCTGCGCGGCGACTACCTCGCCATCGTCACCCTCGGGTTCGGCGAGATCTTCCGCATCACCATGCTCAACCTCAACGGGACCACCGGCCCCAAGATCACCAACGGCTCCAACGGCATCCCCCGGATCCCCGACCTCAACATCCTCGGCTGGGACCTCGGCAAGCCCACCAACCTGTTCGGCATCGAGCTCGGCCGGTTCTCCAACTACTACCTGCTGATGCTCCTGGTCACCGCCCTCGTGGTGCTGGTCTTCGCCCGCGTCGGCAACTCCCGCATCGGCCGCGCCTGGGTCGCCATCCGCGAGGACGAGACCGCCGCCGAGGCCATGGGCATCAACGGCTTCCGCCTCAAGCTCCTCGCCTTCGCCCTCGGCGCCTGCCTCGCCGGCCTCGCCGGCACCGTCCAGGCCCACGTCAGCTACACCGTCACCCCCGACCAGTACACCTTCGCCGAGGCCCTCCCGCCCAACTCCGCCTTCCTCCTCGCCGCCGTCATCCTCGGCGGCATGGGGACCATCAGCGGCCCGCTCGCCGGCGCCACCCTGCTGTTCCTCATCCCCAAGAAGCTCGAATTCCTCTCCGACTACCAGCTGCTCGCCTTCGGCATCGCCCTCATCGTGCTCATGCGGGTCCGCCCCGAGGGCCTCATCCCCAACCGGCGCAGCCGGCTGGAGTTCCACGAGGCCTCGATCCCGGCCCAGTCGACCGGCGACACCGCCACCCTCACCAAGGCAGGGGCGTGACCACCCAGATGACCACCAGCAACGCCCCCACGGCCGTCACCGACCGACCCGCCCCGGCCCGCCCGCTGCTCGAAGTCGCCGGCGTCACCATGCGGTTCGGCGGCCTCACCGCCGTCAACAACGTCTCCCTCACCGTCGGCGAGGGCGAGATCATCGGCCTCATCGGCCCCAACGGCGCCGGCAAGACCACCTTCTTCAACTGCCTCACCGGCCTCTACGTCCCCACCGAGGGCAAGGTCGCCTACAAGGGCACCGTCCTGCCCCCCAAGCCCCACCTCGTCACCCAGGCCGGCATCGCCCGCACCTTCCAGAACATCCGGCTCTTCGCCAACATGACCGTCCTGGAGAACGTCCTCGTCGGCCGGCACAGCCGCACCCGCGAAGGCCTCTTCGCCGCCATCCTGCGCGGCCCCTCCTACCACCGCGCCGAGGCCGAGAGCCGCGAACGCGCCATGGAGCTCCTCGCGTTCACCGGCCTCGCCGAGAAGGCCGACCACCTCGCCCGCAACCTCCCCTACGGCGAACAGCGGAAGCTGGAGATCGCCCGCGCCCTCGCCTCCGACCCCGGCCTGCTGCTCCTCGACGAGCCCACCGCCGGCATGAACCCCCAGGAGACCCGCGCCGCCGAGGAGCTCGTGTTCGCCATCCGCGACCGCGGCGTCTCCATCCTCGTCATCGAGCACGACATGCGGTTCATCTTCAACCTCTGCGACCGCACCGCCGTGCTCGTCCAGGGCCAGAAGATCGTCGAAGGCGACCGCGAGACCGTCCAGAACGACGAACGCGTCATCACCGCCTACCTCGGCGCCCCGCTCGAAGGAGCCACCGCCGCCGAGGGCACCACCGCAGCACCGGAGGACACCCAGTGACCGCACTCCTTGAGGTCGAGGACCTCCGCGTCGCCTACGGCAAGATCGAAGCCGTCAAGGGCATCAGCTTCACCGTCAACCAGGGCGAGGTCACCACCCTGATCGGCACCAACGGCGCCGGCAAGACCACCACCCTGCGCACCCTCTCCGGGCTGCTCAAGCCGACCGCCGGGAAGATCACCTTCGACGGGCAGCCGCTCAACGCGGTCCCCGCCCACAAGATCGTCTCGCTCGGCCTGGCCCACTCCCCCGAGGGCCGGCACATCTTCCCGCGCATGACCATCGAGGAGAACCTCCTCCTCGGCGCCTTCCTGCGCAGCGACACCGCCGGCATCGCCGCCGACGTGGAACGCGCCTACGGCCTCTTCCCGATCCTCGGCGAACGCCGCAAGCAGGCCGCCGGCACCCTCTCCGGCGGCGAGCAGCAGATGCTCGCCATGGGACGGGCCCTGATGTCCCAGCCCAAGCTGCTCATGCTCGACGAGCCCTCGATGGGCCTCTCGCCGCTCATGATGCAGAAGATCATGGCGACCATCGTCGAGCTCAAGGCGAGCGGGACGACCATCCTGCTCGTCGAGCAGAACGCCCAGGCGGCGCTCTCGCTGTCCGACCAGGGCTACGTCATGGAGACCGGCCGCATCGTCCTCCAGGGCAGCGGCGCGGACCTGCTGCACGACGAGTCCGTGCGGAAGGCCTACCTCGGCGAGGACTGATCCACCCGCACCACCGCACGACGAAGGGCCCGGCTTCCCGCCGGGCCCTTCGCGTCGTCCTGCCTACTCCCCGCCGGCCTCCTCGGCCTTCTTGCGGTCCTGGGCCTCGCCCTCCTCGATGACCGCCTCGGCCACCGCGGCCATCGTCATCCGGCGGTCCATCGAGGTCTTCTGGATCCACCGGAACGCGGCCGGCTCGTTCAGCCCGAACTTGGTCTGCAGCACGCTCTTCGCCCGGTCCACCAGCTTCCGGGTCTCCAGCCGCTGCGACAGGTCGGCGATCTCCTGCTCCAGCGTCCGCATCTCGGTGTACCGGGAGACGGCCATCTCGATCGCGGGCACGAGGTCGCTCTTGCTGAACGGCTTCACGATGTACGCCATCGCACCCGCGTCCCGGGCCCGGTCCACCAGCTCGCGCTGCGAGAACGCGGTCAGCATCAGGACCGGCGCGAGGTGCTTCTCGTGGATCTGCTCGGCGGCGGACAGGCCGTCCAGGACGGGCATCTTCACGTCCAGGATGGCGAGGTCCGGCCGGAGCTCCTCGACCAGCTTCACCGCCGTCGCCCCGTCCCCGGCCTCGCCGACGACGGTGTACCCCTCTTCTTCGAGCATCTCCTTCAGGTCGAGGCGGATCAGCGCCTCGTCCTCGGCGATCACGATCCGGGTGATCTGGGGCGAATCGGTCTCAAGCGGCTGTGCCTGCTCGTCGGCGGTGCTCACGGGGCTCCTCGTTCCGGCGGGGTACTGCATGCATGAGGGTACCTAGCTGCGGCGGACAACATGCGCAGGGTATCCTTCTCAAGCGCAAACCAGCCGGGTTGGTGGAAGGGCAGACACGATCGCCTCAAAAGCGATTGCCTGAAAGGGCGTGTGGGTTCGAATCCCACACTCGGCACCCGATTTCTCCTCGAATTCCCAGGCAGTGGGAAGTTCATCACATTTAGTGGACGATGCGCGAACATTCCATCAACCACACCCGCGCTTTGCATGCTTGCCCGCATGACCACCCTATCCGTGCGCGAACAAGCCGTCCGACTGCTGCGCCAGGGCGCCCGCAACGTTGATGTCGCTCGACGCCTCGCCGTCCCGCCCGGGACGGTCTCCTGGTGGAAGCACCAGGACCTGGCCAGGACGGACGAGTTGCCAGGCCGCAAGCGCTCGACCTGTATGCACTGCTTCGGCGACGATGTCGATGCTCCGGCCTACTCCTACCTCCTGGGCCTCTACCTCGGAGACGGTCACATCACCTGGCCGAAGCAGCACCGCAGCCCGAGTCTGTTCATCAGCTGCGACGAGAAGTGGCCCGGGATCATCGACTCGGTCGAGCACGCCATGGTTCAGGTGATGCCGCTGAACAAGCCCTGCCACGTCCGTCGGACCGGCTGCCGGGTGGTCAAGCTCTACTCGCAGCACCTCTACTGCTACTTCCCCCAGCACGGCCCCGGCAAGAAGCACGAACGCACGATAGCCCTGGAGCCCTGGCAAAAGGAGATCGTCGACGCCCATCCCTGGGCGTTCCTGCGCGGGCTGATCCACTCCGACGGCTGCCGCATCACCAACTGGGCGACGCGGACAGTGAACGGCGTCGTCAAGCGCCACGAGTACCCGCGGTACTTCTTCACCAAGACCTCGACCGACATCATCCGGCTCTTCACCGACACCCTCGACGCCGTGGGCGTGCAGTGGAAGACCTCGAAGCCCCGCGCCACCGGCCAGGTCAACATCTCAGTCGCCCGCAAGGACTCCGTCGCCCTCATGGACGCCCACATCGGGGCGAAGTACTGACGGCGGCGCGGCCTCCCCGGGGAGGTCGCGCCGCCCTCGGTCAGTTGTCCAGCGTGCCGACGTGGTGGACGCGTACGAGGTTGGTGGAGCCGGCGAGGCCGGGCGGGGAGCCGGCGGTGATGACGACGATGTCGCCCTTCTGGCAGCGGCCGAGGGAGAGCAGGGCCGCGTCGACCTGCTCGACCATCTCGTCGGTGGTCGGGGCGAAGGGGCCGAGGAAGGTCTCGACGCCCCAGGTGAGGGCGAGTTGGCTGCGGACGGCGGGTTCGTAGGTGAACGCGAGGACGGGGATGGGCGAGCGGTAGCGGGTGAGGCGGCGGGCCGTGTCGCCGGACTGGGTGAAGGCGATGAGGTACTTGGCGCCGAGGAAGTCGCCGATCTCGGCGGCCGCCCGGGCGACGGCGCCGCCCTGGGTGCGCGGCTTGTTGGAGGGGGTGAGCGGCGGCAGGCCGGCGGCCAGGATGTCGGACTCGGCGGCCTCGATGATGCGGCCCATGGTGCGGACCGTCTCGACCGGGAACTTGCCGACGGAGGTCTCGCCGGAGAGCATCACCGCGTCGGTGCCGTCGAGGACGGCGTTGGCGACGTCGGAGGCCTCGGCGCGGGTGGGCCGCGAGGTGTTGATCATCGAGTCGAGCATCTGGGTCGCGACGATGACCGGCTTGGCGTTGCGCTTGGCCAGCTTGACGGCGCGCTTCTGGACCATCGGGACCTGTTCGAGGGGCATCTCCACGCCCAGGTCGCCGCGGGCCACCATGATGCCGTCGAAGGCGTCGACGATGGCGTCCAGGTTCTCGACCGCCTGCGGCTTCTCCACCTTGGCGATGACGGGGACGAAGCGCTCCTCCTCCGCCATGATCCGGTGGACGTCCTCGATGTCGCGGCCGCTGCGGACGAAGGAGAGCGCGACGAGGTCGGCGCCGGTCCGCAGGGCCCAGCGCAGGTCGGCGACGTCCTTGTCGCTGAGCGCGGGCACCGAGACGGCGACGCCGGGGAGGTTGAGGCCCTTGTGGTCGGAGACCAGGCCGCCCTCGACGACCAGGCAGCGGACCCGCGGGCCGTCCACCTCGACGACCTCCAGGGAGACCCGGCCGTCGTCGACGAGGATCCGCTCGCCGGGGGTGACGTCGGCCGCGAGGCCGGCGTAGGTGGTGCCGCAGCCGCTCTGGTCCCCCACGACGCCCTTGTCGGTGGAGATGGTGAACTCGTCGCCGCGTTCGAGAAGTACCGGGCCTTCGGCGAAGGTGTCCAGTCGGATCTTCGGGCCTTGAAGGTCGACGAGGACGCCGACGCTGCGGCCGGTCTCGTCGGCGGCCTTGCGGACCCGGCGGTAGCGCTCCTCGTGCTCGATGTGGGAGCCGTGGCTGAGATTGAAGCGGGCGATGTCCATCCCGGCGTCGACCAGGGCCTTGATCTGGTCGTACGAGTCGGTGGCGGGCCCGAGGGTGCAGACGATTTTTGCTCGGCGCATACCCTGAGCGTAGGCATTACCGACGCGTAACATCGCCGTAGGTCCGAACAGCAGGATGACCTTTGCAGGAAGGCGAGTTGAACAATCTGACGCATCACCATCCGGACGCCCACGATCGAGGGACGGCCCGGCCTGCGGGTTGACGCGGCTGCCCGGTCGGCGGGTTGACGTGCCGGCGGGCGCCGGGAAGCCGCGCGCCCCCGCCGGGGAGCCGAACGGCCGGTCGAAGATGCGATTCCGTGAAGGGGTGTTCACCTCTCGTTCACCATGGCTTCCGCCGTAGCTCGCGGGCCGGGAGGACGCTCGTCACCCGGGTGGGAGCCCGGAGACGGATCGGACGAGGGGGAACGTTCGGCATGAAGCGCGCGGTCGGAGTGCTCGCGGCAGTGGCACTGCTCGGCGGGGTGGCGTTCGCGCTGCTGCGGCCGTCGGACGATCCCGGCGGCAGTCCGGGCCAGAAGGTCGTCACGGTCACCGGGGTGATCGGCTCGGAGAAGCGCGACTTCTTCGAAGACCCGGACGTCAAGGCCGAGTTGGCCAAGCAGGGGATCAAGGTCAGTGCCCAGACCACCGGTTCGTGGCTGATGGGCGACAGCAAGCTCGACCAGCTCGACTTCGCCTTCCCGGCGAGCCTCTCCCCGGCCGAGGAGATCCGCCGGCAGCTCCAGCTCAAGGACGCGCCGATCCGCCCGTTCTACTCGCCGCTCGTGGTGCTGGCCCACCAGGCGACCGCCGAGGTGCTGGAGAAGAACGAGGTGGCGAGCCGGGACAAGGCCACCGGGGTGTGGACGCTCAGGATGGACGCGTACCTCAACCTGGTGAAGGCCGGCAAGAGGTGGGAGGACCTCGGCGGGGCCGCGGGCAACTCGGACCTCAGGGGCGCGGTCTTCATGACCACCACCGACCCCGCCGAGTCCTCCTCCGGAGCGCTCTACCTCGCCGTCACCTCCTACGTCCTCAACGGCCACCAGGTGGTGTCGAGCGGCCCCGAGGTGGACCAGGTCAAGCCCGTGCTGCGCGCGCTGACCGCCAAGCAGGGCATCCAGGGCAGCAGCAGCGACCAGCCGTTCAAGGACTTCCTCACCAACGTAGGCAACCCGCTGGTGCTCGCCTACGAGTCGCAGGCCGCCCAGCTGGCCACGGCGGGCAAGTCCACCGGCGACATGACGGTGCTCTACCCGGACACCACCGTCTCCTCGGACCACACCGTGGTCGGGCGCACCGAGGCCGGCCGGAAGCTGGCCGGCCTGCTGCGCGACGACGAGGTGCTGCGCCGGCTGGAGGCGAAGTACGGGTTCCGGCCGCAGGCGGACCCGTCCGCCTTCGCCAAGCAGGTGGGTGAGCGCAAGGGGCCGCCGGCCTTCGCGCCCGACCTGGCGGCGGCGCAGGTGAAGCAGGCTCCGGTGCCGGCGCCCGACCTGCTGGCCAAGCTGATCGACGCCGCGAAGGGGAAGTGACGGGGGAATGGCGACCAGGACGGGTGGGGCGATGAGGACGATGGCGGGAGCGGCGGCCGCGGCGCGGCGCGGCGGCCGGATGGTGGCGGCGGGGCTGGCCGTGCTGGTGGCGGTGACGGCGTGCACGTCCTCGCCCTCGCCGTCGCCGAGCCCGCGGCAGAGCGACGCGCCGGCGCCGACCGCCCGGGCGGGCGTGCTGCGGGTGCTGGCCGGCAGTGAACTGCAGGACATGGCACCGGTGCTGGAGGAGGCCCAGAAGGCCACCGGGGTGACCGTCCAGTTCGCCTGGACCGGTTCGCTGGACGGTGCGGAGGCGGTCTCCTCGGGCCGGGCGGACGGCAAGTACGACGCGATCTGGTTCCCGTCCAACCACTACCTGCGGCTGGACGAGGGCGCCAAGGCCAAGCTGCTCTCGGAGACGCCGGTGATGGTCTCCCCGGTGGCGGTGGGCGTGCGCGCGTCCACGCTCGGGGAGCTGGGCTGGGGCGACGGTTCGAAGGTGACCTGGGCGCAGCTGGCGGACGCGGCCTCGAACGGGCGGCTGGCGTACGGGATGTCCGACCCGTCCCGGTCCAACTCCGGTTTCTCGGCGCTGGTCGCGGTGGCGTCGGCGCTCTCGGGGGCGGACGCGGCGCTGACCGAGGCGGACGTGCAGAAGGCGACGCCGGCGCTGAAGCAGTTCTTCACCGGGCAGAAGCTGACCTCGGGCTCGTCCGGGTGGCTGGCGCAGGCGTACACCCGGGCGGAGCGGGGCCGGGTCGGGGCGCTGGTGAACTACGAGTCGGTGCTGCTGTCGCTGAACAAGACCCTGCCGGCGGACCAGCAGCTGACCGTGGTGCGCCCGGTGGACGGCGTGGTGTCGGCGAACTACCCGCTGACGCTGCTCGGTTCGTCGGCGCAGCGGGAGCGGGACGCGTTCCAGAAGCTGACCGCGTACCTGCTCAAGGACGACGTGCAGAAGCGGATCTCGGAGCTGACGCTGCGCCGTCCGGTGGCGGCGGGTGCGGCGGCGGCGCCGGCGCTGCCCGGGGACCGGCGGCGCGAGCTGCCGTTCCCGGGGAGCCGGGCGGTGGCGGACGGGCTGCTGGCCTCGTACCAGAACGAGCTGCGCCGGCCGTCCCGGACGGTGTACGTGCTGGACACCTCGGGGTCGATGGCGGGTGACCGGCTGGCCTCGCTGAAGCGGGCGCTGGGCGGGTTGACCGGGGCGGACGACACCCGGGGGGTGCGGCGGTTCCGGGACCGCGAGGAGGTCACGCTGATCTCGTTCGCCTCCAAGGTGAAGTCGACCAGGACGCACACGGTGCCGCCGAGCGGCAGCCGGCCGGGTCCGCAGCAGGAGCTGTCGGCGATCAACGCGGACGTGCAGCAGTTGTCGGCGGACGGCGGCACGGCGGTGTACAGCTCGCTGCAGGAGGCGTACCGGGTGATCGAGCGGCAGCAGGCCGCGGCGGGGGACGACCGGTTCACCTCGATCGTGCTGATGACGGACGGCGAGAGCAACGAGGGCGCGACGGACAAGGACTTCCGGGCGTTCTACGACGGGCTGCCGTCGGCGCAGAAGGCGGTGCCGGTGTTCCCGATCCTGTTCGGTGACGCGGCCAAGGGCCAGTTGCAGGGGATCGCGGAGCTGACCGGCGGGAAGCTGTTCGACGGGACGGGTTCGCTGGACGGGGCGTTCGAGGAGATCCGTGGCTACCAGTAGCAGTGGTGGTCCCGGCGGCGAGGCGGCCCCAGGCGGTCCGGGCGGCGGCGGGGAGTCGTTCGGCCGGCGGGCCTGGGGCTACCTGGAGTCGACCCGCAACCTGGTCGGCTGTGCGGCGGGCGTGGGCGGGCTGGGGCTGCACTTCGCCGGGTTCGGTGGCGCGTTGTGGCCGGGGATCGTGGCGGCGCTGTACGGCGCGGGCGTGCTGCTCTGGCCGTCCGGGGGGAAGGCCGACCCGCCCGACGGCGGCCTCCGCGCCGGTGGCGGGAGCGGCGCTGCGGGCGGGGCCGGCGCTGTGGGCGCGGGCGGGTCCGCGGGCGCGGGCCGGCCGGCGGGCGGTGCCGGGTCCCCTGTCCCGTCGGGCGGCCAGGCGGCCCCGGTGGGCCACCGCACGACCCCGCCCCCGGCGGCGGCCCCCCGCCCGGCCTGGCCGGAGCTGGAGGAGCTGGCCGGGTACCTGGGGGGCGTCCCGCTCCCCCCGTCCGCCCGCCTGGACGGGCTGCTGGCCGGACTGCTGACGCGGCTGCGCGAGGTGGGCCGGGAGCCGGCCGCCGAGCTGATCGTCGCCCGGCGGCTGCCGGTGGCGGTGGACGGCTACCTGCGGGCCCGGTCCTGGGACCGTTGGACGGCCGCCGACGCCGACCCGGGGGCCGAACTGGCCCTGGAGGTCGAGCTGATGGCGGCGTCGCTGGGCGCCTGACCGGCGGGCCGGCCACCCCGCCGCACCGCTCGGGCCGGCGGGTCGGGCCGCGCCGGCCCGACCCGGCCCGGCCCGTCGGCCGGCGCTCACCCCTCCAGGACCCCGGCCAGCTCCACCCGGCGGCGCACACCGAGCTTGCGGAAGCTGTTGGTCAGGTGCGTCTCCACCGTCCGCAGCGCCAGGTGGAGCATCGCGGCGATCTCGGCGTTGGAGTGGCCGGCCACCGCCAGCCGGCAGATCCGCAGCTCGCTGTCGGTCAGCGCCTCGGCGCCCGCGTGCTCGCCGCGGCCCAGCCGGGCGCCCGAGGCGCGCAGCGCGTCCACCGCGACCCCGCGCAGCCGCACCGTGCCGAGCCGCTCGGCGCGGCTCGCGGCCTCGCGCAGCGCCCGGCGGGCGGCGCCGCGCCGGCCGCCCTCGGTGAGCAGCCGGCCGTAGGTGATCAGGGCGGGGATCAGTTCGACCTCCACCTCGGCGCCGCGCAGCAGGCCGACGGACTCGGCGGCGAGGTCCAGCCCGTGCCGGCCGCCGGTGGCGGCGGCCAGGGCGCGTAAGGCGCGGCCGACGGTGCGCGGGGTGCCCCAGGTGCGGGCGAGCGCCAGCTCCTCCTCGGCGAGGGCGACGGCCGGGCCGGGTTCGCCGAGCAGCGTGTGGCAGTCGGCGGCGGTCGAGCGCCAGGGGGTGACGATCGGGCTGAGGACCTGCCGTTCGCTCTGCCGGCGCCCGCACTCCAGGAGGTCGGCGAGCGCCGCGGCGGGCTCGCCGGTGGCCAGCCGGAGCAGGCCGCGGGCGTACAGGTACTCGTTCCACTCCCAGGAGTCCTGGGAGTGGTCGGCGGCGATGGCCCGGGCGAGACCGTGGGCCTGCCAGTACCGGCCGGTCTCGGTGAGGGCGATCACGGCCTGGGCGACCAGGTGGGCGTTCTGCTGGCCGAGCAGTCCGGCGTAGCGGGCGCGGGCGGCCTCGGGGCTGTCGGCCCGGTCCGCCCGCTGGCCGCGGCCGTCACGGCCGTCATGCTCGTCGCGGCCGTCGCGCTCGTCGCGTCCGGTGGCGGTGCCGGTGCCGATGCCGATGCCGGTACCGGTGCCGTCGTCGGCCGGGTCGCCACCGCACCACCAGGAGAGCGGCGGCCCTTCCGCCCGCTCGCGCCGCCCGGTCCGCTCCCCCGGCGCCCTCGCACCCGCCCCCGTACCGGTCCCGGCGTCCGGCGCCGCACCCGCGCGGCGGCGCGCGGCCGGGGCGGGCCCGGTGAGCGCGAAGTCCTCCAGCAGGGCCTGGTACTCGCCGCGCATCACCCGGGTCTCGGCCCGGACGCTCAGCAGGCACTGGTAGCCGGGGTCCAGCGAGGGTCCCCGGTACGCCGCCAGGCCGCGGTCCACCAGCCGGTCCGCCTCGCCCAGCCGGTCGGCCCACTGGGCGAGGGTGGCGGCGGACACCAGGACGTAGGGGCGGCAGACCGGGTCGACCGGGGCCGCGAGCAGTTCCTGGACGCGGCCGGCGACCTCCGCCGCGGAGAGCACGCCACTGGTCGAGTCGAACTCGGTGAGCAGCGCGTACGCGGGCGGTGCGAGCCGCTGGGCGCCGCGGGCGGCGAACCGGCGGACTCCCTCGACCACCTGGAGCCAGCTGTGCCCGTCGTGGGCGGCGATCAGCGCGGCGGCGGCCTGGACGGCGTGCACCAGGTCGTCGCGGTCACCGAAGCGCTCGGCCAGCTCCTCCATCAGTTCCAGTGCGGCGGGGGCGTCGCCGCGGGCGGCGAGGACGGCGCCGAGCGTGTTGGCGGTCCGGAAGACGCCTTCGTCGGAGTGCTGGAGGTCGACGGCCTCGGCGAGGTGGCGGACGCCGGCGACCCGCTCGTCCGGGCCGAGGGTGGCTTCCAGGCTGCCGAGTTCGGTGAGGACGAGGCCGCGCCGGCGGTCGCCGAGCGGCTCGTCCAGGACGCGGCGCAGCAGGGTGACGGCGTCGGCCGGGCGGTCGGCGCGGGCGGCCGTGCGGGCGGCGGCGCGCAGGGTGTCGGCGGCCCAGCGCGGGCAGGGGGCGGGGGTGAGGAGCAGGTGCCCGGCGATGCGTTCGTCGGGGGCCCCGGCGCGGTGCAGGTACTCGGCGGCGGCGCGGTGGACCCGGGCGCGGTGGCCGGGTTCGTGGCCGGCGAGGACGGCGTCGGCCAGCAGGGGGTGGGTGAAGCGGGGCCAGTGGCCGGGGCCGGGGTCGTCGAGCAGTCCCTGGGCGGTGAGTTCGGCGAGCCAGGCGGCGGTGCGGTCGGGGTCGGTGCCGGCGAGTTCGGCGAGCATGGCCGCCGGGTCGCAGCGGTCGGTGCCGGGGAGCGGGGCGGTGCGGGCGTCGGGGTGCTCCTGCATCCGGGCGAGGGCGCGGGCGGCGGTGAGGGCGCGGGCGCCGCCGCCGCCCAGCCACTCCTCGACGGCCTCGGGGAAGGCGCCGTCGGCCGGGCGGGGGCAGCTGTCGGGGAGTGTGTTCGGGGCGGTCGCGCCGGGGTGCGCGCCGGGTCCGGGGCCGCACGGGCCGCACGGGTCGCGCGGATCACACGGGTCGCACGGGTCGCACGGGCAGGCGGCGAGGTCGGTGGGATCGGTGAGATCGGCGAGGTCCGTGAGGAGGGCGGTGAGCAGCAGCGGGTTGCCGCCGGTGGCGCGGGCGCAGTCGGCGGCGAGGGCGGCCGGCGTACGGGGGCCTAGCCGGCGGGCGACCAGCAGGGCGGCGGTGCGGGCGTCGAGGGGGTCGAGCCGGAGGCTGTCGGCCAGGCCCGGGGGCAGGCCGCGGGCGAAGCGCTCGGGCGGGGTACCGAGGGTGGCCTGCCGGCGCTCGGTGGCGAGGAGGAGGACGGGCAGCCGGTCGATCCGGCGGGCGAGGCCGCGCAGCCACTCGCGGGAGGGCCGGTCGGCGAGGTGGACGTCGTCGACGGCGAGCAGGACGGGGTGGTGGGCGGCGTGGATCCGCAGGAGCGACCAGAGTGCGTCCTCGGCGGCCGACCCGGCGGCGCCCCGGCCCTCGGCACCGGGCCCGTCGGCGCCGGGCCCGTCGGCGTCCGGCCGAACCGCGCCCGAACCGCCGACGGGGGTGCCGCGGCCGGGAACCGGGGAGAGCCCGGGGCCGGGGCCGGACTCGAAGAGCTGGCGGGCGGCGGCGTAGGGGGTGTCGGACTCGTCGGCGGAACATCGGGCCCAGAGGACGGTGGTGCCCCCGGCGGCGGCGCGGCGGGCGGCCTCGGCGAGCAGGGCGCTGCGGCCGGTGCCGGCCGCGCCGGTGACCAGCAGGGCGCCGCCGGCGCCGGCCCGGGCGCGGTCGGCGAGCTCGGCGATCCGGTCCAGGTGGGGGGTGCGGGCGATGAGCGGTGGCGGGGCGGGGGCGGCCTGGTACGGCCGCGGTCCGCGGGTGCTGACGGTGCTCATCCTGCTTCCCTCCCCGGGTCCCGCCGGTGGCCGGTCGGGAGCTCTTCGCCGTCGTCGGGGGAGTCGGCCTGACGGCCGGTCGACGCTCCGGCGCCGGGTCCTGCCCGTCGCACCGGCTCCGCCCGCCCCCGCCGTCGTCCTGCCCCCGCCTCGCCCCGACCCTCTGGTGCTCTCCCCTGCCTCGACCGACCGGAGCGACCGGAGCGCAGCCGGGCCGACCGGAGCAGTACCGACCTGGCCGACAGGCCGACCGGAGTGCAAGCGGCCGACCGGTGTGACCGGCCCCTTCGGGCAGGTCGGCCGGGTGCGGACGCCCCCCTCCGGCCCTCCCCGGGAAGGCACCCCGGGCATTCCCGGGCACTGCCGGGCCGCCGGGCGAACCACGCGGCGCGCGGTGCCGGGCCGGCCGGCTGCCCGCTCGTGCACGCACCGCTCCGGCCCCGCCGCCCCCGGACGGAACCCTACCCCCGTCCGCGCGACGGCCGGGAGCGGCACTGCTGCGCTGCGGCGATGCCAGGCGGGCGGCGTGATCTCGTGGTGGACCACGATGGCCGCGGCCGGTCCCGGCGGGAAGCATGGAGGTCCTCGGGGGCACCGCCGCTCCCGGGCCGCAGGACCGCACGGCCCCCGCCCGCCCGATGCCGGGCGGCGCCCCCCTCGGCGCAGCGGGCCGGCCGTCCGGCCGGCGGGCCGCGATTCTCCTGGAGGGGACCAGATTGACTGTCCTGCACAGCGAGCACGACCGCCGCGGCGTGGCCCGGCGTGTCCCCGGGTCGGCAGCGCTGCCGCGGACCTCGGCGGCCCCGCGGCCGCTGTCCGCCCATCGTCTCGGCCGGCCCGGCGCCGCCTCGGCCGCCGTCGGCCGGACCGCCGTGGTGGTGCGGGCCGCGGACCCGATCTCGCGAGCCGGCGCGGAGGCGCAGCTGCGCCGCGACCCGGCCCTGGAGCTGGTGGAGGAGGCGGCGGCCGGGCCGGGCACGGTCTCCGTCCTGCTCGCCGAGCAGGCGGACGCCGCCGTGGTAGCGACGCTGCGCAAGCTGGTGCGCGGCGCCGAGCAGCGGGTGGTGCTGGTGGTCGAGCGGATGCGCGAGAGCGAGCTGCTGGAGGCGGTGGAGTGCGGGGTGGCCGCGATCCTCTGGCGCCGGGAGGCGACCGCCGAACGGCTGGGCCGGGCCGTGCAGGCGGCGGCGCGCGGTGACGGCGACCTTCCGGCCGATCTGCTGGGCCGGCTGATCACACAGGTGGGCCGGTTGCAGCGGAGCGTCCAGGGGATGCCGGGAGGTGTCCCGGCCGGGCTGACCGAGCGCGAGGCCGATGTGCTGCGGCTGGTGGCCGAGGGCTGGGACACCGGGGAGATCGCGGCCCGGCTGTCGTACTCCGAGCGCACCGTCAAGAACGTGCTGCACGGCCTGACGACCCGGCTCCAGCTGCGCAACCGGGCGCACGCCGTAGCCCACGCCGTCCGCGAGGGCTACATCTAGGTCCGTTCGGCTCTTCGGACCTTGCCGGGCGCGCGACGCCGAAGCCCGGCGGCGCACTCCTGCCGGCCACGGCACCGCACCCGCCGCGGGGTACCCGCGCCACCACGCCCGGCCGTCCGCGCCCGCCCCCACCACGCCCGGCCGTCCGCGACCCCGACCGCGGACGGGCGGGCGTCGCGCCTTCCGGAGCGGCCCCACCCGGCGCCCGGGGATTGACGAGCGCTCAGCACCCACCCGTCCGCGTCACGAACGAGTCGCCAAGATCTCACCTCTTGGAAAGGTCCGGGGGCTATCAATCCGCCTGGTCGCACGGCACACTTCTACGCGCGTACCTCTACGCGCGTCACCACATCATCGTTGACGGTCCGTCGCAGTCCCCACCCCGGAGAGTCGTCCATGTCCCTGAACCGCCGTGACTTCGTCACCCGGTCCGCCGCCACCGCCGCCGGTGCCGCCCTCGTCGGGGGCGCCGGCCTCGCCGCCGCCTCCCCCGCCGCGGCGGCCGGCCCGGACGACGCCGTGGCCAAGGGCAAGCCGAACAAGAAGCAGGCCTTCACCGTGATGGGCACCACCGACCTGCACGGCCGGGTGCTCAACTGGGACTACTTCACCGACGCGGTCTACGCCGACAAGGCGCACAACGAAGTCGGCCTCGCCAAGATCTCCACGCTGGCCAAGCAGGTCCGCGAGGAGAAGGGCTGGGACCGCTGCCTGCTGATCGACGCCGGCGACACCATCCAGGGCACCCAGCTGACGTACTACTTCGCCCGTGTGGAGCCGATCGCCACCGAGGCCGACACCGCGCCCGAGCACCCGATGGCGCTCGCCATGAACACCATGGAGTACACCGCCGCCGCGCTCGGCAACCACGAGTTCAACTACGGCATCGGCACCCTGCGCGCCTACGAGGAGCAGCTGGACTTCCCGCTGCTCGGCGCCAACGCGCTGAACGCCCGCAACGACAAGCCGGCGTTCCCGCCCTACGTCATCCGCAAGCTGAAGCTCGGCTCCGGCCCGGCCCTCAAGGTCGGCATCCTCGGCCTGACCAACCCGGGCATCGCGATCTGGGACAAGGCCAACGTGGCCGGCAAGATGACCTTCCCCGGCATCGTCGAGACGGCGAAGGTCTGGGTGCCGAAGGTCCGGGCCGCCGGTGCCGACGTCGTCGTGGTCGCCTGCCACTCGGGCATGGACGAGGCCACCTCCTACGGCGACCAGCTGCCCTGGGCCGAGAACGCCTCGGTCGCGCTGGCCGAGCAGGTGCCCGGGGTCGACGCCGTCCTGGTGGGCCACGCGCACAAGGAGATCCCGCAGCGGCTGGTCGTCAACAAGGAGACCGGCAAGACGGTCGTGCTCTCCGAGCCGCTCTGCTGGGGCCAGCGCCTGACCTGCTTCGACTTCGAGGTGGAGTTCGACCGCGGCGCCTGGAAGGTCGTCTCGCTCTCCTCCCGGGTGCTGAACTCCAACACCGTCCCGGAGGACCCGGAGATCGTCAACCTGATGACCGACCAGCACAAGAAGGTGGTCGCGTACGTCAACCAGGTCATCGGCACCGCCAAGATCGAGCTGTCGATCGCCGAGGCTCCGTACAAGGACACCCCGATCATCGACCTGATCGGCCGGGTCCAGGCCGACGTGGTGAAGGCGGCGCTGGCCGGCGGCCAGTACGCGAAGCTGCCGGTGCTCGCCCAGGCCGCGCCGTTCAACCGCACCGCGCGGATCCCGGCCGGCCAGGTCAAGCTGCGTGACGCGGCGGGCCTGTACATCTACGAGAACACCCTGGAGGCCCGCATCCTCACGGGCGCCCAGCTGAAGGACTACCTGGAGTTCTCGGCCAGGTACTACAACCAGCTCGCCCCGGGCGCGCCGGTGGACAAGGCCACGCTGACCAACGCCCAGAACACCCCGGACTACAACTACGACTCGGTGTACGGCCTGGGCTACGACATCGACATCGCCCAGCCGGTCGGCTCGCGCATCGTCAACCTCACCTTCGAGGGCAAGCCGCTCGACCCGTCGGCCCAGTTCGTCCTGGCGGTCAACAACTACCGTGCCAACGGCGGCGGCAACTTCCCGCACGTCGCGGCCGCCCAGAAGGTGTGGGCCAACTCGGACGAGATCCGCAACGCGATGATCGCCTGGGTGAAGGCCAAGGGCGTCATCGACCCGGCCGACTTCGCCGCCGAGTCCTGGCGTCTGGTCCGGGCCGGCCAGCCGGTCTTCTGACCCGGCCGGACCGCCTCGGCACCCACGCCCCGCCACCCACTTCCCCGGGTGGCGGGGCGTTCGCCTTCCGGGTTCGGCACGAACTACCGGGCGTTCGCCGCCATTTGGTATGACTGGCCGTCACCACCCGCTTTGCCGCGGCGCCGAATCGTGGACAAAGCAGCCGAAACCGAGAAAGCGAGATCGTGAACAAATCACCTGCGCGCGCGCTGGTCCCCGCCGTGGCGGCCCTGCTGCTCGGCGCCCTGATACCCGGGACGGCCGCCGCCGCGACGCCGCCCTCGGTCTGGGTGGAGAGCGGCTACGACCACGTGTTCTCCTCCTCCCCCGTCCCGGCCCGGCCGGCCCGCGCGGTCGACCTCTTCGCCGCGCGCAACGAGACCCAGGCCGCCCAGATCGCCGTCCGCTCCGGCGGCGGGCTGTCCGGTCTGCAGATCGCGGCCGGCGACCTCGCCGGCCCCGGCGGCGCGACCATCCCCGCCTCGCGGATCACCGTGAACCGGGAGTACAACCACCCGCACGTCGCGAAGGTCGTCCAGGAGGGCCCGAACGACGGCCACCAGGAGCCGCCGGACGGCGGGACGGCCTACTACGACGCGCTGGTCGAGAACAAGCCCTACGACCTGGCCGCCGGCACCACCCAGCCGTACTACTACAGCGTCGCCGTGCCCGCCGGCCAGGCAGCCGGCACCTACACCGGCAGGGCCACCGTGCAGAGCTCGGAGGGCGCCGTGGACGTCCCGGTCTCGGTGACGGTCTACGACGCCGAGCTGCCGCCGGCCAACCGGTCGACCTTCCGGCAGAACAACTGGTTCACCTCGGCCGGGTGGGACTACAGCTGGACCGACGCCTCCATCCCCGGGCAGTACGGCGTCCGGCCGTACGACGACGAGCGCTGGTGGACGGTGATCAAGAACTTCGCCGCCGACCACGCCAAGCACCGCAACAACGTCATCTTCGCGGACTTCCAGGGCCTCGCGATCCCGGACACCACGCTGGACGCCGCGACCGGCCAGTACACCTTCCAGTGGGGCTACTTCGACCGCTTCGTCCAGATCTTCCAGGACGCCGGTGCGCTGCAGTACATCTACACCCCGCACCTGATCGAGGGCGACGGCAACAAGCTGGAGGCGCTGGTCGAGGACGGCCGGGGCGGTGTTCACAAGGACTTCCTGTCGCTGGGGGAGCCGGGGGACACGGAGGAGGAGAAGGCCGCGAAGCGGAGCATCGCCGCCGCCTACCTCGACAAGGTGTTCGGCGCGCTGAAGGCCCACCTCGACACCAAGTGCCTGGACGCGGGCCCGGTCTGCGCGCCGGGCCGGCGCTGGAGCGACGTCTTCTACATGAGCGCGGTCGACGAGCCCAGCGGCGGCAACCTGCCGACGCAGACCGTGACCTCGCCCTGGCTCTACGAGCAGTACCGCAACCACTTCCCGCAGGGCCGGACCAACGAGGCGCACACCGGGGTCGCCCCCGGCATCGACGACGCCCTCGGCACCGTGACGCCCAAGCTCGACGCCGACTACGACCGGAACGCCGGCTACTACCAGAGCCTGCGCCTGGCCGGGAAGGACCTCTGGCTCTACTACTGCAACGACCCGCAGGACCGCCACGTCAACCGCTTCATCAGCTACCCCGTGGCCGACTCGCGCCTGACGCCGTGGATGGTGGCCGCCACCGGCGGCAACGGCTTCCTGCACTGGGGCTGGAACATCTGGTCCGACGACAGCGCGGGCCACCCGGCCTACAACACCTTCGACGACTGGCAGAACGGCGACCGCTACCTCGTCCGTCCCAACGTCGGCGTGGACCACGACCAGCCGACCGAGGCCGACGGGAACCGCGAGCACGAGACGAAGTACGAGCTCTACGACAGCATCCGCGGCGAGGCCCTGCTGGCCGGCGTCCAGGACTTCGAGCTGCTGCACCAGCTCGCCGCCACCAAGCCGGTGCTGGCCCGGGCGCTGATCGCCTCGCTGATCACCAGCACCACCGAGTTCTCCACCTCCGGCGTCGCGACCGACCACCGCCACAAGCAGATCCTGGACGCGCTCACCTCCGGCGGTCCCGACGCCGTCTTCCCGTTCGCCGACGACTTCTCCGCCGGCAGCGACGGCCAGTGGCGCCACACCAAGGGCAGCTGGTCGGTCACCGCCGACGGCGGCTACGTCCAGAGCGACCCGCTGAGCGACTGGCAGACCGTCTCCGCCGTGGCCGGCCGCGCGTACGGGGACGTCGCGGCCTCGGTCGACGTCCGGATCACCGGGGTCAACCCCGTGGGCGGCGACAGTAACTGGGCCGGGCTGACGATCCACAGCCAGAACCCGACCGACGTCCAGACCGGCTACCTGGTCGCCCTGCGCGACACCGGCGAGGTGTTCGTCTACCGCAGCGGCACCGTCCTCGCCACGGCGCAGGTGCCCGGCTACACCCCCGGCCGGACGGTCCCGCTGCGGGTGACCACCCGGGGCAGCACCCTGGAGGTCTCCGCCGGGACGACCCCGCTGATCACCCTCGACGACCAGGGCTACCCGGTCGGCAACGTCGGCCTGGCCACCGGCGACGCCAGTGCCCGCTTCGACAACGTCCGGCTCGACCCGGGCACCGACGCCGCCGAAGGCGCCGCCGTCACGGCCTCGACCAGCTACGAGGCCGACGGCTGGGGCCTGGCCGCCGCCACCGACGGCCGCCGCGGCCTGCCCGACGGCAGCCTCGGCTGGAGCAGCCTCGGCAACATGACGACCGACCACGGCGAGTGGGTGGCGGTCGACCTCGGCGCCACCCGCCGGATCGGCCGGGTGGACCTCCACCCGCGCGCCGACGGCGGCAACGCCGGGATGGGCTTCCCGGTCGACTTCACCGTCCAGGTCTCGACCGACAACGCCACCTGGACCACCGTCGCCGACCGGAAGGACTACCCCCGGCCGGACGCCTCCGCCCAGTCCTTCGCCTTCGCGCCCACCGACGTGCGCTACGTCAAGGTCACCGGCACCCGGCTGCGAACCGATCCGCACGGCAACTACCACATGCAGCTGGCGGAGATCGAGACCGCCGGCGGTGACCTCGCCGTCAACCGGCCGGTGTCCGCCTCCAGCACCGTCGAGGGCTCCGGCTGGGGCCGCGGCGCCGCCACCGACGGTGTGCTGAACTCGGCGCTCGGCTACTCGATGGGCTGGACCAGTGCCGAGTCTCCGACGGCGGACGCCGACGAGTGGATCACCGTCGACCTGCAGAGCGCCAACCGGATCAGCCGGGTGCGGCTCACCCCGCGCACCGACGGCGGGAACACCGGCCTGGGCTTCCCGGTCGACTTCACCGTCCAGGTCTCGACCGACAACGCCACCTGGACCACGGTGGCGGCCCGGAACGGCTTCGCCCGGCCCGGGGCCGCGGGCCAGGACTTCACCTTCGCCCCGACCTGGGCGCGGTACGTGAAAGTCGCCGCCACCCGGCTGAGCGCCGACCAGTACGGCGACCACTACCTGCAGCTGGGCGAGATCGGCGTCGGCTGACCCGGGCCCGGCACGGCGGCGCCCCGCCACCCCTCCCGGGGCGGCGGGGCTCCGTCGTCACGAAGCGGACCGGAACGGCGGCCGCAGTGGCGACCGCGGCGCCGGTCAGAACGGGAAGCGGCTGCGCCCGTGCTGGACGGAGATCCACTTCACGGTGGTGAAGGCGTCCACGGTGGACTCGCCGTTCAGGCGCCCCACACCGGAGTTCTTCTCGCCGCCGAACGGGACCACCGGTTCGTCGGCGATGGTGCCGTCGTTGACGTGGATCATGCCGGTCTCGATCCGCTGCGCCACCCGCACCCCGCGCTCGACGTCAGCGGTGTGGACGGCGCCGCTGAGGCCGAACGGGGTGTCGTTGGCCAGCCGGACGGCCTCGTCCTCGCCGTCGAAGGGCACCACCAGCACGACCGGGCCGAAGAGCTCGCGCTGCAGGATGGGCGCGTCGGCGGGCAGGTCGCCGAGGACCACCGGGTCCATCAGGCAGCCGTTGGTCTCGCCGCGCAGCAGCACGGTGGCGCCGGCCGCGACCGCCTGGTCGACCTGGGCGGTGATCGCGTCGGCCTGGACGGGGTTGATCAGCGGGCCGATCTGGGTGGCCGGGTCCCGGGGGTCGCCGACCGTGAGCGAGGCGACCTTGGCGACGAACTTCTCGGTGAACTCGGCCTGGACGCTGCGGTCCACCAGCACCCGGTTGGCCGCCATGCAGACCTGGCCCTGGTGGGCGAAGCGGCTGAACACCGCCGCGTCGACGGCGTAGTCGAGGTCGGCGTCGTCCAGCACGACCAGCGCGCTGTTGCCGCCGAGTTCGAGCACCGTCCGCTTGAAGTGCGAGGCCGCGACGGTGGCGACGTGCCGGCCGACCCGGTCGGAGCCGGTGAAGGCGATCACCTTGGGCACCGGGTGCTCGATGAACGCGTCCCCGATCTCGGCGATGTCGGTGACCACGACGTTGAGCAGGCCGGACGGCAGGCCCGCCTCCTCGAAGATCTTGGCGAGCAGGGTGCCGCCGACCACCGGGGTCTCCTGGTGCGGCTTGAGCACCACGCCGTTGCCGAGCGCGAGCGCCGGGGCGACCACCTTCATCGACAGGAACAGCGGGAAGTTGAACGGGCTGACCACGCCGACCACACCGACCGGCAGGCGGTAGAGGCGGTTCTCCTTGCCCTCCACGGGCGAGGGCAGCAGCCGGCCCTCGGCGCGCAGCGAGAGCTGCATCGACTCGCGGAGCATGTCCTTGGTGAGGGCGAGCTCGAACCCGGCCTTGAGCGCGGTGCCGCCCAGCTCGGCCATGATCGCCTCGGTGATCTCCTGCTCGCGCTCCTCGACGATCCGCAACGCGCGCTCGAAGACCAGCCGGCGGGTGTACGGGTTGGTGGCGGCCCACTCCTTCTGCGCCCGCTCGGCGGCCCGGTAGGCCTGGTCCACCTCCTCGACGGTGGCGACGGTCATGGTGGCGAGCTTGTCGCCGGTGAAGGGGTCGACGTCGACGATGTCCCAGGAGCCGCTGCCGTCGCGCCACTGGCCGTCGATGTACTGCAGCGCCAACTCGGAGAAGTACGACATCTGATCCCTCTCGTGCCGATTCGGGAAGGCGTCCGGGCCCTCTCGATCAGATCTGATCGGCACTCATCGTACTTACGGACTACAGCTCTTGGCGGACGGAGCGCAGAAGTTCCCGGCTCCGCTCGGCGGAGAGCCCGTCCGCCACCAGGCCGTCCATCGCGGCCACGTACTCGGCCACCTCGGCCGGCTTGTCGAGGTACAGCGCGGTGGTGAACTGCTCCAGGTAGACGACGTCGGCGAGGTCCGGCTCGGCGAAGCCCAGCACGGTGAACGCGCCGCCCTCGGCGCGCAGCCCGCCGAAGCCCAGCGGCATCACCTGGATCGACACGTGGGGCAGGTCGGTGAGCTCCAGCAGCCGGTCGATCTGCGCCCGCATCAGCTCCGGTCCGCCCCAGGGGCGGCGCAGCGCCGCCTCGTCCAGGACGGCCACCACGCGGGGCGGCTGCTCGGCGGTGAGCACCCGCTGGCGCCGCAGCCGGACCTCCACCCGCCGCTCGACCTCCGCGGGCTCGGTGACGTGGCCGCCGGCGGTGATCACGGCGCGGGTGTAGTCGGCGGTCTGCAGCAGCCCGTGGACGAACTGGACCTCGTAGCTGCGGATCTCGGCGGCGGCCTCCTCCAGGCCGAGGAAGGTCTGGAACCAGCCCGGCAGCACGTCGCCGTAGGTGTGCCACCAGGAGGTGGCGTTGGCGGCGCGGACCAGGCCGAGCACGGAGGCCCGCTCCTGCTCGGCCTCGACGCCGTACAGGGTGAGCAGGTCGGCGACGTCGCGCTCCTTGAAACCGACCCGGCCGAGCTCCATGCGGCTGATCTTCGACTCGGACGCCCGGATCGAGTAGCCGGCCTCCTCGCGGCTGACGCCCCGGGCCTCCCTGAGCCTACGAAGCTGGGAACCCAGCAGCAGGCGCCTTACCGTGGCACCCCCGCCAGCCTGAGTCGTGCTCATCGCGTCACCCTCCGCACCTCGCGCAGCCCCCCGGCCGTCGGCCGCAGTCTGCCACTTGGCACCGACAAACAACAGTCCGTCAGCGCACCCGCTCCAGGCGCAGGAGACCGGGCACCGCGGTGAGGCTCACCACGAGGAGGAAGAGCCAGGGCCAGGCGGCGCCGTGGCCGAGCAGCAGGGTGAGCAGTCCGGGCGCGACGGCCTGGCCGAGGTTCCAGGAGAGCTGGTAGACGGCGAGGTAGCGGCCGCGCTGCCCGGGGTCGGCCAGCGCGACGCTGAGCTCCTCGGAGTAGGGGGTGGCGACGGTCTCCGCCAGGTTGTAGAGGAACATCGCGGCGAACAGGCCGGCCGTGACGATCCATCCGGGGGCGGCTGCGAGCAGCGCGAAGAGTCCGAAGGAGAGGGCGTTGAGCACCGCGCCGGCGGCGACCACCCGGGTGGGCCGGAACCGCTCCAGCCGCCGGGCCACCGCGCTCTGGGTGAGCACCACCTGGACGCCGTTGAGGACGAGCAGCGTGCCGGCCACCCAGGCCTCGCGGTGCAGGCCCTCGGTGAGGTAGACGGCGAGCAGCATGCTGATGATCATCGAGCCGAAGACGAAGGCCAGGTTGACGGCCACCAGCAGCAGGTAGCGCCGGTCGCGCAGCACTGCGCGGTAGCCCCCGCGCGCCCGCCCGGCGGGCCCGGTGGGCTCGGCGCGCTCGGCGCGCTCGGCACCGGCCGGTCGCCAGGAGGCCAGCAGGCCCGCCGCCAGCAGGTAGCTGGCCGCGTTGAGCACCACCAGGGCCCGCAGCCCGCCGGTCCCGCCGCCGGCGACCAGGACGGCGCCCAGTGCCCCGCCCAGCCCCATCCCGGTGTTGCGCAGCGTCTGCACCAGGGCGAACCAGCGGGTGCGCTCCCCCTCCGCCGAGGCGAGCACCACCAGGCCGGTGCTGGAGGTCCAGTAGGAGACGTGCCCGATCTGGGCGAGCAGGCAGACCGCCACGATCTGCCAGACCTGCCCGGCGGCCAGGAAGCCGCCGTAGGCGAGCGCCGAGAGGGCGTTGCCGCCGACGGCCACCGCCCGGGCACCGAACCGGTCGATCAGCGGGCCGACGACGATCGCGGTGGGCAAGGCGAGCAGCCGGGCGGTGGAGACGGCGGCGCCGATGGCCGCCACCGTGAGGCCGGTGGTACGGGCGAAGTAGACGAGCGTGAAGGCGAGGATCAGGCCGGTGCCGAGGCTGTCCACGAGGTGGGCGCCGACCAGGCGGTGGCGGCCGGTGGTCTTCGGGAGGCCCAGGCGGTCCCGGAGCGGGGGAAGGGTTGCGGTGGTCATGGACCGAGCCTGGCTGCGATGATCGGCGCCGCCCATGGATTCGATCCTGATCGAATCCGCAGCCACGACACGACGCCGGGGGGCCGCCGTGATCATCTGGACCTTCTCGCCCCAGGACCTCGCCAGGACCAGGTTCGCCTGCTCGCCGCTCTGTGAAGTCGCGCTCAGCGTCGAGGTGTTCAAGGACCCGGGACGGCACGGCGTCCACCTGCCCTGGGTGCGCGAGGCCCGGCGGCGGCTGGCGGGGGTGGGCTGGGAACTGCTCGCCCAGCTGGTCCGGCTCCCCACCGTCTACGTGCCGGACTTCCTGACGCCCGTCCCGCCGGGCTCGACCCTGACGATCGAGCAGGAGCTGGCCGCCCTCGCCGCCGCCGACCCGGTCGCGATCCGCCGCGACCTCGACCGGATGGAGGGCGGACTCCCGCCACTGGTCGCCGCGATGCGCGACGACCCGGAGGCCGGCACCGCCCGCCTGGTGGCCGAGATCCGGGCGTACTGGGACGCCGCGATCGCCCCGCACTGGCCGCGGATCCAGCGGCTGACCGAGGGTGAGATCCTGCGGCGGGCCCGGCAGATGTCCACCGGCGGCCCGGCGGCGCTCTTCGCCGACCTGCACCCGCGGGTGGGCTGGGAGCGTGACACCCTGCGGATCGGCCACCGGCCGAAGGACGTGCTGCGCCGGCTCGACGGCGAGCTCGGCCTGGTCCTGGTGCCCACGGTGTTCGCCTGGCCGGGGGTGTTCTCCCAGGTGAACGCGCCCTGGCAGCCCGGTCTGATCTACCCGCCGCGCGGGGTGGCCACGCTCTGGGAGACCTCCGGCGCCGCCGTGCCCGACGGGCTGGCCCGGGTGATCGGCCGGACCAGGGCGCGGCTGCTCGCCGAACTCGACTGCCCGGCCTCCACCAGCGAGCTCGCCGCCCGTACCGGCGGCTCCCCGGCCAACGTCTCCCACCACCTCACCGCCCTGCGGGAGGCCGGCCTGCTGGCCCGGCACCGGACCGGTCGCACGGTGCTCTACGCCCGCACCACGGCGGCCGAACTCCTCCTGCACGGCCGATAGTTGACGCAACCGGTCGCAGCCGCCCCGGGGCACCGCAGACACCGGGCGCCGAAGGGCGCCGGGCACCGAAGGGCGCCGGGCACCGGAACGCACGAAGGCGCCCGCCCTCCACTGGTCGGGGAGAGGGCAGGCGCCATGGCACCGTGCAGGCCCGGCAACGCTGGCGGGGGCAGCGGCTCGAACTCCCGGTGATGCGGCACCGGGCGACTGGGGGTCCGGACCCGCCGGCGGTGGGGCCGCCGACGGGCTCGGGTGTGCGTCAGACCACCAGCGGGCGGTCCGTCGGGCGGATCGGGGCGGGCAGCGGGGTCTTGCCGCCCAGGTACTTGTCCACCGCGGCGGCGGCCGAACGGCCCTCCGCGATGGCCCAGACGATCAGCGACTGGCCGCGGCCGGCGTCGCCGCAGACGTAGACGCCGTCGACGTTGGTGGCGAACCGGCCGTCCCGGGCCACGTTGCCGCGGGCGTCCAGCTCGACGCCGAGCTGCTCGACCAGGCCGTTCCTGACGTCCGTGCCGGTGAAGCCCATGGCCAGGGTGACCAGCTGCGCCGGGATGGCCCGCTCGGTGCCGGGCACCGGCTCGAACCTGCCGTCCTTGAACTCCACCTCGACCAGGTGCAGTTCCTGGACGTTGCCGTCCTCGTCGCCCGTGAAGCGGGTGGTGTTGACGGCGTAGACCCTCTCGCCGCCCTCCTCGTGGGCCGAGGTGACCTTGTACGTCATCGGCATGGTCGGCCAGGGCTGGTGGCCGGGACGGGCGTCGCTCGGGCGCGGCATGATCTCCAGCTGGGTGACCGAGGCCGCCCCCTGGCGCAGCGCGGTGCCGAGGCAGTCCGCGCCGGTGTCGCCGCCGCCGATGACGATGACGTGCTTGCCCTTGGCGCTGATCGGGGACTCGACGAAGTCGCCCTCCTGCACCTTGTTGGCCAGCGGCAGGTACTCCATGGCCTGGTGGATGCCCTTGAGCTCGCGCCCGGGCACCGGCAGGTCGCGCGCGGTGGTGGCGCCGGCGGCGACGACGACCGCGTCGAAGCGCTCGCGCAGCTGCTGACCGGTGATGTCCTCGCCGACGTGGACGCCGGTGCGGAACCGGGTGCCCTCCGCGCGCATCTGCTCGACGCGGCGGTTGATGTGGCGCTTCTCCATCTTGAACTCGGGGATGCCGTAGCGCAGCAGGCCGCCGATGCGGTCGGCGCGCTCGTACACCACCACGGTGTGCCCGGCCCGGGTGAGCTGCTGGGCGACGGCCAGGCCGGCCGGGCCGGAGCCGACGACGGCCACGGTCTTGCCGGACAGGCGCTCGGGGATCTGCGGCGTGACGCCGCCCCGGTCCCAGGCCTTGTCGATGATGGTGACCTCGACGTTCTTGATGGTCACCGCGTCCTGGTTGATCCCGAGCACGCAGGCCGACTCGCAGGGAGCCGGGCAGAGGCGGCCGGTGAACTCCGGGAAGTTGTTGGTCGCGTGCAGCCGCTCGATGGCGCCGGTCCAGTCGTCCCGGTAGGCCAGGTCGTTCCACTCGGGGATGAGGTTCCCGAGCGGGCAGCCGTTGTGGCAGAACGGGATGCCGCAGTCCATGCAGCGGCCGGCCTGCTTGGTGATGATCGGCAGGAGGCTGCGCTCGACGTAGACCTCGTTCCAGTCCCGCAGACGGACGTCCACGGGCCGGCGCTCGGCCAGCTGCTTGCCGGTGGTCAGGAAGCCCTTGGGGTCAGCCACGTGCCGCCTCCATCATCTTGCGAGTGGTCTCGGCCTCGGAGAGGCCATCGCGCTCAGCGGCGTCCTTGGCGGCGAGCACAGCCTTGTAGTCGGTCGGCATGATCTTGGAGAAGCGGGAGACCCCGCTGCCCCAGTCGGCCAGGAGCTCGGCGGCGACGGTGGAGCCGGTCTCCTCGTAGTGCTGCTGCACGGTCTCGCGCAGCCAGTCGCGGTCGTCGGCGGTCGGGGCCTCGATGCCCACCATGCCGTCGTTGACGTTCGCGGGGCGCAGGTCCAGCACGTAGGCGATGCCGCCGGACATGCCCGCCGCGAGGTTGCGGCCGGTCTCGCCGAGGACGACCACCCGGCCGCCGGTCATGTACTCCAGGCCGTGGTCGCCCACGCCCTCGACCACCAGGGTCGCACCGGAGTTGCGGACGGCGAAACGCTCGCCGGCCTTGCCGCGCAGGTGCACGCGGCCGCTGGTGGCGCCGTAGCCGATGGTGTTGCCGGCGATGACGTGGTTCTGCGCGTCGGCGCCGATCGCGGCGGCGTCGCGCGCCGGGCGGACGACGACCACACCGCCGGAGAGGCCCTTGGCGACGTAGTCGTTGGCGTCGCCCTCCAGGCGCAGGGTGACGCCCTTCGGCACGAAGGCGCCGAACGACTGGCCGGCCGAGCCGGTGAAGGTGACGTCGACGGTGCCCTCGGGCAGGCCCTCGCCGCGGTACCGCTTGGTCACCTCGTGGCCGAGCATGGTGCCGACCGTGCGGTTGACGTTGCGGATCGGCAGCTGGATGCGGACGGCCTCCCCGCGCTCCAGCGCGTCCTCGGCCAGCTCGATCAGCTGGTTGTCCAGGGCCTTGTCCAGCGCGTGGTCCTGCGTCGTGGTGCAGTGCAGGGCCGAGCCCTCGGGCAGCTCGGGGACGTGGAAGAGCGGGGCCAGGTCGAGGCCGGCGGCCTTCCAGTGCGAGATCGCGGCCTGCGCGTTGATGTGCTCGGCGTGGCCGACGGCCTCCTCGATCGAGCGGAAGCCCAGCGAGGCCAGGATCTCCCGGACCTCCTCGGCGATGAACTCGAAGAAGTTGACCACGAACTCGGGCTTGCCGGAGAAGCGCTCGCGCAGCACCGGGTTCTGGGTGGCGACGCCGACCGGGCAGGTGTCCAGGTGGCAGACGCGCATCATGATGCAGCCGGAGACCACCAGCGGGGCGGTCGCGAAGCCGAACTCCTCGGCGCCGAGCAGGGCGGCGATCACGACGTCGCGGCCGGTCTTCAGCTGGCCGTCGGTCTGCACCACGATGCGGTCGCGCAGGCCGTTGAGCAGCAGGGTCTGCTGGGTCTCGGCGAGGCCGAGCTCCCAGGGGCCGCCCGCGTGCTTGAGCGAGGTCAGCGGCGAGGCGCCGGTGCCGCCGTCGTGGCCGGAGACCAGCACCACGTCCGCGTGCGCCTTGGAGACGCCGGCCGCGACCGTGCCGACGCCGACCTCGGAGACCAGCTTCACGTGGATGCGGGCCGCCGGGTTGGCGTTCTTGAGGTCGTGGATCAGCTGCGCCAGATCCTCGATCGAGTAGATGTCGTGGTGCGGCGGCGGGGAGATCAGGCCGACGCCCGGGGTCGAGTGCCGGGTCTTGGCCACCCACGGGTAGACCTTGTGGCCGGGCAGCTGGCCGCCCTCGCCGGGCTTGGCGCCCTGGGCCATCTTGATCTGGATGTCGTCCGCGTTGACCAGGTACTCGGAGGTGACGCCGAAGCGGCCGGAGGCGACCTGCTTGATCGCCGAGCGGCGCTCCGGGTCGTACAGGCGGTCCGGGTCCTCGCCGCCCTCACCGGTGTTGGACTTGCCGCCGAGGCGGTTCATCGCGATGGCGAGGGTCTCGTGCGCCTCGCGGGAGATCGAGCCGTACGACATGGCGCCGGTGGAGAAGCGCTTGACGATCTCGGAGACCGGCTCGACCTCCTCGACCGGCACCGGGGTGCGGCCGAGCGCGTCCAGCTGGAACAGGCCGCGCAGCGTCATCAGCCGCTCGGACTGCTCGTTCACCCGGTCCGTGTACTGCTTGAAGATGTCGTACCGGCGGTTGCGGGTGGAGTGCTGCAGCCGGAAGACGGTGTCCGGGTCGAACAGGTGCGGCTCGCCCTCGCGCCGCCACTGGTACTCGCCGCCGATCTCCAGCGCGCGGTGCGCGGCCGGGATGCCGGAGGCCGGGTAGGCCTTGGCGTGGCGGGCGGCCACCTCCTTGGCGATCTCGTCCAGGCCGATGCCGCCGAGCTTGGTGGTGGTGCCGGCGAAGTAGGCGCCGACCAGCTCCTCGGAGAGGCCGATCGCCTCGAAGACCTGCGCGCCGCGGTAGGAGGCGACGGTGGAGATGCCCATCTTGGACATGACCTTGAGCACGCCCTTGCCGAGCGCCTTGATCAGGTTCTTGATGGCCTTCTCGGGCTCGACGCCCTGGATGAAGACCCCCTGGGCGACGAGGTCCTCGACCGACTCCATCGCCAGGTAGGGGTTGACCGCGCCGGCGCCGTAGCCGATCAGCAGCGCGACGTGGTGCACCTCGCGGACGTCGCCGGCCTCGACCAGCAGCGACACCTGGGTGCGCTGCTTGGTGCGGATGAGGTGGTGGTGGATCGCGGAGGTGAGCAGCAGCGAGGGGATCGGGGCGTGCTCGGCGTCCGAGTGCCGGTCGGAGAGCACGATGATCCGGGCGCCGTCGGCGATCGCGGCGTCGGCCTCGGCGGCGATCGCGGTCAGGCGGGCGGCCAGGCCCTCGCCGCCGGTGGCGACCTTGTAGAGGCCGGAGAGCGTGACGGCCTTGAGGCCGGGCTGGTCGCCATCGTGGTTGATGTGGACCAGCTTGGCCAGCTCGTCGTTGTCGATCACCGGGAAGGTGATGCCGACCGAGCGGCAGGAGGCCGCCTCGGCGCCCAGCAGGTTGCCCTCGGGGCCGAGGTTGGACAGCAGCGAGGTGACGAGCTCCTCGCGGATGGCGTCCAGCGGCGGGTTGGTGACCTGCGCGAAGAGCTGCACGAAGTAGTCGAACAGCAGACGCGGCTTCTCGGAGAGCGCGGCGATCGGGCTGTCGGTGCCCATCGAGCCGAGCGCCTCACCGGCGGTCTTGGCCATCGGCGCGAGGATGACCCGCAGCTCCTCCTCGGTGTAGCCGAAGGTCTGCTGGCGGCGGGTGACCGAGGCGTGGGTGTGCGCGATGTGCTCGCGCTCCGGGAGCTTGGCGAGCTGGATCTGGCCGGCCGCGACCCACTCCTCGTAGGGGTGCTCGGCGGCCAGCGCGGACTTGATCTCCTCGTCCTCGACGATGCGGTGCTCCGCGGTGTCGATGAGGAACATCCGGCCGGGCTGCAGGCGGCCCTTCTTGGCCACCTTGTCCTGCTCGATGTCGAGGACGCCGACCTCGGAGGAGAGGACGACCAGGCCGTCCTCGGTGATCCAGTAGCGGGCCGGGCGCAGGCCGTTGCGGTCCAGCACGGCGCCGATCTGGGTGCCGTCGGTGAAGGTGACGCAGGCCGGGCCGTCCCAGGGCTCCATCAGGTTGGAGTGGTACTGGTAGAACGCGCGGCGGGCCGGGTCCATGGTGGCGTGGTTCTCCCACGCCTCCGGGATCATCATCAGCACCGAGTGCGGCAGCGAGCGGCCGCCGAGGTGGAGCAGCTCCAGGACCTCGTCGAAGGAGGCCGAGTCGGAGTGGTCCGGGGTGCAGATCGGGAAGATCCGCTCCAGACCCTGCCCGTTGCTGTTGGCGGGGATCAGGTCGGTGGCGAGCTGGGACTCCCGGGCGGTCATCCAGTTCCGGTTGCCCTTGACCGTGTTGATCTCGCCGTTGTGGGCGACGAAGCGGTACGGGTGGGCGAGCGGCCAGCTCGGGAAGGTGTTGGTCGAGAAGCGCGAGTGCACCAGGCCGAGCGCGGAGGCGTAGAGCCGGTCCGACAGGTCGGGGAAGAAGGGCTCCAGCTGGCCGGTGGTCAGCATGCCCTTGTAGACGATGGTGCGGGCGGAGAGCGAGGGGAAGTACACCCCGGCCTCGCGCTCGGAGCGCTTGCGGACGACGAAGGCGATCCGGTCGAGGGCGAGGCCCTCGACGCCGTCCTTGCTCAGGAAGAGCTGCCGGAAGCGCGGCATCACGCCGCGGGCGGTGGCGCCCAGCAGGTCGGGGGTGACCGGGACGTCGCGCCAGCCGAGGACGGTGAGGCCCTCCTCGGCCGCGACGGCCTCGATCTTCGCGACGGCGTCGGCGTCGGCCGCGTCCTCGTCGGGCAGGAAGGCGATGCCGACCGCGTAGGCACCGGCGGCGGGGAGCTCGAAGGCGACCTTGGCGCGCAGGAACGCGTCCGGGATCTGGGTCAGGATGCCGGCGCCGTCGCCGGAGTCCGGCTCGGCACCGGTGGCGCCCCGGTGCTCCAGGTTCCGCAGGACGGTCAGCGCCTGCTCGACGATCTTGTGGTCGGCGATGCCGGTCAGCGTGGCGACGAAGCCGACGCCGCAGGCGTCGTGCTCGTTCCGCGGGTCGTACAGGCCCTGAGCAGCAGGTCGCGCATCCGGAACGAGCGCGTACGGCGGGCGGGCTGCGCCGGCCTGGGGCTCGTTGGCGGAGTGCATGGATGCAGACAGCATCGGCTCTCCCGTCGTCGTCTTCTCTGAGGTGCAGGTGCAGTAGGGACGACGTTGGCCCTGATGCGATTTCGTGCAAGTTACATGATGCCCAAGATCCCGGAAAGCGGAATATCCGGTCCACATCGCGGACGGACCCGCAGGTCAAGGGTGGAGGGGGGACATGCCACGGTGCACGTCCCGACGATTGTGCCCGGCGGTCGGCGGCCTGAAACAGGGGCGAAATCCCCCGGCTACGAAAGCCGATCAAGGCCGCCTGCGAATCCACTCCCGGAGTCCGCCCCCGGGATGCGAATCAGCGGCCCCCGGGCCCGGATGATGAGACTAGGCCAGGTGGCGTGCGCACTCCATGTGCGGAACGTCACGCGCTTCGCAGCATAACCATGCAGACCTCTGTACCATCCCACGAGCCCGGGGACCGCCGGTTCGGCCGGCCCGGCCGGCCCGGCCGGCCCGGGCGGCCCGGCCGCCCGCCGCCCGCCGCCCGCCGCCCGCCGCCCGCCGCCCGCCGCGCAGGTCAGCCCACGTGCCCGCCGATCAGCCAGCCGAGCAGGTACGTCACCCCGGCCGCCGTCCCGCCCAGCACCAGCTGTCGCAGCCCGCTGAACCACCAGCTGCGGGCCGTCACCCGGGCCACCACCGCGCCGCAGGCGAACAGGCCGGTCACCGAGAGCAGCAGGGCCGGCAGCAGCGTGGTCGCCCCCAGCAGGTACGGCAGCAGCGGCAGCAGCGCGCCCACCGCGAAGCAGACAAACGACGAGCCGGCCGCCACCCACGGCGACGGCAGGTCGTTGGGGTCGATCCCCAGCTCCTCCCGGGCGTGGATCTCCAACGTCTGGTCCGGGTCGGCGGACAGCTGCCGGGCCACCTCGTGGGCGAGCTCCGGCTCCACGCCGCGGGCGATGTACAGCTGGGCCAGCTCGGCCAGCTCGCCGTGCGGGTTGCGGCTCAGCTCCAGCCGCTCGGCCTCGATCTCGGCCTGCACCAGCTCGCGCTGCGAGGCGACCGAGGTGTACTCCCCCGCCGCCATCGAGCAGGCCCCGGCCGCCAGGCCGGCCAGCCCGGTCAGCACCACGGTGCCGCTGGACACCGCGCCTCCCACCACGCCGGTCATCAGCGCGAAGTTGGAGACCAGCCCGTCCATCGCCCCGAAGACGGCCGGCCGCAGCCAGCCGCCGTTCACGTCGCGGTGGTGCCCCGCGGCGGGGATGCGGGGGTGGTTCCCGGCCTCGGGCTCCAGGGTGGTCACGCTCACGGTCTTGCCCCTCCCGTTCGATTCTTCTGTGTCGAACGTAGACCGTCTGACCTGGGCACTTCCAGCAAAGTAAGGCTGTCCGAACAGCGCTCCGGCCGCCCTCCGCGAGCGTCGCGGGGGCGGCCGGAAGGCGGGATCGTCCCAGGTCAGGTGAGGTTCTTGGCGTCCTTGTGGGCGGGTTCGGCCGCTGCGTCGGCGGGCTCGTCAGCGCGCTCGGCGGCGGGCTTTCCGGCCGCCGGAGCGGACGGCTTCGCGGGCTCCTCGTCGGCCGGGCCGTCGACGGGCGCCGTTCCGGCCCCCTCGGGTCCGTGCACCGAGGGGTCGATGGTGGCCGGGTCCTCCCGGCCGGGGCGCTTCCTGCCGACGATCACGAAGTAGGCGACGGCGGCGATGAAGACCGCGATCGCCACCCAGTCGTTGAGTCGCAGGCCGAGGATGTGGTGCGCCTCGTCGATCCGCAGCCACTCGGTCCAGAACCGGCCGACCGTGTAGGCGGCCACGTACAGCGCGAAGGCCCGGCCGTGGCCGAGGGTGAAGCGGCGGTCCGCCCAGATCACCAGCAGCGCCACCCCGACGCACCAGAGCGACTCGTAGAGGAAGGTCGGGTGGTAGGTCCCGATGACGACCTCGCCGTTCGGCAGCGTCTTGTTGATCTCCAGGCCCCACGGCAGGGTGGTCTCCCGGCCGTACAGCTCCTGGTTGAACCAGTTGCCCCAGCGGCCGAGCGCCTGGGCCAGCGCGATGCCCGGGGCGATCGCGTCGGCGTACGCGGGCAGCGGCACGCCGTGGCGGCGGCAGCCGATCCAGGCGCCGACCGCGCCGAACGCGATCGCGCCCCAGATCCCGAGGCCGCCCTCCCAGATCTTGAAGGCGTTCCAGGGGTTCTTGCCCTCGGCGAAGTAGAGCTGGTGGTCGGTGATCACGTGGTACAGCCGGCCGCCGACCAGGCCGAACGGCACGGCCCACACGGCGATGTCACCGACCGTGTGCTTGCCACCGCCCCGGGCGACCCAGCGCTTGCTGCCGAGCCAGACGGCCACGACGACACCGAGGATGATGCAGAAGGCGTAGGCGCGCAGCGGGATCGGTCCGAGGTACAGGACGCCCCGCGACGGGCTGGGAATGTAGGCGATATCCATGGCAGCTCCGACGCTACAGGGTCGGCGGCCCGGCCCGGACACCCCGCGGGTCACAGATCGGCGCACAGATTCCGGACGACGGGGTGGCCGGTGCGCCGCCGCCCCCTCCGGACGGGGAGGGGGCGGCGGCCGGCCGGTGCCGCGGTGCGGGCTCAGCCGGCCTTCGGCGACGGGTTGTTGGTCTCCGAAGCAGTGCTGGTCGGCGCCGGGGACTGGCCGTGCGAGCCGGTGCTGCCCAGCGTCTTGCCCTGGTTCGCGGCGTCGACTGCCTCCACCAGGTTCTGCGGGGTGATCTCCTGGCTGCCGTTCTTCGGGTAGACCGGCTGCCCGTTGAGCAGCACCGTCGGGGTGGACTTGAAGCTGGACTTGTCGAAGTCCTGCTGCACCGCGGAGACCCAGCCGCCGTACTTGTTCTCGTTGACGCAGGCCTCGAAGGCGGGCGTGACCAGCCCGTCGACCTGCTTGGCGAGGCTGATCAGGACGGCCTTGTCGCCGAAGGCGTCGTTGGTCTCGTCCGGCTGGTTGCGGTAGAGCACGTCGTGGTAGTCGCGGAAGTGCCCGGCGTCCTGGGCGCAGGCCAGTGCGTTGGCGGCGGTCTTGGAGCCCTTGCCCGGCACGGCCCGGTCGATGAACGAGACGATGTGGTACTGGGTGCCGATCTTGCCCGCGTCCTCCAGCTGGTCGATCGTCGGGGAGAACTCGCGCTCGAAGCTGCCGCAGGCGGGGCAGCGCGGGTCCTCGTAGACGGTGAGCACGGAGGGCGCGTCGGCGGCGCCGACCGGGACGACCAGGTTCTTGTCGCCGATCGTGCCGGCGGGCGCGGCGGTAGGGGTCTCGGGCTTGGAGCGCTCGTTCTGCACCACGACGCCGGTGATAACGGCGGCGGCGATCACGGCGAGCACCACCCCGCCGACCACCAGCTTCTTCTTGCGCTTGGCGCGGGCCTCATCGGCCGCCCGCTCCGCCAGCATCCGCTCGCGGGCGGTGCGCTTGCCTTCTCGGTTCTTCTCGCTCATTGCGTTGACATTCACAATCGGGGCCTGGTCCGGTTCGGGGTCGGGGGTGGGGTGCGGTGGTGCGCCGGCCGGTCAGCTCGCCAGCCATTCGTCCGCCGAGAACCTGGTGCGGGGGTACCGGATCAGCCACCCGGCGAGCAGCAGGAACCCGGTGTCGCGCAGGATCTCCTGCAGGTACTCGGTCTGCGAGGCGTCCACCGCCCCGCCACCGCCGAAGCAGCCGCAGTCGATCGAGATGCCGCGCGCCCAGGCGGAGGCGATCCCGGCGATGAAGGCGAGCAGCAGCAGCGCCGAGACGATCGCGACCAGGCGGACGCCGAGGCCGATCAGCAGCAGCAGCGCGAGCGCCAGCTCCAGGAAGGGCAGGGCGTAGCCGACCGGCTTGACCAGGGACTCGGGCAGGATCTCGTACGCGCGGACGGCCTGCGCGGCCTCGGCCGGATCGGCGATCTTGGCCAGGCCGGCCCACCCCCAGACCACCGCCAGGCCGAGCCGGGCGGCCGTGCTGACCCACGCCGTTCCGCTCCACTGCGCCAGCCGGCCGGCCGCCATCGGGAAAACCCCCTCGGGAAACACGTTCACTTCCTGATGAACCGTAAGGGAGGAAGGGCGGTTCCTCCATATTCAGGAATTAAGCCGGATGGGTGACGCCTGATGACGTTCTGTCCGAATCCGTTCTAGCGGGCGTTCGGGTCGCAGCCCGCCGGCCGCCCCGGGTCGAGGAGGTCCCGCCGGCGGTCGAGGACCGAGCGTGCGGCCCGGGCCACCGCGTCCTCCCGGGCCGCCTCGGCGCAGACGTAGGCGTCCCGCTCGGCCCGCTCCGCACCCCGCCTGGCCAGCGCCTGGCCGACCACGGCGTCCGCCCCCACGGCGGCGCTCAGGGCCACGACGGCCGCGGCCGCCCGCAGCAGCACGGCTCGCTGGAGACCCGGCACCGGCCGACCCCTTCCGCTCGTTCCCGCCCTCGCACACCTCGTTCGTGCACTCGTCCCTCCACTCAACGCCGGTCAACCGCCGCTGATGCGTCTACCCGTCGCTGTTCACTCGTTCGGGTTCCGTTCGGCCCTGGTGGCAACGATGGGCACGGCGCCCCCGCAACGCCGACGGCCCGCCGCCCCGCGAGGGGGCGACGGGCCGTCGGGCACGTCCGGTCAGCGGCGGCGGACGCCCTCCGCCAGCTCGCCGGCCAGCGTCCGCACCGCGGCGAGCGCGGCCTGCTCGTCACCGTCGGCGTCCAGGATCCGCTGGACGAAGGCCGAGCCGACGATCACACCGTCGGCGAAGCCGGCCACCTGGGCCGCCTGGTCCGCCGTCGAGACGCCGAGACCGACGCAGACCGGCAGGTCGGTGGTGGCCCGGGTGCGGGCGACCAGGTCCTCGGCAAGGTCGCCGACCTGGGCCCGGGAGCCGGTCACGCCCATCACCGCGGCCGCGTAGACGAAGCCGGAGCCGGCCGCGGTGACCTCGGCGAGGCGCCCGTCCTTGCTGCTGGGGGCGACCACGAACACGGTGTCCAGCCCGTGCTCGTCCGCCGCCTTGCGCCACTCCTCGGACTCCTCCACCGGCAGGTCCGGCAGGATGCAGCCCGCGCCGCCGGCGGCGGCCAGGTCGGCGGCGAAGCGTGCGGTGCCGTAGCGCTCGACCGGGTTCCAGTAGGTCATCACCAGCACGGCGGCCGCGGGGTGGGCCGCGGCGACCTCCTGGACGGTGCGCAGCACGTCCTTGATCCGGACGCCGCCGCGCAGCGCGATGTCGTCGGCGGTCTGGATGGTCGGGCCGTCCAGGACCGGGTCGGAGTGCGGCAGGCCGACCTCGACGACGTCGCAGCCGCCCTCGATCAGCGCGTTGACCGCCCGCACACCGCCGTCCACGCTCGGGAAGCCGGCCGGCAGGTAGCCGATCAGCGCGGCGCGGCCCTCCGACTTGGCGGCGGCCAGGATGTCACTGAGCTTCGATGCCATGGTCACTTACCCCCGCGGGCCGCGTCGCCGGCCGGCTCGTCGTACAGGCCGAAGTACTCGGCCGCGGTGTGCATGTCCTTGTCGCCGCGCCCGGAGAGCGAGACCAGGATGGTGGCCTCCGGACCGAGCTCGCGGCCCAGCTCCAGGGCGCCGGCCAGCGCGTGCGCGCTCTCGATGGCCGGGATGATGCCTTCCGTGCGGGACAGCAGCCGCAGCGCCTGCATCGCGGCGTCGTCGGTGACCGGGCGGTACTCGGCCCGCCCGGTGTCCTTCAGCCAGGCGTGCTCCGGGCCGACGCCCGGGTAGTCGAGGCCGGCCGAGATGGAGTGCGACTCGATGGTCTGGCCGTCCTCGTCCTGCAGGACGTAGGTGCGCGAGCCGTGCAGCACGCCCGGGTCGCCCTTGGTGAGGGTGGCGGCGTGCCTGGGGGTCTCGGCGCCCTCGCCGGCCGCCTCGCAGCCGATCAGGCGCACGCCGGCGTCCGGGATGAACTCGTGGAAGATGCCCATCGCGTTGGAGCCGCCGCCGACACAGGCGACGACGGCGTCCGGCAGCCGGCCGGTGCGGTCCAGCACCTGCTGCCGGGCCTCGATGCCGATCACCCGGTGGAAGTCGCGCACCATCATCGGGAACGGGTGCGGGCCGGCCACGGTGCCGAAGAGGTAGTGGGTGGAGTCCACGTTGGCGACCCAGTCGCGGAACGCCTCGTTGATGGCGTCCTTGAGGGTGCGGCTGCCGGACTTGACGGACACCACCTCGGCGCCGAGCATCCGCATCCGGGCGACGTTCAGCGCCTGGCGCTGCGTGTCGACCTCGCCCATGTAGATGGTGCAGTCGAAGCCGAACAGGGCGCAGGCGGTGGCGGTGGCCACGCCGTGCTGGCCGGCGCCGGTCTCGGCGATGATCCGGGTCTTGCCCATCCGCCGGGTGAGCAGCGCCTGGCCCAGCACGTTGTTGATCTTGTGCGAGCCGGTGTGGTTGAGGTCCTCGCGCTTGAGCAGGACGCGCGCGCCGCCCGCCTCGGCGGAGAACCGGTGCACGTCGGTCAGCGGGCTGGGGCGGCCGGTGTAGTCGCGCAGCAGCCCGTCCAGTTCGGCGGCGAAGACCGGGTCGGCCTTGGCCTTCTCGTACTCCTCGGCGACCTGCTCCACGGCGGCGACCAGCGCCTCCGGGATGAAGCGGCCCCCGTAGGCGCCGAAGTAGCCGCGGGCGTCCGGCACGTCGGCGCCGGACAGGTGGTCCTTCTCGGACATGGTGGGTCCTTCTCGAAGATGACGACAGTGGACGTCGGAACGGCTGGATCAGCCGTACGTCCTGCGCCATCGACGGCCCGGCACCTGCCCGGGCTCGCAGCCGATCACGTAGCGCACCCGCCTGCCCAGCACACGGCGTGCGGGCGCGCGGCAGCCGCGCGGGCGGCAGCCGGGGGCGAGGCGGGAGGCGAGTTTCACGGCGGCGGGATCAGTCCTTGTGCCGGATGGCGGGGTGGGCGCCGGCCGCGACCAGGTCGGCCACCGCGGCGCGCGGGTCGCTGCCGGTCACCAGGGACTCGCCGACCAGCACCGCGTCGGCCCCCAGGTTGGCGTAGGAGATCACGTCCAGCGGGCCGCGCACGCCGGACTCGGCGACCTTGACGATGCCGTCCGGGATGGCGTGGACGACGTTGCCGAAGGTGTTCCGGTCGACCTCCAGCGTCTTGAGGTTGCGGGCGTTGACGCCGATGATCTTCGCGCCGGCGTCCACCGCGCGCTTGATCTCCTCCTCGTCGTGCACCTCGACCAGCGGGGTGAGGCCGATCGACTCGGCGCGCTCGATCAGCGACACCAGGGCCGGCTGGTCGAGGGCCGCGACGATCAGCAGCGCGAGGTCGGCGCCGTGGGCGCGGGCCTCCCAGAGCTGGTACGCGGTGACGATGAAGTCCTTGCGCAGCAGCGGGGTGTCCACCGCGGCGCGGACGGCGTCCAGGTCGGCCAGCGATCCGCCGAAGCGGCGCTGCTCGGTCAGGACGCTGATCGCGGCGGCACCGCCGGCCGCGTAGTCGACCGCCAGGGCGGCCGGATCGGCGATCGCGGCCAGCGCGCCCTTGGACGGGCTGGAACGCTTGACCTCGCAGATCACCCGGACCCCGTCGCCCTTCAGGGCCGCGACGCCGTCCTTGGCGTCCGGGGCCTTGGCGGCGAGCTCCTTGAGCTCGTCCAGGGAGACCCGGGCCTGCCGCTCGGCGAGGTCCTCACGGACTCCCTCGATGATCGTGTCGAGGACACTCATGCACCCACCTCGCTCCGCTCGGCGGGCGCTGGACGCGACGCGCCCCTGTGATCGGTTCTCCCCCGGCCTCCGGCCGAGGGGATCCCCAGGCTCCGCTTGCACACGAGAGCGCCCCCATCGTTGGTCTGCTAGTCGTTCTAGCGGAAAGCCGGACAGCCAGTAGGGCCTCCGGCCCTTCGATGGTATCGGCACCGGGGGGCGCGGGGCGCATCCGCCCGGCGCGCGTCTCGCGGTTCGGACGTGCCCCCGGACGGTCACAGGGCGCCTCCCAGCTGGGTCTTCACCGTCCGTCCACCCGCGGATTCAGACCAGCGGGGGTGCCAGACCGGCCCCGATCGGCAGATTCCGGACCACCGTGAAGACCAGCAGCAGGAGTCCGACCAGCACCCAGCGCCGGACGCCGAGCGCCAGCCGGGGCGGCGGTCCGCCGGTCGCCGCGGCCCAGACCCGGCGCACCCAGAACACGGCCAGCACCGCGAACAGCAGCACCGCGGGCGCGTTGTCGTGCAGCGCGCCGCTGAGGTCCCCGTGGACCAGCGCGTGGACGCAGCGCAGCCCGCCGCAGCCCGGGCACCACCAGCCGGTGGCGGCCAGGAACGGACAGGTCGGGTAGTGGCCGGGGGCGTTCGGGTCCACCAGCGCGATGTAGGTGGTGGGGACGGCCACCGCGGCGAGGGCGGCCAGTGGCCCGCCGAGCCGGCGCAGGACCGGCGGCCGGGCGGAGGCGGTGGGGGCGGCGTTCACGCCCATGATTGTGCCCGCCCGGCGCGGCGCCCGACACCGTGACACAGCGGGCGGGGCGCAGCGGGCCGGCCGGAAAGCGAAACGGCGGGCGTGGCGCCCGCCGTCGTGCCTCGTGCCCGAAGACCCGTTCGGATCAGGCGGCGGCGAGCGCGGCCTGGTGCTCCTCGACGGTCATCACGTGCTCGCTCGGCTGCCTGCCCATGCCCGCCATCGCCATGGCCTTGCCGACCACGCCGCCGAGCACGACGACCGCCAGGCCGGCCCAGACCAGCAGCACCGACGGGAGGATCATGGCGACGCCCGCGATCGCGAAACCGATGAAGGTGATGGTCACGCCGGTCCAGGCGGCGGGGGTGTGGCCGTGTGCTGCTGCTGCCATCTGAATGGTGCTCCTAGGCTCTCGGGGCCCGGCCGGGCCTGCGGGCCCCTGGCGGGTTGACGTGTTCCATTGTGCCGGGCCACACACCGGCACCCCAAAGCGGGTGCTCGTCTATCGGGTCACATCCGGCCCGATCACCGGCGGCGGGCGGCGGGAGGCGGGAGGCGGGCACCCGGGTGCGGGCCCGGTACGGCGCCGGCCGGATCAGACCGCGGTGGGGTCCTCGCCGCGGTCCAGCGCCTTCCACAGGTCGGCCGGGGACTCGGCCGCCTTCGCCGGGGCCTTGCGGGTCGGCGCCTCGTACCGGCTGCCCATGGCCGGCCAGCCCCGCCCGTACCGCGCGGTGAGCAGCCCGGCCAGCGCCAGCAGCAGCCCGCCGGCCAGCGCCACCCACGGCCACGCGGTGTGGGCGACGTCGGTGGCGGTGGTGCCCGAGAGGGCCAGCTTGCGGGCCGCCTCGGAGTCCAGCGCGGCGCCGTCGCCCGCCCCGGCCGCGGCCGCCGCGGCGGCGCCGAGGCCCGCCAGCAGCGTCAGCGCACCGACCGCGATCCGGCCGGCGCCGCGGACCGCGAAGACCGCGAGCGCCGCCGCCAGCGCCACCAGCGCCAGCCCGCCCGGCAGCTCGGAGATCCGGCTCCCGGTCACGGAGACCTCCAGCGTCCCGGCGGCCGCCCCGGCCACCCGGCCCTCGGCCCAGACCCGGCCGACGGCCGTCAGCACCAGCACCACGCCCAGCAGGGTCAGCAGCAGCATCAGGCCGAGCGTGCGCCGCCCGGCCTTCGCGGGGGCGGCGGGGGCGGCTTCGGTACGGGACTGCTCAGGAACGCTCACCCGTCCACTATCCCCGACCGCACGCCCCGTCCCTACCCCGGGTCGGGCGCGAAGCCGTCGGTCGACAGCACGAGGGTGCGTTCCGCCAGCGGCAGGAACACGTCGTTGCCGAAGGGCACCCGCTCGGCCTCCCGGTAGGCGCCGGACGGCTCCGGGTGGCTGTGCACGGTGCAGGCCGCCTCCTCCGGGTCCACCACCACGTACAGCGGCACGCCGCACTCCGCGAGGTAGCGCTGCTTGCGGACGAAGTCGCCGTCCTGCTGGGCCCGGGGGACGACCTCCAGCACCGCCCGGAGGTCGGCCGCGCGGTACCGCCCGCGGGCGCCCTGCCGCGCGCCCGGCGCGATCACCGCGAGGTCGGGCGCGTACCCGTACCGCGGGGACGGGAAGTCCACGACCTCACCGGTCAGCACGGTGCCGTGCCCCGCGAGCTGCTGCTCGACCTGGGCCGCCGCCCCGAGGACGACCTCCCGGTGCCCCTCCCCGCGCGGCGTCATGGTGATCTTCCCCGCGGTGATCTCCACCCGGTACCCGCGCGGGAGGCGCACACCCGCGAGGGCGTCCCAGGCCGATCCGGCGTCCTGCTGGTCCGACATGCCCGCCTCCTCGCCGCCGCGCCGCACCGGCGCGGCTCACACCTCCGGCGTGCGCAGCGTATTCGCGGTGGCCACCGCCCGCAGGACGGCCGCCGCCTTGTTGCGGCACTCGGTGTCCTCGCCGTGCGGGTCGGAGTCGGCGACGACGCCCGCGCCCGCCTGGACGTAGGCGGTGCCGTCGCGCAGCACGGCGGTGCGGATGGCGATCGCGGTGTCGGAGTCCCCGGCGAAGTCCAGGTAGCCGACGCAGCCGCCGTACAGGCCCCGGCGGGTGGGCTCCAGCTCCTCGATGATGCGCATCGCCCGCGGCTTCGGGGCGCCGGAGAGGGTGCCGGCCGGGAAGCAGGCGGTCAGCACGTCGAAGGCGGTCCGGCCGGGCGCCACCCGGCCGGTGACGGTCGAGACGATGTGCATGACGTGGCTGTAGCGCTCGATCTGCATGAAGTCGACCACCTCGACGCTGCCCGGCGCGCAGACCCGGCCGAGGTCGTTGCGGCCGAGGTCGACCAGCATCAGGTGCTCGGCCCGCTCCTTCGGGTCGGCGAGCAGCTCGGCGGCCAGCTCGGCGTCCTCGTGCGGGGTGGCGCCGCGGTGCCGGGTGCCGGCGATCGGGTGCAGCATCGCCTCGCCGTCGGTGACCTTGACCAGCGCCTCCGGGCTGGAGCCGACCACGTCGAAGCCGCCCTCGGCGCCGCCGTCCGCCCCGGGGAAGCGGAACAGGTACATGTACGGGCTGGGGTTGGTGGTGCGCAGCACCCGGTAGACGTCCAGCGCCGAGGCCGGGCAGGGCGCCTCGAACCGCTGCGAGGGCACCACCTGGAAGGCCTCGCCGGCCCGGATCCGCTCCTTGACCTCCTCCACGGCCGCCCGGTAGGGCGCCCCGCCGAACGGCGAGCGGACCTCGCCGGGGCCGGCGGGGGTGAAGGTGGCCAGACCCGGGTCGACCGGCTTGAGCAGGTCGGTCTCCATCGCGTCCAGCCGGGCCACGGCGTCCGCGTAGGCCTCGTCCACGCCGCTCGCCAGGTCGTTGTGGTTGACGGCGTTGGCGATCAGCAGCACCGTGCCGTCGGCGTGGTCCAGCACCGCGAGGTCGGTGGCCAGCATCATGGTCAGCTCGGGGAGCCGGAGGTCGTCCGGGTTGAGGTCGGGCAGCTTCTCCAGCCGGCGGACGACGTCGTAGCCGAGGTAGCCGACCAGGCCGCCGGTGAGCGGGGGCAGGCCGTCGTCGGTGTGCCGCGGGGTGTGCAGCGCCTCCAGCGCGGCGCGCAGCACCTGGAGCGGGTCGCCCGTGGTGGGGATGCCCACCGGCGGGGTGCCGAGCCACCGGGCGTTCCCCTCCGGGTCGGCGGTGAGCACCGCGGCGCTGCGGACGCCGACGAAGGAGTACCGGGACCAGCTGCGGCCCTGCTCGGCGGACTCCAGCAGGAAGGTGCCGGGGCGCTCCGCGGCGAGGCTGCGGTAGAGGCCGATCGGGGTGAGCCCGTCCGCGAGGAGCCTGCGGGTGACCGGGATGACCCGGGTGTCGGCGGCGAGCTTGCGGAAGGCTTCGAGGTCCATGGCGGGCGGCACCTTCTGGTCGTGGTCGGCTTCTGGCGGCGTTCGGCGGTGGAGCGGGTGGCGCGGCGGCCGGCGGGATCAGCCGAGCGGGAGCACGTCGGCGTCGAAGCAGGTGCGGTCGCCGGTGTGGCAGGCGGCCCCGGTCTGGTCCACCTTGACCAGCAGGGTGTCGCCGTCGCAGTCCAGCGCGACCGACACGACCCGCTGGGCGTGGCCGGAGGTGTCGCCCTTGACCCAGTACTCCCGGCGGCTGCGGCTCCAGTAGGTGCAGCGGCCGGTGGTGAGGGTGCGGTGCAGCGCCTCGTCGTCCATCCAGCCGAGCATCAGCACCTCGCCGGTGTCGTGCTGCTGCGCGATGGCCGGGAGCAGTCCGTCCGGGGTGCGCTTGAGCCGGGCGGCGATCTCGGGGGCCAGCGCGGTGGAGCCGGGGGCGGCGGGCGTGGTGGGGGTGGTGGACATGCGCCCATTGTGTCAGCCCGGCCCGGCCCGCAGGTGCGCCGTCCGGCGAGCGGGCGCCCCGCCCCGAGCCGAGCGGGGGGCGAGCGGGCGCCCCGCCCCGAGCCGAGCGGGGGGCGAGCGGGCGAATCACACCCGCTCGCAGCCTTCGGGCCAGATCCGGTGGACGAACAGCCCCGCCCGCTGTGCCAGTTCGGCGACCCGGGCGGGCTCGCTGCCGGGCTCGCCGTCCCAGACCGCGATCAGCTCGTCGATCATGCCGACCAGGGCCCGGCCGGTGTCGTCGCCGAGGCCCCCGTACTCGACCGGGGCCAGCCGGTGGACGGCGTTGGCCTCGTTCATCAGCTGCAGCCGGGTGGCGCGGTGCCGGTCGTCGGCACGGCCGACGACGGGCGCCCCGGCGGGGACGATGACCTCCACCTTGCCGCCGTGTTCCAGCACCGACCGGGCGAACCAGCTCTCCGGGCCCTCGTCGGCGCAGGTGACGCCGACCAGCTCGTACGGGCCGAAGGTGGTGACGAGCCGCCAGAGGTCCCCGCGGACCAGCATCTCGGTGATGCCCCCCGACAGCCCCCGGTGACCGGTGATTCCGACGCGCATCCGCATACTCCTGGGATCGTGTCGTGCCGGGGCGAGCCTATCCGACCGCGCCGTCCCCGCCCGGCCCGCGCCGGTCCGCCCCGGTCCGCCCCTTGGTCCGCCCCCGGTCTGCTGCGGTCTGCTCGTACGAACGGTCTGCTCGTACGAGTTGTGCCAACCGCCTGCCGGGAGGGGTCGCGGTGGGCCATCCTCGTGGCCATGACCTCCGAGCAGCCGACGCCCGCGCAGCCGCCCGAAGCCGCCGCCACGCGCCCGCCGCGGGGCCTGGTCCTCGCCGTCGCCGCGGTGCTGGCCGCGCTGCTCGCGGTGGTGGCCACGGTGCTGCTCTGGCCGGAGAAGGAGCCGGCCCCGCTCCCGCCGCCGCCCTCCCCCACCACGGCCACGCCGACCCCGACGCCCACCCCGACCCCCCCGCCGACGCCCAGCAGGGTGGTGCCGTACACCTTCTTCCCGGTCGGGACGTGCTTCGACCACCCGCAGCAGACCAGGACCGTCACCAAGCCGGAGGCGCGCCCGTGCGAGGGCGAGCACGACGGCGAGGTCGTGGCCGACCTCCTGCTGCCGGACGGGCTGACCGAGACCCAGCTGAACAAGGCCGTCCGGGACGGCTGCAAGGAGTCGCTGGCCGCGGCCGAGGCCCGCCAGGGCGGCGGGACGTTCTACACCCTGCCGATCGGGCCGCCGATGGCGCAGTACCAGCAGGGCTGGCGGGACTACACCTGCTCGCTCACCTCCGGTACCCGCCCGGGCACCCCCAAACTCACCGGGCACCTCAAATGACGCGGTGAGGACGCCATAGGCTGACACCATGTCGAACCACGCCCTCGCCGAGCGCCACCGGTTGGCCGAACTGCTGGCCGCCGCCGGGCCGGACGCGCCCACCCTCTGTGCCGGGTGGTCCACCCGGGATCTCGCCGCCCATCTCGTCGTCCGGGAGCGGCGGCCGGACGCCGCGGCGGGGATCCGGGTCGGCGCCCTCGCCGGCCACACGCACCGGGTGCAGTCCGGGTACGCCGAGCGCCCGTACGAGGAGCTGCTGCGGCTGTTCCGCTCCGGCCCGCCGATGCTCTCGCCGTTCGCCCTGCCCGGCGCCGACGAGGCCGCCAACACCGTCGAGTACTTCGTGCACGCGGAGGACGTCCGCCGGGCCGGCGAGGAGTGGACGCCGCAGCCGGTGCCGCCCGGGCGGGCCGACGCGCTCTGGCGCCGGCTGCCGCTGCTGGCCCGGATGGAGGCGGGCCGGCGCTCCCCGGTCCGGCTGGAGCTGAGCCGCCCGAACGGGCAGAGCCTGACGGTCGGCCCGGCCGGGGCGCCGATGGTGCGGATCACCGGCGAGCCGGGCGAGCTGGTGCTGTTCGTCTACGGCCGCGGCGAGCGCACCGAGCTGGCCGTGGACGGCCCGCCGGACGCGGTCACCGCGCTGCGGCACGTCCTGCCGCTGCCTTAAGGCCGTGGGCGGCCCGGCCGGCGCGCGTCCGGCTGCGGATGTCAGTGGCGGGGTGCAGACTCGCTAGGGGCCGCCTCGCCGACCCGTCCGGGGTCGGCCGGCCGTCGCTACGTCGAAGGAGCACCACCCCATGCTCACCACCGACTTTCCCGCCGGCTCGCCCTGCTGGATCGACCTCGGCAGCCCGGACCCGGCCGCCGCCGCGACCTTCTACGGCGCGGTCTTCGGCTGGACGTTCCAGGACCTCGGCCCGGAGGCCGGCGGCTACGGCTTCCTGCAGGCCGCCGGCAAGACCGTGGCCGCCGTCGGTCCGCTGACCGAGGAGGGCGCGCAGTCCGCCTGGACGACGTACTTCCGCACGCCCGACGCGGACGCCACCGCCGCCGCCGTCGAGAAGGCCGGCGGTACCGTGCGGGTCGCGCCGTTCGACGTCATGGAAGCCGGCCGGATGGCCCAGCTGACCGACCCGCAGGGCGCCCAGTTCGCGATCTGGCAGGCCGGCACCACCCAGGGGCTGGACGCGGTGTCCACCGACAACGCGCTGGTCTGGGCCGAGCTGCACACCCCGGACCAGGAGGCCGGCTTCGCCTTCTACCAGCAGGTGTTCGGCTGGCGCTCGGAGAAGTTCCCCGCGCCGGGGATGACCTACCTGGTGGTCTCCCCCGCCGAGGGCGACCAGCGGGCCACCACCTTCGGCGGCATCGCCCCGATCATGGCCGAGGGCCAGCCGCCGTCCTGGACGCCGTACTTCGCCACCGAGGTGGTGGACGAGCTGGTCGGCCGGGCGCAGGCGGCGGGCGGCCAGGTGCTGATGGCCGCCGAGGACGTCCCGAACGTCGGCCGGATCGCCTGGCTGGCCGACCCGTTCGGCGCACCGTTCGCGCTGATCAAGGGTGAGCCGCAGGACTCCTGAACGACGGCAGGGCCCGCCCACCGCGTGGTGGGCGGGCCCCGGTGTGCTCCGCCGAGCGCCGCTGGACCGCTCAGCGGACCGGGTGACCGGCCTCGCGCAGCGCGTCCTTGACCTCGCGGATCCGCAGGTCGCCGAAGTGGAAGACGCTCGCGGCCAGCACCGCGTCCGCGCCGGCGTCCACCGCCGGGGCGAAGTCGGCCGTCTTCCCGGCGCCGCCGGAGGCGATCACCGGGACGGACACGGTCTTGCGGACCGCCCGGATCAGCTCCAGGTCGTAGCCGTCCTTGGTGCCGTCCGCGTCCATCGAGTTGAGCAGGATCTCGCCCGCGCCCAGCTCGGCCGCCCGGCCGGCCCACTCGACGGCGTCCAGGCCGGTCCCCCGGCGCCCGCCGTGGGTGGTGACCTCGAAGCCGGAGGCCGTCTCGGTGCCCTCCGGGCAGCGCCGGGCGTCCACCGAGAGGACCAGGACCTGACGGCCGAACCGCTGGGCGATCTCGCGGACCAGCTCCGGGCGGGCGATCGCCGCGGTGTTGACGCCGATCTTGTCGGCGCCGGCCCGCAGCAGCTTGTCGACGTCGTCGGGGGTGCGGATGCCGCCGCCGACGGTCAGCGGGATGAAGACCTGCTCGGCGGTGCGGCGGACCACGTCGTAGGTGGTCTCGCGGTCGCCGGAGGAGGCGGTGATGTCGAGGAAGGTCAGCTCGTCGGCGCCCTCGGCGTCGTAGAGCTTGGCCATCTCGACCGGGTCACCGGCGTCGCGCAGGTTCTGGAAGTTGACGCCCTTGACCACCCGGCCGGCGTCGACGTCCAGGCAGGGGATGACTCGTACGGCGAGGGTCACGGCTGTCCGCCTTCCACAGTGCTTGCCAGCCCGGGCCGGTGGGCGTCGATTTCCACCTCGACCAGCATCCGGGAGTCGATCAGGCCCTGGACCACCACCATGGCGGCCACCGGGCGTACGGTTTCGAAGAGTTCGCGATGGGCGCGGCCCACCGCGTCCACGTCGCGGGTGTGGGTCAGGTACATCCGGGTGAGGACCACGTCGTCCGCCGTCAGGCCGTACGCGGCCAGGGCGTCCAGGCCGACCCGGAAGGAGGCGATCGCCTGCTCGTACGGGTCGCCCTCGCCGACGATGGCCCGGCCCTGGAAGGGCCGGGCGCCGGCCACGTGCACGTGGTCGCCCGCGGCGACCGCCTGCACCGTGCCGAACACGTCCTCCCAGGGGGAGACTCCGCCGACCCGACCGCGCACGACCTGGCGTTCCGTCATCCTGAAACCGCCTCCAGGGCCTCTTCGAGCGTGAACTTCTGCTCGTAGAGTGCCTTGCCGACGATGGCGCCCTCGACTCCCTCGCCGACGAGCGTGGCGATGGCGCGCAGGTCGTCCAGCGAGGAGACGCCGCCGGAGGCGACCACCGGCTTGTCGGTGGCGGCGCAGACGTCGCGCAGCAGCTGCAGGTTGGGGCCGGTCAGGGTGCCGTCCCGGTTGACGTCGGTGACGACGTAGCGGGCGCAGCCCTCGGCGTCGAGGCGGGCCAGCACGTCGAAGAGCTGGCCGCCGTCGCTGGTCCAGCCACGGCCGCGCAGGGTGGTGCCGACCACGTCCAGGCCGACGGCGATCTTGTCGCCGTGCTCGGCGATGACCTTGGCGACCCACTCGGGGCTCTCCAGGGCGGCGGTGCCGAGGTTGACCCGGGTGCAGCCGGTGGCGAGGGCGGCGGCCAGCGACGCGTCGTCCCGGATGCCGCCGGAGAGCTCGACCTTGATGTCCAGCGCGCCGGTGACCTCGCGGATGAGCTCGCGGTTGCTGCCGGTGCCGAAGGCGGCGTCCAGGTCGACCAGGTGGAGCCACTCGGCGCCGGCGTTCTGCCAGGCGAGGGCGGCGGCGAGCGGCTCGCCGAAGGAGGTCTCGGTGCCGGAGGCGCCCTTGACCAGGCGGACGGCCTGGCCGTCCCGGACGTCGACGGCGGGGAGCAGTTCGAGGCGGCTCATGGTGTCAGCTCTCAGATCGTCAGAGGGTGTTGACCCAGTTGGTCAGCAGGGCGGCGCCGGCGTCGCCGGACTTCTCGGGGTGGAACTGGGTGGCCCAGAGCGGGCCGTTCTCCACGGCCGCGACGAACGGCTGCCCGTGGGTGGCCCAGGTGACCAGCGGGGGGTCGATCCGCGCGCTGTGGATCTCCATGTCCCAGTGCCGCACCCCGTAGGAGTGCACGAAGTAGAAGCGGGTGTCGGCGTCGAGGCCGGCGAACATCCGGCTGCCCTCGGGGGCGTCGACGGTGTTCCACCCCATGTGCGGGACGACCGGCGCGTCCAGCGGCTCGACCGTGCCGGGCCACTCGTCGCAGCCGGGGGTCTCCACCCCGTGCTCGACGCCCTTCTCGAAGAGGATCTGCATGCCGACGCAGATCCCCAGGACGGGGCGGCCCCCGGAGAGCCGGCGGTCGATGATCCAGTCGCCCCGGACGCCCTTGAGCCCGCGCATGCAGGCCTCGAAGGCGCCGACGCCGGGGACGAGCAGGCCGTCCGCGTCCATCGCCTCCCGGTAGTCGGAGGTGACGGTGACGTTCGCGCCCGTGCGCTCGACGGCGCGCTGGGCCGAGCGGAGGTTGCCCGAGCCGTAGTCGAGCACGACGACGTTCTTGCCCATGTTCAGGTTTCCCGGTCTTTCGTTCGCTCGACGGTTACAGGCGCATCAGGCCGGAGACCAGGCACATCGCCGAGCCCAGCGCGAGCACGAGGATGACGCCCTTCGACTGCTTCTGCTTCCAGAACGAGATCACGCCGCCGGCCAGGAAGAGGCCGGCGAAGAGGAGGACAACAGCGGACTTGCTCACAGCGCACCCTTGGTCGACGGGAGGATGCCGGCCGCGCGCGGGTCGCGCTCGGCGGCGTAGCGCAGCGCCCGGGCCAGCGCCTTGAACTGGCACTCCACGATGTGGTGCGCGTTGCGCCCGTACGGCACGTGGACGTGCAGGGCTATCTGGGCCTGCGCCACGAAGGACTCCAGGATGTGCCGCGTCATCGTGGTGTCGTAGCTGCCGATCATCGGCGCCATGTTCTCCGGCTCGGTGTGCACCAGGTAGGGGCGGCCGGAGAGGTCCACGGTGACCTGGGCGAGGGACTCGTCCAGCGGCACCGTGCAGTTGCCGAAGCGGTAGATGCCGACCTTGTCGCCGAGCGCCTGCTTGAAGGCGGCGCCGAGCGCGAGGGCGGTGTCCTCGATCGTGTGGTGGGTGTCGATGTGCAGGTCGCCGTCGGTCTTCACGGTGAGGTCGAAGAGGCCGTGGCGGCCGAGCTGGTCGAGCATGTGGTCGTAGAACCCGACGCCCGTGGAGATGTCGGTCCTGCCGGTGCCGTCGAGGTCGATCTCGACCAGGACCGAGGTCTCCTTGGTGGTGCGCTCGATGCGTCCGATACGGGACATACGGGGTTACAGCTCCTTGATCACAGTGCTGACGGCGTCCAGGAAGGCGTCGTTCTCGGCGGGGGTGCCGGCGGTGACGCGCAGCCACCCGGGAACGCCGTTGTCCCGGACCAGGACGCCGCGGTCGAGGATGGCCTGCCAGACGGCGTGGGTGTCGTCGAAGCGGCCGAACTGGACGAAGTTGGCGTCCGAGTCGGTCACCTCCAGGCCGAGCCCGCGCAGCGCGTCGACCAGCCGGTCGCGCTCCGCCTTGAGCCGGCCGACGTAGCCGAGCAGGGTGTCGGTGTGCTCCAGGCAGGCCAGCGCGGTGGCCTGGGTGACGGCCGACAGGTGGTACGGCAGCCGGACCAGCTGCACCGCGTCCACCACCGCCGGGTCGGCGGCGAGGTAGCCCAGCCGCAGGCCGGCCGCGCCGAAGGCCTTGGACATGGTGCGGGTGACCACCAGGTTGGGGCGGCCCGCCAGCAGCGACAGCAGCGAGTCGCGGTGCGAGAACTCGACGTACGCCTCGTCGACGATCACCAGGCTGGGCCGGGCGGCCTGCGCGGCGTCGTACAGGCGCAGCACGGTCTCGGCGGCGACCGCGGTGCCGGTCGGGTTGTTCGGCGAGCAGATGAAGACGGCGTTCGGCCGGTGCTCGGCGATGGTCGCCTCGGCGGCGGCCACGTCGATGGTGAAGTCCTCGTTGCGCGGGCCGGAGATCCAGCCGGTGCCGGTGCCCCGGGAGATCAGGGCGTGCATCGAGTACGAGGGCTCGAAGCCGAGCGCCGTGCGGCCGGGGCCGCCGAAGGTCTGCAGCAGCTGCTGGATGATCTCGTTGGAGCCGTTGGCGGCCCAGACCTGCTCCCGGGCCACCGGGTGCCCGGTGGTGCGGGTCAGGTACGCGGCCAGGCCCTCGCGCAGCTCGACCGCGTCCCGGTCGGGGTAGCGGTTGAGGTTGCGGGCGGCCTCGGCGACGCGCTCGGCGATCCGGGCCACCAGCTCCTCGGGCAGCTGGTACGGGTTCTCGTTGGTGTTGAGCTGGACGGGCACGTCGAGCTGGGGTGCGCCGTACGGGGTCTGTCCGCGCAGTTCGTCGCGGATCGGGAGGTCGTCGATCTTCGTCACGAGCCGGGGACACTCCAGTCGAATCGGGCCTTGATCGCGTCGCCGTGCCCGGGGAGGTCCTCGGCGTCCGCCAGGTTGACGACGTGCGCGGCGATGCCGGCCAGGGCCTCGCGGTCGTACTCGACGACCTGGACGCCGCGCAGGAAGGTCTGCACGGAGAGCCCGGAGGAGTGGCAGGCGCAGCCGCCGGTGGGCAGCACGTGGTTGGAGCCGGCCGCGTAGTCGCCGAGCGACACGGGGGTGTACCGGCCGATGAAGATCGCACCGGCGTTGCGCACCCCGGCGGCGACGGCGTGGGCGTCCCGGGTCTGGATCTCCAGGTGCTCGGCCGCGTACGCGTTGGCCACCTTCAGGCCCTGCTCCAGGTCGTCGACCAGGATCAGGCCGGACTGCGGACCGCCGAGCGCCTCGGCCACCCGCTCGCTGTGCCTGGTCCGGGCGACCTGCTCCTTGAGCTCGGCCTCGACCGCGTCGGCCAGCGCCGGCGAGTCGGTGACCAGCACCGAACCGGACGTCGGGCCGTGCTCGGCCTGGCTGATCAGGTCGGCGGCCACCTCGGCGGCGTCCGCACCGTCGTCGGCGAGCACCATGATCTCGGTCGGGCCGGCCTCCGAGTCGATGCCGATCCGGCCGGAGAAGTAGCGCTTGGCGGCGGCCACGTAGATGTTGCCCGGGCCGGTGACCATGTTCACCGGCGCGCACTCCTCGGTGCCGAGGGCGAACATGGCGACCGCCTGGGCGCCGCCGACCGCGTACACCTCGGTGACGCCGAGCAGCGCGCAGGCCGCCAGGATGGTCGGGTGCACCCGGCCGCCGAAGGCCTTCTGCGGCGGCGAGGTGACGGCGATGCCGGTGACGCCGGCCTCCTGCGCGGGCACCACGTTCATCACCACGGAGGACGGGTAGACGGCCAGGCCGCCCGGCACGTAGAGGCCGACCCGGTCGACGGGCACCCAGCGCTGCGTGACGGTGCCGCCGGGCACCACCTGGGTGGTGTGCCCGGTGCGGCGCTGGTCGGCGTGGACGGTGCGGGCGCGGCGGATCGACTCCTCCAGGGCGGCCCGGACCTTCGGGTCCAGCCCCTCCAGGGCCTCGGCGATCTGCTCGGCGGGCACCCGGGTGGACTCCAGCCGCACGCCGTCGAACCGCTCGGTGATCTCGATCAGCGCCGTGACCCCGCGATGGCGTACGTCCTCGGCGATCGGCCGCACCTTCTCCAGGGCGGCCGCGACGTCGAAGTCGGCACGGGGCAGCAGGTCACGCGGGTCGTCGAGCGAGCCGCGCAGATCGATTCGAGAGATCACGCCACCCAGTGTAAGGAGTGGCCGGAATCGACGGTCCCGCATTTCAGTCCGTGATACGAAGGGCGAGACGACGGGGAACACGGGGGAACGATGGCGGAACGGGCACCTGACGGCTGGACTCGGGTGGAGCAGGGGCTCTGGGAGGCGTTCCGACACGGCCGGATCCACGACCTGCGGGCCGGCGACGCGGAGCAGGACGACCCCTTCGGCGAGGCCGAATGGGGGCCCGAGCGGACCGTCCGCGCCGAGGTGCTGTCCCGGCTCCTGCTGGACGGGCCGGCCGCCGTCCCCGGGCGGGTCGCCTCGCTCAAGCTGACCGGGGCCCGGATCACCGGCCCGCTGCGGCTGGCCGGCGGCACCATCGGGCACTACGTCGAGCTGCACGACTGCCGGTTCGAGCAGAAGGTCCTGATGTCCGAGGCCGAGGCCGGCACGCTGCGCTTCGTCGGCTGCCTGGTCCCGCGGCTGGAGGCCTCCCGCCTCGTCACCACCGGCGACCTCCACCTGGCCCGCTGCCGAATACCCGAGGGCCTGCGGCTCACCGACGCCCGGATCGGCACCGACCTGCTGCTCAACCAGAGCGTGCTCGGCGCCGACCGGTACGGCCGGGCGGTCTCCGCCGACGGGCTCGGCGTCAACCAGGACGTCGAGGCGGAACGGATCGAGGTCCGCGGCGAGCTGTCGCTGCGCACCTGCCGGATCGGCGGCCGGCTGTCGCTGCGCGGCGCCCAGCTGCACGCCGTCCCCGGCAACCGCACCTGCCTCAACGCCGTCCGGATGACGGTCGGCCACACGCTCTACCTGACCAGCTCCGCCGACTTCGGCTGGGTCGGCTCCGAGGCCTACTACGGCTCCGGCTACGGCGAGAGCCCGGCCTCCGACGCGCCGAGCACGCCGTTCCGCGCCCACGGCAGGGTCCGGCTCTCGGACAGCCGGTTCGAGAGCGCCTGCCTGATCTCCGGCGAGTTCCACCTGGAGGGGGACGACGAGCTCTCCCTGCGCCGCATCCAGACGCCCGAGCTCCGCTTCAGCTGCAAGGTCCCGCCCACCGGCGCCGTCTCGCTCTCCCGGGCCCGGATCGGCAACCTGGTCGACGCCCCCGACGCCTGGCCGCGGGGCAGGCGGCTCGGACTGACCGGTTTCACCTACGAGTGCCTGCGCCCGGTCGCCCCGTTCACCGTCCAGCAGCGGATCGCCTGGCTGGAGGGCTCCTCCGTGGAGTTCCAGCCCGAGTCCTACGAGCAGCTGGCCGCCGCGCTGCGCCGTGACGGCGCCGACGACGACGCCCGCGAGGTGCTCTACGCCAAGCAGCGCCGGCGCCGGCAGACCCTGCCGCTGCCGGCCCGGATCTGGGGCCGGATGCAGGACGTCACCGTCGGCTACGGCTTCCGGCCCGGCCGGGCCGCGCTCTGGCTGCTGCTCGCCTGGGCGCTCGGCAGCGCCTACTTCGCCACCCACGAGCTGCAGCCGCTCAAGGCCGACGAGAAGCCGCACTGGAACCCGGTGCTGTACGCGCTGGGCCAGCTGCTCCCGGTCGTGGACCTCGGCCAGCAGGGCTGGAACCCGGGCGGCGCCGACCAGTGGGTCGTCTCCGGCCTGGTGATCGTCGGCTGGGTCCTGGCCACCACCGTCGCGGCCGGCGCCACCCGGATGCTCCAGCGCGGTTAACCCCCGGGCGGACCGGGGCCCGGGGGAACTACGCTGTGCGCCGTGACAGAACGGCTGCCGCTCTTCCCGCTGAACACCGTGCTCTACCCGGGCCTGGTGCTGCCCCTGAACGTCTTCGAGGAGCGCTACCGCCGTCTCGTCGCCGACCTGCTCGCGCTGCCCGAGGAGCAGCCCCGCCGGTTCGGCATCCTCGCCATCCGGGACGGCCGCGAGGTCGCGCCGGTCCGGGCCGACGACGGGCCGGCCGGTGCGCTCGACGGCCTGGGCACCGTCACCGGCGACCCGCTCGAAGCGATGTACCACATCGGCTGCGTGGCCGACATCGCCTCCACCCAGGAGCAGCCCGACGGCCGGTACGAACTGCTGGTCACCGGCACCACCCGGTTCCGGCTGCGCTCGGTCGACACCGGCGGCCCGTACCTGGTCGGCGAGATCGAGCCGATCGAGGAGCAGCCCGGCGAGGGTGCGGGGGCGCTGGCCGCCGGCGTGGAGCGGGCGTTCCGGACGTACCAGAAGCGGCTGGCCGGGGCCCGCGAGGCCAGCACCGTCGGCCACCAGCAGCTGCCGGACGATCCGCAGGTGCTCTCCTACCTGGTGGCCGCCGCCTCGGTGCTCGGCACGCCGGTGAAGCAGGAGCTGCTCGCCTGCCCGGACACCGCCCAGCGGCTGCGCACCGAGCTGGAGCTGCTGCGCCGCGAGTCGTCCGTGCTGAGCTGGCTGCCCTCGCTCCCGGCGGTCGACCTGACCCGCCAGTCGTTCAGCCCCAACTGACCGTCCCGACCGACGGCCCCGGCCGCCGAGCCCGACCGACTCCCGTCCCGGAGGTTCCGCAGATGGCCAGGAAGCCGAAGAAGGGCGGCCAGGGCACCCCGGCCACGGTCGCCCTGGAGAACGCCGCCGTCGCGTTCACCGTGCACGCCTACGAGCACGACCCGGCGGCCGCCTCCTACGGCGGCGAGGCCGCCGAGGCGCTCGGGGTCACCGCCGAGCGGGTGTTCAAGACGCTGGTGGCCGACGTGGACGGCGTCCTCACCGTGGGCGTCGTCCCGGTGGCCGGGCAGCTCGATCTGAAGGCGCTCGCCGCGGCCGTCGGCGGCAAGCGCGCCGCGATGGCCGACCCGGCCGCCGCCGAGCGCAGCAGCGGCTACGTCCGCGGCGGCATCTCCCCGCTCGGGCAGCGCCGGGCGCTGCGCACCGTGGTGGACGACAGCGCGCTCGCCCACCCCACGGTCTACGTCTCGGCCGGCCGCCGCGGCCTGGAGGTCGAACTGACCCCCGCCGACCTGGTCGCACTCACCGGCGCCAGCACCGCCCCGATCGGGCGCTGAGCCCGCCGTCCGATCGGGCGGCCGACCCGCGCCCGGTGGCGCTCAGGCCCGGTCCGGCCCGTCCTGCGGCCGCCCCGCCGGGCCGGGAGCGGCGTCGACCGGGCCGGGAGCGGCGTCCGTGGGAGCGGACGGCAGACCGGCCGGCGGCTGCTGCCCGGCGTAGGGGCCGGCCCAGTACGGCGGCGGGTCCTCCTCGCGCTTGCCGAACGCCGCGGAGAGCGCCAGCAGCACCACCATGGCGGCCATCGGCCAGGCCAGCAGCGCGCCGTACGCCCCGAGGTCGATGTCGGCGTTGAAGTGGCCGCCGTCGCCGACCCGCTTGGCCTCGGCGACCAGGTCGCTGCCCGGGCCGAGCCGGCGCCCCAGGCCCCAGGCGCCGACCGAGGCCAGCAGCCCGCCGACCGCGAGGCCGACCGCCACCGCGATCCCGCCGCCGCGCCGCCGGGTGGCGAGGAAGGCCCCGAGCGCCGTCAGGACGCCCATGCCCAGGCCGATCAGGACGAACATGCTGTCCGCCCCGGCCCGCTGCTCGCCCTCCGGGTCGCCGTAGAGGATCTTGTTGCCGTCGACCACCAGCGGCACCTTCGGCGCCAGCCACGCCCAGAGGGCCGCCATCGCCACCCCCAGCAACAGGCAGACCAGCACCGTGACCGCCCCGACCTTCAGCTCGGGCAGCAGCCGCTGGAGCGCGGGGGTGTCAGCCTTCCGTTCGAAGGCCCGGGCCGGCGCCTCCGGCGGCGCGAACGGGTTCGGGGCGGAGGTGTCCGCGTCGGCGCCCGCAGCCGTGTGCAGGGGATCCGGAGGTGTGTTCGGTACGGTCACCCGCCCATCGTTTCACGAGCGCCGCCGGAACGGACCCGCCACCCGGACCGTGGACGCCGGACCGCGGCCCCGACCGCCGCCCGGGCGGCCGCCCGGGCCGGACAGGGCCTACCGGGTGGTGGCCCGCCGGTAGGCCCAGGTGGCGACGGCCAGCGACACCACTCCCACCCCGGCGCAGACCGCGAGGTTGCCCGCCACCTGCGCCCAGTCCGGATCGGCGGCGAAGGTCCGGGCGAAGGCCTCGACCCCGTACGTGGAGGGCAGCAGGTCGCGCAGCCAGAGCACCGGCTGCGGCAGGTGGTCCACCGGGAGCACCCCGAGCAGCAGCGCCGCCGACATGCCGAGCTGCCCCAGCATGGTGGCGATCTCCTGCCGGGGCGCGAGCAGCCCGCAGGCCGCACCGAGCCCGGAGAGCGCCGCCCCGGCCAGCGGCACCACCGCGAGCAGCACCCAGAGCTGCCCCAGCGGCAGCCCGAACATCACGGCCCCGGCCGCGGCCGTCACGACCGCGCCGGGCAGCGTGAACGAGGCGTACGCGGCGGCCGCGCCGAGCACCACCGAGGCGGCCGGGACGGGCAGCGTCGCGTAGTGGTCGAGGCCGCCGGTCGCCCGCAGCCGTCCGAAGTACTGGGCCAGCAGGTTGAGCGCCACGAACGCCACCACCAGCACGCTGGACCCGGCCACCACCGACCGCGCGGCCGCCGTCTCCCCCGGGTCGACCACGCCGCGCATCATCACCAGGATGCCGAGCGACTGGAAGGTGGCGACGAACAGCAGCGGGATCCGGGCCACCTTGGCACGGGCCAGCTGTGCCCGGTACACGGCGGCCAGCGCGGGCAGCAGCCGGGCGGCCGGGGCCAGCGGGGCGGGCCCGGTGTCCGTCGTCCCGCTGGTCTGCGGCGGCGCGGAGAGCAGCGTCACTTGACCAGTCCTCCATGGCGGCCGCCCAGCTTGAGGTAGGCGTCCTCAAGGCTCGGGGTGGCCAGGGTGAAGTCGTCCAGGGCGGCGAAGGCCGGGCCGGTGGTGACGGCGGCGACCAGCTCGCGGGCCTCCTCGGGGGTGGTGCGCACGGTCCAGCGGCGGCCGGTGCGCTCGGCGCGCTCGGCCAGCTCCGCGACGGCGGGCACGGCGAGCGGGGCCTCGTCCCGCCAGACCAGGTCCAGCCGGACGTCGCCGTCGACCAGGGCCTTGAGTCCGCCGGGCGTGTCGCAGGCGATCACCCGGCCGTCGTCCAGCACGGCGACCCGGTCCAGCACGGTCTCCGCCTCGATCACGTTGTGGGTGACCAGCAGGACGGTGGTGCGCCGCTCGGTCCGGCGCCGCTCGACGGCGCTCCAGACGGCGCGGCGGGCGACCGGGTCCATGCCGGTGGTCGGCTCGTCGAGGACGAGCAGCGGCCGCTCCCCCACCAGCGCGGCGGCGAAGCAGGCGAGCCGGCGCTGGCCGCCGGAGAGCTTGGCGAGCGGGCGGTGGGCGAGCGGTTCGAGGGCCAGCTCGGTGAGCACGTCGGCGGCCTCCGCGCGGGCCCGTGCCCGGCTGAGGCCGCGCAGCCGGCCGGTGGTCTCGGCGGCGAGCGCCACGGTCAGCTCGTCCAGCGCGGTGGACTCCTGGCCGAGGTAGCCGAGCAGCCGGGCGGCCCGCTCGGGGTGGCGGACCACGTCGTGGCCGAGGATCTCGACGGAGCCGGAGTCGGGCCGCAGCAGCCCGGTGAGCTGGCGGACCAGGGTCGACTTGCCGGCGCCGTTGGGCCCGAGCAGGCCGAAGATCTCACCCTGCCCGACGGTCAGGGTGACCCCGTCGTTGGCCCGGACGTCGGCGGCGGCGGCACCGCGCCCGGAGCGGTACGTCTTGACCAGGTCGCGTACGGCACAGCACGGCGAGGTCGCCTCTGGACGGTTCACGCGCTGCCCTCACTCACGAGCGAAGACTCTACGCCGTGCGGCCCGCGAACCGGACAAGGGGGCCTGGTCCCCCGGAACCGGCGGGGCCCGGACCGGTCCGGGTCAGTCGTCCACGACGAGGTCCCCGCCGGGGACCCGCCCGGACAGCTCCTTCCAGAAGCCGGCCCGGATCGCGTACCGGTCGTGCTCGTCGATCTGGTCGTCCTTGTGCGCGAGCAGACCGAACCGGGCGGCGTAGCGCAGCAGCTCGCCGTCGACCCGGTGCGGGATGCGCGGGTAGTCGGGCCAGAGCACGGTGAGCCGCTCGGCGTTGCCGATCCGCTCGCACCAGCGGCGGGCGAACACCTGGCCGACCTCGTGGGCGTCGCCGCCGATCGAGGTGATGTCCTCCTCGCGGTCGGCCCAGCGCTGCTCGGCGGTGGTCAGCTGGGCCAGGGTGGGCAGGCAGTCGCCGGCGGTGGCGGCCTGCTCGGCGGCGGGCCGCTCCACCCAGCCGCGGTCGGAGGACCAGCGCAGCACCGGACCGGCCGGGTGGCTCGCCGCGGCGGGCGGCGCGGCGGCGGTGCGGCCCGCTATGTCCTTGGGCGTGGGGACGACCTTGAGCGCGGTGGCGGCCGCCGGGGCCGGGCGCCCGTTGGCCGCCGGCACCGCGGCCGGGGCCGGCCCGGGGCGGACCGCGGGCACCGGCACCACGCCGGGCATGCCGGCCGGCGGTGCGGCCAGGATCTTGGCGATCTCGTGCCGCGGCCCGGGCGCGGGGAAGACGGCGGCGTTGTCCCGCAGGCTGAACGACCCCTCGATCCACTCCCGGTCGAGCACCCGCCGCTCGTCGGCCTCGCCGACCAGGTCCTCGGACTGGTTGAAGTCGCCGTCGGCGGCCTGCAGCGCCCAGAGGTGGACGACCACGCCGTGCTCCTTGGCGGACATCATGCCGGGCAGCAGGTCACCGTCGCCGGTGATCAGCACGACGTCGGCGCAGGCCCGGTTGCGGGCGAGTTCGGAGAGCTCGGCGTGCATCGCCGCGTCCACGCCCTTCTGCACCCAGCGGCCCTCGGCCCGGGTCAGCGCGCCGAGCCGGACGGTCACCCGGGGCAGCACCCGCAGGCGGCGGTGCTCCGGCATCGGGCGGCGGTCGGGTGCGGCGTCGAACCAGTAGATCCGCAGCAGCGGCAGGCCGGTCTCGGCCTCGGCCCGCTCGCGCAGGGCGGTGATGAGCGCGGTGTGGTCGACGGTGACCCGGGAGCGCGAAGGATCCCCCGCGAGCAGGCTGGCGGCGGCGCCCAGCAGGTATCCCGCGTCCACCAGGACGACACAGCGGTCCATCGCGCACCTCTTTCCGCTCGCCCTCGGGGTCAGGCGCCGCCGGTCGCGGTGCCGGGTGGGCGCGGTCCGCCCGGCGGCCGGGCCCGGATGGGGTGAGGGAGGCCCGCAGCCGCCCGATCGTTGGGTCACCTTTACCCCTGGTTCGCGCGCCGAACCTCGGCGGATGTCGCGGTCCGGCAACGGCCGGGAACGCGAAGGGAACGCGGCGGGGGATCACGACGGGAGCACGACGGGGGATCACGACGGGAACGCGACGGGCCCCCGTCCCGGAGGACGGGGGCCGCTCGGTGTCGGGCTGCGGCCGGGCGCGCGGCGCGTGCGGCCTGGTGCTCAGCCCCGGAGCTCGGCGGCGACCAGCTCGGCCAGCTGGACGGCGTTGAGCGCGGCGCCCTTGCGCAGGTTGTCGTTGGAGAGGAACAGCGACAGGCCGTGCTCCACCGTCTCGTCGGCCCGGATGCGGCCGACGTAGCTCGGGTCGCGGCCGGCCGCCTGCAGCGGGGTGGGGATCTCGCTCAGCTCGACGCCGGGGGCGCCGGTGAGCAGCTCGACCGCGCGCTCGGGGCTGATCGCGCGCTCGAAGCGGGCGTTGATCTGCAGCGAGTGGCCGGAGAAGACCGGCACGCGCACGCAGGTGCCGGCCACCTTCAGCTCGGGGATGCCGAGGATCTTGCGGCTCTCGTGGCGGAGCTTCTGCTCCTCGTCGGTCTCGTTGGAGCCGTCCTCGACGATCGAGCCGGCCAGCGGCACCACGTTGAAGGCGATCGGCCGCTTGTAGACCTTGGGCTCGGGGAACTCGACCGCCGCGCCGTCGTGGGCGAGGGCCGAGGCGCCGTCGACCACCTTGGCGGCCTGGTCCTGCAGCTCGGCCACGCCGGCCACGCCACTGCCGGAGACGGCCTGGTAGGTGGAGACGACGAGCGCGGCGAGGCCGGCCTCCTCGTGCAGCGGGCGCAGCACCGGCATGGCGGCCATGGTGGTGCAGTTCGGGTTGGCGATGATGCCCTTGGGGCGGTCGGTGATCGCCTCCGGGTTGACCTCGGAGACGACCAGCGGGACCTCGGGGTCACGGCGCCAGGCGGAGGAGTTGTCGATCACGACCGCGCCGGCCGCGGCGACCTTGGGGGCGAGCGCCTTGGAGGTGGCACCGCCGGCCGAGAAGATCACGATGTCCAGGCCGGTGTAGTCGGCCGTGGCCGCGTCCTCGACGGTGATCTCGGTGCCCTGCCACGGCAGGGTGCGCCCGGCCGAGCGGGCGGAGGCGAACAGCCGCAGCTGCTCCACCGGGCCCAGGCCGCCCTCGCGACCCGCGCGCTCCGCCAGGATCTCGCGGACCACGCCGCCGACCTGGCCGGTGGCCCCGACAATGCCGATCTTCATTCCGACAACTCCTCTTGATGTTGCTGTTCACAGCCGCACTCTGCCCATCATGCCTTGCCACGGGCGGGGCGCGACCTGGCATTCCACGGTGTGAGAGGCCCGGACCTGCTCAGTGGTCCAGACCGGTGGCGAGCTCCAGCGCCCGCGCGGTCTCGGCCGGGCCGGCCGGCAGCAGCGGCAGCCGCACCGCCGGGGTGGGAATCAGGCCCTGGGCGTGCAGCACGCCCTTGATCACGCTCGGGTTGGGCGCGGCGAACGCGGCGGCCGACAGCGCGGTCAGCCGGTGGCCCAGCGCGCGGGCCCGCGCGACGTCCCCGCGCTCCCAGGCGGCGGCCAGCTCGACGAACCGGGCGGTGGCCAGGTGGGCGGAGGCCAGGATGCCGCCGGCCGCGCCCAGCGCCAGCATCGGCGCGAGGAAGGTGTCCTCCCCAGCCAGCACCGCGAAGCCGGCCGGTCCGGCGGCGAGCAGCTCCACGGCGTCCTGGTCCAGCGCGCCGGTCGCGTACTTGACGCCCACCACGCCCGGCAGGGCCGCGAGTTCGCCCAGCGCGGCGGCCGAGAGCGCCTGACCGGTGCGGTACGGGATGTGGTAGACGACAAGCGGCACCGAGCTCGCCCCGGCCAGCGCCCGGAAGTGCGCCAGCGTCCCGGCCTCGCCCGGCCGGACGAACGACGGCGCGGTGACCAGCGCGGCCGCCGCGCCCGGCACCCGCTCGCGCAGGCCCGCCAGCTCCTCGGCGGCCGCCCGGGTGTCCGGCCCGCCGGCACCGACCACCAGCTGCCCGCCCAGCTCGGCGCAGACGGCGGCGCAGAGCTCGACCACGGCCCGCTTCTCCGCCGCGTCCAGGGTGGCGGGCTCGCCGGTGGTGCCGAGCGCGACCAGCCCGGCCGCTCCGCCGCCGAGCACCGAGCGGGCCAGCTTGTCCAGCGCGTCCAGGGCGACCGAGCCGTCGGCGGCGAAGGGGGTGACCAGGGGGACGTAGATGCCCTTGAGTTCCATGGCCACGATCCTGCGGTCCGGCCATCCCGCAGGTCCAGTTCACATTTCCGACGCTTCTCGTAAGCTGAGCCGATGCTCGACGTCCGACGCCTGCGCCTGCTGCGCGAACTCGCCCATCTCGGCACCATCGCCGCCGTCGCCGAGGCGCTGTCGTTCAGCCCTTCGGCCGTCTCCCAGCAGCTGTCCGTCCTGGAGAAGGAGGCCGGCGTCCCGCTGCTGGAGCGCACCGGGCGGCGGGTGGCGCTCACCCCGGCCGGGCGGAACCTGGTGCGGCACGCCGAGGCGGTGCTGGAGCGGCTGGAGCAGGCGGACGCCGAACTCGCCCACACCCGTGACGGGCTGGCCGGTCCGCTGCGGATCGGCACCTACCCGTCGGCGGCCAAGGCGATCATCCCGGCGGTCCTCGCCGAGCTGGCCGGCTGGCACCCGGGGCTGGAGCCGATGGTGAACGAGGTGGACCCGGCGGCCGTCGCGGCGGCGCTGCGCGCGGGCGAGCTGGACGTGGCGCTGGTGCACGAGTACGACCTCGTGCCGGCCGACCCGGAGCCCGGCCTCGCGGTGACCCGCCCGGTGTTCACCGAGCCGATGTACCTGGCGGCCCGCGCCCCCGGCACGGTCGCCGAGCACCGCGCCGCGCCGTGGATCATGGCGCCGCCGGGGACGCTCTGCCACACCATGGCCGTCCGGGCGTGCGAGAGCGCCGGCTTCGCGCCCCGGATCCGGCACCAGATCGACGACTTCGCCACGGTGCTGGCCCTGGTGGCGGCCGGTCAGGGGGTGGCGCTCGTCCCCCACCTGGGCATCGCGCAGTCCCCGCCGGGGGTGGTGCTCACCCGGCTGCCGATGTACCGGCGCACCCGCGCCGCCTTCCGCGCGGGCGCCGGCTCCCACCCGGCCATCTCGGCCTTCGTCTCGGCCCTGCACACCGCCGTCCCCCCGGGCCTCGGCGGCGGGTCCTGATCCTGCGGGATCAGCGCCGACCCGCCGCCGGTGGCGGGGTCACCCCGCCAGGCAGCTCGGCCCGAGCAGCTGCTTGAGGTCCCCGAACAGCGCCGGGTCGGACTTCACCCGGTGCCGGTCCAGCCGCAGCACGGTGGTCTTGTTCCGCGCCTCCAGCCGGACCCGCACCTCCGTCGTCCCCCGGTGGCTGCTCAGCACCTCGCCGAGCCGGGCCACCAGCGGGGGCGTCACCTTCCCGCTCGGGATGTTGATGACGATCGGCGCCTCGGCGTGCGCGTTCGACAGGTCGGGGACGGACAGCTCCATGCCCATCAGCCGGGGCACGTCCTCCCGCTTGTCCAGCTTGCCGCGGACGAACACCACGGCGTCCTCGACCAGCTGCGAGGAGACCAGCTGGTAGCTGGCCGGGAAGAACATGCAGTCGATCGAGCCGGCGAGGTCCTCGACGGTGGCGATCGCCCAGGCGTTGCCCTGCTTGGTCATCTTCCGCTGCAGGCCCGAGATGATGCCGCCGATGGTGACGATGGTGCCGTCCGGCCGCTCCGCGAGGTCCGCCACCGCGCAGTCCGCCTTGTCGGCGAGCACGTGCTCGATGCCGTGCAGCGGGTGCGAGGAGACGTACAGGCCGAGCATCTCCCGCTCCTGGGCGAGCAGGAAGGACTTCTCCCACTCCTCCTCGGAGAAGACCACGTCCAGCCCGAAGCTCGGCTCGTCGCTGGTCGCGTCGCCGCCGAACAGGTCGAACTGGCCCTCGGCCTCCTTGCGCTTGACCCCGACGACGTTGTCGATCATCGGCTCGAACTGCGCGGTCAGGCCCTTGCGGGTGTGCCCGAGCGAGTCGAAGGAGCCGGCCTTGATCAGCGATTCGACGGTCCGCTTGTTGCAGACCACCGACTCCACCTTGTCCAGGAAGTCCGGGAAGGAGGCGAACTTCCCCTTCGCCTTCCTGGTCCGGATCATCGACTCGACGACCGGCCCGCCGACGTTGCGGATGGCCGTGAGACCGAACCGGACGGTGTCGTTCCCGTGCGGGGTGAAGTCCGCGTCCGACTCGTTGACGTCCGGCGGGAGCACGTTGATGCCCATCTTGCGGCACTCGTTGAGGTAGACCGCGGACTTGTCCTTGTCGTCCTTCACCGAGGTGAGCAGGCCGGACATGTACTCGGCCGGGTAGTTGGCCTTGAGGTACGCGGTCCAGTAGGAGACCAGCCCGTACCCGGCGGTGTGGGCCTTGTTGAACGCGTAGCCGGAGAAGGGGACCAGGACGTCCCAGACCGCCTGGATCGCCGCGTCCGAGTAGCCGCGCTCCCGGCAGCCCTTCTGGAACGGGACGAACTCCGCCTCCAGGATCTCCTTCTTCTTCTTGCCCATCGCGCGGCGCAGCAGGTCGGCCTGGCCGAGCGAGTAGCCGGCCAGGATCTGCGCGGCCTTCTGGACCTGCTCCTGGTAGACGATCAGGCCGTAGGTGGGCCGGAGCACCTCCTCCAGGGGCTTCTCCAGCTCCGGGTGGATCGGGGTGATCTCCTGCTGGCCGTTCTTGCGCAGCGCGTAGTTGGTGTGCGAGTTGACGCCCATCGGGCCGGGCCGGTACAGCGCGAGGACGGCGGAGATGTCCTCGAAGTTGTCGGGCTTCATCAGGCGCAGCAGCGAGCGCATCGGCCCGCCGTCGAGCTGGAAGACGCCGAGCGTGTCGCCGCGGGCCAGCAGCTCGTACGTGGGCTTGTCGTCCAGGGGCAGATCAAGCAGGTTGATCGTGATGCCCTTGTTCTTCTCGATCGCCTTGACGGCGTCGTCCATGATCGTCAGGTTGCGCAGGCCGAGGAAGTCCATCTTGAGAAGGCCGAGGCCCTCACAGGTGGGGTAGTCGAACTGCGTGATGGTGACGCCGTCGGTGTGCCGGGTCCAGACCGGGATGTGGTCGGTCAGCGGCTCGGCGGACATGATGACGCCGGCCGCGTGGACGCCGGGCTGGCGGATCAGGCCCTCGATGCCGCGTGCGGTGTCGATCACCTTGCGGACGTCCGGGTCGGTCTCGTACAGCCCGCGGATCTCGCCGGCCTCGCTGTAGCGCGGGTGCGAGGAGTCGGTGATGCCGGAGAGCGGGATGCCCTTGCCCATGACGTCCGGCGGCATCGCCTTGGTGATCCGGTCGCCCATCGCGTAGGGGTAGCCGAGGACCCGCGAGGAGTCCTTGATGGCGGCCTTCGCCTTGATGGTGCCGTACGTGACGATCATGGCGACCTTGTCGGAGCCCCACTTCTCCGTCACGTACCGGATCACGTCACCGCGCCGGCGCTCGTCGAAGTCGATGTCGACGTCGGGCATGGAGATGCGCTCGGGGTTGAGGAAGCGCTCGAAGATCAGGCCGTGCGGGATCGGGTCGAGGTCGGTGATGCCCATGGCGTAGGCGACCAGCGAGCCGGCCGCCGAACCACGGCCGGGGCCCACCGCGATGCCCTGGCCCTTCGCCCACATGATGAAGTCGGCGACCACGAGGAAGTACGCCGGGAACCCCATCTGGATGATGGTGTCCATCTCGTACTCGGCGAGCTTCTTGTGCTCCTCGTCGTACCCGTTCGGGAAGCGCCAGTCCATGCCCTCCCAGACCTTGGACTTGAAGAAGTCCGCCTCGGACTCGAAGCCCTCCGGGATCGGGAAGCGCGGCATGAGGTTGCGGAACTCGAACATGCCGGCGGTGTCGACCCGCTCGGCCACCAGCAGCTGGCTGTTGCGGCAGCCCTCCTGCCAGGCGTCCGAGGAGTCCAGCGCGTACATCTCGGCGGCCGACTTGATGTAGTAGCCGGTGCCGTCGAAGCGGAAGCGGTCCGGGTCCGAGAGGTTCTTGCCGGTCTGCACGCAGAGCAGCAGGTCGTGGGCGCCGGCGTCGGACTCGGTGGTGTAGTGCGAGTCGTTGGTGACCACCGGCGGGATGCCGAGCTTCTTGCCGATCTCGATCAGGCCGTCGCGGACCCGCTTCTCGATGTCGAGACCGTGGTCCATCAGCTCCAGGAAGTAGTTCTCCTTGCCGAAGATCTCCTGGTACTCGCCGGCGGACCTGAGCGCCTCGTCGAACTGTCCGAGGCGCAGCCTGGTCTGCAGCTCGCCGGAGGGGCAGCCGGTGGTGGCCATCAGGCCGCCGGACAGCTCGGCGATCAGCTCCTTGTCCATCCGGGGCCACTTCACCAGCCAGCCCTCGGAGTACGAGCGCGAGGTCAGCTTGAAGAGGTTGTGCAGGCCCTCCTTGTTCCGGGCCCAGATGGTCTTGTGGGTGTAGGCGCCGGACGCCGAGACGTCGTCCTTCTTCTGGTGCGGCTGGCCCCAGAGGACGCGCTTGGTGTTCGAGCGGGACTCCGGCGCGACGTACGCCTCGATGCCGATCACCGGGGTGAGGCCCGCACCGGTGGCCTGCTTGTGGAACTCGGCCGCGCCGTACATGTTGCCGTGGTCGGTCATCGCGACGTGGGTCTGGCCCAGCCGCTCGACCTCCTTGAACATCTGCTTCAGCCGGGCGGCGCCGTCCAGCATCGAGTACTCGGTGTGGACGTGCAGGTGCGCGAACGGCTGATCGCTCAAGGCGGGGCCTCCGGAGGCTCGTGCTTGTCTGGTTGGCCGGCGAACGTGCAGGTCACAGAGGGTGCCTGGAAACAGATACGGCCCGAGCCACTCCCGGGGCCCGGACCAGCACTCACACGTTCACGCACCTACTCTAGCCCCCAGACGCACCCGTCTCCGGCCACGTGCCGCGCCCCGAAGGATGGCCCATGTCTCACCCGCTGCACGCCGACACCGACCGCGCCGAGGCGATACTCGGCGTCTTCGACTCGGCCTTCGGAGAACTGCTCGCCAAGGACCCGGCGGCCTTCCGGGTGAAGTTCCGGAAGATGGCCGCCTCCGCCTTCGCCTTCTACCGGGGCACCGCGGCGCTCTACTACGCCGACCTCACCTCCGACCCCTTCCAGGGCCACGGCGCCGGCTTCCTGGACGAGCGGACCAGCCGGGTCTGGATCCACGGCGACCTGCACGCGGAGAACTTCGGGACCTACCTGAACGCCGAGGGCCGCCTGGTCTTCAACGTCAACGACTTCGACGAGGCCTACGTCGGCGCCTTCACCTGGGACGTCCAGCGCCTGGCCGCCTCGCTGGCGCTGATCGGCTACGCCAAGGCGCTCTCCGACGAGACGATCACCGAGCTGGTCACCGCCTTCGCCGCCGCCTACCGGGAGCGGATCGGCGCCCACGTCTCGGCCCGCGACGCGGCGCCGTTCACCCTGGACACCGCCACCGGCCCGGTCCTGGAGACGCTCCGGGAGGCCCGCCTGCAGACCCGGGTGGCCCTGCTCGACGCCGAGACCGTCGTCGAGGGCTACGACCGCCGCTTCCGGCTCGGCGGCGGCGCGATCGAGCTGGACGAGCCCACCAAGGCCGAGGTGCTGGCCGCCTTCGAGGCGTACCTGGCCACCCTGCCGCCCGCCTCGCGGACCCGGCCGGAGTCGCTGCGGGTCAAGGACGTCGTCGGCCGCCGGGGCATCGGCATCGGCTCGGCCGGCCTGCCGTCCTACAACCTGCTGCTGGAGGGGCACACCGACGCCCTGGAGAACGACGTCATCATCTACATGAAGCAGGGCCAGACGCCGGCCGTGTCCCGGCACGTCACCGACCCGGCGATCGCCGGGTACTTCGAGCACGAGGGCCACCGCACGGTGATCTCCCAGCGCGCCCTGCAGGCCCACAGCGACCCGTGGCTCGGCCACACCACGCTGTACGGGCGCGGCCAGCTGGTCGCCGAGGTCTCGCCGTACGCGACCGACCTCGACTGGACCGACCTCAACGAGCTGTCCGACCTGCTCGCCGTCACCGAGTACCTCGGCCGGGCCACCGCCACCATGCACGCCGCGGCCGACGAGTCCTCCAGCGGCCACAGCCTGGTGCCGTTCTCCACCGAGCACGCCATCGACGCGGCGATCGCCCGCGACGAGGCCGGCTTCACCCGGATGCTGGTCGACTTCGCCCACGCGTACGGCGCCCGGGCGCGCGCCGACCACCAGCTGTTCGTGGACCTCTACCGCAACGGCCGCATCCCCGGCCTGTAGGCCGGATCAGGGGTCAGGTCAGGTCAGGGCCGCCAGCCGCTCCCCGGCGGCGGCCCTGACCTCCGCCGCCTCCATCGGGTCGTCCCGCAGGTACGCCAGCCGCTCCCGCACCTCCGGCCGGTCCGGCGCGTGCGCCGCCGCCAGCAGCCTCTCCTTCTCCTCACAGCCCCAGAGGCACTCCACGTACACCTGGTCCAGCCCCGCCGGCTCGATCGCCCCCAGCGCCTCCAGGTACGCGGCCCGCTCGTACGAGTGCGGCGTCCACAGCCAGAACCGTCGCAAGAGCGACACCGCGCCCCAGGCCGCACCCCCGAACCGCGCCAGCCCGCGGGCCGTGTACATCGGCCCGCACCATGCGCGCGCCACCCAGTCCCGCTCCAGCTCGGCGATCAACACCGGGATGTCCTCCGCCTCACCGTACTCGGCCAGCACCTGGTGTCCGAGCCCGGCCAGCCACGGCTCCCCGGCGGCCGCCCACTCCCGGGCGGCGGGCACCGCCGCGACACCCAGTTTCAGCACCGCCCTCGGCAACAGCGGGAGCGGGTACTCGCCCTCCGCCGGGCTCAGCGACGGCACCAGGGGCAGCAGCTCCGGCTCCGGCTCGCGCCCGGCCAACACCCGTACGGCCTCCGGCCACCTCCCCAACTCCGCCGGGTCGGCCAGCAGCTCCAACAACCGTGCGCTCGTCTCCCCCTCGGCCGGCGCGGGGCGCCCACGCTCCGGCTCCGGTCGAGGTACGGCCAGTCCCCAGCGATCCCACGGCTCCCCCCACAGGTCCTCCGTGTCCCCCGTCGACCGCTCCCGCGCCACGTCCGCCAGGTCGTCCCACCACTCGACCGGCCACGCGTCGGCCACCGACTCCAGGACGTCCCGCCAGTGCTCGCCTTTCCGGACGTACGCCTGCAGCGCCTCCCGGGCCTCGGCCGAGCCTCCGAGCGCCAACAGCTCCAGCACCCGGGTGGCCCGCTCGCACGCGTCCTCGCCACCCGCCAGCACGTCGACCACCGGCCCGACCGGCAACGCCAGGTCCCGCACCAGCCGGGCCAGGTACAGGTGCCGGTCGTCCACCTGCCCGTCCCACCGCCAGTCCCAGCGGATACACCCGTACACCAGCTCGGCGGCCGCCTCCGGAACCTCGGCGGCCATCCGCGCTCCCAGCCCCCGCCCCCGCTGCACCAGCCCGATCAACGTCCCGGCCGGCGCGTACTCGTATCTCCACTGTGTCACGCCGCCATCCTCCTCCAGGCCAGTGATCGAGGACAGCTTCCGGGTGCCCGCCCCACTCCGGTGGGGCGGGCACCCGCCGAACCAGCGCAGCCCGGGCAGCAGACGTACGCGCTCTAGACGGCCAGGGAACGGATCATTGCCGTCAGACGAGGCGAGTCAGCCGAAGGCTGCTGGCTGTTGATCGCCTCGTAGCCCCAGGATTCGTACAAGGCTCGTACCTTTCCCTCCCCGGCAAGTGGGTTGACCAGCAGCGTGACACGCTCCTCGGTACGGCCGGCCATGAGCTCGTCATGGATGCGCAGGGCGACCCCCGTTCCACGCCAGGGCGAGCGAACGCCGATTTCCTTGAGCGCTACCGTCGGAACATCGGTGAACCCCGCAGGCAGAGGATCAACCATGCGCTTCCACCAACGGTCGTCCGCCGCGAGGGTGTTGGCATAGGCATACCCGACTGGTTCCTGGCCCGCGTAAGCAAGGACGACCTCGAAGCCGGGCTCGGCCGCGTGTCGGTCGAGGCGTTCGGCGAAGGCGACGACGTGGTAGTTCGGCAGGTGCAGCAGCGGCGCTCGGACGTCGGTGTAGACGTCCAGCAGACCCTGTCGGGCGTCCGGGGTCAAGTGCGAGTAGCGGCGGAGCTCGATGGTCACACGATCCTCCAGGTGGTGCGGGCGTGCTCGGTCCAGGCCATGGCCGAGCTACTGCGGGGAGCCAGATCGTCCAGCCTGGTACCGAAGGCGGTCAGCATTCCGGTGACCCGAGGGTGGCCGGAGACTTCGGTCGGGATCGCCATGGCGGTGGAGACCGCATGCTCGAAGTCCCCCTGGCCGAGCTGCGCGTGGGCGAGGCGCACGGTGGTGATCGCGCGGGACCGCTGCATGCTTTCGCGTCGACCGGCCAGGCTGCGGTGAGCGTGGGCCTCGGCATCTTCCCAGTTTCCGGCCGACAGATGGGCCGCGAGCGCGAGGGAGTCGAGTTCGGCCTGATCGTAGAAGGCTGTTATCCACACCGGCCGCGGCGCTCCCGCGGTGGCCCGATCGAGTGCGTCCTGGGCATGGCCGAGAGAGCGGCGGACGGCGTTGGTGTCGCCGGTCAATCCGTGGATCGCCGCGTGCCTGGCATGCCCGAGCGAGGCGAACAGCGGATCGCGACGGGCGATCGGAAGGGTCCGGGCGACGTCATTGGCGGCAAGCGCATCGCCAGGCCTCCCAAGATGCCGATAGAGGCTCCCCGCGTGGGACCAGATCCGAAACTGGATGCCGGAATCGCCGGACATGGCCGCGAGGTGGGCGGCCTTCTGATGGTGCTGGAGAGCCGCGTCGAAGCGGCGGCCATCGATGGCGGCCCACATCGCGCTGGAAGCGAAAGAGGCCGCGCAGGCGTACAAGGCCGACCGAATCCGCTGGGTAGCGGTGCTGTGCTCCTCAAGAGCGACGACCTCTTCAACGAGGGAAGCCGCGTGGGACTCGATACTCGGCCGGCCGCCAAGCCGGTGATCGCTTGCGATGACCTCGGCGAAGCGGAACTGCAACCGCTCGATGTCTGCGGTCCCGATCCGGCGCGGCCTGGACGCCGTGTTCGTCGTCGCGGCCGCAAGCGCAGTACCCCCGGCAGCGGTGATGAAGTCGCGGCGCCTCACTTCTTCCTCCGGTGTAGTGCGGGTCCGGTTCGTCGGCACGAAGCCGAGTTCCTCGGGACTACGGCCGAGCACCACCTCGATCGCGAGGCGGATCTTGGCGGGCGGCCACCGGGTCGCGCCGGTAAGCCAGTTGTGAACCGTGCGCTCCGACACAGTGCCCGGTCTCCCGGTGAGGATCTCGATCTCGCTGTTGACCTCACGGGCCAACTCGGCCTTGGTCATGCGGCGCTCGGCCATCCTGCGACGGAGAGGGGCATTGGCCACCATGCGGTCAACGTAACCGCACTGTCACATGCCGTGCAGGGTTTCGCGTAATGGATTCGTCAAGTTTTCCGGTTCGCCGCGCACCCGTTCACCGTGAACCCTTCCTCACTCACACACAGTTGATGAATGTTCACTGGTTGTGCGCAGGGCCTCGGTCTGACTGGCACACCCCCGGGCCCGGCGCCGGTACCGGCAAGCCCGCCGGTACCGAGCCTCCCCCGCAATCGGGGGAGGCCCGAGACGTCCCAGGCGAAGGGAACACCCGTGAACATCACCGATGAGCGGATGCTGCTGGACGCGTCCGGCCGGGTCTTCAGCGACGAGCCCGCATACGAGGTCATGAGCACCACCGATCGGTACTCGTACAAGAAGAAGGAGGGCTCCTCCGACACCAACCACACGTACGACACGACGGCGGTCTGACCCACCGTTCCCCCGGCCCGGCAGCCCGGCTGCCGGGCCGGCTCGCTCCCACCCTCGCCGCCCCACGAAGGACTTACCGCTGATGCTCGACCTCCGGCTCACCCACGACGACATCTCGCCTACCAGCACCTGGCAGTGGGCTGGTAGCCGCTGGCGATGCGGATCCTCCTGGATCTCCCCGTACCGACACCAGCTGACCGAGCAGGCCTCGCTGACCGACGGAATCCGTACAGCGTTCATCGCGGCCGCCAGGAAAGCCCACACCAGCCCAACTCGCCCCGATCCCGTCGCAGTCTCACCCGGTACCTACGACAGGAGGCTCCGAGAGCTGCGCGGGAGCCGTGACGACTGGACCACGGTCGAACTCGGACCAGGCCAGTCCGTCCGGGTCCGAACCGGCACCGCGTGCACCGCCCCGCAGTACCTCGCCGTCGCCGACAGAGTGCTGTACGGCTCGTGGGACCTGCTGAACCTGCGTGACCACCAGGCCACGGACAGGCTCGACCCCGTTGCCGTCACACGGATGATCAGCCTGCGCAACCGGTACTCCGCTTCAACACTCTGGCAGGACATCAAGCTGCTCACCGAGCGGGCCACCGCTCACTTCCCGACTGACGGGCAACTCCTCCTCCAGTTTCCGGAACCCGCCGAGCACAGCCGCGCCCGGGCGCTCCAGGAAGACGCGGATCCGGTCCCGCTGTTCCAAGACCTGCTGGACCGCGCGGTCGCCCGGCTCCCGTGGAGCGGCTCCCGGACAGCGGTTCAGCTGTCAGCGGGCATGGACTCGACCACCGTCGCTCTCGCCCTCCGCGCGGCCCCTCAAGGCACCGCCCTCACCGCCGGGACGGTCCTCCTCGACGGCGTGCGAGGCATCCAGCAGAACGAACGCCGCCGAATGATCCTGGAGCACGTCGCCTCCGGTTGGACAGGCATCACCGTAAACGCGATGGACCACCTCCCGTACGCGGGTCCGTCCCGGTTCTCGCGGGCCGGGTGGGTGTCGCCGACCAGCGACATCTATCTCGATGCACTCGAAACCCTGTCCGCCCGCTTCGCCGACTCGGGCGTCCGTGCGGTGTTCACCGGTATCGGCGGGGACGAGCTCATGGCCGTCACAGCCGCCGAGGACACCTCCGGGCCTGGCGCGTTCGAGCCCGACGCCCCGCCGTGGCTCGGGCCCGCCGCGCGGGCCGCACTCGCCGACGTCGACTCCGCGATCACCCCGGCCGCCATCGTCCCGGAGACCGCCCTGATGGCCAAGACCGTGTGCGGTCCTGCACTGATGCGCAGGGGCATGTGGCCGATCCACCCGCTCACCGATCCCTTGCTCGTTCGTTTCTGCGAGTGGCTGCCGATGGAGTGGCGTCGACGCAAGCACCTCCTGCGCGTGCTCGTCGACCGCACAGGCATGCCCGGCCAGGTCGCCCGACCGCCGATCGTGGAGAACTTCCACCACGTCATCGACACGGCGATGCGCCATCACGGCGCCCCACGGATCCGGCGGATCCTCAACGAGGGCTCGCCGCTGATCGAGGCCGGTCTTCTCGATCCGGACGGGCTCGCCAGGGTCGCAGGTCGGCTGGAGGCCGGAAGTCCGGCAGGCGACGACCACGAGGCCGTCTTCGCCCTGCTCGCGGACTCGGCTCTCACCATCCGCTGAGAGCTCCGTCGGCCCCGGCAGCGAGAAGCCGCTGCCGGAGCCGACGCCCGCCGGTTACAAGCCCCGGCCGGCCATCAGATCAGCCAGCTCGGGCACTCGATCGGCCCTGCGCTGCAGGAAGAACACGTTCGAACCATGCCGCTCGACGCCCCGCAGCAGGTCCCACCCCTGGGCCTCCCGGTAGTAGCGGGCCAGCTGTTCCTGTCCGGTGCCTCGCCGCACCCACGTGAGGCCCTGCTCCGCGGCCCGGCCCAGCGACCACCAGGCGATCAGCCGGCCGAGCCGGTGCGGGTTCGGCCGGGTGAAGGTCGTCGCCAGGAACAGCGTCGGCTCCGCCCGCTCCTGCTCGGTGAACGCCCAGTGCGGCAGGGCCTCGTTGCCGAAGTGCGTGGTGCAGCCGACTACCCCGTCCACCTCGTGCTCCAGCACCCACACCGCGAGGTCCGGGTTGCCGGCCTGTGCCCCGTACTCCTCCGCGTCGTCCGCGCACTCGCCCAGGCCCTGCACGGACAACCACGCCGACCGGGCCCGCACCAGCTCCGCGACCGCCTCGGCATCGGCAGCCGTCGCCTCACGCATTCGGTACACGTTCGTCTCCCTCCGGCACACCCGGGGGCGACACTACCGACAGCGAGATCAAACCGTCGCAATCACGTAGGCGGATTCCGGAACCGGCCACGAGGCGCGGTCACCGCGTGCTACCGTCCGGCTACAGACCAATAGTTGACCCCGGCGGTGCTACCAACACCCCGGGGTCCGGCACAGGGAGTCCACCTCCTCATGCACGTTCACTTTATCGCGCCCGAACGCTACGTACGGGCGTCCCACGAGATCGTCCGCCACCCGCGTCTGCGGGCCACCGCGAAGACGCTGCTGCTCTGGGCGCTGTCCCTGCCGCCCGGCAGCCGGGACACCGTCCTCACCATCGGCAAGCGGATGCCCGAGGGGCGTACGGCCGTTGCCCGCGCGCGGGCGCAGCTGATCGAGGAGGGGTTCCTCCACGTCCGGCGCTCCCAGCACCCGACGAAGGGCACGTGGACGACCAGGGTCCTCGTCAGCAGCGTGCCACTCACGGAGCCTGAGCAGATCGACGCGGCCTGGCTCAGCACGGTCCGAAACCCGGCACTCGGCGAGGGGGAGGGCCGGGGAGTCGGTACTTTCCCCCAAGGGGAGAAGAACGAGGGGAACACCTCCCTCCCCGCCCAGGACGCCTCCGAGGACGCCAGCGGCGAGGCCCGGGCCACTGCGGCCGGACTGCTGGGCAGGCTGACCGCCCGCGACCGGCGCTTGCAGCTCGGCGTGGCCGAAGTCCTCGGTCTGGCACCGCTCGTGGCGGACTGGCTCGCCCGGGACCCCGACATCGGACGGCTGCGGGAGGCGCTGCTGGGTGGCCTGCCCTCGCACGTGCTCGCGCCGGCGGGCTTCGTGCGGTCACGCCTGGAGCGGAAGATGCCGGCGGCACATACAGCTGACGCTGCTCCACCAGCTGCGATCGGGGAGTGCGCCCACTGCGCGGATCCGGTGGCCGGTGGCGGGTCGGTCTGCCGCCGGTGCGCGGGAGTCGCCCCCCGTGCGGCCGGGCCGGACAGGGCGGCAGTCGAGCGCACCCGGCGCGGAGCCGAGCGCGCACGCGACCTGCTGCGCGCTACGGTGCCCGTGCTTGCGCCCGCGCCGTAGCGCACGGACGTCCGCTCCTCGCAGCGCCCGTCAGCCCGCCTGCTCGGCCTGCTCGTCCAGCTCCGCCAGGAAGTCCAGCGCCACCGCCCAGGTCTGCTCGGCCGCCTCCGCGTCGTAGTCCGGCAGGTCCGGGTCGGTGAAGACGTGCCCGGCGCCGTGGTAGCGGTGCACCTCGACGTCGGCGCCGGCCTTGCGCATGTTCAGGTACCAGGCGTTCAGCCAGTCCTCCGACTCGAACGGGTCCGGCTCGGCCACGTGCAGCTGGACGGGGACGGACGTGGCCGCGTCCTCGCGGATGTCCGAGGTGCCGTGCAGGAGCAGCAGCCCGCGCGCGTTCTCGTCGGCGAGCGCGAGGTTCTGGGCGAGCGAACCCCCGAGCGAGAAGCCGGCGTAGACCATCGCGGTGTCCGGGCCCAGCAGCGGGGCGGCGGCGCCCACCGCCCGGCGCAGCAGCTCGTCGTTGCCGACCTCCTCCTTGTACGCCATGGCCTCCTCGATGTCCTCGAAGGTCCGCCCCTCGAAGAGGTCGGGGGTGTGGACGGTGTGCCCGGCGGCGCGCAGCCGGTCGGCGGCGGCGTGGACGGCGGGGCGCAGGCCGTACGCGGAGTGCAGGAGCAGGATCTGGGCCACGGGCGGGACTTCCTCGGAGCTTCGGGGACGGGCAGCGGACGAACCGCCCCCCATCATCGCTCATGGCCGCCGGGTGGCGGTGCTCCCGACCACCGGTGGCCGAACGCCACGCGGCGGTGAATCGACGACAAACAGTCAGTTCAACGTATGGAACGCGTCATTACCGCCGGGTAGCCTGTGCGCCGTGACTGACCTTGTCGATGACATGACTGCCGCCCGCCCGCACCGCCGCCAGGTGCTGAAGGCCACCGCCATCGCGGCCGGCGCCGCCGCCCTGCCGCTCACCCTCGGCACCGCGGCCCACGCCGCGACCGCCCCGCAGTTCCTGCACGGCGTCGCCTCCGGCGACCCGCTGCCCGACGGCGTCCTGCTCTGGACCCGGGTGACCCCGATCCCCGAGGCCGTCCCCGGCTCCGCCGTCGGCCCCGACACCGAGGTCCGCTGGGAGCTCGCCGCCGACAAGGCCTTCACCCGCGTCGCCGCGAGCGGCACGGTGACCGCCACCAGCGCCGTCGACCACACCGTCAAGGTGGACGTCCGCGGTCTGACCCCGGGCACCGCCTACTGGTACCGCTTCACCGCCGGCGGCACCGTCTCCCCCGTCGGCCGCACCCACACCACCCCGGCCGCCGACACCGCGCTCGACCGCCTCCGCTTCGGCGTCGCGTCCTGCGCCAACTGGGAGGCCGGCTACTTCTCCGCCTACCGCCACCTCGCGGCCCGCGGCGACATCGACGCCTTCCTCTTCCTCGGCGACTACATCTACGAGTACAAGACCGGCGAGTTCTGCGCCCGCGGCACCGTGGTCCGCCCGCACGCACCGGCCCACGAGATCCTCACCCTCGCCGACTACCGCACCCGGCACGGCCGTTACAAGACCGACGAGGACCTCCAGGCGCTGCACGCGCAGGTCCCGACCATCGCGATCTGGGACGACCACGAGTTCGCGAACGACGCCTGGTCCGGCGGCGCCGAGAACCACACCCCCGGCGCCGAGGGCAACTGGGCGGACCGGGTCGCCGCCGCCAAGCAGGCCTACTTCGAGTGGATGCCGGTCCGCCCGTCCATCGCCGGCACCACCTACCGCCGCCTGCGCTACGGCAAGCTCGCCGACCTGCACCTGATGGACCAGCGATCGTTCCGCTCCCAGCAGGTCAAGGTCGGCAACGGCGAGATCGACTCGCCCGACCGCACCATCACCGGCCGCGCCCAGATGGACTGGCTCAAGTCCGGCCTCAGCGCCTCCGACACCACCTGGCGCCTGATCGGCAACGAGGTGATGATCTCCCCGGTCGCCTTCTTCTCACTGCCCGACTACATCCTGCGCCCGCTGGCCAAGCTGCTCGGCCTGCCCGGCGAGGGCCTGGCGGTCAACACCGACCAGTGGGACGGCTACACCCACGACCGCCGCGAGCTGCTCGGGCACCTCAAGTCGAACGGCATCGACAACACCGTCTTCCTCACCGGCGACATCCACTCCGCCTGGGCGTCGGACGTCCCGTACGAGGCCGCCACCTACCCGCTCTCCGGCAGCGCCGCGACCGAGTTCGTGGTCACCTCGGTGACCTCGGACAACATCGACGACGCCCTCAAGGTCCTGCCGCAGACCGTCTCGCTGGCCGCCGTCGCCGCGATCAAGGCCGCCAACCGCCACATCAAGTGGGTGGACCTGGACTCGCACGGTTACGGCGTCCTGGAGGTCACGCCGGAGCAGACGCAGATGGACTACTACATCCTCTCCGACCGCACCCGCAAGGACGCCACCACCAAGTGGACGCGCTCCTACCGCACCCTCTCCGGCAGCCAGCAGGTCGAGCGGGTCTACTCGCCCGTCAAGTGACCGGGCCCTGAGGGGTGCCCGTCGGCGGACGGGCGCCCCTCAGGACACCACGTCCTTGCGGGCGAAGCCGCGGAAGGCCAGCGCGAGCAGCACCACCGCGTAGGAGAGCGACAGCGAGACGCCCTGCAGCATGCCACCCCACTCCAACTGCGGCTGCAGCGCGTCCGCCCAGGCGTACTGCCAGTGCGCCGGCAGCCACTCCCGCAGGTCGCCGAGGGCGGTGACGGCGTCCAGCACCCCGGTGACGATCGAGGCGAAGACCGCCCCGCCGACCGCGCCCAGCGGCGCGTCGGTGGCGGTGGAGAGCCAGAACGCCAGGGCCGCGATCACCACCTCGCTCAGGAAGACGAACGCCACCGCGATCGCCAGCCGCGGCAGGGCCTCGCCCGCCGGCAGGCTCACCCCGGCCGGCAGCCGGAGGTCCCCCCAGCCGTACGCGGCCGTGCCGACCGCCAGCCCGATCGCCGGCAGCAGCACCACGGCCGCCGCCGAGAAGGCCAGCCCCACCACCAGCTTGCGGGCCAGCAGCCGGGCCCGGGGCACCGGCGCGGCCAGCAGGTAGCGCAGCGAGGACCAGCTCGCCTCCGAGGCCACGGTGTCCCCGCAGAACAGCGCGACCGGGATCACCAGCAGGAAGCCGGTGCCCATGAAGAGCATCGTGGTCGCGAAGTTGAGCCCCGAGGCGGTGGCCAGCTCGATGAAGGTGGTCCGGTCGGTCCGGCCCGGCGTGCCACCGATCTGGAACGCGGCCAGGATGACGAACGGCATCGCCGCCAGCACCCCGCCGATCACCAGCGTGCGGCGGCGCCGCAGCTGGCGCACCGCCTCGACCCGCAGCGGCAGCGTCCGGCCCGCCCGGTAGCCGGCGGCGTGGTCCGGCGAGACGGCCTCCGGCGGAACAACGGCCGTCATGCGGCACCTCCGATCAGCGACAGGAACGCGTCCTCCAGCCGGCGGTGCGGTCCGGCCCGCTCCACCGGCACCCCCAGCCGGACCAGCTCGGCCACCAGCTGACTGGCCGCCATGCCGTCCAGCCGGACCAGCAGTCCGCCCTCGACCGCCTCCGCCGAGTCGACCCCGGCCAGCGCGGCCGTCTTGTCGGCGGCCGCCGCCAGCTCCTCCGGCCCGAACGAGGCGGGCGTGCCGACCAGCAGCAGCTCGCCCGCGCCGACGATCTCGGCGACGTCGCCGGTGGTCACCAGCCGGCCGCGGTCCATCACCACCAGGGCGGTGCAGGACTGCTCGACCTCGGAGAGCAGGTGGCTGGAGACGATCACCGTCCGGCCGGCGGCCGCGTAGCGGATCATCACCTCGCGCATCTCGCGGATCTGCGGCGGGTCCAGCCCGTTGGTCGGCTCGTCCAGGATCAGCAGGTCCGGCAGGCCGAGCATGGCCTGGGCGATGGCCAGGCGCTGGCGCATGCCCTGGGAGTAGGTGCGCACCGCGCGGTCCAGCGCCTCGCCGAGCCCGGCGATGGCCAGCGCCTCCTCCAGGTGCGCATCGGCCTCGGGGCGCCCGGTGGCCTCCCAGTAGAGCCGCAGGTTGGCCCGCCCGCTGAGGTGCGGCAGGAAGCCGGCGCCCTCGACGAAGGCGCCGACCCGGGAGAGCACCGGTGCGCCCGGGCGCACCAGGTGCCCGAAGATCCGGATCTCGCCCGCGTCGGGCCGGATCAGGCCCATCAGCATCCGCAGCGTGGTGGTCTTGCCGGCCCCGTTGGGCCCGAGCAGTCCGAGCACCTGGCCCTGCTCCACCCGGAAGCCCAGGTCCCGCACCGCGTACCGGTCCGCGGAGCCCTTGTACCGCTTGCTCAGACCGGTGATCTGCAGCGGCACGCCGGCCAGCGCCGGGTCGAACGCCGGGCCGCGGACGCCCCGCCGCCGGCGCAGCCGGGGCACCAGCAGCAGGACGGCCGCCAGCGCGACGGCGGCCACCGGCAGCAGCCAGGTCCGCGCGGGCAGCGGCGCGGCCTCGGTCACCAGGCCGTCGACGGTCGGCAGGGTGAGCGCCCCGGCCGCGGCCACCCGGTAGGTGGCCGGCTCGGCGGGCGAGGCGTACGCCAGGTCGGTGGCGGCCAGCACCAGCCGCAGCCGGTGCCCGGCGGCGAAGGTGTGGTCCACGGCAGGCAGCGCCACGGTGACGGTCCGGCCGTCGGCCGCGTCCGCCCCGGTCACCCGCAGCGGCGCGGACAGCTGTTGCGGCAGGGTCTGCTTGCCGTCCGGCCCGACGTCGTAGAGCTTGGCGAAGAGCACCGCGTCCGGCCGGTCGGCCCGGACCCGCAGCGCGACGGTCGGCTGCCCGGTCAGGTGCAGCGGACCGTCCAGCGGCGCGGTGTCGAAGCCGGCCGACTGGCCGGGGAAGTCCAGGGAGAGCCCGGCGCCCAGCGAGGCGGCCTGGCTGAGCGCGCCGACCCCGGGCAGCGCGGAGATGTTGGGCGGCGCGCCGCCGGGCGGGTTGGCGAAGGCCTGTTCGGCGCCGGTCAGCTCCAGCTGCCGCGAGCCGGTGCCGCCGAGGCCCGGGTAGGCGTCGGCGGTGGCGCCGCGCAGCACGGCCTGGAAGCCGGTGGAGTCGACGCCGCCGGTGCGGGTGACCCGGAACGCCGGGCCGGTGTCGCCCCCCGCGCCCTTCGAGCCGGGATTCCTCAGGAAGCGGTCGAACCAGCCGCTCACCCGGGCGTCCACCCGCTCGCTGGTGTCGGTGCCGCCGTCGTGCCCGCCGGCGAACCAGTCCACCGCCACCGGCGCGCCGTTGGCCGCGACGGCCCGGGCGATCGCGTCGCCCTGGTCGAGCGGGAACAGCGAGTCCTGCTGGCCCTGGACGACCAGGGTGGGCGCCTTGAGCCGGTCGGCGACCGAGGACGGGCTGGAGCGCTCCAGGAGCGCGACGGCCTCCGGGTCGGCGTGTCCGGCGGTCGCCACCCGGTCGTACATCCGGCAGAGCTCGTCCGTGAACCGTCCGCAGCCGACCTCGCCGGCCCTGCTCCCGCCGCCGGCCCCACCGCCCCTGCCCGGCGCCGAGCCGCCGCCGCCGCGCGGCGCGCCGCCGGACGGACCGAGGTCGCCCGCCGAGCCCGTGGTGAAGAAGATCCCGGCCCAGAGCTTCTTGAACACGCCGTCCACCGCGCCCGAGCCCCGGACGCCCTGCGGGAACAGCGCGTCCGCCAGGTTCCACCAGGTGATCTGGCTCGCCACCGCATCGATCCTGCGGTCGTACGCGGAGCCGAGCAGCGCCACCGCGCCGCCGTAGGAGGCACCGGTGATGCCGACCCGTGGGTCGCCGGGCCCGTCCAGCTGCACCTCGGACCGCTGCGCCAGCCAGTCGACCAGGTGCCGGACGTCCTCGACCTCGCGGTCCGGCGCGTTGAGGCCGATCTTCCCGCCGGACTCCCCGAAGCCGCGGGCCGACCAGGTCAGCACGGCGTAGCCCTGCCGGGCGAGCTGCTCGGCCCGCTCGCGCTCGCCCTCCTTGGAACCCCCGAAGCCGTGGCCGAGCAGGATCGCCGGGCGCGGGCTCGTCCCGGTCGTGAAGAAGGAGGTGTCGAGGTCGATCCGCTGCTCGCTGCCCGGTGTCTCGGGCATCGGGAGGAACCGGCTCTCCTCACGGACCGGCTGTTCGTCGCCTGCGGCAGCCACCGTCCAGGTGCCGGCTCCGGCGAGCACCGCCAGAGCGAGGACGGCCGCCGGCAGTCTCCGGGTCGTCAGCCTCTCGCGCCAGCGGCGCCCTGCTCCTGCGAGCCTCATGGGCAGTGATCGTATCCGCCCCTCGGGTAGGGGCCTGATAAGGCACCTGGCACGACGGGCACCCTCCCCTGCCTGCGCACCGGCGGGGACCGGGCGGGCTCCGACCGCTCGGCGAGATCCGAAAGCGAGGACCTAGAGCCGGTGCAGAGAGTGCCGGCCCTCGTCCGTGTTCCTCACCTCCAGCCCGGGAGCGTCCAGCAGCTGGGAGAGTCCGGGTGCCGGCAGCTCCGAGTGGATCCTGTGTTCGAGGGGCCGGGTCATGACCTGGCCCGGGTTGTCCGGGTCGGGCATGGTCGGAGCGTCGTGCAGGCCGACGTGCGCCTTGCCGACCAGCAGGACGAACTTCCCGTCGGATCCGGCCTGACCCAGTTCGACGGCGTCGGCCACGTATGTGTTGAACCGCGCGGCACGGTCGTAGAGCGTCCAGTCTCCCTCGCCCTCGCGGCGGGCGGGGTGCCCGTCGACCGCCCGGATTCCGACTCCTTCGGCCTTGGCGCTTTCGATCGTCGCCCGCAGGCCCTGGCCGTGGCTGCCTTCGTAGCGCGAGACCATCGCATCCAGCAGCGGCGGCATCTCCGCGTTCGCCGGAGCACGCAGATGAGCGTCCACGTGGGACTGGAACGAGTCGCCGCGCAGCGCTTCCAGGTAGACGGTCCGGACCCCCGCCTCCCGGAGGGCAGCCATGTTGTTCTTCAGGAAGTCGAAGCTCTGCGGCTCCCCGTGCTTCTCACCCAGGACGATTCCCGGGTGCTCCTTGAGGATCCGGCCGGCGGCGGTGATGGCGTCCGGAGCGTCCCGCAGCACCGAGTCCACGCGGGCCACGGCCTCCGCGGGCAGCCCGGGGGGCCTGCGCAGGGTGTTGGCCACCACCATGTCGTCGAGCCGGTCGCGACGGGCGTCCTGGGCCGCCCAGTAGTCGGCGGTCCGGTAGTCCATGCGGGCCATCGCCTCGACCCGCTCGTGAGTCTTCGCGAGCATCTTCTCGGGGGCCCAGCGCCTGACGGGCTCCGCGGCCAGCTCCCTGATCGAACCGAACGCCGACGGTGAGAGGTCGTTGAGTGTCGCCGGGTCGAGACGGGTCTTCAGCGTGTTCGTCCGCTTGTTGAAGTGGATCGCCTCGACGGGTACCTGAGTGGTGGTCTCCGGGTGCACGTACTTGCCCCCGGGGCTCGAGTGCGGCAGGGAGTACGTCACCATGTTCTTGAGGCCCTCCGGCACGGCGGTCGGCCTGAACAGCGTCTGCACCTTGTGAAGCGCCTTCTGCACCGGCGACGACTGAAGCGGGAAAGCCAGCGCAGTCATCCCCACCGGATGCTCGTGCAGTGAGCGTCCCGGCCTTACCGCCTCTCCACGACCGGGCACCGGCTCGGTACGGACCCCGGGGAGGTGCGGCTCCCCCGCCGGACGGACCGGGCCGGTTCGGAACTCCGCCGGAAGCGACGGGACATGGGCACCGGGACGGCCCGGCTGCGCGGTGGAATGCGCGGCCGCCGAGGCCGACGTACCGGCGACGGGCGCGGTGGCGCTGCCGTGCAGGACCGGCGCCCCGTGGAAGTCCGGCAGGCCACCCACCGGGCGACCCGCGCCGGGCGACGCCCCGTCGGCCGGGCCCGCCGCGAGCGGGATCTCGTCCCCGGACCCGAGCGGACGGACCAGCGCCTCCGGTGCGGTGTGGGCTGCGACCTCGGTGTGCGTCAAGTGCAGCTCGGGCACCTCCGGCGCGTGCCGCATCGACAGGGGACCCTCCCCCACCGGACGCACCGGCCCGGTCGCCCCCTCCGGCGGCAGGTGCAACTGCGGCACCTCCGGCACATGCCGCATCGACAGCGAACCCTCCCCCACCGGACGCACCGGACCGGCCGCCCCCTCCGGCGGCAGGTGCAACTGCGGCACCTCCGGCCCGTGGTGGCCGCCGCCTGCCGGCAGCAGGGGCTCGTGCGCCGCCGGGGTCGGCCCGCCGGCCGCGCCCCCCTCGTGCAGCGACGGCGAGGACGGGTGGCTCACCGCAGGCGCCGGCTCGTGCACCGGGGCGGAGCCGCCGTGCTGAGCCGGCGTCCCCTCGGACACCGATGGGTGCGAGCCGGCACCCGTCGGCGCCGCCGTCTCCGTGACCGGGGTGTGCGTGCCGCCGCCGTGGGCGGGCGAAGCCTCGGCGTGGCCCGGAGCTCCGCCCTCCGCCGGAGCCGCCGGACCGTGCCCGGGCGTGCCGCCCTCGCCGCCGTGGCCCGCAGCCTGCACCGGCGAACCGCCGCCCGCGGTGCCGTGCTCCGGCTGCGGAGCAGCCGGATGGGACTGGGACTGCACGGTGCCCCCACCGTCCGCCGCCGGGTGCTGCGCCGGATGCGCCCCGCCGGCCGGCTCTGCCGCCGGGTGCTGGCCGCCCGCCGGCACGCCCTCGTGCGTACCACCCGCCGGTGCGTTGTGGGCGGCCGCCGCAGGAGACTCCGTCCCGGCGCCGGCCCCGGCCCCGTGCTCGGACGCGGCCCCGGCCCCGGCCCCGGCCCCGTGCTCGGACGCGGCGGGCAGGCTGCGGCTGCCGTCGGTGCCCGCCGGTCGCTCCGCCCCGGCCGATCCGCCCGGGGCCTCCGTCGGCGCGTGCTCCGGAACGTGCGCCCCGGCCGGGATCTCCGCCCCCCCGGCACCCGGGAGCCCGCCGTGCGGCACGTCCACCGCCGGTGCCTTGAAGTGCTCGTTGACCGCCGCGCCCGCGGCATGCAGACCGGCGGCGCTCGCTCCGCTCAGACCGGAGCCGAGCAGGCTGTGGCTGTCCACCGTCCCGGTGGTCGCGGCCTGGGTGATGACGTCCGCCCCGACGCCGGCCGCGCCCGCCGTCACCATCCTGCCGGGGACCGTCCCCATGACCTTGCCGAGCCCCAGCTTCGAGCCGGCCGCGCCGATCCCCTTGCCCAGCAGGTTGCCCGAGGCGCCCGCCACCGCGCCGCCCACGGCGTTGTCGCCCAGCTCCTTCAGGTCGAGGCCCTTGCGGTGCCCCTCCAGGACCTGGATGCTCTGGGCGAGCAGGTTGATGGCCGCCATCTGGACGGCCTGCTTGGCGGCGAACTTCATCGCCTCCATGGCCAGCTTCTTCAGGATCTGCTGGACGGCCGTCCGGCTGATGCCGACCATGACCGGGATCTGGGCCAGCGACAGGCCCGCGGTGAACGGTGCCTCCACCTCGGCCGTGGCGATCTCGACCGCGAGGATCCCCAGCTGGGCGATGATCTGGATCTTCGCGGTCTCGGCGGAGTTGGCCATCGACTCCAGCATGTCGCCCATGCCCTCGCAGGCCTGGGCCAGGCCGGGGAGAACCCCGGGCTGGGCCTCGCCCGAGCCGACGGTGAACTTGTCCCAGTACTGGGACAGTCCGGTGGCCGCCACGCCGACCTGACCGACCAGCGCGCGTTTGACGGCGGCGTCGGCGGACTCCTCGACGTCCTTGAGCATCTGGGCCATGTCGCGCCAGTGCCCGGCCATGTTCCGCAGGTTGTCCTCGTCGGCCTCCGGCCAACGCGTACCGGACAGCAGCAGCAGGACCCACTGGAGGGGTTCGGGAAGCTCGGTGGCCATGGTCAGCGCCTCCCGCCGGTGTGCACCATCGGACCGACGTGGGGTCCGGGCAGGGTCGGTGCCACGGGTGCAGGCGCCTGTGGCAGGTCGGCCGACGCCGGGATCGGGTTCGCGGGGCCGTACGTGCCGGGGCCCTCCGTGCGGCCCTTGAAGGCGTCCACGACGCGCCGCTCGGTGTTCTCGTAGTTGTCCGCCATCCGCTGCAAGCCCTCCGCGACCCGGCGCAGCGCGGCCGGGAGGCCCTTGAGGCCCTTGAGGGTGCCGGCGCTGTACGCGAGGTAGCCCTTCTCGCCCTCGGCGAACTGGTGCCCCGCGTGGTCGTTGCCCCAGGGGTTGGTGGCGTTCATGCTGGTCAGGAAGCTGTCCAGGGCGAGGTACGCGGTGGAGACCCGGTCCGAGGCGACGAGCATCGGGGAGACCGCCGCCCGGTACTGCGCGGGGTGGGCCTCGAAGCCCGTCCCCGCGTTCTTCGCGGGCACCGCCGGTGCGGCGGCGGCTGCGGCCGCCGGACCGGCGCCGGGCGCACCGGCCGCCCTCGCCGCCGTCACCAGCCCCATCACGGGGGCCGGCTCCGGCGCCCCCGCCTCGCCGGGTCCGTGCACCTTCGTACCGAACTGATCTTCCATGACGCTCTCTCCCCGATGTGCCACTGGCGGTCTGGCGACCTGTCAGCGGTGTTGCTGCGGGCGGCGGCCGACGGCCGACGGCACCCGTGACTACTCGTCGTTCCCGGGCCGGCCACCGCCGGGGCTCTCCCCCCGGGCCGCCGACTGCCGTGCCGCTCCACCGGGAGCGGGCTTGTCGAACTCCCCGGCGGCCGCCAGCTTCGCCAAGGCGGCCCGGAGCTGAGGGCTCGGCACCTGATAGCCCCCCTCCTCCCGGAGCGGTGCGGGCCTGCCGCCGGCGTCCGGCCCGGCCTGCACCGCGCCTCCCGCGGTGCCCGCGGGGCCCGCGGGGCCGGGTCCGACCCCGCCCCGCGGGCGAGCGGCCGGGGCCGCCGGCCGTCCCTCCGTCCGCCCCGCGCCGGACTCGGCACCTCCCGCGCCCGGAGCACCGCCGGTCGTACCGGTCGTCCGCTCCTCCGGGCGGCCCCCGCTCCCCGCGTCGGGTCCCAGCACCACGCTGGTCAGCTGGGTGAGGAGATCGGCTGCGGGCGCCGGCGGTGGCTCCGCTCCGGCGGCTGCGGCCTGCGGAGCCTCCGCCCGGCGCTGTTCGACGGCCTCGGTACGGGCGTCGTCCAGCCACCGCCGGTGCGCCCGCTGCTCCTGCCGGTCGCCGAGTTGGGCCTCGGCAGCCGGGCCGTGCACGGCGGCGTCGGAGACCGCCTCGTCCTCCTCCGGCGCCTGCCCGACGACCAGGTCGGGCCTGCGCCTGCCGCGTGTCCCCTTCTTGCCCCCGCCACGGCCCGGACCGTGCACGCCCCCCGGGCCGGGGCCACGCCCGGCGGCAGCCGCTCCAACGGCGGAAGCGCCCGCGCCGGACCGCGCGCCGGTCCCGGCCGCGCCCGAGCCCGACGGCTGCCGCGTCGTACCGCTCGGGCCGCGTCCGACCGTTCCTGCCCGGCTGCCCGCCGCGGCGGCGGCGGCCGTACCGGAGGGGAACCCGAAGCCCGCGCCCGCGAAGGAGGGCAGGGCACCCGCCCGTGCCCGGCCCGCCGATCCGCCGGCGCCGGCCCTGCGCCCGCCGACGCCACCGGCACCCGCGGCGCCACCGGCACCCGCGGCCCCGCCCGGGCCGAGCACGCCCGAGGAGACGCCCCCCGCACCCGCCGGATCGGCGGCCCCGCCGGAGGGCGACCCGCCCTGCGCACCGGCGCCCGCGACCGCGCCGGTGAACCCGGCCAGGTTCAGCCCCGGCACGGCCGCACCGCCCGGCCGGCACACCGCTCCGCTCTCCCGGTCGGGCACCTCGGCCCGGGCGGACCCGGCCCGCGACGCCTCCGGTCCACCGAGACCGGCGAGCACCGGCCGCGCGTCACCGCCCGCTCCTCCTCCGGTGCCCGCCCCGGGACCACCGGCATCGGTCCCCCCGGCGCCGGCGCCCGGACCTCCTGCGCGCCCGAGCGCGCAGGCCTGTCCGGCGCTGTCCATGCGGTCGACCGAGCCGGCGTTCTGCCGGAGCATCGAGTCGACGTCCGCGCTCGCCTGCCCGACGTGGTGCCTGCACGAGTCCACCGCCAGTCCGACGCCCTCGGACCGTGCGGCGGCCGCGGGTGCGGCTCCGGGCATGCTGCCGTCGAGGAACTCCTTGGTCGACCTGAGCTGCTGCACCATGGCCGCCTTGGTGCGGCCGACGGTGCCGGAGGCCTCGTGGAGGCAGCGCGCCATCGCGAGCCCGCTCTCCAGCACGGTGACGGCGTGGGTGTCGTCGCGGCCGGCGTACTTCTCCAGGTACTGCCGGAAGCCGTCTGCGGCCTCCCCCGACATGTGCGCCGCGGCCTGCTGCGCGCTCGCCACGATGGCCCGCACCCGGGGCTCGGCCGCGGTGTTCCAGGCGTCCCACGCCCGGGCGAGCTCCGCGAGCCGGTCCTCGTCGGCGTCGGGGAAGGCGATCCCCGCCCCGTTCTCGTGGCTCCTGAGGGTCGTGAGCACCGCAGCCAGGTCGGCGGGCAACTCGATCATGGAACTGGTCACTTTCTCGGGCGAACCGGGACGCCCGGGGAGCCGGCCGGACAGGCCGGACAGGCCGAACAGGCCGGAGCGGGCGTGTGCGCGGGCTCGACGGTCGGCCGGCGAACGACCCGGGCGGTCGGGTGGGGGAACTGGCGCGTGGAACCGCGGACGATCAGAAGTCCGCGTTGCCGGCGGCCGCCGTACCGGCGGTGCTCCCCGCCGGGAAGCCGGCGGGGCGGGGCGGCTCCCCGGAACCCCCGATCACCGCCTGCAGAGCTGCGGCGTGACTGCCATCGGCCTCGCGGTAGTGCCGGCACATCAGCAGCAGGTTCTCGGCCATCCGGCCGGAGTTCCACAGGTAGCGGCGCATGCCCTGGAGCGCCCGCCCCTGGTGCCCGATCAGCCCGCCGGTCCACGGCCCGCCGGCCGCCTGTGCGCCGCCCAGGAGCGCCGCACCCACCTGATCGGTGCCGTACGAGGCCGGGGAGACCTGCCGGACAGCGGCCTCGACCCTGGCGGCATGCGGCTCCAGTTCCCGGACCAGGGCCTGGATCCTCCTGGCGGCCGCCTCCACCTCCACGAGGTCGATCCGGAACGACCCGCTGCTCATCCGACTCACGCTCACCATCTCGGCTGGACCACTGACACTCGTGGCCGACCTTTCCGCACGCGCGTAACCGAGCAATAAGCGGTTCGCCGACGAACCGAGCCGGGCGGCTCCACAGCCCCCGGATCCCGGACCACGGACCACCGCGAGCCGGCCCCGGCCGTCACTCCCCGCCCTGCGGACACGCGAACGGCGGCCCGCCTCGGATCGAGGCGGGCCGCCGTCGGTGGCCCCCGGCTCCCGACCGAAGCCGGGAGTCCGCTCAGGAACCCGCGTGTGGATCACCGTCCAACGGTCCGCGCGCGGACCGGGCCCGGGTCCGGCCGGACCGGGTCTACAACACCCGGGTCATCGTCCGGTGCGGGATACCGGCGTCCAGGTACTCCGGCCCCTCGGCCGCGTACCCGAGCCGCGCGTAGAAGCCCAGCGCCCGGACCTGCGCGTGCAGCTCGACCTCGTGCGCCCCGCGCCGGATCCCGGCCGCCTCGACGGCCCGCACCAGCTCGGCGCCGAGGCCGGTGCCGCGTGCGGCCCGCACCACCGCGAGCCGGCCGAGCAGCACCCGCCCCTCGATCCCGCCGGTCAGCTTGAGCGCCTGCTCGCCGTGGATCAGCCGGGCCGTCCCCAGCGCCGCACCGTCCGGGCCGATCGCCAGCAGGTGCTCCGACGTGCCGTCGAGGTCGTCCCACTCCTCGTCCTCGGGGATCCCCTGCTCGACGATGAACACCTCGCGCCGCACCCCGTGCACCAGCGCGAGGTCCGCCTCCCCCTCGGCCACCCTGATGGTGGTGCTCATTCCGGCCTCCCCTTCTCCCGGTCCCGTCGGCCCGCGGCCGCGGTCAGCTCTCCGCCGCGATGGTGTCCAGCGCCTTGCGCAGGTCCGCCGGGTACTCGCTGGAGAACTGCACCCACTCGCCGTCGGCGGGGTGCTCGAAGCCGAGCGAGACCGCGTGCAGCCACTGCCGGGTCAGCCCGAGCCGCTTGGCCAGCGTCGGGTCGGCGCCGTAGGTGAGGTCGCCCACGCAGGGGTGGCGCAGCGCCGACATGTGCACCCGGATCTGGTGGGTGCGGCCGGTCTCCAGCTTGATGTCCAACAGCGAGGCGGCCCGGTAGGCCTCGATCAGGTCGTAGTGGGTGACGGACGGCTTGCCTTCGCGGGTGACCGCCCACTTCCAGTCCGAGCTGGGGTGGCGGCCGATCGGCGCGTCCACGGTGCCGCTGAGCGGGTCCGGGTGGCCCTGGACCAGCGTGTGGTACTTCTTCTCGGTCACCCGGTCGTGGAACTGCCGCTTGAGGTCGGTGTAGGCGCGCTCGGACTTGGCGACCACCATCAGACCCGAGGTGCCGACGTCGAGCCGGTGCACGATGCCCTGGCGCTCGGCGGCGCCCGAGGTGGAGATCCGGTAGCCCGCCGCGGCGAGCCCGCCGATCACGGTCGGGCCGGTCCAGCCCGGGCTGGGGTGGGCGGCGACGCCGACCGGCTTGTCGACGAGCACGATGTCCTCGTCGTCGTGGACGATGCGCATGCCCTCGACGTGCTCGGCGACGATCCGCACGGGCGCGGCGGGGGCGGGGATCTCGACCTCCAGCCAGGAGCCGGCGGTCACCCGGTCCGACTTGCCGGCCACGGTGCCGTCGAGCGTCACCTTGCCGTCGGCGGCCAGCTCGGCGGCCTTGGTCCGGGAGAAGCCGAACATCCGGGCGAGGGCGGCGTCGAGACGCTCGCCCTCCAAGCCGTCGGGAACGGGGAGGCTGCGGATCTGCGCTGCGGTACTCACCCGTACGAGTATGCCGGACGCGCGGCCCCGCTCCTCGCGCGCTACTTGTCCTCGGAGCCCGGGCCGCCCCGGCCGGCCTCGTCCTTCGCGGCCGGCTGGTGCACGGTGCCGTCCGGGTTGCTGCCCCGGAAGGAGAGCAGGACGACCAGGATGCCGCCGCAGACGATCGCCGAGTCGGCGAGGTTGAAGACGGCGAAGTGCTGGACGGAGATGAAGTCGACCACGTGCCCGCGGAAGACGCCCGGCGAGCGGAACAGCCGGTCGGTGAGGTTGCCCAGCGCGCCGCCGAGCAGCAGTCCGAGCGCGATCGCCCACGGCAGGCTGTACAGCCTGCGGGCGATCCGCCAGATCACCACGATGACGGCCGCGGCGATCATCGTGAAGACCACGGTCAGCGCCTGGCCCATGCCGAAGGCGGCACCGGAGTTGCGGATGACCTGGAAGGTGACGACGTCGCCGATCACCTTGATGGCCGCGTGGTTCTCCAGCCGGGCCACCACGAGCAGCTTGCTGCCCAGGTCGATCAGGAAGGCGAGCAGCGCGACGACGAGCAGGACGCCGATCCGCCGGCGGCCCTTCGGCGCCTCCTGCTCCGCCGGGGCGGCGGTCACCTCGCCGGGCTCGGCCACGGCCTCCTCCACGGCTTCGGCGGGGGTGGGGACGGCTTCGTCCCGCGTCTGGGGGGAACCTTGCGTACTGATGATCCGCTCCGCTGCCGATGGGGGTCCCCCCGCTCGTCGTCGGGGGGCGGGGGCCTCCGGTCGCCTGCCCAAGCCGGTCGGGCGACGTTACGGGGTCGAGCGTACGGCAAGCCCGACCCCCCGCGTCGCCCCGGTCAGCGGCGTTCCTGCTTGGCCTTGCACTGGACGCAGAGCGTCGCCCGGGGGAAGGCCTGCATCCGGGCCTTGCCGATGGCCTGGCCGCAGGACTCGCAGATGCCGAACCCGACGCCCTCCAGCCGGGCCAGCGCGTGCTCGGTCTGGGCGAGGCTGTCCCGGGCGTTGTTGGCGAGGGCCAGCTCGCTCTCCCGCGAGATGTTCTTCGTACCGGCGTCCACCTGGTCGTCGCCGGCTCCGTCGTTGGAGTCGCGCATCAGGCCCGTGATGGCCGCCTCGGCGGCGTCGATCTCCCCGCGCAGCCGGTCGAGCTCGCTGATCAGCTCGGCGTGCAGCTCGTGCACCTCCTCCGAGGTCCACGGGTCCTCGCCCGGGCGGACCGGCAGCTCGGCCGGGTCCACCGACTCGGCGCCGCGGGGCGCGGTGGCGGCCGCGGTGCGGGCGCGGCCGGGGGCCACGAGCGTGGCGTCGTTGCTGGTCTTGTGCCGTGCGGTAGTAGTCACGGTCCCCTCCCCTGGTTCTCCTGCCACGGCCTTGCGTGCCCGCTTGGTGGCGGTACCCGCGCCGGTTGCCTTATCAGCCATGGCTTCGACCCCATCTACGAACGAATCGAGCCGCCGGTTCCCGGCGGCTTCCAGTGCCGGAACGATAATCCCCATCAAAACCGGTCACAACATGACATACCGACGCCTCACCATGATCCCACCCGGGCAGCCGCCACAGCCGCCCCACCTGCGCGCTGACCAGAGTTGTGCCCAGATCACCCCCGCCTAACCACCCCCGCGCAGCGCACCGGGAACGGGTCGCCGCGGCGCCGCGGCGACCCGGCAAACCGACTTGCGGCGGCCGATACACTGGGCCTGCAAGGCGCAGATGGGACGAGTACCGACGTACGCAGCCACCAGCGACCCGGGGACGGTGCGAGCCCGGGGGTGTGCGCGGCGGGAAGATCACCCCGGAGCCGCCGGAAGAACGGCCACCGGCCTACTAGACCCGGCAGCAAGCCCAAACAAGAGGGCCGCACGCAGCACCGCGGCCAAGGAGGGTGGTACCGCGGGACGGCATGCCGTCTCGTCCCTCCGTCGGATCCAGTCCACATCCGCCGGAGGTAGACGCCGCGATGAGTTCCTACAACCCCGTCCCCGCGCAGGTCGACCTGCCCGCCCTGGAACACCAGATCCTCTCCTTCTGGCAGGACAACAAGGTGTTCCGGCGCAGCCTGGAGCAGTCCGAGGGCCGCCCGGAGTGGGTCTTCTACGAGGGCCCGCCCACCGCCAACGGCATGCCCGGCGCCCACCACATCGAGGCCCGCGTCTTCAAGGACGTCTTCCCCCGCTACCGGACGATGAAGGGCTACCACGTCGCCCGCAAGGCCGGCTGGGACTGCCACGGCCTCCCGGTGGAGCTCGCCGTCGAGAAGGAGCTCGGCTTCTCCGGCAAGCAGGACATCGAGGCCTACGGCATCGCCGAGTTCAACGCCAAGTGCCGCGACTCGGTGACCCGGCACACCGACGCCTTCGCCGAGCTGACCACCCGCATGGGGTACTGGGTCGACCTCGACGAGGCCTACCGGACGATGGACCCGTCGTACGTCCAGTCCGTCTGGTGGTCGCTCAAGCAGATCTTCGACAAGGGCCTGCTGGTCCAGGACCACCGCGTCGCCCCCTGGTGCCCGCGCTGCGGCACCGGCCTGTCCGACCACGAGCTCGCGCAGGGCTACGAGACCGTCGTCGACCCCTCGGTGTTCGTCCGCTTCCCGCTCACCGGCGGCCCGCTGGCCGGCGAGGCCGCCCTGCTGGTCTGGACGACCACCCCCTGGACCCTGGTCTCCAACACCGCCGCCGCCGTCCACCCCGAGGTGGTCTACGTGGTGGCCACCGACGGCAACGAGAAGCTGGTCGTCGCCGAGCCGCTGCTGGCCAAGGCCCTCGGCGAGGGCTGGGAGGCCACCGGGCAGCGCTTCACCGGCGCCGAGATGGAGCGCTGGGCCTACCGCCGCCCCTTCGACCTGGTCGAGATCGAGGACGCGCACTACGTCCTCAACGCCGACTACGTCACCACCGAGGACGGCACCGGCATCGTCCACCAGTCCCCCGCCTTCGGTGCGGACGACCTCGCGACCTGCCGCAGGTACGGCCTGCCGGTGGTCAACCCGGTGCTCGCCGACGGCACCTTCGCCCCCGAGGTCCCGCTGGTCGGCGGCCAGTTCTTCAAGAAGGCCGACGAGGCCCTGGTCGCGGACCTCAAGGAGCGCGGCCTGCTCTTCCGCCACCTGCCGTACGAGCACAGCTACCCGCACTGCTGGCGCTGCCACACCGCCCTGCTCTACTACGCGCAGCCGTCCTGGTACATCCGGACCACCGCCGTCAAGGACGCGCTGATCCGCGAGAACGAGGCCACCAACTGGTTCCCGGAGACGGTCAAGCACGGCCGCTTCGGCGACTGGCTGAACAACAACATCGACTGGGCGCTCAGCCGGAACCGGTACTGGGGCACCCCGCTGCCGATCTGGCGCTGCGAGGAGGGCCACCTCACCTGCGTCGGCTCGCTGGCCGAGCTGACCGAGCTGACCGGCTCCGACCAGAGCGGCCTCGACCCGCACCGCCCGTTCATCGACGACGTCACCTTCGCCTGCCGCGAGTGCGGCGGCACCTCGACCCGCGTGCCCGAGGTCATCGACGCCTGGTACGACTCGGGCTCGATGCCGTTCGCCCAGTACGGCTACCCGTACCAGAACAAGGAGCTGTTCGAGAAGCGCTACCCGGCGCAGTTCATCTCCGAGGCGATCGACCAGACCCGCGGCTGGTTCTACACGCTGATGGCCGTCGGCACCCTGGTGTTCGACAGGAACAGCTACGAGAACGTCGTCTGCCTGGGCCACATCCTGGCCGAGGACGGCCGGAAGATGTCCAAGCACCTGGGCAACATCCTGCAGCCGATCCCGCTGATGGACCAGCACGGCGCCGACGCCGTCCGCTGGTTCATGGCGGCCGGCGGCTCGCCCTGGTCGGCCCGCCGGGTCGGCCACGGGACGATCCAGGAGGTGGTCCGCAAGACCCTCCTCACCTACTGGAACACCGTCGCCTTCCAGGCGCTGTACGCCCGCACCACCGGCTGGGCCCCCTCGGCCGCCGACCCGGCCCCGGCCGACCGTCCGCAGCTGGACCGCTGGGTGCTCTCCGAGCTCAACACCCTGGTCCGCGAGGTCGACGCGGCCTTCGAGGCGTACGACACCCAGCGCGCCGGCAAGCTGCTCTCCGGCTTCGTCGACGACCTCTCCAACTGGTACGTCCGCCGCGGCCGCCGCCGCTTCTGGCAGGGCGACGCCGCCGCGCTCGCCACCCTGCACGAGGCGCTGGAGACGGTCACCCGGCTGATGGCCCCGCTCACCCCGTTCATCACCGAGCGGGTCTGGCAGGACCTGGTCGTCCCGGTGGTCCCGGACGCCCCGGCCTCGGTCCACCTGGCTACCTGGCCGGAGGCGGACGAGTCGCTGATCGACGCCGACCTCTCCCGGCACATGTCGCTGGTGCGCCGCCTGGTCGAGCTCGGCCGGGCCACCCGCGCCGAGTCCGGCGTGAAGACCCGTCAGCCGCTCTCCCGGGCGCTGATCGCCGCCCAGGGCTGGGAGGAGCTGCCGGCCGACCTGCGCGCGCAGATCGCCGAGGAGCTCAACGTCTCCACCCTGGAGTCGCTGGCCGAGGTCGGCGGCTCGCTGGTCGACACCACGGCCAAGGCCAACTTCCGTGCGCTGGGCAAGCGCTTCGGCAAGGGCGTCCAGGACGTCGCCAAGGCGGTCGCCGCCACCGACGCCGCCCGCCTGGCCGCCGAGCTGCGCGCCGACGGCCGGACCTCGGTCGAGCTGAACGGCGAGACGGTCACCCTGGCCCCGGACGAGGTGGTCATCACCGAGACGCCGCGCGAGGGCTGGGCCGTCGCCAACGAGTCCGGTGCCACCGTCGCCCTCGACCTGACGATCACCCCGGAGCTCAAGCGCCTCGGCATCGCCCGCGACGCGATCCGCCAGATCCAGGAGGCCCGCAAGAACTCCGGTCTGGACGTCGCCGACCGGATCGTCCTGCGCTGGCGGGCGACGAGCGAGGAGACCGCCGAGGCCGTCGCCGAGCACGGCCCGCTGGTCGCCGAGGAGGTGCTGGCCACCGACTTCGCGGCCGGCGCCGCCGACTGGGAGTCCGAGACCTTCACCGACGAGGGCCTGGGCCTCGCCTTCCAGCTCCGCAAGGCCTGACCCCGCCCGAAGCGGCCGGCACCTCCCGAGGTGCCGGCCGCTTCGGCTTTCCCGCGCAGACCCGCCCGAACCAACGACCCCCGGAACCAGCGGGCCGCCCGAGCCGGCGGCCGCCCGAACCGCCAGGCGCGCCCGGGAACGGCGAAGCGCCCCCGCCCCGACCCGAAGGTCGAAGCGGGGGCGCTTCGGAGTGCCGACCGCGACTAGTTGTCGCCGTCCTCGTCGATCAGGAACCCGCGCATCGGCGCCGGCGCCTGCTGCATCGGCTGCGGCGGCTGGGGCCGGACCGCCGCCATCGGCTGGGTCATCCCGGCCGGCTGCATCTGCGGGGCACCGGTGTTGCCGCCGGAGGTCTGCCCGCCGAAGCTCGGGGCTCCCGAGCTCCCGCCGAACGAGCTCTGCCCGCCGAACGAGGGCTGGTTCCCGCCGAAGGACGGCTGGTTGCCACCGAAGCTCGGGGCACCGCCGCTCATCGCGGACGCACCGGCCGGAGCCATCGACGACGCGGCCGGCGGCAGCGAAGCGGTGGCCGGGATGCGCGGCGGGGCGAGCGAGTCGTCCGCCTGCGACTCCAGCTGGCGCAGCTGGGTCTCCAGGTACGACTTCAGACGCGTGCGGTACTCACGCTCGAACGCCCGCAGGTCCTCGACCTTGCGCTCCAGCGTGGCCCGCGCGGACTCCAGCGAGCCCATCGCGACGCGGTGCTTCTCCTGCGCGTCCCGCTCCAGCGCGTCGGCCTTGGCGCGGGCGTCCCGCTCCAGGCCCTCGGCGCGGCTGCGGGCCTCGCCGACGATCTTGTTGGCCTCGGAACGGGCCTCGGAGATCGCCTGGTCGGCGGTCTGCTGGGCGAGCGCGAGCACGCGGGCAGCGCTGTCGCCGCCGGGGCCCTGCTGCTGCATCGGGCCGCCGAGCGGGCCGCCCATCTGCTGCGGGGCGCCCATGGGGCCACCCATCTGCTGCATCTGCTGCTGGCCCATGCCCTGGCCCATCGGGTTGCCCATGCCCTGCGGGCCGCCGGGGCCGCCCATCGGCTGGAGCATCTGACCGCCCATCGGCTGGACCAGCTGCTGCTGGCCGCCCATGGTCTGGTTCATCTGCTGCTGCGGGCCGCCCATCTGCTGGGGACCACCCGGACCGGCCGGGAGCTGCGGGGCACCGGACGGCAGGCCGAGGGGCTGGTTGCCCATCTGCTGCTGCGGGCCGCCCATCTGCTGGGGACCACCCGGGCCACCCATCGGCTGCGGGCCGCCGGGGCCGCCCTGCTGGCCGGGGACCGGCGGGCCGGATATGGCAGCCGGCACGGGAGCGCCGGGCCGCGAGTCCTGCGGCGGCTCCTTGCGCATGTTGGCCTGGTTCTGCGCGGCGGCACGGGTCGCAGCGGCCAGCTTGGCACGCAGGTCCTCGTTCTCGCGGAGAAGGCGGGTCAGCTCCGCCTCGACCTCGTCGAGGAAGGCATCGACCTCGTCCTCGTCATAGCCTTCGCGCAGGCGGACGGTCGTGAACTGCTTGTTCCGAACGTCCTCGGGGGTCAATGGCATCTCTTCACCTCAACGTGATCGTCGGCACACCGGCATCCTGTCGCATCGCTCACCTACGACTAGGGCCGCACAAGCGAGATCAGGACATACACAATGATCATCAGTACGAAGAAGGACAGGTCGAGCGCCACGCCCCCGAGACGCAACGGCGGGATGAACCGCCGAAGAAGCTTGAGCGGCGGATCCGTGACAGTGTACGTGGCCTCCAGGACCAGGACCATGGCCTTGCCGGGCCGCCACGAACGTGCGAACTGGAACACCCAGTCCATCACCAGCCGCACAAGCAGGAACACCAGGAAGACGGTCAGCGCGTAATAGAGCACCGCCCACACGATCCCCATCGCGCTTCCCTCTCCCCGGTTCTCGGCCCTCGGGCCGTGCCGCCTGTCGCTAACTCGCTGTCGATCAGATCCACACGTAAAGTCGTGGCCGGGTCAGCTCTGGTTGAAGAACCCACCCTCGGCGATCCGAGCCTTGTCCTCCGCCGTGACATCGACGTTAGCAGGCGACAGCAGGAACACCTTCTGTGTCACGCGCTCGATACTGCCGTGCAGACCGAAGACGAGTCCAGCGGCGAAGTCTACGAGGCGCTTGGCGTCGGTGTCGTCCATCTCGGTCAGATTCATGATCACCGGAGTCCCGCCGCGGAACTGTTCCCCGATGGTACGGGCCTCGTTGTAGGTCCGGGGGTGCAGCGTGGTGATGCGGTAGGGCTCTCGTTCGTTCACTACCTTGGGCATGATCACCGGGGCGCTCTTCTCCAGGTTGTGGCGGCGTTCGGGTGTGATGGACGACACTGGGGCCATCCTCGGGGCCTCCTGCCGGATCGGGACCGCGGCCGGCACCGGCTGCGGCGTGATCGAGGAGACCGGGGCGGGTGCCGGAGCGGCCGGCCGGGGGATGTCCTCGGTCCGTCCGGCGCGGATCGGCTCGGGGTCCGCGTCGTAGTCGTCGTCGGGGTCGTACCCCTGGCCGTCGTACGTCTCGTCCTCCACGAGGCCGAGGTAGACCGCCATCTTGCGCATTGCGCCGGCCATGCTCCTGTCTCCTCCGCTGTGGTGGACCGTCCCGGCGGCCGGGCCCACGGCCCCGCTGCGGAGTCCGCGGTTCCGCCCGCGACGACCCGCCGGGCCGACGGCCGGTCAGAAGTCGTGGGGAGGGGGCCGCGGAGCTGCGATCCACGGTTGGCTAGCGCTCTGGAAAGCTGCTAGTTTCTGTCCTATTTTGTCCTGCAGTCTGATCTACTACCCGGTGACGTTACCTGAGGGGTGACCGCACTCCGAGTACCGCCGTTCCGACGCGCACGTGTGTCGCCCCGGCGGCAACGGCCTGCTCCAGGTCCCCGCTCATTCCCGCGGAAACCATGGTGGCAGCCGGATGGGCTGTCCGTACGGCGGTTGCGATTTCCGCCAGCGCCGCGAACGCGCGGACCGGGTCACCGGCGAGCGGGCCGGCCAGCGGAGCGACCGTCATCACCCCGTCCAGCCGCAGCCCGGGCGCCTCGGCGATCGCGTCCGCCAGCGCCGCGACGTCGGCCGGGGCGACCCCGGCACGGTGCTCGACCCCGCCCGGCACGGCCGCGCCGGCGGGCGGCACGTCCTTGTCCAGCGCGACCTGCACCAGGCAGCCCAGCTCCGGGCGGTCCGACTTGAGCACCGCCGCGGAGAGCGACTCCACCAGCCGCAGCCGGTCGACCGAGTGCACGTGGTTGGCGTACCGGACCACCGAGCGGACCTTGTTGGTCTGCAGCTGGCCGACGAAGTGCCAGTCCAGCGGAAGGTTTCTGCACTGCTCCGCCTTGGGCGCGGCGTCCTGGTCGCGGTTCTCCGCGACGTCGCTGACGCCCAGTGCGGCCAGCAGCGCGGTGTCCTCGGCCGGGTAGGTCTTGGTGACCACGACCAGCTTCACCTCGTCGCGCGCCCGCCCCGCGGCGGCGCAGGCGTCGGCGATCCGCCGCTCGACGACCTCCAGATTGGTGCCGAGCTCCTCGTACCGGGCCCGCTGCCCCTCCGTCAGGCCGGCGAGGAATTCCCGGCTGCCCGGGAACGGTCCGTAGATGTCGTTCGTCATCAGAGTTCAGAGCCCAACCAGACGTAGCTCGCGAGCCGGCCCGTGCGCTGCTCACGGCGGTAGGAGTAGTGATCGGCGGATTCGAGGGTGCAGACCGGTGATCGCACCGGCTCGGTGACTCCCGCGGCGGCGAGCTGGGCCGCCACTCCCGCCGGCACGTCCAGCGCGGGGGTGCCCCAGGAGGTCTCCGCGTACGCCGCCGGGACCACTGCGGCCACCTCGGCGCGCAGCGCCTCCGGGACCTCGTAGCAGCGGCCGCAGACCGCGGGGCCGACCGCGGCGGTGATCCGCCCGGGCTCGGCACCCAGCTCCAGCATCGCCCGGACCACCGCCGGGACCACGCCGGCCGCCAGCCCGGGCCGGCCCGCGTGGGCCGCGCCCACCACGCCCGCCACCGGGTCGGCCAGCAGCACCGGCGTGCAGTCGGCGGTCAGCACCGCCAGCGCGAGCGGCCGGTCGGTGACCACGGCGTCCACCACGGGGGCCTCCCCCGCCGGCTGGCGCTCCGTCACCACGGCGACGTCCGCGCCGTGCACCTGGTTCATCCAGACCACGTCCGCCGGGTCCAGCCCCAGCGAGCGGGCCGCGATCGCCCGGTTCTCCCGGACGGCGGCCGGATCGTCCCCCACCGCACCGCCGAGGTTCAGCTCCCCGTACGGCGAAGTGCTCACCCCGCCCCACCGGGTGGTGAAGGCGAAGTGAGCACCGTTGCGGTCCGTGCGTTCGATCACTTAAGGAAGTCCGGGACGTCGAGCTCCTCGGCGGGGCTCTCCACGAACGGCTGGCGGGCCGGCTGCACCTGCGGCGGCACCGGGGCGGCGGTCGCGGTGGCCGGGGCCTCCGCCGAGCGCGTCGGCGCCGGGGCCTCCGCCTCCTGGCGGGCGGTCACCGAGCCGATGCTCCCGTACGAGGGGCGGCTCGCCGGGCGCTCCGGCGCGGCGGCCGGGGCGGAGGCGGCCGGGGCCTGCTGACCGGCCTTGACCACCGGGTCGCGGACGATGGCGGGCGGCTGGCCGCCGTCGAACCCGGCCGCGATCACGGTGACCCGAACCTCGTCGCCGAGCGCGTCGTCGATGACCGCACCGAAGATGATGTTGGCCTCGGGGTGCGCGGCCTCGCTGACCAGCTGGGCGGACTCGTTGATCTCGAACAGGCCGAGGTCGGAGCCGCCGGAGATGGAGAGCAGCACACCGCGGGCGCCGTCGATCGAGGCCTCCAGCAGCGGCGAGGAGATCGCCATCACGGCGGCCGCCTTGGCGCGGTCCTCGCCGCGGGCCGAGCCGATGCCCATGAGCGCCGAACCGGCGTCCGACATGACGGACTTGACGTCGGCGAAGTCGAGGTTGATCAGACCCGGGGTGGTGATCAGGTCGGTGATGCCCTGGACACCGGAGAGCAGCACCTGGTCGGCGGAGCGGAACGCGTCCAGCACGCTGACCTGGCGGTCCGAGATGGACAGCAGCCGGTCGTTGGGGATCACGATGAGGGTGTCGACCTCTTCGCGCAGGCTGGCGATGCCGTCCTCGGCCTGGTTGGCGCGACGCCGGCCCTCGAAGGTGAAGGGGCGGGTGACCACGCCGATGGTCAGCGCGCCGAGCGAGCGGGCGATGTTGGCCACCACCGGCGCGCCGCCCGTGCCGGTGCCGCCGCCCTCGCCGGCGGTGACGAAGACCATGTCGGCCCCCTTGAGGACCTCCTCGATCTCCTCGCGGTGGTCCTCGGCGGCCTTCCGGCCGACCTCGGGATTGGCGCCGGCGCCGAGGCCCCGGGTGAGTTCACGGCCCACATCGAGCTTGACGTCGGCGTCGCTCATCAGGAGGGCCTGCGCATCGGTGTTGATCGCGATGAACTCGACGCCCTTGAGACCGACCTCGATCATCCGGTTGATGGCGTTGACACCACCGCCGCCGATACCGACGACCTTGATGACTGCGAGGTAGTTCTGCGGTGCTGCCACGTCGAAGGCCTCTCGCCTCGAATTTCCGGGTCGGCCGACGCCCGGTGGGGTGCCGTACCGACGGATGTCGATGGGTAGGGAGCCTGGTTTCTGACTGAATGTCCGAAATGCCGACCACCGACCCCAACCCTAAACTTGACGTTTAGGGTTAGTCCTGTGCCCCCGTCACATCACCAGGGGACACAGTCTGGTGACACAGGACACTAGGTGGCCGCTGGCACGTGTTTCAACGAACACGCCGAGCTTCCCTTTTTCTTTTGAGCCTATGTGATCATCGGCCGGCCGATGAAACCGGGGTGACCACCAAGGTTCGGGCCGACGTCGAAAGCCGTCAACCCCTCCCTCAATCACAGAACCTACCGGATCATCCGGACACCGCCGGCGCCTCGGGCGCACTCACGTCGAAGTTCGTACCCTTCTGATGCATCAGTGCCACCAGGACCCGGGCTTTTCGATCGATTTGCTCCGCACTCCCCCAGCGAACTGTGGTACCCCCGCTGAGCTGCAACTGGATGTCGTCGTAGGAGTGCACCAGCACCGCCCCGGCCCGTTGCCGGATCTCGGCCGGAAGTCCGGCGGCGACCGCCACCGCGGCCTGGACCAGTTGGGGCCGGCCGAGCACCGGCTCCGCGTCGGCGGCCTGCTGGCTCAAGCGGAGCTCGACCACCGGGACGCCCGCGGGCGCCGCCGCCTCGGTGGCGAAGCTCACGCCTGCGGCGTCCACCTGGGTGAAGCGGCCGTCCTCGCCCTTCACGGCGGCGACCGCGGTCCGCTGGGTGAGCTTCACCCGCAGCGTGTGCGGCCACCCCCGCCAGACCTCGGCGCCGGCCACCCGCGGGATCGCCTCCACCCGCTTCTTCACGTCGTCGAGGTCCACCCGGGCCAGCGGGCCGCCGCCGAGCTCGCCGATGGCCGCGCGGACCTGGTCGGCCGTCAGCTTGTCGTCCGCCGCGCCCTGGACCGCGACGCTGCGCACGTCCAGGGCCGGGGAGAAGAACACCAGCCAGGCCAGCACGCCGACCACCGCGGCGCCGAGCGCGCCCAGCACCGCGATGCCCCGCCGGGAGAGCCGGAGCCGGGGAGCGTACTCCTCGTCCCCGAACTCCACCTCGTCCCGCGGGTACCCCCGGCCGGCGGCCGGGGGCGGGTCGGCGAGCCGGCCGTCAGCCACGGCGGCGGCCACCCCGGGCGGCGTCGATCGCCTCGTACACCATGCCGACCAGCAGTTCGTCGGCGTCCCGACGGCCGAACTCGGCCGCGGCCCGGCTCATGTCCCAGAGCCGCTGCGGGTCGGTCAGCACCGGCAGCACGTTCTGCAGCACCCAGTCCGGGGTGAGCTCGGCGTCGTCGACCAGCAGGCCGCCGCCGGCCTTGACCATCGGCTGGGCGTTCAGCCGCTGCTCGCCGTTGCCGATCGGCAGCGGGACGAACGCGGCGGGCAGGCCGACCGCCGCCAGCTCGGCCACCGTCATGGCGCCGGCCCGGCAGAGCATCAGGTCGGCCGCGGCGTAGGCGAGGTCCATCCGGTCCACGTACGGCACCGGGCGGTACGGCGGCATCCCGGGGATGTCGTCCACCTGCGGCAGCTCGTTCTTCGGGCCGACCGCGTGCAGGATCTGCACGCCGTACTGCTGCAGCCGCGGCGCGATCGCGGTGACGGTCTCGTTCAGCCGGCGGGCGCCCTGCGAGCCGCCGGAGACCAGCAGGGTGGGCAGCCGCTGGTCGAGGCCGAAGTAGTGGCGGGCCTCCGGGCGGGCCGCGTTGCGGTCCAGCGTGGCGATGGTGCGGCGCAGCGGGATGCCGATGTACCGGGAGTCGCGCAGCTTGCTGTCCGGCGTGGAGACGGCGACGAAGTCGCTGTACCGGGCGCCGATCTTGTTGGCCAGGCCGGGCCGGGCGTTGGCCTCGTGCACCACGATCGGCACACCGGCCCGCTTGGCGGCCAGGTAGGCCGGCATCGCGACGTAGCCGCCGAAGCCGACCACGACGTCCGCGTTGACCCGCTCGATGATCTCCTGGGCGGCCCGGACGGTGCCGCGCAGCCGGCCCGGGACGGTGATCAGCTCGGGGGTGGGCTTGCGGGGCAGCGGGACGGCCGGGATGAGCTCCAGCTGGTAGCCGCGCTCGGGCACCAGTCGGGTCTCCAGGCCGCGCTCGGTGCCGAGGGCGGTGATCCCGACGGACGGGTCGTGCCTGCGGAGTGCGTCCGCGAGGGCCATGGCCGGCTCGATGTGACCGGCGGTCCCCCCGCCGGCGAGTACGACATGCACCGAAATTCACCGCTCCCTGCGTGCCGGCCCGGGGGCCGGGCGCGCTGTGGTTCGTCGTCGTGGCAGCACCCGGGCCAGTCGTCTCCTGATCCGGGAGTTCTTGCTCCGGGCGGCCAGGGCCGCCTTCGCGCCCGAGCTGCTGCGTGCCAGGCAGAGCAGCACCCCGATCGCGGACATGGCCGACAGCATGGCGGAACCGCCGTAGGAGAACAGCGGGAGCGGGACGCCCGCGATGGGCAGCAGTCCCAGCGCCGACCCCAGGTTGATCACGGCCTGCGCCATGATCCAGGTGGTGGCGGCTCCCGCGGCGTACCTGACGAAGGGGTCCTTCGTACCGATGGCCACACGGATACCCGCGTAGCCTAGTGCCGCGAAGAGACCGATCACCGACAGCGTCCCCACCAGGCCGAGTTCCTCGCCGGTCGCGGCGAAGATGAAGTCGGTGTGCGCCTCCGGGAGCTGGCCCCACTTCTCCACCCCGGCGCCGAGGCCGGAGCCGAAGAGGCCGCCGAGGCCGAACGAGTAGACCCCGTGCAGCGCCTGGAAGCAGGCGCCGGCCGGGTCGAGCTTGGTGACGCCGATGCAGGAGAGCCGCTCGGCCCGGTGCGGGACGGTGACCACCAGGGCGGTGCAGACCACGACGGCCACGCCGAGGGTGGCGACGAACAGCCGCAGTGGCGCGCCGACCATCCAGAGCAGGCCGAAGAGCATGGCCACCAGGATCATCGAGGTGCCCATGTCACCACCGAGCATGATCATCGCCAGCAGCAGCAGCGCGCCCGGCACCAGCGGGACCAGCAGGTGCTTCCACTGGTCGAGGGTGCCGTTGCGCTGTTTGCGGGCGAGCAGGTCGGCGCCCCAGAGCACCAGGGCGAGTTTGGCGAACTCGGACGGCTGGAACTGCATCAGGCCGAGATCCAGCCAGTTCCGGTTCCCGTTGACCTCGACCCCGACGCCGGGGATCGCGACCAGCGCGAGCGCGCCGATCACCCCGAACATCACCGGGTAGACGATCACCCGCAGCACCGCCACCGGCACGGCCGCGAAGCCGATCAGCAGCACCAGGCCGAGCACCACCGCGACCAGCTGTTTCAGGAAGTAGTACTGCGCCGAGCGGTGCTGGCCCAGGGCCAGGATCTGCGAGGCCGAGAAGACCATCATCAGGCCCAGGACGACCAGCAGCAGGGTCGAGCCGATGATCAGCAGGTAGGGCGTCAGCGGCCGGTCCAGGGTGTACCGCAGGCGGGCCCGGAAGGCCTGCAGGCGGGCCACCGGGCCGGCCGACTTGTAGGCGGTCGTGGTGGCCGAGATCACCCGCCAGGGATCGGCAGCGCCCTTTTCCGGCGCACCGGAACCGCCCACCCCGCCCTGCCCCGCCACCACTCCTGCGCTCCCTCGTCTCCGCGGCCCGCTCGCCGTTCCCGCTATGGCGTGTCCGCCAGCTCCCGGACCGCCGCCGCGAAGAGGTCGCCGCGCTCGCCGTAGTTGGTGAACATGTCCATCGAGGCGCAGGCCGGGGCCAGCAGCACGGTGTCACCCGACCGGGCCAGCGATGCGGCCGTCCGGACCACCTCGGCCATCGCCACCGCGCCAGTCTGGCCCTCGGCCGCCTCGATGACCGGGACATCCGGCGCGTGTCGCGCCAGGGCCTCGCGGATCAGCGCGCGGTCCTCGCCGATCAGCACGGCGGCGCGCAGCCGCTCCGCCGCGCCCTGGACCAGGTCGTCGAAGGCGGCGCCCTTGGCCAGGCCGCCGGCGATCCAGACGATCGGCCGGTAGGCGGCCAGCGAGGCGGCCGCCGCGTGGGTGTTGGTGGCCTTGGAGTCGTCGACGTAGGTCACCCCGCCGACCACGCCGACCTCGGCGATCCGGTGCGCGTCCGGGCGGAAGGCCCGCAGGCCCTCGCGGACGGCCTTGACGTCGACGCCGTAGGACCGGGCCAGCGCCGCCGCGGCGAGCGCGTTGGCGATGTTGTGCGGCGCCGGCGGGTTGACGTCCGACACCGAGCCCAGCTCGGCGGCGCTCTTGGTCCGGTCCGGGACGAAGGCCCGGTCCACCAGCAGGCCGTCGACCACGCCGAAGTTCGACGGGGCGGGCGCGCCGAGGCCGAAACCGATCGCCCGGCAGCCCTCCTCGACGTCGGCCTCGCGGACCAGCGCCTCGGTGGCCGGGTCGGCCAGGTTGTACACGCAGGCGACGACGTTGCCCTCGTAGATCCGGCCCTTGTCGGCGGCGTACGCCTCCATCGAGCCGTGCCAGTCCAGGTGGTCGGGCGCCAGGTTGAGCACGGCCGCCGAGTACGGGCGCAGCGAGGGCGCCCAGTGCAGCTGGTAGCTGGAGAGCTCGACCGCGAGCACGTCGTACGGCTCCTCGGCGAGCACGGCGTCCAGCACCGAGACCCCGACGTTGCCGACGGCGGCGGTGCGCCTGCCGGCGGCGGTGAGGATCGAGGCGAGCATCTGGACGGTGGTGGTCTTGCCGTTGGTGCCGGTGACGGCCAGCCAGGGGGCGGGCTCGCCGGTGGACGGCAGCGGCCTGCGCAGCCGCCAGGCGAGCTCGACGTCGCCCCAGACCTCGACGCCGGCCCGGTCGGCCGCGGCGAACAGCGGGCTGCTCGGCGGCCACCCGGGCGAGGTGACGACCAGTCGGGTGCCGTCGGGCAGGGTCGCCCCGTCGCCCAGGCGGACGGTGACGCCCTGGGCCTCCAGCTCGGCCGCGCGGGCCTTCAGGCCCTCGCCGGAGCCGCCGTCCACGACGGTGACCCGGGCGCCGAGGCCGTGCAGCACGCGGGCCGCACTGATGCCCGAGACGCCGAGGCCGGCGACGGTGACCGGCAGTCCGGTCCACTCCGGTCCGGCCGGCTGGAGGTTGGTCATCCGGTCACCCATCCCGCGTAGAAGAGGCCGAGACCGACGGCGACGCAGAGGCCCTGGATGATCCAGAACCGGACCACGATCAGGACCTCGGTCCAGCCCTTGAGTTCGAAGTGGTGCTGCAGCGGCGCCATCTTGAAGACGCGCTTCCCGGTCATCCGGAAGGAGCCGACCTGGATGATCACCGAGAGGGTGATGATCACGAAGAGGCCGCCGAGCACGGCGACCAGCAGCTCGGTGCGGGAGCAGATCGCCAGACCGGCCAGGGCGCCGCCGAGGGCGAGCGAGCCGGTGTCACCCATGAAGATCTTGGCGGGCGAGGTGTTCCACCACAGGAAGCCGAAGCAGGAGCCCATCAGGGCCGAGGCGACGACCGCGAGGTCCAGCGGGTCGCGGACGTCGTAGCAGTTGGCGGTGGCGGTGATGGCGTACGCGCAGCTCTGGGTGTACTCCCAGAGGCCGATGAAGGTGTAGGCGCCGAAGACCATCACCGAGGCGCCGGTGGCCAGACCGTCCAGACCGTCCGTCAGGTTCACGCCGTTCGACATCGCGGCGATCATGAAGTACGCGAAGATGACGAACAGCACCGGGCCGATCGACCAGCCGAAGTCCCGGACGAAGGAGAGGTGCTGGGAGGCCGGGGTGAGCCCCCGGTCGTCGCTGAACTGCAGCGCCAGGCCGGCGAAGGCGAGGCCGACGAAGGACTGGCCGAGCAGCTTCGCCTTGGCCCGCAGGCCCAGCGAGCGGCGCTTGACCACCTTGATGTAGTCGTCCAGGAAGCCGACCAGGCCCAGACCGGCCGTCAGGAAGAGCACCAGCAGCCCCGAGACGGTCGGGGACTCGCCCGTTATCGCCTTGGTGGCGAAGTAGGCGATCAGCGTCGCCAGGATGAAGGCGATGCCGCCCATGGTGGGCGTGCCCTTCTTGCTGTGGTGCGCCTTCGGGCCGTCGTCGCGGATGTACTGGCCGTAGCCGTGCTTGGCGAGCAGCTTGATCAGGGCGGGGGTGCCCAGCAGCGACAGGACCAGACCGATCATGCCGGAGAAGAGGATCTGCTTCATTTAGGCAGCACCGTCCGCGAGCAGCGCCTCGGCCACCTTCTCCAGCCCCACCGAACGGGACGCCTTCACCAGGACCACATCCCCCGGCCGCAGCTGACTGCGCAGCAGCTCGACCGCCGCGTCCGCGTCGGACACCAGCACCGACTCCTCACCCCACGAACCTTCGTTCCTCGCGCCCAGTTCCATGCAGGCCGCCTCGCGCCCGCCGACCGCCACCAGCTTGGTGACGTCCAGCCGTACCGCGAGCCGCCCGATGGCGTCGTGCTCGGCCAGGCTCTCCTCGCCGAGCTCCCGCATCTCGCCGAGCACCGCCCAGGTGCGACGGCGCTCCGGGCCGCGTCCCCCCATCGAGACCAGCGCCCGCAGCGCGGCCCGCATCGAGTCGGGGTTCGCGTTGTAGGCGTCGTTGACGACGGTGACACCATCGGCCCGGTCGACGACCTCCATGCGCCAGCGGGACAGCGCACCCGCCTCGCTCAGCGCTTCGGCGGTGTCGTCGACGGACATCCCGAGCTCCACCGCCACCGCGGCGGCGGCGAGGGCGTTCGAGACGTGGTGCTCACCGTACAGGCGCAGCTGCACGGCTGCGGAACCGGTGGGGGTGGTCAACGTGAACGATGGCCGTCCGGTGGAGTCCAGGCGAACATCCTGTGCCCGGACGTCCGCCTCCCGGGACTCGCCGAAGTACACCACCTTGGCCTTGGTCCGGGCGGCCATCGCCCGGACCAGCGGGTCGTCGGCGTTGAGGATCGCCGTGCCCTCCGCGGGCAGCGCCTCCACCAGCTCGCCCTTGGCCTCGGCGATCGCCTCCTGGGAGCCGAACTCGCCGACGTGCGCGGTGCCGACGTTCAGCACCAGGCCGATCCGGGGCGGGGTGATCGTGGTGAGGTACTCGATGTCGCCCTTGTGCCGGGCGCCCATCTCCATCACCAGGTGCCGGGTGCCCTCCTCGACCCGCAGCGCGGTCATCGGGTGGCCGATCTCGTTGTTGAGCGAGCCCGGCGGGTAGACGGTCTCGCCGTGGCGCTGGAGCAGCTGGGCGATCAGGTCCTTGGTGCTGGTCTTGCCGGCCGAGCCGGTCAGCGCGACCACGGCGGTGCCCTCGGCGCGGGCGACCACGGCCCGGGCCAGCTTGCCGAGCGCGTCCACGACGCTGTCCACCAGGACGGCGGGGACGCCGACGGGGCGGGAGGCCAGCACCGCGACGGCGCCGGCCGCGACGGCCCGCTCGGCGTAGTCGTGGCCGTCGACGTGCTCGCCGACGAACGCCGCGAAGAGGCCCCCGGGGCGCACCTTGCGGGAGTCGACCTCGACCGGGCCGGTGACCGGGGTGGCGGGGTCGGCGCCGTCCAGGGTGCCCCCGACTGCTGCGGCCACCTCGGCCAGGGTCAGTGCGATCACGGCTGCTCCACTACTCCGGTGCCCCGGGCGGCCGTGGTCCGCGCGATCGCCTCGCGCAGCACCTCCCGGTCGTCGAAGGGGCGGATCTCGTCTCGGACGTACTGGCCAAGTTCATGGCCCTTGCCGGCCACCAGCACGGTGTCCCCGGCCTGGGCGCGGGCCACCGCGAGGTGGATCGCCTCGGCCCGGTCGGGCACGACCAGGACGGCGCCGCGCTCGGCCTCGGGCACCGAGGCGGCGCCGGTCAGCATGGTGGCGAGGATCGCCAGCGGGTCCTCGCTGCGCGGGTTGTCGCTGGTCAGCAGGGCCGTGTCGGCGAGGCGGGCGGCGATGGCGCCCATCGGGGCGCGCTTGTGCGGGTCGCGGTCGCCGCCGCAGCCGACCACCACGTGCAGCCGGCCCTTGGTGACCTCGCGCAGCGAGCCGAGGACGGCCTGCAGGGCGTCCGGCTTGTGGGCGTAGTCGACCACCGCGACGTAGGGCTGTCCGGCGTCCACCCGCTCCAGGCGGCCGGGCACCCCGGGCACCGCGGCGACCCCGGCCACGGCCTGCTCCAGCGGCAGCCCGGCGGTGACCAGGACGGTGATCGCGGCCAGCGCGTTGGCGACGTTGAACGGGCCGGGCAGCGGGACCGCGGCGTCGGCCTCGGCGCCGTCCGGGCCGAGCACCCGGAAGGTCGAGCCGACCGGACCGAGCTGGACGTCCAGCGCCCGCCAGTCGGCCCCGGGGGCGCCGGTGGCGGAGAAGGAGGTGACCGGGATCTTCGCCTCGGCGACCAGCCGGCGCCCGTAGGCGTCGTCCAGGTTGGCCACCCCGAGGCGGGACTTGCCGGGCTGGAAGAGCCGGGCCTTCGCCTGGAAGTAGTCCTCCATGTCCGGGTGGAAGTCGAGGTGCTCGGGGGTGAGGTTGTTGAACAGCGCGACGTCGTAGACCACGCCGTCGGTGCGGCCGAACACCAGCGCGTGGCTGGAGACCTCCATGGTCACCGCGTCCGCGCCGCGCTCGCCCATCACGGCGAGGATCGCGTGCAGGTCGGTGGCCTCGGGGGTGGTCCGCTCGCTCTTGATCCGCTCCTCGCCGACCCGCATCTCGACGGTGCCGATCACGCCGGGGCTGCGCCCGGCGCCGCGCAGGCCGCCCTCGACCAGGTAGGAGGTGGTGGTCTTGCCGTTGGTGCCGGTCAGCCCGATCATCAGCAGCCGCTCGGAGGGCCGGCCGTAGACGGCGGCGGCCAGCTCGCCCATCCGGGCCCGGGGCCGGTCGACGACCAGCATCGGCAGGCCGGTGCCGGCCGCCAGCTCGGCGCCGGCCGGGTCGGTGAGCAGCGCGACCGCGCCCGCCGCCGCGGCCTGGGCCGCGAAGGCCGCGCCGTGGTGGTTGGCGCCGGGGAAGGCCACGTACACGTCGCCCGGGCGGACGGCGCGGGAGTCGTGGGTGACGCCGGTGACCGGGCCCCCCTCGACCGGCGCGAGGCCGAGCAGTCGGGCCAGCTCGGCGAGCGGCTGGGCCGCGGCCCCGGCGGGGCGGGGCGGGCTCACGGTGATTTGATCGGGTTTCGGCACGGCGGGAAGGCTATCCGCCGAAGGGCGTCCCTTGCCAAACCGGGCCGCCGCCGTGCCGTCGTCCCGCCCGGCCCGCTCGTTGTCCATGGTCGATCACGGCTTCCACTCGACGGGCAGGTTGGGCGCCTCGCTCCCGCTCGGCGGCACCTGCAGGGTCTTGAGGGTGAACTCCATCACCTGCTTGAACACCGGCCCGCAGAGCTGGCCGCCGAAGTGGCCGTTGACCGGGTCCTGGATCACGCAGGAGACGGTGACCCGGGGCTGGTCGGCCGGGGCGAAGCCGATGAACGAGGCGGTGTACCCGCGGTAGCCGCCGGTCTTCGGGTCCACCCGGTTGGCAGTACCGGTCTTGCCCGCCACCCGGTAGCCGGGGATGGCCGCCCTGCCGCCGGTGCCCTGCTCGTCGGTGACGACGGACTCCAGCATCTCGGTGAGCGTCCTGGCGGTCTGCTCGGAGACCACCCGGGACTCCGCCCCCGGCGGGGCCGGCGTGTACCGACCGTCCGGCGCGGTGGTGCCCTGGACGACACTGGGGGCGACCCGCACCCCGCCGTTGGCGATGGTGGAGTACACCGAGGTCGCCTGCAGGGCGTTGACCGACAGGCCCTGGCCGAACGGGATGGTGTACTGCTTCGACGCCTTCCAGTCCTCCGGCTTGTCCAGGATGCCGGCCGTCTCCCCGGGGAAGCCCAGGCCGGTCTGCTGGCCGATGCCGAACTTCCGCAGGTAGTCGTAGAGCACCTTGTTGGCCTCGGGCTGGGTGGCGCCCAGGGTCTGGGCGGCCTCGATGGTACCGATGTTGGAGGACTTGGCGAGCACCCCGGCCAGGGTCAGGTACCAGGTGTCGTGCACCTCGTCGTCCTTGAACGCCGTGTCACCGCGGACCAGCGGGTAGGGGACGGTGACCTTGGTGTCCCAGCTCGCCTTGCCGGTGTCCAGCACCGCGGCCATGGTCATCAGCTTGGCGGTGCTGCCGGGCTCGTAGACGTCCTGGAGCGCCGCGTTGCCCAGCTGGTTGGCCTTGGCGCTGCCCAGGCTGTTGGGGTTGAAGCCGGGCGAGGTGGCCATCGCGAGCACCTGACCGGTCTTCACGTCCTGGACGATGACGTAGCCCTTCTCCGCCCCGGCGTTGGCGACCTGGTCGGTGATGGCGCGCTGGGCGGCCCACTGGACGTCCCGGTTGATGGTCAGCCGCAGGTCGGTGCCGGGCACGGAGGGGTCGAGCGAGCCCCCGGCGGTGGGCACCAGCCTGCCGCCGGACTGGGCGTAGCTGCTGTGGCCCTCCTTGCCGGCCAGCTGCTTCTGGTACTGCTGCTCCAGGCCGCCGGCGCCCTCGCCCTCGGCGTTGACGAAGCCGACCAGGTTGGCGGCCAGGCCGTCCGAGGGGTAGACGCGCTTCTGGGTGTCGCGGTTGAAGACCCCGGCCAGCGGGTTGACGCACTCGTTGTCCAGCCTGGTCCGCCCGCCGTCCTCGGTGGGCTTGTTCAGCAGCCGCTTCTGGGCCGCGCAGGACCGCGAGCCGGCCTGCTTCTCCAGGGTCGACTTGAGGTCGCTGATCTGGTTCTTGACGTCCGGGGTCTGCTGGGCGGCCAGGCGCTTGTAGCGGGTCTTGGGCGTGTGCAGGTCGGCGGCGATCTTCTCCTTGGGGAGGCCGAGGATCGGCGCCAGCAGCGCGGCCGCCTGCTCGGGGGCGTCCGGGATGCCGGCGGCCTGCGGGGTGAACATGGCGGGGTCCGCCGTGATGTCGTACGCGTCGACGGTGGTGGCCAGGGCCACGCCGTCGGCGGACGTTATCGAGCCGCGCTCGGCGGTGATCGGGATGTCCAGGTAGCGGTTGGTGTTGGCGTCGGCGGCCAGCGCGTCGGAGTCCACCAGCTGGAGCTGGACCAGGCGGCCGGCGAAGACCGAGAACACCAGGGAGAGCGCCACCGTGACCACCCGGAGCCGGCGGCGCGGGTCGGCCAGCTTGATCGAGCGGGGCTGCGGCGGGCGGGACTTCGGGCGCGGCCGGCCCGTTCCCTGGCCGCGGGCAGCCGGGCGGGCGTCGGGGCGGCGCTGCTGCGGGGTCCGCGGGGCCCCGGCCTTCGGGTCCCGGCTGCGGGGCGTCCCGCCCTTGGCGGGCGCGGGCCTGGGCGACTGCGACCGCACGGGCGGCGGCGGCTGCTGCGACCTCGCCGGCTGGGCCTTGGCCGGCTGCGGCTTGGCGGGCTGCGGCTTGGCCGGCTGGGCCTTCGCGGGCTGAGCCTTGGCGGGCTGGGCCTTCGGCGGCTGCGTCGACCGGGCGGCGGGCTGTGGCTTGGCCGGCTGCGCCTTCGCGGGCTGGGGGCGACCGCCCTGGGCCCGCGGCACCTGGCCGCGCGGGGTCTGGCCACGGGGGGTCTGGCGCGGCGCGGCGCCCTTGGCCGTCGGCCGGGGCCGACCGGTGCCGCCCGCTCCGCCGGAGGGCTTCCAGTCGCTCATCGGCCCGCACCCCCGCCCGCGGTGGGCGCGGCCGGCTGCGCCGGGTTGACCCGCACGGTGGTGTCGCCGCCGGACGCCGGCGCACTCGGCGCCGCCCCGCTCGGCTGGGCGCTCGGCGAGGGCTGCGGCTTGCCGGGCCACGGCTCGGCGGTGGAGCGCTTCACCGGCTGGCCGTCCTGCGCCGGGCCGGGCGAGCCCAGCACCTTGCCGCCGTTCGGGACGTCCAGGAAGGCCATCCCGCCGGCCGGGACCATGCCCAGCTCGGCGGCCCGGCGGGCGAGCGCGTCCGGCGCGGAGTTCTGGTCGATCTGGTGCTGCAGGCCCTGCTGCTCGTCGGTGAGCACGGTGGTCTGCCGCTGCAGCCGGGAGAGCTCGAAGGAGCCCTCGTTGAGCGCGGTGTTCAGCGCGAGCAGGCCGAGCAGCCCGGCCGCCAGCAGGATCACCACCAGCACCGCGAACGGCGTCCGCCCCCGTACCGGCCGCCGCCCGGGGCGGACCGTGATCCGCGCCCTGCCGCCCTGCCCGGGGAGTGCCGCACTCCCCGCCCCGCCTCCGGCCACCACGCTGTCTCCTCCGCCCTTCGGACCGCCCCGGCCTGGTCAGCCCCGGGTGCTTCGGTCCCTGATCCTCTCCGCCACCCGCAGCCGCACGGGCGCGGCACGCCGGTTCTCCTCGATCTCCGCCTCGGTGGCCTGCTCGGCACCGCGGGTGATCAGCTTCAGCCAGGGCTGGTGCTCCTCCGGGACGAACGGCAGCCCGGGCGGGGCGGTGCTGGTCGCGCCGGCCGCGAAGTACTGCTTGACCAGGCGGTCCTCCAGCGACTGGTAGGACATCACGACGATCCGCCCGCCCAGCGCCAGCGCGTCCAGTGCGCCCGGGATCGCCCGGTCCAGCACCTCCAGCTCGCCGTTGACCTCGATCCGCAGCGCCTGGAAGGTGCGCTTGGCCGGGTTGCCGCCGGTGCGGCGGGTGGCGGCCGGAATGGCGTTGCGGACCAAATCGACCAGACGCGCGCTGTTGGTGAACGGTTCCTTCTCCCGCTCGCGCACGATCACCGAGGCGATCTTCCCGGCGAACCGCTCCTCGCCGTAGAACTTGAGGATCCGGGCCAGCTCGCCGTGGCTGTAGGTGTTCAGCACCTCGGCCGCGCTGATGCCGCGGGTCTGGTCCATCCGCATGTCCAGCGGGGCGTCCTGCGCGTACGCGAAGCCGCGCTCGGCCTCGTCCAGCTGCATCGAGGAGACGCCGAGGTCGAACAGGACGCCGTCGATCCGGTCGACGCCCAGGCGCTCCAGCACCTCGGGGATCTCGTCGTAGACGGCGTGCACCAGGGTGGCCCGGTCACCGAAACGGGCCAGCCGCTCGCCGGAGAGCTTCAGCGCCGCCGGGTCGCGGTCCACCGCGATCAGCCGGACGTCCGGGAACTGGGTCAGCAGGGCCTCGCTGTGCCCGCCGAGACCGAGGGTGGCGTCCACCACCACGGCGCCGGGCCGGGAGATCGCGGGTGCCAGCGCGTCCATGCACCGCTGCAGCATCACCGGGACGTGCTTGGGAGCCGGATCGTTGGTGGTCATGCGCGGTGGCGCCCTTCCTCGGTGCGGAGCAGCCCGACGTCCGGGAGCTCCGACCATTTTGGCCCACCGCGGGCCGCGACCGGCGCACGGGGGGAGCCCGCGGGGCCGGGACGCGGCCCGTGGTCCCCGCCCGCTCAGGGGGAAGGTCGTGACCGCCCGGCACCGGGGAAGGTGCGCCAGGTGGCACGGAGCGGGTGGAGGCCACGGGCCGCGTCGGCCGCCGCACCGGCCGGAAAGACCCGGTTGACGGGCCCCGGCGGGTGTGCTCCACTGCGCCGCAACTCTATCGCGCGGCCCCCGCCAGTCAATGGCCCGCTCCGGCGCACCACCCGGGCGGCGGTACGGATCACCGCAGGTCGCAGGGGCCCCACCGGACACCCCGCGGCCGGCCCGGCGGCAGGGCGCGGGGGTGCGCGCCCCCGCCCGCCGGAGCCGCCTGCGCCCCGGTGGGCGGATCGGGACGGAACGCCCGCGACGGTGCCGCTTTGTGGATATGCACTCGGTCACAGCCGCCCGGTCTGTAGCCCCCGGCCCCACCACGCGGCGGTGAATCGCACTAACGTCTCCACCATGACAGTGACCCCCGACCGGCCCACGCCGACCGCCGCTGCCGACACCGCACCCGCCATCATCGACCGCTTCGTGGCGTCCAACCGCGAGTACGCGGTGACCTTCCGCGACGGTGGCATGGACGCCCGCCCCGTCCAGCAGATCGCCGTGGTCGCCTGCATGGACGCCCGACTCGACCTGTTCGCCGCCCTCGGCCTGGAGCTGGGCGACGCGCACGTCATCCGCAACGCCGGCGGCGTCGTCACCGACGACACCATCCGGTCCCTCACCATCAGCCAGCGCGCGCTCGGCACCCGCTCGATCGCGCTGATCCACCACACCGGCTGCGGCCTGCTCGGCCTCACCGAGGACTTCCGGCGCGAGCTGGAGCTGGAGGTCGGCCAGCGCCCGCAGTGGGCGGTGGAGTCCTTCGTCGACCTCGACGGCGACGTCCGGCAGTCCATGCAGCGGGTGCGCACCTCGCCGTTCCTGCTGCACACCGACGACGTGCGCGGCTTCGTCTTCGACGTCCACACCGGGCTGCTGCGCGAGATCTCCTGATCCTCCCGGCGCCACCGCCCCCGGCCGCCCGGCCAGCGCCGTCCGGGCCCGCCGGGGCTCCCCCGCCCGATCGCGGCCGACCTGCGCTGCGCCGCCGCGGCGCCACCGCGCACCGCCCCGCGACCGCCCGGACCGCATCCCGGTGCTTCCCGGCAAGAGGGTGACTTCTGGCCACCGCGCGGGGGAGAATGCGCCTGCCGGTCTGACCCCGAACCACCTGGGGCGGCCAGGCCGCAGGCCCTCCCCGGCGCCGGTGTCCCGCGCGGAACCGCTCCTCGAAGGCCCGCGTCAAGCATGGGGTGGGGGCCCGGCCTCGGGGTGAGGCGGGCGAAGGTGCCAGGGAGCGTACGGGTGACGAGCTACAACGATCAGGCCGGTCTCGAAGGTCGCGCGGGGGCCGACCAGCGGGGACCCGGGTACCACCCGGTCGGTCTGCCCGAGCTCGCCGCCGTCGTGGACCGGGTGCGGCAGAACATCGAGAGCGTGATCGAGGGCAAGCCGGAGGCCGTCCGGATCGCGCTCACCGTCCTGCTCGCCGAGGGCCACCTGCTGCTGGAGGACGTGCCCGGCGTCGGCAAGACCATGCTGGCCAAGGCGCTCGCCCGGTCCGTCGACTGCACCGTGCGGCGCATCCAGTTCACCCCGGACCTGCTGCCCTCGGACGTCACCGGCACCAACATCTACGACCAGCACCAGCGCGACTTCGAGTTCCGCCCGGGCGCGATCTTCGCCCAGATCGTGGTCGGCGACGAGATCAACCGCGCCTCGCCGAAGACCCAGTCCGCGCTGCTGGAGTCGATGGAGGAGCGCCAGGTCACCATCGACGGCACCAGCTACGAGCTGCCCTCGCCGTTCATGGTCGTGGCCACCCAGAACCCGGTCGAGATGGAGGGCACCTACGCACTCCCCGAGGCCCAGCGGGACCGCTTCATGGCCCGGATCTCGATGGGCTACCCGAGCCCCGAGGCCGAGCTGGCCATGCTCGACGTGCACGGCGGCGCCAGCCCGCTGGACGACCTGCAGCCGGTCGCGCACGCCGCGGACATCCTCAAGCTGATCGACCTGGTGCGCACCGTGCACATCGCCGACCCGGTCCGCCGCTACGCCGTCGACCTGGTCGGCGCCACCCGCACCAGCCACGAGCTGCGCCTGGGCGCCTCGCCGCGCGCCACCCTGCACCTGGTGCGCGCCGCCCGCGCCGCCGCAGCCCTGGACGGCCGCGACTACGTCACCCCGGACGACATCCAGCGCCTGGCCGTCCCGGTGCTCGCCCACCGCCTGATGCCGACCGCGGAGAGCCACCTCAGCCGCCGCACAGCCGAGCAGATCGTGACCGAGCTGGTCGCCCGGCTGCCGCTGCCGCGCCCGCAGGGCGGCCCGGCCGTCCGGAGGGGCTGAGGTGTCACCGTCCGACGGATCGTCGGGCCTGCGCGCCGGCCTGCGCGGCCTCACCACCCGGGGCCGGTCCTTCCTCGCCGCCGGGCTCACCGCGGTGGCCTGCTCCTACCTGCTCGACCAGAGCGCGCTGCTGCACGTCGGCGTCCTGCTCGCCGCCCTCCCGCTGACCGCCGCCCTGCTGCTGGCCGGCACCCGGTACCGGGTGGCCAGCGGCCGGCGGCTCAGCCCGCACCGGGCCGTCGCCGGCCAGGAGGCCCGGGTCCACCTGCGGATCGACAACGTCTCCCGGGTGCCCACCGGTCTGCTCCTGCTGGAGGACAAGGTCCCGTACGTGCTCGGGCCGCGCCCGCGCTTCGTGCTGGACCGGGTCGAGCCGCGCGGGCACCACGAGGTGTCCTACCGGGTCCGCTCCGACCTGCGCGGCCGCTACCCGCTCGGCCCGCTGCAGCTGCGCCTCGCCGACCCGTTCGGGATGTGCGAGCTCAGCCGCTCCTTCTCCGCCTCGGACGTGCTCACCGTGGTGCCGCAGGTCCAGCAGCTGCCGCACGTCCGGCTCAGCGGCGAGTGGATCGGCCAGGGCGAGAGCCGGGCCCGCACCCTGGCGCTGGCCGGCGACGACGACGTCATCCTGCGCGAGTACCGGCCCGGCGACGACCTGCGCCGGGTGCACTGGAAGTCCACCGCGCGCTACGGCGAGCTGATGGTCCGCCGCGAGGAGCAGCCGCAGAAGGCGCGGGCCGCCGTCCTGCTGGACACCCGCGAGATCGGCCACCGGGGCAGCGGCCCCGCCTCCTCCTTCGAGTGGGCGGTCGGCTGCGCCGCGTCGGTCGCCGTCCACCTGCTGCAGCGCGGCTACCAGACCCGGCTGCTCACCGACCTCGGCCACTGCGTCCCCGGCCCCGAGGCCGGAGGCGGCGGCAACACCGCCGCCGACGCCTCCGGCCTGATCCTGGACGCGCTCGCCGTGGTCGACCTCTCCGACGGCAGCGGGCTCTCCCGGGCGGAGGACCCGCTGCGGGCCTCCGGCGAGGGCCTGCTGGTCGCCGTCCTCGGCGATCTGGACGAGGAGCAGACCGCCCGCCTGGCCCGGCTGCGCACCCGCACCGGCGGCGCCGTGGCCTTCCTGCTCGACACCGGCACCTGGGCCGGCCTGCGGATGATCGCCCCCGACACCGGCGGGGAGGAGTTCCAGGACCGGGTCCGGCAGCTGCGCGAGGCCGGCTGGACCGTCCTGCCGGTGCGCGCCGGGGACTCCCTCCCCGAGCTGTGGCAGGCCGTCGACCGGGCCGAGTCGCCCTCCCCCTACCGAGAAGAGGCCGGCGCGTGACCACCCGGGCCAAACTGACCGCGTACTCGGCGCTGGCCACCGCCCTGGCCGCGCTCTGCCTGACCCCGCTGCTCACCACCAAGGGCTGGATCACCCACGCCTACCTGGTGATCGCCGTGGTCGCGGTGTCCGGCGCGGGCCTGCGCCGGACACCGTTCTACCGCTGGACGGTGCCGCTCGGGCAGCTGGTCGCCCTGTTCCTGATGCTGCTGATCGGCTTCGCGGGCTCCGCCGCGACGTGGGGCGGCCTGGTGCCCGGCACCGACTCGGTGTCGGCCCTCGGCCGGGTCTTCGCCCACGGCCTGGACGACATCGAGCAGTACGCCATCCCGGCCCCGCCCAGCGCGGGCCTGCGGCTCATCCTGGTCGGCTCCATCGGGCTGATCGCCGTCCTGGTGGACACCGTCGCGGTGACCTACCGGCGCTCGGCCCTGGCCGGGCTGCCGCTGCTGGCGCTCTACTCGGTCGGCAACGGCCTGGCCGGCGACCACGGCAGCTGGGTCTGGTTCGGCCTCGCGGCCGCCGGCTACCTGGTGCTGCTCTTCGCCGAGGGCCAGGACCGGGTCTCCCGCTGGGGCCGGGTCTTCCGCGGGACGCCGCGCGGCACCGAGGGCTCCGGTTCGCTCAGCCTGAGCGGCCAGCGGGTCGGCGTGCTCGCCCTGGCGCTGGCCCTGCTGGTGCCCCCGTTCCTCCCGCAGTGGGACGGCGGCCTGATCCACGCCGGCGGCTCGGGCGGCTCCGGCGGCCCGGGTTCGGGCACCGGCGGCGTCAGCAGCCTGGACCCGCTGGTCAGCATGGCCTCGCACCTGACCAACCCCAGCAACGAAGAGCTGTTCACGTACGCGATGGACAGCGTCTTCGCGGACACCGCCTACCTGCGCACCGGCTCGCTCGACAAGTTCGACGGCACCGCGTGGACGCTCAGCAAGCCGGCGGTCTCCGAGCTCCCGAGCACCTTCCCGCAGCCGGAGGGCCTGCGGGACTTCAAGGCGCCCACGGTGACCGGCGAGTTCAGGATCGGCAACCGGCTGGAGGAGGGCTGGCTGCCGATGCCCTACCCGGCGTCCTCGGTCAGCCTCCCCAACCGCTCCGACTGGCGGATGGACAGCCTCACCGGCACCGTCGTGCCGAACCGGGACAGGGCGCTCAAGGGCCTGAACTACAAGGTCGTCGCGCTGGACGTGAAGCCCACGGCGGACGAGCTGCGCAACGCCCCGCCCGCCCCGTCCAGGATCAGGGACCAGTACACCTCGGTGCCCGCGAACCTGCCGGTGAGCGTCGCCCAGCAGGCCGCGGCCCTGACCAGGAACGCGAAGACGCCGTACGACAAGGCGATCGCCCTGCAGAACTGGTTCACCGGCCCGGAGTTCGAGTACACCACCGCCATCAAGGACAGCGGCACCGGCAGCACCGCGATCGAGGCCTTCCTGCGCGACAAGCGCGGGTTCTGCGTCCACTTCGCCTCCTCCATGGCGGCGATGGCGCGCACCCTGCAGATCCCGGCCCGGGTCGCGGTCGGCTTCATGCCCGGCAACGCGAAGGCCGGCAACTCGTACTCGGTGACCGGCCGGATGTACCACGCCTGGCCGGAGCTGTACTTCGAGGGCTACGGCTGGATGCGCTTCGAGCCGACCAAGGGCCTCGGCGTGCAGCCCCGCTACACCTCGCAGGTCGTCGAGCCCACCACCGCCCCGGCCCCGCAGCCGACCCTCACCGCGCAGGCCACCGGCCCGGTCACGCTGCCCACGACGAGCAGCAGCTGCGACCCCAAGCTGCGCCGGATGGGCGAGTGCGGCGACGAGCAGAAGGCCGCCGGCGCGCAGCGGCAGGAGTCCTGGGTGCCGTCCTGGCAGGTGCTGGTCGCCGTCGCCGTGGCACTGCTGGTCGTCGCGCTGCTGCTCACGCCGATGGTCTGGCGGACGCGGCTGCGCCGCCGCCGGCTCGGCGCGGGCGGGCGGCGCCGGCCCGGCGGGGACGGGCCGGCGGAGCTCACCGACGCCCAGGTGCTGGCCGCCTGGGACGAGCTGATCGACTCCGCCTGGGACGCCGGCATCCCGCCGGACGAGTCGCGCACCCCGCGCGCCGCCGCCCGCCGGATCGCGGAGACCGCCGAGCTCGACACCGAGGCGGCCGCCGCCGCCGGGCGACTGGCGCTGGCCACCGAGCGGGTGCTCTACGCGCGCTCCGCCCAGCTCTCCGAGCCGGTGGCGGCGGACGTCCGGACCGCCCGGGAGGGCCTGCGCGCCGGCGCCGGCCGGGCCGTCCGGACCAGGGCCGTGCTGCTGCCGCCGTCCTCGGCCCAGCTCTGGTGGCGGATCTCCGATGTGGTGCTGGGCGCCCGGCTCGCCGTGCGCCGCCGGTTCGCCCGGGTGACCGGGGCGGTCACCGGGCCGGTGCGCCGGGCCTGGGGCCGGCTGCGGCGCCGGGGCGGCGAGGACGACGGCAGGTCCTGAGACCGGCCGCCGGGACCGGAGCCGCCGCGGCTCCGGTCCCGGACCCGGGTCACGCGTCACACGCGTCACACGGGTCGCCGGAGCGCGGGCCGCCGAACGGAAACGCCGAGGGCGGGCAGTCGGATCGACTGCCCGCCCTCTCGGCGTTCGTACGGCTGAGGCCTGCGGGGCCGCTCAGAACCCGCCGGTCTGCTCGTCCCGGCGCCGCTGCCAGCGCTGCTCCACCCGGTCCATCATCCCCGCCTTGCGGCGCGGAGCGGCGGCCGGCCGGGGGCCGGAGGCCTGACCCGCGGAACCGCGGCGCCAACCCGTCACGGCGAAGACCGCGCACCCCAGCATCACCAGGAACCCGACGACGCTGACCCAGATCTGGTCGGGGACGACCATGCCGCCCATCAGCAGGCCGACACCCAGCACGAAGCCTCCGACGGCCAGGTAGACCCGCCGACGGGTGTAGGTGCGCAGCCCGGTTCCCTCAAGCGCCGACGCGAATTTGGGATCTTCGGCATACAGCGCTCGCTCCATCTGGTCGAGCAGTCGCTGCTCGTGCTCCGAGAGCGGCACGGAGTCCTCCTACTCGTCGGTCGCGGGTGCGACCGGTCCGCCGCCCCGGTCGGGGAGGCAAGTCCAATCAGCCATGAAAACGCGCGGTCGGACGCCTGTACGGGGGCCCGGGCCCGTGTCGTCCATATGCCCCGAGCGTCCGGCTGTCATGCTTTCCGGCTTTACCCAGATCATACGGTCCACGGGCCCGTTCCGGGGTGGTCGACCACGCGCGGGACGGGCCGCATCGGGCGGTCCGCGCCGCACTGGACTCAACGCCGCCCGGCCCGGACAAGTGCCCGATCCGCTGGAATGGGTCGGGAGCTGGGCAGCTCCGGCGGGGAGGGCGTGGATCCGGGGTGGAGCAGGGCGCTCCTCGCAGCCGGTCGGACCGGGGCGGCGCATGGCCGCCCCCTGCTCATCGCCGGGTCACGCCAGGGTGGCCAGCAGGTGGAGCTGGGTCGCCACCGCGTGGAACGCGGGCTGTCCGGCCGCGGCCTCCTCCAGCCTGAGCAGCGCCTCCAGCGCACCGGGCTCGGTGTCCACCAGGACGCCGGGCACCAGGTCGGCGAAGACCCGGACGCCGTGCACCGAGTCCACCCGCAGACCGGCGCCGACGGCCAGCCGGTCGAGCTCGTCACCGGTGAAGCGGCGCGGCATCGGGTCGTTCCCGCCCCAGCGGCCGTCGGGGGCGTCCAGCACCGTCCGGGCGTCGTTGAAGTGGCCCCCGAGCGCGCGGGCGAGCACCGCGCCGTTGCGGTTGGCGGCCAGCAGGCTGACGAAACCGCCGCGGCGCAGGGTGGCGGCCAGGCTGCCGAGCGCCTCGGCCGGGTCGTCCACGACCTCCAGCACGCCGTGGCAGAGCACCGCGTCCACGCTGCCGGGCGCGACCAGCTCGGGCAGTGTCTGGGTGTCGCCCTGGACGGCGCGCACCAGGTCGGTCACGCCGGCCTCGGCGGCCCGGCGCTCCAGGGCGAACAGCGCGTCGGGGCTCGGGTCGACCACGGTGACGCGGTGGCCCAGCCGGGCGACCGGCACGGCGAAGTTGCCGGTGCCGCCGCCGGTGTCGACCACGTCGAGCACCGGCTGGTCCAGCTCGGCCGCCCGCTTCTCCAGGGCTGCGCGCACCACCTCCCAGACCACGGCGGTACGCAGGGCGCTGCGGGGACGCGTCGGGTACAAGGCGGGGCTCCTCGGCAGATCGATCGGATGGCCTCCACTGTAGGCCCTGTCCGGGACCGGCCGGGGTGCGCGTCGGCGCCGCCGGTCACCCCCGGGGATCCGGGTCGCCGACGGCCTCGCCGTCCAGTGGCAGCCGCGGGGCGGGCGGCACCGGGTGCAGCCCCAGCAGCCGCTCGACCAGGCGGAGGAAGAGCGCGGAGTTGCGGATCAGGTCGTCGGCGTCGCGGGCCGAGGCCGCCCCCTTGATCCCGGCCTCCGCGGCGGCCCGGCGGCGGGCGCCGGCGGCGAAGTAGGGCGCCCACTCGGCGAGCTCGGGCGCGACCTCGGGCAGGACCTCCCAGGCGCTGCGGATGGCCTGGCGCCGCCGGGCGCTCTTCTCCGGCCGGCCGCGGACGGCGAGCACGGCCGCGACCGTGCGCAGCGCGGCCAGGTGGGCGGCGGCGTACCGCTCCAGCGGGTCCTCCAGGGAGCGGGACCGGGCGAGGGTGCGGTGCGCGTCGGCGAGCAGGTCGAGTGCGGCCGGCGGGGCGGCGACCCGGCGCAGCACCGGGTGGACGTCGGCACCGGCCGGGGCGTGGGCGGGCGGGTGGTGGGCGGCGGAGTGGAGGCGGGCGGTGACGTTCTCAGGGTGGCTGATGGTCATGGTCTCCCCCGTTCCGAGGCAGCGCGCGGGCCGGACGGCCCGTGCCCCTCCATCGTGAACGGCACCACTGACAATGCGTCCGCCGACAGTGCGTCCGCGTCCGGTGCGGCCGGGGGCGGCCCTCCGGCCGTCCCCGGGCATGCGTGCGGGCGGCAGTCGCCGACCGTCTCCCTCCGCCGGTCCGCGTCCCGCCGCCCCGCACCCGCCGAAGCGCCGTCCCCCCGTGGGCGGCGCTTCGGATCCCCCGGGTCGCCGGTCCCCCCTGACCCGCTCCGCCGCCCCGTACCGGCGGTGCGGGCCTGCGGCCGGCTCCCGTGCGGACCCGCCGGTGGCGGGCGCCGTCCCATGAACCCGGCGCCGCCACGTGTCCGCAGCCCCGGGGCACGGCGCCCGACGCGCCGCCCTCCCGGTGCCCACCACTCTCCCGTCTTCGCAGGTCGGGGACCATCCGCTCAGGTACTCAAGTGCGGTTCTGAGTATCCGTACTCACCCGGGTGGGCCCGGGAACCGACGAGCGGGGCTCCGGCGTCCCGGTACGGTACGGCGGGCCGGGCGGATCCGGCACCCGCCCCGTCGAGGAGGACCGGATGACGATCGTCCCGCTGATCTTCACCAGCGGACTGGCCAGCGGGATCAACGCCTACGCGGTGGTCCTGCTGCTCGGCCTGCTGGGCCGGTTCGCCGGGGCGGACTCGGTGCCGCCCGCGCTGGAGCGCACCGACGTGCTGGCCGCCGCGGCCGTCCTGTTCCTGCTGGAGGCGGTGGCCGACAAGATCCCGTACGTGGACAGCCTCTGGGACGCCGTCCACACCGTGATCCGCCCGATCGCCGGCGCGACGGTCGGGGCGCTGATCGCGAGCGCCGACCCGGGCTCGCTGGGCGAGGTCGCGGCGGGGGCGATGGGCGGCACCACCGCGCTGGTCAGCCACCTGGTGAAGGCCTCGCTGCGGATGGCGGTGAACACCTCGCCCGAACCCGCGAGCAACATCGCGGTCAGCCTGGCCGAGGACCTCGCGGTGGCCGGCCTGGTCACCCTGGCGATCTTCCACCCGTGGCTGGCCGCCTCGCTCGCCGCCGTCCTGCTGGCCGCCGGCCTGCTGCTGGTCTGGTTCGCGGTCAACCGGATCCGCGCCTTCCGGGCCCGCCGACGCGAGCGGAAGGCCGCCCGGGCCGCCGGCCGGGCGGCACCGGCGGCGGGGGTGCCCGCGGCCCGGCCATAGGATTCGGGCCATGGCACGGATCGTCATCATCGGCGCAGGAATGAGCGGGCTCGCGGCGGCCTCCCGGCTGGCGACCCTCGGACACCGGGTGACGGTCTGCGAGGCGGGCGCCACGCACGGCGGCATGGTCGGCCGCTACGAGCGGGACGGCTTCGCCTTCGACACCGGCCCCGGTCTGCTCACCCTGCCGGCCGTCTACCGCGACCTCGCGCTGAAGACCGGCAGGGAGCCGCTGGAGCAGCTGGTCGAGCTGGCCCCGGTCGACCCGGAGAGCCGCCACCTGCTGCCCGACGGCACCGACCTGCTGCTGCCCAACGCCTCCCGGGGCGGTGTCGTCCAAGCCCTGGACGACGCGTTCGGCCCCGGCGCGGGCGCCCGCTGGGCCGAGGTGATGAACCACGGCCGCACGGTCTGGGAGGCCACCCGCCGCCCGCTGCTGGAGGAGCCGCTCCCGGCCGACCGCACGGCGCTGCACACCGACCCGTACCCCGTTCCGCCGCAGCGCGGCCTGCTCTCCCGGCTGCGCGGCCCGCGCGAGTGGACCCTCGTCGACGTGGCGCAGCGCCAGCTGGGCGGCCACCCGGGCCTGACCGCCCTGCTGCACGAACACGCCCTGCGGTTCGGTTTCGTCCCGGACACCGCGCCCGCCGGCGCGACCGTGCTGCCGTACATGGAGCTCTCCTTCGGCGTCTGGTACGTCAAGGGCGGCATCCGCGCGCTGGCCGACGCGGTCCACCGGCGGTGCGAGCAGCGCGGGGTGGAGTTCCGCTTCGGCACCCGGGTCACGAAGGTGCTGGAGAAGGACGGCCGCGCCTGCGGCGTGGAGACCCCGGACGGCCCGGTCGAGGCCGACCTGGTGATCTCCTCGATGGACGCCGGGACGCTGTTCCAGGACCGGATCGCCAAGTGGCCCGGCGGCGGCGACCCGCAGGAGTGGGGGCACCCCGAGGTGCTCACCGGGCGGTTCGTCGTCCTGCTCGCCCTGCGCGGGGCCCGGCCCCCGGGCACCGCGCACCGCACCGTGGTCCACGCCGCGGTCCCGGCGCGGGAGATCGACGCGCTGACCCTCTCGGCCGACCCCTGCGAGCGCCCGACCGTGCAGGTGCTGCGCCCGGACGACCCGGCGCTGCGTCCCGACGACGACCACGAGACCGCCGTGCTCACCGCCACCGTCCCGATGCAGGGCGACGTCGACTGGACGGCGCCGGGCGTCGCCGAGCGCTACGCGGACCGCTTGCTGGAGCACGTCGACGCGGCCGGGCTCGGCCTGCGCGAACGGGTGCTGTGGCGGGTCGTCCGGACGCCCGAGGACACCCGCCGGGAGACGGCGGCGTTCGGTGGCGCCGTGCCCCGGCCCGCCCTCGCCGGGCGCGGCGGGGACTGGCTGCAGGTCGCCACCGAGTCGCCCGTGCCCGGCCTCCACCTGATCGGCGGCGGCGCCCACCCCGGCGGCGGGCTGGCCCGGGTCGGCATGTCGGCGTGCATCGCGGCCGGCCTGGTCGGCCCGGCCTGAGTCCGGCCCGCTCCCGGCCCGAGCGGGCCCACGGGCCGGACCCGCACCCGCACCCGCACCCGCGGATCAGCCCTGCTGCTGCCAGGTGTTCGGTTGCTGGTAGCCGTAGTCGTACTGCGGCTGGTGCGGGATGCCCTGCTGCGGGTGCTGCAGATCGGGGTGCGGGTGCTGCAGGTCGGGGTGCGGGTGCTGCAGGTCGGGCTGCTGGGGCTGCCACTGCTGCTGGTCGTAGCCGTACTGCTGGGCGGGCTGCTGCTGGTAGCCGCCGTACGGGTCCACCTGCTGGTAGTTGCCGTACGGGTCCGGCTGGACGGGCTGCTGCTGGTAGCCGCCGTAGCCCTGGTCGTAGGCGAAGGCCGGCTGCTGCTGGGCCTGCCACTGCTGCTGGCCCTGCTGGTCCCAGACCTGCTGCTGGACCTGCTGCTGGGCGGCCGGGTCGTAGCCGGACTGGTAGGCGTCCGCGTACGGGTCCGGCTGGACCTGGGCCTGGAGCTGGGTCTCGGCCTGCGCCTGCTGCTCGTAGTAGGAGGAGGCGTAGACGCCGTCCGCCGCGAGTTCCTGCATCTCGAAGGCGGCGGTCTGCTCGACGGCCGGGAGGTCCTCGTCGAACGGTTCCGGCTCCGGGGTCGACTCCACCTCGCTGACGGTGCCGATCCGCTCCACCGCCACCGCGGTGGCCGCGACCGCCGCGCCGCCGCCGGTCAGCGCGCCGAGCAGCGGCACCTTGGCGAGCGGCCCGGGCAGGCTGCCGTCCGGCGCGCGCAGCGACCAGCCGGTCGCGTAGCCGCGCTTCACGGAGAGGGTGACGAAGGTCTGGCCGACCGCGAACAGTGCGGCGCCGGCGCCGATCACCACGACGGAGCCCGTCGCCATGCCGCCGACCACGCCGAGGAAGCCGGCCAGGGCCAGCCCGCGCCAGTGCAGCGGAGCCCGGTTCTGCAGCAGCAGCTCGGCCACCAGCCAGAGCGCCACCACCGCCAACGCGGCGTACAGCAGCAGGTACCCGATGCCCATCCGCCCGCTACCTCCAGTCGCGTGCCCGCGCGCGCCGCGCGTGTGCGGCGACTGTACCCGTTCAACGGCCGGGGTACCGCATCGCGTTCCCGGCCGCCCCGGGCGGCCACGGGGCCGCGGCGACCGGGAACGCGGGGCAGGTCAACGCCGGTGCAGGCCCAGGTTCTGGTAGATCTCCAGCGTCGCGGTCGAGTGGTTCAGGGTGATGAAGTGCAGGCCGGGGGCACCCTCCGCGAGCAGCCGCTCGGACATCGCGGTGGCGTGCTCCATACCGATCTCGCGCAGCGCCGCCGGGTCGTCGACCGCGGCCCGCAGCCGGGCCTCCAGCTCGGCCGGGAAGGCCGAGCCGCTCAGCTGCGGGAAGCGCTCCAGCTGCTTGGCGTTGGTGACCGGCATGATCTCCGGGATGATCGGCGCGTGGCAGCCCGCCGCGGTGACCCTGTCCCGCAGCCGCAGGTAGTCGTCGACCTCGAAGAACATCTGGGTGATCGCGTAGTCGGCGCCGGAACGGATCTTGGCCACGAAGTGCCGGATGTCCTCGTCCCAGTCGGTCGAACGCGGGTGCATGTTCGGCGAGGCCGCGACGCCCACGCAGAAGTCGCCGATCCCCTTGATCAGCTCCACCAGCTCGTACGCGTAGGTGACGCCCTCCGGGTGCTTGACCCACTCGCCCATCGGGTCGCCGGGCGGGTCGCCCCGCACCGCGAGGACGTTGCGCACGCCCTGGTCGGCGTACTGGCCGATGATGTTGCGCAGCTCGGCGACGGAGTGGTCGACCGCGGTCAGGTGCGCGACGGGCGTCAGCGTGGTCTCGGTGGCGATCCGGCCGACCATGTTGACGGTGCGCTCGCGCGAGGAGCCGCCGGCCCCGTACGTCATGCAGACGAAGTTGGGGTCGAGCGGTTCGAGCCTGCGGATGGCGTCCCAGAGGCGCTGTTCGCCGACCTCGGTGCGCGGGGGCATGAACTCGAAGGAGAAGGACCGCTTGCCGGCCGCCAGAAGCTCGCGGACCGTCAACGCGCGGTCGGTTCTGGTGGAAGCGATGCCGAGTGCCATGCTGGCAGGTTAACCACCGGTCGCAGGGCCCGGACAACTCGATCCCAGTAATTGAGACAAGCGGTGGACACCGTTCCGGATACGCCCGGAGGCCCGCGGAACCGGCCCCGGGACCGGGCGGCCCCGCCCTGCGGACCTGATCCGGCCCGGGCGGATCCACCCGGCGGCCCCTGGTCCGTACGGGTGTTCCCGGCCGCCCGGCTAGGCTTGCTGCACCCCAGCGAAACCTCCGGAGCCTCATCGTGACCTCGTCCAGCAACCGGCCGGCCAACCCGATTGACGTGGAGGACGTGCGCGAGCGCGTCAACGCAGCCCTGGCCGGCTTCATGGACGGCCAGTCGGCCCTGCTCGGCAAGATCTCGCCCCAGCTGGCCCCCGCGACCGAGGCCCTGCGCGACTTCCTGCTCGACGGCGGCAAGCGGCTGCGCCCGGCGTTCTGCTACTGGGGCTGGCGCGGGGCGGGCGGCCCGGCCGCCGGCGAGGGCATCGCCAACGCGGCGGCGGCCCTGGAGCTGCTGCAGGCCAGCGCGCTGGTCCACGACGACCTGATGGACCGCAGCGACACCCGGCGCGGCCTGCCCTCGGTGCACCGCCGCTTCGAGGCGCTGCACCGCGAGCACGGCTGGCGCGGCGACCGCGAGCAGTACGGCGCCTCGGCCGCGGTGCTGCTCGGCGACCTGCTGCTGATCTGGTGCGACGAGCTGTTCCTGCGCTCCGGCCTGGACCCGGCCGCGGTGCTGGCCGCCAAGCCGATGTTCGACCTGATGCGCACCGAGGTCATGGTCGGCCAGTACCTGGACGTGCTGGAGCCGGTCGCCGGCGACTCCACCGACGGGGGCGCGCTGGAGCGGGCCCAGACGGTGCTGCACTACAAGTCGGCCAAGTACACCATCGAGCGGCCGCTGCAGGTCGGCGCGCTGCTCGCGGGCGCCCCGACCGGGCTGGTCGAGGCGTACGGGGCGTTCGGTCTGCCGCTGGGCGAGGCGTTCCAGCTCCGGGACGACCTGCTGGGCGTCTTCGGCGACCCGGCGGTCACCGGCAAGCCGGCCGGGGACGACCTGCGCGAGGGCAAGCGGACCCTGCTGGTCGCCCACGCGATGCGCGCCCTGCCGGCCGCCGACGCCCGGCACCTGGACGAGCGGCTCGGCGCGCCGGACCTCGCGCCCGAGGAGGTGGCCCGGCTGCGCGGGCTGATCGAGCGCAGCGGCGCCCCCGAGCGGGTGGAGCAGCGGATCACCCAGCTGATGCGCCAGTCGCTCGCCGCGCTGGAGGCCGCGCCGCTCGCCGACGAGCGGGCCCGCGAGGTGCTGCTGGCGCTGGCCGAGGCCGCCACCGTCCGCAAGTACTGAGACGTACCGGCCGGGACGGCGGCGGCCCCACCGTAGGTCAGGCGCGCAGGCGCCGGGCGAGCTCGGCGGCGGCCGCCCGAGGGTCGTCCGCGGCGGTGATCGCGCGCACCACCACGACGCGGCGGGCGCCGGCGGCCAGCACCTCGTCCAGGTTGCCCAGGTCGATGCCGCCGATGGCGAACCACGGCCGGTCGGTGGGCTGCTTCGCCGCGTACCCGACCAGGCCGAGGCCCGGTGCGTGGCGGCCCGGCTTGGTCGGGGTGGGCCAGACCGGGCCGGTGCAGAAGTAGTCCACGCCGGGCTCGGCGATCGCCGCGTCCACCTCGGACTCGGCGTGGCACGAGCGCCCGATGATCACGTCCTCGCCGAGGATCGCGCGGGCGGCCGGCACCGGCAGGTCGTCCTGCCCCAGGTGCAGCACGTCCGGGCGGGCGGCGTGCGCGACGTCGGCCCGGTCGTTGACGGCGAGCAGCTTGCCGTGGCGGCGGCAGGCGTCGGCGAACACCTCCAGCGCGGCCAGCTCCTGCTTGGCCTCCAGGCCCTTGTCGCGGAGCTGGACGATGTCCACCCCGCCGGCCAGCGCGGCGTCCAGGAACTCCGCGAGGTCGCCCTGCTCGCGTCGGGCGTCGGTGCAGAGGTAGAGCCGGGCGTCGGCGAGCCGCCGGCGGGCCTCCGCGCCGGGCGTCGCGGTGGTCACAGCGCCATCGCCTGGGCGCGGCGCTTCACCTCGGTCGCGCGGTTCTCCCAGAGCGCCTGGACCGGGGTGCCGGGCAGCGACGGGTCCTCGGTGAACATCCACTCGAGGATCTCCTCGTCGCTGAACCCGCTGTCGCGCAGCACGGTCACCGTGCCGATCAGGTGCTTGACGGGGCCGGCGTCGTCGATGAAGGCGGCCGGGACCTGCAGCGACCGGTTGGGGCCGCGGCGGACCGCGATCAGGTCACCCTTCTTGACCATGTTGCGGACCTCGGTGACCACGACGCCCCACCGCTCGGAGATGTCGGGCAGGTACAGCCACTCGGGGACCAGGGACTCAATCTTGGCTTCGATCTCACTCACGGCACCAGACTGCCACCTCCGCGGCCCGCGGCGCACCAACCGGCCGCCCGCGCCACCCCGCGACGGCCGCCCGCGCTACCCCGCGACGGCCGCCTTCAGCGGCACCGACGGGTCCGCCGCCCGGGCCGGATCCAGCACCGCGCCGCGCTCGACCAGTCGGCGGGCCTGGGTGAGGTCGCGCGGGCGGTCCACCGTGAGCACGGCCCGCAGCGCGCCCTCGCGCAGCCAGAGCACGGCCCAGGTCGGGTCCTGCGGCGAACCGCGCCAGACCAGCTCGTCCCCCGCGTCGTGCCGGCCGACGTACTGGACCATCCGGCCGAACTGCTCCGACCAGAAGTACGGCACCGGGTCGTAGGGCGCGTCCGCGCCGAGCACCGAGGCGGCCGCGGCCTGGCCGGACTGCAGCGCGTGGTCCCAGTGCTGGACGGTCAACCGGGCGCCGGTGCGGGCGGACGGGTAGTTCGCGCAGTCGCCGACCGCGAAGACGCCGGGCAGGCCGGTGCGCAGCCGGTCGTCCACCACGACGGCGCCGGCCGCGTCCAGCTCGACGCCGGAGCCGGCCAGCCAGCCGGTCGCCGGGCGGACGCCGATGCCGACCACCACCTCGTCGGCCGGCAGGTGCGAGCCGTCCGCCAGCAGCACCGCGCCCGGCTCGACGGCCGCCACGGCGGCGTCGCAGCGCAGCTCCACCCCGGCCTCGGCGTACCAGGCGGCCATCGCCCGGCCGATCCCGGTCGGCAGCGCGCCGGGCACCGGCGCCGGGCCGGCCTCCACCACGGTGACCCGGCAGCCGGCCGCGCGGGCCGCGGTGGCCACCTCGGCGCCGATCCAGCCGGCTCCGACCAGCACCAGCCGCAGGCCCGGGCGGAGCAGGGCCCGCAGCGCCAGCGCATCGTCCAGGGTGTGCAGCAGGTGCGCGCGCTCGGCGCCCGGCAGCACCCGCGGGGCGGCGCCGGTGGCGATCACCAGTGCGCCGTACGGCAGGTCGCCGCCGTCGGTGTGCAGCACGCCCGGGGTCAGCCCGGTGGCGCGGCGGCCGGTGAGCAGCTCGATGCCGAGGTGCGCGAAGTCGATGTCCAGCGGGGTGTCGTCGGCCTTGCCCAGCAGGACCTGCTTCGAGAGCGGCGGCCGGTCGTACGGCGCGTGCGGCTCCTCGCCCACCAGGACGATCCGCCCCCGCCAGCCGCCCCGCCGCAGCCCGGAAGCGCAATGCGCCCCGGCCAGCCCGGCGCCGACCACGACCACCTGATCCGTACCGCTCAGATCTGCCACGCCCGTCACCCTACTGGCGTTCGGTGCCGGCGCCGGAGCCCGTCCCACCCTTCGTACGCACCTTCAGCCGTGACCAGGCCCGGAGTTAAGGTGGGGGCACCATCGCGGGAGCCCGGCGTACCGGGCTGAGAGGCGGGCTGGCACGGCCCGCGACCGTCCGAACCTGATCCGGGTCATACCGGCGAAGGGAGAAGCGACTTTGACACGCTTGGCAGCGGGCACCCGCGTCGACGTCCTGGTGATCGGCGGCGGCATCATCGGCCTCGCCGTCGCCTGGCGGGCGGCCCAGCGCGGGGTCGGGCGCGTACTCGTGGTCGACCCGGACCCCGGGGGCGGCGCCGCCCGGGTCGCGGCCGGCATGCTCGCCCCGGTCACCGAACTCCAGTACGGCGAGGAGCCGTTGCTGCGCCTCGGGATGGCCTCGAACGAGCGGTACGCCGACTTCGCGGCCGACCTCGCGGAGGCGAGCGGCGGCGCGGACACCGGCTACCGGCGCTGCGGCACGCTGGCCGTCGCGCTCGACTCCGACGACCGCGAGGAGCTGCGCGAGCTGCACGCCTTCCACCGGCGGCTCGGCCTGGACTCGCAGTGGCTGACCGGGCGGGAGGCCCGCAAGCTGGAGCCCATGCTGGCGCCCGGCGTCCGCGGCGGCCTGCACGTCGCCGAGGACCACCAGGTGGACGGCCGCCGGCTGCTGGCCGCGCTGGAGCGGGCCTGCGAGGCCGCGGGCGTCCTCGTGCACCGCACCGGGGCGGCGGAGCTGCTGGTCGAGCACGACCGGGCGGTCGGCGCCCGGCTGACCACCGGGGAGGTGGTGACCGCGGGGCGGACCGTACTCGCCGCGGGCCCGTACAGCCACCGGCTGCCCGGCCTGCCGCCGGGCGTGCTGCCCGCGATCCGCCCGGTCAAGGGCCAGATCCTGCGGCTGCACATCCCCGAGCCGTACCGTCCGTTCCTGTCCCGCAACGTCCGCGCGGTGGTGCGCGGGCAACACCTCTACCTGGTCCCGCGCGAGAACGGCGAGCTGGTGATCGGCGCGACCAGCGAGGAGCAGGGCTACGACACCACCGTCACCGCCGGCGGCGTCTACGAGCTGCTGCGCGACGCCCACAACCTGGTCCCCGGGATCACCGAGCTGCCGCTGGTGGAGACCTCCGCCGGACTCCGCCCGGGCTCACCGGACAACGCGCCGCTGCTCGGGCCGACCGCCCTGCCCGGCCTGGTCGCCGCGACCGGCCACTACCGCAACGGCGTGCTGCTCACCCCGGTCACCGCCGACCTGCTCGCCGAGTACCTGGTCACCGGCACCGTCCCGGCCCTCGCCGAGCCCTTCTCCCCCACTCGCTTCACCACGAAGGTCCCCGCATGAGCGACATCCCCCTCACCGTCAACGGCCGGCCCCGCGAGGTGCCCGCAGCGACCACGCTCGCCGAGGTGGTGGCCACCCTGAGCCAGGCCCACTCCGGCGTCGCCGCCGCGCTCAACGAGGCCGTGGTGCCGCGCAGTTCGTGGCCGGACACCCGGCTCTCGGCGGGCGACCGGATCGAGATCCTCACCGCCGTCCAGGGGGGCTGACCGATGGCCGACACCACCCTCGACGACAAGGACGTCCTCACCATCGCCGGGACGGCCTTCGGCTCCCGCCTGATCATGGGCACCGGCGGCGCCCCCAGCCTGGAGATCCTGGAGCAGGCGCTGCGGATCTCCGGCACCGAGCTGACCACCGTGGCGATGCGCCGGGTCGACCCCGGCACCCAGGGCTCCGTCCTGGACGTGCTGACCCGCAACGGTATCCGGGTGCTGCCCAACACGGCCGGCTGCTTCACCGCCGGCGAGGCCGTGCTGACGGCCCGGCTGGCCCGCGAGGCGCTCGGCACCGACTGGGTGAAGCTGGAGGTCATCGCCGACGAGCGGACCCTGCTGCCGGACCCGATCGAGCTGCTCGACGCCGCCGAGACGCTGGTCGACGACGGCTTCACCGTCCTGCCGTACACCAACGACGACCCGGTGCTGGCCCGGAAGCTGGAGGACGTCGGCTGCGCGGCGATCATGCCCCTGGGCTCGCCGATCGGCTCCGGCCTGGGCATCCGCAACCCGCACAACTTCCAGCTGATCGTGGAGAGCGCCAACGTCCCGGTCATCCTGGACGCCGGCGCCGGCACCGCCTCGGACGTCGCGCTGGCGATGGAGCTGGGCTGCGCCGCCGTGATGCTCGCCTCGGCGGTGACCCGCGCCCAGGACCCGGTGCTGATGGCCGAGGCGATGCGGCACGCCGCCGAGGCCGGCCGGCTCGCCCACCGGGCCGGCCGCATCCCGCGCCGCTTCCACGCCGAGGCCTCCTCGGCGATGGCCGGCCGGGCCGACCTGGACACCCGCGAGCGCCCGGCGTTCTGACGGGGCCCGGGGCCCGCGGCGGGGAACGCCCCCGGCCACGGGCCCCGGCCACCGGCCCTCCGTTGCCGGACACGCCCGGCAACGGCGCACTGTCACAGCCCGGCCACGAAGCCCGGCACGCGCCCCCCGGGGCGGCGCCGGGCCCGGGCCCCGCCACTAGACTCGCCGGGTGGACAAGGCGGACATGGCACTGCACGACCCCCTGATCGGATCCCTCCTCGACGGCCGCTACCGGGTCGAGCAGCGCATCGCGTCCGGCGGGATGTCCACCGTCTACAAGGGCACCGACACCCGGCTCGACCGGGTCGTCGCCCTCAAGGTGATGCAGCCCTCGCTGGCTGGCGACGAGGGCTTCACCGGCCGGTTCATCCGCGAGGCCAAGGCGGTCGCCCGGCTCGCGCACCCCAACGTGGTCAACGTCTTCGACCAGGGCGCCGACGGCGGCACCGTCTTCCTCGCCATGGAGTACGTGCCCGGCCGCACCCTGCGCGACCTGCTGCGCGACCGCGGCGCGCTGTCCATCCGGGCCACGCTGGACGTCCTGGAGCCGGTGCTGGCCGCGCTCGGCGCCGCCCACCGGGCCGGGCTGGTCCACCGCGACGTCAAGCCGGAGAACGTGCTGATCACCGACGGCGGCCTGGTGAAGGTCGCCGACTTCGGCCTGGTCCGGGTGCTCGACGCGGGCGACGGCGCGGCGACGTCCGGCACCGCCACCACCGGCACCGTGCTCGGCACCGTGTCCTACCTGGCCCCCGAGCAGATCCGCCCCGGCGCCGGGACCGACCAGCGGGTCGACGTCTACGCGGCCGGCATCCTGCTCTACGAGATGCTCACCGGCCACCGCCCGCACACCGGCGAGAACCCGGTCCAGGTGATGTACCGCCACCTGCACGAGGACGTCCCCGCACCGTCGCTCGCCGTGCCGAACGTCGTCCCCGGGCTGGACGCGATAGTGGCCGCCGCCTGCTCGCGCGACCCGCAGGCCCGCCCTTACGACGCGGTCGAGCTGCTGGCCGCCCTCCAGCGGGTGCGCCGCACGCTCACCCCTGCCGAGCTGGACGCCGAGCCGCCGGCCTCCACCCGGCCCAGCCCGCAGTACCCGACCAGCGAGCCGACCTCGGTGATCCAGCCCGCCGTACCCGCGCCGCCGGTCGAGCGGACCAGCGTGCTGGACGTCCCCCCGGAGGTGATGGAGCAGCTGCTCGCCGAGCCGCGCCCCTACGACGAGCCGCCCCCGCCGGCCCGCACCCCGCGACCGGGCCGGCTGCGCCGCCTCCCCCGCAAACCGCTGATCTGGGCCTCCGCGCTGACCGCCCTGGTGCTGCTGGTCGGCGGCGCCACGTACGCGCTCTCTTCGGCGCTGTACACGACGGTGCCGAGCGTGCTCGGCAAGGACCGGGCCGAGGCGCAGCGGATCCTGGACGGCGCCGGCATGCACGGGCGGTTCACCGAGGTCTACAGCGAGACCGTCCCGACCGGGCAGGTCATCTCCACCGACCCGGGGGTCGGCGCCCGGGCCCGCAAGAGCGACGCGGTCGGCGTCACCGTCTCCCGCGGCCCGAAGCGGATCGCCGTGCCCGAGCTGGCCGGCAAGCCGGCCGACCAGGCCGCCGCCGCGCTGACCGGCGCCCAGCTGGCGCGCGGCGGGGTGACCGAGACGTACAACGACGCGGTGGCCGAGGGCGCGGTGATCAGCAGCTCTCCGGCGGCGGGGCAGCAGGTGCCGGAGAACACGCCGGTCTCGCTGGTGGTCAGCAAGGGCATGGTGCCGGTCCCGGACGTGACCGGGATGTCCAAGGACGACGCCGCGCGGACGCTGCAGGCCGCCGGGTTCGTGATGCAGAGCAGCGGGGTCAACCTGTTCGGCACCGGCAAGGTGTCCAGCCAGTCCCCCGCCGCCGGCGAGCGCCGCGCGCAGCGCACCGTGGTGACGGTCACCTTCCCGTTCCTGTAGGGGCACGGATCGGCCGGACGACTGCTAGCGCAGCGGGCCGTCCCCGGGCTCCTCCTGGTAGGAGTAGCGCTGCTCGCGCCACGGGTCGGCGAGGTTGTGGTAGCCGCGCTCCTCCCAGAAGCCGCGCCGGTCGGCCCGCATGTACTCGACCGCCCGGACCCACTTGGGGCCCTTCCAGGCGTAGAGGTGCGGCACGACCAGGCGGACCGGGAAGCCGTGCTCGGCGCTCAGCGGTTCGCCGTTGCGGTGGGTGGCGAAGACGGCCGACGCGTCGGCGAAGTCGGCCAGCCGCAGGTTGGCGCTGTAGCCGTACTCGGCCCAGACCATCACATGGGTGACGCCCGGCGCCGGCGGCACCCGCTCCAGCACCTCGGACGCCGGCACACCCGTCCACTCGTTGCCGAGCAGCGAGAACCGGGTGACGCAGTGCAGGTCGGCGCGGACGGTGGTGCGCGGCAGGGCGGTGAAGCCGGCGAAGTCCCAGCTGTGCTTCTCCGCCGAGGCGGTCGCGCCGAACACCTGGAAGTCCCAGGTCAGCGGCTTGAAGCGGGGCACCGGGCCGTAGTGCAGGGCCGGCCAGCCTCGCTGTCGGCGCTGGCCCGGCGGGAGCCTCGGGTCAGACGACGGTAGCGGTTCTCGTTCGGACTGACCCATGGCTCCATGGTGACAGACGGCGGGCAACGCCCTGCGCGCGCCCCTTTCCGGGGCCGTGCGCCCGCCCGTACGGGCCAAGGAACCGTCCAAATCGGATATTCCGACACATGTCCTAGTGAGTGTGAACTTACTGGAATTTCTTCCCATCACGGTGCCAGGATGCGTGCAGCCGGGGGGTACGGCCGAGGATCTGGACGCACAGCAGGAAGGCAGCCGCCATGAAGGGCGACGCAGAGGTCATCGAATTCCTCAACGAGCAGCTCACCGCCGAGCTGACCGCCATCAACCAGTACTTCCTGCACGCGAAGATGCAGGAGAACTTCGGCTGGACGAAGCTCGCCAAGTACACCCGGCACGAGTCGTTCGACGAGATGAAGCACGCCGAGACGCTCACCGACCGGATCCTCTTCCTGGACGGGCTGCCCAACTACCAGCGGCTCTTCCACGTCCGGATCGGCCAGACCGTCAAGGAGATGTTCGAGGCGGACCGCCAGGTCGAGGTCGAGGCGATCGACCGGCTGAAGCGCGGGATCGTGGTGATGCGGGCCAAGAACGACGTCACCTCGGCCAACATCTTCGAGGACATCCTGGCGGACGAGGAGCACCACATCGACTACCTCGACACCCAGCTGGAGCTGCTGGACAAGCTCGGGGAGGCGCTCTACCTCGCCCAGCTGATCGAGCAGCCGGAGTCCTGAGCCGCCCGGCTCAGGCCGCGCGCAGCGGGGCGGGCGGGGCCGGCGGGGCTGCTTCCGACGGCGCGGCCTCCGGGTCGGCGAGCCCCAGCCTGGCGGCGAGGCGGGCGGTCGGGCACGGCCGCGCGCCGTGCTCGCCCAGCAGGGCCTGTATCCGGCGGACGCAGGAGCCGCAGTCGGTGCCGGCCCGGCAGCCCTTGGCTATCTGGCGCGGGGTGTTGGCCCCCGCGTCGATCGCCTTCTTCACCTGGTCCTCGGTGACCGCATGACACATGCACACGTACATCGCGGTCTCTCCCGGGGTGGTGCGGGCCTCTTCGGCCTGAAACGATCTTGACTAAGGCTTGCCTTAGCTCACTAAGCCTCACCTTACCCAATGGACCGGGCGTGAAAAAGCCTCTCCGGCCTCGGATGTCCCGAGACCGGAGAGGCTTCGCTCACATCCGCTCGTCCGAGCGGGCGCCGTCGATCACTGGCCGCCGCGGTACATCTCGGCCACCAGGAACGCCAGGTCCAGCGACTGGCTGCGGTTGAGCCGCGGGTCGCAGGCCGTCTCGTAGCGCTGGTGCAGGTCGTCGACCAGCACCTCGTCGCCACCGCCGACGCACTCGGTGACGTCGTCGCCGGTCAGCTCCACGTGGATGCCGCCCGGGTGGGTGCCGAGGGCGCGGTGCACCTCGAAGAAGCCCTTGACCTCGTCGAGCACGTCGTCGAAGCGGCGGGTCTTGTGGCCGCTGGAGGCCTCGAAGGTGTTGCCGTGCATCGGGTCGCAGATCCAGACCGGCTGCGCGCCCGAGGCGGTGACCTTCTCCACCAGGGTCGGCAGGTGGTCGCGGATCTTGCCCGCACCCATCCGGGTGATGAAGGTGAGCCGGCCGGGCTCGCGCTCCGGGTCCAGCTTCTCGATCAGGGTGAGCGCCTCGTCGACCGTGGTGGTCGGGCCGAGCTTCACACCGATCGGGTTGCGGATCCGGGAGGCGAACTCGATGTGCGCGTGGTCCAGCTGCCGGGTGCGCTCACCGATCCAGACCATGTGGCCGGAGACGTCGTACAGCTCGCCGGTGCGCGAGTCCACGCGGGTCAGCGCGGTCTCGTAGTCCAGGACCAGCGCCTCGTGCGAGGAGAAGAACTCGACGGTCTTGAACTCCTCCGGCGCGACACCGCAGGCGTTCATGAACGCGAGCGCGTTGTCGATCTCGCGGGCGAGCTGCTCGTAGCGCTGGCCGGCCGGCGAGTTGCGCACGAAGTCCTGGTTCCAGGCGTGCACCTGGCGCAGGTCCGCGTAGCCACCGGTGGTGAAGGCGCGCACCAGGTTGAGCGTCGCGGCGGACGCGTTGTACATCCGCTTCAGGCGCTCCGGGTCCGGGATGCGCGACTCCGGGGTGAACTCGAAGCCGTTCACCGAGTCGCCCCGGTAGACCGGAAGCGTCACGCCGTCACGGGTCTCGGTCGACTTGGAGCGGGGCTTGGAGTACTGCCCGGCGATCCGGCCGACCTTCACCACGGGCACGGAGGCGGCGTACGTCAGCACGGCCGCCATCTGCAGCAGGGTCTTCAGCTTGTTCCGGATGTGTTCGGCCGAGACGCCGTCGAAGGCCTCGGCGCAGTCGCCGCCCTGCAGCAGGAACGCCTCACCACGCGCCACGGCACCGAGCCGGGCGCGCAGCTGGTCACACTCGCCGGCGAAGACGAGCGGCGGATACGAGGCGAGCTCGGCAAGGGTCTTGCGCAGAGCCTCTTGGTCCGGCCATTCAGGCTGCTGCGCCGCGGGCAGGGACTGCCAGGGGTGGGGATTCGTCACGGTCACACGGCAAGGCTACGGGGTGCGACAACCGATTTGTGACCGTTGCCCGAGGGATGAGACACGTCGCGGACAATCGCGTGACCGGCCTCACCCGGTCCGCCGCATCCGCTAGTCTCGACGCATGAACGCGCCGCACACCTGCTTCTGCTGGTGGGCCGACCCCTTGGGCGGCCCCCTCCTCGCGCGTTCCTAGACGAACACGACGGCCGCCCCCCGGGGCGGCCGTCGGCGTTTCACCAGGCGGCCCTCCCGGGAGCGGAACCCAGCACCGCACCCCGCCCTCCACCCGGAAGGAAGCCGCACGTGACCACCGCCGCCGACCTGCTCGCCCGCCTCACCGGCCCGGACGCACCCGCCTTCGCCTTGCTGCACCGCCGCACCCCCCGGCTCGCGCCGGACACCGTCGAGGTGCTGCTGGGCACCGTCGGCGACTACGAGCACCTGGCCGACCTGCCGGTCCGCGAGGGCGTCCCCGCCGGCGGACCGGTGCACGACCTGCTCGCCCTCGTCCCGTTCCGCCAGCTCCGCGAGCGCGGCTTCGAGGTGCACGACGACGCCACCCCGCTGCGGGCCCTCGCGGTGGCCGAGCAGTACGCCGTCCCGCTGGCCGAGCTCGCCCCGCTGCTCCCGCGGGTGCCGGTCCCGCTGTCCGGCGGCTCGTTCGACATCGACGACGAGGAGTACGCCGCGGTCGTCCGGCGGGTGATCGAGGACGAGATCGGCCGCGGCGAGGGCGCCAACTTCGTGATCCGGCGCGACTTCACCGCCACCCTGGGGGCCGGTGGCGGGGCCGCCGGCGGACACTGCTCGCCGGAGCTCGCGCTCTCGCTCTTCCGCCGGCTGCTGGAGCAGGAGCGCGGCGCCTACTGGACCTTCCTGGTGCACACCGGCGACCGCGTCCTGGTCGGCGCCTCCCCCGAGGTCCATGTGCGGCAGAGCGGCGGGACGGTCGTGATGAACCCGATCTCGGGCACCTACCGCTATCCGGCGGGCGGCGCGGACATCGACTCGCTGCTGACCTTCCTGCACGACCCCAAGGAGCTGGAGGAGCTCACCATGGTGGTCGACGAGGAGCTCAAGATGATGTGCACCGTCGGCGACCTCGGCGGCCAGGTGCTCGGCCCGCGCCTGAAGGAGATGTCCCACCTCGCGCACACCGAGTACGAGCTGCGCGGCCGCACCTCGCTGGACGTCCGCGAGGTGCTGAAGGAGACCATGTTCGCCGCCACCGTCACCGGCAGCCCGGTACAGAACGCGGCCCGGGTGATCAGCCGGTACGAGCGCGGCGGGCGCGGCTACTACGCCGGCGCGCTGGCCCTGATCGGCCGCTCCGCCAGCGGCGGCCAGCTGCTCGACTCCCCGATCTGCATCCGGGCCGCCGACATCGACCCGGCCACCGGCCGGCTGGTGGTCCGGGTCGGCGCGACCCTGGTGCGGCACTCCGACCCGGCCTCCGAGGTGGCCGAGACCCACGCCAAGGCCGCCGGTGTGCTCACCGCGATCGGCGCCCGCCCGGCGCCCGCCCGGGTGCCCGGCCCGGTCGGCCCCCGGCTCGCCGACGACCACCGCGTCCAGGCGGCCCTGGACGCCCGGCGCGCCGACCTGGCCCCGTTCTGGCTGCGGATGCAGGAGCCGGCCGTGCCCACCGAGGCCGAGCCGACCCTGGTGGTGGACGGCGAGGACACCTTCACCGCGATGCTCTCCCACCTGCTGACCTCGCTCGGCCACCGGGTCGGCGTGGTCCGCTACGACGAACCGGGCCTGCGCGCGAAGGTCGCCGCCCACCGCGGCCCGCTGGTGCTCGGCCCCGGCCCGGGCGACCCGGCGGCCGCCGACGACGCCAAGATGGCCGTGCTCCGCCCGGTCGTCGCCGACGCGCTGGCGGCCGCCCGGGCCGGCACCCGGACCGCGCCGCTGCTCGCCGTCTGCCTCAGCCACCAACTGCTCGCGGACGCGCTCGGGCTGACGCTGGCACGCAAGGCCGTCCCGTTCCAGGGCGCGCAGGAGGTGATCGACCTCTTCGGCACCCGGCGCACGGTCGGCTTCTACAACACCTTCACCGCGCGCGCCTCGGACGAGGACGCCGCCCGGCTCGCCGCCGAGGGCATCGAGCTCTCCCGCGACCCGCTGACCGGCGACGTCCACGCACTGCGCGGCCCCGGCTTCGCCGGGCTGCAGTTCCACCCGGAGTCCGTGCTCACCCGCAACGGCGTGGACATCGTCGCCGGCCTCCTGCGGGGGGCCGCCGCCGTCCGCGGCTGAGGAGACGGGCGGGGCGCGCCGGTCGGCGCGCCCCGCTCAGACCTCGTCGTCCAGGCCCTGCTCGATCGCGTACCGGACCAGTTCGACCCGGTTGTGCAGCTGGAGCTTGCCCAGGGTGTTCTGGACGTGGTTCTGCACCGTGCGGTGCGACAGCACCAGCCGGTCGGCGATCTGACGGTAGGACAGGCCCTTGGCCACCAGCCGCAGCACCTCGGTCTCCCGGGCGGTCAGCTTCGGCACCGCGGGCGCGGTCGGCGCGGCGGGCTCGGCGGCCAGCCGGCGGAACTCGCCGAGCACCAGCCCGGCCAGGCCGGGGGTGAACACCGCGTCGCCCACGGCCGTGCGGCGCACCGCGTCCAGCAGCTCGTCCCGGCCGGCCGACTTCACCAGGTAGCCGGTCGCGCCGGACTTCACCGCCTCCAGCACGTCCGCGTGCTCGCCGCTCGCCGAGAGCACCAGGACGCGCACCGACGGGTCCTGGGCGACCACCTGGCGGCAGACCTCGGCACCGGGCAGTCCGGGGAGGTTGAGGTCCAGCACCACCACCTGCGGCGAGCAGGCCCGGGCCCGGCGGACCGCCTCCTCGCCGTCGCCGGCGGTGGCCACCACGTCCAGCCCGGCCTCGGCGAGGTCGCGCGAGACGGCGTCGCGCCACATCGGGTGGTCGTCCACGACCATCACCCGCACCGGCCGCTCGGCCTTCGGCCCGGCGGTCGCCGGCCCGTCGGCGGTCGGCCCGTCAGTGGTCGGCTGGTCGGTCATCGGAGCCCTTCCTCGGGACGCGGAGTTCGACCTCGACGCCCTCCCCGGGCGCCGAGTACAGCTCGGCCGTGCCGCCGAGGTCCTGCAGGCGGCCGCGGATCGACTGGGAGACGCCCAGCCGGCCGGCCCGTTCCGCCTCGCCCAGCCGGCCGGGGGCGAAGCCCGGGCCGTCGTCGCGGATGCTGACCGTGACGGTGTCCGGCTCGTCCTCGACCAGGATCCAGGCACGGGCCCCGGACCCGGCGTGCCGGCGGACGTTGTCCACCGCGGCGCCGACCGCGGCCGCCAGCTCGCCTGCGGCCCGGGCGGGCAGCAGCACCGGGGTGCCCGGGGCGGAGAGCGTGATCCGCTCGTCCGCGTACGGGCCCAGCAGGGTGCGCAGGTCCTGCGGCTCCAGCGGGGTGCGCTGGGCGGGCAGCGGGCCGCCGCTCATCAGCGCCCGAAGTGCGCGTTCCTGTTCACCGGCCAGCCGGCCGAGCTCGGCGAAGTCCGCGCCGGGCTCGCCGCCGCGCCGCTGGACCAGCGCGAGCACCTGGAGCACGCCGTCGTGGATGTCCCGGGAGAGCCGCTCGCGCTCGCGGGTGGCGGCCTCCACCTGGAGCGCCCGGGTGAGCGTCGCCTCGCTGGCCCGGGCCAGTTCGATCACGTAGCCGATCGCGCAGCCGGCGACCAGCAGCAGCACGATGTTGTGGATGTTGTCGCCGGTCGGGCCGCCGTGGCCGAGGATGTTGGCCACCCCGATCACGGAGCCGGCCGCGGCCGCCCAGCGCCAGCCGCCCTTGCCGGCGAAGCCGAGCACGGTGCCGGCCGCCCAGATGGTGGGCAGGGTGGGCGCGCCGTGGCTGATCCGGTCGGGGTGGTCGGTCAGCCCGCTCATCACGATCCCGGTGACGGCGAAGGTGAGGTCGGTGCCGAGCACGTACCAGGTGCAGCGCTGCGGCCCGGCGAAGGCGCGGGTGCTGGCCAGCGTCCAGAGCGTCAGCGCGCCGAGGTAGATCCAGCCCGCGACGGGGTGGCGGAAGTCCATGAAGGAGTCGAAGTAGCGCAGCACCGCGTAGGCGAGCGCCAGGATCCGGAAGGACGACATGGCCTGCCAGAGCGGAAGCTCGACGGACATGCCGCCCGCCGCGACCGCCCCGCCGACCGCTCCGGTTCTGCTGCCGTCCGTCATCGCCCCTCCCCCCGGACGGCCCTACGCCGACCCGTTCTCCTGCTGCTCCTGCTCGGCCGCCTTCTGGGCCTTCTCGGCCTTCTCCGCCTCGGCCTTCTCCGCCTTGGCGGCGGCCTGCTCGGCCTTCTGGACGGCCTTGCGCTCGGCGTCCGCACGCTTCTTGTCGTCGGCGATCTGCCGCTTGGCGGCGGTCGCGTAGATGTCCACGTACTCCTGGCCGGAGAGGCGCATGATCTCGTACATCACCTCGTCCGTCACGGAACGGAGGATGAAGCGGTCGTTCTCCATGCCGTGGTAGCGGGAGAAGTCCAGCGGGCGGCCGATCCGGATGCCCGGACGGATGCCGAAGTTGGGGACGACCTGGCCGGGCGGCTGCACCTTCTCGGTGTCGATCATCGCGACCGGGATCACCGGCGCGCCGGTGGCCAGCGCGACGCGGGCCAGCCCGCCGACCTTGCCGCGGTAGAGCTTGCCGTCGGGCGACCGGGTGCCCTCCGGGTAGACGCCGAACAGCTCGCCGCGCTCCAGCACCGCGATCGCGCTGCGGATCGCCGCCTCGCCGGCGCCGCGCACACCCGAGCGGTCGACCGGGAGCTGGCCGACGCCCTTGAAGAAGGCGGCCGTCAGCTTGCCCTTCACACCGGGGGTGTTGAAGTACTCGGCCTTGGCGATGAAGGTCACCCGGCGCTTGATCAGCGCGGGGAAGAAGAAGGAGTCCGAGAAGGAGAGGTGATTGCTCGCGATGATCGCGGCACCCTCGGCGGGGATGTTCTCCTCGCCCTCGATCCACGGCCGGAAGAAGATCCGAAGCAGTGGCGCGACGATCATCTTCATCAGTCGGTAGAACAACCCGGGCCTCCTGTTATGCGGACCGGTCGATCCTAATGCCCCGCGACCGCCGTCCGCGCCCCGCCCCGCCCCGGCGGGCCGCCCGGCGGAGTCCGCCACCGGGCGTCCGGCCCCCCGTCCCGCGGGGTGTACGGCGCGGGCGCACCCGTGGGACGATGCGGTTCCCGCAGCTCCCGCTCCCGCGCGCCCCTGCCGGCGCCTCCCCCGCCCCCTCGTTCTCCAGCGTCCCCGACCGTCCTCCAGCGTCCCCGCCCGCGAAGGAGTCCGCCATGCCGCTGCTGCCCGGTGCCGAACCGTACCGTCACCGGGGCGGGCCGGTGGGCGTCCTGCTCTGCCACGGGTTCACCGGCTCGCCGCAGTCGCTGCGCCCGTGGGCCGAGGAGCTGGCGGAGGCCGGCTTCACGGTCTCGGTGCCGCTGCTGCCCGGGCACGGCACCCGCTGGCAGGACATGCAGGTCACCCGCTGGGAGGACTGGTACGCCGAGGTCGAGCGCGAGCTGCTGGCGCTGTCGGCCGAGTGCGAGCAGGTCTTCGTCTGCGCGCTGTCGATGGGCTCCGCGCTGGCGCTGCGGCTGGCCGCGCTGCACGGTCCGGCCGTCTCCGGGCTGGTGCTGGTCAACCCGTCGGTGCGCTCGGACAACCCCGCGAGTGTGCTCCTGCCGGTGCTGCGGCACCTGGTGCCGAGCCTGGCCGGGGTGGCCAACGACATCGCCCGGCCGGACGCGGTCGAGGTCGGCTACGACCGGACGCCCCTGCACGCCGCGTGGTCGCTCGCCCGGCTCTGGAAGGAGGTCCAGGGCCGGCTGCCGCAGGTGACCCAGCCGGTGCTGCTCTTCCACAGCTCGCAGGACCACGTCGTCTCCGCGGCCAACTCCGAACTGGTGCTGGCCCGGATATCCTCGACCGACGTGACGGAGCGGCTGTGCCAGCGCAGCTACCACGTCGCGACGCTGGACCACGACGCGCCGGAAATATTCGCGGCCAGTGTGGACTTCATCCGACGGCTGGCTTCCGCGCACACGGCGGGCGCCACCCGGGTCGAATCCGACGATCACCAGGGCTGAAGGGCCGGAAGTGCACGAGAGCAGCACGGCGGGCGGCGAGGACGAGGCGCCCCGCGAGGACGCGCAGGACACGAAGGCCCAGGACACGAAGGCCCAGGACACCAGGGCGGCCGGGGCCGCGGGAGCCGGACCGGCCGGGGCCGACGCGGGCCGGGCCGACCTCGACAAGGCGGACCGCGGCAGGGCCGACCTGGACGGGGCCGAGCCTGGCGGGTCCGGGACCGGGGCCCCCGGAGCGGGCAAGGCCGACGGCGGTGCGCCCGCCGCCGCGGGCCGGGCGCAGGGGGCCGCCGAGCCGCCGCGGGTGCGGCGCGCGCCCGAGCGCAGCCAGGCCGAGCAGGACGAGATCTTCGCCGCGCTGGTCGCCCAGTTCGACGACCCCGTCGACCTCAACAATCCGGACTGGCCGGAGATCGAGGACCTGCGCGCCCGCGGCGAGCTGAAGGGCGGCTTCAAGGACGGCTCCCGGCCGCGCACCGATCCGGACGACCTCTCCGACCTCGCGCCGCAGCCCCGCCCCCGGTCGGGCCGGCCGGTGATGCCCGCCGCCGGCTCGGGCCCGCGCGATTTCGAGCTGGCCGCGGAGACGGACGAGGAGCACTTCGTCCCGCCGGAGCCGCCGCCGCTGCCCCCGGCCGACACCACCGCCAAGTTCGCCTGGCTGGCCGTGCTCGGCGGCCCGGCGCTGCTGCTCTTCGACGCGGTGGTCTGGCGCGAGGTCTCCGGCTGGCCGGCCTGGGTGGGCGTGACCGCCTTCCTCGGCGGCTTCGTCACGCTGGTGGTCCGGATGAAGGAGCGCGACGAGGACGAGCCCGAGGACCCGCACGGCGGCGCCGTCGTCTGACGCCCCCTCGGCCGGGGCGGCGCCTCGGCCGACACAGCCCGCCCGGCCGCGCCGACCCGGCGCCGCCGCGGCCCGGCCGGCTCAGCCGGTCGGCAGCTCCAGGACGGCGAGCACCGGCAGGTGGTCGGTGGCGGCCCGCAGGTCGGCCTCGGTGACCCCGGGCAGCCCGTGCGGGACACCGCAGGCGAGGACCCGGACGTCGGGGGTGGCGAAGACGGCGTCGATCCGCTGGTAGGGGTTGTCCGGGACGGACGTGAACTCCCCGCCCCAGGGCGCGGCCGGGTGGCCGTCCTGCAGCCGCTCGGCCAGCAGGCGCCAACCGGGCCCGTCCGGGTGCTCGTTGAAGTCGCCCGCCACCACCCCGGGGCCGGCGATCCGCAGCTGGTCGAGCAGCATCCCGAACTGGCCGTACCGCTCGTCCGGGTCCAGGCTCAGGTGACAGCTGGTCACGGAGAACGGCACCGAGCCGGCCACCCGGACCACGGCGCCGGCGAAGCCGCGCGCGTGCAGGCCGCGGGTCTTGGGCAGCAGCCGGTCGTGCACGCCGAGCACGTCCACCGCGAGCCGGCCGAGCAGCAGCGGGCCGGCCGCGAGCCGGCCGCCGCCGGCCAGCACCACGGTGCCGGTCTGCCGGGCGAGCCAGGCCGCCTGGCCCTGCGGGCGCCAGTAGCGCGGCGACTCCTGGATGCAGACGATGTCCGGCTCGCAGGCCCGGATCACCCGGGCCAGGGCCTGCCGGTCGTCGCGCAGCGAGCGGACGTTGTAGCTGAGCAGCCGCAGCCGTCCCGGTCCGGGCGACGGCAGCTCGGTCGGTCCGGTGGTCATGCGCGGTCCTCCCCGTGCGTCCGGTGGCGCTCCGGTGACGACCGTACGGCAGCGGGCCGCCGGGCGGGGCGGAACACGGCGACGGCGCGACCGGAGCTCCGGTCGCGCCGCCGTCGGGGGTGCGGGCCCGCGGTCAGACGGTGCGGGCCAGGTCGGCCGCACCGGCGATGCCGGCGGCCGAGCCCATCGAGGCGAGCACCACCTCGGCGCGCGGGCGGTGCACCCCCCCGGTCAGGTAGTGCTCGAAGGCCTTGGCGACCGGGTCGAGCAGCAGTCGGCCGGAGTCCGAGACGCCGCCGCCCAGCACGAACACCCCGGGGTCGAAGAGCGCGGCCAGGTCGGCCATGCCCCGGCCCAGCCAGTCGGCCAGCTCGGCGTAGCACTCCAGGGCGAGCGGGTCGCCCTCCTCGGCGGCCTGGGTGATGTGGATGCCGCGGATCGTCTCGGCCACGCCGTCGTTGAGCTCCAGCATGCGCGAGCCGCGGATCGGGTCGGCGGCGGCGTTCTCGCGGCCGTAGCGGCGCAGCGCCCGGCCGGAGCCGTACTGCTCCCAGCAGCCCCGGCCACCGCAGCCGCAGGGCAGGCCGTCCGGGATCATGTTGAGGTGGCCGATCTCGCCGGCCACGCCGAACCGGCCACGGTGCAGCCGGCCGTCCAGCACGATCCCGCCGCCGATGCCGGTGCCGACGGTGATCAGCACCATGTCCTCGTGGTCGGCGGCGGCGCCGAAGCGGAACTCCGCCCAGGCGGCGCAGTTGGCGTCGTTCTCGACCACGGTGTCGAGGCCGGTGAGCTCCTCGATCCGGGTGCGCAGCGGTTCGTCCTCCCAGTCGATGTTGGGGGCGAAGATCACCGTCGAGCGGCCGCGGTCGACGAAGCCGGGGGCGCCGATGCCGGCCGCGACCACGTCGGGGTACTGCTCCTTGAGCTCGCGTACGGCCTGCGCGATGGCGTCGACGGCCCACTGGGGGTCGGCCGGGGTGGGCACCCTGGTCCGGGCCAGGATCTCGCCCGCCTCGTTGACCACGCCTGCCGCGATCTTGGTCCCGCCGACGTCGACGCCGATGGTCAGAGCCATGTGTCCCTCAGCTATTCACTCGTTCCCGCTGGACGGAACGCTACCGCCCAACCCAGCCCCCGTACACACCGTCGCATACATTAACCGAAGACAATTTGGCGGCAACCGCGCCGGACTCCTTCAAAAGTCGTACATTCCCACCCGGTTTGTCACGGTCGGGATCCGGCCGATCACCGGTCGGATGTCAGGGCTTCACTGCTTGTCGGACGGCCCGTCAGGGGTGTCGAGGTCGATGCGCTCGCTGCGGGCGGGGTCGCCGGCGGTCCAGCGGTGCTCGTGGCCGGCCACGGCGGCCCGGTAGGCGGCCACCAGCTCACCGCCGACCGCGGCCAGGCCGCTCCCCGCGGCGGCCAGGTGCCCGTACACGTCGGGCTGCTGCTCGCGCAGGCGGTCGGCGAAGCCGGCCAGCGAGATCAGGGTGTCGGCGCTCGCCTCCTGCGCCTTCTGGCCGACGGCGGCGGCCAGCCGGCGCACCTCGTCCACCAGCGGGCCCAGCTCCGGGCCGAAGGGGTGCTCGGCGGCCTGCTCGGTGCGGTCGTCGGCGGTGGTCATCGCGCGTCTCCTCGGCTCCGGCCGCGCCTGCGGCCACTGCCTCCGACGCTACCGGACGGCCCGACGGAGCCCGTCCGGCCGATCTCGTCGCACGCCCGGCAGGACCGGGCAGAGCAGGCAGACCGGGCCGGACAGGCAGCCTGGGCCGGGCAGGCAGGGCAGGACAGGCAGGGCAGGAAGGCAGCCCCGGCCGGGCAGGCAGGGCCGGGCTCAGCCGCGGGGCCAGAGCGCCGGGTCGGGCGCGAAGCGGACGGCGAGCGCCCCGTCCTGGAGCCCCGCGCCGGCGACTGTGCAACGACGCAGCGCCGAGGGCAGCGGGAGGATCCGGCGGTGGGCGCCGAGCCCGACCACCAGTTCGTCGCCGCGGCGGACGAGGTCGAGGTCGGCGCGCTCGGCGCCGGGCAGCGCGAGGTGCCAGACCAGCAGGCCCTCCTCGGCCAGCCGGTCCTCGACGGTCCACGGCCCGGGGGCCAGCGGGGCCGGGCCGGGCCCGGTGCCGTAGAGGCGGTCGGCGACGGCCTCCAGGGTGGCCTCGGCGGGGCCGGTGGCCAGCACCGGGACGTCGCTCGCCGCGGCGAGCTCGGCCAGTTCCTCGCGGCGGCGGCGGGCCAGCCCGGCCAGCCACGGGTCCGGCGAGTCGGCGGCGGCGTCCGGGAGCACGCCGTGGAGGACGACGGCGTCCGGCCGGTGGCCGTGCAGGGCCAGGCCGGCGCGGATCCGGCGCAGCTCGTCGAACGGGTGGCCGTCGGCGCCGGCGACCAGCCGCACGCTGGTGCCGGGGGCGGTGATCGCGGCCCGGGCGGCGGCGAGCGCGTCGGCCGCCTTGGTCCGGGTCTCGTACAGCCAGTCGGCGGGCATCGGCACCCCGGCGAGACCGGCCAGCAGCGGGCGCAGCGCCCGGGCCGCCTGGCGCTGCTCGGGGACGAGCCGGGCGAGGTAGCGCTCCAGCTGCTCGGGCAGGGCGAGGGTGGCGATCAGCTCGGCGGGCGGCGGGGCGAGCACCACCAGGACGTCGGCCTCGGCGGCGGGCAGGGCGCGCAGCAGGGCGAGCCGGGCCGTGCCGGGGAGGGCGGTGAGCTCCTCGGGGTCGAGCGGGTCGGCGCCGAGCAGGTCGAGGGCGGGCTTGAGCCGGCCGCCGATCTCGCCGAGGGTGTGCCGGAAGGCGGCCTGCTCGTCGATCCGGAGGGCGTCCAGCCCGGGGGCCCAGGCGGTGGGTTCCGGCTCCAGCCGGGTGCCGAGGACGGTGTCCAGGGTGCGGTGCGGGTCGTCGGCGGCCAGCAGCAGGGTGCGGTGCCCCTGCCGGGCGGCGTGCAGCGCGGTGGCGGCCGCCACCGTGGGTGCCGCCGCGTCACCGCTGACCAGGATGGTGCGTGTCGCCGTCATGCGGTCCTGCCCCCGTTCCTCGGTGTCAGCCCTCGGCGCGCTTCCCGGCGCCGGTGTCCTCGACACGCTTCTTCAGGCCGGCCAGGGCCCGGTCGATGATGACCTTCTCCGCCTTGCGCTTGATCATGCCGAGCATCGGGATCTTGACGTCGACGGCGAGCTGGTAGGTCACCTCGGTGCGGCCGCCGCCGAGCGGGGCGAGCGCGTAGGAGCCGTCCAGCGAGCGGAGCATCTGGCTGCGCACCAGGGTCCAGCCGACCTCGCGGTCGTCGTCCCAGGTGTAGGCGAGGACGTGCTCGTCACGGATCGCGCCGGCGTCGAGCACCAGGCGCACCTGGGCTGCGCGGCCGTTCTCGTCGCGCTCCAGCACCTCGACCTCGGTGACCTCGCCGGTCCACGCCGGGTAGGCGGCGAAGTCGGCGATCACGGCCATCACTGCCGCCGGGGTCGCGTCGATGGTGATGCTCGACCTGGTGTGCTCCGCCATGGAATGGCCCTCCGCGTCGTCCCTTGCTGCCGGCCCGGCCGAGCCTGCTCGGTCGGGTGCGCCCGGAGCAGGCTATCGCGCCCGGCACCGCCGTCCGGCCCGGGGCTCGGCCCGCCCGGGGCGCTCCGGGCGGGGCGGCCGGGGCGGGGAGGGCGGGCTACCGACCGGTCACCGGGGCGCTGCCGTAGGGTGCCAGTCGAACGACCCGGTCACGGCCTGGTCGGACGGGTAAAGGTGTGACACTTCGAACACCGGAGCCGACCCCCCTGGTCGAAGCTGCCTACCGGGCAGTAACGTCCTGCCGTCCCGCAGCGTCGCGAACGAGGAGCAGTCTTGCTCGACTTCAGCCTTCCGGCCCTCTACCAGGTACCGAGCGGCGGTAACCTCTCCGACCTCGTGCACCAGAACGCCGAGCGGCACCCCGACGTCGCGGTGCTCAGCCGCAAGGTGGACGGCCAGTGGCAGGAGTTGACGGCCGCCCAGTTCCTGGTCGAGGTGCGCGCCGCCGCGAAGGGCCTGATCGCCGCGGGCATCGCGCCCGGCGACCGGGTGGGGCTGATGTCCCGCACCCGCTACGAGTGGACCCTGCTGGACTTCGCGATCTGGACCGCCGGCGCGATCACCGTGCCGGTGTACGAGACCTCCTCAGCCGAGCAGGTCGAGTGGATCCTCGGCGACTCCGGGGCGGTCGCCGTCCTCACCGAGACCGACCAGCACGCCGCGGTGGTCGCGGAGGTCCGCGAGCGCCTGCCGGAGCTGAAGCACACCTGGCAGATCGAGAACGGCGCGCTGGGCGCGCTGGCCGCGGCCGGGCAGGACGTCACCGAGGCCACCGTCGACGAGCGCCGCTCGGTGGCGAACGCCGACGCGATCGCCACCATCGTCTACACCTCGGGCACCACGGGCCGGCCGAAGGGCTGTCAGCTCACCCACGCCAACTTCATGGCCGAGTGCGGCAACGTGGTCGAGCGCCTGGCGCCGCTGTTCCGCACCGGCGAGAGCTCGGTGCTGCTCTTCCTGCCGCTGGCCCACGTGCTGGCCCGGATCGCCGAGATCGCCCCGGCGATGGCGCCGATCAAGCTCGGCCACGTCTCGGACATCAAGGACGTCACCGCCGAGCTCGCCGCCTTCCGCCCGACCCTGATCCTGGGCGTGCCCAGAGTCTTCGAGAAGGTCTTCAACACCGCCCGTGCCAAGGCCCAGGCCGACGGCAAGGGCAAGATCTTCGACAAGGCGGCCGACACCGCGATCGCGTACAGCCGCGCGCTGGACGCCGGCGGCGCCGGCCTGGTCCTGCGGATCAAGCACGCGGTCTTCGACAAGCTGGTCTACAGCAAGCTGCGCGCCGCGCTCGGCGGTCGGGCCACCCACGCGATCTCCGGCGGCGCCCCGCTCGGCGAGCGGCTCGGCCACTTCTACCGGGGCATCGGCTTCACCGTCCTGGAGGGCTACGGCCTCACCGAGACCTGTGCGGCCACCGCCTTCAACCCGTGGGACAAGCCGAAGATCGGTACGGTCGGCCAGCCGCTGCCCGGCTCGGCCGTCCGGGTCGCCGAGGACGGCGAGGTCCTGTTCAAGGGCCCGCAGGTGTTCACCGGCTACTGGAACAACCCCGAGGCCACCGCCGCCACCCTCAACGACGGCTGGATCGCCACCGGCGACATCGGCTCGCTGGACTCCGAGGGCTACCTCACCATCACCGGCCGGAAGAAGGAGATCATCGTCACCGCGGGCGGCAAGAACGTCGCCCCGGCGGTGATCGAGGACCGGATCCGGGCGCACGCCCTGATCGGCGAGGTGATGGTGGTCGGCGACCGCAGGCCGTTCATCGGCTGCCTGGTCACCGTGGACGAGGACTTCTTCCCGAAGTGGAAGGAGCTGAACGGCAAGCCGGCCACGGCCACGCTCGCCGAGCTGCGCGAGGACCCGGACCTGCTGGCCGCCATCCAGTCCGCGGTCGACGACGGCAACGCGGCCGTCTCGCATGCCGAGGCGGTCAAGAAGTTCCGCCTGCTGGACACCGTCTTCTCGGAGGAGAGCGGGCACCTCACGCCCTCGCTCAAGCTCAAGCGCAACGTCGTGCTGAAGGACTTCGCGGCCGACGTCGAGGCCATCTACCAGCGCTGACCCCCGAACCCCGGTGCGGCCCGCCCCCTGAACGGTGGGGCGGGCCGCACCGGCCGTCTACGGGCGGTCGGAGCCGGCCAGCAGCGAGGTGAGCCGCCCGGCCAGCAGGTCCCAGCGCCAGGAGCGCTCCACCCAGCGGCGGCCGGCCGCGCCCATCCGGCGCCGCAGCTCCTCGTCCTTCAGCAGCCGGACGATCCGCTCGGCCGACGCGGCCGGCGAACCGCCCGGGACCACGTAGCCGGTCTCGCCCTCCAGCACCGCGTCCGGCGCACCCCCGGAGTCCCCGGCCACGACCGGCAGCCCGGTCGCCGAGGCCTCCAGGTAGACGATGCCCAGGCCCTCGACGTCCAGCCCGCCCCGCCGGGTGCGGCAGGGCATCGCGAAAACGTCCCCGGCGCCGTAGTGCGCCGGCAGCTCCTCCCACGGCACCGAGCCGGTGAACATCACCGAGGCGCGCACGCCCCGGGCGTCGACGAGCTTCTCCAGGTCCGCCCGGTACGGGCCGCCGCCGACGATCAGCAGCACGGCGTCCGGCACGTCGGCGAGGATCTGCGGCATCGCCTCGATCAGGGTGTCCTGACCCTTGCGCGGCACCAGCCGGGAGACGCAGACCACCACCGGGCGGTCCGCCAGGCCGAGCCGGCGGCGCACCTCGGCCCCGCCGGACTCCGGGTGGAAGGTCGCCTCGTCCACGCCCGGCGGCAGCTGCACCATCCGAGCGGCCGCCTCCGGGCCGACCGCGCCGGCGATCCGGGAGCGGGTGTACTCGCCGAGGTAGGTCAGGGTGTCGGTGCCCGCGCCGATCCGGCGCAGCAGCTGCCGCGCGGCCGGGAGCTGGGCCCAGGCCGCCTCGTGCCCGTGCGTCATGCCGAGCAGCCGGCCGGCCCCGGCCCGGCGCAGCGCGGGCGCCATCAGCCCGAGCGGGGCGGCCGCGCCGAACCAGACGGCGTCGCAGCCCTCCGCGCGGAGGATCTCGGCGGCCCGGCGGGTGACCCGCGGTGTGGGAACCATCACCTTCGTGCGGTCCCGGATCACCGGGAAGGGCTGTTCGGCGTCGAAGCGCGCCACCTCGCTGCCGTCGCGCCAGGTCGAGGCGTACACCACGATGCTCCCGGCGGGCTGACGGACAGCCATGTTGTGGACGAAGGCCTGGATACCGCCGGGCCTGGGCGGGAAGTCGTTGGTGACGATCAAGGTCTTGTGCATCGGGCCACGGCTCGCTCGGTCGGGGGGTGCTCGGTGTACCGCTGGGTGATCCGTACGATAGGTCAACACCACGACCCGCCGGGAACGCATCCGTGCACGGCAACCGTTCCACCCCCGGGTCTGTCCTAGTACCTAGGCAGCCGGTGGGGCCCGCCCGGACGACGGCGCAGCGCCCTCCACCGACCGCCCGGGCGTCCGTCGCGCGGCGCCTCCGGTGGGACGTCCGAGACGAACGAGGGAGCGCAGTGGAGTTGGCCCCGGCCACCGAGTCCGGTACATCCAGCGGCGCCGACGGCCCCGGCACGGCCCTGGCCGTCCGCCGGGAGCCCGCACCGGCCTCCGGTGCCCCCGGCGGCCCCGGCGGGCGCACCGGGGCGCTCCTCGCCCTGGGAGGGACCTGGCTGGCCACCCGGGCGCTGCTCGTGCTGCTGGCGACCGGTGTGCTGCGGATGCCCGGCGGGGACATCACCACCGACGTCTGGCTGATCTACCACGGCTGGTACGGCGTGCTGCAGACCGGCACCTTCCCGCTGGACGACGTCACCTGGCAGTACCCGCCCGGCGCCGCGCTGGTGATCATGCTGCCCGGGCTGCTCCCCTGGTCCTACCTGGTCTCGTTCTGGGTGATCTGCGGTGTCGCGGACGCGGTGACGATGGCCGTGCTGGTCCGGACCGGCGTGCGCAAGGGCCGGGCGCTGACCGGCGCCTGGGTCTGGGTGGCCGGCGTGCCGCTGCTCGGCCCGATGATCTACAACCGGTACGACGTGATCGTCACCGCGGTCGCGGTGGCCGGTCTGCTGGCGCTGATCCGCCGCCCGGCGCTCGGCGGCCTGCTGCTGGGCCTGGGCGGGATCGTCAAGATCTGGCCGCTGCTCGGCCTGATCGGCACCCCGTCCGGCCGGCGCACCCGCCGCGCCTGGACGTCCGCGGTGGCCGCCGCCGTCTCGGTGGGCTTCCTGCTCGCGGCGGGGATGAACGGCGCGTTCGAGTTCCTGACGTTCCAGAAGGACCGCGGCGTCGAGGTGGAGTCGGTGGGCGCGCTGCCGCTGCACTTCGCCCGGATCGCCGGGGCCTGGGACGGCAAGGTGATGATGAACTACGGCTCGGTGGAGATGCTCGGGCCGTGGGTGGAAGTGGTCGGCAAGGTGATGATGGCCGGCACCCTGCTGGGCTTCGGCTGGCTGCTGCTCTGGCGCTTCACCGCCCGCCGCCGCAACGCGGCGACCATGTACGACGCGGCACTGGCCGCGCTGCTGGTCTTCACCGTGACCAGCCGGGTGATCAGCCCGCAGTACCTGGTCTGGCTGGTCGGCGTGGCGGCGGTCTGCCTGACCGTGCGCGGCAGCAGCCAGCGGCCGGTGGCGCTGCTGATCCTGGCCGCGACGCCGCTGACCCTGGTGGAGTTCCCCCTGATGTTCAGCAAGGTGGTCGGCAGCGAGCCGGGCGCGATCACCGTGCTGGCCCTGCGCAACCTGCTGCTGCTGGCCGCCGCCGTGCTCTCCTGCGTCCGGCTCTGGCGCTCGACCCGCGGTACGCTCCAGCTCCCGGCCACCGTGGTGCTGGAGCGGCCGGAGCCGGTGGGCGCCTACCCGGTGCGGCCCGGCATCGCCTACGAGCAGGACCTGCTGGACGGCATCGACCGGCCGGCCACCACCGGCGAACGGCGCTAGCCGCCGGACGCCCGGCCACCGGGCCCGCACGCAGCCGGCCGCTCAGGCGGCGAGCCGCCGGACCTCGGTCAGCCAGAGGGCGGTGAACTCGGCCAGCCCGAGCCCCAGTTCCGACCGGAGCAGGCGGTCCAGCCACGGCTCCCGGTCCTCGCCCCCCGGGCCGGACGCCCCGACCGCCCGGTAGAGCGCGACCAGCCGCTCCGGGCCGTACCGGCGCGCGATCACCTCGCAGGCCAGCCAGGACTGCTCGTACGCCTGGGCGATGCCGGCGGCCCCGGCGGTGAAGTCCCCGTCGGCCGGCAGCGCCGTGGGCAGCCGCCCGGCCGCGACGTCGCGGGCGAGCTCGGGGGCGATCTGCTTCGGCGTACGGCCGGAGCCGCGGTAGCCCGTCCAGTCGGCGACGCCCTCGGAGAGCCAGAGCGGCGTCCAGGCCCGGGTGTCGGCCCTGGTCGCCACGTGCACCGCCTCGTGGGTGACGACCACCTGACGGCCGAAGCCGCTCAGCCCCCCGTACGCCTCCGGATTGACCAGCACCCGGTCGGCCGGGGTGTGCCAGGGCGCACCGGACGCCGCGGTGGTGACGGCCGCCATGCCGGTCCAGCCGTCCGGGTCGGCCTCCAGCAGCCGGGCGAACTGCTCCTCGGTGGCGGGCAGGTGCAGCAGTAGCCGGCCGGGCCAGCCGCTCCCCCAGACCTCGCTCACCGCCGGGACGGCCCGGTCGGCCACCGCGGCGAGCTCGGCCGGGTCCGGCCCGCCGGCCAGGCCGAGCACCAGGCAGTGCCCGCCGTTCGCGGCCGTGACCGCGCCGAGGTCCCAGAGCGGGGGCGGGCCGCCCGCACCCTCCTCGCGTTCCACCCGCCAGCCGGCCGCGGTACGCAGCAGCTCCAGCCGGCGCTGGTGCACCACCGGGTACGCGTCGTAGCCGGCCACCCGGACGACCAGTTCGGCGGTGACCGCCGCCCGGTCCGGCGCACCGGCCGGGCCCGGCACGAGGTTGCGGTAGGCCGCCTCGGCCAGCGGCACCCCGGCCGCCCCGGCGGCCAGCGCGCGGGCGCGCGCGGCCAGCACCGCCGCGACCTCGGACCGCCGGTCCGCCGCCACCGCGCCCGCCGGGGCGGCGGGGGCGGCCCAGGGCAGCGACAGCTGGGCCAGCCCGCCGGCCGCGAGCAGCAGGGCGCCACGCCGGGACAGGGCGCAGCGGCGGGCCGCGGGGTCGGCGGGGGCGTCGGCGGGGGCGGGCGGGCGGCCGGACCGGCTCAGAGCCGGATCACCCCCGCGACGGGCATGGCGTTGACGCTCTCGTACCGCACCTTCGCGCCCGGGTAGGGGGCGTGCACGATCACCCCGCCGCCGGCGTACATGCCGACGTGGTGCATGTCCCGGTAGAAGATCACCAGGTCTCCCGGTCGCGCGTCGGAGAGGCTGACCCGCCGGCCGGCGGACGCCTGGGCCTGCGAAGTGCGCGGCAGGGTCACTCCCGCCTGCCGCCAGCTCCAGTACATCAGACCGGAGCAGTCGAACGCGCGGGGCCCGGTGGATCCGTACACGTAGGGCGAGCCGATCATCTTCACGGCGGCGGCCAGCGCGGCCGCACCGCGCTCGGAGGCGGGCGGGGCGGTCCCCAGGTCGAGCCGGTCGGTGCCGCGGGTGGCGCGCTGCTCGGCCTCGCGGGCGTCCTGGGCGGCCATCCGGGCCCGCTCCGCCTCGCCCAGGCTGTTCAGCAGCCGCTGCGCCTTGGCCAGCCGCTGCTGGATCTGCTGCTTGCTCTCGGCGAGGGCGCGGCGGGTCTGTTCCAGCTCGGCGAGCTTGGCGGTGGCTTCGGTGCGGCGCTGGTCGAGTCGCCGCTGACGGGCCACCACCTCGCGCAGCGTCTCGCTCTGCCGCTCGGCGGCCTGGTCGAGGGTGCGGGCCGTGGCCAGGTACCCCTCGGGGTCGGTGGCGAGCATCAGCTGGACGGTCTGCGCCATGCCGCCGCCGCGGTACTCGGCACCGGCCACGGTGGCGAGGTCGCCGCGCAGCTGGTTGAGCTCGTCCTGGGCGACGGCGACCTGCTGCTGGAGGGTCCCGGTCTCGTGCTGCAGCTGCTGCTGCGCCTCCTGGGCCGCGTTGAACCGCTCGGAGGCCTGCTCGGCCTCGTCGTACAGCTGCTCCACCTGGGCCTTGACGTCCTTGCGGTCGGCCGGCCCGTCCGGTCCGCCCGGGGCGGCCTGGGCGGGGCCGCCCGTCGCCATGCCGAGCACGGTGGTGGCCGCGGCGGTCAGCACCAGCGCACGGGCGAGGGCGTGCGCCCCCGACAGCGGGGAACGGCGGTGCACGGACATGCGACGGCGGCTCCGATCCTGCGGCCCGGCCCCGCGGCCGCGCCGGGGTGGGCGGCTCTCGACGGGAGTCCGGTGGCAGACGTTAGCGAGTCCGGGCAAGCGAGTCCAAACCCCTCCCAACCCGAATATTTGACCCGGAATCGGACACCAGCCCCATCCGCCGGGAAAGCCGCAGGCCCGGCCTCCCCACCTGGGGAGACCGGGCCTGTCGGAACCGACTGCGGATCAGACGCGCACGATGGAGGCCAGCGGCATGTTGGAGACCGCCTCGTAGCGCACCGAGGCACCCGGCTTGGGCGCGTGGAGCACCTGGCCGTTGCCCGCGTAGATCCCCACGTGGTGGGCGTCGCTGTAGAAGATCAGCAGGTCGCCGGGCTGGGCCTGGGAGAGGTCCGAGCCGATCCGGGTGCCGGCGTGGGCCTGCTCCTGCGAGGTGCGCGGCAGCGACACGCCGGCCTGGTTGAACGCCCAGACCATCAGGCCCGAGCAGTCGAAGGAGCTCGGGCCCGCGGCGCCGTAGACGTACGGGCTGCCGACCTTGCCGGCGGCGATGGAGAGCGCGGCGGCACCGCGCGAGCTGCCCGCGGCGACCGGCTTGGGGGCCGGGGCGGGGTCCGCGGTCGCGGCACCCGAGCCGGACCCGGAACCGGAGCCGGAACCGGAGAGGTCGGTGCGGTTGGTGTCGCGGGAGGCGCGCTCGGAGTCCGCCTTCGCCTTCGCGGCCTTCGCGGCGGCGTCCGCCTGGGCCTTCGCCTCGGCGGCGGCCTTCTCCTCGGCCTCGCGGATCGCGCGGCGCTCCTGCTCGGTCAGCGTGTTGAGCAGGTCCTGGGCCTTCGCCAGCTTGGCCTGGACCTCCTCCTTGGAGGCCTTCAGCTGCTGGGTGGTGGTCTCCAGCTCGCCGAGCTTGGCCTGGGCCTCGTTGCGGTCCTGGTCGAGCCTGCGCTGCTGCTCCTGGAGGTCCTTCAGCGCGCCGGACTGGGTGCTGCTCGCCTGGGTCAGCGCCCCGGCCTGGTTGAGGAAGTTGTCGGGGCTGGACGAGAGCATCAGCTGGACGGTCGACGATATGCCGCCGGTGCGGTACTGCTCGCCGGCGATCTCGGCGAGGCCGCCCTGGGCCTCGGTGACCGCGGCCTGCTGACGGGCCACCTTGTCCTGCAACTCGCCGACCTGCTTCTGCAGCTCCTGCTGCTTGGCCTGGGCGCCGTTGTACTTCTCGGTCGCGACCTCGGCCTGCTCGTTGAGCTGGTCGACCTGCTCCTTGACCTGGTCCTTGGTCGGCGTCGGGTCGGCGTGGGCACCGGACTGCGCGGAGAGGGCGACGGCGGCGGCGGCTACACCGGTCAGGATCGAGACACGGGCGCGGCCGGCGGGCTTGGGACGACGATGGGACGCCACGAAGGCGGGCTCCTTCTTCCAACGTCCGCCTACCGGGTGAGCTGACGGGTTCGGGCCGGAAGAAGGCCCTACGACGCCTCACCGGCCGTTCCACCGGCCGACCTGGCGCCGATTCACCCCGGAGGAACATGGTTCCCCGGCTCCGTTCCACAGCGCCCCGAACTACTGGGCTCCCACTCGGACGGGCCTGCGGCCCGCCCCGCTGCTTCGCGAACTCGGCGGTAAACCTCCGCCGCCACCCAGGCTGGGTGATCGACTGTGCGGTGGTTCAAGGCTCGACCCTAGTAACAGAACCGTGATCCGTTCAAATCCTTGTCAGAAAAAAGCCGGAACATCATCCATGTTCATTTGTGAATATGACCGGGCGTGATCGGCGCCGTACGCGGAGCTGATCGCTTGTCACCGGAACAGACGGAAACCGCGCCAGCCCCGGGTTCGGGGGTGGCGCGGATCACAGGTCCGTTCCGGGGGCTCGACCGCCGTCCGCGGCGGGCTCGCCGGGCGTGCCGGTCCGTCAGACCCGGCGGATGGTGTTGATCGGCATCGCGTCGGCCTTCATCACCTTCACCACGTCACCGGTGTGCGGCGCGTGCACCACCATGCCGTTGCCGATGTACATCCCGACGTGGCTGCGGTCGCTGCGGTAGATGATCAGGTCGCCGGGCTGGGCCTCGGCGAGCGAGGGCACGCGGGTGCCGACGTTGCCCTGCGCCTGCGAGGTGCGCGGCAGCGAGACGCCGGCCTTGGAGTACGCGAAGACCATCAGGCCCGAGCAGTCGAAGGTGCTCGGCCCGGTGGCGCCCCAGACGTACGGCGAGCCCTGCTTGCTCATCGCGATGGAGACGGCCGTCCCGGCGTAGCCGCTCGCCTGCGGAAGGCTGACGAGGTCCGCGCGATCGGAGCCGCGCGAGGCGCGGTCCTCCGCCTGCTGCGCGGCCCGCAGGGCGGCCCGGTCGGCGGCGCTGAGCGAGTTCAGGAGGTCCTGGGCCTCCTTCAGCTTCTTGTTGACCTCGGTCTTGGACTGGTTGAGGTCCTTGGTGGTGCTGTCCAGCGAGGCGAGGACGGCGGCCGCCTCGGCCTTCTGCTGGTCCAGCCGGCGCTGCTGGTCCTGCAGGCCCTTGAGCGCCTCGGTCTGGCTGGAGGAGGCCTGCTGCACGCTGGAGGCCTTGTCCAGGTAACCGGACGGGTCCGAGGAGAGCATCAGCTGGACCGACGGGTCGATGCCGCCGGTGCGGTACTGCTCGCCGGCCACCGCGGCCAGCCCGCCCTGAAGCTGGGTCATCTGGTCCTGGCCGCGAGCCACCTGGTCCTGCAGCTGGTCGGCCTGCTTGCGGAGCTGGTCGGCCCGCTCCTTGGCGCCGTTGTACTTCTCGGTGGCCTGCTCGGCCTCCTCCTGCAGCTGGTCGATCTGCGCCTTCACGTCGTCCTTCTTGGGCGACGGGCTGGGCGCGGCGTGGGCGGCGACCTGGGCGGAGAGAGCGACCGCGGTCGCAGCGGCAGCGGTGAGCACGGAGACCCGCGCGCGGCTCGGCTGCTTGGGACGGCGGTGGGAGGCCAAGGGACCGGCTCCTTCTTCCAATGGACTCACCCGATCGAGTGAGAATCCGGAAAATAGGTTTGACGCCAGACCCTAGTGAAGATCCAGGCTTTCCGCCACTCCCCCGATGGCGTGAACTCCAGCCGCCCGCCATGACTTCACGAGATCGCCACACCCGCGCAATCCTGGCGCTGACCAGGTGTCACTCAGATCCGCCGGCCACACCGGAAGCCTACGGCCGGGCGAGCCGGTTCAGCAGCAGCACCGACGCGACGGGGCGCGCGCCCGCCTTCCGCACGCCCTCCGCGACCTCCCGGTCGGTGGAGACCACCACCACCGGACGGCCCTGTGGCTCGGCCCGCACCAGGCGGCGGATCAGCTCGTCCGCGGTCTCCCCGGTCCGGCTGAAGCGCACCCGGACCCCGCGCGGGGGCGCCATGATCACCGGTACGTCCAGGTCCTGCCCGTCGAACACACAGGTGACCTCCGCCTGCGTGCGCTGCGCCAGCATCGCCAGGCCGCCCAGCAGCCGGATCCGCTGCTGCTCCAGCGGCAGCGTCGGATAGCCGGTCTTGGTCACGTTGTAACCGTCCACCACCAGGTGGACCTGCGGGATCGCCAGCAGCTGGTCCAGCAGCGCCGGATCGTCCTCGGCCAGGGCGCGCCGGGCCACGTCGTGCGGCGAGGCCGACCCCGGCACCACCGCCTCCACCAGGTCGGCCGGGCGGATCTGGGAGACCGGCAGCGCCAGCTCGCGCTGCAGCCCCTGTGCCGACTGCAGCACGGTGTCCAGCAGCAGGCGCAGCCGCATGTCCTCGACGCTGCGCCCCTCGCGGGCCGAACGGCGGCCCTGCTCCACGGTGGTCTCCAGCTCGGAGATCCGGTGCCGCAGCCGCCGCGCCTCGCTCTCGGCCGCACTGCGCTCGGCGGCGGCCTGCGCCTTCAGCGCCTCCAGTTCGGCGGAGACCCGGCGGGTCTCGGCCTGCGCCCGGCGGGTGTCGGACTCCAGCGACCGCACCTTCCGGCGCAGCGAGTCTCCCTCCTTGCGGACGTCCTCCGACTCGGCCCGGTGCCGGTCCAGGTCGGCCCGGGCGGCGGCCCGCAGCTCGGCCAGCTCCGCCTGCAGCTTCTCGACCAGCTGGGCGGCCTCCGCCGCCGCGCCCTCGGCGCCGGCCCGTTCGGCCTCCTCGCCGGCCTCGGCCACCAGCCGGCTCCAGCCCGCCGACCGGACCAGGTAGGCGGCGGCGGCGACGTCCATCGGGTCGGCGGCCGCGGGAACGCTGCCCGACTCCAGGGCCCGGACGAGGTCGGGCTGGCCCAGCCGCAGCCGCTCCGCTATCCGCACCCGGAAGGCCGGCTCGGACTCCAGCGCCGCGGCCAGCGCGGTGGCCGCGTACTTGGCCCGCCGGGCCGGGGTGAACTTGGCGTACTGGCGCAGCGACTGCGGCAGCTCGCCGGGGGGCAGCCCGCCGAGCGCGTCGGCGGCCAGGCCGACCACCCGGCGACGCACGCCCTCGGGCAGCGGCCGGTCGAGCTGCTCGGCGGCGCGGCCTGCCGCCGGCTCCTCGCCGGGCTCCTCACCGGCGGCCGGCTCGGCCGGGGCCGCGGTTGCGGACGGGGCGGCCTCGGTCTCGGCCGCGTCCGGCGCCTGCGCGTCCACAGCGGGCTGCCGCCCCTGCGGCCCCGCGGGCTCGTTCGCTGCGTCCACCACGTCCTCGGCTCCGATCCTGGTCCAGCGGGTACGGCCGACCGCGGCCGTCCCTGTCGTCACGCTCCGTGCGCTCCGCCTGTCATTCTCCCGTGCGGTGGGCGGCCCTGCCGCCCGCCGCCCACCGCACGGCCCGGCATCAGCCCTGCTCGGCGTCCTCGGCCGGCGCCGCGTCCTCGGCGCCCGGGCGGGCCACCAGCTCGACCTGGTCCACCGCGTTGCACCAGCGGCAGCGCACCGACTCGACGGTCTCGCTGTGCACCTCGGTCTCCTCCACCTTGGACTCGCCGGCCAGGTCGAAGTGGAGGAACTCGGTCACCCGCAGGGACCGGGTCACGTCGAAGCGGGTGAGGTTGCCGCAGAGCGTGCAGCGCCAGCGGGTCTCGGGCGTCAGAGCGGGGACGGTCATCGGGGATCCTCTCGGTGGTCCCTGGGTGGGCTCAGGCGCTCCCCCCGGAGCCCCGGCATCGGCGGCGGGAGGCGGGAATGCCCGCCCCAAGCCTATTGCCTGGGGCAACCACCGCGGCCACCGGTCAGGGCGTTCCGCAGTTAGCCCACCTGCCGCACGCCCGGTGTCACCGGTGCCCGGCGGAGGGATGCTTGGCCGCATGGCGATCCCGGTCCTCGACCACACCGGCGCGCGGGGCGGTCGCCCGGTCGCGACCGTCCCGGCCGTCAGTTACGCCCTGATCGCACTCAACACCCTCGTCTTCCTGCTCGGCCCGGCCGCCGGCATCAACCCCCTGTACGGCCGCGGGCAGGCGCGGGTCTGCGCCGAGCAGCGGTACGAGCAGCGCTGGGGGGCCGTCCCCGCCGAACTGCTGGCCGGCCGGCCGCTGACCGCCGAACAGCTGGCGCAGGCCCCCGACCCGGTGCCCGGCTGCCCGGCCGCCCCGACGCCGGGCAAGCACCCGGCGCTCTCGGTGCTCAGCGCGCTCTTCCTGCACGCCGGCTGGCTGCACCTGCTGGGCAACCTGCTCTTCCTGCACGTCTTCGGCCCCACCGTCGAGGAGCGGTTCGGCCGGGCCCGGTTCGTCCTCTTCTACCTGGCGGCCGGTTCGCTGGCGACGTACGGGTTCGCGCTGGCCGAGGCGCACGCACCGGACTCCACCCGGGTCCTGATCGGTGCCTCGGGGGCGATCTCGGCCGTGCTCGGCGCCTACCTGCGGCTGCACCCGCGGGCCCGGGTCACCACGCTCGTCCCGCTGCTGCTCTTCCTGCCGCTGCGGTTCCCGGCCTGGCTGGTGCTCGGGCTCTGGTTCGCCCTCCAGTGGTGGTCGGTGCACTCGGCCGGGCCCGGGGTGGCCTACCTGGTGCACGTCATCGGCTTCGCGGCCGGCTTCCTCTTCGCCTGCACGCTCGCCACCCGTCCCCCGCGACGCCCCGGCTGACGCCCGATACCCTGGCGGCACCTCACAAAGGAGCCGGAACAGTGATCACCGCCATCGTCCTGATCAAGACCAGCGTCGACCGCATCCCGGAGATCGCCGAGGCGATCGCGGCCATCGAGGGCGTCAGCGAGGTCTACTCGGTCACGGGCGGCTACGACCTGGTGGCGATGGTGCGGGTACGCCGCCACGACGACCTGGCCGAGGTCATCCCCGGCCGGCTGAACAAGGTCCCGGGCGTGGCCCACACCGAGACCCAGATCGCCTTCCGCACCTACTCCCAGCACGACCTGGAGGCCGCCTTCGCGCTCGGCCTGGACGAGTAGCGCCCGCCCGCAGGAGCCGGCTCAGCCCGCGCGCCGGCCCCGGTCGACCTGCACCGCCGCGACGCAGCGGCCGCCCTCGTTGCGGTAGGTCCACGCCGCGCCGTCCGTGACCAGCTCGCGGACGGCGGTCAGGAACCGCTCGACGTGCTCGTCCGGGGTGCCGGCACCGAAGCTGACCCGGATCGCGTTCAGGCTCCGCTCACCCGGCAGCGACGGCTCGGGGGCCCCGCACTCGGACGGCGCCACGTCCTCGTCGCCGAGCAGCGTGCGCACCAGCGGGTGCGCACAGAAGAGGCCGTCGCGCACCCCGATGCCGTACTCGGCGGAGAGCGCGGCCGAGAAGTGCGAGCTGTTCCAGCCCTCGACGACGAAGGAGAGGACGCCCACCCGCGCGGAGTCGGCGCCGAACAGGTTCAGCACCTTCACCTGCGGGATCTCCGCCAGGCCCGCCGTGAGCCGGGCGGCCAGCTGTTGCTCGCGGGCCTCCAGCGCGTCCCAGCCGGCCTCGGTGAGCGCCCGGCAGGCCGAGGCGATGGCGTAGGCGCCGATCACGTTCGGCGAGCCGGCCTCGTGCCGGGCCGGGCCGGTGTTCCACTCCACGGCGACCGAGCCGTCGGCCTCCCGGGCGACCGTCCGGGTCGCGCCGCCGCCGGCCAGGTAGGGCTCGGCCGCGTCCAGCCAGTCGGCACGCCCGGCCAGCACCCCGGCACCGAACGGCGCGTAGATCTTGTGGCCGGAGAAGGCGATCCAGTCGACGCCCAGCTCCCGGACCGAGACCCGGTGGTGCGGGGCGAGCTGGGCGGCGTCCAGCACCACCCGGGCGCCGTGCCGGTGGGCGGTCCGGGTCAGCTCGGCGACCGGCCAGAGCTCGCCGGTGACGTTGGAGGCACCGGTGACGCAGAGCAGCTTGGGGCCCTCGGGCGCCGCGGCCAGCGCGGTGTCCAGGGCGGCGACCGCCTCGGCCCGCGAGCGCGGGGCGCGCAGGTAGGTGACGGCCAGACCGGCGTGGGCCCAGGGCAGCAGCGAGGCGTGGTGCTCGGTCTCGAAGGCGAAGACCCGGGTGCCCGCCGGAACGGCGCCGGCCAGCAGGTTGAGCGAGTCGGTGGTGGCCCGGGTGAAGACCACCTGGTCGCCCTCGCGCAGGTCCAGGAACTCCGCGACGGTGCGGCGGCTCTGCTCGAACAGGTCGGTGGAGAGCTGGGAGAGGTAGCCGGCGCCGCGGTGCACGCTGCCGTAGTAGGGGGCGTAGGCGGCGACGTCGTCCCAGACCCGCTGCAGCGCCGGGGAGCTGGCGGCGTAGTCGAGCGCGGCGTACTCGACCTTCTCACCGTCGGCGAGCGGGACCTGCACGTCGCGGCCGAGGACGGCGAGCGGGGCACGGACTGCGGTGGGGAGCAGGGACACGGGTGCACTCCTTCACGGGGTGAGGACCCCGGGGTGCATGTCGCCCGGCGTCCGCGCTTGCCCCGCGGGCGGATCGCCACGGAGCCCGGTCCTCACCCAGGGCACCCCGCCACGGACGGAGGGTTGCCGGACAGCAAGCTGGGGCTTCGCGCTGTCACTCATGACCTGGCCAAGACTCTAGGTCGCGCCCGCCGGGTGGTCAAACAGCGGTCCGCCATCCGGACAGCACGAGGGGCCCGCGGGAACGCCTCCCCGCGGGCCCCAACTGCCTTCTCACGCCTTGCTGGTGGCCTCCGCCCAGCGCTTCAGCAGATCCTGCGCGGCACCGGAGTCGATGGCCCGGGCGGCCCGCGCCATGCCCTCCGCGAGCTGCTCGGCGAGCGGCGCACCGGTGAGGTCCAGCGCCACCAGGGCCGAGGCCGTGTTCAGCAGGACGGCGTCCCGCACCGGCCCGTGCTCGCCCGCCAGCAGCCGGCGGGCCACGTCCGCGTTGTACGCCGGGTCGCCGCCGCGCAGCGCCTCGATGCCGACCGGCTCGATGCCGACCGTCCGCGGGTCGAAGGTGGTCTCGGTGACCTCGCCGTCGCGGACGACCCAGACCCGCGAGGTGGTGGTGATGGTCAGCTCGTCCAGGCCGTCGTCGCCGCGGAAGACCAGCGCGCGGGCGCCGCGCCCGGCCAGCACGCCGGCGATCAGCCCGGCCAGCCGGGTGTCGAAGCAGCCGACCGCGTGCGCGGTCACCCGCGCCGGGTTGGTCAGCGGGCCGAGGATGTTGAACGCGGTCGGGACGCCGAGGTCGCGCCGGGCGGTCGCGGCGTGCCGCATCGAGGGGTGGAAGCGCGCCGCGGAGCAGAAGGTGAGGCCGACCTCCTCGGCCACCTCGGCCACCCGCCGGGCGGACAGGTCGAGGCCGATGCCGAGCTTCTCCAGGACGTCCGAGGAGCCGCTGGCGGAGCTCGCCGCCCGGTTGCCGTGCTTGACCACCTTGGCGCCGGCCGCGGCGGCGACGATCGCGGACATGGTGGAGATGTTCACCGTCTTGGCCCGGTCGCCGCCGGTGCCCACGATGTCCACGGCCGGGCCGGGGATGGAGAGGGGCTCGGCGTGCGCGTACATCGCGTCCACCAGGCCGGTGACCTCTTCGACCGTCTCGCCCTTGGAGCGGAGCGCCACCATGAACCCGGCCACCTGGGCCGGGGAGGCCTCGCCGCTCATGATCCGGTCCATCGCCCAGGAGGTGGCGGAGCGGTCGAGGTCCTCACCCCTCAGCAGCGCCGACAGGACGTCGGGCCAGGTGCGGACCACCTGCACGGGGTCGTTGCCGCCGTTCGCAGGGTTCACGTTCACCATGGCTGACTCCAGCTCTTGTCGGTTCCCGGAAGGGATGTCCGTACGGATGGAGCCAGCCTATCGAGCGGCGGGACGCCGAGGTCCCGCCGCCGGACTTCTTCTCTCGTACTGAGACGGCGCCCGCGGCGCGCGCCCCCGGGGGTGGGATCTAGTGGACGGCGGGCGTCCGCTTCGCCACCCGGGCCCGGAGCAGCGTGGCGGCGGCCTCCGCGAGCGCGACCGGGTCGACCGGCCGGGAGATCGCGGCGTCGGCGCGGCTCCAGGCGGCCAGCCAGGTGTCCTGCGGCCGGCCGATCAGCACCAGCACCGGCGGGCAGCCGTAGATCTCGTCCTTCAGCTGCCGCCCGAGCCCCAGCCCGCCGGCCGGCACCGCCTCGCCGTCCAGCACGCAGAGGTCGACGCCCCCCTTCTCCAATGCCTTCAGCACCGCGGGGTGCGTCGCGCACTCCAGGTAGTCCAGCTCCGGAAGGTCCTCGGCGGGCCGGCGGCCGAGCGCCGTCAGCACCTGCTCGCGGGTGTTGCGGTCGTGGCTGTAGACGAGGACGGTCAGCGTCTCGTCGGACTTGTACGCCATGGGCCCTGCTCCCTCACGTGTGATCCGGACCACGTTCACCTCACTCCGGATGCTACTCCCGATCACCCCCCGCCGAGGCCCTCCCGCGCGATCCCCCTCAAGCCGCCGCGCCCCCGGCTCACCCTCCCGGAGGACGGCCCGTCACCCCCGCGCACGCAGTCCACCCGTACGGCCGACTGCGGGGCCGCTCCCCTTACTTCCCGGGCCCCCCGCAGCGGTGCAGCGACACGCTGGGCAAGGGGGTCGAAGGGGTCCGCGAAGAACCGTCAGAAAAGGGACACGCCGCTGCTCAGTCCCCGTCCGGACGCCACGTCCGCCGCCACCGGGGCATACCGCACGCACCGGACACTCCGAGGGAGACCCCCCGGCGTGAAGACGGAATAAGGGACCGACATAATGTCCGTCGTGGCGACAGCAACAGCAGTAGAAACCGGGCACGCGCACGGATCGGTCAACCGGCCGAACATGGTCAGCGTCGGAACGATCGTCTGGCTCAGTTCCGAGTTGATGTTCTTCGCGGCCCTCTTCGCGATGTACTTCACGCTCCGCTCCGTCAAGGGAGCCGAGTTCTGGACCGAGAAGGCGCACGCCCTCAACGTGCCCTTCTCCTCGGTCAACACCACGATCCTGGTGCTCTCCTCGCTGACCTGCCAGCTCGGCGTCTTCGCCGCCGAGCGCGGGGACGTGAAGAAGCTCCGCTCGTGGTTCGTCATCACCTTCGTGATGGGCGCGATCTTCATCGGCGGCCAGGTCTTCGAGTACACCGAGCTGGTCAAGAAGGACGGCCTCTCGCTGTCCTCCGACCCGTACGGCACGGTGTTCTACCTGACCACCGGCTTCCACGGTCTGCACGTGACGGGTGGTCTGATCGCCTTCCTGCTGGTCCTGGGACGGACTTACGCAGCCAAGCGCTTCACGCACGAGCAGGCCACCGCCGCGATCGTGGTGTCGTACTACTGGCACTTCGTCGACGTCGTGTGGATCGGCCTGTTCGCGACCATCTACCTGATCAAGTAACCAGCTGATCAGGTCGCTGGCCACCGGCGCACGGCCCCGCCCTCACCGGCGACGGGCCGCTTCGTCCGGTGCCGACGCTCCCACCGACCGACCGCGCGCGCAGCCCTAGAGAGGCAGCCTCGTGCCGGCCAGACCGGCCGCCGGGTGCACCCACCAGTCGACCAGATCCTGACACCGGGGTTATTCCGTGAAAAAGCTCTCCGCACGACGGCGCCACCCATTGGCGGCGCTGGTCGTCCTACTTCTCGCCCTGGCGGCAACCGGGGGGCTGTACGCCGCGTTCGCGCCCGCCGACAAGGCGCAGGCCGACGTCGCCGCGCAGTCGCTCGCGATCGATGAGGGCAAGAAGCTCTTCGCCGTGGGCTGCTCCTCCTGCCACGGCCTGAACGGCCAGGGCAGCAGCGACGGTCCGAGCCTGGTTGGCGTCGGCTCCGCCGCGGTCGACTTCCAGGTCGGCACCGGTCGCATGCCGGCCCAGCAGCCCGGCGCCCAGGTGCCGCGCAAGAAGACCATCTACTCGCAGGCGCAGATCGACCAGCTCGCCGCCTTCGTGTCCTCGCTCGGCCCCGGCCCGGTGACGCCGACCGAGGAGCAGTTCACCTCGACCAACCCCGAGGACATCTCCAAGGGTGGCGAGCTGTTCCGCACCAACTGCGCCCAGTGCCACAACTTCGCCGGCCAGGGCGGTGCCCTGACCAAGGGCAAGTACGCCCCGTCGCTGGAGGGCGTGGACGCCAAGCACATCTACGAGGCCATGCAGACCGGCCCGCAGAACATGCCGTCGTTCCCGGACACCACCATGCCCGAGGAGCAGAAGAAGCAGATCGTGGCCTTCGTCCGCCACACCACCAACGATGAGCCGAACCCCGGTGGTCTCACGCTCGGCAGCCTCGGTCCGGTGACCGAGGGCCTGTTCGGCTGGATCTTCGGTCTCGGAACGCTCATCGCGGTCGCGATCTGGGTCGCCGCCCACACCACCAAGGCCAAGAAGTCATGAGCCACGACATGTCAGAAGAGAAGCTCCCGGAGTCGCACGGCTCCGCCGGGCACCACGAGGTGGCCGCCCACGGCGACCCGTTCGCCGACCCGGGCCTGCCGGCCCACGAACCGCGCCGCACCGACATCGACGAGCGGGCCGCCAAGCGCGCGGAGCGCCAGGTCTCGCTGATGTTCGTGGTGTCGATGCTCGCCACCATCGGCTTCATCGCGTCCTTCGTGGCCATCGACCCGGACAACATCATCTACGTCTGGCCGCTGGGCCACATCAGCGAGATGAACTTCGCCCTGGGCATGACCCTCGGCCTGGCCCTGTTCATGATCGGCGCGGGCGCGGTCCACTGGGCCCGCACCCTGATGTCGGACCACGAGCTGCCGGCCGAGCGTCACCCGATCGAGGCCGACGACGAGCTCCGCGCCGACGTCATCGAGCAGTTCAGGACGGGTGCCGCGGAGTCCGGCTTCGGCCGCCGCAAGATGATCCGCAACACCCTCATCGGTTCGATGGCCCTGGTGCCGCTGTCCGGTGTGGTGCTCCTGCGCGACCTGGGCCCGCTGCCCGAGGACAAGCTCGCGCACACCGGCTGGCGCGAGGCCACCGAGGCCAAGCCGCTGCAGCTCATCAACATGAACACCAACCTGCCGATGAAGGCCGAGGACATCATCACGGGGTCGCTGACCTTCGCGATGCCCGAGGGCCTGCACGTCCACGACGAGGACTTCCAGCAGCAGATCGCCAAGGACGCCCTGATGCTGGTGCGCATCGCGCCGGAGGACATCAAGGACGACAAGTCCCGGGAGATGGGCTTCGAGGGCATCCTCGCCTACTCGAAGATCTGCACCCACGTCGGCTGCCCGATCAGCCTCTACGAGCAGCAGACCCACCACGCGCTCTGCCCCTGCCACCAGTCGACCTTCGACCTGTCGGACGGCGCGCGCGTCATCTTCGGCCCGGCCGGCCACCCGCTGCCGCAGCTGAAGATCACCACTGACGAGAAGGGCTTCCTGGTCGCCACCGGCGACTTCGATGAGCCCGTCGGCCCGAGCTACTGGGAGCGTGCTCGATGAGTAGCGCGAGCAGCACCACCTCCGGTGCCGCCAAGCCCGCCAGCACGCGTGCCAAGCCCGCCAACAAGTGGGAAGCCGCTGCTGACTGGACGGACGGCCGGCTGGGGATCTACTCCCTCGCCAAGGCCAACCTGCGCAAGATCTTCCCGGACCACTGGTCCTTCATGCTGGGCGAGATCTGCCTCTACACCTTCATCATCATCATCATGACCGGCGTCTACCTGACGCTGTTCTTCAAGCCCTCCATGGGCGAGGTGATCTACGACGGGTCGTACGTCCCGCTCAAGGGCATCCAGATGTCCGAGGCGTACGCGTCGACCGTCGACATCAGCTTCGAGGTCCGCGGCGGTCTGCTGATCCGCCAGATCCACCACTGGGCCGCCCTGGTCTTCGTGGCCGCGATGCTCGTGCACATGATGCGCGTGTTCTTCACCGGCGCGTTCCGCAAGCCGCGTGAGATCAACTGGGTCTTCGGCTTCCTGCTGCTGGTCCTGGGCATGTTCGACGGCTTCTTCGGCTACTCGCTGCCCGACGACCTGCTCTCCGGCACCGGTATCCGGTTCATGGAGGGCGCCGTCCTGGCGACCCCGCTGATCGGCACCTACATCCAGATGTTCCTGTTCGGGGGCGAGTTCCCCGGCCACGACATCGTGCCGCGGTTCTTCACCATCCACGTGCTGCTGATCCCGGGCATCATGCTGGGCCTGCTGGTGGCCCACCTGATCCTGGTCTTCTACCACAAGCACACCCAGTGGGCGGGCCCGGGCAAGACCGAGAAGAACGTCGTCGGCATGCCGCTGATGCCGGTCTACATGGCCAAGGCCGGTGGCTTCTTCTTCCTGGTGTTCGGTCTGATCGCGGCCGTCTCGGCGATCGCCTCGATCAACCCGATCTGGGCGTACGGCCCGTACCGCCCGGACCAGGTGTCCACCGACGCCCAGCCCGACTGGTACATGGGCTTCTCCGAGGGTCTGATCCGCGTCATGCCGGGCTGGGAGATCGGCCTGTGGGGCCACACCCTCAACCTGGGCGTCTTCATCCCGCTGATGGTGGTCTTCCCGCTGGTGCTGGTCTCGATCGCGGTCTACCCCTTCATCGAGGGCTGGATCACCGGTGACAAGCGCGAGCACCACATCCTGGACCGCCCGCGCAACGCCCCGGTCCGCACCGCGCTCGGCGCCGCCTGGATCAGCCTGTACCTGGTCCTGCTGGTCGCCGGTGGCAACGACCTCTTCGCGACCCACCTGCACCTGTCGCTCAACGACGTGACGTACTTCGTCCGTGTGGGCTTCTTCGTGGTGCCGGTCCTCACCTTCATCGTCACCAAGCGCTGGTGCCTCGGCCTCCAGCGCCGGGACAAGGAGAAGGTGCTGCACGGCCGCGAGACCGGTGTCATCAAGCGCCTGCCGCACGGCGAGTTCGTCGAGGTCCACGCGCAGCTGCCGCAGACCGACCTGTACAAGCTCACCGCGCACGAGCAGATCAAGCCGGTCGAGCTGCCGGCCCAGACGGACGAGAACGGCGTGGCCCGCAAGGCCGGCGTCCTCACCCGCACCCGGGCCAAGCTCTCCCGCGGCTTCTACGGCGAGGGCAGCCAGATCCCCAAGCCCACCTCCGAGGAGCACCACGAGATCACCAGCGGCCACGGCCACCACTGATCCCGTCGCACCCCGCGCCACCCCGAGGGCCGCTGACCAGAACTCTTCTGGTCGGCGGCCCTCGGGCTTTTCCGTCCGCCACCCATTCGTCAGGAGCCATCGTGGAGCTGTCCGTCGACCCCGCCGCCGCCACTCCCCCGTTCGAGCAGATCCGGTCGCAGATCGCCGACCGGGCCCGCAGCGGCGAGCTGCCGACCGGGCTGCGGCTGCCCACCGTGCGGGCGCTGGCCGAGCAGCTCGGGGTGGCGGCCGGGACGGTCGCCCGGGCCTACCGGGAGCTGGAGGCGGACGGGGTGGTGGAGACGCACGGCCGGCGCGGGACGCTGATCGCCGCGACCGGGGACACCGGCCACCGGCTGGCCGCCGCGGCCGCCGCCGAGTACGCCGAGCGGGTCCGGCGCCTCGGGGTGCCGCAGGCCGACGCCCTGGCCGCCGTGGAGACCGCTCTGCGGCTGGCCTACGGGGAGCCGGGCCGGGAGGGCTGACGGACGCCGGGGCTGCCGGACGCCGGGGGGCTGCCGGGTCGGGAGAGCCGGCGGACCGGGAGGGCCGGGCCCGCCCGGTCCGGGGCGCTCACACCTCCGGACGGATCATCCCGGCGGCGGGGGCCCGGGAGGCCGGCGGGGTGGTGTTGACGGCCTGTCCGAGGGCGCTGTGCTTCACCCAGTCGGTCCAGGACACGTTCCAGTCGCCGAAGCCGTTGCCGAACGGCTCCATGCTCGCGCCGTGGCTGTTGACCACCGTGACCAGGTCACCGATCCGGGTGTTGTCGTAGAACCACTTGGCGTTCTCGGTGCTCATGCCGGTACAGCCGTGGCTGACGTTCGCCACGCCCTGCGAGCCCACCGACCAAGGCGCCGCGTGCACGTACTCGCCGCTCCAGGTCACCCGGGTGGCCCACTCGACGTTCAGGTCGTAGGACTCCGAACTGCCGGCGGCTATGCCGATCGTCTCGCCGCTCATCCGCACCTGGCGCTCCTGGCCGAGCACCACCTTGACGCCGTTGCGGGTGTCGAAGCCGGGCTTGCCGGTGGTCACCGGGATCGTCCGGACCACCTCGCCGTTGCGCTTCAGGGTGAGCTCGTGGGTGGCGGCGTCCACCACCGACTCCACCCGCTCCCCGATCCGCAGCGCCAGGGCGGCGCGGTCGCCGCCGTAGAGGCCGTCCGCGATCCGGCTGCCGGTGCCCTCGAAGACCAGGCTCACGGTGGTGCCGACGGGCCAGTACTCCGCCGGGCGGAAGTGCAGGTTCTTGTCGTCCACCCAGTACCAGCCGCCGGTGACGGCCGGCTGCGAGGTGACGGTCAGGGCGCGCTCGACCTCCTGGCGGGCCTGCGGGTCCTTGACCGCCTCGGAGAGCTGGACGGTGAGCGGCTGGCCGACGCCGTAGAGGCCGGTGCCGGAGGAGTCCGGGCCGAGCTTGGCCGTCAGCAGGCGCTGCGCCGCCTGGGTGGAGAAGGCCGAGGTGGTCTCACCGCGGCCGCCTCTGCCGTCGTCCGCGGCGATCCGGACGGTGTAGTCGGTGGCCGCCTTCAGCCGCCCGGTGGTCTGCCAGCTGCGCTGGTCCTCCGAGAGCGTCCCGGCCACCACCCGGCCGTCCGGGCCGACCACGGTGACGTCGGTGAGCCGGCTGCCGGGCACGGCGGTCACCGTGACGGGCTGGGACGGGTCCACCTTGCCCTCGGCCGAGACGTGGACGAGCGGGGCCGCGTCGACCTTGTGGACGGCTCCGGCGGAGTCGTCGTTGTCTCCGGACGTGCAGGCGGCCAGCGGGACCAGCACTGCGAGGGCCAGCGAGATGCTGCCTATACCTGCGATTCCGCGCCTGTCGGCCATGACCGCCTCCGAGGGTTCGCACGATTGATCAGATCGTAGGAACGGTGGGCGGCGGAGCGACATCCGGGGGAAGCGCCGTTGGGCCGGCGGAGTGAGGCCCTCACTCCGGGGACGCAACAGGGCCGGGCACCCCGTGCGGGATGCCCGGCCCTGTGCGAGGGACGGAACCTACTGGTTCTGGTTCTCGCCCCGGTAGAACTCGAAGACCCAGCCGAACAGGCCGACCAGGATGATCGGGATCGACCAGTACAGCAGCCACCAACCGAAGATCACGCCCATGAAGGCGAGCGCGCCACCGATCGCGAGCGAGAGCGGCTGCCAGCTGTGCGGGGCGAAGAAGCCCAGCTCGCCGGCGTCGTCCGCGACCTCGGCCTCGGGGTTGTCACCCGCGCCGCTGTCCACCCGGCGGGCGGTGAAGGCGAGGTAGTACCCGATGAAGGCACAGAGGGCGAACGCCAGGAAGAGCGCCGTGGTGCCGGCCGCCTCGATGCCGAGGTCCGAGTGGTTGGTCCACAGGCCGTAGGTGATCGCCATCGCGAGGACGAAGACCGCCAGGCCGAGGAAGATCTTTCCCTGTTCCTTCATCAGGCGTCGCCCTCCTTCTTGCCCTTGCCCAGCTGCGGGTTGTCGTACTTCGCCGGGGTCACGCCGGCGAGGTGCTTGGCCGGCTCACCGTGGTTCTCCAGGTAGTCCAGCGCCGCGATCTCCGGGTAGTGGAGGTCGAAGGCCGGGGATTCGGAGCGGATCCGCGGGAGGGTGAGGAAGTTGTGCCGCGGCGGCGGGCAGGAGGTCGCCCACTCCAGCGAGCGGCCGTAGCCCCACGGGTCGTCGACCTCGACCTTCTCGCCGTACTTGGCGGTCTTCCAGACGTTGTAGAGGAACGGCAGGATCGACAGGCCGAGCAGGAACGAGCCGATGGTCGAGACGGTGTTCAGCGTGGTGAAACCGTCCGAGGCCAGGTAGTCGGCGTAGCGGCGGGGCATGCCCTCCGCGCCGAGCCAGTGCTGCACCAGGAAGGTGGCGTGGAAGCCGATGAACAGCGTCCAGAAGGTGATCCGGCCGAGGCGCTCGTCGAGCATCTTGCCGGTCATCTTCGGCCACCAGAAGTGGAAGCCGGCGAACATCGCGAAGACGACGGTGCCGAAGACCACGTAGTGGAAGTGGGCGACGACGAAGTACGAGTCCGAGACGTGGAAGTCGATCGGCGGGGAGGCGAGCAGAACACCCGTCAGACCACCGAAGAGGAAGGTCACCAGGAAGCCGACCGTCCAGAGCATCGGGGTCTCGAAGCTCAGCGAGCCCTTCCACATGGTGCCGACCCAGTTGAAGAACTTCACACCGGTCGGGACCGCGATCAGGAAGGTCATGAAGGAGAAGAACGGCAGCAGCACCTGGCCGGTGACGTACATGTGGTGCGCCCACACCGTCACGGACAGACCGGCGATCGCGATGGTGGCCGCGATCAGGCCGGAGTAGCCGAACATCGGCTTGCGGCTGAAGACCGGGATGATCTCCGACACGATGCCGAAGAACGGCAGCGCGATGATGTAGACCTCGGGGTGGCCGAAGAACCAGAAGAGGTGCTGCCAGAGCAGCGCCCCGCCGTTGGCCGGATCGAAGACGTGTGCCCCGAACTTCCGGTCCGCCTCCAGGGCGAACAGCGCGGCGGCCAGGACCGGGAAGGCCAGCAGGACCAGCACGGCGGTCAGCAGGACGTTCCAGACGAAGATCGACATCCGGAACATCGTCATGCCGGGCGCGCGCATGCAGATGATCGTGGTGATGAAGTTGACCGCACCGAGGATCGTGCCGAAGCCGGAGAAGGCCAGACCCATGATCCACATGTCGGCGCCGACGCCCGGCGAGCGGACGGCGTCCGACAGCGGGGAGTAGGCGAACCAGCCGAAGTCGGCCGCACCCTGCGGGGTGACGAAGCCGGCCACCGCGATGGTCGAGCCGAACAGGTACAGCCAGTACGCGAACATGTTCAGACGCGGGAACGCCACGTCCGGGGCGCCGATCTGGAGCGGCATGATCCAGTTCGCGAAGCCGGCGAAGAGCGGCGTCGCGAACATCAGCAGCATGATCGTGCCGTGCATCGTGAACGCCTGGTTGAACTGCTCGTTCGACAGGATCTGGGTCCCGGGACGAGCGAGCTCGGCGCGCATGACCAGCGCGAGGATGCCGCCGATCAGGAAGAAGGCGAACGACGTGCCCAGGTACAGGGTGCCGATCGTCTTGTGGTCGGTGGTGGTCAGCCACTTGATGATGGTGGAACCCGGCTTGCGGGTCCGCTGCGCCCCGACCGTGACGGCCCCGGCGCCCCCGCCGGCCGCGGCGGGCTCGTTGAGGATGGTCACTTCTCTTCACTTCCCATGGTCGTGATGCCGGAGGGCACCGCGCCGGTCTGGCCCTTGGCCCGCAGCTCCGCCAGGTGCGCGTCGTAGTCGGCGCGGTCGACGACCTTGACGTTGAACAGCATGCGCGAGTGGTCGGTGCCGCAGAGCTCGGCGCACTTGCCCATGTACTCGCCCTTGACGTTCGGGGTGACCTCGAACTGGTTCACCACGCCCGGCACGACGTCCATCTTCATCAGGAAGTTGACGGGCCAGAAGTCGTGGATGACGTCCCGGGAGGTCAGGACGAACTTCACCGACTCGTTGACCGGCAGGTACAGGGTCGGCACCTCGGCCGGCGTGCCCACGTCGTAGGCAGCGTCCTTGTTGGCCGGGTCGGGCGTCTCGGTGTTCTCGTAGTTGAACGCCCAGCTCCACTGGAAGCCGACCACGTTGACCGTGTGCTGCGGCTTGGCGGAGATGGCGGTCAGCCTCGTCTCGTCGCGGGCGACGAAGTAGAAGAGGACCGAGACGATGATGATGGGGACCGCGGTGTAAAGCGCCTCGATGGGCACGTTGTACCGGGTCTGCGGGGGGATCTCCACGCCGGTGCGGCTGCGCCGGTGGAAGATCACGCTCCAGAGGATCAGACCCCACATCAGTGCGCCGACCACCAGTGCCGCGATCCAGGACCCCTGCCACATGTGGAGGACCAGCGGCCCTTCCTCGGTGACGGGGCTTGGCATGCCAAGCCTGGGGAGGTCGTTGGCCGAGCAGCCGGTGGCGGTCGCGATGACGAGGCCCAGTGCCAGCGCCTGAGGCAGCTTCCGCCGCATCGTGCGCCGCGGCGAGCGGTCGGAGCCGTTGGGACTCACGTAGCGCCTTCCCGAAGTCTCGCCCGCCTTCGCGTCGCCCCGGAGAGGAGTGGACCTCCCCGGCGACCCGACCACGGGCACGGTTTGAATGCTTATGCGGGCCAAACCCTACTCCAGCCTTATGCGCTGCTGACGGGCAGGTCCCGGTAACGCGCCGCCCGGTCGCCCGATCAGGCCCGGCAAGGGCTGCGCCGCAGGTCATCGTAGGCATTCGAGGCCCGTACGCCCGATCGGGGGATGACCTCGGACAACGTGGGTGACGGTCCGTCCGGTGCGGACGAATCGGACATTCGGGTTGATCGACTGACGGCCGGTGAGCGGAGCGGCCGGACCGGAACGCCCCCGGGAGTGTCGTTAAATGTGACCGTGTACTTCGATGTGGCCTCCACCGCACCGCTCCACCCCGTCGCGCGGCAGGCGCTCACCGCCGCCCTGGACGAGGGCTGGGCCGACCCGGCCCGCCTCTACCGCTCCGGCCGGCAGGCCCGGATGCTGCTGGACGCCGCCCGGGAGACGGTCGCCGAGGTGCTCGGCGCCCGGGCCGACGAGATCTCCTTCACCGCCAGCGGGACCCAGGCCGTGCACCTCGGGATGCTCGGCGCACTGGCCGGCAACCGGCGCCGCGGCTCCCACCTGGTGCACTCCGCGGTCGAGCACTCCAGCGTGCTGCACACCGCCGAGCGGTGGGCGTCCCCGCGGCCGGAGTCCGGTGGGGAGACGGCCGGTGACCCGGTGACGGTCGTCCCGGTGGACCGGTACGGCCGGGTCTCCCCCGAGGCGTTCGCCGCCGCACTGCGGCCGGACACCGCGCTCGCCGTGCTGCAGTCCGCCAACCACGAGGTGGGCACGGTCCAGCCGGTGGCCGAGGTCGCCGAGCGCTGCGGCGACGTGCCGCTGCTGGTGGACGCGGCACAGAGCGCCGGGCGCGTGGACGTCCCGGCCGGCTGGTCGCTGCTGGCGGCGAGCGCGCACAAGTGGGGCGGGCCGGCCGGGGTCGGCGTCCTCGCGGTGCGCAAGGGCGTCCGCTACGCCTCGCCGCTGCCGGCCGACGAGCGCGAGCGCGGCCGGGTGCCGGGGTACGTCAACGTCCCCGCGATCGTGGCCGCGGCCGCCTCGCTGCGCGCCGTGCGGGCCGAGGCCGAGCGGGAGAACGCCCGGCTGCACGCCCTGGTCGAACGGATCCGGGCGGCGGTGCCGCGGCTGGTGCCGGAGGTGGAGGTGGTCGGCGACCCGGTGCGCCGGCTGCCGCACCTCGTCACCTTCTCCTGCCTGTACGTGGACGGCGAGGTGCTGCTGACCGAGCTGGACCGGGCCGGCTTCGCCGTCTCCTCGGGCTCCTCCTGCACCTCCTCCACCCTGACGCCGAGCCACGTCCTGGCGGCGATGGGCGTGCTCACCGAGGGGAACGTCCGGGTGTCGCTGCCGTTCGGGGCGGCGGAGGCCGACGTGGAGCGGTTCCTGGCCGTCCTGCCCGGCGTGGTGGCCGGGGTCCGCGCCCCGCTCGGGCTGGACCTGCCCGCGCCGGCGGGCGCCGGGGAGCCCGAGGCGGCGCCGGAGGCCGCGCCGGCGCCCGGTCCGGCCGCCGGCCTGGTGATCGACGCGCTCGGCAAGCGGTGCCCGCTGCCGGTGATCGAGCTGGCCAAGCGGATCGGCGACGTCCCCCCGGGCGGCACCGTCGCGGTGCTGGCCGACGACGAGGCGGCCCGGCTGGACATCCCGGCCTGGTGCGGGATGCGCGGCCAGGAGTACCTGGGCGAGGCCCCGGCCGCCGACTACGGCGCCGACCGGGGCGCGGCCTACCTGGTCCGGCGGACCGCCTGACCGGTCCGCCCGGGCGGACCACCCGGGCGGACCGGACCGGCCGGACTACTTGACCAGGTGGGCGCGGATCTCGGCGGCGGCGTCGGCGCCGTAGGCGGCCTCGAAGCGCTTCAGGAAGCCCGCCGGGCGCAGCTCGTACTCCTGGGTGCCGACGGTCTCGATCACCAGGGTGGCGAGCATGCAGCCGAGCTGGGCCGCGCGCTCGAGCTCCAGCTCCCAGGAGAGGCCCGCCAGGAAGCCGGCGCGGAAGGCGTCGCCGACGCCGGTCGGGTCGGTCTTGCTCTCCTCGGGGGCGCAGCCGACCACCACTGGCGGCTCGCCCTTGCGGTCGATCCGGACGCCCTTGCTGCCGAGGGTGGTGATCCGGGTGCCGACCCGGGTGAGGATCTCCTCGGCGTCCCAGCCGGTCTTGGTCTCGATCAGCGCGGCCTCGTACTCGTTGGTGAACAGGTACGCGGCGCCGTCGACGATCTCCCGGATGTCGTCGCCGTCCAGGCGGGCCAGCTGCTGGGACGGGTCGGCGGCGAAGGCGTAGCCGCGGGTCCGGCACTCCTGGGTGTGGCGGACCATGGCCTGCGGGTCGTCCGCGCCGATCAGCACCAGGTCCAGGCCGGCGACGCGGTCGGCGATCGGCTTGAGCTCGATGTTGCGGGCCTCGGCCATGGCGCCGGTGTAGAACGACGCGATCTGGTTGTGGTCCTCGTCCGTGGTGCACATGAAGCGGGCGGTGTGCCGGGTCTCGGAGATGTGGACGGACTGGCAGTCCACGTTGTTGCGCTCCAGCCAGCTGCGGTACTCGGAGAAGTCCGCACCGGCCGCACCGACCAGGATCGGGCGCAGTCCGAGGACGCCCATGCCGAACGCGATGTTCGGGGCGACCCCGCCGCGGCGGATGTCCAGGGTGTCGACCAGGAAGGACAGCGACACGGTGTGCAGCTGCTCTGCGACGAGCTGGTCGGCGAACCGGCCGGGGAACGTCATCAGGTGGTCGGTGGCGATCGAGCCGGCGACGGCGATACGCACGGGAGGTCTCCTCAGGATGGCGGCATGGCCACGGAAAGCAGGGGGCGAACCCACCCACGGTACCCGGGACGGGGCACACGACGGCAATACCGCAGCAGCTGGCACCCGCCGCCCTCGAACGTGTACTACCTCCGGGTAGCTCTGGTGGGGGCCGGGTGGTCGGCCTAGGGTCGCTGGCAGGGGCCGGTCCGGTCCCGACCGAGCCGCGGCAGCGCCGCCGCGGCACCGTGGATCGGAGCTATTGCCGATGATGCCCAGTCACCACCCGATGCGTGTTCCGGCCGCCCTGCGGGGCGACGCCGACGTCGAGACCCTGGACGCGCTGGTGGACTCCTCCCGGCAGCTGCGGCGCTTCTGGCCGCTGCTGGCGACCGGCCCCGAGCCCAGCGCCCCCGCGCCGGCCGGCTTCCGCGTCCCGTCCGGGGCGCAGCGCCTGGTCGCGGGCATGGCCGAGTACGGGATGTAGGCCGGTCCTCCGGGCCGGGTCCCACGGGGCTCGACGGGGGCTCGACGGGGGTCAGCGGGAACCTCGGGAACCGGATCCGTCCGGGCCACGTCACATCCGCGCGGTGCGGCCGCCGAGGCGGTGCCGCTGAGCCCTCGGGAGGATGGACAGATGGACCTGACGGATCTGGAGCCGATGCCCCGGCAGGCGAGCGGCGCGCGCGGTGTCCGCCCGCGCGGGCGGCGGACGGCGGCGGTGGCCGCCCTGGTGCTGGCGGCGGCCGTCGCGGTGGCCGGGTGCGACGGCGACGGCGGCAAGTCCGCCGCGGAGTCGGCCACCCGCTCCTCGACGGCGTCCGCGAGCACCGCGGCCTCCCCCACCGCCCCGGCCTCCCCGGCGGCGCCGTCCGCCTCCGCCCCGGTGGCGCCCCCGTCGGCCGATCCCTCGGTGACCGCCCCCGACCCGCGGCCGGCGAACCCCACCCCGGGCTCCGTCCCGCCGGTACCGGCGCTGACCCCGACGCCGGCGCCCACTCCGCCGCGCGAGGGCATCGCGGTCGGCGAGCCGGACCCGAACGGCAAGCCCGCGGTGCGCCCCGCGATCACCTACCGGGTGGACGGCAACCGGTTGACGGTCTGGTTCTACGGCGGGGTCTGCGAGCGCTACGCGCTGAAGGCGGACGAGTCCAAGCCGGGCCGGGTGGACGTACGGGTCACCCTGGCGGCGCCGGTCCCGGCCGGCCAGAGCTGCGCCGAGCTGGCCAGGCGGCAGACCGTGGCGGCCGATCTGAAGCAGCCGCTGACCGGGCGGACGGTGTTCGACGCCTCGAACGGCCAGGCCGTGCCGCTGGAGACCGATGCGGCCGCCGGGCCGAACCCGGACGGGGCCGGCCCGGACGTCGCCGGGCGGTAGCGGCGCGGCGCGGCCCGCAGGAACGGCGAAGGCGGCCCCGGAAGGATCCGGAGCCGCCTTCGCCGTCTGCCGACTAGCTGAACGAGTCGCCGCAGGCGCAGGAGCCGGTGGCGTTCGGGTTGTCGATCGTGAAGCCCTGCTTCTCGATGGTGTCCACGAAGTCGACGGTCGCGCCACCCAGGTACGGGGCGCTCATGCGGTCGGTGACGACCTTGACACCGTTGAAGTCCTTGACCACATCGCCGTCGAGCGAACGCTCGTCGAAGAACAGCTGGTAACGCAGGCCGGAGCAGCCGCCGGGCTGGACGGCGACGCGAAGCGCAAGGTCGTCGCGGCCCTCCTGCTCCAGCAGGCCCTTGACCTTGGCCGCGGCGGCATCGGTAAGGAGGATGCCACTCTCGACGGTGGTCTCGTCCTGGACGGTCATCTGCTTTCTCCCGGTCTTGACGACGGTGTGCCGCCAGTGACAACCGATCGCCGTCCGGATTCATTTCCCGGGCGGCGCTGCTCTTCGGTGGTCTGCTGCGGCGGAATTTCCGTGGGCCGGGTCTGCACCCGCTCCCCTACTACGCTCCCCATGCTCGCACACCGGCGGGGCTCGGTCACCGCCCCGTGCGCCGATCCGGACGAACCGGCCCCGTCCGGGCGCCGCCGCGGCCAGGATGGTGGGCATGATCCTGCGACTGGTCCAGGACACCGCCGCCGACGCGGAGGCCGTCCAGCACCTCGCCCGCGTCTCCTTCGCCGCGCTCCCCGACGCCGCCCCCGGCGCTCCCGGCGCCGGCGCGCGGGACGAGCCGCCGTCGGTGTACCAACCGGCCCGCACCAGACACCTGGTCCGCACCGATCCGCAGGGCTGCTGGCTGGCGGAGCGGGACGGCGAGCCGGTCGGCACGGTGCTGTCGCTGCGCCGGGAGGGCCTGTGGGTCCTCGCGCTGCTCGCGGTGCGGCCGGAGGCCCAGGGCAAGGGCGTCGGGCGGCTGCTGCTGGAGCGGGCCGCCGCGTACGGCCGGGGCTGTCTGCGCGGGATGCTCTGCGCCTCGCCGTCTCCGGCGGCGGCGAGGCGCTACCGCCGGGCCGGCTTCACGCTGCACCCGGCGATGCGGCTGACCGGGCGGGTGGACCGGTCCGGTCTGGTCGACCCCGGCGACATCCCGGTGCACCCGGGCAACGCCACCCACCGCCACCTGCTGGACTCGGTGGACCGGCGGCTGCGCGGGGCCGCGCACGGGCCGGACCACGAGCTGATGCTGGCCCACTTCGAGGAGCTGCTGGTCGCCGACGCGCTGGCCGGCAGCGGCTACTGCTACCGCGACGGCGGCGAGGTGAGGCTGCTGGCCGCCACCTCGAAGCGGATCGCCGTCCGGCTGCTGCGCGAGGCGCTGGCCCGGGTGCCGGACGGCGTCCCGGCCCGGGTGGAGCACCTGACCGCCGAGCAGGAGTGGGCGCTGGACGTCGGCCTGGAGGTGGGCCTGAGCGTGGAGACCCGGGGCTACCTGGGGCTGCGCGGGATGCGCCCGCCGGCCCCGTACCTGCCCGACGGCGGGCTGCTGTGAACGCGCGGAACCCCCGCCGGGGCGAGCCCGGCGGGGGTTCTGGGAGCGCGTCGGCTCAGGCCATGGTGTCCAGGATCTCCCGGACCATCTCCATCGTGGTGCCCGGGTGCAGGAAGGCGAAGCGGGCGACCGTCTCGCCGTCCCAGCCGGTCGGGGTGACGAAGCCGATCTGGTCCGCGAGCAGCTGCTGCGACCAGCGGTAGTAGTCGTCGTTGGTCCAGCCCGTGCGCTTGAAGCAGACCGCGGAGAGCTGCGGGTCGAACAGCAGCTCCAGGTGCTCGGTGTCGCGGATCAGCTGGGCGGTGTCGCGGGCCAGCTGGAGGCCGGTCTCGATGGCGTCGGTGTACGCCTCGGTACCGTGCACGGCCAGCGAGAACCAGAGCGGCAGGCCGCGGGCGCGCCGGGTCAGGTGGTAGGCGTAGTCGGTGGGGTTCCACTCGTCGCCCTCGGTGTGCAGGACGTCCAGGTAGGACGCGTCCTGGGTGTGCACGGCGCGGGCCAGCTGCGGGTTGCGGTAGATCAGCGCGGCGCAGTCGAACGGGGCGAACAGCCACTTGTGCGGGTCGACCACGAAGGAGTCGGCGTGCTCGATGCCGTTGTAGCGGGCCCGGACGGACGGGGCGAAGAGGCCCGCGCCGCCGTAGGCGCCGTCCACGTGGAACCACATGTCGCGCTCGCGGGCGACCTCGGACAGGCCCTGGAGGTCGTCGACGATGCCCTCGTTGGTGGTGCCGGCGGTGCCGACGACGGCGATCACCGTCTCCGGGTTCGGATCGGCGGCCAGCGCGGCGCGCAGCGCCTCGCCGGTGAAGCGGCGGTCCACGGTGGGGACCTTGAAGGCCTCGACGCCGATGATGTTGAAGGTGTTCTTGACCGAGGAGTGCACCTGGTCGGCCACGGCGATCCGCAGCCGGGCCTCCGGACCGACGCCCAGGCGGCGGCGGGCGGTGTCGCGGGCGACCACCAGGGCGGAGAGGTTGCCGGCCGAGCCGCCGGAGACGAAGGTGCCGCCGGCCGTCTCGGGCATCCCGGCGCGGTCCGCTATCAGGCGCAGCACCTGGTTCTCGGCGGCGATCGCACCGGCCGCCTCCAGCCAGGAGATGCCCTGCAGCGAGGCGCAGGAGACCACCATGTCGAAGAGCAGCGCGGCCTTGGTCGGGGCGCACGGGATGAAGGACAGGTAGCGCGGGCTGTCCGCGGAGATCACCGCGCGGGACAGCTCGTGGTCGTAGAGCTTGAGCACGTCGGCCGGGTTGTTGCCGTCCGGGTTGAGCAGTCCGGCCAGCTGGGCGCGCAGGTGCTCGCCGTCACCGGGGTGGTCGAGCGGGACGGGGTCGTACTGCAGCCGCTCCCGCATGTAGTCGAAAACCAGGTCGACCAGCTCGCTGTCGGGCCGGTGCATGCGGTCGGGGGCTGCGGACACGGGTGTCCCTCTCGGCTGTGGGGGTCGGGGGCCGCCGGCCGCGCGGGACGTCGCCACCGCGTTTGCCGGACGTGATCAGCCTAGGCAGCACCCGGCCCGTGCCGCGCGTCCGAACGCGGCTGGTCAGGCAGGTTTCGAGCGTCTTCGGCATGGTCCGCGCAGGATTCCTGCGCGGGGGCCGGTTGGGCCGTCCGGGGGCCCTTGCCGCCGGACGGGAGGGTCAGCCGATCAGCTGGGAGAGCACCACGGAGGAGCGGCTGCGCTGGACGCCGGGCTCACGGCGGATCCGCTCGATGACCGCCTCCAGGTGGCGCATGTCGACGGCGCGCAGGTGGACCAGGGCGTCCGGGTCGCCGGTGACCGTCCAGGCGGCGACCACCTCGGGGAACTGCCGCAGGCTGGCCAGGATCTCCTCGGGGGCGGTCCGCTCGCGGCAGTAGACCTCGACGAAGGCCTCGGTCTGCCAGCCGAGCACCGAGGGGTCGAGGACGACGGTGAAGCCGCGGACCACCCCGCGCGCCCGCAGCCGGTCGATCCGGCGGCGGACGGCGGTGGCGGAGAGGTTCACCTGCAGGCCGATCTCGGCGTAGGAGGCGCGGCCGTCGGCGCCCAGCCGGGCCAGCAGGAGACGGTCGGTCTCGTCGAGGTCGGCCCCGACCGTCTCGTGCGCTCGGCTGCTGCTCATCGGTGCGGGGCTCCACAGGTCGTACGGGATCGGCGGGTGGGGTCGGTAGGCCGCCGAAACGGTTCGGCACCCATTCTGGCGGATGCCATGACCGAGTTCACGGCTTGCCGACGACGGCCGGTGGGCGGTCCGCGGCCGGTGGGCGGCCCGTTCCCGGTCCGTTCCGGGCCGTTCACCGTCCGTGTCCACCCGTGCCCCCGCGGCCGTCAGCCGGTCAGCAGGACGATCTTCCCGCGGGTGCGGCCCTCGGCGCTCAGCGCCTGCGCCGAGGCGGCCTGGGCGAGCGGGAAGGTCGAGGCGACCGTGACGGTGAGCCGGCCGGCGTCGGCGAGCCCGGCCAGCTCGGCCAGCCCGGCGGCGTCCGGCCTGGCCCAGACGTACTGCCCGCCGAGCGCCCGCACGCCGTAGTCGGCCACCGAGGCGATCCGGGCCGGATCGGCCACCAGGGCGGCCGAGAGCCCGGCGGCACCGCCGCCGACCAGGTCCACGGCCGCGTCCACCCCGTCCGGGGCCAGCGCGCGGACCCGCTCGGCCAGGCCCTCGCCGTGGGCCACCGGCTCGGCGCCCAGCCCGCGCAGGTAGTCGTGGTTGCGCTCGCCCGCGGTGCCGATCACCCGGGCTCCGAAGGCCCGGGCGAGCTGCACGGCCAGGTGGCCGACCCCGCCCGCGGCGGCGTGCACCAGCACGGTGTCGCCGGCACCGACCCGGACCGCGCGCAGCGCCTGCAGGGCGGTGAGCCCGGCCAGCGGCAGGCCGCCGCTCTGCGCCCAGTCCAGGGCGGCGGGCCGGTGGGCCAGGGTGCGGACGGGCGCGGCGACCAGCTCGGCGTAGGTGCCGTGCTCGACGGCGTCCTTGCGGACGTAGCCGTAGACTTCGTCGCCGGGCTCGAACTCGGTCACCCCGCCGCCCACCGCGCGGACCACCCCGGCCGCGTCCCAGCCCATCACCAGCGGGAAGTGCGCGTCGATCAGGCCGTCCAGCCGGCCCTCCCGGACCTTCCAGTCCACCGGGTTCACCCCGGCCGCCCTGACCTGCACCAGGACCGAGTCCGGCCCGACCTTGGGGTCCGGCAGCTCGGTGTACTCGACCACCTCGGGGCCGCCGTAGCGGCGGATCGCGATTGCCTTCATGGGGCACAGCCATACCCGGCCGCCCGTGGATATCGATCCGGCCACGCCGGGCCCGGCGGATCTTTCCTCCGGCCACCGGAGGGCACCGATCCGGCGAGCGGTTCTCGTCACATCGACAGGATGGCCATCGTCAGTCTGACGCTAACCGGTTATCATAGATAGCGTCAGATAGACGAGAAGGCTGCACCGACTGATCGGCCGCACAGAAGGGCACCCGCCCGTGACCACCACCACCGAGACCTACGGCGTCGACCCCACCCCGACGCCGCTCGCTCTGCTGCTGCTCGGCCGCGAGGCCGACCCGAACAGCGAGCGCGGCGTCGAGTGTCCGGGAGACCTCCCCCCCGCCTCCGACCCGAACCTCGTCGAGCGCGCCCGGGCGGCCAAGGCCGCGCTCGGCGACCGCGTCTTCATCCTCGGCCACCACTACCAGCGCGACGAGGTCATCGAGTTCGCCGACGTCACCGGCGACTCCTTCAAGCTGGCCCGGGACGCCGCCGCCCGGCCCGAGGCCGAGTACATCGTCTTCTGCGGTGTGCACTTCATGGCCGAGTCCGCGGACATCCTGACCACCGACGCCCAGCAGGTCGTCCTCCCGGACCTCGCGGCCGGCTGCTCGATGGCCGACATGGCCACCGCCGAGCAGGTCGCCGAGTGCTGGGACGTGCTGACCGACGCCGGCATAGCCGACGTGACCGTCCCGGTCTCGTACATGAACTCCTCCGCCGACATCAAGGCCTTCACCGGCAAGCACGGCGGCACCATCTGCACCTCCTCCAACGCCAAGCGCGCCCTGGAGTGGGCGTTCGAGCAGGGACAGAAGGTGCTCTTCCTGCCCGACCAGCACCTCGGCCGCAACACCGCGGTCCGCGAGATGGGCTTCTCGCTGGACGACTGCGTGCTGTACAACCCGCACAAGCCGAACGGCGGCCTGACCGCCGAGCAGCTGCGGGACGCCAAGATGATCCTCTGGCGCGGCCACTGCTCGGTGCACGGCCGGTTCTCGCTGGACTCGGTGAACGACGTGCGCGAGCGCATCCCGGGCGTCACCGTGCTGGTGCACCCCGAGTGCAAGCACGAGGTCGTCGCGGCCGCCGACATGGTGGGCTCCACCGAGTACATCATCAAGGCGCTGGACGCCGCCGAGCCCGGCTCCAAGTGGGCCATCGGCACCGAGCTGAACCTGGTCCGCCGCCTGGCCAAGGCGCACCCGGACAAGGAGATCGTCTTCCTGGACCGCGCGGTCTGCTTCTGCTCGACCATGAACCGGATCGACCTGCCGCACCTGGTCTGGGCGCTGGAGTCGCTGGTCGAGGGCCGGGTGCCGAACGTGATCACCGTCGACCCGGAGACCGAGAAGTACGCCAAGGCGGCGCTGGACCGGATGCTCGCCCTGCCGTAGCCGGCCCCGCCCCCGGTCGCAACGACCGAAGGGCGGGCCCCCTCCGTGTGGAGGGGGCCCGCCCTTTCGTCGTCTGGCGTCCGGAGCGAGACGTCGGCTACTCGGGGATGCCGGGGATCAGGCCGTCACCCTCGGCCCGCAGCAGCCGCCGGACCTCGTCGATCGTCGCATCGGCATTCGGGAGGATCAGGTCGGACGGCTCCAGGGAGTCGTCCGGAAGCGGGCTGCCGTGCTGCTTCACGGCGCCCAGCAGCTCGCCGAGCGCCCGCCGGAAGTGGTCCTCGTCCCCCGACTCCAGCGCGGCGAGGAGCTCCTCGTCGAGCTCGTTGAGCCGGTTCAGATGGGCGTCGCCCACCTCGAACTGGCCCTCCCCCATGACCCTCATGATCATGCCGTGCGTCTCCCTGGTCGGTCGGGTGAAGCTCAGATCACTTGTTGTAGTTGATGCGCGGGGTGTCCTGCTGCGGGGCGGCGTCCTGCGGCCGGCCCTGCTCGATGGCCTGCGGACCGGAGGCCGGGGAGCCGCCCGTCAGCTCGGCCTTCATCCGGGCCAGCTCCAGCTCGACGTCCGAGCCGCCGGCCACGCGCTCCAGCTCCGCCTCGATGTCGTCCTTGCGGCCGAGACCGCTGGCGTCGTCGAGGGCGCCGGAGGCCAGCAGCTCGTCGATCGCGCCCGCGCGGGCCTGCATCTGCGCGGTCTTGTCCTCGGCCCGCTGGATCGCCAGGCCGACGTCGCCCATCTCCTCCGAGATGCCGGAGAAGGACTCGGCGATCCGGGTCTGCGCCTGGGCCGCGGTGTAGGTGGCCTTGATGGTCTCCTTCTTGGTGCGGAAGGCGTCGACCTTGGCCTGCAGCCGCTGGGAGGCGAGCGTGAGCTTCTCCTCCTCGGCCTGGAGCTGCTGGTACTGCGTCTCCAGGTCGGTGATCTGGGACTGCATGTTGGCCTTGCGGGTGAGTGCCTCGCGGGCGAGGTCCTCCCGGCCGAGCGAGAGCGCCTTGCGGCCCTGGTCCTCGTACTTGGCGGACTGCTGCTGCAGCTGGGTCAGCTGGAGCTCCAGGCGCTTGCGCGAGGTGGCCACGTCCGCGACGCCGCGACGTACCTTCTGCAGCAGTTCGAGCTGCTTCTGGTACGAATAGTCCAGCGTCTCACGCGGATCCTCCGCCCGGTCCAAGGCCTTGTTCGCCTTGGAGCGGAAGATCAGCCCCATACGCTTCATGATTCCGTCGCTCATGGGCCTCGGGTGCCCCCTTCTCCGGCCTGCGGTCTCTATCTCGTTACCAGACACGACGAGTGTATGTGCAGCGAGCCCGTCGCCGCAGTGCACCTGCCTGCAACAAGACTGCTACAGCGCACCCGGTGGGGGCCTCATCCCCGGGGTGGATCCGCCCCTCATCCCCGTTCTCCTCCACCCGAGTGATCCCCTACGGGAACACCCCCGGAAGCCCGCCCGCGGCGGCGGCCGGTCCCGATCGATATGTGTTTGGGTCCAAGGGCACCCGGAGAAGCCGCTCCGCACCCCGTACGCTGGTGGTGTGTTCCGACGCCGTTCAGATGATGCCGCTGCCTCCGCCGCCGTGCTGGAGCAGGACCAGACGACCCAGCCGCGCGACCCGCAGGCGAAGAAGGGCCGCCCCACGCCCAAGCGCAGTGAGGCCGAGGCCAACCGGCGTACCCGCGTGACCGTGCCCAAGGACCGCAAGGAGGCCGCCCGCCAGGCCCGCGACAAGATGCGGGTCGAGCGCGAGAAGCAGCGCACCGCGCTGCTGGAGGGCGACGAGCGCCACCTGCCGGCCCGTGACAAGGGCCCGGTGCGCAAGTTCGTCCGCGACTACGTGGACGCCCGCTGGTCGCTCGCGGAGTTCTTCCTGCCCGCCGCGGTGGTGATCCTGGTGCTCAGCATCGTCAAGGTGCCGGCCCTCCAGCTGCTCTCCACCGTGCTGTTCCTGCTCTTCTTCGTGCTGGTGATCCTGGACTTCTTCCGGCTCGGCCTCGGGCTGCGCAAGCAGCTCGGCGTGCGCTTCGCCGGCCAGAACACCCGCGGCGCGGTCGCCTACGGCCTGATGCGCATCCTGCAGATGCGCCGGCTGCGGCTGCCCAAGCCGCAGGTGCGGCGCGGGGAGAAGCCCTGACCGCCGAACCGGTGGACTCCGGCTGGGCCCCTCCTACCTGGGAGGGGCCCGGCCTGTACGCGCTTCCGGGCCAGGGGGACGGCGGGCACGACCGGCTCGCCCAGGAGCGCCGACTGCCCTCGCGCAGCGGCTCCTTCGCCGGCGGCAACGCCCCGCGGCCGGACCGCCACGGCGACCTGCGCAACCTCGTCCGGCAGGAGCTGGTCGCCCGGCAGCTGGCCGAACAGCTCGCCGGCCGCACCGCCCAGCGCGTCCTCGACATCGGCTGCGACCAGGGCACCCAGGCCCTGCGCCTGGCCCGGGCCGGCCACTACGTCACCGGCATAGACTCCGACGCGATCGCGCTCGGCGCCGCCCAGGCCGCGCTGGCCGAGGAGCCGCCCGAGGTCCGCGACCGCGTCCAGCTGCTCAGCGGCGACGGCCACCAGTGCGGGCGCTGGTTCGGGCCGCGCAGCTTCGACGTCGTGCTCTGCCACGGCGTCCTGATGTACCTGCCGGACCCGGACCCGATGATCGCCTCGCTGGCCCGGCTGCTGGCCCCCGGCGGGCTGCTCTCCCTGCTCGTGCGCAACCGCGACGCCCTGGCGCTGCGGCCCGCCGCCGCCGGGGACTGGCGGGCCGCCCTGCACGCCTTCGAGACCGACCGGTACTACAACCGGCTCGGGCTGGCGGCCCGCGCCGACCGGCTCTCCGACCTCGCCGTCACCCTCTCCGAGGTGTCGGTGCCGCTGCGGCACTGGTACGGCGTCCGGGTCTTCACCGACAACACCCCCGAGAACATGGCTCCGCCGGTGGACGGGCGGCAGCTCGCCCAGCTGCTGGAGGCCGAGGAGCGGGCCGGCCGCACCGACCCGTACCGGCAGGTCGCCGCGCTGCTGCACGTGTTCGGCGCCAAGTAGGGGCGGCGCGGCCGGGGACCCGTCCCCGCGGAGAAGCCCCGGGACCGCTCAGGCCTCGTGCAGGCTCATCGAGTAGATCTCCCGGCCGTCGTCGAGCAGGACCGCGGTGTCCACGCCGTCCTCGGCCAGCTGCTTCCAGGTCTCGCCGATCCAGGTCTCGGCGTCCCCCTGCCCCGCGAACTCCTCCTGGCCGTTCGGAGCGGCCACCTCGGTGCCGTCCGCCTTCTCGTACCGCCACGTCCAGACCATGCCCGGCTCCTCCCGCCGACGACCGCTGTACTGAGCTGTGTGCTGCGCACCTTAGCCTGCCCGGCCCGATCTTCCGTATGCCTCGTCCGGCAGGATGGCCGCATGACGCCCCACCCCGCACTCCCCCGCACGCTGGTCCTCGGCGGCGCGCGCTCCGGCAAGTCCACCAAGGCCGAGCAGCTGCTCGCCGCGTACCCGGACGTGCTCTACGTCGCCACCAGCGGCACCCGGGACGGCGACGCCGAGTGGGCGCAGCGGGTCGAGCTGCACCGGGAGCGGCGCCCGGCGAGCTGGCGCACCGCCGAGACCTGCGACCTGGAGGCGGTGCTGGCCGACACCGCCGACCCGGCTCCGGTGCTGATCGACTGCCTGGCCCTCTGGCTGACCGCGGTGATGGACGAGTGCGGCGCCTGGGACGACGCGGTGTGGGCGGACGGCGGCGAGGCCGCCGTGCAGCGGCGGTGCGCGGCCCTGGCGGCGGCGTGGGCGGGGACGGCCCGCCGGGTGGTCGCGGTCAGCAACGAGGTCGGGATGGGCGTCGTCCCGGCCACCGCGGCGGGCCGCCGCTTCCGCGACACCCTGGGCCGACTCAACATGGCGGTGGCCGACTCCTCGGAGCGGGTGCTGCTGGTGGTGGCCGGGCAGGTGCTGACCGTCAAGCCCGCCGCGGGCTGAACTCCGGCGGCGTGTAGCCTTCGACGCGATGGACACGACCGTGGATCTCGATACGTTCTCCTCGCTCGTCGAGCGCCCCGACGAGAGTGCCCGGCGGGCCGCCGAGGAGCGCTGGCAGGCGCTGGACCGGCCGCGCGGCGGCCTCGGCCGGCTGGAGGAGCTGGGCAGCTGGCTCTCCTCCGTGCAGGGCCGCTCCCCGGTCCGCCCGCTCTCCGCGCCCAAGGTGCTGCTGTTCGCCGCCGACCACGGGGTGGCGGCCCTCGGTGTGTCCCGGCTGCCCGCGCAGGGCGGCACCGCGGCCCGGGTGCGGGCGGTGCTCGACGGCACGGCGCCGGTGGCCCTGCTGGCCCGGCGCTTCGGCGCCGAGGTGCGGGTGGTCGACGTCGCGGTGGACGCGGACCCCGCGGACTTCCCCGCCGAGGTCGTGGCGCACCGGGTGCGGCGCGGCTCCGGCCGGATCGACACCGAGAACGCGCTGACCGCTGAGGAGACGGCCGCGGCGTTCCGGGCCGGGATGGCCGTCGCCGACGAGGAGGCCGACGCCGGGACCGACCTGGTGGTCCTCGGCGACCTCGGGGTCGGCGCCACGACGGTGGCCTCGGTGCTGGTCGGCGCGCTCTGCGGGACGGACGCGGCCGCGGTGACCGGGCGCGGCTCGGGCATCGACGACAAGGTGTGGATGGTCAAGTGCGCGACCGTCCGGGACTCGCTGCGGCGGGCCCGGCCGGTGCTCGGCGACCAGCTGGCGCTGCTCGGCGCCACCGGCGGCGCCGACTTCGCCGCGATCACCGGCTTCCTGCTGCAGGCCGCCGTGCGCAAGCTCCCGGTCGTCCTGGACGGCGTGGTCTCGGCGGCGTGCGCACTGGTCGCCCAGCGGATCGCGTTCCGGGCGCCGGAGTGGTGGCGGGCCGGGCAGTCCAGCGGCGAGCCGGCCCAGGCGAAGGCGTACGACCGGCTGACGCTGACGCCGATGCAGGAGCAGGGCATCACCATGGGCGAGGGCGTCGGCGCGCTGATGGCGCTGCCGCTGCTGCAGGCCGCGGCGGACGCGCTCGCCGAGCACGCGCCGGTGGCGTTCGTCCCGGCGGCCCCGAAGGAGCCGGCGAAGCTGCCGACGGCGGCGGAGCTGCTGGGCCGTCCGTAGCGGACGGCCGGGGAAGGGCCGTCGAGGCCGGGCCGCTCGAAGCCTCCGGGCACGACCCCGGCCGGACCGCGGCGGTCGGTGATCGGGACGAAGGAGCGGTGGGGCATGCGGGACGAGCCGCCGGCCGCGCCGGCGTCGTGGGCGGACGGGCTGCGGTTCGGGTTCGGCACGCTGTCGGTGCTGCGGGTCCGGGTCGAGCGGTGGGACCGCCCGGCGGCCGGGCGGGCGATGGTCTCCGCCCCGTTGGTCGGACTGGTGCTCGGCGCGATCGCGGCCGGCGCGGGTGCGCTGTTCGGCTGGCGCGCGGGCGCTCCGCTCGGCGCGGTGGCCGCCGTCGCCGCCCTGGCCGCGCTGACCCGGGGGCTGCACCTGGACGGGCTGGCCGACGTCGCCGACGGGCTGGGCAGCGGCAGACCCGCCGAGGATGCGCTGCGCATCATGAAGCAGTCCGACATCGGTCCGTTCGGCGTACTGACGCTGGTCCTGGTGCTGCTGGCCCAGGTCGCCGCGCTGACCGGGCAGTTCGACGTCTCCCCGGCGCGCGGCGGGCTCGCCGTCCTGACCGCGGCCGCGGCCGCCCGCTGCGCCCTGGGCTGGGGCTGCCTGCGGTCGGTGCCGGCCGCCCGGCCGGGCGGTCTGGGGGCGATGGTGGCGGGCACCGTCGACCCGGCCGCGGCCGCCGCCTCGACGGCGGGTGCGGCGCTGCTCCTGGCCGCCCTCGCTGCGGCCGACGGATGGTCAGCACTGCGGCTGCCGGTGGCCGTTGCGGTCGGGGTCGGCTGCTCCTGGCTGCTGCTGCGGCGCTGCGTCCGGCGGTTCGGCGGGATCACCGGGGACGTGCTCGGGGCGATGGCGGAGACCGCCGCGACCGGCTCGCTGCTGACGCTGGCCCTGCTGGGCTGAACCCCCGTCGGCCACAAGGCCGGGAAGCCCGCGACCCCAGCTCGGAGACCGGCGGCGCGTGATCCCACCATGCGGACTACCATGCGGTGAGCACCGCAGCCCTGCAGCGTCGCAGGCCCTGCCCGCCCGGCCCCGTCGAGGAGCCGGGGTCTCCGGTGTGTGCGGCCGCCGCGACCGGCGGGCGCCCGCGCCAGGGGCCCCGGACCCGACCCGCGCCGGCGGCAGGCCCGCCGCGGCAGCCTGCTGCGCCGGTGCGGCAGCCACGCCGCGACCGGTCGTGGACCGCGAAAGAACAGGACGCATTACGTGACTGCATTGTCTGTGAGCACCTCCGCCGCCGCCTCGCTGCGCGCGGACGCCCTGGTGATCGGTGTCGCGAAGGGCCCCAAGGGCATTGTGCTGGCTCCCGGCGCCGAGGCCGTGAACGAGGCGTTCGAGGGCAAGCTGGCCGAGGTCCTCAGCACCCTGGGCGCGACCGGCGCCGAGGGCGAGACCGTCAAGGTTCCCTCCGCCGCCGGCCTCAAGGCCGCGCTCGTGCTCGCGGTCGGCCTCGGCGAGGCCGCCGAGGACGGCTACGAGCTGGAGGCGCTGCGCCGCGCCGCCGGTGTCGCCGCCCGCACCCTGGCCGGCAGCAAGAAGGCCGCGCTGGTCCTGCCCGCCGAGTCGGCCGAGGAGATCGAGGCGGTCGCGCTGGGCGGCCTGCTCGGCTCGTACGCCTTCGGCACCTACAAGGGCAACGGCAACGGCAAGGAGCCGGTGGGCGAGCTCGTCCTGCTCGCCGCCCGCAAGGGCAGCAAGGACGCCAAGGCCGCCGTCGAGCGCGCCGCGGTCGTCGGCGAGGAGATGAACCGCGCCCGCGACCTGGTCAACACCGCCCCGAACGACCTGAACCCGAAGAGCTTCGCCGCGATCGCCCAGGCGGCCGGCAAGGAGCACGGCCTCAAGGTCGAGGTGCTGGACGAGAAGGCCCTGGTCAAGGGCGGCTTCGGCGGCCTGCTGGGCGTCGGCAACGGCTCGGTGAACCCGCCGCGGCTGGTGAAGGTGGCCTACACCCACCCGAAGGCCAAGGCCACCCTGGCCTTCATCGGCAAGGGCATCACCTACGACTCGGGCGGCATCTCGCTGAAGCCGGCCGGCCACAACGAGACCATGAAGTGCGACATGGCCGGCGCCGCCGCCGTCTTCGCCGCCGTGGTCGCCGCCAAGCGGCTCGGCCTGGCCGTCAACGTCACCGGCTGGCTCGCCCTGGCGGAGAACATGCCGTCCGGCTCGGCCACCCGTCCGGGCGACGTGCTGAAGATGTACGGCGGCAAGACCGTCGAGGTGCTGAACACCGACGCCGAGGGCCGCCTGGTGCTGGCCGACGCCATCGTGCGGGCCGGCGAGGAGAACCCGGACGTCATCGTCGACGTGGCGACCCTGACCGGCGCGATGGTGCTGGCGCTCGGCAACCGCACCTTCGGTGTGATGGCCAACAACGACGACCTGCGCGAGACCCTGCACACCCTCGCGGGCGAGGCCGGCGAGCAGTCCTGGCCGATGCCGCTGCCGGCCGAGCTGCGCAAGGGCATGACCGAGTCGACCATCGCCGACCTGGCCAACATGGGCGACCGGATGGGCGGCGGCCTGGTGGCCGGCCTGTTCCTGAAGGAGTTCGTGGCCGAGGGCATCGACTGGGCCCACCTGGACATCGCGGGCCCGGCCTTCCACGAGGGCGCGCCGTTCGGCTACACCCCCAAGGGCGGCACCGCGAGCGCGGTGCGCACCCTGGTCCGCTTCGCGGAGCGGACCGCGGCGGGCGACAAGGCCTGATCGCAGTCCGCCCCCGACGGGGTCCGGCGCTCGTGCGCCGGACCCCGTCCGGCTTTCCGCACCGCCTACCCGCCGGTAGCGCCGTTACCTGCGAGTAGGCAACGAACGCGCAGCCCGCACCCCTGTTCGCTGCGGGCGAAACTTTGTTCCACAGTGCGGAAGCGGTCGGGTGCCAGGGCCCCCGGAGCCCCGCCCAGGCCGCTGTCAACCCCGCCTTGAGCTGCGACGATGCCCTTCCGTCGGGGCCTCGGCCACCCCGGTGACCACCCTGTGGGACACCCCTGGGGTGGACCCGGACATCAGCCGCCGCGAACAAGTGCGAAGATGTATTTCCGGCACGACTGGGCGCCCCACAAAGGCTTCCGACCCACCGGACCGCGACCGGCCCGGCGACCCACCCCATTGCATGGAGGACGTGACGTGGCGAACGACGCCAGCACCGTTTTCGACGTAGTCATTCTCGGAGGCGGAAGCGGCGGTTACGCCGCGGCGCTCCGCGCCGCTCAGCTGGGTCTGAGCGTTGCCCTGGTCGAGAAGGGTGAGCTGGGCGGCACCTGCCTGCACCGCGGCTGCATCCCGACCAAGGCACTGCTGCACGCGGCCGAGATCGCCGACGAGACGAAGGAGGCCGCCGAGTTCGGCGTGCTGGCCACCTTCCAGGGCATCGACATCAACGGCGTCCACAAGTACAAGGACGACGTCATCGCCGGCCTGTACAAGGGCCTGCAGGGCCTGGTGGCCTCCCGCAAGGTGACCTTCATCCAGGGCGAGGGCAAGCTCTCCTCGCAGACCTCGGTGGACGTCAACGGCCAGCGCATCGAGGGCCGCCACATCGTCCTCGCCACCGGCTCGGTCCCGAAGTCGCTGCCCGGTCTGACCATCGACGGCGACCGCGTGATCTCCTCCGACCACGCCCTCAAGCTCGACCGCATCCCGAAGTCGGCCGTCATCCTCGGCGGCGGCGTGATCGGCGTCGAGTTCGCCTCCGTCTGGAAGTCCTTCGGCGTCGAGGTCACCATCGTCGAGGCGCTGCCGCACCTGGTCCCGCTGGAGGACGAGAACTCCTCCAAGCTGCTGGAGCGCGCGTTCCGCAAGCGCGGCATCAAGTTCGAGCTGAAGGCCCGCTTCTCCGGCGTCGAGTACACCGAGACCGGTGTCCGCGTCTCCACCGAGAACGGCAAGCAGATCGACGCCGACCTGCTGCTCGTCGCCATCGGCCGCGGCCCGGTCTCGGCCGGCCTCGGCTACGAGGAGAACGGCGTCGCGATGGACCGCGGCTACGTCCTCGTCGACGAGTACATGCGCACCAACGTGCCCACCATCTCCGCGGTCGGCGACCTCGCCCCGACCCTGCAGCTCGCCCACGTCGGCTTCGCCGAGGGCATCCTGGTCGCCGAGCGCCTGGCCGGCCTGAAGCCCGTGCCGATCGACTACGACGGCGTCCCGCGCGTGACCTACTCCAACCCCGAGGTCGCCTCGGTCGGCATCTCGGAGGCCAAGGCCGTCGAGCTGTACGGCAAGGAGAAGGTCGTCACCCTCAAGTACAACCTGGCCGGCAACGGCAAGAGCAAGATCCTGAAGACCGCCGGCGAGATCAAGCTCGTCCAGGTCAAGGACGGCGCCGTGGTCGGCGTCCACATGGTCGGCGCCCGCATGGGCGAGCAGGTCGGCGAGGCTCAGCTGATCTACAACTGGGAGGCCCTGCCGGCCGAGGTCGCGCAGCTCATCCACGCCCACCCGACCCAGTCCGAGGCCCTGGGCGAGGCGCACCTGGCGCTGGCCGGCAAGCCGCTGCACGCGCACGACTGATCACGCCCCCAATTTCCCCATTCCAGTACGCAAGACTTGATAGGAGTCGCTGAAACCATGGCGGTCTCAGTAACACTGCCCGCGCTGGGCGAGAGCGTTTCCGAGGGCACGGTCACCCGCTGGCTGAAGGCCGAGGGTGAGCGGGTGGAGGTCGACGAGCCGCTGCTCGAGGTCTCCACCGACAAGGTCGACACCGAGATCCCGGCCCCGGCGTCGGGCATCCTGGCCTCGATCAAGGTCGGCGAGGACGAGACCGTCGAGGTCGGCGCCGAGCTGGCGATCATCGACGACGGCTCCGGTGCCCCGGTGGCCGCCCCGGCTCCGGCCGCCGAGGCCGCGCCCGCCGCCGCGCCGGCCCCGGTGGCCGCTCCGGTCGCCGAGGCGCCCGCCGCCCCGGCCCCGGCCCCGGTCGCCGAGGCTCCGGCCGCGCCCGCCGCTGCCGCCGCTCCGGCCGCCGACGCCACCCCGGTGCTGCTGCCGGCGCTGGGCGAGTCGGTCACCGAGGGCACCGTCACCCGCTGGCTGAAGGCCGAGGGCGACACCGTCGAGGTCGACGAGCCGCTGCTCGAGGTCTCCACCGACAAGGTCGACACCGAGATCCCGTCGCCGATCGCCGGCACCCTGGTGAAGATCCTGGTCGGCGAGGACGAGACCGCCGAGGTCGGCGCCCAGCTGGCGCTGATCGGTGCCGCGGGTGCCGTCGCCGCCGCTCCGGCCCCGGTCGCCCCGGCCGCCCCGGCACCGGCCCCGGCTCCGGTCGCCCCGGCCGCCCCGGCTCCGGTCGCTGCCCCGGCTCCGGCCCCGGTTGCCCCGGCCGCCCCGGTGGCTGCTCCGGCTCCGGTTGCGCCGGCCGCTCCGGCCCCGGCTCCGGTCGCCGCCCCGGCCCCGGTCGCTCCGGTGGCCGCCCCGACTCCGGTCGCCCCGGCCGCCCCGGTGGCCGACGCCGGTGACGCCTACGTCACCCCGCTGGTGCGCAAGCTCGCCGCCGAGCAGGGCGTCGCCCTGTCCTCCGTCACCGGTACCGGTGTCGGCGGCCGCATCCGCAAGCAGGACGTCCTGGCCGCCGCCGAGGCCGCCAAGGCCGCCCCGGCCCCGGTCGCCGCCGCCCCGGCCGCCGCCGCTCCGAAGGCCGCCGCCGCGCCGTCCGCCCTGCGCGGCCAGACGGTCAAGATGACCCGCATGCGCAAGGTCATCGGCGACAACATGATGAAGGCCCTGCACGAGCAGGCCCAGCTCACCAGCGTGGTCGAGGTGGACGTCACCAAGATCATGTCGCTGCGCGCCAAGGCCAAGGACTCCTTCCACGCCCGCGAGGGCGTGAAGCTGTCCCCGATGCCGTTCTTCGTCAAGGCCGCCGCCCAGGCCCTGAAGAGCCACGCGGTCATCAACGCCCGGATCAACGAGTCCGAGGGCACCATCACCTACTTCGACACCGAGAACATCGGTATCGCGGTGGACTCCGAGAAGGGTCTGATGACCCCGGTCATCAAGGGTGCGGGCGACCTCAACATCGCCGGCATCTCCAAGAAGACCGCCGAGCTGGCCACCAAGGTCCGCGAGAGCAAGATCAGCCCGGACGAGCTGTCCGGTGCGACCTTCACCATCAGCAACACCGGCTCGCGCGGTGCGCTCTTCGACACCGTCATCGTGCCGCCGAACCAGGTCGCCATCCTGGGCATCGGCGCGACCGTCAAGCGCCCGGTCGTCATCGAGGCCGAGGGCGGCACCGCCATCGGCATCCGCGACATGACCTACCTGTCGCTCTCCTACGACCACCGCCTGGTGGACGGCGCCGACGCCGCCCGCTACCTGGTGGCCGTCAAGGAGATCCTGGAGGCCGGCGAGTTCGAGGTCGAGCTCGGCCTGTAAGGCTCCCCGGAAGTACCGGAACCCCGCGTCGTCCCCGGACGGCGCGGGGTTCCGCGCGTCCGGGGCCCCGGGCGGTGGCCGGGCCGGACCCGGCCCGGGCGATCGGTAGAACGGGCGGTTCGCGGCCCCATCGCATGCGCGGGCGCGGGTGAACGGGGATGCTGGAGCGGTGATGGACGAGACCGACTTCTGGCAGATCATCGACGACACCCGGGAGGACGCCGAGGGCGACCCGGACGAACAGGCCGACCGCCTGGTGGAGCGGCTGGTCCAACTGACCCCGGACGACGTCATCGACTTCGCCCGGCTCTTCGAGGCGCGGTTCCAGCGCGCGTACCGGACCGACCTGTGGGGTGCGGCCTACCTGCTCCTGGGCGGCGCTTCCGACGACAGCTTCGACTACTTCCGCTGCTGGCTGATCGGCCAGGGCCGGGACGTGTTCGAGGGCGGGCTGCACGAGCCGGACGACCTGGCCGACCTGCTCCCCGAGTTCGACGAGGAGGAGGACGGCGAGGCCGAGGACCTCGGCTACGCCGCCGACGAGGCGTACGAGCAGCTGACCGGGCTGCCGCTGCCCGAGGTGGGCGGGCGGCAGCCCGCGCGGCCGGCCGGCCCGGCCCTGGACTTCGACGACCCGGACGCCATGGCGAAACGGTTTCCCAAGCTCTGGGAGCGCTACGGGGACTGAGCGCGGGCGAGCCGGTGGGCGGTCCGGCCGGTGGTCAGCCAAGCCGGTTGGCGGGCCGGTCGCTGGGCAGGGCCGGCCGGGTCGCCGGCCGGCCTGCTTCCGCGCCGGCCGGCCGGGCGGGCGGACCGGCTCAGGCGCCGGAGCCGGAGGCGCTGCCGTCCTGCTTGATGCCCTTGAGGATCTGGTCGAGCACGGAGGGGTCGGGCGCGCTCGGGTCGTCGTCCACGCCGCCCTCGAAGGCCACGTAGCCGCCGCCCTTCGCCGGGACGGCCACCAGCAGGATGTACCCCTTGGTCCCGTCCGAGGTGGTGATGTGCCAGCGGACCGCGTACCCCGAGACACCCGCCACCGTGGTGTTGGAGGAGCCGGCGTCGGTGTGCGAGGTGACGTTGTTGAAGATCGCCGACGCGTAGGTGGGCATCGCCGCCTCGGCGGCCGCCCGGGCGGAGGTGCCCGAGATGGTGTCCTTCTCGATCGAGAACTGTCCGCGGATGCAGGAGCCGCCGCCCGGGCAGGTGTAGCGCCCGCTGCCCAGGAAGACCGTCGAGTGCGTGGTGTCGGTCGAGGCGTCCCAGCCCTGGTAGACCGGCACCGTGATGGAGTGCTGGCTGTCGGTCGCGGTCTCCTTGAGCACCGGGATCGGCGGCAGGCTCGGCGTGGGCGTGGGAGTGGGAGTGGGGGTGGGCTTCCGGGTCGGGCTCGGGCTCGCGGTCGGGCTCGGGTTGGTCGTCACGGTGACCGTCGGATTCGGCGCCGGGTCGGCCTTGGGGTCGCCGCCGCTGTTCAGGGCGATCGCGGCCACCACGCCGACCACGGCCAGTACGCCGACCACGATGCCGACCACCGCACCGGCCTTCATCCGGCCGGGCTGCGGGGGCGGCGGGTAGGAGCCCTGCGGGTAGCCGTAGGAGGGCTGGGCCTGCGTGGGGTACCCGTACCCCGGCGAGCCCTGCTGCGGGGCGCCGTAGCCGTAGGAGGGCGGCGCGGCCGGCGGCTGCGCGGCCTGCCAGGAGACCTGCGTCGGGGCGTCGGCAATCTGGCCGCCGCCCGCCTGGACGGGGCGGACGTCGCTGGTCCAGGCGCTGCCGTCCCACCAGCGCTCATGGCCGGCCGTGCCGTCCGTTCCCGGTACCGGGTACCACCCGGGAGGCGTCGAGTTGCTCACGGCCGTACGGTACCCGGCGCGGTGCTACTCCAGACAGGTTGGGTTTGTCACGACTCTGCACCACCCGCACACCGAATCTGACGAGTTGTCAGTGCCGTGTCAGGGCGGTGCGCGCAGGGTGTGCGGGCAGTGCGCGAGCCGGGTTCGGGTCGTGCACGGGCCGGGGGTGGTGCGCGCAGGTCGGGCCGGGGGTTTGTGCGCGGCCCGGGCCGGGGGTTTGTGCGCGGGCCGGGCCGGAGGTTTGTGCGCCGGTCGGGCCGGGGGTCGTGTGCGCTGGTCGCACGCGGGCCGGGCCCGAGCTCGGCGGCCCGGGCTTCAGGCCGTCAGCGGGCGGGCCATCCAGATGTCGTCCACGTACGCGCCGTCGATCAGGAACTCCTCGGCGAGCGAGCCCTCGACGACGAAGCCGCAGGACTCGTAGAGGCGGCGGGCCGGGGCGTTGTGGCCCAGCACGCGCAGGGTGATCCGGCGGGCGCCGTCCGCCCGGGCCGCCGCGCAGCCGGCCTCGATCAGCGCCCGGCCGATCCCCCGGCCGCGGGCCTCGGCCCCGACCGCGAGGCCCTGGATCTGCCGCACGTGTCCGTTGCTGGCCAGCGGCGTGGGCGGGACCACCCGGATGTAGCCGACGAGCCGACCGTCGAGCCGGGCGATCAGGAACTGGTCCGGGGTGTGGCGCTCGTCGAACACGCTGTCGTCCTCGGCGGGCTGCGGCGAGACGTCGCTCAGCCAGGACCAGGCGGCACGGTTGAGCTCGGAGAGCTCCTTCTCGTCCGCGGCCTGCGCGGGGCGGATGATCAGATCTTCGGCGTGCATGCGCGCCATGCTAGTCAGCGGCGTCCCGGCCGGATACGGAATTTCGGCCACCGCCGGGCCGACCCGATCGGTCGGGGCGCGCCCCCGGGGCTGCCCGGCCGGACGGCCCCCGGCTGCGAGGATGGCCCCATGCGAATCGCGGTCACAGGCTCCACGGGATTGATCGGCACGGCGCTCGTCGGCTCGCTGCTGGCGGACGGCCACGAGGTGGTCCGGCTGGTCCGGCACCGCTCCAGGACCGGCCCGCAGCCGGACGGGACCACGGCGATCGGCTGGAACCCGCTGCTCGGCCAGGTCGACCGGGACGGTCTGGCCGGCGTCGACGCGGCGGTGCACCTGGCCGGGGCCGGGGTCGGCGACCACCGGTGGACGGACTCCTACAAGCGCGAGATCCGGGAGAGCCGGGTGCTCGGCACCGAGACGCTGGCGGTCGCCCTGGCCGAGCTGAAGGAACCGCCGAAGGTCCTGGTCAGCGCCTCGGCGGTGGGCTGGTACGGGCAGACCGGGGACGCGGTGATCGACGAGGACTCCCCGGCCGGCGACGACTTCCTGGCCGAGGTCTGCGTCGAGTGGGAGGCCGCCGCCCGGCCCGCCGAGCGGGCCGGGGTCCGGGTGGTCCACCCGCGCACCGGGCTGGTGCTGTCCGCCGCGGGCGGGGCCGGCGGACGGCTCTTCCCGCTGTTCAAGCTCGGCCTCGGCGGGCGGCTCGGCGACGGCCGGCAGTACTGGAGCTTCATCTCGCTGGCCGACGAGGTCGCGGCGCTGCGGTTCCTGATCGACCGGGAGGACCTCAGCGGCGCCTTCAACCTCTCCGCACCGGAGCCGGTGACCAACGCCGAGCTGACGGCGGCCCTCGGCCGGGTGCTGAAGCGGCCGACGCCGTTCCCGGTGCCGACGGCGGCGCTCAAGGCCGTGCTCGGCGAGCTGGCCGTCGAGGTGATCGGCAGCCACCGGGTGGTGCCGCGGCGGCTGCTGGAGGCCGGCTTCCGCTTCCAGCACCCGGACGTCGACGCGGCGGTGCGGGCGGCACTGTAGCGCCGGGCGCGGGCTGCGGGCACGGGCGGCGGCGGGCGCGGGCTGCGGCGGCCCCGGAGCGGCCGGGCCCCGGTGTGGCCGGGCCGACGCACTCGCGCGGCCGGCACGCGTCGGGCCGATACGCGTCCCGGACCGAGAGGCGCCGGACCGAGACGCCCAGAGGCGTACGTCAAGGCGGCCACGGGGTGTACGCCGCGGCCGTCGCGCGTCCACGCGGGTGTCCGCGCCGGCCGGTGCGGGCCCGCGTACGCCCGCTACGGCATCTGCGCTGGCCAGGGGCATATGCCGAGCGGGGTCGGGCGGGTCTCCGGGAGGGGGCGCACGGGAGCACACGGTGGGCGCGTCGCACGCCCCTGGTGACCGTGCGCGCCCGCCGACCCCCGAACCCGGCCGATTGGGCGCACAGTCCGTGACCGCGCCCCCGCGCCGTGCCGCACAACCCTTCCCGGACCCCGGATCCGGCCCGATGTGCTTGTCTGACGCTCGCACTGACTGGGCATCACATGGTCGGACCGTGCCCGGCACCCCGCTGCCCGCGTCGGCCGGAGCCCCGGGAACCCAGGGAGGGAGCACGCCAGTGCCCACGTACGACTTCATTCGCCGCGCCCGCCGACAGTCCGACCCGGACGTCGTCGTGGTAGGCGCCGGACTCGCGGGCCTGGCCGCCGCCCGCGTCCTCACCGGCCACGGCCTGAGCGTCCAGGTCCTGGAGGCCACGGACCGGGTCGGCGGCCGGATGGCCACCCGCGAGCTGGACGGCTTCCGGCTCGACCACGGCAGCCAGCTGCTCAACACCGCGTATCCCGAGCTGCGGCGGGTCCTCGACCTCGACCGCCTCGAACTGCGCCCGCTCGCGCCCGGCGTACTCGTGCACAGCGGCGGCCGCCGGTACCGCGCCGGCGACCCCCAGCTGACCGCGGCCCGCCAGGCCACCACCCGGGCGCCGCTGGGCAGCCCGCTGGACCGGGCCCGGCTGGGCGGCTGGCTCGGCCGACTGGCCACCACCCCGGCCGGGCGACTGCAGAGCCGGCCGGAGACCACCACCGCCCGCGCCCTGGCCGAGCGCGGTCCGGCACCGCGCGCCGTCGACGGCTTCCTGCGCCCGCTGCTCTCCACCCTGCTCAGCGACCCGGCCCTCGGCACCAGCAGCCGGATCGCCGACCTGGTGCTGCGCTGCTACGCGCGCGGCCGGCTCTGTCTGCCCGCCGGCGGGGTCGCGGCCGTGCCGGCCCAGCTGGCCGCCGTGCTCCCCGCCGCCACCGTGCGGACGGGGGTGGAGGTCACCGCGATCGCCGCCGACGGCGTGGAGACCGCCGGGCACGGGCGGATCGGCGCCCAGGCCGTCGTGGTGGCCACCGGTGCGCGCTCCGCCGCCGAGCTGCTGCCCGGCCTGCGGGTGCCGGACTTCCACCCCGTCACGACGTACTACCACGCGGCCGACCGGGCGCCGATCGGCGAGCCCGTCCTGCTCCTGGACGGGGACCGACCGGGCGGGCAGCCGGCGCTGGTCTCGCACTCGGTGGTGCTCACCGAGCTGCACCCCTCGTACGCCCCCGCCGGGCAGGCGCTGATCGCCACCACGGTGCTCGGCCGGCGCTCCTTCGACGCCGGTGGGCCCGCCGCACTCGAACCGGCGGTGCGCGGGCGGCTGGCGGAGCTGTACGGCACGCCGACCAGGGGCTGGCAGTTCCTGAGCGTGCGGCACGTCCCGGACGCGGTACCGGCCATGCCGCCGCCGCACAACAGCCGGCGTCCGGTGCGTCTGCTGGCCGGGCTGTACGTCTGCGGCGACCACCGGGACACCAGCAGCGCGCAGGGGGCCCTGGTGTCGGGCCGGCGGGCGGCGGAGGCCGTGGTCCGCGACCTCGGTCTGCCGGTCGGTGCCCAGGAGGCGGCGGCGGCCTGACGCCCCTCCGGGCAGCGGGCCGGCACGGCGTGACCCGGGGTGGCCCGAGCGGCCCGGGGGCGCCCCAAGGCATCCCGGGCAGGCCCAGAGCGTCCGGGGGCGGGCCCAACGCCTGCCGGGGCGGCTCGGGACCGCCCAAGGCGTACCGGGCGGCGGCCGGGAGCACGCCCGCCCGGCTGCCGAGCTGCGCGGCGGCCCGCTCGAACGGGCGGGCTCCGCGTGGCTGGTGACCCCGGTGGCCGCACTCCTCGCGGCCGCACTCGTCGCGGGCACGACGGTCAACCGTACGCGGGCCGGCGCCGAGCGCCCAGTACCGCCGCCCGGACGCCCGGACACCCCGCCGCACCCCGCACCCGGCCGCCACGCCCGGCGGCCGTCGCCATCGCCGTCGTCAGATCACCCCCGACTGGCGAGCCGTCTCCTCGAAGGCACGGGCCACCGGGCTGCCGCGGTAGGGGGTGAGGCGGCGGTGGAAGTCCCGCACGTACTCCAGCGAGCGGGCCGAGCGCATCTCCCCCGCCGCCCGCAACGCGTCCGTGGCCATCGAGCAGGCCTCGTCGAGGTCGCCCATGCCGAGCCGGGCGGTGGCCAGCACCAGCCGGCAGAAGATCCGGCTCCGGGCGTAGGCGGGCGAGCGCAGCCGCAGCGACTTCTCGGCGTGCTGGGCCGAGGTGCGCCACTGCTGGAGGTCCCGGTAGCAGTGGGCGAACTCGTCGGAGAGCTGGGCCTCGTCGAAGTACCGTGCCCAGGAGGGGAGTTCGTCCCCGGATCGGGCCGCTGCCAGCGATCGCTCGGCCCGCACCAGCGCGGTGGTGCAGGCCCGGACGTCGCCGAGCAGGCCGTGGCCGCGCGCCTCGGCGGCGTGCAGCAGCGCCTGGACGGTGGGCGGCACGGCGGTGCCCACCCCCTGCTGGGCGACCCGGGCCAGCTGGACGGCCTCCCGGCCGTGGCCGAGGTGCACCGCCTGCTGGCTCATCGTCACCAGGACGTACCCGCCGAGCGCGCGGTCCCCCGCCGCCTGGGAGAGCCGCAGCGCCTGGACGAAGTAGCGCTGGGCCAGGCCGTGGGCGGCGATGTCGAAGGACGTCCAGCCGGCGAGTCTGGTGAGGTCGGCGACCGCGCCGAAGAGCGCCCGGCCGATCTGCTCGCCGTAGCGGCCGCGCAGCATCGGCTCGGCCTCGCTCTCCAGGTAGCGGACCAGCGCCTGGCGGGCGTGGCCGCCGCCGTAGGCGTGGTCCAGCGCGCGGAAGAGGTCCCCGACCGCGCGGATCGCGGCGATGTCGCCCCGGCCGACCCGCAGCGCCGGGCGCGGCTCGCGGGCCGGGTCGGTGTACGGCGGCTCGACGGCGACCGGCGGGCGCCGGCTCTGGGTCGGAACCCGGCCCAGAGCCGCCCCGGCGCCGGCACCCCCACCGACCGCAGCTCCGGTGGCCGACCCGGCGGCGGCTCCGGCGGCGCCGCGCGCGGCGGGCGCCCCGGCCTGGCCGGACGCCGGGGTGCGCACCGGGGGCGCGGCGGAGGTGCCGGGCGGACCGACCGGGGCCGCACCGGCCGGAGCCGCACCGGTGGGCGGCGGGCCGGCCGCGTCGGGCCGGGGCAGCGTGGAGCCGTCGCGGGCGACCCGTTCGTCGGTCCGCCCGATCAGCCAGTCCCGGCTGGGGACGACCAGCCCGGCCGGGGTGAAGGCGATCCGGCGCAGCTCGGACTGCGGGCCGTTGTCCTTGCGCCACATGCTCGCCACGATGTCCACCGCCTCCTGCGGCGTCTCGGCGAACTCCAGGCCGGCGTAGACCGGGGCGCAGGCGTCCAGGCCGAGGTCCTGGGCGGTGAGGCGGCGGCCGAGCCGGCGGGTGAAGACCTCGGCGATCAGCGCCGGGGTGGCCCCGCGCGGCTGCTGGCCGCGGAGCCAGCGGGTCACCGAGGTCTTGTCGTAGCGCAGGTCCAGGCCGTGTTCCAGGCCGAGCTGGTCGACCCGGCGGGCCAGGCCGGCGTGCGAGAAGCCGGCCTCCTCGATGAGCGCGGCGAGCTGGCCGTTCTGCGGCGAGGGGCCGCTGTGGCCGGACGCCGGCGCGGGCGGGGCGGCCACGGCCGTGCCGGGCCCGTCCGGAGCGGCCACCGCGCCCTGGTGCCGGTCGGGCGTGACGGACGTGGCCTGGACGGGCACTCGCAACTCGTCGGCGGTCGGGGCGTCGGGGGCGTCCGGAAAGGCCCGGTCGACCGGCCCCCGGTGCTGGTCGAGCGGGTCGAGCGGTCCGTACGCCGGGCTGTCGGTTGCAGGCAGTTGGGGCATAGTCAGTCAACACCTCTCGGACGCCGCACCGGCTCCACCAGCACTTCGGCTGCCCGTGGCGGCGCCCCCTGTCGGGAATCGGCGTGAATGTAGCGAGCATTCGGGCGCTATGGGTGGTTCTGACCGAGCAATCCTCCGAACGGGTGAAGCATCGGCGCCCATTGTGGGGAAGCCAGGACAGGATGGGTTTGGCTCAGGACGGGGGAACCGACGTTCGGGCGTCATAGCGATGACCGCCACAGTCCACCGGGGTGCTGTAGCGGACCACGCCATAGGAGCCGGGCCTTCGGATTCCTACCGTTCTCGGCCATGGACACCACTTCAGCCCGCCCGCTGGACGGCCGCACGGCCCTGGTCACCGGCGCCGCCTCGGGCATCGGCCGGGCCTGCGCCGAGGCCTTCGCCGAGGCCGGCGCCCGGGTCTACGTCGTCGACCTGGCGGCCGGCCCGGCCCGCGAGCTCGCCGAGCGGATCGGCGGCACCGCGCTCGTCGCGGACCTCTCCGACCCGGCGGCGGTGGAGGCCCTGCCGGACGACGCCGACATCGTGGTCAACAACGCCGGCCTCCAGCACGTCGCGCCCGTGCACGAGTTCCCGATCGACCGGTTCACCCTGATCCAGCGGGTGATGGTCGAGGCCCCGTTCCGGATCCTGCGCCGGACCCTCCCGCACATGTACGGGCAGGACTGGGGACGGGTCGTCAACATCTCCTCCGTGCACGGCCTGCGCGCCAGCGCGTTCAAGTCGGCCTACGTGACCGCCAAGCACGCCCTGGAGGGGCTGAGCAAGACGGTCGCCCTGGAGGGCGCGCCCCACGGCGTCACCAGCAACTGCATCAACCCGGGGTACGTCCGCACCCCGCTGGTGGAGAAGCAGATCGCCGGCCAGGCCCTGGCCCACGGCATCCGCGAGGACGAGGTGGTGGAGCAGATCATGCTCGACCGCACCGCCGTGAAGCGCCTGATCGAGCCGGCCGAGGTGGCCGGGCTCGCCGTCTGGCTCTGCTCCCCCCACGCCTCCTACATAACCGGCGCCAGCCTCGCCATCGACGGCGGCTGGACCGCGCACTGAGCGACGCGACAGAAGGAACGAGGAAGAGGAACCATGACCGCCTCCGCACCCGCACCCGCCCCGGCGGCGGGCCGCTCACTCCCGAGAGTGGTGGCCGCCAGCCTGATCGGGACCACCATCGAGTGGTACGACTACTTTCTCTACGGAACGGCCGCCGCGCTCGTCTTCAACAAGCTGTTCTTCCCCACCAGCGATCCGCTGACCGGGACGCTGCTCTCCTTCCTCACCTATGCGATCGGTTTCGCCGCCCGGCCGCTGGGCGCGCTGGTCTTCGGGCACTTCGGCGACCGGATCGGGCGGAAGAAACTGCTGGTGGTGAGCCTGCTGCTGATGGGCGGGTCGACCACGCTGATCGGCTGCCTGCCCACCTACGACTCGATCGGGGCGGCCGCGCCGGTCCTGCTGACGGCGCTGCGGCTGGTGCAGGGGTTCGCGCTCGGCGGCGAATGGGGCGGCGCGGTGCTGCTGGTGTCGGAGCACGGGGACCAGCGGCGGCGCGGGTTCTGGGCGTCCTGGCCGCAGGGCGGCGCGCCGGCGGGGAACCTGCTGGCGGCCGGGGTGCTGTCGCTGCTGACCACGGTGCAGTCGGACGCGACCTTCGTCGCCTGGGGCTGGCGGGTGCCGTTCCTGCTCTCGGCGGTGCTGGTCGGGGTCGGGATGTGGATCCGGCTGGCGGTGGACGAGTCGCCGCTGTTCAAGGAGGCCCTGGCGCGGGCCGAGGCGCGCAAGGGCGAGCAGGCGCAGGCCGAGCAGCCGCCGCTGGTCGCGGTGCTCCGGCACCACTGGCGCGAGGTGCTGGTGGCGATGGGCGCCCGGATGGCGGAGAACATCTCGTACTACGTGATGACCACGTTCGTCCTGGCCTACGCGGTGACGCACGTTCACCTGCCCAAGCAGACCGCCCTGAACGCGGTGCTGATCGCCTCGGCGGTCCAGTTCGCGCTGATACCGGCCTTCGGGGCGCTCTCCGACCGGGTCGGGCGCAAGCCGGTGTACCTGGTCGGAGCGGTGGGCGTCGGGATCTGGGCCTTCGTCTTCTTCGGGCTGGTGGACACCGAGTCGTTCGGCGGCCTGGTGCTGGCGGTGACGATCGGGCTGGTCTTCCACAGCGCGATGTACGCACCGCAGGCGGCGTTCTTCTCCGAGCTGTTCGCCACCCGGATGCGGTACTCGGGCGCCTCGATCGGCGCCCAGTTCGCCTCGGTCGCGGCCGGCGCGCCCGCCCCGCTGATCGCCACCGCGCTGCTGAAGGACTACGGCAGCTCGACGCCGATCTCGGTGTACGTGGCGATCGCCGCCCTGGTCACCGTGGGGGCCGTGCTCTGCGCCCGGGAGACCCGCGGCCGGGACCTCGCGGACGTCGGGACCGGGCCGGAGGCCGCCGAGCAGGCGGCCGCGGTCGCGAAGCCCGCCACGGCCTGACGACCCCTCGCCCCGCCCCGGCCCGACGCCCACCCGGGCCGGCGCCCGCCTCCCGCGCGGGCGCCGGCCCGTCGTACCCCTGGCGTACCATCGCGCTTCCCGCTCACTGCGATTGGCGGCCCGCACCATGACCGATCCCCGCACCAGCTCGGCGCCGGCGCTGCGCCGGCTGCTCGACCTGCTCGCCTCCGGCGCCGCCACCGAGGACTTCGCCGACGTGCTGGCCGACGCCCGACGCCAGGGGGCCCCGGCCGCGGTGCTGAGCGAGATCGACGACGCCACCTGGCAGGCCCTGCGGGTGCACCGGACGCTGCGTCAGCACCGGCGCCGCGAGGCGGAGCTGACCGCCCTCTTCGACACCGCCGGGGACCTCGCCGCCTCCCGGGAGCTCGACACCGTGCTGCAGGCCATCGTCCGCCGGGCCCGGATGCTGCTCGGCACCGACACCGCCTACCTGACCCTCCCGGACGAGGCGGCCGGCGACACCTACATGCGGGTGACGGACGGTTCGGTCTCCGTGCTCTTCCAGAACCTGCGGCTCAGCCTCGGCGACGGCCTCGGCGGTCTGGTCGCGCAGACCGCCCGCCCGTACGCGACCCCGGACTACCGGACCGACGAGCGGTTCCACCACACCGGCACCATCGACGCGGGCGTCCTGGACGAGGGCCTGGTGGCGATCATCGGCGTCCCGCTGCTGCTCGGCGGGCAGGTGATCGGGGTGCTCTTCGCCGCCGACCGCTCCCCCCGGGCCTTCTCCCCCGACGAGGTCGCGCTGCTCTGCACGCTGGCCGCGCACGCCGCGATCGCCCTGGACACCGCCAAGTCGCTGGCCGACACCCGGGCCGCACTGGCCGAGCTGAACTCCGCCAACGAGCTGATCCGGGCCCACTCGGCGGCCGTCCAGCGCGCCGAACAGGGGCACGACCGGCTCACCGACCTGGTGCTGCGCGGGGCCGAGGTGCCGGACGTGGCCGCCGCGGTGGCCGCCCTGCTCGGCGGCGAGATAGCCGTGCTGGACACCGGGGGCGAGCCGCTGGCCGGCCGGGCGGCGGCCGCCGAGGGGCTGGCCGAGGCGGTCGCCGCGTCCCGGACCGAGGGCCGCTCGGTCCGGCACGGCGAGGCCTGGGTCTGCGCGGTGCTGGCCGGCCAGGAGCCGCTCGGCACCCTGGTGCTGCGCGGCCGCCCGGACCTCGGCGACGCCGACCGGCGGCTGTTCGAGCGGGCGAGCGTGGTGACCGCGCTGCTCCTGCTGCTGCGCCGTTCGGTGGCCGAGGCCGAGAACAGGGTCCGCGGCGAGCTGCTCGCCGACCTGCTCACCGCGCCCGACCGCGACCCGGCCGGGCTGACCGCGCGCGGCCGCCGGCTCGGCGTCGACCTCGGCCGCCCGCACGTGGTGCTGGTCGCCGAACCGGCCGGCGCCCCCGGCACCGCCGCCACCGACCGCTGCCGGCTGGCCGGCGCGGCCGAGCGGTACCTGTTCGGCTCGCGCGGGATCGGCGCCGAGCACGGCGAGACCGTCGTCCTGCTCGTCCCGGCCGAGGACGCCCCGCCCGGCGGCCGCGGGCCCGACGGACCGGACGGGCCGGACGGCACGGACTCCGCCCGGCTGGCGGCCGAGCGGGCCGCCGAGCGGCTGGCCCGGCTGGCCGGGTTCCCGGTCACCGTGGGCGCCGGCCGCCCGGCCGCCGGCCCGGTGGCGCTGGCCGCCGCCCACGCCGAGGGCCTGCGCTGCGTCCGGGCGCTGCGGGTGCTCGGCAGGTCCGGCGAGGGCGCCTCGGCCCGGGCGCTCGGGTTCCTCGGCGTGCTGCTCGGCGACGGCCACGACGTGGACGGCTTCGTCGGCGCGACGCTCGGCCCGCTGCTGGACTACGACGCCCGGCGCGGCACCGAGCTGGTCCGCACCCTGCGCGCCTACTTCGACTGCGGCGGCAGCCTGACCCGGGCCAAGGACGAGCTGCACGTCCACGTGAACACCGTGGTGCAGCGGCTGGACCGGGTCGAGGTGCTGCTCGGCCAGGACTGGAACCACCCCGAGCGCTCGCTGGAACTCCAGCTCGCGCTCCGGCTGCAGCTGCTCTCGGGCGCCTGAACGGCGCCACCGGCCGAGGCGTACAGTGGCGAGGTTGGTCTCGAACGCCTGGCAAGGAGCAGCAGTGACCACGGAGCGCAACGAGGTGGGCGCATGAGCAAGGACATACGGTTCGTGCGCATGGGCATGGGCGAGAGCGCGGTCCCGTACCAGGAGGCCTGGGAGGAGCAGCAAAGGCTGCACGCGCTCCGGGTCGCCGACGAGATCCCCGACACGGTGCTGCTGCTGGAGCACCCGCCCGTCTACACCATGGGCCGGCGCACCAACCCGGCCGACCTCCCGCTGGACGGCACGCCGGTGGTCGAGGTCAACCGGGGCGGCGAGATCACCTGGCACGGCCCCGGCCAGCTGGTCGGCTACCCGATCGTGAAGCTGCCCGAGCCGATGGACGTCGTGGCGTACGTGCGGCGGCTGGAGGAGGCGCTGATCCGGGCCTGCGGCGAGTTCGGCGTGGAGACCACCCGGGTCGAGGGCCGCAGCGGCGTCTGGGTGCTGGGCGAGACCATCCCGGACGCGGTGGTGGACCCGTCGCAGGTCGTCGACATCGGCAAGCTGACCCTGCGGATGGGCCTGCCGCTGGGCATCGACCCGCGGCTGGCCGGCCCCGAGTACGCGCCCTCCAACGCCGGGCAGCGCGGCGACGACCGCAAGCTCGCCGCGATCGGCGTGCGGGTCTCGCGCGGGGTGACGATGCACGGCTTCGCGCTCAACTGCGACCCCGACATGACCTGGTTCGACCGGATCGTGCCCTGCGGCATCCGGGACGCCGGCGTGGCCTCGCTCTCCGGCGAACTGGGCCGGGACTTCCCGGTCGGGGACGCGCTGACCGCGGTCGAGAAGCACCTGGCGGGCGTCTTCGCCGAGCTGCCGGAGCCGGCGCCCGGCCGCTGAGCCGCCGCCGAGCCCCGGGCCTCCGGGCCCGGTCCCCGGCCGGGTCCGGGGAATCTACCCGCCGGTAGCTCTGTTGCCCTGCGATTGCGGGCCGCAGGCCCGGCGAAGGCCGTACAAGCACAGGCGTACCCTGGGGGTACCCCGTCTAGTTCTCTAGGAGTCGCACGTGTCCGCTGTCGCGCCCGACGGCAGGAAGCTTCTCCGCCTGGAGGTCCGCAACAGCGAGACCCCCATCGAGCGGAAGCCCGAGTGGATCAAGACCCGCGCGAAGATGGGCCCGGAGTACAACGCCCTCCAGTCGCTGGTGAAGAAGGAGGGGCTGCACACGGTCTGCCAGGAGGCCGGCTGCCCGAACATCTTCGAGTGCTGGGAGGACCGCGAGGCGACCTTCCTCATCGGCGGTGACCAGTGCACCCGCCGCTGCGACTTCTGCCAGATCGACACCGGCAAGCCCGCCGAGTTCGACCGGGACGAGCCGCGCCGCGTCGCCGAGTCCATCGTGACCATGGACCTCAACTACGCCACCATCACCGGCGTCGCCCGCGACGACCTGGAGGACGGCGGCGCCTGGCTGTACGCCGAGACGGTGCGCCAGGTCCACGAGATGACGGCCGGGCGCGCCGCCGGCCGCACCGGCGTCGAGCTGCTCATCCCCGACTTCAACGCGGTGCCGGAGCAGCTGGCCGAGGTCTTCTCGTCCCGCCCCGAGGTGCTGGCGCACAACGTCGAGACCGTGCCGCGGATCTTCAAGCGGATCCGGCCCGCGTTCCGCTACGAGCGCTCGCTGGACGTCATCACCCAGGCCCGCGCGGCCGGGCTGGTCACCAAGTCCAACCTGATCCTGGGCATGGGCGAGACCCGCGAGGAGGTCAGCCAGGCGCTGGCCGACCTGGTCGGGGCCGGCTGCGAGCTGATCACCATCACCCAGTACCTGCGCCCGTCGCTGCGCCACCACCCCGTGGAGCGCTGGGTGAAGCCGCAGGAGTTCGTCGAGCTGCAGCAGGAGGCCGAGGAGCTCGGCTTCGCCGGGGTCATGTCCGGCCCGCTGGTGCGCTCCTCGTACCGTGCCGGGCGGCTGTACCGGCAGGCGCTGGACCACCGGGCGCAGACCGCGGTCTGACGGCCGCAGGGCCGGCCGGTCCGTTCGCAGCGGCCGGATTGAGCCATCCGAAGGGGCGGAGCCACGGCTCCGCCCCTTCCGGTTCATCGGGCTTTGACTGGCAGGTCACGGCCTGGTAACACGGGGTGGTGACGATGGGGGCGTTCGAAGCATTTCCACCACGAGGGGAGCTGTTCGACATGCAGGTCGGCATCCGGTCGGTGGGCACCGCGCTGCGGCTGGCCGAGAGCGTTCTGCTGGCGGGCGGCCAGCGCCAGGCGCGGCGCAACGCCTGGGCCGCGGTCTGCGAGAACCGACGGTACGCGGCGGCCCGGGAGCGCGACGCGCTGCCCGCCGGGCCGGCCGCGGAGGCCGCGCGGCGCTGAGAGGCTGTACCGCTGCGCGACCGCGCGGGTTCACCAGGGTCACGTTCGGGGCGAACGGGTACCCGGGCTTGGATATCCCGTACCCACGGCACGTACCATGAGCGTTATGGCGAGGGAAACATCCGAGAACCCCGGGCGACTGAAGCAGATCCGCCTGGCGTACACCATGACCAAGAAGGTCGACACCAAGATCGGCCTGATCATCGCCGGCGTCGGCCTGCTGACCTTCGGCGTGTTCCTCGCCATCGGCTTCGCGATCGACCACCCCGTCTACCTGGGCATCCTGGGCTTCATCGTGGCCTTCCTGGCCATGGCGATCGTCTTCGGGCGCCGGGCCGAGCGCGCCGCGTTCGGGCAGATGGAGGGCCAGCCGGGGGCCGTCGCGGCGGTGCTGAACAACATCCGCCGCGGCTGGAGCGCCAGCTCCACCCCGGTGGCGGTGACCCGCAACCAGGACGCGGTCTACCGCGCCGTGGGCCGGGCCGGCATCGCGCTGATCGGTGAGGGCAACCCGAACCGGGTGCGCCAGCTGCTGGCCTCCGAGAAGAAGAAGATGTCCCGGGTCGTCGGCGACGTCCCGGTCTACGACATCGTCGTGGGCGACGGCGAGGACGAGGTCCCGCTGAAGAAGCTGCAGATCCACCTGATGCGGCTGCCGCGCGCCATCACCCCGGCCCAGGTCACCGAGACCAACGACCGGCTGCGCGCGCTGGGCGACCTGCTCTCCAAGGCGCCGATCCCCAAGGGCCCGATGCCCAAGGGTGCCCGGATGCCCAAGGGCGGCCAGGCCCGCTGACCCCCCTCCCCATCGAGACGAGACGGCCCCGCCGCGGATCCTCCGCGGCGGGGCCGTTCGGTGTTTCGGGGGCCGGGCGGCCGGGCCGGGTGGGGCCACTCAGGGCCACTCAGGGCCACGCTCGCCCGGGTGGGGCGCCCGCTCGGGTACCGCCGCGCCAACGGGAGCCAGAGCGCTCCCTAGATGCGGACCTCGACGGTGCCGACCGCCTTGTCGTGCAGGCCGCGGGTGTCCCGGTCCCAGACCAGGGCCGGCACCAGCAGGAAGAGCAGCACGGTGCGCAGCATCACCTGCGGGATGGTGGCGCGGCTGCCGTCCAGGCGCACCACCCGCAGGCCGAACAGCCGCTTGCCGACCGTGGTCCCCGTCGTGGCGAGCAGCACCACGGTGACGGCGAAGAGGAGCGGGGTGGTCCACAGGTTGGCCGTGCCCGCGGAGCCCTTGGTGATCAGCCCGTAGGCGACCAGGGCGACCAGCCAGCCGTCGACGAACAGCGCGCCCAGCCGGCGGCCCGGTCCGGCGACCGAACCGGTGCCCTCCTTGGGCAGCCCGAGGCGCTCACCGCGGTAGCCGAAGTCGGCGCCCATCTTCTCGGCGGCCGCCTTCGGGCCGTCGATCCACGATCCCAACGCTTCTCTGGTGTCCACGAATCCACACTAACCGGGCGTACACCGGGAACCGCCACCGACTCCCCCGGAGGGTGAATCGGGCCGCCCCGGGCTTTCCACCGAGGCTGCCAAGTGGTCCAGACCACTTCGGAAGCGCCGCCTGGGCGGGCGAAGCGATTTGCCCCGGAGCGTACGGCTTTGCCACCCGTCCAACGACGGCGGTTAACATTCAGGAAACGACCGGGTCACCGGTTGGAAACGGGCCATTCCTAGGGTGAGCCCCATTCGCACGCCGAGGAGGATGGATGTTCAACAACGCCGCCGAAGTGAAGCAGTTCATCCAGGACAACGATGTGAAGTTCATCGACGTCCGGTTCTGCGATCTCCCGGGCGTCATGCAGCACTTCTCCGTGCCCGCCGCGACCTTCGACCCGGCCGACACGCTGATGTTCGACGGCTCGTCGATCCGCGGCTTCCAGGCCATCCACGAGTCCGACATGGCGCTCGTCGCCGACCTGGCCACGGCCCGGCTCGACCCGTTCCGCAAGGACAAGCACCTCAACATCAACTTCTTCATCCAGGACCCGGTCACCGGCGAGGCCTACAGCCGCGACCCGCGTAACGTCGCCAAGAAGGCCGAGGCCTACCTCGCCTCCTCCGGCATCGCCGACACCGCGTTCTTCGGCCCCGAGGCCGAGTTCTACGTGTTCGACTCGGTCCGCTTCGAGACCAGCGCCAACGCGTCCTTCTACCACATCGACTCCGAGGCCGGCGCGTGGAACACCGGCGCCGCCGAGGGCGACGTGCGCGGCTACAAGGTCAAGTACAAGGGCGGGTACTTCCCGATCCCGCCGGTCGACCACTTCGCCGACCTGCGCTCCGAGATGTCCCTGGAGCTGGCCGCGGCCGGCCTGGAGGTCGAGCGCCAGCACCACGAGGTCGGCACGGCCGGCCAGGCGGAGATCAACTACAAGTTCAACACCCTGCTGCACGCCGCCGACGACCTGATGCTGTTCAAGTACATCATCAAGAACGTCGCGTGGCGCAACGGCAAGACCGCCACCTTCATGCCGAAGCCGATCTTCGGCGACAACGGCTCGGGCATGCACGTCCACCAGTCGCTCTGGAGCGCGGGATCCCCGCTCTTCTACGACGAGCAGGGCTACGCCGGGCTCTCCGACACGGCCCGCTACTACATCGGCGGTCTGCTCCGGCACGCCCCGTCGCTGCTGGCCTTCACCAACCCGTCGGTGAACTCCTACCACCGGCTGGTGCCCGGCTTCGAGGCGCCGGTCAACCTGGTGTACTCGCAGCGCAACCGCTCGGCCGCGATCCGCATCCCGATCACCGGCTCGAACGCCAAGGCCAAGCGCATCGAGTTCCGCGCGCCGGACCCGTCGTCCAACCCGTACCTGGCCTTCTCGGCGATGCTGATGGCCGGCCTCGACGGCATCAAGAACAAGATCGAGCCGCTGGAGCCCGTCGACAAGGACCTCTACGAGCTCGCTCCGGAGGAGCACGCCAACGTCCCGCAGGTGCCGTCCTCGCTGCCGGCCGTGCTGGAGGCGCTGGAGGCCGACCACGAGTACCTGCTCGCGGGCAACGTCTTCACTCCGGACCTGATCGAGACCTGGATCGACTTCAAGCGCACCAACGAGATCGCCCCGATCGCCCTGCGCCCGCACCCGCACGAGTTCGAGCTCTACTACGACCTGTAGGCCGTACCGCCCATCGGCCCAGCGCCGGTTCCGCGCACCGCGGCCCCCGTCCCGAATTCGCTTGCCGGGGCGGGGGCTTCGGCGTGCCGAATCGGCGCCCTGGCGAGCAGGACGAAGACCACCCCGACCGTGTGCATCTCGGTGGACGTCGAGGCGGACGGGCCGCTCCCCGGGCCGTACTCGATGGTCGGCCTCGGCGCGGCGGTGGCCGGCCGGGTCAGCGGACGGTGATCGGCAGGGTGTCGTAGCCGCGCAGGACCAGGCGGTCCCGACGGGTGGGCACGCCGCCGGGAGCGAGCCGGGGGAAGCGGTCGAGCAGCGCCGGGAAGGCGACCTCGGCCTCCGTCCGGGCCAGCCGGGAGCCGAGGCAGAAGTGCGCGCCGCCGCCGAAGCTGAGCGGCTGGACGTCGGTGCGGGCGGGATCGAACAGCTCCGGCCGGTGGTAGCGGGCCGGGTCGTGGTTGGCCGCGCCCAGCAGGACCAGCACCATGGTGCCCGCCGGGGCCGGGACGCCGGCCACGTCCAGCCCGTCGGCGGCGGCGATCCGGGTGGTGAGCTGGACCGGCGAGTCGAAGCGCAGCACCTCGTCGGTGAACGCCGCGGGGTCCGCGGCACCGGTGCGCAGCCCGGCCGCCACCTCCGGGTGCCGGAAGAGCAGCGCGAGGCCGTTGCCCAGCAGGTTGGTGGTGGTCTCGAAGCCGGCCACCAGCAGCAGCACCAGGTTGGCCAGCAGTTCCGCGCCGGAGATCCGCTCGGGCGCGTCGGCGGCGATCCGGGCGAGGTCGCCGACCAGGTCGTCCTGGGGCCGGGCCAGGCGCTCGGCGACGAGGGCGGTGAAGTAGCCGGTCAGCTCGTCGGCGGCCAGGTCGGCGGCGCCGAGTTCGTCGAGGTCCTGGACCAGTTCCAGGGCGACGGCGAGGTCCCCCGCGAGAGTGCGGAAGCGGTAGCGGTCCTGCGGGGGCACGCCGAGCAGCTCGCAGATCACCTCGACCGGCAGCCGGAAGGCGAAGGCGTCCATGAAGTCGACCGGCGAGCCGTCCGCGCCCTGCTCGGCCAGGCCGTCCAGCAGTCGGCCGACCGCCGCCTCCACCGCCGGCCGGAGCGCGGCCACCCGGCGGGCGTTGAACGCGGAGGCGACCAGCGAGCGGACGCGGGCGTGGTCGGGCGCGTTGCGCTGCAGCATCGAGCGGCCGAACAGGGTGACCGAGGTGTGCCGGGCGAGCTGGGGGTCGGCCCGCAGCCGGGCCTCGATGTCCTCCATGACGAAGGCCGGACTGCGCAGCACCTGGTTGGCGGCGGTGTGGCCGATCGCCAGGACGACGCCGGGCCCGGCCGGGGCGGCGGCGCCGAGCTCGTGCGCCCGGGCGTACAGCGGGTACGGGTCGGCCCGGCCCTCGGTGGTCATCAGCTGTCCGATGATCGCTTCGCCGTCCATCCGGCTCTCCCCTCCCGAGACCCCGCGTCCTGCACCGTGAACCGCCGCCGTCCCGTCCGGAGTTCCCGTCGGACGCCCCGGACGGCGTTCACGGGTGGCCGGTTCGCCCGTCGGCGAGGCCCGTCGGGCCGGTCTGTCGGGCACGCACGGCGGAAGGGGGCGGCCGGGAAGGGCGGTCGGTAGGCTGGCGGCATGGAGATCTGGATCAACCCGCGCTGCGGGAAGTGCCGGTCGGCGCTGGGGGCGCTGGAGTCCGTCGGCGCCGAGTACACCGTGCGGCGTTACCTGGAGGACCCGCCGACCGCCGCCGAGCTGGAGCAGGTCCTGGAGCGGCTGGCACTGGAGCCGTGGGACATCACCAGGCTCGACGAGCAGGCCGCGAAGGACCTGGGCATGAAGCAGTGGACCCGCGAGCCGGGCGACCGGGCGCGCTGGATCGCGGCGATGGCCGAGCACCCGATCCTGATCCAGCGCCCGATCATCACCGCCGACGACGGCCACGCCGTGGTGGCCCGCACCCCGGACGCACTCAAGTCCGTTCTGCCGTAGGGCGCGTCCGACCGTCGGACGCGTGGGCCCGGCCGGGCTCGGACCCGTGGGCCCGGCCCCCCGGTCCGGACCCGCAGCCCCGGCCTCGCGGCCCCGGCCGGACGAGCGGCCGGGGCCCGCGGGCCGCGGTCACTCCCGCCGGACGCGCTGCACCGGCTGCCCCGGCCGCCAGGACGTGATCCAGACGTGCTCGTCCTCCACCGTCGTGTGCACCACCTGCTCCAGCTCCAGCCGGAAGGCGTGGAACGGACCCGGCGGCGGCTCCGGCAGCTCGGCCACCCAGGCGGCGATCTCGACCTCGTCGGTGATCTCCACGGCCCGGCCGGAGATCTTGGAGTCGCCGCCCGCCAGGGTCTCGTCGCCCGGGTGGGCGTGCAGCGCGAAGCGGGCGTCCCGCCGGAGGTCGAGCGCCTTCATCGCGCCGTACATGGACCCGAAGGTGAGGTCGGCGCCGGTGAAGTCCACCTCGATGCCGCTCACCCGGGGCGAACCGTCCTTGCGCAGCGTCGCCAGGACGTGGTGCTTGTTGGCCTCGAAGCGCGCCCGTACGGCGGGGGCCAGATCCGGGGCCTCGTACTCGAAGTCCTGCCAGGTCGCCATGGCGCCAGTCTGGCACCCGGCACCGACGGCCGCGGTCCGGCGCGCGGCGCCGTGTCGGAGGCTGGTGCCAGACTGGCCCGGTGACCACCACGACCACGTACATCGCCTTCCTCCGGGCCGTCAACGTCGCCGGCCGGACGGTGAAGATGGAGCGGCTGCGGGCCCTCTTCGGCGAGCTCGGGCTCGACGGCGTCCGCTCGTACATCCAGAGCGGCAACGTCTTCTTCACCACCGACGAGCCGGACCGCGCCGCGCTCACCCGGCGGATCGAGGAGCACCTGGAGGAGGCGCTCGGCTTCCCGGTGCCGGTGCTGCTGCGCACCGTCGAGGAGGTCGGGGCGGTGCTCGCCGCCGAGCCCTTCGCGGGCATCGAGGCCACCCCGGACGTCCGACTGGTCGTCAACTTCCTCACCGAGCCGCTCCCGGCGGACTTCCCCGTCCCGTACACCTCGCCCAAGGGGGACTACGAGGTCATCGGCGCCGACGCCGGCACCGCGTACGTGGTGGTCCATCTCCGGGACGGCCGCTGGACGGCCCCCGCCAACCTCTTCGGCAAGTCCTACCGCGGCTCGGCCACGGCCCGCTTCCTGCACACCACCGTCAAGATCCTGGCCGCGGCCCGGAAACCGTCCTGATACGGGTCGTCGACAGCCGCGGGGGGATTCTGGACAGCCGGGGCCGGGTGCGCCGACAATCGGGCCATGAGCTCTCCTGAAATCCGGACACACGTGGTCCGGCCGTCCGAGGCCGAGCGGGACCACGCGCTCGACGTGCTGCGGGAAGGCGCGGGCAGCGGCCGGCTCTCGCACGACACCTTCCTCGGACGGATGGAGCTGGTGCTGCACGCCAACAGCCGGTCCGAGCTGGACTCGGCGCTGGCGGACCTGCCGGCCGGGAACCCGATCGGGCGGTTCGTACTGCGGACGGTCGGTCAGGTCTCGGCGTTCGGCGTGCGGTTGCGCGGCGCGTGGCGGCTCGAACGGCTGCCGGGGCTGAGCCTGCCGCAGGGCGGCGAGCGGCAGCTGACGATCGGCCGGGTCCCCGGATCGGGGCTGCGGCTGCACGACATATCCGTCTCGCGCCACCACGCCGAGCTGCGGCGGGAGGGCGACGACTGGGTGCTGTACGACCTCGGCTCGACCAACGGGACGCATGTGAACGGCCTGCGGATCGCGGGCGGGGTACGGGTCCGGCCCGGCGACCAGGTGCGGTTCGGCAACCTGGAGTTCCGGCTCGCCTCGGGCTGAGGCCGGCGGCCGCGCGCAGCGCGGGGCCCGGCGGCGGGACTGTCGGTGGCCGGTGCGAGGATGCGGCCATGGACCAGGAGACCGTGACCACCGCGCCCGAACCCGCCTCCGACGTGCGGAGCGAGGCCGAGGAGCGCGCCCGCGAGCTCATCCGCTGCGGCTTCCAGGAATCGGACGAGATAGCCGAGTCGCTGGTCGACGAGTTCGAGGAGGAGGGGCTCACGGCGGAGGACGCCGCGGCCGTGGTCGGCCCGCTCTGGCGGGAGCGGCTGGCCGAGCAGGCGTCCTGGCCGGAGACCACCGACGTGGACCGGCTGGCGGCGGCGTTCGACGCGCTGGAGGAGGGCGGCGTCGTGGCCGCCATGGACTTCACCTGCTGTGCGAGCTGCGGCTACGCGGAGATCGGCGGCGAGGCCGAGGAGGGCTCGCGCGGCTTCGTCTTCTTCCACCAGCAGGACACCGAGAGCGCGGCCGCCGGCGCCGGGCTGATGCTCCGGTACGGCGGGTTCCGGGGCGCGGGCGAGCCGAAGGAGTCGGCGGAACGGCGGACGGTGGAGATCGGCCGCGAGGTGGTCGCGGCGCTGGAGGCGGTCGGCCTGCCGGTGGAGTGGAACGGTTCGCCGGACAAGGCGATCCACGTCACCCCGCTGACCTGGCTCAACCGCCTGCCCGGCTAGACCGGGCCCAGGGACAACCCCCTAGGGGGACAGGCGGGTCGGCGGCAGGAGCACCGCCTCGACACCGGCCACCAGGATGGCGAGGCCGCGCTCGAAGCGCTGCTCGAAGCCGCCGAAGAGGTCCTGTCCGGCCGCGGCGGCCAGCTCGTACGCCGGGTCGATGGCGGCGGCCCGCTCCCCCGCGTCGTAGCCCGGGGCCCGCTCCCCCGGCATCGGCTGGACGGCCTGCTCCTCGATCACGAAGCCGATGGTGTACGCGTAGCCGGTGGTGAACGCCTGGACGGCGTCGCCGAGTTCGAACCCGGCCCGGGTGAACGCGCCGAGCACCGCGTGCTGCCCCTCGGCATGGCCGTGGTCCGTGAGCCGGGTGCCGCTGAAGACCTTGGCGCCGTCGCGGTAGCCGAGCAGGGCCCTGCGCAGGACGCGGCAGGTGCCGGCGAGCGCCTCCTGCCAGCTGTCCGGCGCGAGGGCGGGCCGGGTGGTCATCCGGCGGAGCATCTCGGTGGCCATCTCGTCCAGCAGCGCCTGCTTGTTGGCGAAGTGCCAGTACAGCGCGGGCGCCTTGACGTCCAGCTCGGTGGCGATCCGGCGCAGGGTGAGGCCCTCCAGGCCGGTCTCGTCGAGCAGCCGCAGGGCGGTGTCGACGACCTGGGCGCGGTCCAGCTTCGACGGCATGTCCGACTCCTCTCCGATCCGTCAGGTCCTCGGGCGACCTCTCCCTTGACAACTTAACACCGTTAAGCCCATGCTCGGGACATCGGCCAACTTAACGTCGTTAAGGAGAGTCCTCATGCGGCACACCCAGCCCTCGGAGCGGATCCCGGAGCGCGCCGACGTCCTGATCGTCGGAGCCGGGCCGACCGGCCTCACCCTGGCCGTCGACCTCGCCCGCCGCGGCGTGGACGCCCTGCTGGTCGAGGGCGCCGGGGAGCTCTTCCCCGGCTCGCGCGGCAAGGGCCTGCAGCCCCGCACCCTGGAGGTGTTCGAGGACCTCGGCGTCCTGCCCGCCGTCCTGGCGGCCGGCGGCGGCTACCCCCGGATGCTCAACTGGCAGGACGGCGAGCGGAAGGGCGAGTGGGACCTCATCCGGTCGAACGAGCCCCACCCGACCGTCCCCCACCCGAACATCTGGATGCTCCCGCAGTGGCGCACCCAGCAGCTCCTCGCCGACCGGCTGGCGGAGCTCGGCGGCCGGATCCGCTTCGGCACCGCCCTCACCGGGCTGGAGCAGCACCCCGACCGGGTCGACGCCCGGCTGACCGGGCCGGACGGCACCGGGCGGACCGTCTCCGCCCGGTACCTGGTGGCCGCCGACGGCGGGCGCAGCACCGTCCGCCGCGCGGCGGGCGTGCCGATGGCCGGCGAGCGGGTCGACCCCAAGCCCGCGCTGGTCGCCGACGTCGAGGTCGCGGGCCTCGACCGGGGCAACTGGCACGTCTGGCAGCACGCGCCCGGCGGGGCCCTGCTGCTCTGCCCGCTGCCGGGCACCACCGCGTTCCAGCTCTTCGCCCAGTTCGGCGAGGAGGTGGAGCCGGACACCTCGCCGGAGGCGGTCCGCGGGGTGATCGCGGCCCGCACCCACCTGCCCGCCGAGGCGATCGGCGAGGTGCACTGGGCCTCGGCGTTCCGGCCGCGGGCGGCGCTGGCCGAGCGGTTCCGGGAGGGCCGCGTCTTCCTGGCCGGCGACGCCGCGCACGTCCATTCCCCCGCGGGCGGACAGGGCCTCAACACCAGCGTCCAGGACGCCTACAACCTCGGCTGGAAGCTCGGCCAGGTGCTGCGGCACGGCGCCGCGGAGGAACTGCTGGACAGCTACGAGGCGGAGCGGCTGCCGGTCGCCGCGGACGTGCTGGAGATCTCCACCCGGCTGCACCGCGCGGGCGGGGTGCGGGACGGCAGGCTGCGGCGCGGCCCGTGGACCGAGCAGCTCGGGCTCGGCTACGAGGACGGCCCGCTGACCGTCGAGGCCCGCACGGACCTGCCGGAGGACGCGCTGCGCGCGGGCGAGCGCGCACCCGACGCACCGCTGGACGGCGCCGGCACCCGGCTCTTCGAGCTGTTCCGCGGGCCGCACGTCACGGTGCTGGCGGTCGGCCGTGAGCTGCCCGCCGTGCCGGCCGGGGTGCGGGCGCACCGGGTGGACGGCGGGGTGGCGGCCGAAGCGTACGGCCGGGGGCTGTTCGTCGTCCGGCCCGACGGCTACCTGGGGCTGGCCACCGACGATCCGGCCGACCTGCCCGGCTACCTGGCCCGGCTGGGGATCCGCTAGCGGCCCGGCGCCCGGCCCGGCCGGCGCCCGTCGCCCCCCGGGCCGCGGCATAGTCGAGCGGCATATGCCACGCGCGTAGATCGACGGCCCGCAAAAGGGCCGGCGGTCAGTCGGCGAGGTGCTCCCGGACGTCGGCGGGGCCCCAGAGCGGGGCGGTGCAGCGCTGGTAGGTGGCCTGCCAGTGCGGCCAGTTGCGGGCCACGTCGTCGTCGCACTCCGCGATCAGCTGCTCGACCACCGCCGGCTCGACGCCGTCCAGCAGCCAGGCGAGCGCGTCGGCCGTCCCGGGCCCGTCGGCGGCGCGCAACAGGTCCAGCAGCTCGGGCAGGCTGCCGAGCCGGGAGGAGCCGGCGAAGACCAGCTCCATCCGGGGCAGCAGCTGGCGCTCCTCGATCCGCAGGTGGGTCTCCAGCCGGGCGGCCAGGTCCTCCATCGCGTAGGCGACCGGCCAGGCGCTGCCGGCGTCCCGGCTGGCGATCCGGACCAGTGTGGTGACCCGGGTGAACGAGTGGTCGAGGTTGTGGTGGTCCGCCTCCAGCCAGTTGAGCAGCAGTCGAAGCTCCGGGGCGAAGCGGCGGACGAGCGGCCAGAGCCGGGTGTCCTGCTGCTCGTGGTGGCAGGTCAGCATCGCGGTGACGAAGGTCCAGTGCCGCAGCAGCGCCGCGCCCTTCTCGTCCTCGCCCGGCTGGATCAGCCGCAGTGAGTTGGGCAGCCGCGCCAGGTCGCGGCGGAGCGCGGCGTGCACCAGGCGCAGCCCGGCGAACCGGAGGGCGTGCGGCTCCCCGTCGGCGGCCCGGTCGCACGAGGGCTCGCCCTGGGTGGGAACGGACGGGGACGCTACGGGCAGCAGGTGGCTCGGCATGGCACTCTCTTCACGACTTGGCACGGCTGGCGGCATCGCCACGGACGACTGCGCGGCGGCGGATTGCAGTCCCACCACAGTGGCCACAGTCGATCAGGCATGAATCAATGTCCGATTGACGTGCAGGTCAGCGCGTTGCGGAGCCCCGCGCCCGCCCTTCCGGCGGTGCATCCCGCTGCACTCCGCCGGACGCCCCCGCACCCCCGGCACCGCCCCCCCTCCCGACGCCCGGGCGCCGCCCCGGGAACGCCGACGCCCCGAGAACGCCGACGCCCCGGTGGCCGGCCCATGCAGGGCCCGGCCACCGGGGCGTCGCACGCGGTGCCGGTGGCACCGCACAGCAGGGGGGTCAGTCGCTCTGCGGACCCGCCAGGTTCTTGGACAGCCACTGCAACGTGTCCGGGATCATCTTCTTGAAGTCGCTGGTGAGGTGCTTGCCACCGGGCTGCTCGTAGTACTCCAGCGCGAGCGGCGGCGCGGCCTTGGCGACCCAGGCCTTGACCAGCTTGGTCTCGTACGGGTTGGCACCGCCGGCGGTGACCAGCATCTTCACGTCGGCCTTGCCCTGGCTGACCATCACGTCCGGGCTGTTGGCCTGGCGCTCGGCCTCGTGGCCCTTCCAGAGCCCCGAGTCCGGGTTGAAGTAGCCGTCGATCGGCACGGCGGCCTTGAACTTGTCCGGGTGCTGGAGCGCGAGCTTCGCGCTGCAGAACCCGCCGGTGGAGGCGCCCATCACGCCCCACCCGTCGCGGCCCTTGATCGTGCGGAAGTTGGCCCGGACGAAGTCCGGGATGTCCTCGGCCATCCAGGTGCCCATCTTGGGCTGACCCGGGATGTCGGAGCAGTCGAGGGCGTTCTTCTCGTCGGCGGTGAAGTTCTGCACCGGCATGACCATGATGAACGGGTGCGCCTTGCCCGCCTTGACCAGCGCGACGTTCTCCTCCTGGATCGGCAGCTGGTTGTCGGTCCAGGTGTTGTAGCCGTTGCTCTGGCCGCCCGCGTAGAGGGTGAGGACGGGGAAGCCGGTCTTGGCGTACTTCGGGTCGTTGTACTCGGGCGGCAGCCAGACCCAGACCTTGCCGGACACGCCGGACTTGAGCCCGTTCAGCGTGGTCGTCATGATCGCTCCGGCGGCGGTGTCCCGGGCCTTGGTCATCGGCGCGTCCGGACCGGTCGGCATCAGCACCTTGCTCGCCGGGTTCGCCGTCGGGGTCGGGGTCGGGGTGGCGGTCGGTGCCGCGGCGGAGCTGCTGCCGCCCGCCGCCGGGGCGCCGGAGGCCGCAGCGCCGGTCGCGCTCGCCGCGCCGCCGCCCTTGGCGGAGTCCCCCTTCCCACTGCCGTCCGTGCTGCCGCAGGCCGCCAGCGAGGCGGCCAGGGTGAAGGCGGCGGCGCCGGTCAGCACGGCGCGGATTCGGGTGGACTGCGGCTGCACGGTGAGGACTCTCCGACCGGTGTCACGCCCGCTCCCCTCGGGAGCCGGACGGCGGCCCCCGGGTGGGGCCGGACATGACCGGGGCGCGACGTCGTCCGCGGCCCCGGGGACCGGCGCGCCGTCCCTCGTGGGGGCGCGCCGCCCTGCGATCTTATGACGTGAGTCGCGTCAAGCCGGTTGCGCTACCGCCAGCGGCATTCCAATGTTTGTTCCCGATCCGGTAAAGGGTGTGGCGCGGCCCGCCGTCCGACGGGGCCCGGACCCCGCCGGACGGCGGGGAGCACAGCCGGACCGCTGCCGGGGCCGCCACGGTTTGGGCCCTCGCACCAGTGACGCGCCGCCCCGGATCGGGCACGATCGGCTCGCCCGTCGCACCACGTCCGAGGAGACCGCCATGCCCCAGCAGATCGCCGTCGTCACCGGAGCCGGCAGCGGGGTGGGCCGCGCCGTGGCCGTGGAGCTGGCCGCCGCCGGCTGGCGGCTGGTGCTCGCCGGGCGGCGCGAGGAGCCGCTGACCGAGACCGCCGGCCACTGCCGGGCGGCCGCTCCGGACGCGGAGGCCGCCGCGGTGCCGACCGACGTCACCGACCCGGCGGCGGTGGACGCGCTCTTCGCCGCGGCCGCGGGGCGGTTCGGCCGGGTCGACCTGTTGTTCAACAACGCCGGGACCTTCGGCGCGCCGACCCCGGTGGACGAGCTGGACGTCGCCGAGTGGCGCGCGGTGGTCGACCTCAACCTGACCGGGGCGTTCCTCTGCGCCCGGGCCGCGTTCCGGCAGATGAAGGCCCAGGACCCGCAGGGCGGTCGGATCATCAACAACGGCTCGATCTCGGCGCACGTGCCGCGCCCGCAGTCGATCGCCTACACCGCGACCAAGCACGCCGTCACCGGGCTCACCAAGTCGCTGTCGCTGGACGGCCGCCCGTACCGGATCGCCTGCGGGCAGATCGACATCGGCAACGCCGCGACCGACATGACGGCGGCGATGAGCGTCGGCGTGCGGCAGGCGGACGGGCGGGTCGCGGTGGAGCCCACCATGGACGTCGCCGACGTCGCCCGCACCGTCCGGCACATGGCCGGGCTGCCGCTGGAGGCCAACGTGCAGTTCGCCACCGTGATGGCCACCGCCATGCCGTACATCGGCCGGGGCTGAGGCGCCGTGCCAGCGGGCGCCGAGGGAGGACGACCTAGTCGTCGTGCGAGTGGCGGTAGCGCCGCCGGCCGCCCTCCACGTCGAGCAGGTAGACGCTGGTGGTCGGCCAGTACTCGCCCGCCTCTGTGACGGGCAGCTCGGCCCGCAGCACCATCCGCAGGGAGGGCGGCGGCGCGGCGGCGTTCACACGCTTGCGGTGGCCGTCCCAGCGGCCGCCGCAGAGTTCGATGTCGAGGACGACGGGGGTGGTGCTCATGCCGCGATGCTGGCAGCGTTCACCCGACCCGGGGGTTTGAACCCCGCGAAGCCACTCGCCCGAGCGAACCTCCCGCGCAACACGCTGACGGCCGCCCCCGTCGTGTGCGGGGGCGGCCGTCGGCCGGGCCCGGTCCGCGGGCCCGGGGCGGGTCAGCTGCGCCAGGTGTCGTTCAGCGCCACCGAGCCGGAGGCCGGCACCGTCGCGGCCCGGTTGGCACCGGACTCCCAGGTCACCGCGCCCGAGGCGTCCTTGCGGATGTACTTGTACTCGAAGGCGGTGCCGGCGGCCATCGAGACGTTGAGCTTCCAGACCGGGTACGAGGCCGAGGAGAGCAGCAGGGCCTTGTTGGTGTCCCAGCCGCCGAGCGCGGCGTTGTTGCCCACCACGTAGATGTTCTGCCCGAACGCGGTGGTCGCGTTGACCGCGAAGGAGGCGCCGCCGGTCACCGGGGTGCCGGAGCCGCCGGGCGCGCCGACGTAGAGGGCCACCGCGTCGCCCGCGCCGACGGTGGCGGTGAACCGCCCGTCCGAACCGACCGTGTAGGACGCGCCGGTGCAACCGCCCGCGGCCGGGTCGCCGTGCTGGACGTCGCAGTACGAGCCGGCCGGCAGCGAGGTCTGGAAGGTCTGGGTGACCGGTCCGGACTCGCGGTTGATCGCCACGAAGCCCTTGCCGCCGCGGCCGAAGGCGATCGCGTTGTTGCCGTTGGACCACCAGTTGGTGATGCCGGTGCCCGCCACCGCGTTGCGGAAGCCGACCATGTTGGCCACCTGCCGCCAGGCGTGGGTGCAGTTCCAGCCGTCGCTGTAACAGGCGTTGACGGTGCCGCCGTTCGGCGGGCCGTCGTCGTGGCCGGTGAAGGCGTAGCCGGAGTAGACGTTGGGCGCGCCGTACGGGTGGGCCAGCATGAAGACGTTGGCCAGCGTGTAGGCGGAGCCGTCCCGGTAGGTCAGGGTCGAGCCGTTGCGCTCGGTGTCCCAGTTGTCGACGAAGGTGCGGGCCTTGTCGGTGGGCAGCAGCCCGGAGCCCCAGGAGGCGAGGTCGGCGATCCGGCCGCCCTGGAAGGCGCTCTTCAGCCAGGTGCCGGAGCGGAACTCGTCCACGTCGCCGGTACCGGTGTACTCGGAGGGCTGGACCGGCTCGCCGGCGCCGTAGATGACCTCCTGCACCCAGTAGGCGTTCGGGTTGGCCGTCTTCGCCTTGATGCCGGCGAGGTCGGCGGCGGCGATGTGCTTGGCCGCGTCGATCCGGTAACCGTCGACGCCGAGCGAGGCCAGGTCGTCCAGGTACTTCGCGATGGTCTGCTGGACGTAGGCGCTGCCGGTGTCCAGGTCGGAGAGGTTGACCAGCTCGCAGTTCTGCACGTTGGCGCGGTCGCCGTAGTTGCTGATCGCGGTGCGGCAGGAGTGGAAGTCCCAGTCCTGGTAGTACCCGGGGTAGTTGTACTTGCTGTAGACGGTGCCGCCGGTCCCGGTGCCGGAGCCGGCCGACATGTGGTTGACCACCGAGTCGGCGATCACCTTGACGCCGGCCGCGTGGCAGGTGTCGATCATGTTCTTGAAGGACGTCCGGTCGCCGAGGCGCCCGGCTATCTTGTAGCTCACCGGCTGGTATGAGGTCCACCACTGGCTGCCCTGGATGTGCTCCTGGGGCGGCGAGACCTCGACGAAGCCGTAGCCCTTGGGGCCGAGGGTGTCGGTGCAGGCCTTGGCGACGGAGTCGAAACGCCACTCGAAGAGGGTCGCCGTGACGTCCTTTCCGTTGGCCGGCGGGGCGGCCTGGGCGGTGGGGGCGGCGCCGAGGGCCGCGGTGAGCGAGAGCGCGAGCGCCGCGGAGGCGGTCAGCGCACCGGCCACTCTGGCAGGCCGGCGGGTGGGGGCGGTGGTGACCACGTTGTCTCCTGGGGGCTGGGGTGGGGGCAGCCTGGGGTACCGCGCGTGAAAGCTTGCTGAAACTTGCGGGAAACTTGCAGCGCTGAACCTAGGGTCGGCACCCGGGCCCGTCAAGGCCTTGGAAGCAACGTTTCTGCAGCTCCGGTAGCTCGTATGCGGACTCTTTCTCCGGCCGGAGCGGTGGACCCGGAGCGTGGGCACGGGCGGCGACCGGCGGCGACCCGCCCCTCGCGTTACGCGATGTCCGACCCGCCCTTCGGACTACACGGCGTCCGGGCCGTGCTCGCCGGTGCGGACGCGGACGATGGTCTCCACCGGCACCGACCAGACCTTGCCGTCGCCGATCTTCCCGGTGCGGGCGGCGCGGACGATCGCCTCGATCACCCGCTCGGCGTCCTCGTCCTCCACCACCACCTCGATCCGGGCCTTGGGCACCAGGTCGATCCGGTACTCGGCACCCCGGTAGACCTCGGTGTGCCCGTGCTGCCGGCCGTACCCGCTGGCCTCGGTGACGGTCAGTCCGTGCACGCCGACGGCCTGCAGCGCGTTCTTGACCTCGTCCAGCTTGAACGGCTTGACGATCGCGGTGATGAGCTTCATGGGGAGGCCCTGTCGGACGGGTGCAGGTGCACGGTGGCGGTGGCGTGGGCGGTGGCGCGGGCGGTGGCGTGGGCGGGTCGTGCCGTGTCCGAGGACGCCGTGATCGTACGCCGCCCCGGCGGGCCGGACGAGGACGACGCAGCGCGGCACCGAACGGAATCCGTCCGGAGCCGGCCCGGGCCGGCCGGACCCGGGCCGGACCCGGGCCGAGGGGCCGAGGGCGGGAGCGCACGACACAGGGCCCGGCAGCCGTGCTGCCGGGCCCTGCTCCCTGTCTCACCTGGTTTCAGCCGGTCCTGCCGGCCGGGTTCAGCTCGTGGCGATCGAGGTGTCGTCGATCACGAAGCTCGTCTGCAGCGAGGAGTCCTCGGTGCCGTTGAACTTCAGGGTGACGGTCTGGCCGGCGTAGGCCGACAGGTCGAAGGTGCGCAGCTGGTAGCCGGCGGCGGCGTCCACGTTGGAGTAGGTCTTCAGCGCGGTGCCGTTGACGGTCACGGTCAGCTTGTCGTACACGGTCGAGCCGGACTCACCGGTGTCGATGTGCAGGTAGAAGCTGAGGGTGGCCTTGCAGCCGGACGGGATGGTGACCGTCTGGGAGAGGCTGTCCGTGTGGGTCGAGCCGTAGCCGTTCAGCCAGGCCTTCCACGAACCGCCGTGCGCGGCCTGCGAGGAGCTGTTGTCGACGACGCCGCTGGTGGCCGTCCACGGCGTGGCCGCGCCCGACTCGAAGCCCGCGTTGCCGAGCAGCTGCGCCGGGGTGCAGGTGCTGCTGGTGTCGGTGACCGCCCAGGTGAAGCTGGTGGTCCCGGTCTTGTTCGCCGAGTCCTTCGCGGTCACGGTGACGTTGGAGGTGCCGACGGTGGTCGGCGTGCCGGTGATCACGCCGGTGGAGGCGTTGATCGACAGGCCGGCCGGCAGGCCGGTGGCCGAGTAGCTGAGCGGGGCGGAGCCGCCGCTGGCCTTGATGGCCAGGTTGACCGCGGTGCCGACCTTGGTGCTCTGGTTGCCCGGGCTGGTGACGGTGACGCCGCCCGGGTTCGGCGCGGTGCCCACGTTGACGCCCGCCCAGGCGGTGCCGACCGCGGTGAGCTCGGCGCTGCCCGCGCCGTAGAGGTCGGTAGCCGCCTTCTCCGTCGCGGTGCGGGCCGCGGCGTAGTTGGTGGTGGAGGTCATGTAGGTGGTCAGCGCGCGGTACCAGATCGCGGCGGCCTTGTCCCGGCCGATGCCGGTGACGGCGATGTTGTTCTGGGTCGGCGAGTTGTAGCTGACGCCGTTGATGACCTTCGCGCCGCTGCCCTCGGACAGCAGGTAGAAGAAGTGGTTGGCGACGCCCGAGGAGTAGTGGACGTCCTTGTTGCCGACGGTGGAGGACCAGTAGTCGGCGGACGCGCCGTCCTTGGACGGCTTGTCCATGTAGCGCAGCGGGGTGCCGTTCCCGTTGATGTCGATCAACTCACCGATCAGGTAGTCGGGGTTGTCGGTCGGGATGTTGGCGTAGAACTCCACCATGGTGCCGAAGATGTCCGAGGTGGCCTCGTTCAGGCCGCCGGACTCGCCCGAGTAGTTGAGGTTCGCCGTGGCGGCGGTGACGCCGTGGCTCATCTCGTGGCCGGCGACGTCGAGCTCGGTGAGCGGGTGGGTGTTGCCGTCACCGTCACCGTAGGTCATGCAGAAGCAGTCGTCGTCCCAGAACGCGTTCACGTAGTTCTGGCCGTAGTGGACGCGGCTGTAGGCGCCGACCCCGTCGTTGCGGATGCCGCTGCGGCCGAAGGTGTTCTTGTAGTAGTCCCAGGTGGCCGCGACGCCGAAGTGGGCGTCGACCGCGGCGGACTCGCTGTTGGCGGCGGTGCCGTCGCCCCAGCTGTCGGTGGACTTGCTGTACAGGGTGCCGGTGCCGGAGGTCCCGTGGTTCAGGTTGGTGGTGTACATCCCACCGCGGGCGCCGTCCTTCATCTGGTACGTCGAACCGGACTGCGTGGTGCCGATGGTGACGTTGCCGACGAAGACGCCCTTGCCGGTGCCGGTCTTGACGCCCTCGAACTTCTGGATGACCTGGCCGGAGGTCGCGTCGGTGACCACGTGCAGCTTGCTCGGGGTGCCGTCCGCCTCGGTCGAGGAGACGACCGTCTCCCAGGCGAGCCGCGGGTTGTTGTCGGCGGCCCAGACCACCAGGCGCGGGGCGCTCTCCAGCGCGGAGCCGGACTCGGCGGCCAGCGCGGCGGACTGCGCGGCCGGCGCGGCCAGCTTCGGAGTGGTGCCGACACCGGTGAGTGCCGCGCTGCTGGCGCGGTCCACACCCGTGGTCGCGCCGCCCGGGGCCTGGTGCACCACCAGGTCGCCGCCGAGCACCGGCAGGCCGTTGAGGGTGCGCTCGTAGCGCAGGTGGCGGGTGCCGTTGGCGTCCTGGACGACGTCCTTGGTGACCAGCTTCTCCTCGCTGCCCAGGCCCAGGGTCTGGGCGAGGGAGGCGGACTGCTGGGCCGCCGAGGAGAGCAGCTCGGCGCGGCTGGCCTGCTGGGCGGCGACGGCCGCCGGCGCGTCCGGGGTGGCCGCCTGCGCGATGACCGGGAAGCCGGTCACCAGCAGCGCGGTGGTGGCGGCCATGACAACCGCTGCCTTCCGGGCCTGGGTGTAGCGGGACATGCGGACTCCTTTTCCGACCGACGCCGGTTCGCGTGCGGTGGAGAGAACCTGGCCGCAGGGTTGCGGCGCAGTGGGGGCCCCCGCCGCCGGTGTGCGGCGCGGGTGCGGTTGCGGAGCAGGGTGGAACGATTTCCGAAGGGGCGCGCTGTTCCTGACCTGTGACAGCCGCACCGGGGGGTGGGGCCCCCTCGTCTGCAGCCGGAGGAATCGTGGCAGCAAACACGTCGTGAATGACAGATGCATGCCACGGAATGGCCGATTAGCGATCGAAACCGTATACCGGTGGGCCCCTTGACTGTGTTACAGGCGCGAGACCTCGTGACGACCGTTTTCATTTTCGCCGAAAGGTTCGGCCACCCCGGGCGGGCACTGACCAGTACTCGGATCGGCCGTCCGCGCCGCGCCCGGGCCGGAAGCGCCGGGCGGCGACGGCACGTCACCGTTCCGGCCGTGCCAGCAACGGTTTTCGGCCACCCGGCGCCCAGCCCGGTCCGGAAAGCGGCGCGGGCCCCGCACCGCCCCGAAAGGCGGTGCGGGGCCCGGGTCCGGGCGCTCCGTCAGCGCTGGACGAACACCGCCACCGTGCGGCCGGGCACCGAGAAAGTGCCGCTGGACGGGTCGAATCCGGCCTGCTTGACCACCGGGTCGGCGCCGCCGGCCTGGACCGGGTGGAGCGCCTGCGCCGTGCCCTTCAGACCGGCCACGGTCTGGCTCTGCGCGCCGGGCGTGGCGTTGAACACCACCGTGACGCCCTTCTCCGCGCCCGCCAGCCCGGTGCCGTCCAGGTGGAGCGTGATCACCCCCGGCGTCTCACCGGCCGTGCCGGAGAGCGGGTAGGAGAGCCGCTGCTGCACCTCGGCCAGGGTGGGCAGCGAGAACAGCGGCGAGGACCGCTTGATCCGCAGGAAGTCCTGGTACTGCAGGCTCGCCGCCCGGATGTCGGCGGCGCCGACCGTCAGCTTCGGGTTGGCCAGCAGGGACTTGGCGGCCGGCCACATCTCCCGGTTGTCGGCCGCCATCGGCACGCCGCGGCCCCAGCCGTTGCCGTCGACCTGCCCCGTCACCGGGTCGGGCCAGTGGATGGCGTTGAACCAGTCACCGGAGTCGTAGGCGTTGGAGTCCAGCGACTTGGAGCGCAGCAGGTCGCTGCCGGCCTGGGCGAAGCCGGTCCCCTGGCCGAGTACGGTCAGCGAGAGCGCCAGGGCCTGCATCCGGGCCCGGTCGGCGGGCTCGGTGCCGGCCGGCAGCTTGTAGGCCAGTGCGTCGAACAGGTCGGTGTTGTCGTGCGCGTCCACGTACTCGACCGCCTCGCCGGGCTTGGCCGCGTAGCCGGTCGGGGCGCCGTTGTAGTCGACGCCGGCGCCGGTGACGGTCCGTCCGGAGCTGTCGGTGAAGGTGTAGCCGGCCAGGTTGCCGGTGAGCCCCACCTTGAGCTGGTCCATCTGCTTGAGCAGCCGGGCCCGCTGCTCCTCGGGGCCGCCGTTGGCGGGCGAGCCGTTGGGGTCGGTGAACAGGCCCGAGGCGAAGCCCTGCTGCGGGGCGGAGGAGAGCATGAAGTTGCCGCCGCGCGCCGCGTCCCGGATCCGGTCGTCGAAGGTGGCGATGCCGGTGCCGGCCATGTTGAGCTGGGTGGCCTGCTCGAACCGGGCGTTGTTCGCGACGGCGCCGAAGTTCCAGCCCTCGCCGTAGAGGAGGACGTTCTTCCCGTCCACGCCGTCCGAGTCCGGCGTCATCCGCCGCAGCGCGGCCTGCACGTCCAGCATGGTGGACTTCGGGTCCAGCCCCATCAGGTCGAAGCGGAAGCCGTCCACCCGGTACTCGCGCGCCCAGGTGGTCACCGAGTCCACCACCAGGCGGTTCATCATGGCGTGCTCCGGCGCGGTGTCCGAGCAGCAGCTGTCCGTCGTCACCTTGCCGTTGGCGTCCAGCCGCTGGTAGTAGCCGGGGACGACCTTGTCCAGCACCGAGTGCTCGGCCTGGCCGCTCGCGGCGGTGTGGTTGTAGACCACGTCCAGCACCACCCGCAGCCCGGCCGCGTGGATCGCCTGCACCATCTGCCGGAACTGCACCGTCCGGGCCGTGCCCGTCGGGTCGGTGGCGTACGAGCCCTCCGGCACGTTGTAGTGGAGCGGGTCGTAACCCCAGTTGTAGGCGTCCTGGGCGGCGACGGCGGCCACGCACTCCTGCTGCTTCTCGCTGTCCGCCGCCAGCGCCTTGAGGTCGCAGGCGGGCAGCTTCTGCTCGGCCCGGTTCTCCCGGATGGTGGCGATGTCGAAGGTCGGCAGCAGGTGGACGGTGGTCACCCCGGCCGCGGCCAGCTCGCGCAGGTGCTTCATGCCGGCGGACTGCGACTCGGTGAACGCCAGGTAGGTGCCGCGCTCGGCGGCCGGCACGGTGGCGTCCTCGACCGAGAAGTCGCGGACGTGCAGCTCCTGGATCTGCTCGCGGGCGGGCGGGACGGCCTTCGGGACGGCGTGGTCGTCCCAGCCCTGCGGCTTCAGCCCCGGGGCGGCGAGGTCGGCGACCAGGCTCCGCCGCGAGTCGGCGGAGAGCGCCACCGAGTACGGGTCGGTCACCGTGTTGACCACCGTGCGCTGCACCGACGGGGCCCAGACCTTCACCTGGTACAGGTAGTACTTGCCGTCCAGCTCGGCCTTGTCCCGGACGAGCTCCCAGACGCCGGTCTCGTCGTCCAGCTTCATCGGCACGGTCTTCGGGGTGCCGCCGTCCGGCCCGTCGAAGAGCTGGACGGAGACCTCCTGCGCGGTCGGCGCCCAGACCGAGAGCGCCACCTTGCCGTTGTAGTAGGCCGGACCGAAGTCCACCCGGCCGGTGCGGCGCGCGTACAGGTCGTCCAGGACGCCGGGGATCTGCACCCCGGTGGCGGCCAGCGCGGCCCCGCTCGGCAGGTGCTCGGTGAAGAGCAGCTGGCCGCGGAGCGCCTGCGCGACGCGCCCGGCGTCCCGCTGGTCCACGGTGAAGGCGCGGTAGCCCGCCAGGTGCGGGAACTTCGCCTTCTGCGCGTCGGTCAGCCCGCCCTGGACGGGGGTGAGCCGGATCCACTGCCCGGCCTTGCTCAGCACGCCCTTGTCGGCCGTGATGCCGCCCTCGGGGTCGTAGACGAGCTGGGCGCTGGTGCCGCCGGCCAGGGCGGCGTCGCCGGCGCCGTAGCCGGCCGGGACGACCACCGTGCGGGCGTCGATCCACTGCGCCTTGGCCGAGCCGAGGTCCACCTGGGAGGAGGCCGCCGCGGTCTGCGGCAGCAGGTAGCCCTCCCGGCCGCCGAGGATCCAGACCTCGCGGCCGGTGCCGGCGAGGTCCAGCGACTGGTCGTTCGGCAGGTCCTTGTCGTTGCCCCGGTGGAGGATGTAGCTGAGGCTGGTCGCACCGGGCGCGAGCGGCACCTCGAAGACGGCGCCGAAGGCGTCGCGGCGCACCGGCATCAGCGGGCTGCCCCAGTCGGTGGGGTGGGCGGCGCCGGTCCAGTCGTGCAGGCCCCAGCCGTCGTAGTCGCCGTCGGGGCGGTTGTAGTGGATGACGGCGGTGCCGGCGGGCGGGGTGTCGACCGGTCCGGGGTTGGTGGTCCGGACGGTCGGGTCGCCCTCCTTGAGCCAGATCTCGCCGGTCGCGCCGACGTCGACGTGGCGGTCGGCGTCCACGTCCTTCGCGCCGCCCTTCTCCACGATGAAGCCGACGTCCGAGGCACCGGGCTTGAGCTTCACGTAGGCGAAGGCGCCGTACGCGTCGCGGCCGGTGAAGCCGTGCCCGGCCGGCCACTGGGTCCCCTCGCCGTCGGCGAGGTCGCCCCAGGCGTAGAGGTTCCAGCCGTCGTAGTCGCCGTTCCGGCGCTGGTAGTGCACGACGGCGTAGGGGCGGGCGGCGGCGCTGGGCGCCGGCTTGGGCGCGGGGGCACCGGTGGTGAAGCTCGCGGTGGCCGAGCGCAGGTGGCCGCTGGAGTCCTGGACCACGGCCTTGTAGCGGACGACGGTGCCGGGCGCGACGGCGCCGAGGTCCTGGGTGACCCGGTAGGAGCCGTTGTCGGCGGTGCCGAGGGTCTGCCACGGCCCGGTGCCGACCTGGGCGGCGAAGGTGACCCGGTTGAAACCGCCCCCGTCGACGTCGGCGCCGACCGTGACGGTGCCGCTGCTGCCGTCGGCCGGCGGCCGGAGCGCCAGCCCCGGCGCGGCCGCGACCGGGGCGAGCCGGCCGGCGGCCTTGAAGACCACCGACGAGAGCGCGGGCACGGTCACGGTGACCTTGCGGTCCGCGCCGCCGGTCAGCCTCTCGCCCGCGGCCGGGTAGATCCGGTCGAAGCCCTGCCCGGCGGCGAAGGTGTCCAGGGTGACGGTCTTCGCCTCGGTCGCGTTGTTCACCGCGACCAGGTACTCGACCTGCTGGCCGGCGTCGATCCGGGAGAAGGCGTACACGCCCGCGCCGTCGGCGGCGTACCGCTCGATCTGGGCGCCGTCGGCGAGTGCCGGGTGGTCGCGGCGGAGCCGGGCCAGCCCGGCGATGCCCTGGTAGAGCGCGCCGCCCTCCCCGTAGCGGTCGGCGGAGCCGGCGGTGCCGCCGAGCACCCGGTCGGTGTTGTACGAGGGGGTCTGCGAGGCGAAGAGGTCCTGCCGGGCGTCCTTGTCGCCGCCCGCGCCGGTGAAGCCCTGCTCGTCGCCGTAGTAGACGACGGGCTGGCCGCGGGTGAGGAACTGCAGCTCGGTGCCGAGCCGGTCCTTCTTCAGCAGGGTGGCGTCGTCGGCGCCGGGGTTGTCGCTCAGCAGGAACGAGCCGAAGCGGCCCATGTCGTGGTTGCCGAGGAAGGTCGGCAGCTCGTACGCGTCGGTGTCGGCGGTGGTGTAGCGGTAGTCCTGGCCGTACACGTCGGCGAGGGTCTTCGCCGAACCGCCCTGCGAGACGTAGGAGCGGGCGGCGTTCTGGAACGGGAAGTCCAGCGTGGCCTGCAGCCTGCCCTTGGTGACGTACGGCGAGGTGATCGCCGGGTCGCCGGAGTAGACCTCGCCGAACATGAAGAACCGCTTGTTGCCCTGCTTGGCGGCGAAGTCCTTGAGCGCCGGCGCCCACTGCTGCCAGAAGGCCATGTTGACGTGCTTGACGGTGTCGATCCGGAAGCCGTCCACGCCGGCGTCCTTGACCCACTGCTGGTAGACCTTCTCGAAGCCCTGCACCACCCGCGGGTTCTGGGTGTCGAGGTCGTCCAGGCCGGAGAAGTCGCCCTCGGTGGCGGACTCGCCGGCGAAGGTCGAGTCGCCCCGGTTGTGGTAGAGCGCGGGGTCGTTGAGCCAGGCCGGGGTCTTGGCGGTGGCGTCGGCCGGGTTGCGGAAGACCGGGCTGTACGGGAACGAGTCCTTGGTCAGCTTCGGCCAGGCGGCCCGTGCGTCGGCCAGCGCGGTCTCGTCCACCGGCCGGCCGTCGGCGTCCAGCACCGGGTACGCGCCGGTGCTCCGGTAGCCGTACTGCTTCTGCTGGTAGTCGATGACGTCGGCGGTGTGGTTGGTGATGACGTCGAAGAAGACCTTGATCCCGCGCGCGTGCGCCTTCGCTATCAGCTCCTTGAGCTGCTCGTTGGTGCCGAAGTGCGGGTCGACCTGGGTGAAGTCGGTGATCCAGTAGCCGTGGTACCCGGCGGATACGTCCGACCCCGTGCCCTGGACCGGCTTGTTCTTGAAGATCGGGGCCATCCAGATCGCGGTGGTACCGAGGTTCTGGATGTAGTCGAGCCGCTGGATCAGGCCGGCGAGGTCGCCGCCGTGGTAGAAGCCCTTGTCCGCGGGGTCGAGGCCGTGCTCCAGCCGGCTGCCGGTGATGCCGCCGGTGTCGTTGCCCCGGTCGCCGTTGGCGAAGCGGTCCGGCAGGACGAAGTAGAACTGCTCGCGGGTGAGGTCGTGCCGCCCGGCGGTGGCGGCCAGCGCGGCGTCCGACGGGGGTGCGGGCGGGGCGGCGGCGAACGCGGCCGGGGCGGTGCCGAGGGTGGCGGCCATCAGCGAGGCGGCCAGCAGCACCGCCGTCCGGCCGGGTCTACGGGTGGTGCTCCGCCGGCGGCGGGGCGTGACATCGGCCACGGAGGGCTCCCTTGCGGGGGAAAGGGGTGATCGAGTTGCGAGGACGCTAGCGGGCTGCAATCTGTTTCAGCAAGATGCAGAAACGGTTTCGCGCAGGGAAAATACGCTCCTCGTACCGGTTCCCGACCCCCGATTGCGCCGGCCGATCGGTGCGGCGTGACAATGGGAGCTATGCCCGTCCCACCGGTTCGCACCAGACCCGTCCGCACCCCCTACCCCGGTGGGAGAGACCCCCTAGCCCTCAAGGGGGACAGCCGGTGAAGAATCCACTTCCACAGGATGAGCAGACGGCTACGGGACGTCTGGCAGACTTCTCGTCCATGGGGGAACCGACCGACATCCAGCAGCCCGGCGCCGAACAGCCCGACGCGGCACCCGGCACTCCCGCGGCGGCCCCGGCCGGGCCCGGCCGGATGCCCGACGGAGCCACCCGGGTCGCCCAGTCCCGCTCGGCCGCCCTGCGCAACCGCGTCCGCGACCAGCGCCGCTCGCCGGCCCGACCGCGGATCTGGTTCGAGCTGGCGCTGATCGGGGTCAGCTACTGGCTCTACTCCCTCGTCCGCAACGCGGTGCCCGAGCAGGAGGCGATAGCCCAGAAGCACGCCTCCTGGATCTGGGACTTCGAGCACAGCCTGGGCGTCGCGTTCGAGCGCTCGGTGAACCACGCGATGGACGGCATCGGGTGGCTCATCACCGGGATGAACTACTACTACGCGACGCTGCACTTCGTCGTCACCATCGGCGTCCTGGTCTGGCTCTACCGGCGCCACCCGGGCCGCTACGTCGGGGTCCGCACGGTGTTGTTCGTCACCACCGGCATCGCCCTGGTCGGCTTCTACTTCTTCCCGCTGGCCCCGCCCCGGCTGATGACCGACGGCGGCTTCATCGACACCGTGAAGACGCACGGCACCTGGGGCTCGATGGCCTCCGGCCCGGCCACGCACGTCTCCAACCAGTTCGCGGCGATGCCCTCGATGCACATCGGCTGGTCGATGTGGTGCGGCCTGACCCTCTTCTTCCTGGCCCGCCGGACGTGGGTCCGGGTGCTCGGCCTGCTCTACCCGGCGGCCACCCTGGTGGTCATCGTCTCCACCGCGAACCACTTCTGGATGGACGCGGTCGGCGGCCTGGTCTGCCTCCTGGTGGGCTTCCTCGCCGCCCGCTGGCTCTACCACTCCTCGGTCTACAAACTGCCCAGGGTGCCGGCCCGGGAGCTGCCGGAGGAGCCGATCACCGTGCCGGAGCAGTGGAGCGAGCCGGCCGTGAGCACCGCCCGCCGCTGACCGCCGTACGGCATCACCCGAATACGCCCGAAGAGGGCCCGGTGACCACTCACCGGGCCCTCTTCGCGTCCTCGCGGCCGGAGGTGCCCGGCGGGCGCCGTACGCCCGGGCGCCGTACGCCCGGGCGCCGGGGGCGGCTCAGCCGTAGAACAGCCGCTCCACCACCGCCCGGGCCCGCCGGGTGGCCCGCCGGTAGTCGTCCACCAGCTCGCCGCTGTGCCCGGCGCCGTAGCCGAGGTAGCGCGCCACCCCGGCCAGCTCGCGGGCGTCCGCGGGGAAGCTGTCCCCCGGCCGGCCGCGCACCAGCATCACCGCGGACCGCACCCGCGAGGCCAGCACCCAGGCGGTGTCCAGCACCGCCGCGTCCTCCCCGTCCACCAGCCCGGCCTCGACGGCGGCCGCCAGCGCGGCCCTGGTCCGGGTGGTGCGCAGGCCCGGCAGCTCGTGCCCGTGCTGGAGCTGGAGCAGCTGGACGGTCCACTCGACGTCCGCCAGCCCGCCCCGGCCGATCTTGGTGTGGGTGGTCGGGTCGGCCCCCCGCGGCAGCCGCTCGGCCTCGATCCGGGCCTTGATCCGGCGGATCTCCATCAGGTCCCGCTCCGGCACTCCGACCCCCGGGTACCGCAGCGGGTCGATCAGCTGCCGGAACCGCGCGCCGAGGTCCTCGTCCCCGGCCACCGGCTCGGCCCGCAGCAGCGCCTGGCTCTCCCAGGCGTGCGACCAGCGCCGGTAGTACGCGGTGTACGAGGCGAGGGTGCGCACCAGCGGACCGTTGCGCCCCTCCGGCCGCAGGTCGGCGTCGACCAGCAGCGGCGGCTCGGTGGACGGCGCGGCCAGCAGCGTGCGCAGCTCGTGGCAGACCGCCTGGGCGGCCCGGGCGGCGTCCTGCTCCAGCGAGCCGAGCAGCGGCTCGTGGACGAAGAGGACGTCCGCGTCCGAGCCGTAGCCGAGCTCGCGGCCGCCGAACCGGCCCATCGCGATCACCGCGATCCGGGTCGGCAGGCCGCCGTGCTCGGCCTCCCAGCCGGCGATGCAGGCCCGCAGTGCCCCCTGGAGGGTTGCGGCGTTCAGCGCGGTGAGCGCCTCCCCAGCGGCGTCCAGGGCCTCGGCGGGGTCGTCGCCGAGCCGGCCGAGCACATCGGCGGCCGCGGTGCGGAACAGCTCGCGCCGGCGCACCGAACGGGCCGCGGCGACTCCCGCACCGGTGGAGTCGGCCCGGCCGACGGCGGCCAGGATCTCCTGCTCCAGCGCGGCCCGCCCGCGCGGCACCAGGCCCTGCGGGTCACCCAGCATGGCCACCGCCTCGGGCGCCCGCAGCAGCAGGTCGGGGGCGAGCCGGCCGGCCGAGAGCACCCGAGCCAGTTGCTCGGCGGCGCCGCTCTCGTCCCGCAGCAGTCGCAGGTACCAGGGGGTGCGGCCGAGCGCGTCGGAGACCTGGCGGAAGTTGAGCAGCCCGGCGTCCGGGTCGGCCGAGTCGGCGAACCAGCCGAGCAGCACCGGCAGCAGCGTCCGCTGGATGGCGGCCTTGCGGCTGACGCCGGAGGCGAGCGCGGTGAGGTGGCGCAGCGCGGCGGCCGGGTCGGCGTAGCCGAGCGCCTCCAGCCGGGCCCGCGCGGCGTCCGGGGTGAGGCCGGCCGCGCCGGTCGGCAGTTCGGCGACGGCGTCCAGCAGCGGCCGGTAGAACAGCTTCTCGTGCAGCCGGCGGACCTCCACGGCGTGCCGCCTCCACTCCCGCTGCAACGCGGCCACCGGGTCGGCCCGGGTGTCGTCGTTGATCAGCGGGGCGAGCGAACGGGCCAGCCGGCGCTGGTCCTCCTCCCCCGTGGGCATCAGGTGGGTGCGGCGCAGCCGGTGCAGCTGGATCCGGTGCTCCATCGAGCGCAGGAAGCGGTAGGCGGCGTCCAGCGAGGCGGCGTCGGCCCGGCCGACGTACCCGCCCCGGGAGAGCGCGGCCAGCGCCTCCAGGGTGTTGCCGCTGCGCAGCGCCGGGTCGGTGCGCCCGTGCACCAGCTGGAGCAGTTGGACGGAGAACTCGACGTCGCGCAGCCCGCCCGGGCCCAGCTTGAGCTGCCGGTCCAGCTCGGTGGCCGGGATGGAGTCGATCACCCGGCGGCGCATCTGCTGCACGTCGGCGACGAAGTTCTCCCGGGCCGCGGCCTGCCAGACCATCGGCTCCAGCGCGGCGAGGTAGGCGGCGCCCAGCTCGGCGTCGCCGGCCACCGGGCGGGCCTTGAGCAGGGCCTGGAACTCCCAGGTCTTGGCCCAGCGCTGGTAGTACGCGGTGTGGCTGGCGAGGGTGCGCACCAGCGGGCCGTTGCGGCCCTCCGGGCGCAGGTTGGCGTCGACCGGCCAGATGGTGCCCTCGCCGGTGGTGTCGGCGCAGAGCCGGGTGAGGGCGGCGGCGAGCCGGGTGGCGGCCTTGAGCGCCTCGTGCTCGTCGGCACCCTCCTGCGGCTCGGCGACGAAGATGACGTCCACGTCGGAGACGTAGTTGAGCTCGCGGCCGCCGCACTTGCCCATGCCGATGACGGCCAGCCGGCAGGACCGGGCGGCCTCCGGGTCCTGCTCGGCGGCGAGGTCCAGGGCGGTCTGCAGGGTGGCGCCGGCCAGGTCGGCGAGCTCGGCGGCGGTCTGCGCCAGGTCGGTGGTGCCGGTGAGGTCGCGGGCGGCGATGGCCAGCAGGCAGCGGCGGTAGGCGACCCGCAGGGCGTCCGCCGGGCTGCCCGTGCCGTCCGCCCGGACGGCCTGTCGGAGGGCGCGCAGGAAGTCCTCCGGGCCGGGGTGCATGTCGCGCAGCTCGAAGGTGACCAGGGCGTGCCAGTCGTGCGGGTGCCGGGCCAGGTGGTCGGCGAGCGCGGTGGAGGCGCCGAGTACGCCGAGCAGCCGGTCGCGCAGCGGTTTGGAGGTGGTCAGGGTGTCGCGCAGGGTGTGCCGGTCCGCCTCGTCGGCGGCCTCCAGCAGACGGGCCAGGCCGAGCAGGGCGAGGTCCGGGTCGGCGGTGGCGCCGAGCGCGTCCAGCAGGACCGGGTCGTCGGCCAGGCCCTCCAGACCGGGGCCGGCGAGCAGCCGGACGGCCTGCGCCGGGTCGGTGAACCCGCGCCGGACCAGCCTGATCTCGGGCCGGCTCACCCGGCTCCCGGCCCGCTGCTCCTCCACCGCCATGGCCCCTCCATCCCTCCGTTCAGCAGATTACGCGCCCCCACGGCGCAGCGCCGGGCATGACCGCGGACCGGACCCCACCCGGCCACCGGTGTGGCGTGTCGGCTTGCCCGCCCGTCCGGGGAGCGGTGAAGTACGCCCATGACCGGCCCGGACGTCCCGGGCGAGGGTGTGCCCGCCACTGCGCCGTGCGGGCCGTTCCGCACCCCGGGCCGGCCTCCGACGTCCTCTCCCCCACGCTCAGCGAAGGACAGCCCATGGCGACCGCGCACCCGTCCGCGGAGCGAGCCCCACGCCGGCGCCGGCGCCGGATCGCGGTCGGTGCGCTCGGCGACCTGCTGTTCACCGTGGGCGTGCTGCTCGCCCTGCTGGTCGTCCACTCCCTGTGGTGGACGAACCTCACGGCCGCCCGGCACGCGGATCTCGCCGCCGAGCAACTGCGGCAGCGCTGGTCGGCGGCGACACCGGCGGCACCACCGGCGGCCGCACCACCGACCGGAAGCACGGAGGCCGCCGTCCCGGCCCCGTTCGGGGAGGACGACGGCATCGGTTTCCTGCACGTGCCCGCGATGGGCGCCGGCTACCAGGTGCTGATCAAGCCCGGCACCGACGAGAAGACCCTCGCGGAGGGCGTCGCCGGCGCCTACACGGAACCGTACGCCGCCGCCATGCCCTGGGAGTCCCAGGGGAATTTCGCCCTGGCCGCCCACCGGGACGGCCACGGGGCGAAGTTCCACGACCTGGACGTGCTGAAGCCCGGCGACCCGCTGGTCGTGGAGACCCGCGACCGCTGGTACGTGTACCGCGTCGACGCCACGCTGCCGAAGACCTCCAAGGACGACACCGGCGTCATCGCCCCGGTGCCCACCGGCTCCCCCTACACCGGGCCGGGCCGGTACATCACCCTGACGACCTGCACGCCGGTCTACACCTCGCTCTACCGGATGGCCGTGTGGGGCAGCCTGGTCCGGGAGCAGCCGGTGGACGCCGCCCGTACGCCGCCTCCCGAGCTGCGGGAGCGGGGCGCCTCGCAGGGGTGAGCCGTGGCCGCCGGCCGCCGGGCGGGTGCGCGGTGCGTCCCGGGCCCGTCGGCCGTCCCGGCCGTTGAACGGCCGGGACGGCTCCTCGCCGGACGACCGCGCGGCGCGGTCCGTACGCCGCTTACCCGGCGCCCCGGGGGACGGGTCCGGTCATGCACGCCGCCGGCCGAGCCGCATCGCCGCCGCACCCGCCGCGAGCAGCGCGGCCGAGAGGCCGATCATGATCGGCATCCCCTGGGAACCCGTCTCGGCGAGCTCCCCGTGGTGGTGCCCGCCCTTGTGCTCCGTGTCCTTGCCGTGCGGCTTGGCCTGGTGGTCCTTGCCCGAAGCGTGGTGCGCGGGCTTTCCGCCGTGCTCGCCGCCGCCCTGGTGAACCGCCTTGCCCGGCTTCCCGCCCTGCGCGACGAAGCTCGTCTTGTTCACGTTGTGCGAGGCCTGCTGGTTCTTCTGGCTCTGCTTGCTGGACAGCTTGTTGTCCTGCGAGGCCGACTGGTGCGCCGCGTTCTTCGCGGAGTTGTTCGAGCTGCTGGCGGCGATGTTGTTCGCGCTGTTGTCGAGCTTGTTGACGACGTCGTTCTTCACGACGACGGTCACGTGGACGTGCTGGTCCTGGCCCTGGTTCTGCTTACCGCTCTGGCTCTGGCCCTGCTCCTGGCCCTGGTTCTGGCCCTGAGCCTGGTTCTGCTCGTTGCTCTGCCCCTGGCCCTGCTCCTGGCCCTGCCCCTGGTCGCCGTGGCCCTCGTGACCACCGTGACCCTCGTGACCGCCGTGGTCCCCGTGCTCCTCGTGGCCGCCATGCCCCTCGTGGCCGCCGTGGTCCCCGTGCTCCTCGTGACCGCCGTGGCCCTCGTGACCACCGTGGTCCCCGTGGTCGCCGTGGTCCCCGGGCTGGCAGTCGCAGTCGGACGGCCCGTGACCGCCGTTGTGGCCCTGCCCGTCCGTGGCACAGTGCTCGCCGTGCTCGCCCCCGCCGCCGGTCGGCCGGCCCTCGGGGGTCACCAGCTCCGGCGACGAAGCCGTCGACTGACTGCGTACGACGCCGTCCTCGCCCAGCCGGGCCAGGTCGTCCTGCTCGACGGCGTAGCCCTCGACCTCCCACGCCGGGCCGTCGGCCCGGGCGTCGTCGGCCGCGGTGCCGGTGTCGGCCCGGTGGGCCGGGCGGACCACCGGCGTGGAGTAAATGGTGCTGCGACCGTTGAAGGTCCAGGTGCCGACGGTGGAGCCGGTGTCCTCCTCGGCCAGGCTCAGGAGGCTGTCGACCCATTCCCCCTGGGCCTCCACGGATTCCGTGGCTGCGCCGTGGTCGACGAGGGGTGAGGCGTAGGCCGTGCCGTCGGCGCCCCACACGAGGGCGGCCGAGGCCAGTCCGGACAGGACCAGGGTGGTGATTCGAGTACGCATGACGCTCCAGGATGATCCGCAAAACGGATCTTCTGAATACGCCCCTCCGTCACCCGTTCACGGTTCGCACCGCTGGGGTGTAACCGCAAAGGCCTAACGAATTAGCGTGCGCGGAGGACGCCGCCGAGCAGCCCGCCCCACTCGCCGCGGTCGCCGACCCCGGCCCTCCCGAGCCCGCGACAGCAAAGTGGGCCCACTCCGAACGGAGCAGGCCCACCCGGCAGTTGAGGGAGCGTCAGAGCACCTGGAGGTTCTTCCGCAGCTCGAACGGGGTGACCTCGGAGCGGTACTCCTCCCACTCCTGGCGCTTGTTGCGCAGGAAGAAGTCGAACACGTGCTCGCCGAGCGTCTCGGCGACGAGCTCGCTGCGCTGCATCAGGTCGATCGCCTCGCCGAGGTTCTGCGGCATCGGCTGGATGCCGAGGGCGCGGCGCTCGGCGTCGGTCAGCGCCCAGACGTCGTCGTCGGCGCCGGGCGGGAGCTCGTAGCCCTCCTCGATGCCCTTGAGGCCGGCCGCCAGGGTGACGGCGTAGGCCAGGTAGGGGTTGCAGCCGGTGTCGAGCGAGCGGACCTCGATCCGGGTGGAGCCCTGCTTGCCGGGCTTGTACATCGGCACCCGGATCAGCGCGGAGCGGTTGTTGTGGCCCCAGCAGATGTACGACGGGGCCTCACCGCCGGCGCCGGCGGTGCGCTGGGAGCCGCCCCAGATCCGCTTGTACGAGTTGACCCACTGGTTGGTGACGGCGGCCGTCTCGGCGGCGTGCCGCAGCAGGCCGGCGATGAACGAGCGGCCGACCTTGGAGAGCTGGTACTCGGCGCCGGACTCGTGGAAGGCGTTGCGGTCGCCCTCGAAGAGCGAGAGGTGGGTGTGCATGCCGGAGCCGGGGTGGTCCGAGAACGGCTTCGGCATGAAGCTGGCGTGCACGCCCTGCTCCAGCGCGACCTCCTTCATGACCAGGCGGAAGGTCATGATGTTGTCGGCGGTGGAGAGCGCGTCGGCGTAGCGCAGGTCGATCTCCTGCTGCCCGGGGGCGCCCTCGTGGTGGGAGAACTCCACCGAGATGCCCATCGACTCCAGCATGGTGATCGCCTGGCGGCGGAAGTCGTGGCCCACACCGCGCGGGGTGTGGTCGAAGTAGCCGGACTGGTCGGCGGGGATCGGCGGGGTGCCGTCGCCGGGCAGGTTCTTCAGCAGGAAGAACTCGATCTCGGGGTGGGTGTAGAAGGTGAAGCCCTGCTCGGAGGCCTTCTCCAGGGTGCGCTTGAGCACGAAGCGCGGGTCGGCGAAGGACGGCGAGCCGTCCGGCATCAGGATGTCGCAGAACATCCGGGCCGTGCCCGGCGTCTCCGAGCGCCAGGGCAGGATCTGGAAGGTGGTCGGATCCGGCTTGGCGATCATGTCGGACTCGTAGACCCGGGCGAAGCCCTCGATCGCCGAGCCGTCGAAGCCGATGCCCTCCTCGAAGGCCTGCTCCAGCTCCGCCGGCGCCACCGCCACGGACTTCAGGAACCCGAGCACGTCGGTGAACCACAGCCGGACGAAACGGATGTCACGCTCTTCGAGCGTCCGGAGCACGAACTCCTGCTGCTTGCCCATGGGGACAGTCTCACCTCTGCTCTTTACGTTCGTGTTACGCCCGGAAACCACCTGGGAGCGACTGTTCCCCATCATGGCGGATCCCCGCCCCGCGGGGCAGTGGTGACCCCCCACCCGGGACATTGCGTCAGATAGACGATTACACTCGGGGCCATGCCCAATCTCCGTCTCGCCCTGAGCCAGACCGACCCCTGGGTCGGCGACATCGCACGCAACAGCGATGAGGTGGTGCACTGGACCAAGCGGGCCGCCGAGGCCGGCGCCCAGCTGGTCGCCTTCCCCGAGATGGCCCTCACCGGGTACCCGGTCGAGGACCTCGCCCTGCGCCGTTCGTTCGTCGAGGCGTCCCGGTCCGCGCTGGTCGAGCTCGCCGCCCGGCTGGCCGCGGAGGGGCTGGGCGAGCTGCCGGTCGTGGTCGGCTACCTCGGCCGCTCCGACCAGGCCTCGCCGCGGTTCGGCCGCCCGGCCGGCTCGCCCCAGAACTGCGCCGCCGTACTCCACCGGGGCGAGGTGGTCACCCGGTTCGCCAAGCACCACCTGCCCAACTACGGCGTGTTCGACGAGTACCGCTGGTTCGTCCCCGGCGACCAGTTGCCGGTGCTGCGGCTGCACGGCGTGGACGTCGCGCTCGCGATCTGCGAGGACATCTGGCAGGACGGCGGCCGGGTCACCGCCGCCCGCGAGGCCGAGGCCGGCCTGCTGCTGGTGATCAACGGCTCCCCGTACGAGCGGAACAAGGACGACGTCCGGCTGGAGCTGGTCCGCCGCCGCTCCGCCGAGGCGGGCTGCCCGCTGGCGTACGTCAACATGGTCGGCGCCCAGGACGAGCTGGTCTTCGACGGCGACTCGATCGTCGTCGCCCCGGACGGCGAGGTACTGGGCCGCTCCCCGCAGTTCGAGGAGCACCTGCTCGTCCTCGACCTGGACCTGCCGGCCGCCAGCAGCGACCACACCGACGGGCTGCTGCTCAGCGACGGCCTGCACCTGGTCCGCACCGAGCTGGACGGCGAGGCCCGGCCGGCCCCGGCCGGGCCGCTGCGCGCCGAGGTGGCCCCGCGGGTCTCCGACGAGGCCGAGATCTGGGCCGCGCTGGTCTCCGGCACCCAGGCGTACGTGCGCAAGAACGGCTTCCGCTCGGTGCTGATCGGCCTCTCCGGCGGCATCGACTCGGCCCTGGTGGCGGCCATCGCGGTGGACGCGATCGGCGCGGAGAACGTGTACTGCGTCTCGATGCCGAGCCGGTACTCCTCGCAGCACTCCCGGGACGACGCCGCCGAGCTGGCCCGCCGCACCGGGCTGAACTTCCGGACGGTGCCGATCGCCCCGATGTTCGACGCCTACATGGCGGCCACCGAGCTGACCGGCCTGGCGGAGGAGAACCTGCAGTCCCGACTGCGCGGCACGCTGCTGATGGCGATCTCCAACCAGGAGGGGCACATCGTGCTCGCGCCCGGCAACAAGAGCGAGCTGGCGGTCGGCTACTCCACGCTGTACGGCGACTCGGTCGGCGCGTTCGGCCCGATCAAGGACGTCTACAAGTCGCTGATCTTCCGGCTGGCCAACTGGCGCAACGAGGAGGCCGAGCGGCGCGGCGAGGTGCCTCCGATCCCGGAAAACACCATCACCAAGCCGCCGTCCGCCGAGCTGCGGCCGGACCAGAAGGACACCGACTCGCTGCCCGACTACGACCTGCTGGACACCGTGCTCGACCTCTACGTCGAGGGCGACCAGGGCCGGGACGCGATCGTGGCCGCCGGCTTCGACCCGGCGGTGGTGGACCGCGTCGTCCGCCTGGTCGACACCGCCGAGTACAAGCGGCGGCAGTACCCGCCGGGCCCGAAGATCTCGGTCAAGGGCTTCGGCCGGGACCGCCGCCTCCCGATCACCAACCGGTGGCGCCGGGGCTGAGCCCGCGGCCGGGTCAGTACCGGTAGGTGGCGGCCACCGCGAGGTGGTCGCTGCCGTCCCGGCCCAGGGTGCGGGAGTCGGTGGGCTTCAGACCGCCCTTGCTCATGATCTGGTCGATCCGGGCCATCGGGAAGGACGCCGGCCAGCTGAAGCCGAAGCCGTCGCCGGCCGCGCCCTGGGCCGAGCGCATCTGCGAGGTGATCGGCGCCAGGCTGCGGTCGTTCATGGTGCCGTTGAGGTCGCCGAGCAGCAGGACCTTCTTCAGCTGCTCGGCCTCGATCGCGTCGCCCAGCGCCTGGGCGCTGGCGTCGCGCTGGCTGACGGTGAAGCCGCCCTCGGCCCTCAGCCGGACCGACGGCAGGTGCGCCACGTACACCGCGACCGGGCCCTGCGGGGTGGCGACCTGGGCCCGGAACGCCCTGGTCCAGCCCATCTTGATGTCCACCACCGAGACCCCGCTGATCGGGTACTTGGACCAGAGGCCGACGGTGCCCTCGACGGCGTGGTACGGGTAGGCGTCGGCCAGCCCGGTCTCGTACCCGCGCAGCGGCCTGCCGGCCAGCTCCTGCAGGGCGACGATCTGCGCGCCGGAGTCCTTGAGCAGCTTCACCGTCCCCTGGGCGTCGGTGTTGGCCGCGGCCACATTGTGGCTGACCACCGTGAAGTCGCCGGTGCCGCCGCTCTTGTCGCTGAGCAGGCCGCCGAACATGTTGAACCAGATCAGGGTCGGCAGCAGCAGGGCGATCAGCGCGGTCGCCGAGCGGCGCAGCAGCGCGGGCACCAGCAGCACCGGGACGGCCAGGCCGAGCCAGGGCAGGAAGGTCTCCAGCAGGCTGCCGAGGTTGCCGACGGTGTTGGGCACGTCGGCGTGCAGGCCCAGCAGGGCCGCGGTGAGCAGGGCGAGGGCGGCGACCGCCAGGCCGCGCCGCCAGGTGGTGCTGCCCCGGCCGTCCCGGCCCCAGTGGCGCAGGCCCAGGAACCCGCCACCGGCGGCCGGGCCGTCGGGACCGGGACGCGGGCCATCGGGACCGGGATGCAGGCCGTCCGGACCGGGACGCGGGCCATCGGGACCGGGATGCAGGCCGTCCGGACCGGGACGCGGGCCATCGGGACCGGGATGCAGGCCGTCCGGACGCGGGCCGTCGGGACCGGGACGCGGGCCGCCCGGACGCGGGCCGGAGCCGCCGTCGGCGCCCGGGCCGTCAGGACGGGAGCCGGAGCCACCGTCGGCCGGGCCGCTGCCCCCCGCCTCCGGTGCCGTCGCCCGGTCCGCCCTGTCCGCCTGCGCCATGCCGTGGCTCCCGTCGTTCGTGCCGTCTGCCGGTCCGGCCCGCTGCGCCGCCGACGGGGCGGGCGGGGCGCCGGACCGGTGCCGGTTTGATCGGATTCCCGGCTCAGCCTATGCCGGGACAGACGCCGGTCCGGTGGAGCGGGTTCCGGCGTGGCCCGCTTTGGTGAGCCACGCCACGGCGGGTGCGCCGGGGGCGCACGGCGGGAGGCGGGAGGCGGCGGCGGCTCAGCCCCGGGCGGCCGGGCCGCCCAGGCCCTGGAGCAGGGCGTCGACCATCTTGACGGCCAGCGCCGGGTCCTCCAGGTCGGAGTCGTCCCAGAGGACGCTGCGGGCGAGGATCGGGCCGACGAGCAGGTCGCCGACGAGGTCCTCGTCGAGGTCGGAGCGGAGCTCCCCCTCCTCGATGCCGCGGCGGACGAGCTCGCGGGCGGCCTGCCGGCGCGGCTTGATCACCCGCTCGCGGTAGGCGGCGTGCAGCTCGGGCGAGCTGTGCATCTGGCCGAGCGCGGCCTTGAGCACCCAGCGGGAGCGCTTGGCCAGGCCGCGCAGCCGCATGTACTCGATCATGGCGACCAGGTCGCCGCGGACCGATCCGGTGGCGGAGGGGAGCGGCTCCTCCAGGCGGCTGACCATGTCCACCAGCAGCGCCTCCTTGTTGGGCCAGCGCCGGTAGATGGTGGCCTTGCCGACGCCGGCCGCGGCGGCGATGCCCTCGATGGTCAGCTCGGGCAGGCTGGTGCCGCCGGCCATCAGCTCCTCGACCGCGGCGAAGATGGCCTGCTCCGCGGCCTCGCTGCGGGGGCGGCCCCGGCGCGGGGCGGCGCAGTCCGACGTGGCCGTGGTGTCGGTGGTCATCGCCGCTCCCGTCTGCCCGGCCGCTCGCGTGCGCGCGGCGCCGTCTCCCACTCCCGAACCTCCCGATTGTCGTCCGCGGCCCCGGCTCCGGGAAGTACCGGTACGACCGCGGCCCTGCCCGCACGGAGGGATCCGGACGGGCAGGGCCCATTGTCGCTCAGCGCAGCCGCTGGTCAGGCGCGCGCCGGGGCCGCCGGACGGGACTTCTCGGCGAGGTCGGCCGCCGGCACGGGTCCGGCCTGCCCGTCCTGCGCCGTGCCGGGCGCGGCGCCCGGGCCGCCCGGTCCGGCGGCCGGCACCCGGCCCGGGAGCAGGAACCAGGCCAGCAGCGCGCCGACCATCGTGATGCCGGCGGAGAGCCCGGCCACCACGTGCATCGCGCTGATGAAGGAGTCGTTGGCCGGGCCGACCAGCCCGGCGCCCTGCGGGCCGAGCCGCCCGGCGACGGCCAGGGTGGCCTCCAGGGACTCGCCGGCCTTCTCCCGCAGTGCCTCGGTCGGCAGCGCGTCCAGCTTGTCGGCGATGCCGTCGCGGTAGACGGTGGAGAGCACCGCGCCGAGCACGGCGACCCCGAGCGAGCCGCCGACCTGGCGGAAGGTGTTGTTGATGGCGGAGCCGGCGCCGGCCTTCTCGCGCGGCAGCGAGCCCATGATGGCGACCGTGACCGGCGGCATGACGTGCGCCATACCGGTACCCATCAGCAGGCCGAGCACCACGAGCACCCAGATCGGGGTGTCGGTGTCCAGCGTCAGGTAGCCGAGGAAGCCGACCGCGATCAGCGCCATGCCGCCGGCGCAGGTGGCCCGGACGCCGAAGCGGTCCACCACCAGCCGGGCCCGCGGGGCGAACAGCAGCTGGGCGACGGCCAGCGGCAGCATCAGCACACCGGCCTGGAGGGCGCTGTAGCCGCGCACGCTCTGGGTGTAGAAGACGCCGAAGAACGAGACGCCCATCAGGGCGAAGAAGACCACGCCGACGACGGCCACCGAGGCGCTGAAGACCCGGTTGCGGAACCAGGTGACGTCCAGTGCCGGGTGCGCGGTGCGGCGCTCGAACCAGACGAAGGCGGCCAGCGCCGCGGCGCCGACCAGCATCGGCACCCAGGCCTCGGGGGAGGTGAAGTCGGCGAGCTCGCCGCCCTTGATGATGCCGAAGATCAGGGCGACCAGGCCGATGATCGAGAGCAGCACGCCGATCGGGTCGAGCCGGCCCGGGTTCGGGTCCTTCGACTCGGGCACCAGCAGCACCATCGCGACCAGCGCGACGATCACGATCGGAACGTTGATCAGGAAGACCGAACCCCACCAGAAGTGCTCGATCAGCACGCCGCCGGTGATCGGGCCGATGGCGATGGCCAGGCCGACCGCGCCGGCCCAGATGCCGATCGCCTTGGGCTGCTCGGCCCGCTCGAAGACGTTCATGATGATGGCCAGCGTGGCCGGCATCGCCAGCGCGCCGCCGACGCCCATCAGCGCCCGGTAGCCGATGAGTTCACCGGGCGAGGCGGCCAGCGAGGAGAGCAGCGAGGCGACCCCGAACACCGCCATGCCGGCCAGCAGGGCGCGCTTGCGGCCGAACCGGTCGCCGAGCAGGCCGGCCGTGAACAGCAGGCCCGCGAAGACCAGGGTGTAGGAGTTGATCGACCATTCCAGGTCGCTCTGGCTGGCGCCGATGCCGGTGGGCGCCGGGGACGCGATGGTCTTCATCGCGACGTTGAGGATCGAGTTGTCCAGGACGACGACGAGCAGGGCGAGCACCAGCGTGCCCAGGATCGCCCAGCGCCGGCGGTGGATGGCTTCCGGCACCCGTGGTGGTGCGGCTGCAGTGGTCATGGCGGTCTCCCCGTCCGTGGTGGCGTGACACTGGCGGGTATTTCCGAGCCGATGGCGTCTCGTAACCCCCGGAGGGAGCCTAGCGCCATTTTCGATACGAGACGAATCCGTTTCGTAAAACGTAAGCAAAGAACGGGCCGTCCCCGGCGAGCGGCGGTCGGGCGCGCGGTCGGGCGCGCCGACCCCCGCGCCGACCCGCGCGCCGACCACCGAGCCGCCCGGTGTGCCGACCTCCGAGCCGCCCGGTGTGCCGCAGATCGCACCGGCACGGCGGCACCCCTCTTTGCGCCCGTGCCGGGGCGTGCAAGCATGGAGGTGATCCGGGGACGCCACACGGCGCCACGAGACGACAACCCTTCAGGAGCCTGTTCGATGAACGCTTCTTCGCCCTCGCCTGCCCAGAACCAGGCGTCGACCGCCACGCTCTACGGCGGGGTCACCAGCCGCCGCGTCACCGTCCGCGACCTCGCCGCCGCCAAGCAGCGCGGCGAGAAGTGGTCGATGCTCACCGCCTACGACGCCCTCACCGCGGGCGTCTTCGACGAGGCCGGCACGCCCGTGCTGCTGGTCGGCGACTCGGCCGGCAACTGCCACCTCGGCTACGAGACCACCGTCCCGGTGACCATGGATCAGATGGTGATGCTCTCCGCCGCCGTCGTCCGAGGCACCAAGCGGGCCATGATCGTGGCCGACCTGCCGTTCGGCTCCTACCAGGAGTCCCCCGCGCAGGCCATGCACAACGCCGCCCGGCTGATGAAGGAGGCCGGGGTCGGCGCGGTCAAGCTGGAAGGCGGCGAGCGCAGCGCCCGGTCGATCGAGCTGCTGGTCGAGGCCGGCGTCCCGGTGATGGCGCACATCGGGCTCACCCCGCAGTCCGTGCACGCCCTCGGCGGCTACCCGGTCCAGGGCCGCGGCGACGAGGCGGCGCACCAGCTGCTCCGCGACGCCAAGGCGGTCCAGCAGGCCGGCGCCTTCGCCGTCGTCCTGGAGGCCGTGCCGGCCGAGCTGGCCGCCCAGGTCACCGAGCAGCTGGCCATCCCCACCGTCGGCATCGGCGCGGGCGTGGGCACCGACGCCCAGGTGCTGGTCTGGACCGACTTCGCCGGCATGACCGCGGGGCGGGTGCCGAAGTTCGTCAAGCAGTACGCCAACCTGCGGGCCGTGCTCGGCGAGGCCGCCCGCGAGTTCGCCGAGGACGTCCGCTCCGGTGCCTTCCCGGCGCCCGAGCACACCTTCCACTGACGGTCCCCGGACCGCCGGACCGGGCCCCGCTCCCCTCCCAGGGGGCGGGGCCCCGTCGTGTCCGGGCCCGGCCTCGCCCGGGGCCGCGCCGAGGGCCCACCGTCTCCGGGCCCCGACAGCGGGATGACAGCGAGGTGACAGCGCGCCGCCGGTGCCCCGCCCGCCCCCGCCCGGCGGTGACAGCCCGCTGACAGCCGGGCCGGACAACCTGAGGGCATGACACCAATCGCCACCGCCCCGAACGACCGGGGGCGCACCGCCGGCAACGCCGTCGAGGTCCGCGGCATCGTCAAGCACTACGGCACCACCAAGGCCCTCGACGGGGTCGACCTCACCGTCCGCGAGGGCACCGTGCTCGGCGTGCTCGGCCCCAACGGCGCCGGCAAGACCACCCTGGTCCGCATCCTCTCCACCCTGATCAAGCCGGACGCCGGCACCGCGTACGTCGGCGGCTACGACGTCCTGCGCCAGCCCAAGCAGCTGCGCCGCACCATCGGCCTCACCGGCCAGTACGCATCCGTAGACGAGATGCTCTCCGGCTACGAGAACCTCTACCTGATCGGCCGGCTGCTCGACCTCTCCCGCAAGGACGCCAAGGAGCGCGCCGCCGAGCTGCTGGAGCGGTTCTCGCTCACCGACGCCGCCAAGCGGGTCGCCAAGACCTACTCCGGCGGCATGCGCCGCCGGCTCGACCTGGCCGCCAGCATGATCGGCCGCCCCCGGGTCCTCTACCTGGACGAGCCCACCACCGGCCTGGACCCGCGCACCCGCAACGAGGTCTGGGACGAGGTGCAGCGGATGGTCGCCGACGGCTGCACCGTGCTGCTCACCACCCAGTACATGGAGGAGGCCGAGCAGCTCGCCGACGAGCTGACCGTGATCGACAAGGGCCGGGTGATCGCCTCCGGCGGCGTCGCCGAGCTCAAGGCCCAGGTCGGCGGCCAGACCCTGCAGATCCGCCCGGTCCACCGGGCCGAACTGCCCGAGATGGCCCGCTGCCTGCACGGGACGGGCATCGCCGAGGCCACCTTCTCGGCGGACACCGGGCTGCTCTCGGTGCCCATCACCGGCGAGGAGCAGCTCACCGCGGTGATCCGGGTGCTCGGCACCCGCGGCTTCGCCGTCGCCGGGATCGACACCAAGGTGCCCAGCCTGGACGAGGTCTTCCTCACCATCACCGGAAAGTCCGCGGCCGCCGCGGTGCCCGCCCCGAGCCTCGCCAAGGAGCCCGTCGCATGACCACCGCCACCGCCGCCACCCGGGTGGAGGACTCCCGGATCGACCTGGCCGGCCACCTGCGCCACATCGGCGCGCTGACCCGCCGCAACCTGATGCGGATCAAGGCGGACCCGGAGTCGATGTTCGACGCCGTGCTGATGCCGATCATCTTCACCGTGCTGTTCGTCTACGTCTTCGGCGGCGCGATCTCCGGCGGCCAGGACGCCTACAAGCAGTACATGATCCCCGGCCTGCTCGGGCAGACCGGCATCACCCTGGCGATGGCCGTCGGCACCGGTCTGAACAGCGACTTCCAGACCGGGGTGATGGACCGCTTCCGCACCCTGCCGATCGGCCGCGCCGCCGTCCTGCTTTCCAAGATCGCCGCGGAGACCTGCCGGGCGCTGCTCTCCTTCGCCATCCTGATCGGCTTCGCGCTGATCCTCGGCTTCGAGGTGAAGACCGGACCGCTGGAGGTCCTGGCCGCGATCGGGCTCTCGCTGGTGTTCGGCATGTCGATCGTCTGGATCTCGATGCTTCTCGGCATGGCGCTGCGCAGCGCCCAGGCCGTCCAGGGGGTCGCCATGCTCGTCCTGATGCCGCTGCAGTTCGGCAGCTCGATCTTCGCGCCGACCGACACCATGCCGGGCTGGCTGCAGTCCTTCACCAAGGTGAACCCGCTCTCCGCGCTCGCCGACGCCTGCCGCTCGCTGCTCAACGGCGAAGGGGCGCTGGCCCACCCGGTGCTCATCGTGCTGGGCTGGTCGGTCGGCGTCACCCTGGTCTTCGCCCCGCTCGCGGTGGCCCGGTTCCGCAAGCGGACCTGAGCCGGCCGTCGCAGCCACCGGAACCGCCGGTCGGCCGGCCCCTGGGGACGGGGGGTCGGCCGGCCGGCTTTCGGCCGGCCCACCCGCGGGCCGACAGGCCGGCAGTACGTCAGTACGTCAGTCTTCAGGCCAGCAGGTTGTCGAGCAGGGAGCTGGTCTGCGGCAGCGACAGGCGCACACCCTCCGCGTAGGCGACCTCGAACGCCTCGTCACCGAGCAGGGCCCGCAGGCTCGCCTCGGCGGCCGTCAGCTCGACCCGGTCCAGGTAGCCGCCCTTCGGCCCGTTCAACTCGGTGTGCGCACCGAGCAGCACGGCCGCCTTGCGGGCCGCGACGAGGTCGTGGTCGCGCTCGGCGAAGACCCGCAGCACCCCGGCCGCCGGGGGGACCAGCATGACCGACAGCTGCTCCGCGAAGCCGCTGCCCTCGGGCGGCACCGCGCGCAGCAGCCGCCGCCCCTCGTCCAGGATTTCGAGCCCCCGGTCCGGATCGCCGGCCCGCGCGGTGATCCAGCCCCGGGTGACCGTCAGCATCCCGCCGACCAGGTCGGGGGCGAAGGTCCCGATCCGGCTTCTGGTCCAGTTCACCCGGTCCAGCTCGGCCAGCGCGTCGTCGTAGGCACCGCGCTGGGCGCTGATCCCGCAGAGCATCAGGTGCCCGAAGAGCAGTGCGCCGTTGGCCGCCTGGATCTCGCCGGGATCGATCATGTCCAGGGCCTCGCGGATGTACCGCTCGCCGGCTTCGAGGTCCTGTTCGAGCATCGCGCTGCCGAGGTGCACCCTCAGCATCGGCACCTCCTGCGGCGCGTCCAGCTCCTCGGCCAGCTCGATCGCCCGCTGGTAGGCGGCGACCGCCTCCACGGACCGGCCCTTGTTCGCCAGCGCCTCGCCGTGCGCCGCGTACGCCTGGGACATCCCCCACCGGTCGCCGATCCCCCGGTACAGCTCCAGCGACTCCTCGCCGTCCCGGAGCGACTGCTCCAGCCCGCCGGGCCAGTCGTTCATCGTCTTGGCCCGGATCTGCAGGACGAACGCCAGGTCGACAGCGCGGCCGTGGCGGCGACAGCCCTCCACGGCCTCCTCCATCAGATCGCGCATCACGTCCAGCCGGCCGGCCAGGAAGGCGGCGAACACCCGCATCACCCCCGGGAACCGGTAGCTCTGCGGGAGGTCCGGGGTGTAGGCCTCCAGCAACTGCCGGGACACCCGGAGCGCGTCCCGGTCGGCCAGCACGTCGAGGTTCCCCTCGAAGAGCCCGACCAGCCGGAAGATCTCCAGCTGCCGGCGCGCCTCGGCCGCCACCCCGGGCGGCATCGGCACCCCGTACTCCAGGACCTGCCGCTCCAGCGGCTCCGGCCGCGGGCCCGCCGGGTCGAACGGGTCCGGACCGAGCGCGCGCACCGCGTCGTACCAGCCACGGGCCTCCAGACTGAAGCCGCGCAGCGACCAGTACCAGCTCATCCCGAGCGCGAGGGCCAGCCCCTCCTGCTCCTCGCCGCGGTCCACCGCCCTGCGCAGCGCGGCCCGGATGTTGTCGTGCTCGCGCTCCAGCACCGCCAGCCAGCGCAGCTGCTCCGGGCCGTGGACGTGCTGGTCGGCGGTGCGGACCAGCTCGCGGAAGTGCACCAGGTGGCGGCGCTCGACCTCGGCCCGCTCGGCCGCCTCGGCCAGCCGTTCCTCGGCGTACTCGTGGATGGTCTCCAGCATCCGGTAGCGGGACGAGCCGTCCCCGCCCAGGTCGGCCACCACCAGGGACTTGTCGGCCAGCGAGAGCAGCTGGTCGGCGACCTCCTCACGGGGCACCTCGACGTCGTCGGCGCATATCGCCTCGGCGTCCTCCAGCGTCCAGCCGCCGGCGAACACCGACAGCCGACGCAGCACCGCCCGCTCCCGCTTGCCGAGCAGCTCCCAGCTCCAGTCGACCACCGCGCGCAGGGTCTGCTGGCGGGGCAGCAGGGTGCGGCTGCCGCCGGTGAGCAGCGCGAACCGACCGTCCAGGCGGTCGGCGATCTGCCGGGCCGTCATCACCCGCAGCCGGGCGGCGGCCAGCTCGATGGCGAGCGGCAGGCCGTCCAGCCGCCGGCAGATCTCGGCGCAGGCCTCGGGCTCGCGCTGCGGGTCGAACCCGGGGCGCGCGGCGGCGGCGCGCTCGGCGAGCAGGCGCAGCGCGACCGGGTCGGGCAGCGGCTCCACCGGCAGCACGGTCTCACCGGGGACGCCGAGGGGTTCCCGGCTGGTGGCGAGGACGGTCAGGCCGGGGCACTCGGCGAGCAGCCGGTCGGCGAGGTCGGCGGCGGCCTGGATCAGGTGCTCGCAGTTGTCCAGGACGAGCAGCATCCGGCGGTGGCCGCAGTACTCGACGAGCCGGCGCAGCGGGTCCTCCGAGCGGGGTTCGATGACCTCGGCGACCATGCCGCCGGTGTGCAGCACGGTCTCGCGCAGGCCGAGCGCGGAGACCACGGCGGCGGGCACCGCGGACGGGCTCTCCAGCGGGGCGAGCTCGGCCAGCCAGACGCCGTCCGGCCAGTGACCGGCCGCCTGCTCGGCACGGCCGGCCTCGACGGAGAGCCTGGTCTTGCCGGAGCCGCCGGGGCCGGTCAGGGTGACCAGCCGACTGCCCGTCAGGGCGCCGCGCAGGGCGGCGAGGTCGTCCTCGCGGCCGACGAAGCTGGTCAGACGGGTGCGCAGGTTGCCCGTGCTGCGGGTCGGCTGCGGCGCGGCGGCCGGGGCGGCGGCGGTGGCCGTGGCGACGGTGGCCGGCGACTGCGGCGCGGCGGCGGGCCCGGGGACGGTCGGCGCGGCCGGGGCCGGTCGGGCCGCCGGGGGGTGGTCCGCGGGGGCCAGCAGCTCCGCGTAGAGGGCCTGGAGCTGACGGCCCGGGTCTACGCCCAGCTCCTCCGCGAGGGTGCGCCTGGTCCGCTCGTAGTGGCGCAGCGCCTCGGCGGTGCGCCCGCTCTCGTGCAGCGCCCGGACCATCAGGTACTGCACCGGCTCGTCCAACGGCTGCCGGTCGCAGAGCTCGGCGAGCTCGGCCACCAGCTCAGCCGCCCGGCCGAGGCCGAGGTCGGCGAGGATCCGGTGCCGGTGCACCTCCTCCCGCTGGGTCTCCAGCCGGGTGGCCGGGCCGCTGCGGTCGGGCAGGTCGGCGAGCACGGGGCCGCGCCAGAGCGCCAGCGCGGCCCGCAGCCGCTCGGCGGCGGGCCCGTGGTCGCCCTCCTCCAGCGCCCGGCGCCCCTCACCGGCCAGCCGCTGGAACTCGCCGAGGTCGGTCCACGGCTCGGTCAGCCAGTAGCCGGCCGGCCCGGAGCCGACCTGGTCGCGGCCGATGGTCCGGCGGAGCCGGCCGACCAGGGTCTGCAGGGCGGCCGACGCGTCCTGCGGCGGCTCGGCGTCCCAGACCTCGTCCACCAGCAGGTCGACCGCCACCGGCCGTCCCTGCCGCAGGACCAGCGCCGCGAGCAGCGCCCGCAGCCGGGCCCCGCCGAGCGGGACCGGCGTGCCGTCGTCGTGGTGGGCCGTGGTGGTGCCGAGGATGCCGTAGTGCACCCGCCCATTCTGGTCGATGGGCGCGGCCGGCACGCACAATTGTCCGGGCCCCACCGGGGCGCGGAACCCCGCGCGGGGCGCCGTACGTTCACCCGGGACGGCTTGTCCGGCGACCGGCCGGCCCGGCATGATCGGTCCCTGCCCCCTCCCCCAGACCCCGGAGCACCCACTCATGACCTTCGCCGCAACGCAGCGCTCGCGCAGCGAGGACCGCCGGATCAGTCCGGTGTTCTGGGTGCTCCTCGCGATACTGGGCACGTCCGGCTGGGCGGTCTACTCGGGGTACGGCAACGCCCGGTTCGGGGTGTTCCTGTTCGTGGTGGCCGGCTGGATGGTCTCGCTCTGCCTCCACGAGTACGCGCACGCCCGCACCGCGCTGCACGGCGGTGACCTCACCGTCGGCGCCAAGGGCTACCTGACGCTCAACCCGCTCAAGTACGCCAACATCCTGCTCAGCTTCGTGCTGCCGATCGTCTTCGTGATCCTCGGCGGCATCGGTCTGCCCGGCGGCTCGGTCTGGATCGAGCGGCACCGGATCCAGGGGCGGCTCAAGCACAGCCTGATCTCGGCGGCCGGCCCGCTGGTGAACCTGGTCTGCGCGGCGCTGCTGCTGGTCCCGGTCGGCGCGGGCTGGCTGGACGACCCGGCCACCCCGGTCGAGTGGCACGGCGCATCGCTGGCTGGGATGCCGTACTCGCCGCTCACCTGCGCCTTCGCCTTCCTCGGCCTGCTCCAGCTGAGCGCGGCGCTGCTGAACCTGCTGCCGGTGCCCGGCCTGGACGGCTACGGCATCGTCGAGCCGTGGCTGTCGTACAAGACCCGGCGGGCGGTCGAGCCGTTCGCGCCGTACGGGATGCTGGCGGTGTTCGCGCTGCTCTGGCAGCCCGAGGTGAACCGCTTCTTCTTCGACGCCGTGTACGGGCTGATGCACCTCTTCGGCGTGAGCGACGACGCCTTCGCCGCCCTCGGCCACGACCTGTTCCGCTTCTGGCAGGACTAGGGACCTGTCCGGCGGAGGCACCCCCAGGGGGCCTGAAGGCCGCCAGCCGGGCCGGGCTCAGCCCTGCTCGGCGGCGGCCTTCGCCAGCTTCGCGCGGCGCAGGTTCATCCAGACCACGTTGCTGGCGATGCCGGCGAGCGGGAGCCAGATCAGGCCCCAGTAGTTGTCCTTCACCACGGAGATCACCGCGGCGGCCAGCGCGAGGACGACGACGATCGCGGCGAAGAGGGACGTGCGGGGCATGGTGGCTGGCTCCTAGCGCGGGCTGACGGTCGGCCCCCATTGTCGCCGACCTCACCTCCGGAACGGGTCCAGGGGTGAGGTCGGCGGCCGGCGCGTCGCCGGGACCCGCCGTCCCTGGGTGCCCGGCGCGGGAGCGACCGGCCTCGGACGGCGGGCGGGACCGGCCTCAGACGTCGGTGATCCGCAGGCCGGCGTGGGCCTTGTACCGGCGGTTGACCGAGATCAGGTTGGCCACCAGCGACTCCACCTGGTGGGCGTTGCGCAGCCGGCCCGCGAAGATCCCGCGCATCCCCGGGATCCGCCCGGCCAGCGCCTGCACCACGTCGGTGGCGGCGCGCTCCTCGCCCAGCACCATCACGTCGGTGTCGATCCGCTCGATCGACTCGTCCTGGAGCAGCACCGCCGAGAGGTGGTGGAAGGCGGCGGTGACGCGGGAGTCCGGCAGCAGCGCGGCGGCCTGCTGGGCGGCGCTGCCCTCCTCCGGCACCAGCGCGTACGCGCCCTGCTTGTCGAAGCCGAGCGGGTTGACGCAGTCCACCACGATCTTGCCGGCCAGCTCCTCGCGGAGGGCGGTGAGGGTGGCGGCGTGCCCCTCCCAGGGCACCGCGACGATCACGATGTCGCTCTCGCGCGCGGTGGTGGCGTTGTCGGCGCCGCGCACGCCGAGGCCGAGTTCGGCCGCCGAGGCCTCGGCGCGCGCCGCGTCGCGGGAGCCGATGATCACCTGCTGGCCCGCCTTGGCCAGCCGGTGGGCGAGCCCCCGCCCCTGGTCGCCGGTGCCGCCGAGGACGCCCACCACCAGCTGCGAGACGTCGGGCAGCTCGTGGGCCGGGTTTGTCGCTGAATCGAGGGAAGTCATGGGCCGATCCTGCCAAACCGCGGGTGGGCCACGACATTCTGTCGCCCATGGACGCGGTGAGAGTTTCGGCACTCCGTGAGCGGCTCGCCGGCACCGGCTGGCTGGAGGCGGCCGGCGGCTTCGCCGGATCGCTGCGCCACGCGGTCGACCGGCGGGGCTCCGCCGGGCTGCTGCTGGTCGGCACCGAGGCGTACGAACCCTGGCACCTGGCCGCCCACCTCGCGGACGAGGCCGCCTGGTCGGACGCCCCCCGGCTGGCACCCACCCTGCTGCGGCACCGGGTGCCGGCCCGCGCCCCGGCCCATCTGGCGTACGGCCTGCGCCGGCTCGCCGCGGCCGGGCGCGGATCGACGGTGCTGGTGGTGGCCCCGGCGGCGGCCGGGGAGCAGTTGCTGGAGCGGGTGCAGGACGCCCGGCGCGGCGGGGCCACCGTGCTCGCCCTGGACGGCGCCGCCGGGCCGACCGAGCTGGCGGCCCTGGCGCACGAGCGGCTCGCGGTCGGCACCGCCGAGGAGGAGCCGTTCGACCTCGCCCAGCACCTGGTCAGCACGGCCGCTGGGCACTCCCCGGCGCGCCGCTCGACGCTCGCCCGGCTGGCCGACCTGGCCGGCCGGCTGACGGCGGGGCCGACGGTCGGTCGCTGGTAGCCGACCGGTCACCCCTCCCGGAAAGTAAGTGACACTTAGCGGCTGGGGTTATTACACTGTTCCTCGGCCCGGGCGTCCGGGCCGTCGAACGGGAGGGATGGCCGTGCTGGAGATCACGTCGGAGAACGTCGTCCGGAGCTGGGTCGACGGATGGATATCCTCACGGGCCGCCGCACCGGCCGTCGTCGAGCCGTGGGGCTACACGGTCGACGTCGGCCTCAGCGGCCACGTCACGCGGCACGTGTTCGACGCCGTCGGCGACGCCGTGCGGGAGGAGGACGTCCGCAAGGTCGCCGGCGCCGTCCGCGCCGAGGGGACCTGGCTCAAGATCTTCGCGGACCCGGCCGTCACCTCGCCCTGGCTCGGCCCGGAGTGGTGGATCGACGACGAGCCCGGCTACCTGATGACCGCCCCGCTCGCCCCGGCGCCCGCCCACCGGCTCACCGCCCCGGACGGCTACCGGCTGCGCACCTGGTCCCGCGGCGGCGTGGTCCGCACCCTGGTCACCGCGGCGGACGGCGCGCTGGCGGCCCGCGGCCAGATCGCCCCGACCGGCGCCACCGCCGTCGTCGACCAGATCGAGACCGCGCCGGAGCACCGGCGCCGCGGCCTGGGCAGCCTGGTCATCCGGACGCTGGCCACCGCGGCGTACGAGCAGGGCGCCCAGACCGGCGTGCTGGCCGGCACCCCGGACGGGCACGCGCTCTACACGGCTCTCGGCTGGCGGGTGATCGCCCCGCTGACCAGCGCCACGTACCGGGGCGAGCAGTCCGGCTGACGGCCGCTCGGACCCGGGCCGGTCGGACCGTCAGCCTGTCGGCTCGTCAGCACGCCGGCACGCCTTCTCGCCGGCACGCCTTCTCGCCGGGGGGAGGGTCGAGGGACGGGCGCCCCGGGGCCGAGCCACTACTCGGTGCCGTCGTCGGCCGCCGGCCGGTCGCTCCAGCGCGGGTCGTTCTTCCACTCGCGATTGCGCTCGTCGGCGATCTCCAGCGCGTGGGCGGCCTCCTCCCGGCTGGCGTACGGCCCGAGCCGGTCCTTGGCCGGACACTCGGGGCCCTCCTCCACCTTGGCGTGCTTGATGCAGTAGAACCACTCGCCGGGCTTGCCGGTGGGCTTGCGGTGGAACCCGAGGGGCATGGCGGTCTCCCGTCCGTTGGGTGCGTCGCACCGACCGGCCGAACCGATCGGTCGTACCGATCATTCCCCGGAGCGGGGCCGCCCGCACACCACCGGGCGGGGCGGGACCCGGCGGCTAGACTCGCGGCCATGGCTCTCGAACCCGGCATCCAGTCCCCCACCCGCAAGGTCCCGGCGCACATCGTCCGCCCCGAGTACGTCGGACGACCCGCGCCGGCGCCGTACACCGGGCCCGAGGTGCAGACCGCCGAGACCGTCGAGAAGATGCGGATCGCGGGCGGGATCGCCGCCCGGGCGATGGAGGAGGCCGCCAAGCTGATCGCGCCGGGCGTCACCACGGACGCCCTGGACGCCGTCGCCCACGAGTACATGTGCGACCACGGTGCCTACCCGTCCGACCTCGGCTACCGGGGCTTCCCGAAGTCGATCTGCACCTCGATCAACGAGGTGATCTGCCACGGCATCCCGGACTCGACCGTCCTCCAGGACGGCGACATCGTCAACATCGACGCCACCGCGTACATCCACGGGGTGCACGGCGACCTCAACGCCACCTACCTCTGCGGCGACGTGGACGAGGAGTCCAAGCTGCTGGTCGAGCGGACCCGCGAGGCGCTGAACCGGGCGATCAAGGCGGTCAAGCCCGGCCGCCAGATCAACGTGATCGGCCGCGTGATCGAGTCCTACGCCAAGCGCTTCGACTACGGCGTGGTGCGGGACTTCACCGGGCACGGCATCAACACGTCGTTCCACTCCGGCCTGATCGTCCCGCACTACGACAGCGAGCGGGCGACCGAGGTGATCAAGCCCGGGATGACCTTCACCATCGAGCCGATGCTGACCCTGGGCACCTACGACTACGAGATCTGGGCCGACGGCTGGACGGTCGTCACCAAGGACCGCAAGCGCACCGCCCAGTTCGAGCACACCCTCGTCGTCACGGCGGACGGCGCGGAGATCCTCACCCTGCCGTAGCCGACCGGCGGGCGGCGAGCGGCTGCACGAACACGAGAAGGCCCGGTCGTTCCCGCCCGGGCCTTCTCGATTCCGTCGGCGGGTCCTTGAGTGCAGGACCACGCCGGCCGGCCGATCGGACGGTCAACCGATCAGCCACTGCTCCTCGGCCACCGCGCCCACCTCGGTGCAGGCGTCGGTGAGCACGTCCAGCACCCGCAGCGGGTCCGGCAGCGGCTGGTCGGGCCCGTGCAGCCAGCGGACCGCGGAGCCGTCCGGCAGCGCGGCCGGCGGCAGCAGGGTGTACGAGCCGCGGCAGTGCCAGCGCAGCCCGGGGTGCTCGGACATCGTGTCCGGGGTGGAGTCCAGGGCGCTCGGCCACCACTCGTCCTCGTCCACCGGGGTGCCCCGGGTCGCGGTGAAGAAGAGGTAGCGGTCCTCGCCGACGGCCGCCACCGGGCCCTCGACGCCCAGCGCGGTCAGCCGCTCCAGCGCCAGCCGGCCCGCCTCGGCGGGCACGTCCAGCACGTCGTGGACGCGGCCGGTCGCGGTGACGAAGTTGGCCTGGGGGTCCCGGGAGAGCCAGCGGGCGACCTGCTCGGGGTCGGTGGTCGCTTGGGTCTGCCAGGCGAAGGAGACCGGGTGCTGGGCCGGCGCCGGACAGGCGACGCGGTCACAGGAACACCGGTGGCCGGCCGGATGTGCGGCCGGTGCCAGCGGGAAGCCTGCGCGCACGGCGCCCAGCAGCTGGTCCAGTCGGGCTGCGGGGCTGTCCGCGTCGGCCGACCGGGCCCGCTGACGATCACGCCTCTGCCACCAGGTCGTCCACCTGCCGCCGGCTTCCATCGGGCCCCTTCCGCGCATTGCCGTGCCTGGTGTGACACAGCATTCGACGTACCACTCCGACGCAACGCGCGGCGCCCCCCGCTGCTTCCCGGGGCGGTGCTCGGCCCTGCTGTCCGCGCCCTGTCGGCCGGAGCCGGGGTTGCCGGACGGCCGACGCCCGGGTCACGGTACGGAGTCGCGGCAGCACGCAGGCGGCGGCTCGGCGGCCCGACGGGCACACGGACGTGCGCCTCACCCGGCCCGTACGGGGCCCGCTGACCCGGGTGAACCCCGAGGGCGTACAGGAAGGATAAGGGTGCGCGGGGCCTCCGGATGACCGGGGGCGGTGCCTCTCCGGTCACACTCCCGGCACGCCCACGTCACAAGGCCTCCCCCGGGCGGCACAGGCCCTCCCCGGACCGCCTCGCGACCGTTCGCGCGGGCGGGGTGAGACCCTGGTGGGGTGAAGAGCACGGACACCGCATTCGTCGGCGGCCCCCTGGACGGCCGGATCCTCCCGATCCCCCTGGGGCCGATGTACGGCGTGCCCAAGACCTACAAGGTGCCGGTCCCCGCGCACGGGGACACCCCCGCGCGCACACTGGTGTACGTCCGCGCCAAGCAGCTGGACGGCGTCCGCTGGTTCTGGCGCTACGAGTACGACGAGGCGGCCACCGCCCGCGCCTCCGGGTGACGACCGCCGCTCCCCCCGGGAGGACGGCCATGGCGAGGACCGCACGCCACCAGCAGTCCAGGAGCCGGTCCGCGGCGGCGAGGCACCACAACCGGCAGGCGGCCGCCGTCACCGGCGCCCTGCTCGTGGTGGTCAGCCTCTACAGCGCGGTGATCGGCCCGAACGGCTGGCTCTGGTTCGGCTGGACGGTGCTGCTGCTCGCGTGCGCGGCGCTGTTCGCGATCCGCGCCTGAGCAGCCGCACCGTCCGCGCCGCCGGCCGCCCGCACCCGCGGCCGGGTCCTGCGAATCCCCCCTCGGGCCGTCACTCGTCCTCGGCGAGGATCAGGTACAGCTTCTTGCGGGCCTCGTTGAGCACCGCCAGGCCCTTGGCGCGCTGCGCCTCCGTGCCCGTCGTCATCACCTGCCGGATCGCGTGGTCGACGGCGCCGAGCGCCTGGCCGACCTCCTGCACGGCCTCCCAGTCGACCTCCCGGCCGGCCTCCGCCCACGGCTCCGCGGGGCCCGCCTCGGCCTCGGCCCGGCCCGCCTCGGTGAGCGAGACCAGCCGCTTGCCGCCGACCTCCTCGGCCGTGATCAGGCCCTCCTCCTCCAGCAGCTGGAGGTTGGGGTAGATCGAGCCGGGGCTCGGCCGCCAGGCGCCACCCGTCCGCTCGGTGATCTCGGCGATCATCTCGTAGCCGTGCATCGGCCGCTCCTTGAGCAGCGCCAGCAGCGAGGCGCGCACGTCGCCGCGCCGCGCCCGCCCGCCGCGCCGGCCGCGCGGCCCGTGGCCGCGCCCGCCGTGCCCGCGGAAGCCGGGACCGAACGGCCCGCCCATCGGGCGCCCGGGCCCGAACGGCGGCGGCCCGAAGGGGCCGAACGCCCCCCGACCCTCGAAGCCCTCCCCGGGCATGCCCACGAACTCCGGCCCCGGGCCGCGGCGCCGTCCGCCACGGGGGCCCTCCTCACGAAAACGTCCTGAGCGCATGACGCTCACCTCCGTTGTGTCTCTGATCGTCGACCGGCGCCCGCCGGCCGACCTGTCGGTCATCGGGACCTCGACGCGCACCGGGCAGTCGCCCGGACAGTCGAGTAACTGTCTCGATAACTCGACGATATATCGGTGACTATCGCTCGTCAACGGTTTCCGACACAGCCGCCCGACAACCCGGCGCGCGGGCGGTCGGCCGCTACGGTGGCGGGCATGGCCGGTGAACGAGATCTAGCGACGCTGCTGCGCGGGATGCGCCCGCTGCTCAACCCGGGGCGGTACGTCTACTGCTCGCTCCCGGCGAAGGTGCCCGCCGGGATGCGGCCGGTGGTGACGGTCGCCGAGCCCGAGGGCGTGACGGTGGTGGTGGCGCAGGAGGAGGCCGACTCGCTCGGCCTGCGCTACGAGTACGTGGCCGCCTGGATCACCCTGCAGATCCACTCCGCACTGGAGGCCGTCGGCCTGACCGCCGCCGTGGCGGGCCGGCTGGCCGAGGTGGGGATCAGCTGCAACGTGGTGGCCGGCTTCCACCACGACCACCTGTTCGTCGCCGCCGAGGACGCCGAGCGGGCCGTCGCGGCCCTGGAGGAGCTCTCGGCCGTGTCCGGCTGAGCCGCGCCGGGCTCGGGGAGTACGGCCGGCCGGGCCGGGCGGGGGCATCCGCCCGCGGGCGCGCTCCGAGTGGCCGGTCCCGGGGGCCGATCCGACACTGGGAAGGGCTGAGCGCCCACCCGGTCGGTCAGCCCCACACCGGAAGGGAGACGGCCACCATGGCCATCTGCGTCACCTGCGGCAACGACTACTGGCTCGCCTTCGAGATCAAGACGATCACCGGCGACACCTACACCTTCGACAGCTTCGAGTGCGCGATGGAGAAGCTGGCGCCCCGCTGCGAACAGTGCCAGGTCCGGATCGTGGGCCACGGCGTGGAGGTGGCCGGCCGGTTCTTCTGCTGCGCCAACTGCGCCCGCGTCAACGGCGGCCTCGGCGACCAGATCCGCGACGCGGTCGGCGCACACCCGTCCTGACGGGCAGTCGGGGGGAGGGGGCGGAAGAGTCGGCCTGTACGCCGGGTTCTGTCTCCCGGGTTGCTTGCGCGGCCCGGGGAGGCGGCCATCCATCTAGGGCTGCCGTTGCCGACAGCCTCGTGCGGTCTACCCGCGGACTCGGGCGAGCAGCCCTCGGACATCCGCGCACGGTGCCCGAGGGCACCGATCTTGACCTTGCTCCAGGTGGGGTTTACCGAGCCGGCCGGGTCACCCCGGTCGCTGGTGGTCTCTTACACCACCGTTTCACCCTTACCCGCTGCCGAAGCGGCGGGCGGTCTGTTTTCTGTGGCACTGTCCCGCGGGTCACCCCGGGTGGGCGTTACCCACCACCCTGCTCTGTGGAGCCCGGACGTTCCTCGGCGGGTCCTGGGACCCGTCGCGACCGCCCGGCCGGCTCTTCCGCCGTAGTGGTCATGGTAGCCGCTCGGGCGGCGCCTCCCGTACGCCGGGCCGGGCGGTGGGCGGCTCGCCGCCGAGCCGGGCGGCCACCCGGGCCGCAGTGCCGGTCGCCCAGGCGGTCGTGGTGACCAGGCCCAGGACGAGGATGGCGGCACCGAGTCCGGCCACGATCCACCAACCCGCGTGGCTGGCCGGGGCGAAGCCGGTGAGCACCGGGCCGATCACGGCCGAGGTGACCACGGTGCCGATCACCGCGACGCCCAGCGACTGGCCGACCTGCCGGCTGGTCGAGGCGACCGCCGCGGCCACCCCCGCCTGGGCGCGCGGCATCCCGGAGACGGCGGCGTTGGTGATCGGCGCGTTGACCATGCCGAAGCCGAATCCGAAGAGCGCGTAGGCGACCAGCAGCAGCGCCGCCGGGGAGTCCGCGGACAGCCGGGTGAGCAGCACGCCGCTCGCCGCGAGGCCCAGGCCGGCCGCGACCAGCGGGCCGCGCGGGCCCCGGCTGCCGACGATCCGGCCCGAGACCGGGGCGCAGACCAGCATCATCCCGGCCATCGGCAGCGTCCACAGGCCCGCCTCGACCGGGCTGTAGCGGCGGACGTCCTGCAGGTAGATGGTGTTGAGGAAGAGGAACCCGCCGAGCGCGGCGAAGGCGCAGACCGCGGTCACGGTGGCGCCGGTGAACGGCGCGCTGCGGAAGAACCGCGGATCGACCAGCGGCTCGGCGACCCGCCGCTCCCAGAGCGGGAAGGCGACCAGCGCGGCCAGCGCCGCGGCGGCCAGCCCGATGATGAGCGGGGAGGTCCAGCCGTGCTCCGGGCCCTCGATGATCGCGGCGGTGCCGCAGCCGAGCATGACCACCATCAGCAGCTGCCCGACCGGGTCCAGCCGGCGGGCCCGGGGTGCGCGCGACTCGGGCACGTAACGGGCGGTCAGCAGGCAGGCGGCCAGGCCGACCGGAACGTTGATCAGGAAGATCGACGGCCAGCCGGCCCCGTGCACCAGGAACCCGCCGAGCAGCGGGCCGAGCGCCATCGAGATGCCCACCACGCCGCCCCAGACGCCGATCGCCTGGGCCCGCTCGCGCGGTTCGGTGAAGGTGTTGGTGATGATCGACATCGCCACCGGGTTGAGCATCGAGCCGCCGACGGCCTGCAGCGCGCGGAACACCACCAGCCACTCCAGGCTCGGCGCCAGGCTGCAGAGCAGCGAACCGAGCACGAAGAGCAGCAGGCCGGTCTGGAACACCCGGCGCCGCCCGAAGCGGTCGGCCACCGAGCCGAACAGCATCAACAGCGAGGCCAGCACCAGGGTGTAGGCGTCGATGACCCACTGCAGACCGGAGGCCTGGGCGCCCAGGTCCTTCTGGATCTCCGGGAGCGCGATGTTCACCACGGTGTTGTCGAGGCCGACGATGAACAGGCTGAGGCAGCAGATCGCCAGGATCAGCAGCCTCCGGCGCCGGCCGGGGGCAGGAGCCACGGAGGCGGGGACGGCGGCGGACGCCGCGGAGGCGGGTGCGGACACGGTCCGATCCTCCCATGCGGGCCCTTCCGGGCCGGTGCGGAACCGACCGTCCGGGTGGCGGGGCCACCGCGGGCGGCGCCCTCCGGACGTCCGGTCCGGAGGGCGGGTTCAGCGCCCCAGCAGCTCCCGGAGGTCCTTGGCGGCGAGGGCGACGTTGTCGTCGTAGCCGCCGGTGGCGAGCCGGAGCACGAAGGCGACGGCCGCGTCCGGGGACGGGTCGGTGTAGGGCTCGTCGTTGTAGTCGAGGAAGAGCAGCATCGCCTCGAAGGCGGTGCGCTTGTTCCGGTCGACCAGCGGGTGGTTGCGGGCGAGGCTCTGCCCGAGCGCGGCCGCCTTGGACCAGAGGTCCGGGTAGGCGTCCGCACCGAACAGGCTCGCCTGCGGCCGGCCCAGGGCGGAGAGCAGGGCCCCCGGATCGCGGATGTTCTCCGGCCCGCCGGCCAGGTAGGTGACGTCGTCCAGGTCGAGGTACTCGATCCGGCTTCCCCCCGGCCCGCTCACAGGTCCTTCAGCCTCTCCAGCGTCTCCGCGTTGGCCTCGCGGATCCGGCCGACCATGGCGGCGCGGCGTGCGGCGCGGTCCGGGCGCTCGGCGCGGACCGGCTCGACCAGGGCGTCCGGCAGCTCGGACTGGCGGACCTCGAACGCGAGCTCCGCACGGTCCGCACCCGGTGCCCCGCTGACCCGGACGCGGCCGGCCAGCACGGCCTGGGCGGCCGCACGCAGCGCGAACTCCAGCGCCTGCCGGGTCTCCGGCGGCAGGTCTGCGGGCAGCCGGACGGGCAGGGACTCCTCCACGGCGTCGCCGCCGGAGGCGAGGTCCAGGGGGTTCAGGGTCATCGCGTCACTCTCCTCGTTCAGCTCGACGGTAGGGCGGGGTGGGGGGTGGGGGCCACTGGTTTGGGGTGGGTGGGGCAGGGCGTGTAAGGGGCCGTAGCGTGAGGAGCGGAGCATCGGTGCGGCGAAGGGGGCTGGGCGATGGGCGCGGTGAGGACGGCGGGGGCCGTGGTGGCCGGGGTGCTGGCGGGGGTGGGGGTGCTGCACGCGGTCTGGGCGGTCTCCCCGTGGCCGATGCGGACGCCGGCGGAGCTCGCGGACGCGGTGGTCGGCCGGGGTGACGAGATGCCGCCGCCTGCGGCGTGCCTCGCGGTGGCCGGGGCGCTGGGGGCGGCCGCGTACCTGGTGGGGGCGGAGGCCGGGGTGCTCCCGGCGGCGGGGCCGGCGCGGGTGCGGCGGGCCGGGGTGCGGACGGTCTCGGCGGTGCTGCTGGCGCGCGGTACGGGCGGACTGCTGGTGTCCGCCCTGGGGCTGGGCGAGCAGTCGGCGCGGTTCCGGCGGCTCGACGCCCGCTACTACTCGCCGCTCTGCCTGGCCCTCGGCGCGGGGGCCGGGGCGGTGGCGGTCGCGGGTTACCGGGAGCCGGACCGGGTTGCGTAGGGTGGCGGGGACCGCGTCCGCCACAAAATGTTGAGGAGTCCGCTGTGCTGGTGCTGTTGCCGCCCTCGGAGGGCAAGGCCGCGTCCGGGGACGGCGTGCCGGTCGCGCTGGACGGGCTCTCGCTGCCCGGGCTGACGGCGGCGCGGACGCAGGTGCTTGAGACGCTGGTCGGGCTCTGCCGGGGCGACGAGGACACCGCCGCCGAGGTGCTCGGGCTGAGCCCCGGCCTGCGGGGCGAGATCGCCCGCAACGCGGGCCTGCCGACGGCCGGTGCGTTCCCGGCCGGTGAGGTGTACACCGGGGTGCTGTTCGACAACCTCGGCCTGGCCACCCTGGACGAGGCCGCGTACGACCGGGCCGGGCGTTCGCTGCTGGTCTTCTCCGGGCTCTGGGGCGCGGTGCGGATCGGCGACCGGATCCCGCCGTACCGCTGCTCGATGGGCGTGAAACTCCCCGGTCTGGGGGCGCTCGGGGCGTTCTGGCGGGGCGCGACGGCGTCCGTGCTGCCGGAGGCGGCGGACGGGCTGGTGCTGGACCTGCGCAGCTCGGCCTACGCGGCGGCGTGGAAGCCCGCCGGCGAGGTGGTGTCCCGGACGGCGACCGTCCGGGTGCTGCAGGAGCGCGACGGCAGGCGCACGGTGGTGAGCCACTTCAACAAGGCGACCAAGGGCCGGCTGGTGCGCGACCTGCTGGTGGCCGGCGCCGAGCCGAAGACGCCGGGCGAGCTGGTGGACGCGCTGCGGGAGCTGGGCCACCGGGTGGAGGTCGCGGCCGAGGGCACGGCCCGCAAGCCGTGGCAGCTGGACGTGGTGGTCACCGAGGTGCACTGACCGGGTGCACTGACCTGCGTGGACGGCCCCTCCGGCCTTGGCGGGCGGGCGGGAGGCGCGCACGGCGCCGCGTTGGCGGGCGGCCTGCGACCGCCGGCGGGCCCCGGTCAGGGGCCCGCCGCGACGGTCAGCGCAGGTGCCCGGTGTCGTTGAGCAGCCGCACCGAGGCGTTGCCGTCCGCGTAGTACTGGACGGCGCAGAGCGAGGCGGCCGACAGCTCCATCCGGTACATCGAGTCGGGCGGGGCGCCGAGCGCCAGCCGGACCAGCGTCTTGATCGGGCTGACGTGCGAGACCACCAGCACCGTCCTGCCCGGGTAGCGGGCGAGGATCTTGTCGCGGGCGACCCCGGCCCGGTGGGTGAGGGTGGTGAAGCTCTCGGAGCTGCCGGTCGGCCTGGCCTTCGGCGAGGCGAGCCAGGCGTCGAGGTCGTCCGGGTGGCGCTCCTGCACCTCGGCGAAGGTCAGCCCCTCCCAGGCGCCGAAGTCGACCTCGCGCAGCCCGTCCTCGTAGCGGACCTCCAGGCCGAGGCGCGCCGCGACGGTCTCCGCCGTCTCCCGGGTGCGGCGCATCGGGGAACTGACCACGGCCTGGACGGAGCCGGCCGCGGCCAGTGCCGCGGCGGCGCGCTCGGCCTGCCAGCGGCCCTTCTCGGAGAGCGCGGGGTCGCTGCCGCCGCTGCCGGAGAACCGCTTCTCCGGGGTCAGCGGGGTCTCGCCGTGCCGGAGCAGGACGAACGTGGTCGGCGTACCGAGGTCCGCGGGGGCGGCCCAGCCGGCCTTCGGGACGGCCTTCTCCGGCGCGGGCTCCGCGGGCTCGGCCACCGGGCCGGCGGCCCTCGGCTCGGCCGCCGCCCCGACGAGCGGCTTGGCCTCCCAGGCGCGGCCGGCCTTGCCCGCGTCCATCGCCTCGTTGGCGAGCCGGTCGGCGTCCTTGTTCCGCTCGCGCGGGATCCAGGTGTACTCGACCTGGCCGCGCGGCAGGACGGTGCGCGCCTCGGCGGCGAGCGGCTGCATGTCCGGGTGCTTGATCTTCCAGCGCCCGGACATCTGCTCCACCACCAGCTTGGAGTCCATCCGGACCTCCACCGAGGCGTCCGGGTCGATCTCCCGGGCCGCCTTCAGGCCGGCGATCAGACCCTTGTACTCGGCCACGTTGTTGGTGGCGTGGCCGATGAACTCGGCCGCCTGGGCGATGATCCGGCCGGTGTCGCCGTCCCGGACCACCGCGCCGTAACCGGCCGGCCCCGGGTTGCCCCGGGAGCCGCCGTCGGCCTCGACGACGAGCCTGCGCCCGGCCACCTGGTCAGACGCCCGAGTCGGCGGTGCGGACCAGGATCCGCGAGCAGTTCTCGCAGCGGACGACCTTGTCGGCCGGCTCGGCCTTGATGGCGTTCAGCTCGGTGATGGAGAACTCGGTGCGGCAGCCCTCGCAGCGGCGCTGGTAGAGGCGGGCCGCACCGACGCCGCCCTGCTGCTCGCGCAGCTTGGTGTAGATCTTCAGCAGGTCGGCCGGGATGACGGCGGCCACGGTCTCGCGGTCGCGCTTGACCTTCTCGGCCTCGGCGTCGATCTCGGCGAAGGAGGCGTCGCGGCGGCCCTCGGCCTCGGTCAGCACGACGGTGGAGTGCTCCAGGCGGGCGCTCAGCTCGGTGACCCGGGTCTGGGCGGCCTCCAGCCGCTCCATGATCTCCAGCACGACCTCCTCCAGGTCCCCCTGGCGCTTGGCCAGCGAGCCGATCTCGTGCTGGAGGTTCTCCAGGTCCTTCGGCGAGGTGATCGCACCGGAGTCCAGGCGCTGCTGGTTGCGGGCGGCCCGGGCGCGGACCTGCTCGACGTCCTGCTCGGCCTTGGTCAGCTCGCGGGCGGTGTCGCCCTGCTGGGCCTGGGCGGCGACGACCAGGTCCTTCAGCGCGGTGTGGTCGGCGGTGGCCTTGTCGATCTCGGCGTGCTCGGGCAGGCTGCGACGCCGGTGGGCCAGCTGGTCGAGCTTCGAGTCGATGGCCTGGAGGTCGAGCAGGCGGATCTGGTCGGCGGGCGCGGCGTTCAAGCGGAGAGCTCCTGTGAATCGGGTCAGGCGGTGAAGGACATGGGGGCGTGCGCGGTCCACGGGTCGGTGACCCGGTGGGAGACCTTGGTCTCCACGGCCCAGCCGCGCTTCTCGGCGGCACCGTGCAGCGCCCGCTCGGCCAGGGCGAGCCAGGGCCACTCGGTGGCCCAGTGCGCGGCGTCGAGCAGGGCGACCGGGGCCGCCTCGGCGGCCTCGGAGGCCGGGTGGTGGCGCAGGTCGGCGGTCAGGTAGGCGTCGACGCCGGCCGCCCGCACCTCGGCGAAGAGGCTGTCACCGGAGCCGCCGCAGACCGCGACCCGGCTGATCAGCCGGTTCGGGTCGCCGGAGACGCGCACCCCCGCGGCGGTGGCCGGCAGACCCTTGGCGACCTGCGCGGCGAAGGTGGAGAGGGTGAGCGGGGGCTCCAGCAGACCGACCCGCCCGCCGCCGCGCCGGCCCAGCGGGTCCGTCGGGTCCGGCACCAGCGGACCGGTGACGCGGACGCCGACGGCCTCGGCCAGGGCGTCCGAGACGCCCGGGTCGGCGTGGTCGGCGTTGGTGTGTGCCACGTGCAGGGCGATGCCGTTGCTGATCAGCGTGTGCACCACCCGGCCCTTGAAGGTGGTCGCGGCGACGCTGGTGGTGCCACGCAGGTAGAGGGGGTGGTGGGTGACGACGAGATCGGCCCCCCACTCCACGGCCTCGTCGACGACCGTCTGCACGGGGTCGACGGCGAAGAGCACGCGGCGGACCTCGGCCCGGGGGTCGCCGCAGACCAGGCCGACGGCGTCCCAGGACTCCGCCCACTGGGGCGGGTAGACCTCTTCGAGTGCGGTGATGACGTCGGACAGATTCGGCACCTGTCGAGACTACCGTGCGCGCAGGGGCGTCCGGGCCGCCCGGGCGGCTGCGGCGGTCGGGGCGGGAGCCCGGATGCCGCGGGCGGGCGGGTGCGCGGGGCGGCCCTGGTGCGGGTCCGCGGCGCGGGTCGACGGTGTGGGGGACGGGACGCACAGGTGCGCGTCAACCTGCGGTGAGCGGCGTTCGGGTGCCGGAGGACCGTCCCCGCGCGCCGTTCCGAGCCGGTGTGCGAGCCGTCCGGGCGCCCCTGCCGCCGGTGTGCGCGGGCGCCCCCGCGCACACCGATCGGCTCGCACGAATTCGAAATCGCGCGCAGATCACCCTTACGAGTGAAGTGACTCGCCGCGCGTTGAGGACGTGCCGAAACCGAAAGTAACTTCACTTCCGCGAACGGGAGTTGCCCCGACCGGGGGGGTCGGAAGGGCGCTCCGCCGCAGGGGACCACCGGCTCGGACCGGCTCCGCGGCGGACGCGGCCGGGGCGGCGCTTCCGCGCTTCCGAGAAACCGATCAGGCCGTGGCCGGGCGCCCGGGTGCCGGAGCAGTGTGCACCCGCGGGCGGCGGCCGAGACGAAGGGATGTGAAAGCGGATGGGGGCAGGCACATCGCTTCGGACGGCCGGGGGAACGGGATCGGCGGATCACGCGCCGCGTGCGGTCGGCGCGTGGCCGGAGGTGGCGCGGTCGGCCCTGGCCGGCGCCGGGAGCCGGGGAGGCGGCGGGGACTGGGACGTCACCGTCGACGGCTTCTGGTGCACGGCCAGGCCGACTGCGGGGGAACTGGCCGGGGAGGGCTGGAAGATCCACGTCAGCGCGGCGTCCGCGGTGGGGGGCGCGGTGCTGGCCGCCGTCGTCGAAACGCTGGCCGACGACCCGTGCGCGTTCAAGTTCGCGGCCGGGCAGGAGCAGCTGCACGAGCTCAACTCGCGCAACAGTGAGCGGGGTTCGGCCGGCAAGTTCATCACCGTCTACCCGGCGGGCGAGGAGCAGTTCCGGCGGCTGGCCGCCGCCCTGCACCTGGCGACCGACGGCCTGCCCGGCCCGGTGATCCTCTCGGACCGCCCGTACCGGCCCGGCAGCCTGGTGCACTACCGGTACGGCGCCTTCGCGGCGCGCGTCGAGCTCGGCAACGACGGCGGGTACCGCTCGATGCTGCACGGGCCGGGGGGCGAGCGGGTGGAGGACGTGCGCGGGGCGTCGTACCGGTGCCCGCCGTGGGCGCGCGATCCGCTGCGCGAGCCGGCGGGGTCGGCCGGGGTCCCGGGCCACGGGCCCGAGGCCGAGACCGGGGGCGGGGGCGGGGGCGGCGGCGCGGGTGCAGGTGGCGGCGCGGGCCACCGCCGCGGAGCGACCAGGCCCACCGCCGCCCGGCGCGGCGCGGGCGGGGTGCTGCTCGCCGGGCGGTACGTGGTCACCGGGGCGATCCGGCACAGCGCCAAGGGCGGCGTCTTCCTGGGGCGGGACACCGACGGCGGCGCGGAGGTCGTGGTCAAGCAGGCCCGCGCGCACATCGAGGTGGACCGCGTGGGCACCGATGCCCGGGCCGCCCTGCGGCACGAGGCCGCCCTGCTGGCCAGGCTGGAGGGGCTGGGGCTGGCGCCGCACCCGGTCGAACTGGTCGAGCAGGACGACTCGCTCTTCCTCGTGCAGGAACGAATCGCCGGCCAACCGCTGGGCAGCTGGGTCGCGGCCCGGCTGCGCCGCGACGGCAGTCCCGACGTCGACTGGGCCGAGGCCGGGCCGATGGCACGGTTGCTGCTCGACCTGCTGGAACGGGTCCACGAGCTGGGGCTGGTCCTGCGCGACCTCTCGCCCGGGAACGTCCTGGTGCAGCCGGACGGTTCGCTGCGGCTGGTCGACCTGGAGCTGGCCGCCGAGGCCGGCCGCCGGGCCGGCTCGGCCGGCACCCCCGGGTACCGGGCCCCCGAGCAGGGGCCGGGCCGGCTGGCCCTGGTCGGCCCGGCCCTGGTCGGCACGGCTGCCGGAGCGGGTTCGCGCGGCCGGGTGACGGACGGCCTGTGCCCGGCGGAGCCGGCGGCCGACCTCTACGCGCTCGGCGGACTGTTCTTCCTGCTCGCCACCGGCCACGACCCGCTGCTGCCCGAGGACCTGCCGCACGCCCGCCCGGTCGCCGACCGGCTGGGCCGCTGGCTCGCCCTCGCCGCCCGCTCCGGCGACACCGCGCGGCGGCTGGCGCCGATGGTGCTGGGGCTGCGGGCGGAGGAGCCGGAGCTGCGATGGAGCCTGAGCCGGGTCCGGGACGCCCTGGCGGAGGCGGCGCGGGGCGACGTCCCCGAGGCGGGGGCCGGTACCGGAGGCGCGGAGGCCGTGACCGAGACACCGGGTGCCGTGGACGAGACGCCGGACGCTGTGGACGACGGACGGGCGACCGCAGGTGAGGGGCGGGGTGCGGTCGGCGCCGAGGCGGCGGGGCGCACCTGGGCGGATGCCGTCTCGGCGGGCCCCGCGACCGCGGGCGGCACGGCCGTCCTCGACCGCGTCCTGCACGACGGGCTGCGGCACCTCGCCGTGACCGCCACCCCGCGGCGGCGCGACCGGCTCTGGCCCACCGTCCCCGCCGGGCAGCAGTCCGACCCCTGCAACGTGCAGCACGGCGCCGCCGGCGTGCTGGCCGTGCTCGCCCGGGCCGCGTCCACCGACGGCCTGCCCATCGAGGTCCGGGAGGAGGCCCGGCGGACCGCCCGGACGGCCGCCGACTGGATCGAGCGCCGCTGCGCCGCCGAGCCGGTCGTGCTGCCCGGGCTGCACTTCGGGCGCTCGGGCGCCGCCTGGGCGCTGCTCGACGCCGCCGGGGCGCTGGGCGACCACGCCCTCGCCGAGCGGGCCGCCGAACTGGCCCGCCGGATAGCGGTCGAGTGGCCCAACCCGGACGTCTGCCACGGCGCAGCCGGCGCCGGCTTCCTCCAACTGCGCTTTGCGGCAGAGAACCTGGGCGAGGAGTCGGCGCAGGACTTCCTGGACCGTGCGGTCCGCTGCGGGCACGGCCTGCTGGCCGCCGGCCGGACCACCGCCCACGGCACGGTCTGGCCGGTGCCGGAGGACTTCGACTCGGCGCTCGCCGGGGTCACGCATCTCGGGTTCGCCCACGGGGTCGCGGGGGTCGGCGCCTTCCTGCTGACCGCCGCCGAGTCCACCGGCGACCGGGCGCTGCTGGCCGGCGCCGCCGAGGCCGGGCGCACGCTCGCCGCCACGGTGCGGTGGGAGCACGGCGCCGCGTCCGGAGGAGAGGCGCCGCACGCGCGCGGCGCCGGGGACCCGTACGGCGGTGGGGGCGTGCAGGGCGAGGTCGGCGGCGGGTCCGCGGGTGCGTGGTGGCCGCAGGGCGCGGACGACCCGGAGCACATCCGGCCGGCCCACTGGTGCAGCGGGGCGTCGGGTGTGGGCACCTTCCTGCTGCGGCTCTGGCAGGTGACCGGCGATGCCACCGCGCACCGGCTCGCCGTCGCCGCCGGACGCGCGGTGCTGGCCGGGCGCTGGCACTGCGGCACCGGCGCGTGCCACGGGCTGGCCGGCAACGGCGAGTACCTGCTCGACCTGGCGGAGGCCACCGGCGATGCGGAATTCCGCAGGAGCGCCGAGGAGTTGGCGCACCTGATCGCGGCCAGGTCGGCGCTGCGCGACGGCCTGCTGGTCCTGCCCGACGAGACCGGCACCGGCTGCGCCGCCGCGTACGGCACCGGGACGGCGGGCGCGCTCGCCTTCCTGCTCCGGCTCCGGCACGGCGGCCCACGGCTCTGGGTGGACCCGGTGCCGGCGCACCCCGCGCACCGTCCGGCGGCCGGAGGGACGGCCCCGGCGGACGACGCACCGTACGACGCCGCGGAGGTACCGCGCGGGGCGGACGACGGGCCGCGCGGCGCCGCCGGGGCACCGCGCCGGCCGGGTGAACCCCGGCCCCGGACCGGTGGGGTGAGGACGACATGAACGTGGTCATCCGGGCCGCGACGCAGGCGCTGCGCCGGCTGAGCTTCACCTTCGCGGCCGACGGCAGCCACGCGGCCTGCCTGGCCTCCGCGGCCGACGGCGGCTGGTACGCGGAGAGTTGGCGGCTGCCCGCGACCGGCCCCGCCGTCCCGACCGCCCTGGCACTGCCCGGCAACCGGTCCGAGCACCTCCGCTCCCAACTGGTCGCGCTGCCCGACGGCTCGGTCCTGGTCGGCCGGCACGACGGCGAGCGGCACGAGCTGGTGAAGCTCACCGCGGCCCCGCCCGGCGCCGAACCGGCCACCCGGGAAATCCCGTTGGCCACGTTCCGGCGCCCCGGCCTGCGGCTGTTGCCGCTCCCCTCCGACGCCCCGGCCGGCCCCGGCGCACCGGTCGCCGTCGCGCTGGGCAGCGACACCCGGCCGGCCACCACCGTCTGGCTGGTCCACGGCGACGGGCGCGAGCCCCGGCAGGTCGCCGAGGTCCCGGGGCTGCACGGCGGCGGTGTCTGGCTCGACCGCACCGGCGCGCTGCTGGCGCTGGACCGGGTGGCCGACGGCATCGTCCGCAGCGTCGTCCTGGACCTGCGCAGCGGCGCGGTCACCCCGCTGCTGGAGATCGGCGAGCGCAGCAACGACCGGCTGGCCCTGTTCGACCCCGACAGCCGCTTCGCGATGGTGCGCAGCGACGCCCCCGGCAGCGACCGGCTGGGCTGGGGCGTGCTGGGCGGCGGCGAGCCGCTGCGCTTCCCCGAACGCCTGCACGTGGCGGGCATGTTCCTGCGCCCGGTGGCGCTGCGGTCGGCCGCGGACGGGGTCCGCGTCGCGATCCAGATCGACCACGGCGCCGGCTCCTCGCTCGCGCTCTGGCGGCCCGCCGCCGGACGCCTCGACCCGCTGCCGGTGCCGCCCGGGCGGCTCGGCGCGGTCGCGCACTGGTCGGACGCGGCGCTGCGGATGCCGTACTCCGCTCCCGACCATCCGGCGGCCCTGGCCGGCCTGGACGTGGACGCGCTGCTGGCGCACGGACCGGCCGCCCCCGAGTCCGGACCGTCCCCGCTGCCCCTGCAGTTGGCCCCGCTCGGCTCCGGCCTGCCCGGCCCCGGGCGGGACACCGTCCTGCCCTGGCAGTCCGGCGGTACCCGCACCCCCCGTACCGCGCCGCCAGGTTGGCAGCTCGACGGCTCCACCCAGCCCGGGGACGGCGGCCGCTGGCACCCGGCACAGAGCCTCGAACTCGCAGGCCCGGCCGGCCCGTTGGAGGCCGTGGTGTACGGCGGCGAGGCCTGGCTGAGCAGTCCGCACCTGGTCCTCGCCCTGCACGGCGGCCCGGCGGACGCCTGGCGGCTGGAGTTCGACCCCGCCCTGCAGCGGATGGCGGCCGAGGGGCTCGCCGTGGTCGCACCGAACCAACGCGGCTCCACGGGCTACGGGGTGGCGCACGCGATGGCCATCCGCGGCTCCTGGGGCGGGCCGGACCTCGACGACATCCTGTACCTGCTGGACGGCATCGCGGGCCAGCGCGCGGCGCTCGGCCTGGAGCCGCCCGCCCTGTTCGGCGTGAGCTACGGCGCGTTCCTCGCACTGCTGGCGGCCGCGCACGCGCCGACCGAGCACGTCGCCCGCTGCGCGGTGGTCGCACCGTTCCTGTCCGGCGCCCGGCTGCTGGCGGAAGCAGCGGCCCCGGTGCGGGCGTTGACCACGCGGCTGGGTGGCGGCGAGCCGATCGCCGACGCCCGCGGACCACGCGACGTGCTGCAGCTCGCCCACCGGTTGAGCGCGCCGCTACTGGTGGTGCACGGGGACCGGGACGAGGTCGTCCCGGTGAGCCAGTCCCGTTCGCTGCGGCACGAGTTGCTGCGGATCGGCCGCACCGAGGGCGCGGACTTCCGCTACGTGGAGGCGGCGGGCTCGGGGCACGAGGTGCTGGCGGAGGACGGTGCCGCCGTGCTCCACGAGCTGCTGGCGGCGTTCCTGCGCACCGGCCGGCCGGGGTAGCGGCCGCGGTCGGGAGACGGCCGGAGTGGCGACCGGGGTAGCGGCCGGGCCGTGCTCGCCCGGCACGGCGACCTGCAGGTGCTCTCCCCGCGCTACCGCGAACTGGTCGGCCACCGGCTGGGGTCGGCCGGCCCTCGCGCCGGCCCTCGCGCCAGCCCTCGCGTCGGCCATTATCACGCCGGGCCGCTCCCCGGGAGTCCGTCGTGATCTCGATAGGATCTTGTCGGCCCCGGCGGTTATGGTGGCCGGGGCACGGGCCGTGATCACCGGCTCCGGCGCGGCCCACGCGGCCGATCGCACCGGTCACGCCGGCCGTACCGGTCACGTCGGCGTACCGGCCATGCCGGTCACGCCGTTCACGCACTCGCTCGCGCCCGTGGTGCCAGCCAGGCGCCGAAGCATCCGCACCCTCCCACGGAAGACGATCTTGATGTCCGACACCCTCACCGACACCACCGGACCCGCGGCCAACGGGACCGACGCCGACGAGACCACGGCCGAGGACACCGCGTCGCACGGTCGCCACCGCGGCCGTTCCGCCAGCGACGACAGGCCCGAGGCCGACCCGCACGGCCGGCACCGCGCCGCCGCCGCGCAGAACTGAACCCCGGCGCCACGTCACGTCGAGGGCCCGCCGGTCACCCCGGCGGGCCCTTCCGTTCGTCCAGGACGCCCGCCCCCGACGGCGCCCGGCCCGGACGACACCCGCCCCGACGACGCCCGGACACCCCGGCGGCTCAGCCCAGCGTGACGACCGTCCGCAGCGCCTCGCCGCTGCGCATCTGCGCGACGGCCCGGTTGACGTCCGCCAGGCCGACCCGGTGCGTGACCATCCCGGCGAGGTCGATCCGCCCGGCCCGCCACAGGTCCACCACCAGCGCGACGGTGCGCGGCACCGGCGCCCCGCCGTACAGCGAGGGCAGCAGGCGCTTCTCGTTGAAGAAGAGCTCGCCCATGGTGAACTGCGCGAGGTCGTCCTGCGCCCCGGCGCCGATCACCACCACCGCGCCGCCGCGCCGCGCCGCGTCGTACCCGGCCCGGACGGTGGCCGCCCGGCCGACCGCCTCGAAGACGTAGTCGAACCCGCCGCCCGGCAGGCCCTTCGCGAAGCCCTTCAGCTCCTCCGGGGCGAGCGCGTCGGTGGCCCCGAAGGCCAGCGCCCGCTCCCGCCGCGAGACGACCGGGTCCACCACCGCGATCCGCCCGGCCCCGCAGACCCGCGCGCCCTGCACGGTCGCGACACCCACGCCGCCCGCCCCGATCACCGCGACCGAGGCGCCCGGCTCGACCCGCGCGGTGTGGACGGCGGCGCCGATGCCGGTGGTCACCCCGCAGCCGATCAGGGCGGCCAGTTCGTACGGGAGGTCGGCGGGGACCTTGATCACGGCGTCGCGCTCGACCACCACCTCCTCGGCGAACGAGCCCGTGCCGTAGAAGCCGGAGGCCTCGACCGGGCCGCCCGGGCCGTCCTCGTCGAAGCGGAAGCCCGGCGCGCCGAGCCGGCGCAGGCTGGTCACGCAGAGGTGCCCGCGGCCGCGCTCGCAGTGCGCGCAGCTGCCGCAGGGGGCCATCCAGCAGAGCACCACCCGGTCGCCGACCGCGACGCCGGTCACGCCCTCGCCGACCTCGACGACGTCCCCGGCGCCCTCGTGCCCGGGCACGAACGGCGCGGGCTGCGGCAGGACGCCGTTCATCGCCGAGAGGTCCGAGTGGCAGAGGCTGGCCGCCCGCAGGCGGACCCGCACCTTTCCGGGGCCGAAGCCCACCGCCGCCACGTCGTCGCGGACGTCCAGCGTGTCCTGGCCGGTCTTGTGCAGGATGGCTGCGCGCATGGGGCTGCTCCCGTCCCCTCGGATCGGTGGGTCGGGGCCGATTCTGGCACGACGCGCCTTCGCGGAGTAGAACACGTTCCACCCGCGGGGGCGGGCGCCCGGGGGCGCGACGGTGCCCGACACAGGCGGGCAGGTCGAAGGCGTTGCAGGTCAGCGGCGGCGCACGGCGGCCGGGCCGCCCGAGGCCGGGGGGGCGACGGCGGGCCGTACCGTCGAGTAGGGTCCGACGGCAAACGTCCGCCACGGACGCCGACACTGCTCGTCCGACACGGCACGTCCGCCACTGCACGTCCGCCACTGCACGTCGACGGCGAACAGCCGCACCGACCACCCCCGGCAAGGAGCCCCCGCATGTCCGACCTCCTGGAGACCGCCCACCCCGGAGCCGACGTGCTGGCGGCGTTCGAGGGCGCGACCGGCTTCATGCCGGTCGACGAGGGGCTCGCGCTGTACGCCGCCGCCGTGACGGCCGCACGGCGCACCGGGCTGCCGGTGCTGGAGATCGGCACCTACTGCGGACGGTCGGCGATCCTGCTGGCCGGGGCGGCCCGGGAGACGGGGACGGTGGCGCTCACCGTCGACCACCACCGCGGCTCCGAGGAGCAGCAGCCCGGCTGGGAGTACCACGACCCGGAGCTCGTGGACCCGGAGGTGGGCCTGATGGACACGCTCCCGCGGTTCCGCCGCACGCTGCACGCGGCCGGGCTGGAGGAGCACGTGGTCGCGCTGGTGGGGCGCTCGCCGCAGATCGCCGCGCTCTGGGGCGGCCGGCTCGGCCTGGTCTTCATCGACGGCGGCCACACCGACGAGCACGCCACCGGCGACTACGAGGGCTGGGTTCAGCACCTCGCCCCCGAGGGCCTCCTCGTCGTGCACGACGTCTTCCCCGACCCGGCGGACGGCGGCCAGGCGCCGTACCGGGTGTACCTGCGGGCGCTCGCCGAGGGCTTCGAGGAGATCTCGGTGACGGGTTCGCTGCGCGTGCTGCGCCGCACCGCGGGCTGACCGCACCGCCGCCACCCCACAAGTCGCCCCGACGGACCGACGCCACCCACGCCCACGCGGCCCGACGCCCGCCCGCTCAAGCCGCCCCCGACGCCCGCCCGCGCCCCCGCGCTTCCCGCACCCCGGGGTGGATCCACGGACCGCCCCCACAGGCGATCACGGATGCTCTAACGTCGTGCCGGGGCTGTCGGGCGGGGGTTCGAACGATACGGTGTCCGCGCGGCCGTTCGGCCGGAGCGGCGGGCGACCGGGCAGCCACCAGGACCGGCCGCACGGGCACGCGGCGACACGACACCAGGCAGAGCATCCGGCGGACGGTGGGGGCTAGCGCAATGACGGACCAGCAGAACACCGCTCCGGCGGTCTGGGACCCCACCGCGCGCGGCGGCGCCGGCGGCTGGGTCCGCGGCCCGCAGCAGCAGCCTGCCGCCGCGGCCGCGCCGAACCCCGCCGCACCCCCGGCCCCGCCCGCCGGAGCACCCCCGGCGCCACAGCCGCCCCAGCCGTACCCGCCGCAGGCCCCGCAGCCGCTCCACTCGCCGATGGCCCAGGCGCCCGCGCCGGGCGCCGTCGGCGACCAGGGCCCGCCGCTCGGCGCGCGCCCGTACCTGTCCGCGGCCCCCGGCCACGACGCCCCGACCGCGGCGGCCTTCCCGGCGTCCGCCCCGCCGCAGGCCGCCCTGCCCGGCGCGGGCTTCCCGGACCACGCGGCCCCGCAGAGCCAGGGCCCGTACCCGGGCGCCCCGCAGCCCCCGGCCGGCGCCCCCGGCTACCCCGCGGCCCCGCCCCAGGCTCCGCAGGGCGCCCCGTACCCGCCGCAGGCCCACCCCCAGCAGCCGTACCAGCAGCCGTACGAGGCCGCGCCCTACGGCTCCCAGCCGTACGGGCAGCCCTACGGACAGCCGGACTACGCCACCGGCTACGAGGACCTGGACGACGAGGACCGCCCCGGCCACAAGCGCGCACCGCTGCTGCTCGCCTTCGCCGTGCTGTTCGTGCTGGCGCTCGGCGGAGGCATCCTCTGGGCGGTGAAGGACAAGGACTCCTCCGCCGACCAGGCCGCCCCGGCCCCGTCCGCCACCGCCGCCGCCCCGACCGGCTCCGGCAGCCCGCAGCCCGCCCCGGTGCCCACCGACGCGGCCGGGGCACCGAGCCCGACCGCCGGTGACACCGCCTCCCCCGGCGCGTCCGCCAGCCCGACGGCCGGCGCGGCCGGCCCCAACGCGCAGAGCCAGGCGAAGGCGCTGGACGAGCTGCTGACCCAGGGCGAGAGCGCGAAGGCGCCGATCGGCAACGCGGTCGCCAAGGTGAACAGCTGCCCCGCCAAGGCGGACATCGACAGCTCGGCGCAGGTCTTCGACAGCGGGGCCAAGCAGCGCGACCAGCTGCTCACCAAGCTCGCCGCCCTGTCCGTCACCGACCTGCCCGGCGGCGCGGACGCGGTGGCCACGCTGAAGTCGGCCTGGCAGCTGTCCGCCGACATCGACCGCGCCTACGCGAGCTGGGCGCGCGCGGTGTCGGCCCAGGGCTGCTCCGGCTCCGCCCCGAACACCGCCGACAAGAAGCGCGCCGACGAGCTCAACCCGCAGGCCACGCAGGCGAAGAAGGACTTCGTGGCGAAGTGGAAGCCGATCGCCGACACCTACGGCCTGACCACGCGCACCCAGGACAGGATCTGAACCGCCCGTGACCCGCACCACCCCGGACACGTCCGACGACAACGCCCGGCCCCGCCGTTCCCTGCTGCTGCGCACCACCACCGTGGTGGGCGTCGTGGTGCCGCTCTGCCTGGCCGGCTGGCTGGGCTGGCAGAGCGTCGGCGGCCACGACCGGGCGGACGGCGCGGCACCCGCCGGCGCGGCCGGCACCCCCGGCGGGGCGAGCGGGTCGGGGACGGCCGGCCCGGACGCCGCCGGCGCCACCGGGACCGGCACGGCGGCGGCCCCGCCGAGCTCCGCCGCTGCGAGCTCCGCCGCCGCCCCCGCAGAGGCCGTGCCCACCACCCCGGGCGCCTCGACCCCGGCCGGCTCCCCGCCCGCCGGGCCCGGCACCTCGGCGCCCGCCGCCCCGGCGGCCACCGGAACGTTCTCGGCCACGGCCCTCGCCGGCCGAACCGTCCTGCTCGACCCGGGTCACAACCCCGGCAACTTCGCCCACACCACCGAGATCAACCGCCAGGTCGACATCGGCAACGCCCGCAAGGAGTGCGACACCACCGGCACCTCCACCAATGCCGGCTACACCGAGGCCGACTTCACGCTGGACGTGGTCCGCCGGGCCCGGGCGATCCTCACCGCCCGCGGCGCCACCGTGGTGCTGGTCCAGGACGGCGACCGGCCGTGGGGCCCGTGCATCGACGAGCGCGCCAGGGCCGGGAACGCGGCGCACGCCGACGCGGCGGTCTCCGTGCACGGGGACGGCGGTCCGGCCGGCGGCACCGGCTTCCACGTGATCATGCCCGCCAAGGTGGTCGCGGGGAAGGCGGACACCTCGGCGATCGTCTCGCCCTCGCACCGGCTCGGCCTGCTGCTGCGCGACGGCTTCCGCTCGGCCACCGGCGAGCCGTACGCGGACTACACGGCGAGTCAGGGCCTCGACACCCGCTCCGACCTCGGCGGGTTGAACCTCTCGACCGTCCCCAAGGTGTTCATCGAGTGCGGTAACATGCGCAACTCGACCGACGCCAAGCGGATGACGGACCCTCAGTGGCGCCAGCAGGCAGCCCAGGGGATCGCCGACGCGCTGACGACGTTTCTGACCACGCGGTAGGCGGCGGACAGGATCGGGACCGCGTCCGGGTGGGAAGGAACCGTCCGACCCGATGGTGGACGGCAGGGGGACGGACGCGCGCAGTTTGCAACGACTTCGCCCCATTCCCGAGCCCGCTGTGCACCCGCGAGGCGGTTGGCCCTAGGCTTCTGGTCCGTTCGGAGTTTCCGGGCCGGCCAAGCCGACCACGCAAAACCGCCGACCACGACACACCAACGAGGGGAACGTTAGTGAATCTGCGCGCTCTCACCAGGGGAGACGCCGCCGTCGCAGGTGCGGCCGTCCTGCTCTTCATCGCATCCTTCCTGCCGTACTGGACCGTTGACTGCAGCGGCAGGTACTGCGGCGACACCTCGACGAACGCCTGGGACAGCGACCTGTTCCCCATCCTGCCGTCGGTCTTCCTGCTCGGCATCATCGCCGCCGCGCTGATCCTGGTGCAGCGTTTCCAGGGCGCCGCCGCCACCAACCGTCAGGTGCTCGGCCTGCGGCTGGACCAGTGGGGCATCGCCTTCGCCGTCACCGCGCTCTGGACCTCGATCTGGGCGCTGGGCGGCGGCCCGAAGGGCCTGGACCACGGCTTCGGCGCCTGGCTCGCCGTCATCGCGCTGATCGTGCTCGCCGGTGCGGCCGCCGCCGGCCCGCTGGTGCCCGCGCTGAAGGCGCCGCTGGTCAGCGACAAGCCGGCCGCCCCGCAGGGCTTCCCGGGCGGCTACCCGGCCCCGCAGCCGGGCCAGCCCGGTCAGCCCGGCCAGTACGGTTACCCGGCCCAGGGCCAGGACCCGCTCCAGGCGCAGTCCCCGGCCTTCGGCGGCCAGCCCGGCGGCTACGGCTACCCGGCCCCGCAGGCGGGCCAGCCCGGCCAGCCGCAGGACGCGGCGGCCCAGGCCGTCCCGCAGCCGGCTCCGGCCGCCCAGGCCCAGCCCGCCCCGGCCGCCCCGGCGGCCGACTTCGCGCCGTTCTGGTTCGCCGTTCCGGCGCCGCGCCAGCTGGGCTCGAAGGACAACCCGGCCGGCGGTCCGGTCGGCGAGCTGATCCCGGGCACCTGGTACCTGGCGGTCGAGCAGCGCGGCACCGCGCTGGTCGCCCAGCTCCAGGACGGCACCCAGGGCGTGCTGGCCGACACCACGGGCATCCAGCGCGGCTGACGTCCGGACGACGGACGCACCACGCCGAAGGGGCGGGACCGGATCTCTCCGGTCCCGCCCCTTCGGCGTTTCCCTCGGCCCTGGCGCCGGCCCCGCGGAACGCGACGGCCCGCGGCCCCGCCGGGCCGCTCAGCAGCAGTCCTGGACCACCAGCCCGGTCGGCAGGTCGTCGCCGCCGAAGACGGCCACCGTGGCCGGGTCGCCGCCGAGCGCCGCGACGGCCAGCAGCAGCGCCCCCGCCGTCCAGGTGGTGCGCTCCTCGGGCCAGATGGCGTCGTCCTCGAACACGTACCCGGTCCAGTACGAGCCGTCGGTGTGCCGCAGGTGCTTCTGGATCCACCGCAGGATGTCCACCGCGCGGTCGGACTCGCCCACCGCCCAGAGCGCCAGGGCCAGTTCGGCGCTCTCGCCGCCGGTCACCCAGGGGCGGTCGCTGACGCAGCGGACGCCGAGGCCCGGGACGACGAAGCGGTCCCACTCCCGCTCGATCCGCTCCAGCGCGGCCGGGCCGCGCAGCGCGGTGCCGAGCACCGGGTAGTACCAGTCCATCGAGAAGCGGTCCTTGTCCAGGAACCGCTCCGGGTGGTGCGCGATCGCGTGCCGCAGCCGGCCGGCCGCCAGCTCCCAGTCGGGCTGCGGCTCCTCCAGGTAGTCGGCGATCGCCAGGCCGCAGCGCAGCGCGTGCAGGATGCTGGAGGAGCCGGTCAGCAGCGCCTCGTCGGTCGCCTCGCCGTTCTCGGCCACCCGCCAGGCGATCGGCCCGCCGGGCAGCCGCAGGCCGACGATGAAGTCCAGCGCGCGCCGGACGACGGGCCAGATCCACTCCAGGAAGGCGTCGTCGCCGGTGCTGAGGTGGTGGTGCCAGACGCCGACCGCGACGTACGCGCAGAAGTTGGTCTCCTTGGCGGCGTTGACCACCTCGCCGTCCGGGCCGCCGTGTCCGTAGCCGTAGGCCGCGTACCAGGAGCCGTCGGCGTTCTGGCGGTCCGCCAGCCAGCGGTAGGCCGCCTCGGCGGCGGCGTGCTCGCCGGCCGTGTCCAGGGCCATCGCCGCCTCGGTGTGGTCCCACGGGTCGAGGTGGTGCCCGGTGAACCACGGTATGGCTCCGTCGCCCTGCTGCTCCGCGAGGATGCTGCGGACGGTGCCGGCCGCCTGCTCGGCGTCGAGCACCCCGTCCAGCAGCAGCGCCTCGGGAACGGCGGCGGTCACGCCACCCCGCCCGGGGCGCGGTTCGGCTTGGAGGCGTAGGCGACGAAGCTCTTGCCGATGACCGGGTTGAGCGCCTTCTCGGCGGCCTTGGTGAGGGTGCTGATCACCGGGGTGCCGACGATGTCCCAGACCAGCAGCTGATGGTAGGCCTTGACCGGCAGCGCCTTGTCGTTGTCCACGCCGACCGCGCACTTGATCCACCAGTACGGCGAGTGCAGCGCGTGCGCGTGGTGGGTGCCGTAGGGCTCCAGGCCGGCGTCCTTGAGCTTGCCGAGCAGCTCGTCGCCCCGGTAGATCCGGATGTGGCCGCCCTCGACCTCGTGGTACTCGTCGGAGAGCGCCCAGCAGATCTTCTCCGGCAGCCAGCGCGGCACGGTGACGGCGAGCAGGCCGCCGGGCTTGAGCACCCGGAACATCTCGTTGAGCACGCCCTTGTCGTCCGGGATGTGCTCCATCACCTCGGAGATGATGATCTTGTCGAAGTACTCGTCCTCGAACGGAAGGGCCAGCGCGTTGCCCTCGATCGCGACCGCCGACGCGCCCTCGGGGGCCTCGCCGGCCTGCTCCATGGCCGCGAACCACTTCCTGACCTCGGCGATCTCCTCGGTGTTCTGGTCGAGGGCGACCACGTTGGCCCCGCGCCGGTAGCACTCGAACGCGTGCCGCCCCCCGCCGCAGCCCAGGTCGAGCACCCGGTCGCCAGGGGCGAGCGGGAAGCGCGAGAAATCAACGGTCAGCACTGCGGGCTCCCATTCCTTTGGTACCAAACGTTTCCGGCCCCGAGCCGGGCCCGGGCCGGTCCCGGGCCGACCTGGACCGGCCTGGGCCGACCTGGACCGGCCGCCGCGACCCGCGTCGGGGCCGGGCCCGGCGCGGAGCGGACAGAGCGGTCCGGCGCGCCGTCAGGCGACATAGCGCCAGCCCGGACCGGAGCGGGCCCGCCGCCCCGTCCCGGTGGCGATCGCCTCCCGGTAGGCCTCCGCGGTCAGTTCGGCGGCCCGCCGCCAGGTGAACCGCTCCAGCACCCGCTCCCGACCGGCCTCGCCGAGGGTCCGGCGCAGCTCCGGGTCGTCCAGCAGCCGGCCGAGCGCGGCCGCCAGCGCGCCCGCGTCGCCCGGGGGCACCGCGAGGCAGGTCTCGCCGTCCGGCCCGGCCACCTCGGGGATCGCCCCGCCGGTGGTGGCGACCAGCGGCGTGCCGGTGGCCATCGCCTCGGCGGCCGGCAGCGAGAAGCCCTCGTACAGGGACGGCACGCAGGCCACCTCGGCCGAGCGGTACAGGTCGACCAGTTCCTCGTCGGTCAGCCCGGTGCGGAACTCGATGTGCTGCTCCAGCCCGAAGCGCCGCACCGCGTCGGAGACCGGCCCCTGCTCCTTCTGCGGCTTGCCGACCACGACCAGGTGGGCGTCCCGCTCGGTGCGGACCTTCGCCAGCGCCTCCACCAGGTGGACGAGTCCCTTGAGCGGGACGTCGGCGCTGGAGGTGGTGACGATCCGGCCGGGCACCCGGGCGATCCGCTCGGACGGCGACCAGAGCCGGGTGTCGGCGCCGATCGGCACCACCGAGACCGCGCCGGGCGCGGCACCCAGGTGCTCGACGATCTCCCGCTTCGAGGAGCCGGAGACGGTGACGATGTGGTCCAGCCGCGCGGTGACCCGGCGCTGCATCCGGGTGAACGCGTACCAGCGGCGCAGCGAGAGCCGGCGCAGCCGGGTGGTGGCGGCGTCCAGCTCCAACTGCCGGTCGACCGTGATCGGGTGGTGGATCGTGGTGACCAGCGGGAACCCGTGCCGGGCCAGCCCGAGCAGGCCGTAGCCGAGGGTCTGGTTGTCGTGCACCACGTCGTAGCGGCCCTTGTGCCGGGCCAGGTACTGGCGGGCGCGGAGCGAGAACGTCAGCGGCTCGGGGAAGCCGCCGGTGCGCATGGTGGCGACCTCCAGCACGTCCACCGGGCCGCGGTACTCGGCGAGGGCGGGGGTGCGGAAGGGGTCGTCGGCGCGGTAGAGGTCCAGGCTCGGCAGCTCGACCAGGCGGACCGAGCCGGGGCCCTCCACCGCGTCCAGCACCGGGTACGGCTGAGCGCCGATCACGTCCACGTGGTGCCCGAGGCGGGCCAGTTCACGGGAGAGGTGACGTACGTAGACGCCCTGGCCACCGCAGAACGGGTCGCCGCGGTACGACAACAGGGCGATCCGCAGCGGCTGCGCGGTCATCGTCGGCCCCCATCTCTGCTGCTAGGTGTGCTACCGGTCGGCTGCCGGGTGTGCTGCCGGTCGCTAAAGTAGATCAGGTTTCAGTGTGGTGTGGAGTTCACCAGTGACCATGTGAACAATGAGAGACCTCGAAGATACCGGCCCGTAGCATTCCGTCAGACGCCAGGGCTGGTGATTCACGCCACGCCGGACCACCCGGCCGGGCCCGCCGGAGCGGCTCCGCCGGACCGGTTCCGGACCGGTTCGGAACCACGTCGCAACCATGTTGGACACCTCGCCACTCTCGCGCCCCGGGAGCATCCTTGCCGTCGTCCGCCACGCCCGCGCCCACCGCCGCTTCCGCCGCCGACGCCGCGGGTTCGACCGTCCCCCCGGCCGGGGCGGCGGCGGCCCCGCCGGCCGGGGCCCCCTCCGGTCCGCCGTCCGGACCGCCCCCCACTGCTCCGTCCGGGTCGTTCGCCACCGATCCGCCGCTGACCGCGCGCCAGGCCGAGCGGCGCCGGCGGATCCTGCGCGCGGCCACCGTCCTGGCCGCCCGCGGCGGGTACGAGGCGGTGCAGATGCGCGAGGTCGCGGAGGGCGCGCAGGTCGCGCTCGGCACCCTCTACCGGTACTTCCCGTCCAAGGTGCACCTGCTGGTCGCGGTGATGCTGGAACAGCTCCAGGGCCTCCAGGAGCAGGTCAGACGCCATCCGCCGGCCGAGCGGGAGCCGGCGCCGCGGGTCGCCGAGACGCTCACCCGGGCGTTCCACGCGCTCCAGCGCGAGCCGCTGCTGGCCGAGGCGATGGTCCGGGCGCTCTCCTTCGCCGACCGCTCGGTGAGCGCCGAGGTGGACCTGGTGAGCTCGGCCACCGGGCAGCTGATCCTGGACGCGATCGGCCAGTCCGGTCCGCCCACCGAGAGCCAGCGTGCCGCCGTCCGGGTGATCGAGCACACCTGGCACTCGGCCCTGGTGTCGTGGCTGTCCGGCCGGGCCTCGATCGCGGAGGTCCGCGCCGACCTCCACACGGCGGCACAACTGCTCACCCTGCCCTGAGGAGGGCGCGCCGGGACCGCCCCGCGCCCCGTCAGGGTCGTCCACGCCGATTCGGGGGCTCTCCCGCGCCCCGGGCCTCCACCATGTCTCCCCCGGGCCTCCGCCGACTCTCCCCCGGGCCTCCCCGCCCGTCCACCGTCCGGCCCCGGCGTCCCGGGGCGCCCGGGCGGGGTCTCGAACGCCCCCGCGGCCGCGGCCGCGCCGGCGGCCGGCCCGCGCGGGTCCGCAAGTGGAACGTGTTCTCGCCCACGTCGGTCCGACGGGCTCCGCGCGGCGGCTAAAGTCGACGGGCAGGACAACTCCATCCCGCTTCTCCCCCGGGGAAAGCCGGTGCGAATCCGGCACTGACCCGCAACCGTGAGCCCGGCGCCGGACGGCCGGGCGAGTCGGAGTGCCCGGGGCGAAGCGAGCGGCCAGTCCGGGCAGGAGCAGCGCCCGGCACCGTCGAGGACTACGGAACGGCCCACGGGCCACCACACCGCTCATCGAAAGGCTCAACCGACCATGCTCACCGCCGCCCGCCTGGGCGCCGCCGCCCTGACCGCTGCGCTGCTGACCGGCACCGCCGCCGCACCGGCCCTCGCCGACAGCCCGTCCCCGAGCGCCGCACCCGCCACCCCCGAGGGCCTGTACGGCAAGGGCGACCCGACCTACGACGGCGTGTGGCGGCAGTCGCTCGCCCTCACCGCACTGGCCGGCGCCAAGGCGACGCCCGCCGACTCGGCCGTCTCCTGGCTCACCGGCCAGCAGTGCGCGGACGGCGGCTGGCCGTCGTTCCGGGCCGACACCGCGGCCGCGTGCGACGCCAAGACCGAGGACAGCAACGCGACCGCCGTCGCCGTCCAGGCCCTGATCGCGCTCGGCGGGCACCAGGGCGCCGTCGACAAGGGCGTCCAGTGGCTCAAGGCGAACCAGAACGCGGACGGCAGCTGGGCCTACAACCCCGGCAGCCCCGGCGACGCCAACTCCACCGGCCTGGCCGTGAACGCCCTGTTCGCCGCCAAGGCGGACCCGGCCGGCGTCGCCAAGGCCGGCAAGAACGCCTTCGACGGCCTGGCGCTCTTCCAGCTCGGCTGCGCCGCCCCCGCCGACCAGCGCGGCGCCTTCGCCTACCAGCCCAAGCCGGACGGCGCGCTCGACGCGAACGCGCTCGCCACCGCGCAGGCCGCGCTGGCCGCGGCCGGCGGGAAGCTGCCGGTCACCAACACCAACCGGACCGACGCCGCGCCCAAGGCCCTGGCGTGCGCCGAGGGTGCGGGCGCGACGACCGTCCCCCACGCCGACTCCGCCGAGGCGGTCGGTGCCCACCTGACCGCGCAGCTCGCGGCGGGCGGCCAGCACCTCACCCTGACCACCCCGGGCGCCGCCCCGACCCCCGACTACACCGCCACCGCCTGGGCCGCGCTCGGCCTGATCCAGGGCGGCCACCCGCAGCAGGCCGCCGGCGCGGTGGACTGGCTCGCCAAGGAGGGCGGCACCTGGACCAAGGGCGGCACCGACGCCTCCGCCACCGCCACGCTGCTGATGGTCGCGCAGGCCGCCCAGCGCGACCCGGCCTCGTTCGGCGGCGACCTGGTCGCGCAGCTGACCGCCCTCGGCCCGGCGCCCAAGGCGACCTCGGCCGCGTCCGGCACGTCCGCCTCGTCCGCTGCGGCGTCGTCGGCGCCGGCGAAGGAGGAGAAGAAGGACGGCGGCATCGGGCAGTGGTGGCTGATCGGCGTCGGCCTGCTGATCGGCATCGGCGGCGGGCTGGTGCTCAGCCTCCAGCGCAAGCGCGGCCCGAAGCTGTGACCGGGCCCGCCACCCCCGGGCCGGACGCCACGACCGGCCCGGGCGTCGCGTCCGGCCCGGGTGCGGCGTCCCGCCCGGGCGTGGCGGGTGAGCCGTCGGCACCCGGGGAACCGCAGCGCTGTCGGCGGGTGGCGCCCGCGGTCGTCCGGTTCGCCGCCGGAGTGATCACCGGGCTGCTGATCCTGCTGATGCTCGCGGCCGCCCCGGCCCAGGCGGCACCGGATCGGGCGGCGACGGATCGGGCGGCAGCGCCTCAGGCGGCACCGGCCCGGGCCGCCGGGGCACGTGCCGGGGCCTCGGCCGGGTACCGGTACTGGTCGTTCTGGAAGTGGTCCGACGGCACCTGGGCGTACCAGCAGCAGGGGCCGGCCGTGTACGTCCCGCGGGACGGCGGCGTGGACGGGTGGCGCTTCGCGGTCAGCCCCGACGGTGGCCGGGACGCCGCCCGGCCGGGGGGCTCCGGGGACTTCGCCACGATCTGCGGCAGCACGCCGGACCAGTCCGGGCGCAAGCGCATCGCCGTGGTCCTGGACTTCGGCACCGCCGCCGACGCCGCCGGCGAGACCCCGCCCGAGCGCCGGACGGCGTGCGCCGTGGTCCCCGCCAACGCCACCTCGGCCGAGGTGCTGGCCACCGTCGCCCCGCCCCTGCGGTACGACACCAACGGCCTGCTCTGCGCCATCGCCGGCTACCCGAAGTCCGGCTGCGGCGACCGGCTCGGCGCGGCCGCCCAGCCCACCGCCCAGGTCACCGACGGCAGCGGCCCGGGGAGCGGAGGCGGCACCGAGGCCGGCAGCGGGGACGGTGGCGCCGGCCCCGACATCGGCCTGATCGCCGGAGCCGCTCTGGTGGCCGTCCTGGCCGCAGGCGCGGTCCGGCAGACGCGCCGCCGGCGCTGAGCGGCGACCACCGCCCGACCGCTGGAGCGACCTCCTGGCACAGGAAGTCGGCCCGCCCGACTTCCTGCGCCGGAGCCGGCACCGCCCCGCCCGCCCCGGCCCCAGCCCAGCCCCGCCCCGCCCCGCCCCGCCCCCGACCCTGGACCGCTCCCCCGTGACCGAACCCCGCGCCTCCGGCCCGCCCCGCGCCACCCGACGCCCGCCCGCCGGCCCCCGCCAGCTGCACCCCGGGGCCTGGTGGCTGTGGGCGCTCGGCCTGGGCGCAGCCGCCACCCGGACCACCAACCCGCTCCTGCTGCTCCTGCTCGCCGCCGTCGCCGGCTACGTCGTCGCGGCCCGGCGCGGCGATGCACCGTGGTCGCGCTCCTACGGCGCGTTCCTCCGGCTCGGCCTGCTGGTGCTCGGCATCCGCCTGCTCTTCGCCGTGCTGCTCGGCTCACCGATCCCCGGCACGCACGTCCTCTTCACCCTCCCCGAGGTGCCGCTGCCCGCCTGGGCGCAAGGCGTGCGCATCGGCGGCCGGGTCACCGTCGAGGGCCTGCTCGCCGCGCTCTACGACGGCCTGCGGCTGGCCACCCTGCTGGTCTGCGTCGGCGCCGCCAACGCCCTCGCCAGCCCGGCCCGGCTGCTGCGCACGCTCCCCGGCGCGCTCTACGAGGCGGGCGTGGCCGTCGTGGTGGCGATGACCTTCGCGCCCAACCTGGTCGCCGACGTCCGCCGGCTGCGCGCCGCCCGCCGCCTGCGCGGGCGCACCGACCGCGGCATCGCCGCCGTGCTGAGCGTCGGACTTCCCGTCCTGGAGGGCGCGTTGGAGCGTTCGGTGGCGCTCGCCGCCGCCATGGACACCCGCGGCTTCGGCCGCACCGCCGACGTCCCGCGGCCCCTGGCCCGCACCACCGCCGCGCTCACCCTGGCCGGCCTGCTCGGGATCTGCCTCGCCGCGTACGGACTGCTGACGGCCGGCGGTGCCGGCTGGGCCGTGCCGGTCCTGCTGCTCGGCCTGGCCGCCGCCTTCGCCGGTCTGCTGCTCGGCAGCCGCCGGTCGGTCCGGACCCGCTACCGCCCCGATCCGTGGGCGCTGCCCGAGTGGCTGACCGCCGGATCCGGCGCCGCGGTGGCCGCGTCGACGATCTGGCTCGCCGGCGTCGATCCGGCCGCCTTCGCCCCCACCGTCGTGCCGCCGACCGCACCCGCCCTGCCCCTGGCCGCCGTCCTCGCCGTCCTGATCGGCCTGGTCCCGGCGTTCGCCGCCCCGCATCCGCCCCGGAGGGTTTCGTGATCACCTTCGAGCAGGTCTCCGTGCAGTACGCCGACGCCGCCGCCCCGGCGCTCAGCGGCGTCGACCTGACCGTCCCCGAGGGCGAACTCTGCCTGCTGGTGGGCCCGTCCGGCTCCGGCAAGTCCACCCTGCTGGGCACGGTGAGCGGTCTCGTCCCGCACTTCACCGGCGGCGTGCTGCACGGCCGGGTCACCGTCGGCGGCCGCGACACCCGGGAGCACCGGCCGCGCGACCTCGCCGACCTGGTCGGCACGGTGGGCCAGGACCCGCTCGCACACTTCGTCACCGACACCGTCGAGGACGAACTCACCTACGGCATGGAGTCGTTGGGCCTGGCTCCGGACGTGATGCGGCGGCGGGTCGAGGAGACGCTGGACCTGCTCGGCCTCGCCGACCTGCGCGACCGCGCGCTCACCTCGCTCTCCGGCGGCCAGCAGCAGCGCGTGGCCATCGGCTCGGTGCTCACCGCCCACCCGCGGGTGCTGGTCCTGGACGAGCCCACCTCCGCGCTCGACCCGGGTGCGGCCGAGGAGGTGCTGGCCGTGCTGCAGCGGCTGGTCCACGACCTCGGCACCACCGTGCTGATGGCCGAGCACCGGCTGGAGCGGGTGGTCCAGTACGCCGACCAGGTCCTGCTGCTGGGCCCCGGCGAGCCGCCCGTCCTCGGCGAGCCCGCCGAGGTGATGGCCCACTCCCCCGTCCACCCGCCCGTCGTCGGCCTCGGCCGGCTGGCCGGCTGGCGTCCGCTGCCGCTCTCGGTCCGCGACGCCCGCCGCAAGGCCGGCGCGCTGCGTACGCGTCTCGACGGCCTGCGGCCCGTTGCCGCACCGGAGGTCGATGCGGCGGGAGGCGCCGCACCCGGTCCCGCCGCATCCCCCGTCGCGGAGGCCGAGCGCCTCGTCGTCAGGCGCGGCCCGGTGCCGGCCCTGCGCGGCGTGGACCTCACCCTCCTCCCGGGCGAGATCACCGCGCTCATGGGCCGCAACGGCGCCGGCAAGTCCACCCTGCTCGGCACGCTCGTCGGCCTGCACGCCCCCGCGTCCGGCAGCGCCCGGGTCGGCGGCCGCACGCCGCACCGCACCCGGCCCGCCGAGCTGATCCGCCAGGTCGGCCTCGTCCCGCAGGACCCGCGCGACCTGCTGTACGGGGAGAGCGTCGTCGCCGAGTGCGCCGCCGCCGACACTGACGCGGGCGCCGCCCCGGGCACCTGCCGCGCCCTGGTCGAGCGGCTGCTGCCCGGCGTCCCCGACGCCGCGCACCCGCGCGACCTCTCCGAGGGCCAGCGGCTCACCCTCGCGCTGGCCGTCGTGCTGACCGCGCGCCCGCCGCTGGTGCTGCTGGACGAGCCGACCCGCGGCCTGGACTACGCCGCCAAGGCCCGGCTGGTCGAGATCCTGCGCACGCTGGCCGCCGAGGGCCACACCGTCCTGCTCGCCACCCACGACGTCGAGCTGGCCGCCGAACTCTCCCACCGCACGGTCATCATGGCGGACGGCGAGATCGTCGCGGACGGCCCGACCCCGGAGGTCGTGGTCTCCTCCCCGGCCTTCGCGCCGCAGGTCGCCAAGGTGCTCGCACCGGGCCCCTGGCTCACCGTCCGCCAGGTCGAACGAGCCCTGGCGGAGGTCGAGCCGTCGTGACCGCCGTCGACCCGAAGGCCGTCCCCGCTGCGGACGACCTCACCACCACCCGCCGCCGGCTCGCCCGCCCCGTCCCGCTCGGCCGCCGCTCGATCGCCGTCCTGGCGCTCACCTCCCTCGTCGGCGTGGCCGGCTTCGGCTGGCCGCTGCTCGCCGCCACCGACTCCGCGCTGGTCGGCCACTCGACCGACGCCCCGTGGCTGTTCGCCCTCCTGCTGCCCCTCCTGCTCGCCGTCGTCGTGGCCCAGATCTCCGAGGGGCGGTCGGCGGGCGGCGGTGCGCCCGGCCTGGACGCCAAGTCGGTGGCCCTGCTCGGCGTCCTCGCCGCCGCAGGTGCCGCACTGCGGCCGCTCGGCGCCGGGACGGCCGGGCTGGAGCCGATGTTCTTCCTGATGGTGCTGGCCGGGCGAGTGCTCGGGCCGGGCTTCGGCTTCGTGCTCGGCTCGCTGTCGATGTTCGCGTCCGCGCTGCTGACCGGCGGGGTCGGGCCGTGGCTGCCGTTCCAGATGCTCGCCATGGGCTGGGTCTGCCTCGGCGCGGGTCTGCTCCCGGGCGCAGCCACCCTGCGCGGCCGCGGCGAGCTCGCCATGCTCGCCGGGTACGGGGCCGTGGCCTCGGTCCTCTACGGCACGATCATGAACCTCCAGGGCTGGCCCTACATCGCGGGCCTCTCCGGTTCGATCTCGTTCGTCCCGGGCGACCCGGTCAGCGCCAACCTGGTCCGGTTCGCCGCCTACTGCCTGGCCACCTCGCTCGGTTGGGACCTGCCCCGGGCGGCGCTCACCGTCGTCCTCTGCCTCACCCTGGGCACGTCCGTCCTGCGCGCCCTGCGCCGGGCGACCCGCCGCGCCGCCTTCAACGCCCCGGCGACCTTCAACCCGCCGGAGGCGTGAGGGGGTGCGCCGCGGCGGCCGAACGGGCCGGGGCGCACCTTCTCGGTGCGCTATCTGACCGCCGAGTTCAGAAGGCTCGCGAGCGAACGGTTGACCTGCCTGGTTGCGCTCACAGAGCCATGGCGAGGGGGGACTCGTCCGGCAACCCCGCCGATCGGTACGGCGGGACAGTCGGGGGCTTTCTCCTGCTTCTGCAGTTCGTCTTCGAGATCCTTGATCAGCGCACTCGTCTTCCGGTGCAGCTTGGAGAACCGCGCGATCAGGTAGCGCTGCCGGAGGTCGAGCGGGCCCGCACTCTCTCTCATCTCGCGAAGGATCGACTGGAACTCGAGGTCGAAGAACAGAGAGAGATTGCGGAGTCCTTCCCCGAACTTACCCCGATGGAATTCACACCGCTGGGCGTCACTGGACTGCCGCCCCTCCATGTGTTCCTGTAACGCGAGAAGTCTCTTGACGGACTCCGCCAGGAACTCTGCCAGGTGCGCCTTGGCCTGCCGCTCTGCGGTGAGACTCTCAAGAAGTTCCTGTGCCGAGGCCGGCGAATACCCTGGACCGCTGTGTGTGACGGCGTCGAGGACGCGCCCGATTCGAGAATTCCGCGGCATGGACCAGCTGTCCGCGGTATCGAACTCGTAGCCGGGCCCACGCCTTGCCAGGGCATCGGAGAGCTTCGCAGTCATTTCACGCACCACCTTCGGATACCGATGTGGACAGGCTCTCGGGGGACTCTGCTGCAGGCCTTCGCCCTCGCGACGTCCTCGTAGCCTGACGGGGAGTCCTGGCAGGAGCATCGCCATCCCGCTGGCTGGCGGCCGCCACCTGTGGACCCATGCGCTGCCACTGTTCGAGGATGGCCGGGGCACCCGCCCCAGCCATCAGTGCGCCCAGCGTTCCGAGCGGACCTGACGCAGCCAGCCCCCACGCGACAATTGCGCCGAGGACGATGCGAATCAGTTCGCCGGTGAGATATATCCCGAATGTAGGGCCGTTCTTGACGTGCCAAGGCCACTGTCGCCTGGTCTGAAGGTGGCGGTAGAGGGAGACGAGGAAGATCAGCCCACCGCCCACAGCTCCACACAGGAAGCTCTGCCAGTGTGGCATGGCACTCCTTCACTCGGCCCGCGCCGACTCAAGGGGGCCAGCGCCCCGGGACACAACCTGACTGTCAGTCAGGCCTACCCAGTGTAGTGAGGCCGGAAGACCTGTGCTGGCTGAATGAGTGATCGACGCCTCGACCGACCCGCCTACGGCGCTAACCCGCCTGGCACGCAGGACACACCCGTCCGGCCATGGCCACCGGCCGCCCGCACAGGCCGTCCCGCCCGGGACACTCATGGCCGACGGCGCTCGGGCTGTGCGTGGTGGCGATGCGCTCGCCTCTCGGGACCGGCGGCACCGCCGACAGCCTCGCCGAGACGATCGCCCCGACGCTGTGGGTGATCCTCTCCGGTAGTGGCGCGGCCAGGATGCTCGTGAGCGCGTCCGCGGTCCAGCCGCCCGCGAGCAGGCCCTCCACCCGGGCGGCCTGATCGTTCAACGGCTTACCGGCCAGAGCGAACCGAGGGTTGCGGCGGCCGAGTTCGAGCAGTAGCGCCATGCCTTCCGTTGCGCGCTGCGGGCGAGGCGGCGCGATCTTCACCGTCAACCTCTCGGACGGAGGGACGGAAGGTTCTTCCGCATCCTTCACCGCTTCCTTTACGGAAGGGCTTCCCGCGTTCCCGCCACCCGTCGGCCCAGCTCCGGGCCGACCGTCGGCCGGGGGTACGGGAAGCGGCGGCATCGCGTGCACCGCTTTGCCCGTCATGGGCACCTCGTGGACGGAGACCACCGTCCGGACCTGACCGGTGACCGGGTCGCGGTGCGTCCGGCGAATGTAGTGGCCGGCCTCTTCCAGCTCACGCAGCGCGCGAGCCACGGTCGCGCGCCCCTCCACGCTCTTCGCGGCGAGCGTGCGGACGTCCTCGCGCGAGCCGTCGGGCAGGCTGAGCAGGTAGCCGAGCAGCCCGCGCGCGGCCCAACTCAGCGAGTGCTTCCGGACGACATGCCCGTTGTCCAGGATCGTGTACCCGGGTGGGTGCTGAGGGATACGATGAATGTGCATTCGGGTTTCTCGTTCCTGGGTGCCATACCCCGGGGTGTTCCAGCACCGCCGGGGCTCACTGTTTGTCGAACACCGAGCGCCGTTCCGAGCGCTCGTGCCGCAATCGTCACCGTAATGCCGTCGCCGGGCCCCCAATTCCCTTTCATGTCACCCGATCAGGCGGCGCAAGCGCACCCCACCCGGCGCGCACCCAGAACCCGAGCGGCGCACCCCGGCAGCCAGCACCCAGGGGCGCGCCTCATCCTCAGGCGGTGCGCTGCTTCGGTGCGTAACGCAGCAGAACGACGTCTCCGACGGTCGTGGCGTCGAGCAGCTTCATGCGGCTGGTGCTGCCACCGGGGTACTCGGCGGGATGAACGAAGCGCGGGGCCGCAGCCTGGCCGACCAGCAACGGGGCGATGGCGAGGTGTACCTCGTCGGCGAGGTTCTGCGCGAGGAACTGCGTGTGGATCTGTCCGCCGCCTTCAACCATGAGGCGCTCAACGCCGCGGCTACCGAGGTCGTCGAGCACGGCCTCGAAGTCCATGGTCGGACCGGTGCTGACCACGTCGGCCAGGCCGTCGAGTTCCTCGCGGAGCTTCGTGACCGCGCCGTCGGTGGTGTAGACGACCTTCTGGTCGCCGAAGTGCCAGAACTTGAGGTCCCGGCCGAGATCGCCGCTGGCGGTGATCGTCACCTTGAGCGGGTACTCCGACTTACCGGCCGCGACGCGGTCGGCACGGCGCTTCTCACTGTTGACGAGCAGCCGCGGGTTGTCGCTGCGGAGCGTGTTTCCACCGATCAGGATGGCGTCGGACTCCGCCCGAACCTGGTCGACGCGGTCGAAGTCCTCAGCGTTCGACAACAGCAGGCGCTGAGGTGACGTGTCATCGATGTGGCCGTCCACGGACGTGGCGACACTCAGGAGGACGTACGGACGCTCGGCCATCTCGGTTCCTTCGCATGGTGGGGCGGTTGGACGACTGCCTATTGTGATCAGACGTCATGGAGCATGACGTTGTCGAGGGCTTCCCGGAACTCCACGACCTCGGTCACTGACACCCAGCGCTGCAGCTTCGCGTCGAGCACCGCGAGCTCGGTGAAGATCCGGGCCGAGCCGGTCGCCGTGGCGATAACCAGCGCCGCCGAGCCGCTGGCAGCAGCCGTCTCGGGTCCGTCTGCGTGGAGCTGGGCGACGGCTGCGCGGGCCAGGTAGACGCCGCGGTCACGACGGTACGACGTGGGCAGTGCGCAGACGGCGCGCTCGAAGCCGGCCGCAGCGTCCTGATGGTTGCCAAGGGCCAGGAGTGAGCGGGCTCGCTGCGCCTCCACGTAGGCGGCGTCCAACCAGCGGCCACGGGTGATCCCGTCGTTGTCGGGGCCCATGACGACCTCCAGCGCCTGGTCGTAGGCGTTCCGGCTGGCCCGTTCATCACCGCGGAGAGCGTGACCATGAGCGCCGTAGATGGCACCCATCGCGCTGAGGCGGCTTCGCGGCGGCGCTATCCGCTGGGCGGCTTCAGCGAGGTCGATGGTGTCGAGGGGGTCGCGCATGTCACCGGCGAGCTGCGCCTTGCGGGCCATGGTATAGATCGTCAGATCGAGGGCGCCGGCCACGGTCGACCATTCGACGGCTCGGTCGGCCCAGTACTGGGCAGCACGGAAGTCTCCGCTGTCCTGGTAAAGCCAGCTGCAGAACTCGGCGTATTCGGCCTGGACTTGCATCAGGTCCTGCCGATCCCGCCCGGACGCTTCCTGGCGAAGCTGCTGCACCCGGCGAATGTGGTCCTGAACATCGGTGACCACGTTCCGAGGGCCAAGAAAGTTGTCGCACTCAACCAGCGAACGCCGCAGGGCCCGGAAGTTCTCCACCGGATGCATGCTTGAAGTAAGGAGCCCAGCCGACACTGGCTTGGTCGGCGGCAAGCTCAACGACAGGCCTGGAGCTTGAAGCGGCGTGGCCCCGGCGGCAGCGGTGACGCCTCGAAGGAGCTTCCGGCGCGGCATTGTCACGAAGGTGACTCTCCCGTCCGATGCGCGACAGGCGACCCGCACCTCGCCGTTCATCAGTGTCATCGCCGAGCCGAGAGCGGCCGCGTCAATCTGCTTCCCGACCGATCTGCGTTCGCCGGCCTCGACCATGGGCAGTGAAGAGGCTGAGGACTTCGCCGGATGCGATGCGCCCCTGGACATGTCGGGCCTGTCCACATCCGACCCCCGATTGTCCGCATCGCGGCCAACATGTTCCAAGCCACGTGCGAGGACCCCACCGGTGCCCAGGACAGCGTCGAGAGCGGCCGCGAGGCCCGGCTTGCAAGGGCGTTGAGCCTTCTCAATCTTCGCGATCAGATCCCCACTGACGTGCACCGAGGCACCAAGCGCGTCTTGGGACAACCGCCGAGCCTTGCGCCAATGACGCAGCTCGGCGCCGAACCAGTCGCGGGCGGATCTGGACGGCTCCAGCGCCCTCGGTCGTTGCGGCATCGCTCCCTCCCTCTTCCGGCTGATCTGGACAACGCTGGTTGTCCGCATGCCGGGCTGGCCTCCGGGCCCTGCCAGGGTGCTGAATGGTTCCACAGCGTTCCGCGCTCATTACACACCGCCATCGGTGGGTTGCGGGCCGGTTTGCGGGACGCACATTGAAGTGAGAGCAGCCGAAGGTTGTCACATCACGCTACATCGGCCGAGGGGAACCAAATGCCTGTCACGGAAGCGAGGTTGAAGCGGCACTACCGGGCTGCACTGCCAGGGATCCAGCCCGAGGCAATGGGGCTGCTTCGACAGATCGTCCGAGCACACCTTCGCCTCTGGGACAAGGTCGAGCTGACCGAGATCGCCGAACTCTGCGTGACCGAGCTGCTGACCAACGTCTGCAAGCACACCGCTGGCGACTGCGAACTGCACATGGAGGAGACACCTGATGGCATCCTCGTCGCCATCACGGACTTCGACGACACGATGCCGACCATCCAGAAGCCAGCCGACGACACCGAAGGTGGCCGTGGCCTGGTCCTCCTGAGCGCCCTGGTGAATGAACTCACCACGGTATCCATCCCGTTGGGCAAGAGGATCTCGTTCCGCCTGGAGGATCACCGATGCGACCGGGACAACTGATCGCATTGACCGCCGAACGAGTCACGGTCCTCGCTGGCAGTTCTATCCCGCCACGCGAGCAGGCCGTGATCATGCCGTCCGAGGTCGACCGAAAGCCGGCGCAAGAGCGAGAACCACCCATGCCCTATCGGCTCCAGTCGCTCTGAATTGACGATCAATTCAGCGAAACAGACTTGCTGATCCCCGGAGATCCCGGCGGGTCGGCATCCGAATCGGGGACAACAGCCGGACCGCCCGGCCCCAATCACCCTTCACCAAGAAAGGGGCACATCCATGCCTGAGAAGGTCACCAAGGACAAGGTGCTTGTCTACGTCGTTCGTGACGGACGGCTGCTGGTGTTCCGGCACACCGACTACACCTACGAGGAGGTCGGCATCCAGGTCCCCGCCGGCAGCATCCGCCCCGGGGAGACCCCCGAGATGGCCGCCCTCCGTGAGGCCCGAGAGGAGACCGGTCTGACCGACTTCAAGATCGTGCGCAAGCTCGGCGAGACCGAGTACGACATCAGTCCGTACCGGTTCGAGATCCAACACCGGCACGTCTTTCACCTGGAGCTCACCGAGCCCACCCCCGAGCGGTGGGTGAGCCAGGAGGACCACGATGGCGAGCAGGATCCGACTCACTTCGAGTGCTTCTGGATCCCGCTAGAGGCCGCACACATCCTCCAGTCCGGCCAGGGTGCCCTCCTGGGGCGTCTGTCCGACTGACCCAGTCCGACCACGGCAGTGAGAAGGCAACCGATGCACCGCACCATCGAACGGCACCACCACGGGATTGAACGGCTTTATCGGAGCCTGGACTCCGACGACACCAGCACCGCGGTGTCGGTCATCGTCAAGGTTCGCGGCGAGACCTGCAACGTCGACTGCCTCTACTGCTACGAGAAGCGCAAGGAGGCGCCCGGAGGTGCCCGGGTCAACGCCGCTCAGATCGGGCGCCTGGCCACCCTCTTCCGAGGCCGCCCTCTCGCCGTGGAGATCCACGGAGGTGAGCCGCTGACCGCCGGGAAGGAACACATCGCCGAGATACTCCGCGAGCTTTCCGCCCTGCCCAGGGTTGTTCGGATCACCCTGCAAACGAACGGCGTCCTGCTCGACGAGGGCTGGCTGGACCTCTTCGAGGATCTGTGCCCGACACTGCACGTGGGCGTCTCGCTGGACGGCGACGCCCAGGGCAACACCTGGCGAGTTGGCTACGACGGCAGGCCGATCTACCCTCGGATCGCCCGAGCTCTGAACCTGCTGAGCGATCGGGGCCGCAGCGTCGGAGTGATCGCCGCTGTGACCCCGGCCGTGCTGGGACGGGCCGAAGCCGTCCTTGACCATCTCGCCGGCTTCGGCTCGGTGAACGCCGTCAGCTTCGTGCCCTGCTTCGACACCGCCATCCGCCGGCCCACTGCGGCAACGGGTCGGCGTGCCCCGGCCAGCCGCCTGCTCCAACAAGCAGCCATGGGTTCGGACGGAGGACCAGCCTGGGCGATCCACCCCGATGAGTACGCCGAGTTCGTACTCGCCGCCACCGCGCGCTGGATCCGCGCCGGCTACTTCGCCCATCTCAAGCTCGAACCGGCCGTCTCCGCCATCCGGCGACTCCGCGGACTCGGGACAGGCTTCTGCCACTTCTCCGACCTCAAGTGCGACCACGTACTCACGCTCTACCCCGACGGCCGCCTCGGCAGTTGCGACGAACTGCCCTGGCCTCAGGCCCAGCTCACTCTCCTGGACACGACGAACGACCAACACGAGGTCGCTAGGGCCCAGCGGAGCTCCACCCTCCTCAACCAGGGCAAGGCCCTTATGCAGAGGTGCACGACCTGCGACTACCGCAGCACCTGTGGCGGAGGGTGCGTCGCCACCCACTGGCGCATGAACCTCGTCGACGGGCAGGACGCCTACTGCGACCACCGCATGCGCGTGATCGACGGCGTGGCTGCCCTGCTCGCACAGCCCGCCCACCCCGACGGTGCCTGGTGCCGAACACTGCGCTGGCGCCCCCGCAGCCCGAACAGCATGCGAGACGTGGCTGGCTTCGCCGCCCGTTGGGACGACCGCACCCCACCCCACAACACCGTCAGGCTGCGCACCAGCTCCCAGGGCAACATCAACACCATCGGGCGACCTGGAGTCCACGAGGCCGACGACCTCGACCCCTCTCACCCTCAGTGGCGCGACGCTATCGAACCGGGGGTCTGGTCCCTGGTCCACACCGTGACCAGCCATTGGAACCTCATCACGTACGACAGCTGCGAGGGACACGCTTACACGGACCTCGAGCTGGAGCCCGCCGTCCGCAAGGTCGGCATCCTCGCCCGTGACCAGGACGAGTACGCCGATGCCGCCTCTGCCCTGTGCCGCGCCGCCGTAGCGGCCGCAGCCGCACTGCCGCCAGCCATCACCGTCACGCTCGGCCGTTCAATGCTGACCTGCGAGACCACCGGGGCAGTGGAGCCCGTTCTCGACCTCGCCCTCCAACCGGGGGCCGGCCACAGCTGGGATGACTACTTTGCCCACTTGGACGACGCCACGGTCGTGCTCGCCCTGGCTTTGCGCGACGAACACCCGAGCCGCGGCCCTGCATGTTCCTGCCCCGTCCCAGCCGGACGTAGCGCCTGCTCGCCCGAGGAGACACGGTCATGACCACGGGCCTCGACGACGTCACGCTGCACCAGCTACTCGGTCGCATCGTCTACTTCCACAGCCTCTTCATCGAGCCCGCGTTCACCCCTATCGAGGAGCACGACCGGGGCGAGGCGTGCTGCAACCACGGCTCCGACGCCCACCGGCGCACCGCCTACGGCCTCCTCGCGACCACCGCCTGGATCGCCCTCGATGAGATCGCTGCCACCTTGTCCGGACACCACGTGCCGTGTCCTCGCCGGAATAACAGCTGCTGTGCCACCTGTCGGGTCGCCACCGCGGGCGCGGCCATCGCCGACGCCTGGATCGTCACTGAACACCGCGCCTACGGCCGGCCCCAGCCCGACGAGCACCTTCGTCAGGTGTGCCGCACAGCAGCTGCCGCCCGCCTCGCCCACATCTTCGCTGCCCAGCACACCGCTGCCTGCTCCGCCCTCACATCGCTCATCCCAACCGTCGGCAGCCCTCCGCCTCCCGCCGCCGAGAACCTTCCGCTCATCGGCGAACTGCTCGCCCTGTGGCAGGCCCCCCTCACCACAGCCCGCCACCCGGTAGTCAGCTGGCTCAACCACTGCACCGCCTTGGACGACGTGCACCGCGTACGTGAGACGAAGAGGAGCCAGCAATGATCCACATCGCCGAGACCGTCGGCTTCGGCAGCGTCGAGAACTTCATCGACCTCGCCGAACAGAGCCACCTCACCGCCCTGATGAACGACTTCCTGGCCGCCCGGGACCGCGCTTGCTTCGGCAGCGACCGCCACGTCTCCATCCACGAAATCCCCGACCACACCGCCGAGCAGGTCATGGCCGTCTACGAGCCCGCCGGTCGGATCGAGGTCCCGCACATCCCCGACGAGGCCGAGGTGGCGCTCCAGCACGCCTTTGAGCGCGCCCGCCCGGTTCTCGCCCGTGTCATGCCCTCCATCACCGCTTGCCGTCCCTGGACCTACGTCGAGTACGGCCCCGGCCAACACATCACTTCCCACCTCGACGGCATCGCCCCCGACCCTCTCAACTGGCCCCGCCAGATCGCCGGTATCAGCGTCGTCATCACCCCTGCCGAAGCCGGCGGCGGCTTCTACGTCGAGACCGCTTCCAGCGACCAGCTCTGGCACACGCGGCTCACCGACGCCACCCACTACGGCTACGCAGACGGCATGTGGCTCGCCCACGACGGCGCCGACAACTCCGCCACCTGGTTCCAGCAGATGCCCCGCACCCGCTGGAACGTCGAGCCTGGCCCCGGCACCGCTCTGCTCTACGGCTCCCAACTCACCCACGGCACGGTCCCCGTCCTCCACGGCCGTGCCGCCAAATTCATCAGCTGGCTGATCGCCGATCCCGCCCCGGATTCCGCCATCGATGACCGGAGGTGACCACGGTGCTGCTGGCCCTGGAAGGAATCGCAGGTGCCGGAAAGAGCACCCTGCGCGACCGTCTACTCCTCGACGCCCACGCCGACGGCATCGTCCTCAGCCACACCGGCCAGTTCTCCTGGCTCGCACCGACCGCCACCCGAACCCTCATCCGCCTCCGTGCGGGCCATCCGGCCGACAGCACAGACGAGGCGTCGGAAGCCGCCTGCTGGGACCTCGCCCTCCACGCCCGCTTCAACCTCACTCCCGCCCTGACGCTCGGCCCGGTGATCGCCGACCGGCTCATCCTCTCCACCGTCGCCTTGCTCGCCCTCCTCCACCAGCAGCCGGTCCGCACGCTCGTCGGACGCCTCGCCGAACAGTCCACTGCCTGGCCACAGCTGACCGTTCTGCTCACGACACCACCCGAGACCTGCAACACACGAATTGCCGCTCGGGCGACAGCCCGGCGCTTCGCCGAGGACCTGGGCACCTCCCACCGGCTGGCTGACCTGTACGAGCAGGCTGCCAACGCATGGACCGAGACCACCGGCCTACCTGTCCTGCGGCATTCCTGCGCCACCACACAGGACCTCAACCACCTGGCCTCCGCCTGTCTCGAATGGCTCCGCATGAGCGTCTTCCCGCCGCCCCGAATCCAGGAAACAGCCGATGAACCTGCACCCCCTCCACCCCGCAGCATGGGTCCTTGACCAGGTCCGAGACGCCGGTTGGAAAGTCCACGACCTTCTTGCCTTCACCCGAGCCAGCACCATCATCGAGGTCAGCTGCCTCGGCCAGGCTCCCGTCGTCCTCAAGGCCGGATTTGGCAGCAACCACGTCCTCGCCGAACTCGACGACACGGCCAAGCCGGCCGCATACGGCTTCTACTGGTACGCCCGACTGACCGACGCCGAACGTGCCTTGGCCCGCTACGACTTCCTCCACGAAACCGAACTCACCCGGGCCGCCAGCGGAACCAATCACGTGGTTCCCATGCTGGAACGCGGCAGCTGCGAACGCTTCGACTGGTACACCATGCCGCACTGCGCGGATGGCAACTTCCAGGCGCTGCTGGGAGGTGATCCGTCCGGTGAGGGATTGGGGATCCTCGCCGACGTCGCAGACGGCCTCTGCGAACTCCATCGTCGCGGCATTGTGCACCGGGACGTCTACCAGGAGAACATCCTCATCCACGAGGGCCGAGGGCTGATCACCGACCTCGGCGCAGCCCGTCACACCGATACCCCGCGTGGACCGACCTCCCGAGGACCCGAGGTCCACTGGCCGCCCGAGTACGCCACCGGCTACCACCACGCGACCACTGCTGCCGATGTCTTCAGCCTCGGCGTCCTCGCCTACCGGTACCTACGCGCGGACATCCCCCGCTTCGGCTCACCACACGAACACGCCAACAGCCCGTGTGACCTGGGGACCATCGTCGCGGCCGCCCTCGCCCATGCGCCGGCCGACCGGCCAGCCATGGACGAACTGCGCGACGCGCTCAGGCGAGCCAGCCGCAGCTGACCCACCTACTCCAGAAGGGCCCGAAATGCACAGGGCTAGAGCACCGCCCCGAACCCAAGCACCTTCCACTCCACTCCAACAACCCAAAGAGGCACTCCATGGACATCGACACCCCCATTAGTGACTTCCTTGCCGCCGTCGAGGACCTGCGCGGCGAGGACGAGACCGTCCGCACCACCGCGCACACCTCCAGCGTCTCGGCCGAGGGCTGGCCGACCACCGACGAGGGCGACGTCGCCTGATCACCCAGCCGCCGGAGCTCCGAGCACCGGCAGTGAACACCCCTGGGGCTGGGCCGACCGGACCGGCCCCAGGGCCCTGACCCGACGAGGAGAACCCCGTGGACGCACCCGTCGCCTTCGACTTCCCGCCCATCAATCGCCTTCACCGCAGCCGCATCACAAAGATCCACAGCGTCACCCACCCGACGGTGCGGCCGGCCCCGATCGGCGACGCCGCACTCGACTACTGCCTGGCTCACCACGTGCTCGAAGGCTCCGAGACAGCAGCCCGCAGCAACGACTCTGCCCTGTTCGACTGGTACGCGGCCAACCCCGATGCCGGAGCCACCAGCAAGCTCACCCCCACCATCGTCGGCCCGCGCGTCATCCTCAGCCCCGACCCTGCCGACTTGCCACGCTCACCGATCTCCGAAACCCCGTACTACGTCCTGCGGCCCGAGGCAGTCCAGGCCCCGCTCGGCCTTAGGAGCCTCGCTGTTTCCGCTTACTCCATCGCCGCTGGCAACGGCTTCGCCGACCTCCTCGCGGGACACGCCGTCGTTGCCTGCCTGCTGCACACGAAACGACTCGGCGACACTCTGGACAGCTGGACCATTACCCGTCTGCCCGGAACCATCTACGTCGACCACGTCGGCGACCCGATCGTCCTCGCCCGGGACCTGATCCACGAGGCTGGCCACAACTGGCTCAACGACGCCCTCACCGCGACAGCGTGCAAGCTCAGTGACGCCGAGCACTTCTACTCTCCGTGGAAGCAGATCGATCGACCGGCCTTCGGCTTCCTCCATGCCTGCTGGGCCTTCCCCCTCACCATGATCTACACCGCTCGCGTCCTCGCCCGGACAGACGGCGATCGCCACGACTACCTCACGGCCTATCTCGACCAACAGCGGTGCCTACTCGCCAACACCGCCATCTCGCACGCCCGCGCCCTGCGACTGATCACCCACGACGGGCTACGCACTCGCCTGCACTCCGTATACCTGCAGGCTCTCGCCCTGTGAGCGGCCACCGGCTCGGCGTACTGCGAGCGACGGAGCCCGGAGTCTCGGTTCTGCTCCGCCGCCCTGGCGAAGACGCCATCCAACTGCACTTCGGGTTGGCCAACCTCGAACATGCAGTCCCGATCGACGCCAACACCGCATTCAACGTCGGTTCAGTCGCCAAGCAGATCACTGCACACCTCGTTCTGCTCGCCGCCCAGAATGGCATGCTCGCGCTCGACCAACAGGCGAACCAGCTGCTCCCTGAGCTCCAAGTCCACGATCTCACCATCAGCGACCTGATCACCCATCGATCCGGCCTTCGCGACGCCGAGTCCTTGGTCTCCCTTGCTGGCCTCCGTGACCTCGACCATTACACCGCCGATGACCTGGTCAGCCTTGCCTGCTGGCAGCGGCAGAGAGCAGTCCCCGAAGGCCAGTTCCTTTACAGCAACACCAACTACCTCCTGCTAGCCAAGCTCCTCGAAACCGTCCACGGAATGGACCTGGCCAGCCTCGCCCGGAGACGTCTCTTCGACCGACTGGGCATGGACGCCACGCACTTCAAGTCTGATCCTCGACAACTCATCCCGTGCGCCGCCAGCGCTTACCACCTCACTTCCGGCGGCTGGCAGCACAGTGCCGAGCCCGTCAGCCTGCCCGGTCCCGGCTCCCTCTGGACCACCCCGGCCGACCTCGATCGGTGGCTCGGCCACCTACACGATCGCTGGCAGCGGGCCGATCTCGAGCTGCCCGATCAGAACGTCGTGCCGTATCAAGCTGCCGACCATGCTCCGTACCTATACGGGGCCGGCCTGTACGGGGGCTTCAGGAGCGCGCAACGCATCGTCTTCCACCTTGGCCACGAGCAGGGCTTCTCCGCGGCAGTCCACATGGTGGATACAGGCACGCGGGTGATCTGCCTTTCCAACAATCACGCAATCGGCGACCGCATCGCCGCGACGCTCATCACCAGAGTCCTGCAGAATCCCACCGCGAATTTGGAGCGCTCACTCGCCCAGGCCTTACGAACCGGTTCAGCGAGACCAAATGAGTCGAACCGCGATAGATGCAAGGAGACCCTGACCGGCCCCGATTGCGGCACCGATCTCGGCAGCTTCGCTTGCCCGGACGTGCCCGGGGTGCTCCGGCTCAGCCGTAGCAATACAGTTCTGCGTCTCTGGCGCCGAGGCGCAAGTGACTCACTGGTCCCGTCGGGATCGCGAAGCTACACCGGACCAGGCTATCGACTGACCCTCCAGTTGAGGCCTGGAGATGACGCCATCCCCGCTGGCTTCATCCTGGACCTTGACCGCGCTCCGCGCCTCCACTACAAGCGCCAATCCGGCTGAGAAGTCGCTCCGGCCCTGCGCGGCCAGGGCCGGAAGGAATAGGCATCGGCGAGGCGCCAGCTTGTGCAGACGAGAAGTTGTGCGTGCCTCAATTGGACGCCGCCCCTGACACTGACGCGCCCCCGGACGGTCGACCGGGGGCGCGCCGTTTGAGTACCCGTCCGCCGAATGCGCTGGGCTTCCAGCCGCACGGGGACCCGGCCCGGGCTCGGGCAACGGCGGCGGCCCGTCTCTCGGAGCGCCGAGAGACGGGCCGCGCCGCAGACCTTCCGGGGTGCGGCTCTGGATCAGGGGGTGATCAGGTTGCGGACTGCGTCGCTGACCTCGGGGAGGTCCGCCGGGAGTGCCCACCGGTAGGCGTCGTGTTCGGTGAGGACGACCGGTTCGGTCTTCTCCACGGTGACGGCGAAGTTGAACTGGCGGGTGGTGCCGCCCCAGCTGTTCCGGTAGTCGAAGTGCCTGATGTAACCGGTGACCTGTTCGATGGCCAGGCCGGTCTCCTCCGCCGTCTCCCGGTGAAGGGCGGAACTTGGACCGGCCGGGATCTGCGTGAACACTGTCGTAGCCGGAGCCATCCAGGTCGAGGCGGAGAACGACCTGCCCGCCCACCGCCGCGCACGCCCGGAGGGCGAGATCCGCCGCCAGTGCGTCCAGCGCCGGGGGCGGCCCGAGGACGTCGCCGCCGCGGTCGCTTCCTCGCCGGTCCCAGCGCGTCCTTCATCACCGGCCAGTCGTCGCACGTCGACGGAGGCCGGCTCCTCCACTGACCGTCACGTCCCACCGAACAGGAGACAGACCACCATGCAGCACCGCGTCCGCGCCGTCCTCCTCACCCCGAACAACACCATGCTGCTGATCAAGCGCATCCGCCCCGGCATCGACCCGTACTGGGTGATCGTCGGCGGCAAGATCGAACCGACCGACGCCAGCCCCGAGGACGCCTTGCGGCGTGAGGTCCGTGAGGAGATCGCCGGCGAAGCCGAGATCGTCAGCGTCCTCCACACCATCGAGGACTCCGACGAGCGCCAGGACTTCTACCTCGCCACCATCGAGAAGTGGAGCTTCGAGGACCGCACCGGCCCCGAGTTCAGCCAGGAGGACCGCGGCGAATACCTCCTGGAGGAGATCCCCCTCACCGCCGACGCCCTCGACGCGGTCAACCTGCTGCCCCAGGAGATCGCGGCCGTCCTGCGAAACGCCGTCGAGCGTGGGGAACTCCTCGCCGCCAGGTAACCGCAAGGGGTGGCCGGGTCAGTGAACCGGCCCGGCCACCCGGGAGCACGCGCCACCCACACCGACCAGCGCATATGGCCTCGCCAGAGACGGGTGCTGAATGTGATCAAGGGCGCTTGTGACAACGCGCCTTGTGTGCCTGGCCGTTGTGGTACGTAGGTGCCCTCAATTGGACGCCGCCACTGACACCTGCGCGGCCCGACTCTCGGAGCGCCGAGAGACGGGCCGCGCCGCAGAGCTTCCGGGGTGCGGCTCGGGGTCAGGAGGCGATCAGCTTGCGGACTGCGTCGCTGACCTCGGGGAGGTCCGCCGGGAGTGCCCACCGGCAGGCGTCGTGTTCGGTGAGGACGACCGGTTCGGTCTTCTCCACGGTGACGGCGAAGTTGAACTGGCGGGTGGTGCCACCCCGGCTGTTCCGGTAGTCGAAGTGCCCGATGTAGCCGGTCACCTGCTCGATGGCCAGGCCGGTCTCCTCCGCCGTCTCCCGGTGAAGGGCGTCCAGGATGGTTTCCCCGGCCTCTACCGTTCCGGAGGGAATCTCCCACATCCCGCCCATGTAGTCGTCGGGGTTACGACGCAGGAGCAGGACCCGGCTGTCGCACTTGATCACCGCGGCAGCGACGAAGCCGGTGATGCCGGCGGCTTCGGCGTCGGCCGCCAGGCCGGCCACGAACTCGGGGGAGGTGACGGTCACAGCAGCTCCTTGTGATGGTCGCTGATCTCGATGGCCGCGCGGATGTCGCTCGGCCACTTCCAGATCCTGGTCACGATGCCAGAGCGAGAAGCTTGATCGTGCCGGTCGTCGGGCCGCCCCTTCCTCGAACCGACGCCGGCGCGCCCCGGACGGGTGTCCGGGGCGCGCCGGTGGGGTGGAGCCTCAGGCCTTGGGGCCGGCCGACTGGACGACCTCGAAGGACCACAGGGTGGAGCCGGACGCGGCGGGGCGCTTGGGCGCCTCGCCCTCGGCGGCCGGCGGGCCCTGGCGGTGAGCCGCCTGCATGGGGCCCTCCATCCAGGCCTTGAAGTCCTCCTCGCTGCGCCAGCGGGTGTAGACCAGGTACTGGTCCGTCCCCTCGACCGGGCGCAGCAGCTCGAACCACTCGAAGCCGTCCGAGTTCTCGACGGCCCCGGCCCGCGACGCGAACCGCTTCTCCAGCTCCGCCCGCTGCTCGGCCGGAACGGTCAGCACGTTGATCTTTACCACGCTACCCACATGACACCTCTCAACATCAACGGTCGGCCTGATCGGCGACCTCAACGTGAGGACGACCCGAAGACGTCGCCCGACGCACAGCGTACGAAGACCGAAGCCTTGATGCGGCCCTGGGCCGGGACCACGCCGGACACTTCGAGGACATCGGCAGGTCGAGGGCAGGCGGGGGCCGTTGTCGTCTCGGGAGAATGTTCGAGAATCAGCGCGCACCTCGGACCGGTCTCGCGCCATCCTGATTCAGCCTGACCGACAGCGAGAGGAACAGCTGTGAGCCGACGACTGCGGTACATCAGAAGCAACTCGGGGACCAACGGGTGCCCGACGCTCTACGAGGACGTCGAGACCGGAGACGCCACATCGGTCCATCGGGCGGTGGGTGTCGGACGTTCAGCACTGAGGTACCGTCCAGCTTGTCAGCTCCGACTTCCAACAGGCTCGAATCGCCCTCGGCCCTGCGGCTTCGCGAGCTGCGCGCCGAGGGCGGTCTCACGGGGTCACGTCCGCTGGAGTGGTGTATCGACGGCCACTCGGTGATCCGATTTCAGGCTATGCGGTGAGTGCGGTCGGGATGGTCTCGTCGGGGGTTTCTCCCTCGATCGGGTGGAGGCGGCAGCGGCCGAGGATCTCGGAGCCGATGTAGCGGCGCTGTTCGGCCCATTCGTCGCTCTGCTCGGCCAGGACCGCGCCGATCAGGCGGATGACCGAGCTGCGGTCGGGGAAGATCCCGACGACGTCGGTGCGGCGCCGGATCTCCTTGTTCAGTCGCTCCTGCGGGTTGTTCGACCAGATCGACTTCCAGACCGTCCGGGGGAAGACGGCGAAGGCGAGCAGGTCCTCGCGGGCGGCCTCCAAGTGCTCTGCGGCTTTGGGGAACTTCTCGTCCAGTGCGGCGATCACCGACGCCATCTGTTGCCGGACGGCCTTCGCGTCGGGCTGTTCGAACACCGTCCGCAGCAGGGTGGCGACCCAGGGCTGGGCGGACTTCGGGACCTGCGAGAGCAAATTGCGCGCGTAGTGCGTTCGACACCTCTGCCACGACGCGCCGGGCAGCGTCGCGCCGACCGCGTTGACCAGGCCGGTGTGGGCGTCGGAGACCACCAGCTTGACGCCGGTCAGCCCACGGGCGACCAGGGAGCGCAGGAAGGCGAGCCAGCCGGCGCCGTCTTCCGTGGTGGCGACGTCCAGGCCGAGGACTTCGCGTTGGCCCTCGTTGTTGACGCCGACCGCAACCAGGCAGTGGACGTTGACGACGCGGCCGCCCTCACGGACCTTCTGGGTGAGCGCGTCGACCCAGACGAACGTGTAGGGGCCCTGGTCAAGCGGTCGGTTACGGAACTCGGCGACGCGCTCGTCCAAGTGCTTGGCCATCTCGGAGACTTGCGACTTCGACAGCTGGGTGACGCCGAGGCTCTCGGCGAGCTTCTCGACCCTGCGCGTGCTGACGCCGAGGAGGTAGCAGGTGGCGACGACGCTGATCAGGGCCTGTTCGGCCCGCCGTCGGCGCTCCAGCAGCCAGCTCGGGAAGTAGGTGCCGGAGCGGACCCTGGGGATCGCCAGGTCGATCGTGCCGACCCTCGTGTCCCAGTGCCGATTGCGGTATCCGTTGCGGGAGTTGACTCGGTCCTCGCTCGGTCGGCCGTACTCGCCGCCGCAGGCCCGGTCGATGTCGGCGGACATCATCGCCTCGGCGAAGGTCTTCACCATCGCGCGCAACAAGTCGGGACTCGCCGAGGCCAGGTTCTCCTCCAACAGGGCGGCGAACGGCAGACTGTCGGGTGCGGTCATCGTGTTGGTCTCCTCTTCGTGACGTCAGACATCTCGAAGGATCAACCGGTGGCCGTCTTACGTTTCAGGTGACACCCGCTACCGGGACGAAACCCCCGGAACGGGTGGAACCCGTACACCACTTCCCTGGACGCAACCGTGGCCACTAGATACGACAAACTCGCCGTCCGCTACGAGGCGACCATCCAACTCACCCTGATACGGCAGTCGCTGTGACCACATCTCAAACACTTCCTAGTGACGAGGGCGCTGGGCAGGCGAGAGTGATGTCATGTCAGATCCCTCTGCCCTGTTCGGGCTCATCAGCGGTATCGGTGGCGCACTCATTGGAGCGGCAGGAGGCATCTACGCGGATCGTCGAAGGCGCACCGACGAACGGTCGACGTCGGTGGAGGTGGAGAAGAAGGAGTTGCTTGAAGCGATCGCTCGGGCACGGCTGAGCTGCCGCAGCTGGCTCACTCTTACGACCCAGATCGCTCAGGGCATGAGCTTTTCCTTGCCGATGAGTCTGGAGAGTTACGACGCCGTCATGAGCCCGACTCTGCAGGCTTTGACCGAAGCGGTTTACAACCTCGGCCGGTTAGGCATGCCCTCCGAAGAGGAAGTCCACCGAAAGCTCGGTAGGCCATCTGGCCAGGCTGAGGAACAGGGCTCGGCTGTCCGCGACATCCACGCCGTCGCGGCTGACCTCCGAGAGAAAGTACTGGTCGGAGATCAACTCACACGCGAGACCTCTCGCGCCATCGCCGATGATGCGGACCGTGCCGCCACACGCCTGAGCAAGTACTTGACTGACCGGGCCACATATTTCCTTGGAGACATAGGACCAGCTGCAATGGCAGCTCAACCGGGGTATCCTCTTTCGTCCCCCGGACTGCACCACCCCATCCGGAACGAGCAGGATGAAGTGGGTGACAGTACGTTTACCCCGTTCTGGTTTGCTGTGCCGTGTCAGAGAGCGCTCCAGGGGGAGGACGGCGGTCCTTCCGGCGTCGAACTCGCCCCGGGTTCCTGGTACCTGGCTGTTGCGGAGGTGGCTGGTGGCCTACTTGTACAGACCGAAGAGGGTCTGCGCGGTGTTCTGGAGGAGACGGTAGGCATCCAGCGTGGCTGAAGGTGCTCGCTGCTATTGGCCTGGCTGGTGCTACGGACGCGGGTATGTCAGGGCTCAAGTTGTGTCTGGTGGGGGCTGGATGGTTCGAATGAACCGGTGGTAGGCGGGCAGCTGGCGGTGGGCCGGAGCAGAGCGGTGGTGTGGGTCTCGGCGAGTCGGATGCCGAGCCGGGCTGACCGACACCCGCTGCCCACGCCCTGAGGCCGTCGTGGACGGAGGTCTGCCTGCGGGTCCCCAACTTGCTGACCTTGGACAGTGTCCAGCCCAGGTACTCGGCCAGTTGCCGACCCGTGAGAGGTTGCGTCCAGGGAAGTGGTGTACGGGTTCCACCCGTTCCGGGGGTTTCGTCCCGGTAGCGGGTGTCACCTGAAACGTAAGACGGCCACCGGTTGATCCTTCGAGATGTCTGACGTCACGAAGAGGAGACCAACACGATGACCGCACCCGACAGTCTGCCGTTCGCCGCCCTGTTGGAGGAGAACCTGGCCTCGGCGAGTCCCGACTTGTTGCGCGCGATGGTGAAGACCTTCGCCGAGGCGATGATGTCCGCCGACATCGACCGGGCCTGCGGCGGCGAGTACGGCCGACCGAGCGAGGACCGAGTCAACTCCCGCAACGGATACCGCAATCGGCACTGGGACACGAGGGTCGGCACGATCGACCTGGCGATCCCCAGGGTCCGCTCCGGCACCTACTTCCCGAGCTGGCTGCTGGAGCGCCGACGGCGGGCCGAACAGGCCCTGATCAGCGTCGTCGCCACCTGCTACCTCCTCGGCGTCAGCACGCGCAGGGTCGAGAAGCTCGCCGAGAGCCTCGGCGTCACCCAGCTGTCGAAGTCGCAAGTCTCCGAGATGGCCAAGCACTTGGACGAGCGCGTCGCCGAGTTCCGTAACCGACCGCTTGACCAGGGCCCCTACACGTTCGTCTGGGTCGACGCGCTCACCCAGAAGGTCCGTGAGGGCGGCCGCGTCGTCAACGTCCACTGCCTGGTTGCGGTCGGCGTCAACAACGAGGGCCAACGCGAAGTCCTCGGCCTGGACGTCGCCACCACGGAAGACGGCGCCGGCTGGCTCGCCTTCCTGCGCTCCCTGGTCGCCCGTGGGCTGACCGGCGTCAAGCTGGTGGTCTCCGACGCCCACACCGGCCTGGTCAACGCGGTCGGCGCGACGCTGCCCGGCGCGTCGTGGCAGAGGTGTCGAACGCACTACGCGCGCAATTTGCTCTCGCAGGTCCCGAAGTCCGCCCAGCCCTGGGTCGCCACCCTGCTGCGGACGGTGTTCGAACAGCCCGACGCGAAGGCCGTCCGGCAACAGATGGCGTCGGTGATCGCCGCACTGGACGAGAAGTTCCCCAAAGCCGCAGAGCACTTGGAGGCCGCCCGCGAGGACCTGCTCGCCTTCGCCGTCTTCCCCCGGACGGTCTGGAAGTCGATCTGGTGAACAACCCGCAGGAGCGACTGAACAAGGAGATCCGGCGCCGCACCGACGTCGTCGGGATCTTCCCCGACCGCAGCTCGGTCATCCGCCTGATCGGCGCGGTCCTGGCCGAGCAGAGCGACGAATGGGCCGAACAGCGCCGCTACATCGGCTCCGAGATCCTCGGCCGCTGCCGCCTCCACCCGATCGAGGGAGAAACCCCCGACGAGACCATCCCGACCGCACTCACCGCATAGCCTGAAATCGGATCACCGAGTGGCCGTCGATACACCACTCCAGCGGACGTGACCCCTTGGCGGCCGCCCCATCCTCGGTACCGGCGGCAACAGCGGCTCCAGCCGCTCCCGCTGTTTATCCGTCAGATCCCCACGAGCCACACCAAGATCGTTCCACGAGCATGGCCGACCGCTCAATCCCGTCTCAGAACGCTGTCCCCCCTGTCCCTGCTTCCTCATCCGAGCCGTACATCTCGACCAGCAGACGCTGCCGCGCCGCCTTGAGGCGCTCGTCGTAGTCCGGCATGAAGATCTCAGCTAGCGTCGCTTCCAGCGCCCCAGAGATCGTGTAAATCGGAGACCAGACCGCTCGGTCCGTCTTCAACAGGTCATCCAGCACATCGGACTGGTACGTCGCCTGATAGAGCCAGTCCGACAGCACAAGAGCCTGATCGCGCGTGAACTTGATGGTTATCGGTTCCTCTGCCACGAGGGAACGGTAACCGCCACACCCGATGACCACCCGCACAGGGTGGGAAGCACCGAGCCAGACCCCATCAGCCTCTACGAGCACATCTCAAACACTTCCTAGGGCGCCGATCTCCGATCACTCACCCCGCAGCCTTCCATCGTTCACCCATCGGAGTGACGTGCAGAGATGCGAGCAGTCTCCTACACCTGACGCCGACGACCGTGGGACGTCTCCACTTCGGAGCTGCGTGACGTCTCAAAGTGCTGGTCACGGCGGTGGGACGAAGTCTGGTCCGTCCCACGGGATTGAACGCGGCGATCGGCCCCGATCGGGCACCTAGGCTGGGCCACCGCCCGGCGTCGAGCCGGGCCCCGCCGCGTCGCGACGCATCGAGCCGCGCCCGGCCGCACCCCAGCCCCCAGAACCGAGGAGCGATCCGCCATGCCCTTGAGCCGCAGCGGAAGGACTGCCCGCGGCCGGACGTCCGGCCGCGCGCCGGGCGCCGTCGGCCCGGGCACCGGGCTGCTCGCGACGTTCGCCGTCCTCGCCGCACTCACCACGCTGAGCGGCTGCGCGGGCGGCCCGCCCGCGGCGGCGCCGATCGTCGTGCCGCCGACCACACCGGTGGCGACGCCGTCGGCGGGCACCGGCGTGGACGAGCTCCATCTTCCCATTGAACAGTACATGCTGACGCCACTTCAGTCCGTCCAGTTCGAATGGGTCCGCAAGGCCGCCACCGGCTCCTGCATGAAGCGGTACGGGCTGGACTACCCGGTGCCGGCCAAGCCCGGGCCGGACAGCTCGGCCGTCCGCACCTACACCCCGATGAACCGCCGCTACGGCATCACCGACCCGGACGGCGCCGCCCGCTGGGGCTACCACGTCCCCCAGACGGCGGCCGCGCCCGCCGCGGGCGAACAGCCGGCCTCACTGTCCGCACTGCCCGCCGCCACGCGGACCGTCCTGCTCGGCGTCGACCAGGCGCAGGGCACCCGGGCGACCTCGTACCAGGGCAAGCCGCTGCCGGAGGGCGGCTGCTTCGCGGAGCTCGACCGGATCATGCCGGGCGCGGCCGGCGGCCCGCAGGGGCCCGGCAACGGCCCGCAGGGTGCGGTGACCGAGATCAAGTCGGGGAGCTTCACCGAGTCGAAGTCCGCCCCGGAGGTGGCCGCGGCGATCGCCGCCTGGACCGGCTGCATGAAGGACCACGGCTTCGACCTGCCGGATCCGCTGCAGGCGCCCGCCGCCGTGCCGTCGATGAAGGACCCGGTGCCGAGCGCGACGGAGATCGCCCAGGCCGTGGCGGACGTCGAGTGCAAGCGCCGCACCAACCTCACCGGCGTCTGGTTCGCCACCGAGTCGACCCTGCAGAACGCCGCGATCGGCCGGCACGCCAAGGACCTGGCGGCCGTCAAGGCGGCGCTCGACTCCGAGGTCCGCTCGCTCGGGCGGCTGGTGGACCACGACTGGTCCTCCCCCGCGCCGCCCACCCTCTGACCACCTTTCCCGGCCCGCGGAACGATTCCGCGGACCGTCCGACACCACCACCGAGTGAAGGAGCCACACACCGATGAAGCTCAAGTCCGCAGGCCGCCGCCTGGCCACCGGCGCGGCCGCCCTCGCCGTCGCCGGCACCACCATGCTCACCGGCGCGGGCCAGGCCAACGCCGACAGCGTCACCTGGATCAACGGGTGGAGCACCTGGTCCTCGCCGGTCCGCTGCCAGGACAGCAACGGCGCCAGCGTCACCTTCTGCATCTACTACTCGCCGAGCGCCGAAGGCGCGATGACGATGGAGTACAGCCTCCAGGACGGCCAGATCGACGAGACCTTCTGGAAGAAGGACCAGTACGGCTCGGCCGGCTACGGCCAGAAGGTGCGCAACAACGCCGCCTCCGTCGAGAACGCCAGCAGCGGGACCATCGGCGTCTGGGTCTACCCGTGGTTCTACGGCGACGCCAACTACGTCCCGGCCGGCCGCGGCGGCAGCCTGACCTCGAACCTGCGCAACAACGAGGCTTCCTGGGGCATGGTCGACTACCTGAACCGCGGCGGCCACGTCCGCCTCGACTGAGGTCGGCCGGGCGGCACCCCGCACCTGCACCACAACCGCCTGCACCGCGGCACCCCGCCGCGGTGCAGGCGGGCGCGCTCCCGGGGCGCTCCCCGGAGCACAACCCCGGACCAGCAGCGACTCCGTGGCGGCAATAGACGCTCCGGTGAGCCGATTTGACGTTATGTCACATCTCGCAACACCGCGCAGGCCGGGTTTTAAAGCCTCCGCAATGAGGAGCGGCCCCCGACCGCAGTAGCCTGTGGCCGGGGGGACTGGACTCATGGACGACGTACTCGGCGAACTGCTCGGCTCGCTCCGTCTGGAGGGGGCGTTCCACACCCACTGGCGCGTTCGGGCGCCCTGGGGCATCCGCGGCCCGGCCGAGAACTGCGCGGTGCTGCACTACATCGTCGAGGGCTCGTGCTGGGCGACCCTCGCCGACGAGGTCGAACTGCCCGGCGCCGCACTCCATCTGCGCAGCTCGGTGCTGCGCGAGGGTGATCTGGCGATCTTCCCGTGGGGGGCGCCGCACGCACTGAGCGACCGGCCCGGACGGGAGGTCGTGCCGCTGCCGACCGTCCTGGCCGGCCGGGCGACCGGGCGCGCCACGGCGGCCGGGGCCACCGCGGCCCCGGCCACCCCGCGGCCGCCCGGGGCGTCCGAGGGGTTCGGCGTGGTGCGGCTGCCCGGACCCGGGCCGGAGACCCGGATGCTCTGCGGCGGCCTGTCCTACAACTCCGTCGGCGAGTCCGCGCTGTACCGGGCGCTGCCGCCGATGATCGTGCTGGACCGCAGCCTCGTCCGGCGCCAGCCGCTGCTGCACCACACGCTGGCCGCACTGTCCGCGGAGCCCGACGGGGACCCCGGCGAACGGCGGTTGATCAGCGTGCGCGGCTTCGAGACCGCGCTGGTGCTGGCCCTCGGGCTGGCGCTGCGCGGCGAGGCGGCCAAGCGCCTGGCCGACGACTATCCGGCGATGCGGGCGCTGAACCACCCGGGCATCAGCCGCGCGCTGCTCGCCGTGTACGGCCGGTTCGGGGAGCCGTGGACGGTCGAACGACTGGCCCGCGAGGCGCGGATGTCCCGGACGGCGTTCACCGCGGCCTTCCGCGAGCTGGTCGGCGAGAGCCCCGGCCGGCATCTGACCGCGCGCCGGATGCGGGAGGCGGCCCGGCTGCTCACGGAGACCGACCGGGCGCTGTCCGTCATTCCGGAGGCGGTCGGCTACCGCAGCAGCGTCGGATTCCACCTCGCCTTCCGCAAGTGGTTCGGGATGCCGCCGGGCGAGTACCGGGACAGTCGCCCCGGCCACCGCGGGCCCGGCCTCCACGGACCGGCGGTCTGCGCGGTGTCCTGACCGGGGCTCCCCGCACCGTCCGGGCTCCCGTACGGGCCCCGGCCTTGTGCAGGTACGGTGCAGGACTCATGCCCAGCCGACGAAGGGCCCCAGGGGCGAGTGACCGCCCGGAGGAAGGGCCCGCGGGCCCCGAGCACCGGTGTGCTCGGGGTCCGCGGGTCGTCCGGGCACCTCCGTGCGCCTCAGCTCGCCTCCATGCGCCTCAGCGCGCCGCCCAGACCTGCCAGTCGCGGGCGGCGATCCAGTCGGCCACCGGAGTCAGCCGGATGCCCAGCGTCGACTCCACCGCCGCCGGGTCGGACTCCAGCAGGCCGGCCCCCTCCTCGGTGGCGACCCAGTGGTAGCCGCCGGCGATCCCGGCCGCGGCCTCCGGGCCGAAGGCCTGCGCCAGCCCGGCCTCGAACTGCTCGGGCGGCAGCGGGATGTACTGGACCTCGCGGCCGAGGCCGGCGGAGAACCGCTCGGCCAGCTCGGGGCCGGTCAGCAGTTCGGCACCGCCCAGGTCGATCGTCTCCCCCGCCAGGTCGGCGGTGGTCAGGGCGGCCACCGTGGCCTTGGCGAGGTCCTCGTGGGAGAGCCAGGCGATCCGCACCGACGGCGGCACCGGGAAGGCCAGCACGCCGTCGTTGACCAGCGACGGCCCGGCGATCGGGCTGTAGAGGTTGTCCAGGTAGATCGGCGGACGCAGTGCGGTCGTCGGCACACCGGACTCCAGCAGGATCTCCTCGGCCTCCCGTCGGGTCTCGAAGCCGGTGAACTCGGTGCGCTGTACGGGGACGCGGGTGTTGCCGTTCACGACGAGCCGCTCGACGCCCTCCTCGCGGGCCGCCCGGGCGACGTTCCGCGCGAAGCGCACCACCGTGTCGCGGTCGTAGACCTGCGGGATCACGACGGACGCGCGGGTGACGCCCGCGAAGGCCTTGCGCACGGAGTCCGCGTCCCCGAGGTCGCCGGTGACGACGTCCACACCGGGGACGGCCTTGTCCGCGGTCGGGGCGGTCCGGGCGAAGCCGCGCACCGGCCGGCCCTGTTCGGCGAGCAGCCGGGCCACGGCACCGCCCTGGAACCCCGTCGCGCCGATGACAAGAACAGTCATTCCTCGTTCCTTCCCTTCACAGTTTCACGGCAGAGTGAGCCGACCGGCCGCGGGATCGCGTCGGGTCGACATCGGTTCGGTTCAGCTCGGTTCAGTACGGTTCAGCTGGTTCAGCTCGGTTCGGTCCAACCGGTCCAACCGGTCCACCGGTCCACCGGTCCAACCGGCCCCACCGGTCCACCTCGGTCCGGATCCCGCGGACCGATCAGGCGAGCACCTCGGCGATCGCCGCCAGGAAGGCGTCGTTCTCCTCCCCGGTCCCGACCGTCACCCGCACGCCCTCGCCCGCGAACGGCCGGACGAGCACCCCGCGCTCCTCGCAGGCCCGGGCGAGCTCGACCGCCCGCTCCCCGACCGGCAGCCAGAGGCAGTTGGCCTGGGCGGCCGGAATCCCGTCGATCCACGCGGACAGCGCCTTGGCCAGCCGGTCGCGCTCGGACACCACCAGGCCGACCCTGCGCAGCATCTCCGGCTCGGCCCGCAGGGCCGCCAGACCCGCCGCCTGGGCGAGGGCGTTGGTGGAGAACGGGGTCACCACCTTGCGGACGGCCGTCGCCACCTCCGCGCTCGCCACCAGGAAGCCGAGCCGGATCCCGGCCAGCCCCCAGGCCTTGGAGAACGTGCGCAGCACCACCACGTTGGGGCGATGCCCGTGCTCGACGAGGGCGTCCGGCAGCGCCGGGTCGGTGACGAACTCCCGGTACGCCTCGTCCACCGCCACCACCAGGTGCGGGGGCACGGCGTCGAGGAAGGCGGCGAGCTCGGCACCGGTGAGGCCCACGCCGGTGGGGTTGTTGGGGTGGCAGAGCAGGATCATCCGGGTGGCCGGGGTCACCGCGGCGAGGATGGCGTCGAGGTCGTGCCGGTGGTCGGGCGTGCAGGGGACGGGGACGGAGCGCCCGCCGCCCCCGGCGATCAGCATCGGGTAGGCCTCGAAGGAGCGCCAGGGGTGCACCACCTCGCCGCCGCCGGCGGCCGTCGCCCGGACCAGGTGCTCGATCAGCGCGGCGGATCCGGCGCCGGTGACCAGCCGTTCCGGGGCGACCCGGTACCGGGCGGCCAGGGCGTCGCGGAGCCCGGTCGCGGCCATCTCCGGGTAGCGGTGCACCTTGGCGGTGGCCGCCGCGACGGCCTCGGCCACGCCGGGCAGCGGGCCGAACGGGACCTCGTTGGTGCTGAGGTTGATCTTCCGCTCGGGGATCGGGTTCACCACGTAGGACGGGACGGCGTCGAGCTCGGCCCGCGTCAGCCCACCCGTCCCGCCGGCTCCCTCGCCCCCGCCCCCGGCGCTCCCGGTCCCGCCCCCGCCGGCTCCCCCGCTCACGCGGACACCCCCGCCCGGCCCGGCACTGCCGGCCGGTCCGCCGCCGCCGAACGCGGTGCCGGCACCGTGACCTCCGCCGGCGCCGCCTCGTCGACGTAGTAGGTCGGCTCGTCGAGCGGCAGGAACGGCGTGAACGGGGGCACCTCCTCCCGGGCGAGCCGCAGCTCCAGCAGCCCCGGCAGGCCGGTCCCGTCGGGGGCTGCGGCGCTCCGGGCCGCGTACTCGGCGAGGGCCCGGTCGAGCTCCTCCCGGCTGTCGGCGCTCGCCACCCAGAGGCGGTCCGGGCCGCCGAGACCACGCGCCACCGTGGCGATGTCCACCGGCGCGTAGCGCACCGACTCGATCCGGGAGTCGAAGTAGGTCTGCTGCCTGGTCACGCACATCCCGTGCATGGCGTTGTTGAACACCACGTACAGGACGGGCAGTCGCAGGTCGACCGCGGTGTGCACCTCCAGGCCGTTCATCAGGAACGCGCCGTCGCCGAGGATCACCACGGTGCGGGAGCCGGCGGCGGAGCCCAGTTGGGCGCCGACGGCCGCGCCGAGGCTGTAGCCCATGCCGCCCGCGCCCAGCGCGATGGTCGAGCTGGCCCCGTCGGGCACGTCGCTGAGGTGGATCGCGGCGGACGCGCAGTTGCCAGCGTCCAGCACCAGGTGCCCCTCGGCCGGGAGGAAGGCGGTCAGCGCGGCGATCGCCTCGCTCTGCAGCAGGCTGCCGCCGACCGGCGCCGGGTCGAGCCCGGGTGCCGGCCGCGGCCGGAACCTGGTCCGCCGGTAGCCCGCCAACTCCTCGGCCTGGAAGGGCTCCTTGCGCAGCAGCTCCAGGAGCCGCCGGGCCGCCGCGCCGGCGTCCGCCCGCACCACCAGCCCGGGCGAGGCCGCGCGGGACGCCTCCCCGGGGTCGATGTTGACCACCGCGAGGCGGTCCCCGCGCAGATCGCCGAGCGGGCCCCGGGTCATCGCGTTCAGGCCCGCGCCGATCGCGACGACGAGGTCGGAGTCCTGCACCGCGGCGTGCGCGGAGGGGTGGCCCACCACGCCGGCCACGCCGAGGAACAGCGGGTCCGAGTTGGCGAACTCGGCGCGCGCCGACATCGTGGTGGCGACCGGGATGCGCGCCTCCCGGACGAACTCCGCCACCGCGTCGCGGTCCGCGCTGCGGCGCACGCCGTGCCCCAGCAGCACGACCGGCCGCTTCGCCTCCCGCAGCGCGTCGAACAGGGCCCGCACCTCGTCCTCGTCCACCTCGGGCCGCTCGACCAGTTCCTCGGGCGCGGACGGCCAGTCGGCCGGCCGCTCGGGCACCGGCCGCTCGAAGACGTCCCGGGGCACCAGCAGTGCCACCGGCCCGGGCCGCCCGGACAGCGCGGTGCGGGCCGCCTCCGCCAGCTCCTCCCAGAGCCGCTCCGGGTCGGTCAGCGTCACGGTGCGCTTGGTGACGGCGGACAGCAGCAGCGCCGAGTCCACCGTCCGCCCGATGCCGGAGCCGTCCTGGAACGCACCCTTGCCCGCCAGCGCCTGCGGCGGCTGTCCGACCAGTGCGAGCACCGGGACGGACTCCGCGTAGGACTCGGCCAGCCCGACCGCCAGGTTGACCAGCGCGCCGCCGGAGGTCGAGCAGCAGACGCCGAGCGTGCGGTGCACCCGGGCGTGCCCGTCGGCCATGAAGGCGGCGCCGTCCTCGCGGCGGGCCAGCACCGAGGCCAGCCGGCCGCGGCCGAGGCGGTGGACCGCGTCGTGCAGATGCTCGATGTTGGCGCCGCTGACGCCGAAGACGTACCGCACGCCCCAGTCGCGCAGCGACGTGACCAGCGCGTCGGCGACCGTCGACGCGGTCGCCCCGGCCCGATCGGCCGCCGCGGCCGGTCCCGCCTGCTCCGACGCCGCGGCCGACCCGACCCGGCCCGACGCCGTGGCCGACCCGGCCCGGTCCGACGCCGCGGCCCCCGTTGTCGTCGTTGCCCCTGCCATCTCTCCCCCTGCCTTCTCTCCCCGTTGGTCCCCCGTCAGGCCGGTCCGGCCGGCCTCCCCCGTCGTTTCCCGTGCATGCCGGAACAGCCGGCCGTCCCCGTGTCCCCACCGGTCCGGCCGGCCGTCCCGCTCCGTTCCGCGCCGCCCCGGGGATCACGCCCCCGGCCGGGCGGCGCTGCCCGTCACCGGCCCGCGTGCCAGCGGACGGTCATGGCGCTCACCAGGTCCCCGCCGTTGGCGAAGGTCCCGAAGGCGAGGATGTCGCCGTCCTTGATCAGGCCGCGGTCCAGTGCGTCCGCGACCGTCACCGGGATGGAGCCGGCGAAGAGGTTGCCGTACTTCGCCAGCGTGTCGTGCGTCCGCGACTCCTCGATCCCGCACCGCTTGCGCCACTCGGAGAGGAAGTCCTCGTTCGGCTGGTGCGTGATCAGGTAGTCGACGTCGTCGCTGGTCAGACCGGCCTCGGCGAGGCTGGCGGCGACCGCCTCCGGCACCAGGGACATGGAGTTCTCCCGGATGGCCGCCAGCCGCTCCTTGGTGAAGTTCACCGTGATCGGCCCGCAGCCGCGCTCCCAGTAGTTGCGGAACACCCCGTCGACCAGCTCCGGTTCGAACCGCAGCAGGCCGTAGTTCTCGCCGTGCGAGCGCTCGTAGGTGGAGAGGATGCTCGGACGGCCGGGTGCCACCAGGGTGGCGGTGGCACCGTCGCCGAGCACCCGGGAGCGCTTGGAGCTCTGGAACTCCGGCAGCCGGGAGACGAAGTTGGTCACCGTCAGCACGATGACGTTCCGGTGGATGCCGGACTCCACGAACGCCTTGGCGGTGCGCAGCCCCGAGAGCCAGGAGCAGCAGCTGGTGTCGAGCTGGAGCACGGTGGCCCGGGTGGCCCCGATCGCCGACTGCACCGCCGAGCCGATCCCGGGCCAGAAGGTGTCGTTGAAGATGCAGTTGTAGATGATGAGGTCGACCTCGTCGGCGGCCAGCCCGGTGCGGTCGAGGAGCTTGGCGCAGGCCGCCGCCCCCAGCTCGGCCGAGGTCTGGTCCGGCGAGGCGAACCTGCGCTCCGCGACGCCGCGGAAGAACTCGTGGTCGCCGAGGTCGTCCTCGGCCCCCGGGCCGCCGGCGTTGGAGACCACGCGCTCGGGCAGGAGGTTCACCACGTCGATCAGCTGTGCCTGCGGGCCGGTGGTGCGGCCCATCGGTTCCGTCGTCATGGTGTCAGCCGCTGGCCCGGCCGTTGCCGAAGCGGTGCTCCAGGATCCGCTTGAGGTTGGCCGTCTCGATGCGGTGGATGGCGTCGAAGTTCGGCCAGATGTCGCCGACCCAGTAGCGGTCGGTGCGGGCGCGGCCCTCGGCGATGTAGTCCGGGACGTCGGTGACGGACCGGTCGTAGTACGGGTGCTTGCAGTTGGTCCAGAGCACCACGGTGCCGGGCCGGCCGAGCGTCTTGTTCGCGTCGATGAACGTGAAGTAGTAGCGCATCCAGAGCTCCTTGCCCTGGTCCCAGGCGCAGGGGTAGAACACCAGCCCGTGCTCGGGGCCCTTCATCACGTCGGCGCGGATGAAGATCTCGGTGTTCGGCTGGATGGCCTCGGTGCCCCGGTAGAGGCCGCCGCCGACGTGGCGCAGGTCCCGCACGCTGAACGTCCACTCCTCCATCGAGTGGACGTTGGCCGCGTACTCGAACACGACGTCGTAGGGGACGTCGATGTACTCGCCGAGCGAGCAGTACTGGCCGAAGACCTCCTCGTGCGAGTAGGTCTCCTTGGTGCCCTCCACCATGAGGCGGTAGCACTCCTCCTGGCTGACCGTCTCGCTGCGGACCAGGCCGGGTATCTTCACCAGGTCCGTGCTGTCCAGCACGTAGTTCTTCAGGTCGCCCGAGTCGTCCGCCCGGCGCGGGGTGATGTCCGCGGTCACTTCTTGACCTCCTTGAGGAATCCGTCGATGTCTTCCCAGTGCTCCGTGGTGGAGATCAGGCCGTTCCTGACGGTCTGGGTCTCCTCGCCGCGGAAGCAGACGTACTTGTACGTCGCCGGGACGCCGGCGAACTCCGCCGCGTGCGTACCGCAGTGCTGCAGCGACACGTGGATCCGGTCGCCGCTGCGGGTGATGCCGGTGACGGCCTCCACCAGATCGGGGAAGACGGCCCGGATCTCACGGACGAGCTGCTGGGCCCCGGCCACGCCGGTGCCCAGGCCCGGGTGGGCCGGGATGTCGACCCAGTCCTGGCTGACCGCCCGCGCCATCAGGCCGGTGTTCCCCGTGCTCAGTGCCCCGTAGAAGTGGGCCACGGCGCTCAGGCCGCCGCCCGCCCCGGCTTCGGCCGCCGGCACCGCCGCTTCGACCACCGGCACCGCGTCACCGGCGGCGGCAGGCTGTGCCTCCGCCACCGAACCACCCGTGAGCACCGCCGCCGCGGCGACCGCCGCGACCGGTCCGCGCACGGTCCACGATGATGTGCAGGTCATAGCGAACCTCCCCCAAAGGTTCGACGAACAACTGTTCACCCATCCTGGTGGACTCCCGGGGTGCCGTCGATGAGAATCCGGCCGGGATGGCTTAGCAATCGTCCTGAGCCCGCGTCGTGAACCGGTCGGCGTCGCCGACGCATTGTCATGCACTCTCTCCCCCGATGGACGCCGGGCCATGCTTATGACTTGCGCCACACCGGTCGACTCCGGCCCCACGGGCCCCGGGCACCTCCCGAACCCGAACGGCCTCAGTGGCCCCGGGCGTCACACCCCGACCGCCGGTGCGGCCGCGCCCCGGCCGGGCTCCCCCGCGGCGTCAGAACGAACGGCCCTCGCCCCGGTACGGGGGCTCCGGGCCGGTCGGGTCGGGCCGGTCCCGGCGGTCGGCGCAGAGCGTCGCGGAGAGCCGGGTCAGCAGCGCGGCGAGGTCGTCGAACTGCTTCTCGTCCCAGTCGCCGAGGAGCTCCGCGAGCTGCTTGCGGCGGGCCGCGACCAGTTGGAGCGCGACCGCCTCGCCCGGCTCGGTCAGACGCAGCGGCAGCCCGCCGGTGCGGGAGGCGAGACCGCGCCCCTCCACCTCTCGGACGGCCTCGTCGATCACCGCGAACGGGACGATCCGGCGCTCGGCCAGCTCCGCCGGCTCGACCGAGCCGTGGTGGTACATCTGCAGCAGCATCCAGCTGGAGGCCGGCTTGAGGTCGAGCCCGGCCGTGGCGGTGATCCGGCGGAAGAGGTCCCGCCGGGCCTCACGGCTGTTCAGCACCGACAGCGCGCGGGCGATCTCGTCCAGCGAGGAGCGCTCCACCGGGTTGACGCCGATCGACTCGCTCAGGTCGGGGGCGGTCACCGTCTCCCGGAGCCGCTGTTCGCGCAGGAACAGCGAGAGCACGAAGGCGAGGGCCGCGATCGGCACCGCGTAGAGGAAGACGCGGGTGATCGACTCGGCGTAGGCGTGCAGGACCGCGTTCTGCGTGGCCTCCGGGAGCCCGTCGATCACGCGCGGGTCGGCGGTGATCGCCCCGGGGTCGAAGCCGGGCGGCAGCGGCACGCCGGCCAGGGCGTCCCGCAGCCGGTCGGTCAGGCCGCTCGCGAAGACCGCCCCGAAGACGGAGACGCCGAAGGACGCCCCGATGGAGCGGAAGAAGGTGGCGCCGGCGGTGGCCACGCCGAGGTCCTGGTAGCCGACGGAGTTCTGCACGATCAGCACCAGCACCTGCATCACCAGCCCCAGACCGAGGCCGAAGACCAGGAAGTAGCAGCTCATCTCGAAGGTGCTGGTGTTCTCGTCGAGCCGGGAGAGCAGCACCAGGCCGATGGTGGTGACGGCCGTTCCGGCGATCGGGAACGCCCGGTAGTGGCCGGTCCGGGCGACGACCTGGCCGGAGCCGATCGAGGTGGCCAGCATCCCGAGCACCATCGGCAACATGTGGATGCCGGACAGGGTCGGCGAGACGCCCATGACCACCTGGAGGAAGGTCGGCAGGTAGGTCAGGGCGCCGAACATGGCGAACCCGACCACGAAGGAGATGACGGCGACCAGGCTGAACGTCCGCGAACGGAACAGCCGCAGCGGCAGCACCGGTTCGGCCGCGGTCCGCTCGACCAGCACGAACGCGACCAGCAGCAGCGCGCCCAGCACGCCCAGGCCGATGATCCGCCAGGAGCTCCAGGCCCAGGTCGTCCCGCCGAGCGAGGTCATCAGCACCAGGCAGGTGGCCACCGCGGCGATCAGCACGGTGCCGAGGTAGTCGATCCGGTGGCGTCGCTTCACCTCGACGCCGTGCAGCACCGTGGCGATCACCACCAGGGCCACCACGCCGATCGGCAGGTTGATGTAGAAGACCCAGCGCCAGCTGAGGTGGTCGACGAAGACGCCGCCGAGCAGCGGCCCGAGCACGCTGGTGACGCCGAAGACCGCACCGAAGAGGCCCTGGTACTTGCCGCGGTCCCGGGGCGGGACGAGGTCGCCGACGATGGCCTGGGTGAGCACGATCAGCCCGCCGCCGCCGAGACCCTGGAGCGCGCGGAAGGCGATCAGTTCACCCATGTTCTGGGCGACGCCGCAGAGCGCCGAGCCCACCAGGAAGATCACGATCGCGGCCTGGAAGAAGCGCTTCCGGCCGTACATGTCGCCGAGCTTCCCCCAGAGCGGGGTGGCCGCGGTCGAGGCGAGCAGGTAGGCGGTGACCACCCAGGAGAGGTGCTCCAGGCCGCCGAGGTCGCTGACGATGGTGGGCAGGGCGGTGGAGACGATGGTCTGGTCGAGCGCGGCCAGCAGCATCGCCAGCAGCAGGGCGCTGATGGGCACCCAGAGGTTGTGGACGGTGACCTGCGGCGGACCCGGCTCGCTCGCCGGGCTCCGGTCGGACGCGGCGATCGGATCCGTCATGGGGTCTCCGTAGGGGTCGCGGGCCCCGGTCGGGCCCGGGTCCGTGCGGACGATCACTCCCGACTCACCATGCTGTCAGAAATGCCCTGGTTTGCGCCGTTCAGTTGAGCCGAACGTCATTCCGGCCGCCGCCCGGGGGACGCCCCCGGAGCACCGACCGTTCATCAGGCAACAAACACCACCAACCGGCACAACACCCCCGGACCGGGCCGGACGCCCCTGTCCACCCACAGAGACGTCCTGCATAATCAGGCGCGTTCGCCCCCGGGAACACGCGTCCGAGCACACCACACGGGGCCAGATCCGAGACCGAGGAGGGCCGGCCGATGCCGGACCAGCACTGCCCGACGTGCGGGACCGCACGCTCCGCCGGGTGCAGGTGCCTCCCCGACCCGGCACTCACCGACCCGGCGCTCACCGAGACGGCCGTGCTGCCGCACCTGGAGGGCCCGCCGCTGGTGCGCCCGTACGTGCCGCTGGCCGCCGGTCAGGTGGCGGAAGCCCCGACGGCCGGCGCGACGGCGGTCGGCGCCACGGCGGTCGGCGCCACGGCGGATCCGTTCGCCACCACCCTGCTGCCGCCGGCTCAGCCCGCGCCGACCCGGGCGCCGGCCGGGCCGGACGCGGACGCCTACGCGACCACGGTGCTGCCCCCGGTGATGTCGGTGCCTCAGCAGGCCCCGCCCGTACCGCAGCCGCCGTACGGTCAGCAGGCGCACGGCGGGCAGGCGCCGTACGGTCAGCAGCCGCCGTACGGTCAGCAGCCCTACGACGAGCCGCACGGCTACGACGCGCCGCACCCGCACGACCCGCAGCACCCCTACGACGGTGCGGAGGAGCCGGCGGCGGACGGCGGCGACGAGATCGGCCTGTTCGCCTTCGCCGGCGCGACCCCCGACGCCCACGGCGGCTCCGCCCGCACCGGCGGCCGGGCCGCCCGGCGCGCACAGGAGCAGGCCGCGGGGAGCCCGCTGACCCGGCGCCGGGGTCTGGTGGTCGCGGCCGGCGCCGGCCTGCTGGCGGTCACCGTCGGCCTCGCCTACGCGGTGACGCCATCCGGCGAGCCCGAGCGGCAGGCGCAGCCGCTGCCGTCCCGCACCCTGGCCCCGGCGCCGGTCGACCCGACCACGCCCGCGCCGCCCCCGAGCCCGAGCGCGCCGCCGTCCAGCAGTGAGGCGCCGAGCCCGACCCCGAGCAGGACGGCGAAGCCGAGCAGGACCGCCACCGCGACCCCGGCGGCCACCCCCACCACGGTCGCGGCTCCCCCCGCGGCTCCGCCGGCGCCGGCCCCCACCACCCCGCCGGCGCCCGCCCCCACGCCGACCCCCACACCGACCGCCACCACCCCGACGCCGACCCCCACGCCCACCACCCGGGTGCTGGAGCGCGGGATGAGCGGACCGGACGTCAAGGACATGCAGCTGCGGCTCTCCGTCGCCTCCTGCGGATTCGTCGATAAATCGATCGCGACCGGCACCTTCGACTGGTGGACGCAGAACGTGCTGGCCGACTTCCAGCGCAGCTACAAGATCAAGGGCGAGGTCAGCGCCGGCTCCCCGGTCTACGGCCCCAAGACCCGGGCCGCCCTGGAGAGCGACCCGGGCGACTGCTGAGCGGGCGACTGCCGAGCGCCCCGGGAGACCGTCGAGCGGGCGTCAGCCCGTGACGGCGCGGACGATGCTGACCCCGGCCATCAGGATCATCACGCCGGCGGCCACCCGGATGATCACCTTCATCGGGACGTGCTTCAGCAGCTTCTGACCGCCGAGGATCGCGATGCCCGCGACGGCGCAGAGCGCCAGCCAGGCGCCGAGGCCGACGGCGAGCGGGTCGGCGTACTTGGCGGCCAGGTTGGCGGTCATGATCTGGGTGAGGTCGCCGAACTCGGCCACCGCGACGACCACGAAGCTGGCCCCGGCCACCTTCCAGAAGCCGTTCGAGGACGGCTCCTTGGCCGCGTGCCCGTCCTCGTCCCCGCCGCCGTGGAAGAGCAGCATGGCCGCGCCGGCCAGGAAGAGCACGCCGGTGACGCCCTCCACCCAGCGCTGCGGCAGCAGCGAGAGCAGGTGGCCGGCGACCAGGGCGATGCCGACCTGGAGGGCGAAGGCGGCGGCGATGCCGGCGAAGACGTGACTCGCGCGGTACTTGGCGCCGAGCATCAGGCTGGCCAGTGCGGTCTTGTCCGGCAGTTCGGCCAGGAAGACGATGCCGAACGTGATGACGGCGACGGTCAGGCTCATGGGGAGATCGGTATCCCTCGGTCGGGCTGTCCGGCCTCGGCAGCTCCGTCAGGGGTCGCTCCGGCCCGACAGCACTGGTCAGAAGTCACAGCACTGCGGCCGAAGGTCTCGCCGGCACCGCCCCGAAAGACGCGTGCCCCGGGCGCCGGGCCCCGCGCGGGGGCCAGTATGTCGACGGTCCGGTGGAGGGCTACTCCCCTTCAACGCCTGCCAGCCTACCCGATGCCGCCCGGCCTCCCGCCGGTCGGCGGTCCGGCGGTCACCCGGCCCCGGGCCACCAGCTCCAGCACCACCACGATCGCCGCCGACTCCACCGCGAGCAGCGCGACCAGCACGAACAGCTGCACCGCACCCGCCTGCACCGGGGTGGCCCCGCCGAGCAGCATGCCGACGAACGCGCCCGGCAGCGTGACCAGGCCCACCGTCCGGGTCTGGTCGAGGGCCGGGACGAGCGAGGTCGCGGCCGCGGTGCGGCAGATCTCCAGCCGGGCGTCGCGCTCCTCGAAGCCGAGCGCCAGTGCCGCCTCCACCTCGCCGTGGCGCTGCCGCAGCTCGTCCAGCGCGCGCCGGCCGGCCAGCGAGGTCGCGGTGAGCGCGCCGCCGATCAGGATGCCGGCGACCGGGATCACCGACAGGCCCTTCGGGGGCAGCAGCCCGACGGCCAGCAGCAGACCGAGGACCGGGACCACCCCGGCCGCGATCGGTGCGGCGGCCCAGACCCAGGCCGGCCCCCGGGTCATCCGCCGCCCCGCCGTCCGGACCGCGACCGCGAACATCAGCAGGACGAACAGCGCCGACCACCAGAGCGAACCGACCACCCAGGTGATCACCAGCGCGACGGCGGCCAGCTGCACCACCGCACGCAGCCCGGCCCGCAGCACCGCGTGCCCGTGGCCGAGCAGACCCCGGCCGGCCACCGCCACGGCGGCGGCGAGCAGGACGGCGGTGACCACCGCGAGCCCGGGGGTGACCGGCAGCAGCTGGTCGGCCGCCGACCGGGTCACGGCGGTCAGATCCAGCTGGTGAACCACATCCGGTCCTGCCAGGACGACATCGGGATCACCTCCGCCGTGTAGAGCGGGTAGAAGAACGCGAAGCAGCCCACGATCGCGAGCACGATCAACCCGGCCCCGGCCGCGCCGATCCGCCGCCGCCGCGGCGGGCAGCCCTCCGGGCCGAGCATGGCCCCGAGCATCTGGGCGACGGCGAGGCAGAGGAACGGCACCAGGACGACCATGTAGAAGGAGAAGACGGTCCGCTCCTGGTAGCGGAACCACGGCAGGTAGACGCCGGCGACGGCGCAGAGCACCGCGCCCGAGCGCCAGTCCCGGCGGAAGAACCAGCGCCAGAGCAGGTAGGCCAGGGCGAAGCAGGCCGTCCACCAGAGCAGCGGGGTGCCGAGGCCGAGGATCTGCGCGGCGCAGCCGCCGGAGGCGGTGCACCCCTGCTGGCCGGCCGGCACCTGCTCCCAGTACATGGAGACCGGGCGGCCCTGGACCAGCCAGCTGAACGGGTTGGACTGGTAGGTGTGCGGGGTGCTCAGCCCGGTGTTGAAGTCGTACATCTGCGAGTGGTAGTGCCAGAGGCTGCGCAGCGGCGCGGGCACCCAGGTCATCGGCACCTGCGGCAGCGGGACGCCGAGGAAGCTCGCCGGGGAGAGCCCGGCGCGGTCGTCGGCCCACTGCCGGTCGTAGCCGCCGGTGGTGGCCAGCCAGCCGGCCCAGGCCCCGACGTAGACCACCAGGGCCGAGCCGGCCACCGCGAGCAGGGCGGGCAGCGCGTCCCGGCGCAGCATCGAGCGCCAGGGGCGGCGGGCGCCGGCCCAGCGGCGGCCGGACTGGTCCCACAGGACGGTGAGCAGTCCGAAGGCGACCAGCACCACGGCGCCGTTCCACTTGACCGCGGCGGCGGCGCCGATGAGGACGCCGGCGGCGATCCGCCAGGGCCGCCACCCGAGCCGGACGGTGTCACCGCCGCGGCCGTCGCGGACGGCGGCGAGCCGGGTGCGGGTGTGGTCGCGGTCGATCAGCAGGCTGCCGAAGGCGGCGAGCACGAAGAACATCTGGACGCCGTCGAGCAGGCCGATCCGGCTCATCACCAGCTGGAGGCCGTCGACCGCCATCAGCAGGGCGGCGGTGCAGCCGAGCAGGGTGGAGCCGAAGAGCCGGCGGCCGATCCGGGCGAGCATGAGCACGGTGACGGTGCCGAGCAGGGCGGTCATGAACCGCCAGCCGAAGGGGTGAAGACCGAACGCCCACTCGCCGAGCGAGATCACCCACTTGCCGAGCGGCGGGTGGGCGATGAACTCGGGCGCGGAGGTGAGCGGGATCTGCTGCGGGACGGCGAGGATGTCGGCGTTGGCGCTGTCCGGCCAGGTGCCCTCGTAGCCCTGCCGGAGCAGCGACCAGGCGTCCTTGGGGTAGTACGTCTCGTCGAAGACGAAGGCGTTGGGGTAGCCGAGGTTCCAGAAGCGCAGCAGTCCGGCGAAGAGCGCCACCCCGATCGGCCCGAGCCAGCCGGACCAGTCGGCCGCCCGGCGCAGCAGCCCCCGCGGAGCCGGTACGGGGGCTGCGGGGGCCGGGGGTGCGGGTGGGTGCGTGAGCGCCGCTTGCGTCATTGCCTCGCCGATTCGCCTGTCTCGCCTGTGCCGGCCGGGGCCGGGCGGTCAACAGCAACCGACACTATGTGCCGCTCGTCGGGAAACCAAGCGCGACGGGCGCCGACCAGGTGACCTGGTGGGCGCCCGTCGCACTGCCGTACGGGGCGTGGCGCGGCGGCCGTCACGCGGCGGTCTGCAGCTCCCGGATCGGGAGGGCGCGGACCGGGGCCGGGGCCGGGGCCGGGGCGTTGTCCTGGGCCGCGGTGAGGTGCGGCCGCAGGCGCAGCGCCAGGACGACGACCAGCAGGGTGGAGCCGGCCATCGCCGCCAGGTAGAGCGGCCAGGTGCCGGAGCCGACCAGCAGCACGCCGACGGCCGGGCCGACCGCGATCGCGATCTGCTTCACCAGGGCGTACCCGGCGTTGTAGGTGCCGAGCAGGCGGGCCGGGGCGAGGTCGGCGACGATCGGGCCCATGGTGGGGGCGAGCAGCGACTCGCCGACCCCGAACAGGGCGTAGATCGAGACGATCGCGACCGTGGCGGCCATGGTCTCGGTCCGGATCAGGCCGGCGACCAGGGCCATCGCCCAGGCGCCGAGCCAGACCACGCCAGCCGCGGCCATCGCGGTGGTGCGGCGGCGGCGCGCGGTGATCCGCACCATGAACATCTGCAGCACCACGATGGTCAGCGCGTTGGCGCCGATGGCGATGCCCAGGGTGGAGGGCGCGGTGCCGACGGTGTCGGTGGCGAAGGCCGCGACGCCGGACTCGAACTGGCCGTAGCAGGTGAAGAAGATCAGACCGGCGAGCACGCAGAGCCGCAGCATCGCCTTGTCGGCGACCAGGGCGCGCAGGCCCTGCGGGCCGTCCGCCTTCTCCTGGACCAGGACGGGGGCGGCGTTGGGGATCCGTGCGGTGCCGGTGACCAGGGCCAGCCCCAGGAAGGTCGCGGCCTCGATGGTGAACAGCCGGGTCAGGCTGGCCGGGTCGGCGACGTCGACGATCTGGCCGCCGACCAGCGCGCCGATGCCCATCCCCAGGTTGACCAGGGTGAACTGCAGCGCGAAGGCGTGCGCGCGGGTCGCCGCGGTCGAGCAGCGGACGATCATCGTGGCCAGCGCCGGCTGGCAGGTGGTGACACCCGCGCCGAACAGGAAGGACGAGACCAGCAGGGCCGGGGTGCCGGTGGCGTGGCCGAAGGCGAACGCACCGGTGGCGGCCAGGGCGGCGCCGGCCAGCAGCACCGGGCGCGGGCCGTACCGGTCGATGCCGCGGCCGGTGAACGGGAGCACGACGAGCGCGGCCAGCGCGAAGACGGTGAACACCATCCCCGCGGCCAGCGAGCCCAGCCCCCGCACCTGGTCCACGTACACGAACATGTACGGCATCGTGAACCCGCTGCCGAACGCGCTCAGTGCGTTCCCGATCTGGACGCGGCGCAGCGGGCCCGCCCCGCGCGTCTGCTGCCTCTGCTGCTTCACCGTGCCGGCCACCGTGCACACCCCTTCACTGTTTCACTGGACACTCTTAAGACCAGAAGATTTAAGAGCTAAAGTCTTGCGAGATATAGTCTTAGCACCGGAAGAGTGAGGAGTCAAAGGCTTAAGGGGTGCACCCCGCGTGCGACACTGGTCCGCATGACTGCAGAGAAGCCCGCGCCGGCCACCGCCCGAGAGCTGGGCATCGCCGAGCAGGTGGCCGTCTACCAGCGGGAATTCCCCACCGTGGACCCGCAGGTGGAGACCATCGTGCAGACGCTCTCCCGGGTCGCCCGGCGGATGGGCGTCGCCTACGACCGGCAGCTGACTGTGCTCGGAATCACCTCCGCGGAGTGGGAGGTGCTCAAGGCCCTGGTGGTCGCCGGCAGCCCGTACCGGCTGGGTCCGGGCGAGCTGGCCAAGCGGCTCGGGCTCACCCCGGCGGCGATGACGCACCGGATCGACCGGATGGTCGCCGAGGACCTGGTCACCCGGGAGCGCGACGAGACCAACCGGGTCCGGGTGATCATCGAGCTGACCGAGAACGGCCGCGACAAGTGGCTGGAGTCGATGCGGATGGCCGCCGTCTTCGAGGAGGAGCTGCTCCAGGACCTCGCCGGCGAGGAGCGCGCTGTCCTCTCCCACCAGCTGGCCCGGATGCTGCGGCGGATCGAGGAGTCCCAGCCGGACGCCCTCGGGCGCACCGCGGACCTGGACTGACCGTCCTGCCGGGGCCGACCCCGGCGACGCTGCGGAGCCCGGGGACGACAGCGGTCCGGCCCGCCGGGGAGCAGCTCCCCGGCGGGCCGGACTCGTTCGGTGCGAGGGTCCGTCAGGCCCTCATCGGCTCAGTGCCGCGTCAGCAGGAACCGTTGTCGGTCCAGACGCCCCACTGGCCGGTGGTGGTGGGGTCCTCGCCCTTGGTCCACCACTTGTTCGTGTAGTAGTGGCCCTTCCAGGAGACCTTGGTGCCGGCGGTCGCGTAGGTGGCGGCCGCGTCCCAGCCCGGGGCCCCGGCGCAGCCGGCCGGGGTGGTCGGCGGCGTGGTCGGCGGGGTCGTCGGAGGCGTGGTCGGAGGCGTGGTCGGAGGCGTGGTGGGCGGGGTGGTCGGCGGGGTCGTCGGCGGCGTGGTCGGGGCGGCCGGGCAGCCCGCGGCGGAGCCGTTGGTCGCCTCGACCATCTTGTCGAACAGCGCGGTCTTCGTGCCCAGGTCGTAGAGCGAGAAGGCGAAGGAGCCGCCGAGGCCGTTGCAGTGGGCGTAGTCCACCTTGGCCTGGATCGAGCGGGCGTCCTCACCGCTCCAGAACGTGGTGCCGTCGTAGAAGTACGTGGTCTTCGCGGTGTCGTCCCAGAACGTCCTCGCCGGGTTGTCGACGAAGCCGGCCAGCTCCTTGTACATCTGGATGCCGGGCACGCTGCCGGACATCGAGGCGCCGGCGGCCGGGCCGGTGGCGGACTGGAAGAGGCCGTTGCGGCCGTTGTTCGGGACGCCGGTCCACCCGCGGTAGTAGAACGGCACGCCCACGTTGATCTTCTTCGCGGGGAAGCCGCCCGGGATGCCGTAGTCGGCGTCGCCGGCGGTGTAGGCCTTGATCGCGGCGTCGACCGAGTACTTGCCGTGGCCCGGCGCGGCCGGGGTCATCGGGTCGTCCGGGCCGGAGTAGATCGGGGCCTGGTGGTTGGTCGGCCCCTTGGCGTCCCATGCACCGTGCATGTCGTAGGTCATGATGTCCAGGAACGTCAGGTACTGGCCGATCTTGTCGGTCTCGACGTTCCGGATCTTGTCCTGGCCGGCGCCGACCGCCGCCGCGGTGGCGTACGTCTTGCCGTCGGCCCTGCCCTGGGCGTCGAGCTGCTCGCGCAGCTCCTTCAGCAGCAGGGTGAAGTTCTGCTTGTCGTTCGGGCTGGAGAGGTTGCCGGTGTGGCCGCCGCCGCCCGGGTACTCCCAGTCGATGTCGATGCCGTCGAAGACGCCGGCCGCCGAGCCCGGGCCGCCGTAGCCGGCGTCGGTCGGCAGGTTGCCCTTGATGAACATGTCGATGCAGGACGAGACCAGGTGCTTGCGCGAGGCGTCCGTGGCGGCCGCCGCCGAGAAGTACTTGGAGTAGGTCCAGCCGCCCAGCGAGATCAGGATCTTGAGGTTGGGGTTCTTCGCCTTCAGCTTCTTGAGCTGGTTGAAGTTGCCCGCGATCGGCTGGCCCCAGACGTCGCCGACGCCGTCCACCGAGATGTCCGGACCGAAGCTCTTCTGGTAGTCCGCGAAGGCGTCGCCCGCGCCGTCGCCGGCGTTCGGGTTGTTGTCGTCCTGGTTGGCGGCCTTGGTGGCCTCGAAACAGCCCAGGTCGGTCGGGTGGATGTTGGCGAACGAGTAGATCAGGTAGTCCAGCTTCCCGGCCACGCCGGTGTCCTGGATCGTCTTGGGGTAGTACGCGTTCGCGTAGATCGACCACTGGTCGAAGTAGGCCACCTTGATGCCGCCGCTGGTGGCGGGCGCGCCGGTGGAGTTGGTGACGGCCGCGTTGGCCGCGCCGCCCCCGCCGAGGGCGAGGCCTGCGCCGAGCAGCAGGGAGGCGGTGGTCCCGGCCGCGAGGGCGGCCAGGCTCTTCGGGCGCCGGCGGCGGCCGGGCTCCGGGGCCGGGCTGCCGGCCCGGTCGATGCGTGAACGGAGCATGGGTGCGTGACTCCTGGTCTGTGGGGGATTCCGTCGGCCCTGGGGGACACGTACGGGGTGGGGCCGCACGACCAGGACATGACAGAACGGGGGAGGGAATCGAGCGGGTACATGCCTTGACGGACACCGGGATATGCCGAACCGGCGCCGGCGGCGGACCGCTGACGCCGGTTCAGGGGCTCCCTGCACCTGGGCACTAAAATGGACTAGACCAACTACCCCGTCAAGGGGTGCCGGTCCGCCTTGAGCCGCCCTTAAGGTTGGCCCGCTCCCCCGCCCCGCTCCCCGGCCCCCCCGCCGACCTGCGGTGCGGTACCGCGCCGGGTCCGGTACCGCACCGGGTCTCCACCGCTCCCGGGCTCAGTACCGGACGGCGTTGGCCACCTCCGCCTTGACCGTGCCGGTGAGGTTGCGGTTGCTGGTCGCGGTGGCCTGGGCGCTCTGCCCGGCCGCCACGTCCGGAACGGTCACCGCCGTCGCGTCCAGCACGTTGCCGGAGCCGTCGGTGAAGTTGACCTGGATCACGTACCGGTTGGCCTGCTGCCCGCTGTTCTTCACGGTGAGCTGCACCGAGGCCTTGCCGTCCGAGCCGATCGTCACCGCGCCTGCGGTGACGTCGCCCTTGGCGTCCAGCCCGCCCTTGACGCTCGCGACCGCCGAGGAGGCCGCCGCCTCGGCCGACGCGGCCGCGGACGCGGCCGCCGAGGAGAGCCCGCTCGCCACCGAGGACGCCACCGAGGAGGCCGCCGAGGCCGCGGCGGAGGCGGCGGCCGACGCGGCGGCGGACAGGCCGGACTCGACCGCGCCGGCGACTGAGGAGACGGCGCTGCTCGCCTTGCCGTCCGAGGAGCAGCCCGCCAGCGCCGCGGCGCCGAGCACGGCGGCGGCCAGCACGCCGGCCACGGCGCGCCGCGGGCGGCGGACCACCGGGGCGGTCACGTCGGCGACGGTGGTGCGGGCGGGGCGGGGCGCCCCGGTCAACGTCTGGCGGTCCGGCTGGCGGTCCATCGGGTCCTCGTCTCTGCTCGGCGCCGGGGGTGCCCGGCACGCCTCCCGCCCCACCCTCGGGGCCCCCGGCCGGGTCCGCCAGCAGGGCGGCGCATCCGGGTGAGGCGGCCCGGCGGACCGGCCGGGGACGTGGTCCTGTCCGGCCGGACAGGACCGTGCGGGAGGCCCCGGAGCCCGTCCGGGGCCTCCCCGCCCTCCGGGGCGGCATCAGGACAGCCCGGAGCCCTCCTGCGCCTCCGACTCCACGGCGGCCCGCTCCTCGCGCAGCCGCATCACGTGCCGGCGCCGGGCCACCACGCCGTAGGCCCCGGCCGCGCTGGAGAGGAAGGCCAGCGCGCCCAGCCACGGGCGGTCGAAGGCGTGCCCGCTCCAGTGGTCCAGCGAGTACCGTCCCGGACCGGCCAGGCCCAGCGCCAGGCCGGTCGCACCCAGGAAGGCCGGGTACTCGTAGCCCCCGGAGGTCACGAAGAAGCCGGCCGGGGCGTGCACCGCGACGGCGCCGGCCATGGTCCCGGCCACCACGGAGCCGGCCACCGGCGTGGCCAGCCCGACCACCAGCAGGGCGCCGCCGCCCGCCTCGCCGAGGCCCGCCGCGACGGCGCTCTGGCGCCCCGGATGGAAGCCCATGTGCTCCATCGCCTGGGCGGTGGCGTCGAGGCCGCCGCCCCCGAACCAGCCGAACAACTTCTGGGTGCCGTGCGCGATCAGCACCCCGCCGACGGCGCCGCGCAGGGCCAGCAGGCCCAGGTCCTTACGGTTGAGACACATGTCGAATCCTCGTTCCAGCGGAGGGTGATCCGGTTTCCATAGCAGCCGAAAGGGCGTGCCGGTTCGACCCGGGACCGCCATCCGGGCGAACATCGAGTCATCGAGGAATACCGCCGCAACCAGGAAGCGAGCCGATGAGCGTCACCCGGCCCGAACCGCCCGTCTACGTCCTGGACGGCAGCGGGATCACCGACCGCGCCGCCTTCTACACCGCCCTCGGCTCCGCGCTGAACGGCCCCGGCGGCTACTACGGCTCCAACCTCGACGCCCTCGCCGACTGCCTGCACGGCGGCTTCGGCCCCGCGCCCCCGTTCACGCTGGTCTGGGAGGACGCCGGGACGGCCCGGCGCCACCTGACCGGCAGCGTCGTCATCGGCGAGCGGCGGCTCGACTACTTCGACGCGATCCTGGCCACCTTGCGCTCCGAGGGCGTGGCAGTCCAGCTCCGATGATCATCCCGGCCATCCTTGGCACATGTTCGTCTTCAACCTGAGCAGCGCCTTCATCGCCTTCTTCGCCGTGGTGGGACCGCCGAAGGTCCTGCTCTCCTTCGCCCGGCTGGCGGGCACCCGCACCACCCGGGAACTGCGCCGGCTGGCGGCCTGGTCCACCGTGATCTCGGCGGTGATCGGGCTGGTGCTCGCCTACACCGCGGACTTCGTCACCTCGCTGTTCCACATCAGCGACCAGTCGCTCCAGCTCGCCGGTGGCGTGATCTTCTTCATCTACGCCGTCGCGCTGGTCCTGGGCATCCACCTGGGCGCCGGCGACGACGAGGAGGACGAGCACCTGCGCAACCCGATGGTGGACGGCCTCCGCGAACTGCTGCTGCCCTACATCGCCAGCCCGCTGGCGATCACCGCGGTACTGGTGGCCTCGCTCTTCAAGGACGACTGGGGCTGGCGGACCACCGTGGTGGGCGCCTACGTCGCGGTCGTGGTGATCAACTACTTCTGCGTGGCGGCGCTCGCGCCCTTGATGCAGCGCGCCCACCGCACCTCGCTGGAGGTGCTCTCCCGGCTCCTCGGCCTGCTGCTCGCGGCGGTCGGCGTCGAGCTCTTCCTGAACGGCCTGGCCGGTCTCGGCGTGCACATCGCCGAGGGCCACTGAACCGGGCCGTCGAACGAGGGCCGTCGAACGGGGGCCACTGAACGGGGGCCGTCGAACGGGGGCCACTGAACGGCGCCCGCGGGGCTACGGCGCGACCACCGGGCGCCAGGGCACCGGGCTGGAGAGGATCATCGAGCTGGCCGGCTGCCCGTGGGCGCCCAGCCGGTCGATCAGCGCCTCGAACGCCGCCATCGCGGGCACCGCGACCAGCAGGATGCAGCAGGCCCCACCGGTCACCCGGTGCAGCTGCAGCACCTCCGGCCAGGTGGCGACCTCGGGATCGCGCAACACGCAGCGCGGCCCGTAGCACTGGAGCTGGACCAGCGCGGTGATCGGCAGCCCGGCCCGGGCGGGGTCGACGTGCGCGTGGTAGCCCGTGATCACCCCGTCGGCCTCCAGACGGCGCACCCGCTCGGCGACGGCGGGTGCGGAGAGGCTCACCCGGCGGGAGAGTTCGTTGTACGAGAGCCGGGCGTCGGCCTGCAGCTCGGCCAGCAGGCGGCGGTCGACGGCGTCCATGGCGGCTCCCGGAAGGTCTCGGCCGGCCGGCGCTCCGGCCGGCCTCTCGGTGCAGGTCCGCGGGGCTCCGGCGGCCGTCGGAGCGGCCGTCCGGCGGCGATTTCACGATCGTAAAGCCGATCGGCCAGAAGACCTCGCGAACGACAGGTTCGGGCGCGGTTGCCGTGCCCGGAACCCATTCAAGAGCAGGCCGTGACCGCCGCACAATGGGGCCCCCGCATGGGACGGGGTCATCAGGAGGGATCGGGATGGGGCACGACTCGGTGGAGACACCCAACCTGTCGTTCGTTCGGGGCGGCGAGCCGGGTCACGGCACCCCGTACGCGCGCTACGCCCGGCTGTCGGAACTGCACAGCCTGCAGAACCCGCGCAGCAAGGTGCCGGCCGAGCTGTCGTTCATCGTCACCACCCAGGTGATGGAACTGCTCTTCGGCCTGCTGCGGCACGAGTGGACGCTGGCCCAGCAGGCGCTGCGCGAGGACGACCTGCCGCAGGCGCTGGCCGCGCTGCGCCGGGGCACCCACGCCCAGGACGTGCTGGTGGAGTCCTGGGGCCTACTGGCGACCATGACGCCGCAGGAGTTCAACGCCTTCCGCTCGGTCTTCGGCGAAGCCTCGGGCTTCCAGTCCTCGGCCTTCCTGCACCTGGAGTTCCTGCTCGGCAACAAGAACGCCGCGCTGCTGCGGATGTACGACGAGGTGCCGGAGACGCGCGCCGAGCTGACCGAGGCGCTGCGCTCCGCCAGCCTGTACGACGACGCGCTGGCCCTGCTGGCCCGGCGCGGGCTGGCCGTGCCGCACGAGCCCTCCGACCAGCGCCACCGGACCGACCCGGCGGTGGAGGCGGCCTGGCGCCGGGTCTACACCGACCCGGAGCTCGCCTCCCTCCAGCCGCTCGCCGAGGCGCTGCTGGACGTCGCGGAGCGGGTGACCCGCTGGCGCCAGCGCCACCTGGCGGCGGTCCGGCGGGCGATGGGCGCCAAGCCGGGTTCGGGCGGCTCCAGCGGTCTGAGCTGGCTGCGCAAGGCCGCCGAGCAGGACGTCTTCCCCGAGCTGTGGTCCGTCCGGGACGAGATGTGAGCGAGCTGTGAGCGAGAGAGTGGGCAAGAAGGTGGGCATGATCACGCGCGAGGAGTGCGAGGCGCTGGACGCCGTCGACCCGCTGGCGGCGTTCCGCAAGGAGTTCGCCCTGCCGGACGGCGTCGTCTACCTGGACGGGAACTCGCTCGGCGCACTGCCGGCCCGCACCCCGGGCCGGGTGCGGCAGGTCGTCGAGGAGGAGTGGGGCCGCGAGCTGATCCGCAGCTGGAACGAGGCCGGCTGGTTCGAGCAGCCGTACCGGCTGGGCCGGCGGATCGCGCCGCTGATCGGGGCCGAGCCGGAGGAGGTGGTGGTCTGCGACACCACCTCGGTCAACCTGTTCAAGGTGCTGACCGCCGCGCTGCGGCTGCGCCCCGGTCGCCGGACGGTGCTCGGCGACGGCGCGGCCTTCCCCACCGACCTGTACATCGCCGAGGGCGTGACCGCGCTCTTCGAGGGCGCGCGCAGCGTCCTGGTCGCGCCGGAGGAGCTGGACCGGCACCTGGACGGGGACGTCGCCGCGGTCGTCCTCTCGCACGTGGACTACCGCACCGGCGAGCTGCTGGACATGCCCGGCATCACCGCCCGGGTGCAGGCCGCGGGCGCCCTGATGATCTGGGACGTCTGCCACTCGGTGGGCGCGCTCCCGGTCGAACTCGGCGCGGCCGGCGCGGATTTCGCGGTCGGCTGCACCTACAAGTACCTGAACGGCGGCCCCGGCTCGCCGGCCTTCCTCTACGTGGCCCGCCGACACCTGGCGGCCGGGCCGCAGCAGTCGCTGAGCGGCTGGTTCGGGCACGCCCGCCCGTTCGCCTTCGAGCCCGGGTACGACCCGAAGGACGGTATCGGCCGCTTCCTCACCAGCTCGCCCTCGCTGCTCGGCCAGGCCGCCCTGGAGTCCTCGCTGGACGTCTGGGAGCAGGCCGACCTGACCGCGGTGCGGGCCAAGAGCCTGGCCCTGACCGACCTGTTCATCACCCTGGTGGAGGGCCTGGACGGGATCGAGGTGGCCACCCCGCGCGAGCACGCCCGACGCGGCAGCCAGGTGGCCCTGCGGCACGCCGACGGCTACCCGGTGGTGCAGGCGCTGATCGAGCGCGGGGTGATCGGGGACTTCCGCGCCCCGGACCTCATGCGGTTCGGGTTCACCCCGCTCTACCTCTCCCACACCGACGTCTGGGACGCCGCGCAGCAGCTGGCCGAGGTGCTGGAGAGCGGCGAGTGGCGCGAGGAGCGCTTCTCCCGCCGCGGCGAGGTGACCTGAGGCACGGGGTCCGCGAAGGCCCCGGAGGCCACCGGCCCGACGGCGGAGTGTCCGCCGTCGGGCCGGTGGCCTCCGCCGTCTCCCGGGCGTCCCCCGGCCGCCGCCCGGTGACCTCCCCCACACCTCCCGTCCACGACGGTTCGGCACAACACGACCGGGCAGCATCCTTCATGACATCTCGTCAGACCATAGGAGGGATGCATGGACCTGGAGAAACTCGGACCGCTGAAGCCCGAGCCGGCCGCACTGATCGTCGGCCTGGCCTGCTTCTTCCTGATGACCTGGCTGCTCGGGCGGAAGGTCCTGCCGCGGATCGAGCGGGTGCAGGCCGAGCGCCGGGACGCCACCGAGGGTGGACTGGAGCGGGCCGAGGCGCTCAACGACGAGGCCGACCGGACGTACCAGGCCTACCGGCAGGTGCTGGCCGACGCCCGGCACGAGGCGGCGCGGATCCGGCAGGAGGCCGCCGAGGAGGGCGCGGCGCTCATCGCGACCGCCCGCGAGGAGGGCCTCCGGGAGCGCGACCGGCTGGTCTCCGAGGCGCACGCGCAGATAGCCGTGGACCAGGCGCTCGCGGCCGTCACGCTCCGGCACGACGTGGGCGAGCTGGCCGTCGAGCTGGCGGGGCGGGTGGTCGGCGAGTCGGTGTCGGCAGCGGCCGCCGAGCGCGCGACGGTGGCGCGCTTCTTCGACGAGCGCTGAGGGCACGCACCGGACGGCCCCTCGCCCGTGCTGGGCGAGGGGCCGTCCGGCGTCGTGGGGTCGACTCAGCTGTGCCGGCCGCGGCGGCGGGCGGCCAGAACGCCGAGTCCGCCGAGGGCCAACAGGCCGGCGCCGGCCAGGCCGAGGACGACCGGGGCGTTGCCCCCGCCGGTCGACGGCAGTTCGGCGCCGCCGGTCGGCGAACCGCTGGTCGGCCGGTGGCCGGTGGGGCGGTGGCCGGTCGGGTGCGTGGTCGCGCCGGTCGGTGCGGCGCTCGACGAGCCGGACCTCGTCCAGGTGGGGGTCGGGGAGGTCGGCCTCGGCGACGTCGGCTTCGGCGAGGTCGTGGTCGGCTTCGGCGACGTGGTGGTCGGCTTCGGCGAGGTCGTGGTCGAGGTCGGGTTCGGACTCGGCGAGGTCGGGGAGGGGGACGGCGAGGTCGGCGACGGGCTCGGCGTCGCGGTGCAGTCCGGCAGGTCCCCGTCGAAGGGGTAGCTGTGGATCTCGTAGCCGCCGCTGCCGGTCTGGACGAGGTTGCCGGCCAGGTAGACCCGGCCGTTCACGCCGGGCATCGCGATGGTGGTGGTCGAGGCCGGGTTGCCGGCCATCACGGAGCCCTGGAACTGCGCACCGCCCAGCAGCCGCGCCGTGGTGGCGGTGGGGAAGTTCCACAGCAGCCCGGGGCGCAGCTCGGTGATCCGGTCCCCCGGCAGCCCGGTACCGGTGTAGGTGTTGATGATCGCGTCGTCCGGGAGGACGTTGACCACCACGGTGGCGCCGGCCGGGATGCCGGTGAAGACCAGGCCGATCTGCCGGGTCGCCGAGCCGAGGTTGCGGTCGACGTTGAAGACCTGCCGCCTGCTGGTGCCGTCCCCGGCGAAGGTCGCCTCGCTGTTCGTCACCGTGACGGTGCCGGTGGCGGCCGCCCTGCTGGCGCAGGTGGAGATCTCCTCGATCCGGGTCCGCACCCCCCGGAAGGGCGCGGCGGCGTCCGCGTCCTTGATCGCCCGCCCGGTGGGATCGATGTTGACCGTGCCGGTGAGGTCGCCCGCGTGGCGCAGGTTGCCGAAGACCCGGTGCGTGGAGTCGCTGCCCCCGATGAGGATCCGGTTGCCGGACTTCACGTCCACGTCGCCGCCGACGGTGACGAAGTCGCTCCCGCCGGGCGGCACCACCCGCGAACCGACGCCCACCACGCCCATGTTGAAGGCGCCGCCGCCCTGGCTCTTCTCCACGGTGAGGTCGCCGAGCACGACGATCCTGCCCTCGGCCTCGGCGGCCCGGCCGGTCACCGTGTAGTCGCCTCCGGTGAAGACGTTGACCGTGGCGTCCCGCCCGGCGAAGTCGCCGTTGTGCGGGGGCGTGGGCCAGGTGGCCGGGCAGTCGGGCCCGGTGCAGGCGCCCAGCGGCGGCGCCAGCGGAGCGGCCGAACCGGCCGTCAGCACGGCGGCCATCGGCAGTGCCGCGACCGCGGCCGCCACCCCGATCCGGACGGCGCGGCGCCCCCGGACCGCGACCGGCCCCCCGGTGGCGGTTGTCCTGTGTTCCGGCGTACCGGTGCTGCCCTGACCCATCGACACGTCCTCCGCACCGCGAAGGGGGCAGGCCGTACCGACCTGCCCCGCAGTTCACTTGATACCTGATCAATTCCGGAAGATTCACGACATAAGTCACGAAATCGGACGAGACATACCCTGTGGACCATCAGCACCGATCCGACAGTCATCCGGACGGGCCAACGCGTCCCGCACCCTCCGCCTCCGGTTAGGTTGGGGACATGACTTCCGAGGACCAGGACCCGCACGCCCCGATCGCCGCCGTGTCGGCCAGCGCGGACGTGCTGCGGCACCCCGAGGCCGGCGAGCACCTGCTCACCGCGGTCGAGCGCGAGCGCGCCGCGCGGTTCCGGCAGGAGTCCGGCCGGCTGGACTTCACGGCCGCGCACATCCTGGTCCGGCTCTGCGCCGCCCGTCTGCTCGGCGTGCCGGCCGACACGATCACGCTGGCCCAGAACTGCCCGGACTGCCGCAAGGCCGACCACGGCCGCCCCTACCTGCCGGACCACCCGGACGTCCAGGTGAGCCTCTCGCACACCCACGGCGTGGTGGCGGCCGCCGCCGGCCGCCGACCGGTCGGCGTCGACGTCGAGCTGACGGCGCGCAGCGGCTCCCTGCTCCAGGTCGCCGGCCGGGTGCTCGCCCCGGCGGAGCTGCAGCAGGTGGAGGCGCACCCCGAGCCGGGCCGGGCCTTCCTGCGGCAGTGGGTGCGCAAGGAGTCCCTGATCAAGCTCGGACGGACCACGCTGGACGGGCTCGCCGCGGTCGACCTCTCCGCGCTGCCGCTGGACGTCCCGCCGGGCCGGCCGCTGCGCAGTCGCTACCAGGACCTCCACCTGGTCGACTGGACCGACCCCGTCCGGGGCGCGGTGATCTGCGCGGCGAGCACCGCCGCGCCGCGGATCGTGGTCCTGACGCCCGAGGCCGGCTGAGGCCGCGGAGCCCGGGGCCGCGAGGGCTTCCCCCCGCCTCTCCGGCCCGCCGACCCGCACGGACGCCCTCCGGATAAGCGGTGTTAGCGTGCGTGCTCGGGGCCGGAACCGCACGCCCCGGCTGCCCGTGCCGCCTCCCCGGCGCGCAGCCCCCGTTGGATCAAGGGGTGTCCCCGCCATGGCCAAGTTCCTGCTGAGCCTGCACGTCCTCGCCTCGGTGCTGTTCATCGGCCCCGTCGCGGTGGCCGTCAGCATGTTCCCGCGGAAGGCCCGGGCTGCACTGGCCGGCGGGCCCGACCGGGCGGCCGACGCGGGGATCCTGCGCACGCTGCACCGGATCACCCAGGTCTACGCGCTGCTGGGGATAGCCGTCCCGGTGATGGGCATCGGCGTCGCCCAGGTGATGGACGTGCTCGGCCAGTCCTGGCTGATCGTCTCGATGGTGCTCACCGCGCTCGCGGGGCTCTCGCTGCTGCTCTTCGTCCTGCCCGCGCAGCAGGCCGCGGTGGACGCGCTCGACCTCGACGCCGACGCGGCGGAGCACGGCAAGGCCGTCCAGGGTCTGAAGCTGCTGCCGATGACGGCCGGGGTGTTCAACCTGCTCTGGGCCGTGGTCGTGGTTCTGATGATCATCCGACCCGGATCCACTACCGGAGTCTGATCCACGGCGGCTAGCGTCTCCGTCATGGAGAACGGACCGGGGCGGCGGGGATGACGAGGACGACGGGCTCGGCGGGGACGCCGGGCAGGGCGGGGGCGGCCACCACTCCGGAAGGCGGCGACACCGCCCTCGGTGTGGGGGCGCTGCTGCGCGGCTGGCGCGAACGGCGACAGCTCAGCCAGCTCCAACTGGCGCTCCAGGCCGAATCGTCGGCCCGGCACATCAGCTTCGTCGAGACCGGGCGCTCCCGGCCGAGCCAGGAGATGATCCTGCGCCTCGCCGAGCACCTGGACGTCCCGGTGCGCGAACGCAACGCGCTGCTGCTGGCCGCCGGCTACGCCCCGAAGTACGGGGAGACGCCGCTGGACGACCCGGCGATGGAGTCGCTGCGAAGCGGGGTGGAGCGCCTGCTGCTCGCGCACGACCCGTACCCCGCGATCGTGGTGGACGGCACCTACCGGGTGCTCGCCACCAACCGGAGCATCGCCGTCCTGCTCGCCGGGGTGGCCCCGCACCTGCTGGAGCAGCCGCTCAACGCGATGCGGATCACCCTCCACCCGGAGGGCCTCGCCCCGCGGATCGTCAACCTGCGCCAGTGGCGCCGCCACCTGCTGGAGCAGATGGAGCGGCAGATCGCACTGGTCCGCTCCGAACCGCTGCGGGCGCTCTACGAGGAGGTCAGCGCCTATCCGCTGCCCGCGGACCCGGTGATGGAGGACGTCAGCGAGGACGCCACCGAGCTGTTCCCGTTCGCGCTGCCGATGCGGGTCGCGCACGAGGGGCGGGTGCTGTCGTTCCTGTCCACCATCGCCACCTTCAACACTCCGCTCGACGTGACGGTCTCCGAGCTGGCCATGGAGACGTTCCTCCCGGCCGACCCGGAGACGGTCGCCTTCCTCCACGCGACGACGGCCGCCACCGGCTGAGCCCGGGTCGGCCGGGGCCGGGCCTTCAGCGTTCGGCCGCCCGGACCTTGCGCAGCGCCGCGAACTGCAGGACGGCGAAGCCCAGCACGGTCGCGGCCTGCAGCGGGATCCAGACCAGGCCGGCGGTGGTCGGCTCCAGCCAGAGCTCCATCGCCACCAGGCTGAGCACCGGCCAGACGAGGTTGGCGTCGATCACCGCCCGGACGGCGAGCACCGGCGGCTGCCGCCGTGCGGCCAGCACGCCGACGGCGAGGCCGTAGACCAGCAGGAAGGCCCCGAGGTCGACCATCGTGGTGGTGCCCGCACCGAGCAGGTCGCCGAGCGGGCCGGCGAGGGCGAGGTAGGCGAGGCCGTTGCCGCCGGTGACCACGGCGTCGAGGGCGAGCAGGCGGCGCAGGGTGGTCAGCCGGGCTGCGGGGGCGGTGGTGCGGGCGGCGGCGACGGTGTTCGCGGACATGGCGGATCAGCCTCCGGGAGGTCGACGGGGTGGATCGGGCGGCGGTTCCGGGCGCTTGCTCGCTCGCCCGGACCGGATGACTCCACCCTGCCCGGCGCTGCGCGGGGCGTCGATTACCCCCGAGGTAATGAGCCGCTGTCATCGGTGCCTCTCGTCCCGCTCCCTGGCGGGCGGCCGGTCAGGACGCGGCGGCCCGACGGCCCCGGCGGCTCGCCGCGTTCGCCGGACCCGCGGCATTCAGCACGACACCCGCCCGTTTGACGGCCCGTCCGACGATCACCGTCTCGGCCCGGGTGATGCCGAGCGGACCGAGCGTCCCGGTGACGAAGCGGTAGAGGCCACCGTGGTCCGCGCAGAACACCGTGGCCATCAGGTTGGCCGGGCCGCTGGTGGCGAACACCCCGTGCACCTGGGGGTGCCCGGCCAGTGCCGTCCCGACCTCGGCGAGCCGGCCCGGGGGCACGTCGAGCCAGAGGTTGGCGTCCACGGCCATGCCCAGCAGGGGCGGGTCGATCGTGGTGTGGGTGCGCAGCAGCCCGCCCTCGGCCAGCCGGTCCAGCCGGCGGCGGACGGTCGACTCGGGCGCGCCGACCGCCGCCGCGAGCGCGGCGTGGGACTGCCGGGCGTCCTCGCCGAGGCGCGCCAGCAACGCACGGTCGAGCGCGTCGAGCGGCGTCTCCCCCGCCGCCGGACGCGGGACGGACGGCGGCGCCAGGGCGGCCGCCTCGGCCTCGTCCAGGTAGCCGGCCCGCCACTGGCCGGCGTCGGCGTAGGCGTGCAGCACGGCGTGGGCGGTGGTCTCGGTGACGGCGGCCGTGGCGGGCAACTGCCCGTACAGCAGCCGGTCCCGGGAGCAGGCGTCGCTGAGCACCACCGCGCCGACCTCCTGGCCACCGAGCATCACGTCGACGAACGGCACGTCCGACCGGTCGGCCAGGGCCCGCGCGATGGTGTCGACCTTGCCGCGGAGCACCCGGACCCGCAGCAGCAGCGCACCGACCGCGGCGTCCTCGACGTCGGGCATCCGGACCACGCGCAGCAGCCCGGACTGCTGGAGCCGGGTAAGGCGGCGGGTGACCGTGCGGGTGGAGACGCCGAGCACCTCGGCGATCCGGCCGGTCCCGGCCCGGCCGTCGACCTGGAGCGCGCAGACCAGCCGGCGGTCCAGCAGGTCCAGCACGGTGTCCGGATCAGCAGCTGAGAGGTCCATGGTGTCCGATCTCCGTCGTCCGGGCCGGTTCGAGCGTCCTGTTCGGCAGGCCTGACGGTACTCCTGGTCCTGCATCGAACAGAGCCCGGCCGGCGGGGAGGTCCCGTCGGCCCGGGGAACCGAGGAAGGGAGTCGGCGATGAACGACGAGGTCCGGGAGCTCAGGGAGCTGCTGCCGGCTGTCGAGGCGGCGGTCCGCGCGGTGGGCGCCCGGCTGGCGGCGGCGCGCCCGGCCGAGCCGATCCCCGGGCGGACGGCGGCGGAGGCGATGGCGCACTTCGCCGAACTGGACGGCCCGGCCGCCGCCGAACTGCGGGCCCGGCTCTCCGAACTGCGGCCGGGGGCGGGCTGGGTGACGGACGAGCTGGAGGGCGCGGTGCCGGCCGAGGGCGAGTGGTGGCTCTGCGACGCCACCGACGGCGCCGTGCAGTACCTGCTCGGGCAGCAGCAGTGGGCGGTCACCGCCACGCTGGTCCGGGACGGTGCCGCGGTGCTGGCCGTGGTGCACGCGCCGCAGCTCGGCGGGCGGACCTACCGCGCGGTGCGGGGCGGCGGGGCCGAGCTGGACGGACGGGCCGTCGCGCCGCCGGAGCGCGAGCTCGCGGTGGCCGTCGCCGGGACGAGCCAGCCGCCGCTGGTCGCCGCGGACGGGCCGGCGCTGCGCCGGGCCGGCGCCTCGCTGACGGCGGTGCTGGCCGAGGTGCTGGCGGTGCGCAACCTCGGGCCGACCGCGCTGCAGGTCGCCCAGGTGGGATCCGGGCACCTGACGCTGTTCTGGGAGTACGGGATGGACGCGGGCAACCTGCTGCCGGGCGCGCTGATCGCCGCCGAGGCGGGGGCGGTGGTCACGGACGCCGCCGGGGCGGCCTGGTCGACCACCTCCGACAGCTTCCTCGCCGCCCCGCCCGGGCTGCACGGGGAGGTGCTCCGGGTGCTCGCCACCGTGGCGTGAGCCCGGCGGGCGGGGCGCCGCGCCGCCGGGGCGGCCGTCAGCCGGCCGGCTGCAAGGGCAGCCCGAACAGCCGGGCCGCGTTGTCGTGGCAGACCGCCCGCAGCCACTCCTCCCCCAGCCCCAGCCGCTCCAGCGCCTCCAGCTGGTGCCGGTACCGGTACGGGATGTTGGGGAAGTCGCTGCCGAGCAGGATCCGCTCCCGGAGCCCGGCCAGGCGCGGCAGTTCGGCGGGCGGGAACGGGGTGTCGCGCTCGGCGAAGTCGGTGAAGGCGATGGTGGTGTCGAGCCGGACCTCCGGGTACCGCTCGGCGAGGTCGAGGAAGTCGGTGTACTCCGGCATCCCGAGGTGGGCCACCACCACCCGCAGCCGCGGGTGCCGGGCGAGCACCTCTCCGATCGGGCCCGCGCCGGTGTACTTGCCGGGGACGGGCCCCGAGCCGCAGTGCGTGACCACCGGTGTGCCGGTCTCGGCCAGCAGGCCCCAGACCTCGTCGAGCAGCCGGTCCGCCGGGTCGTACCCGCCGACCTGGAGGTGCGCCTTGAACACCCGGGCGCCGTCCGCGAGCGCCCGCGCCACGTACCCGGGCGCGCCGGGCTCCGGGAAGAAGGTGGCGGTGTGCAGGCAGTCCGGGGTGCGGGCGGCGAAGCCGGCGGCCCAGCCGTTGAGCCAGTCGGCCATGCCGGGCTTGTGCGGGTAGAGCATGGAGGTGAACGCCCGGACGCCGAAGTCCCGCAGCCGGGCGACCCGTTCGTCCTCGGCCTCGCGGTAGGTGATCGGCCACGGCCGGTCCACCAGCGGGCCGGCCGCGTCGAAGTACGCCCACACCTTGTCCAGGACGTTCTGCGGCATGAAGTGGGTGTGCACGTCGATCAGGCCGGGCAGGCCGAGGCCCTGCCAGAAGGCCCGGACCTCGGCCGCCTCCGCCTCGGCCGCCTCCACCTCCGCGGCGTCTGCCCGCCCGGCGGTGGCCGGCCCGGGTGGCGCCTCGGCCCCACCGGCCGTCCGCCGCCCGGTGCCGCCCGGGTGTCCGCCGCTCATGCGGGCACCGGACGGGCACGGTCGATGATCGCCCCGGCGTCCACGCCCGCGGGCAGCGTGCCGAAGGCGGCGCCGTGGTCGCCGCCGAGGCGGGAGGCGCAGAAGGCGTCGGCCACCGCCGGGTCGCCGTGGCGCACCAGCAGCGACCCCTGGAAGGCCAGCGCCATCGACTCGACCAGCCGACGGGTGCGGAACTCCGGCTCGCCCGGGTCGGCGAGCTGCTTGCGCAGGTCGACCACGGCCGCGTCGAGCCGGCGGTCCGCGCCGGCCGCGGCGTCCAGCTCGCCGAGGAAGGCCTCGACGCTCTCCGGGCGCCTGGCCATGGCGCGCAGCGCGTCCAGGGCGGCGACGTTGCCGGAGCCCTCCCAGATCGAGACCAGCGGCGCCTCCCGGTAGAGCCGGGGCATGCCGGACTCCTCGACGTACCCGTTGCCCCCGAGGCACTCCAGCGCCTCGGCGGCGTGCGCCGGACCGCGCTTGCAGACCCAGTACTTGCTCACCGCCAGCCCCAGCCGCCGGACCAGCGCCTCGGTCTCGTCCCCGGCCAGCGCGCCGTCGGTGGCCTGGGCCAGGCGCATCGCGACGGTGGTGGCCGCCTCCGACTCGACGACCAGGTCGGCGAGCACGTTGCGCATCAGCGGCTGGTCGACCAGCGCCCGGCCGAACGCCTGCCGGTGGAGCGCGTGGTGGACCGCGCGGGTGGCCCCCAGGCGCATGCCGGAGGCGGCGCCGAGGGTGCAGTCGAGCCGGGTCATGTTGACCATCTCGATGATGGTCGGCACGCCGCGCCCCTCCTCGCCGACCAGCCGGCCGACCGCGCCGTCGTACTCGATCTCGGCGGAGGCGTTGGACTTGTTGCCCAGCTTGTCCTTGAGCCGCTGGAGGTGGAAGCGGTTGCGGCTGCCGTCGGGCAGGATCCGCGGCACCATGAAGCAGCTGAGCCCGCCCGGCGCCTGGGCGAGCGTCAGGAAGAGGTCGGACATCGGCGCCGAGGTGAACCACTTGTGGCCGGTGAGCCGGTAGGTGCCGTCCGCGTGCGGGACGGCGGCGGTGGTGTTGGTCCGGACGTCCGAGCCGCCCTGCTTCTCGGTCATCGACATCCCGGCGATGAGCCCGCGCTTGCCGCGCGGCTCGCGCAGCCCGAAGTCGTACTCCCGGGAGGCCAGCAACGGCTCCAGCTCGGCCGCGAGCGAGGGGGTCGCGCGCAGGGCCGGGACGGCGGCGTAGGTCATCGAGATCGGGCAGGTGTGGCCGGCTTCGACCTGGCCCCAGACGAGGAACTTGGCCGCGCGGGCGGAGTGCGCGCCCGGCCGGTCGTCCTGCCACGGGGCGGCGTGCAGGCCGTGGCCGACGGCGGTGCGCATCAGCTCGTGCCAGTACGGGTGGAACTCGACCTCGTCGATCCGGTGCCCGAAGCGGTCGTGGGTGCGCAGGACGGGCGGGTTCTCGTTGGCCAGCCGGCCCCACTCGGCGGCCTGCTCGGAGCCGGCCAGGCGGCCGAGCTCGTGCAGCTCGTCCTCGGCCCAGCCGGCGCCGGCCCGGTGCAGGGCGGCGATCAGGGCCGGGTCGGCGGCGGTGTCGTGTCCGTACGGCAGGGGCACCTGGTTGGTGACCTCATGCGTCGCTGTCATCGCGTCCTCCCAGGGCACGCAGGGTGAAGGAGACCAGGGCGGGGACGACGTCGGGCGGGGCGTCCCCGGGGGTGGGTGCGGCCGTCGGTACCGGCGCTGGTGCCGACGCCGACGCCGGTGCCGGTGCTTGGGCGCGAGCCGGTGCGTGGTCGGGTGCTCGTGGTGCGGGGGCGGCCGCGAGCGGCCCGGCGAGCGCCTCGCCGACCGCGCCGACGATCGCGGCCGCGGTCAGCTCCGGGTCCTGCCGGGGCAGCCGGCCGGCCGCCAGCGCGACCGCGATCTCGGCGGCGATCACGTCGCGGAACGCCCGCCGGAAGACCAGCCGCTCGGCGTCCACGACGGCATCGGCCGGTTCGACCAGCAGTGCGTGGGCGAGCCGCGGTGCGCGCAGGGCGCGGGCGGCGAAGGTCTCCACCACGGCGGCGATCCGTTGCTCCGGGGTCTCGCGGCGGGCCACGGCCTCGTTGACGGCGTCGATCTCCCGGTTCACCACCCGACGGAACAGTTCGACCGACAGCTCCGCCTTGTTGGCGAAGTGCTGGTAGAGGCTTCCGGTGGCGATCCCGGCGCGGTCCGCCACCGCAGCCATCGAGCAGCCGCCGTACCCGCGCTCGGCGAGCAGCCCGACCGCGGCCTGGAGCACCGCTTCGCGCTGGGCGTCGAGCCGGGCTTGGACGGCGGGCGTGCGTCGGTAGGCCATGGAAGCATTGAAGCACTGATTCATCGCTTCGGGGAGAGGGCGCACGTGCCTCCCCCGCGCCCGTTCCCGCGTGCGCCCGCCCCCTCCTGCGCCCGTTCCCGCCTGCGCCCGCCCCCGCCTGCGCCCGCTCCCGCGCGGGGCAGGAGAACGCCGGGCATGCGAAGGGGCCACCCCCCGGCGCGCTGCCGGCGGGTGGCCCCGGAGGGACCGGCCTCAGGGGCGGTCCCGCTCGACCTTCAGGCCCTCCTCGTCCAGCGGGCCGAACGGCGGGATCCGGTGGCTCTGGGCGAGCGAGCGCGCGTTCGCGGGGTCGGCCAGCCCGGCCCACTCCAGCACCTTGGCGGTGGCCTCCGTCGACTCCGCCGCCGGCAGCTTGCCGATGTTGGACCCGTGGTTGCCGCCGGGCACGGTGTAGACGTAGCTGTCCTCACTGCCCCAGCCCAGCCGGAACGGCTCGGCGCCCCACGGGTCGTTCTGCCCGTAGACGAAGATGATCCGCTCGGAGGAGTGCCGCACCCAGCGGTCGACGTCGCGCATCGCCGACGGGTCGAAGCGCATCGGGATGTTCTTCGGCACGTAGGTCCGCGGCGAGTACAGCTCCTTGAAGTCGTAGTTCAGCACGCCCTTGAGGTGCGGCACGGCGAAGGTGGGCGAGCCCAGCTCGGTGCCCGCCTGGTAGTAGTACGGCGTGTAGGTGGCGAGCGACTGGTCGCTGTTGCCGGTGATGCCGACCTGTGCGTCGAACCACGCGTACAGCTGGTCGTCGGTGGCGGTGGCCGCGGGCGGCACGTTGGCGCAGTCCGCCTCGGTGCTGTACTGCCAGAACGCCCAGACCGTGTCGAGCACCCCGGCCTCGTACGCCCGGTCGGCGCTGCCGGTGGTGGTGAACGTCGAGCCCGCGGCGGCGTTGTCGGCCACGTACCGGGCCTCCAACCGGTCCCGGCGGACCAGCAGTTCACGCTGGGCGGCCGAAAGTGCGGCGCGGCACTCCGGGGTGCCGACGTTCTGGAAGAACTCGGTGTAGGCGGAGTCCTCGCGGTTGTCGACGTCGTTCGGCGCGACGTAGGCGATGGTGCCGTTCACGTCGTCGGGGAAGAACCGGCGGTGGTAGGTGGAGGACATACCGCCCTTGCTGGCCCCGGTGGAGAGCCACTCGCGCTGGTAGATCCGCTTGAGCGCGGTGATGATCCGGTGCGAGTCGGTGGCGGCCTGCCGGATGCCGGCCTTGGTCCAGTCGGCGGGCTCCGGGCGGGACGGCGTGAAGTAGCGGTACTCGATCGAGACCTGGTTGCCGTCGGTCAGCCGGGCCGGCTCGGTGCGGGACGGCGTGGTGCGCAGCGTGTAGCCGTTGGTGTAGAAGACGGTCGGGCGGTCGTAGCCGCGGTGCAGCACGCTCAGCCGCTGCTGGAAGGTACCCAGCCAGGGGCGGAAGTGGTCGATCGGCTGGGTGTAGGTGAGCAGGAAGTAGCGGTGCTCGGCGTCGCCGGCGGGCTTCTCCTCGGTGACGGTCATGCCCGGGATCGCCGCGAGCCGGTCCTTGATGTCGGCCGAGGGGTCGTCGGCGACGGAGCCGGCCGTGCCGGTGGCCGCCCCCGGGTCGGGCTGCGCCAGGGCGGGCGTCGCCGCGCCGAGGCCGAGCAACGGTACGAGCAGGACGGCGACCAGCAGCCTTCTGAGCTTGGTTGACATCAACTCTCCATCGGATCAACGGAACTGTCGGACACTCTCCGGCAGCCGGCGGGCGGCTGCCGGTCGGGTCGGCCGTCCGGTAGACGGCCGAGTGGGCCACCCGCGGGATCGCGGATGGCCCACCGGCGAAAGGTGTGCTGGTCAGGGGCGCGGCAGGGTGCAGCCGGGCAGGGTGAGGTCGAGGCGGTTGCCGGCCGCGAAGCAGGCCGGGATGCCGTAGGTCTCCTGGGCGTAGTTGATGCCCTGGCGGACGGTCACCACACCGTTCGGGTCGACCTCGCAGGGGTTGTTGTCGGTGCAGCGCTGGCCGTCCTCGTTGCCCGTGTTGTTCACGGCGACGACCTGGCCGGTGTTGACGTCGACCACGGGCGAGCCGGAGGTGCCGCCGATGGTGTTGCAGCTGGAGGTGTAGCGGACCGAGTCCTTCCAGGTCCAGCTGCCCTCCTTCAGCCGGTAGGCGAAGCCGTCGATCGAGCAGGAGTAGATCTTCTTCCAGTACCCGGAGACGACCTTGATCGGGGTGCCCTGCACCGGGTGGCTCGCCGCGATGGTGAGCGGGGCGATGCCGTAGCGCGACTGGATCGAGGCGTAGGTGGTGTTCAGCTGGTAGATCGACACGTCGGTGTCGGTCATCGTCCCGTAGACCACCTTGGTGGCGCGCAGCGTGGCGGCCTTCCCGCCGGTGGAGTTGAGCAGCGTGAAGGACCGGCTGGAGGACCGGTTGACGAGCACCTCACCGGGGCCGGGGAACCCGGTCTCCAGGCAGTGGCCGTTGGAGAGCACGAGTGCCGGGTCGTTGGCGGCGGAGCCGGGGAGCCGGACCAGCGAGCCGGAGCAGTTGCTGAGCGCCACCGTCCCGGCGAAGTTCACGGCGGCGGCCTGCGCCTGAGCCTGTCCCTGTGCCAGGGTCTCGCCCTGGTCCTGCGTTTCGGTCCCGGCCGCGGCGGGGGCGGTCGGCAACGGGGCGGCCGCCGCACCGGGGGCGCCGGCCAGGGCGGTGGCCCCGGCGAACAGGAGCGCGGCGAGCATGCCTATGAGCGGCTTCTTCATGAGAGACCTCTCGTTGTGGGGGTGCACCAAAGCTGGCGCGGACATGACGTGATGTCAAGAGTCCGACCACAACGGAGAGGTCAGGTCCGGCCGGTCCGGCCGGCGGGGTTCAACTGCCGTGCCAGTGGCGGCGTCCGAGGCTGATCAGTCGCAGCTGGAACCCGGCGGCGGCGGCGATCCGCCGCTCGGCCTCCGGGTCGGCGTCCGGCGCCTCCAGCGCCTCCAGGAAGGCGGCGGCCGTGGAGACCATACGGTCGACGTAGAGCTCGGCCAGCATCCGCAGGTCCTCCGGGCCCCACCCCTCGGACGCGGGCTGGAGCGCCAGCGCCGCGCCGACCTCCGCGGCGAAGCGCCCCAGCTCGGCGTCGATCGCCTCGCGCACCTGACGGACGCCGCCGTGCCGCTCCCGCGAGAGGAAGCGCACGTGCGGGCGGTGGTCGCGGACGTGCTGCTCGATGACCTCCACCGCCCGGTCGATCACCTCCTCGGCCCCGTCCCCGCCGGCGAGCACCGAGCGGATCATGACGTGGAGGCTGGCGAGCGACTCCTCGACCAGGGCCACGCCGAGCGCGGCGAGGTCGGGGAAGTGCCGGTAGAACGCGGCCGGCGAGAGCCCGGCGGCGCGGGTGACCTCGCGCACGCCGAGGCTCGCCAGGTTCTGATCGGCCAACAGGTGCAGCCCCGCGTCCAGCAACGCGCGCCGACTCTGCTGCTTCTGGGCCTGTCTGGCCCCCATGGTGTGACTCACGCCATTCAGTAAACAAGTGTTTGCCGAACTTGGCCAGTCGGGCGTAGAGTGGCGGAGGATTCAGCGAACAGTTGTAAACCGAACGTCATGCCGACCCGTCGTGCACGGCCTCCGCGCACGGCCTCCGGCCCCTGGAGGGGACCGCCATGATCCTGCTCACCGCCCTCATCGCCCTGGGCGCCCTGGTCGGCGCCGCCGCCCACACCTCGCTCCCGGTCTTCCTCACCGCCTCCGCCGCCATCACCGCGTGGCTGCTGGCGTTCGGCGCCCGCGAGGGCCTCGCCCGGCTGCACCGGCGCTGAGCGCCGCGCCGCGCCGCGCCGCGCCGGGCCGGGCCGGGCCGGGCCGGGCCTCCGACCACGAGCAGCAGCGCATCCGCTTCCGTCCGCGCTCTTCCACCTCCGGAAGGACCACCGCCACCATGAGCACCGTCACGCCCCGTCACACCACCACCGCCGAGGCCGACAACCTGGCCGTCGCCTCGTTCCTGCTCGGCCTGCCGGGCCTGCTGCTCTTCAACCTCGTCCTCGGCCCGCTCGCGATCACCCTCGCCACGCTCGCCCTGGTCCGCGGCACCAGCCGCCGCGGACGCGCCGTCCTGGGCCTCGTGCTCGGCGTCGCCGCGCTGGTCATCCTCGTCGTCACCAACGCCACCGCCCACGGCATGCTCTGGCAGATCGGCGACTGAGCCGCACTCAGGACCGCCGCCCGCGGTCGCCGATGCGCCGGTCCGCCGATGCGCCGGCTCCCCGGCCCCCCGGCCCGCGGCTCCCCGCCCCCCGGCTCCCGGCTCCCGGCTCCCGCCCCCCGGCTCCCCGCCCGCCACGACCGGCGTCCACCCGCCGTTCGAACGGATGATCCGGCCAACCCGGGACACCGTCCGCATCCACCACGTACTGTGGCGCCATGGGCCGGGTGACCACATGGGGGCTGGAGTGACCACCGAGAACCAGAGCGACGCGGACGCCGCACGGGCGGGTAGGACCGGCCGGGCCGGCCGCCTGCTCGCCGTGAGCGACCTGCACATCTCCTACCAGGAGAACCGCGACCTGGTGGAGAAGCTGCAGCCCGAGTCCCCCGACGACTGGCTGATCGTCGCCGGCGACGTCGCCGAGCTCACCACCTCGATCGAGTGGTCCCTCGGGCTGCTGGCCGAGCGCTTCGCCCGGGTGATCTGGGCCCCCGGCAACCACGAGCTCTGGACCCACCCCGACGACCCGGTGCAGCTGCGCGGCGTCGCCCGCTACGAGCACCTGGTGGAACTCTGCCGCGGCCTCGGCGTCGTGACCCCCGAGGACCCGTACCCCGTCTGGGAGGGCCCCGGCGGCCCGGTCGCCGTCGCACCGCTGTTCCTGCTGTACGACTACTCCTTCCGGGCCCCGGGGACGACCACCAAGGAGGAGTCCCTGGCCGCCGCCTACAGCACCGGCGTGGTCTGCACGGACGAGCGGATGCTCCACCCCGACCCGTTCCCGGACCGCGACTCCTGGTGCCGCGAACGCGTCCGCCTCACCGAGGAGCGGCTCGCGGCCCACGACCCGGAGCTGCCGCTCGTCCTGGTCAACCACTACCCGCTGGTCCGCCAGCCCACCGAGATCCTCTGGTACCCGGAGTTCGCCCAGTGGTGCGGCACCGAGCTGACCGCCGACTGGCACCGCCGCTTCAACACCGCCGCGATGATCTACGGCCACCTGCACATCCCCCGGGTGACCAGCTACGACGGCGTCCGCTTCGAGGAGGTCTCGCTGGGCTACCCGCGGGAGTGGCACCGCCGCGGGCTGCCCGACCCGCTGCTGCGGGAGGTCTTCCCGCAGCAGGGCTGAGGACGACGGCGGGGGCGGGTGCGGTGTCCGGGCGCCGCACCCGCCCCCGCCCCCTCGTGATGCCGCCGGCCGGCGGCTACACCGCGGTGGGCTCAGCGGTGGGCGCCTCGGCGGGCTCAGCGGTGGGCTCAGCGGCGGGCTCAGCGGTGAGCGCCGCCTCCGGGGCGGTCGCCGAGGGCTCCGGCCGGGCCAGCGCCACCACGAGGTCGCCGTCGCCCACCTCGGCGAGCAGCGTGTCCCCCTCCTGGACCGTGCCGTCCAGCAACAGGCTGGAGATCCGGTTGTCCAGCTCCGACTGGATCGTCCGGCGCAGCGGCCGTGCCCCGAACTCCGGCTGGTAGCCGCGGTTCACCAGCCACTCCTTGGCGCCCTCGGTGACCTCCAGCCGGACGTCCTGCGCCTTCAGCCGGCGCCGGCTGCGCTCCAGCAGCAGGTCCACCACCTGGAGCAGGTCCTTCCGGGTGAGCGCGTGGAAGACGATCACCTCGTCGATCCGGTTGAGGAACTCCGGACGGAACTGCGCCCGGAGGTCGCGCATCAGGTCGTCACGGATCGCGTCCACCTCACCGGCGTGGTCGAGGATCCGCTGCGAGCCGATGTTGCTGGTCATGATCACCACGGTGTTGCGGAAGTCGACCGTGCGCCCCTGGGAGTCCGTCAGCCGGCCGTCGTCCAGCACCTGGAGCAGCAGGTTGAAGACGTCCGGGTGCGCCTTCTCCACCTCGTCGAAGAGCAGCACGCTGTACGGCTTGCGGCGGACGGCCTCGGTGAGCTGCCCGGCCTCCTCGTAGCCGACGTACCCGGGCGGTGAGCCGACCAGCCGGGAGACGGTGTGCTTCTCCTGGAACTCGCTCATGTCGAAGCGGATCATCCGGTCCGGGTCGCCGAACAGCAGCCCGGCCAGCGCCTTGGCCAGCTCGGTCTTGCCGACCCCGGTCGGACCGAGGAAGAGGAAGGAGCCGGTCGGCCGCTCCGGGTCGCCCATCCCGGCCCGGCCGCGCCGCACCGCCTGGGCGACCGCGGTGACCGCCCGGTCCTGCCCGATCACCTTCTCGTGGAGGTGCTCCTCCAGCCGGAGCAGGCGCTCGCGCTCCGTCGCGTTCAGCTCGGCGACCGGAATGCCGGTCCGGCCCGAGAGCACCTGCGCGATGTCGTCGGCGGTGACGTCGACGACCTCCTCGCGGGACTCCCCGATCGCCGCCAGCTCGTCCTCGGTCTGCCGCAGCTCGGTCTTCAGGTTGGCCGCCCGCACGAACTCCTCGTCCGCGACGGCCTCCTCCAACTCCCGGCGCAGCTTGGTGATCCGGTCCTGCACCGGCATCGCCTCGGTGGAGGCGCCCAGACTGCGCAGCCGGACCCGCGCCCCGGCCTGGTCCAACAGGTCGATGGCCTTGTCCGGCAGGAAGCGGTCGCCGACGTAGCGGTCGGACAGGGTCGCGGCCGCGTCCAGCGCCTCGTCGGTGAACCGCACCTGGTGGTGCGCCTCGTACGCGTCCCGCAGGCCCCGCAGGATCTCGACCGTCTCGGCGACGGTCGGCTCCGGCACCAGCACCGGCTGGAAGCGGCGCTCCAGCGCGGCGTCCTTCTCCACGTGCTTGCGGTACTCGTCCAGGGTGGTGGCGCCGACCACGCTCAACTCCCCGCGGGCCAGGGCCGGCTTGAGGATGTTGCCCGCGTCCATCGCGCCCTCGCCGCCCCCGCCCGCGCCGACCACGGTGTGCAGCTCGTCCAGGAAGAGGATCACGCTCTTCTCCGCCGCCCCGACCTCGTCGATCACCGACTTCAGCCGCTCCTCGAACTCCCCCCGGTACTTGGAGCCCGCCACCAGCGCGGTCAGGTCGAGCGAGACCACCCGCTTCTCCTTGAGGCTCTGCGGCACGTCGCCCGAGACGATCCGCTGCGCCAGCCCCTCGACGATCGCGGTCTTGCCGACGCCCGGCTCGCCGATGAGCACCGGGTTGTTCTTGGTGCGGCGGGAGAGGATCTCGACGGTCTGCTCGATCTCCTCGGCCCGGCCCACCACCAGGTCCAGCCGCCCGGCCCGGGCCTCGTCGGTGAGGTCCCGGCCGTATTCGTCCAGGGTGGGTGTCGCGCTGGGGTGCGCGCCGGTGCTGCTGCGCTCGCCGCCCACGCCGCGCCCGTCCAGCACCGTGCGCAGCGCCTCCTGCGAGGGCGCCGCCTCGCGCAGCGCCGTGCCCGCGCCCGACCGCTCCTCCTCCAGCAGCGCGCCGAGGACGTGCTCCGGCCCGATGTACGACGCCCCCGCCGCCCGGGAGCGGGCGTGCGCGGCGAGCAGCGCGCGCTTGGCCGACGGGGTGAGCGAGGGCTGCCCGCTCGGTGTGACCGGCCCGTCCCCGACCGGCAGGGCCTTGCTCAGGTCGTCGGCCAGCTGCTTCGGGTCGACCCCCGCGCGCTCCAGCATCCGGCGCGAGGGCTCCACCCGGGTGGCCGCCCAGGCCAGGTGCCCGGTGTCGAGGTTGCTGCTGCCGTCCTCGACGGCCCGCTGCGCGGCGAGGGAGAGCAGCTCCTGCGCGGACTCGCTCAGCAGCCGCCCGATCGGCACCCGCTGGACTGCGGGCGGGGAGGCCGTCGGGCTCATTCCGAAGAACCGGCTGAGCAGATCGGAGAACGGATCGTTCGATCCGAACGGGGGCATCGTCACGGTGGATCACCTCTCCCAAGGGTTTGGGCCCACACAAACACAGGCCCACCCGGCCCGCCTGTCGGGACGACGGGGCGCGGAGCGCTCCGCTCCGCTATCCCGTGACGTGATCGAGCAGCACGCCGCCGCTGTACGTCACCACCATCGCCAGTGCGCCGCCCACGACGTTCCGCAGCACCGCCCGGGCCGGCCCCGCGCCGCCCAGCCGGGCGCTCGTCCAGCCCGACACCGTCAACGCGACCAGCACCGCCGCCACGGTCACCGCCAACCGCCGGTCCTGCGGCGCCAGCAGCACTGCGAGCAGCGGCACCAGCGCGCCCAGCGTGAACGCGGCGGCGCTGGCGAGCGCCGCCTGCCAGGGATTGGTCAGCGCCTTCGGGTCGATGCCCAGCTCGGTGTGCGCGTGCGCCGTCAGCGCGTCCCGCTCGGTCAGCGCCACGGCCACCTGCCGCGCCAGGCCGTCGTCCAGCCCGCTGCCCCGGAAGAAGTCGGTCAGCTCGTCCAGTTCCCCCTCCGGGTCCTCCGCCAGCTCGCGCCGCTCCTTCGCCAGCGCCGCCCGCTCGGTGTCCCGCTGGGTGCTGACCGAGACGTACTCCCCCGCCGCCATCGACATCGCCCCCGCCAGCAGCCCCGCCACCCCTGCAGCCACCAGCGCCGTCCGCGACCCGGACGCCCCGGCGACGCCCGTCACGATCCCCGCCGTGGACACCACCCCGTCATTGGCCCCCAGCACGGCCGCCCGCAACCAGTTGAGCCGCGCCGACAACTCCGCCCGACTCTCCCCCGCCCCGGCCGCCCCGACCTGCTCCTCCATCAGCGCCCACATCCACCCGTCTCCCCCGAACCCCCCACCACCCCCCGATCCTCCCCGCCCCCACCCCACCCCGCCTCCCCGGCACCACCCCAAAACCCCGAAGGGCCGGTTCGGGAGGATCACTCCCCCGAACTGGCCCTCCATGTCTGTGAGCGCGAACGATTCCGAACCACCGACATCCGCTTTGTAGGCCGCGGCGTGCCCACCCGCCCCGACCTGCGCCTTACGTGACCTGCCCGCTCCCCGGTCGCCTCACCACCGACACCCGCAACTCACCGCCACGTACCACCCGATCCGGCACACCTGTGGCACGTGAGACGCCGTCCGCGGTACGTCAGTCAGGGCGAATCATTCTGGCTGGGCATCGGATAGTCGCCCATAGAAAAGCTTCGACGCAACCACGAGCCATTCCGGACTCTTGCCATCAAGTTGAATCGTGATTCCCGTCGAAGCACGCACAAGGATTCCCAGCATCATCTTCTTCTCCTCGGCCGGCAGATCGAATTCCCGGTTCACTGCCAGATAAACTCCGGAGATCCACTCCCAGATCTCAATCTCGCGCTCCCTTGCATCAGGAATATCGCGCTGAAATGAAGAGACAGCCTCATTCCACGTCTGAGGGAAGACCTCCATCAGGGCCTCATTGATCAGACGCACTCGACTCAGCTGCGCTTTTGTGAGCGGCTCAAAGAGAAGGGGCATGCTGGCCATGTCTCGCAGATCAACCCTGATCGCCGACTCTCTTGCCAGTCGCTCAGCCGCAGCAATCCGCGAAAGCTCACTGTAGCGCCGAGGGCTTGCAACCCGGACAATCCCGAGCGCCACCTCCATGGGGCTTTGATCTCCAACGACGAGAGCAACCCGGTCAGCAAGGTGCGGGCTGTACTTCAAAACGTCCGATCGGTTCAGGTTGTACCAAACCGGCAGGATCTTCTTAGGGCGCCCGGATTCCAGCGCAATCAGGCTCCTGAGCTCATACTCCGGCCAGGCCTTCTTCAGGAAGCTTGGGCTCAGAATTACAGCACCATACCTTGCAGCCTTCAGCCCACTGTCAATCGCCCCGGAAAGGCTGTCGCCAATGGAAAGGGACTGCTCGTCATACCACACTCGAAGACCGAGGCGACCGAGCGCACTGTAGAGCGGGCGCACAAGACCCTCCTTGTCCTCGGAGGCGTGCGAGATGAACAGATCATGCTTGGCCACGAGCCCTCCCAGACCGAGTTATCGTCAGTATGACACATAGGGTGGACTGGAGAGCCGTTTGAGCTCCGGCACGAGCGGAGGCGGGTGCGGCCATGGAGCCGCCCGCCATCAGCCACGGCCGGCAGTGGCCCGGCCGCCGCCGTTGCGAAGCGCAAGACAGGCGCGCCGGCGAGCGGCAGGGCCGCGCGCCAGCGCGCCCCTGACTCGTAGAGAAGATCTCCGCAACCCCTCCGGCCCTTCCCCCTCCTTCCGCCACGTGGCCGAACTGACCTGGCCGCTCGGTCGGCGCGTTCCTGCCCATTGGTACGTGGGCATGCTGATTCCGTGTCAGGGAGGGCGTGCAGGAGGGGCGGGCATGACGGAACTGGTGGTCAAGCAGTGGCGGGTGCCGGGCAAAGAGCGGCTCTACGTGAACAAGGCCGGAGCCCGCGGCGATTCGGTGGCCTGGCTGGACTGCAGGACAGGGGTGGTCACGGTGGACATCCCGGAGTTCGAAGCCGTCGCACTGGCCAAGGTCGAAGAGTGGTGCCGCACCTCCGGCGACCACGTACCACCGCGAACCGTGCGACGTCAGGGCAAGGGCAACCAGCCGGAGAACGTCACACCGTCTCCCTTGCCGCAACCTCGGACAGAGGTTCCGTTCCTCCCTCCCATGCGGGAAGAGGACGACCTCGCGCGGAACCTCCCGGGTGCCGGGCTGGAGAGCCTGGTCCGTGAGAGCGAGGGGAGGTACAACCTGCTCGTCCGTCTGGCTGCCAAGATCTCCCGGCAGCGCCTCGGCGACTCCCACACCCTCCGCGGGCTGGAGGGCGAGCAGATCGTTGGCGCCGGCCTGGAACCACTGAAGGCCGCCGGCTGGAAGGTACTTCACGGCGTACCGCTGCCGTCCGGTTCAAACATCGACCACGTGGTGATTGGCCCGCCGGGCGTCTTCACGGTCAACTCGAAGCACCACCCGGGCGCCACCGTGTGGGTCGGGGACAAGATCGTGAAGGTCAACCGCAACGGCTTCCCGTACCTGGAGAACTCCGAGTTCGAGGCAGGCCGCACCGCCAGGCTGCTGTCCGAGTGGTGCGGCTTCGACGTCCCCGTCCACCCCGTCATCGCCGTCGTGGGCGCTCAGAAGATCACGCTCGGGGCGACACCCGGGGTGGCAGTCATCGACGGCGAGCAGATCGCCTCGGTCCTGCCCTCTCGGCCGGCGGAGCTCTCCCCGAACAGAGTGGATCGGGTCTTCACCGTCGCCCGCCACCGCTACGTCTGGAGCCAGATCGGCAAGCGAGGCAGGAAGCCGCGCTGAATCAGCCCGCCTGCGGCATGTTGAGGAGTGTCCGTCCGTCATACGCCCGCCGCCCGGGGGGCCACGCCGCGGGTGGTGACGGAGATCCTCGGACACAGCCAGATCGGGCTGACGATGAACGTCTACACCCACGTCGCACAGGACACCCAGCGCGAGGCCCCTCGGGAACATGGGCTGGCCGCTCAAGCGTCGTCGCTGATGTCAGGCTGAGACGTCAAACGCCCCGGACCGATCTCGGTCCGGGGCGTTTGTACTGGTGGGCGCGGACGGTTTCGAACCGCCGACATCTGCTTTGTAAGAGCATCGTTCTGAGGTGTCCTCACCTGCTGCGACGTGTCTGATGAAGATCATTTGGGGGGAATTTCGGAGATCAACTCTCCCAGACCCTTTCCCACCCCATGTTCTTCATCGCCCGCTCGTAGACAGCCTGCAAGCCGTCGAGCCGTTCCTTCCGCATCTCCGGCGTCGGATGCTGGTACACGGCCTTGATGCCGGACCGAACGTGGCCGGCCTGCTCGTGTGCCAGCGGGTCCTTCACTCCTATCTGCGCCTGCAGAGTGTCGTGGAAGTGCCGCAGCAGATCCATCGTAAGGCCCGGCAGCAAGGGCGCCCAAGCCTCGCGTGGCGCATGGCCCTTCGAGGCCGCCAACGCCTCTCGCCCGTCCGCTCCCGGACGCATGACCTGTCGCCCGAAGTTGCTGTTGCGCCACCACACTCCCTTGCGGGTGCAGAAGAGAGTGTGATGGTGGGGCTTGAGGCGCCCCTCATGCTCATCGAGCAGTGCATCGAGGAACGGCGGGACGTCGATGTCTCTCAGCGAGCCGTCGTTCTTGACCGGCTCCAGGTCGAAGTGCAACGGCCCCTTCTTGCCGGCCTCGTCGCGAGTCTGGTACTCGGCGACCTCAAGCCGGATCTGCAAGGTGGGGCAGGTGAAGTGCCCCTTCTCCCACGGTTCGGTCCGTGTACCGCGACTGTCGCGGGTGAGGGCAGCCCCTTCCCCCCAGCGCGGGCCGAGGAAGGCGGTCGTGAGAATGTGCATGCCGTCGAGTGGCCCAACGCGCCGGGCGAGTTGGAGCACCAGCTCGGGTGTCGCCGGTGCGGCTGCCTTCTTTGCCTGCTTCGCCTGGTTCTTCGCCTTGATGGCCGCGGTGCGCGAGCGGCGCCGGCCGAACAGCGGGTTCACCTGGATCTTTCCAGCGTCCACTGCGCCAGTCATGATCTGCGACATCAGCGTGAGCGAGTGGCTGGCGGTCGTATCGTCATGCGTCTCGCCTACCAAATTCGCCCAGGCCTCCGCCTCGAACCAGTTGATCTGCTTCAGCGGCACGTGCTCCCACCGCGGGAGGATATGAGTGTCGAGACGATCCCACCGCGTGGTGTTGGTACGGCCCCGGGGCGCTTTTGCAGCCATCCACTCGCGGGCCCACTGACCGAACGGGGTCTGCGCGATGCTGGGGTCGACCCACCGGCCAGCACGGACGAGAGCCTCCTGCTCCTCGCCGTACTCCTTCGCCGTGCGCTCGGTGAGGAATCCGGGCTCCGACCCGACGCTGCCGTCCGGCAGCTTGAAGCGGGAACGCCAGGTGTATTGCTTGGTCTTCTTGCCGTTGCGGACCTTGTAGACCTTCTCGGCGTAGGCCATGTGCACCTCCTGTTGGGCAGGCGGGGCCTGCTGTCCCACAGGCCCCGCCTTGCCAAGGTGCTACACGCCGTGCCCACCGCCGCCGTCGAGGCCGTTGGCGATCCGACGTCCGAACTGCGCCGCCTGGGCCTCTGTGACGAGGCGGGCGTTCAGCAGAACGACGGGCTCGCGGCCCGGCTTTCTGACGACTATGACGAGCTCGTCGTGGGGGATGTCCGGTACGCGCTGGATCCGCATGGGGCGGTCCTCCCCCTTACCTGTTGGGTGACCACCCCTCTCAGGTAAGCGGAATCTTTGCACACCTTTGGCATATGCGCAGGGACTTGCGGGCGTGTCGTGATGATTGTCGACTTGTCAGGTTGACGGGTTGTCGTCAGCCAGGATCTCGCGGGCCACGCGCTGGAGGCGGGCCCACTTCTTGAGGTCGGCGCGGAGCTGTTCCGGGGTAGCGTCGGGCCGCTGGCCGCGCTTCCAGATCAGGACCACCTCACCGTCGTCCGGCTCTTCGCCGAGGCCGATGGCATCGGCATCCGCAACGCTGCCACCAAGGAGTGCCGCGCGAACGCGCGCCGTGAGGTCGTCGAGGAGTTCATCGACAGACTCGGCGTCGGGCGACGGCACCACGCTGACCGTGGACTGGTAGGCCGTGGCGGAGGGTGCACTTCGGGCCGGCTCGCCGCCAGCGAGCACGAGCGCGACGGAGTCAGGTGTCCAGCCGAGGACCTGGGCGACGCTGCGGTGCGATAGCTGCGGGGAGCCGAAAGCACGCCCTCGTTCGATGCTCTGCACCGCGCTGCGGCTGAGGCCCGCCGACTCGGCCAGCTCGACCTGAGATAGGCCGGCAGCCTCGCGCGCCTCCCTGACGGCCCTACCAAGCCGTCCCCAATCCTGCTCCATGAGCACATCATGCCTCACCTTGAGGCAACCCGTGCACACATATCAAGCCCTTTTGAGCTGGGGTTGAGGCTCACTGAAGGGGCGCGAGGGTTGCCCCGCAAGCCTCGGCGGGCATCCGATGCCACCAAAGGCACTCTGAGTAAGCTCGCAAACCTGTAGTCCGAGTGAGCCTAGATGCTTGCTCAGTGAGCCTTCCTGTGGTGTGATTCTCATGTGACACCGAACGGCACTGCGATCCGCAGCATCCGACAGGCACACGGAGTGAGCCTCCGCACGCTTTCAGCCCGCGTGGGCCGAGACCGGGGCTACCTCTCCAAGGTCGAACGGGGGCTGAAGGGGGCGAGCGAATCGACCCTCCGGGACATCGCGGACGCGCTCCACGTGCCAGTCGCCGCCATCAATCGAGAGGAACAGCCGTGACCACCAAGAAGGTCGCGACCACCACGCTGCCGGAGTGGCTGACCGCCACGGACCGGCTCCGGCTCTACTCGCCGGAGGAGGTCATCGCGCTGGGGCTCCTGCCTCACACGATCGGCACCCTCAAGGACGCCGCGTACCGCAAGCGCGTCCCGCACACCAAGGTCGCCGGGAAGATCCGGTTCCGCCTCGACCACATCTACGAGATCCAGCAGGCCGGCGAGTCGAACCCGGCCACCCGCGGCCGCCGCGCCGCCTGATCCACCCCTGACATGGGTCGGGCCCCCACCCGGTGGCACCCGGACGAAGGCCCTCGGCCCACCACCAACACACGAACAGCAAGAAGGAGAGGTGGACCTGTGTCCATCATGCCCTACCGCTTCCCGGAGACCGATACCCCGGTCCGGGTCGCGACGATCGACGGCGAGCCGTGGTTCGTCGTCGCCGACGTCTGCAAGGTGCTCGGCATCGGAAACCCGTCCGACGCCGCTCGCCGCCTGAACGAGGGTGACCTCGACACCATCGAGGTCACCGACTCCCTCGGCCGGCGCCAGAACGCCTACGCCGCCAACGAGTCCGGGCTGTACGACCTGATCCTCGACAGCCGCAAGCCCGAGGCTCGGGCGTTCCGCCGGTGGATCACGGCCGAGGTGATCCCGTCGATCCGCCGGACGGGCTCGTACTCGGTGGCGCCGGCCGCCCCTGCGCTGCCGGACATCACGACACCGCAGGGAGTGCTGGCGCTGGCCCAGCAGTTCGCCCGAACGGCCGAGCAGTTGGTCGAGGCGGACGCCCGGCTGCGTGAGCTGGAGCCGAAGGCGCTCGCACACGACACGCTGATGGCCGCGCAGGACGGTGACGTCCTGGTCCGCGAGGCGGCGAAGGTTCTGGGCTGGCAGGAGAAGCAGCTCCGCGCGTTCCTGCTGGACGAGCACCTGATCTACCGCAGGCAGGCGACGTGCGGTCAGACGCAGTACGACTTCTACGCGGCGAACGCCGTGCACTTCAACGCGGTGGTGCGGGTGGTGTCGCACACGTGGGGGGAGTGCGCGCACTACACGCTGCACATCACGCCGCGGGGCATGGAGCTGATCCAGAAGCGGATCGCCCGTCGGCAGGTGGAGATGCGCGACGCGATCGGCGGTGCCCGGTGATGGCTCCGCTGGTGGATGTGTCGGTGCTGCGGTGGCTGCCGTCCGAGGTGGTCGACGTGGACGCGGTGCGCGTCGCGGTCGCCGTCCTGGTGGCCGGGGTTCCGGGTGCGGGGGTGGAGTCGGTGGACGTGTCGCTGGACGGCTCGGTGGCCCGGCTGGAGGTGGCGGACGTGACCGCGCTGTCGGCCTGGTACGAGGCGGTTGGCGGGGCGTCGGGGGCGACGGCTTCGCGGGACTGCGGGGGTCTGGCCTGGTTCGTGAAGTTGCCGCCGCGGGTTGACCTGCCGGGTGTGCGGGTGGAGTTGACCACGCTGTCCGCCGAGTTCGAGTGGCTGCCGCGTACGGCGCTGGTGCGGGACCTGTGCGAGTGGATGCCCCGCCAGTGGGCGATCGAGGACCGGGAGGCCGCGGCTGCGGCTCGGCTGGAGGTGGCGGCGTGATGGGCACGGTGACGGATCTGGTCTCGGTCACGGGTGTGGCGGAGATCGTGGTGGACGGCGAGCTCCTGTGGGTGTCGCCGGGCCTGAGCGAGCACGGCCGGTACTGGGCGCTGTTCACCCCTGCTGATGTGCGGGTGGGTGTGGTGACGGAGCACGCGGACGGTACGGCGGACGTGGTGGTTGGCACGGAGACGTGGCCGGCGGGGTCGGTGCAGGCGGCCGCCGAGCGGGCGGTGGCGGTGCTGCGGGGCGCGTTCCCGTGCCACTGCGGCTGCGGCCGGGACCACCGCGAGCACACCCCGGTGCGAGGTGCCCGATGAGCCGGGACGGGATGTTGCACGCCCGCATCGACGCGATGTGGATGCACGTGATCCTGCGGGACCGCGGGCCGCGGTACGAGACGCTGCGTGTGCTGGCGGAGGCCTGGGCGGAGGATCGGTCGCAGGTGGTCCGGGCGCTGGACCAGTTGGCCGCGGTGGTCGAGCAGGGCGGGCCGGCGTGGGACGCGGCGGTCGACGACGTCGAGGCCGACCTGCAGATGCCGGAGCCGGAGACCGAGCTGACGCACGTGGACGCTGAGCGTCTCGCGGACGAGCTGTTGGCGGCGGCGCCGCTGACGATGTCGGCCCGGCGCGAGGCGGCCCAGGCCGCGGAGGTCATCGCGTTCCCGCACCAGCACGGGGAGGTGGCGTGATGCCGTGGACCTCCCGTCGCGCGCAGGCCGAGACGGCCGCCGCGATGACCAGGATGCGTGACCGCGTGCGCGAGTTGGAGGCCGAGCTCGCCGAGCAGGGCCGCGCCGCGGGCCGGCTCGCCCGGCGGACGGAGCTGGCGGAGAACGCCGTCGACAGCACGAGCGCTGTGATCCGGGTTGCTCACCGCACGCTGCGCGAGGAGAACGTCCGGCTGCGGGCGGTCGTCGACCGGCAGGCGACGACGATCCGGGGGCTGAACTCCCAGCTCGACAACGCGCTCGGCTACACGGCCGAGGAGATCGCGATGCTGGACGCGGGGGCGGTGACCACGCGATGACTGTGACCGAGCTGCCGGGGCCGAGCGCCCCGGCCGCCGGGCCGATCGTCGACCGGCCTGGCATCTACGAGATGTCGAACGAGCAGTACCACGCCGACCCGGTCCCGGGCGGCTCCCTCTCCTCGACGGGGGCCCGCCGCCTGCTGGCCCCGTCCTGCCCGGCCCTGTTCCAGTACGAGCGCGTTCACGGCCAGGCGCCGCGGCGGACGTTCGACTTCGGGACCGCGGCGCACATGCAGGTGCTCGGTGCTGGCCCGGAGCTGCTGGTGATCGAGGCGGACAGCTACCGCACGAAGGCCGCGCAGGAGGACCGCGACGGCGCCCGCGCCGAGGGCCTGGTGCCGCTGCTGCGGGCCGAGTTCGAGCAGGTTCAGGCGATGGCCGAGGCGATCCGCCAGCACCCCGTAGCGTCCCGCCTGTTCGCCCCGGGTTCGGGCCTCCCGGAGCAGTCCCTGTTCTGGGTCGACCAGGCAACCGGGGTGTGGCGACGGTGCCGCCCGGACTGGCTGCCGTACCCGACCGGGGGTCGGCTGATCGTCCCGGACTACAAGACCACCGTGTCCGCCGACCCCAGATCGATCGAGAAGTCGGTCTACGACTACGGCTACTACCAGCAAGACCCCTGGTACGTGGACGGGATCCGGTCGGTCCTCGGCGTCGAGGACGTCGTCATGGTCTTCGTCTTCCAGGAGAAGACCGCCCCGTACCTGATCAACGTGGTGCAGCTCGACCCGGCCGCGATCCGCGCCGGCCGCCGCCGCAACCGCGAAGCGATCGCGCTGTACGCGAACTGCAACCGCACCGGGCAGTGGCCCGGCTACTCCGACCGCGTCGAGATCGTCTCCCTGCCCGCCTGGGCCGAGAAGCAGGAGAACCAGTGAGCAACCCCGTCGAGCAGTACATGCCGCAGGCGCCGGCCCGGATCGGGCAGGGCACCGCGGTCGAGCAGTCCCGCGCGGTGGCCGAGGTGCAGGCCGCGATCGTCGTCGCCCAGCAGTGCCCCCGGAACCTGTCCGCCGCGGTCGCCGAGATGCGCCAGTCCTGCCAGAACTACACGCTCGCCCAGCGGTCGACGTTCCGGTTCTCCCGCGGCAGCGGCACGGTGAACGGCCCGTCGATCCATCTGGCCCGAGAGCTGGCCCGGTGCTGGGGCAACATCCAGTACGGCCTGACCGAGCTCCGGCGCGACGACGCGGCTGGCGAGTCGGAGATGCAGGCGTGGGCGTGGGACGTCCAGACGAACACCCGCAACTCCTCGACGTTCATCGTGCCGCACAAGCGGGACACGAAGGACGGCGCGCGGGTCCTGACGGACATGCGGGACATCTACGAGAACAACGCCAACAACGGCGCGCGCAGGGTCAGGGAGGCCATCTTCGCGGTGCTGCCGGCCTGGTACATCGAGGAAGCCAAGACGCTGTGCGCGCAGGCGCTGAAGAACGGCGGAGGCCAGCCGCTGGCCCAGCGCATCGCGGACGCCCGAGCGGCGTATGAGGCGGTCGGCGTCACCGTGGACCAGCTGGAGCAGAAGGTCACGCGCCCTGTCGACAAGTGGACGGATCACGATGTCGCCCAGTTGCAGGTGATCTACAACTCGATCGACCGTGGCGAGGTGACGCGGGACGAGGAGTTCCCCCCGCCGCGTGTCACGGCGGAGGAGATCGCCGAGGCGTCGCAGCCCACCACCGGACCGGCCGCGTGGCCGCAGGTCGTGCAGCCCGGGGGTGCGGAGTGAGCCGCCGTAAGCACCTCGACCACCGCCCGATCGTGGCGGGCCTGCGGGCCCTGCCCGGCCAGTGGGGCCGGGTTGGTAACTACTGGTGGGCGGAGTCCGCGAAGCACGCCGTGCGAGACATTCAGCTCGGACGGACCCCGTCGTACCAGCCGGCTGGCGCCTTCGAGGCGGAGATCCGTATCGGCGCTGACGGCGACCCGATCGTGTACGCCCGCTACGTCGGGAACGGCGAGGTGGCCGCATGAGCGCCTGGTATGAGGGGCCGCTGGCCGCTGCGGACACGGAGACCACGGGCCTGGACGTCGAGTCCGACCGGGTGGTGACGGCCACGGTGCTGGGTGTCCGTGCCCAGCGCGGGAAGTGGCCGGAGGACGACGAGGGCCGTTGGACGCCGGGCCGCCTGTCGTGGCTGGCCGACCCGGGGATCGAGATCCCGGAGGCGGCGGCCCGGGTGCACGGGGTGACGACGGAGGTGGCGCGGGCGAAGGGCTGGCCGGCCGCCAAGGTGGTGCAGGGGATGGGCGTCGCGTTGGCGGAGCACGTTGCCGCGGGCACGCCGCTGGTCATCATGAACGCCCCGTACGACCTGAGCCTGTTGGACCGGGAGTTTCTGCGGCACGGTCTGCCGACGCTGGCCGAGCAGGCCGGCCGCGAGCCGCTGGTGATTGATCCGCTGGTCCTGGACCGGCAGCTCGACCGGTACCGGCCCGGCCGCCGCAACCTCGGCAGTCTCTGCCTGCACTACGGGGTGCCGCTCACGGCGGCGCACGATGCGACGGCGGACGCGCTCGCCGCGGTGCGCGTCGCGGTGGAGATCGGGCTGCGCTACCCGTCAGTGGGCCGCCTGTCTCCGGCCGACCTGCACGCCGCACAGGCGGAGTGGGCGCCGCAGCAGGCCGCCCGGTACGAGGCCTACCGGCAGCGCACCGAACCGACGGCGACCGTGAACCGTCACTGGCCGCTGATCCCCCGGCAGGGGGTGGCGTCGTGAAGATCCGTATCCGTGACGGCGCCGAGCGGGTCGACATCCCGCTTCGCTACCGGGCGCCGGCCGCCGTGACCGCCCAGGTCACCGCGAACTCAGCGGACACCGTCATCGACATGATCGCGATCGAGCGGGCCCTGTCGGGCGAGATGCCCCGGCCGAAGCTCCGGGTCCTTGAGGCGCACCTCGCGTGGTCGCTGATCACCAGCCCCCCGCGAGAGGCCCCGGATCGGCCGGTGGCGGATCTCCTCGGCGTCGCCGATCGCACGGTCGTCCGGTGGCGCAACAAGCAGACCAGGGCCGTCGGCCCCGACCAGGCGCCCGGAGGTGGCGAGATGAAGGACAGGTGGGAAGACCGGGCCCTGTGCCGGGGCGGCGACATCGAAGCCTTCTTCCCCCGCGGGGACGTCGGCACGGCGGCACGGGCCGTCTACCGCGAGGCGGTCAGCGTCTGCAGCAAGTGCCCGGTCGCGGAAGCCTGCTTGCGGTTCGCCCTGCAGGCCGAGGGGGCGACGCCTGCCAAGTCCCGCAGTGGAGTGTTCGGCGGATGCACGCCTCAGGAGCGGTTCGCGCTGTACAAGCAGCGGGTCGAGAACGCGAGGGCGGCGTGATGTCGCACTACCGAGACCCGGCGTCGTGAGCGGCTGCCGGCAGTCGCTGCCCCCGGAGGACGACCAGCCGCCCGGCGAGGACCGCTACTGCGGCCGCACCGCCCGCTGGTACCGGACCGGGTGGCGCTGCCCCGACCACACCCCCGCCCGCGAGAACGGGCGCCCCGAACCACCCGAACCCCAGGAGAAGCGATGAGCGTCCCGGCACTCCCGAGCGTTGAGGAGGCCCGCCAGCTGACCGCCCGAATCAAGGTGGCGGTCGAAGGGACGTGGCTGCTGATCCAGGAGGCCTACACAACCCGGACGTGGGCGGTGCTGGGCTACGACAGCTGGGACGCCTACTGCGCGACCGAGTTCGGGCAGACGCGGCTCCGGCTGCCTCGCGAGGAGCGGCAGGAAGTCGTTGCTTCTCTCCGGGAGTCCGGGCTCAGCGTCCGTGCCATCGCCTCCGCCACCGGGGTGGGCGTCGGAACCGTCCACCGCGAACTGTCCTCGGCAGGTGTTCCAAACGGAACACCTGCGGTGCAGGGCGCGGACGGCAAGACGTACGCCGCCACCCGGCCGGCTCCGGTCCACCAGTCCGATCCGTTCGACGGTTCGGACTGGCTGGAGCCTGGGGCTGACGAGGTGCCCGGCCAGTCTCACGTGCTGGAGCACACCAGCTTGGAGACGATCACCCCGCGGGTCGAGCGGCGCCGGCCGCTGCCGGAGGCGTTCGCCGATGCCGGCCGCGACTACGTCCGCGCCGCCGAGAAGCTGGCTCGCCTCACCGACGACGACCGGTTCACCCGCAACCGGGACACCGCCCACCAGCAGATGCCCGAACTCCTCGGCGCGCTGGAGCACACCACCCGCCTCGTCCAGGCCATGAACCTGCCGGGCGCCAACGCAAGCAGGGAGGCCCGCCGCTGGTGGGCGACGAGCCTCCACAAGATCAGCGACGCCCTGGCCGACGTCGCCAACTCCCTCGAACAGGAGCAGTAATGCGCAAGACCACGGTACCCGGCCGCAACACCGGAATGCAGTGCCAGATCGTTGAGATCACCCCGGCCCTCGCCGAGAAGTGGCTGAAGCAGAACACCCACAACCGCAACCTGCGGGACCGGGTCGTCATCGCCTACGCCCGCGACATGGAAGCCGGCCGGTGGGCCGAGAACGGCGAGGCCATCAAGTTCGCCGCCGACGGCACCCTCCTCGACGGTCAGCACCGCCTCAACGCCATCGCCCTGTCCGGCTCCACCGTCAGGATGCTCGTCATCACCGGCCTGGAGAACTCCACCCAGGAGACCATGGACGCCGGTAGCAAGCGGCGCACGGCCGACGCGTTCGGGCTCCGCGGGGAGACCAACGCCGCTGTCCTGTCGTCCATCACGAAGCGCGTGTGGATGTGGGACCAGGGCGACTACGGGTTCAACGGCGCGTCGCCGACCACGGCCGAGGCGGCTGCCCTCCTCGACCAGCGTCCCGACCTGCGCCGGTCCGCCGAGATCGCGGTCCGCACCCACTCGAACTTCAGGTGCCTGCCCCAGTCGATCACCGGGACGGCACACCACCTGTTCACGCGCATCGACGCCGGCTCCACGGTGTGGTTCTTCCAGCGCCTCGCCGACGGCGCTGAGCTGCCGGCGGGGCACCCGATCCTGACGCTGCGGACCCGGGCCGTCTCCGAGGCTGCGGACCACCGCAAGACCCCGCCGGGCCGGCAGATGGCGTACCTGGTGCGGACGTGGAACGCCGTCCGTGAGGGCCGCAGCCTTGCCCGGATCATCCAGGACCCGGACGCGCCCATGCCGATGCCGCGCTAACCCGCATGACTGCCTGGGGCGGGGTGTCACAGGCCCCCGCCCCAGGTCACCAACCCTCACCACTCTCGCACTTGGAGTACTGCCCGTGGCCACTGACCGCCCCGCCGAGCAGCGCGTGCAGTCCGTGCGGAACGCGTGGATCAACGCGCTCCGCAACGAGACCTTGCGCGTGGCGAACCGGGACCAGGCTCGGGTGGCGCAGGTAGGGCACTGGATCGCCACCTACGCCGACGCCGACGGTGGGAACGCGTGGCCGTCCCGGGAAACCCTCGCTGTGCTCTGTGGGTGCACCACGGAGACCGTGACCCGCGCCGTGGCCGTGCTGGTCGCGGTCGGAATCCTGGCCAAGCGCCGCCGGCCGAACGCCCCGCAGACCTACCAGCTGCTGATGCCGACCGGGCAGCGCTTGGACTGGGCGGCGCACATGCCGCTGTTCACGGAGACCCGGCAGAAGCGGGCGCACAAGGCGAAGAAGGCCCGCGAGATGGAGGCGGTCCTCAGCGCGGGGACAGCGTCCACGGACGCTGTCCGGACAGCGTCCACGGACTGTGTTCCGGACAGCGTCCGTGGCGGGGTTTCCGGACAGCGTCCGTGGACGCCATCCGAGGTTTCGGACAGCGTCCATGGACGCCCTCGGACAGCGTCCGTGGACGCTGTCCGGACAGCGTCCGTGGCGGGGGGTACCAGTACACCTACCTCCGGTAGGGACCCACACAACGACCCGGACATGGCTGATGACCAACCTCAGCCACAGGTCCGCGCGGGCGCACGGCCCGAAAACGATCAATCAGCCGAGAACAGGCACGCCGCACCGAACTGGACCCTCTGCGAGGTCTGCGAGAGCCCGATGGTCCCCCGACCCGGCCGGCCGAACCACCACGCCCACTGCACCCCCGCCGCCGCCTGAACGGAGCCACGCCCATGACCACCAGCCCGCTGCTGCTGTTCGTCGTCATCGACGGCGTCAACCACCCGCTCGCCGCCTGCCGCTGGGTCCGCTACGAGCCCAACGGATGCGCCACCGGCTCCGCCCTCGGCACCACCGCCACAAGCCCCGAGCAGGCCGCCGCCGAGTTCGAGCCCGTCCGCCGGAACCGCGAGCGCGAACACCGCCGCGGCGTCCGCTACCGCCTCGTCAGCCCCGACCAGTGGCGCGACACCGTCAAGCCCTGCCTGCTCGGCGAGTGCAACCACGTCACCCAGACCACCCGCCCCGCCGCCTAGGAGACCCCAATGCACCCCATCGACATCCGCGACCTCGCCGAGAACCTCGACGACTTGATCGCCGGCCTCGACAGCCACCGCACCCGCGGCCCCCTCCTCGTCACCCGCGACGGCGAACCCGAGGCCGTGATCATCCGGCACAAGGCCTACGCGCCCCGGCTGCACCACTTCGACATCACCCCGCAGAACAGGCTCCTCTGCCTCCTCTGCCCGCCGGAGATCGGCGAGTTCGGCGCCCCGCTGCAGCACCTCGGCGAGGCCATCGAATGGGCCAACGCCCACTGGCGCGACAACCACCGCTGACCCGCCCCGCCGCCTAACCAACCACCAGGAGACCACCGTGACCCAGCAGCCCGAGCACCCCGCCATCACCGCCTACGAGAAGACCATCGGCGGCATCCCGGACACCTTCGACCACTTCACCGCCAAGACCATCCGCGACTACGTCGACTGGTCGAACGTCCCGCTCACCGAGGCCGACACGAAGGCCAACCCCTACGTCCGCTCGTTCTTCACGATGCTCGACACCTGGCACGACGCCCTCGACGAGCTGGACAGCGAGCTCCGCGGCCACGTCGTCGCCGGCGGCCTGCCCACCGACCACGCCCTGTACCTGAAGCAGCAGGCGCTGGCGCTGTTCACCGCGACGACGGCCCTGCAGCGGGCGGCCCTGGAGTACCACTACGGCGTCGCCGGGCCCGCGCTGTCCGAGGACTACGGGCACGCCTACGTGCTGTCGAACAGCGCCCTCAGCCCGTTCGCCCCCGCCGCCCCGACTGCCTGAGGACCCGCCGTGACCCAGTCCTACCCGCGCCGCCTCCGCCTCCACGGCGGCCGCAACACCCACGCCGCCCGCACCGTCAACGGCAACCCCAACCAGCTCGTCACCGCCTGCAACTACCTCGCCGGACCGAAGGACGAGCGGAAGCCCGACGACGCGCCCATCACCTGCCGCGCCACCGGATGCCAGATCGCCGCCGAGGAGACCGCCCGATGAGCACCCAACCCCAGCCCTTCGGCCTCGACCTCGACCTTGACGTGGTCGAGACCCGCCACCACCCGATCGCCGACCCGGCCGCCTGCGGCACCTGCTGGCGACTCGCCCTCGCCGGCCAGCCGACCGAACACCCCGCCTGCGCCCGCCGCGCCGTCCTCATCCCCGCTCCCGACGCACCCGACTACGAAGACCTCGCCGACATGACCGCCGAGCAGAAGGCCGCGCTCCCCACCCGCTTCCACACCCCCGCCTGGGAGGGCAACGCCGTTCCGCACTCGTGGGTCTGCGCGGTCTGCTGGGGCGACGGCTGGGTTACGCGGTGGCCCTGCAAGACGGCCGTCCAGTACGGCGACGAGGTGTTCACCCCCGAGCACCAGGCCATCCGCGCTGAGCAGGACGTGCCCGCCTTGATCGCCCGGGTCCGGGAGCTGGAGGCCGAGCGCGCCCTGCACGTCGGCGTCGAGCCCACCATCGCCGAGGAACTCGCCTACCGCAGCGCCGAGATCGACCGGCTGGAGGCTGAGAACGAGCGGCTCCGTGCCGCCTGGCACTCCGCCAAGGCCCGCGCCCGCACCGCACGCGAGCGTCTCGACCTCACCGCGCACAGCTGCGAACGCGCCCAGGAGGCCGCCGAGCAGGCCCAGGCGACGCTCGACCAGATGCCTCGATGCCGCGCACCCCACCCCATCGTGGACCACGCCCGGTGCGAGCTGATCGTCCAGCACCCTGGCTGGCACGCCGCCCAGGTCGGCGCCTGGCCCCACGCGAGGTTCCCGAACACCGGCGCGGACAGCTGGCCCGTGAACTCCCAGCCCGCCCCCAGCGGCCCGCAGACGCCCGACCTCACCCGCTGGGCCTCCGAGTTGGCCGACGACTGCCTGGAGCCGTACGACGGCACCCTCACCCTCGACGCCGACGGCAAGCCCTTCGTCCGGGTCCACCTCGCCTTCGCCACCGACGCCGACGAGCGAGACCGAGAGGGGTTCACCACCCGGCTCGGCCGCGCCATCCTCCGCGAGCTCTGAGCGGCCCGCAGACGCCCGCCTGACGGCCGCACAGCGCGGGACCGGTCCAACCCCGCCCCGCGCCCGCGCCAGGCCCCACAACACTCCGCACAGCCCGCCCCGCCAACCCCGAGAACTGACCGGAGGACCACCGTGATTACCCTGACCGACCTCTTTTGTGGCGCTGGCGGCTCCTCCACCGGGGCCACCAAGATCCCCGGCGTCCAGGTCCGCATGGCCGCCAACCACGCCCGCAAGGCCGTCAACACTCACCAGGCCAACCACCCCGACGCCGACCACGACTGCGCCGACATCTCCCAGGTCGTCCCCACCCGCTACCCCGCCACTGACATCCTCTGGGCCAGCCCGGAATGCACCAACCACTCCCGGGCCAAGGGCCGGCGTCGCGGCCACGGCGAGTTCAACGACGGCCTGTTCGCCACCGACGGCACCGACGAGGCCGCCATCCGCTCCCGGGCCACCATGTGGGACGTCCCCCGCTTCGCCGAGGCCCACCGCTACCCGATCATCATCGTCGAGAACGTCCCGGACGCCCGCTGGTGGGGACCCGACGACATGCCCGGCGGCACCTTCGATGCATGGCTCGCCGTCATGCGGTCCTGGGGCTACGAGCACCGCATCATCTACCTCGACAGCGCCCACGCCCAGGCCTACGGCCCCGGCAGCCGCTCCCGCCGCCCTCGCATGTACGTGAAGTTCTGGCTCAAGGGCCACCGCGCACCCGACTTCGAGAAGTGGCTCCGTCCCTACGGCGACTGCCCGATGCACGGCCGCCTCCAGCTCATTCAGGCGTGGAAGCACACCAAGATGTCCAGCCCCGACCGGCCGTGGGGCGTGTACGGCAAGTCCGGCCAGTACCTGTACCGCTGCCCCCGCGTCGAGTGCCGGAACGCCATCGTCGAACCCGCGGTCCGCTCCGCCGCCGAAGCCATCGACTGGTCCCTGCCCGCCCAGGTGATCGGGGACCGCTCCCGCGCTCTGAAGCCCAACACCATGCGTCGCATCCGCGAGGGCTTCGACCGGTTCGCCCGCCCGCTTCTCGTGCCCACCGAGGGCCGCGAGGGCAAGACCGCCGACCCGGCCGACCGGCCCCTTCGAACCGTCACCACCCGCAACGAGACCGGCCTCGCCGTCCCCCCGTACATGGTCGAACTCCGAGGCGGTGGATCATCCCACCGCTCCGCCGCTGCCCCGATGTCGACCGTCACCGCCGGCGGCAACCACCACGGACTCGTCACCGCACCCGACCTGCTCGTGCCGTACTACACCAACGGCAACGCCCAGCTCGCCGCCGAGCCGATGGCCACCGTCACCACCGTCGAGCGCCACTCCCTGCTCGTGGGCGGCCGGGTCGCCGCGGTCGAGGAATGCCGCTTCCGGATGATCGAGCCCCACGAGTACGCCCGCGCTATGGAGTTCCCCGACGACTACGTGTTCATCGGTGAGACGGCTGGCAAGCCGCCGACCAAGCGCCAGTGGGTGGAGATGGTCGGCAATGCCGTCACTCCGAACGTTGCACGGGACCTGGTCGCTATGGCCGTCGAGGCCCTGACCGGCGAGGCCATAGAGCCCGCCGCTTGAACCACCTGGGCGGCCGGCAACCGTCGGCCGCCCGCCACGCCACACACACCCACCACGGAGACCCGCCATGAGCACCCCGCCCCGCTTCGCCCTCGGTGACCGCGTCCGCACCCGCATCCACCTCACCTCCGCCGACTGGCACCCCGAGCAGCCCGACATCCCCGCCGGCTCCCTCGGCACCATCGACCACATCCACCCGAGCGGCACCAGGTACGGCGTGATGCTCGACGCCTCCGTGGACCGCCTGTCCGCGTCGATGGACGCCGACGAGATCGAGGCCGCCGGGGAGGGCCGGTGACCACCACCCCAACGCCGGCCAGCCTCGCCGAGCGCATCGCCGAGGGTCTGCTCGCCGCCGCCTACTCCTGTGACGGCACCGACTGCCGCGCCACCGAGGACGAGTGCGAGGCCGCCCACCCTGTTCGCCGGCCCGCACCGTGGCGGTACGTCGTACGGATCGAAGGCAGCCCCGAGGGCTTGGCCGCCGCCGTGCTGGCCGTGGTGCAGCCCGAGCTGGACGCCCTCGCCGCAGTCCGACTGCTCCACCAACCGCGCGATCACGGCGGCTGGCAGATCTGCACCGGATGCTCCCGCCTCGGCCACTACGCCGAGCAGTGGCCGTGTGCCACCACCACCGCCATCGCCGCCGCCCGCACCCCGACCAGCTGAGGACCCGCCATCATGCGCCTGCTCGACATCTGCTGCAAGGCCGGAGGAGCCTCCGCCGGCTACGCGGCCGCCGGGTTCACCGTCACCGGCGTCAACCGCGAACCCCAGCCCCGCTACCCCTACGAGTTCATCCAGGCCGACCTCCGGGACCTCGCCCCCGCGTGGATCGCTGCCAACTTCGACGCCGTCACCGCCTCCCCGCCCTGCTGGGCCCACAGCGACCTCGCCCACCGCACCGGCCGCGAGTACGAGGACTTCATCCCCGAGACCCGCGCCCTCCTCCAGGCCACCGGCCTCCCGTGGGTGATCGAGAACGTCGAAGGCGCCCCGCTCATCGACCCGCTCGTTCTCTGCGGCACCCAGTTCCCCGGCCTCCGCGTCATCCGCCACCGCCTGTTCGAGTCGAACATCCAGCTCATGGCACCCGGCCACCACCCCGAACACCCGCTCGTCTACACCCGCGACAAGCGCAAGCGGCACTACGGCCGGCTCGACGAGTGGACCGCGTTCGTCTCCGTCACCGGCGGCGGCAACAGCAGCAAGGCCGCCGCGGCGGACGCCATGGGCATCGACTGGATGACCAAGGACGAGCTCAACCAGGCCATCCCCCCGGCCTACACCGAGCACATCGGCCAGTAGCTCGCCGACCACCTCGACGCCCAGCTCGCACCCGCCGGTGCCGCCGCGTGAGCGCCCACCGCATCGTCGTCATCCGCTGCGACAGCGACCTGAAGTGCAGCGCCGAGACCAGCACCCCGTTCGGCACCAGCCGCGCCGTCGACGTCCGGGCCTACACCCGGCCGCACGGCTGGCGGCAGCGACCCGGCGGCCGGGACATCTGCCCCGACTGCTGGACCGCCGGCCACCGCTGACACCCCCTTGACGCCCGTCAGCCCGGCCGGCCACCCCGGCCGAGCCCAACCCGAAGGACACCACCGTCGTGGACCACACCTACGTCGCCATGAGCGGCGAGCACCCCACCTCCGCCTACACCGACCTCAACAGCGCACAGAAGGCCGTCGTCGACCAGCACACGCAGTACATGCCCGACGGCTACGAGACCGAGTGGCAAGAGGAGCCGGGCTTTGACGACACCCGCGTCTGGCAGCTCCGAGGCCGCGGCCTCGGCCGGCGCTGGTCCAAGGCCTACCGCTCGATCGTCGAGGTCCCGAACCGCACCTGACCCGCCCGCCCCGGCCTGCCGTCACCCGGCGACAGGCCCATCCCAGAGGAGCCACCGTGACCGACCAGCCCGCTAACCAGATCACGGCCGATGCCATCGAGCACGGCCTCTGGCAGGCCCTCGCGAACGCCCTCCAACAGCTGGAGGACTGGGGCCTCATGCCCCTCGGCCAGCTCGCCGACCGGCTCGGCGTCAACTTCATCCAGGAGGTCGATGCCGGGCCCTCCATCCACGGCGCCGGGGTCCGGCCCCCGGGCGGCTACCTCCTGCGCTACCAGGCCGCGTTCACGCCCGACCCCGACCGGCCCGGCCACGACCTGCCCTTCGGTTGGCAGGTAGTCGCCCGCTGACCCCCGCCCCGCCGGCCGCCCATGCCCGGGCGGCCGGCCCCACCCCGAGGAGCACCCGATGCCCGACCAGCCCGCCGACCTGCTCACCACCGCAGCCCAGCACCTCCGAGCCGCAGCCACAGCCGCCATCCACGACGGCCGCACCACCTGGACGCTCGGCAACACCCTCCGCAGCAACAGCCCCGTCGTCGTCGACGACACCACCACGCCGACCGTACTCATCGAGACGTGGGCCAAGCAGCTGGAGGCCGTGAACGCCTACCTCGCGCTGCTCGGCCCCGCCACCGGCCTCGCCATGGCCCGCATGCTCGACCAGGCCGCCGAGGCCCTCACGGGACAGGACGTCCCCGCTGACGAGCCCGCCCTGGCGGTGGCCCGCGCGGTGCTCGGCCAGGACGGCCCCACCGGGTGACCACCCCACACCTGTTGCTCGCGGCCGGCGCCCTCTACGGCGCCGGCCTGGCAGCCACCCTCTACGCCCTCCACCCCCGGAGACGCACATGAACGCCCTCGTCGTCGCCCTGGCCGTCTGCGGGGCCGTCGCCTGCTGCTGGCTGTACCGCATCGTCACCGCCCCGAGGACCCCCACGTCCGACCAGCCCGACGACATCGGCATCACCCCCGCCACCGACACCCAGCCCGCCATCCTCTGGGCCCGCTACGGGGCCACCACCCGCTTCTCCCCCGTCCGCGGCACCCAACTGCCCACCACCCCCGAGGAGCCGCAGCCATGACCGTCCGAGCCCACCCCGACGACCCGCTCAACCCCGACGAGGTCAACGTCCTCGCCCTCCTCGCCGACGGCCAGTCCATCGCCGAGATCGCCGCCGAACTCGGCATCGGCTACGACGCCGTATCCAGCCGGCTCTCCTGCATCCGCCGCAAGCTCCGCGCCCGCCACAACCCCCACGCCATCGTCAGAGCCCACCGCACCGGCCAGTTGCACCTCGGCCCAGTCAGGAGCGCCGCATGAACCCCAGCGCCTACACCCAAGACCTCATCCGGCAGCGTGACCGGGCCATCGCCGACCTCCGCGCCGCCGAGGACGAGCTGCAGCTCTGGCGCCAGCAGGGCCGCCGCGCCGACCGCTACCGGGCCGCCTGGCAGTCCGCCCGCCGCCGGGCCGCATCGTGGAACGCGCTCTACCGGGCCATCGCGGCCGACCGAGACCAGCGCCTCGGCAGCGGCCCGTGGATCACCCTGCGCGGCCACCAGGCCGCCCTACGTCGAGTCCACGCCCGTCGCAGCGAGGCAGACATTGCCCGCTTCGCCGCCGAGGCCCGCGTTGCCGAGCTGACCGCCAACCTGCAGTCCACCGAGGACGCCCTGACTCGTGTGATGCGCCTCGCCGAGACGCTGCCCGCTGGCCTGCGCGCCCAGGTCGACGCCGCTATCGGCACGTCCCCGACCCAGCTCGTCGCCCGCTGGTGCCTGCGCGAGGAGCTGGAGCAGGCCGACGCGATGTACGTCGAGACGGCCTGCCGCGCCGAGCAGGCCGAGGCCCGCATCGCCGCCGCACGGGCCGAGTGCGAGCGCCTCGTCGCCGAGGTGTACGGCAGCCACGACGAGGACGACGACGCCACCCGCGACGTCTGCGCCCGCGTCCTCGCCGTCCTCGACGGGGCCACCACCAGCACGACGACCGCGGCCCGGCCGTGATCGAGGACTTCGACACCTGGTGGGACACCGCCACCGACGAGGAGCGGCGGCAGTTCCTCGACGGCTGCCTCGACCTCGACGACGTCCCCGCCTACCCGCCGTGGTGGCGCCGTCCCTGGCCGGTCTGGCGCGAGACCGCCGGCACCGCCTCCCCGTTCCCCGACATCGCCACCTACCAGCCCTGAGGAGACCACCGTGCCGAAGGCCGGAGTGATCATCGTTCCCCAGCCCGCCCACCACGGGCCCTCCAGCAACGTGCCGACCGGGTACGTCGTCGGCTACATCGCCATCGCCCTCATCGTGTGGGCCGTTGCCACCTACCTGCTCGCCAGACACGACAGGGACACGGACGCCTTCCTGGCGGTTATGGGCGGCGCGCTTGCGGCTGTCTGCTGGCCCCTGACCTTTCTGGCTGTGCCGTTCTGGCTGATCGCCCGAGCCGCAGCCCGCAAGCCCAAGCACCGCTGACCCCGAGCACAGCAACGGGGCGCCCCCTTCAGCCTGCCAGCCAGGGACGCCCCACCAGTCCGATCACCATACCGCCCCACCAGCAACAGGAGACCGGACATGCTCCCCGCCCTGCACCTCGACCGCCTCCGCATCCAGCTCGCCCAGCTGCCCGAGCTGATCACCCTTGCGCACCTCGCCCTGCTGCCCGGCTCCGGCCGGCGCGGGGCCCGCGTCTCCGGTGCCACCCGCACCGCACCCCTGCCGTGCCGGGTCGACGTGCTCTCCCTCGTCGGCCCCACCGCGGCCAGCACCGTCCGCGACGACCACGGCGACCAGGACCAGACGCCCGGCCTCGACCTGCTCGCCGGCTGGGCCCGCACCGTCCTTGACGACCGGCAGCGCGCCAACGACTGGACCGGCTGGGTCCGTCCCGCCGGCCACGACTGGGAGCGCACCGCGAGCCGCGCCGTGAAGGTGCTGCTGCTGCACCTCGACTGGGCCGCCACCCGCCAGTACGCCCGGGACCTCGCCGACGAGATCGGCCGACTCCACGGCCACCTCAACCGGGTCAGCGGCACGCCCTTCACCACCGGGCCCGCCCGCCGGCACGTCTGCGCCCGCTGCAAGCTGATGACCGCCACCATCCGCCCCGACGGCATGTGCGAGTGCAGCGCCCCCGACTGCCTCGCCGTCCTCACCGCCGACGAGTACGCCGACCGTGCAGAGCGAGTGCTCGCCGAGCTTGCGAAGGTGGCGTAATGGCGTGGCGGGCCGAGAACCGAGAGCCGAGCCACGCCTTCACCGTTAACCGGCCCTGCGGGTGCGTCTCTGGCATTCTCGACTGGTCCGGCTGGCCGCTTGCCGAGGCCATGCAGCTCATCAGCAGCCAGATGGAGAAGATGTATCCGGGCTCCACCGTTGAACGTGTGTCCGAGAGGGACATGTTCAAGCGGGAGCGCCGCTGTCCCGTGCACCCGTACACACCTCCGTCCCCTCCGCCACCAGCACCCGACTGCGACTTCTGTCGCGATCAGCCGCCCCTCGGCTTCACCTGCAACACCTGCCGCCGGTCAGGTAAGAAGGCGTGATACGCCTGTGATGCGGCAGTGATGCGCCGCAGGTCAGGGACGTGCGACGGCCCCGCCCGAGACGCCGGGCGGGGCCGCGATGCGTGGCGATGCGTCAGGCCTGCGGTGGCTCTGCAGCCTTCTTCGGTCGGGTGGTGCCTGACCCGGTATAGCCCCGGAAGACGTCCTGAACGGTGCTCAGCTTGATCCCTAGGCGGTCTGCGATCGCGCGGTAAGACTCGCCCTCGTCGTGTAGCCGTTCGATCAACTCCTTGCGCTCCTGCGCCCATGCCCGGTTGCGCCGTACCTGGTCCGCCATGATTCGACTCTTGGTACGGACCCGCTCCTCCAGGTCCGGGATTCGCTCGACCGCTTCGAGGGCGTCGGTCACCTGCTGCACCTCCTCTTCGCCCACTTCGGCCCCTTCTCTCGGTGGGCCGCTTGCCATCACTGTAGGGGACCCCTACAGTGTGAGCAATGCGGCACTGACAGTGCTGTGGCAACAAGAAGGCCCCGGCCGGCGCGCGAACGCCACATGGCCGGGGCCAGTCCAACCCTCCAACCGCGAAGCCGAGGACAGGACCATGCAGCAGCGTACCCACGCCGCACACCCGCAGGGGAGTGCGCCGCCCGGCCGTTTCGACTGGCCCTTCGCCATCCACCCCACACGCATCGCCTGGCACGCCGCCATGGCCATCGTCCGCCCGGCCGCCGCCGCCATGGCCGGCTGGTCCCTCTACGTCGTCGCCAGGCACTACGGCGTCCCCGCCTTCCTCGCCCTCTTCGCCGTCGCAGTGTTCGACGGCATCGGCCTCGGCTGCCTCTACCAGGCCACCGAGGCCGTCAAGGCCGGACGCTCCGCCGCCGCCGCCGGGCTCGCCACCCTGAGCATGGCCGGCGTCAGCATCAGCCTCAACGTCCAGCACGCACGCATCATCCACGGCGGCCACCCCGCAGAGATCATGTTCTCGACCCCTGCAGTCGGCCTACTCATCCTCTCCGCCCTGTCCTGGTCCGCCATCCGGGCCGAGGCCCGCGCCGCCCGAGGCGAGTCCCCCATGCGACTGCCCGCCTACGGATTGTGGGGATGGATCCTCGCTCCGCAGCAGGCCGCCGGCGCGCTCCAGCAGCGCGCTGTCGACCACGTGACCAGCGGCGCATCACCCGCGCATCAGCCCGCATCGCTGCCCCCCGCCCGCAACATCGAGGACGTCATCGCCGCCGAGTTCGCCGAGATCGGTCCGGCCGCCGCCGTTCAGCGCGTCGCCGCTGCCAACCCGAACGCCGACGACGCCGAGATCGCCGACATCCTGGCCACCTACCAGGTCACCCTCACCGCCGCGCAGGTCGGGCTGCTGCTCGAACGGGCCGCCGTGCCCACCGTCCGCCTCGACCGCGTACCCCAGCCGCCGGCCACCGACGAGCACCCCGCCCTCGACCCCGCCCAGGCGATGCGCGGTGATGCGCCCCAGGTCAACGGCATGTCACTCGCTGGAGCGATCGCCACCATGGCCCGCCACCTCGGCGGCCTCGACGCCGACGCGAAGACCATCGTCCAGCGCCTCGCACTGCAAGGCATGGCCACTGACACGGCGTACGTCCGGGCCGCCCTCTCCCGCGCCCGCAAGGCAGAGGCCAAGGCGGAGGTTGACGCCGCGGCCAACCAGCAGCGCACGGAGCGCTCATCCGGCACCGGGTTCTACCCGTGACCGCCGTGCTCTGGTGGGCGATCCCCGCCGCACTCGCCTTCGCCGGCCTCTACCGCGCGGTCGACCACCCGATCCGCCAGACGCTCCGCCTTGCCGGCATCGCCGCCCTCTGGGCAGCTCTCATCACCGCCGCCCTGCCCCTCCTCCTCCGGAGCTGACAGTGCCCCCCTACCAGCTCGGCCCGCTCCTGTGGCCGCTCGCCGTACTGCTCCTTCTGATCCTCACCCCCAAGCGGGTGGGCCAGGCCGTCGCCCGGCTCCTCCGAATCCTCGGCCTCGCCATCGCCGTCCTGCTCCTCCTCCCCTACCTCTTCAGCTGAAAGGCCCAGACCATGAACTACCTCGCCACCGCCATCGACACCGCCGCCCAGTACCAGCTCGCCGCCCCCGAGAAGGCACCCGGCCTGGAGGTCTCCGGCCCCCAGGGCGGCGCCCTCATCATCGGCATCGTCATCGCCGCCGTCCTCATCACCCGCTGGAAGAGCGGCAAGCTCGGCGACAGCGAGAAGAAGACGCTGATCTGGGCCGTCGTCATGACCATCTGTCTCTACGGCGGCAGCGGGATCATCGGCTCGCTGTTCAACCAGGTCAAGACGACCGCCGACCAGACCGGCACCACCATCACGCAGACCGGTGTCGGCACCGGCGGCGGCACGGTCACCCGGTGACGATCCAGCGACGGGCAGCCGGGCGGCTGTACGACGGGTCGGCCGAGGTGGCCCGCCGCCTCGGCCGCCGCGCGGCAGACGCAAACCTCTGGGTGAAGCTCGGCGGGGGACTGGTCCTCTGGAAGGGCGCCCCCGGCCTGCTCGACGCCGCACACCAGCAGCCGCTCCTCCCGGTCGCCGCCGCAGGAGCCTGGTGCTGGGCTGCCTGGCGAGCCGGCAAGCCACCCGACACCGCCACCGAGACGTCTGCCGAAGACGCTCCAGAGGCAGCCGGGGACAGCCCGGAGACGGGCGAGGAACCCGCCGCCAAGCCCGAACAAGCGGCCGAGTTCCTGACCATGCTCCACCGCCTGATGCCTCACCCCGGGGACCGCATCCACCTCGCCCAGGTAGCCGCCGAGATGAGCGGCGACCCGACCGCCACCGGCCCCGTCCGGGACCTGTGCGCGGCGGCCGGCGTCACGGTCACCGCGGTCCGCGTGAAGGGCCGCGGGTCCAGCACCGGCATCTACCGGCGTGACCTACCCCCACTCCCCGCCCCCTCCCCCGGGCCCCTCTCCGGTGTTGTTGTCGCAGGTCAACACGGCCAACAACAACACCAACAACACTCCGAGAAGGGGCCCGAGAAGGGGTTCGTGACCACGGCCGACCCGGCCAACCCCGCCAGATCGATCATCCACTGGGAGAACGCCTCGTGATCACCACCGAGACCATCAGCACCCACGACGCCGTCACCGTCGAAAGCGTCGACGACGACCGGACCGGCAACTCCGCCATCAGCTGGCGCTGCCCCTGCGGCGCCTCCTCCGAGCCCGCCGTCTTCACCTACGAGACCTGGCCCCAGCGTGACACCGGCATCCACCTCGTCCAGCGCGAGGCCGCCAACCACGCCAACACCTGCCAGCAGTAGCAACGAGAGGACTGCCATGAACAAGACCGAAGCGATCACCGAAGCCGCCCGCGAGGTCCTCGCCCACGGCGGACCCGCCTGCCTCACCGACCCGCACATCGCCCTCCGCGCCATGGACGACGCCATGGCCCTCGGCGCCACCGAGGACGACATCAAGGCCGAGATGCGCCGCCAGCGCGAAGGGACCGTGCAGTGAGCGACCCCCGCGCCACCGACGACAGCCGCACCGACACCCTGCTCGCCAACATCCGCGACGCGGCCGACCTGCCTTGCGAGTTCGTCGACGTCGTCGAAGGCGCCCTCACCGAGGGCCTGGCTGGCCGCTACGACGGCACCTATCCGCCCACCGGCCACACCTACCCGGAGACCTGACCACGCGCCGCCTCATCGCCACCCTCGCCCCGCCACTATCAACGGAGACCGCAATGCAGAGCACCACCGAAACCGTCATCGCCCGCTACCTGACCACCGCCGGCTCCGGCATCTCGGACGCCGAGCTCACCGTCGACATCATCGACGAGGTTCACGCACGCGGACGCCTCCGCCTCGTCTGCCGGGGTTGCACCTGGGCTCACGAGCTCGCCACCGACAGCTACGTCGACGACACCGAGGAGGAGACGGCCGAACGCGTCGCGAGGATTCTGCCTGTCGCCCGCGAGTCGGCCCAGAGCCACGCCGAGACGTGCCGCGCGCTGCCCGTCGGCGGCGCCTGATGAGCCGGCTCTTCCGCACCTTCGCCGCCACCATCTGCCCGCTGTGCGGCTGGTGGGCCGAGCCCGGCCACCAGTGCCACCCCGCCGACCGCTGACCCCAGGGAGAACCCGATGGAGGAACTCGCCGCCGCCCTCGCCGAGGACGACGCCGCCGAGGACGCCGGCATGCACGGCGACGACCGCCGCACCTGCCACACCCACCAGTGCTGGGCCGAGGACTGCGCCGACCAACCGATGCACACCAACCCCAGCGCCAGCCGCTGACCGCACCTCGACCAAGGAGAAGAACATGCCCGACACCCAGCGCTACGAGGCCCAGGTCGACATCCGCACGGCCTCCGGCGAGAAGGTCACCGTGCAGGCCGACGGCGTGGGCCCCGCCGGAGTCACCGGCGACCAGCTCCTGTCCGGAGTCGAGGCCGCCGCCCGGGACCAGTACCCCGGAGCCACCATCGAGGCCTCCCGGGTCCGCACCGCCAACCGCTGACCTCGCCCCGGGGCGGCCGCACAGCCTGCCAGCAAGCCGGCCGCCCCGGGCCCTCCACCCACCACAACAGCAGCAGAGGAGACCGCCATCATGGCGTACAGCAACGGCACCGCCCAGCCCCAGCAGCCCGAACCCCTGCCCGAGCCGCAGGTCGTTGAGCGCGGCGCCGGCCGCAGCTACGTCTGGACCCAGCCGGACCCGCAGCCCACGCCCAGCCAGTGACCAACCCGCCCGCCCCGCCCGCCCCGTTCGAGTGACGGGGCGGGCGTTTGCGCGAGAGGATGCCTGCCGTGGACCACGAACAGCGCACCGGGACCGGCACCAGCGTGGGCGAGGCCCTTCTCAGCTGCCTTCACCAGATTGCTGCACCCGAGATGTCATTCCCAGCCGCCGCTCGGACCGGGGTCTTCCAGGTCAACGGCCTAGTTGTACTGACCACGGAGGTTGGTGACAGGGCTCACGGCGTGGTGATCTTGAAATGAGTGAGGGCCTTCTGGCTCGGTGTGGATTGCGACATCTGCACCTCAGCCAGAAAGGCCCTCATGCCACACCGTAACGCACCGCTGACCGAGACCGGACGCCTGCGCCTGGCCCGCTGCGTGGTCGACGACGGCTGGCCGTTGCGGCGGGCCGCCGAGCGCTTCCAGGTCTCGCCCACCACGGCCAAGCGCTGGGCGGACCGCTACCGGGCGCTGGGCGAGGCCGGTATGAGCGACCTCTCCAGCCGCCCGCACCGCAGCCCCCGGCGGACCCCGTCGCGCACCGAGCGGCGGATCATCAAGGTCCGCGTCCTGCGCCGCTGGGGCCCGGCCCGCATCGCCTACCTGCTGCGGCTCAACCCAGCGACCGTGCACCGCGTGCTGACCCGCTACCGGCTCGCCCGCCTGGCCCACCTGGACCGCGCGACCGCTCGCCCGGTGCGGCGCTACGAACGCGCCGCACCGGGCGAGTTGGTCCACGTCGACATCAAGAAGCTCGGCAACATCCCCGACGGCGGCGGCCACAAGATCCTGGGCCGTGAGGCCGGCCGCAAGACCCGTTCCGGCGCGGGCTACAGCTACCTCCACAACGCCGTGGACGACCACTCCCGCCTGGCCTACAGCGAGATCCTGCCCGACGAGCGCAAGGAGACCGCCACCGCCTTCTGGGCCCGGGCAAGCGAGTTCTTCGCCCGGGCCGGGATCGCCGTCCAGCGCGTGCTGACCGACAACGGCTCCTGCTATCGCTCCCGGACCTGGCGCGATGCCCTCGCGGCCGAAGGCATCACGCACAAGCGAACCCGGCCCTACCGGCCCCAGACCAACGGCAAGGTCGAACGCTTCAACCGCACCCTGCTCGACGAATGGGCCTACGCCAGGCCCTACCGCACCGAACAGGAACGCCGCGACGCCTACCCCGCCTGGCTCCACACCTACAATCACCACCGCGGACACACAGCACTCGCAGGCAAGCCACCCGCCAGCCGCGTCCCCAACCTCACGAGTCAGAACACCTAGTCCAAGCCGAGCGACTCGTCGAACGCGGCCTGAACGGACGCAACCCCTTCCGCGTCGGCATCGGCTTCGGCGGCGACTGGAACCGCATCGAAGCGCTCTGGGCATCCGGTGAGCTGACGACTCACCGTCTGGGCGAGCTCTTCCTGGTGGACGTTGTGCTGCGCGACATCGACGGCAACGACCCCGAGCGGTGGGGGTTCCCCGGCAGCTCCTACACCATCATCTTCACGCCCCGTGACGCTCCCTAGCTTGCCGCTTGCGCATGATCGCCGTCCGTCGTAACCTCGGCTCCAGCAGGTAGCCCCTGCCCAGAAACGCCCCGAAGGCCCCGCAGCGAATCCGTGCGGGGCCTTCGCGCTTCCCGGGGAGGTGCCGTGGCCGTCTACCCGAACCCGCCGCTCGACCAGATCAACCCGGCCGACCTCGCCGACCGGGCTGGCACCGCCACCGCATTCGGCGTCAGCGAGTCCACGGTGAAGCGCTGGGTGATGCTCGGCCTGATCGAAGCTCTGCCCATACCCGGCGGCCCGCACCTCTACCACCTGCCCACCGCCGCCCTCGCCGAGCACCACACCTGGCAGCACGGCGCCAACCGGCCCGCCCGCGGCGGCCGGCGCCCCGGCTGGCAGGTCGGACAGGCGGCCGCGTAGCACCGGCCCCCGCCGTCCCTTCCGCACCGAACTGCAGGAGGTGACCGTGGCCCGGCGATACGACATCCAGACCACCGACGAGGACTACGACAACGTCCGCCGCCTGCACGCCCAGGGGCTTGGCCGGAACGAGATCATGCGTGCGACCGGCCGCTCGGCCAACCTCGTCTCCCGGCTCGCCCGCGAGATGGGACTGTCCTTCGTTCGCGGGCCCGAGGTCGCCGTCGCTACCGAGGCCCGCCGTCAGGACCTCGCCGCCCGCCGCATCGCCCTCGCAGAACAGCTCCAGGCCGACGCCGAAAACCTCCGCGCCCAGATGTGGCAGCCCACCGTCGTCTACGCGTTCGGCGGCCCCACTAACAGCTACTCCGAACACGTCCTCGACGAGGCCCCTGCCGCCGACAAGAAGGCGCTCATGGCGACCGCCGGCATGGCCCTCGACCGGTCGCTGAAGCTCGAACCGATCCGCGACGACTCCGGCGCCGATGCGGCCCGCAGCATGGTCGGCCAGCTCATGGCTGGCCTGGCAGAGGTCTACCGCGAGCAGCAGGAGGAGGCCTGCAGCGAGGGGGCGGGTGATGCGCCATGACCTACCGCTCTCGCGGAAACAGATCGCGTCCGTCGTCGAGTCGCAGCACCGGATTAACGCCTGGGAGGGGTCGGTTCGGTCCGGGAAGACCGTCGCCTCGCTGCTGCGGTGGCTCGGCTACGTAGCCAACGCCCCGCGCGGTGGCGAACTGGTCATGGTCGGCCGCACCCGCGACTCGATCAACCGCAACGTCTTCGCGGTCCTGACCAACCCGGACCTGTTCGGGGCTCTGGCCAAACAGGTCCACTACACCAACGGGGCCGCGACCGCTGTCATCATGGGCCGCCTCGTGCACGTCCTCGGCGCCAACGACGCCCAGGCCGAGCCGAAAGTCCGCGGCATGACCTGCGCCGGCGCCTACGTGGACGAGGCCACCACCCTCCCGCGGGCGTTCTTCGACCAGCTCGTTGCCCGCTGCTCGGTCAAGGGCGCTCAGATCTTCTGCACCACCAACCCGGACAACCCGTCGCACTGGTTCCGCAAGGAGTACTTGCTCCGGCCAGCCGAGACCCGGCTTCGGAGCTGGCACTTCACCCTCGACGACAACCCGTTCCTCGACCCCGAGTACGTCGCCGCCCTCAAGGCCACCTACCAGGGGCTGTTCTACAAGCGGAACATCCTCGGCCAGTGGGTGCAGGCCGAGGGCGCCATCTACGACATGTGGCAGCCGGACACCATGGTGGTCGACCTCCTGCCGCACATGACCCGCTGGTTGGCCGTCGGCATCGACTACGGCACCGCCAACCCCTTCGCCGGGCTGCTGCTCGGCATGGGCACGGACCGGCGCCTGTACGTCGCGTCCGAGTACCGGCACGACTCGCGACTCGCGCACCGCCAGCTGACCGACGCCCAGTACAGCCAGGCCGTGCAGCAGTGGCTGCGTGAACGCGAGGCTCAGCCGGAGTGGCTGTTCGTTGACCCCTCTGCTGCCAGCTTCATGACTCAGCTGTGGGCTGACGGCGTGCTCGGCGTGGCGAAGGCCAACAACGACGTCCTCGACGGGATCCGCAGCGTCGGTGTTGCGATCGGCTCTGGCCGGCTCCGTGTGCACCGCTCCTGCACTGGGCTGCTGGACGAACTGCCGGCTTACGCCTGGGACGACAAGGCCGCGGCGGCCGGCGAGGACAAGCCGATCAAGGCCAACGACCACAGCTTGGACGCCCTCAGGTACGGACTGCACTCCACGGCACACGAGTGGCGCGGCCTCATCCACACCAACCTGGAGGCAGCAGCATGACCACCCGCCGCACCGCACATGTCGCACTCCGGCCCGGCCGCGGCACCATCACCGTGGACGGCACCGAACTGCGGGGCGTCGTCGCGTGTGAGATCCGCGGGCACGTGCAGGAAGTCCCCACCATGGTCGTCGCCCTCGCCTTGCACGAGATCGAGGTGGACGGGCAGATGTCGATCTCCGTCCCGCCGAACACCGCCGCATCGCTGGTCGCGTTGGGTTGGACCCCGCCACCCGGGCAGGAGGTGCCGAATGCCGTTGCCCACCGGTGACATGGCATGGCCCCCCACCGACCCCGCCGTTCAGGAGTCGATGGCCGACTGGGACGCCTGGTACTCCTCCGACCCGGACCGGCTCGTCGAGCGGTACCGGCTCCGCGGCGAGAAGGGCTACCAGAACCGGCCCAGCCAGTTGCGCGGCGGTGTGGTCGGCCGGTTCGCCCGCTGGTGGTGGGGGCAGCCGACCGCCCTCGGCGAGAAGCGCACCAAGGTGCACGTCCCGCTCGCTGGTGACATTGCCCGCACCTCCAGTGACCTGCTGTTCTCCGAGCCTCCCCGCATCACCGCGGAGGCCGGCGGAGACACCCAGGACCAGATCGAGACCCTGATGGCCACCAGCCTCTACCCGACCCTGCTGGAGGGCGGCGAGGTCGGCGCGGCCCTCGGCGGCACCTACTACCGGGTGTCCTGGGACACCACGGTCAGCGACCGGCCGTGGATCACGACCGTTGCCGCGGACGGTGCCTGGCCCGAGTTCCGCTACGGCCAGCTCCTCGCCGTCACGTTCTGGCGGGTCGTCTGCCTCGACAGTGAAACGTACTGGCGGCACCTGGAACGGCACGAGCGGGGCGTGATCCTCCACGGCCTGTACAAGGGCAGCCGCGATCGGCTCGGCAAGCAGATGCCGCTCAGCGCCCAGGACGACACCAAGGACCTCCAGCCGGTCATCGAGACTGGCGCCCCGGGTCATCTCACCGCGTCGTACGCTCCCAACGTCCGGCCTGCCCGCGGCTGGCGGCACATCCCCTCTGCCGCCTACCTCGGCCAGTCCGACTACCAGGGCATCGAGGGCATCATGGACGCCCTCGACGAGACGTGGTCGTCGTGGATGAGGGACCTGCGGCTCGGCAAGGGACGCATCACCCTGTCCGGCCAGTACCTCACCAGCAACGGCGTCGGCAACGGCGTCTCCGCAGACCTGGACCGCGAGGTCTACGACGGGCTGAACATCCCGCCCACCAACGACGGCGGCATCACCGTCTCGCAGTTCGCGATCCGCGTGGCCGAACACCGCGAGACTGCGCAGTCCCTGGTCGAGCAGGCCGTCCGCCAGGCCGGCTACAGCGCAGCCAGCTTCGGCGCGGTCGGTGACGGCACCGCGGTGACCGCCACCGAGATCCGGGCCCGGCAGGGACGGTCCATGACCACCCGCGCCCGCAAAGCCCTGTACCAGGCACCGGCCATCGCCGACATCACTGCCGCGTGGCTGGCTGTGATGTCAGGCCCGCTGTTCAGCGTCCCTGGGCTGGTGGTCGAGCGGCCCCGGGTCGAGTTCCAGGACTCGGTGCAGGAAGACCCGAAGGTCGCCGCCGAAACGATCAACCTGTTGGATCAGGCAGGCGCCGTCTCAACCGAGATCAAGGTCCGCATGGCCCACACCGACTGGGACGACGACCAAGTGGGCGCCGAGGTCGCACGGATCATCGCCGAGACCGACCGGGCCCCGCTTGCCGACCCGGCCGCCATCGGCGAAGGCGGCGCCGGCCTCGAACCGCCCGACGTCACGGCCTGATCCGGGAGGCGGCCATGCCTGTCTCCCCAGCCGACGGCGAAGACCTCGCCCGCGAGGTCGGTCGGATCTACCAGGACGCCGAAGCCGGCTTGCTGGAGCGGCTCGCCCGGCTCCTGGCCGAGGGCATCGGCCTGCCGAACTGGGCCGAACGCAAGCTGCGGGCGCTCGGCGACCTGCGGGCGGCCGTCGCCCAGACCACGGAGGCCCTACGCCGGGATGCGGACGGCGCGATCCGAGCCGCGATCGGCGAGGCCTACCGCCGCGGCGACCGCGCGGCGGTCGCCGACCTCATGCTCCCGGAGGGCCAGCGCGCGGCAGCCCTCCGGGACCTGCCCAACGCCCACGCCGTCGACCGCCTCGCGGACGCCGCCGTGGACGAGCAACAGCCCGTGTACCGGCGGATCCTGCGCGCGGTCCCGGACGCCTACCGGCAGATCGTCGCCCGCGTCTCGGGCGGTGTCTTGCTCGGCACGCAGACCCGGCGCCAGGCCGCCCAGCGCGCCCTCGACCAGCTCGCGGCGCGCGGAGTGCCCGGATTCACGGACAGGGCTGGCCGGTCCTGGGAGATGGCCAGCTATGCCGAGATGGCTGTCCGTGCGGCCACCGGCCGGGCCGCGGTGCAGGGTCACACGGACCGGCTGCGGGCGATGGGCCAACGGTTGGTCATCGTCTCGGATGCGCCGCTGGAATGCCCGCTGTGTCGCCCGTGGGAGGGGAAGGTGCTGACCCTGGACGAGCACCATCCCGGGCCGCAGACCCTGACCCTGCCTCATGCGACCCGCGACGGTGAGACCGTCACCGTGCACGTGGCCGGCTCCCTCGCGGCAGCGCGTGCGGCCGGCCTGTTCCACCCGAACTGCCGCCACTCGGTGAGCGCCTTCCTGCCCGGGGCGACCACCCGCCCGCAGAGCCTGCCGCACCCCGGCGGCGCGACGTACGAGGACACCCAGCAGCAGAGGTACTACGAGCGCCAGATCCGCGCGTGGAAGCGCCGCCAGGCCACGGCCATGGACGACGACGCGCGCAGGGCCGCGGGCGCGCGCGTGCGCGCCTATCAGGCGCGCGTACGCGAGCTGACCCGTGACAAGGGCCTTCGACGCAAGCCCCAGCGCGAGCAGATCCACAGCGCGCGCTGATCACCGAAGGCCCGCCGGGGGCGGGCCGACCACCACGACCGACCCCGGGAGGGCCGATCATGCGCATCCCTTTCCGTCACCCGCTCGCCTCTCACCCGGCCCGTACCGTCCTCGGCTGGCGCCGCGACGGCCGTCCCATCTACCCGATCGCGGGTGGCAACGGTGAGGGCGAAGGCGCCGGCGGCACCGGTGAGACCGGGCAGGACGGCGGCAGCCAGACGCCCCCGACCAGCCAGACGCCCACGCCCCCCGCCGGAACCGGCCGGCCGGCCAGCCCGGCCGCAGCTGGCGCGGGCGACGACCAGGCGGCGACGATCGCCCGCCTGCAGAAGGAGCTGGCCTCGGTCCGCGACGAGGCCGCCAAGGCCCGCATCGCCAAGCAGACCGCGGCCGACGCCGCCACCACGGACCTCACGCAGAAGCTCGCCAAGGCCCTCGGTCTGGTCCCGGACACCACCCCGCCCGACCCGGCCGAGCTGACCAAGCAGATCGAGACGCAGACCGGCCGGATCGGGCATCTGGAGCAGCAGCTCCGCGCCCGTCAGGTCGAGCTCGCCGTCCACGCCCGAGCCACCGCACTGCAGACCAAGCCGGACGCCCTGCTCGACAGCAGGGCGTTCGCCAAGGCCATCGGCGACCTCGACCCGGCCGCCGGCGACTTCACTGCCCAGCTCGACGCCGCGATCAAGGCCGCGGCTGACAGCAACCCCAACTTCCGCTCCGTGCCCCAGGCGGGCCGTAGCGGCGCCGACCTCACCGGCGGGACCGGCGAGGCCACCAAGCAACGCCCCACCACCCTCGGCGCCGCAATCAGCGGCCACTACCAGACCTGACAGGAGGCACGTCGTGCCCGTCACTCTCGCCCAGGCCCAGCTCAACACGCTCCCGGACATCGACTGGAACGTCATCGACACCCTGCGCCGTAACTCGTGGGTGCTCGATCAGATGGTGTGGGACGACACCGTCACCCCCGGCACCGGCGGCGGCTCTCTCACCTACGGCTACACCCGTCTCCTCGCCGCGGCGACCGCCCAGTTCCGCAGCTTCAACGAGGAGTACCCGGCCAGCCAGGCCACCCGCGAGCAGAAGCAGGTGCAGCTTCACCCGCTCGGCGGCTCGTTCACCGTCGACCGCACCCTCGCGAACCTCGGCAACGCCGCGACGAACGAGATCATGTTCCAGCTCTCCCAGAAGATCACGAGCGTCCGGACCCGGTTCCAGCAGGAGCTGATCCTCGGCGACACCGCGGTGGACGCGAGCGGCTTCGACGGCCTGGACAAGTCCCTGACCGGCCAGTCCACCGAGTACCTGCCGATCAACGAGGGCAACAGCACCGGCTACACCGACTGGTCCGCTTCGGCGATCACCACCGAGGACAAGGCGATGGCGGCGTTCGACAGCCTCGACGACTGGCTGTCCCGCATCCTCGCCTCGCAGGTCGGCGGCGGCGACGGCGGCTCCACCGCCACCGGCAGTCTGCCGGCGGGGGTCAAGGCCATCCTGGGCAACACCAAGTCCATCGCCCGCCTGCGCTCCCTCGCCCGCCGCGCCAGCCAGTTCACCAGCACCAGCGACGACCTCGGCCGGCAGATCGACATGTACGGCCAGTGGGTCCTCGTCGACATGGGCGACCGCGTCGACGGCTCCGCGCCGATCATCCCGATCCAGACCCGCGACCCCGACGGCGCCGGCGCGGGCGGCAACATCACCGGCCTCACCGACCTCTACGCGGTCTCGTTCGGCCTCGACGCCATGCACGGCGCCAGCGTCGCTGGCAAGCCGCTCGTACAGACCTGGATGCCGGACTGGTCGCAGCCCGGCGCCGTCAAGTCCGGCGAGGTCGAGATGGGCCCGCTCGCCATGGTCCTGCGCAACACCCGCACCTGCGGCGTGTTCCGCAACGTCAAGGTCGCGTGATGCGCTACCTGGTTCAGGCCCCGCGCGTCGACTTCAACGGGGAGGTGGCCGGCGTCCGTTTCGCCGACGGCGCCGCCACCCTCGACACCGCCGACCAGATGCCCGCGCTCGGCTACTTCCAGCGCGCCGGCTACGTCCTCGCGCCGCTCGACGAGCCCGCCGAGCAGCCCACCAAGCCCACCCCCAAGGCCCGCCAGCGTGCGGCCGAGACCGAGCAGGGAGCACAGCAGTGACCGCTAACGGCCGCTTCCTCGGCGTCGTGCGCGACGAGCTCGCCACCGCCTCCGACGTCGCCCGCCAGGCCGTGGCCGGCGTCGACCCGTCCACCTCCATGTACCGCGCCAACATGCGGCGGCTCGACGCCACCGCGGACCTCGGCGCCCTCACCACCCAGGTCATGACCAGCGTGCCGGTCTACCTGCGGCGCGGTGACGTCGTCACCAGCATTTCGGTGCGCTCCGGCGCGACCGCCGCGGGCACCCCCACCAACTGGTGGTTCGCCCTCTACTCGAACGCGGCAACCCCGGCGCTGCTCGGGCAGACCGCCGACCAGCTGACCACCGCATGGGGCGCCACCACCAACAAGACCCTGGCGCTGGCCAGCCCGGTGACGATCCAGACGGACGGTACCTACTGGGTCGGCATCATGGTCAAGGCGACCACCGTGCCCAGCCTCGTGGGCGTCTCGACCACCGCGTCGGCTGGCATCGTCACCGGCGAGAAGAACCTCGCGCAGACGTCCGGCTCCGCGCTGACGACTACCGCCCCGGCCACCATCGCCTCCCCGACCGCCGCGGCCACTGCGCCGCTGGTCATCATCACCTGAGGCGGCTGGCATGGGACTCCAGAACACCCAGCTCGCGGTGACCGCGTCCGGCCTGCTGGCCGGGACCGCGGTCGCCGGCGGTACCCCACAGATGCAGCTCGACTACAAGGCGCTGATCGGCCTCGCGGCCGGCACCGGCGCCGGGCAGGCCGACCGGCTGTGGACCGCCACTCGCACCATCGCAGCCAGCAGCAACGAGGACCTCGACCTCAACGGCACCGCCCTGACCGACGCCCTCGGCGCCGCGGTGGCCATGGCCCGGATCAAGGGCCTGATCGTCGCAGCCAGCTCGGCGAACACGAACAACGTCGTCGTCGGTGGCGCCGCGAGCAACGGGTTCATCACCTGGGTCGGCTCCGCCACGGACAAGGTCTCCGTCCGCCCGGGTGGCGTGCTCGCCCTGTTCTGCACCGACGCCACCGGCTACGCGGTCACCGCCGCCACCGGCGACCTGCTGCGGGTCGCCAACTCCGGCTCCGGCACGTCGGTGACCTACGACATCACCGTGATCGGCTGCAGCACGTAGGAGGTGGCCCATGGCCGTGGCCCGCGTCTACGCCAACCCGGACGACCTCACCGCCTACACCGGTCAGCCCGCCCCGGCCGACGCCACCCGGCTCCTGACCCGCGCAAGCCAGATGCTCGACAGCCAGGTGCTGCGGGCCTGCTGGTACGTGGCCGACCCGACGACTGGTATGCCGACGGACAGCCTGGTGCTGGCCGCGTTCCGGGATGCCGCATGCGCTCAGGTCGAGTGGTGGCAGGAGCTGGGTGACTCGACCGGTGCGGCCGGGGTCGGCTGGGGCGGCGTCAAGATCGGCTCCGTCGATCTGTCCCGGTCGGTGACCTCCGTGTCCGGCAGCGACTCTCCGGCCCGGCAGATCGCCCCGCAGGTCTGGGATGCGCTCCAGGCACCGGACCTGACGCCGGACCGGTTCCGGCTTGGGGCGGTGACGCAGGCGTGAGCGGTATCCCGGGCTGGCTGCTGCGGCACCAGGTCAGCGTGGAGCCCTACCTCGGGGATTCGGCCTACGGCCCCAGGTACGGGCCGCTGGTGGTGGTGCGGTGCTTCCTCGACCAGGCGACCCGGTTGGTCCGGGCTGCCGACGGCCGCGAGGTGACCAGCTCCAGCACCGTCTACGCCCGTCTCGACACCGTCGCCCCGGCCGGCTCCCGGATCACCCTGCCGGACGGGCGCCACACCACCGTCATCGCCGCGTTGCGGCGCGACGGCAGTGGCCTCGGCACCCCCGACCACCTAGAGGTCCAGCTCGTGTAGGAGGTGGTGGCCGTGCCGATGCAGGTAGGGCACTTTGAGTGGCACGGCGACGAGTGGTTGCGGCGGGCCCTGGCCGAGGCCGGCGATGGGCTGGAGGCGGGCATGGAGCATGTCCTCACCGAGTCCCGCAAGGTCGTGCCGCTGGACGAGGGCACGCTGGAGCGCTCGGGCCGCAGCCACGTCGACCGCACCTCGCTGAAGGGTGCCGTCTCCTACGACACCCCATACGCGGTACGGCAGCACGAGGAGCTGGACTATCAGCACCTGCCGGGCCGCACCGCCAAGTACCTGGAGACTCCATTCAATCGGGAGCGTGAGGTGGTGTTGGCGCTGATCGCCGCGCACATTCGGCGGGCCGACCATGCCTGACCTCCTGGACGGCATGGCTCGCTACCTCGCCGGCCTCGGGCTGGCCACCTACGATCCGGCCGGGGTCACAGGCGATCTGTTCGTGGACACGATGCCGCCCCAGCCGGACAGCGCGGTGGCCATCGGCACGTACGGGCTCGGCATCCCTGACCCGGCCCAGGACGACGACGAGCACGGCCTACAGATCCGTGTCCGTGGCGGCCCAGATCCGCGGGTCTCCAGGGCCCGCAGCCAGGACATCTACTCCGCCCTCCAGGGCCTCGCCGGGGTCGAGCTGCCGGACGGAACCTGGTTGATCTCCTGCACTGCAATCCAGACCCCGACCCCGCTCGGCACCGACGCCACCGGTCGTCACGAGCACGTCACCAACTACCGCCTGAACGTGGTCAACCCGACCGCACACCGATCCTAAGGAGGTGGCCGGGATGGCCACGAAGAAGATCGAGGCGCGCGGCTACATCTTCCAGGTCGCGGTCGGCCCGACCCCGACCTGGACCCCCGTGGCCGGCCTCACCTCGTTCTCGTACAACCCGGGCGACCACGACGCCCACACCGAGAGCACCGATTTCGACAGCCAGGGCCAGTACGAGGAGGTCGTCCTCCAGCGCGGCGGCTCCCTCAAGCTGGAGGGCACCCGCCGCGTCGACCAGGCCACCGGCCTCGCCGACCCCGGCCAGGCCGCCCTCGACGCCCTCGCGCAGGGCCTCGCCGACAACTCGGTGGGGCAGATCCGCTTCCGCTACCGCACCGAAGTCCAGTGGCGTGTCTGGTCCATCACCGCCAAGTCCGGCGAGCTGGGCGGCGGCACCAACGACCTCGGCAAGTGGTCCATGGAGATCAACCGCACCGGCGCCGAGACCTACACGGCGGCACCGTGACCAGCCACGACACCGGATACCCGGACTACGAGGACAGCCTGGTGGACGATGAGGACGACCTCGACCCGGACGAGGACATCGTCGACAACGACTACGAGGACGACGAATCCGTGGAGGCGTTCGCCGACGCGGACGCGTTCTTCGCCGCCGAGGTCGCCAAGGTCGTCCCCGCGACGCTCCGCCTGTACGGCAAAAGCTATGTCCTCCCCAAGCGTGTGCCGCTGACGTTCACCCTGATGCTGGCCCGGCACCAGGACGACGAGGACATGGACGCCTTCGCCGAGGTCCTGACGCCGCTGTTCGGCGAGGACGCCCTCCAGTACTGGCTCGACCGGGGCATCGACGACCGGCAGCTCGCGATCGTCCTGGCCTGGGCCGTCGCCAACGTCAAGCGCCCCGGAGTGATCACCCTCGCCGAGGCGGCGCGAGCCTACGACAAGCAGACCACCGACCGGACCCGGGGAAAAGGCCCGGCCGCGCCGAGGACGCCGGCCAGCTCTTCTGGCAGTGCATCCTCCGGCACTGGGCCCTCCTCGAAGCGGACCTCCGCCGGGAGTACCAGCTCACGCCGCAAGAAGTCGCGGCGCTGAGCGAGCGCGAGTTCCTCACCTACGTGACCGGACTCTCGGACACGTCCCGCTGGCGCGAGGCCTACACGCAGACCCCGCTGCGGGCGGACAGCCCCGAGGCGATCGCCTCCGTGTTCGGTACGTACCTCGGCCCCGGCGCCGACGGCCCCCTCCCGGGCGGTGACCCCGCCCCCTAATCCAGCGGTCGGGGGTGGCCATGCAGGTCGGCGAGCTCGTCGCAACGTTCGACATCGACGCCAGCGGTGCCGTCCGCGGCATTGCCCAGGGAGAGGCCGCCCTCGCGGGCCTGCAGCGGTCGTCCGACGGCCGCCTGCGGGACCTGCGGGGCCGGTTCGCATCCGAGTCCCAGCTGATGGGGCAGGCCCTGTCCGACGGCATCGCCGCCGGAACCCGGGCCGTCGGGGACCAGGCCGAGGACGTCGGGCGGCGGGTCGCGGACGGTCTCGGCCAGGGTGGCGAGGACGCCTCCCGCCGCCTGCTCAGCTCCATGTCGGACGCGGAGTTGGCGGTCCACGGCTTCACCCGCTCCGCCGACGGGCGCATCCGTGACCTGCGCGGCAGGTTCGTCGCCGAGTCGTCGACGATCGGCGACGCCCTCGCACGAGGCATCGGCGCCGACGGCGACCAGGCCGCCCAACGCCTCGGGCGAGGCCTGGGCAACGTCTCGCGCGACCTGCGCCGAGGCAGCGACGACGGCCGCGGCATGGGTCGTGCCCTGTCGTCGATCGGCGACGCGGCCGGGGCCATCGGCTCCGTCGCCGGGCGCCTGTCGATGGTGGCCGGAGCGATCGGCGGCATCATCCCGCTCGCGGCCGGCCTGGCTGCCACGCTCGCCAACATCGTCCCGGCGGCGGGGCTCGCCGCAACTGGGCTGCTGGCGGTGGCGTCGGCCGGCGCCGCCATCAAGATCGGCACGTCTGGGATCGGCGGCGCGATCAAGGCCGCATTCGCCGACGCGCCTGCGGCAGCAGGCGGTGCGGCGGGCGCGGCCAACAAGGTCGCCAACGCTCAGCGTGCAGTGGCCGACGCGACCGAGCAGGCCGCCCGCGCCAACGAACGGGCAGCCCGTCAGGTCGAGGACGCACAGCGCACCGTCGGTGACGCCGTCCAGGCCTCCACCGACGCCCAGATCGAAGCGCTCCGGCAGGTTGCCCAGGCCGAGCGGTCCCTGGAGGACGCCCAGCGCAGTGCCCTCCAGGCTCAGCGCGACCTCGACGACGCCCGCACCCAGGCCACCCAGGACCTGGAGGACATGCAGAACCGGCTGATCGACGGCGCCCTCGATCAGCGGTCCGCCACCCTGCGCGTCCAGCAGGCTCAGGAGTCTCTCAACAAGACCCTCGCGGACCCGACCGCCACCCAGCTCCAGCGCGACCAGGCCCAGCTCGCTGCGGACGAGGCACAGCAGCACCTGCGCGAGCAGGGCGTTTCGTTCGAGCGGCTCAAGGCTCAGGCGGCCGCGGCCGCCCAGGCCGGCGTGGACGGTTCGGACCGCGTCGTGTCCGCGCAGGAACGGCTGTCGGACGCCCAGCGCGCGGTGGCCGACCAGCAGCAGGCCCTGGCGGACGCTCAGGTGTCCGCGTCCAAGCGGGTGGCGGCGGCCGACCGGGACGTCTCAGACGCCCGACGGGCCCTGTCCGACGCGCAGAAGGAGCAGGCCCAGACCGCGGCGGACGGTGCCCAGCAGATCGCTCGCGCGATGGAGTCGCTGCAGCAGGCCGGCGCCGGAGCCGCAGGCGGCGGAGTGGACCCACTGGCCGCGGCCCTCGCCAAGCTCAGCCCGAACGCGCGCGCGTTCGTCGAGGAGATCATCCGTCTCAAGCCCGCGCTGGCGGACCTGAAGGTCGACGTTCAGCAGGCCCTGTTCGAAGGCCTTGACAGCACCCTGCGTACGACCGCCGCGGCGTCGCTGCCGGTGCTGCACACGGCACTCGTCGCATCGGCCAGCCACCTCAACGCGATGGGCAAGGAGGTCGGCCAGACCGCGACCCAGCTCGCCGAGTCCGGCGTCCTCGGACAGGCGCTGGCCAGTGCCAACCGCGGCCTCGGCTCGATGAGCGCGCTGCCCGCGACCATCGTGCAGGGCCTGGTGCAGATCGGCGCCGCCGCCGGCCCCACCTTCGAGAGGCTCAGCGCCAGCGCCGGCGGGGCCATCGATCGTCTCGCCGACCGCATGTCAGCCGCCCTTGCCAGCGGCGGGATGCAGAAGGCGATCGAGCAAGCCGTCGGTCTGATCGGCCAGCTCGGCGACGTGGTGGGCAACATCGGGTCGATCCTCGGCGCGGTGTTCGGCGCGGCCCAGCAGCAGGGCGGCTCATTCGTCCAGACCCTGCAGAAGGTCACCGCCGCGATGGCCGATGCCTTCGCCAGCCCGGCCGTTCAGTCCGGGCTGCAGGCGCTGTTCGGCACGATGTCGACCCTGGCATCCACCGCGGCTCCGCTGCTGGCCACGGCGCTGCAGGTGATCGGCCCCGTCCTGGCTGCGCTCGGCCCGCCTGCCCAGCTGCTGGTTCAGAGCCTGGGCGCCGCCCTGCAGCCTGTCCTGGTCGCACTTGGTCCGGTGCTGCTGGCGGCGGCTCAGGCGGTCGGGTCGCTGGTGTCTGCCGTCTCGCCCCTGCTGGGGCTGATCGGTACTCTGGCCAGCGCACTGCTACCCGCGGTAACCCCCTTGCTGGACGGGCTGAACACGATCTTCCAGCAGGCCCAGCCGCTGGTGGCCGAACTCGCTGCCGCCCTACAGGCCGCGCTTGGTCCGATCCTCGCCCAGCTACCCGCCCTGATCACCCCATTCGTCACGATCTTGACCAATCTGACGGGCGCCCTACTGCCCGTCCTGACCCAGCTGATCACTCAACTGCCGCTCCAGCAGCTCGGCCAGGCGTTCGCCCAGGTCGCGATCGCCCTGACCCCCGTGCTGACCCAACTCGCCGAGCTGCAGGGCAAACTCTTGGCCCAGCTGCTGCCGCTGGTGACCCCGATCATCACCGCCATCGCGAAGCTCGCGGCGATCTTCGGGGACGAACTGGCCGCGACCGTGCGGGACGTCGTCGTCCCCGCCCTGCGACTGATCAGCTCGTTCCTCAAGGGCGACCTGGACGGCGCGGTGCAGGCGGCGAAGGACTTGCTTTCCGGCCTGGTCAGCACCGTCGTTCGCCGGTTCACCGAACTGCCGGCCGCGATCGGCGGCGTCCTCGCCGACCTGGGCAGCTCCATGCTGGAGGCTGGCGGCAAGATCATCGACTCGCTGGTCAAGGGGATCAAGAACGGATTCAACAAGGTCAAGGACACCTTGAGCGGCTTGACCGACCTGCTGCCGGACTGGAAGGGACCGGCGGACCGAGACGCCCGTCTGCTGACCCCCGCCGGCCAGCTCATCATGGACAGCCTCATCGGCGGCTTTGTCAGCCGCCTCCCCGCCGTACGCGGCCAACTCCAGGGACTCACCGACGAGATCGGCGGGATGTCCTTCAGTTCCCCGTTCGGCTCCCCTCAGCTGGCCGCGGCCGGCGGCGGGTCCGGCGGTGCGGGCTTCGGCGGGCTCAACATCACCAACTACTACGAGCGTGAGGGCGGCTCCGCGAGGTCGACCGCGGAGGAACTGGCCTGGCTCGCCAAGGGCAGGGGGTGAACCTGCATGGCAGGTGAGCTCGTCACCGGGCCCGGCCTGATCCAGTGGGGCAGCCTCGTCCTCGGCCGGCGGCAGGCCACCGGCACGGTCACCCCGTACCGGTGGCGCTCCCTCACCGGGTGGGAGGAGACCCCGACGCTGGACTCCGGCACGGTCAACCGGTCCCAGCAGCACGGCGCGTGGCCCGGTCAGCTCCTGGCCCAGCCTCGCACGGTCACGGTTGAGGGGCTGATGGTGCGGACGGCCGGCGGGAGCATCGGCGCCGCCGTCCGCACCCTGTCGGCGGCCTGCACCATCGCGCAGGACGAACAGCCCCTGGTCATCTGGCTGGACGACCGCGGGCCGTTGCTGCTGTACGCACGCCTGCTGCGGCGGCATCTGCCGGTCGATCCTTCGTGGCAACTGGGATGGGCGGCCGGCGGCGCTCTGCAGTGGCAGGCCACCGACCCGCGCCGCTACCAGCTCACCGAGCAGACCGCGGCGACCGCCCTGCCCGCGCCGGAGTCCGGTCTGGACTGGGGCAGCCCGGAGACTGGCCTCGCCTGGGGCAGCCCGGAGACGGGTCTGGTGTGGGGCACCCCGGGCAGCACCGGCGACATCGCGGCCACCAACAGTGGCGACGCCGAGGTCCACCCGGTCATCGAGATCCGGGGCCCGGTCGTGACGCCGAGCGTGGCCATGGCCGGCGGCTCCGGCCTGGTCCTGGAGTACGACATCACGCTCGGCGCGACCGACGTCCTGGTCGTCGACACATGGGCCGGGACCGTGACCCTCGGCGGCCAGTCCCGTATCGGCACCGCCACCCTCCGCAGCGCGCCCGAGGGCGCGTTCACGCTGCCGCCCGGGGCCACCACAACCCTCTCGTTCCGCGCTGCCCCGGGCAGCGTCGACCCCGCGGCCAGCGCCACCGTGCGCTGGCGCTCCGCCTACTGGTGACCAGGAGGACCCTGTGACCGTACGCTCCGCCTGGCTCCTCAACCCCGGCCAGAGCCGCGCCGATACCCGCCTCGCCCCGCTCGGGGTGATGACGCCGACCGGCTCCACCACCACCCGCGCGGGCGTGATCCCGGGCGGCACGCCGCTGCTGCTGACCGGCACCGGCATGACCGGCACCATCGCGGTGGGCCGGGCCGTGGTGCAGGGCACAACCACCCAGGGCGCCTACCCGGTCGCCGTCACCGTCGCCGAGAACATCACCGTCGCCAACGGCCACGCCAGCCTCCCGAGGATCGACAGCGTGTTCCTCGTGGCGTATGACCAGCTGTACGACACCAGCGGGCAGACCCTGGCCGCGATCACGTACACCCAGGGCACCGCCAACGCCTCGCCGACCGCCCCGACCGCCCCGGCGACCGGCACCGCCTACCTCAAACTCTGGGACATCGCAGTTCCCGCGGGAGCAAGCGCTGGCAGCCCGATCAACTGGGGCACCGCGCTCACGGACCGCAGGACCTACACGACGTCCCTGGGCAGCATCAGCCCCGACGGGACCACCGCCGGCGTGTACGCAGGCCAGTACCGGGACAACAGCGGGACGCTGGAGCGCTACTCCGGCTCCGCCTGGCAGACCATGGTCGGCGTCGGCGCGTGGACCGCCCAGACCCCGACGTGGGCGAGCCTGGGCGGCACCCAGCCCAGCCTCGGCAACGGGACGCTGGCCGCGCGGTGGACGCGGGCTGGCCGCACCGTCTACTGGCGTGGCCGGCTGGTCATGGGCAGCACCACAACCGGCGGCTCAGGCTTGTGGTTCATGTCGCTGCCCGTCGCACAAGCCGCCGACTTCACCGTCACCGGCTCGATGCTGTACGTCGCGAACGGGAACAACTACCTGGGCATCGTCTCGGCGAACCCCTCCGACGCCCAGGGCGCCGCGTTCGCGGTCAAAACCGGTGGGTCCTCGGAGGCCGGCGGCAACATGTCGGCGACGGTGCCTCTGAACATCGCCACCGGCTACACGATGTTGTGGAGCCTGGTCTACGAGGCTGCGTCCTGATGGCGGTCGGGTACGAGCTGCTGGTGTGTGACCTGCGGTCGGATCAGCTGATGGACCGGCTGCCGGTGCAGGGGGTGTCCGCGGAGGACTACATCGGCAAGACCGGCAGTCTCAGCGGCACCATCCCGGTGCCGGACCGGGCCATGGCCCGCCGGGTGCAGGACGCCCTGGTCCCGGGACGCACCGCGCTGTGGCTGGTCCGCGGGCAGACCGTACTGTGGTCCGGGATCCAGTGGACGGATGTACAGGTCAGCGTTGACCGCGGCTCTGCCACGGTGCAGGTCCAGGCGGCCGGCGCGGAGTCGTACTTCCGGGACCACCGGCAGATCGTGGACACCCTGACGGCGACCGCCGAGGACCAGCTGGACATCGTCCGCGACCTGATCAACTACGCGCAGGGCAAGACCGGCGGGCACATCGGAATCGAGGTCCCGTCGTCGCCGGTGTCCGGGGTGCTGCGGGACCGCACGTACCTCTCGTACGACCTCGCCTACGTCGGCCGCCGGATCGACGAACTCGCGGCCACACAGCAGGGATTCGAGTGGCGGATCAACTACTACCGCGACAGCGGCGGCGCCCGTCACCGGGTGCTGCAGCTCGGGTACCCCACCATCACCGTGGGCAGCACGGACACCGTGCTGAGCATGCCCGGCCAGATCCTCAGCTACAAGCTGAGCCGGGATGCGTCGGTGCAGGCGAACGCGTGGATCTCCCGCGGCGCCAGCGTCAACAGCAACTTGGCCGCGGCCTCGTACCCACTCATGAGCGCCCCGCTCACCACCCCCGCGGACTACGCGGCTGGCTGGCCCAGGCTGGACGGGTCCTCGGACTACTCCAGTGTCACGAGCCAGTCCGTCCTCGACCAGAACGCTTCGGCTGATCTGGCGCGGCAGGTGCGGCCCGTAGTCATCCCGCAGGTGACGATCCGGCCCGGCCCTGAAGGCCTCCCGCCACTCGGCTCGTCCCTGCGGCTGCGGATCCGCGACGTCTGGAACCCGGCCGGGCTGACTGCCCGCTACCGGCTCGTCGGCTGGCGCCTGCAGCCCGAGGAGCGCGGCCGCGGCGAGACCGCCGATCTCTACCTGGAGGTGATCTGACGTGCCCGAGGTGCCCTACGACCTGCTCGACCGGATCCGCGACCTCGAACAGCAGGTCCGGGATCTGACCGGCCGCAGCCAGATCCGCCCGGCCATGAACCAGATCCAGGCGGGCAACGTCGTCATCGGCCAGGGCGGCACGCTCCGCGTCGACGACGTCGACGGCTCGCCGCTGTTCTACGTCGGCAAGCTGCCCGTGAACAACCCGGACGGCAGCGAACAGCGCGGCCTGGTGGTGTATCGCGACGACGGCACCCCGGCGATCCAGCTACGGCGGACCACCGCCATCGTCGGCAACCCGCAGGGCATCGTCATGACCGACGCCCACGGCACCACGCTGCTGGCCGAGGACGTGATCACGGGCGGCATCGCCTACCCCAACATCCCCTTGCTGGCGCCCGCGGACGTCGACGCCTCACGCTGGCCCCGGACGACGTCCGGCGCGTGGACGACCATCGCGACCTCGTTCAACATCAAGGTGCAGCCCTGGATGGGCGCGTACGTGCGTACTGCCGTTGACGGCGGGACGACAGGAGAGGTCCGCATCCTGGTCGACGGGACGCCGTGGGGGCCGACGGCTACGGCCGGCGGCCCGACGGCTCTGGAGTACTACGGGGCCACTCCAACCGGCATGACCGGCCTCATGCAGATCGATATCCAGGCCCAGCGTCTCAGCGGCGCGGGCTCCGTCTATGCCCAGTGCATGCAGCTCTTCGGACGGGGATCATGACCGCTACCTCTCTCGATCCGGCCCAGCCCTGGGGTGCCGAGATCAGCTACGACGGGCGGGCCGTTCTGGTGGCCGAGGGGCACACGGTCGCGATCCGCGTGTACGACGGTTCCCCGGAGGGCAGCCAGGCCCCGGGGCCGACGGGCCGGTATCCGACCGTGTACGTGTCGGCGGTGGTCGTGGAACGCGACGCCGCCACCGGCGTGGAGATCCGCGGACAGGGTGACGTGGAGATCCTTCCCGGGAACTCTCCGGCGGTGCCGGACCCGACGGCGATCCCGCGCGCGGTCGCGGCCGCTGCCGCCGACTTCAACCGGCGGGCCGCCGCCTACACCGCCCTGGCCGCGAAGTGGCCGCCGCCCACCCCCTGACCCCTCTTCCACTCGCCCCCGCGGCCGTTGGCCCGGGGGCTTCGTCATGCCCAGGAGGCATCGTGCAGCTCGTCACCCGGGCGGATCTCGGCTGGCCCGAGTCCGCCGCCGCAGCCCAGCCGACCGCGCTGGGAGTCAAAGTCCACTACGAGGGCACTCCGGTCAGCACCGACCTGCTGACCGACCACGACCGGTGCCTCCGCGAGTGGCAGAACATCCGTGCCAGCCACCTCTCGAACAAGGCCGAGGGGTACGTGGACGTGGCCTACAACTACGCAGCCTGCCCGCACGGCTTCCTGATGGAGGGCCGCGGCATCGGCCGCCGCACCGGCGCCAACGGCAACCAGACGCTGAACAGGAACCACTACGCGATCGTAGGCCTGGTCGGCGACTCCGGCCTGACCGAGCCCACCCCGGAGATGCTGAACGCGATACGCGACGGCATCGAGCTCCTCCAGGCCCACGGCGCCGGCCCGGAGATCCGGGGGCACCGCGACGGCTACGCCACCAGCTGCCCCGGCGGCCCGCTCTACGCCTGGGTGCAGGCGGGCGCCCCGCGCCCGGACGCTCCGGCTCAGCCCGACCCGGCCCCGGTGAAGCCGCCCGCGCCGGCGCCCGAGCCGGCCCGCTACCGGACGACGATCAACGGGCTGGAGTACGGGTACGGCGCGCACGGCGACCACGTCACCGCGGTGGGCGAGGCCCTCGTTGCGCGCGGCTTCGGCGGCCACTACCAGCAGGGGCCGGGCCCGGACTGGAGCGACGCCGACACGGCCAACTACCAGGAGTTCCAGCGCAGCCTCGGCTACTCGGGCAGCGACGCCGACGGCGTGCCCGGAGAGGCCAGCCTGCGGCAGCTCCTCGGCTACCTGCCGTCCGCGGTACCGGCGTTCCCGGGGCGCGAGTACTTCCGGCCGGGCGCCGTCAACGACTACGTCGAGCGGCTCGGCGAGCAGCTCGTCCGCCGCGGATTCGGCGGCCACTACCGGGTGGGCCCGTCCCGGGACTGGGGCGAGGCCGACCGACTGAACGTCGCCGCGTTCCAGCGCTCCCGGGCGGAGCTGGCCGGTGACGCCGACGGCTACCCGGGCCCGCTCACGTGGCGCCTCCTGTTCTCCTGACCCACCACCATCCCCTGATCGGAGACCCCGATGAACCGTTTCTTCCGCGACCTGTTGGAGCGGACCCTCGCCACGTACGCGGTGACGCTGCTCGGGCTGCTGACCGCGTCCGGTGTCGACCTGACCGACCTCGGCGCGCTCCAGGCGGCTGTGATCGCCGCGATCCCGGCTGGCCTGTCCGTCGTCAAGGGCGTGCTGGCCACCCTGGTCGGCGACCCGAACTCGGCGGCCCTGCTCGGCCGGAGCCGGGAGTGACTAGCCCGACCCCGGACGCGGGGATCGTCATCACTGCTGCTCAGATGTACGAGGAGGTCCGGCGGGTGGGCGATGGCCTGATCAGGCTGGAGGCCAAGCTGGATGCGCTGGGCGCCGCCGATCGGGACGTGGATGGCAGACTCGCGGACCACGAGGCACGTCTCCGCCGGCTGGAGGCCGGCCGGTGGCCGCTGCCAACGCTCGGCGCTCTGACCGGCCTGGCCGCGCTCGGCGTCGCCGTCGTCCCGCTCGTCTCCCGCTGACGCACCGCGCCCCCGCTCTCCTCCGGGAGGGCGGGGGCGCGTCGTCGCGTCCGGAGTCAGGCCGCCGCGGCCTCGCCGTCGAGCGTCTTCTTCGCGCGGTCCAGCGAGGCCTGCCAGGTCTGCGCGTGGGCTTGCGCGGCCTGGGCCTCGGGCCAGATCGGGTGGGCGCGCAGGGCCAGCGCCGCGGCCACATACTGCTCGCGTGCCGCATCGACGTCGCCGCCCTGCTCGCGGGCCTGGATCATCGCCCGGTCCGCCTCCAGCGCCGCGACGTGGAGGGGCAGCAGGTCATCAGGCAGAGGCAGCGGCTTGGGCATGCAGCCAGCCTACGGGAGTCCACCGACAGGACGCCCCCACCCCGCTAGGCTGCGGCCATGATCAAGGCTGTCGTGTTCGATGTTGGGGAGTGCCTGGTCGATGAGACCAGGGAGTACGGCACGTGGGCGGACTGGCTGGGAGTGCCGCGGCACACGTTCGTCGCGCAGTTCGGGGCGGTGATCGCGCAGGGCCGGGACTACCGGGAGACGTTCCAGGTGTTCCGGCCCGGCTTCGACCTGTACGAGGAGCGCGAGAAGCGGGCCGCTGCCGGTCGACCGGAGTCCTTCGGCGAGCGGGACCTCTACCCGGATGTCCGGCCCGCCTTCGCCCAGCTCCGCGCCGCCGGCCTGTGGCTGGCCATCGCAGGGAACCAGACCGTCCGTGCCGGCGGCATCCTCCGCGAGCTGTTCACCGCCGACGTGGACCTGATCGGCACCTCGGACGACTGGGGTGCCAGCAAGCCGGACCCGCTGTTCTTCGAGCGGGTCGCCGAGGTGACGCCGGCCGCGGCCGACGAGATCCTCTACGTTGGCGACCGGCTCGACAACGACGTGCTACCCGCCCGGGCCGCGGGGATGCAGACCGCGCTGATCCGGCGCGGCCCGTGGGGCTGGATTCAGCAGCACGACTCCGCGGCCGAGCAGGCCACATTCCGCATCGACTCCCTCGCGGAGCTGCCGGAGCTGATCGCGAAGGCTAACGCTGCAACGAACTGAGCGTCGCCGACCAGGAGTAGAGGCGGTCGTCCACGCGCCGGACGGCCGCCGACCCCTCCCATGGAGTGAGCGCGCGGCGGGCCTCGCGCACGCGGTCCATGCCCGTGGCGTACCAGGTGATGGCGAGCTGATCGAGCGCCTGCTCCAGGATGGCGCATGCCTCTTCGGGACGCCGGGCAGCGGCCTCAACGGAGGCCAGGTCTCCGAGGACGACAATGCGTTGCTTCCCGTCGGCGTCCGGTAGCTCGGTGAGCGTCTGCTCCAGAGTGGTTCGGGCTTGCGGGATGAGCCCTGCCAACAGCTCGGTGTTGCCACGGAAGGCGTGCAGGCGAACTGGCGAGAACCAGGTGAACCAGTCCGGGCTGGTGGTGTCGCCGCCTGCGGCAAGCAGATCCTCCGCCCGCCGCAGCAAGGCGAGCGCGCCGCGGTGGTCGCCGCATCGGGTGAAGCACTCGGCCTCGACAGCGTCCAGCCACGCGAGCACCTCGGCGGACGCGGGCGCGCGGCGGGCGTAGGTGCGGGCGGCCTGCATTCGCTCGCGTGCGTCGCCGAGTCGGCTTGCCCAGCCAGGGACGAATGCTGAGTGGGCGAGAATGGCCGCGCCGAGCAGACTGTCGTCGGCCTCCCCGGCGGCCTGGAGCGCGCGGACGAGCGTGGCATCGGCGGCGTCGGGCTGGCGGAGGTCGAAGAACTCGATCCGGCCGACGAGCAGCAAGCTTTCGGCAAGGGCTGAGGCGAGGATCTGGCGGGCGACACCGGAGGTCTCGCCGAGGAGTGCCGTGCCCAGGCTTGCGTGTTCGCTCACGGCCCGGTGCAGAACCGCCGGGGCAACGGACAGGTAGAGGCGCCGATGGGCTTCGGTCACTATGGCGTAGTCGGCTCCGATGGTTCCGGGTTGGACCCCGCTGCGGCCGGGGGGTCGGGGTAGCGCAGCGCGAAGAACGGGGGGTCTGGGCTTCGCGGGGACGGTGGATGCTGTCGGTTGACCTGGGTCCGGGGCTTCCTCCCACGGCGGCTGGAATCCAAGCTCCTCGATCGGCCGGCGGAGGACGTGGACGATGAGCTTCTGGGAGTCTTCCTGAGGCCACGGTGGGTCGTTGGATTCCCAGCGGGTGACTTGGCGGCCGCTCACGGCGATGCCCGCCATCCCGAGCTGTGCGGCAGCCTGGGCGAGGGCGGCGGCGAATGCCTTCTGGCTGCTGTAGCCGGCCTTGAGCCGGGCCGCCTTCAGCGCGGTGTTGGGCACGGTGTCCTCCGCGGGGCCGATGGTGGCTCAACACTACGGGGAGGTGGCCTCTTAGAGGACTGCTCGGGCATGCAACCGAGTGCTAAGTCCTGAAAGCGTCTCCAAAGAGTCCCCGGCGAGGCCTTCAGGACGTCCACATTGAGGACGACGATTACCTCTGTCGCCGATCGGCGTCATCAGACTACAGACAGTGGGGGTGCGCCATGCCTGAGGCGGCGCCGCCGACCCGCGCCCAGCTGCACGAGCAGGCATGCATCCACTGCGGCCGCGCCGATGCCGAGCTGGTCCCGGCTGGCCACCACCCGATGCAGACCCAGCACGGTCACGCGCCGCTTGGCTGGGCCGTCGTCGCGTGCGCACCCTGCCGATCCACCGAAGACCCCGAGGAGACCGCGTGACCATCGAGGACGGCGACCTGACAGTCGCGGTCGACGGGCTGTTGGACCCGACCACTCAGCCGATCGAGCGGGCCATCACGACGCTGTGGCAGACCCTGCAGGGACTGGACATCGGCGACTACCAGCGACAGGCCATGTATCGACTGCTCGGCGGCGGTGACACGCTGTCGATCGAGAGGCTGCTCGACGGCGAGGGCAGGATCGACTGGCCGCTCCACCTCGCGAGCGGCGGCACGGTGACCGTGCGGGTATGGCGGGGCGACGGGCTCACCACCCCCGAGCGCGTGGCAGCCCGGTACGTACCTGAGCAGCAAGCAGCCGAGGGCCGCGCCCCTGGGCTGTGGGCCGTGCGGGACAGGATCCTCGGGGGGATGATCCGGGACGACGAGGGGCACCTGCGCCGGTTCGCGGTGGAGGCCAGCGCGCGGGCCTGGATCAGCAGTCAGGTTGCGCTCGCCGGGTACCGCGGCTACCGGCAGGGCGGCGCCGAGTGAGCGCCGCCAGCGACTACTACGAGATCGGCAAGATGCCGAAGCCGTATCCGCGGTGCAAGCGGTGCGCCGATCTGGTCCAGGTCCACGAGAGCGCGAATGAGGTCTTCAACTACTCGGCAGCCGTTGACGCGCGTGTACGGATGCGGTGGCACCAGCACGATCACAGCCGCACCCGGTGAGCGGCGACGACCAGGCGGCGTACCGCGCCGCGGACGAGCGTCGCCGACGCGGTCTGCCGGACTCGCGCGGGCTCACGGCTGGCTTCGCCGTGTCGGTCGCCGGCCTGGTGGTGCTGGCGGCCCTGCTGCTGGCGGCCGCGGGTCGCTGACTCCCTGGCCAACCGTGCGGCGGCGCGGCTGGCCAGGGCTACCTCAGGCGGATCCGCCACCGGTCCGTGGGCAGCACCATGTCAGCGGTCTCGACCGGCCGGCCGGTGCTGCTGTACCGGGTGCGCTGGATCAGCCAGGCTGGCACGCCGTGGGGCAGGCCGAGCTGGTCTCCCTCTGCTGCTGTGAGGTGGTGGAGTTGGGCCTCTGCGCTGCTCTGGTGCCAGGTGCGGGCCCGCTCTCCTACCCACCAGGTGGTGACGAGGTGGCTGGGGCGGGAGTCGGGGTCGAGGCATTCGTCTCGGCGCCAGCGCAGGCGGGTACCGACCGGGACGCGTAGACGGGCGGCGAGGTCGGCGTCGGCTCGGCTGCTGCCCATGGCTCCGTCGCCGGTGGGGTACGGCCAGTCCCTGTCCGGGTCGAGGAGGGTGCGCACAGCAGGAGGATGCGCCACCCAGAGCCTGGTTCGCTGGGTTCCTTCGAGTTCTCCGCGGCGCCGTAAGAGTGTCATGGCGAGGCGCACGGCTGCGTCCGTCTCACCAAGTTCGGCGGCGAGCTTGGCGCGGGACGGGAGTTGGCGGCCGGGGGGCCATTCGCCGCTGGCGATCCTGCGGCGGATCTCTGCGGCGACGCGCTGGTATGGCGGCGCGACCCGAGGCATGCACGTCCCTGTACGTCGTCACGGTGGCCGGTAGGTGGCTGTGACCAAACCGTAGGGGGACGTTCGAATCCTTGGGCGCCCAAGATCTTGCGCAGGTCAGAGGCTCGGACCAAGCTGTTAGTACAAAGCTGAACGGGTTGAACGATCAAAGGGACTAGTGTTCGAATACCCCGGCCAGCTGTACGCCTACACCCCATGCACGCCTCGGGAGCTCCCTGCATCCGAGGCCTGAAGCGCGCCGAGGTGGCCCACGACCACCCCTCTACCTCGGCGTGAGCGCCCCCGGCCGTCCGATCCGGCCGGGGGCGCTTCTACGCCCACCCCATCTCCGACCTGCGAGAATGCCATGATCGTTTGGGGGGAATTTAGGGGGCGGCTCCCCCTGGCGAGACATCAAACAGACTCAGATGTCGTACAGGAAGCCTACATATACGACTGCGGCCCCGTCCGGGACATCCGTCCTGACCTGGGCCGCAGCCTGCGTTTCACCTGTTCACGGGGTGGGCGCGGACGGTTTCGAACCGCCGACATCTGCTTTGTAAGAGCAGCGCTCTACCACTGAGCTACGCGCCCCCGGCGTGGCCCTGGAGGGGGCGACGACGACTGCCTAGGGTACCTGGTCCGGACGGTGGTCCGGTGCACGTGGTCGGTGAGTGGGACGGGTGGGGTGCCGGTGGGGTGGGGTGATCGGGAAGAATGGGCGGAGGATCAGCGGTCGGAGCAGGGAGCGCGCAGTGAGGGTGGCCGGCGGGAGCAGGCGGGGGCGGCGGCCGGGGAGTGCGGTGGCCGAGGCGCTGGTGCTGCCGATGGCGGTCGCGGGTGCGCTGGCGACGGCCGGGGCGGCGTCGTTCGGCAGTGCCAGCGGCGGGCGCGGCGGCTGGTGGGGGCGGCGCAGCGGCGAGGGGATGCGGGCCGAGGCCATGGCAGCCCGGGACGCGGCGCAGCAGGCGTTCTACGAGCTGGACTCGACCCAGCGCGAGGTGCGGCTGGCCGTGGAGACGGTGCGCGCGGCCGCGGACGGGGCGACGGCCCAGCGGGCGGCGGCGGACTTCGAGGCGATCTCCGGCCGGGTCGACCAGGTGACGGTGAACTACCTCGCGGCGCTGGACGCGCACGATCTGGACGCGGCGGAGCTGGAGTCCGGGGCGGCGGCGCGGGCGCGGCACCAGCTGGCGGACGTGAAGGGGCAGCTCGGTTCGGCGCAGGCGGAGCTGAACGGGTTCCTGGAGCGGCTGCAGCCGGTGCTGCAGCACGCGGAGTCGCAGCTGATGCGGGTGACGCCGGCGGTGGAGCAGGCGAAGCGGTCGTTGCTGGCGGCGACCACCGCGCTGGAGGCGGTGCGCGGGGCGGGGCTGAAGGCGGACGACCTGGCGGGCCGGCTGGCCGAGCTGGCGCCGGAGCTGGGCCGGCTGAACGAGGGCGCTGCCAGGCACGGTGTGGCGGCGACGCTGCAGCGGGCCGAGCGGGTGACCGAGCGGGCGGACGCGATCACCGCCGACGCGGAGCACCTGCCGGAGCGGGCCCGGGAGATCGACCGTCGGGTGGCCAGCCTGCGGACCCGGATCCAGGCGCTGGAGACGAAGGCCGCCACGGTGGAGCCCGCGCTGAGCGAGCTGCGGCGGCGGTTCTCCACGGCGTGCTGGCAGGACCTCCAGCGGGTGCCGGACCAGGTCGCGGAGACCGGGCGGGCGGCGGAGCAGAAGCTCACGGAGGCGGCGCGGGCGCGCGACGAGCAGCGCTGGGCGGACGCGACGGGCGCGATCGGCACGGTGCGCGCCCTGCTCGACACCGCGGACGGCTCGGTGGTCGCGGTGAACGAGCGGCTGCGGCAGCTGAACGAGGTGCAGCACGACCCGAACCGGGAGGTCGAGCGGGCCAGGTTCGCCCTGCGCGACGCGCAGCGGCTGGCGATGGCGGGACGGCAGGCGCCGGACCCGCGGCACGCCGCTCCGCTGGACGCGGCGGTCGGCCGGCTGGACCGGGCGGTCGCGGAGCTGGAGGCTGCCGGCCGGCACCCGGACTACTGGCACTTCCTCACCGAGCTGGCGGGGGTGCGGGAGACCGCGGCGCAGGTGGTGGGGATGATCCGCGGGGACATCGGCGGCCACCGGTAGGACGGACCGGGGAGGCGCTGGGCGGAAGGCGGAGTGAGCGGGGCGGAGGGGGCGGAAGGCCACCTGCCGAGAAGGGTTACCCACGAGTAACTTCGTCGGCTAGAGTCGCGCCATGGCTCGTAAGCGCAACATCCCCGCCCGCACGTTCCGGCGCGGCATCAACTTCTGGCCGCCGTTCCTCTTCGCCGGGATCAAGGTGCTGGGCGTCTCGGACGACTACCGCCGGGCGAAGGTCCGGCTCCGGCTCGGGCGGCTGAACCGCAACTGGGTGGGCACGCACTTCGGCGGCTCGATCTTCGCGATGACCGACCCGTTCTGGATGCTGCTGGTGATGCAGAACCTCGGCCGCGACTACGTCGTCTGGGACGCGGCCGCCGAGATCAGCTTCGTCTCGCCCGGGCGCGGCGACATCTTCGCCGAGTTCGTGCTCACCGAGGACCGCCTGGCCGAGATCCGCGAGCTCACGCAGGAGGGCAAGAAGGCCCTGGTCTGGTTCGACACCGAGGTGCTGGCGGCGGACGGCTCGGTGGTGGCCCGGGTCCGCAAGCAGTTGTACGTCCGGGAGAAGCGCCGCACTCCCTGAGGCTGGGTACCCTGCCGGTATGCCACGTTACGACTTCCGCTGCCGCTCCTGCGGGGCCACCTTCGAACTCCGCCGCACGATGGCCCAGGCCAACGACCCGGCGGTCTGCCCGCAGGGGCACGAGGACACCGTGAAGCTGCTGTCGACCGTCGCCGTCACCGGCGCGGCCTCCGGCGGCGCCCCGCAGCAGGCCCCGTCCGGGGGCGGGGGCGGCTGCTGCGGGGGCGGCTGCTGCGGCTGAGCGGCCGGTCGCCCGGGTGGGGCGTCCCCGGCCCGGGACCGAGGACGCCCCACCCACGGACAGCCCCACCCACGGACAGCCCCACCGGACGCGCTATCCCGCCGCGACGGCGTCCACCACGTCGACTGCGCCCCGGACCCGCGCCAGGAACTGACGGACGATCTCCTCCCCCGCCGCCACGCCGACCTGGTCGAGCGCGGTGACGCCCGGTGCCGACCAGCCGCTGTCGGCCAGCTCGCCGTGCCCGGGACGCCAGGCGGCGTCGGCCGCGAGCAGCAGGTCCGCATCGAGCAGCGAGTCGCCCGCCGCCAGCACGGTGGCGCCGCCGACCCGCCGCTCGACCTCGGCCAGCGCGGCGCTCTTGCTGAGCGGCGCCGGCACGGCGTAGACCTTGCGGCCCTGGAGCGAGACGTTCCAGCCGCGCTCGGCGCACCAGCCGGTCAGCTCCTCCAGCCAGCCGGCCGGCAACCCGGCCCGCTCCACGACCAGGTAGGCGAAGAGGTCGTCGGCCACCCGCCGCTTGTGCGTCCACTCCGGGTCGGCGCAGAGCGCCAGGTGCTCGACCACCTCGGCCAGCGGCACCGAGGCCGCGGCCAGCCGGCCGGCCACCTCCGCCTGCCAGTCCTCGTCCGGCACACCGTCGACCAGCAGGCGTCCGCCGTTGCTGCAGATCGCGTACGCGGGGACCCAACCGGGGGTCGGGCCGGGGAGGTTGACGCGTTCGTACTGCGTCCTGGTCCGGGTGGTGGCCGGCACGAGGAGGGCCTCGCGGGCGAGCTCGACCAGCATGGCGGCGGCCTGCTCGGTCATGAACGACAGCGCCTTGCCGTCGTGCACCTCGACCGAGAGCAGGCGCGGCGCGAGCCGGTCGGGCACGTCGAGCGCGAGGGCGCGGTTGGAGTAGATCAGCGTGCGGTCGAGGTCGCTCGCGACCAGGAAGCTGCCGGTGCTGCTCATCGGGTTCAGGACTCCTTCAGGAGGACGGCCGTGCCGGAGGCGCCGGTCGCTCCGCGGCTGTAGCGGGGGTGGATCAGTCCGACGCACGAGTACGGCAGGTCGTCCACCTCCTCGACGGGGACGCCGCGCTGAGCGGCGAGCAGGCGGACGTGGTCGAGGTCGGCGCCGGCGCCGCGCCGGGCCAGCACCCGCCAGGGGACGCGGCGCAGCATGACGCGGGTGGTCTCGCCGACACCGGGCTTGACCAGGTTGATGTTGTCGATGCCGTACTCCGCGCTGATCCGCTCGACGGCCGCCCAGCCGGCCCAGTCGGGGGCGCGGTCGGCGGTGGCCAGCTGCTCGGCCGCCGCCACGGCCTCCTCGCGGACGGCGGCGAAGTGGTCGGAGACGGTGTCCAGGAAGGCTTCGGAGACGTCGGCGCCGGCCAGGTCGGCGTAGTGCTTGGCGCCGTGGAAGTCGTCCGGGCCGATCAGGTCGGCGCGCAGGACGGTGCGCGAAACGAGTCCGGAGACGGTGGAGTTGAGGCAGGCGGAGGGGATCAGGAAGTCGTCGCGGGTGCCGTAGGTACGGACGCAGCGACCGGGGTCGGCGAGGACGGCGAGTTCGGGGTTGAAGGCGGTGCCGGCGACGGCGTCGGCGAGCTCGCGGGTGATCGCGCCCTTGCCGGTCCAGCCGTCGACGAAGACCACGTCGGGGGCGTGGTGGTGGGCGGCCAGGTAGCGCAGCGCGACGGGGTCGATGCCGCGGCCGCGGATGATCGAGACGGCGTAGTGCGGGGTGTCCAGGCCGTGCGCGAAAGCGAGCCAGCGGCGGATCAGGATGCCCACCGGCGTTCCGGCCCGGGCCAGCGAGGCGAGGACCAGACCGCGGCCGCGCTCGCGCACCAGTGTCTCGGCGACGGTGCCGACCGCGGCGGCGATCCGGCGGGCGGAGACCCGCAGGGCCTGGTGGAACAGCTCCTGGTACTCCGGGCTGGGCTGGTACTCGACCGGCAGGGACTCCGCGTAGTGGGCACCGCCGCTCTGGACGGCCTCCTCGCGCTCCTCGGTCGGGGCCTCCAGGGCGACGTCGGAGAGGTCCTTGAGCAGCCAGGCCACCTCGTCGGCCCGGTAGGAGGAGAAGTCGGGGCCGTACAGGGGGCCGGGCAGGAGCACCGGCCGCGGCGGGCGGTGCTCCTGCGGCGGGCGCACCGGCCGCGGCGGGCTCGCCAGCTGCGGCGGGCGCACCGGGCGGTGCGAGGGCAGCACGGCGAGGACCACCCGGTCGGTGACCTGTCGCAGCTGGTTCAGCAGGGCCCGCTCGCCCTCGTGCAGGGCCGGGGTGTCGGCGACGTCGTCGACCACCAGCACGACGGTCCCGAAGCGGCGGTCCGGGTCGGCGCCGGGCGCGACGTTGTAGACGAAGCGCTCGCGCGGGGAGTCGTCGGCCGGGTCGTCGTGGGCGGGGAAGGCGAGCCGGGTGCGGATGGCGTAGCCCGGGTCGTCCACGGCGAGGACGGGCGAGCGGGTGGTGGTGGAGTAGCGGACCCGCTCCTCGCCGTGCGGGAGCCGCTCGGCGAGGGCGCCGGCCAGGCGCAGCGGGGCGTACATCAGCTCCTCGAAACCGAGGACGAGCACCCGGCCGGCGGCCCGGCCCTCGGCCCGGTCGGCCGCACCGGCGCCGCCGGCCCCCGCCGCGCCACCGCCGACCCCGGCAGCACCCGCAGCCCCCGCAGCACCCACATCGGCGGCAGCGCCCACCGACTCCACCGCCGCCGCCAGCCGGTCGGCCAACTGCGGCAGCACGGCGTCCAGTTGCTCGCGGTGCGCGGCGGTGAAGCCGTGCCGGCCGCCGTCCGGCAGGTCCTCCGGCCAGTCCAGCTGGACCCGGACCAGCGGGGCCGGCGCGGTGGCGGGCGGCTCCGGCGCCGGGCCGACCTCGGCGATCAGGCGCTCGGCACGGTCCAGGATGTCGGCCGGCAGCTCGACGCGGCCGCCGGCGGCGGCCACCAGGTCGAGCCGGGTTCCGAGTTCGGCGGCGGTGTCGGCCAGCCGGGCGCGGTCCGCCTCGCCACGCAGGTCGACCAGGGCCACCACGACGTAGTGGTCGCGCGGGTGGAGGCGGTGCAGCTCGCGGATGGTGTTGAGCACGGTGTTGCCGGTGGAGAACTCGTCGTCCACCAGGACCAGCGGGCCCTCGCCGGCCAGCAGTTCGGGATCCGCGGGCAGCAGCAGGTGGGAGGTGGCGTGCGAGTGCTCCTCCTCGAAGCCGCCGACCGGGGCCATGCCGGCCACCGGGCGGCGGGTGGAGTGCAGGTACGGGGCGCCCAGGCCGTCCGCGACGCTGTGGCCGAGCCCGGTCGCGGTCTCCGCGTAGCCGAGCACGACGGCGCGCGCGGCCGCTGCCTCGCCGAGCAGTTCGCGCACCCGGCGGCCGAGGTCGAGGCCGGCGCCGTGCACCACGGACGGGCGCTGCGGGACGTGCTTGCCGAGCACGGTGGAGACCAGCAGGTGCGCGCGCTTGCGGTTCTCGCGCAGGGCCAGCCCGACCAGTTCGGGGAGGCGGTCCGATCCGGTCAGGGCGACTCCGGCACGGTCGGCCACCCAGCGGCCGGTCCACTCTTGCTGTGCTGTCACTACTGGTCCTGCCTTCGATGGTGCGAGTCGTGCGGGGTCGCGCGGGGTCCTGCGGGGGTCGTGCGGGGTCGTGCGGGCCTCGTGGTCCTTCGGGCCCGCAGCTCCCGTACCGGGAGTGGTGCGGGGTGGTACGGGGCGGTACGGAGTGGTACGGGGTCGAACCAGGGTGGTGCGGGGTCATGCAGGTGGTGCGGGGTCACGCCCGGGGCGCGAGCGGTGCCGGCGGAAGCCCCGGCACCCGGCAGAGCCTCAGCCGCGGACCTCCGCCGCAGAGCCTCCACCGCGGAGCCTCAACCGCAGAGGCAGGCCGAGAGCAGTTCGGCGAAGCTGACGTCCTCCCGCGCCACCCCGAACACCTCGGCGCGCAGCAGCACCCGCTCCGCCCACGCCCGGTGCGGCTTGGCCTCGTTCATCTTGTTGGTGTACGCCGAGCGCAGCACGCCACCGCCGCCGCGCTCCTGGTCGAGGATGTCCCGGGCGTCGCAGTACTCCTCGTGCGTGACCACCGAGAGCGCGTGCACGGCGGGGACGTGGCTGGGGTGGATGCAGGTCTTGCCGAGCAGGCCGTTGGCCCGGTCCAGCTCGAACTCGCGGATCAGGCCGTCCAGGTCGTGCTCGATGATCCGCTGCCGGACCGCCTCCCCGGAGGGCTCGGCCTCGGCGAACGGGGTGCGGCGCAGCTGGGGCTTGAACATCCGCTCCTGGACCGGGAAGTACTCCCAGACCGGTCCGGTGACGGTGAACCCGGTGCCGTCGGCGCGGCCGAGCACGTTCACCACGTCCCCGATCACCGCCGCGACGAGGGCGACGTCGTACGCCGTCAGGTCGGGCGAGCGGCGCAGGCCGTACGCCGAGCAGAGGTCGGTCACGCCGAGCCGGACGGCGAGGACGCGCTCGCGATATTTGTCGAGCAGCCGGGCGATGCCGAAGAGCTGCTCACGGCGGGTCTCCAGGTGCGCCAGCTCGGGGGACTCCAGCACCGGCATCGCGAACAGCCGCCGCCCGGTGGCCGCCTCGGCGGCGGCCAGTGCCTCCAGGTACTCCGCGCCGCTCTCGTCGGTGAACTTGGGGAACACGAACCCGGTCAGCAGCCCGATCGCGGGGCCGAGCCGCTCGGCGAGGTCGGTGATCTGGGCGGCGGCACGCACTCTAATGAAGAGGAGGGGCAGATCCTGTGTGCAACTGGTGGAGGTTTCGACCTCCACGGCGCCCGCGTTCGGCCGCGCGCCCCCACCCTCCGCAACCGCCCCCTCGAACGTCCCCCCCGCTTCCCCGAACGCCGCTCCCGCCCCTGCCCCCGCTCCCGCCGTCTCCTCGAAGAGTGCGCCGAGCTGCGCGACCAGGTTGGCCTCGGCGCCGGTGACCTCGTGGTCGGCGATCGAGTCCTCCAGGCAGAGCACCATCGAAACGACGCCGCGGGCCGCCTGCTTGCGGATGTCCGCCCTCAGGCTCGGTCGGGTGGCCGGGCTGTACAGGGTGGCGCCGAGCGCGGTCGCGAGGACGGCCGCGCCGCTCTCCGGGGAGAAGTCGCGGGGCGGTTCGAGGAAGAGCCGGCCGCGTACGTCGTCGGCGAGGTGGCCGAAATGGCGCAAGGTGCTCTCCTCAGGGGTTGCGGCCGCCTCTGCGGCGGGGTTCTGGGTGTGCGAAGGGCTCGTCGGACGGGCGGCGGGGGCTCGACGGAGGCTCGGGGTGCGGAGGCGCTGGGACCGGGCACGGGGCTGGCGGCAGGGCGGGCGGGGCCGGATCGGGGGCGCCGGTTCGGGCGCGGGTCCGGTGCGGCATCGGGCGGGCGGCGGGTGAGGTGTCGTGGTGCTGGACGCGGAACGGGACCGTCGGATCCCGCTCCGCACGAGCGGGTCCTCCGAAGGGTCAACCGACTCGCCGGGCGCGATGGTTCCCGGGCATGCGCTGCTGCCACCCCCCTGCCGGAGCCTTGCCGGAGCCTTGCCGGACCCTCCCGGGGGCCTCTGGCCGCCCATCGTACGGACGACTTCCGGTCGAATGCGGTTCCGAAACATCGAATTCTCGGAAGATTACCCTCCGCTTCACAAAGCGCAAGTGTTGGCAAAGTCCCCCCGGTTCGCCACCTTCGGTCACGTTGTCCGAAGGGGTGGCGAACAGGCAGGATGGTCGGCTATGACGCACGTGATGGCCAAGGGCGCCAACATCGCACTGCCGGTCGCGGCGGTCCGCGCCGTGCTGCGCTGGAGCGCCACGCCCGGTGCGCCGGACGTGGACGCTTCCGCGCTGCTGCTCGGCGCCGACGGCAGGGTCCGTTCGGATGCCGACTTCGTCTTCTACAACCAGCCGCGGCACCCCTCCGGCCTGGTCCGCCACCTGCCCAAGCAGCAGACCGCCGGCGGCGCCGAGATCGCCGACACCGTCGAGGCCGAGCTCGGCAAGCTGCCGCTCGACGTCGACCGGGTGGTGCTGGCGGGCTCCTCCGAGGGCGGTTCGTTCCGCTCGGTGACCGGCCTGCGGGTCCTGCTCTACGACGCCGCCGGCGGCGAGGGCGCGCCCGCGCTCGCCGAGTTCGCCATGCCGGAGGCCGACGACGTGACCGCGCTGGTCGCGGGCGAGCTCTACCGCCGGGCCGGGGTGTGGAAGTTCCGGGCCGTGGGCCAGGGGTACGCCTCGGGCCTGATCGGCCTGGCCACCGACTTCGGCATCACCGTCGAGGACGAGGCCGGCGCCGGGGCGGCCGCCGGTTCCGCCGCTCCGGCCGCCCCGGCGGTGGACCCGCGCACCGCGCTGCCGGACCCCCGCCCCACCCCGCGCCCGGAGCCCGGCACCTACACCCTGGCCCCGGCCGTCCCGCTGCCCGCCGCGCCCCCGACGCCCGCGCCGCCCACCACCGCGCCGGCCACGGGCGGCGTCCCCGCCAACACTCCCCCGCCGCCGACCGCGCCGCCCACGCTGCCGCCCGCCCCACCGGCGCCCCCGAACACCCGGCCGGGGTACGGCTACCCACAGCCGCAGCCGCAGCACGCCCAGCAGCAGGGCGGCTACGGCTACCCCCATCAGCAGCCCCAGCAGCCTCCGCAACAGGGCGGCTACGGCTACCCGCAGCCGGCGGCACCGAACCACCCTTACCCGCAGCCGCAGCACGCCCAGCAGCAGGGCGGCTACGGCTACCCGCACCAGCAGCCCCAGCAGCCTCCGCAGCAGGGCGGCGGCTACGGCTACCCCCAGCCCAACACCGCGCCGCCGCAGTCGCAGCACCAGCCCCCGCAGCAGCAGGGACAGCAGCAGGGACAGGGGCAGGCTGGCGCCGAGGAGTTCGCGCTGCCGCCGCAGGGCCCGCAGTTCCAGCCCCGCTGAGCCGCCCGGCCGCCGGAGGACCGCCGCCACGCCGCCGGAGGACCCACCGGCGGCCGGCCGGTCAGCTGCTCTTGTACCCGCGCTGCCACTGCATCCCGAAGCCGTACAGCCGGTCGATGTCCGCCTGGAACCCGTTCACGTACCGCACCTCGCGGCGCACCGTGAGCGTGTTGTCCCCGGTGTTCTCGATCAGCACCACGGCGCAGGAGCGCGCGGCGTGGGCCCGCTCCTCCAGCTTGATCTCGATCCGCGGACCGGTCTGCGGCACGATCGTCACCACCGCGTTGGCCTGCTCGAACGCCGGGGTGCCGTCGTAGATGTAGACGAAGATCAGCAGCCGCTTGAACTGGTCCTTCTTCTCCAGGTTGACGTACATCGTCTCACCGGACGGCGCCCCGTACTGGTCGTCCCCGCTCAGCTTGACGTAGGGCGCACGCTGCAGGTCGCCGAAGTAGCCGCCGAGCGGCTGGACGACGCCGCGGCTGCCGTCGGCCAGTTCGTACATGCAGGCCAGGTCGAGGTCCACGTTCACCTGGGCGTGCTGGGCGTCCGGCTCCATCGGGCTGAGGATGCGCGGGTTGAAGAACCGCCGCAGCGCGTCCCGGCCGGACGCGCGCGGGGCCCCTATCCGGGTGGTCCAGTGCAGATTGACGTAGAGGTAGCCGGTGGTGGCCGCGGCCCCGGTGATCGCGTGCTGCGGGGTGGACTTGGTGAGCGTGACCTTGTACTGCCCGCCCGGGTCGAGCGTGTTCCGCTCCCCGCGCAGGTACTCCCAAATCGAGGCCATCCCAGTCCTCCCCCAGGGGCCGCCAGGCGGTCTGACGGTCCGCCGTTCCATGATCGGGCATCACCGCGCCCGCCGGGTAACGAACTCCCTACCCACCCCGACACCCGGGACACCGCCGAGCGGCGCCGACGGCCGCGGCAGGGTACCTCCACCCCCACCGGCGCGTCGATTGGCGGGCCGAAGCTCCCCTCCCGTAACATGCCGCCCCCTCGGACGCGATATCGTCTTGCCGCACAGGTGTCCCGCCCGCCCCCGTCCAGGGGTGCGGAGGCGCACCGGCAGCAGCGACGCGCCGTCAGGCCCCGGTCCGGGGACGGGTCTTGTCCTCTCGTGTCGCACTGTGACCTGTCCCCTGCGGAAACCCGAGGCCCGACCCGCAATGAACCTGACCTCCATACAGCTGGTCTGGACCGTCATCGGCGGCGCAGCCCTGCTGTTCACCGCCATCCTGGTGGCGACGCTGCGCTTCAAGAACGGCAGCAAGACCGAGGAGCCCGGCGACTCCTGGGAGCGCAGCGAGGAGCGCCGCCGGCGCAAGGAGATGATCTACGGGATCTCCTCCTACGTCCTGCTGTTCTGCTGCGCCGGCGTCGCGGCCGCGCTGTCGTTCCACGGCCTGGTGGGCTTCGGCAAGGAGAACCTCGGCCTCTCCAACGGCTGGGAGTACCTCGTCCCGTTCGGTCTGGACGGCGCCGCGATGTTCTGCTCGGTGCTCGCCGTGCGCGAGGCCAGCCACGGTGACGCGGCGCTCGGCTCGCGCCTGCTGGTCTGGGTGTTCGCGATCGCCTCGGCCTGGTTCAACTGGGTGCACGCCCCGCGCGGCGTGTCGCACGACGGCGCGCCGCAGTTCTTCTCCGGCATGTCGATCTCGGCCGCGATCCTGTTCGACCGCGCACTGAAGCAGACCCGCAAGGCCGCGCTGCGCGAGCAGGGCCTGGTCCCGCGCCCGCTGCCGCAGATCCGGATCGTGCGCTGGATGCGCGCCCCCCGCGAGACCTACGCCGCCTGGTCGCTGATGCTGCTGGAGAACGTCCGCAGCCTGGACGAGGCCGTCGAGGAGGTGCGCGAGGAGCGCCAGGCGAAGCTGGACGCCAAGATGCGCGCCCGGACCGCCGACCGCCGCGAGCGCGCCGAGCTCAAGGCGATCGCCCGCCAGGGCGGCATGCTCGCCCGGGCCCGCGGCGGCCGCCAGGTGCCCGCCCTCACCGCCGCCGGAGACGGCCCGAGCGCTACGGAGCCTGCCCTAGCCGCCGGAGCGGACGCCACGACCTCCCAGAACGCCACCTCCTCGCTGGAGCCGGCCCCGCGCAGCGCCCTGGAGGCCGGCCGCCGCCCGCGGGCCGCCGTCGGCACCTCGTTCGGCTCCTCCGCCCTCGGCTCGTCCTCGTTCGACTCGTCCGCCCTCGGCTCGTCCTCGTTCGGGACCTCCGAGGAGCCCTCCTACCGCAGCAGCTCGTCGTCCTCGTCCTACCGCAGCTCGACCGTCGACCTGACGGCCGACGACGACACCCTGTCGATGCCCAAGCTGGACTCGCTGGAGCGCAAGCTGCGCGCCATCGAGCAGCAGCTCGGCTGACCGCACCCCGGCACTCCGAACACCGGCACCCGGAACACCGGCACCGCCCCCGGCACCCCACCGCCGGACCAGCGGACCACCGGACCGCCGGACCGGCGGACCACCGGACCGCCGGAACACCCCGGAACGCCGAACGGCCCGCCCCCTCTCGCCGGGGGGCGGGCCGTTCGTGTCTGCGCCGGGGCGCCTACTTGCTGGAGCTCACCAACTCCTGCTCCTCGCCGTCGCCGCCCTCGGCGGCCGCGCGGCGGTTGCGCAGGATGGACGAGCCGAGGGCCAGACCGATGAACGCGACGCCGATCAGGCCGGTGACGATCTCCGGGATGTGGTACTCGATGCCGACCATCAGGATCACCGCGAGCGCACCGATCGCGTAGTGCGCGCCGTGCTCCAGGTACACGTAGTCGTCCAGGGTGCCCTTGCGGACCAGGAAGACGGTCAGCGAACGGATGTACATCGCGCCGATGCCGAGACCCAGGGTGATCTGGAAGATGTCGCTGGAGATGGCGAACGCGCCGACCACGCCGTCGAAGGAGAACGACGCGTCCAGGACCTCCAGGTACATGAAGAGGAAGAACGCGGCCTTGCCGCCCACCTGGACGATGGACTTCCCGGCCTTCTCGGCCTCCTCCTCCTTCTCGGCCTCCTCCTCAAGGCCCGCCTCGAAGATCGAGGCGAGTCCGTTCACGGAGAGGTAGGTGACCAGGCCGAGCACACCGGCCAGCAGCACCGTCTCGGCGTGCTCACCGGCGAAGAAGTTCGACGCCAGGAGCAGGGTGACCAGCGCGACGACCGTCGAGAAGGCCTCCAGCTTGCCGACCTTCTCCAGCGGCCGCTCGATCCAGGCCAGCCAGTTGTAGTCCTTCTCCTCGAAGATGAAGTCGAGGAAGATCATCAGCAGGAAGACGCCGCCGAAGGCCGCGATGGCCGGGTTGGCCGCCTCCAGGTACTGGGCGTACGTCATGCCCTCGTACGTCTTGTCCGAGTGCAGCGCCAGGTCGACGACGGTGGCCGGGTTGAGGTGGGCGGTGAGGCCGACGACCAGCAGCGGGAAGATGAGCCGCATGCCGAAGACGGCGATCAGCACACCGACGGTGAGGAAGATCTTCTGCCAGTACGGGTTCATCCGCTTCAACACCGTGGCGTTGACCACCGCGTTGTCGAACGACAGGGAGATCTCCAGGATGGAGAGGATCAGCACAATGCCGAATCCCTCGGCTCCCCAGAGCAGGCCGGCTGTGATCAGCCCGATGACGGTGATCGCGAATGACCAGCCGAATGTGCGGAGGAACACGGGACTTGGTTACCTTTCGAGTTCATGGCACCGAACACGACGTCTGCGTGTTTCGAGCCTTTACTGTACGTTTACGCCGAAATCCAGGGCAATGCCGCGCAGGCCCGAGGCGTAACCCTGGCCCACCGCGCGGAACTTCCACTCGCCCGCGTATCGGTACAGCTCGCCGAAGATCATCGCGGTCTCGCTGGAGGCGTCCTCGGTCAGGTCGTAGCGCGCGATCTCCTGACCGTCCAGGGAGTTGACCACCCGGATGTAGGCGTTGCGCACCTGGCCGAAGTTCTGCAGCCGCGACTCGGCGTCGTAGATCGACACCGGGAACACGACCTTGTCCACCTGCGGCGGGACGAGGTCCAGGTTGACCAGCACGACCTCGTCGTCGCCCTCGCCGTCACCGGTGAGGTTGTCGCCCTGGTGCTCGACCGAGCCCTCGGGGCTCTTCAGGTTGTTGTAGAAGACGAAGTACTCGTCGCCGAGCACCCGCCCTCCCGAGCAGAGCAGCGCGCTGGCGTCGAGGTCGAACGGCGCACCGGTGGTCGAGCGGGCGTCCCAGCCGAGACCGACCTGCACCTGCGTCAGGTTCGGCGCGGCCTTGGTCAGCGAGACGTTTCCACCCTTGGCGAGCGTGACACTCATGGCTGTCCTTCCTCCCTTTTCCTCCCGGGGCGCGTCTCAGGTCTATTCCCCCGCGGCCCCGTCCGGCCTCGTCCGGCCGGCTGAACTTCCTGAACTCCTATCCTTCCAGTGCGCCGGGACAGCACGAAGCCGGGGCGGCCACGGACGCGTCACGTCCGCGGCCGCCCCGGCCCGCTGGTACTGCCTCAGGCCCGCCGGGCCCCGTCCGCGACTCAGACGTTGACGCCGAAGTCCTGGGCGATGCCGCGCAGGCCGGAGGCGTAGCCCTGGCCGATGGCACGGAACTTCCACTCGGCGCCGTTGCGGTACAGCTCGCCGAAGACCATCGCGGTCTCGGTCGAGGCGTCCTCGGAGAGGTCGTACCGGGCCAGCTCCTTGTTGTCGGCCTGGTTGACCACGCGGATGAACGCGTTGCGGACCTGGCCGAAGTTCTGGGACCGGTTCTCGGCGTCGTAGATCGACACCGGGAAGACGATCTTGGCCACGTCGGCCGGCACGGTGGCCAGGTTGACCTTGATCTGCTCGTCGTCGCCCTCGCCCTCACCGGTGAGGTTGTCGCCGGTGTGCTCGACCGAGCCGTCGGGGCTCTTCAGGTTGTTGAAGAAGACGAAGTTGCCGTCCGTGCCGACCTTGCCCTGGTCGTTGCAGAGCAGGGCGCTGGCGTCCAGGTCGAAGTCCGTGCCGGTGGTGGTACGGACGTCCCAGCCAAGGCCGACGACCACGGCGGTCAGGCCGGGGGCCTCCTTGGTGAGCGAGACATTGCCGCCCTTGCTCAGGCTGACACCCACTTGTCCTCCAAGAATCGGGAGGCACGCCCGGTGCCCCCGTAGTGCGGTTCAAGGCGTCGGAGGCGGTTGCCCCCGGGCCTCTGACCAGCCAACGGACCGATCGTAGTGCCGGGTTCCCGTCCTGGGCAGGGAACGGGCCCGGCGTGGCTGTTCGAATCTTGCCGAGGCCGGGCCCGCGGGGTCACGCACGGTCGTACACGGAGGTGTGCGCGGGGTCGCACGGAGGGGTCGTGCGCGGGGCGACGAGCGCCCCCGGATGCGTCAGAGCGCGCCGACGACCTTCAGGTACTCCTGCTCGTCGCGGGCGTCCGGCAGGTCGTTCACGACGCTCCAGCGGACCACGCCGGCCTTGTCGATCACGAAGGTGCCGCGGACGGCGCAGCCCTTCTCCTCGTTGAAGACGCCGTAGGCGCGGGAGACCTCGCCGTGCGGCCAGAAGTCGGAGAGCAGCGGGAAGTCCAGGCCCTCCTGGTCGGCGAAGACGCGCTGGGTGAAGGGCGAGTCGTTGGAGACGCCGAGCACCTGCACCTCGTCGTTCTGCAGACGGGGCAGCTCCTTCTGGATCGCGCAGACCTCGCCGGTGCAGACACCGGTGAACGAGAACGGGTAGAAGACCAGGACGACGTTCTTCTCGCCCCGGAAGTCGGAGAGCTTGACCAGCTCGCCGTGCTGGTTCTTCAGCTCGAAGTCCGGAGCCTCGGTACCGATCTCGATGGCCATGGTGGGACCTTTCTGACGCGACGGGGCCGCGCGGCGGGCGCGACGAGCGCCATCCTCGCATTCGTCGGCGCCGGTTCGGCCGGACGGGTGAGGGCGCCGGCGCCCGGAACGGCCGTTTTCGCCCTGGGCGAACGCCGCCCCCGGCAGGGGCTCCAGCCCGGGCGCCGAAACGGCCGGGCCCCGCTGGAGGAAGCTCCAGCGGGGCCCGGTCCGACGGCGTCAGGGGGTGCTCAGCGCTTGCCGCCCTTGGTGGCCGCCTTGGTCGCCAGGCGGGTCGCGGCCCAGTCCTTGGCGACGGCGATCGAGCTGGTCTGCGAGAGGCCGGCGGTACGGGCCGCATCGGCGATTTCCGAGGCCTCGATGTGGCCGTCACGGCCGGTCTTGGGCGTCAGCAGCCAGATCAGGCCGCCCTCGGCCAGGTATTCCAGGGCGTCGACGAGGGAGTCGGTCAGATCCCCGTCGTCGTCGCGGTGCCACAGCAGGACGGCGTCGGCGACGTCGTCGTAGTCCTCGTCGACGAGATCCGTCCCGGTGATCTCCTCGATGCCCTCGCGGAGTTCCTGGTCAGTGTCTTCGTCGTACCCCAGCTCCTGGATGATCTGGTCCTTCTCGAAACCGAGACGGTGCGCCGGGTTGGACTTGTCCGCGGGATCCGCGGTCGCGCTCACGGGAATAACCTCCAGTATTCGGCTCGGCATCCATGCCGAGGCTGTGGCCGTAGTCCACACGGGCGCGGCGGTTCGCGCAAGTACCCGACCCCCGATCCCCTCCAAAGGTTGACGTGTCGCACCGGGACACGCCGTGGGAGGTGTCGCGAATCACACCGATTTGCCCTTCTCTGCGTAGGACAAGGATGCTTCGGGTGGTCCCGGTCCGCAGGCCGTACGCGTGCCCGAGATGCGAACGGCATTCGGGGTCCGCGCGTGCGCGGGCGTAGAGTCTCCTGTTGGCCCTCACCCCGACCGCCCGCCATCGGACGGCCGGGCAACCAGGTCGGACCACCTCTTTTCGTAACACCCGGTGGTGCGCGGCGCCGGCAACAGCGCCCGCTCCGCACACCGCCAGACCGTACCGCCCACCAGGCGGAACGGTTACCGATCGGTAGAGATGACGGATCTCCGAGCGCGGTAGCACGATGGAGGCGGCGCGACACACCTAAGTTTCGACCGACAGTGAAGGAACAGCGTGGCTTCCGGATCCGATCGCAACCCGATCATCATTGGCGGCCTTCCGAGTCAGGTCCCGGACTTCGATCCCGAGGAGACCGCGGAATGGCTGGAGTCGCTTGACGCGGCCATCGACGAGCGGGGGCGCGAGCGTGCCCGCTACCTGATGCTCCGCCTGATCGAGCGCGCCCGCGAGAAGCGTGTCGCCGTGCCCGAGATGCGCAGCACGGACTACGTCAACACCATCGCCACCAAGGACGAGCCCTTCTTCCCCGGCAACGAGGAGATCGAGCGCAAGGTCCTCAACGCGACCCGCTGGAACGCGGCCGTCATGGTCTCGCGCGCCCAGCGCCCGGGCATCGGCGTGGGTGGCCACATCGCCACCTTCGCGTCCTCGGCGTCGCTCTACGACGTCGGCTTCAACTACTTCTTCCGCGGCAAGGACGCCGAGGGCGAGTCGGGCGACCAGATCTTCTTCCAGGGTCACGCCTCCCCCGGCATCTACGCCCGCGCCTTCCTCCTGGACCGACTCACCGAGCAGCAGCTCGACGCCTTCCGCCAGGAGAAGTCGAAGTTCCCGTACGGCCTCTCCAGCTACCCGCACCCGCGGCTGATGCCGGACTTCTGGGAGTTCCCGACCGTCTCGATGGGCCTCGGCCCGCTCGGCGCGATCTACCAGGCCCGGATGAACCGCTACCTGGAGCACCGGGGCATCAAGGACACCTCCGACTCGCAGGTCTACGCCTTCCTCGGCGACGGCGAGATGGACGAGCCGGAGTCGCTCGGCCAGCTGTCGCTCGCCGCGCGCGAGGGCCTGGACAACCTGACCTTCGTGGTCAACTGCAACCTGCAGCGCCTCGACGGCCCGGTCCGCGGCAACGGCAAGATCATCCAGGAGCTGGAGTCCCAGTTCCGGGGCGCCGGCTGGAACGTGATCAAGCTGATCTGGGACCGCAGCTGGGACCCGCTGCTCGCGCAGGACCGCGACGGCGTCCTGGTGAACAAGCTGAACACCACGGTGGACGGCCAGTTCCAGACCTACGCGACCGAGACCGGCTCGTACATCCGCGAGCACTTCTTCGGCGGCGACCTGCGGCTGCGCAAGATGGTCGAGAACATGACCGACCAGCAGATCCAGCACCTGGGTCGCGGCGGCCACGACCACGCCAAGATCTACGCGGCGTTCAAGGCGGCCCGCGAGCACAAGGGCCAGCCGACGGTCATCCTCGCCCAGACGGTCAAGGGCTGGACCCTCGGCCCGAACTTCGAGGGCCGCAACGCGACCCACCAGATGAAGAAGCTGACGGTCGAGGACCTCAAGCGCTTCCGCGACCGCCTGCACCTGCCGATCACGGACAAGCAGCTCGAAGAGGGCTACCCGCCCTACTACCACCCGGGCCGCAACTCCGAAGAGATCCAGTACATGCACGACCGCCGCCAGGAGCTGGGCGGCTACGTGCCGACCCGCAAGGTGCGGCCGCGCAAGCTGGAGCTGCCGGGCGACGACGCGTACAAGGCGGTCAAGAAGGGCTCCGGCAACCAGACCATCGCCACCACCATGGCGTTCGTCCGGCTGCTCAAGGACCTCATGCGCGACAAGGGCATCGGCAACCGCTTCGTGCCGATCGCCCCGGACGAGTACCGCACCTTCGGCATGGACTCGCTGTTCCCGTCGGCGAAGATCTACAACCCGCTCGGCCAGACCTACGAGTCGGTCGACCGCGAGCTGCTGCTGGCGTACAAGGAGTCCCCGACCGGCCAGATGCTGCACGACGGCATCTCGGAGGCGGGCTGCACCGCCTCGCTGATCGCCGCGGGTTCGTCCTACGCCACCCACGGCGAGCCGCTGATCCCGGTGTACGTCTTCTACTCGATGTTCGGGTTCCAGCGCACCGGTGACCAGTTCTGGCAGATGGCCGACCAGCTGGCCCGCGGCTTCGTGCTCGGCGCCACCGCCGGCCGGACCACGCTGACCGGCGAGGGCCTGCAGCACGCCGACGGCCACTCGCACCTGCTGGCCTCGACCAACCCCGGCGTCGTCGCGTACGACCCGGCGTACGGCTTCGAGATCGCGCACATCGTCCAGGACGGTCTGCGGCGGATGTACGGCTCCAGCGAGCAGCACCCGCACGGCGAGGACGTGTTCTACTACCTCACCGTCTACAACGAGCCGATCAAGATGCCGGCCGAGCCGGAGAACGTCGACGTCGAGGGCATCCTCAAGGGTCTGCACCGGTACGCGCCCGGCACCGCCGGCCAGATCCCGGCCCAGATCCTCGCCTCCGGCGTGGCGGTGCCGTGGGCCCTGGAGGCCCAGCGCATCCTCGCCGAGGAGTGGAACGTCAAGGCCGACGTCTGGTCCGCGACCTCCTGGAACGAGCTGCGCCGCGACGCGGTGGAGGCCGAGGAGTTCAACCTGCTGCACCCCGAGGAGCAGGAGCGCGTCCCGTACGTGACCCAGAAGCTCCAGGGCGCCGAGGGCCCGTTCGTCGCCGTGTCCGACTGGATGCGCGCGGTGCCGGACCAGATCTCGCGCTGGGTGCCGGGCCAGTACCAGTCGCTGGGCGCCGACGGCTTCGGCTTCGCCGACACCCGCGGTGCGGCCCGTCGCTACTTCCACATCGACGCGCAGTCGGTCGTCCTGGCGGTGCTCACCGAGCTCGCCAAGCAGGGCAAGATCGACCGCAGCGCCCTGAAGGACGCGATCGACCGCTACCAGCTGCTGGACGTGGCGGCCGCCGACCCGGGCGCCGCGGGCGGCGACGCCTGATCGGCCGCTAGGCACCGAGGGGCCGGACCTCCACCACGGAGGTCCGGCCCCTCGCCGTTCCCGGAGCCCCCCGGGCGGGTCCGTCCGGCGAGCGCGGACGGCGAGCGCGGACGGCCGCGGCCCCGGACCCTGCCGGGTCCGGGGCCGCGGTCGTGGCGCCCTGGGTCAGATGTGGACGGCCGGGCCCGCGTCGGTGCTGCCGCGGCGGGTCAGGAGGCCGAGCAGGGCCGCTCCGAAGGCCACCACGGAGGCGACCGCGAAGGCGAGCGACATGCCGCTGACGAAGGAGTCGTGGACGGCGGAGGCCATCGCGTCGACCGCCTGCTGCGGGGTGCCGGCCGGGGCCGGCGGGGCGATGCCGAGCTGGGCGGCCTGGTTGAGGCCCTCGGCATGAGCGCCCTCGACCGGCGGCAGACCGGCCTTGGCCCAGTTGCCCGGCAGCACGTCGGTGACCTTGGCGGCCATCAGCGCGCCGAGCACGGCGGTGCCCAGGCTGCCGCCGACCTGCATCGCGGCCTGCTGGACGCCGCCGGCCACGCCGGACAGCTCCAGCGGGGCATTGCCGACGATGACCTCGGTGGCACCGACGATGACCGGGCTGATGCCCAGGCCCATCAGCACGAACCAGAGCGACATCACCCCCGTACCGGAGCCGGTGTCCAGGGTGGACATGCCGAACATCGCGACGGTGGTGAGCAGCATGCCGGTCACGATGGGGATGCGCGGGCCGAGCTTGCCGATGGCCACACCGGCCAGCGGCGAACCGACGATCATCATGCCGGTCATCGGGAGCAGGTGGACACCGGCCTCGACCGGCGACATCCCGTGCACGTTCTGCAGGTAGAAGGTCACGAAGAAGATCGCGCCGAAGAACGAGAAGGCCATCAGCACCATCAGCAGGGTGCCGGCCGACAGCGGCACCGAGCGGAACAGGCTGAGCGGGATCAGCGGCTCGCGGGCCACCCGCTGCCAGAGCGCGAAGGCCGTCATCAGGACCACCGCGCCGCCGAGGAAGAGCAGCGTGGAGACGTCGCCCCAGCCCCACTCCGGCGCCTTGATGATGCCGAAGACCAGCGCGAACATCGCCGCCGAGAGCAGCGCGATGCCGGGGAGGTCGAAGGACTTGGCCGCGTTCTCGGCCCGGACGTCCTTGAGGACCCAGATGCCGAGGGCGAGGGCGATCAGGCCGACCGGGATGTTGATGAAGAACACCGACTCCCAGCTGACGTGCTCGACCAGGAGACCGCCGACGATCGGCCCGGCCGCGGTGGAGGCGCCGATCACGCCGCCCCAGATGCCGATGGCCATGTTGAGCTTCTCCACCGGGAACGCCCCGCGCAGCAGGCCGAGCGCGGCCGGCTGGAGCAGCGCCCCGAACAGGCCCTGGAGGACCCGGAAGGCGATCACCATCTGGATGTTGCCGGCGAAGCCGATCGCCGCCGAGGTGGCGGCGAAGCCGACCGCGCCGACCAGGAAGGTGGACTTGTGGCCGAACCGGTCGCCGATCTTGCCCGCGGTGATCAGGAAGACCGCGAGGGCCAGCAGGTAGCCGCTGGTCACCCACTGGATCTCGGAGGGCGCGGCGTGCAGCTTCTCCTGGATCACCGGGTTGGCGATCGCGACGATCGTGCCGTCCAGGGCGACCATCATCACGCCGACGGCGACGGTCAGCAGGGTCAGCCAGGGGTGCCCCTGGAGGCTTCTCCCGGGCGGGGTCTTGCGCTGCGGCGGGACGTCCGCCTGGGCGCTCTTGACGACGGACTGGCTCATCTGGGGCTCTCCGGGGCGAGGCGGCGGACAGGCGTGGGCGTGGCGCCCCGGCCCACCCGTCCCCACGAGTTACCCGGCCTGCGGGCGCCACCCGGGAAGATTATGTCAGTGACTGCCATTCGGCAAACACTGACTTCTGGCCCGAACTGACATTTGTCAGGACGCTACAGTGGTGCTCCTGCACCCCACCCGCACCACCGCCCGGAGGGCCCCGCCATGGCCGCTCAGCTCCCGCCCGCCGCCACTGCACCCGCCGCCGGCGGCACCGGCCCCGGCCTGCGCGAGCGCAAGAAGCAGCGGACCAGGGCGGCGCTGATCGAGGCCGCCCACCGGCTCTTCCTCAGCCAGGGCTTCGCACAGACGACCGTCGACGAGATCGCCTCCGCCGTCGACGTCTCACAGCGCACCTTCTTCCGCTACTTCGCGAACAAGGACGAGGTCGCCCTCGCCGTCCTGGCCATCGCGGAGGACTACTTCATCGACCGGCTGCGCCGGCGCCCCGCCGAGGAGAACCCGCTGCAGGCCATGCGCGCGGCGATCGTCGAGTCCTGGCGCGATCTCGGCGCCGAGCACCGGACCGGCCCCGGCTCGGTCACCAGTGCGCTGGAGCTGCTCCAGATCATCGAGGACACCCCCACCCTTCTCGCCGCCCACCTGCGCCGGGCCGCCGAGCAGGAGCGGGTGGTGGCCCGGCTGATCGCGGCCCGCGAGGGGCTCGACCCGGCCGAGGACCTGCGCCCCACCGTGATCGCGGCCGTCTTCGGCAGCGTGCTGCGCGCCGCCCACCTGTCCTGGAACGCCGACCAGGAGGAGTCCGGCCCGGAGGGCATGATCGCCCTGATCGGGCGTTACTTCGACCAGCTGGGGCCCGCCCTGGCCGGCGACTGGCGGCACCCGGCCTGACCGGTGCGCCGCGCCCGGACCGCCCCCGACGCCCCCGCGCGGCGCAGGGCCGGTCCGGACCCGGCCTGAACAGCCGCCCACCGGGCGGGGGATGACGGGGTGTGGGCCCCGGGGCCGTCACGAGGACGGACCCGGGGCCCACACCCCGTTCGCCTGCGACACGCACCCTCCGAAGCGATGCATCCGCATGCGAACCACCACTGTCTGTGATGTCCTGTGACGGTCGGCAACCACCCGGTGCCCCTGTGCCCGCCCACGGCCCGTTCGCCCGTGACCCCGCCGGCCCCTCCCGACGTCCCCCCTCCGAGGAGCCCCATGTCCCTGCCCACACCGCGGCCGCGGCGCCGGCCGCGGTCCTCCCGACGGCTGTCCGCCGTCGCCACCGCCGCCGTCGTCGCACTCACCGCCGGCACCCTGCTGGCCGCCATCACCCCCGCCACCGCGTTGGTCCGCACCCACGGCGGCGACGACACCGCCCCGCACGTCACCGCCCCGCGCGTGCTGGCCGAACTGCGGGACGACGAGGTGGCGGCGCTCGGCCCGGAGCACGCCGAGGAGCACGCCCGCATGCGGGCGGCCGTCCGCGGCATCGGCGACTACCCGCAGACCACCCGGGTCAACCGGCTGAACGCGCTGACGGACTCCCAGACCCGCACCAACGCCGGCTTCGACCCCACCGTCTTCGGCGCGTTCAAGGAGTACTTCCCCTCGCCCGACTTCGGCGACCACATCGCCCTGCTGCCGACCGGCAAGGTGCTGGTGTTCTCGTTCGAGCGGATCGAGAGCAACCCCGAGAAGGAGCCCGCCCCCACCCAGACCACCGGCAAGGAGAACGCCGGCCGCGCCTACCTCTGGGACCCGGCCAAGGGCTTCGGCGCGGACGCCTTCACCAAGGTCACCCCGCCGGTGGTCGACATGCCGGACGGCCTCAACCAGCCGCGCCCGGCGCCGTTCTTCTGCGCCGGGCACTCCTTCCTGCCCAACGGCATGCTCGGCGTCTTCGGCGGCAACCTCGGCGGCAACGGGGGCACCGGCGCCAAGCTCTCGCTGATCTTCGACCCGTGGACCGAGACCTGGACGCGGAACCCCGACATGTCGGTCGGCCGCTGGTACCCGTCCGTGGTGACCGGCGCCGACGGCCGGCAGCTGATCATGTCCGGCCAGTCCGAGCTCGGCTGGGGCACCCCGACCCCCGTGGTCGAGCGCTTCCCCGCCAAGGGCTACGACGTCCCGCAGACCAAGACCCAGGTCCCCAGGAACACCCCGGTCGACCGGTTCAAGGCGGACGCCCCGTTCAGCCTGGACTACCCGCACCTGTTCTCGCTGCGCGACGGCAACGTCTACGGCTTCGGCCGCCAGGCCGGCGAGCAGTGGCTCTTCGACCCGGTCGCCGAGACCCGCAGCGACCTCACCGCCCGCCCGGACGGCCACAAGCGCAACTACGGGTCGGCCGTCATGCTGCCCGGCGGCGTCAACGGCCCGGACTCCGCGCTGATCCTCGGCGGCGACCGCGACAACCCGAGCACCCTGCGCTTCTCGAACGGCAACTGGACGGCCGAGAAGTCCCGCGCGTTCGGCCGCACCCAGGACGACACCCTACTGATGCCCGACGGCACGCTGATGACCGTCAACGGCGCCTACGACATCCGCGACTACGGCAACGGCCCGTACAACCCGAACGCCGACCTGAAGTACCGGCAGACCGAGCTGCGCGACGCCCAGGGCAACTGGAAGCTCGGCCCGGTCCAGCGGCTGCCCCGCGGCTACCACTCCAACGCCGTGGTCCTGCCCGACGGCCGCGTCATGGTGACCGGTGACGAGCTCCAGCAGCTCGCCAACGACCCGGACATCAACGACGACATGAACGGCACCATCGAGATCTACGAGCCGGCCTACCTGCACCAGAACAACCGCCCCTCGCTGGACCGGGCGCCCACCGGCGCGATCGGCTACGACAAGAAGTTCCTGGTCACCACGAGCACCCCGGAGCGCGCCGCCAAGGCCGTCCTGCTCGCACCGACCACCTCCACCCACTCGGTCAACACCAGCCAGCGCCACCTGGAACTGCGGCTCAGCAGCCGGGCCGGCAACCGGCTGGAGTTCCAGGCCCCGCCGGACGCCAAGGCCGCGCCCCCCGGCTGGTACATGCTCTTCCTGCTCAACGACCAGGGCGTGCCCAGCGTCGCGCAGTGGGTGCAGCTCAGCTCCTCGGCCTGATCCCCCCGAACCCCCACCCGGAGGAAACCCCATGGCAACGGATCTGAGACTGCGCGAGAGCGACGAGATCCAGGGCGACGTCATCGCCGGCTTCAAGAAGGACCACGTGACCCTGCTGTTCCTCAAGTTCGAGGACACGATCAGGGCCCGGAACTGGCTGCGGGACCTCGCCCCGCAGATCGCCACCACCCGGCAGGTCGCCGCGTTCAACGAGGCGTTCAGCGAGGCCCGCAGAGCGTCCGGCGGTGACGATCCCAAGTCGCTCAAGGCAACCTGGCTCGGCGTCAGCTTCACCTACGAGGGCATGAAGATGCTCTCCGACAAGGACCCGTTCGAGCAGGACCCGAATCCCGGCACCGGCCCGGGGGCGTTCAAGGAAGGCTCGGCCAAGCGGGCCGGCGCGCTCGGCGACACCGGGGACAACTCCCCGGAGCGCTGGAAGTTCGGCAACGGCAAGAACCAGCCCGTGCACGCGGTGCTGACGATCGCCTCGGACACCGTGGAAGGCCTGAACAACGCCCTCACCACCCAGCGCAACGCGGCCACCGACGCCAAGATCGTCATCATCTTCCAGCAGAACGCCGAACACATGGGCGGCGCCCGCAAGGGCAAGGAGCACTTCGGCTTCAAGGACGGCATCAGCGAACCCGGTGTCAGGTTCTTCGACCGGCCGAGCCCGACCACGGACGACGAGGTCGACGGCCATCCCGGCACCCGCATCATCCCGGCCGGCGAGTTCGTGGTCGGCGAGGAGGTCGCCGCCGGCAGCTTCACCGACTACCCCGAGTGGGCGAAGAACGGCTCCTTCCAGGTGGTCCGCCGGCTGGCCCAGGACGTCCCCAGCTGGTGGGCTCAGGTCTCCGTCAGACTGGGCGAGCTGAAGCAGGCCAAGGCGGTGCCGGAGACCGCCACCGTCGACTGGCTGGCCGCCCGGCTGGTCGGCCGCTGGCGCTCCGGCGCGCCGGTCTGCAAGCACCAGATCCAGGACCCGACGGGTGACCCGAACGCGGCGTCGGACAACGACTTCGACTTCCGCGAAGACCCCGACGGGCTCGTCACCCCGGTCTTCTCGCACCTGCGCAAGACCAGCCCGCGGGGTGGCCTGCGGCCCGGCCCGAACACGGACCCGATCCCGGCGCACTTCCTCGACGGCCGGCGGATCATGCGCCGCGGCGCGCCCTACGGGCAGCCGTTCGACCCGACCTCGGGAGCCCCCGGCAGCGGCGCCGACGAAGAGCGCGGGCTGCTCTTCGTCTCCTACCAGGCGGACATCGCCCGGCAGTTCGAGTTCATCCAGGTGGACTGGATCGACGAGCCCACGTTCCCGCCCGGGCCCAACAATCCGCCCCCCGCGGAGGAGGAGCCCGGCCAGGACCCGGTGATCGCCCAGGCGGATGTCCACTACAAGAGCCAGGACCCGGGCGGCGCGGTCAAGCACACCCCGCTGAGCTTCCGACAGTTCGTCCGGACCGAGGGCTCGGTCTACGCCTTCTCGCCATCGATCAGCACCCTCACCGCACTCTCCGAGGGGCGCCTCGTCCCGCTGGCCGGCCAGCAAGCCGGCCAGCAGCTCCCGCAGCCGGGCGGCAAGGGGTACCCCTGCGACACCTTCCTCCCCGTGCCCGACCAGCAGCGCAAGGGCGGCCAGAGCCAGTACTGGGTCTGCCACAACGGCCTCTACCGGAAGATCTCGGTGGCCGACGGCTTCAGGTCCGCCGACGGGCTGGTCAAGGGCGACAGTGCGTACGCCACCCGGCCCTCGCTCAAGGGCGTCGGCCGGATCGACTGCGTGCTGCCGATCCCCGACCAACAGGGCCCCGACGGCAAGAGCTGGTACTGGCTGTTCCACAGCACCGGCGGCAAGCAGGTCTACCGAACCGTCTCGATCGCCGGCGGCACCAAGCACACCGACGTGAAGGAGCGCGACGACCGGGACCTCACCGCCTGGCCCTCGCTCCAGGGCGTCGAGCGGGTGGACTGCTTCCTGCCCGTGCCCGACCAGCAGCGGGTCAACGGCAAGAGCTGGTACTGGGTGTTCCACACCAGCGGCGGGCAGCAGCTCTACCGGCTGATCTCGATCGCCGACGGCAGCGCCCACACCGACGTCTGGGAGCGCGCGGACTGGGACCTCACCGCCTGGGCCTCGCTCAACGGGATCGGCAAGGTGGACTGCTTCCTCCCGGTGCCGGACCAGCAGCGGGTCGGGGGGCAAAGTCAGTACTGGGTGTTCCACGGTGAGAACTACCGCCGGATCGCCGTCTCCGACGGAGCCGGCCACCGGGACTTCCAGGTCCTCCGCGACCGCTCGTGCAACCTCTGGACCTCGCTCCAGTAGCCCGTCGTCCCCGGCACGCGCCCGGACCCGCGCGTGCCGGGGACTCCTTCTGGCCTACGCTGCCGCCATGGTGACGTTCGAGGAGTTCCTGGCGATGGCCCTCGCCCTGCCCGGGGCGGAGCAGCAGCCCACCTGGGAGATCGAGACCCTGCGGGTCCGCGCGAAGATCTTCGCGATGGGCTCGCCGGAGGGCGGGAGCGTCAGCGTGAAGGCCTCCAAGGAGGACCAGGCGGAGCTGCTCGCGGCCGAGCCCGAGGTCTTCGACTACCCCGCGTACGTCGGCCGGCACGGCTGGATCGGTGTCCGGCTCGACCGCGTCGACCCCGCTGAGCTGCGGGAGCTGCTCACCGAGGCCTGGCGGCGGACCGCCCCCAAACGGATGGTCCGAGAATTCGACGCCGGCACGAACGGGTGACGCCGCCCGGACACCCGCGGTTCATGTGATCCATCCCACAGTTTGGCGCGGCGCCGACAGTCCTCCGGACCCCTAGGCTTGCGCAAGGAAGTTGGCAGTCGTACCACCCTCCGGGCCCCGCCCGTGGAACGGTCACGGGCCCGTGGGCCTGTCTTGTGGATCTGCCCGGGCCCGCGGCGCCCGGGCACGCACCTCGCCGCGTTGTCGTCGGTCGCCGTTGGCCCCCGGCCTTCGGCAGGGAGGTGCCCCCACCGCATGGACTCCCTCCTCCGCCTTGCGATGCACGCACCCAGACGCCGCGGTCTGATCCGACCTGATCCACAAGACAGGCCCTAGGGAGTTGACGCGATGCGCCGTCGCCGGTGGAAGCGTGTTCTGATCGGCGCGTTCGCGGGCTGTGCCGTGCTCGCCGATGCCGGCGCCGCCGCGGCCCAGGCCGCCGCGTCCACCGAGCAGCTGGCGATCTCCACGCCCCCAGCCGGCAGCGCCGCCTGGGTCGAGGACCACTCCTTCGGGCAGTCCATGCCGGACCCGGCCACCACCACCCCGGCCGCCGCGGCCGAGTTCTTCGCCTCCCTGGCGCCCACCGAGCTGGACCGGCTGATCCGGGACTACCCGCTGGTGGTCGGCAACTTCGACGGCGCCCCGGTCGACCTGCGCTACCGGGCCAACCGGATCGCGCTGGCCGCCGAACGCGACCGCGCCAGGGCCCGCGCCGCCGACCGGAAGCTGGACTCCGAGCAGCGCGCGCTGGCCGTCTCCCGCGCCAACGACGTCGAGCACCTGCTGGCGTCCGAGCGGCAGGTCCTCGCTTTCGACCCGCGCGGGCGCGGCCTGGTCACCGAAGTCTGGGGCGACCTCGCCGACGCCGACCGGATCGCCGTGCTGGTACCCGGCTCGGACGCCGACCTCGGCCACTTCGACCAGGCGGCCGAGCCGCTGCGCTCCCCCGCGGGCATGGCCCGCGCGCTGTACGCCGAGGAGCACCGCCAGGCGCCCGGCACCCGGACCGCGGTGATCGCCTGGACCGGCTACGTCACCCCCTCCGGCCTCGGGCCGGACGCCGTCACCTCCCGGCTCGCCGACGTCGGCGCGCCCCGGCTGGAACGGCTGCTCGCCGGGCTCAAGGAGACCACCCGGCCGGACGCGCCGCCGTCCCTGCTCTGCCACTCCTACGGTTCGGTGGTCTGCGGCAGCGCCGCCCCCGAGATCCCGCGGGCGGCCGCCTCGCCGTCCGACACCTCGGGGATCACCGACCTGATGGTGTTCGGCAGCCCCGGCATGGGCGTGCAGAGCACCGCCGAGCTGGGCGCCGGCGTGCACGTCTGGGCCACCCGCAACGGCAGCGACTGGATCGGCAACGTGCCGTACCTGGAGGTCGGCGGGCTCGGTCACGGCGCCGACCCGACCTCGACCGACTTCGGGGCCGAGCAGATCTCCTCGGCCCGCTCCTCCGGCCACAACGGCTACTTCGCCGAGGGCACCGACAGCCTGCACAACTTCGCGGCCGTCTCGCTCGGCCGCTACGAGAACGTGGTCCGCCCGCCCGCGGACACGCCGTAGGGCGGATCCGACCCCGGCGGTCAGTCCCGGTAGAGCCGGGCGGCCTCCGCCGCGGCGCGGGCCAGCTCCCGGCGGGCCGCGGGCGGCGAGAGCACCTCGGCGTCCGCGCCGAAGGCGAGCAGCGCGCGGACGGCCGGCAGCGCCTGGAACCCCATCGCCAGCTCCACCCAGTCGTCGGCGGCCCCGGCGCCCGACTCCGGCGGCGGGGCGGTGAGCCGGGTGGAGTGGATCCGGACGAACATGTCCAGCCGCCCGCGCCGGACCCGCACCTTGACCGGCACGTCCTTGGGCAGCCGCTCGACCTGGTCGCGCAGCACCGCCCAGACCGCGCCGAGCCCCACCCCCGGACGCCGCCGCACGGACTCCTCCGCGGTCTCGGCGGCGAGCACCCGCTCGACCCGGAACAGCCGCGGCTCACCGTTCAGGTCGGCCACCAGGTACCAGACCCCGGCCTTGCTGACCAGGCCGTACGGGTCGACGGTGTACTCCGCGGGGACGGGTGCGCCGCTGTGCCGGTACCGCAGCCGCAGCCGGCGGTCGGCGAAGACGGCGTGCTGCAGCTCGCCGAGGTCCGGCCCGGAGGCGCTCCCGCCGGGCTGGAGCCAGCGGACCGGGTCGACCAGGATGCGCTCGCTGATCCGCTCGGCGGCGGGCCGGTGCGGGGCGGGCAGCGCGGCCATCACCTTGCGCAGCGCCGAGCCGAGCGCGCCGTCCAGCCCGAGGTCGCTGTGCGCGCCCTGGGCGGAGAGCACGAACAGGGCCCGCGCCTCGTCGGCGGTCAGGCCGCTGACGTCGGTGCGGTAGCCGGGCAGCAGCGCGATGCCACCGTGCCGCCCTCGCTCGGTGTAGACCGGGACGCCGGCCGCCGAGAGCGCCTCGACGTCGCGGTAGATGGTGCGGACCGACACCTCCAGGCGCTCGGCCAGTTCGGTGGCGGGCACCCGGCCGCGGGTCTGGAGCAGCAGCAGGATCGAGAGCAGGCGGTCGGCCTTCATGCCCACGAGGATGACAGAAATCATGACGCTCGTTGTCAGGTTTTGCCGGGAGATTGCCTCCGAAGCGAAAACCCCCTTCCGACGACGGAGTTGATCCCGCATGGACACCACCCAGGACCCCCGCCCGCTGTACCTGCTCGCGCTCGGCCAGCTGGAGAAGCTGATCGCCGAGGCCACCCCGGCCGCGCTGGACCGGCCGACCCCGTGCGAGGAGTACGACCTGCGGCAGCTGCTGGGCCACGTGGTCGGCGGTGTGCACCGGCTCGCCTACATCGGCGAGGGCGGCCGGGCCGAGGACGTCGTCGCGGCCACCGGCGACCTGCCCGACGACGCCTGGCCGGCGGCGTTCGAGCGGGCCCGGGCCCGGGTCACGGCCGCCTGGGCGGACGACGCCAAGCTGGACCGCCCGTCCTTCGCGCCCTGGGGCGAGGTGCCCGGGCGGGCCGCGGTCGGCGGCTACGTGATGGAGGCCGTCACCCATTCCTGGGACGTCGCACGCGCCCTCGGCAGCGGCCTCGCCCTGGACGAGGAGCTGGGACGGGCCGCGCTGGCCGTCGCCGAGTTCGTGCTGCCGGCCGAGAACCGCGGCGGACCGGTCCCGTTCGGCCCGGTGCGGCCCGCCCCGGCCGACGCCGACGCCACCACCCGGCTGGCCGCCTACCTGGGCCGCGAGGTCTGACGCCCCGGCGGGAGCGGGACCGGCCGCCCCGCTCCCGCCACCGGGCCGGCCTGGCTAGTCGCGGCCGGCCGAGGTGAAGGTCATGTCCGTGTAGCGGTCGCCGGCCACCTGGCCGGCGATCGGCTCCAGCGCCGCCAGCTCCTCGGCGGTGAGCCGGAGCGCGGCCGCCGCGGTGTTCTCGGCGAGCCGGGTGCGCTTGCGGGTGCCCGGGATCGGCACGACCGTCAGGCCGTGCACCTCCGCCCGCTGGTGCACCCAGGCCAGGGCCACCTGCGCGGCGGTCGCCCCGCGCGCCGCGGCGATCTTCCGGATCGGCTCGACCAGCGCGAGGTTGGCCGCGGCGTTCTCCCCGCGGAACCGGGGCTGGCTCCGGCGGAAGTCGTCCGCGGCCAGCTCCTCCGCCGCGGCGAACGAGCCGGTCAGGAAGCCGCGCCCGAGCGGCGAGTACGGCACGAAGGCGACGCCCAGCTCGGCCGCGGCCGGCACCGCCGAGCTCTCGACGTCCCGGGCGAAGACCGACCACTCGGACTGCAGGGCGGCGATCGGGTGCACCGCGTACGCCTCGCGCAGCTCCGCCCCGGTCACCTCGGAGAGGCCGAGGTGGCGCACCTTGCCGGCCGCCACCAGCTCGGCCATCGCGCCGACCGACTCGGCGAGCGGCACGGCCGGGTCGCGCCGGTGCATGTAGTAGACGTCGATCACGTCCACGCCGAGCCGGCGCAGCGAGGCGTCCACGGCGGAGCGGATGTAGGCCGGGTCGTTGCGGATGCCCCGGTACGTCGGGTCGTCCGCGCGGCGTTCGAGGGCGAACTTGGTGGCCAGCACGACCCGGTCCCGGTTTGCGCGGACGAACGGGCCGATCAGCTCCTCGTTGTGGCCGGAGCCGTACGCGTCGGCGGTGTCGAAGAGGGTGACGCCGGCCTCCAGGGCCGCGTCCAGGGTGGCGAGGGCCTCGACGGTGTCGGTCGGGCCGTAGAACTCGCTCATGCCCATGCAGCCGAGGCCCTGGACGCCGACGGCCGGGCCGTCGTTGCCGAGCCGGACGGTGGGGAGAATGGTGTTCGTCATGCGCTCTGCTGCTTCCTGTCCGAAGTCTGCGTTGTCTGTGCGGTCTGCGGGGTCTGCGCCGGCACGCCGCAGGCGGCGAGCCTCCCGGCGTAGAGATCGATCTTGAAGTCGAGGACGGCGAGGGTGGCGTGCAGATCGGCGATCTGCTGCCGGACCACCTCGCGGTGCGCGACCAGCAGCTCGCGCCGGTCCTCGGCGGTCCGCTCGCCCTCGCGGGCCAGCTCCACGTAGCGGAGCATGTCGGCCACCGGCATGCTCGTCAGCCGCAGCCGGCCGAGGAAGGCCAGCCGGTGCAGGTCGGCGTCGCAGTAGCGGCGCTGGCCGGAGGCGGCGCGGTCGACCGGGTCGAGCAGGCCGATCCGCTCGTACCAGCGCAGCGTGTGGGCGGTCAGCCCGCTGGCCGCCGCCACCTCGCTGATGCTGTGCCGGGGCGTCCGGTCGGGCACGCCGACCGGCGCGTTGAACACCTCGGAGCAGGTCCTCAGGTCGATCTCGATCGACGCGAGCGTGGCCATGGTCGAAACCCCCAGTGGTGAGCGACCCACGCCTCGGTGGGTCGGTTCAAGACGCTAACGAGTTGGAGTGCACTCAAAGCAAGCCTGCCAGCCCGGTGCTCCCGGCACCCGGGCGGCGGCGGCCGGTTAGAGTCGGGCCCATGGAGAGCTTGCGGATGATCGAGACCTGGCCCGTCCCCCACGCGGCGGCGGCCGTGGTGCGGGGTGCGGACGGCGCCGTGCTGGGCGGGCACGGTCCGCAGGACCACCTGTTCCCGCTGGCGTCGGTGACCAAGCTGCTCACCTCCTACGCCGTGCTCGTCGCGGTCGAGGAGGGCGTCTTCGAGCTGGACGACCCGGCCGGGCCCGAGGGGTCGACCGTCCGCCACCTGCTCGCGCACACCTCGGGCCTCGCCTTCGACGAGCACCGGGTGATGGCCGAGCCGGGCAACCGCCGGCTCTACTCCAACGCCGGCTTCGACGTGCTGGCGCAGGCCCTCCAGCAGGCCTCCGGCATCGAGTTCGGCCGGTACGCGGCCGAGGCGCTGTTCGAGCCGCTCGGCATGCGCGACACGCTCATCAACACCGCGCACAAGTCCCCCGCCGGGGCTGGCGGCCTCTCCACGGTCGCGGACCTCGCGCTGTTCGCCGCCGAGCTGCAGTCGCCCAAGCTGCTCGACCCGTCCACCGTGCGGGCCGCCACCCGCGAGGTCGCCTTCCCGGGCACCAGCGGCGTGCTGCCCGGCTTCGGCCACCGCCGGCCGAACGACTGGGGCCTCGGCTTCGAGATCCGCGACGGCAAGGCCCCGCACTGGACCGGCACCGCCAACTCCCCCGCCACCTTCGGCCACTTCGGCCAGTCCGGGACCTTCCTCTGGGTCGACCCGGAGGCCGGCGCGGCCTGCATCGCGCTCACCGACCGGGACTTCGGGCCGTGGGCCGCCGAGGTCTGGCCGCAGCTCAGCGACGCCGTCGTGGCCGAGCTGCGCGGCTGAGGCCCGGCGCGGGCGTCCCCTCGTCCCGAGCCGGCCGGGACGGAAACCGGACGCCCGTCAGCCGTACGAGACCGGCGAGTGCATCTCCCAGAGCAGGAGCTCGGCGCCGGTCCCGCCGGCCGCCGGGTCGGCGAAGGCGCCGCCGGTGATCCGGACGCTGTCGCCGGGCACCATCGAGCGCCCGCCGCCCTGCGGCCCTGGCACCGTCCGGTAGCCGAGCGAACCGGCCGTCAGGTGCGCGTAGCGCCAGGGCGCGGCCGGCAGTTCGGGCAGCGGCTGCCAGGGGCCGGCGGTCGCCAGCCAGAGCGCGGCGTCGCTGCGGCGCAGCCGCAGGGCGTCCGTGCCGGCGTCCCGATCGAGCCCGGAGGCGAGCAGCGTCAACCCGCCGGGCGCGCGCTCCACCCGGCGCAGTCCGTACGCCGGGGGCGCGTCGAAGGCGTCCGGCTGGAGCCACATCTGGACGAAGCGGACCGGCCCCCCGGCGCCGCCGACGTTGCGCTCGGTGTGGGTGACGCCGGAGCCCGCGCTCAGGTGCTGGAGCATGCCCGGGCGGACCACACCGCTGTGGCCGCGGGAGTCCCGGTGGGCCAGCGCGCCCTCCAGCACCCAGGTGAGGATCTCGGTGTCCCGGTGCCTGTGCTCGTCGAACCCCGCGCCCGGTGCGAGCAGCTCCTCGTTGCACGCGAGCAGCGCGCCGAAGTGCGTGTTCCTCGGGTCGTAGTGACCCGCGAACGAGAACGCGTGTCTGGTCTCGATCCCCTCGGCCGGAGTGGAGAGGTAGCGCTCGGCGGTGCGGCGCAGGTCGGCGCGGGGGCGGGCGGGGGCGTCGGTCACGGGCCCACGGTAGCGTGCCCCCCGGGCAGGTTCCGGGCGCGTTCCGGGCGCTCCCGGCGCGGCTCCGGCACGCCCTGCGGAGCGCGGGTGTGACGGGTGCCACCGCGTCGCTGCGCCGGGGGTTGTGCACGAGCAGTCACTCCGGTGAGGCAGTCTTGTCCTTGTGCCAGCCGCTTCCGCGAACTCCCAGAGCGAACCCACCGCCAAGCCCGACCAGAGCGGGCCGGGCCCGACCCCCGGGGCCGGCCGCGACCGGCCCGGCCGCGCGGCGCCGCGACTGACCGCGCAGGAGCGCAGACTCGCCGCCGAGCGGGCCGAGCGCCGGGCCGCGACGCTCAAGCGGCTGGAGAAGTCCTCGGGCAAGCTGGCCACCGCCGCGATCGCGCGGATGGACGACCAGCTCGGCTGGTACCGGCGGATGCCGCCGGAGCACCGCTCCTGGATCGGCCTGGTCGCCCAGGCCGGTATCGCCGCCTTCACCGAGTGGTACCGCCACCCCGACGCCCCGCAGGCGATCTCCACCGACGTGTTCGGCACCGCGCCGCGCGAGCTGACCCGCGCCATCACGCTGCGCCAGACCGTCGAGCTGATCCGCACCACGATCGAGGTGATGGAGGAGGCCATCGAGGAGGTGGCCGCCCCCGGCGACGAGGCGGACATGCGCGAGTCCGTGCTGGTCTACGCCCGCGAGATCGCCTTCGCCACCGCCCAGGTGTACGCCCAGGCCGCGGAGGCGCGCGGCGCGTGGGACGCGCGACTGGAGGCGCTGGTCGTCAACTCGCTGCTCTCCGGTGACGCCGACGAGGGAGTGCTCTCGCGCGCCGCCGCGCTCGGCTGGGGCCAGCCGAGCCAGGTCCGAGTGGTGATGGGCAGCGCCCCGGACGGCGACAGCGAGCTGGTGGTGGAGGCGATCCGCCGGGCCGCCCGCTACGCCAAGCTGCACGTGCTGACCGGAGTGCTGGGCAAGCGGCTGGTGGTCGTGGTCGGCGGCGACAAGGAGCCGGTGCACGCCGCCCGGGCGCTGATCGGCCAGTTCGCGCCCGGCCCGGTGGTGGTCGGCCCCACCGTGCCCGACCTGCTGTCCGCGACCCGCTCGGCGCACGCCGCCGCGGCCGGCCTGCGGGCCTGCGCCGCCTGGCCGGACGCGCCGCGCCCGGTGCTGGCCGACGACCTGCTCCCGGAGCGGGCGCTCGCCGGGGACCAGGCGGCCCGCCGCCAGTTGGTGGAGGAGATCTACACACCGCTGGACGAGGCCGGCTCGGCGCTGCTGGAGACCTTGAGTGTCTACCTGGAGCAGGCCTCCTCGCTGGAGGGGGCCGCCCGAATGCTCTTCGTCCACCCCAACACGGTGCGCTACCGGCTCCGACGTGTGACAGACGTCACGGGATACGCTCCGTCGGACGTGCGTTCGGCGTTCACGCTGCGTATCGCACTGGCGCTGGGGCGACTCACGGCGGCCGGCGAGCAGAGCTGAGCCCGATGTAGGGAACTTACAATCCCCGATGCTTTTCTTCGTTACCGTCGCCTACCCGCCCCCGGGCGTCCGGCGAGAGAGGGTTGAACCGTGCTCGTAATCGTCGCCCCTGGACAGGGTGCCCAGACCCCCGGTTTCCTCAGCCCCTGGCTGGAGCTCGACGGCGTCGCCGACCGCCTGCGCGGCTGGTCGGAGGTCGCCGGGCTCGACCTGGTGCACGCCGGCACCGAGGCGTCCGCCGAGGAGATCAAGGACACCGCCGTCGCCCAGCCGCTGCTGGTCGCGGCCGGTCTGGTGACGGCCCGCGCGCTGTTCCCGGACGAGGACCGCGCCCGTGAGCTGGTCGGCGCCGTGGCCGGCCACAGCGTCGGCGAGATCACCGCCGCCGCCGGCGCCGGGGTGCTCTCCGCCCACGACGCGCTGACCTTCGTCCGCGAGCGCAGCCTGGCGATGGCCGAGGCCGCCGCCGCCACCGAGACCGGCATGGTCGCCGTCCTGGGCGGTGAGCCGGAGGTGGTCGCGGCCAAGCTGGCCGAGCACGGGCTGACCCCGGCCAACAACAACGGCGGCGGCCAGATCGTCGCCGCCGGCACACTGCCGCAGCTGGACGCCCTGCGGGCCGACCCGCCGGCCGGTGCCCGCCTGATCGCGCTGAAGGTCGCGGGCGCGTTCCACACCGAGCACATGGCGCCCGGTGTCGAGCGCCTGGCCAAGCTGGCCCCGACCCTGCCGGTCGCGGACCCGAAGGTCGCCTACGTCTCCAACAAGGACGGCGGCGTCGTGACCTCCGGCACCGAGGTGCTGGACCGCCTGGTGTCGCAGGTCTCCAACCCGGTCCGCTGGGACCTCTGCATGGAGACGCTGGAGCGGCTGGGCGCGACCGCCGTCATCGAGCTCGCCCCCGCGGGCACCCTCACCGGACTGGTCAAGCGCAACCTCAAGGGTGTGGCGACGCTTGCCCTCAAGACCCCCGCCGACCTGGACAAGGCCCGCGAGCTCGTCGCGGAGCACGGCGGTCAGGAGACCAAGGCATGAGCGCCCCGCAGATCAAGCCGGTCACCGGTGCGCAGTACGCGCGCATCCACGGTGTCGGCGGCTACCGCCCGGTTCGGGTGATTCCCAACGCCGAGGTGCTGAACTGGATCGACTCCTCGGACGAGTGGATCCGCACCCGCAGCGGGATCGCCGAGCGCCGCTGGGCCGGCCCCGAGGAGACCGTCGCCGAGATGTCGGTGCAGGCCGCCGGCAAGGCCATCGCCCAGGCCGGGATCGACGCCTCGCAGATCGGCGGCGTGATCGTCGCGACCGTCTCGCACCTCAAGCAGACCCCCGCGATCGCCACCGAGATCGCCGAGCGGCTCGGCTGCGGCACCGCCCCCGCCTTCGACATCTCGGCGGCCTGCGCCGGCTTCGGCTACGGCCTGGGCCTGGCCGACGGCATGATCCGCGGCGGCAGCGCCGAGTACGTGCTGGTCATCGGCGTGGAGCGGCTCAGCGACCTGACAGACCAGTCGGACCGCTCGACCGCCTTCATCTTCGGCGACGGCGCCGGCGCCGCGATCGTCGGCCCGTCCGACACGCCCGGCATCGGGAAGGTCATCTGGGGCTCCGACGGCTCCCAGAAGGACGTCATCTCGCAGACCCAGGCCTGGGACACCGCCTTCGCCAAGGAGGACGCCGTCAACGGCGCCGGCGAGGAGGCCAAGTGGCCGACCCTGCGGATGGAGGGTCAGTCGGTCTTCCGCTGGGCGGTGTGGGAGATGGCCAAGGTGGCCCAGCAGGCGCTGGACGCCGCCGGGGTCACCGCCGACCAGCTGGGCGCCTTCATCCCGCACCAGGCCAACATGCGCATCACCGATGCCATGATCAAGGCGCTGAAGCTGCCCGAGACGGTGCCGGTCGCCCGCGACATCACCGAGACCGGCAACACCTCCGCCGCCTCCATCCCGCTGGCGATGGAGCGCATGTTGGAGAGCGGCGAGGCCCGCAGCGGCGACCTCGCCCTGATCATCGGGTTCGGGGCGGGTCTGGTCTACGCGGCGGCAGTCGTTACGCTCCCCTAGGCACTTCCGCCCCACTCATCACAAACCTGCGTCCGTCCGCCGGGCGAGCGCATTCAACACCGAAGAGGAGCAGCCAGTATGGCTACCAAGGACGAGGTCCTGGAAGGTCTCGCTGAGATCGTCAACGAGATCGCCGGCATCCCGACCGAGGACGTCGAGTTCGACAAGTCCTTCACCGACGACCTGGACGTCGACTCGCTGTCCATGGTCGAGGTCGTCGTGGCCGCCGAGGAGCGCTTCGACGTGAAGATCCCGGACGACGAGGTCAAGAACCTGAAGACCGTCGGCGACGCGGTGGACTACATCCTCGCCAACGCCTGAGCGTCCGACCCGTTCGACGCCCGTCGTCGGCCGGCTCCCCGAGTCGGCCGACCCGCCGGCCGGACGCCCCACCGGGCGCCCGGCCGGGCCCACCCCCGGCCCGCCGCCGTTGTCCCGCACGAACGTGAGAGAAGAAGATCCAGTGACCGTTGAAAACCGTACCGTGGTCGTCACGGGTATCGGCGCCTTCACGCCGCTGGGCGGCGACGCCGCCACCACCTGGGAGAACCTGGTCGCCGGGCGCTCCGGGGTGGCTGTCCTGACCGAGGAGTGGGCCGCCGACCTTCCCGTCCGGATCGCCGCGCGCACCGCCGTCGACCCGGCCGAGGTCCTCCCCCGCCCGGTCGCCCGCAAGCTGGACCGCTCGGCGCAGTTCGCGTTGATCGCCGCCCGCGAGGCCTGGGCCGACGCCGGCTACGAGACCCCGGCCACCGACGAGTCCTCCAAGCTCGTGCCCGAGCGTCTGGGCGCCGTGATCGCCTCCGGCATCGGCGGCGTCACCACCCTGCTCGACCAGTACGACGTGCTGCGTGAGAAGGGCGCCCGCAAGGTCTCCCCGCACACCGTGCCGATGCTGATGCCCAACTCCCCGGCGGCCAACGTCGGTCTGGAGGTCGGTGCCCGCGCCGGCGTGCACACCCCCGTCTCCGCCTGCGCCTCCGGCGCCGAGGCGATCGGCTACGCGATCGAGATGATCCGCAGCGGCCGCGCCGACGTCGTGGTGGCCGGCGGCACCGAGGCCGCGATCCACCCGCTGCCGATCGCCGCGTTCGCCAACATGATGGCGATGTCCAAGAACAACGACGAGCCCGAGCGCGCCTCGCGCCCGTACGACAAGGGCCGCGACGGCTTCGTGCTCGGCGAGGGCGCCGGCGTGGTCGTGCTGGAGTCGATCGAGCACGCCGAGGCCCGCGGCGCCCGGATCTACTGCGAGGCGGTGGGCCAGGGCCTGTCCTCGGACGCCCACCACATCGCCCAGCCGGAGCCGACCGGCGCCGGCGTGGCCCGCGCGCTGGCCGACCTGTTCGACCGCAACCCGCTGGACAAGGCCGAGATCGTGCACGTCAACGCGCACGCCACCTCGACCCCGCAGGGTGACACGGCCGAGCTGAAGGCGCTGCGCAAGGAGCTCGGCGAGCACCTGGACCACATCGCCGTCTCGGCCACCAAGTCGATGACCGGCCACCTGCTGGGCGGCGCCGGCGGCATCGAGACCGTCGCCACCGTGCTGGCGCTGCACCACCGGGTCGCCCCGCCGACCATCAACGTCGACGAGCTCGACGAGGACGTGGACGCGGACATCGTCCGGGACGAGGCCCGGGCGCTGCCCGAGGGCCGGATCGCCGCCCTGAACAACTCGTTCGGCTTCGGCGGCCACAACGTGGTGCTGGCCTTCCGCACCGTCTGACCCCGTACCCGAAGGGGCCGGCGCTCGTGACGAGCGCCGGCCCCTTCGGGCGTTCCGCGGTGCGGGCTCAGACCACCTGGTGCAGCCAGCGCACCGGGGCTCCCTCGCCCGCGTAGCGGAAGGGCTCCAGCTCGTCGTCCCACGGCTTGCCGAGCAGCCGGGAGATCTCCGCCTCCAGGTCCGCGCCCTCGCTACGGGCGCGCAGCAGGACGGCCCGCAACCGGTCCTCGGGGATCAGGATGTCGCCGTGGATCCCCGTGACGGCGTGGAAGATGCCGAGCGTGGGCGTGCTGCTGTACCGCTCGCCCTCGGCCGTGGCGCAGGGCTCGCTGGTGACCTCGTACCGCATCAGCTGCCAGCCGCGCAGCGCGGAGGCGAGCTTCGAGGCCGTGCCGGGCTCGCCCTGCCAGGAGAACTCGGCACGCCAGTGCCCGGGCGCGGCCGGCTGGCGGATCCAGTCCAGGCTCACCCGCACACCGAGCACCCCCGCGACGGCCCACTCGACGTGCGGGCACAGCGCGCGGGGCGCGGAGTGGACGTACAGGACTCCACGTGTCGTCACCGGGACCTCCAGGCTGTGGACGAGGGTCGCCTTCCCCAGCTGCCTCGCGTTCGTGCCTGCAGTTGATCCACAGTTACCCACGTTAGCCGACATTAAGCCACTAAATTGAGCAAAACGGACAGGCTTTCGCTCAATGCTAGTCGAATCCTTTACGAGGTCCACCCCTCGGTCGGATCTCTCCCCCGAACGGCCCCATCGCCAGGCGGGACCACCGTACCGCGCCACCCCGCACCGCGGCTGACGCGCTTTCGGATCCGGCCGGAATGCGGTAGTGCGGCCGGCTCCCCTGCGCCCGGTACGCAAACCGCCCCGCCGGCCCGGAGGGGGCGGCGGGACGGTCGCGGGACGGCCTGAGTAACCGTCAGCCGGCGAGACGGACCACCATCTTGCCGGTGTTGGCGCCGCGCAGCAGGTCGAGGAAGGCCTGGGCGGTGTTCTCGAATCCGTCCACCACGGTCTCCTCGTTGCGCAGCCGGCCCTCGCGCAGCCAGCCGCCCACCTCGGCGACGAACTGCGGCTGCAGGGCGCCGTGGTCACCCACCAGCATGCCCTCCAGCCGCAGCCGCTTGCCGATGGCCATCGCGAGGTTGCGCGGGGCCGCCGGGGCGGAGGTGTCGTTGTACTGGGCGATCGCGCCGCAGAGCACCGCCCGGCCGTGCACGCCGAGCGCGCCGATCGCGGCCTCCAGGTGCTCGCCGCCGACGTTGTCGAAGTAGAGGTCGATGCCCTCCGGGGCCGCCTCGGCCAGCTGCTCGGCGACCGGGCCGTCCTTGTAGTTGAACGCGGCGTCGAACCCGTACTCGCCGACCAGCTTGTCGACCTTCTCCGCCGATCCGGCCGAGCCGACCACCAGAGCGGCGCCCTTGAGCTTGGCGATCTGACCGACCATCGACCCGACGGCCCCGGCCGCGCCGGAGACGAAGACCTTGTCGCCCTCCTTGAGGCCGCCGACCTCCAGCAGGCCCGCGTAGGCGGTCAGGCCGGTCATGCCGAGCACGCCGAGGTAGGCGGAGAGCGGCACGGACGGGTCGACCTTCACCGCGCGGCCGGCCGCCACGGTGGCGTACTCGCGCCAGCCGAGCCCGTGCAGGACGGCGTCGCCCGGCGCGAAGCCCTCGGCCGCCGAGGCCACCACGTAGCCGACCGCGCCGCCGTCCATCGGCCGGCCCAGCTGGAACGGCGGGACGTAGGACTTCACGTCGTTCATCCGGCCGCGCATGTACGGGTCGACCGAGAGGTAGGCGTTGCGGACCAGGATCTCGCCCGGCTCCGGGGCCCGGACCGGGGCCTCGACCAGTGCGAAGTCGGTCGGCACCGGCCAGCCCTGCGGGCGGGCGGCGAGGTGCCATTCGCGGGCGGTGACGGGCGCTTCCTGCTCGGCCATCGGTGGTGCTCCCTGCTGCATGAAAGGTTGACTTACTGAAGTAACGATGGGCATGAAAGGTTCATGTTGTCAACTTTTCAGGTAGACTCGGGGGCATGGACACCCAGCCCGCCCCGACCGTCGCCTCCCAGCCCGACGAGATCACCCGCGAGGTCGTCGACCTGATGGCCAACCTGGTCGGGCTCTTCCACCGCGAGTACGAGGAGGCCGCCGCCGCCCGCTCGCTCACCGGCGCCCAGGCCAAGGTGCTCGCCCTGCTGCGGCGCGGGCCGATGCCGATGCGCCACATCGCCCAGACGCTCAGCTGCGAGCCGTCCAACATCACCGGCATCGTCGACCGGCTGGAGTCGCGCGGCTTCGTCACCCGGGAGGCCGACCGGCAGGACCGCCGGGTCAAGCTGGTCGCCGCCACCGAGACCGGCGCGGCCGCCTCCGAGGAGCTGCGCGAATCGCTGAACTTCGCCCGGGAGCCGCTGGCCGCGCTCGGGCCGGAGGAGCGGACCGTCCTGCGCGACCTGCTCCGCAGGATGCTCGCGGGCGCCTCCGGCCCCGGGGCGTGAGCCTCCGCAGCCCCCGCGTGAGCAGCATCACAGCCCTTCGGGCCGTTCCGGAGCAATTGACCGGGCCCCGGCTGTAACCGAACACTCCCGCGAAACGTCTAAGGTTCGAGACTTGGCACCGGCCTGCCCTAGGGCCGGTGCGCGTGGAGAACGACACCAGAAGACGGGGGGCCGGGGCAGGATGAGCAGCAGCTCACGACGTCGGCGCATCATACGGATCGCTGTGGGCCTCGCCGCCGTTCTGGTGCTGTCCGTCGCGGGAGCCGGAGCCTGGTTCTACCACCGGCTGGACAGCAACATCACCACCTTCGACGCGGGCGGTGTCGCCACCGAGCGGCCACCGGCCCCCGTCCCGGTCACCCCGGGCGCCTCGGTCCCGGTCAACGTCCTGGTGCTCGGCTCGGACACCCGGGACGACGGCAACGCCGACCTCGGCGGCGGCGACCTCGGCGTCGGCCACTCCGACACCGCGATCCTGCTGCACGTCTACGCCGACCACAAGCACGCCGTCGGGGTCTCCATACCCCGCGACGCCCTGGTGACCGTCCCGTCCTGCCGTCTGCCGGACGGCAGCTGGACGAAGCCCAAGACCAACCAGATGTTCAACTCGGCCTTCACCATAGGCGAGTTCCCCAAGGGCAACCCGGCCTGCACGCAGAACACCGTCGAGACGATGACCGGCCTGCGGATCGACCACACCATCGTGGTGGACTTCAAGGGCGTCGCCGCGATGACCGAGGCGATCAGCGGCGTGGACGTCTGCGTCCCCAACGACGTGAACTCGCACAACATCCAGCTGAAAAAGGGCATGCAGCGGCTCTCCGGCCAGCCGGCCGTGGACTACCTGCGGGCCCGGTACGGGTTCGGGGACAACTCCGACATCGGGCGGATGAAGCGCCAGCAGGCCTTCCTCTCCTCGATGATCCGGAAGATCCAGGGCCTCGGCTTCTCGCTGCCGACCCTGCTCCCGCTGGCCGACGCGGCCACCCGCTCGCTCACCGTGGACGAGGGCCTCGGCACCGCGATGAAGCTGGTGGACTTCGCCCAGTCGCTGCAGGGCATCAAGCTCTCCGACATCACCTTCGTCACCACCCCGTGGCGCTTCGCCGGGGACCGGGTCGCCCTGGTCCACCCGGACGTGGACACCCTCTGGAAGCTGCTGCGCGAGGACCGCACCCTGGACGGCCAGAGCACCGGCCAGGTCGGCGCCGCGGCGTCCGCCTCCCCCTCCGGCGCCCCCGCCCCCACCGCCTCGCCGACCGCGCTCAGCCCGGAGGAGGCGGCCGTGCCGGTCACCGTGGTCAACGGCGTCGGCACCCCCGGACTGGCCGGCAGCGCGGCGAAGGCGGTGCGCGGCAAGGGCTTCACCAACGTCGAGCTGGGCGCCGTCAACGGCAGCCGGCTGACCACCGAGATCGCCTACGACCCGGCGCAGAAGGCGGCCGCCGACCAGCTGGCCCCGCTCTTCCCCGGAGCGCGGCTGGTCGAGGAGCCCGGCTCGGACGGGATCACCGTGACGCTCGGCCGCGACTACCGGCCGGTGCCGTCCACCGGGATCGACTCCCTCGGCGCGGCGGCCGCCGGCCCCACCGCAGGGCCGTCCGACGCCCCGTCCGGCGGCCCGTCCGGCAGCCCCTCGGCGACGCCGAGCGGGATGCCCACCGGCATCGCCGAGAACGCCCGCGGGGCGGACACCGACCCCTGCGCCGACCTGACCTTCGGCTGACGCCCGGGCGGGCCGGCCCCGCGCCGGGCCCGCCCCCGCCTTCGGTGCCGGGCCCGGTACCCGGTCCGCTCAGGCGGCCGGGCCCAGGCCCTGGCCGCGGTCGGGGTCGGGGTCGGGCAGGCCGGTGACCACGGCGGTCAGCCGGGTGCCCGCCGGGAACGCCCCGGCCTGCACCCCGGCGTACAGGCCGGCGAGCAGCTTGGCGACGTACCGGCGCTCCAGCGCGACGCCGTGGCGCCGCTCGAACCGCTCCGCGAAGGCGGCGAGCTCGGCCGGCACCCGGCCGTAGCCGCCGCCGTGGTGCCCGTGGTCGATCCGCCAGTTGCCGAACTCGCGCCCGTAGGCGGCCCGGTGCAGCCCGGCCACCTCGCCCTCCAGATAACCCTCGCCGCCGCGCAGCACCGCCACGCCGAGCGCCCGCGCACCCGGCGGCAGCCCGGCCGCGACACCGGCCAGCGTCCCGCCGGTGCCGACCGGGCAGCAGACCACGTCCCGCTCGCCGAGGTCGGGGAGTTCGCCCGGGATCGCCGCCGCGCCGATCGCGGCCAACGCGTTGGAGCCGCCCTCCGGCAGGACCAGGCAGGGCCCCCAGCGCCGCTGCAGCTCCGCCGCCACCGCCGCGTCGGCGGCGCAGCGGGCGGCCGTCTCCCGGTAGGCGGACCGGGACAGGAAGACCAGCTCCATCCCGGCCGCCTCGGCCGCCCGGAGCGACCAGTTGCGCGGCCGACCGGCCAGCTCCTCGCCCCGGACCAGCCCGACGCTCTCCAGACCGAGCGCCCCCGCGGCCACCGCGACGGCGCGCAGGTGGGTGGAGTAGGCCCCGCCGAAGGTCAGCAGCCGGGTGTGCCCCTGTTCCAGCGCGGCCGCCAGGTTGGGCCCGAGCTTGCGCCACTTGTTGCCCGGCACGGTCGGGTGCAGCAGGTCGTCCCGCTTGAGCCGCAGCTCCACCCCGGCCCGTGCCAGCACCTCGTCGGTGCAGTCCAGCAGGGGGGTCGGCAGCAGTGCGGGTTCGAGCATCGGGCCAGGATACGGAGCCGCCGCCGGGCGGTCGGTGCCCGGGCGGGCGGTGCCTGAGCGAGCGGTGCCTGAGCGAGCGAGCCGAAGGGGCGCGCCGGTGCCGAAAGGGAGAAGCGAGGAGGCCTGAGGGACGAAGGCCTTGGAGCGCCGACCGTCGGCACCGGGTACGAGCGCCCCGGAGGCGAGCCGAGCGACAAAGAAGCGACGCCGACGTCAACGCGCCCTCGGCGCGGACCTGTTCGAGTGACATCCGGCCTGTCGGCACGTCCGCCGGGCCCGCGGTCACTAGAGTTCGTGCAGATGACCGCGCCTGGTCAAGCCCGGTCGTCCGGGCGAAGGGTGGGGCGGGTGGGACTCGAACCCACGACCAAGGGATTATGAGTCCCCTGCTCTAACCGGCTGAGCTACCGCCCCGGTTCGCCGCCCGCACCGGTGACCGGTCCGGCAGCAGCAGACGGCCCCGCGAGGCCGTCCCGGGCAGCATAGCCGGTCGATCACCCGTGGTGCGCGCCGGGGGCGCACATGGGTACGCGCGAACGCACGCCTCCCCGCGCGGCGCAGCCCCGGTGGCGGGCCCGCCCGGCCTCCGGCCAGCCTGGGCGGATGACGGCACGTAAGCCGGCGGTGCTCGGCGCCGCCCTGACGGTCCTGACGGCCGCAGGCTGCACCACCGCGGCGGGCCCCGGCGGCGCCACCCCGACGGTGAGCTCGCGGCCCGCCTCGGCCGCCTCGGACAGCCACGGCTGGAGCCGCGAACGGCTGCGCGGGGCGCTCGGCCGGCACACCGGCGTCACCCGGACCGCCAAGCCCACCGTGCTCAACGGACTGGTCGGCGCCGTGTTCACCCGCAACGCGGACGGCGACCACTTCTGCACCGCCAGCGTGGTCGACAGCGCCGGGCTCAACCTGATCGTCACCGCCGCGCACTGCGTCTGGGACCCGAAGCTCGGCCGGCGCTCCGACCTGGTCTTCGTCCCCGGCTACCGGGACGGCGAGACCCCGAGCGGCGTCTGGCCCCTGCTGGCGGTCACCGTCGACCAGGCCTGGCAGGACGGCGGCGACCCGGACGTGGACGTCGCCTTCGCGGTGGTGCAGGCCCGGAACGGGCAGCAGGTGCAGCAGGTGCTCGGCGCCAACCGGCTGGGCGTCGACCGCGGCTACCGGCTGCCGGTCAAGATCACCGGCTACCCCGGCACCAGCGAGGTGCCGATCACCTGCAGCAACACCACCTCCGAGCAGAGCCCCACCCAGCTGCGGATCGACTGCCCCGACTGGACCGGCGGCACCAGCGGCAGCCCCTGGGTGACCGACTTCGACCCGGACACCCGGACCGGGACCGTGGTGGGCGTGATCGGCGGCCACGAGGAGGGCGGCAACACCCCGGACACCTCCTACAGCAGCTACTTCGGCGACCGCGTCCGGGCCCTGTACGACCGCGCCACCGGGTGAACCCGGTGGCCGGGGACCCGGCGGTGGCGTCGCCGGGCCGGGCCTGGTAGATCTTCCTCACGAACGGCGGAACGCACGACCCGCAGAGCCCGCCCCAGAGGACGAGACGGAGCCCGGATGGCCTCCCGCCCGGTACGGCCCGCACGCACGGCCCAGGCGGCCGTGCTGGCGGCCCTGCTGCTGGCCGCCGGCGCCGCCTGCGGCGGCGGGGACGAGCAGCCGCCGAGCGCCGCGGTGGCACCGCCGAGCCCGGCCGGCGACCGGGTCGGCACCCTCTCGATCCGGGACGCCCAGGGCCCGCGGGCCTGCACGGCCAGCGTGGTGCACAGCCCGCGGCGGAATCTGCTGGTGACCGCCGCGCACTGCGTGCAGAGCCGCCGGATCGGCCTGCTGGACGGCCTGGTGTTCACCCCCGGCTACCGCAACGGTTACTCGCCGTACGGGAGTTGGCCGGTGCAGTCGATCACCGTCGACCCGCGCTGGGCGGCCGAGGACGACCCCGAGTACGACGTGGCGTTCGTCACGGTCCGGGCGATCGGCGGCCGCGAGGTCGAGGACGCGGTCGGCGGCAACCCGCTCGCCACCGGGCAGGGCGTCGGTCTCGCCGTCTCGGTGACCGGCTACCCAAACGAGAGCGACGAGCCGATCACCTGTTCGGCCCGGACCAGCTCGCAGAGCCCCACCCAGGAGCGCTTCGACTGCGGCGGCTACACCAACGGCACCAGCGGCAGCCCCTGGGTCACCCCGGCCGGCGCGGTGGTCGGCGTGATCGGCGGCTACCAGGAGGGCGGCGAGACCGACGGCACCTCCTACAGCGTCGCCTTCGACGAGAGGGTCGCCGAGCTCTACCGCCGGGCCACCGCCTGACCCGGACCGCCGCGCGGTCGCGGGCGCCGGGCGCGGCGCGGACGGCGAGGACGTGACGGACGCAACACCCCGGCCGCACGGGCCGGCGGCCCCGGGACAACACGAAGGCCCCCCGGTCGTCCGGGGGGCCTTCGCTCTGAGCAGTCACCGGGTGCACCCGGTGCAGCTCCCGCATTTGGACTCGAACCAAAAACCTGCCGGTTAACAGCCGGCTGCTCTGCCAATTGAGCTATGCGGGATCGCGGTGGGCAACTGCCGCACCACGGACAGGAGAACCGGCCCGACGGCCGTCCACCTGAGCTCCCCCAATTGGACTCGAACCAATAACCTGCCGATTAACAGTCGGCTGCTCTGCCAATTGAGCTATGGGGGATCGGGCTTCCGCTTCGGCCCCCGGTTTCCCGGGCTCCTCGGCGCTCGCTGCGGGACATACATTAGCGCACTCGGGGGGGTGGTCCGCCAATCGCTTTCCCCGGCCGCCCCGGGGCCCGTCCGGCGCGCCCCCCGCGCGCCCGGCTCACCACCCGGGGATGCTGGGGGCACGGACGGTTCGCCGCCCCGATCGACGGGTAGGGCAATGCGGCAGAGGCCGCCAGGAGAGGGTGGAATCCGATCATGTGGAAGCTGTCGTTGATCGTCGGACTCGCGGCGGGCTACGTCCTCGGCTCGCGGGCCGGACGCCAGCGGTACGAGCAGATCGCCAAGGTCACCCGGCAGGTCGCCCAGAACCCCAAGGTGCAGAGCGCCGCCGACAAGGCCAAGCACCAGGCCGGGGCGGTCGCCGGGAAGGCCGCCGGTGCCGTGGCGGACCGGGTCGGGGACCGGCTGCCGAACCGGGTGACCGACCGGGTGCCGTACTTCAACCGTCCCCGGGCGGAGGACGACAGCTGGGGTACCTTCCGCCCGTGACGCGGAGGTGACGGCAGGCCGTACGCCGCACCTGTACGACGCAACCGAACGGGCAACACTTGCCCGGGTCGCCCGCGTCGGCGCGCCCGCTGAGGCATGATCTCGACATGGCCATCGTCGCGGGGATAGACAGCTCGACCGGTCGCACCCGGATCGTCGCGTGCGACACGGAGACCGGCGCGGTGCTGCGGTCCGGCAAGGCCCCGCACCCCGCGCCGGAGCGGTCGGAGACCCGGGCCGGCGAGGCCGACCCGCAGCTCTGGCTGCACTCGCTCGGCGACGCCGCGGCGGGCGGCCTGCTGGAGGGCGTCCGGGCGATCGGCGTCAGCGCGCAGCAGCACGGCATGATCGGCCTGGACGCCGGCGGCGTGCTGGTGCGGCCCGCGATCCTCTGGAACGACCCGCGCTCCAGCGGTGCCGCCGCCGCGCTGGTGGACGCCCTCGGCGGCCCGGCGGCCTGGACCGCCGCGATCGGCGCCGTCCCCGGCCCCACGTACACCATCGCCAAGCTGCGCTGGCTGGCCGAGTTCGAGCCGGCCAACGCCCGCCGGATCGCCGAGGTCCTGCTGCCGCACGACTGGCTGGTCTGGCAGCTGCTCGGCCACCCCAAACGGCGCACCACCGACCGCGGCGACGCCTCCGGCACCGGCTACTGGTCGCCGATCACCGGCGAGTACCGCCAGGACCTGATCGAGCTGGCGCTCGGCCACGGCCTGAAGCTCCCCGACGTGCTCGGCCCCGCCGAGCCCGCCGGGCAGACCCCCGAGGGCCTGCTGATCTCCGCCGGCACCGGCGACAACATGGCCGCCGCGCTCGGCCTCGGCCTCGGGCCCGGCGACGCGGCGGTCTCGCTCGGCAGCTCCGGGACGATCTTCGCGGTGCACGAGGAGGCCGTGGTGGACGCCACCGGCCTGGTCTCCTCGTTCGCCGACGCCACCGGCCGTCACCTGCCGATGGTCGCCACCCTGAACGCCGCCCAGGTGCTCCGCTCCACCGCCGCCCTGCTCGGGCAGGACCTGGACGGCCTGAGCGACCTCGCCCTGCAGTCCAGCCCCGGCGCGTACGGGCTGGTGCTGCTGCCCTACCTGGACGGCGAGCGGACGCCCGCGCTGCCGCACGCGGCCGGCACCCTGACCGGGATGCGGGCCGAGTCGATGGCCCCGCAGCACGTCGCCCGGGCTGCCGTCGAGGGCATGCTCTGCAACCTCGCGGACGCGCTGGACGTCCTGCGCACCCGGGGCGTGCCGGTGAACCGGGTCTTCCTGCTCGGGGCCGCCGGGCGGCTGCCGGCCGTCCGGCAGATCGCCCCGCTGCTCTTCGGCGTCCCCGTCGTGGTGCCGCCGCCCGGCGCCCACGCGGCGCGCGGCGCGGCCCGGCAGGCCGCGTGGGCGCTGGCCGGCACCCCGGAACCGCCGCGCTGGGAGCTTCCGGGGGCGGAGACCGTCACGCCGGACACCGAGCAGGACCTGCCGGTCGGTTCGGCGGTGCGCCAGCAGTTCCGGGCCGCCCGCGAGCAGGTCCACCCGGAGACGGCCGGCTGAGCCGGGCCGGGGGTCGTGGGACGGCCCCCGGGACGGCCGCGAGCGGTGTGTGGGACGGCTGCGGGCGGTGTGTGGGACGCGGCGTTCGGCGGGTCCGGTGCGTCCGAGCCGTCGCGGCGGCCGCGGGAACGCGGCTCCGGCCCACCCCGCCGAAGGAGCTCGGCGTGCCGGGCCCGGCGGCCTTCCGGCACTGACGGCCCGCCACCGCGGAGGCGGAGAGAAGCGGAAAGAGGTCGCGGCGGGGAGGGCGGCACGAAACGCCCTCCCCGCCGCGCGTCCCTGCGATCCGGGGCAGCCTCCCCCCGCGAGGCTGCCCCGGCCGGTGGGGGATTCGGGACGGCAGGGAGTCAGGTCCACGATGGTCGCCGGACGAAGGATCCGGGCGCCGAAGTGGGCCGACCCGAGAACTCTGCACGACTGACCAGTGAATGTTCGAGCGATGACCGGGGTTGTGAGACACTTCCGTCCGTCTCAGAGCGGTGACCTGGGGTTTGAGACGGCTGGTCGGTGAGGTTGGAGACGCGAAGCCGCCCCTGGGCCGGGCCGGTGCATCTCCCGACCCCAGTTCGCTCCCCGCGTCCCCCCGTCTCTCGTGTTGGGAAGACCGCATGGCATCCGCCTGGAAAGAACTGCCGGACGAACTGTCCGAGCCCGCTGCGCGCCTGACGGACCGGCTGCGCGCCGTCAAGGACGCGACCGGACTCTCGCTGTCCGAGCTGGCCACCCGGACCCACTACAGCCGGGCCTCCTGGGAGCGCTGGCTAAACGGCAAACGGGTCATCACCGAGCAGGCGCTGGAGGCGCTGATCGGGACCGTCGAGTGCGACGGGCCCGCGCTGCGGGCGCTCTGGGCGCAGGCCTCCGCCCCGGCTGCCGTCGTCGCGGCCGAGGACGGCGCCGAGGCGGACGCGGCGGGCGGGGCGGAGGCGCCGGAGGCCGGGAAGGCCACCCCGGTCGGGGAGGAGTCCGCCGGGTCGGCCGCGGACGCCGGGCCCCTCGCAGCGGCCGGGGCCGGGCGGCCCTCCGCCGAGGCGGACCCCGCCGAGGAGGCGTCGAGCGAGGAGACGTCAGGCGGCGAGGCGTCCGCCGGGGAGCAGGGTGCCGGGGAGCCGGTTGCCGGGGAACCCGCCGTCGAGGAGCCCGGGGCCGGGCCGCTGCCGTCCGCCCGGAAGGCCGCGCCGTGGTGGCGGCGTCCGGTCGCGCTCGTGGCCGGCGGCCTGGTGCTGGCGGTCCTCCTGGGCGCGGCCGGGTTCCGGTACAGCCGCGGCGGCGCGGAGGAGCCGCCCGCCCACGCACAGCCCGCCCCGACCGCGACGGCCGGTACGACCACGCCCGCCAAGCCCGCCTCCCCGGCCCCGCCCGGGCCGAGCTGCCAGGCGATGGGCTGCGCGCACAAGGACCCCAAGACCACCGGCTGCGGGGCCGACGCCCGCACGCTGCAGACCGGCAACATCGGCAAGGTGGTCATCTACCTCCGCTACAGCCAGAAGTGCCAGGCCGCCTGGGCCGCCATCACCGAGGGCCAGCCGGGCGACAGCGCGACCGTCACCAGCAGCGCCGGCGAGGTGGAGACCGCCCTGATCCACTGGGGCTACGACAACTACTCGATGATGGTGAACGCCGGCGACCCGGCCACCACCTTCCGGGTGTGCGGGCACCAGTCGGCCGGGGACGACTGCACGGGGAGCGTCTCGCACCTCGCCGAGCTGGTCGCCTCCACCCCGATCCCGATCGGCCCGGCCTCCCCGCCCGCGGCCTCCCCGTCCCCCGCCGGTACGAGCCCCGCCGGCGCGGGCCCCTCGACCCCGGCGGCCACGGCGGCGACCACGGCAACGGCGACCGCCACGGCGGGGCCCTCCGAGTCGGCCTCGTCCTAGGTCCTGTCCGGTCGATTGCGCCCGGCAAGATCGGCCGGACAGGGCCTAGCCGCCGGGGTCGGCCGGGCCGGTCTAGTCCAGGTAGCCGCGGAGCTGTTCGGCGAAGGCGTGGTCGCGGAGCTTCACGAGCGTCTTGGACTCGATCTGGCGGATCCGCTCCCTGGTCACCCCGAACAGCACGCCGATCTCCTCCAGGGTGCGCGGGCGCCCGTCGTCCAGGCCGTAGCGGAGCTGGACGACCTGGCGCTCGCGCTCGCCGAGGGTGGCCAGGACGGCCTCCAGGTGCTGACGCAGCAGCAGGAAGGAGGCCGACTCGGCGGGTGAGGCGGCGTCGGCGTCCTCGATCAGGTCGCCGAGCGCCACGTCGTCCTCCTCGCCGACCGGGGTGTGCAGCGAGATCGGCTCCTGGGCGAGCCGCAACAGCTCGCGCACCCGCTCCTCGGTCAGTTCCAGGACGGCGCCGATCTCGGCCGCGGTCGGTTCCAGGCCGCGTTCCTGGAGCAGAGCGCGCTGGACCCGGATCACCCGGTTGATCAGCTCGACCACGTGCACCGGCACCCGGATCGTCCGGGCCTGGTCGGCCAGCGCCCGGCTCATCGCCTGCCGGATCCACCAGGTCGCGTAGGTGGAGAACTTGTAGCCGCGCGCGTAGTCGAACTTCTCCACCGCCCGGATCAGCCCGAGGTTGCCCTCCTGGATCAGGTCGAGGAGGGTCAGCCCGCGGCCGACGTAGCGCTTGGCGACCGAGACCACCAGGCGCAGGTTGGCCTCGATCAGCCGCCGCTTGGCGATCCGGCCGATCACCACCAGGGTGTCCAGCTCGCCGGCCAGCGGGTCGGACGGCGCGGGTTCGCGGTGCAGCCGCTCCTCCGCGAACAGACCGGCCTCGATCCGGCGGGCCAGCTCCACCTCCTCGACGGCGGTCAGCAGCCGGATCCGGCCGATCTCACGCAGGTACTGGCGGAGCAGGTCGGCGGCCGGAGCGCTCGCGCCGGCGGCCGCGGGGCGGGGATCGTCCTCGTCATCGGGCCCGGCGTCGGCGGCATCGGCGTCGGCATCGGCCTCCGCGTCGGCGTCGGCGTCGGCCCCCGGGTCGGGCGCGGGTCTGGGCTCGCCGGACTCCTCGTCACCGTCGCGGGCCTCGGGGTGGCCCTCCGGGAGGCCCTGGTCGGGCACCCGGGCCCCGTCCGGGGGCGGAGCCCCGGCCCGGCCGTGGTCGTCGTGGGGGGCGAGCTGGTCGGTGGTCGGGCGGGCGGTCGTGGCAGAGCCTTGGTCCACGGGCATCCCCTCGGGGCGGGCGCGACTCTGGCGGACCCGCGCTGGACGGAGCTGGGACGCCCTCCAGTGTGCGGCACGCCACACTCCGTGGCCGAGACTCGTGCGCGGACTTTCTGAGCGCCTCCGGCACGTGCCGCACGCGCCCCGCCCCGCCCCGCCCGACCGGAGCGGCGGGCGCGGCGAGCACGACCACCGCCATGGCGCTGATCAGCGAAGCACTCCTCGATGCGGCCATGGCTGCGTTCCACCCGTTCTCGCTGCGGGTCCGGCGCGCGCCGGCGGGGGCCGGATGGACACCAGGCACAACGGCTCCGCGGCAGGACCCGGTTCACCGCGCCGAGGCGCCTCTCCCGCGACTCCCCGCGCTCCCCCGCAAGGACTCCGACCGCCGGGGCGACCGGGGGTGACCGACCGTCAGCAGCGTACGGGGATCGGTTCAGAGGGCGGCGGCGCCCTGGCTGCGCAGCTGCTGGCCGTACTGCTGGAGCTGCCACAGCTCGGTCTGCACCGCGTGCAGTTCCTCGGCGGCGGCCCGGGTGCCGAGGCGCTGGAGGTGCGCGCGGACCTCGGCCACCCGCCGGTCCACCGCCAGCAGGCGCAGCTTCACCAGGAACTCCCCCGCGTAGACCGCGTCCGCCTTGCGGCGCGAGCGCACCGGCTCGACGGTCAGCTCGGTGACCAGCGAGCGGACCTGGTCGTCCGGTGCGGCCTCGCGCACCGCGCTGGTGAAGTCGGCCAGGCCGGCCCCGTACGCGGCACCGCCGGCCTGGGCGACGGCGCGGCGCACGGCGGTGTACGGCGGGGTCGGGAACTCGTCCTCGCCGTAGTGGTCGAAGGCCGGCGAGACCAGGTCGGGGTGCTGGAGGGCGAGCTTGAGCAGCTCGCGCTCGACGAACTGGGCCGGGTCGCGCGGGTTGAGCACGAAGGCCGGACGGGCGGGCCGGACCGGCTGGGCCGGGTCGGGGCGGCGCTGCTGGCCGTTGGCGCGCGGGTTCTGCTGGCGCTCGCGCTCCCAGCGGGCCAGCTGGGAGATCCGGCGCACCACGAACTGCTCGTCCAGGATGCCGAGCATCCCGGCCAGCCGGACGGCGTACTCGTGCTGGATCGAGCGGTCCTTGATCCGGGCGACGATCGGCGCGGCCTCCTCCAGCGCCGCCGACCGGCCCTCCGGGTTCTCCACCCGGTGCCGGGCGACGGCCGAACGCAGCGCGAACTCGAACAGCGGCACCGGGTTGTCGATCAGCTCGCGGACGGCCTCGTCGCCCTTGGCCAGGCGCAGGTCGCACGGGTCCATGCCACCGGGGCTGACCGCGATGGACGTCCGGGCGGCGAACTTCTGGTCGTCCTGGAAGGCCCGCAGGGCGGCCTTCTGTCCGGCCGCGTCGCCGTCGAAGGTGAAGACCGTCTCGCCCCGGTAGCTGGCGTTGTCCATCATCAGCCGGCGGATGATCTTGATGTGGTCCTCGGCGAAGGCGGTACCGCAGGTGGCCACCGCCGAGGTGACGCCCGCCAGGTGGCAGGCCATCACGTCGGTGTAGCCCTCCACCACCACGGCCCGGCCGGACTTGGCGATCTCCTTCTTCGCCAGGTCGATGCCGTAGAGGACGTGGGACTTCTTGTAGATCGGCGTCTCGGGGGTGTTCAGGTACTTCGGGCCGTTGTCGTCCTCGCGCAGGCGGCGGGCGCCGAAGCCGACCACCTCGCCCGCGATGTCGCGGATCGGCCAGACCAGCCGGCCCCGGAAGCGGTCGATCAGGCCGCCGCGCTGGCCCTGCGAGGCCAGGCCGCCGAGCAGGATCTCCTTGTCGCTGAAGCCCTTGCCGCGCAGGTAGCGGACCAGGTGCTCCCAGCCGGCCGGGGCGTAGCCGACGCCGAAGGTCCGGGCGGACTCCTCGTCGAAGCCACGCTCGGCCAGGAAGCGGCGGCCGATCTCCGCCTCCGCCGAGGCGAGCTGCTCCTGGTAGAAGGCGGCGGCCACCTTGTGCGCCTCGACCAGCCGGGTCCGCTCACCCTGCTGGTGACGGGGGCTGTAGCCGCCCTCCTCGTAGCGGAGCGTGATGTTGGCCTGGGCGGCCATCCGCTCCACGGCCTCGGCGAAGGTGAAGTGCTCGATCTTCATCAGGAAGGCGATGGTGTCGCCGTTCTCCTGGCAGCCGAAGCAGTGGAAGACGCCCTTGGCGGGGTTCACGTAGAAGGAGGCGGACTTCTCGTCGTGGAAGGGACAGACGCCCTTGTACTCGCCACCGCCACCGTTGGTCAGCTGTACGTAGTCGCCGACCACCACGTCGATCGGCAGTGCGCTGCGCACCGCCTGTACGTCTTCGTCCCTGATCCGCCCGGCCACCCCGGAAGTCTACTGGGGCGGCCGGGCTTTCCCGGGGGTCGGCGGGTGCGGCGTGACCGGCGCCTCACCGGCGGGGCGGCGTGTCACCGGCGGGGCGGCGCGTCACCGGCGGGGCGGGGCCTCACCGACTGGGCGGGGCCACCCCGGCGGGCGGTGCCTCCGGGCCGCGGCCCCGGGGATCACGTCCAGGCGGCGCCGACCAGCTTGGCGTGCAGGGCCAGGGCGGAGGCGTCGGTCAGGGTGGCGATCTGGTCGATCACCGCGCGCAGGGCGGCACGGTCGTCCTCCGCCTCCCGGTAGAGGGCCGCGAAGACCGGGTCCAGCCCCTCCGGGGCGCGCCGGTTGAGCACGTAGGCGAGCTCGGCGATCACGATCCGCTGGCGGGCCCGCAGCTGGGCCTGCTCGTCGCGCTGCATCACGAACCGGACGGCGACCGCCTTGAGCACGGCGCACTCCAGCCGGACGTCGCGCGGCACCACGAGCTCGGCCGCGTACCGGGTGAGCCGGCCGGGACCGTAGCGGGCGCGGGTGGCCTGCTCGGCGGCCAGGCAGAAGCGGCCGATCAGCTGGCTGGTGAGGTCTTTCAGGCCGGCCCGGGCGCGGGCCGAGCCGTCGTACGAGCCGGGCCACCACTCCTGGGCGAGCAACCGGTCCAGCGCGGCGGCCAGCTCCTCCGGCTCGGCGTCCGGGGCGTAGCGCTCGGCCACCTTGAACAGCTCGGCCCGCTCGCCCGGGGCGCGCAGCGCGGCCGGGTCGATGTGGCCGGCCTGGAGGCCGTCCTCGACGTCGTGGGTGGAGTAGGCGACGTCGTCGGCCCAGTCCATGACGGTGGCCTCGAAGCACTTGCGCCCGGCCGGGGAGCCGGCCCGCAGCCAGCGGAAGACCGGGAGGTCGTCGGCGTAGACGCCGTACTTGTGCGAGGCCGGGTCGACCGGGTGGGAGCCGTGCGTCCAGGGGTACTTGGTGGCGGCGTCGAGCGCGGCGCGGGTCAGGTTGAGGCCGACACTGCGGCCGGGCCAGGGCGCGAGCCGGGCCGGCTGGTCGTCCTGCGGGGCGAACCGCTTGGGCTCCAGGCGGGTCAGGATGCGCAGCGACTGCGCGTTGCCCTCGAAGCCGCCGCAGGCCTCGGCGGCCTGGTCGAGGGCCTCCTCGCCGGTGTGGCCGAACGGCGGGTGGCCGATGTCGTGGGCGAGGCAGGCGGTCTCCACGAGGTCCGGGTCGCAGCCCAGCGCGGCGCCCAACTCGCGGCCGACCTGGGCGCATTCGAGCGAGTGGGTGAGCCGGGTGCGGGGGAAGTCGCTGCGCATCGGGGCCACCACCTGGGTGGTTCCGGCCAGCCGGCGCAGGGCGGCGGAGTGGAGCACGCGGGCACGGTCGCGCTGGAACGCCGTCCGGCCGGGGCGCTTGTCCGGCTCGGGCACCCAGCGGGCCTCGGCGGCGTGGTCGTACGGGCTCGGGGCGGCGATGAGGCTCTGCGCGGTGTCGTCCATATGACCTTCACGGTACGCCGCACGTCCGACACCGGAAGTGTGCCGCGCGCGAAGGGGCGCGGGCCGGGACGTGAATCCTCGCCCCGCGCGCGCCCGGCGCGGCGCTCCTCCCGGCGGCCTCCCGGCTCAGCCGCGCACCGCCTTGAGCACCGCCGCGGCCACGCCCTCCTGCCCCTTGGCGTTGGGGTGGATCGCCGCCAGACCGGGCGCCGGGAAGGGCGGCTCGACCCAGCGGGCGGCCTCGCCGGCGCACATGTCGTGGCCGGCCGAGGGCGCGGCCGCGTCGACGAAGACCGCGCCGGCGGCCTCGGCCCGGTGCTTGAGCATGGCGTTCAGCTGCTGCTCCTTCTCCACCAGGAAGCCCAGGTCGCCGGGGGCGACGGCGCTGCCGAGCACCGGGAGGCAGCTCGCCGGGTCGGCGGGCAGCAGCGTCGGGTAGCCGACCACGTAGACCCTGGCCTGCGGGGAGCGCTGCCTGATGTCCGTCAGGATCCGGCCCAGCCGCTCGCCGGCCGCGTCCACCTTGCGCTGGACCTGGTCGGCGGCGCCGCCGGCCGAGGCGTAGTGCTCGCGGCAGGGCGCCTCCGTCCGGTCCGCGCCGACCAGGCCCTTCACCGCGTCGACCAGGTTCTCCCGGGCGCAGGCGCCGACGACCTCCATGAACCCGGCGTCGTTGCCGCCGATCCCCACCGTGACGAGCCTGGTCGCCGGGGTGAGCGCTTCGAGCTGCGGCGGGTTGGCGCCGCCGGCGGTCTCCTGGGCGCCGATGAGGTCCCCGGTACGGGCGCCGCTGCAGCTGACGTCCTTGAACTGCCCGGTCGCCAGGCCCAGCGCCTTGGCCACCAGCGAGGGGTAGTTGACCGCGGAGCGGGCGCAGCCGCTGGGCTCGCCCACCTGCGGGGCGATCTTCAGGCCCGAGGTGTAGGAGTCGCCGAGGGCGACGTAGGGGCCGGCGGGGGTGGGAGTCGGGGTCGGCGTGAGCGTCGGTGTCACCCGCAGCGGGCGCGGGCCGTCCGACGCCGGGGCGGCGGAGCCACCGGAGCCGCCCCCGGTGCAGCCGGCCAGCAGCAGCGCGGCCAGAGCGGCGGACAGCACGGCGGTGGTCGTCGGGCGTGCGGGCACAGGCATGGATCCCCCCGGGGGTCGGAACGGTGACGTCTCTCCCTGCGGCGGCCCGTCCCCCGGGCACCTCTGCCTCAACGAACGACCGCGCCGGATGACTCCCGCCCCGGGTGGGGACTTTCCGCCCCGTTCCCGCTCCCCGGGTTCCTGCCCGTGCCCGCGGCGGCCGCCCGGGACAACTGCCCGGGCGGCCGCTCGGGGCGGCTACTCGGGGTCGGCTACTCGGGGCGGCTTACTCGGGGCCGCGCTCGTGCTCGGCGAGGAACTGCTCGAAGCGCCGGCCCAGCTCGTCGGCCGAGGGCAGGTCCACCGGCTCGGCCAGCAGGCTCTCCCGGCCCTCCGCGCCCGCCACCGCGTCGTACTGGCCCTCCATGCCGCGGATCGCCGAGCGCAGCTCCCCGTCTCCCTGGGCCAGTTGCTCCTCGATGTCGGCGTAGACCTCGCCGACCCGGGTGCGCAGCCCGGTGCCCGGCAGGACGAGGCCGGTGGCCGACTGCACCGCCTCCAGGATCAGCACCGCCGCGGCCGGGTACTCCGACCGGGCCACGTAGTGCGGCACGTGCACGGCGAAGCCCAGAACGTCGTGCCCGGCCTCGGCGAGCCGGTACTCCAGCAGCGCCTGGGCGCTGCCGGGGACCTGCGCCTGCTCGAACCACTGCGGGTAGCCGGCCGCGAGGTCGAGCCGGTTGCCGTGCGGGGTCAGGCCGACCGGGCGGGTGTGCGGCACGCCCATCGGGATGCCGTGGAAGTCCAGCGTCAGCCGCACCCCGAACTGCTCGACCAGCTCGCGCACGGCGACGATGAAGCGCTCCCACTCGACGTCCGGCTCGGGCCCGGTGAGCAGCAGGAACGGCGAGCCGGCCGCGTCGTGGACCAGCTGGAGCAGGATCTCCGGCGGGGCGTAGGACGTCCAGCTCTCGCGGTCGAAGACCATCGCGGGGCGCCGGGCCCGGTAGTCCACCAGGCGGTCGTGGTCGAAGCGGGCCACCACCTGGGGCGAGCCCTCGGCGAGCAGGTGGGCCACCACCTGGCCACCGGCCTCGCCGGCGTCCATGAAGCCCTCGAAGTGGTGGAGCAGCACCAACCCGGCGCCGGTGTCGGCCAACGCGGCGTTCGCCGCGGCCACGGCGGCCACGCCCTGCTGATCCAGCTCGTACAGCGCCTGGGGATCACGCACCGCGAACCCAACCCCGTTCCCTGATCGTCGACTCGTACCGGCTTCTCCTCGTCTCCAGCGTGCCGGGGCCCGCCGGAATTCCCGCCGCCGTGCGGCGGCGCCGCGGCACGGCCCCCGGTCGAGGGCCGGAAGCCGTCGGCGGGCCGTCTGAGCGCCTTCGACGCGCCTTCGACACGCCGTCGGGGCGCCTTCGGGGCGCCTTCCGGGGCGTGTCCCGACCATGATCGCACCCGGCCGGAAACCCGCTGGTCACGGGCGTCCGAACGGCCTCCGGCGGCCGCGTCCGGAAGCCCGGCGCGCCCATTCGTGTGCTGCGAAGTGACGCACCGCCTTCTGGCGGGTATCGTCCTCTCGCTGCCTCGCATCGTCGCGTCGTCGTCACGTCGTACCGTAACGCCGTCGATCACGTCCCGGACCGGTGCTCGGCCAGCCACCCACGACGCATCTTGCCTTCACCTGGCCGCCTGCTTCCCTTCGCGCTCTCGTTTCCTCCTCGGCCATTTCGCGGACGCACACTGTCCCCTCGCTCATCCCGCCGGACCGGTCCGTGGACCCGCGTCCGTTCCGGCACCGCGCTGCCCGCTCCGGGCCGCCGCCCCCGCCCCGCCCGACCGGACCTCCGGCGTGCACGGGTACCGGCGGGCGGACCCCGGACCGGGGCGAACGTCCACCGCGACCCGAGCCGCACCCCGGCGCGGGACGCGCCCTCCGACCGATGAAGGACCGAAGGTTCCGTGCCCGTACCTGTCATCCTCACCGGCCGCACCGTGCGGCTGGAGCCCCTTGCCGCGCACCACGCCGAGGCCATCGCCGAGGCCGGCGCCGAGGACCGTACGACCTACGCCTTCACCCCCGTCCCGCACGGCCTGGAAGCGGCCCGCGACTACATCGCGCGCGCCCTCGCCGACCAGGCCGCGGGCCGGTCGCTGCCGTTCGCGACGGTGAACGTCGCGGACGGCCGGGTGGTCGGCTCCACCCGGTTCCTGGAACTGGACTACTGGCAGGGCCCGGTCGTCTGGCCGCCGGTGCCCGGGGTGCCGTTCGGCGACCCGGCCACGGCCGTGCCGGACGCCGCCGAGATCGGCAACTCCTGGCTCTCCCCGCGCGCCCAGGGCACCGGCATCAACACCGAGGCGAAGCTGCTGATGCTGCGGTACGCCTTCGAGGAGTGGGGCGTGCAGCGGATCTCGATGCGCGCGGACGCCCGGAACATGCGGTCCCGGGCGGCGATCGAGCGGCTCGGCGCGACCTCAGAGGGCGTCCGCCGGGCGCACTCGCGCGGTCTGGACGGGGTGGTGCGCTCGACCGCGTTCTACTCGATCCTCGACGCCGAGTGGCCCGCCGTGCGGGACATCATCGAGCTGCGGATCGCCGCCGCCACCTCGCCGAGCGCCCCGGACCGGGCGATCAACCAGGAGTGCCTTAGACACGGCGGCGGCGCCGGGCAGCTGATCACGGCCTGACGGCCGCGGCGGGCCGGTGGACCGGTGGGCCCCGGGTGACTGCTCCCGGGTGACCGCTGCGGCGGTCCCGTCCCGAGCGGGTTCCGTTCGGCCGGTGGGCCCGAGCTCGGGCCCGGGGCCCACCGGCCGGGGTCAGGGCCGCTCGCCGGTGGCGGCGGCCCGCAGCACCTGCACGAGGAGGGCGGGATCGCGCTCGCCGCCGTTGGACAGCGACCACCGGCCGTCGACGGCCTCGGCCACCGCGGAGACCGGGCGCCAGCCGTCCCGCCCACGGACGACGGTCAGCTCCCAGACCGGGTCGCGCTCCGAGCGGCAGACCCGGACCGTGCCCTCGCGGGTGTGCACGGACCACCGTCGGTCCGGCCCGATCTCCTGCGGCCCGCTCCGGATCCGCTGCCACTCCTCCTCGCTCCACCGCAGGTCGGGGACCGGTTGGGGGCGCGGCACCAGCATCTCGGCCCGGCCGCGGCCGCCGGGGACGCTCTCCGGCTCCGGGAACGCCCAGGCCGGGAGCGGCTCGCGGGCGGCCAGCCAGGCGGCCGGGATACCGGCGCTGCCGGTGCACGCGGCGACCACGCCGCCGGTGACGGCCGCGACGGTGTCCATGTCCCCGCCCGCGCCGATCGCCTCCCAGATCGCGGCCGGGTAGTCGGTGAGCCGGCGGGCCGCGCACCAGAGCGCGTACGGCACGGTGTCGGCGGCGCTGGTCCGGCTGCCGTTGCCGAGCACCCGCGCGGCGACCGCGGGATCCGGCTCGCCCAGCAGGGCGATCGCCTCGGTCAGGCCGTCCCGCACGGCGCCGGCCGGCGTGTGGGCCCGGACCCGGTCCAGGAACGTGGTCGGGGTCATCCGGGTCTGCCGGCCCACCTGCACCGCGAAGGCGGCGGCCACCGCGACGGCGATCGCGCCGTCCACGGCCTGCGGGTGGGTGTGGGTGATCAGCGCCGTCTCGGCGGCCGGCCGGATCGCCTTGGTGGGATCGGCGTAGTACAGCGCGCCCAGCGGGGCCACCCGCATCGCGGCGCCGTTGCCGTACGAGCCCTGGCCGTCGAAGAGCTCGGCGGCGAGCGCCCTGGCGTCGCCGCCCTCACGGACCAGCCGGAGCAGGCGGTTGGCGGCCGGGCCGTAGCCGCGGTCGAAGTCGTGGCGGCGGGCGAAGGAGTGCGTGAGGTCGAAGGTGTCGACCGCACCGCGTTCGACCTGCACCGAGTACACCGAGCAGGCCATCTCGGTGTCGTCGGTCCACGGCCACGGGCCGGGCGGAACGGTACGGGCGGCGAAGTGGGCCGCGGCGGTGGCGGGAACGAAGAACTGGGCGCCGAGGGCGTCACCGACGGAGAGGCCGTTGAGCGCGTCGAGCGCGGGGCCGGAGTGAGGAGTCGTCATCGCGCCCAGGCTCGGCGGGCCTGCTGCTCCGCGTCAACCTCGATACCGGCCCGCTCCTCCGGCGGGCGATGTTTCGCATACTTCCGACCCGGACGGGAAGAACCCGGGCATGACCCGAGCCGATCCGATCGCCCCGCTGCTGCTGCTCGGCGCCGACCAGCAGCACATCGTCACCCGGGCGCAGCTGCGCCGCCTCGGCGTGCCGTCCGGCACGATCGCGCACCGGCTGCGGCCGGGCGGCCCCTGGCAGCAGGTCCTGCCACGGGTGATCTGCCTGCAGACCGGGCGGTTGACGCCGCATCAGCGGCTGCGCTCGGCGCTCGCGTACGCGGGGCCGAAGGGGCGCGCGCCGCAGGCCGGCGAGGTGCTGCTGACCGGCGCCGCCGTCCTGGCCGACGCCGGACTGCCGAGCGCCGGGCACCCGGCCGACCTCACGGAGGTCGACGTGCTGGCCCCCCGGCCGCGCCGGGTCGCCGACCGGGAGTACGTCCGCATCCACCGCGCGGCCGGGCCGATGCCGGGCGGCTTCGAGCGGGACGACGGGCTCTGGAGCACCACGGTCGCCCGCGCGCTGGCGGACCTGGCACCGCGGGAGACCGGCCGGCGGCGCTACCGGGCGCTCTGCGCGGAGGCCGTGCAACGGCGCCACTGCGGCCTCGGCGAACTGCTGGACCAACTGCTCGCCCGGCCGGGCACCACTGAACTCCCGCACGTGGCACGGATGGTGGAAGACCTCACGGCCGGGGTCCGCTCGGTGGCGGAGGGTGAGGCCAGGGAACTGCTGCGCGGGTCGGGCCTGCCCGACCCGCTCTGGAACCCGGCGCTCTTCCTCGACGGCGGCTTCCTCGCCGTACCGGACGCCTACTGGCCGCAGGCCTGCGTCGCCCTGGAGATCGACTCCCGGGCCTGGCACCTACGACCGGCCGACCACGAGCGGAGCCTGGCCCGCGCCAACCGGCTGACCGCCGCCGGACTCCCGGTCGTCCGGGCCACCCCCGTCCAGCTGCGCCGCGATCCCGCCCCCGTCCTGCGGGAGTTGGCCGCCCTGATCGACTCCGGACCGCACGGGCCGCACGCCCGCGTCAGCTGGCGCCGGGCCCGGTGAGCCCGGGCGGGACGGGGCAGCCCCGGCGGGAGGGTCGGGCGGCTGGGCGGGTGGGCCGACCCGGGCGGGTCGACCCGGGCCGACCACTGCGGGTGGACCCGCGCAGGAGGGTGTGCTACTCCCGGCCGTGTTCCGCGCCGGCCGCCTCGGCGGCGGCCACCAGGCGCTGGAGCTCGGCGACGTGTCCGGCCAGCGCGGCACGGCCGGCCTTGGTGGCGGCGAGCCAGGTGCGCGGGCGCTTGCCGACGTAACCCTTCTTCACCTTGACGTGGCCGGCCTCCTCCAGGGCCGTCGCGGCCTTGCTGAGCACCGAGTCGGAGACCTCGCAGTGGTCCCGGACGGCCGAGAACTCGGCCTCCTGGCAGGCACTCAGGAAGGCGAGCACGGCGAGCCTGGTCGGGTGCTGCAGCAGCGGGTCGAGCCCGGCGGGCATCAGCGGGCCTCGAACTCGCGCCGGATCCGGGCGTTCAGCCACCGGGCCGTCACCCAGAACGCCACGCCCGCTGCGGCACCGATCGCCACCCCGAGCCCGCGGGCGTCGGCGCCGGCGGCGTAGGCCAGGCCGGCCGCCACCAGCGCAGCCCCGGCCACCTGCCCGAACGCGCGCCACATCAGGTGCCGGTGGCCACTGGCCGGCCGCTGCACGATGCCCCCGGAGCGGGCGGCGGCCGCGGTCAGGGCTCCGGTCAGGGCGGCGAAGACGACGGCCAGCAGACCGCTCAGCCAGCCCGCGTGGGAGTAGGAGGCATACCCGACGCCGGCCCCGTAGAGCGTGAAGGCCGTGGCGAACACCGGGCCGAACCAGCCCGGCAGCGAGCGCGGGGCCTGGGCGGCGGCACGGGCCTGCTCGGCGACGCGCAGCGCATCCGCCGCGGGCAGATCGGCCGGAGCGGTGTCGTTCATGGAATCCCCCTGGAGTCCGGCACCCCGTCGGGGTGCCTCGGTGCTTCCACTATGGCATCCACTTTCCGGATTGGAAAGTAGTTCCTGTGGGAGAGTTCTGCCGGTTCGAGAGTTCTGCCGGGCGGGGAGGCCGGGTCAGCAACGGACGTCGATCTCCTGGAAGCTGTCGTAGTGGTCGGCCGTCCAGTACTGCTCGCCCGAACCGCCGGTGACGACCCGTCGGGCACCGCGGTCGGCGGAGCCCGGCGTGACGACGGTGTACTCGTGGTAGTAGCCGGAGGCCTTGCGCGGGAGCCGGTTCTCCCGGTTCTCGAAGACGATCCCGTCCGAGCGGTACGGGTACGGCCCGCCCCTGGCGATCAGGCCGAGGGTGTCGAGGGCCTGCGCGGGCAGCCTGGTGCGGCAGACGTCGGCGAGCGCGGGGTCGGTGGGCACCCAGGTGCCGGCCGGGGCGGGAGTGGCGGCGGTCGTGCGGGGCGCGGAGGGCCTGGGGGCGCTCGGCCGCGGCGCGGTGGCCGTGGCGGCGGAGGCGGCGGTCGCGGTCGCGGTGGCGGTGGCGGTCGCGCTGTGGTCCGCGCCGGTGCACCCGGCGGCCGCCACCAGGGCGCAGAGCAGGACGGCCAGACGGGCGGGCAGGCGGTTTCTGCTGGTCATGGGCCCAGCTTGGCAGTCGGGCGGGCGGCGGGAGCGGCGGCGGGCTCGACCGCGGCCCGGAAAGCACGCGGCCGGGGCGGGAACGGACGCCGTTGTCCGTTCCCGCCCCGGCTGCGTTACGTACGCCGGTTCTCCTGCGCCGAGCTCCGGTGTACGCCCTCCCGACGGGAGGGATTGCGGTCAGCGAATGGAACCGCGCTGGAGGGATGCCTTCCTCAGCGCGAGTCGCTGCCCGCAGACTCGATGGCGGCGCGGCCGGCCTCCAGGCGCGCCACCGGGATCCGGAAGGGGGAGCAGGAGACGTAGTCCAGCCCCACCTCGTGGAAGAAGTGGACCGAGTCCGGGTCGCCGCCGTGCTCGCCGCAGACGCCGAGCTTGAGGTCGGGGCGGGTGGCCCGGCCGGCCTCGACGGCGTGCTTCACCAGCGAGCCGACGCCGTCGCGGTCGATGGTCTCGAACGGCGAGACCCCGAAGATGCCCTTCTCCAGGTAGGCCGTGAAGAACGAGGCCTCCACGTCGTCCCGGGAGAAGCCCCAGACGGTCTGGGTGAGGTCGTTGGTGCCGAAGGAGAAGAACTCGGCGGCCTCGGCGATCTGGCCCGCGGTCACCGCGGCGCGCGGCAGCTCGATCATGGTGCCGAGCTTGATGTCCAGCTGGACGCCGGTGGACTGGGCGACCTCGGCGAGCACGCGCTCGCACTCGTCGCGGACCAGCTCCAGCTCCTGGACGGTGCCGACCAGCGGGATCATCACCTCGGGGCGCGGGTCCCCGCCGGCCAGCTTCCGCTCGGCGGCGGCCTCGGCGATGGCGCGGACCTGCATGCCGAACAGGCCGGGGATGACCAGGCCGAGGCGGACGCCGCGCAGACCCAGCATCGGGTTCTGCTCGTGCAGCTTGTGCACGGCCTGGAGCAGGCGCAGGTCGTTCTCGTTCGGGTCCTTGCGGGCCTCGGCGAGGGCGACGCGCACCGACAGCTCGGTGATGTCCGGCAGGAACTCGTGCAGCGGCGGGTCGAGCAGGCGGACCGTCACCGGGAGGCCGTCCATCGCCTGGAAGAGCTCCAGGAAGTCGCCCTTCTGCAGCGGCAGCAGGGTGGAGAGGGCCAGCTCCCGGTCCTTGTCGTTGTCCGCCAGGATCAGGTGCTCGACCTCCTTGCGGCGCTCCTCACCGAGGAACATGTGCTCGGTGCGGCACAGGCCGATGCCCTGGGCGCCGTAGCGGCGGGCGCGCCCGCCGTCCTCGGCGTTGTCGGCGTTGGCGCGGACGGCGAGCCGGCGGCGGCCGTCGGCGTGCGACATCAGGCGGTGCACGGCCTGGACCAGGCCGCCCTGGACGTCGGCGCCGGCGTGCAGGGTGCCCTCGAAGTACTCGACCACCGGGGACGGCAGCACGGGTACCTCGCCGAGGTAGACCTTGCCGGTGGCGCCGTCGATCGAGACGACGTCGCCCTCCTCCAGCACCATGCCGTCGGCGGTGGTCATCCGGCGGCGCTTGGTGTCGACCTCCAGCTCCTCGGCACCGCAGACACAGGTCTTGCCCATGCCGCGGGCGACCACGGCGGCGTGCGAGGTCTTGCCGCCGCGCGAGGTCAGGATGCCCTCGGCGGCGATCATGCCGTCCAGGTCGTCCGGGTTGGTCTCGCGGCGGACCAGGATGACCTTCTCGCCGGAGCGGGACCACTTGACGGCGGTGTACGAGTCGAAAACGATCTTGCCGATGGCCGCACCGGGGGAGGCGGCGAGACCCCAGGCGATCTGCTTCGACTCGGTGTTCGGGGCGAAGCGCGGGAACATCAGCTGCGAGAGCTGGCCGCCGGTGACCCGCATCAGGGCCTCGTCCAGGTCGATCAGACCCTGGTCGACCAGCTGGACGGCGATCCGGAAGGCCGCGGCCGCGGTGCGCTTGCCGACGCGGGTCTGCAGCATCCAGAGCTTGCCGCGCTCGATGGTGAACTCGATGTCGCAGAGGTCGCGGTAGTGGTTCTCGAGCTTCTGCATGATCGCCATCAGCTCGTCGTACGACTTCTTGTCGAGGTTCTCGAGCTCGGACAGCGGCAGGGTGTTGCGGATGCCGGCGACGACGTCCTCGCCCTGGGCGTTGGACAGGTAGTCGCCGTAGACGCCCTGGGCGCCCGTGGAGGGGTCACGGGTGAAGGCGACGCCGGTGCCGGAGTCCTCGCCGAGGTTGCCGAAGACCATGGTGCAGACGTTGACCGCGGTGCCCAGGTCGTTCGGGATGCGCTCCTGGCGGCGGTACAGCCGGGCGCGGTCGCCGTTCCAGGAGTGGAAGACGGCGTGGACGGCGAGGTCCATCTGCTCGCGCGGGTCCTGCGGGAAGGCCCGGCCGGTCTCGCGCTCGACGATGCCCTTGAACACCTCGACCAGTTCCTGGAGGTCGGAAGCGTCCAGGTCCAGGTCGTTGGTGGTGCCCTTGGCGTGCTTGGCCTCGTCGAGGGCCTCCTCGAACAGCTCGCCGTCGACGCCCAGCACGGTCTTGCCGAACATCTGGACCAGGCGGCGGTAGGAGTCCCAGGCGAAGCGCGCGTTGCCGGACTGCGCGACCAGACCGACGACGGAGGCGTCGGAGAGACCGATGTTCAGGACGGTGTCCATCATGCCGGGCATGGAGAACTTGGCACCCGAGCGCACCGAGACGAGGAGCGGGTTGTCGGCCTGGCCGAGCTTCTTGCCCATCTCCTGCTCAAGCGCTTCGAGGTGCGCGCTGATCTCCTCGTGGAGCGAGGCCGGCTCGCTGCCGGTCTCCAGGAAGACCTTGCAGGCCTCGGTGGTGATGGTGAACCCCGGGGGGACGGGGAGGCCCAGGTTGGTCATCTCGGCCAGGTTCGCGCCCTTGCCGCCAAGAAGATCCTTGAGGTCCTTGTTTCCTTCGGTGAAGGAGTAAACAAACTTCTGCTGGGACGGCACGGGTCGGTCTCCTCGTACGCGGTTGCCCTGACGCCGGAGAACATACCCATTTCGAAGGCACTTTTGCGTCCCCGATAGGCCGTACGTGGCCAGTACGGCGCGGTAACCCAGCAGATCGAATGCACATAAAGGCGTTCACCTCTGTTGGTGAAATCGTCCGGATGACGCTAGCAACCGTTCAACTCTTGAAGCCAAGGAAACCGGAAGATCACACGAGCGGGACGCAGGGTAGTGACCGACGGTCCAGTGCGCCGCCCCGGCTTGATTTCCTGCACCCGGACCGGCCGATCCCGCGCCGCCCCCTTCGGGAAGCGATTCCCGGCCGAACTGGCCAAATCGTCCTCTGAGTAACCGTCAGCAGCCACCGTATGTGGCCAGCGTCACGAGTGCATCTCGCCGATCGGGCGTAGTCGAGCTGCGTCGATCGTCGCACTCCGTCCAGAATCGTGCTCGTTGCGTGACATTAGCGCACCAAAAGGGAGCCCCCTTGGCCGAATTGGACAAGAGGGCTGGGCCGGGACGTCCATGGCCCCCATGAGGGCCATTTCGCCACTACGGACAGATCATCCGCCGGAGGTGTCCGATTCGGCGTCTGCACTGGGCAGTGCGCAGTCGTACGGATCGTCCAACCAGCCCTCGGGCAGAACCACCCGGTTGTTGCCGCTCGTCCGGCCGCGCGGGCCGTCCGCACCGGCCGGCCAGAGCTGGGACTGCTCCACCATGGACAGGGTTTCGGCCAATTCGGCCAAGGAGGAGGAGTTGGCCAGCTTCACCCGGAGTTCGGAGCCGACCGAGAAGCCCTTCGTGTACCAGGCCACGTGCTTGCGGAAATCGATCACACCGCGGGCCTCGTCGCCCAGCCACTCACCGAGCAGCTGCGCATGGCGCACCATCGCCCGCGACACGTCGGCGAAGCTCGGGCGGGCGTAGTCGACCTCGCCCTCGAAGATCGCGACCAGGTCCTTGAACAGCCAGGGCCGGCCCAGGCAGCCACGGCCGACCACCACACCGTCGCAGCCGGTCTCCCGCATCATCCGCACCGCGTCGTCCGCCGACCAGATGTCCCCGTTGCCGAGCACCGGGATGTGCGCCGGGACGGACTCGCGCAGCCGGGCGATCGCCGACCAGTCCGCGGTGCCGCCGTAGTGCTGGGCGGCGGTGCGCCCGTGCAGGGCGATCGCGGCCACGCCCTCCTCGGCGCCGATCCGGCCGGCGTCCAGGTAGGTGAGGTGGTCGTCGTCGATGCCCTTGCGCATCTTCATGGTGACCGGGAGGTCCCCGGCGTTGGCCACGGCCTCCCGGAGGATCTCGCGGAGCAGGTTCCGCTTGTACGGCAGGGCCGAGCCGCCGCCCTTCCGGGTCACCTTGGGGACGGGGCAGCCGAAGTTCAGGTCGATGTGGTCGGCGAGGTTCTCGTCCGCGATCATCCGGGCCGCCTTTCCGACGGTGACCGGGTCCACCCCGTAGAGCTGGATCGAGCGGGGCTTCTCGCTCGCGTCGAACTTGATCAGCTGCATGGTCTTGGCGTTGCGCTCGACCAGCGCCCGGGTGGTGATCATCTCCGAGACGTACAGGCCCTTGCCGCCGCTCTGCTCGCGGCAGAGGGTGCGGAACGGCGCGTTGGTGATGCCGGCCATCGGCGCCAGCACGACGGGCGGCCAGACCTGCATCGGGCCGATCGTCAGCGGCGCGAACTCGTCGGTGGTCGCGGTGGGTGCGGGCGTGGCTGTCATGCGCGGCTGACCTCGGGGACGGGGATGCGGGACTCTTCATTGTCCCCCACGCGGCGGACCGGCCCCGGGGGCGTCGGAATCGGTCGCCCCGGGGCCGGTCGGCGGGCGGCCGGCGCGGTGGGGCGGTGGGGCGGTGGGGCGGGCGGACGGGCGCCCCGGTCAGTCGCCCCGGCCGGCCGGGCGGCGCGGTCGTCCCCGGCCGGGCGCCCCGGTCAGCCGTTCGAGGAGACGGCGTTCACCGAGCCGGACGTCACCGCGACCCGGATCCGGTCGGGGCTGGAGGGGTCCGCCAGCAGCGGGTCGACGTGCCGGCTCCCCGAGCCCGCCTCGCCCGTGATGGCGTACCGCGATCCCTTCGGCACGACCAGCTCCACCGAGCCCGAGGTCGCACCCACGTCCACCAGGTGCGGCGGCCTGGCGAAGTCCAGGGACACCGAGCCCGAGGTCGCACCCACCTCCACGTGGGAGGAGGAGAGGCCCGTGCCCCGCACCGAGCCGGAGGTGGTCCTCGCGACCACCGATCCGGAGATCCCGTTCATCCGGATCTCCCCCGAATTGGAGGAGAGCCGCACCTCCCCGCTCAGGCCGGAGACCTGCAGGCTGCCGGAGGAGCCCTGGCCCTCCACCGCGACCGAGGGCGGCACCTCCAGCTCGATCAGCGCACCACAGCTGACGTCCACCCCGGGGAGCAGCTGGTTGCACCGCATCGCGACGGTCAGTGTGCTGCCCAGGATCTCCGCCGCGACGACCGGCTTGCGCACCGTCCAGTCCAGCCGGCGCCGGACCACCACCTGCCCCTCGGCGCCCGGCCTGACCACCACCGCCGCGGGGCCGGTGTCCAGCACCACCCTGGTCACCGCGACCGGGTACGTCCGCTCCGACACCGTCTGCTGCTGCACCGCCACGGCCCAGGTCTGCACCGCCCCGACGACCAGCACCGCCGCCAGGGACAGCGCCCCGACCGTCCGCCAGACCCGTCCCTCCTGCACGGCTAGCCGACCTCCAGGAAGCGCAGCACCGCCAGCACCCGGCGGTGGCTGTCGTCGGCCGGGGGCAGGTCGAGCTTGGTGAAGATCGAGTTGATGTGCTTGGCCACCGCGCTGTCGCTGACCACCAGGGCGGCGGCGATCGCCGCGTTGGACCGCCCCTCCGCCATCAGGCCGAGCACGTCCCGCTCGCGCGGGGTCAGCTTCTCCAGCGGATCCCGGTGGCGGCGGACCAGCAGCTGGGCGACGACCTCCGGGTCCAGAGCGGTGCCGCCCTCGGCGACCCGCTGCAGCGCGTCCACGAAGTCGTCCACATTGGCCACCCGCTGCTTGAGCAGGTAGCCGACCCCGCTGGTGTTGGTGGCCAGCAGGTCGGCGGCGTAGCGCTCCTCGACGTACTGGGAGAGCAGCAGCACCGCGACCTCCGGCCACTGCCGGCGGATCAGCAGCGCGGCCCGGACGCCCTCGTCGGTGAAGCCCGGCGGCATCCGGACATCGGCCACCACCACCTGCGGGCGGTGCTCCTCGACCGCGGCGAGCAGCGCCTCGGCGTCCCCGACCGCGGCGGCCACCTCGAAGCCCACCGCCTCCAGGACCTTGACCAGGCCGACCCTGAGCAGGACCGAGTCCTCGGCGATCACAGCGCGCACGGCAACTCCACGGTGATGGTGGTCGGGCCCCCGAGGGGGCTGAGAACGGACAGCGTGCCGTCGACCGAGGCGGCGCGCTTGCGCAGACCGGTGAGCCCGGTGCCGCGCGCGGCGTCCGCGCCGCCCACGCCGTCGTCGCTGACGACCAGGCGCAGCCGGCCGCCCGCCGTCCGCACCGAGAGGTCCACCCGGGAGGCCCGGGCGTGCTTGGCGACGTTGGTCAGCGCCTCGGAGACGGTGAAGTAGGCGACCGCCTCGACAGTCGGGGCTATGCGCTCGGCCAGCCGGACGTCGAGCCGGACCGGCAGCGGCGCGCGGGCCGCGATGCCGGAGAGCGCCGCGTCCAGGCCGCGGTCCTCCAGGACCGCCGGGTGCAGGCCGCGAACCAGGTCGCGCAGCTCGTCGATGGCGGCCTGGGCCTCCTCGTGCGCCTCGACTATCACCTGCATGACCTCCGGCGGCACGTCCTTGAGGGTGCGCCGGGCCAGGCCGAGGTTCATCGCCAGCGAGGTGAGCCGCTGCTGGGCGCCGTCGTGCAGGTCGCGCTCGATCCGGCGGCGCTCGGCGTCGACCGCGTCGACCAGGCCCGCCCGGCTCTCCACGACCTCCTCGATCCGGTGCTCCAGCGTCTCCGCCAGCCCCGGACCGAGCAGCCGGACGGCCGCCCGCTCCTCCAGCCGGGCCAGCAGGGCCGCCGCCCACGGCAGCACCGCCAGCAGCACGGCGCCGCCGACCGAGAGCGGGACGTCCAGCTGGTACCACTGGTGCCGCACCGGGCTGGAGACCGGCATCAGCCAGGCCCACGCCCAGACGGTGGTGCCCGCCAGCGCGGCGCCCCAGGCGTAGACGACCGCGAGCGCGCCGAGCGCCAGCAGCGGCCCGGCCAGCAGGTGGTAGCCGACCTGGCGCCAGCTCACGCCGGTGCGGATCCGGGGCAGCAGGCCGCTCGGCGCGTCGTCCGCCCGCAGCAGCGGGGGCACCTCGATCCCGCGCAGGACACGGAGGCGGCTGCGTTGGAGGGCCGTGAGCGGGCGCAGGCAGAGCAGGGCCAGGCCGAGGATCACCAGCGACAGCCGCGGTGACATGACGGCGAACCAGATCGGCAGGGCCGGCGGGATTCCGGCCGCCAGGAAGCGCGTGTCGCGCCAGGGCGCCGCCGACCACGGCGGCCGGGCGGCGCCCCTGGCGAGCGCGCGGCGCAGCGTCGTGGTGGGCACGGCCGACAGCGTAGAGGGCGGTGATCGACGGCTGCCATGAAGGGGGCTGCCGAGTAGGGGTGTACCTGGCTACACCCCCGATTCGGTGCGGCGCACTACCGACACAGGCCTTGCCGGACGCGAGTCTTGACGGCATGACGAGCACTGCACCGCATTCCGCCACCCCACCGTCCGGGCGGCCCGTCGTGGGCGCCGACGGTGCCGAGGGTCCGCTGCCGGTCGGGCCCGCGGGCCCGACCGGGCCGCGCGGGCCGTGGTCCGTGCGCAGCGTCCGGGCGACGCACGGGCGCCCGGCCCTGGAGGTCTACGAGTACGGCGAGTTGGCGGACGTCCTGGTCGCCGCCCGGCTCGACCTGCCGCTGCTGCGGGGCGCCCGGCGGTGCGCGCTCCCCGGGGCGTGCGGGTCCTCCGTGCTGGCCTGGGGCCGGCTGCCGGACGGCGGCAGCGTGCCCACCGTCGGTTTCACCGTCGGGTGGCTGCGCCGGCCGGGGCGCCCGGGCCGGGCCGTCGCGGTGCCCGAAGTCGTCACGGTGGCCGGTGAGTTCTGGCTCGCCTGGGCCGAGGGGCGGTTCGACGGGGTGCTGGTCCGGCACGCGGGCGGCTGTGAGCGGCAGGCTCTGGCGCGGGTCCGCCCCGGGCGGCGGCTCCCGCTACGGGCCGGGGGCGCGCTGTGAGCACGGCCGTCCTGGGGGCACGCCCGGCCTCCCGCTCCCTCGCACCGGCCCGCCCGACCGGCTCCCCCACCCGCCCCGCCGGCTCGCTGCCGGCCTGGGCCCGGCGGCTCCCCGCCGTGGCCGCCACCGCGCTGCTGCCCTGGCTGGTGGTGCTGGCCGTCTGCCACGAGACCGCCTGGGTCGCCCTGGACCTCGGCGAACTGACCGCCCTGCTGCGGCTGGACGCGCTGCTGCGGCGCCGGAGCCCGGCCGCGTTCCCGGTGGCCTGCGCGGTGGCGGTGCTGCTCACCGGCGACGCCCTGGCCGATGTCGGCACCGCCGGCCACGGCCTGCCGCTGGCCGCCGCCGTGGTGATGGCCGGCTGCGTCGAACTGCCGCTGGCCGCCGTCTGCCTGGCACTCGGCCGGCGCTCGGCGGCCCACGCCTGAGCCACCACCCGCAAGCAGCGAGCCCACTCCGGCCTACCCGTTCCGACCGACCCACTCCGGCCTACCCACTCCCGCCTGCCGGATCCCTCCCGCCCGCGGCCCGACCCGACGCGGCCCGATCAACCCGGCTCACCCAACCCGGCTCACCGGACCCGGCTCGCCCACGGCGGCCCGCTGAAGCCCGCCGGCTACAGCCCGTCCACCATCAGGTCCATCCGCGCCCGGGTGTCCTCGTCCCGGGGCGTGTACGCCACCAGGCGGGCGCCGGGCCGCGGCCCCAGCCAGAAGCTGGTGTAGTCGCAGTGCAGCAGCCCGACGCCCGGCACCATGAACCGCTTCAGCCCGTTGCCCGGGGTCATCACGTCGTGCCGCTGCCAGGCCGCCTCGAAGTCCGGCGAGGCCTTGCGCAGCCGGGCCAGCAGCGCCTTCCAGGCCGGCTCGGCGCTGTGGTCGGCCATCGCCGACCGGAACCGGGCCACCATGGTCTCCCGCTCGTTCTCGTGGTCCACCAGCACGTCCCGGAAGCGGGAGGGCGTGAACGCCAGCCACATCAGGTTCCGGTCCTCGAACGGCAACTCGTCGATGTTCCCGATGATGTGGGTGTAGGGCCGGTTGTACGCCAGCACGTCCCAGCGGGCGTTGACCACGGCGGCGGGCATCGGCGACATCTGCTCCAGGACCAGCCGGATCGCCGGCGTCACCGTCAGGCACTCCCGCACCGGCGACGGGTCCTCCGCCCCGGCCAGCACGAAGAGGTGGCCCCGCTCGGCCGGGTCCAGCATCAGCGCGCGGGCCACCGAGTCCAGGACCTGGGCGGAGACCTGGATGTCCCGGCCCTGTTCGAGCCACGTGTACCAGGTGACGCCGACCGCGGCGAGCAGCGCCACCTCCTCCCGGCGCAGCCCCGGCGTCCGGCGGCGGCCGGTCATCGGCAGCCCCACCTGCTCCGGTGCGATCCGCTCCCGGCGGCTGCGCAGGAAGGCGGCCAGCTCGTGCCGCCGGGCCTCGGCGGGCGCGACGGGGGCGGCGCTCTCGGGGGTGTGCGCGGGGGCTGTCGTCAGGCTCATGGCCCCAGCATGCGCCAGCACGGAGCCTATTGCCAGGTACTTCTTATACCTGGATAAGCACACTCTGGTACCAGGTTGTCGGACGGCGGATCGTATGACCCGTGACCCAACAACTCGCCGTCGCCAAGCCCACCGCCGCCAAGACCACCGTCACCGCGTCCCCCAGGCCGGCCGGAGCCGCCACCGCCACCACCGGTGCCGCCCCGGCGGGCGTCGCCTCGCTCGGCACCGCCGGGCTGGCCACTCTGCTGCTCGGGGCCTTCCTGACGATGCTCGACTTCTTCATCGTCAACGTCGCCCTGCCCACCATCGACCAGGACCTGGCCGCCGGCCCCGCCGTGCTGGAGCTGGTGGCCGCCGGGTACGGCATCGCCTTCGCCGTCCTGCTGGTGCTCGGCGGACGGCTCGGCGACATCTTCGGGCGGCGCCGCCTCTTCACCGCCGGCGCCGCCGCGTTCGCCCTGACCTCGCTCGCCTGCGGTCTCGCCCCGGACGCCTGGACGCTGGTCGCCGCCCGTGCCGCCCAGGGCGCCTCGGCCGCGCTGCTGATCCCGCAGGTGCTCGGCACGATCACGGCCGCCACCCACGGCGCCCGGCGCGGCCGCGCGCTCAGCGTCTACGGCGCGGTCGGCGGCATCGCGGTGGTGATCGGGCAGGTGCTCGGCGGCATCCTCGTCGCCGCCGACGTCTTCGGCACCGGCTGGCGCTCGGTCTTCCTGATCAACGTGCCGTGCGCGCTGCTCGCCCTCGTCCTCGCCGTCCGGTACGTGCCGGAGAACCGCGCCGAGCGGGCCGCCCGGGTCGACGTCCCCGGCACCGTGCTGCTCGCCGCCGCCCTGCTCACCCTGCTGGTCCCGCTGATGGAGGGCCGCACCGCCGGCTGGCCGCTCTGGTCCTGGGTGCTGCTCGCACTGTTCCCGGCCTTCGCCACCGCGTTCGTCCTGGTCGAGCGCCGCACCGAGCGCAACGGCGGCTCCCCGCTGGTGCCGCCCACCATGCTGCGCATCCCCGAGATGCGGCGCGGCCTCGGCATCGCGCTCCCCTTCTTCGCCGGATTCGGCGGGTTCATGTTCGTCATCGCCGTGGCGCTCCAGCAGGGCCTCCACCTCACCCCGGTGGCGGCCGGGTGGGCGCTGGTCCCGATGGCGGTCGGCTACTTCGTCGCCTCGCTCGCCGGGCCCCGGCTGATCGGCCGCTTCGGCAGCCGGGTGCTCACCGCGGGCGCGCTGGTCCAGGCGACCGGCCTGGCCACCCTGGCGGCGACCGTCCTCGCCGACTGGGCGCACTTCTCCCCGCTCCGGATGGTGCCGGGCGTCGCCCTCGCCGGCATCGGCCAGGGCCTGATCGGCACCCCGCTGTTCCGGGTGGTCCTCTCCAAGGTGCCGGCCGACCGGGCGGGCGTGGGCAGCGGCGTCCTCGCCACCGGCCAGCAGTCCAGCCTCGCCCTGGGCGTGGCCACGCTGGGCTCCCTCTTCCTGGCCCTCTCCCCCACCCTCGGGACGGACCGGGCGCTGGCCCTCTGCCTCGGCATCCAGTTGCTGGGCGCGCTGACCATCCTCGGTCTGACCCTCCGTCTCCCCCGCTCGATCGGCTGACGGTCCGGCCTCGGGTCACGGCCGAGCACCGGGCCCCCGCCGCTCGCCGTAGCGGCGGGGGCCGCTGCGTCGTCCGACCCGGCGTTGCCCCCTGATCCCGCTGGTCACATGCACCGCGTTCGGGCCACCCGGGTCCGAGCCCGGATGGGCCCTATCCGACCGCGGGGCCCCTCAGGTGAGGGAGAAGAACAGCGTGTCCTGGGTGTACCAGTCGATGTCCCGGGTGGCGCGCTCCCACTCCTCGTGCTCGAACTCCAGCTTCTCGATGAGCTCCTGGACGTCGTAGCGGAAGTCCGGGTCCATCCGGTCCAGGACGGCGCGGTAGGCGTCGGCCGCGGGCTTGGCCTTCGCCAGCGGGAGGTGGCCGATGGCCGGGTAGCCGTCGACCGACCACGGGATGTGGGGGAACTCGTCGGGCAGGCCGCCGTAGAGGTAGCCGTGGGGCAGCAGGTCGGCCGGCACGCCGAGACGGCGCATCTCGTCGTCGACCAGGCCGAAGAACGTCGACGGCTTGGAGTAGGTGCCCAGCTGCGACGGGTCGGACGCGTTGCGGTCGATGACGAGCTGCATGGCGGCGTGGTAGGCGTTGCCCGCGCAGGCCGCGTCGGAGTCCGCACGCCCGGCTATCAGGTGGTCGAGGGCGTCCGGGACGGACAGCCCCCAGTCCACGTCCTGGTAGTCGAGGCTGTCCTGGTGGGCCTGGGCGAGCCGGCGCATGTTGCCGAGGCGACGCTGCTGGTCCTCCGTCAGGTTGCCGCCGGAACCGAGGAACGCCAGGACGTCGGCCTTGTCGGCGGTGGAGTACGAGATGTTGTGGCTCATACCGATCATGATGCCAAGCAGCACCGACACCACGGCCGGGCGGACCGTGCCTCAGGCCCCCGACGGCGCCGGCCGGGCGCGCGCTCCGAACGATCCGCGCCGGCCCGGTGCCACGGCCCCGCCCGAAAGTCGATGGTCGGCACCCACCCCTTTGTGTCAGTATGACGATATGAGCAAGGAATTCACGGGGAACCCGCTCGACACCCGCAACCGTGCGGAGCTGGTGGCCGCGGTCGCCGCCGGTGCGGAGCCGAAGTGGCTGCTGTTCTGGGGGCACCGGCCGCAGCGGGACGGGTCGATCGGACCGGGGTCGCTGAGCCAGTGGTGGCCGTGCGCGTTCACCGTCGACGGCGTCGAGTACGCCTCCGCCGAGCACTGGATGATGGCCGGCAAGGCGCGGATGTTCGGGGACTCGGCGATCGTGCCCCGGATCCTGGGCGCCGCCACCCCCGCCGAGGCCAAGAAGCTCGGACGGATGGTCAGGGGCTTCGACGCCGCGGCCTGGGCGGCCGGCCGGTTCGAGCTGGTCGTCCGGGGCAACCTCGCCAAGTTCGGGCAGGACGAGGCGCTCGGGGAGTACCTGCTCGGCACCGATCGGCGCGTCCTGGTCGAGGCCAGCCCGGTGGACCGGATCTGGGGCATCGGGCTCGCCGCCGACGACGAGCGGGCGCATCGGCCGGCCGACTGGCGGGGGGAGAACCTGCTCGGCTTCGCCCTGATGGAGGCCCGCACCCGGCTGGCCCGGTGAGCGCGATCGCGCCCGTGCTGGACGGCACGGTGGTGCTGTCGACGGGAGCCGCACTCGCCCTCGCACCCCGGGTCCTGCGGCCCGGGGTCCGGCCCGGGCACGAGACCCCGCCCGGGCCCGACACACCCGACGCCACACCCGACGCCACGCCCGACGCCACGCCCGACACGGACGAAGCCACGTCCCGGTCGGCGCCCCGTCCGGCGCCCCGACGCCGGCGTGCGCCCGGGCCGGAGGCGCTGCTCGCGCTCGTCGGGGCTCTGTTCCTCCTCAACCAACTGGCCTTCGCCGTCCACGTCCGCCGGGTGCACGGCGGGAGCACCGCGTTCATCGCGCGCCACCTGCCGCCCGGATGGTTCGCCGTGCCGCGCGACAGCCGGACGCTCGACTGGCTCGCGGCGCACACGCCCGCGCCGGAACTGCTCGCACCGTCCGTCCTGCGCGTCCAGGCGTTCCTCGAACTGCCGCTCGTCCTCCTGGCGTTCGCCGCGGTGCTGCGCCGGCTGGACCGCCCGCTGTACGTCCGGGTGGCCCGCTCGCCGCTGTTGCCGCTCGCCGCCGCCTCGTACACCGCGGCGTTCTGCGCGGTGGAGTGGGACCTGCGCAATCCGTACACGGTGGACGACATCGTCCTGCGGATCGCGTCGGCGCTCGCCACGCCGCTGCTGCTCGCCCGGATCGCCTCGCGCGAACCGGACACCGCGCCGACCGCGCCCAGGCCGGTCGTCTTCGCGATCGAGCTGTGGGCGTACGGCCAGCTGATGCTGGTGTGCTACGACACCGTGCTGCTCTACAACCTCGCCCGGCTGGACGAACAGCGGCTGGCGCGCGCGTTCGTCGCGCTCGCCGTGCTCGCCGCGACCCGCTTCGTGCCGCGCCGCGACGCTCCGGCGGGCCCGCGCGTCGCCGCGCTCGCGGACGCCCTGGGCCGGGGGCTCGTCCTGTTCTTCGTCCCCGCGCTCGCCGTCCGCTACGCCGGGAGCTTCGGTACGCCCCGGCTCGCCGCCGCGGCGGGCGCCGTGGCGCTGGTCGCCGCCACCGCCCGCCATGCCGCCCGGCTCGCGCTCCCCGCCGCGGCGGGCGCGGCCGCGGGCTGCCTGACCGTCCTCTGCTTCACCGATCCCTACTACGAGGCCGCGCTCCTGCGGGCGGCCGTCGTCGCGCTCGGAACGACCGCCGCCGTCTGCGCCCTCCTGGACGCCAGTCGCAAGCCGCTCGACGCGCTCCCGTAACGAGAACGCCGTTTACCGACGCCAGGATGACCCGCAGTCAGGGTCGAGATGGACAGGGTGCGGCGATCATGCGGATACGGCACACGGAACAACCCAGAGCCCAACACACAGGTGAGAGCGAGCAGGACGCCCTCGAACTACGGGCGGAGCTGGACGAATTACTCCGCGCGCGGCAGTACGCCAACCAGCGCGAGCGCCGGCTCGCCGAGGCGGTGCGGGCAGTCCCGGAGCGGCAGCGACCGGACGCGGAGCTGCTGCGACAGCTCGCCAGGGCCCGGACGCTGCGCGAGGAGATCGGCGCGCGCTGCCTGGAACTGAGCGAGCAGCTCATGGACTTGGAGCACCGCCTACGCCAACCCGGCCCCCGGCAGGCGGCACCGGGCTCCGGGCCGGGGCCGACCCCCCGCCCGGGCGCCGACGCCCGGTTCGGGGGCGCGTACGACGATCCGTACGCCCCCTCGGCACCACAAGCCACTCCCCCGCCCGCCGGCGAAACCCGGCCCGCCGGCGAGACCCGCTCCGCCACCGAACCCCGGCCCGCCACCGGTACGCGCCCCGGCCGTGCGCAGGCCCGCCCCGAGGCGCCCGCGGCCCCGGCGGCCGCCGCGCCGCCCCCGCCTCCGCCCGCCCCCAAGGCGCCCCGTCGCCGCTCCCCCGGCGAACTCGCCGCCCTCGCCGAGCGGATCACCACCCTGCACCGCCAGGGCGCCGCACGGGAGAGCGCCGCCCTGCTGGACCAGGCCGCCGCCCTCCTCCTGCCGCCCGACACCGCCCGCCTCGCCGCGCTGCTGACCCGGGGCGGCCCGGACGGCGCCTCCGTCCGGCTCGCGCGCGGAGCGGCGAACGGCGCGCCGGAGCAGGCCGCCGCCACCCTCGCCGAACTGCGCCAGGCCGGCCTCGCCGAGGAGGCCACCGAGCTGTTCCACGCCCTCTGGGGCCACCCGGTCGACGCCCTGCCGGCCCTGCTCGCGGCCCTGGAGCAGACCGGACAGCCCGCCGACGGCGCCACCCTGCTCTGGAACTGGGGCTCCGCGCCGACCGCCGAGCTGGCCGCGCTCGCCGCCGCCCTCGAACGGGCGGGCCGCTCCGGCGACGTCCGGACCCTGCTGCGCCAGGCGGCCGGACGGCCCACCGCCGACCTCGCCGCCCTCGTCGGCACGTTGCCCGCGCCGCTGCCCGCCGTCCTCCTCCACGAGCTCGCCGCGCTCCGCCCGTCCGCCGAACTGGTCCGGCTGGCCTCCGCGTTGAAGGACCACCGGGAGCTCTACGACGGGCTGCTGGCCGCGCTGACCGCGGACGAGGGCCGCCACCGCACCACGCTCGCCGCCCTCCGCACGGCCGGGCTGCCCACCACCCCCGCCGGCCGGCCCCGCTCCCGCTGGGGACGGCGCTGACCGAGCGGCACCGGGCAAGCCACCCAGCCGCCGACCCGCCACCCGGCCACCGACCCGCCGAACCGCCGCGAGCCGCCACCCGGCCACCGACCGGCCGAGCCCCCGACCCACCGCGGACCACCCGCAGCGCCGATCACCCGCACCACCGGCACCACCGGCACCGACGCCGGAGCCCCCGCCCGCCCGGAAGGGCGAACGGGGGCTCCGGTCGAGCGGAAGGGCCTCAGCAGCCGATCAGCCGCGCCGCCAGGTACGACTTCACCTGGTCCAGCGAGACGCGCTCCTGCGACATGGTGTCGCGGTCGCGCACGGTCACGGCGTTGTCCTCGAGGGTGTCGAAGTCGACGGTGACGCAGAACGGCGTGCCGATCTCGTCCTGGCGGCGGTAGCGCTTGCCGATCGCGCCCGCGTCGTCGAACTCGACGTTCCACGCGGTGCGCAGGTCGGCGGCCAGGCCGCGGGCCTTCGGCGAGAGGTCGGCGTTGCGCGACAGCGGCAGCACCGCGACCTTGACCGGGGCCAGGCGCGGGTCGAGCCGCATGCCGACGCGCTTCTCCATGACGCCCTTGGCGTTCGGCGCCTCGTCCTCGAAGTAGGCGTCGATCAGGAAGGCCAGCATGGCGCGGTTGAGGCCCGCTGCCGGCTCGATGACGTACGGGAAGTAGCGCTCGCCGGACTCCTGGTCGAAGTACTTGAGGTCCTGGCCGGAGGCCTCGCTGTGCACCGTGAGGTCGTAGTCGGTGCGGTTGGCGATGCCCTCCAGCTCGGAGAACTCGCTGCCGCCGAAGTTGAAGCGGTACTCGATGTCCACCGTGCGCTTGGCGTAGTGGGAGAGCTTCTCCTTCGGGTGCTCGAAGAGGCGCATGTTCTCGGTGCGCAGGCCGAGGTCGACGTACCAGTCCCAGCGCTGCTGGAGCCAGTACTCGTGCCACTGCTCGTCCTCGCCCGGCTTGACGAAGAACTCCATCTCCATCTGCTCGAACTCGCGGGTGCGGAAGATGAAGTTGCCGGGGGTGATCTCGTTGCGGAAGCTCTTGCCGGTCTGGGCGATGCCGAACGGCGGCTTCTTGCGCGAGGTGGTCTGGACGGCCTTGAAGTTGGTGAAGATGCCCTGGGCGGTCTCCGGGCGCAGGTAGGCCAGGCCGCTCGCCTCCTCGGTGACGCCGAGGTGGGTCTTCAGCATGCCGGAGAAGTCCTTGGGCTCGGTGAAGGAACCCTTGGTGCCGCAGTCCGGGCAGTTGATGTCCTGGAGGCCGTTCGGCGGCGGGAAGCCGTGCTTGGCCTCGTACTTCTCCTCCAGGTGGTCGGCCCGGTGGCGCTTGTGGCAGGAGAGGCACTCGGTCAGCGGGTCGTTGAAGGTCGCGACGTGGCCGGAGGCCTCCCAGACCTCGCGGGCCAGGATCACCGACGAGTCGAGTCCGACGACGTCCTCACGGGCCTGGACCATCGCGCGCCACCACTGGCGCTTGATGTTCTCCTTCAGCTCGACACCCAGCGGCCCGTAGTCCCAGGCGGCACGCGTGCCGCCGTAGATCTCGCTGCAGGGGTAGACGAAGCCACGGCGCTTGCTCAGGCTGACGATCGTGTCGATCTTGTCGGCGGCCACAGTGCTCTCTTCAGTACGACGGCACGGTCAGGGCACGGCTGGTTGCACGTTCCCGAATACCTCAGGTTACCGGCCACCCGGGTACGAGGTTCAAATCGGTATCTCCCGGCCCGTCCCGGCCACCCCCACCGACCGTTCACCCGCCCGAGTGATTTGACAATCATTTCCAATTAACCTGAGAATGGTTGTCATGATGATCCGACGACCTGCCAGCACTTCCATAGCCCTGGCCGCCACCACCCTCGCGGCCGCCCTCCTCCTCACCGCCTGCGGCGGGGACGGCAGCGCCAAGGGCACGGACGGCAAGCTGGACGTCGTCGCCTCCTTCTACCCGATGGAGTACCTCGCCTCGCAGATCGGCGGCGAGCACGTCAAGGTCACCGACCTCACCGCCGCCGGCGTCGAACCGCACGACCTGGAGCTCACCGCCAAGCAGGTCGCCGCCGTCAAGAAGGCCGGCGCGGTGGTCTACCTCAAGGGCCTGCAGCCCACCGTGGACAAGGCGGTCGCCGGCTCCTCCGCCAAGCACGTGGTCGACGCCGCCGCGGCCGGCCCGCTGGAGGACCACCACCTCGCGGAGGGCCACGCCGACGGCGACGGCCACGACCACGACGGGCCCGCCGGCGACCCGCACATCTGGCTCGACCCGACCCGCTACGCGGCGGTCGCCAAGAACGTCGGCGCCGAGTTCGCCAAGGCCGACCCGGAGCACGCCGAGGACTACCGGAAGAACACCGACGACCTGGTCGGCCGGCTCACCGCCCTGGACGAGGAGTTCAAGGCCGGCCTGAAGGACGCCGGGAGCAGGACCTTCGTCACCAGCCACGCCGCCTTCGGCTACCTCGCCGAGCACTACGGCCTCACCCAGGTCGCCATCAACGGCGTCGACCCGGAGTCCGAGCCCACCCCGGCCCGCCTCGCCGACGTCCAGAAGGCGGCCAAGGAGAACGGCGTCACCACGATCTTCTTCGAGACCCTGGTCAGCCCCAAGCTCGCCGACACCGTCGCCAAGGACCTCGGCCTCAAGACCGCCGTCCTGGACCCGCTGGAGGGCCTCAAGGAGCCGGCCAAGAACGACTACCTGACGGTCATGCGCCAGAACCTGGCCAACCTCCGGGCCGCGCTCGGCGCCACCACCAGCTGACAGGACGGCAGAAGCGATGACCCACCCGACACCCCCGGCCGTGCACCTGCGTGCCGCCGTCGCCTCCCGCGGCGGCCGGCCGGTGCTGCGCGGCGTCGACCTGACCGTGGCCGCCGGCGAGGTCGTCGCCCTGCTCGGCGCCAACGGCTCCGGAAAGTCCACCACCGTCAAGGCCGTGACCGGCGCCGTGGCCCTGGAGCACGGCGACCTGGAGCTGTTCGGCACGCCGTTCGCCAAGTTCCGCGCCTGGCACCGGATCGGTTACGTGCCGCAGCGCACCACCGCCGCCTCCGGCGTGCCGGCCACCGTCCGCGAGGTGGTCTCCACCGGACGGCTGCCGCAGCACCGGCTGCTGCCGTTCCGCCGCCGCGACCGGGAGGCGGTGGACCGCGCGCTGACCGCCGTCGGCATGCTCGACCGGGCCTCGGACGGCGTCGCCGACCTCTCCGGAGGACAGCAGCAGCGGGTGCTGATCGCCCGCGCCCTGGTCGGCTCGCCCGACCTACTGATCATGGACGAGCCGATGGCCGGGGTGGACGCCGCCAGCCAGCAGGTGCTCGCCGACACCCTGCGCAGCGAGGTCGCGCGCGGCGCCGCCGTCCTCCTGGTGCTGCACGAACTCGGACCGCTGGAGCCGCTGATCGACCGCACGGTGGTGCTCCGCGACGGCTGCGTGGCCCACGACGGGCCGCCGGTCCCCAACACCGGCCTGCACGCCCTGCCCGGCCACGACCACGTCCACCCGCACGCCGACCACACCACGCCGAGGCTCCTCGCATGATCGACCTGACCGAGATGCTCAGCTACGACTTCATGCAGCGCGCCCTGCTCGCCGCCGTGCTGGTCGGCTTCACCGCGCCCGCCGTCGGCATCTACCTGGTCCAGCGGCGCCAGGCGCTGATGGGCGACGGCATGGGGCACGTCGCGATGACCGGCGTCGGCCTCGGCTTCGTCTTCAACACCAGCCCGGTCTGGATGGCCGTGCTGGTCTGCGTGCTCGGCGCCGTCACCATGGAGCTGGTCCGCTCGCGCGGCAACCAGCGCGGCGACATCGCCCTCGCCCTGCTCTTCTACGGCGGCATGGCCTGCGGCAAGCTGCTGGTCTCCACCTCCGCCCAGGGCGGGGCCACCGCCCTGGAGAGCTACCTCTGGGGCTCGATCCTGACCGTCGGCCCGGCCGACCTCGTCACCATCGGCGTCCTCGGCGCCGTGGTCATCGCCGTCACCGTCGGCCTGCGCCGCCAGCTCTTCGCGATCTGTCAGGACGAGGACTTCGCCCGGGTCACCGGCCTGCCGGTGCGCCTGCTCAACCTGCTGCTCGCCGTGATGGCCGCGGTCACCGTCACCGTCGCCATGCGGGTGGTCGGTCTGCTGCTGGTCAGCGCGCTGATGGTGGTCCCGGTGGTGGCCGCCCAGCAGCTCACCCGCTCGTTCGCCGTCACCCAGGCGGCCTCGATCGCACTCGGCGTTGTCGTCTCGCTGGCCGGCGTCACCGCCTCCTTCGAGGCCGAGCTGCCCCCCGGCCCCGCCATCGTGCTGCTGGCCATCGTCGTCTTCGCGGTGTTCAGCGCGGTCGCCGGCCCGCTGGCCCGCCGCCGGCACCGGCCGGCGGCCGCCGACGCCGGCCCGGCGGTCTGCGACGTGCGACTGCCCGGCCAGGGTTCGTCCGGTCAGGGCTCGTCCGGCCAGGGTTCGTCCGGTCAGGATCCGTCCGGGCAGGGTTCGTCCGGCCACGGTTGGTCCGGAAAGGGTCCGTCCGACGCGACCACCCCGGAGCGCGGGGCGGGACTGGCACAATGAGGGGCGAGACGCCCAGACCCCCAGGAGGACCCACGGTGACCACCGCAGGCCCGTCGCCGCGCGCCCGATCGACCCGGCAGCGTGCCGCCGTCTCGGCGGCCCTGGACGAGATCGCGGACTTCCGCAGCGCGCAGGAGCTCCACGACATGCTCAAGCACCGCGGCGACTCGGTGGGCCTGACCACGGTCTACCGCACGCTGCAGTCGCTCGCCGACGCGGGCGAGGTGGACGTCCTGCGCACCGCCGACGGCGAGGCCGTGTACCGCCGCTGCAGCAGCGGGCACCACCACCACCTGGTCTGCCGGACCTGCGGCGCCACCGTCGAGGTCGAGGGCCCGGCGGTCGAGCGCTGGGCCAACTCGGTCGCCGCCGAGCACGGGTTCAGCGACATCGCGCACACGCTGGAGATCTTCGGCACCTGCGCGGAGTGTGCCAAGAAGCAGGCCTGAACCGGCACCGGGCCGGTACGGGACCCGGAAGGGCCCCGCGGGACGCGTCCCGCGGGGCCCTTCCGGGTGTCCGGGCGTCGGCGCCGCCCGGCGCGTCAGCGCTGCGAGGGCAGATCCGCCACCACCGGCTGGGCCACCTCGTTGGGGATCGCCCCGCCGAAGCGGCGGTCGCGCATCGCGTACTGCTCGCAGGCCCGCCAGAGGTCCCGGCGGTCGAAGTCCGGCCAGAGCACGTCCTGGAACACGAACTCGGCGTACGCGGACTGCCAGAGCAGGAAGTTGGACGTCCGCTGCTCGCCGCTCGGGCGCAGGAAGAGGTCCACGTCCGGCATGTCCGGGTGGTACAGGTACTTCGCGATGGTCTTCTCGTTGACCTTCCGCGGGTCCAGCTTGCCGGCCGCGGCATCGGCCGCGATGGCCTGCGCCGCGTCCGCCAGCTCGGCCCGGCCGCCGTAGTTGACGCACATGTAGAGCGTCACGGCGTCATTGCCCTTGGTCTGCTCCTCGGCGACCTGGAGCTCCTGGACGACGCTCTTCCACAGCTTCGGCATCCGGCCGGCCCAGCGGATCCGCACGCCCATCGCGTCCATCTCGTCGCGGCGGCGGCGGATGACGTCCCGGTTGAAGTTCATCAGGAACTTCACCTCGTCGGGCGAGCGCTTCCAGTTCTCGGTCGAGAACGCGTACAGCGAGATGTTCTTCACGCCGAGCTCGATCGCGCCCCTGAGGACGTCCAGCACGACGCTCTCGCCGACCTTGTGGCCCTCGGTCCGCGGCAGCCCGCGCTCCTTGGCCCAGCGGCCGTTGCCGTCCATCACGATGGCGACGTGTTCGGGCACCAGCTCGCCGGGGATCTTCGGGGGCTGGGCGCCACTGGGGTGCGGGGTCGGGGGGACGTACGCCCGCTGCTTGCCGCCGCCGAAGAGCCGTCGCGCTGCCATGTGCTCACTTCTCCACGTATCTCATCGAGCGGATGCCCCGCTCCAGGTGCCACTGCAGATAGGCCGCGACCAGGCCGCTGCCCTCCCGCCAGTACCTCGGCTCGCAGGTGTCGGCCGTCTGCCAGTCCCCTGACAGCAGCGCCCCGAGCAGTACCAGTGTCTCAGGGGAGGGTACGGCACATCCGGGCACTCGGCAGTCCGCGCAGAGCACACCGCCGGCCTGGAGCGAGAAGAACCGGTTCGGGCCCTCCAGACCGCACTTGGCGCAGTCGGTGAAGCTCGCGCCGTACCCGTTGACCGCCAGCGAGCGCAGCAGGAACGCGTCCAGCACCAGGTGCGACTCGTGCACCCCGGCGGCCAGCGTGCGCAGCCCGCCGACCAGCAGCAGGTACTGCTGGACGGCCGGCTCGCCCTCGTTCTCGGCGAACCGCTCGGCCGTCTCCAGCATGGCCGTCCCGGCGGTGTAGCGCCCGTAGTCGGTGACGATCGATCCGCCGTACGGGGCGATCGTCTCCACCTGGGTGCAGAGCGGCAACCCGCGGCCGACCAGCTCACTCCCCCGACTGAAGAACTGCACGTCCACGTGCGAGAACGGCTCCAGCCGGGCACCGAACTTGGACTTGGTCTTGCGCACCCCGCGGGCCACCGCGCGCACCTTGCCGTGCTGGCGGGTGAGCAGGGTGATGATCCGGTCGGCCTCGCCGAGCTTCTGCGCCCGGAGCACCACGCCGTCGTCCCGGAAGAGGCTCATGCCGCGGCCCCGCGGCCGGCGTCGAACAGTGTGGACATCCCACCATTGTCGCGCAGGACGGCGGGCGGCCGGCGCACCGAACCGGGGGCGGCCGTGCGCCCGCACCGGGGCCGTGGGGGTGTGCCGGTCGGTGCGGGTCACGGCGGGCCCGGGAGGGGGGTCGGGCCCGGTTCTCGTGGGGGTCTCGGAACGGGTCGCCCGTGCGGTGGGCCGTTCAGCAGGGCCGTGCGGTGGGCGGCGCGGCTGGCGGCGCGGGGCTGTCGGGAGACCGACGCGAGTTAACGGGAGGCCCGGGTGGCCGCCTCCAGCAGCGCCCCGACCGTGCTCTGCGGCAGGTCCAGGCAGCGCCCGACCGCGGCCAGCGCCTCGCGCTCCTGCGGCAGGTAGCGCCCGTCAGCCAGGGCGATCGCCGCGCCCTGCAGCAACAACCGCTCCCGGCCCTGCTGGGCCAGGTGCGCGGCGAGCGGTTCGAGCACCGCGTGCAGCTCGGCGGCCAGGCCGCCGGCCACGCCGTGGGCGTCGTGGAGCTCCCCGCCGAGGCCGGAGAGCGCGGCCAGCGCCGCCAGCACCTGGGCCTCGCCGCAGTCCTCGAAGCCGGCCTCCCGGACGGCCGCGCAGGCCGCCTCGCGGGCCGCCCGGTGCGCGGTGCCGCCGGCCGCGAGCAGGGCCAGCGCGACGGTGTACTGCGCGTCGCGCAGCATCCCGCCCAGGCGGACGCAGGTGGGCTGCTCCAGGCTCTCCACCCCGTACCGGCCGTGGCAGGTGGTGCACTGCACGCTGCCGAGGACGGGGCCGAGCGGCAGCACCGGGGTACCGAGCAACCGCAGCCACCGCCGGCCGTGTTGCCGGCGGTAGTTGCGGTCACCACCGCAGCCCGGGCAGAAGAAGTCACCGAGAACGTCAGTCCGCCACCGCGGGCGAACACCCCACAACCCTGTCACGGCGCCACTCCCCAGACACGGCAGGCGGCCTGCACAACCATGGGCAGGTCACGCGACCGGATGCCGAGGCCGTCCCACCGACCCGGCTTTCCGGTGCGTCGATGTTGCCATGGTTACCGGCACGTGTCAGCACCTCGAACGGCCCGGAATCCGAAAAAGTGTGGCGCAGGCCACACCACGGCGCGCCCCGCCCGGCCCCGGCCGCCCGGAACGGCGCCGGGCCGCCCCGAAGGACGGCCCGGCGACCACCACTCGTACGAACTACCCGCGCTGCGCGCGGTTGACGGCGCTGATCATGGCCTTCAGCGAGGCCAGCACGGTGTTGCCGTCGATGCCGACACCCCACAGCACCTTGCCCTCCACCGCGCACTCGACGTACGCGGCGGCCTGGGCGTCGCCGCCCTCGCTCAGCGCGTGCTCGGCGTAGTCCAGCACCCGGACGTCCACGCCGATCCGGGCCAGCGCGTCGGCGAACGCGGAGACCGGGCCGTTGCCGGTACCGGCCAGCGTGACCGGCTCGCCGCCGACGACGGCCTCGGCGGTCAGCGCGTCCCGGCCGTCCTCGGTGGTCAGGGTCCGCGAGCCGCTCAGCGAGATCCGGCCCCACGGGTTGGCCGTGGTCGGCAGGTACTCGTCCTCGAAGACCGCCCAGATGTCGGCCGGGGTGACCTCGCCGCCCTCGGCGTCGGTCTTGGCCTGGATGATCCGGGAGAACTCGATCTGCATCCGGCGCGGCAGGTCCAGCTTGTGGTCGTTCTTCAGGACGTACGCGACGCCGCCCTTGCCCGACTGGCTGTTGACCCGGATGACCGCCTCGTAGGTGCGGCCGACGTCCTTCGGGTCGATCGGCAGGTACGGCACGCCCCAGGTGTGCTCCTCCACCGGCACGCCGGCCGCCTTCGCGTCCGCCTCCAGGGCGTCGAAGCCCTTCTTGATGGCGTCCTGGTGCGAGCCGGAGAAGGAGGTGTACACCAGGTCGCCGGCGTACGGGTGGCGCGGGTGCACCTCCATCTGGTTGCAGTACTCGGCGGTGCGGCGCACCTCGTCGATGTCGGAGAAGTCGATCTGCGGGTCGATGCCCTGCGAGAACAGGTTCATGCCCAGGGTTACCAGGTCGACGTTGCCGGTCCGCTCGCCCTGCCCGAACAGGCAGCCCTCGATCCGGTCGGCGCCGGCCATGTAGGCCAGCTCGGCGGAGGCGACGGCGGTGCCGCGGTCGTTGTGCGGGTGCACCGACAGGCAGACGTACTCGCGGCGGGACAGGTTGCGCGACATCCACTCGAACTGGTCGGCCTGGACGTTCGGGGTGGCCCGCTCGATGGTGGCCGGCAGGTTCAGGATGATCTCGCGGCCCTCGCCCGGCTGCCAGACGTCCATGACCGCCTCGCAGACCTCCAGCGCGAAGTCCAGCTCGGTGTCGACGAAGATCTCCGGCGAGTACTGGAAGCCGAAGACGGTGTCGTCGCCCAGCAGCTTGTCCGCGTACTCCATCACCAGCCGGGTGCCGTCGGTGGCGATCGCCTTGGTGGCCTCCTTGCCGTTGCGGAACACCACCCGGCGGAACAGCGGCGCGGTCGCGTTGTACAGGTGGACGGTCGCCCGCGGGGCGCCCACCAGAGACTCCACCGTCTTCTCGATCAGCTCCTCGCGCGCCTGGGTCAGCACCGAGATGGTCACGTCCTCCGGGATCGCGCCCTCCTCGATCAGCGACCGCACGAAGGCGTGGTCGGTGGCGCCGGAGGACGGGAAGCCGACCTCGATCTCCTTGTAGCCCATCGCGACCAGCAGGTCGAACATCTTCCGCTTGCGGGCCGGGGACATCGGGTCGATCAGCGCCTGGTTGCCGTCCCGCAGGTCGGTGGAGAGCCAGCGCGGCGCCTTGGTGATCACCTTCGACGGCCAGGTGCGGTCCGGCAGGTCGACGGTGCCGAACGGCAGGTAGCGGCCGTGGCGCATGCCCGCGGACTGCTGGCGGACGGTCGCGGCGGTGATCGGGGTGGGACGGTCGGTGAAGGCCCGACCGGCGGGGACGGACGCGGCGGAGGTCTGCTCGGTCATGGAGGTGACTCTCGGCTTCCTGTGGATGCGGGGCGTGTCGGGGTGAGGTGGACACCCGACTGGCCGGCCTGCTGCCGCTCGCGACCCGTCGTTGGATCGCCCGATTCCTACGCGCACAGCACAGTCCCCGCGGCGAGGGAGCCGGCCCTTGGTGGACTACAGGCCCTCGACGCGGCAGCTAAGAAGAAGCAGCCCGTTGCGCATGATGTGCTCCAGCGTAACCGAGCGGAGCGCGCCCCCGAAGCGAGCCGGGCGGACATTCCACTCCTTGAGACGGCGCGCGATTCCTTGAGACGGCGCGCGATTTCGTCCGCGCCGGTGACAACACGTCACGCTTGCCTCACTCTTGGCCACATGACCGCTGAACCGGCGCTCTGCGCGATCGTTCCGCCGTACGTCCTGGACCGCCTCGCCGAGGACGGTCACGAGCCCGCCGCCCGCTCCCTCGCCCTCGACGCCGTGCACCGCACGGCCCGTCTCACCGCCGCCCCGCCCCGGCCCGGCTCCGACCGGCTCGACCGGGTGATCGGCGACGCCGAACACACCGAGCGCCTGCCCGGGCGCACCGTCCGCCGGGAGGGCCAGGGCCCGGTCGACGACCAGTCCGTCAACCACGCCTACGACGGCCTCGGCGCCACCTACGCACTCTTCGCCGACGTCTACGGGCGCCGCTCGATCGACGACGAGGGCCTGCGGCTGGACGCCACCGTGCACTACGGGGTGCACTACGACAACGCCTTCTGGGACGGCCAGCAGATGGTCTTCGGGGACGGCGACGGCGAGGTGTTCGGCGACTTCACCGCCTGCATCGACGTGATCGGCCACGAACTCGCCCACGGCGTCACCCAGTTCACCGCCGGCCTGGAGTACCGGGGCCAACCCGGCGCACTCAACGAGTCCGTCTCCGACGTGTTCGGCTCCCTGGTCAAGCAGTACGCGCTGCGCCAGGACGCCGCCGACGCGGACTGGCTTATCGGGGCCGGGCTGCTCGCCCCGGGCGTGCAGGGGGTCGCGCTGCGCTCGATGAAGGCGCCCGGCACCGCGTACGACGACCCCCGGCTCGGCAAGGACCCACAACCGGCCCACCTGCGCGACTACGTGCGCACCGCCCGGGACAACGGCGGCGTGCACATCAACTCCGGCATCCCCAACCACGCGTTCTACCTGCTCGCCACCGCGCTCGGCGGGCCGGCCTGGGAGCGGGCGGGTCGGATCTGGTACGACGCGCTGACCGGCCGGCGGCTCCCCTCCGACGCCGGGTTCACCGCCTTCGCCCGGGCCACCGTCGCGGCCGCCAGGGCCCGCTACCCCGAGCCGTCGGTGGCCGACACCGTGACGGCGGCCTGGGCGCAGGTCGGCGTCAGCACCACCTGACCGGCGGGATCCGCCGGGCGGGCGGCGGATCCCGCAAGGTCAAGGTCCGGGAAAACCCCGGCAAACACCATCCCTGCGTATCACCATGGACACCATGCGTATCCAGGTGACCCGGACCGGCGGCCTAGCGGGGCAGGTCCGCCATGCGGAACTCGACACCACCGAGCGGATCGACGCCCCGCACGTGCACGCGCTCGCCCGCGAGGCCGTCGCGGGCGGGCTGCGGGCACCCTCGTACGGGGTACCGGACGGCTTCCACTACGAGATCACCGTCGACGGCCGGACGGTCCACTGCGCCGACCCCAAGCTCACCGAGTCGCAGCGCGAGCTGGTCTCGCTGGTGCTGCGCGAGGGCGCCTGACGCCCCGTCCGACAGACGGGAACGGCGGCCCGCCCGGAGGTGTCCGGGCGGGCCGCCGTGGGGGCTTTCGGGTCAGAAGCCGAGCTTGCGCAGCTGCTTCGGGTCCCGCTGCCAGTCCTTGGCGACCTTGACGTGCAGGTCCAGGTAGACCGGCGTACCGAGCAGCGCCTCGATGTGCTTGCGGGCCGTGGTGCCGACGTGCTTGAGCCGCGAGCCCTTGGCGCCGATCACGATCGCCTTCTGGCTCTGGCGCTCGATGTAGACGTTGGCGTGGATGTCGAGCAGCGGGCGGTCCGCCGGGCGGTCCTCGCGCGGGAGCATCTCCTCGACCACGACCGCCAGCGAGTGCGGCAGTTCGTCCCGGACGCCCTCCAGCGCCGCCTCGCGGATCAGCTCGGCGACCATGATCTGCTCGGGCTCGTCGGTGAGGTCGCCGTCCGGGTAGAGCGGCATGCCCTCCGGGAGCAGCTTGGTGATCAGCTCGGCGACCAGGTCCACCTGCTTGTCGCCGACCGCGGAGACCGGGATGATCTCCGCCCACTCGATGCCCAGCTCGGCACCGAGCTGGTGGACCGCGATCAGCTGCTCGGCGAGCCGCTTGGAGTCGACCAGGTCGGTCTTGGTGACGATGGCCACCTTGGGGGTCTTCTTGATCTCGGCGAGCTCCTTGGCGATGAACTTGTCGCCGGGGCCGAGCTTCTGGTCGGCGGGCAGGCAGAAGCCGATCACGTCGACCTCGGCCCAGGTGGTGCGGACCAGGTCGTTGAGGCGCTCGCCGAGCAGGGTGCGCGGCTTGTGCAGGCCGGGGGTGTCGACCAGGACGAGCTGGGCGTCCGGGCGGTGCACGATGCCGCGGACGGTGTGCCGGGTGGTCTGCGGGCGGTCGGAGGTGATCGCGACCTTCGTCCCCACCAGGGCGTTGGTCAGGGTCGACTTGCCCGCGTTGGGGCGGCCGACGAAGCACGCGAAGCCGGAGCGGTACGAGGAGGAAGGGGCATTCATGGGCTCCATTCTCCCTGATCACCCGAGCCGGGACGGACGCACCGCCAAGGTCAGCCCTTCTTGCCGCCGCCCAGCGAGGAGATTCCCATGATCAGCACCATCAGCAGGAAGGCCACCGAGCCCCAGAGCCAGAACGGCGAACCGGTCTCCTGCCACTTGCCCATCCCCATCACGCCCAGCAGCAGCCCCGCGAAGAACGCGTACGGCCCCATCTCCCCCAGCCCTCTCACCGCGCCAACTTCCGGTGAGATTATCGGCTGAACGGAGTCGGCCCCACAGCGCGGGCCGGGCGCCCCGGGTCACGGCCCCAGGCGCCCGGAGGTGCGTCGTCGCTCAGCGCGCCCCGACCGAGAGCCGCAGCGCGCCGTCCGGACCGGCCAGCAGCACCGGCGTCCCGGCCCCGCCGAGGTCCCGCACGGCGGCCAGGTCGGCCTCGGCCGGCTCCCCGGCCTCGGTCACCACGGCCGCCGCCTCCAGCGACTTCGCGCCGCTGGCCACCGCCATCGCGACCGCCGTCTGCAGCGCGCTCAGCCGCAGCGACTCCAGCGCGACCGTCCCGGCCACGTAGGTGCGCCCGGTCTCGTCGCGCACCGCGGCCCCCTCCGGGACGCCGTTGCGGGCGCGGGCGGAGCGGGCCAGGGTGATGATCTTCTTGTCTTCGGGGTCGATCTCGACGATGTCACTCATGCCGCCGAGCATAGGACGCCGCTCGGGTCGGCCGTCCAGACGTTCCACCGCGGCCGCCGGGTCCGGCGCCCAACCGGCCACCGGGTCCGGCGCCGAGCCGGCCGCCGACCCCGGCCGCCGGGGTCAGTGGCCGATCGGGTTCGGCGGACCGGGCCGCATGACCTTGACGAAGGTCTTGGGGCCGGACGGCATCGGCTCCTCGTGGCCGGCGCGCCGCTGCCAGTACGGATTGTCGTGCGGCAGGTGGCTGCTGACCCGCCCGTACATCCCGAAGGTGGTGAGCACCAGCCCGAAGATGAAGGCGAACAGCACGTTGGCCATCCGGAAGTTGAGGATGTTGGCGTCCGGCCGGCCGAGCACCGTCAGGCCGTAGAAGCCGGAGAGCACGAACAGCACCCCGGCCGCCATGTTCAGGTTGGCGGCGACGTTCCCGCCGATGAAGGCGCCGATCACGAGGATGCCGCCCACCACGATGGAGAGGATGCTGAGCGCCCCGTTGGTGGACATCCCGGCGACCTCGTTCCCCTCCGTGGACAGGAAGCCCGGGTGATCCGCCAACCCGAGGCAGCCGAACACGATCAGGAAGACCCCCCCGAGCCCCGCCCCGATCCGCCAGACCGTGGCGAGCTTGCGGTCGACGGGCAGTTCGTCTTGCAGCTTCATGGTGACCTCCGCAGGGGACGTCGGACGGCCTGGTCCACGCTACTCCGGTCCCCCGGGAGCGCTCGGCCGACGGCTAGCTGTAGGGGTGGCTCCCCTCCATGTGCGGCACCTCGTGCATGTAGAGCGAACCGCACTGCTGGCAGCAGCGCAGCCCGGTGCCCCACTCCTCCTCCGCCCGGGTCTCGGCGTCGGTGTCCATCGTGCGGCCGCAGAGGGCCGTCGCGGGATCTGCGGCCCGGACGACGTGCCAGGTGCTCGCCCCGGCCGACCGACCCCGCGGGCCGTACTCCGCACGCAGTAGATGACTCATGACGCCATCGTCGCCCCGCCGCCGCCCGGGCGCTACTCGCCGACCTCCTCGGCGGCCCGGTCGGCCCTCCGGCGGACCGGGAGGGCGACCATCGAGCCGATCCGGTTGCGCCGGCCGGCCGAGCTCTCCGCGGTGAGCCGGATCCCGGAGAGCGTGGAGGTGGTGTCCTCCGGGAGCGGGATCTCGCAGGACGAGCCGGGGATCGGCACCCGGCCCAGGTGCTTGGCGAGCAGGCCGCCGACGGTCTCGACGTCCTCGTCCTCCAGCTCGATGCCGAACAGCTCGCCCAGGTCCTCGACCAGCAGCCGGGCGGTGATCCGGTACGAGCCGTCGCCGAGGTCCTCCACCGGCGCGATCTCCCGGTCGTACTCGTCGGTGATCTCGCCGACGATCTCCTCCAGGATGTCCTCGATGGTGACCAGCCCGGCCGTGCCGCCGTACTCGTCGATCACGATCGCCACGTGCGAGCGGATCTGCTGCATCTCGCGCAGCAGGTCGGCGGCCGGCTTGGAGTCCGGGACGAACACGGCCGGCCGCATCACGCTGCCGACCTCGTCCGACTCGGCCTCCCGGTTGATGTGGGTGCGGCGGACGAGGTCCTTGAGGTAGACGATGCCGACCACGTCGTCCTCGTTGTCACCGACCACCGGGATCCGCGAGAAGCCCGAGCGCAGCGCCAGGGTGAGCGCCTGCCGGACGGTCTTGTGCCGCTCGATCATCACCAGGTCGGTGCGCGGCACCATCACCTCGCGGACGATGGTGTCGCCCAGCTCGAAGACGGAGTGCACCATCCGGCGCTCCTCGTCCTCGATCACGTCGTTCTTCTCGGCGAGGTCGACCAGGGCCCGCAACTCCGCCTCGGAGGCGAACGGACCCTCCTTGTAGCCCTTGCCGGGGGTCAGCGCGTTGCCGAGCAGGATCAGCAGCTTCGGGATCGGGCCGAGCACGGCGGCCAGCGGAAGCAGCACGAAGGAGGCCGCCGTCGCGGTGGTCAGCGGGTGCTGGCGGCCGATCGTGCGCGGCGAGACGCCGACCGCCACGAACGACACCAGCACCATCACGCCGAACGCCAGCAGCACGGCCTGCCAGGTCTCGTCGAGGTTGCGCACGCAGACCACGGTGACCAGCACCGCGGCCGCCATCTCACTGGCCACCCGGATCAGGGTGGCCAGGTTGAGGTAGCGGATCGGGTCGGAGGCCACCGTCAGCAGCCGGGCCGAGCCGCGCCGCCCGGCCCGGACGGCCTCCTCCGCACGGAACTTCGAGACGCGGGAGATGCCCGCCTCGGCGCACGCGGCCAGCCAGCCGAGCACGACGAGCAGCACGGCACCGAGGATGAAGCTCGTACTCTCACCACTCACAGGGGTTCGGGCTCCGCGCTCAGTGGGTGGTGGGGGCCGGGGAGATGCCGCCGAGGCCGCGACCGGCCCGCCAGCCGTCCAGGATGGCCTTCTGGAGGCCGAACATCTCCTCCTCCTCGTCCGGCTCCTCGTGGTCGTAGCCGAGCACGTGCAGCACGCCGTGGACGGTCAGCAGCTGCAGCTCCTCGTCCATCGAGTGCTTGGACGGCGCCGCCTTGCCCTGCTGCTCGGCGACCTCGGGGCAGAGCACGATGTCGCCGAGCAGGCCCTGCGGCAGCTCCTCGCCCTCCTTGCCGGGGCGCAGCTCGTCCATGGGGAAGGACATCACGTCCGTCGGGCCCGGGAGGTCCATCCACTGGATGTGCAGCTCCTCCATCGCCGCTCCGTCCACCAGGATCACGGACAGTTCGGACTGCGGGTGGATCCGCATCTTGTCCAGTGCGTAGCGGGCGACGTCGAGGATGGCTTCCTCGTCGGCGTCCCAACCGGACTCGTTGGCGATGTCGATCGACATGACGGGCTGGTTACTCAGCTTTCGGTGCGATGGGACTGTCGGGGTGCGCGGGGCGCGGTCGCCTTGCCGCCGGTACGCCGCTGGGCGGGCTTGCGGGTGGCCGGCGGAGCGGTCTCCCCGGTCTCCTGGCGGGCGTCCCAGCGCTCGTAGGCGTCCACGATCCGGCCGACCAGCTTGTGGCGGACCACGTCGGTGCTGGTGAGGACGGAGAAGTGGATGTCGGGCACGTCGGCCAGGATCTCCTGGACGACCTTGAGGCCACTGCGGGTGCCGCCCGGGAGGTCGATCTGGCTGGTGTCGCCGGTGACGACCACCCGGGAGTTGAACCCGAGGCGGGTGAGGAACATCTTCATCTGCTCGGGCGAGGTGTTCTGGGCCTCGTCCAGGATGATGAAGGCGTCGTTGAGGGTGCGGCCGCGCATGTAGGCGAGCGGGGCGACCTCGATGGTGCCGGCCGCCATCAGCCGCGGGATGGAGTCCGGGTCCATCATGTCGTGCAGCGCGTCGTAGAGCGGGCGCAGGTAGGGGTCGATCTTCTCGTAGAGGGTGCCGGGCAGGAAGCCCAGCCGCTCCCCCGCCTCGACGGCCGGACGGGTCAGGATGATCCGGTTGACCTCCTTGGCCTGGAGGGCCTGGACGGCCTTGGCCATCGCGAGGTAGGTCTTGCCGGTACCGGCCGGGCCGAGACCGAAGACGATCGTGTGCTTGTCGATCGCGTCGACGTAGCGCTGCTGGTTGAGGGTCTTGGGGCGGATGGTGCGACCCCGGTTGGACAGGATGTTCGCGGTGAACACCTGCGACGGCGCCGGGCTGTCCGGGTCGTCGACGGCGCTCCGGAGCATGGCGATGGAGCGCTCCACGGAGTCCTCCGTCAGGGGTTGGCCGGTGCGCAGCACCAGCATCATCTCGTTGAAGAGCTGCTGGACGAGGGCCACCTCGGCGCGCTCTCCGGTGGCGGTCACCTCGTTGCCGCGAACGTGGATGTCGGCGGCGGGGAAGCCCCGTTCGATCACCCGCAGCAGCGAGTCGGCGGTGCCGAGCAGGGTGACCATCGGGTGCTTCTCGGGGACGACGATCCGGGCGCTGACGCGGCCGTCGTCGGCCGTCTCGGGGCGCGACTGTCCGTTGGTACGGGTCTGCGATGTGTCACTCATAGGTCGGCGCTGGGGCCTGCCTCATCCCATCCGTCTCTCGTGGGCCGCTCGGTTCTCTCCGGGGCACCAGGGTACGCCGCGCACGTGATCGCCGCGGCGGGCGGCGGGGCCGCACCCGACGATGCTGCGGCAGATCGCGGAGCGGCGCGAGCGGTTTTCCGCGCCGGTCGCGGCCCTTCCGCGGCCCGGGCCTCCGGTCGGCCGCGACCCGGCCGCCGCCCGGCCCCGGCCGGGGCCGCGACGGGCGGTCACGGCCGGCGCCGGGGCGGCACGGGCACCCGGGCGAGGTCCTCGGCGAGCACCACCGTGCCGTCGAAGTGCTTGCGGGCGTCGGCGAGGTGCTGGCCGAGGTCCGGGTAGCGCTGCGAGAAGTGCGTCAGCACCAGGGTCTGGACGCCGGCCTCGGCGGCCACCTTGGCGGCCTGGCCGGCGGTGAGGTGGCCGTGCTCCTCGGCGAGCCGGGTGTCGGCGTCGGTGAAGGTCGCCTCGATGACCAGCAGGTCGGCCCGCTCGGCGAGCTCGTGGACGCCGTCGCAGAGCCGGGTGTCCATCACGAAGGCGAAGCTCTGGCCGGGCCGGGGCTCGCTGACCTGGTCCAGGGTGACCTGCCGGCCGTCCACCTCGACCGCCCCGAGGTGCTGCAGCCGGCCGACGTCCGGCCCGGCGAGGCCGAGGGCGGCGAGCCGCTCGGGCACCAGCCGTCGGCCGTCGGGCTCGGTGAGCCGGTAGCCGAAGGACTCGACCGGGTGCGACAGCCGGACGGCGTCCAGCGCGAAGCGGGCGCCGGGCGCCGGCAGCGGGCCGGGCTCGTCGATCGGGCGGGGGCGCAGCACGGCCGTCTCGTGGAAGGCGGTGGCGTGCCGCAGCCGCTCGAAGTAGACCTCGCCGGAGGCCGGGAAGTAGACGTCCACCGGGTGCGGCACGCGGTCCAGGTTGATCCGCTGGATCACCCCGGCGAGGCCCAGGCTGTGGTCGCCGTGGAAGTGCGTCACGGCGATCCGGGTCAGCTGGGTGGCGGAGACCCCGGCGTGCAGCATCTGCCGCTGGGTGCCCTCGCCGGGGTCGAACAGCAGGCCCTCGCCGTCCCAGCGCAGCAGGTAGCCGTTGTGGTTGCGGTGCCGGGTGGGCACCTGGCTGGCGGTGCCGAGGACGACGAGTTCGCGCTGTGACACGTCGGTCAGACCATGCGCTCGTGCATCGGGATGCCGCCCAGCACGTGGACGTGCGCGTGGAAGATGGTCTGCCCCGCGCCGGCACCGGTGTTGAAGATCAGACGGTAGTCCCGGAGGCCCTCGTCCTCGGCGACCCGGCCGGCCTCGGCGAGCAGCTCGCCGGCGATCTCCGGCTCGGCCGCGGCCAGAGCGGCGGCGTTCGGGTAGTGGACGTGCGGGATGACCAGGACGTGGGTCGGGGCCTTCGGGGCGATGTCGCGGAAGGCGAGGGTGCGCTCGGTCTTGCGCACCACGGTGGCCGGGATCTCGCCCGCCACGATCTTGCAGAACAGGCAGTCGGACTGCGGCTCGCCGGCCATCGGGGTCTCCTCGCGGTGTCGCACGGTGTCGGTCGGGGCGTACGGCCGCATGCTAGCCGAGCCGCGCGGTGGCCTGCTGGTACTCGCTCAGATGCTTCCAGCGCACCACGCGCACGCCGAAGACCTCCTCGTCCTCGAAGTCCTCGGTGATCAGCGAGACGGCGATGATCACGAAGCCGATCGCCCAGCGCTTGGTGAGCCGCCAGGTGTGCGGGCGGCTGCCGTCCTTCTTGCGGATCACCCGGAGCGCCAGCAGGCCCTTGCCCACGCTGAAGCCGGTGAGCCGGGCGAACAGCACCTGGTTGACGTAGGAGACGCCGAAGCCGACGGCGAGCAGGGCCATGAAGTAGGAACCGGGGTGGTCGCTCTTCGGACCGCCGACGGCCTTGGCGGCGATGACGCCCAGGACGACGGCGAGCAGCCAGTCGAGGATGATCGCCGGGTAGCGGCGGAAGCCGCTCGCCTCCTTCGGCCGGGGCACCCGGGCGTGGGGCGACTGCTGCGGCTCCTGCGCGTAGGGCTGCGGGTGGCCGTAGGGCTGCGGCTGGCCGTAGGGCTGGGGCTGCGCGTAGGGCTGGGGCTGCGCGTAGGGCTGGGGCTGCGCGTAGGGCTGGGGCTGACCGTACGGCTGCGGCTGCCCGTAGTGCTGCGGCTGGCCGCCGTAGGGCTGCTGCGGCGGGTACGGCTGCTGCCCGTGGGGCTGCTGGGGCGGGTACGGCTGCGGGGCGTACTGCTGCGAACCGTACGAACCCGGTGGATATCCCTGTGCCACGACCGCCCCCGTACCTACCGATGATCAAGAACAGCCCCGCATCCTACCCAGGCCCGGAGCGGGAGGTCGGACCGGCCGACCCCCCGCTCCCCCGCGGCTACTGCCAGGGCATCGGCGGCGGCGTCTTGGCCGGGGTCTCGGCCAGGGCCGCCAGCGCGATCCGGACGCCCTCCGCCAGCTGCGGGTCCTGCCCCGCGGCCCAGTGGTGCGGCGCGAACGGCACCTCGACGTCCGGGTCGACGCCGTGGTTCTCCACGCCCCAGCCGTAGCCCTCCAGCCAGAAGGCGTACTTGGGCTGGGTCACCAGCGTGCCGTCGACCAGGCTGTAGCGGCTGTCGATGCCGATCACCCCGCCCCACGTCCGGGTACCGACCACCGGGCCGAGCTTCAGCGCCTGGATGGCGGCGTTGACGATGTCGCCGTCCGAGCCGGAGAACTCGTCGGCGAGCGCCACCACCGGTCCGCGCGGGGCGTCGCCCGGGTAGGGCACCGGGCTGGTGATGTCCCGGGCGACGTCCCAGCCGACGATCCGGCGGGCCAGCTTCTCGATCACCAGCTGGGAGGTGTGGCCGCCCCGGTTCTCCCGGATGTCGACGATCACGCCCTCCTTGGCCATCTCCGAGCGCAGGTCCCGGTGGATCTGCGCCCAGCCGGTGGTCTGCATGTCGGGGATGTGCAGGTAGCCGAGCCGCCCGCCGGACAGCTCGCGCACGGCGGCCCGCCGGCCGGCCACCCAGTCGTGGTAGCGCAGCGGCTCCTCGTCGGCCAGCGGGACGACCACCGGGTGGCGCTGGTCGGTGCCGTCCTTGCCGGCCACGGTCAGCTCGACCGGCTGCCCGGCGGTGCCGGCCAGCAGCGGCGCCGGACCGGTCACCCGGTCCACCGGGCGCCCGTTGACGGCGAGGATCGCGTCGCCCGGGCGGATCGCCGCGCCGGGCGCCGCCAGCGGCGAGCGGGCCCGCGGGTCGGAGGACTCGCCGGGCAGGATGCGGGCGATCCGCCAGACGTCCCCGTCCTTGACGAGGTCCGCGCCGAGCAGCCCCTGCCGGCGGGCGGCCTCGGTGTGGACGCCGTGCGGCAGCACGTAGGCGTGCGAGGTGCCGAGCTCGCCGTGCACCTCCCAGAGCAGGTCCACCAGGTCGTCATGCGACCCGACCCGCTCCACCAGCGGCCGGTAGCGGTCCAGCACGCCGGCCCAGTCCACGCCGTCGAGGTCGGGGCGCCAGAAGTTGTCGCGCATCAGGCGGCCGTTCTCCTCGTACATCTGCCGCCACTCGGCCGCCGGGTCGACGGTGACCCGCAGCCGGGTGAGGTCGACGTCGACCTCGTCGTCCTCACCCGCCTTGTGGTCGGCCGGGACGATCCGCAACGCGCCCTCGTCCAGCACGGCGATCCGGCTGCCGTCGCCGCTGACCGCGAACCCGTCGAGGCCGTCGACCAGCTGCTCGGCGCGGCGCTTGCGGAGGTCGAACCGCTCCAGCGCGGGGCGCGGCCGCTCGTCCTCCAGCGAGGCCGCCTCGTCGCCGAGCTCGCCGATCAGCGGGACCCTCGTCCAGAGCACGGCGTCCTTGGCGGCGCGCAGGGTGCCGAACCGGCCGCCCTCGACCGGGAACGGGATGATCCGGTCGGCGATGCCGTCGAGGTCCACCCGGGTGACCGGCGGCGCGTCCCCGGCGGACTCCTCGCCGTCCGCCTTCCGGCCCTTCGGCTCGTCCTCCTCCCCGCCGACCGCCCGCCCGGCCCGCTGCGGCCCGAACGGGGACGGCGTGTCGGCCGCCAGCGTGACCAGGTACGGGCGGCAGCCGTTGGGGAACGACAGGTCGAAGACGTGCGAGTCGTAGACCGGGTCGAAGTTGCGCACCGAGAGGAACGCCAGGTGGCGGCCGTCGGCGGTGAAGGCCGGCGAGGTGTCGACGAACCGCTGCGGGGTGACCTCGCTGACCGTGCGGGTGGCCAGGTTGGCGAGCACGATCTGGCGCAACGAGAAGGGGCCCATGCCGGGGGCCGGCCGGGACCAGGCCAGCCAGGCCGAGTCGGGGCTGAACGCCAGGCCGCTGACCTCGCCGTCGGTGCTGCGCTCCAGCTCGTGCACGGCGCCGTCGGCGAGCACGACCAGCAGCACCCGGCCGTCGTGCGAGCCGACCGCGGCCTGCTTGCCGTCCGGGGAGACGACCAGCGAGCGGACCCGGCCGAGCCGGCCGCCGGCCAGCCGGCGGCGCTCGGCGCCGAGCACGGCGGGGGCGTACTCCAGCGCGTCGTCGCCGTCCGCGTCGGTCACCCAGAGCACGCCCTGCCCGGCGTCCTCGCCCGGCACCACCCGGGCCTGCCGGCCGCGGACGCCGGGCGTCTCGTCCAGCACCCGGGCCGGGCCCTCGCGGTGGGTGAGCCAGTGCACGGTGCCGCGCACCACGACGGCGCCGGCCCGGCCGGTGCGGTCGGGGGCGGCGGTCTCCAGCCAGTGCGCGGCGTACACCGGGCGGGGCCGGCGCCCGGCGCGCTGGCCGGCCGGGCGGACGTCCAGGCGGCGCGGCTCGGCGCCGGCCAGGTCGTCCAGCAGCCAGAGGTCGCCGGCGCTGTGCCAGACCACCCGGGCGCCGTCGGTGCTCGCGTTGCGGGCGTAGAAGCCGTCCGGCGAGGTGGTGTGGCGGCGCAGGTCGGAGCCGTCGGGGAGGCTGGAGTAGAGCGCGCCGACGCCCTCGTGGTCGGAGAGGAAGGCGATCCGGTCGCCGACCCAGAGCGGCGAGGAGAGCTGGCCGTCGAGGTCCTCGTGGACCCGGACGAACTCCTCGCTGCCGATCCAGAGCTTGCCGGCCCGGCCGCCCCGGTACCGCTTCCACCAGGCCGGCTCCCGGTTGTTCACGGTGGAGAGCAACAGCCGGTCGCCACCCGGCTCGAACGCCAGCCCGCCGACCGGCCCGTACGGCAGCCGGACCGGCTCGCCCCCGTCCAGCGGCACGGCGTGCGCCCAGGTGCGGCGCAGCGTGGACTGCCCGGCGGTGGTGGTGGCGACCGGCCGGCCGTCGGCCGTCCACCCCTCCAACTGGGTCTGGCCGCTGCCCCAGTACGTCAGCCGGCGGGACGGGCCGCCGTCCACCGGGGCGACGTGCACCTCGGGGGCGCCGTCCCGGGTGGAGGTGAAGGCGATGTGCCGGCCGTCCGGGGAGAAGCGCGGGTTGCGGACCGGGGCGTGGTCGGCGGTCAGCCGCCAGGCCCGTCCGCCGTCCACCGGAGCCAGCCAGACGTCGTTCTCGGCCACGAAGGCGACCAGGTCACCGTGCAGGTGCGGGTGGCGCAGGTAGGCGCCGGCGGAGGTGCTCGGGGATTCGCTCACGCCGCCAGCCTAGGCACGTACGCGTACGATGCACCGGCTTTTCGGCAACAGCCGCCCCCTGCGGGCGACGGCCCGGGCCAGGGCGCCGCCCCGCCCGCGGGCGTCGGGTCAGCTCCAGCGGCCGGTGCGGCCCAGCAGCAGGGCGCCGGCGGCCACCCCGGCGGTCGAGGTGCGCAGCACCGAGGCGCCGAGCCGGTAGGGCTTGGCGCCGGCCTCGGCGAAGGCGGCCAGCTCGTCCGGCGAGACCCCGCCCTCGGGGCCGACCACCAGCACGATGTCCCCCGCGGAGGGCAGCGCGGCGCCGGCCAGCGGCTCGGCGCCCTCCTCGTGCAGCACCCCGGCGAACGCGGCCGCGGCCAGCACCGGGGCCAGCTGGCGGGTCGTCATCGGCTCGCGGACCTCGGGGAAGCGCAGCCGGCGGGACTGCTTGCCGGCCTCGCGCGCGGTGGAGCGCCACTTGGCGAGCGCCTTGGCTCCGCGCTCGCCCTTCCACTGGGTGATGCAGCGGGAGGCGGACCACGGGATCACCGCGTCCACGCCGACCTCGGTCATGGTCTCCACGGCCAACTCGCCCCGGTCGCCCTTGGGCAGCGCCTGGACGACGACGATCCGCGGGGCCGGCTCGGGCTCCCGGCGGACGGCGGCCACCGCCACGTCGACGGCGTCCTTGCCGTGCACCGCGGCGACCGTGCCGTCCACGCCGAGGCCGAGGCCGTCGGCGAGGGTCACCGCCTCGCCCGGCTCCAGCCGCTTCACGGCCGCGGCGTGCCGCCCCTCCGGGCCGTCCAGCCGGACCACCGCGCCGGGTGCGGCGGTGGCGAGCTGCGCGGTCTCGACGACGAACACGGGCGCGGTCATGGCGGTTCCTGGAGGTCTGGCGGGCGGGGGTCCGGCGGGCGGGGGAACGACGGCGCCCGGCGACCCTCGCGGATCACCGGGCACCGGCGGTGCGGGCGGCGGCCTGGTCGGCGGCAGCCGGATCAGCGGCAGTCGAACCGGGTCGACGGCCGCCGAAGCGGATCAGCGGCCGTTGAAGGCGTCCTTCAGCCGGGAGAACAGCCCCTGCTGGCCCGGCGCGAACTGGCCGGCCGGCCGCTCCTCGCCGCGCAGCACCGCCAGGCGGCGCAGCAGCTCCTCCTGCTCGGGGTCGAGCTTGGTGGGCGTCTGCACCTCGACATGCACTATCAGGTCGCCCCGGCCGGTGCCGCGCAGGTGGGTGATGCCGCGGCCGTGCAGCGGGATCGACTGGCCGGACTGGGTGCCGGGCCGGATGTCGACCTCCTCCAGGCCGTCCAGGGTCTGCAGCGGCACCTGGGTGCCGAGCGCGGCGGCCGTCATCGGAATGGTCACCGTGCAGTGCAGGTCGTCCCCGCGGCGCTGGAAGACGGTGTGGGTGGTCTCGGCGATCTCGACGTAGAGGTCGCCGGCGGGGCCGCCGCCGGGGCCGACCTCGCCCTCGCCGGCCAGCTGGATCCGGGTGCCGTTGTCGACACCCGCCGGGATCTTGACGGTCAGCGTGCGGCGGGCGCGGACCCGGCCGTCGCCGGCGCACTCCGGGCACGGGGTCGGCACGACGGTGCCGAAGCCCTGGCACTGCGGGCAGGGGCGGGAGGTCATGACCTGGCCCAGGAAGGACCGGGTGACCTGGGAGACCTCGCCCTTGCCGCGGCACATGTCACAAGTCTGCGCGGAGGTGCCGGGCGCGGCGCCCTCACCGCTGCAGGTGGTGCAGGTGACGGCGGTGTCGACCTGGAGCTCCTTGGTGGTGCCGAACGCGGCCTCCTCCAGGGTGATCTCCAGCCGGATCATGGCGTCCTGGCCGCGCCGGGTCCGCGAGCGCGGTCCGCGCTGGCCGGAGGCGGCGCCGAAGAAGGCGTCCATGATGTCGGAGAAGCCGAAGCCCGCCGCGCCGGCGCCGAAGCCGCCCGCGCCCGCGCCGCCGTTCGGGGACAGCGGGTCCCCGCCGAGGTCGTAGACCTGACGCTTCTGCGGGTCGGAGAGCACCTCGTAGGCGGCGTTGATCTCCTTGAACCGCTCCTGCGTCTTCGGGTCCGGGTTGACGTCCGGGTGCAGTTCGCGTGCCAGGCGCCGGAACGCCTTCTTGATCTCGTCCTGCCCCGCATCCCGTCGGACGCCGAGTACCGCGTAGTAGTCCGTGGCCACCAAATGCTCCGCTTGTTCCGCCTGTAGAAGTGCCTGCGACTGGGACCACCGTCAGAATTCTGACGGCGGCCGTTCCCTACGACTCGGCCAGGATCTGGCCGACGTACCGTGCCACCGCTCGCACCGCCCCCATTGTGCCCGGATAGTCCATCCGGGTCGGACCGATCACACCCAGTTTGGCCACGCTCTCATCGCCCGAACCGTAACCGACCGAGACGACCGAGGTGGAATTGAGCCCCTCGTAGGCGTTTTCCCGGCCGATCCGCACCGTCATCCCGGCGTCCGCGGTCTCACCCAGGAGGCGGAGCAGGACGACCTGCTCCTCCAGTGCTTCGAGCACCGGCTGGATGGTGAGCGGGAAGTCGTGGCCGAAACGGGTCAGGTTGGCCGTGCCGGCCAGCATGATCCGCTCCTCGTTCTGCTCGGCGAGCGCCTCGAACAGCGTCGCCAGGACGGTGGTGACGGTCGGCCGGTCGGCCGCCTCGAAGAGCGCCGGCACGTCCTCCAGCAGCCCCGGGACCTCCGGCAGCCGCCGGCCGACGGCCCGCGTGTTGACCTTGGCGCGCAGGTCCGCGAGGACCACCTCGCCGACGGCGCCCGGGCAGTCGACCATCCGCTGCTCGACCCGGCCGGTGTTGGTGATCAGCACGAGCATCACCTTGCCCGGCGCCAGGGCCACCAGCTCGATGTGCCGCACCGTGGAACGGGACAGCGAGGGGTACTGGACCACCGCGACCTGTCGGGTCAGCTGGGCGAGCAGCCGGACCGTGCGGGCGACCACGTCGTCGAGGTCGACCGCGCCGTCCAGGAAGTGCCGGATCGCCCGCCGCTCGGGCGCGCTCATCGGCTTGACCTCGGCCAGCCTGTCGACGAAGAGGCGGTACCCCTTGTCGGTGGGGATCCGCCCCGCGCTGGTGTGCGGCTGGTGGATGTAGCCGTCCTCCTCCAGCGCCGACATGTCGTTGCGGACCGTCGCCGGTGACACGCCGAGGTTGTGCCGCTCGACCAGGGCCTTGGAGCCGACCGGCTCCTCGGTGCCCACGTAGTCCTGGACGATGGCGCGAAGCACCGCGAGCTTGCGGTCGTCCAGCTGGCGGACCTCACCGGCCATGGGGCACGCACCTCCGTCTTCGCACGTTGTCCGTTGTGACATGTGTTCCGTACCTGCATGTTCCGGGCCGAACCGGGCGACCCCGGTCTTGGCACTCTGAACACACGAGTGCCAGAACCGTACCTGCCAGTGTAAGGCCCGGGTCCCACGGCAGGAACGGCCCGGCCGGGGTGATCCTGCCCGCAGTCCGCGGCGACGGGTCGCGCGCCGGATGATGCCCCGCGCCGGTCCGGGTGGGAGCATCGACAGCAGACGGCGAACGGAGGACAGCGATGTCGACCTCGGGCCAACCCACCCGCTTCGCACCGGACCGCGGCCTCACCGGCCGGATGGTCGCCACGATGTTCTTCATCGGCCTGCTCTACGTCGGCTTCACCGGCCTGCTGATCGCCCTGCTGCGCGGCGCCTGGCCGCTGATCGTGCTGATCTCCGGCGGTCTGTTCGTCGCCCAGTTCTGGTTCAGCGACAAGATCACCGAGCGGGCGATGGGCGCCCACCGGGTGACCCCCGAGCAGTACCCCCAGCTGCACGGCGCCGTCGACCGGCTCTGCGCGCTCGCCGACATGCCCAAGCCCCGGGTGGCGGTCGCCGACAACGACATGCCGAACGCCTTCGCGACCGGCCGCAACCCGCAGAACGCCGTGGTGTGCGTCACCACCGGCCTGCTGCGGCGGCTGGAGCCGGAGGAGCTGGAGGGCGTCCTCGCGCACGAGCTGTCGCACGTCGCCCACCGGGACGTCGCGGTGATGACCGTCGCCGGCTTCCTCGGGGTGCTGGCCGGGGCGATGACCCGGATCGCGGTGTACGGCGGGTTCGCCGGCGGCCGGAGCAACAACGACTCCAACGCCGCGATCGTCGCGCTGATCATCCCGCTGGTGTCGGTGGTGGTCTACGCGATCAGCTTCCTGCTGACCAGGCTGCTCTCCCGCTACCGGGAGCTGGCCGCCGACCGGGCCGCCGCCCAGCTCACCGGCCGGCCCAGCGCGCTCGCCTCGGCGCTGACCAAGGTGACCGGGCAGATCGCCGCGATCCCCACCAAGGACCTGCGCCAGGCGCAGCCCTACAACGCCTTCTACTTCGCCCCCGCGCTGAGCGCCCGGGAGACCGCCACCCAGCTGTTCTCCACCCACCCCTCGCTGGAGCGGCGGCTGGAGCAGCTGGCCCGGATCTCGGCCCGGCTCGGCCACTGACCCGCCGCTCCGGAAGGGACCGCCGTGGGAATCCTGGACGCGCTGTTCGGCCGCACCAAGCCGGTCAAGCCCGACCTCGACCAGCTGTTCGGCGTGCCGTCGGCCGCGCTGACCCTGGAGGCGGCGTCCGGCTTCCGCCCGACCGGGCTCGGCTCGGTCTGCTTCGCCTCCGTCGAGGGCGGCGCCTTCGTCGAGGTCGAGCGGCAGGTGCGGGCGCTGCTGGACGCCGACACCGGGCGCGGCGGCGTCCCGGTGGAGGCCTCCACGGACGCGTACGGCTACTCCTGGCTGCTGGTGCGGCACCCGCCGGAGGAGCTGCCGGAGCTGGTCACCGACCTGCACGCGGTCAACAGCGAGCTGGAGGGGAACGGCTTCGGCCCGCAGCTGCTCTGCTCGATGGTCGGCTTCCGCGACGAGCAGGGGCGCTCGCTGGCGCTGGTCTACCTCTACAAGCGCGGCACCTTCTACCCGTTCGCGCCGATGCCCGGCGGCGGGGAGAAGCGCAACAGCCCGCTGGAGCTCCAGGTCAACGCCTCGCTCGGGAACGACCTGCGGCTGGAGAAGGACCTCACCCGCTGGTTCCCGGTCTGGGGCGCGCCGGGCCTCTGACGCGCCGTCGGCCCGGCGGGCCGGCGCTGCCTATAGTCACCTGCATGCGAAGCCGCCAGTACGGACCCGATCTGAACCCGCCGTGGAAGCGGCAGCAGCCCGCCCCCGAGGTGCCCGCCGAGCGGGACCTGGTGGTGGAGGAGGCGGCGACCGGCTTCTGCGGGGCGGTGGTGCGCTGCGAGAAGACCGCCGAGGGCTTCACCGTCACCCTGGAGGACCGCTTCGGCAAGCACCGGGTCTTCCCGCTGGTGCCGCGCGGCTTCCTGCTGGAGGGCCGCACCGTCACCCTGGTGCGTCCCGCCGGGCCCGCCCCGGCCCGGACGCCCGGGCGGACGGCCTCCGGCTCGGTGGCCGTGCCCGGGGCCCGCGCCCGGGTGGCGCGCGAGTCCCGGATCTACGTCGAGGGCCGGCACGACGCCGAGCTGGTCGAGCGGGTCTGGGGCGACGACCTGCGGATCGAGGGCGTGGTGGTCGAGTACCTGGAGGGCGTGGACGACCTGCCGGCGATCGTCGCCGACTTCGCCCCCGGCCCGGGCCGCCGCCTCGGCGTCCTGGTCGACCACCTGCTCCCCGGCACCAAGGAGCACCGGATCGCGGCCCGGGTCACGGGCGAGTCCGTCCTGGTGGTCGGCCACCCCTACGTCGACATCTGGCAGGCCGTGAAGCCGGCCGCCGTCGGCATCCCGGCCTGGCCCGCCGTCCCGCGCGGGGAGGACTGGAAGGAGGGCACCTGCCGGCGCCTCGGCTGGCCGGTCGACACCCCCGCCGCGTGGAAGCGCATCCTCGCGACGGTCGACTCCTACAAGGACCTGGAGCCCGAGCTGCTCGGGCGCGTCGAGGAGCTGATCGACTTCGTGACGCCACCGGCTCAGGAGTAGGTCTGGAACTCCGAGGTGTCCAGGATGACATCGAGCAGGTCGACCTGGATCGGGTCACCGAACTTGGTGGTCCGCTCGGACCAGTACACCGGGGTACCCGAAGCCGTGTCGGTGGTCAGCTCGGTGAGGAGCACACATACGCCCTTGAGCGGATCGACGATGAGGTACGCCGGGATCCCACCCTGCGCATACATCTCGCGCTTGATGCGGTAGTCCCGGTGCACGCTGGTCTTGGAGACCACCTCGACCACGACGGTCACCGCAGCGGCGGACAGCAATCGGCCGGCCTCAGGGGCTGCGCCGCGCTCGAAGACGACCAGATCCGGCTGGGGTTCACTGGCCTCGCCGGAGATGATCAGATCCTGGGTCTGAAGCGCCCGCCACCGGGCGTAGGGGGTCTGGTGCTGAATCGCGGAGACGATGAGGTTGTGGACCATGTCCGGCCCGGCCATCATCACGATTTCCCCCCTGATGAGTTCGGCTTTGACGCCTTCCGGAACCTCCAGGTTCTCGAAGATCCCCATCATCCGGTCATCGATGGCGGTCACTGCGCGCTCCCTCCGACGGCTGACACCACGTTAACGAACGTCAGTCCACCAGGTCACGCACGACCGCGTCCGCCAGCAGACGGCCCTGGAGGGTCAGGGCGGCGCGGCCCTGGGCATAGGGCTCCGGGGCCAGCAGACCGTCGGCGAGGGCGCGGTCGGCGGCCTCCCGGCCGGTGCCGGTGAGCAGGTCGAGCGGGGCGCCCTCGGCGAGGCGCAGTTCGAGCAGGATGCGCTCTACCCGGCGGTCCTCGGCGGAGAGGAGCTCGCGGCCCTGCGCGGGGGTGCGGCCCTCGGCGAGCGCCTGCGCGTAGGCGGCGGGGTGCTTGGCGTTCCACCAGCGGACGCCGCCGACGTGGCTGTGCGCGCCGGGGCCGGCGCCCCACCAGTCCGCCCCGGTCCAGTAGAGCTCGTTGTGGCGGCAGCGCCCCTCGGGGGTGGTGGCCCAGTTGGAGACCTCGTACCAGGAGTAGCCGGCGGCGGCGAGCGCCTCCTCGGCGATCAGGTAGCGGTCGGCGTGCACGTCGTCGTCGATCATCGGCAGCTCGCCGCGCTTGACCCGGGCGGCGAGCCGGGTGCCGTCCTCGACGATCAGCGAGTAGGCCGAGACGTGGTCCGGTCCGGCGCCGATCGCGGCGTCCAGGGAGGCCCGCCAGTCGTCGTCGGACTCGCCGGGGGTGCCGTAGATCAGGTCGAGGTTGACGTGCTCGAAGCCGGCCGCGCGGGCCTCGGCGACGCAGGCCTCGGGGCGGCCGGGGGTGTGGTGGCGGTCCAGCAGCTGCAGCACGTGCGGGCGGGCCGACTGCATGCCGAAGGAGATCCGGTTGTAGCCGCCGTCCCGCAGCTCGGCCAGGTAGGCCGGGTCGACGGACTCGGGGTTGGCCTCGGTGGTGACCTCGGCGTCCTCGGCGAGCCCGAACTCCTCGCGGATCGCGGCCAGCATCCGCACCAGGTCACGGGCGGGCAGCAGGGTGGGCGTGCCGCCGCCGAGGAAGACCGTCCGCACCGGCAGCTCGGCGGAGCCCAGCACCTTCCGGGCCAGCCGGATCTCGGCGACCACGTTGTCCGCGTAGGTCTCCTGCGAGGCGACCGCGCCCGAGGAACGCAGCTCGGTGGCGGTGTAGGTGTTGAAATCGCAGTAGCCGCAGCGGCTCGCGCAGTACGGCACGTGCAGGTAGAAACCGAACGGCCGCGACCCGAGCCCGGCGAGGGCGTGCGCGGGCAGGGAACCGTCGGACGGCACGGGTTCGCCGTCGGGAAGTGCGGAGGGCATGACCCCATTGTCCCGTACGGCCCGCGGAAGCCCGCGGGCCGTACCGGAACGGGACGGATCAGGCCTCGTTGGCCCCCGCGTACATCGCGGTGACGGCGTCCGCGTAGGTCTTCTCGACCACCGGGCGCTTGATCTTCAGGCTCGGCGTGAGCTCGCCGTGCTCGACGTCGAGGTCGCGCGGCAGCAGGTGGAACTTCTTGATCGTCTGCCAGCGCTGCAGGTCGTTGTTGAGCCGCTTGACGAAGCCCTCGATCAGCTGGTTCACCTGCGGGTCCACGGCCAGCTCGGCGTAGGACTTGCCGGCCAGGCCGTGCTCGGCGGCCCACGGCACGATGACCGCCTCGTCCAGGCCGATCAGCGCGGTGCAGAAGTTGCGGCCGTTGCCGATCACCAGGACGTTGCTGACGAACGGGCAGACCGCCTTGAACTTGCCCTCGACCTCGCTCGGCGCGACGTACTTGCCGCCGGAGGTCTTGAACAGGTCCTTCTTGCGGTCGGTGATCCGCAGGAAGCCGTCCGGGCTGAGCTCGCCGATGTCCTCGGTGTGGAACCAGCCGTCCGGCTCCAGCACCTCGGCGGTCTTCTCCGGCAGCTCGTGGTAGCCGCGCATGATGCCGGGGCCGCGCAGCAGGATCTCGCCGTCCTCGGCGATCCGCACCTCGGTACCGGGCAGCGGCCGGCCGACGGTGCCGATCCGGATGTCCTCCGCCCGGTTGACGGTCGAGCCGGCGCTGGTCTCGCTGAGGCCGTAGCCCTCCAGGATCGGCACCCCGGCGCCCAGGAAGAAGTAGCCGATCTCCGGGGCGAGCGCCGCACTGCCGGAGACCGCCCCGCGCAGCCGCCCGCCGAAGGCGGCCCGGATCTTCGCGTACACCAGCTTGTCGGCGAGCGCGTGCTGCAGCCGCAGCGCGGCCGGGGCGCCGTCGCGGCCGGTGGCGATCCGGTTGGCCTGGGTGGTCCGGGCGTAGTCGCGGGCGACCTTGGCGGCCCAGAGGAAGATCTTGTACTTGGCCCCGCCCTCGGCCCGGGCCCGGCCGGCGATGCCGTTGTAGACCTTCTCGAAGATGCGCGGCGCCGACGCCATGACGGTCGGCCGGATCGCCGGCAGGTTGTGGATGATCCGGTCCACCCGGCCGTCCACCGCCATCACGTGGCCGGTCGAGATCTGGCCGGAGATCAGCGTCTTGCCGAACACGTGCGACAGCGGCAGCCACATGAACTGCACGTCGTCGGCGCGCAGCAGCCCGCTGGCCTCCTGCGCCCGGCCCTCGTACGCCCAGCAGTCGTGCACCAGGCGCACGCCCTTGGGCCGGCCGGTGGTGCCCGAGGTGTAGATCAGGGTGGCCAGCTGCTCCTTGTCGAGCCCGGCGACGGTCTTCTCGATCGCGTCCGGGTGCTGCTCCAGGTACTCCGCGCCGCGCTGCTCCAGCTCGGCGAGGGTGAGCAGTTCGAGGCCGGCCGTCTCGGGGGTGTCACCGGGCGCGTCGAACAGGATCACGGTGCGCAGCTCGGGCAGCTGCTCGATCTGCTCGACGGCCTTGGCGAGCTGCGCGGCGTTCTCCGCGAACAGCGCCCTCGAACCGGAATTGGCGAGGATGAACGCCGTCTCGTCCGCGTTGGTGCTCGGGTAGACGGTGGTGGTCGCCGCGCCCGCGCACATGTTGCCGAGGTCGGCGATGATCCACTCCACCCGGGTGGAGGAGGCCAGGGCGACCCGGTCCTCGGGCCGGATGCCGAGCGCCATCAGGCCGGCGGCCACCGCCTTCACCCGGACGGCGGTCTGCGCCCAGGTCAGCGAGCGCCACTGCTCGGCGCCCGGGGCACCGTCGGCCGCCTGCTCGTCCACCGGGGCGGGGTAGCGGTAGGCCTCGGCACCCGGCGTGGCGGCGACCCGCTCCAGGAACAGGTGGGCGACGGAGGCGGGACGCCCGGCGACGATGTCGGCGCTGCCGGAGCCGATCAGGGACTGCGCGGAACTCAACGAGGACCTCCGGGGGCGGGTGGCCGTCTGAGGGGTGGTCGCGGCTCCCGTGGGGGCGGTCGCCGGGGCCCCGGGTTAACCGGCCTGATACCAGCGAGTAACAAGGGGGCCACCAGCAGCCTAGGGGGAAACCGGTCGATGCGTAAGGGGGCAGAGCCAGCTGGCACGCCCCCGCACCCCCGGTGCAGGCCCGTCCCGGCCCCCGCCGAAACATTCGGCAAAGGACTGGACAAACCTCCGGTCGCCGCATGCCCAATGGTCTGGAGAAGCCCACGAAAGACCGAGAATTGTGGTGCGAATCCCACCGCCGACGACAAGAGTGTGCCAGTGCTGATCAGATTGCTCAGGGCGTACCTGCGCCCGTACACCCGACCGATCACCCTGCTGGTCCTCCTCCAGCTGGTCGCGACGCTCGCCTCCCTCTACCTGCCGACCCTCAACGCCGACATCATCGACGACGGCGTGGTCAAGGGCGACACCGGCTACATCCTGCGCGTCGGCGGCGTGATGATCGGCGTCACCGTCATCCAGGCGCTCTGCTCCGTCTGCGCCGTCTACTACGGCGCCCGCACCGCGATGGCCGTCGGCCGGGACGTCCGGGCCGCCGTCTTCGACCGCGTGCAGGGCTTCTCCGCCCGCGAGGTCGGACAGTTCGGCGCGCCCTCCCTGATCACCCGGACCACCAACGACGTCCAACAGGTCCAGATGCTGGTCCTGATGTCCTTCACCCTGATGGTCGCCGCCCCCATCATGTGCGTCGGCGGCGTCATCATGGCCCTCAACCAGGACGTGCCGCTCTCCGCACTCCTACTCGCCGTCGTCCCGGTCCTCGGCGGCGTCGTCGTCCTGCTCGTCCGCGCGCTGCGCCCGAAGTTCCGCGCCATGCAGGTGCGGATCGACACCATGAACCGGGTGCTGCGCGAGCAGATCACCGGCATCCGGGTCATCCGCGCCTTCGTCAAGGACGACCACGAGCAGCACCGCTTCGCCGGCGCCAACCACGACCTCACCGACGTCGGACTCCAGGTCGGCCGGCTGATGGCCCTGATGTTCCCCACCGTCATGCTGGTGGTCAACGTCTCCAGCGTCGCCGTGCTCTGGTTCGGCGCCCACCGCATCGACAGCGGCGGCATGGAGATCGGCGCGCTCACCGCGTTCCTCTCCTACCTGCTGCAGATCCTGATGAGCGTCATGATGGCCACCTTCATGTTCATGATGGTGCCGCGCGCCGAGGTCTGCGCCGAACGCATCCACGAAGTCCTCGACACCCGCTCCAGCGTCGTCCCGCCCGCCGCCCCCGTCACCGAGGTGCTGCGCCGCGGCAACCTGGAGCTGCACGACGTCGAATTCCGCTACCCCGGGGCCGAGGTCCCCGTGCTGCGCGGCATCGACATCACCGCCCGCCCCGGCCAGACCACCGCCGTCATCGGCTCCACCGGCAGCGGCAAGTCCACCCTGCTCGGCCTCGTCCCCCGGCTCTTCGACGCCACCTCCGGCCGCGTCCTGCTCGACGGCGTCGACGTCCGCGAACTCGCCCCCGAGGCGATCGCCGAAACCGTCGGCCTCGTCCCGCAGAAGCCCTACCTCTTCACCGGCACCGTCGCCAGCAACCTCCGCTACGGCCGGCCCGACGCCACCGACGAGGAACTCTGGCACGCCCTGGAAGTCGCCCAGGCCAAGGACTTCGTCGAACAGCTCACCGAAGGCCTCGACGCACCCATCGCCCAGGGCGGGAGCAACGTCTCCGGCGGCCAGCGCCAGCGCCTCGCCATCGCCCGCGCCCTGGTCCGGCGGCCCGACGTCTACCTCTTCGACGACTCCTTCTCCGCACTCGACTACGCCACCGACGCCAAGCTCCGCAAGGCCCTCGCCCGCGAGACCGCCGACGCCACCGTGCTGATCGTCGCCCAGCGCGTCTCCACCATCCGCGACGCCGACCGGATCATCGTCCTCGACGAAGGCGCCGTCGTCGGCAGCGGCACCCACCGCGAACTCATGGCCGACAACCCGACGTACCGGGAGATCGTGCTCTCCCAGCTCACCGAGCAGGAGGCGGCGTGACCACCGCGGACAAGAAGGCGCCGGCGAAGCCGGCCACCGGCCCCGGCGACCTGCCCAGCGACTCCCAGGCCGCCGCCGCCCGCCGCGGCCCCGCCGGCCCCGGCCGGTTCATGGGCGGCCAGGGCGTCGAGAAGTCGATGGACTTCAAGGGCTCCGGCAAGCGGCTGCTCGGCCTGCTGCGCCCCGAGCGCCCCCTGCTCGCCGGCGTCCTCTCCCTCGGCGTGCTCAGCATCGGCTGCGCCGTCACCGGCCCCAAGGTCCTCGGCGACGCCACCGACCTGATCTTCGCCGGTGTGGTCGGCCGGCAGACCCCGCCCGGCACCAGCAAGGAACAGGTCGTCGACGGCCTCCGCGCCCAGGGCAACGGCGGCGTCGCCGACCTCCTCTCCTCCACCGACTTCACCCCCGGCCAGAGCATGGACTTCGGCGCCATCGGCACCGTCCTGCTCTGGGTGCTCGCCATCTACGTCGCCGCCGCCGTCTTCGGCGTCCTCCAGGGCCGGCTCGCCACCAAGGCCATCCAGCGGGCCGGCTACCGGCTGCGCCAGGACGTCGAGGCCAAGCTCACCCGGCTGCCGCTCAGCTACTTCGACAAGCAGCCCCGCGGCGAAGTGCTCAGCCGCGTCACCAACGACATCGACAACATCAGCCAGTCCATGCAGCAGACCCTGGGCCAGGTGGTGAACTCCCTGCTCACCGTCGTCGGCGTGCTGGCGATGATGTTCTGGATCTCCCCGCTGCTGGCCCTGATCGCCCTGGTCTCGGTGCCGCTCTCGGTGGTCGTGGCCACCCGGGTCGGCAAGCGGGCGCAGCCCCAGTTCGTCCAGCAGTGGAAGTCCACCGGGCAGCTGAACGCGCACATCGAGGAGATGTACACCGGCCACACCCTGGTGAAGGTGTTCGGCCGGCAGCGGGAGTCCGCCGCGACCTTCCGCGAGCACAACGAGGCCCTCTACCAGGCGAGCTTCCGGGCCCAGTTCATCTCCGGCGTCATCCAGCCCGCGATGATGCTGATCGGCAACCTCCAGTACGTGCTGGTCGCCGTCGTCGGCGGCCTCCGGGTCGCCTCCGGCGCGCTGTCCATCGGCGACGTGCAGGCCTTCATCCAGTACTCGCGGCAGTTCAGCCAGCCGCTCACCCAGGTCGCCAGCATGGCCAACCTGGTGCAGTCCGGCGTCGCCTCCGCCGAGCGCGTCTTCGAACTGCTCGACGCGCCCGAGCAGACCCCCGAGCCGGCCATGCCGGAGCGGCCCGACGCCATCCGCGGCCGGGTCGTCTTCCAGGACGTCTCCTTCCGCTACGACCCCGAGAAGCCGCTGATCGAGGACCTCTCGCTCAAGGTCGAACCCGGGCAGACCGTCGCCATCGTCGGCCCGACCGGCGCCGGCAAGACCACCATGGTCAACCTCCTGATGCGGTTCTACGAGGTCAACTCCGGGCGGATCACCCTCGACGGGGTGGACATCGCCGCGATGGCCCGCGAGGACCTGCGCTCCGGCATCGGCATGGTGCTCCAGGACACCTGGCTGTTCGGCGGCACCATCGCCGAGAACATCGCCTACGGCGCCGACGGCGCCACCCGCGAGGAGGTCGTCGAGGCGGCCAAGGCCGCGCACGTGGACCGCTTCGTGCGCACCCTGCCGGACGGCTACGACACCGTCATCGACGACGAGGGCACCGGCGTCAGCGCCGGCGAGAAGCAGCTGATCACCATCGCCCGGGCGTTCCTCGCCCAGCCCTCGATCCTCGTCCTCGACGAGGCGACCAGCTCCGTCGACACCCGCACCGAGGTGCTGATCCAGCGCGCCATGGCCCGGCTGCGCACCGGGCGCACCAGCTTCGTGATCGCCCACCGGCTCTCCACCATCCGGGACGCCGACGTGATCCTGGTGATGGAGAGCGGCTCGATCGTCGAGCAGGGCACGCACGAGGAGCTGATCGCGGCCGACGGCGCGTACGCGCGGCTGTACAAGGCGCAGTTCGCCGAGGCGGTGGCCGAGGTCGACTGACCGGGGCGCGCGCAGCGGACGCACGCAGGAGCCGGAGCGGGGTGTCCGTCCTCCCGTTCCGGCTCCTGCGTTCCGGCAGGGCGGGCCGGGCCTGCTCGGCTGGGCTCGGCCGGGCTCGCCTCGTCCCGGCCGGCTCTTCTGCACCGGTGACGGCGGGCGCTACGGTAGGCGTGTGAGTGACCAGCCGTCAGCCCCCGCCGAACCGGACCCGGACGCCTTCGAGGCGAACCGGCGCTACCTGGGCTCGGTCGCCTACCGGCTGCTCGGCTCCTTCACCGACGCCGAGGACGTCCTGCAGGAGGCCTGGCTGCGCTGGCAGTCCGCCGACCGCGCCGCCGTCGCCGACCCGCGGGCCTTCCTGACCACCGTGGTCACCCGGCTCTGCTACGACCAGCTGGGCTCGGCCCGGGCCCGCCGGGAGTCCTACTTCGGCGAGTGGCTGCCCGAGCCCTCCGTCGCCACCACGGCCGCCCCGGCCTCGCCCGCCGAGCTGGCCGAGCTCGGCGAGTCCGTCTCGATCGCGCTGCTCGCCGTACTGGAGCAGCTCACCCCCGCCGAGCGGGCCGCATTCGTCCTGCACGACGTGTTCGCGGTCGGCTTCGACGAGATCGCCGCCACCCTCGACCGCTCCCCCGACGCCACCCGCCAGCTCGCCTCCCGGGCCCGCCGCCGGGTCAAGGAGGGCGGCCGGCGCAGCACCGCCGACCCCGCCGAGCACCGGCAGGCGGTCGAGGCCTTCGCCGCCGCCACCGCCCAGGGCGACATCCTCGGCCTGATGAACGTCCTCGACCCGGACGTGGTCTGGCACGCGGACGGCGGCGGCATCGTCCGCGCCGCGGCCCGCCCGGTGTTCGGGGCCGACAAGGTCGCCCGCCTGGTGGTCGGTCTGGTCACCAAGTGGCTCACCCCCGACACCCGCATCGCGTCCGCCCTGGTCAACGGCCTGCCCGGGCTGATCTTCCACAACGCCGGCACGGGCGCCGTGGACGGTGTGGTCGGCTTCAACGTCGGCCCGGGCGGCCGGATCACCGACGCCTACGTGGTGGTCAACCCGGAGAAGCTCACCCGTGTGACGCCGATCACCGTCACATCCTGACCGGTCGCGTCGTCCCCTTCCCGAGCAGGCGCACAGGGTGCCCCTCGCGGGCCCTTCGAAGGGGAGACGAGCACCATGACCAGCAAGGCGAACGGCAAGCACATCGTCGTACTCGGCGCGGGCTACGCGGGCCTCACCGCGGCCACCCGGGCCGGGAAGCACAACCGGGTGACCCTCGTCGCCCCCGAGACCCGCTTCCGGCACCGGATCCGCCAGCACGAGACCGCGGCCGGGCACCCCGCACGCCGGCCCACCGTCGCCGAGGTGGTGCGCGGCCGCGGCGTCCGGCACGTCCGGGCCCGGGCCACCGAGCTCGACCTCGCCGGTCGCAAGGTCCTCCTGGACACCGGTGAGACCCTCGCCTACGACACCCTGGTCTACGCCCTCGGCAGCCGCACCGCCTGGCACGGCGTCCCCGGCGCCGCCGAGCACGCCTACGGCGCCGAGCGGGCCGCCGAGGTCGGCGAACGGCTGCGCACCGCGGACCGCCCCGGCACCGTGGCCGTGGTCGGCGGCGGCGCCACCGGCATCGAGATGGCCACCGAGATCGCCGAGGCGCACCCCGCGTGGAAGGTGCGGATCGTCGCCGCCGGCCGGGTCGGCGGCTGGTTCTCGGCCCGCGGCCGGGCCCACGTCCTGGCCGTCATGGCCGGGCTCGGCGTCGAGGTGCACGAGCAGGCCACCGTCACCGCGGTCGACCAGGACGGCCTGGACACCACCGCCGGCCGGATTCCGGGCGACGTCGTGGTCTGGGCCGCCTCCATGGAGCCGCTCCCGCTGGCCGCCGAGGCCGGACTCACCGTCAACGCCGCCGGCCGGGCGGTGGTCGACCGGTACCTGCGGTCGGTCTCGCACCCCGACGTCCACGTGATCGGCGACGCCGCCGAGGTCACCGTCCCCGGCACCGGCACCCTACGGATGGCCTGCGCCACCGCCCTGCCGATGGGCCGCTACGTCGGCCGGCTGCTCGCCGGGCGCACCGGCAAGCCCTTCGCGTTCCGGTACGCGGTGCAGTGCCTGAGCCTGGGCCGGCGGGAGGGGCTGGTACAGCTCATCCACGGGGACGACTCGATGCGACCGGGCGTGCTCACCGGCCGGACGGGGCGGCTCACCAAGGCCCTCATCGTGAACGCCGTGGTCCGGTCGCTGCGGTAGCGCGCATGCCGGGCATGCCCGGTACGCCTGTCTGCGGACGCGTGGACTGCGGTCGCGGGCTGCGGTCGCGCGTCACCGGAACGCGGGAGGGCCCGGGGCTGTTCGCCCCGGGCCCTCCCGTCGTCGCTGCCGGCTCGCGACGTTACTTCTTGTCCTTCGGCGCCTCGGCGTCGGTGGACAGCGCGGCGATGAAGGCCTCCTGCGGGACCTCCACGCGGCCGACCATCTTCATCCGCTTCTTGCCTTCCTTCTGCTTCTCCAGCAGCTTGCGCTTACGCGAGATGTCACCGCCGTAGCACTTGGCGAGAACGTCCTTGCGGATCGCGCGGACCGTCTCACGGGCGATCACCCGGGAGCCGATGGCGGCCTGGATCGGCACCTCGAACTGCTGGCGCGGGATCAGCTTCTGCAGCTTGCCGGCCATCATCACGCCGTAGCTGTAGGCCTTGTCCTTGTGGACGATCGCGGAGAAGGCGTCCACCGCGTCGCCGTGCAGCAGGATGTCGACCTTGACCAGGCTGGCGCTCTGCTCACCGATGGGCTCGTAGTCCAGCGAGGCGTAGCCGCGGGTCTTGGACTTCAGCTGGTCGAAGAAGTCGAAGACGATCTCGGCCAGCGGCAGGGTGTAGCGCAGCTCGACGCGGTCCTCGGAGAGGTAGTCCATGCCCTGGAGGCTGCCGCGGCGGGACTGGCAGAGCTCCATGATCGCGCCGACGAACTCGTTGGGCGCCAGGATGGTGCCGCGCACGATCGGCTCGTACACCTCGGCGATCTTCCCGGTGGGGAACTCGCTCGGGTTGGTGACGGTGTGCTCGGTGCCGTCCTCCATCACCACGCGGTAGACCACGTTGGGGGCGGTGGAGATCAGGTCGAGGTTGAACTCGCGCTCCAGGCGCTCCCGGATGATCTCCAGGTGGAGCAGGCCGAGGAAGCCGCAGCGGTAGCCGAAGCCGAGCGCGACGGACGTCTCCGGCTCGTAGACCAGGGCGGCGTCGTTCAGCCGCAGCTTGTCGAGGGCGTCGCGCAGCAGCGGGTAGTCCGAGCCGTCCAGCGGGTAGAGGCCGGAGAACACCATCGGGCGCGGGTCCTTGTAGCCGCCGAGCGGCTCGGTGGCGCCCTTGGTCTGCGAGGTGATCGTGTCACCGACCTTGGACTGCCGGACGTCCTTCACACCGGTGATGATGTAGCCGACCTCACCGACGCCGAGGCCGTCGGCGACCTTGGGCTCCGGCGAGATGACGCCGATCTCCAGCAGCTCGTGGGTCGCGCCGGTGGACATCATCGCGATCCGCTCGCGCTTGGTGAGCTGGCCGTCGACGACACGGACGTAGGTGACCACGCCGCGGTAGGCGTCGTACACCGAGTCGAAGATCATCGCGCGGGCCGGGGCGTCCTTGACGCCGACCGGGGCCGGGATGGTGTTGACGATGTGGTCCAGCAGGTCCTCGACACCGAGGCCGGTCTTGGCGCTGACCTGGAGCACGTCGGACGGGTCGCAGCCGATGATGTGCGCGATCTCCGCGGCGTACTTCTCCGGCTGGGCGGCCGGCAGGTCGATCTTGTTGAGCACCGGGATGATCGTGAGGTCGTTCTCCAGCGCCAGGTACAGGTTGGCGAGGGTCTGCGCCTCGATGCCCTGGGCCGCGTCGACCACCAGGATGGTGCCCTCGCACGCGGCGAGGGAGCGGGACACCTCGTACGTGAAGTCCACGTGGCCCGGGGTGTCGATCATGTTGAGGATGTGCGTCGCACCGGTGTTCGGCCCGGTGTTCGGCGCCCACGGGAGGCGGACGGCCTGCGACTTGATGGTGATACCGCGCTCGCGCTCGATGTCCATGCGGTCGAGGTACTGGGCGCGCATCTGCCGCGGGTCGACCACACCGGTGATCTGGAGCATCCGGTCTGCGAGCGTCGACTTGCCGTGGTCGATGTGGGCGATGATGCAGAAGTTGCGGATCAGCGCCGGGTCGGTACGGCTGGGCTCTGGCACATTGCTGGGGGTCGCGGGCACCTTGGTCCGATTCTCCGTTGGTCCGGGGGCCGGGGTGTCCGGGTCATCGCTGACCGGCCTCCCGGGGACCGGACAGTCGTCCGATCGAAATAGTCCCTCCCATCTTCCCACGAGCGCGGCGTGCGCCACCGGTCAGCTCTCCGCTCCGGTCACGGCCCCGGCCCCGGCCGCTCCGCGGACGGCCTTCCGGCGGGCGCCGCCACTGCGGCAGGATGCCGTCGCATGATCCTGGAAAGCGCCCTGCTCGACGTCGTCCCCGGCCAGGAGGAGGCGTTCCTCGCCGCCTTCGCCGAGGCCCGGCCGCTGATCGCGGTCCAGCGGGGATTCCGCTCCCTGGAACTGCGCCGCTGCCTGGACGCGGGGCGCGGCTCGCGGTTCCTGCTCCAGGTGGAGTGGGAGACCCTGGCCGACCACACCGAGGGCTTCCGCCGCTCCGCCGAGTACCGGCGCTGGCGCGAACTGCTGCACCACTTCTACGCGCCGTTCCCCGAGGTGGAGCACTACGGCGAGCCGGTGCTCTGGGCCTGAGCCGGTCGCCCCCGCGCCCGTTCGCGGCGCCCGGTCGGTTTGGGGCGAACGGCGCGCCCCTGGTAGCGTGGGGCGCTGCACCTGGCCTCGGCATGCCCTCTCAGCTGGTCCGACGGCCGCGCGGTGCAGCCCGTTCCAACCGATGACAAAGACTGAGGCACTTTCGTGGCGAACATCAAGTCCCAGATCAAGCGCAACAAGACCAACGAGAAGGCGCGCCTGCGCAACAAGGCCGTCAAGTCCTCGCTGAAGACCGCTCTGCGCAAGGCCCGTGAGGCCGCTGCCGCCGGCGAGACCGAGAAGGCCGTCGTGCTGGCCCGCGCCGCCTCCAAGGCGCTGGACAAGGCCGTGAGCAAGGGCGTCATCCACGCCAACCAGGCCGCCAACAAGAAGTCGGCCATCACCAAGCGCGTCAACGCCGCCCAGGCCTGACGCCCCGGGGCTCCGGCCCCACCCCCTCGGGACGAACCGGCCCTCTACCCGGACTCCTGAGGCGAGGCAAAGACTCGCACCGCACGCGGCCTGCGTTCGCCACGCGGGTGCGGTGCACAGGCAGTACGGCAGGCGCCGTAGCGGACCTCTTCCCCAGAGGCTGCTGCGGCGCCTGTCGCGTTCCGTGCCCCGGCCAAGGCGGTCGGGGCACCACCGTCCCGGGGCGGACCCGGGTTCGCCGGGCCTCCGCGGCAGCAACAGCCGCCGCTCCAGGCCCGCGGGAAGGGTGGGTCGGTACCGGCCTGGCTCAGTACGGCTCGGCACCGACCTGGCTCAGTACGGCTCGGCACCGACCTGGCTCAGTACGGCTCGGCACCGACCTGGCTCAGTACGGGCGGGAACCGGCCCGGGCGGCCCGCGCCACGGCGACCACGGCCCGCTCCAGCGCGAAGGCCGGGTCGTCGGAGCCGCCCTTGACGGCGGCGTCCGCCTGGGCGATCGCGGTCAGAGCGGTGGCCACGCCGTCACCCGTCCAACCACGCATCTGCTGACGGACCCGGTCCACCTTCCACGGCGGCATGCCCAGCTCGCGCGCCAGGTCGGCGGGGCGCATGTTCCGCCCGGTGGTCGCCAGCCGGCCGATGCTGCGGACCCCCGAGGCCAGGGCGTAGGTGATGCCGGTCGGCGGCTGCCCCACGGCCAGCGCCCAGCGCAGCCGCTCCAGCGCCTCGGCGGCCCGGCCGGTGACGGCGAGGTCCGCCACCTCGAAGCCGGTCGCCTCGGCCCGACCGCTGTAGTAGCGGGCCACCACGGTCTCGTCGATGGTCCCCTCGACGTCCGAGGTGAGCTGGCTGCACGCGGCCGCCAGCTCGCGCAGGTCGCTGCCGAGCGCGTCCAGCAACGCCTGGCAGGCCTCCGGCGTCGCCGACCGTCCGAGCGTGCGGAACTCGCCCTTGACGAAGGCGAGCCGCTCCGACGCCTTGGCCAGCTTGGCGCAGGCCACCTCCCGGCCACCGGCCTTGCGCCCGGCGTCCAGCAGCCCCTTGCCCTTGGCGCCGCCCGCGTGGACCAGCACCATGATCACTTCCTCGGCCGGGGCCTCGATGTACGCCTTGACCTCCTTGACGGAGTCGGCGGAGAGGTCCTGAGCGGCCCTGACCACGATCACCTTGCGCTCGGCGAACAGCGAGGGCGTGGTCAGCTCGGCCAGGCTGCCCGGCTGGAGTCCGCCGGGCGCGAGGTCCCGCACGTCGGTGTCGGGGTCCGCGGCCTTCGCGGCCGCCACCACCTGGGCCACCGCGCGGTCCAGCAGCAGCTCCTCCTGGCCGACCGCGAGGGTCAGCGGGGCGAGCAGGTCGTCGGGTGCACTCTTCCTGGCCATCGCCTACCAGCATCCCACGCGGTACGGACAGCCCTGCCCGGTGCGGTGCACGCGGGGCGCGGGGAGCGGGGCCCGCGGTCGCGGCCTGGCCGGGGCCGGGGCCGGGGGCGCCGCGCCTGGGGCCGGGGCCGGGGGCCGGGGGCCAGGGCCGGGGGTCTCCGCGGGGACGAAGATCGCGCCCTGGAGAATGGCCGGGTGACCGAAGACCAGACCACCAACCAGCCGGACGCCTTCGACCCGAACGCCCGGCAACTGCTCGTCCTGCCCGACCGCGATGCCGCCCAGGAGGCCGCCGAGCAGCTCAGCGCCGACCACGCCGACCTCGGCGAGCTCGAAATCGTCCGGGACGCGCTCGCGGGCGAGGACGACGCCGAGGACGCCCAGTGGCTCGTGGTCGTGGAGCCGCCCGAGGAGGGCTGGACCGCCGCCCTGCTGCGCGCCCTGGACGCCGTCGCCGCCGAGTACGACGGCTGGCGCGAGGAGAGCTGACGGCGCCTCCGTGAGAAGTCGGCCGGTCCGACTTCTCGTGGGCGGGCGACCGCCCCGAGCGCAGCGGCGCCGCTGCCTCTCATATCGCCCCGCAGCGGCCGCGTTCCTCGTCCCCGGCGGCCTCTGCCCGTCCTCGGCTGTCCCCGGCGGCGGTGCCTCGCGCCCGGCAGACCCGGAGCGCGGTGGCCCCCGCTGGGGCCACTTCCACTCGCGCTGGGGGCCGCTTCCACTCGCGCCGGCCCCGGGTAGCGCCCGGGGCCGGCGCGTCTTCTCCCTGGGGCCCCGCCCCGCCCCCCACCCCCCTCGCCCTCCCTCCCTCCCCACCTCCTCTCCTCCTCCTGGTGGGGAGGGCGAGCGAGTGAGCGGGATTGGTGGAGTCAGGCCGGCGGGCCGCGCGGCCCGCCGGCCTCGACCACACCGCGGAGGGCACGGGCACCGCGCCGGCCGTGGCCGGCGTGCGGATGCACCGAAGCCCCGAGGTCGGCCGGGCCGTCGCCCGTCACCGCGATGTCACCGGCCACGTCCGTCCGCAGCACCGTGGCCCCGAGTGAGCGCAGACGATCCACCGTCCGCGCCGAGGGATGCCCGTACGGGTTGCCCTCACCACACGAGATCAAAGCCAGCCGGGGGCCCAACACTGTGGCCAAGTCCCAGTCCTGATGCGCCGAACCATGATGTGCCACCTTCAGCACGTCCACCTTCACCCCACCTCCCGATCTCCCCAGCAACGCCGCCTGAGCCGGTGGCTCAAGATCGCCCAACAAGGCCAGCCGCAGCCCGCCCGCCAACGTCACCAGCAGCGCCACACTGGCGTTGTTGGCACCCGCCGCCTCCGGCGCCGGCATGGCGTCCGGCCACATCACCTCCCACGACAGCCACGGCCCGACCGACCGCCGCTCACCCCGCCGAGCCCGCAGCAGCGGGACTCCGGAGGCCGCTGCCCACCCGGACACCCGGGCCGCCTCACCCGGCGGGTCGTCCACCGTGGTCCCCTCGATCGCCCCCACCGCGCGGCCCCGCAGCACCCCCGGCACGCCCTCCACGTGATCGGCATGGAAGTGCGTCACCAGCAGCAGCGGCACCCGGGTGATCCCGAGCTCCCGCAGACAGCGATCGGCCGCATGCGGATCCGGCCCGGCATCGACCACGACCGCGCTGTCGGGTGGGTCACCCACCGAGCCCGTCGTCGGCAGCACCACCATGTCGCCCTGCCCCACGTCGCACATGACCAGCCGCCACCCCGGAGGCGGCCAGCCCGTGGCCAGCCGGGTGAGCACGGGCGGTCGTAGCAGCACGGCCAGCAGTACCAGGAAGAGCAGACCCGCCACTGCCGCCCGTGCCCAGCGCCCCCAGCGGCGCTGCCCCGCCACCGCGCCCCGCCGTGACACCAGCAACGGCACCGTCCAACAGACCGCCACCGTCCCCAGGGCGAGCGTCACCGTGCCGAGCGGCCCGCCCGGCCAGGAGAGCTGAGCCCCCGGTAGATCCGCCCCGTGCCGGGCCACCGCCGCCAGCCAGCCGACCGGGACACCCGCCACCTCTGCGAGCAGCCGGGCCGGCGCCGGGAAGAGGGGTTCCATCACCAGCACCGCGAATCCGAGCAGGGTCGCCGGAGCCACCGCCAGTTCGGCCAGCAGGTTGCACGGAACGGCGACCAGGCTGATGTGTCCGGACAGCACCACCGTCACCGGCGCGCAGAGCGCCTGGGCCGCCGCCGTGGCCCCGACGGCACCTGCCAAGTGGTGCGGCCAGCCCCGCGCCTGCAGCGCCCGCGCCCAGTGCGGACCGAGGACCAGCAGCCCGGTGGTGGCCAGCACCGAGAGCAGGAAGCCGAAGGACCGCGACAGGTAGGGATCGAGCAGCACCAGGAGCAGCACCGTCCCGGACAGGGCCGGCAGCGCCCGGCGCGGACGGCCGGTGGCCAGCGCCAGCAGCCCGATCAACCCGGTGCCGGCCGCCCGCAGCACGCTCGGCTCGGGCCGGCAGACGGTGACGAACGCCAGCGTGATGCCGGTGCCGAGCAGCGCCGTGGTGCGCAGGGAGAGCCCGAGGAACCCGGCCAGGCCGCGTCGTTCGGGGGTGGCGGCCCGCCCCGGCGCACCGAGCAGGACCCCCAGGACGATCGCCAGGTTGGCGCCGCTCACCGCGACCAGATGGGCCATGTCGGTGGCCCGGAAGGCTTCCAGGAGGTCGCCGGGCAGGCGCGAGGTGTCGCCGACGACGAGGCCCGGCAGCAGCCCCCGCGCATCCGACGGCAACCCGTCGGCGGCCGTCCGCAGACCCTCGCGCAGCCGTCCGGCGATCCGCTGCGGCAGGCTCGGCGACGCGAGCTCCCGGGGCGGGCCGTGCGCGACCAGCAAAGCGGCACTTTCGTCGTCGTGCCCCTCCCCGGCCGGGCGGACATCGGCCTCGACGGCCACCCGGGTAGACGGGAGCAACCGCTGCCACCGGTCGATGTCCGGCCCGCGGGCGAGCACCGTCACCGGCGTGTGCGTCCGGGCGGAGGCTGCTCCGGGCACGGGCACCGGCCCGTCGGAGATGGTGACCCGGTCCACCACGGCGTCCACGGTGAGGACGGTCTGCCCGGCAGTCGTCCCCCTGGTCCGCGAAGCGCGTGTCCTCGGGTCACCGGTGACGGTCAGTTCGACGGCCACCTCGGGCGCGGTGCCCCCGGCCCGGGCGAGCGCCGGCACCGGGCCCCGGTGGAGGTCGGCCGTGTGCAGCAGGGTCACGGCGGTCGCCGCGGCAGCGACGAGCAGTACGGCAGCCGCCGTGATGCGGGTGCCCTGGCGCCGGCCCCCTGCCCAGGAGGGGCGCCCGCCCGGACGGCCGGCGAGCAGGACAGCGGCGAGGAGTAGGGCGGCCCCCGCAGCGGCGAGCAGCACCGCGCCGTGGCCCGGGCCCAGGCCGAGCACGGCCGCCGTCACGGCCCACGCCGCGACGGCAGGGAGCAGCAGCCGGAGATCGTCGGCGGTCAGAGGAGTTGATGACGAGTCAGTGATCGGCTTCGCGGTCGCGGCCGGGCTGGTGATGACGGCACCTCCCTTCAGGCAGGCAGTCGGTGGGCGGGCAGCCGATGGGCAGACGGTCGACGCACGGGTCGGCCGGGGTCGGGCAGGGCGGGCTCAGGTCGGCCGGTTCCGGGGCGGTGGGGCCGGGACGGATCAGAGGGTCAGCAGCGGTCTGATCTCCGCGTAGGTGCGCTCGCCGATGCCGTTGACCTGGCGGAGCTGGTCGACGGAGCGGAAGGAGCCGTGGGACATGCGGAAGGCGATGATGCGCTGGGCGAGCGTCGGGCCGACGCCCGGCAGCGTGTCGAGCTGTTCGAGGGTGGCGTGGTTCAGGCTGACCGGCTGCTTCGGTGTCCCAGCCGCCGGCCCGCCGGTGCCGGGCCCACCGGCGGGCGGGGCCCCTCCGGACTCCCCGACCAGGATCTGCTCGCCGTCGGTGAGCAGCCGGGCCAGGTTGAGGTTCCTGGTCTCCGTCCCGGGCAGCGGGCCCCCGGCCGCGTGCAGGGCATCGGCCACCCGCGACCCGCCGGGAAGTGTGTGGAGCCCGGGAGCGTGCACCCGGCCGCCGATGTCCACCACGACCGCACCGGCCGCCTCTGCATGGCTGTCCGCCGACCGCGGCGCACCGGGAACGGCATCCGACGGCGGCGGACCGCCGCTACCGGGCTCCGCCGCTGCGGCCGCCACGACCGGGACCTCGACCGGCTGGGGGCGCGCCAGCCAGAAGTGCTGCGCGCCGTAGGCGACGGCCAGCAGCGCCAGGACGGCCAGCCCCGCCACGGCCCGCCGGTCGAGCATCGCCGCCGGTCCGAGGCGGAACCGCGCGCGGCCGGACGGCCCCGCCACGACCCCCTCAGCGGCCGGGGCCACGTCCCCCTGGTCGGACGGCAGCCCTGGCAGCGACTCGGTGAGGTGGCCGGGCACGGGGTCGTCAAAGCCCGGCGCCGACCCGGACCCGGCCCCCGGCCCTGTCCCAGACCCCGGCTCGGCCCCAGACCCGGACTCCCGACCTGGCCCCGGCGGCCCGGTGGCCGACGGCTCGCCCGCCGCACCCGCTCCGACAGCCGGAGCATCGGCCGTCGGCGCGCCCCGAGTCGGCGCGAGCGGCACCGGAACCTCCGTCACCGGAACGTCCGCCGTCGGAACGTCCGCCGTGGGCGCGGCCGCTCCCCCTCCCACCAATGGAACAGGTGCCGTGGCCGGCCCCGCGGGCCGGACCTCCCCGGGGCCCTCGGCCGCGGGCAGCAGGACCGCCATCCGTGCCCGGGCGGTGCGGCTGATCGCCTGGCGCTTGCTCGCGCCGAATCTCGTGCTCGTCATGCGGTGCACGCTAGGAGCCCGTCCAGGGCGGGCGGGAGAATTGCCGTAACCCTGTGGATAACCCGGGGGTTGTGGATAACTCAGGTCACTCGCACGAGCCAGGAGAGCGGCTCGGAGTTGACCGGGGTCGCCCGGCGGGGTGACCGGCCGTCAACAGAGGTACAGGACCAGCACCGGCGCCGAGCGCCGCTCAGCGCGGCGAGACCACCACCGCCAGCAGCCCCGGACCGACGTGCGCGCCGATCACCGCGCCGACCTCGCCCACGTACAGCTCGCGCAGCCCCGGAACCCGGGCCCGCAGGCGCTCCGCGAGCGGCTCGGCCCGGTCCTCCGCCGCCAGGTGGTGGACGGCGATGTCGACCTCCCGACCGCCCGCCTCCTCGACGGCGATCTCCTCCAGCCGGGCGATCGCCCGGGACGCCGTGCGCACCTTCTCCAGCGGCTCGATCCGACCCCCGTCGAGGTGCAGCAGCGGCTTCACCGCCAGGGCCGAGCCGAGCAGCGCACGGGCCGCCCCGATCCGGCCGCCCCGGCGCAGGTACTCCAGGGTGTCCACGTAGAAGAACCCGGTGGTCGCCGCCGCCCGCCGCACGGCGGCGTCGGCCGCCCCGTCGAGCTCCGCGCCGGCCGCGATCGCCTCGGCCGCCGCCAGCACCCCGTACCCGAGGGCCATGCCGACCAGCCGGCTGTCCACCACCCGCACCGGGACGGGCGACTCCGCGGCCGCCAGCCGGGCCGCCTCCGCCGTCCCCGAGAGCTCGCCCGAGATGTGCACCGAGACGATGCCACGCGCACCCGCTTCGGCGGCAGCCCGGTAGGCGGCGGCGAAGGACTCCGGGTTGGGCCGGGAGGTCGTCACGCGCTGCTTGCCTCGCAGCGCCTCGGCGACGTCCTTGGGCGAGATCTCCACACCCTCGGTGAGCACGGCGTCGCCGACCACGACGCTCAGCGGGACCACGGCGACACCGTGGCGGTCGACGGCCTCCTGCGGCAGGTAGGCCGTGGAATCGGTGACGAGTGCGAGGTCGGCGGGCATGAGGCGGAGGTTACTCCGCGCCCGGCCCGGACGACAGCGCACCGACCGCGTCACCCCGGGCCCACCGGCGACGCTGCGCCTGCGGGCGGTTCACCGCCCGCCACCCGCGCCTGCCCGCTCAGCCGGCCGACGGACCCGCCGACGGCTTCCGCAGCCGCTCCGTCAGCTTCGCCAGCGGGTCGCCCAGGACCAGCAGCTCCTCGGCGCTCGGCCGCCCGCCCTTCCCGTCGGTCAGGCCGGCCCGCTGCGTCGACGGACGCCCGGTCGCGGAAGCGTCGGCCACGGAACCGCCTGCCGCGGAACCACCGGCCGCGGCGCCACCGACCCCGTCGCCACCGGAAGCACCGTTCCCGCCCGGGGCGTCCCAGTGCCGCAGTGCCCCGGCCTCGTTCTCGCACTCCTGGCTGAGCCGGGTCAGCTCGTCGTCCGCGAAGCGGTGCATCCGGTCCTGAGCGGCCCAGCGCATGGTCTCGGCGGAGTGCTTGATCCGCTCGGCCCGCTCCCGCAGCTCGGGCAGCTTGGCGGCGATCCGCCCGGTGTCCGGCTCGCGCTCCAGGATGCGCAGCTCACCGTCCAGCTCGGCCGCGTGGGCGTCCAGCCGCCGCAGCAGGGCGAGCGACTCGCCGAGCTGGCCGTCCTGGACGAGGCCGCTCTCCAGGACCTGGCGGGTGCCGTCGAGCGAGGTGCGCAGGCCCAGCCGGACGGACGAGATCTGGCCCTGCGGGCCGGGCTTGGCGAAGGTCTTCGCCTTGAGCGTGGCGTTCTCCACGGCACGCCGGGCGTTGGCCTCGTGGCGCTCCACCTTCTCGCCGACCGCCTTCGCCGCCTTGACGACGCCGACCACGACCAGCGCCACCATCGCGAGTCCGAAGAGCAGGGCGAGGCCGACCATCACGCCGAGCACGTCCATCACGAGCCACCTTCCGCCAGCCGAACCGGCCCCCACCGGGCCCAACGCGGGCCGGACCGCCTTGGGTTCCACGGTATCCGCCGGACCGGGCCTCCGGCATCGCCAGACGGGCTCGGGCGCCCGAGATCAGGGACAGATCGGGGATCTCCCCCGGGAGCCCCGGAGAGATCCCCGAGTCCTGGCGAACCCCCGAACCACGGACCCCGGACCCCGGCCAAAGGCCCCACCCCCGGCCCCGCACGCGCCCTGCCCACGCCCCGCCCACCGCCCGCCCCCGGGAACGCCGCTGGGCGGGCGCCCCCGAGGAGCACCCGCCCAGCGGACCGCCGGCAACCGGCGGCCACGGCGGCCCGACAGCCGTCGACCGTCGACCAACAGCCGCCAACCGTCAGCCGGTGACGATGTTGACCAGCTTCGGCGCCCGCGCGATCACCTTGCGCACCGGCGCGTCCCCGATCGCGGCGACGACGGCCGGGTCGGCCAGCGCCAGCGCCTCCAGCTCCGCGTCGGAGATCGACGGCGCGACCTCCAGCCGCGCCTTGACCTTGCCCTTGATCTGCACGACGCAGGTCACGGCCTCGTCGACGACGTACGCCGGGTCCGCCGCCGGGTAGTCGGTGTGGGCCAGCGAGTCGCCGTGGCCCAGCCGGCGCCACAGCTCCTCGGTGATGTGCGGGGCCAGCGGGGCGACCATCAGCACCAGCTGCTCAGCCACCGCCCGCGGCGTGGAGCCGCGCTTCACCAGGTAGTTGTTCAGCTCGATCGCCTTGGCCACGGCCGTGTTGAAGCGCAGGCCGGCCATGTCGCCGCGGATGCCGTCGATGGCCTTGTGCAGCGCGCGCAGCGTCGCCTCGTCCGGCTCCTCGTCCGTGACCACCAGCTCGCCGGTGGCCTCCGAGACGACGTTGCGCCACAGGCGCTGCAGGAAGCGGTAGGAACCGACCACCGCACGCGTGTCCCAGGGGCGGGAGACGTCCAGCGGGCCCATCGACATCTCGTACAGGCGCAGCGTGTCGGCACCGTACTCGTCGGCGATCTCGTCCGGGGCGACGGCGTTCTTCAGGGACTTGCCCATCTTGCCGGCCTCGCGCTTGACCGGCTCGCCCTGCCAGACGTACCCGCCGTCGCGCTCCTCGACCTCGGCGGCCGGGACCGGGAAGCCCCGCTCGTCGCGGTAGACGTCCGCGGTGATCATGCCCTGGTTGAACAGCTTGTGGAACGGCTCGACCGAGGCGACGTGGCCCAGGTCGTGCAGCACCTTGTGCCAGAAGCGGGCGTACAGCAGGTGCAGCACGGCGTGCTCGGCACCGCCGACGTACAGGTCGGCGCCGCCGCCCGGCTTGCCGGCCGTCGGGCCCAGCCAGTACTGCTCGTTGGCGGGGTCGACCACGGCGGCGCCGTTGGTCGGGTCGATGTAGCGCAGCTCGTACCAGCAGGAACCCGCCCAGTTGGGCATGGTGTTGGTCTCGCGGCGGTACGTCTTCGGCCCGTCGCCCAGGTCCAGCTCGACGTTGACCCAGTCCTCGTTCCGCGACAGCGGGGTCTTCGGCGAGGAGGTGGAGTCGTACGGGTCGTAGGTGTGCGGCGAGTAGTCGTCGACCTCGGGCACCTGCACGGGCAGCATCGACTCGGGCAGCGCGTGCATGACGCCGTCCTCGTCGTAGACGATCGGGAAGGGCTCGCCCCAGTAGCGCTGGCGGCTGAACAGCCAGTCGCGCAGGCGGTAGTTGACGGTGCCCTCGCCGATGCCGCGCTCGGCCAGCCAGGCGGTGACGGCGGCCTTGGCGTCGACGACGCTCAGGCCGTTCAGCGAGATGCCGTCGGCGGTGCCCTCGTCGTGCGCCGAGTTGACGATGACGGAGTCGTAGGTGTCGAACGCGTCGTCCCACGCGGCCGGGTCGTCGCCGCGGCCGTCGGTCGGGCGGACGACGCAGCGCATCGGCAGCTCGAAGGCGCGGGCGAACGCGAAGTCGCGGTGGTCGTGGGCGGGGACGGCCATGATGGCGCCGGTGCCGTAGCCCATCAGCACGTAGTCGGCGATGAAGACCGGCACGGGCTCGCCGCTGACCGGGTTGACGGCGTGGGCGCCGGTGAACACGCCGGTCTTGACCTTGGCCTCGACCTGGCGCTCGACGTCGGACTTGGCGGCGGCCGCGGCGCGGTACGCGGCGACGGCCTCACCGGGGGTGGCGGCGCCGCCGGTCCACTCCGCCCGGGTGCCCTCGGGCCAGGCGGCGGGGACGATCGAGTCGACCAGGCCGTGCTCGGGGGCCAGCACCATGTAGGTGGCGCCGAACAGGGTGTCGGGGCGGGTGGTGAAGACGGTGATCTTCTCGCCGTCGACGGCGAAGTCGACGCGGGCGCCCTCGGAGCGGCCGATCCAGTTGCGCTGCTGCAGCTTGATGGCCTCGGGCCAGTCCAGCAGGTCCAGGTCGGAGATCAGGCGGTCCGCGTAGGCGGTGATCCGCATCATCCACTGGCGCAGGTTGGACTTGAACACCGGGAAGTTGCCGCGCTCGGAGCGGCCGTCCGCGGTGACCTCCTCGTTGGCCAGCACGGTGCCCAGGCCGGGGCACCAGTTGACCGGCACCTCCTTGGCGTAGGCCAGGCGGTACTCGCCCAGCAGCTCGTCGCGCTCGGTGGCGTTCAGCGCCGCCCAGGCGCGGCCGTCCGGGGTCGGCCGCGAGCCGTCGGCGAACTGGGCGATCAGCTCGTCGATCGGGCGGGCCTTCTGCGCGGCCTCGTCGTACCAGGAGTTGAAGATCTGCAGGAAGATCCACTGGGTCCAGCGGTAGTACTCCGGGTCGATCGTGGAGATCGAGCGGCGCGGGTCGTGGCCCAGGCCCAGCCGGCGCAGCTGGCGCCGCATGTTGGCGATGGCCGCCTCGGTGGTGATCCGCGGGTGCTGGCCGGTGGCGACGGCGTGCTGCTCGGCGGGCAGGCCGAAGGCGTCGTAGCCCAGGGTGTGCAGCACGTTGTGGCCGGTCATCCGCTGGTAGCGGGCGTAGACGTCGGTGGCGATGTAGCCCAGGGGGTGGCCGACGTGCAGGCCCGCGCCCGAGGGGTACGGGAACATGTCCATGATGAAGCTGTGCGGCTTCGCGGAGACGTCGCCGGCGGCCGGGTCGGCCAGGTCACCGGTGGGGTTGGGGGCGTGGAACGTGCCCTCCTTCTCCCAGATGTCCTGCCAGCGGGACTCGATCTCCGCCGCCAGGGTGGCGCTGTACCGGAACGGCTCGGTTGCGGCCTCGGCCGCGCCGGAAGCAGGGGTCGTCTCGCTCATGGTCCTTCTGGCTCCGTCGATGTAGTGGGCGAACCGCACGCTCGGCCGGCCGGCCGGACCGGGAGGTCGGTGGCGAAGGCGGTGGAAAACAAAAAAGCCCCTCGCAGGAGGGGACGCCACGCCGACTCCGGCAGCCGCCCGAGAGCGGGGCCGGTCCTGGTCAGCGCGGCCGGCTAAGGAGCAGGCGCACGGTTCGCATGGGCTCAGGGTACCGCAAGGGTGTCAGGCCCCTCCCGGCAATACCGCCCGGGAGGCCGCGTCGAAGTCGCGCAGGGCACGGGCGACCCGCTCGGACTGCATGCCGGCGGCGAGCGCCCGGGCGCGGTCGGCGGTGGCGGCCGCCTCGCGGTGGCGGCCGGTGCGGCGCTGGGAGTCGGCGAGCCGGACCATCAGCAGTGCCCGCGCCCGGGCCCGCCCGGAACCGAGGCCCGCCACCGCCTCGGCGAGCAGGGGCTGGGCGCGCCGGTGGTCGCCGAGGAAGAGGTAGCCCTCCCCCACCATGCCGGCGAGATCCGCCCGCGCGTCCCCGCGGTCCCCGCCCGTGTCCGTCGCGTCGAGCCCGGCCACGTCCGTCGCGCGGCTCCCAGCCGCGTCCAGCTCCGCGAACGCCCGCTCCGCCGCCTCCCGCACCGCGTCCTTGTCGCCCCGCCGCCCGTGCGCACGCGCGATCCGCCCGAGCTGCAGCGCCCGGTCGGCCGGGTCGAGGGCGTCCCCGGCCGCCTCCAGTGCGCCGGCCAGCGCGGTGACGGCGTCCAGCCCCCGCCCGCCGGCGCTCTGGGTGGCCAGCACCACCAGACCGCCGACCACGCCGACCCCCAGCCGCCGGTCGCCGCTGAGGTGGGCGGCCCGCAGCGCGGCGACGAAGGCCCGCTGGGCGGCCGCGTCGTGCCCGAGGTCGTACGCCGCCCAGCCGGCCAGCCGGGCGAACCGGCCGGCCGTGCCGTACAGCGCACGGCCGAGCGGCTCGTCGTAGGCGCCGAGCTCCAGCAGCTTGGCGACGAGGGCCAGCTCGGCCCGGGCGGGGCCGAGCACCAGCCCGCCACCGCAGGCCTGCTCCAGCCGCAGCTTGCTCAGGTGGGAGAGCCGGAGCTCCTCGACCAGGGCCGGGGCGATCCTCAGCGCGCCCTCTCCCCCGCCGAGCGGGGGCGGCGGGGCGGCCAGCCGGTCGGCGGCCCGGTCGAGGTCGGCGCCGCGGAAGAGGTCGGTCAGCCGGACCGGACCGGCGTCGGTGGCCGCGTCGCGCAGCGCGGTCTGGGCGGTGTCGGCCGTCCACGGATCGGTGAGCAGGTGCGGGGAGAGGATCTTGGCGCCCCGGTTGCCGCCCATCCGGCCCCAGAGCTGCTCGTAGGTGACGGCGATGCCGAGGGTGCGACCGAGCACCTCGCAGACGGTCTGGTCGTGCGGGCTGCGCGGCACCATGCCCCGGTCGCGCCACTTGTAGGGGGCGGTGGAGCTGATCGCCAGGGCGGGCGGCAGGGTGAGGTTCACCTCGCGGGCGAGGCGCTCCGGGCTCCAGCCGAGCTGGTGCAGTATCCGGGCCAGCTCCTCGTTGCGTCTGCGCTCCAGGTCGGCCATGGGACGACGGTAGCGGTCCGCCGGGGCCGGCCGCCGGGGCCTCCGGGAAACGGGCCGGGGCCGGGACGTGGCCGCGGCGCACCGCCCGGGCCCGCCCGGGCCCGCCCACCGCCACCCGCCACCCGCGTCCGGCCGCCGCGACCGACCCGCCGCATCCGGCCGACAACCGGTCACAACGCCGAGGGCCGCCTCCCGAAGCGGGAGGCGGCCCTCGATTCCTGTGGAGCTACGGGGAATTGAACCCCGGACCTCTTGCATGCCATGCAAGCGCTCTACCAACTGAGCTACAGCCCCTTGACCTGCAGTGTCACCGGGAGTTTCCTGCGGTTTCCCTCGGCGACATCGACTACTTTACACGGTCGAAGGGGTGCTCCACGAATCCGTATTCGGATGCCCCTCGGCGACCGCCCGGGCACCCCTCGGGAGCGACCTGTCGGCGCCACCACGGCCGGCGCCCCACCAGCCCCGCCCCACCGCGCCGTGCCGCCGGGAGCCCCGGCGGCACGGCGCGGTCCCGCACCCCGCTACCCCTTCGCCGTCCGGCGGGTCCGGGCTGCGGCGACCGCGGCCACCGCGACGGCGGCCGCGATCACGGCGGTGGTCACCAGCAGCGCGTGCCCGGACTCCCCGGCCGACGCCGGCAGGTCGGCCCCGCCGAGGAACACCGAACCGAGCACCGCCACCCCGACCACCTGGCCGAGCTGGACGACCGTCACCATCACCCCGCTGGCGTCGGCCGCGTCGGCCGGGTCCACCCCGCCCAGCGCCCGGGCGAACAGCGGCGAGTACGCACAGCCCGCGATCAGCCCGAGCACCGCCGTCACGGCCAGCGCCTGCGCGCCGATGTCCGCACCGTCCCCCAGCAGCACACCGAGCAGCAGGTAGCCGGGGGCGAGCAGGGCGGCGGCGATCACCGGCAGCACCCCGTGCAGCCGGGCGGGCAGCCGGTGCCAGTGCAGGCTGGAGAGCCCGAAGCCGAGCGCGACCGGCGCCGAGCAGAGGCCGGCTCGCAGCGCCTCGTGGCCGAGCCCGGCCTGCTGGTGCAGGGCGAAGGCGAACAGGAAGCCCGCGAAGGCCGCCATGATCATGAAGATGGCGAGGGCCGCCGGGCGCAGGCTGGGCGCCCGCAGCACCCGGCCGGAGATCAGCGGCTGCCCGCCGCGCCGGGCGATCCGGCGCTCGACCACCACGAACAGGGCGAACAGGGCCGCGCTGGCCGCCAGCATCGCCCAGCCCCAGGCCGGCCAGCCCAGTTCGTGGCCGAGCACCAGCGGCACCACCAGCAGGCCGAGGGCCGCGCCGAGCACCACCAGGCCGGGGACGTCGAAGCCGCGGCTCCGGTCACCGGGCAGGTTCGGCAGCAGCCGGGCGCCGGCCGCCAGCAGGGCGAGCCCGATCGGCACGTTGACCAGGAAGACCGGGCGCCAGCCCGTGCCGAACAGGTCGGCACTGACCAGGACCCCGCCCAGCACCTGGCCGACCGCCATGCCCCCGGCGAGCACCGCCGAGTAGAGGCCCAGCGCCCTGGTCCGGGCGGCGCCGGTGAAGGTCCGCTGCAGCAGGCTCATCACCTGGGGCACCATCAGGGCCGAGCCGGCCCCCTGGAGGAGCCGGAAGGCGATCAGCCAGCCGGTGGCGGGGGCGAGGCCGCAGGCCAGCGAGGCGGCGGTGAAGCCCGCCAGGCCGATCTGGAAGAGCCGGCTGTAGCCGTAGCGGGCGCCCAACCGGGCGCCGGTGATGAGCAGCACCGCGTAGGCGATGGTGTAGCCGGCGATGACCAGCTGGAGGGCCGCGCCGGAGGCGTGCAGGTCGGTGCGGATGGTCGGCACCGCGACGTTGACGATGGAGGCGTCCAGGACGGCCATGAACTGGCCGCAGAGGACGAGGGCGAGGAGCAGTCCGGGGCGTACCGCCCGGGCCGCGGTCGTACTGCCGGCCGCGCTGGGCCGGGTCTGAAGGTCCGTCATGGAGCCAGGCTCGCCCGATCCGGGTACTGGTGGTTAGAGCCTGGTGATCCTGGTACTGGCAGCACCTGTTTCCGCGTCGCGCTCTGCGGCAGGCTGGTGGCATGACCGTCCTGGACGACCTCACCGCCGCCGACGCCGAGCCGGGCCGCAAGGAGCAGAAGGACCGCCGCCGGACCGAGCTGGCCAGGTTCCTGAAGGCCTGCCGGGCCCGGGTGACCCCGGAGGACGTCGGTCTGCCGCCCGGGCTGCGACGGCGCACGCCGGGGCTGCGCCGCGAGGAGGTGGCGCAGCTCGCCGGGGTCGGCGTCACCTGGTACACGTGGCTGGAGCAGGGGCGGCCGATCAACGCGAGCGAGCAGGTGCTGGCCGCGGTGGCGCGGGCGCTGCGGCTGGACGGCACCGAGCGGGAGCACCTGTTCCGGCTCGCCGGGCTGTCCCCCGACTTCCTGGCGGAGCCGGAGCCGCCGGTGCTGGACCCGTCCACCCAGGTCATCCTGGACGCGCTGGCGCCGCTGCCCGCTGCGGTCTCCAACACCCGGTTCGACGTGCTGATGTACAACCGGCCGTACGAGTCGCTGTTCGGTGCCGCCCGGATCACGACGGCCAACGGGCGGTTCAACAGCATCTGGTGCACGGTGCTCGCGCCGCCGTGCTGCAACCCGTTCGTGAACCGGGCCGAGGCGCTGCCGCGGATGGTGGCCGTGCTGCGGTCCGCGTACGGCAAGCACGTCGGCGAGCCGGCCTGGGAGGAGCACGTCCAGCGGCTGTCGGAGCGCAGCGAGCTGTTCCGGGAGCTGTGGGAGCGCCAGGAGGTCGCACCGCCGGAGATCTGGCTCCGGGTGTTCAAACACCCGAAGGTCGGGGCGCTGCGGCTGAACGCCTCGTACCTGACGATGCCGGGGGTGCCGGAGACCTACATCGTGGTCTACCTCCCGGAGGGCCCGCAGGACCGCGAACGGATCGAGCAGCTCGCCGCCCTGCCGCCCGGCGGCTGGCTGGACCCCTGCCACGACTGCGGCTACCCCTCCGGCCACGGCCCCCGCTCCGGCGAGGCCGTCGAGGTCGGCGCGGCCGGCGCGGCCGGCAGGCCGGACAAGGCCTGAGCCGTCCCCCGCCTCGCCCCGGCGACCGGAGAGGGCCGGGCCGGGAACGCCGAAGGCCGCCACCCGATGGGTGACGGCCTTCGTACGGTCTGTGGAGCTACGGGGAATTGAACCCCGGACCTCTTGCATGCCATGCAAGCGCTCTACCAACTGAGCTACAGCCCCGCGACACGCACGGTCCTCGCGGACCGCAGGTGCGGAGTGGAGCTACGGGGAATTGAACCCCGGACCTCTTGCATGCCATGCAAGCGCTCTACCAACTGAGCTACAGCCCCGCACTCACCGGATCTCCCGCTTCCCTTCCGGGCCGCGTTCCCTCCGTGCGAACGAGGAAGACTCTAGCTGGTCAGGCCCGGAACTGCGAAATCCGCCCCCGTGGACCCCCTCGGGAGCCGCCTTCGGCCGCCCGGTGGGGGCGCCTCCGGCGGCCCGCTCGGGTGCCGCCGACCGCTCCACCCGGGTGTCGTCTCAGGTGTCGTCGCCGATCACCGGCTGCGGCAGGGTGCCGGCGTTGTGCTCCAGCAGTCGCCAGCCGCGCGCGCCCCGGCCAAGCACGGACCAGCAGCAGTTCGACAGGCCGCCGAAGCACTCCCAGAGCGCCGGCTCCAGGCCGAGCAGCCGCCCGAGCATGGTGCGGATGGTGCCGCCGTGGCTGACCACGACCAGGGTGCCGTGCTCCGGCAGCTTGGCGGCCGCCTCCAGCACCACCGGGACGGCGCGGTCGGCCACCTCGGTGGAGAGCTCGCCACCGCCGCGCCGGACCGGCTCGCCCTGCGCCCAGGCCGCGTACTCCTCCGGGAAGCGCTCGCGGATCTCGGCGTTGGTCAGCCCCTGCCAGGAGCCCGCGTAGGTCTCGCGCAGCCCCTCGTGGTGCTGCACGTCCAGGCCGGTGACGGCGGCCAGCTCCTCGGCGGTGCGCCGGGCGCGCTTCAGGTCGGACGAGATCAGCAGGTCGGGCCGCAGGCCCGAGAGCAGCCGGGCCGCCCGCTGGGCCTGCAGGACGCCCTGGCCGGTGAGCTCGATGTCCGTGGTCCCCTGGAACCGCGATTCGAGGTTCCAGGAGGTTTGACCGTGCCGCCAGAAGACGATGCGCGGGCCTCGCGCCTCCCGGCTCAGCTGTAGTCCTCGGCGCCGAAGTCGTCCGCCGGGGCCGCCTCGGCCGGCGCGACGGCGTTGCCGTCCGCGTCGGTGAGCGCGTCGGGGCGGTTGCGCGAGGCCAGCGCGTCGGCCGGCAGGGGCAGCTCGGGGCAGTCCTTCCAGAGCCGGTCGAGCGAGTAGAAGGAGCGCTCCTCGGAGTGCTGGACGTGCACCACGATGTCCAGGTAGTCGAGCAGGATCCAGCGGCCTTCGCGCTCGCCCTCGCGGCGCACCGGCTTGACGTCCAGCTGCTCGCGCAGCTGGTCCTCGATCTCCTCGGCGATGGACTTGACCTGGCGGTCGTTGTTCGCGGAGGCGATCAGGAAGGCGTCGGTGATCGACAGCACCTCGCTGACGTCGAACGCGATGATGTTGTGCGCCAGCTTGTCGGCCGCCGCCTGGGCGGCGACGGTGATGAGTTCCTGGCTGTGCTCGGTGGCGGTCACGGTGTACTTCCGGCTCGGCGGCTTGGGGGCGCGCCCGGCACACGGCCGGGCATCGCCTTCCAGGATCTCACGCCGCCCAGGCGGCCCCGGAACCGATTTCCGGGACCGCCCGCCGCACCGGGCGCCGGGCCTACTGCGGCTTCGGCGGCTGGTAGTCCTTGCCGAGGACGACCACCAGGTCGGCGTTCTGCGCGTCGGCGACCTTCTTCACCGCCGTCTCGGGCAGGTTCAGGCTGGTGGCCAGCGACTTCGCCGCGGCCTGCCGGGCGTCGTCGGTGTAGCGGATCTCACTGACGGCCTGCGGCGCGCCCTTGGCCCCGCCCGGGATGAAGGTGAGGCCCGCGTTGACCACCTGGACCTGCGCGGCCGCGGCCGCCTGGTCGTTGCCGGTGGCGTCCTGGATCGAGACCCGGGCCGGCGCGTCGGTGGCGTTGGCGGACTTCACGGTGCCGCCCAGGACGTCCTTGACCTGCTTGCCGGCGGTGGCCTCGTCCAGCGTGCCGTCCGGCTTGACGGTCAGCGCGGTGGTCCCGAGGTGGCCGTCCTTGCCCTGCTGGGCGAGCTGCGCCAGCACCCCGGCCAGGGCGTCCTCGGGCAGCGACGGGTCGAGCACCGCGTTCATCCGGTGCACGTCGTCCTTGGCGTCCTTGAACTCGGTCGGCATGGTGCGCAGCACCGCGTCCATCACCTGGCCGAACCGGGCCAGCTGGGCGTCCCGGTTCTCGCCCTGGCCCTGCAGGGTGGCGTAGGCGACCGCGGCCTTCCCGCCGAGCAGGGTGTTCTTGCCGGCGGCGGAGAGCAGCTTGCCGTCCGGCTTGCCGCCCTCGTGGGTCTCGGCGTTGGTGTCCACCCGGACGCCGCCGAGCTGGGCGACCAGCAGCTCCAGGTAGGGGGTGTCCAGGCGCCAGGTGCCGGCCACCGGGGCGCCGAGCACGGTGGCCAGGCCGTCGCGGGTGGAGGACGGGCCGACGGCGTCCATCGCCTGGCCGACGGTGGTGACCGGGGGGTCGCCGGGGCCGGGCAGCCGCAGGGTGTCGGGCAGCAGCAGCACGGTGCCCTTGCGCCCGGCGGAGTCGTTGACCAGCAGTGCGCTGGAGACCTTGCCCTGCAGGTCGCGCAGGTGGACCACGTTGACCTGGCGCGGGCCGGCCGCGGTCGCCGCGGTCTGCTTGTCGCCGGTGAACCAGAGGTAGCCGCCGGTGCCGGCCGCCGCGAGGGCGGCCACCACGCCGACGCCGATCAGCCGGTTGCGCAGCTTGCGGCGGCGCTCGGCGCGCACCTCGCTGCGGGACTCGGCGAACTTCAGCCAGTCGATGACGTCCTCGGTCTCCTCCGCCTCCTCGTCGACGAAGGTGAACTGGCCCGTGGCGTAGGAGGCCTTGGGCTCCTTGGCCTTGCCGGCGCGACTGCCGCCGACCTGCTCGGACGGCTGCTCGGGCCGGGTCGGCGCGGCGGCAGCGGCGGCTGCCGCAGCGGCCGGCCGGGGCGTACGCGGGCGCGGCGGCACCGGGGTGGTGGGCTCCGGAGCGGGCTCGGGCTCGGGCTCGGTGATCACGGGCTGCGGCGCGGTCGCGTACTGCTGCGCCTGCTGCCCGTGCGGGTCGTAGCCCTGCTGGTACGGCTGCTCCTGGTAGCCGTAGCCACCCTGCTGCTGGTACCCGTGCTGCCCCTGCTGCCCCGACTGGACCGGCTGCCCGTACTGGTCGTACTGCTCGTAGGACTGCTGGTCGTAGGACTGGTACCCCTGCTGCTGGTACGGCTGCTCCTGGTAGCCGTAACCGCCCTGCTGCTGGTACCCGTGCTGCCCCTGCTGCCCCGACTGGACCGGCTGCCCGTACTGGTCGTACTGCTCGTAGGACTGCTGGTCGTAGCCGCCCTGCTGCGGATGCCCCTGGTACGGCTGCCGGTGCTGCTGGTACTGCCCGGTGGACCAGTCGTCGGGCTGCTGTCCGCCGCCCCTGCGGTCACTCATGCGCACGCCCCTCCGGGACTCAGGTCCGGTCCGGCGCGTAGAGCGCCCGCTTGTCGATGTAGCGGACCACGCCGTCCGGGACGAGGTACCAGACCGGCTCGCCCTTGGCGACCCGGTTGCGGCAGTCCGTGGAGGAGATGGCCAGCGCCGGGACCTCCACCAGGGAGACCCCGCCCACCGGAAGCCCGGCGTCCGAAAGAGTGTGCCCCGGCCGGGTGCAGCCGATGAAGTGCGCGAGCGAGAAGAGCTCGTCGGAGTCCCGCCAGGAGAGGATCTGGGCGAGCGCGTCGGCGCCGGTGATGAAGAAGAGGTCGGCGTCCGGGTGCAGCGCGCGCAGGTCGCGCAGGGTGTCGACGGTGTACGTCGGACCCTCGCGGTCGATGTCGATCCGGCTGACCGAGAACTGCGGGTTCTCCGCGGTGGCGATGACCGTCATCAGGTAGCGGTCCTCGGCCGGGGTGACGTGGCGGTCGGTCTTCTGCCACGGCTGCCCGGTCGGTACGAAGATCACCTCGTCCAGGTGGAACGCGCTCGCCACCTCACTGGCGGCGACCAGGTGTCCGTGGTGGATCGGGTCGAAGGTGCCGCCCATCACGCCGAGGCGTCGCTTCGCCGGTGCCGGTCCGCCGGGATTCCCGGTCTGTTCTCCCATGCCGCCACACCATACGCGACGCCCGTTGCGGTGCGGGAACGGCCGGGTGACGGCCCCGGAGTCCCGGGCAGGGCCCGGCTGCGGGCCCGGTCGGAGCCTGCCCGCAGAGATGCGTGAGGGAGCGGCCGGCGCGGTCGCCGGACGCTCCCCGAGCGGTCCCGGGAGGCGGGCTCAGCGGTCCCGGTTGAAGCGGGTGGTCACGTAGAGCAGCAGCAGCAGGATGAACAGCGCGCCGCCACCGGTCAGGTAGGGGTTGAGGCTGTCGTGGTTGCCCCCCTCGCCCTCGGAGGCGAGCAGGTTGAGAACGGGAAGTGCGGCGGCAGTGCTCATGGTCGGCGGGACCTTCTCGGCTCGGATGACGGACCAGGGGGTGTGCAGGCCGGTGAGGGCCCACCCGTCATCGTACGGGGGGTTACACGGCAACCGCTCGGCGGCCCACCGCGTCTGATCCGGCGTGAGCGTGCCCGGCCGGAGCCGGGCCGGAAGGGGGTCGCTCAGCTCTTGCGGCCGGCCCGCAGCAGGATCCAGGCGAGCAGGCCGACGCCGACGAACGAGGCCACCACGATGATCCGCAGGAACAGCCCGGGGCCGCCCTCCCCGGAGATCGGTCCGGCCAGGCTGACAAGGGCGTCGGTGGACATCTGCGGGCTCCTCGGACGTACGCGTACCGCGGCCAGGCTGGTCCCGGCGCTCCAGGGCATTCAGGGTAAACCGCCCTCACACCGCGGCCGCCCACTGCCCCCTCCGGCCGCGTCCGTGCCGAGGAGGGGCCCGCCCGGGGACGAGTACGCAACCGCGGACGTTGCACTGAGAGTCGTTGCAGGCGAAGACCAGCGGGGGCCGGCCACCGGCCGGGGCCGCCGTCGACCAGGAGGGTACCCACACCATGACCGACATCACCGCGAAGGCCCCGAGCCGGCGCCGCCAGCGCTTCCCGGAGATCTCCACCCGGGCCTGGGAGCACCCGGCGGACCGCTCCGCCCTGGTCGCGCTGCGGAAGCTGACCGGCTTCGACGACGTGCTCAAGAAGCTCGCCGGGCTCGTCTCCGAGCGCGCGATCCGGCTGATGTTCCTGGCCACCGCCGTCAAGACGTCCGAGCGGCAGTTCCCCGAGCTGCACGGGATGGTGCGGGACGCGGCCTACGTGCTGGACCTCGACCAGGTGCCGGACCTCTACGTCAGCCAGGACCCGACGGTCAACGCGTACTGCATCGGCATCGACTCCCCGATCATCGTGGTCACCAGCGGGCTGGTCGAGCTGCTGGACGAGGAGGAGCTGCGCTCGGTCATCGGCCACGAGGTCGGCCACGCGATGTCCGGCCACGCGGTCTACCGGACGATGCTGCTGATCCTCACCAACATCGCCGCCCGGATCGCCTGGGTGCCGCTCGGCAACCTCGCGATCATGGCGATCGTGACGGCGCTCAACGAGTGGTTCCGCAAGGCCGAGCTCTCCAGCGACCGCGCGGGGCTGCTCGCCGGCCAGGACCTCCAGGCCTCCATGCGGGCCCTGATGAAGCTGGCCGGCGGCCACAACACGGCCGAGATGAACGTGGACGCCTTCCTGGAGCAGGCCGAGGAGTACGAGAAGGCCGGGGACCTCCGCGACGGCGTGCTCAAGCTGCTGCAGGTGCTGCCGCAGAGCCACCCGTTCGCGGTGGTGCGGGTCGCCAAGCTGAAGAAGTGGGCGGAGAGCGACGAGTACCGCTCGATCCTGGCCGGCGCCTACCCGCGCCGCACCGACGACCCCGACGCCTCGGTCGGCGAGCAGTGGAAGGCCGCCGCCGAGCACTACAGCAGCTCCGTGAAGGAGAGCAAGGACCCGCTGATGGGCCTGATCCGCGACGTCGCCGGCGGTGCGGCCAACGTCGGCGGCAAGCTCCGCGACACCTTCGCCAACGCCACCCGTGGCAACGGCAACGGCAACGGCAACGGCAACAGTGACGTTCCCGGCCCCCGCGACGGCCGGGACGACCGCGACCGGGACTGACCCCGGCCCGTCCCGACGGCCCCCGGCCCACCCGCCGGGGGGCCGTCGGCGTCTCACCGCCCCCGGGCGCCCGGCCGACGACCGGCCCCCGACCGCGGACGCCGGGCGTCAGCCCGCCAGCACCCCACAGACCTGCCAGGCCGGGTGGGCGTGGTTGCCGGGGTCGACGGCCGTCGGCGCCGGCGGCTGGGTGCCGTCCGGCCCGGCCAGCACCGGCTGCAGGTACGCGGCCATCGAGCCGGTGCAGTTGGCCGGACCGGCCTGCAGCACCGAGTCCACCAGCCGCAGCTGGGCGGAGGCCAGGTCGATCCGGTCGAACTGGAAGGTCAGCTGCCGCCGCACGGTCTCCAGCGTCACCGGCGCACCGCTCGGCGCCCCGGCCTGCTTCAGCGCGTAGACGAAGGTGTGGTCGGTGGTGATCTGCAGCGTGCCGCTGTCCGCCTCGTCGATCCGCATCGCGCCGGCCACCTTCACGGTGTCGGCCGCCAGCGCGACCTGCGCCGGGTCGAAGCGGACCACCCAGCCGGTCGCCGCGTGGTGGCGGTCGTCGACCGGGTGCGCCACGCTCGCGTCGAAGTGCGCCTGCTCACCGGGGGTGATGAAGGCCCGCACGTCCGCGGTGCCGCCCTGGACCAGCGCCGCCGGCGCCAGCGAGGAGGCGACCAGGTAGCGCTGGACGGTGTCGAGCGCCTTGGTCACCTCGACCCGGCTGAAGTGCTGGGTGGCCGCCCCCGCGGGCGTGCCCAGGCCGATCGCGCCGTCGCCGTAGCCGGCCGGCAGCGAGGCGAACGGAGCGGCCGGGTCGGCGACCGGCCGGACCACCGAAGCCGGGCTCAGAGCCACCAGGCTGACGGTCAGTTGGCTGCCCTCGGGCCGCGCCGACTGCCGGTTCGGCGAGCTGACGCCGAAGTACACGGCGGCCGCGAAGGCCAGCAGGATCAACAGCAGCAGCGCGAGGGCCTGCCGCGGCACGGTGCCCAGCGGGCCGAGCCGCACCCGCGGCCGGGTGGCCCGGCCGAACGGGCCGGCCAGCCGCTCCCGGGCGGACAGCTCCTGGATCCGGGCAGCCCGGACGAACGACTCGTCGAAGACGACGGACCGGTACTCGTCATCGTTTCCGGAACCACCTTCGGGCGCACCCTCCGGAGGCTCGCGCGGGTCACCCATGACACCAGGGTAAGGCGCACCCGGCCCCGCCACGAGGGTGCTCGCGCACATTCCGCGGGACGCCCGGTGGCCGCCCACCGGCCCGGGGCGCACCGCCCCGGCGGGTCAGCCCGCCGGCGCCACGACGACCAGCGAGGGCTCGGCCGGCGACGGTGCGGGGTCGAGCCCCGCACTGCTGCTGCCGGACTCGGGCCGCCGCGGCGTACCGCCGCCCGACCCGCCCACGCCCTGGTAGATCGCCGCGACCGCCACCGCGACCAGGCTCACGCCCATGATCACGGCGAGGACCCAGGCCACCGGTCGGTGCCAGCGCTGCTGGGCGACGTAGCGCCCGCGCCGGGCCCGCGCCGGGTCGAAGCCGCCGCCCCGGCCCCACCTGCGGCTCCGGCGCCCGGCCGCCCGGCCGGGGCCCGACCACGGGTCGGGGTAGAGGCGGTCGTCGTCGAGCCCACCCGGGTACGGCCGCAGCTCCAGCGGCAGCCCGTCACCGGCCGGGACGTCATAGCCCCAGCCCGCACCCGCCGTGTCCGGCTCGAACCTGGCCTCGGCGGCGGCGAGCTGCCGCTCCTTGGCCGTCGGCTCGTGCACGGCGGCGGACCGGACGAAGGCCTCATCGAAGACCACGGTGGCGAACTCGTCGTCCGCACCACCGTGGTCGGCGCCGTCGGGGTACGGCAAGCCCCCCACATCCTCAGCCACGGGATTCAGCGTATTACCGGGCGGGCGATTTGTCTGTGGCTCCTCGCAGTTGGTCCGTCACACGTGTGACGAACCACCCCGCGACCGGGCTCAGCGGGCGTCGGCCGCCCCGCCCACGGTCTGCGCCGCCTCGCCCCGGACATGGCCGTCACCAGTGACGATGTACTTGGTGCTGGTCAGCTCCGGCAGGCCCATCGGGCCGCGGGCGTGCAGCTTCTGGGTCGAGATGCCGATCTCGGCGCCGAAGCCGAACTCACCTCCGTCGGTGAACCGGGTCGAGGCGTTGACGGCCACCGTGGTCGAGTCGACCAGCTGGGTGAAGCGGCGGGCGGCGGCCTGCGAGGTGGTGACGATCGCCTCGGTGTGGCCGGAGGACCAGCGGCGGATGTGGTCGACGGCGGCCTCCAGGGAGGGCACCACGGCGGCCGCCAGGTCGTACGAGAGGTACTCGGCCTCCCAGTCCTCCTCGGTGGCCGGCACCACGGTGGCCGACGAGCCCTCGGCGGCCTTGAGCACGGCCTCGTCGCCGTGCACCGTGACCCCGGCCTCGGCCAGGGCGGCGAGCGCGAGCGGCAGGAAGGCGTCCGCGACGTCCTGGTGGACCAGCAGGGTCTCGGCCGAGTTGCAGACGCTGACCCGCTGGGCCTTGGAGTTCAGCAGGATGCCGACGGCCATCGCCAGGTCGGTCTGCGCGTCCACGTAGACGTGGCAGTTGCCGGTGCCGGTCTCGATCACCGGGACGGTCGAACCCTCGACCACGGTGCGGATCAGCGAGGCCCCGCCGCGCGGGATCAGCACGTCGACCAGGCCGCGGGCGCGCATCAGTTCCTGGACCGAGTCGCGGCTCTCGCCCGGGACGAGCTGCACGGCGTCGGCGGGCAGGCCGGCCGACGCCACGGCGTCGCGCAGGACGGCCACCAGCGCGGTGTTGGAGCGGTAGGCGGAGGCCGAGCCGCGCAGCAGCACGGCGTTGCCGGACTTCAGGCAGAGCGCGGCGGCGTCCACGGTGACGTTGGGGCGGGCCTCGTAGATGATGCCGACCACGCCGAGCGGGACGCGGACCTGCCGCACGTCGAGGCCGTTGGGCAGGGTGTAGCCGCGGAGCACCTCGCCGACCGGGTCGGGCAGGCCGGCCACCTTGCGGACGTCCGCGGCGATCGCGGCGATCCGCTCGTCGTCGAGGGTCAGCCGGTCGATCACCGACTCGGCGGTACCGGCCTCGCGGGCGCGCGCGACGTCCTCGGCGTTGGCGGCGGTGATCTCGGCGCTGCGGGCCACCAGGGCGTCCGCGACCGCCGCCAGCGCGTCGTCCTTCGCCCGGCGCGGGAGCGGGGCGAGCGCGGCGGCGGCCTCCCGGGCTCGGCGCGCTACGGCGAGGACGGGGCTGTCGGCGGTGGCGAGGTCGCTGGTCATGCGCCAAGGGTAGCGACTGCGCCCCCAGCCCCCGACCGCCATTTCGCCCGGTGAGACACCCCGGTGGCCCCGGGACGCGAAGGCTAATACGGGTGCACGCCGCCGAGCTGTGGGGGCGGGTCGCCGAAGCCCTCGGCGACCCGCTTGTGGTACGTCGCCCGGTCCACCACCTCCAGGCCGACGATCTCCCACGGCGGCAGCTTCGCCGTCACCTTGTGCTCGCCCCAGAGCCGCAGCGCGATCGCCGCCGCGTCGTGCAGGTCGCGGGCCTGCTCCCAGTAGCGGATCTCGGCGTGGTCGGCCGCGTACCGCGCGGTCAGGAAGAACGAGTGGTCGTGCGCCAGCCGCTCCAGCCCCGCCCGCAGCTCGGAGAGCGGGGTGACCGGCCCGGAGACGCTGAGCACCACGTGCCAGAGCCGGGCCTGCTCGGGGGAGACTGGCGGCACGCCCTCGCCCCGCCGCTCCGGCCGGGCCCCGCGCACCGCGTTCGGCCCGTGCGGCGGCGGACCGGCCGGACCGGTGGCGTCCTCGCTCGCGCGCCCACCGTCGATGCTGGTCAGCCGCCGCCCCGCCGTCCCTCCGGTCAGCGCTGCCTCGCGCCTGCGTTCCACCGGCGGCCTCCTGTTCGGCGATGTCGTGTCGTCGTACCCGCCGGCCCCGGCCGACGCGTACGGCTGCGCCCCTCCTCGCCCGTGGCCGGGCCTCCACCCCGTGCGGAGCCGTCCGTGGCGCCCGCAGGCCGGTCAGCCGCGCAGGACGACGAGGTCGTCGCGGTGGACGACCTCCCGCTCGTAGGCGGCGCCGAACTCCTGGGCCAGGTCGCGGGTGGACCGGCCGAGCAGGCGGGGCAACTCCCTCGCATCAAAGTTGACCAGTCCGCGCGCCACGATGTGGCCGTTTTCGGCAAGAAGGTCCACCGGATCACCCGCGGCGAACTCGCCGTCCACCTTGGTGACCCCGGCCGGCAGCAGCGAGGCGCCCCCGGAGACCACCGCCGCGACCGCGCCCTCGTCCAGGTGCAGGGCGCCGCGCGGGCTGCTCGCGTGGGCGAGCCAGAGCAGCCGGTCGGACGAGCGGCTGCCGGTGCGCCGGAACAGCGTGCCGGTGGGACGGCCGGACAGCGCGTCGGCGGCGTGGCTGGCCGCGGTGAGCACCACCGGGATGCCCGCGCCGGTGGCGATCCGGGCCGCCTCGACCTTGGTGACCATGCCGCCGGTGCCGACCCCGGCCTTCCCGGCGCTGCCGATCTCGATGCCGTCCAGGTCGTGCGGGCCGGCCACCTCGGCGATCCGGCTGGTGCCGGGCCGGCTCGGATCGCCGTCGTAGAGGCCGTCGACGTCGGAGAGCAGCACCAGCAGGTCGGCCCGGACCAGGTGGGCGACGAGCGCGGCCAGCCGGTCGTTGTCACCGAACTTGATTTCGGCGGTGGCGACGGTGTCGTTCTCGTTGACGATCGGCATCGCGCCCATCGCCAGCAGCTGGTCCAGCGTCCGGTAGGCGTTGCGGTAGTGGGCGCGGCGGCTGGCGTCCTCGGCGGTCAGCAGCACCTGGCCGACCCGGATGCCGTACCGGGCGAAGGAGGCCGTGTAGCGGGCGACCAGCAGGCCCTGGCCGACGCTGGCGGCGGCCTGCTGGCGGGCGAGGTCCTTGGGGCGCTTCTCCAGGCCGAGCGGGGCGAGGCCGGCCGCGATGGCACCTGAGGAGACCAGCACCACCTCCGGGGAGTCCGGGCGGCTGCGTACCTTGGCGAGCGCGTCGACCAGGGCGTCGACGCGGTCGGCGTCGAGGCCTCCGGCCGCCGTGGTGAGTGACGAGGAGCCGACCTTGACGACGATCCGGCGTGCGGTCAGCACCTCCTCCCGCAGTGCGTCCTCGCTCATCTCGCTGTTCGCCCTTCCGGTGTGGTGCGGGTGCGGCGGGCGCGTACCCGGCCGTCACCCCCGCAATCTACGCGATCGGGGCACCGCGCCCGCAGCGTGTTTCACCGGCTGGACCCGGGCCGGTCACGGCTCCGCCACAGCGCGGCCGGTAATCCGGGCGACTGGTATGGTCCCTGACCGCAAGCCAGATCGGGGGACGGCTTCTTGCCCGCTGTACCCATGTCTCCAATCATCTTGGACGGGCAGCACCGCACGGGCAGGCCGGCAACGGTTTCGCGGGCGCGTGCCCAGGAGTAAGCGCACAGATGCGTTCGAACACCATGAAGCTCACGGTTGCCGCACTGGCGACCGCCACCGCCTTCTCGCTCGCCGCCTGCGGCCCCGACAACGCGGACGCCGCGGCCGGTGCCGGGGCGGGCGCCGGGGCCACCGCCGGAGCCGGCGCTGCGGCGGGTACCGCCGCGGGCGCGGGCGCCTCCGCGGGTGCCTCCGCCGGGGCCGGTGCCGCAGCCGGCGCAGGTGCCTCCGCGGGTGCCGCCGCCGGTGCAGGTGCCGCGGCCGGTGCCGCCGGGGGTGCCGGCGCCCCGCCGAAGGCCGCCACCGCGGTCAAGGTCGGCCAGAAGGCGACGGTGGACTTCACCGACAAGCAGAGCCAGAAGAGCGCCAAGCTGGAGGTCGCCGTCACCGGTTGGGAGACCGGATCGGTCGAGGACCTCAAGGCCGCCAAGATCAGCACCACGGGTCTGGACGGCCGCACCATCGTGTACCTCAACTACACGATGAAGAACCTGAGCGACACCACGCTCTCCTTCACCGCCCCGGACTCGAAGTTCGTCGCCTACGACCAGAACGGCAAGAACGGCATCTTCGTCATCAACGCCGCCACCCCGCTGCCCAAGTGCACGGGCGCGAAGTTCCAGGGCTTCGCGAAGGGCTCCGAGGTCAAGGGCTGCTCGATCATCTCGCTGCCCGGCAACGCCGTCAGCGCGGTCGGCTACACCGACCTGAACGACCCGCTCAAGCTCCAGGCCTCCTGGAGCAAGTGACACCGGGTCACCACGCAGACGACCCCCGCCACCTCAGGGTGGCGGGGGCCGTGCGCGTCAGGCTCAGCAGTCCGTCAGGCTCAATGGCCCGTCAGGCTCAGTGGTCCTCGTCGTCGCCCTCGATGGCCGCCTGGCGGCCGCTGGAGAGCGCCTCGAAGGCGAGGAACTCGGCCTCGGCCGCGTCCCGGCCCTTCTGCTTCTCGCGGCGGCGGTCGACCGCCGGGCGCGGGTTCTCGAAGCGGTGGTCCTCACCGCGGCGGCCGAGCATCTCGGCACCGGCGGCCATGGTCGGCTCCCAGTCGAAGACGACGGCGTTCTCGTCCGGCCCGATGATGACGGTGTCGCCCTCGTGCGCGCCGACCTTCCAGAGCCGGTCCTCGACGCCGAGGCGGGCCAGCCGGTCGGCGAGGTAGCCCACGGCCTCGTCGTTGGCGAAGTCGGTCTGGCGGACCCAGCGCTCCGGCTTGCTGCCGCGGATGCGGTAGGCGCCGTCCTCCTCGGTGATGGTGAACCCGGCGTCGTCCACGGCCGCGGGCCGCAGCACGATCCGGGTGGACTCCTCGACCGGCTTGGCGGCCCGGGCCTCGGCGACGATCTGCGCCATCGCGAAGCTCAGCTCGCGCAGGCCCTTGCGGGAGGCGGCCGACACCTCGAAGACGCGGTAGCCGCGCTCCTCCAGCGAGGCGCGGGTGAGGTCGGCGATGTCCTGGCCGTCCGGAACGTCGACCTTGTTGAGCGCGACCAGGCGCGGACGGTCCTCCAGACCGCCGTACTCGGCCAGCTCGGCCTCGATGGTCTCCAGGTCGGTGAGCGGGTCGCGGCCCGGCTCCAGGGTCGCGCAGTCCAGCACGTGCACCAGCACCGAGCAGCGCTCGACGTGCCGCAGGAACTCCAGGCCGAGGCCGCGGCCCTGGCTGGCGCCCGGGATCAGACCGGGCACGTCCGCGATGGTGTATACGGTGTCGCCCGCGGTGACCACGCCGAGGTTGGGGATCAGGGTGGTGAACGGGTAGTCCGCGATCTTCGGCTTGGCGGCGGAGAGCACCGAGATCAGCGAGGACTTGCCGGCGCTCGGGTAGCCCACCAGGGCCACGTCGGCGACGGACTTGAGCTCCATGACGATGTCGCGGGCCTCGCCGGGCTCGCCGAGCAGCGCGAAGCCGGGCGCCTTGCGGCGGGCCGAGGCCAGCGCGGCGTTGCCGAGGCCCCCGCGGCCGCCGGCGGCGGCGACGAAGCTGGTGCCGTGGCCGACCAGGTCGGCCAGGACGTTGCCCTGCTTGTCCATCACCACGGTGCCGTCCGGCACGGCGAGCACCAGGTCCTGGCCGTCGGCGCCGGTGCGGTGGCCGCCCGCGCCCGGCTTGCCGTTGGTGGCCTTGCGCTTGGGCGAGTGGTGGTACTCCAGCAGCGTGGTGACCTGGGCGTCCACGGTGAGGATAACGCTGCCGCCCTCACCGCCGTTGCCGCCGTCCGGCCCGCCCAGCGGCTTGAACTTCTCACGGTGCACGGAGGCGCAGCCGTGGCCCCCGTTACCCGCGGCGACGTACAGCTCGACGCGGTCCACGAAGGTGGTCATGGGGGTGCCTCCAGTGCGAAGTCAATGGGTCTACCTGCGGTAAAGCCGAAGGGTGGACCGGAACATTCCGGCCCACCCTTCATTGTGAGTCTTGTCGGACTCAGGCCTCGGTGGCCACGATGTTGACGACCTTGCGGCCGCGGCGGGTGCCGAACTGCACGGCACCGGCGGTCAGCGCGAACAGGGTGTCGTCGCCACCGCGGCCGACACCGGCACCCGGGTGGAAGTGGGTGCCACGCTGGCGGACGAGGATCTCGCCGGCGGAGACGACCTGGCCGCCGAAGCGCTTCACGCCGAGGCGCTGGGCGTTCGAGTCACGGCCGTTGCGGGTAGAGCTTGCGCCCTTCTTGTGTGCCATCTCGCTATCCCCTTACTTGCTGACGGAGTCGATGCTCGTGATCCGCACAGCGGTGTGCTGCTGGCGGTGACCCTGGCGGCGACGGTAACCGGTCTTGTTCTTGTAGCGCAGGATGACGATCTTGTCGCCCTTGGTCTGGTCGACCACCTCGGCGTGAGCCTTCACGCCGGCCAGCACCCACGGGTCGGAGGTGACAGCGTCACCGTCGACGATCAGGATGGTGGAGAGCTCCACCGAGTCACCCGGCTTGGCCTCGATACGGTCGATCTCCAGCACGTCGCCGACGGCGACCTTGTGCTGGCGGCCGCCTGCGCGAACGATCGCGTACATGCGGTACCCCATTTCTAACTCGGTCGGAGCTCCTGATGCCAGCCGCCTGGGTACGGACACAGGGGCCTCTCCCGGACTCCGTGAGGGGCCCGGAAGGTGAAATTGCTCGGGAGCATGGCGTAGACACGCCGAGGGTCAAGAATACGGACCGGCCGCCACGGGGGCAAACCGGACCGTACGGCCCCGGGGGCGGGCGATCGCCCGCCCCCGGGACACGGGCACTACTCGGCTGCCGGTTCACCCTCGGCGGCCGCGGCCTTCTTGGCCGCCGCGCTGGTCCGCTTGGTCGCGGTCTTGCGGGCGGTGGTCTTCTTCGCGGCCGCCGTGGTCTTCTTGGCGGCCGTCTTCTTGGCGGCGGTCTTGCGCGCGGCCCGCTTCTTCGGCGCCGGCGCCTCCTCGGCGGGTGCCTCGGCAGCCTCGACGGCCTCCGCAGCGGCCTCGACGGTCTCCGCAGCGGCCTCGGCCGGGGCCTCGGCGGCCGGCTCGGCCACGACCGCCTCGGCGGCCTCCACCGGAGCCTCGGCAGCAGCCTCGACGACCGCCTCCGCCGGAGCCTCGACCGGCGCCTCGGCGGCGGCGAAGGCCGCCTCCAGGGCCGCGTCGGCCCGGGCCTGCAGCACCACGATCTCGGCCTCGGCCGGCGCACCGGCCGGAGCCGTCGCCTTGCGCACCGCCCGGCGGCGGGTGCGGCCGGCGGGCGCCGCGGCGGCGGCCGGGATCTCCACCAGGCTCGGCTGGGCCGGGACCTCGGCGACCGGCTCGGCGACCGCAGCGGCCTCGGCCGGAGCCTCGGCGGCCGGCAGCGCCTCGACCGTCTCCTCGACCTCGACCTCCGCCGGGGCCTCGACGACCGCCTCCGCGGCCTCGATCGCCTCGACGGCCGCCTCGGCGACGGCCTGCGGCTCCTCGTTGGCCGCACCGCCCTTGCCCCGGCGCCGGCGCTTGCCGCCGCCCGAGCCCGCCTCGCCGGCCGCGGCGGTCTGGCCGCCGGCCGCGTGGACGTGGGCGCTCGGCTGCTCCATGTGGACGATCACGCCGCGCCCGTTGCAGTGCACGCAGGGCTCGGAGAACGACTCCAGCAGGCCCTGGCCGACCCGCTTGCGGGTCATCTGCACCAGACCCAGCGAGGTGACCTCGGCCACCTGGTGCTTGGTCCGGTCACGGCCCAGGCACTCCAGCAGGCGGCGCAGCACCAGGTCCCGGTTGGACTCCAGCACCATGTCGATGAAGTCGATCACGATGATGCCGCCGAGGTCGCGCAGCCGCAGCTGGCGCACGATCTCCTCGGCCGCCTCGATGTTGTTCCGGGTGACCGTCTCCTCCAGGTTGCCGCCCTGGCCGACGAACTTCCCGGTGTTGACGTCGATGACGACCATCGCCTCGGTGCGGTCGATCACCAGCGAACCGCCGCTGGGCAGCCAGACCTTGCGGTCCAGCGCCTTCATCAGCTGCTCGTCGATCCGGTAGGTGGCGAACACGTCCACCTCGGAGGTCCACCGCTGGAGCCGCTCGGCGAGGTCCGGGGCCACGTTGGACACGTAGTCGTGGATGGTGTTCCACGCCTCGGTGCCGGAGACGATGACCTTGGTGAAGTCCTCGTTGAAGATGTCGCGGACGACCCGGACGGTCATGTCCGGCTCGCCGTACAGCAGCGCCGGGGCGTTGCCGCTCGCGGCCTTCTTCTGGATGTCCTCCCACTGCTGCTGGAGGCGCTGGACGTCGCGGGTCAGCTCCTCCTCGGAGGCGCCCTCGGCGGCGGTGCGCACGATGACGCCCGCGTCGTCCGGGACGATCTTCTTGAGGATCTGCTTCAGCCGGGCGCGCTCGTTCTCGGGCAGCTTGCGCGAGATGCCGGTCATCGAGCCCTCGGGCACGTAGACCAGGTAGCGGCCGGGCAGCGAGATCTGGCTGGTCAGCCGGGCGCCCTTGTGGCCGATCGGGTCCTTGGAGACCTGCACCAGCACGGACTGGCCGGACTTCAGCACCGACTCGATCCGGCGCGGGCCGCCGTGGCCGCCCAGCGCACCGAAGTTGACCTCGCCGGCGTAGAGCACGGCGTTGCGGCCCTTGCCGATGTCGACGAAGGCGGCCTCCATCGACGGCAGCACGTTCTGGACCTTGCCCAGGTAGACGTTGCCGACGTACGAGGTGGCCTGCTCCTTGTTGACGTAGTGCTCAACCAGCACGCCGTCCTCAAGGACGCCGATCTGGGTGCGCTGGCCGTTCTGGCGCACCACCATGACGCGCTCGACCGACTCGCGGCGGGCCAGGAACTCGGCCTCGGTGATGATCGGAACCCGGCGGCGGCCCAGCTCGCGGCCCTCGCGGCGGCGCTGCTTCTTCGCCTCCAGACGGGTCGAGCCCTTGATCGACTGCACCTCGTCCGGGTCGAACGACGGCTCGGTGGAGCGGCGGCGCGGCTCGCGCACCTTCACCACCGTGCGGACGCCGTCCTCGGTGGTCTCGGCGGCCTCGACGGCGCCGGCCTCACCGCTGCGACGGCGACGGCGGCGACGGCGGCGGGACGAGGCCAGGCCGGCGGACAGCTCGTCGTCCTCGTCGCCCTCCTCCTCGTCGGCGGCCGCGGCCGGCTCCTCGACGGGCTGCTCGGTCTCGGCGGCCTCGGCCTCGAACTCCTCGGCCTCGCCACGGCGGCGGCGACGGCCGCCCCGGCGGCGACGGCGGGACGGACGGCCGTCCTCCTCCCACTCGCCCTCGGTATCCGGACCGGCGGCGGGGGCCTCGGCGGCAGGGGCCTCGGCCGGCTCCTCCGCCACGACGGGCTTCGGGCGGGCCGGTGCCTGCACCCGCACCTGGGTGCGGGTACGGCGGCGGCGGCCGACGCCGCTGTACTCGTACTCGTCCTCCTCCGACGCGGCGGCCGGGGCGGCGGCCTCGACCGGGGCGGCCGGAGCGGCAGCGGCGGCCGGCTGCGCGGCGGGCTGGGCGACGTAGGGGGCCGGCTCCTGGAAGACCGGGGCCTGGAAGATCGCGGTGGACGGGCGGACCGCGCGGCGGCGCACCCGGTGCGGCGGCTCGGCCTCGGCGGCGGGGGCCGGGGCGGGCGCGGGGGCCTCGGCCTCGGCGGCCTCCTCCTCGGCGGGCTCCTCGGCCGGCGTCTCGGCGGCGGTCTCCTCGGCCGGCACCTCGGCGACGACCGGCGCCTCCTCGACCACCCGGCGGCGGCGGGTACGGCGGGCCGGCGCGGCCGGCGCCTCCTCGGCGGCGGGCTCGGCCGGGGTCTCGGCCACGGGCTCGGCCGGCGTCTCGACGGGCGCGGCCTCGGCGGCGGGCGCCCCGGCGGGGGCCTCGGCGCGCTTGCGGGTACGGCGGGCCCGGACCGGCTTCTCGGCCACCGGCTCGGCGGCCGGAGCCTCGGCGGGAGCGGCCTCGGCCGCCGGCGCCTCGGCGGCCTGCGGGGCCTCCGGCGCGGTGACGACGATCGAGGTGGCCTCCGGCGCCCCGGCGGGGGCCTCGGCACGCTTGCGGGTACGGCGGGCCCGGACCGGCTTCTCGGCCACCGGCTCGGCGGCCGGAGCCTCGGCGGGAGCGGCCTCGGCCGCCGGCGCCTCGGCCGGGATGACCGTCTCGGCGACCTCCGCGGCCGCACCCTGCGGGGTGCCCGCCGGGCGGGACACCGCACGGCGACGGCGGCGCGGCGGCGCGGCGGACGCGCCCTCGCCGCCGGTGGCGGTGGAATCGTTCTGTTCCGGCGCCGCAGACTGCTGCGGATCGGTGTTATCGAGCATGCGGGTGGATCTCCCGTCAGGCCCCCGGGCTCCGCATCCGGGCACGGCGCGGCACCGGTGGCCGGCCGGCATCGCGACGATGCTCGGGCCGGACCCTTTCACGGTGCCGCCGTGCGGACGCGAGGCCGCACAGGGGCTCGTAGTCTCGCTCGGCGCCCCGCGCTCGGCGGGGTGTCGAAAGTCTTCTGGTCTGACCAGTCTTCTGAGGTTTTCCCAAGCTGCGCCGTCCCCCAACCCCGGGTGGCTCCCGGACGGGGTCCTCGGGCCCACCGACCATCGGGGTCGGCGGGCCGCAAGAGGCCGGCCTGTGCTTCGACGACGCTCGCTCCCCTGGGGAGCCGCGGGGGCCTGGAGGACCAGCGGGCCCAGTGGATCACTGGACCCGGCCTCCGCCCGCTAGGCGGACGCGGTTGCGCGCGGCTCGGCGGCCGCCACAGGGCCGGCCGGGGCCGCGGCGCGGTCGAGCGCCAGCGGGTCGGTCACCGTGCCGGTCTCCTCGTCGAGCGGCCCCTGCGCCAGCCTGGTCACCTCTGCGGGGACCGGCGGCGCCAGGTCGGCCGTCGCACGGAGACCGGACAATACGTCGTCGGGTCGTACGGCGGGTGTGGCGTGTCGTACTACCAGGCGCAGTATCGCACAGGGACGGGCCGTCCGAACATCGCGGGCCCCTTCGCCCACCGTGTCCGCACCGGCGTCGACCTGCAACGGGAGGATTTCCAGCGCCGCCACGGCGCCGCGCGCGTCGAAGACCCGAACGCCGTTCTTGGTCAGGCGTTCGACCTCGACCCGCTCCTCGGCGAGGAAGACGGCGGCCGCGCGGGCCGCCTCCTCCGGCGTGACACCGTCCAGCCGGACCTGCCACTCGGAGGCCTCCAGGCGCTCCACGAAGTTCGGCGTCCGGACCTCGACCGCGTCGATGACGTCCAGCCCGTTCGGCAGCGACGCGTCCAGCTGCGCACGCAGCTGCTCCGGGTCGCGGACGTCGGCGAGGCCGATCTCCAAGTACTCCGCCTCGCTCGCCACCCCGGTCGGGGCGGCGTTGGCGTACGACACCTTCGGGTGCGGGGTGAAGCCGGCCGAGTAGGCCATCGGCACCGCCGAACGGCGCAGGGCGCGCTCGAAGGCGCGCTGGAAATCGCGGTGGCTGGTGAAGCGGAGCCGGCCGCGCTTGGTGTAGCGGAGACGGATCCGCTGCACCGTCGGCGCGGGCGGCGGACCGTCGGGCGTACGGCGTGCCAGGGTCGCTCAGTCCTTAGTCAGTTGTCCCCGTCCGGTGCGGCGGTCGTGCGCCACTGTCCGGACTCTGTCACCTCAAAGGGTACGCGCCCGCACACCCCGCTCGCTCCGCCCCTGCTCGGGCCCCTGCCGCCAAGACCGGGGGCCGGACACGCCGATGCCCCCGCCGGAGCACTCCGGCGGGGGCATCGGGAACGGGCAGCGGCTACTTGACCACGGTCAGCGGCAGCAGCTTCTTACCGGTGGGGCCGATCTGGATCTCGGTCTGCATCTGCGGGCACACGCCGCAGTCGAAGCACGGGGTCCAGCGGCAGTCGTCGACCTCGACCTCTTCGAGGGCGTCCTGCCAGTCCTCCCACAGCCAGTCCTTGTCGAGGCCGCTGTCCAGGTGGTCCCAGGGCAGCACCTCCTCGTAGGTGCGCTCGCGGGTGGTGTACCAGTCGACGTCGACGCCGGTGCCGGCCAGGCCCTTCTCGGCCGAGAGCATCCAGCGGTCGTACGAGAAGTACTCGCGCCAGCCGTCGAAGCGGCCGCCGTCCTCGTAGACCGCGCGGATCACGGCGCCGATCCGACGGTCACCGCGGGAGAGCAGGCCCTCGACGATGCCGGGCTTGCCGTCGTGGTAGCGGTAGCCGATGTTCTTGCCGTACTTGCGGTCGCCGCGGATCGAGTCGCGCAGCTTGGCCAGGCGGGCGTCGGTGGCCTCGGCGGACAGCTGCGGCGCCCACTGGAACGGGGTGTGCGGCTTCGGCACGAACCCGCCGATCGAGACGGTGCAGCGGATGTCGTTCTGGCCGGTGACCTCGCGGCCCTTCTGGATGACGTTCTTCGCCATCTCGCCGATCTGGAGCACGTCCTCGTCGGTCTCGGTCGGCAGGCCGCACATGAAGTACAGCTTCACCTGGCGCCAGCCGTTGCCGTACGCGGTGGCGACGGTGCGGATGAGGTCCTCCTCCGACACCATCTTGTTGATCACCTTGCGCATGCGCTCGCTGCCGCCCTCGGGGGCGAAGGTCAGGCCCGACCGGCGGCCGTTGCGGGACAGCTCGTTGGCGAGGTCGATGTTGAAGGCGTCGACGCGGGTGGACGGCAGCGACAGACCGATCTTGTCCTCGGTGTAGCGGTCCGCCAGGCCCTTGGCGATGTCGCCGATCTCGGTGTGGTCGGCGCTGGACAGCGACAGCAGGCCGACCTCCTCGAAGCCGGTCGCCTTCAGGCCGCGCTCGACCATCTCGCCGATGCCGGTGATGCTTCGCTCCCGCACGGGGCGCGTGATCATGCCGGCCTGGCAGAAGCGGCAGCCGCGGGTGCAGCCGCGGAAGATCTCGACGGACATCCGCTCGTGCACGGTCTCGGCCAGCGGGACCAGCGGCTGCTTCGGGTAGGGCCACTCGTCGAGGTCCATGACGGTGTGCTTGGACACCCGCCACGGCACGCCCGGCGCGTTCGGGACGACGCGGCCGATCCGGCCGTCGGCCAGGTACTCCACGTCGTAGAACTTCGGCACGTACACCCCGCCGGTGCGCGCCAGGCGCAGCAGCAGCTCGTCGCGCCCGCCCGGGCGGCCCTCGGCCTTCCAGCCGCGGATGAGCTCGGTGATGTCCAGCACGGCCTGCTCGCCGTCGCCGATCACCGCGCAGTCGATGAAGTCCGCGATCGGCTCGGGGTTGAACGCGGCGTGGCCGCCGGCCAGGACGATCGGGTCCTCGTCGGTGCGGTCGCGGGCCTCCAGCGGGATGCCCGCGAGGTCGAGCGCGGTCAGCATGTTGGTGTAGCCGAGCTCGGTGGAGAAGGAGAGGCCGAACACGTCGAAGGCGCGCACCGGGCGGTGGGCGTCCACGGTGAACTGCGGGACGTCGTGCTCGCGCATCAGCGCTTCGAGGTCGGGCCAGACGCTGTAGGTCCGCTCGGCCAGTACGCCCTCGCGCTCGTTGAGCACCTCGTAGAGGATCATGACGCCCTGGTTGGGCAGGCCCACCTCGTAGGCGTCGGGGTACATCAGCGCCCAGCGGACGTCGCAGGCGTCCCAGTCCTTGACGGTCGAGTTCAGCTCGCCGCCGACGTACTGGATCGGCTTCTGGACGTGCGGGAGGAGGGCCTCCAGGCGTGGGAAGACCGATTCGACAGTCATGTACTAGGAACCCTTACGACGTTGAGAGGTGTCGCGCGCATCCTGGTCCCGGTTTCGGGCGGCGGGCGACGTCTGGGAGGGGTGACCCTCAAGGGTAGCCGAATCCCGCCCGCGGCCCGGCCGGGCCGCGGGGCGTCCGGCCGCGGCGGCGGCTGTTGACAGTCCCGGACGGCCCGTGCGGTACTGGCAGGGCTCCGCCGGGAGGCCCCGCACGCCATCGGACAAGGAAGTCGCCCATGCACGACGGCACCGACACCGGCCTCGCGGGATGACCGACACCGGCCGGCGGGTGCCCCGCCGCGACAGCCCGCCCGGACCGGTCGACCGCTACCCCGCGGCGCCCCGGGCGGCGGCCGCCGCCCGCCGGCTGGCCCTGCGCCACCCCGAGCGCTGCCGGGTCCGTGAGGTGGGCCGTTCCCGGGGCGGCCGTCCGCTCGTCCTGCTCTCCGTCGACGAGGGCCCGCACGCCGTCCTGGTGGTCGGCGGCCCCCACCCCAACGAGCCGGTCGGCGTCGCCGCCGCGCTGCGCCTCGCCTCGCTGGCTCTGACCCGACCGCCCAGGCCCGGCCTGGCCTGGCACGTCCTGCTCTGCCTGGACCCGGACGGCGCCGCGCTCAACGAGGGCTGGCTCACCGGCCCGCTCACCGCCCCGCGGCACTACGAGCACTTCTTCCGGCCCGCCTTCGAGGAGCAGCCGGAGCTGCTGCCGCCGGCCGGCGGCGAGCGCACGCCGATGCCGGAGAGCCTGGTGCTGACCGGGTTGATCGACGAGCTGCACCCGTTCCTGCAGTGCTCGCTGCACGGTGTGGACTTCGGCGGGGCCTTCGTCCAGCTGACCCGGCCGGTCCCCGGCCTGGCCGAGCGCTTCGCCCGCTCGGTGGCCCGTGGCGGCGTGCCGCTGGACGTCGACTCCTACGACGCGGTCGGCTGGGACAGTCCGGCCCCGGGGGTGTACGTGCTGCCGGCGCGTGGCCGCGACGGCCTGCCCAGGGCGCTGCCGGACGACCCGGCGCGCTCCACCTGGGCGTACGCCAGCCGGTACGGCGGGGTGACGGCCCTGCTGGAGGTGCCGATGTGGGCCGTGGACTCCGTCGGCGACGCCGGCCTGCACCCCGACGTGCGGCGGTCGGTGGCGGCCGCGGCCGTCGCCCTGCGTGACCGTGCCGAGCAGCTGTCCGAGCTGCTGCCGCTGGTCCCGGCGCACGCCCGGGCGGCGTACGGGCCGCTGCTGCGCGCCGTCGAGTTCAACCTGCGCGCCTGTCCGCTGCTTGCCCGGGAGTGGCTGGCCGACTGGTGCGAGCGCCCGCTGGCGGTCTCCCGGGTGACCACGGCCCGGATCGTCGCCGAGCGGATCCCGCTGCGGGCGGCGTCGATGCTGCTGCGGCTGCTAGGCGACGCCGGGGGCCCGGCCGCGGACGCCGCCCGGGAGCGGGCCCGCGGGGTCGTGACCGGGAGCCTGGAGCGGCTCGGCCGGCTCGGCGCCCGCTGGGTCCCGGTGGAGGCCCAGGTGGCGCACCAGACCCGGGCGGTGCTGGCCGCCGCGGACTGCCTGCTGCCGTAGACCCTGTCCGGCCGATCTCGCCGGGCGCGGGACGCCGGGCGCCGATCCGACAGGACCGACCGGACGGGACCTGGCGCGGACGCCCCGGCGGCCCCCCGGGCCGGCGGCACGCGGAGGGCCCGGCGGCACGCGGAGGGCCCGGCGGCACGCGGAGGGGCCGGCCCGGGAGCGTCCCGGACCGGCCCCGCGCACCGCTCAGGCCGCTATCGGCCGCTGGCTCTGCACCGCCTGCAACAGTCCGATCGCCACCCAGGTCGCGAACATCGACGACCCGCCGTAGGAGACGAACGGCAGCGGGATGCCGGCGACCGGCATGATGCCCAGGCACATCCCGATGTTCTCGAACCCCTGGAAGGCGAACCACGCGACCACCCCGGCCGCGAGGATCGTCCCGTACAGGTCGGTCGCCTGCCGGGCGATCCGGCAGCCCCGCCAGAGCACCACGCCCAGCAGCACGATGATCGCCATCGCCCCGAGGAAGCCCAGCTCCTCGCCGGCCACCGTGAAGACGAAGTCGGTCTGCTGCTCCGGGACGAACTGGCCGGTGGTCTGGGTGCCGTGGAACAGCCCCTTGCCGGTGAGTCCGCCCGACCCGATCGCGATCCGGGCCTGTGCGGTGTTGTAGCCGACACCGGACGGGTCGAGCGCCGGGTTGGCGAAGGCGGCGAAGCGGTCGATCTGGTACTTGCTCAGCACCCCGAGCTTCCAGATCGCGATGCAGCCGCCGACGCCGGCCAGGATCAGCCCGAACACCCAGCGGTTGGCCGCGCCGGAGGCCAGCAGGATGCCCAGCACGATGACGGCCATCACCATCACCGAGCCGGCGTCCGGCATCAGCATCACGATCGCCATCGGCAGCGTCGCCCAGACCAGTCCGCGGAACACCGCCCGGTGCGAGGGGAACTCCCGCTCCCCCGCGTCGACCTGGTCGGCCAGCACCACGGCCATCGCGAGCACGATCGCCAGCTTGGCGAACTCGGCCGGCTGGACGGAGAAGCCGCCGCCGAGCTGGATCCACGAGTGCTGGCCGTTGATGGTCGAGCCGAGCGGGCTCAGCGTGGCCAGCAGCAGCCCGATCACGGCGATGTAGAGGAACGGCACCACGGTGCGGAACCGGCGGCTCCCTATCCCTATGACCACCGCGCACAGCACCATGCCGACGACCACGTTGGTGAGGTGCCGGAACAGGAAGTACTGCGGGTCGCCGTGGGTCAGCGAATCCCGCCCGCGGGTGGCCGACCAGACCAGCAGCGAGCTGCCCAGCGAGAGGACCAGGGCGGCCAGCAGCAGTATCCAGTCGATCCGCCAGAGCGGGGAGTCCTTGGCGAGGGCCTTCTTGGAGACCCCGCTGCGCTGCTGCGGGGCGAGCCGCAGCTGACGGTACGAACCGTACGAGGTCATGCCCGGCCCCTTCCGTAGCCGCGGGTCGGCTCCAGCGCGGCGTCGGCCGCGGTCAGTAGGACCGCCGGGCCGGACGGCTGCGCCGGGTCCAGGAAGACCCGCGGCGAGCCGCCGGTCACGCCCGGGTCGCCGGCGGCGGAGCCCCGGTCCACGACCGGCTTGATGATCGCGGTGCCGTCCGGGTTGAACTTCGGCAGCTCGGTCTGCGGCTTGGGCAGCAGCGCCTTGCCGTTGTCGACGTTGCCCTTGTCGTCCACGCCGTAGAGCGCCTGGTAGATCCGGCGGATCGCGTCACCCGAGCCGCCGGAGCCGGTGCCACCCTGGCTTATCGTCATCACGACCGCGTAGTCGTCGCTGTAGGTGGTCAGCCACGAGGTGGTCTGCTTGCCCTCGACCTCCGCGGTGCCGGTCTTGGCGTGCAGCTCGATCTTGCCCTGGGGCCAGCCGGCGCCGGCGAACTTCCAGGCCGCGGTACCGCTGGTGATGACACCCGCGGTGGCCTGGTCGATGTAGCCGAGCAGCTTCTGGTCGCCGGGGAACTTGGCGTCCTCGTGCGGGGCGATCTCGCGGACGAGCTCCCCGCTCGGGCTTATCACCGCCTTGCCGATGGTCGGCCGGTAGAAGGTGCCGCCGTTGGCGAGCGCCGAGTAGATCCGGGCCATCTGGATCGGGGTGACCAGCGTGTCGCCCTGGCCGATCGCGAAGTTGACCGAGTCACCGGCCCGCATCTGGTAGCCGTCGATGCAGTTCTCCTTCGCGATCAGGTCGGAGTAGGTGGTGCCGCCCTTCTCCGCCTGCTTGCACCAGGCGTCCTTGTTGCTGTCGTAGTAGGACTGCTTCCACTGCCGGTCCGGCACCCGGCCGGTGACCTCGCTGGGCAGGTCGATGCCGGTCTTGGCGCCGAGGCCGAACTGGTGGGCGGTCTTGTAGAACCAGTCGCCCGGGTCCTTCTTCGGCTTGATGCCGCCGTCCTTCATCCACTGGTCGTACGCCAGGCCGTAGAAGACGGTGTCGCAGGAGACCTCCAGCGCCTTCTCCAGCGTGATCGAGCCGAAGTTCTCGCTCTCGAAGTTCTTGAACTCGCGGCCGCCGATGGTCAGGCTCTTCGGACAGGGGTACGTGCCGTCCAGCGAGTAGCCGGCCTGCACGGCGGCGGTGGTGGAGATGACCTTGAAGGTCGAGCCGGGGGCGGACTGACCCTGTATGGCCCGGTTCAGCAGCGGGAAGTTGGACTCCTTGCTGGTCAGCGCCTGGTAGTCCTTGCCGGCGATGCCGCCCTGCCAGAGGTTCGGGTCGTACGTCGGGGCGCTGGCCATCGCCACGATCCGCCCGGTGTGCACGTCCATCACGACGGCGGCGCCGGAGTCGGCCTCGTAGTTGCGGTTGGTGACCTTGTCGAAGGTCTTGCGGGCGTCGTTCATCGCCTGCGCCAGGTTGTCCTCGACGGCCTTCTGCACCCGGGCGTCGATGCTGGTCACCAGGTTGTTGCCGGTCTGCGGGGCGACGGTGCCGGCGGTGCCGATCACCCGGCCGAGGTTGTCGACCTCCAGCTTGGTGATGCCGGCGGTGCCGCGCAGGTCGCGGTCGTACACCGACTCCAGCCCGGCCCGGCCGATCTGGTCGGCCGGCAGGTAGCGGTCCAGGCCCGTCTTGCCGGCGGTCTTGGAGACCTCCTCGTCGGTCACCGGCGAGAGGTAGCCGAGCACCTGGGCCATGTTGGCGCCCTCGGCGCCGGTGTAGTGCCGCACGGCGGTGGGCTGCGCGGTGACGCCGGGGAAGTCCTCGCGGCGCTCCATTATCTGCATCGCCTGCTGGGTGGTCGCCTCCTTGGTGACCGGGATCGGCTGGTAGGGCGATCCGTTCCAGCAGGGCTGCGGGGTCTTGGCGTCGCAGAGCCGGACCTTCTCCTGGACGTCCTTGGCCGGCATGCCGAGCACCTCGGCGAGGCGGCCGAGCACCGCCTTGCCGGCGTCCTTCTGCTGCAGCAGGGAGGTCCGGCTGACCGAGACGACCAGCTTGGTCTCGTTGCCGGCCAGGATCCGCCCGGAGGCGTCCAGGATCTCGCCGCGCACGGCCGGCTCGACCACCTCGCGGATGTGGTTGCCGGTCGCCTTGGCGGTGTACTCCTTGGCGTTGCGGATCTGCAGGTACCAGAGCCGCCCGCCGAGCGTGGCGAGCAGCGACAGCACCAGGATCTGCAGCACCACCAGACGGATCGTCACCCGCCGGGTACGGCCGGTCTCGGGGATGTTGCTCACGTCGCGTGCGCTCCAGGGTGCGGGGTTCCGGGAATCACGGGGATCACGGCGATCACGGGGATCACGGGCGTCAACGGGCCGGCGCTACGGCCGCTTGGCGAAGCCGAGCGAGCGCTTCTTCTTGTAGCCCGGACCGGCCGACGCCTCACGGGTGGTGCGGTAGCGGGCCAGCGTGCCCAGCCCCGGGCCGCCCTCGTCGTCCCCGGCCGCGGCGGCGACCGGGTCCTTGCCGAAGCGGCGCCCGATCAGCATCACCACGGGCACCACGAACGGCGCCAGCAGCAGGTCGTACAGCAGGGCGGTGAGCACCAGGCTGCCGAGGCCGACGTGCCGGGCGGCGGTGTCGCCGACCAGGGCGCCGACCATCGCGTACAGCAGGGTGGAGGCGATCGCCGCGCCGGCCACCACCAGCAGCGCGCTGGAGACCGAGCGCTGCCGGCCGTGGTCGGGGCGGAGCAGCCCGGCGGCGTAGCCCATCAGGCAGAGCACCAGGGCGTAGCGCCCGATGGCGTGGTCGGACGGCGGTGCGAGGTCGGCCAGCAGGCCGGCCGCGAAGCCGACCAGGCAGCCGCCGGTCGGCCCGTAGACCATGGCCAGGCCGACCACCACGAGCAGCAGTATGTCCGGGGTGGCGCCGGGGAGTTGGAGCCGGCCGAAGACGCTGACCTGGAGGATCAGGCCGAGCAGGATCAGCACGGCGGTGACGGGGACGCGGGCGAGGCGCATGGCTCAGTTCCCCCCGGAGGGCTTGGCGGGCGGTACGGCGGCGGCCGGCGCCGCGGGGGCGGCGGGGGCCTGGCCCTGGGCGGCGGGCGCGGGCGGCAGGACGGCGTCGCGCGGGTCGGTGCGCGGCGGCACGACGACGACGCCGATCAGGTCGAGCCGGGTGAACTGCACGAACGGCTCGACCAGGATCGTCTTGGTGAGCTGGCCGGGGTTGGCCTCGACCTGGACCACCTTGCCGACCGGGACGCCGGGCACGAACGGGCGGCCGCTCTGCGAGCCGAAGGTGACGAGCCGGTCGCCCTCCTTGACCTGGGCCTTGCCGTTGAGCAGCGAGACCTTCATGGCGCTGGTGCCGCCGCCGGAGGCGAAGCCGATCTCGCCGCTGCCCTCCAGCCGGGCGCCGGCGCTGAAGCCGGGGTCGGAGGCGAGCAGCACGGTGGAGGTGGTCGGGGCGACGGTGGTGATCCGGCCGACCAGGCCCTGGCCGTTGATGACGGTCATGTCCCGGGTGAGGCCGTCGTCGCTGCCGGCGTCGATGGTGATGGTCCAGGAGAAACCCTGGGCCGGGCCGATCGCGATGACCTGGGCGGCCTTGACGGTGTATCCGCCGGCGCCGGCGGTGCGCAGCAGGTCGTCGAGCTGCTTGGTGCGGCCGCCGGCCGCGTCGGAGGAGGCGAGCTTCTGGCGCAGCTCGGTGTTCTCACGGGCGAGCTGGTCGGTGCGACCGCTGTGGGTGGCGGCGTCGCGGAAGGCCCGGACGGTGTCGGCGACCGGGTCGACGACGGTGGCGGCGCCGCGCTCGACCGGGCCGAGGACGCCGGCGGCGGCGCGCCGGGCGCCGCCGAGCGGGGAGTCCTCACCGCCCTTGATGTCGACGGTGATCAGTGCGAAGGCGACGGCCACCAGCAGGATGAGCAGCAGCCGGCTCTCTCGTGTGTCCCTCACGGTGCTGGTACTGCCCCTTCGTACCTGGCCCACCGCCCGGGCCGCGGGGCCCGGGCGGGGGCCGTTTCAGTTGACTGTCCGGTCTGTCGGTCGTGCTAGCGGCGCGGCTGGGCGTCGAGTACCTGCTGCAGTGCCTCGAACTCCTCGACGCACTTGCCGGAGCCGAGGGCCACCGAGTCGAGCGGGTTCTCGGCGATGTGGATCGGCATGCCGGTCTCGCGGCGCAGCCGCTCGTCCAGGCCGCGGAGCAGGGCGCCGCCGCCGGTGAGGACGATGCCGCGGTCCATGACGTCGCCGGCGAGCTCGGGCGGGCACTGGTCGAGGGTGGTCTTGACGGCGTCGATGATCGAGTTGACCGGCTCGTCGATGGCCTCGCGGACCTCGGCGGCGGAGATCACGACGGTCTTGGGCAGGCCGCTGACCAGGTCGCGGCCGCGGATCTCGGCGTGCTCGTCCTTCTCGCCCTCCAGGGCGAAGGCGGAGCCGATGCTCATCTTGATCTGCTCGGCGCTGCGCTCACCGAGGAGCAGCGAGTACTCCTTCTTGATGTGCTGGACGATCGCGTTGTCCAGCTCGTCGCCGGCGACCCGGATGGACTGCGCGGTGACGATGCCGCCGAGGGAGATCACGGCGACCTCGGTGGTGCCGCCGCCGATGTCGACGACCATGTTGCCGGTGGCCTCGTGGACCGGCAGGCCGGCACCGATCGCGGCGGCCATCGGCTCCTCGATGATGTGCACCTGGCGCGCACCGGCCTGCGAGGAGGCCTCGATCACGGCGCGGCGCTCGACCCCGGTGATGCCGGAGGGCACGCAGACCACGACCCGGGGGCGGGCCAGGTAGCGGCGGCGGTGGATCTTGAGGATGAAGTAGCGGAGCATCCGCTCGGTGATCTCGAAGTCGGCGATCACGCCGTCCTTGAGCGGGCGGATGGCGACGATGTTGCCGGGGGTGCGGCCGATCATCTTCTTGGCCTCGGCGCCGACCGCCAGGATGCCGCCGGTGTTGGTGTTCACCGCGACCACGGACGGCTCGTTGAGGACGATCCCCTTGCCCCTGACGTACACCAGCGTGTTGGCGGTTCCGAGGTCGATCGCCAGGTCGCGGCCGATGAACGACAGGTTGGTTGCCATGGGGTGTGGGTGCCTTCCCGGGCTCGGAGTCATTGCGGGGGGTGGACGACGAACGTGCGCCCACGGCTTGGGCGGGAACCAGCTGACCGGCCGTAACGGGCCCTCGAGTCGCGTCCATCGTAGTCACGCCGGCCGGTACGGACGTCGACGTGGGGCATGCCGTCCATTGTCCGGGGCGTGATCGCTTCTCCGGGCATTGGGACGCCGTGTCGGCGCCCCCAGTTCCCTATTTCACGATAAAAATGCCCCGGCCGGGCCAATGGTCCCGACCGGGGCACCCGGGCGTCTCTCGGGCGTGTCGCGCGGGCCGGGATCAGGCGTGCGCGGGGAAGAAGATCTTGATCTCGCGCTCGGCGGACTCGGACGAGTCGGAGGCGTGGATCAGGTTCTCGCGGGTGATCGTCGCGTAGTCGCCGCGGATGGTGCCGGCACCGGCCTCCAGCGGGTTGGTGGCGCCGGCCAGCATGCGGATGCCGGGGACGACCTCCTCGCCCTCGACGATCATGGCGATGGACGGGCCGGAGGTCATGAACTCCAGCAGCGGCTCGTAGAACGGGCGGCCGACGTGCTCCGCGTAGTGGTGCTCCAGCGTCGCCCGGTCGAAGGTGCGCAGCTCCAGAGCGGTGAGCTTCCAGCCGGCCTTGCGCTCGATGCGGCTGATGATCTCGCCGGCCAGGCCTCGCTTGACGGCGTCGGGCTTGAGCAGGACGAGAGTGCGCTGGGACACGGTGCGTCTCCTGGGGATCGGTTCGGCGTGCACGCGCTCGGGCGTGCGGAGTGCGGCTACCCGCAGAGGTTACCTTGCGTGAGCGACCCCCCGAGCCGCCGGTCCCGGCCCTCGTCGGGACGGGCTCTAGGCGGCCCCGGCAGCGGTCTCGGCAGCGGTCTCGGCGGCGGTCTCGGCGGCGGCGCGGGCGGCCTTGAACTCGTCCACCTTGCGGCCGTAGTGGACCGAGCACCACCACAGGCCGGCGAAGACCACACCGAGGGCGAACATGGTCGGCAGGATGAAGCCGCCGGCGATCAGGCCGATCTGCAGCGCCCAGCCGATCGGCACCGCACCGGGGCGGTTGATCATGCCGCAGAGCGCGATGCAGAGGACCATCGCGATGCCGCTGACCGTCCAGACCGTGGCCGGGGAGACGTCGGAGAGCTGCGTCGCGACCAGCGCCGCGAACATGATCAGCAGCGCCTCGCCGATCAGGGTGGAGGAGCAGAGCGTCCTCATCGTCACTTCCTCCCGAGGAGCAGGCGGGCCTCGCCCACCGTGATGACCGAACCGGTGACCAGCACGCCGGCGCCGCCGAGGTCGCCCTCCTCCTCGGCGAGGGTGACGGCCGCGGCGATGGCGTCGTCGAGCCGGGGCTCGACCTGGACGCGGTCCTCACCGAAGATCTCGACCGCGAGCGCGGCCAGGGCGTCCACGTCCATCGCGCGGTGGGTGGAGTTCTGGCTGATCACGACCTCGGCCAGGACCGGCTCGAAGGCCTCCAACAGGCCGGCCACGTCCTTGTCGCCGCTGGTGCCGATGACGCCGACCAGGCGGGTGAAGCCGAAGGACTCGGTGATCGCGGCGACGGTGGCGCGGGCGCCGTGCGGGTTGTGGGCGGCGTCCAGGATGATCGTGGGGCTGCGCCGGACGACCTCCAGCCGGCCCGGGGAGGAGACGCCGGAGAAGGCCTGGCGGATCTTGTCCTGGTCGAGCTGCCCGCCGCGGGCGCCGCCGACGCCGAAGAAGGCCTCGACCGCGGCCAGCGCCAGGGCCGCGTTGTGCGCCTGGTGCTCGCCGTGCAGCGGGATGAAGACGTCCTCGTACTCCTCGCCGCCGAGCCCACGCAGCGTCACCAGCTGTCCGCCGATGGCCAGCTCACGGCGGATCACGCCGAACTCCATGCCCTCGCGGGCCACCGTGGCGTCCACCTCGACGGCGCGCCGCAGGACGACCTCGGCCGCGTCCAGCTGCTGCTGGGCGACGACGGCGACGGCACCGGACTTGATGATCCCGGACTTCTCGACGGCGATCTCGCCGGTGGTCTCCCCCAGCTTGTCGGTGTGGTCCAGGCCGATCGGGGTGAGCACGGCGACGGCCGCGTCGATCACGTTGGTGGCGTCCCAGGAGCCGCCCATGCCGACCTCGACCACCGCGACGTCCACCGGGGCGTCGGCGAAGGCGGCGTAGGCCATGCCGGTCAGCACCTCGAAGAAGGACATCGGGACGGGCTGCTGGGCGTCGACCATCTGCACGTACGGCTCGATGTCGCGGTAGACCTCGACGAACCGCTCGGGGGTGATCGGGGCGCCGTCCAGGGTGATCCGCTCGGTGACGGTCTCCACGTGCGGGCTGGTGTAGCGGCCGGTGCGCAGCTCGAAGGTGTTGAGCAGCTGCTCGATCATCCGGGCGGTGGAGGTCTTGCCGTTGGTGCCGGTGATGTGGATGGAGGGGTAGGACCGCTGGGGCTGGCCCAGGATGTCCATCAGCGCCTCGATCCGGTCGAGCGAGGGCTCCAGCTTGTTCTCCGGCCAGCGCTTGGAGAGCTCCAGCTCGACGTCGCGCAGGGCGTCGCCGGTACTGCCGTCGGCAGGGCCGTCGGCGGGGCGGAGGGTGTACGGGTTCGGGTCGGCCTTGTCGCTCACGACCACAGTCTACGGAGCGGCGCCGGGCGCTCCCCACGGGGTGAGAACCACCACTTCGCCCGCTCTTCCCAATTTGCCCGGTTTACTATTGATTCTGCGAGTTTGAGCCGCGGCGAAGCATCGATTCGCACCCCACAGGAGCCGCCAGACCTTCGATCATGAGGAGAACCGCGCCATGCCCGACGCCCTGCACGACTGGATCGCGACCCGCCAGGAGACCCTCGTCTGGTTAGCCGGGCTCGTCTCGCTCGCACTCGTCGGCTACATGGCCCTCGTCTTCGGGCGCTTCCTCGTGTACTGGGCCGGCTCCCGGCACGCCTTCCGTCACGACCGGCCCGCCGAGCCCGGCGACCCGGCCGCCTTCCAGTGGCACCTGGTGATCCCCTGCCGCGACGAGGAGGCGGTGGTCGCCCAGACCCTCGCCGGACTGCGGGTCGCCGCCCCCGAGGCGCACCTGTGGGTGATCGACGACGACAGCGAGGACGCCACCCGCGAGCTCGTCCTCGCCGCCGGGCAGGACCCGCGGATCCACCTCGTCCAGCGCCGCCGCCCGCACGCCCGGATCGGCAAGGGCGCCGCACTGAACGCCGCCTACCGCGAGATCTCCGCACGGCTGCCCGAGGACGCCGACCGCTCCCGGGTGGTGATCGGCGTCGTCGACGCCGACGGACGGCTCGACCCCGGCACCCTCGCCCAGGTCTGCAGCGACCACGCCCTCGGCCGCCCCGACACCGGCGCCGTCCAGATCGGCGTCCGGATGCGCAACGCCGACGACGAACTCCCGCTGCCCGGCCGCGGCCGCACCGCCAACGCACTCGCCCGCGCCCTGGTCCGGATGCAGGACGTCGAGTTCCAGGCCAACAACACCGGCATGCAGCTGCTGCGCCGCCGCACCGGCAGCGTCGGACTCGGCGGCAACGGCCAGTTCGTCCGCCTCACCGCGCTCGACTCGCTCACCGCCGAGGAGGGCCGGGCCGGCCGCCCCTGGCCCGAGCGCGCCCTGCTGGAGGACTACGAGTCCGGCCTCGACCTGCGGCTCGCCGGCTGGCGGCTCACCCACGTCACCGAGCGTCAGGTCTCCCAGGAGGGCCTGGTCTCGCTGCGCCGCTTCCTCACCCAGCGCACCCGCTGGGCCCAGGGCAACATGCAGTGCCTGCGCTACACCGGCCGCGTGCTGCGCTCCCCGCACTACACCGCGGCCGGCAAGGCCGAGGTGATGTACACCTTCCTGCAGCCGGTGGTCTGCGTGCTGCTCGTCCTGCTCACCCCGCTCTCGCTCGCGATCACGGCGGCCGGCCTGGTGCTCTTCCCCGCGGAGACCGCCGAGTTCCAGCTCAGGTTCGGGCCCTACATGCTGCTCGCCTTCGTCCTGGCCACCCTGCCGATGGTGTTCTGGGGCCTCGCCTACCGCCGCCTCGTCCACCCCGACCGCAGCCGGCTCACCGGCCTGCTCTGGGGCGTCCTGGTCTGGCTCTACGCCTACCACCTGTTCGTGGTCGCCGTCCGGGCCGCCGTCCGGCTGCTGCTCGGCCGCAACGGCTGGGCCAAGACCCGGCGCAACGCCGAGCCGGTCGCCGCCGGCGCCCCCACCGCCCTCGAATCCTGAGCCGCCCCCACCCGCCGTCGAGCCCCGGCCGCTCCCACCGCCGCCGAGCGCCGGGCCGCCCCCGTCCCCGGAGAGACGCCCCCATGAGCCCCTGCCTTCCCCCCGCCAGCGTCGCCGTCGTCCTCGGCACCCGCCCCGAGCTGGTCAAGCTGGCCCCGCTGATCCACGAACTCGGCGAGGCCACCCGACTGGTGCACACCGGTCAGCACTGGGACGAGGCGATGTCCGGCCGCTTCCTGCGCGACCTCGGCCTCCCCCGCCCCGAGCTGCTGACCGGCGTCGGCGGCCGCCCGCGGGCCGGCCAGATCGCCCAGTCCCTGGGCCAGCTCGACGCCGCCTTCGCCGACGACCGGCCCGCCGCCGTCGTCGTCCAGGGCGACACCAACGCCACCCTGGCCGGCGCGCTCGCCGCCAACGCCCGCGGGATCCCGCTGGTGCACGTCGAGGCCGGCCTGCGCAGCTTCGACCGGGCGATGCCCGAGGAGCACAACCGGGTGATGGTCGATCACGTCTCCGACCTGCTCTGCGCCGCCACCCCCGAGAACGCCGCCAACCTGCGCGCCGAGTCGCTGGACGGGCAGCGGATCGCCGTCACCGGCAACACCGTGGTCGAGGTGGTCCGGCACCGGCTGCCGGACGCGCCCGCCCGGGCCGCGCTGCTCACCCGGCACGGGGTCGCGCCGGACGGCTACGTGCTGGCCACCGTGCACCGGCCGGAGAACACCGACACCCCGGAGGCGCTCGGCGCCGTCCTCGCCGAGCTGGACCGGATCGCCCGGGCCGGCACCCCGGTGCTGTTCCCGATGCACCCGCGCACCCGGGCCGCCGTCGAGCGGTTCGCGCTGGACCGCCTGCTGGACCGACTCGCCGTCACCGAGCCGGTCGGGTACGCGGAGTTCCTTGGCCTCGCCCGGCACGCCGCGCTGCTGGTCTCCGACTCCGGCGGGGTGCAGGAGGAGTGCACCGTGCTCGGCCGCCCGCTGCTGGTGGTGCGCCGCTCCACCGAGCGCCCGGAGGCCGTGGACGCGGGCTTCGCCGCGCTGGTGCGGCCCGGCGCCGAGCTGGGCGGGCTCGCCCGCGCCTGGCTCGCCGACCGCACCGAGCGGCTGGCCCGGCTGGCCGCCACCCCGAGCCCGTACGGGGACGGGCTCGCCTCGGCCCGGATCGCCCGGCTGACCGCGGAGCTGGCCGGGCGGCCCGTCGCCGCCCTGGCCGCGGCTTAGCGGCCGGGGGCCGGGGCTGGGGTCGGGGCCTGGGGTCGAGGCCTGGGGTCGGGGCCTGGCCGCCGGCCCTCCGGACAGCTGGATCGGCCTGCTCCGCCTCGTGAGGCACGTGCCCTTCTCCGCAAGGGACTTGACCGGCTGTGGCACCGAAGCGGGCGCCGGCACCGTCGGCGCGCATCGGCACACCGCGCCCCGGGAAGGCGCGGTCAGCCCCCGGCGCGGGCCTCGGGGATCTCGGGCGCGCCGGAGTGCCGGCGACGCAGCTCGGCGGTGATCTCGGCCACCTCGCCGTCGGGCAGGAACGGCAGCATCATGGCGACGCCCTGGAGCAGGCCGCCGAGCAGGAAGGTGGTGTCGGCGGTGGCCGCGACCAGGCCGCGGACCTCGGCGACCCGGCCGGCGGCGACCGCCTCGATCAGCCGGGCCGCGTCCGCCGTCTCCTCGTCCACGTCGACCGCGGCGGTGTCGGCCGGGGCCCGCCGGGCCATCGCCCGCAGCACCCGGTCGCCGACCGCCGGCGCGTACGCCTTGCGGACGGCCTCGGCGGCGATCCAGGCGAGCAGGGTGGTCACCTCGCGGTGCGCGTGCTCGTCGAGGATCCGGTCCAGCGCGTCGTCGAACGCCAGCTGGTTACCGTGCCGGAACGCGAGCAGCAGGGTCGCCGCCCTGGCTTTGGCCTCATCGACCGCTTCAGCGGGAAGTTCGTCGGCCAACTCCACCGTCACCACCACGCCTAACCCTCCCGTCACCCGTCGGCTCAGCAGAACGTCCTGCACACCGTACACATCCGACCTGCAAACTTCGGCGAACCCGCGCGGGCAAGACGTGAATGAATTCGGGCGGAATAGGACCTCACCCGGTCCAGGATGAATATTCGCTTGAAGGGAGCAATGCCATTGCGCTATTGGGAGCAGGAAAGGCTTGGGAGCGGGAATGACGGGTACCGCGGAAAAGGCCGAGGGGCCGCACCCCGCGTCGGCGGGATGCGGCCCCTCGGGGAGCCGGTGCGTCAGGCCTGCGGAAGCGCCGCGAGCTGGGCGGTGATCCGGGCGATGTCGGCCTCGGCGGCCTCCTGACGTGCACGGATCTTGGCGACCACGTCGTCCGGCGCCTTGGCCAGGAAGGCCTCGTTGCCGAGCTTGGCGGTGGTCTGGGTCTTCTCCTTCTCGGCCGCCGCGAGGTCCTTGGCCAGGCGCTTGCGCTCGGCCGCGACGTCGATGGTGCCGGAGAGGTCCAGCGCCACCGTGGCGCCGGCGACCGGGAGCGAGGCGGTGGCGGTGAAGCCCTCCTCCGGGACGGTCAGCCGCAGCAGCGAACGGATCGCGTCCTCGTGGACGGCCAGCACGGTGCCGGCCAGGTCCAGCCGGGCCGGGACCTTCTGGCCCGGCTTCAGCCCCTGGTCGGAGCGGAAGCGGCGGACCTCGGTGACCACCTGCTGCAGCGTGGCGATCTCCGCCTCCGCCGCGGCGTCACGGTAACCGCTGTCCTGCGGCCAGTCGGCGATCACGACCGACTCGGCACCGGTCAGCGTGGTCCACAGCGTGTCGGTGACGAACGGCACGATCGGGTGGAGCAGCCGCAGGGTGACGTCCAGGACCTCGCCGAGCACCCGGCGCACGGCGTCGGCCTGCGGGCCGCCCTTGGCCAGGGTGGTCTTGGAGAGCTCCACGTACCAGTCGAAGACCTCGTCCCACGCGAAGTGGTAGAGCGCCTCGGAGAGCTTCGAGAACTGGTAGTCGTCGTACAGCGCGTCCACCTCGGCGACCGTGCTGTTGAGGCGCGACAGGATCCAGCGGTCGGTCGCGGTCAGCTCCTCCGGCGCGGGCAGCGGGCCCTCGACGGTGGCGCCGTTCATCAGCGCGAAGCGGGTGGCGTTCCAGATCTTGTTGGCGAAGTTGCGGGCCGCCTGCACCCAGTCCTCGCCGATCGGCACGTCGACGCCCGGGTTGGCGCCGCGGGCCAGCGTGAAGCGCAGCGCGTCGGAGCCGTACTTGTCCATCCAGTCCAGCGGGTTCACCACGTTGCCGAAGGACTTCGACATCTTCTTGCCGTTCTGGTCACGGACCATGCCGTGCAGCGCGATGGTGTGGAACGGCGGCGTGCCGTCCATCGCGTAGAGGCCGAACATCATCATCCGGGCGACCCAGAAGAACAGGATGTCGTAGCCGGTGACCAGGACGGAGTTCGGGTAGAACTTCGCCAGGCTCTCGGTCTGCTCCGGCCAGCCGAGGGTGGAGAAGGGCCACAGGCCGGAGGAGAACCAGGTGTCCAGGACGTCGGTGTCCTGGTGCCAGCCCTCGCCCGCCGGCGGCTGCTCGTCCGGCCCGACGCAGACGACCTCGCCGTTCGGGCCGTACCAGACCGGGATCCGGTGGCCCCACCAGAGCTGGCGCGAGATGCACCAGTCGTGCAGGTTGTCGACCCAGTCGAAGTAGCGCTTCTCCATCTCCTGCGGGTGGATCTTGACCTTGCCGTCGCGGACCGCGTCACCGGCGGCCTTGGCGAGCGGGCCGACCTTGACCCACCACTGCATGGACAGCCGCGGCTCGATCGTGGTCTTGCAGCGCGAGCAGTGACCGACCGAGTGGACGTACGGCCGCTTCTCGGCGACGATCCGGCCCTCGGCGCGCAGCGCGGCCACGATCGCGGAGCGGGCCTCCAGCCGGTCCAGGCCAAGGAACGGGCCGTGTGCGGTGATGACCGCGTGCTCGTCCATGACGGCGACGGCCGGCAGGTTGTGGCGCTGGCCGATCTCGAAGTCGTTCGGGTCGTGCGCGGGCGTCACCTTGACGGCACCGGTGCCGAACTCGGGGTCGACGTGCGCGTCGGCGACGACCGGGATGCGCCGGCCGGTGAGCGGGAGCTCGATCTCGGTGCCGACCAGGTGCTTGTACCGCTCGTCCTCCGGGTGGACCGCGACGGCGGTGTCCCCGAGCATCGTCTCGGCGCGGGTGGTGGCGACGACGATCGAGGCGTCACCCTCGCCGTAACGGATCGAGACCAGCTCGCCGTCGTCGTCCTGGTACTCCACCTCGATGTCCGAGATCGCGGTGAGGCAGCGCGGGCACCAGTTGATGATGCGCTCGGCGCGGTAGATCAGCTCGTCGTCGTAGAGCTTCTTGAAGATGGTCTGGACGGCCTGGGAGAGGCCCTCGTCCATGGTGAAGCGCTCGCGGGACCAGTCCACGCCGTCGCCGAGGCGGCGCATCTGGCCGGAGATCTGCCCGCCGGACTCGGCCTTCCACTGCCAGACCCGCTCGACGAAGGCCTCCCGGCCCAGGTCGTGGCGGGACTTGCCCTCCTTGGCCAGCTCGCGCTCGACGACGTTCTGGGTGGCGATGCCGGCGTGGTCCATGCCCGGCTGCCACAGGGCCTCGTAGCCCTGCATCCGCTTGCGGCGGACGAGCGCGTCGATCAGCGTGTGCTCGAAGGCGTGGCCCAGGTGGAGGCTGCCCGTGACGTTCGGCGGCGGGATGACGATGGTGTACGGCGGCTTCTCGCTCTTGGCGTCGGCCGTGAAGTAACCGCGCTCTACCCAGCGCTCGTACAGCTCGCCCTCTACGTCCGCCGGAGCGTAGGTCGTCGGGAGGGTGGCTGCGTCGTCCCCGGGGTGCGTGCTCGCGGGGCGCTGGTTCGTGGTGTCGGTCACGACGCACAGTTTACGTAACCGCGGACGTGGGTTACGAACCGCTTTCGGTCCGCGGACTCGGCGCGTCCGGCCCGGACGGCCGTCGGCCCGGTGCGGTACCGTGCCCCGACACTCGTCCGATTCACGGTTCGACCCGGACGAGTCCGGACACGAATACAGGCCGCGGGTGCGGCGGGGGAGCACAGACGCAGATGTACGGCCAGGGTCAGCAGTATCCGCAGGGTCAGCCGCAGCCCTACGGGGCACCGCCGCAGTACGGCGCGCCGCAGCAGCCGCAGCCGCCGTACGGGGCCCAGCCGCCCTACGGCGCGCCGCAGCAGCCCTACGGGTACCCGCAGCAGGGCGCTCCGGCCCCGCAGTACGGGGCGCCGCAGCCGCCGTACGGCGTGCCGCAGCAGGCCCCGTACGGGCAGCCCGGCTACCCGGTCGCGCCGCCGCCGAAGAAGGGCAGGGCCGGCCTGGTGGTCGGTCTGCTGATCGGCGCGCTGGTGCTGGGCGGCGGCGGTTTCGCCGCCTACAAGCTGCTCGGCGGCTCCTCCGGCGGCGACTACAAGATCACCGCGCCGCAGACGCTGCCGGACGGCTACACCCAGAAGTCGGCCAAGGAGCAGGCGGCCGACCCGGCCAAGGCCAGCGAGTCGGAGAAGATCGGCACCGACCTGCACGTCCTGCTGGCCAGCTACTCCAAGGGTTCGGACGCCACCGACGGCAGCATCAGCGTGCTCGGCGTCTACGGGAAGATCAAGGACCCGGGCGCGATCATCGAGGACTCCAAGAAGGACACCAACGGCGGTGCCACCTGGACCAGCCCGATGACCGACTTCCCGGCGCAGTACGGCCACGACTCCGCGGCCAAGCTGTCCTGCGGCACCTACGGCATCTCGATCGGCGGCGGCGCCCCGAAGAGCTCGACCACCGTCTGCGTCTGGGCCGACAGCTCCACCACCGCGCGGGTGTCCTTCATCAAGGTGGGCGGCACCAACCTCACCCCCGCCCAGGCCGCCGAGAAGACCCGGGCGATCCGCGACGCCATGATCACCGCCAAGTAGCAGCCCGGCGCAGTGCACGACCGCGCCGCCCGGGCCCCGGGCAGCGCGTGCCCCGTCCGTCCCAGAAAGGGCCACCGTGACCGAGCAGACCCCCTACGGCGCCCCGCCGCCGCCCGCCGGCCAGCCCTACGGCGCCCCGCCGGTCCCGCCCCAGCAGCCCGGCTACGGCGCGGTGCCGCCGCAGGCCCCGCCGCCGGGCGCCCCGGCCGGCTACCCCGGGTACGGCGCGTACGCCCCGGTGCCGCAGCGCAAGTCCCGCAAGACGCTCTGGGTCCTGCTCGGCGTCTTCGCCGTCGTCCTGGCGCTGATCGGCGGCGCGGTCGCGTACTTCGTCCTCGACGTGACGTCCAACGCCGGCACCCAGAAGATCGTCCTGCCGACGACCTTCAAGGACCTCCGCAAGGACGACGACAACGAGATCTCCCGGGAGATGGAGAAGGAGATCACCTCCGAGTTCGGCAAGGGCGACGGCGCCTGGAACCCGACCGGGGTGAGCGCGGTCTACCAGGACAGCGACGACACGCCGCAGCTCATCGTGGTCGGCGGCTACGGCAAGGTCCTGCTGCCCAAGCAGGAGATGGACGCCATGTTCAAGGGCTTCGAGCAGGGCGGCCCGACGGTCAGCGACCGGCACGCGGTGGACGCCGGCCCCAAGGGCGGCACCATGGAGTGCGCCAAGGCCACCCAGTCCGGCACCGACCTGGCCGTCTGCGCCTGGGCCGACAACAGCAGCCTGGTCATGCTGATGCGGGCCCCCGAGGACGGCAAGGCGCCGGACCTGGACAAGCTCGCCGCCGAGGCCCGCGACCTGCGCGCGATCGCCGAGGTGCCGAAGTAGGCCGAGGTGCCGGCGTAGGCCGCGGTACCCCGCGAACGACGAAGGGCCCCTGGTGACCGGCCGGTCACCAGGGGCCCTTTCCGCGTCCGGAGGGTCAGGCGCTCTTCTCGCGCCGCTCCCGCTTGATCATGTCCCGCGGGACGAGGGTCGGGATCGCGTGCTTGGAGACGACGTCCCCGGTGACCACCACGCGGGCGACGTCCTGGCGCGAGGGCACCTCGTACATCACGGACATCAGCACCTCCTCCATGATGGCCCGCAGACCGCGCGCGCCGGTGCCGCGCAGGATCGCCTGGTCGGCGATGGCCTCCAGCGCGTCCCGGGTGAACTCCAGCTCCACGCCGTCCAGTTCGAAGAGCTTCCGGTACTGCTTGACCAGCGCGTTCTTCGGCTCGGTGAGGATCTGCAGCAGCGCCTCGCGGTCCAGGTTGTGCACGCTGGTGATCACCGGGAGGCGGCCGATGAACTCGGGGATCATGCCGAACTTGACCAGGTCCTCCGGCATCACCTGGCGGAAGTGGTCGCTGGCGTCCAGCTCGCGCTTGGAGCGGATGTTGGCGCCGAAGCCGATGCCCTTGGCACCCGCGCGGCCCTCGATGATCCGCTCCAGGCCGGCGAAGGCGCCGCCCACGATGAAGAGCACGTTGGTGGTGTCGATCTGGATGAACTCCTGGTGCGGGTGCTTGCGCCCGCCCTGCGGCGGCACCGAGGCGGTGGTGCCCTCCAGGATCTTCAGCAGCGCCTGCTGCACGCCCTCGCCGGAGACGTCCCGGGTGATCGACGGGTTCTCGCTCTTGCGGGCGACCTTGTCGATCTCGTCGATGTAGATGATCCCGGTCTCGGCCTTCTTGACGTCGTAGTCGGCCGCCTGGATCAGCTTCAGCAGGATGTTCTCGACGTCCTCGCCGACGTAGCCGGCCTCGGTCAGCGCGGTGGCGTCGGCGATCGCGAACGGCACGTTCAGCATCCGGGCCAGCGTCTGCGCCAGCAGCGTCTTGCCGGAGCCGGTGGGGCCCAGCAGCAGGATGTTGGACTTCGCCAGCTCGATGGCGTCCTCACGGCCGTTGCCGCCGCTGCGGCCCGCCTCGCCGGCCTGCACGCGCTTGTAGTGGTTGTAGACGGCCACCGACAGCGCCTTCTTGGCGAGGTCCTGGCCGACCACGTACTGGTCCAGGAACTCGTAGATCTCGCGGGGCTTCGGGAGCTCCTCGAAGCGCACCTCGGAGGTCTCGGCGAGCTCCTCCTCGATGATCTCGTTGCACAGGTCGATGCACTCGTCGCAGATGTACACGCCTGGGCCGGCGATCAGCTTCTTCACCTGCTTCTGCGACTTGCCGCAGAACGAGCACTTGAGCAGGTCGCCACCGTCTCCGATGCGTGCCACGAGGTGCTTCCCCTTCGCCAGGGGCCCCGCGGGGGTTCCGGGGCCTGGTGCTGTGGACCGTCAACGCCGACGGCGATCGGTCTCGCTATCCGACGGTACTCTGCCGGGCCCCTGATTCCGTCCTCTTCGCCAGGTCTGCCCTACGCCCTGGGCGAATTGATACCGAACAGATGCCGTCGCCGGTGCCGCCGAGGTGCCGGGGGCGGGGCGCGCAACGGCTTGCGCGCCCCGCCCACCGTCCCTCCGCCGCCCGCGGTCCGGGCGGGCGGAAGGGTGCCGACCTCAGGAGGTCAGCGAGGCCTTGCGGGTGGAGATGACCAGGTCGACGAGACCGTACTCGACGGCCTCCTCGGCCGTGAGGATCTTGTCGCGCTCGATGTCGTCGCGCACCTGCTCGACGCTCTTGTTCGAGTGCTTGGAGAGCATCTCCTCCAGCTGCTCGCGCATCCGGAAGATCTCCTTGGCCTGGATCTCCAGGTCCGACACCTGACCGCGGCCGGTCTCGGTGTACGGCTGGTGGATCAGGATACGGGCGTTCGGCAGCGCCATCCGCTTGCCGGGGGTGCCGGCCGCGAGCAGGACGGCCGCCGCGGAGGCCGCCTGGCCCATGCAGACGGTGGTGATGTCCGGCTTGACGTACTGCATGGTGTCGTAGATGGCCGTCAGGGCCGTGAACGAGCCGCCGGGCGAGTTGATGTACATCTGGATCTCGCGGTCCGGGTCCATGGACTCCAGGCAGAGCAGCTGGGCCATGATGTCGTTCGCGGAGACGTCGTCCACCTGCGAGCCGAGGAAGATGATGCGCTCCTCGAACAGCTTGGCGTACGGGTCGTACTCGCGGATGCCCTGCGAGGTGCGCTCGACGAAGCGCGGGACGATGTAGCGGCCCTCGGCGCGCATGTCCTCGACGCGTGCCTTGGCGCTGGACAGGCTGGGGATGTTCATGGGGTTTCTGGTCCTCCGGAGCGTTGTGGCTGTGGTCTCGTGGCCGGGCCGGGCTCAGGCGCCGGTGCCGCCGCCGCCGGGGACGTCCGCGGCGCTGTGCATGATCGCGTCGATGAGGCCGTACTCCAGGGCCTCCTCCGGCGTGAACCAGCGGTCGCGGTCGGAGTCCGCGGTGATCTGCTCGAAGGACTGGCCGCTGTGGAAGGCGATCAGCTCGGACATCCGCTTCTTGGTGCGGAGCAGCTGCTCGGCCTGGATGCGGATGTCGGTGGCCGAGCCGCCGAGACCGGCGGAGGGCTGGTGCATCAGGATGTTGGCGTTCGGCAGCGAGAAGCGCTTGCCCTTGGCGCCGGCGGTCAGCAGGAACTGGCCCATCGAGGCCGCCATGCCCATCGCGATCGTGACGACGTCGTTCTTGATGTACTGCATGGTGTCGTAGATCGCCATGCCGGCCGAGATCGAGCCGCCCGGGGAGTTGATGTAGAGGAAGATGTCCTTGTCCGGGTCCGCGGCCAGCAGCAGCAGCTGGGCGGTGATCTTGTTGGCGATGTCGTCGTCGACCTGCTGGCCGAGGAAGATGATCCGCTCGTTGAGCAGCCGGTTGTAGACCTGGTCGCCCAGGCCGCCGAGCACGTCACCAGAGGCGGCGTGCGGCGCCATCGGGCCAGGCATCTGCATCTGCGGGAACGTCACTTAGCCACCTGCTCAGTCGATTTGGACGGTCGCTCCACGGCCGTCACGGTGTCGCACAGCTTCCGGGTATCACGTCGTGATTGTTGCTGTCCAAGGACCCTAACGCGCAGGCCGGGCCGCAGAATCCCTCACGCAGAACTGTTCGCTGTGAGCGCAGGGTTCACCACCCGCCCCGGGGAGGGCCGGGGGGCGCGCGCCCGGGGAACGCAGCGGGCCCGGACACCGTACGGCGTCCGGGCCCGCTACTGCATCAGGGCGACCGGGGCGATCAGGCCTCGGTGGTCTCCTCGGCCTCGGCGGCCGGGGCCTCGACGGTCTCGGCCGACTCGTCGGCCTCGTCGTCGTCGAAGTTGATCTCGTTGCCCTCGGTGTCGACGACCTTGGCGGCCTCGACCACGGTGGCCAGCGCCTTGCCGCGGGCGACCTCGCCGACCAGCAGCGGCACCTGGCCACCCTGGACGACCTGCTGCGCGAACTGGTCCGGGGTGAGGCCCGAGCCGGCGGCGCGGCGGATGAGGTGCTCGGTGAGCTCCTCCTGGTTAACACCCAGCTCCTCGTCGGCGACGATCTGGTCCAGGACGAACTGGGTCTTGATGCCCTTCTTCGCCTGCTCCTCGAGCTCGGCCAGGTACTCCTCCTCCGACTTGCCCTGGGTCTCCAGGTAGGTCGCGAGGTCGAGGCCCATCGGCTCCAGCTGGTGGTGCTCCAGGTTGTGCTTGCGGGTCTCGATCTCGTCCTTGAGGAGCTTCTCCGGGAACTCGATCTCGACCAGGCCGAGCAGCGCGTCGAGGACCTTCTCCTGGGCCTGGGTGGCCTGGTCGTACTCCTTCATGCGCTCCAGGCGCTTGCGGGAGTCGGCCTTCAGGTCCTCCAGGGTGTCGAACTCGCTGGCCAGCTGGGCGAACTCGTCGTCCAGCTCCGGCAGCTCCTTCTCCTGGACGGCGGTGACGGTGACGGTGACCTCGGAGGTCTTGCCCGCCTGGGTGCCGCCCTTGAGCTCGGTGGTGAAGGTGGCGGTGCCACCGGCCTCCAGGCCGACGACGGCGTCGTCGATGCCGTCGATCAGGCGGCCCGAGCCGATCTCGTAGCTGACGCCGGCGGCGGTGCCGTCATCCGGCACCTCGCCGTCGACCTTGGCCTCGAGGTCGACGACCACGATGTCGCCGGCGGCCGCGGCGCGCTCGACGTCCTTGACGGAGGAGAAGCGCTCGCGCAGCTGCTCCAGCGACTTGTCGACGTCCTCGTCGGTGACCACGATCGGGTCGACGGTGACCTCGATGGACGAGAAGTCCGGGAGGGTGATCTCGGGGCGGACGTCCACCTCGGCGGTGAACTTGAGGTCGCCACCGTCGGCGATCTTCTCGACGCCCTCGATGTTGGTGATGTCGGGCTGGCCGAGGACCTCGATCTTGCCCTCGTCGACGGCCTGCGTGTAGAAGCGCGGGAGGGCGTCGTTGACGGCCTCCTCCAGCACGGCGCCACGACCGAAGCGCTGGTCGATGACCCGGTTCGGGATCTTGCCCTTGCGGAAGCCCGGAACGGTGACCTGCTGGTTGATCTTCTTGTACGCCGCGTCGAGGCTGGGCTTGAGCTCCTCGAAGGGCACCTCGACGGTGAGTCGAACCCGGGTCGGGTTCAGAGTCTCGACGGCGCTCTTCACGGTTGGGTCTCCTATGGGCTTGCGGTCAGGTTGCCTCCGCCCTCCCCTGCCGCCGGCCGGGGCCTGGCGGATCGGATCGGGCGAGACGGGCGATGGGCGGTTGGAGCTGCATCTCCCGTGGGGGGTGGACGGTGAGCGTGACTCCTCGCCCTCGTGCGGTCGACCTGGGTGGACGCCACAGGGACTACCGCCAGCGCCCCATCCTACCGGTACCACGAAAGGCCGACGCCAGGACGCCGCCGTCCGCATGCGCAGGAGAGTCCTCCGAGGGTGGCCGGAGACGCAAAACAGGGCCCCGCCGAGGGCGAGACCCTGCCGCACTGTCGGGGTGGCCGGATTCGAACCGACGGCCTTCCGCTCCCAAAGCGGACGCGCTACCAAACTGCGCCACACCCCGTGGTGCCGAGAGGAAGCGTACACGCCGGGCCCTATGGGTTCTCCGACATATCCGAGGCCCCCGAAATGAATGTGGTGTGCGCGCAGCCGACCGGACCAGGTACGCTGTTCCCGACCTTCCGTCCGGCGACGGCCGGGGGATCATGCGGGCGTAGCTCAATGGTAGAGCCCTAGTCTTCCAAACTAGTCACGCGAGTTCGATTCTCGTCGCCCGCTCCGACCGTCCGGCCCCGGAGAGACGCCAAGCGTCTCCCGGGGCCGTTCGCGTTTCCCGGCCGCGTTTCCCGGCCCGTTTCCCTTCCGCGGTCACCGACCACCCGTCAGGGCTTCCGGCCGTCCGACCGGCCGTCCGGGGTCAGAGGCCGAGCCGCGCGGCGCGGGCGGCGGCGCGGTCGAGCAGCTGGTGGACGTCGGCCTGCCGGGTGGTCGGCCGGTCGTTGTAGACGTCCGGGGAGCTCACCGGGCGGCCGGTGGCGTGCAGCACCTCCATCAGCTGGACCCGGGCGGTGCGGACGGTGGGCGGGGTGCCGTACCCGTGCGCGAGGACGGCGGCCTGGGCGCCGAGCAGGCAGACCCGGCCGGCCGCGTCCCACATCGCGCCCTGCAGCCAGCCGGCGGCGGCGATGTAGCGGGAGGCGAGCCGCAGGTGCTCGGCGGCGCTCACCGGGACGGGGCGCGCCGGGCGGCGCAGCACCCGGTCCAGCAGGGTGGCCTTCGGGAGGGGGTGGCCGGCGTACCAGGGCTGGAGGGTGGAGCCGAACGGGCAGACGTAGGGGACCGCGACACGGGCCGGGGCGGGCAGTGCGGCGAGGTACGCCTCGATCTCGGCCACCAGGCCGGAGCCGTCCGGGGCGGTGAGCAGCGGCGGAGGCGGCGTCAGGTCGGTGCGGGGCATCGGTTTCTCCAGGCGTGGCCTATGGTTACCGCTACCCAAAGTGGGGCATAAGGGGCATTTTCGCGACCGGACGGGCCGCGACGCGCCGGACAGCGCGTCCGGGCGGGGCGTCCGGGCCGGGGCGGGGCGGGGCGTCCGGGCCGGCCCGTGCCGGGTGCTCCGGTCGCCGCGGTTTCCCGGCGGGGGCCCGGGCCGATAGCCTCGGCGGCGTTCGAGCGCAGTTCGAGGACACTGCGCGCCCTAGCCGGAGGAGTACCCGTGCGTCCCCAGGACCGACTGGCCGTCATCCAGCGCTGCGTGGTCCGGGAAATGGCGCGATTCGGGCAGGAGTTCACGGTCGACGGCGAGGTGGTGCGCGGCCCGGGGACGACCGCGGTGGCCGTCCGGGAGCATCCCGGCGACGACGGCGCCGGCCACGTCGACCTCGGCTACGTCCTGCAGTTGGGCAGTGCGGACGCGCCGGTGGTCTGGGACTGCACGGCCGGTCTCGGCAAGACGGAGGAGGAGAAGCTCGCCAACGCGGTGCGGATGTGGGCCACCACCACCGCCTCGGCGCTGGTGGAGCTGACGGAGGGCCGGGGCGAGCACGGCGACCACGCCGACCACCCGGAACTGCCGGGCTGGCACGCCGTGCAGGGGCCGGCGGCGGTGTTCGGCTTCGGGAACGAGCGGCTGGCCGGCTGGCTGGCGGAGCACCGGGTCCTGCCCGCGCTGGCGCCGGCGCTGCTGCCGGAGCTGGCCACCGGGCGGCCGACCGGGGTGAAGCTGTTCCTCGGCGGCAAGGCGGGGGACGACGTGGCCGAGGTGCGGATCAACGGCGAGGTGTCGGAGGCCGCCTCGGCGGCACTGCGCGCGCTGGACTGGCCGCGCGGCGAACGGCTGTGCTGGGCACGGCTGTTCGTCCTGTTGACGGCCCGGGGGACGACGTCGCCGACGGTCCTGTCGACGGGCCCGGCGACACCCGCGCCGGTCCGCCCCCCGGCCCCGGCGGCTCGGCCCCGGGGACTCTTCGCGCGCTGGCGGCAGGCCGGACGGGCCGGCCGGTGAACCGGGCGGCCGGCCTCCTCCCCCGATGGGCCCCGGGCGGGGCCCCGGAGGTCAGCTGGCGATGCTGGAGATGCTCTTGGCGATCTGGGCCAGGAAGTCCTGGATCGGCTTGGCGGCCGTGCTCTGGTTGAGCATGAAGCCGAACAGCGCGGCCAGGATGAAGTGACCGGTCTTCAGCTGCTTGTTGCGGATGAAGATGAAGCAGATGATGCCGAACAGGACCAGTGCGGAGACGGAGAGTGCCACCCGGACTCACTTCCTCGTTTCATAGCGGGGTGCCGTCACCTGGCAGCCCCTGCGAAGCCGGACCCCGGCCTGTCCGACGGTCCCGAGGCGGAACTGCGGCTCGTCCGACCCGTCGCGGCCGGAATGGGAGCCGGTACGGCCGCACGCTGTCCGTCCTGCCGCACGTGACGCCCCCTATCCCCCGAATCCTGACCAGTCCCGCCCAGACTCAGTGTGGTCGACCGTGCCGATTGCGTAAAGGTCTGACCGACAGCCGGGCACCGATATCCTGCGGTGCGGGACGAGTTTCCGCCGACCGAGACGATAGCCGAGAGGTTCTGACGGATCGTCCACGGGGCGCCGCTGAGCGGCCGTGGAGCGCCTGGTGGGCGGGAGCGGAACGGGCAGGTCCGCAACGGTGACGGCCCTCCGGAATTGGCCGAAGATCAGCTCCCAGGCTTGACAGCAGCTGCCGCCGGCAATTGCCCGGGTGAGCGGGCGGGCGCCGTGCCCCGGGCCGCTCCTCCGGCGGGCGGGCGGGTGCCGCTCCCCCTCAGTCGCGCCAGAGCAGCAGGACGGCGCGGTCGTCGTTGATGTCCCGGGCGACCGTCTCGATCAGCCGGGAGGCCGCGCCGCTGCCGCTGCCGGGCCCCCCGCCGGGGACCAGCCGGTCGGCCTCGCCCATCAGCCGGTCCATCCCCTCGGAGAGGTCCCGGCCGGGCGCCTCGACCATGCCGTCGGTGCAGAGCATCAGGACGTCGCCCCGGTTCAGCCGCCCGCGCACGCCCTCGAACTTGGCGCCGTCGTAGATCCCGAGCAGCGGGCCGTCCGCGGCCTCCTTCAGCTCCCAGCGGCCGGCGCCGCCCAGCCGCTGCATCCCGGGCAGGTGCCCGGCCGAGAGCAGCTCGTACTCGCCGGTGTCGAGGTCCAGCACCAGGTGGACGGCGGTGGCGAAGCCCTCCTCCCAGTCCTGCCGGAGCAGGTAGCCGTTGGCGGCGGGCAGGAAGTCGTGCGCGGGCAGCGAGCCGAGCAGGCCGCCGAAGGCGCCGGAGAGCAGCAGGGCCCGGGAGCCGGCGTCCATGCCCTTGCCGGAGACGTCCGCGAGGACCACCTCCAGCACCCGCCGGCCGGGGCCGGTCCGGGCGGCGACCACGAAGTCGCCGGAGAAGGACTGCCCGCCGGCCGGGCGCAGCGCCATGTCGGCGTGCCAGCCCTCCGGCAGTGCCGGGACGCGGCTCTGCACCCGCAGCCGCTCGCGCAGGTCGAAGAGCATGGTGGAGCCGCCCCACCAGGGGACGCCGACCCGGCTGCGGAACTGGGCCAGCAGCAGCCCGCCGACCCCGGCCGCCCCGACCACCAGGGCGGCGCCGGGGGTGACGCCGTAGGTGTAGGCGTCCGGGTCGGCGCTGGCGACCCGCTCTCCGGCGTGGATCACGGACTCGGCGGAGAGGCCGAGCGCGGCCAGCGCGTAGAGCACCACCAGGCTGCCGGGGCGCAGCAGCAGCGCCGCCGCCAGGATCGGCAGCACCAGGGAGGTGGGCGGGGCCCAGCCGGGGATCCAGATGTTGAGCAGGATCAGCACCGGGACGGTCAGGGCCAGGACGATCAGCACCGGCCAGTCGGCGGCCCCGCCGCGGAAGTAGTCGACACCGGCGGTGCGCAGCTTTCGGCGGACCCGGCGGAGCCCCTTGGCCAGCCGGGCCGTCACGGGGTCGGGCACCGTGGCGGCGCCGGGCCTCGTCGCAGTCGTCTGGGGCGGTGTGCCCGGCGCTCTGCCAGCCATGGGGACCGACCATATCCACCGCTGCCGCCCGGCGTCGACGGCCCGGGCCCGGGCGGCTCCGGGGTGGCGCGGGCGCGTCAGCGGGTTTCGGCCGATTGCGGCGGGCGGCAGCCGTGGCGTCAGGAAGCGTGCGGGGGCTGGGCGTACGAACCACACGGGCGGCGCATGCGCCCGCGCGCGGGGTGGTCCGTGCACCGCAGCGGCGCCCCGGGCGCTGTGGCCGATGCCACAGGGTCGCGCGCGCTCCGGGAACGCGCCGGCCGGCCGCGCTGCGGGAGCGCGGCCGGCCGGTGTGCGGGTGGGGGCGGGTCAGCCCTGCTGCGGGTGGTGCGCCGGGATCGGCGGGAGCTCGCCGGTGGTCTCGTACTCGCTCAGCATGGCGATCCGGCGGGTGTGCCGCTCGTCGCCGCTGTACGGGGTGTTGAGGAAGACCTCGACGAACCTGGTGGCCTCCTCCTGGGTGTGCATCCGGCCACCGATGGAGATCACGTTGGCGTTGTTGTGCTCGCGGCCGAGCGAGGCGGTCTGCTCGCTCCAGGCCAGCGCGGCCCGCACGCCCTTGACCTTGTTCGCGGCGATCGCCTCGCCGTTGCCCGAGCCGCCGATGACGACGCCCAGCGCCTCCGGGTCGGCCGCGGTGCGCTCGGCGGCCCGCAGGCAGAACGGCGGGTAGTCGTCGAGGGCGTCGTAGATGTGCGGCCCGCAGTCGACCGGCTCGTGGCCGGCCTCCTTCAGCCACTCCACGAGGTGGTTCTTCAGTTCGTATCCGGCATGGTCGGAGCCCAGGTAGACGCGCATGGCACGAGTGTGGCATGCGCGCCCACCCGGGCTGCGCAGGGGGCCGAGGGCGCGTGCCGGGACGACGGCGCCGGGCCCCGGGGTGCGGTGCTCAGCGGCGGCCGAGGAGCTTCCAGGCCAGCGGCAGCGCGCCGGCCGCGAGGGCGGCCTTCAGGGCGTCGCCGACCAGGTAGGGGTAGAGGCCGAGCTCGGCGGCGCGGGCGAGCGGGACGTCCAGCGCGAAGGCGAGGTAGGGGACGCCGACGGCGTAGATCGCGAGGCTGCCGAGCACCATGGCGGCGGCGGTGCGGACCGGGCTGCGGTCGGCGCCGCGGCGGGCCAGCGCGCCGGTCAGGGCGGCCGCCAGGACGAAGCCGAGCACGTAGCCGAGCGAGGGCATCGACCAGCCGGAGGTGCCGTCGGCGAACCACGGCAGGCCGGCCATGCCGGCCAGCAGGTAGAGGCCGAGCGAGGCGACGCCGCGGCGGGTGCCGAGCGCGGTGCCGACCAGCAGGGCGGCGAAGGTCTGGCCGGTGACCGGCACCGGGGAGCCGGGGACGTTCACCGAGAGCTGGGCGGCCAGGCCGGTCAGGGCAGCGCCGCCGGCCACCAGGGCGAGGTCGCGGGCCTGCGCGCCGAACCGGCCGGAGGCGGCGGGCAGCAGGTCGGCGAGGACGGCGCGGCTGGGTATCGGGGTGCTGGCAGTGGCCATCGGTGGCTTCCTCTGGTGATCAGGTGAGTGAACACCTGTGAACCTACGCGGTGATCGCCACGGGCACCGTCAGGGATTCGGACAAAGCCCCGGAGGCCCTGCTTGTGGGGTCCGGCGCAGTGATCGCCACCGAACGTGACGATTCCGGCCAACCTCCGTCACGATCCGGTCCGCATCGTGATCCGGGCGGCCTCCACCTTGGCGTTGACACCCGCGTCCCCGGATATTGGGCAACTCGCACCGCAATCCGAACAGTCTGGATCCCACCCATGGCCCGTACCTCCGCGCCCCCGGCGCCCGGGACGACGACCTCCGCCACCGGTGCCGCCGGCGGCACCGAGGTCGGCGGCCGGCAGCTCTCCCACGGTCTCAAGCAGCGCCACCTCTCGATGATCGCGCTCGGCGGGGTCATCGGCGCCGGCCTCTTCGTCGGCTCCGGCGCGGGCATCGCGGCGGCCGGCCCGGCCATCATCCTGGCGTTCACCCTCTCCGGCCTGCTGGTCATGCTGATCATGCGGATGCTCGGCGAGATGTCGGCCGCCCGGCCGGCCTCCGGCTCGTTCTCGGTCCACGCCGAGAAGGAGATCGGCCCCTGGGCTGGGATCACCGCTGGCTGGATGTACTGGGTGATGCTCTGCTGCGGCGTCGCCGCCGAGGCCACCGCCGCCGGCAAGATCGTCAACGGCTGGATCCCCGGCGTCTCCGCCTGGGTGTGGGTCGGCCTCTTCATGGTCTTCTTCTGCGCCAGCAACCTCACCGCGGTGAAGAACTTCGGCGAGTTCGAGTTCTGGTTCGCCGCGATCAAGGTCGCCGCGATCGTCGCCTTCCTCGTCCTCGGCGCGCTCGGCGTGGCCGGGGTGCTCGGCCACGGCTCCCCCGGCACCACCAACCTCACCGGCCAGGGCGGCTTCCTGCCCAACGGCGTCAGCGGACTCATCGTCGGCCTGCTCGCCTCGGTCTTCGCCTACGGCGGCCTGGAGACCGTCACCATCGCCGCCGCCGAGTCCGACGACCCCAAGCGCAACGTCGCCAACGCGGTGCGCACCGCGGTCTGGCGGATCGCGGTCTTCTACATCGGCTCGATGGCCCTGGTGGTCACCCTGGTCTCCTGGAAGGACCCGTCGGTCGTCGAGAACGGCCCGTACGTGACCGTCCTGCAGCACCTGGGCGTGCCCGGCGCCGGAACCATCATGGAGGCCGTGGTCCTGGTCGCCCTGCTCTCCGCGATGAACGCCAACATCTACGGCTCCTCCCGCATGGCGTACTCGCTGGTCGCCCGCGGCCAGGGCCCGAAGGCGCTGGCCAAGGTGAGCGGCGGCGTGCCGCGGGCCGCCGTCCTCGCCTCCTGCCTGTTCGGCTTCGGCGCCGTCCTGGCCTCGAAGTTCTGGCCGGACACCGTCTTCACCTGGCTGATGAACACCACCGGCGTCGCGATCCTGGTGGTCTGGTTCTTCATCTGCGTCGTCCAGCTGAAGATGCGCCGCCGGCTGGAGCGCGAGGCGCCCGAGCTGCTCACCGTCCGGATGTGGGGCTACCCGTACCTGACCTGGGTCGCGATGGCCGCCGTGGCCGGCATCCTCGCCCTGATGACCACCACCGAGGGCAACCGGGAGCAGCTCTACGCGGCCGGCGTGCTCGTCGCCCTGCTCATCACGGCGGGCCTGGTCAAGCAGCGCAAGGACGCCGCGGCCGTCCGGTAGTGCAGACGAAGGGGCCCGGTACCGCGGTGGCGGTACCGGGCCCCTCGGCGTGCGCCGGGTGTCACTCGAAGGACGGGCCGGCGGTGCGGGTGCGCTTGATCTCGTAGAAGCCCGGGGTGGAGGCGACCAGCAGGGTGCCGTCCCAGAGGCGGGCGGCGGCCTCGCCGCGCGGCGCCGGGGTGACCACCGGGCCGAAGAACGCGACCCGCTCGCCGTCCGCGCCCTCGACCGCGATCACCGGGGTGCCCACGTCCTCGCCGACCAGGGTGATGCCCTCCTTGTGCGAGGCGCGCAGGGCCTCGTCGTGGGCGTCGGTGTCGGCCGCGTCGGCCAGCTCGGCCGGCAGGCCCGCCGCGACCAGCGCCGCCTCGACGGTCTCGCGGTTCTGCGGCAGGCCCTGGTTGTGGAAACGGGTGCCCAGCTCGGTGTAGAGGCGGCCGAGCACCTCGTCGCCGTGCTGCTCGGCGGCGGCGATGCAGACCCGGACCGCGCCCCAGGCGTTGTCCAGCAGCGTGCGGTACTCCTGCGGCAGGTCGCGGTGCTCGTTCAGCACGGACAGGCTCATCACGTGCCAGTTCACGTCCACCGGGCGCAGCTGCTGGACCTCGATCAGCCAGCGGGACGTCATCCAGGCCCACGGGCAGGCCGGGTCGAACCAGAAGTCGGCGGTCTTGCGGTCAGCGGCAGTCGTCACGGCTGTCCTTACGTCCATCGTCGGAGGGCGGAACGGAGCCCCCGCGCGGGGGCTCCCCCGGGCCCAACACCCGCGCGGCGCCGCTGATTCCACGGACCGGCCGGCAGGTTGTGCAATGGTACTGCCGTGGGCGGCGTGAAAGGATGCCCGCAGCACCACCGTGCCGCGCCGACCACCGTGCGGCGCCCCGACCACGGTGCGGCGTCCCGGCCGCACCAGCGATGACCGCACCACCGTGCGAGCCGGACAAAGGAGTACCGCCGTGCCGGGCAAGAACCTGAGCCGCGACGAAGCCCAGCAGCGGGCCAGCATCCTGGCCGTGGACGGCTACCGGGTCCGGCTGGACGTGACCTCGGCGCCCGACCCGGCCGCCGCCACCTTCCGCTCCACCACCACCATCACCTTCCGCTGCACCGAGCCGGGCGCCGCCACCTTCGTCGACCTGCTGGCCCCCGCCGTCCGCTCGGTCACCCTGAACGGCCGCGCACTCGACCCGGCCACCGCCTTCGACGGCGCCCGCGTGCACGTCGACGGCCTCGCCGCGGAGAACGTCCTCGTGGTCGACGCCGACTGCGCGTACAGCCGCACCGGCGAGGGCCTGCACCGCTTCACCGACCCGGTGGACGGCGAGACCTACCTCTACACCCACTACGAACCGGCCGACGCCCGCCGGGTGTTCGCCGACCTCGAGCAGCCCGACCTGAAGGCCCCGTTCTCCTTCACCGTCACCGCACCGGCCGCCTGGGACGTCTGGTCCAACGCCGTGCACGAGGAGGTCGCCGCCGACGGCGACGCCCGGACCTGGCGGTTCGCGCCCACCAAGCCGATCTCCACCTACCTCACCGCCGTCGTCGCCGGCCCGTACCACGTGGTGCGCGACCACTACAGCCGCACCCTCGCCGACGGCACCGCCCTGGAGATCCCGCTCTCCGCGATGTGCCGCAGGTCGCTCGCGCCCTACTTCGACGCCGACGAGATCCTCGGCACCACCAAGCTCGGACTCGACTTCTTCCACGAGCAGTTCGACTACCCGTACCCGTTCGGCAAGTACGACCAGGCCTTCGTGCCCGAGTACAACATCGGCGCGATGGAGAACCCGGGCTGCGTGACCTTCCGCGAGGAGTTCGTCTTCCGCTCGAAGGTCACCGACGCCGCCTACGAGGGCCGGGCCAACGTCGTCCTGCACGAGATGGCCCACATGTGGTTCGGCGACCTGGTCACCATGCGCTGGTGGGACGACCTGTGGCTGAAGGAGTCCTTCGCCGACTTCATGGGCTCCTACGGGCTCATCGGCGCCCGCACCCGCTTCTCCTCCGCCTGGATCACCTTCGCCAACCAGCGCAAGGCCTGGGCCTACCGGCAGGACCAGTTCCCCACCACCCACCCGATCACCGCGGACATCCGGGACCTGGAGGACGCCAAGCTCAACTTCGACGGCATCACCTACGCCAAGGGCGCCTCGGTGCTCAAGCAGCTCGTGGCGTACGTCGGTTCGGAGGCCTTCTTCGAGGGCGCCCGCCGCTACTTCAAGCGGCACGCCTTCGGCAACACCGAGCTCGCCGACCTGCTGGACATCCTGGAGGAGACCAGCGGCCGCGACCTCACCGCCTGGGCGGCGGCCTGGCTGCAGACCGCCGGCGTCAACGCGCTCACCCCGCAGGTCACCGTCGACGCCGAGGGCCGGATCACCGAGCTCGCCGTCCTGCAGGACGCCGGCAACGGCGACACGCTGCGCCCGCACCGGATCGCGGTCGGCCTCTACGACCGGGACGCCGACGGCGTGCTGGTGCGCACCGACCGGATCGAGCTGGACGTCACCGGCGCCCGCACCGTCGTCGCCGAGGCCGCCGGCCGGCCCCGCCCCGCGCTGGTGCTGCTCAACGACGACGACCTGACCTACTGCAAGATCCGCTTCGACACCGAGTCGCTGGAGACGCTGCGCACCGGCCTCGGCGACATCCAGGACGACCTGGCGCGGGCGCTCGCCTGGTCCGCCGTCTGGAACCTCACCCGGGACGGCCTGATGCCGGCCCGCGACTACATCGCCCTGGTACTGCGCTTCGCCGGGCAGGAGTCCAACATCGGCGTGCTGCAGTCGCTGCACGCCCAGGCCAAGGGCGCCGTCGACCTCTACGCCGACCCGGCCTGGCGCGGCGAGGGCGGCCGGCTGCTGGCCGACGGCGCGCTGCGCGAGCTGCGCGCGGCCGCACCCGGCAGCGACCACCAGCTCGCCTGGGCGCGCTTCCTGGCGCAGACCGCCAACGGCTCCGAGCACCTCGGACTGGTCCGCGGCCTGCTCGCCGGCACCGCCCGGATCGACGGCCTGGACGTCGACCAGGAGCTGCGCTGGTCGCTCTGGCTGGCGCTGGCCGCGGCCGGCCAGGCCGCCGACGAGGAGCTGGCCGAGGAGCTGAAGGCCGACAACACCGCCAGCGGCAACCGCCAGTACACCCAGTGCCTGGCCGCCCGGCCGACCCCCGAGGCCAAGGCCGCCGCCTGGTCCGCCGTGGTCGACTCGGACGAGCTGCCCAACGCCCTGGTCGAGGCGAACATCGCGGGCTTCGCGCTGCCGTCGCACCGCGACCTCACCGCCCTGTACGCGGCGCCGTACTTCAAGCTGCTGGAGCGGGTCTGGTCCGAGCGGACCATCGAGATCGCGATGCGGATCGTCGGCGGCTTCTTCCCGCGGGCGCAGGTCGACGAGCAGACCCTGGCCGAGGCCGACGCCTGGCTGGACGGCCACCCGGGCGCGGCGCCCGCGCTGCGCCGGCTGGTCCTGGAGTGCCGGGACGACCTGGCCCGGGCGCTGCGCGCGCAGGCCTGCGACCGGGTCTGAGCCGCGCGGGCCCCGGGACGGCGGCCCGAAGCCACCGGGGCCCGAGGCCACGCGGGCCCGGCCACCGGGGCCCGGCGCGCGGCTGCGTGCCGGGCCCCGGCGCGTCGGGGCCCGGCCGCGCTCGGTGTTCCGCCGTGCGCTCGGTGTTCCGGCGCGCGGCCGGCGTTCAGCCGCGCTGGAGGCCGCGGTCCAGGGCGGCGACCGCGCCGCCCCGGGCGTCGTCGCCGTCCAGCGACCAGACCATCACCCCGCCCAGGTCGTTCCACCGGGCGTAGCGGGCCTTCTGGGTGAGCACCTCGGCGGTGTCGTAGCTGTAGAAGTCGGTGCCGTCGTACTTCCAGGACGCGCCGTGGTCGCGGTCGACGTAGACCTTGCCGGGCAGCGCGTCGACCTCCTTGTAGCTGCGGTCGGCGGTGGTGCCGGTGGCCGGCTGGTACAGGCCCCCGCGGTCGCCGGCCGGAACGCCGGTCCAGCCGTGGGCGTAGAACGGCACGCCGAGCACGGTCTTGGCGGCCGGCAGGCCGTGCCGGACGTAGTACTCGACCGCCCCGTCCGCGCTGCGCCGGCGCGGCTCCGGGTCGGTGGGGTCGGCGTAGAGGTTGGCGTGGTGGTTGGCCGGGCCCTTGCCCTCCCAGGGGCCGTGCAGGTCGTAGGTCATCAGGTTGAGCCAGTCCATCGAGCGCGCCAGCTCGGGCAGCTCCAGCCGGGCGGCGACGGTCTCGTTGGCGGCGACCGCCGCGGTGAGCAGGTAGTGCGGGCCCTTGCGGCCGGAGAGCCGGTCCAGCTGGCGGCGGAACTCCTGCACCAGCAGCGTGAAGTTGCGGCCGTCCTCGGGGCGGACCACGTTGCCGGCGTCACCGCCGCCGCCCGGGTACTCCCAGTCGAGGTCGATGCCGTCGAAGACCCCCGCGGCCGCGCCGGTGCCGCCCTCCGGGGAGCCGGCGAGCACGGGCAGGTTCCCCTTGATGTACAGGTCGATGCAGGAGGAGACGAACCTGCGCCGGGACTCCTCGGTGGCGGCGGCGTCCGAGAAGTACTTGGACCAGCTCCACCCGCCCAGCGAGATCACGGTCCTGAGCTGCGGGTTCTTCGCCTTGAGCTTGCGCAGCTGGTTGAAGTGGCCCTTCAGCCGCTGGTCGGCGGAGTCGGCCCGGCCGTCCACCGACTCGGCGGCCGGGAACGCGCGCCGGTAGTCGTTGTGGGCGTCGCCCTGACCGGCCTCGTCGGTCTCGAAGCAGGTGCCGTCGGCGGAGACGTTGCCGAAGGCGTAGTTGACGACGGTGAGCTTCCCGGCCTGGCCGGACTCCTGGACCCGCTTCGCGGAGCTGTCGGCGCCCCACTGGGTGAAGTAGCCGACCCGCTGCCCCTTCAGCTTCGGGCCGTGGTGGGCCTCGGCGGCCGTCGCGGTGGCGGTGGTGGTGGCCAGCAGTGCGGCGACGGTGGCGGCGGCGAGCATGGCGGAGGCGCGTGTGGGCATACCGGACCTGTCCTCTGAGGCATCGTCAAATGGTCTGGACCAGACTGACAATGAGGTTTAGTCCATTGCGCCGGAACGCACAAGAGGCCGGACCGCGTGCGCGGTCCGGCCTCTCGGCGCTACTGCTCGGTTCAGCCGATCAGGCTGCGCAGCACGTACTGCAGGATGCCGCCGTTGCGGTAGTAGTCCGCCTCGCCGGGGGTGTCGATGCGCACGACCGCGTCGAACTCCTTGTCGCCCGCCTTGACCTTGACGGTCTTGGGGGTGCGGCCCTCGTTGAGCTCGGTCACGCCGGTGATGGAGAAGGTCTCCTCGCCGGTCAGACCGAGGGAGTCGGCGTTCTCGCCCTCCGGGAACTGCAGCGGCAGGACGCCCATGCCGATCAGGTTCGAGCGGTGGATGCGCTCGTAGGACTCGGCGATGACGGCCTTGACGCCGAGCAGCGCGGTGCCCTTGGCGGCCCAGTCGCGGGACGAGCCGGAGCCGTACTCCTTGCCGGCCAGGACGACCAGCGGGGTGCCGGCGGCCTGGTAGTTCTGCGAGGCGTCGTAGATGAACGACACCGGGCCGTCGGCCTGGGTGAAGTCGCGGGTGTAGCCGCCCTCGGTGCCCGGCGCGATCTGGTTGCGCAGGCGGATGTTGGCGAAGGTGCCGCGGATCATGACCTCGTGGTTGCCACGGCGCGAGCCGTAGGAGTTGAAGTCACGCTTCTCCACACCGTGCTCGGTGAGGTACTGCGCCGCCGGGGTGCCCGGCTTGATGTTGCCGGCCGGGGAGATGTGGTCGGTGGTGACCGAGTCGCCCAGCTTGGCCAGGACGCGGGCGTCGGCGATGTCGGTCACCGGGCTCGGGGTCTTGGCCATGCCCTCGAAGTACGGGGGCTTGCGGACGTAGGTGGACTCGGCGTCCCACTCGAAGGTGTTGCCGGTCGGGACCGGGAGCGACTGCCAGCGGTGGTCGCCGGCGAAGACGTCCTGGTAGCCCTTGTCGAACATGTCCTGGTCGATGGAGCCGGCGACGACGTCGGCGACCTCCTGCTCGGTCGGCCAGATGTCGGCGAGGAAGACGTCGTTGCCGTCGGCGTCCTGACCCAGGGCGTCCTTGGTGATGTCGACGTTCATGTTGCCGGCGAGGGCGTAGGCGACCACCAGCGGCGGGGAGGCCAGGTAGTTCATCTTGACGTCGGGGTTGATCCGGCCCTCGAAGTTGCGGTTGCCGGAGAGCACCGAGACGACGGCCAGGTCGGACTCGTTGACCGCGGCCGAGACCTCCTCGGGCAGCGGGCCCGAGTTGCCGATGCAGGTGACGCAGCCGTAGCCGACCAGGTTGAAGCCCAGCTTCTCCATGTACGGGAGCAGGCCGGCCTTCTCGTAGTAGTCCATGACGACCTTGGAGCCGGGCGCCAGGGTGGTCTTGACCCAGGGCTTGACCGCCAGGCCCTTCTCCACGGCCTTCTTCGCCAGCAGGGCGGCGCCCAGCATGACGGAGGGGTTGGAGGTGTTGGTGCAGGAGGTGATCGAGGCGATCACGACCGCGCCGTTGTCGATGGTGTACGACGAGCCGTCGGGGGCGGTGACGGCGGTCGGCTTGGAGGCCTCGGCCGAGTAGGTCGGCAGCGCCTCGGCGAACTTCGACGCGGCCTCGGCCAGGATCACGCGGTCCTGCGGGCGCTTCGGGCCGGAGATCGACGGGACGACGGTGGAGACGTCCAGCTCCAGGTACTCGGAGTAGACCGGCTCGACCGACGGGTCGTGCCAGAGGCCCTGCTCCTTGGCGTACGCCTCGACCAGGGCGAGCTGCTGCGCGTCGCGGCCGGTGAGCTCCAGGTAGTTGATGGTCTCGGCGTCGATCGGGAAGATCGCACAGGTCGAGCCGAACTCCGGCGACATGTTGCCGATGGTGGCGCGGTTGGCCAGCGGGATGGCGCCGATGCCGTCGCCGTAGAACTCGACGAACTTGCCGACCACACCGTGCTTGCGCAGCATCTCGGTGATGGTGAGCACCAGGTCGGTGGCGGTGGTGCCGGCCGGCAGCTGGCCGGTCAGCTTGAAGCCGACGACGCGCGGGATCAGCATGGAGACCGGCTGGCCGAGCATCGCGGCCTCGGCCTCGATGCCGCCGACGCCCCAGCCCAGCACGCCCAGGCCGTTGACCATGGTGGTGTGCGAGTCGGTGCCGACGCAGGTGTCCGGGTAGGCCTGGCCACCGCGGACCATGACGGTGCGGGCCAGGTGCTCGATGTTCACCTGGTGGACGATGCCGGTGCCCGGCGGGACGACCTTGAACTCGTCGAACGCGGTCTGGCCCCAGCGCAGGAACTGGTAGCGCTCCTTGTTGCGGCCGTACTCGATCTCGACGTTCTGGACGAAGGCGTCCGGGGTGCCGAACTTGTCGGCGATGACGGAGTGGTCGATGACCAGCTCGGCCGGGGCCAGCGGGTTGATCTTGGCCGGGTCGCCGCCCAGCTCCTTGACGGCCTCACGCATGGTGGCGAGGTCGACCACGCACGGCACACCGGTGAAGTCCTGCATGATCACGCGGGCCGGGGTGAACTGGATCTCCTGGCTCGGCTGGGCGTCGGCGTCCCAGTTGCCGAGGGCGCGGATGTGGTCGGCGGTGATGTTGGCGCCGTCCTCCGTGCGGAGCAGGTTCTCCAGCAGCACCTTGAGGCTGTAGGGCAGCCGCTCGGAACCCTCGACGGCGGAGAGCTTGAAGATCTCGTACGACTCGTCGCCCACCTGCAGCGAGCTGCGGGCGTCGAAGCTGTTCGCGGACACGACTGACTCCTTCTAGGTGCTTCGTGCGGTATCCGGCCGCCACGGTGGTAAGGTCAGCCTTACTTAGGCTTACCTTGCCCGCACCGCCGGTGAGCGCCTCTCGGCAAGTATCTTGATGTCGAGATATATCGTAAGGGGCAGTTATCTCGATGTCGAGATAAACCATAGTGCATGGCGCCGCCGGCACCACCTCAGGCATGCCCCTGAAACTGTCCTACCGCGTGGGGAGGGGTCGGCGCGCGTCGGGGGCGGTCCGGGGCGGGTCCGGGGCGCGCCCGCCGGTTGTCCGGGCCGCGCCCGGCGCGTGTCCGGGCCGCGCTCAGCGGGTGTCCGGGCCGCTCCCGGGGTCGGCGTCGCGCCGCTTGCGCTCCAGCCTGATCAGCCAGACGGCCCCGGCCACCACGCCCGCGGCCAGCAGCAGGACGGCCACCAGGCTGCCGTCCGAGCCGCCGGGATCGGGGGCGATGTCGGCGAGCAGGGCGGCGGTCGATGGGACGGTCGTCACGGGGACTCCTCGGTGGGTGCGGGAACGGGCGTCGGGGGTGCCTGGGATGTCAGGGATGTCGGGGCTGTCGGGGCTGTCGGGGCCGGTAGGGATGTCGGGGTCGGCAAAGGCACGGCGGCCGCCGGGGCCTCCCCCAGGCCGAGGACGAGCATCAGCAGGACCGGGAACTCCAGATAGGCGTGGTAGCTGGCCAGCGCCGCGTAGACCGTCCGGCCCTGGGCGTAGTCGGCCGCGAACAGCACCGCGAGCAGCCCGCCCACGGCCCCACCCAGCAGCCAGGCCCGCCCGCCCCGCAGCGCCGGCACCCGCCGCTCGAACGCCCCGGTCGCGTCCGGCGCGTACCGCGGCAGGAACCAGACCCAGACCACGTAGTGCATCGTCTGGAGGAAGGCGAAGACCGCCAGGAAGCGCAGACCCACGCCCGGCGTCAGCCAGGCCGGCGGGGTGTACCCGACCGCGAGCCGCGCCGTCCAGCCCGTCCCCGGCGCCAGCACGCCGTCCAGGACCCCGGACAGCAGCACCGCCGGCACCACCAGCACCCAGCCGCACTGCAGGACCAGGAACAGCGCCCGACCCCGGACCAGGCGGCGCGACCACTCCCACAGGAACAGCAGCGGCACCACGTTGTGCAGGTGCGCCAGCACCACGAAGTGGTACGCCGGGAACGCCAGCGACCCGGCCGCCGCCCCCGCCAGCACCGCGCCGCTCCCGGCCAGCAGTAGTGGGCGGCCGCGCAGCCCCGACCGGCAGGCGGCCGCGAGCAGCCCGTAGGCCAGCAGGATCTCGGCCGCCTGGGCCACCGTCCGCGGCACCAGCGAGGGCGGCACCAGTCGGCAGAGCGCGATGCCGGTCACCAGCACCAGCAGCAGCCGCAGCAGCGGACCGGCCAGCACTGCGGCGAACCGGCCGGCCACGTAGCGCAGCTCCAGCACGTTGTGCAGCACCCCGAACAGCGCCAGGCCCAGCACCGCCAGGCCCGCCGGCGCGCGCAGCGCCAGGACCAGCGCGGCGACCGCCGCCAGGACGAAGCCGACCTGCGGGGCCGCGCCGAGCCGCGCACCGCCGGGGGCGGTCGGTCCGTCGTCGCCCGGGCCGGTGGTGCCACCCGGGCCGGTGGGCCTGCCGTCGTCCGGGCCGGTGGTGCCACCCGGGCCGGTGGGCCTGCCGTCGTCCGGGCCGGTGGTGCCACCCGGGCCGGTGGGCCTGCCGTCGTCCGGGCCGGTGGTGCCACCCGGGCCGGTGGGCCTGCCGTCGTCCGGGCCGGTGGTGCCACCCGGGCCGGTGGGCCTGCCGTCGTCCGGGCCGGTGCGCGCCGTGCCGGACGGGCGCGCCGGCGGGCCCTGGTTCGGGCCGTCCGAGATCGTGATGGCCACGTTCCCCCTCCCCGTGACACGATCCCCGCCGTGCCCTATCCGTCGGCCCTCGCCCTCACCCTGCTGGTCGAGGCACCGCTGTACACCGTGGCCCTCGTCCGGGCCGGCGGGGTCCGCCCGGCCCGCGCCGCAACGGCCGCCGTCCTGGTCAACCTGGCCACGCACCCGCTGCTCTGGTGGTCCGTGAGCCGGTGCACCGGCGGGACCGCCGCAGCGTACTGGACCGCCTTCGCGGTCGGCGAGGCCACCGTCTGCGCGGCCGAGGCGGCGCTGCTGCGCCCGCTCGCCGGACTGCGCCTGCGCGGGCCGCTGCCCTGGGCCGCCGCCGGGACGGCCAACGCCGCCTCGATGCTGGCGGGTCTGCTGGCGGGCCTGCTGGGCGCAGCACGGTGGTGACCCTGCGCCCGGCTCCGCCCGGGTCACCGCCGGTGGAGCCTCCGCCGGGCCGCCCGGGTACCGTGGCCGGTGACTTGACGTGCCGGACGGGCCGGGACAGGACGGGGGCCTACTGATGATCGTGGTGGATGCGTCCGCGCTGGTGCTCGCGCTGGCCGACGAGGGCGAGCGCGGAGAGGCGGCCCGGGCCGAACTCGCCGCCGGCGGCGAGTGGGTGGCCCCCGAGCACATCGTCATCGAGGTGATGCAGTCGCTGCGCGGCCTCTACCTCGCCAAGGAGCTGACTGCCGAGCGGGTCGGCGAACTCGCCGCCCGGCTGCCGGAGTTGGCCATCCGCAAGGTCGAGGTCGGGCCACTGCTCGGCCGGATCTGGGAGCTGAAGGACAACCTCACGCCCGATGACGCCGCCTACGTCGCGGTCGCCGAGCAGTTCGGCGTGCCGCTGGTCACGGCGGACCTGCGGCTGATGCGGGCCAGCGGGCCGCGCTGCGAGATCCGGGGGATCCACCGCTCGACCGGGTGAGCCGGGTGACCAGGTGAGCCGGGCGGGGTGCCCCGGAGTGCCCGCGCCTCGCGCGAGGCCGGGGTGCCCGCCTCGGGCGGCCCGCTTGCGGGGAGCCGCCTCGGGGGAGCCGCTTGCGGGGAGCCGCTTCGGAAGGGTGTCCGTCGGGGCCGGGCGGCGTTGAGCAGGGTGTCCCGCCGCACCGCCTCCGGAAGGTCCGCCGATGTCCGCCCCGCTCGCCGCCGCCCTGCTCCCGCTCGCCCTGCTGGCCCCCACCGCGGCCGCCCCCTCGGGCCCGGCCGACCCGCCGGGCCGGGTCTCACCGGGCTCAGCGCTCTCGCCGGTCTCCGTCGTGGAGACCGACTTCGACCCGGCGACGGCCTTCGTCCCGCCGACCGCGATCAGCCACGCGCCGGACCTCGTCCCGTACGGCTCGCACGTCCGGGTGGTCGTCGACCGCTCGTTCCCCGGGCGGACGGTGCTGACCGTCACCGTGGCCGGGGTCGCCGCGGACCACGCGTTCCCGGCCCACCTGCACACCGGCTCCTGCGGAGCCGACCCGACCGCCTCCGGCCCGCACTACCAGGACGCGGTGGACCCGGTGCGGCCCTCCACCGACCCGGCCTACGCCAACGACCGCAACGAGCTGCGGCTGACGCTGCACACCGACTCCCGGGGCGGCGGCACGGCGGCCGGCGCGGTGGCCTGGCAGCCGCGGCCGGGCGAGGCCCGTTCGCTGGTCCTGCACGCCGGCACCCCGGCCGGCCCGCACGGCACGGGCGACCGGGCCGCCTGCGTGAAGCTGCAGCCGTGAGGTCCGGGAGGACCGTGTTGTCCGGGCTGACCGTGTTATCCGGGAGGACCGGGAGGCCGTGACGCCGGCGTGAGGTGGCCGGGAGGTCTGGGTCAGGCTCCGAGGGTCGCGACCAGCACGGCCTTGATGGTGTGCAGGCGGTTCTCCGCCTGGTCGAACACGACGGAGTGCGCCGACTCGAACAGCTCGTCGGTGCACTCCAGCTCGGTCATCCCGGTCGCCTCGTACATCTGCCGGCCGACCACCGTGCCGAGGTCGTGGAAGGCCGGCAGGCAGTGCAGGAACCTCACGGCCGGGTTGCCGGTGGCCCGGACGGTGTCCATCGACACCTGGTACGGCTTGAGCAGCTCGATCCGCTCCGCCCAGACCTCCTTGGGCTCGCCCATCGAGACCCAGACGTCGGTGTAGAGGAAGTCGGCGCCGGCCACGCCCGCGTCGACGTCCTCGGTGAGGGTGATCCGGGCGCCGCTGGTCGCGGCGAGCCCCTCCGCGGCCTTCAGCACCTCGTCGGCGGGCCAGAGCGCCTGGGGCGCGACGATCCGGATGTCCATGCCCAGCAGGGCGCCGGTGACCAGCAGCGAGTTGCCCATGTTGGAGCGGGCGTCGCCGAGGTAGGCGAGGGCCACCTCGGTGAGCGGCTTGGCGGTGTGCTCCCGGACGGTCAGCACGTCGGCGAGCATCTGGGTCGGGTGCCACTCGTCGGTGAGTCCGTTCCAGACCGGGACGCCGGCGTACGCGGCCAGCTCCTCGACGATCTCCTGCCCGTGGCCCCGGTACTCGATACCGTCGAACATCCGGCCCAGCACCCGCGCGGTGTCCTTGATCGACTCCTTGTGGCCGATCTGCGAGCCGGACGGGTCCAGGTAGGTGGTGGTGGCGCCCTGGTCGTGGGCGGCCACCTCGAAGGCGCAGCGCGTCCGGGTGGAGGTCTTCTCGAAGATCAGCGCGATGTTCTTGCCCCGCAGCCGGGGCTGCTCGGTGCCCGCGTACTTCGCCGCCTTGAGCTGGGCGGCGAGATCCACCAGGAAGCGGAACTCCTGGGCCGTGAAATCGAGCTCCTTGAGGAAGTGCCTGTTCCGGAGGTTGAACGCCATGCCGGGCTCCTGGGGTGACGTGGACGGACCGCGAGGCGGCAATTGTATACGATGCTCGGAATTTGTATGCAGGGCGCTGAGTCGCCGCCCACCGGACACCACCGGAACGGGACGGGCCCTGCGGTGACCACCGCAGGGCCCGTACCCGACCGGATCCGACCGAATCCCCGAGGAACCGGCCGGACAGGGCCTAGAGGCGGGGGTCGACCGGCTCCGACTCCAGGGCGAGCACGGCGAACACCGGCTCGTGCACCCGCCAGAGCGGCTCACCCGCCGCCAGCCGGTCGAGCGCCTCCAGCCCGAGCGCGTACTCACGCAGCGCCAGCGAGCGCTTGTGCCCGAGGAACCGCTGCCGCAACTGGTCCAGGTACTCGGTGTAGTCCGGGCCGTAGATGATCCGCAGGTACTCGCGGCCCCGCACCTTGACCCCGGGCTGGACCAGCCCGCCCGGACGGCCCACCCCCGCCCCGACGCGGACCAGCGACGCCAGCGGCTTGACCACCATGCCCTCGCCGCCGGCCCCGGTGAGCTCCTCCCACCAGGCCACACCCGCGGCGACCGACGCCTCGTCGGCGGTGTCCACCACCAGCCGGCCGGTCCGGTGCAGCACCGGGGCCTGCGGCTCGGCCGCCCGGTCGGCGTCGACCAGCCGGTCGATCCAGCCCAGGTGCTCGTCGTGCGGGCGCACCGCCAGGTTCGCCCCCTCGGCCGCCAGCACCTGGAACGGCGCCAGCCGGATCCCGGCGAGCCCCTCGGTCGGCCAGCAGTAGCGCCGGTACGCCTCGGTGAACGCCTGTGCGTCCGCCGCGCGCTGCCGCTGGCGTGCCGTCAGCTCGCCCAGGTCGAGCCCGCGCCCGGCCGCCCGGTCCAGCGCCGCGATCACCTGCGGCAGCGCCGCACCCGCGGCCGCACCGACCGCCGCGTACTGGCGGCGCAGCAGGTCCGTGGCCTTGAGCGACCACGGCATCAGCTCCGCGTCCAGCAGCAGCCAGCCGGTGGCCAGCTCGTCGAACAGGCCGGAGCGCTCGGCCGCGGCCCGCACCCGCTCCAGGACGGCGGCCGTGAGGCTGTCGTCGCCGAGGAACGCACGGCCGGTCCGGGTCCAGATCGCGCCCGGCCCGGCCAGGCCGAACCGCTTGTCCAGCGCCCCGGCGTCCCGGGCGACCAGGACCACCGCGCGGGAGCCCATGTGCTTCTCCTCGCAGACCACCTCCCGCACGCCGTCCTCGCGGTAGGCGGCGAAGGCCTCCTCGGGGTGTTCGAGGTAGCCCGGGCGGCGGGAGGTCGCGCTCGGCGCCATGGTCGGCGGCAGGTAGGCGAGCAGCCGCGGGTCGATCGCGAACCGGCTCATCACCTCCAGCGCCGCCGCGGCGTTCTCCTCCCGCACGGCGATCCGGCCGTGCAGGGCGGTCTCCACCACCCGACGGCCCGCCACGTCGGCGAGGTCCAGCGGCCGGCCCTCGCGTGCGCCCGGCGCGTCCGCCTTCAGCGGCCGGACCGGCGCGTACCACTCCTGCTCGGCCTCCACCGACACCAGCTCCCGCTCCGGGTAGCGCAGCGCGGTGAGGCTGCCGCCGAAGACGCAGCCGGTGTCCAGGCAGATGGTGTTGTTGAGGAAGCTCGCCACCGGCACCGGCGTGTGCCCGTAGACCACCATCGCCTTGCCCCGGTACTCCTCCGCCCACGGGTAGCGCACCGGCAGGCCGTACTCGTCGGTCTCGCCGGTGGTGTCCCCGTACAGCGCGTGCGAACGGACCCGGCCGGAGGCCCGCCCGTGGTACTTCTCCGGCAGACCGGCGTGGCAGACCACCAGCGCGCCGCCGTCCAGCAGGTAGTGGCTGACCAGGCCGCGCATGAACGCCCGCACCTCGGCGCGGAACTCCTCCGACTCCCCCGCCAGCTGGTCCAGCGACTCCTGCAGACCGTGCGAGACGGTGACCTTCTTGCCGTCCATCGACCGGCCGAGCTTGTTCTCGTGGTTGCCCGGCACGCAGAGCGCGTGCCCGGCGGCGACCATGCCCATCACCAGGCGCAGCACGCCCGGCGTGTCCGGGCCGCGGTCGACCAGGTCGCCGACGAAGACGGCCGTCCGGCCCGCGGGGTGCGCGGCGTCCACCGCGCGGCCCGCGTCGTCCCGGGTGAGCACGTAGCCGAGCCGGGTGAGCAGGGTCTCCAGCTCGGAGCGGCAGCCGTGGATGTCGCCGACGATGTCGAACGGGCCGGTGAGGTGGCGCAGGTCGTTGAAGCGCTTCTCCGGCACGACCTCGGCGGCCGCGACCTCGGCCTCGCCGCGCAGGATGTGCACCTTGCGGAAGCCCTCGCGCTCCAGGCCGCGCAGCGAACGGCGCAGCTCGCGGTTCTGGCGCGGGATCACGTGCGCGGGCAGCTGGCGGTCCGGACGGGTGCGGTTGCGCTCGGCGCAGACGCCCGGCGGGACGTCCAACACGATCGCGATCGGCAGCACGTCGTGCTCGCGGGCGATCCGGACCAGCTGCTTGCGGGCCTCCGGCTGGACGTTGGTGGCGTCCACGACGGTGAGCCGGCCGGCGGCGAGGCGCTTGCCGACGATGTAGTGCAGCACGTCGAAGGCCTCGGCGGAGGCGGACTGGTCGTTCTCGTCGTCGGCCACCAGGCCCCGGCAGAAGTCGGAGGAGACCACCTGGGTGGGCAGGAAGTGGCGGCGGGCGAAGGTGGACTTGCCGGCGCCGCTGGTGCCGATGAGGACGACGAGGGAGACGTCGGTCACCGGGAGGCGGCGGGGCCGGGCGGGGGCCGCGTCGGCTGTCGCTCCGGCGGGCGGCGCGTCGGTGGACGGCGCACCGGTCGGGGTCACGTCGGTGGGTGCGTCGTCGTCCGGGGCGTCGGTGGCGTCCGGGGGCAGTGCGTCGTCGGTCATCGGGTCTCGCCCCCTTCGGGCGTCGTGGTGGCGTCGGTGCGGGTGGTGGGGCGGTTGGCGGGGTGAGTGGCGGGGTGGGTGGGCGTGGGGACGGTGAGCGCCCGGACGTCGGCGGGCGCGGGCGCGGGCGCGGGCGCCGGTTCCGGCTCGGCGTCCGGTGGGGTGCCGATCCGGAACAGGGCGAGCTGGGTCGGCGCGCCCACCTCGGCGTCCTCCGGCCCGACCGGCCGGACCACCGCGGTGTAGCCGTACGTCGCCGCCACCCGCTCGGCCCAGGCCCGGAACTGCGCGCGGTCCCACTCGAACCGGTGGTCGGCGTGCCGGACGTGCCCGGCCGGCAGGCTCTCCCAGCGGACGTTGTACTCGGCGTTCGGCGTGGTCACGACCACCGCCGACGGCCGGGCCGCCCCGAACACGGCGTACTCCAGCGCCGGCAGCCTGGGCAGGTCCAGGTGCTCGATCACCTCGCAGAGCACCGCCGCGTCGAAACCCTTCAGCCGCGCGTCCGTGTACGTCAGCGCGCCCTGGACCAGCCGCACCCGGGCGGCCTGGCGCTCCGACATCCGCTCCAGCCGCAGCTTGCGCGCGGCCGCGGACAGCGCCCGCGCGGACACGTCCACCCCGAGCACCTCGGTGAACCGGACGTCCTTGAGGAGCGCGCCGATCAGTTCACCCTGCCCGCAGCCGAGGTCGGCCACCCGTGCCGCGCCGACCTCGCCCAGGGCGGCCAGGATCGCCGCCCGGCGCTGATCGGCCAGCGAGGCCTTCCGCTCGGCGGCCGGCTCCGGCTGCTCCGGTCGGCCGTCGCCCGCGGCGGCACCGCCGACCGTACCCTCGGCGGCAGCGTCCACGGCCTCGTCGGCGGAGTCGTCCACGGAGTCGTCGACCGCGTTGTCGATCTCCTCGACCTCGCGGTCGTCGGCCTCCGCCAGCCGGGCCAGCTCCAGGCGCTCCATCGCCCGCCGGGTGAGCGCCCAGCGCCGGGACAGGTAGCGGCGCGCGATCAGCGCCTGCTCGGGGTGGTCGGCGAGCCAGCCCGCACCCGCGGCGAGCAGCTTGTCGACCTCGTCCGGGGCGACCCAGTAGTGCTTGGCGCCGTCGAGCACCGGCAGCAGCACGTACAGCTGCTGGAGCGCGTCCGCGAGCCGGACCTCCGTGCCGGCCAGCTCCAGCCGGACGTAGCGCGACTCGCCCCACTCGGGGAACGCCTCGTCCAGCGGGATGGCCGACGCCTCGACCTGCCAGCCCAGCGGCTCGAACAGCCGGGCCGCCATCGCCGGGCCGCCGCTCTCGCCTGCACCGTTGGCGGGCACCGCGGGCAGCGAGATCCGCAGCGGACGCGGAAGCTCGGCGAGCCCCGGGCGCGCCTCGCAGACGCCCTTCATGGCCGTGCGGAACACCGTCCGCAGCGCCACCGCGAGCAGCGAGGACGCGGCATAGGGGCGGTCGTTGACGTACTGGGCGAGGGCGAAGTCCGGCGAGCCGCCTCGGCCCTTGCCCCGGCCCTTGCGGACCAGCGCGATCGGGTCGATGTCGAGCAGCAGCGCGGCCGTGCAGAGCTCGTCGCCCGCTTCGGGGTAGAAGACGTGGGCCTCGCCGTGCGACGTCGAGAACCGCTGGACCTTGCCCGGGTGCTTGTGCAGCAGGAAGCCGAGGTCGGAGGCCGGGCTCTCGGCGGTGCCGGTGGTGGAGATCGACATGAACACCTGCCCGAGTATCGCCGAGCGGCAGCCCGGTGAGCACCAGGTTTTGTCCCGCGCCGGAGCCGCCGCGTCACCCGCGGGAGCCCCTGTCCGCACGGTGAGCGTGTTCGGCAGCGGCGGCCCGCATTCGTTAACGTGCACGGTGTGACTGCAGAATCCACCTCCCTCGCAAGCGGCGCCGTCGCCGCAGGTCTGGCCACCGTCGCCGCCGACGGCACCGTCCTCGACACCTGGTTCCCCGCCCCCGCACTGGCCGCCGAGCCGGGCCCGGCCGGCACCGTCCGCCTGACCGCCGAGCAGGCCGAGGCCGAGCTGGGCGCCGGCGCCGCCGAGGCGCTGCGCGCCGACGCCCGCCGCGGCGTCGAGGTGGTCGCCGTGCGCACCACCATCGCCTCGCTGGACGAGAAGCCGATCGACGCGCACGACGCCTACCTGCGGCTGCACCTGCTCAGCCACCGCCTGGTGAAGCCGCACGGCCAGAACCTGGACGGCGTCTTCGGCCTGCTCGCCAATGTCGCCTGGACCAGCATCGGCCCGGTGCCGGTGGACAAGGTCGAGCAGGCCCGCCTGGCCGTCCGCGCCCAGGGCGGCCAGCTCGCCGTGTACGGGATCGACAAGTTCCCGCGGATGACCGACTACGTCGCCCCGTCGGGCGTGCGAATCGCCCACGCGGACCGTGTCCGGCTCGGCGCCCACCTGGCGCCCGGGACCACCGTGATGCACGAGGGCTTCGTCAACTTCAACGCCGGCACGCTGGGCACCTCCATGGTCGAGGGCCGGATCAGCGCGGGCGTCGTGGTCGGCGACCACAGCGACATCGGCGGCGGCGCCTCGATCATGGGCACCCTCTCCGGCGGCGGCAAGCAGGTCGTGGCGGTCGGCGAGCGCTGCCTGCTCGGCGCCAACGCCGGCATCGGCATCTCACTCGGCAACGACTGCGTCGTCGAGGCCGGCCTGTACGTCACGGCCGGCACCCGGGTGACCACCCCGGACGGCGAGGTGGCCAAGGCCGTCGAGCTGTCCGGCCAGGACAACCTGCTCTTCCGCCGCAACTCCCAGACCGGCGCCGTCGAGGTCATCGCCCGCTCCGGTTCCTGGGGCGGTCTGAACGCCGAGCTGCACGCGCACAACTGATCCTGCCGGTAGTTCCGCGCAGGACGGGCCTCCGTACGGGAAGGCCCCACACGGGAAGGCCTCGGCGCCGTATCGGCGCCGAGGCCCTTTGCTGTTCGGTGTTCGTTGTTTGCTGTTCGCTCTTCGCTGTCCCGTTCCCGGGGGCCCACCCCCCTCCCCCTCCCACCCACCTCCCGGTATCTCGTGTCGTGCGGCCCCTGCTGTGTGGCCCCTGCTGTGTGGCCGCTGCCATGCGGCCCTTGCCGTGCGGCCACCGTGCGGGTGTGGGCGAGCGCTCGCCCTCACCCGCACCGCGGGCAGTCCGGTCCCGGATCGCCCCGCCTAGCCCAGGCCACTCGGCAGCGGCAAGCCCAGGTCACCCGGGAGGCTTACCTGCAACGGGAGTTGGACCGCATCGGGTGGTGGCAGGTGACCCGGTCGGAACCGGTTCGTTGGTTGCAGCGGCGGGGCTCCGCCGCGGCGGCGCGGTGCGTGCGCCGAGCCGCCGCCTGCCGCTTCGCACGCTTCACACCGCACTACCGATCCGAAGAGGTCCGCTCATGTCCGAACCCCGGTCCGAGGCATCCGCCCTGCCGTCGCAGCAGCAGTCGGCCACCGACCCGTCGACGGCACCGGCCACCCCGAAGAGCCTGTTGGAGCAGCTGCAGGAGCTGCTCGCCTCGGTCACCGCCGACCTCGCCGATCTGCAGTCGTCCGGCGCCCTGGCCGCCGACGGGCCGGTCGGCGGCCCGAGTGTGACCACGACCAGCGGCGCCTCCGCCGGTCTCTGAGGCGGCCTCGGCGGCGGGTCGGCCGCCGAGGTCCCCGCGGCCTCCCGGTCGCCGTCCTCCGCCGCCCGCCGCACCGCCGCCCCCAGCCGGCCGACCAGGTCCTTGCACTCGGCCGCCGCGTCGACGCCGTCGATGCACGTCCAGTACAGGCTCTCCGTCTCCGCGCCGCAGGCCAGCACCACCAGCGTCTCCCCCGCGTCCCGCAGCAGCCCGTCGAGCTCGGCCAGCATCGGCACGAGCGCCCCCAGCTCGGTGAGCCGCGCCGCCCGTCCACCCGCACCCAGGCCCGCCAGGGCCGGGGACTCCCCCACGGGCTGGTCCAGGCAGCCCGCCGCATGGGATCCCGCCTCGGCCAACTGCTGGCCCAGGCCGACCAGTTCGTCGTCGTCCGGCTCCTCCAGCTCGGCCAGCCGGGCCCCGACCGCCTCGGTGAGCAGCGCGGCCTGCCGCGCCTCCGCCAGCACATCCGCCACGTCCCTGGCCTCGGCCAGGGCGTGCCGGGCCGTCTTGATCAGTCGCAGCGCCTCCATCGGCCGCCACCCCTTTCCCGCTCGCTGTCGCCGTCGGACCACGGCCGCCGCGGGGGCGGTCAGATGGTCACGGCGACAGCGTGCGCCGAGGGGCGAGGCGGTGCAGCCCCCTTCCCGGAGCCTGTGGACAACCCGGGGGTTGTGGACAACTTCCGTCCCTCACAAGGGTTGGTCGTCCACGCCCGGGTTGACGTCGGGCTGCGGTGCGGGCTTCGCTCCGGGGGCGGGGAAGCGCAGTTCGTTCCGCTCGATCTTGGCGGCGAGGGCCTCCAGCGGGTCGACTCCCAGCACCGTGCAGAACTGCAGCAGGTAGGCGAGGACGTCGGCCACCTCGTCGCGGACCCGGTGGGCGCTCTCCTCGTCGGACATCACCGAGGCGGCCTGTTCGGGCGTCAGCCACTGGAAGATCTCCAGCAGCTCGCCGGCCTCCACCGACAGCGCCGCGGCGAGGTTCTTGGGCGTGTGGAAGGGCTCCCAGCTGCGCGCCGCGGCGAACTCCGCCAGCCGTCGGCGCAGGCTCTCCAGGGTCGGGTCGGCGGGCTCCGTCACTCGTTCGCTCACCCGTCCAGGTCTACCGCATCCGCCGGCGCGCCCGCCTCCCCCGCCGGCATCAGCGGCACCCCCGGCCCGGCCTCGCCGCCCGGTGCCCCTGCCCCCGCCCCCGCGGCCCCGGCCTCACCCGCCGCGCTCCGCGACGCCTGGGCCGGCACCCTGGCCGTCTCGGCGCGCAGCACGGTGTGACCGGAGCCCGGGTCGCGCCGGCACTCGACCAACGCGACGCCCGGCGGCAGCTCGCCCTCCCCCGCGCGCACGTCCCCGCAGAGCGCCTCCCGGACGGCGGCCGGCTCCTGCAGGGCGGCCAGCACCCGCAGCTGGTTGCGCGCGGTCATCTCGCGGGCGAGCCGTACGAGCGCGGCGGTCTGCTCGGCGCCGAGCCCGGCACCGAGGTCCTCGGCGAGCACGGTGAGCTGCCGGTGCGCCCAGGGCACCTCGGCGGCCGGGTCGAGGTCCAGCACCGCGGCGCCGGTGAGCAGCACCGCGGCGAAGGCGAGGAGGCGCAGCATGCCGTCGGAGGCCTGGTCGGCGCCGGTGCGGCCGAGCACGCCCTCGTCGAAGACGGCGCGGACGCGCTCGCCGGCCCCGGTGCCGCGGTGGGCGAGGTCGAGTCCGAGCAGGGGGTGCGGCGCGGCGGACTGGACGACCCGCAGCAGCTGTCCGTAGCGGCGCGCGCATTCGTTGCTCAGCCGGGCGATGACGGCGGAGATGTTGGCGGCGGTGCCGACCAGCCGGGCCTGCGGGTCGGGGCGGGCCCAGCCGCGCATGAGCGCCGGCACTGGGTGGACCGGGAAGACCTCGCGCAGGGCGGTGAGGACGTGTTCGGCGGCGGCCAGCACCTTGCGTTCGCCGGGGGAGGATCCGGCGACCCGCAGCGGGATCTGCGCGGTGACGAGGACGCCGTTGGGGAAGGGCGCGCGGATGTCGCCCTGCCGGGTGTCGTTGTGCCAGCTGACGTTCACGCGGTGGTTGCGGAGGTCCTGTTCGCCGGTCTCGACGAGGATCCGGCCGTCCAGGGTGAGCTGCTCGCGGGCGATCCGGACCGGGCCGTCGGTGCGGACGACGACCTCCAGCCGGACCGGTCCGTCTTCGGAGCGGACGGTGCAGCCGAGGATGATCGCGTTGCGGCCGTGCGGGACGCAGCCGGCCAGGCCGCCGCGGACGGGTGTGGCGAGCGGCCCGGCCCGCCCGGGCAGGCCGTCGAGGGAGTCGGCGATCTCTTCGCCGAGGGCCAGGCGGGAGAGGACGGCGAGCGCGTCGAGGGCGTTGGACTTGCCGACGCCGGACGGGCCGTGCAGCACGGTGAGCGGTGCGAGCGGCAGGGCGGCGCGCCGGTAGGACTTGAACGAGGTGAGCCGGAGCTCCTCGACGGTGGGGCGCTGCACGGGTGGCCGACCGGCGTCCGCGGTCCGCTGGAGGGGGTGGGCCGGCACGGCGGGCCGGGTGGCGTCGCGGTTCACCCGTCGGACGTTAGCCGCCGCCGGGTCGGCAGAAACGTGCCTGCCCGGCAGATTCATCCCAACGGGGTGGGCGCGGTCGCAGGCCGCCCGGGCGGCCTCCCGAACGGCTCGCCGAGGGCCCGGAGCGCGTTCAGCGGAGGTAGGCGGCGACCGTCACGGAGGCGGTGACCTCGACCGGGTCGGGCAGCGCGGCGAGCCGGGCGGCCAGCCGCTCCGGGTCGGTGTGCCAGGCGCTCGGCCCCATGCCGACCACGGTGCGGACGTCGGCGGCGGAGAGCCGCAGCGTGAACTCGACCTCCTGCCGCCCGGCCGGGGCGAGGTGGGGGCCGAGCTTCTCGTCGATCCGGCGCTGCTTCTCCTCGTCGACCGAGAGCAGGCCGAGCGCGGTGACGAGTTCGCGCAGGTGGCGCGGGGTCGGGGAGACCAGCAGCAGGGTGCCGCCGGGGCGCAGCACGCGGCGGATCTCGGGGCCGTTGCGGGGGGCGAAGACGTTGAGCACGAGGCCGGCGGAGGCGTCCCGCAGCGGCAGCGGACGCCAGGCGTCGCAGACCACGGCGCCGATCCGGGGGTGGGCCTTGGCGGCGCGGCGCAGCGCGTACTTGGAGATGTCGAGGGCGGCGCCGGGCCGGTCGGGCAGGGTGTCGAGGACGTGGGCGAGGTAGTGGCCGGTGCCGGCGCCGAGATCGGCGACCAGGCCTTCGGGGGCGGCCGCGACGGCTGCGGCGGTGAGGGCCTCGGCGATCGGCCGGTAGTGGCCGGCGTCGAGGAATCCGCTGCGGGCGGCGACCATGTCGGCGGTGTCACCGGTGCCGGTGTGCGCGTCGCCGGCGAGCAGGCTGACGTAGCCCTGCTTGGCGACGTCGAAGCTGTGCCCGGCGGGGCAGCGCAGGGTGCGCCCGTCGAGGGTGAGCGCCTGCGCGCAGTGCGGGCAGGCCAGGTAGCGCTCGATGTCCTGCAGCAACGTCCGTCTTCTCTCGCCGTCCGGTCGTGCGGTCCGACCGGAAAGAGCAAGACTAGCGACCGGCGGCGCGTGGCCGTGGCTCGCGCTGCCCGGGCAGGCGCGGCGCGGGCGGGGTGCCGCGGCGGGCGGTGCGCAGGGCGAGCGCGGCGAGCGCCTCGGGGGCGCCGGCCTGGCCGCGGATGCCGGGGAAGGCGTTGACGTCGACGATGACCGGTTCGGCGGGCCCGTCCAGCAGGTCGACGCCGTAGACGTCGAGGGCGAAGACCTCGCCGACCCGTAGGGCGAGCCGGGCCCGGTCGGGCGGCAGGTCCGCGGGCCCGAAGCCCCGCCCGCCGTCGACGACCGGTCCGGGCGGGCCCGACGAGCCGACCTGGCCGACCTGGCCGATCGCCTCGGCCTCGACCGGATCGGCGAGTTCGGAGCGGCGGCGGGCGCAGAAGACCTGCCCGTCGACGACCCAGAGCTTCTGGTCCCAGCCCGAGTTCGCCAGGAACGGCTGGGTGATCACGGGTTCGTCGGGCCACTCGACGGCGAGCGCCCGCAGAGCGGCCGCGTCGTCGACCCGGGCGACGAGGTCGTGGCGCCGGCTGTGGCGGCTCTTGACGACGATCGGCCCGTCGGGGTCGGGCAGTTCGGCGAGCGTGGCGGCGGTGCGGGTGGCCGCGAACGGCAGGCCGGCGCGCCTGGCCAGCTCGGCCATGGCGGTGCGGTCCTGGCAGAATGCCGTCGCCGCGGCGGAGTTGACGACCGGGGCGCCGCGCTCCTCCAGGTACCGGGCGAGCGCGAGGGCCCGCGGGGTGCGGGCCTTGAGCAGGTAGACGTCGGCGAGCGGGCCGCGGCCCAGGACCTCGGCGGGTGGGGCGTCGCCGGTGGTGGGGTCGAGCGCCTCGACCCGGTGGTCGGCGGCCAGCAGGGCCGCGGTGGCGGCCAGCAGCGGGTGGCCCGGGTCGGGGGTGAGCAGGCAGATCCTCATATCCCGCCGCCCACGCCGCCGTTGACCAGCCCGGCCCCACCGCTGACCAGCCCGGCCCCGCCGAGCCCGCCGCCGACCAGCCCCGGACCGCCGACCAGGTCCGGCTCGCCCACCAACCCCGCCGCGCCGAAGCCGCCGACGCCCACCGCGGCGCCGCTCGGCGCGGGCAGCAGCACCGAGTCCGCCACCGCCGCGGCCGGCTCGGACAGCAGCGCGGGCGCCGGGGCGGAGACCGCCGTGCCCGTGCGGGCCAGCCGCAGCACGGCCCGGGCCACCCGGGCCACCGCGTCCGGCACCTGTCGGAAGCTGGGGAAGTCGTTGATGTCGACGACGACCGGCCCGTCCGGGCCGAGCAGCACGTCCACCCCGTAGAGGTCGAGGCCGAAGACCTCGCCGACCTGCGCGGCGATCCGCGCGATGTCGGCGCCGAGCGGCACCTGGCGCTCGCGCACGCCCTGGCCGGGGTGGAGCGGGGAGCAGCGCTCGGTGGCGTAGAACTCGCCGTCGACGCAGTAGACCTTGAGGTCGGTGCCGGAGTTGGGCACGTAGGGCTGGGCGATCAGCAGGCCCTCGCCGGCGAGCTGCGGGCCGAGCGCGGCCAGGTGGTCGGGGGTGGGGACGAGCCGCACGGCCCGGCCCGAGCTGCCGTCGGCGGGCTTGACCACCAGCGGGTACTCGGCGGCGGGGATCTCCGCGAGCCGCTCCCAGCGGGCGGCGGCGTAGGTGACGGGGACGGGCAGGCCGCGGGTGCGCGCGATCACGGCGGCGAGCGCCTTGTCGCGGACGCCACGGATGGAACGGACGTCGTTGACGGTGGTGAGGCCGACAGAGGCGGCCGCCTCCAGGAGGGTGAGCCCCGGGCCGCCGGAGACGGTCTTGAGCACCCAGGCGTCGTGGCTGCCCGCCCGGACCGCCTCGGAGATCGCCATCAGCGAGTCGCCGGGGCGCAGCACGTCGACCCGGTGCCCCCATGCCGTGAGTTGGCGCACGACGTCGAGCGGCATGCCGTCGTGCCGGTAGTGTTCCTCGACCAGAAAGCAGAGCCTCATGAGCCTGTCCTCCCCCTCGCCTCAGCCGGCACGGGCGTCCGCCGTTCCCGTCCGGCAGAGCTGTAAAGGCCCCAGGATGCCACGGGGTCTGCACGCAAGATCGCCCGGCCTGTAAGCGTTCGGCAACAATCGGTCCGAATTGCACCCGGGATCCACGGCCGCCCGCCGCGGCCTGCGTCACCCGGGCCGCTCGTACCCCCACCACTTCCGCCGCACGCAGGCAGCGCCCTCCGGCAGCACCGGGCCCGCCGGCCTCCGCCGCCCCGTCGACAACGGCCGTGACAGCCCCGGCAAGGACCCCGGCAACGGCCGCGACGAGGGCCGCACCGACGGGCGCGACACGGTCAAACAGGTGGCAGGAACGCGACACCCCCTGCCAGGATGCACGGCGTGACCTCCAATGATCTTGATCCCACCGCGACGGCCGGTTCCGCCGACGACGCCGCCCCCGGAGTCGACCCGGCCTTCCGCCACCTCCTCGACGACATCGAGCGGTACTACGACTCCGTTCCGCGCTCCGCCGCCCGGGTCGAGGACTTCGGCCCGCTGAGCCTGTTCGTCAACGAGGGCCGGGGCTGGCCGTACTACGCCCGCCCGGCGCTCGGCCACACCGGCCCGGCCGCCACCGCCGAGGACGTCCGCCGGGTGCTGGCCCGCCAGCGCGAGCTGGGCATCCCGGAGGCCTTCGAGTGGGTGGCCGAGCACAACCCCGAGCTGCGCGCGGCGATCGAGGAGGCCGGACTGGCGGTCCACGAGCACCCGCTGCTGGTGCTCGGGCCCGACGACGAGCCCGTGCTCCCGGCCGGCGCGCCGGGTGCGGGCACGCCGAGCGGGGGCGCGGCGGTCCGGATCATGGCCGCCGACGACCCCGACCTGGCGAGCGCGGTGGCCGTCCCGCACCTGGCCTTCGGCGAGCCCGGCACCGCCCGGGGCACCGCCGGGCCGGAGGAGCTCGCCGCTGCCGCCGCGAAGTCGGCGGCGGACGGCACGGTCGAGCGGATCGCCGGGCGGATCACCGCCGGGCGGACGGTGCTCGCCGCGGCCGTCCGGGAGGGCGTGGCGCTCTGCGCGGGCCAGCACAACCCGGTGGGCACGGTCACCGAGGTGGCCGGCGTCGGCACCCTGCCGGCGGCCCGCCGACAGGGCCTGGCCCTCGCGGTCACCGCGGCCCTGGTCGCACACGCCCGCGCCAACGGCGTGCAGACGGTGTTCCTGTCCGCCGCCGACGAGGACGTCGCCCGGATCTACCGGCGGGCGGGCTTCCGCCCGTTCGCGACGGCGCTGATCGCCGAGCCCGCGACCGAGCCGGCGGCCGGGGCCTGACCGGCTCGGCGGGTCGGCCCGGGCCGGCCGGTCCATCCGGCCCGCCCGGCCCTGCCGGCCGGCCCGCCCGGTCCGCCCGCCGAACCGGCCCTGGCCGCCGGCCCGGCGGCCGCTCAGTCCGAGTCCTCGTCGTCCTCGCCGCTGACGCCCTCCCCCTCGGCCTCGTCCACCACCCACGCGGCCAGCCGCTCGGCCACGCCGGACACGCCGAGCCGGCCCTCGCGGATGGCCCGGGCGAGGCTGCGCACCTCACGTGCGGTGGTCGCGACCGTGCAGCCGCTGGCCACCAGGTAGGCGTACGCGACGGCGGTGGCGAACAACTCGTTGGTCTTCTCCAGGGCCGGCACCCGGATCAGCTGGTGCATCAGGGCGGCGGCGCGGTCCTGCGGTTCGGGATAGACGGCGATGTCGAAGATCTCCGCCTGGTGGCGGGCGACCGCCGCGAGCAGCGATCCGTAGTCGGTGACCTGCGGGTCACCGGGCGTGTACTGCTCGGCGGTCATGAGCAGCCACGAGAGGTCGACCTCCAGGTTCAACGGCGCACGTCCTGGAGGTCGGCCGCGCCCCGCTCGCCGAACTCGGCCAGGAAGGCCGTCTCGTACTCCTTCATGAACTGCGCCGCGGCGTCCACGAACGCCCGACCCGCCTCGCCCATGTCCTGCTGGACCAGGCGCTCGATGTACTGGTTCATGCTGATCCCCTGCTGCTCCGCCCGCTCCCGGGCCATCTCCGCGGTGGTGGCGTCCACCCGGACGTTCAGCTGCTTCTTACCCATGAATTCGACGCTAGCGCTGAAGTGCTAGCACAACAAGGGCGCGCGCACGTTCGCTTCGCTCCCCCGGCCGCGCCGCAGCGGGGATCCGGACTTGAAGAGTTCTTCACCTTCGGAGACTCTGAACTGCCCCGAGCATTCCCTGGAGCGACACCGACCTGTGCGGAGGCCGGCAGATGACAGCCATGTTCGACCAGGAGCTGCGCGAGCAGCTCGCCCGGGCCCGGAAGGAACTCGCGGCCGCCCGGGCCGAGGGGGACGCCGACGGCGTCCAGGCCTACGAGGGCCGGATCGCCGGACTGATCAGGCTCGCCGCCCAGCACGGCATCACCCTGCCGCACAGCGCGGACGAGGAGGAGCAGAACCTGCACTGAACGGCACGGCGTCCCCGAAGCCCCGAAGCCCGAGCCCCCGAGCCTCAACGAACCCGCCCCGCCCGGAGCCTCAGCGGACCAGCGCCGCCGGCTCCTCCCGAACCGCCGTCCAGTGGTCGCGGTGGGCCGCGTACCACGCCACCGTCTCGCGCAGGCCCTCCTCCAGCGACCGCCGCGGCGCCCAGCCCAGTTCCCGGCGGATCTTCGAGTCGTCCACCGCGTACCGCAGGTCGTGGCCCTTGCGGTCCGCCACCCGCTCCACCAGGTCCCAGTCGCGCCCGCACAGGTCCAGCAGGCGGCCGGTCATCTCCCGGTTGGTCAGGTGGGTGCCGCCGCCGACGTTGTAGATCTCGCCGGGCCGGCCGTGGTCGAGCACCAGCCGGACGGCCCGGCAGTGGTCGTCCACGTGCAGCCACTCGCGGACGTTGGAGCCGTCCCCGTACAGCGGCACCGGCAGCCCGTCGAGCAGACGGGTCGTGAAGAGCGGTATCAGCTTCTCGGGGTGCTGGCCGGGGCCGTAGTTGTTGGCGCAGCGGGTGATCCGCACGTCCAGCCCGTGGGTGCGCGCGTACGCGCGGGCGATCAGGTCCGCCGACGCCTTGGAGGCCGCGTACGGGGAGTTCGGGAGCAGCGGCTCCTCCTCCGTCCAGCTCCCCCGCTCGATCGACCCGTACACCTCGTCCGTGGAGACCAGGACGAAGACGCCGACGCCGTGCCGCAGGGCCGCCTCCAGCAGCGCCTGGGTGCCGAGCACATTGGTGCGGACGAAGGTCTCGGCGCCCGCGACCGAGCGGTCCACGTGCGACTCGGCCGCGAAGTGCACCACGGCGTCGTGGCCGGGGAAGACCTCCTCCAGCAGGGCGGTGTCGCAGACGTCGCCGTGCACGAAGTCCAGCCGGGGGTGGTGCCGGGGCAGGTTGTTGAGCGTTCCGGCGTAGGTCAGCCGGTCCAGCACGGTCACCCGGTCGTCCTCGTGACCGGGGTATCCGCCGCCGAGCAGCGTCCGCACGAAGTGCGAGCCGATGAACCCGGCCGCGCCGGTCACCAGGATGTTCACGCCTGTCTCTCCTCCTGCCGTCTCCCCCTTGGCCGCCCCGGTCAGCGAGCCGGACGAGGCCCCTCCCGGACCGGGTCTCCCCGCCCGGAAGGGGCCTCGGACACGCGCGCACCGCGCACAGCCGTGCGCGGTGCGCGCCCAAGCGGTACGCGGACTACTCCACCGGCTCCAGGATCGCCACGCACTCGAAGTGGTGCGTCATCGGGAACAGGTCGAACGCGCGCAGCGAGACCGGCCGGTAGCCGCCCTCGCGGAAGAACGCGAGGTCCCGGGCGAGCGCGGCCGGGTCGCAGGCGACGTAGGCGATCCGGCGGGCCGAGAGGCCGACCAGGTGCTCCACGGTCTCCCGCCCGGCGCCCGCGCGCGGCGGGTCCAGGACGATCAGGTCGGTGGCGGTGATGCCGGTGCGCGGCAGCAGCGTCTCCACCCGGTCGCACTCGATCCGGACGTTGTCCAGCGCGGCCAGGTTGTGCCGGGCGTCGATCACGGCCTGCTTGGCGGACTCGATGCCGAGCACCGCGCCGTCGTCGCCGACCCGGTCGGCCAGCGCGCCGGCGAACAGGCCGACGCCGCAGTACAGGTCGAGCGCGTTCTCGCCCCACTGCGGGTCCAGGCCGTCCAGGACGGCGTCGACGAGGGTGTCCGGGGCCTCGGGGTGGATCTGCCAGAAGCCGCCGTTGCTGATCCGCCAGGTCCGGCCGGCGGCGCGCTCGCGCACGAAGGAGCGGCCGTGCACCCGGTGGACGTTGCCCTGGTCGTCGACCCGGGTGATGGACACCGGCTTGTCCAGCTCGACCAGCGGCAGCTGGGCGCCGGGCGCCGGGGTGAGCACCACCTGGCGGTCCGAGGAGCCGGAGGCGGCGATCACCTCGACCGAGACGACGCCCGGCCAGTCGCGCCCCTCGATGCCCAGCTCGGTGACGCCCTCGGCGGCGATCAGGCAGCGGTCGATCGGCTGGATCTCGTGCGAGCGGTGCTTGCGCAGCCCCACCTTCCCGGTCTCCGGGTCGACCGCGTACTGGACCCGGGTGCGCCAGGCCGGCACCTGCCCGGCCGGGAGCTTGCCGCCGACCGGCTCGATGCTGCCGTCCCAGCTGGCCTCGGCCGGGGTGAGGCCGGCCAGCTTGGCCAGCTGCTCGGTGAGCACCTGCACCTTGAGCTTGCGCTGCCCGCCCGGGGAGACGTGCTGCCAGTCGCAGCCGCCGCACTTGCCCGGCCCCGAGAACGGGCAGGGCGGGGTGATGCGGTCCTTGGCCGGCTCCAGGATCTCCACCGCGTCGGCGCGCAGGAAGCGCGACTTGGTGGTGCCCTCGGTGACCAGGGCGACGACGCGCTCGCCGGGCAGCGCGTGCCGGACGAACAGCACCCGGCCCTCGTGCCGGGCCACGCAGTGCCCGCCGCCGTGCGCGACCGGGCCGACCTCGACCTCGTACCGCTCACCGACCAGCGGGTCGCCGCCGGGCCCCTTGGGGGCGGCCTCGGTGCGCGGCGCGCGGGCGGTGCGGAGCACCTTCGGCGGGCGGACGGCCTGCTTGCGCGGACGGTCCCCGCCCTTCGCGCCACCGCCCTTCGCGGCGCCACCGGTCTTCCCGGCGCCACCCTTCCCGGCTCCGGTCTTCGCGGCGCCACCCTTCCCGGTGCCGCCCTTCGCACCGCCCTGCTCGGACCGCTCGGCCCGCTCGCCGCGGTCAGCGGCCGGCTGCTCCGGGGCGCGCTCCCCCGGCGCGAGCGGCGCGGTCTGCGCGGTGAAGCCTTCACGGTCGGTCGCGGCCGGGCGCACCGGCTTGCCCCAGCGCGGCCGGGCGACCTGGCCCGGCTTGGCGGCACCGCCCTTCCCGGCGCCCTTGCGGGCACCCTTGCCGGACGAGCCGGACGAGCCGTGGGAGCGGGGCGGGGTGTTGCGGGTCACTTGGCGGAGTCCTTGCTGCTGCCGGCGGAGTCGCCGGGCGTGGTCGAGACATTCGACTTTACGGCCTTCGGCGCCAGGGGCTCACCCCGACGGACGGCGCCCGGCGCCGACCAGGCCTTCTGCGGCTTGCGCCGCTCCGAGGACTCCAGCTGCCACGGCACCGAGGTGACCATCACACCGGGCTTGAACAGCAGGCGCCCCTTGAGCCGCAGCGCGCTCTGGTTGTGCAGCAGGTGCTCGTACCAGTGGCCGACCACGTACTCCGGGATGTAGACCGAGACCACGTCGCGCGGGCTGCTGCGGCGCAGGTTCTTCACGTAGTCCAGGACCGGCCCGGTGATCTCGCGGAACGGCGAGTCCAGGACCTTCAGCGGCACCTCGATGCCGCGCTCGTCCCACTCCCGGCGCAGCGCCGCGGTGTCCGCCGGGTCCACGTTGACGGTGACCGCCTCCAGCGTGTGGGCGCGCGCCAGCTTCGCGTACGCCAGGGCCCGCAGGGCCGGCTTGTGCAGCTTGGAGACCAGCACGATGGCGTGCACCCGGGTGGGCAGCACCACGTCGTCCGGCTCCTCGGCGGCGACCAGCTCGTGGGAGACCCGGTCGTAGTGCCGGCGGATCGCCTTCATCATCACGAACAGCACGACCATCGCGGCGATCGCGATCCAGGCGTGGCTGATCTTGGTCGCGAGGACGACGATCAGCACGGCCATGGTCATCACCAGACCGAAGGTGTTGATCGCCCGGCTGCGCTGCATGTGGCGGCGCTTGGCCGGGTCGGTCTCGGTGCGCAGCTCCCTGGTCCAGTGCCGGATCATGCCGGACTGGCTCATGTTGAACGACACGAAGACGCCGACGATGTAGAGCTGGATCAGCCGGGTCGGGTCGGCGTCGAAGGCGATGATGAACAGGATCGCGGCCAGCGCCAGCAGGATGATGCCGTTGGAGAAGGCCAGCCGGTCGCCGCGGGTGTGCAGCTGGCGCGGCAGGTAGCGGTCCTGCGCCAGGATCGAGCCGAGCACCGGGAAGCCGTTGAAGGCGGTGTTGGCAGCCAGCACCAGGATCAGGCCGGTCACGGCGGCGACGAAGTAGAAGCCGGGCGTGAAGTTCGAGAACACGGCCTCGCTGATCTGGGCGAGCGCGGTCTTCTGGTGGTAATCGCTGCCCGCGCCGATCAGCTGCTCGGCGGGCTCCTCGGCCATCTGCACGCCGGTGAGGCGGGCCAGCCAGATGATGCCCATGAACATCACGACGGCGATGGACGCCATCATCAGCAGCGTGGTGGCGGCGTTCTTGCTCTTCGGCTTGCGGAAGGCGGGCACGCCGTTGGAGATCGCCTCGACGCCGGTCAGCGCGGCACAGCCCGAGGAGAACGCCTTGAGCAGCAGGAACACCATCGCGAAGCCGGCCAGCGAGTCGTTCCCGGCGGTGGCCTCCAGGTGGAAGCCGGCGCTCTCGGCGGGCATGTCCTGCCCGAGGCCGAAGTGGCGGACGAAGCCGTACACGACCATGCCGATCACGCCGACCATGAAGGCGTACGTCGGGACGGCGAAGGCGCTTCCGGACTCGCGGACGCCGCGCAGGTTCATGCCCATCAGCACGATGACCACGACCACCGAGAGGGTCAGCTCGTGGCCGCGCAGCGAGGGCACCGCGGAGACCACGTTGGCGACGCCGGAGGTGGTGGAGACCGCCACGGTGAGGATGTAGTCCACCATCAGCGCGCTCGCGACCACCAGCCCGGAGTTGGGGCCGTGGTTCACGGTGGCGACCTCGTAGTCGCCGCCGCCGCTCGGGTACGCGTGCACGTTCTGCCGGTACGAGGCCACCACCGCGAGCATCACGATGGCGACGACGACGCCGATCTGCCACGAGAAGTGGATCGCCGAGGCACCCGCCACGGAGAGGGTCAGCAGGATCTCCTCGGGCGCGTACGCGACCGAGGAGAGTGCGTCCGAGGCGAAGACGGGCAGCGCGATCCGCTTGGGGAGCAGGGTCTCCCCGAGTTTGTCGCTGCGCAGCGCGCGCCCGATCAGGATGCGTTTCGGAAGGTCAGTCGGCATAGGCACGGTAAGGAATCGTAGGGGCTGTTCGCCCCGGGTTCCGACTTGCGGCCCCCCCTTCGTCGCGACTGTGTTCGGTGGACCGGCTAGCGTGTCGGATACGAGCACGCGGGCAACACTCCAGTTGTCGTGTCGGGCCCCCACCAGGACGCTCGCCCCGGACAGCCGGGCGGGAAAGGAAGATGAACGGTGTTTGCGCAGGTCAAGAACCCAACGGGACGGGTGAGGTAGCGCCGGTGCACATCGTCATCATGGGCTGCGGCCGCGTGGGCTCCGCCCTCGCGAGAGCGCTGGAGAAACAGGGCCACTCGGTGGCAGTGGTCGACCAGGATCCGACGTCGTTCCGTCGGCTGGGTGCCGGATTCAACGGCCGCCGGGTGACCGGTGTCGGCTTCGACCAGGACACCCTGAAGGAGGCGGGCATCGAGGAGGCCGGCGCGTTCGCGGCCGTCTCCAGCGGTGACAACTCCAACATCATCGCGGCCCGGGTCGCCCGGGAGAACTTCGGCGTGGAGAACGTCGCGGCCCGCATCTACGACCCGCGGCGCGCCGAGGTCTACCAGCGCCTGGGCATCCCGACGGTCGCCACCGTCCGCTGGACGGCCGACCAGATGCTGCGCCGGCTGCTGCCGAGCGGCGCCGAGCCGCTCTGGCAGGACCCGAGCGGCGCCGTCCAGCTCGCCGAGGTCGCCTACGACCCGCTCTGGGTAGGCCGCCGGCTGAGCGAGCTGGAGGAGGCCTCCGGCGCCCGAGTGTCGTTCGTCACCCGGCTGGGCGAGGGCGTGCTGCCCACCCCGACCATGGTGGTCCAGGAGGGCGACCTCATCCACGTGATGCTGCGCCGCGCCGACCTGTCGGCCGTCGAGGCCGCGTTCGCGCAGGCGCCGGAGAGGGAGGGCCACTGATGCGCGTCGCCATTGCCGGGGCCGGTGCCGTCGGCCGCTCGATCGCGGGCGAGCTGCTGGAGAACGGCCACGAGGTCCTGCTGATCGACAAGAACCCGAACTCCATCTCGGTGGAGCGGGTGCCCATGGCGGAGTGGCTGCTGGCGGACGCCTGCGAGATCACCTCGCTGGACGAGGCCGCCCTGCAGCGCTGCCACGTGGTGATCGCCGCGACCGGTGACGACAAGGTCAACCTGGTCGTCTCGCTGCTCGCGAAGACCGAGTACGGCGTGCCGCGGGTGGTCGCCCGGGTCAACAACCCGAAGAACGAGTGGCTCTTCAACGAGTCCTGGGGCGTCGACGTCGCCGTCTCCACCCCGCGCCTGATGTCCGCCCTGGTCGAGGAGGCGGTCAGCGTCGGCGACCTGGTCCGGCTGATGCGCTTCAGCCAGGGCAACGCCAACCTGGTCGAGCTCACCCTGGCCGCCGACACCGAGCTGGTCGGCACCCGGGTCGGCGACGTGCCGTGGCCGGTGGACACCTCGCTGGTGACCATCATCCGCGAGGGCCGGGTGCTCACCCCCGGCAAGGACGACACCCTGGAGGGCGGCGACGAGCTGCTCTTCGTGGCCGCGCAGGAGCGCGAGGAGGAGCTGGAGAACCTGCTCTCCACCTCCGAGGGCGCCCAGTAGCCGGGAAGGCCCGGTAGCCGCCGCAACGGGGGAGGGCCCGCACTCGACGAGTGCGGGCCCTCCCCGTTGCTCCCGTGGCTCTGCGCCGGGCCGTCGCGGCTCAGGACCGGTCGGCGCCGGCGGGCTGCTCCTCGGGCTCCTCGTCCAGCTGCGCCTTGATCGGCGGCGGCGCCTTCAGCAGGATCTGCCAGGTGACGTACATCGCCAGCAGCATCGGCGGGATGCCCAGGGCGACCTTGAGCCAGCCGAGCAGGTTGACGTTGTGGGTGAAGTACAGCGGGAACAGGATCACCGGCTTGATGCCCATGATCACCACCCAGGCCCAGGTGGCCTTGACGTAGGCGGCCAGCCGGCCCGGGTTCTGCCGGCGCCAGGTGAACATCTCCCCGGTGACCGGGCCGAGCATCACACCGATCAGCGGCCAGCGGACCAGCGCCGAGACGGCGAAGGCGATGCAGTACCCGACGTTCCAGAGCAGGCCGGGCAGGTAGAAGTCCTCCGCCTTGCCGGTCTTCATCGCGATCCAGGCGCCGATGGCCACCCCGAAGACGCCGCTGAAGGCGTGCTGGACGGTCTCCCGCTTGGCCAGGCGCGCCACCACGAACAGGCCGCTCAGCCCGAGGGCCGCCCAGGCCGCCGCGGACACCTGGTGGGTGATGTTGTACGTCACGATGAAGACCAGGCCGGGCAGGGTCATGTCGACCATGCCGCGGACGCCGCCGAAGGCCTGCATCACGGTGTCGGCCGCCTCCTTGGAGGCCGCCGCCTGCCTCGCCGCCTCGGCCGCGGCGTCGTCCTCCGGGCCGACCCGGACCGCGCCGAGCTGGGTGGCGGGCTCGCCGCCGGGCTGATTGCTCACGCTCATTCGCTCCCGTGTCCGACCGGACGCAGCTCGTAGCGGGGGTTGAACAGCACGCGGCGCCCGCGTGCGTGACTGATCCGGCCGCTGGCGACCAGCCGGCGGCCGGGCTCTATACCCGCGATGGAGCGGCGGCCGAGCCAGACCACGTCCAGCGCCTCGGTGCCGTCGAAGAGTTCCGCCTCCAGCGCGGGCACCCCGGCCCGCGGTCGAAGGGTCACGGTGCGCAGGGTGCCGGCGACGGTGACCAGTTGCCGGTCCCCGCAGCTGGCGATCGGAGTGCAGCCCGTCTCCGCCGCGGTCTCCTGGCGCAGTTCCTCCGCCTCCAGCTCTTCCGCGGAGGAGGTCAGCCGACTGAGCAGGCGGCGGAAACGCCCCTGCGGCTGGCCGCTGCTGTTGTCACCACTCATGCGGGAAGGGTACCGGTTTCGGGGCTCCCGACGGCAGGCCGCGAGGTCGAACGGGGGCCGGACGGGGCCGCAGGAGCGGCGAACGGGTGCCCGCCCGGCCGTCCCGCTCAGCTCTCGAAGCGGTAGCCCATGCCCGGCTCGGTGATGAAGTGGCGCGGGTGCGAGGGGTCGCGCTCCAGCTTGCGGCGCAGTTGGGCCAGGTAGACCCGCAGGTAGTTGGTCTCGGTGCGGTAGGCGGGGCCCCAGACCTCCTGGAGCAGCTGGGTCTGGCTGACCAGCCGGCCGGCGTTGCGGACAAGCACCTCCAGCAGGTGCCACTCGGTCGGGGTGAGGCGGATGTCGGCGCCGTCCCGGTTGACCTTCTTCGCCGCCAGGTCGACGGTGAAGCTGTCGGTGACGACCAGCGAGTCGTCCTCCCCGGCGACCGGCTCGGCGCGGCGGACGGCCGCGCGCATCCGGGCGAGCAGCTCGTCCATGCCGAACGGCTTGGTCACGTAGTCGTCGGCGCCCGCGTCGAGCGCCTCCACCTTCTCGTCGGAGGCGTGCCGGGCGGAGAGCACGATGATCGGGACCCTGGTCCAGCCGCGCAGCCCCTTGATCACCTCGACGCCGTCCATGTCGGGCAGGCCGAGGTCGAGGACGACCACGTCCGGGTGGCGGGCGGCGGCCAGCTCCAGCGCGCTCGCGCCGTCGTGGGCCGCGTCCACCTCGTACTTGCGGGCCTTGAGGTTGATCACCAGTGCGCGGACGATCTGCGGTTCGTCGTCCACGACGAGGACCCGGGTCATGCGGGCTCCGCCTTTCACAGCTGTCGGAAGATCGGTGGTCATGCGGGGGACGGCCGTCCGGCCGGCTCGGCCCGTTCGGCCGGCTCGGCCCGTTCGGCCGGCTCGGCCCGTTCGGCGGGTGAGTCGGGCGCGGCGGCCACCGGCTCGGGCGGGCGGTCGACGGCGGGCAGGGTGACCACCATGGTGAGGCCGCCGCCCGGGGTGTCCTCGGCGCTCACGGTGCCGTCCATCGCCTCGACGAAGCCGCGTGCCACGGCGAGTCCCAGCCCCACCCCGGCGCCCCGCGGCGCGTCCCCGTAGCGCTGGAACGGCGCGAAGATCCGCTCCTTGGCCTCCTCGGGCACACCCGGGCCCCGGTCGACGATCCGCAGCTCGACCCGGGCGGGGCCGTCCGCCGGCACCAGCGCGTCGGCCTTGACCAGCACCTTCGCCCCGGGCGGGCTGTACTTGACGGCGTTCTCGACCAGGTTGGCCAGGGAGCGCTCCAGCAGCCCGGCGTCGACCCGGACCATCGGCAGCGTCTCCGGGACGTCGGTGCGGACGGCCTCCGGCGGGACGCCGCCGAGGGCCGGCGGCACCACCTCGTCCAGGTCGGTCTCCTGGATCAGCGGGGTGACGGTGCCGGTCTGCAGGCGGCTCATGTCCAGCAGGTTGTTGATCAGGTGGTCTAGCCGGTCGGCGCCGGCCTCGATGCCGGCCAGCAGTTCGGCCTCGTCCGCCTCGTCCCACTCGACGTCGGCCGAGCGCAGCGAGCTGACCGAGGCCTTGATGCCGGCCAGCGGCGTGCGCAGGTCGTGCGAGACGGCGGCCAGCAGCGCGGTGCGGATCCGGTTGCCCTCGGCCTCGCGGCGGGCGGCGGCGGCCTCCTCGGTCAGCCGGCGGTGCTCCAGCAGGACGGCCGCCTGGCTGGCGAAGGCGCCCAGCAGCCGGCGGTCCTCGGCCGGCAGCACCCGCCCCCGCAGGGCCAGGGCGAGGGAGTCGCCGACCGGCACGTCCACGTCGGCGGCCTCGGGCCGCTCCGGCGGGTGCGGGCCGGCCGCGGCCACCCGCTGCCACGGGCCCAGCGGGTCCGGCCGCTCCAGCAGCGCCGCGGAATCCTGCTGGAAGGTCTCCCGGACCTGTTCCAGCAGGGCCGTCAGCACCCCTTCCCCGCTCTGCGCGCCGCGCAGCACGGTGCCGGCGAGCACGCCGAGGGTCTGCGCCTCGGTCTGGCTGCGGGCCGCCTGGTGGGTGCGCCGGGCCGCCAGGTCCACCACCGAGGCGACCGCGATGCCGACGGCGGTGAATATCGCCACCGCCATGATGTTCTGCGGCTCGTCGATGCTGAAGGTGTGGATCGGCGGTGCGAAGTAGTAGTTCAGCGCCGAGGAGCCGACCAGCGCGGAGGCGATCGCCGGGAAGAGCCCGCCGACCAGCGCCGCACAGACCGTCAGCGACAGGAACAGCAGCATGTCGGTGGTCAGGCCCAGGCCCTCGACGTGGGTGAGCAGCAGTGCCAGCAGCGGCGGCCCGGCGACGCCGATCGCCCAGCCGGCCACCGTCCGCGTCCGGCCGAGGTCGGTCACCCGGCGGATCGGTACCCGGCCCAGGCCCTTGGCGGCCTGCTCGTGGGTGACGATGTGCACGTCGATGTCGCCGGAGTCGCGGGTCACCGTGGTGCCCACGCCCGGGCCGTAGATGTACTGCCAGGCCGGCCGGCGGCTGGTCCCGAGCACGATCTGGGTGGCGTTGACGCCCCGGGCGAAGTCCAGCAGCCCGGCGGCGGGGTCGTCGCCGAGGACGGCGTGGAAGCTGCCGCCCAGGTTCTCGACCAGGGCGCGCTGCTCGATCAGCGCCCGGGAGGAGCCCGAGCCGGAGCCGGCCAGGCCGTCGGAGCGGGAGATGTGGACGGCCAGCAGCTCGCCGCCGGAGCCGCGGGCCGCGATCCGGGCCGCGCGGCGGATCAGGGTCGCGCCCTCGGGCCCGCCGGTCAGGCCGACCACGATCCGCTCCCGGGCCTGCCAGGTGCCCTTGATGCCCTGCTCGGCCCGGTACTTCTGCAGGTACTCGTCGACCCGGTCGGCCGTCCAGAGCAGGGCGAGTTCGCGCAGCGCGGTGAGGTTGCCCGGGCGGAAGTAGTTGGCGAGGGCGGCGTCGATCTTCTCCGGCGCGTAGACGTTGCCGTGGGCGAGCCGCCGCCGCAGCGCCTGCGGGGACATGTCGACCAACTCGATCTGGTCGGCCCGGCGGACCACCTCGTCCGGCACGGTTTCCCGCTGCCGGACACCGGTGATGCCCTCGACGACGTCGCCGAGCGACTCCAGGTGCTGGATGTTCACGGTCGAGATGACGTCGATCCCGGCCGCCAGCAGCTCCTCGACGTCCTGCCAGCGCTTGGCGCTGCGGCAGTCGGGCACGTTGGTGTGGGCGAGCTCGTCCACCAGCGCCACCTGCGGCCGGCGAGCAAGTACGGCGTCCAGATCCATCTCGGTGAACACGGCGCCCCGGTGCGTCAGCTCGCGGCGCGGCACGACCTCCAGGCCCGCCACCAGCTCCGCCGTGTGCCGACGCCCGTGGTCCTCCACGAACGCCACCACGACGTCGGTGCCGCGCTGCAGCCGCCGGTGGGCCTCGGCGAGCATGGCGTACGTCTTGCCGACCCCGGGAGCCGCCCCGAGGTAGATCCGCAGCCTGCCGCGTCCCATGAGCACCATTCTTGATCGGACCCGTCCGGGGTACCACCCCGGACACCTGTTCCCCTCACCTTGGAGACTACGGCGTAACGGGTGATTCTCCAGCGATCCGGGCGCTGATCAGGCAGTTTTAGCGCCATATTGACGGTGGAGGGCCCGCTCGGGGCGCTCGGGCAACGGTCGCGCGGTGGCAGGCCGTCGGGATGGTGCGGGATTGTGCGGGGAATTTGCCGGGAAACGCGAAGAACCCCCATCCGGGACCCGGATGGGGGTTCTTCAGAAGAATTGTTCGGCGGCGTCCTACTCTCCCACAGGGTCCCCCCTGCAGTACCATCGGCGCTGTGAGGCTTAGCTTCCGGGTTCGGAATGTAACCGGGCGTTTCCCTCACGCTATGACCACCGAAACACTATGAAACTATCTGCCGCCCACCCGCAGAGCGGTGGGGGTCGTTGTTTCAGAACAACACAGTGGACGCGAGCAACTGAGGACAAGCCCTCGGCCTATTAGTACCGGTCAACTCCACCCCTCACAGGGCTTCCATATCCGGCCTATCAACCCAGTCGTCTACTGGGAGCCTTACCCTCTCAAGGAGGTGGGAGTGCTCATCTCGAAGCAGGCTTCCCGCTTAGATGCTTTCAGCGGTTATCCCTCCCGAACGTAGCCAACCAGCCATGCCCTTGGCAGAACAACTGGCACACCAGAGGTTCGTCCGTCCCGGTCCTCTCGTACTAGGGACAGCCCTTCTCAACACTCCTACGCGCACAGCGGATAGGGACCGAACTGTCTCACGACGTTCTAAACCCAGCTCGCGTACCGCTTTAATGGGCGAACAGCCCAACCCTTGGGACCTACTCCAGCCCCAGGATGCGACGAGCCGACATCGAGGTGCCAAACCATCCCGTCGATATGGACTCTTGGGGAAGATCAGCCTGTTATCCCCGGGGTACCTTTTATCCGTTGAGCGACGGCGCTTCCACAAGCCACCGCCGGATCACTAGTCCCTACTTTCGTACCTGCTCGACCCGTCAGTCTCACAGTCAAGCTCCCTTGTGCACTTACACTCAACACCTGATTGCCAACCAGGCTGAGGGAACCTTTGGGCGCCTCCGTTACCCTTTAGGAGGCAACCGCCCCAGTTAAACTACCCACCAGACACTGTCCCTGATCCGGATCACGGACCCAGGTTAGACATCCAGCACGACCAGAGTGGTATTTCAACGACGACTCCACAACAACTGGCGTTGCTGCTTCAAAGTCTCCCACCTATCCTACACAAGCCGAACCGAACACCAATATCAAGCTATAGTAAAGGTCCCGGGGTCTTTCCGTCCTGCTGCGCGAAACGAGCATCTTTACTCGTAATGCAATTTCACCGGGCCTATGGTTGAGACAGTCGAGAAGTCGTTACGCCATTCGTGCAGGTCGGAACTTACCCGACAAGGAATTTCGCTACCTTAGGATGGTTATAGTTACCACCGCCGTTTACTGGCGCTTAAGTTCTCAGCTTCGCCCCACCGAAATGGAGCTAACCGGTCCCCTTAACGTTCCAGCACCGGGCAGGCGTCAGTCCGTATACATCGCCTTACGGCTTCGCACGGACCTGTGTTTTTAGTAAACAGTCGCTTCTCGCTGGTCTCTGCGGCCACCCCCAGCTCGGAGTGCAAGACTCGTCACCAGGAATGGCCCCCCTTCTCCCGAAGTTACGGGGGCATTTTGCCGAGTTCCTTAACCATAGTTCACCCGAACGCCTCGGTATTCTCTACCTGACCACCTGAGTCGGTTTGGGGTACGGGCCGCCATGAAACTCGCTAGAGGCTTTTCTCGACAGCATAGGATCATCCACTTCACCACAATCGGCTCGGCATCAGGTCTCAGGCTACGTGTTGTGCGGATTTGCCTACACAACGCCCTACACCCTTACCCCGGGACAACCACCGCCCGGGCTGGACTACCTTCCTGCGTCACCCCATCGCTCACCTACTACAGGCTTGGTTCAGCGGCTCCACCACGTCCCATCGTCCGAAGACTCCGGGCCGGCTTCACGGCTTTAGCATCACCTGGTTCAGCGTTGGCGCTTCAAAGCGGGTACGGGAATATCAACCCGTTGTCCATCGACTACGCCTGTCGGCCTCGCCTTAGGTCCCGACTTACCCTGGGCAGATCAGCTTGACCCAGGAACCCTTGGTCAATCGGCGCAAGAGTTTCCCACTCTTGTATCGCTACTCATGCCTGCATTCTCACTCGTATACCGTCCACGACTGGTTTCCACCGCCGCTTCACCCGGCACACGACGCTCCCCTACCCATCCACACAGCCGTTGGGCCTATTATGTGAATGACACGACTTCGGTGGTGTGCTTGAGCCCCGCTACATTGTCGGCGCGGAATCACTTGACCAGTGAGCTATTACGCACTCTTTCAAGGGTGGCTGCTTCTAAGCCAACCTCCTGGTTGTCTCTGCGACTCCACATCCTTTCCCACTTAGCACACGCTTAGGGACCTTAGTCGGTGTTCTGGGCTGTTTCCCTCTCGACCATGGAGCTTATCCCCCACAGTCTCACTGCCACGCTCTCACTTACCGGCATTCGGAGTTTGGCTAAGGTCAGTAACCCGGTGAGGCCCATCGCCTATCCAGTGCTCTACCTCCGGCAAGAAACACGTGACGCTGCACCTAAATGCATTTCGGGGAGAACCAGCTATCA
>NZ_CP134877.1:3447500-3777500 GCF_032110285.1 Kitasatospora sp. CM 4170
ACCAACCCCCATGCAGAGGAAGGTCATATCCGGTATTAGACCCCGTTTCCAGGGCTTGTCCCAGAGTGCAGGGCAGATTGCCCACGTGTTACTCACCCGTTCGCCACTGATCCACCCCGAAGGGCTTCACCGTTCGACTTGCATGTGTTAAGCACGCCGCCAGCGTTCGTCCTGAGCCAGGATCAAACTCTCCGTGAATGCTTGCTCGTAATCGAGCGGCACACTCGCGTTGAGCGGCACGGCAACCACCGGAATAGGGCGGCCCCGCGCACTGCGTCCTCGCTGTGTTATTTCAAAAGGAATCTCCAACCCCAGAGAATCTGAGGCCGGGGATGTCAACATATCTGGCGTTGACTTTTGGCACGCTGTTGAGTTCTCAAGGAACGGACACTTCCTTCAGGCGGCTTTCACACCGGCCCTCCGGGCGCTTCGTTCTTTCGTGTTTCCAGCTTATCAGACGTTTTCCGCTCCGTTTTCCGGAGTTTCATTCATCCGATTTGCTTCGGCCTTTCGGCGCTCCCGAACTCTATCAGAGTTTCTCGGGCCGTTTTCCCGCTCACCACTCGAAATTCGATTCGAGGGCTTCCGCAGGGGCCGTCCCGTGGGGCAACCCGGAGAACATTACGCACCGGGTTGCCCCACGTCAAATCACACCTCGACGACGACCGGCACGATCATCGGGCGGCGGCGGTAGTTGTCCGCCACCCACTTGCCGATGGTCCGGCGGACCAGCTGCTGCACCTGGCGGATCTCCAGGACGCCGTCGCTCGCCGAGCGGTCCAGCGCCTCCTGGAGCTTGGCCGCCACCGGGACGAACGCGCTGTCGTCGATGCCGGATCCGCGGGCCTGGATGGTCGGGCCACCCACGATCTTCCCGTTGGTGGAGTCGACCACCACGAAGACCGAGATGAAGCCCTCCTCGCCCAGGATCCTGCGGTCCTTGAGCGAGGCCTCGGTGATGTCGCCGACCGAGGAGCCGTCGACGTACACGTAGCCGGCCTGCACCTTGCCGACGATGCGGGCGACGCCGCCCTCCAGGTCGACGCAGACACCGTCCTCGGCGATGACCACGCGGTTGCGCGGCACGCCGGTGAGGACGCCCAGGTCGGCAGCGGCCCGCAGGTGACGCCACTCGCCGTGCACCGGCATCAGGTTGCGCGGCTTGCAGATGTTGAAGAAGTACAGGAGCTCGCCGGCCGAGGCATGGCCGGAGACGTGCACCTTGGCGTTGCCCTTGTGCACGACCTTGGCGCCCCAGCGGGTCAAGCCGTTGATCACCCGGTAGACGGCGTTCTCGTTGCCGGGGATCAGCGAGGAGGCCAGGACGACGGTGTCGCCCTCGACGATGCGGATCTGGTGGTCGCGATTGGCCATCCGGGACAGCGCGGCCATCGGCTCGCCCTGCGAGCCGGTACAGATCAGCACGACCTCCTTGTCCGGGAGGTCGTCCAGCTGCTTGACGTCGACGATCAGGTTGCCGGGCACCTTCAGGTAGCCGAGGTCGCGGGCGATGCCCATGTTGCGCACCATCGAGCGGCCGACGAAGGCGACCTTGCGCTTGTACTCGTGCGCGGCGTCCAGCACCTGCTGGATGCGGTGCACGTGGCTGGCGAAGGAGGCGACGATGATGCGCCGCTCGGCGTTGGCGAAGACGTTCCGCAGCGCGGCGGAGATGTCCCGCTCGTGCGGGATGAAGCCGGGGACCTCGGCGTTGGTGGAGTCCACCAGCAGCAGGTCCATGCCCTCCTCGGCCAGCTTGGCGAAGGTCGGGAGGTCGGTCAGGCGGCCGTCGAGCGGCAGCTGGTCCATCTTGAAGTCACCGGTGGCGACGACCATGCCGGCGGGGGTGCGCACGGCGACGGCCAGGGCGTCCGGGATGGAGTGGTTGACCGCGATGAACTCGCAGTCGAAGGGGCCGATCCGCTCGCGGTCGCCCTCGGCGACCTCCAGGACGTAGGGGCGGATGCGGTGCTCGGCGAGCTTGGCCTCGATCAGGGCGAGGGTGAGCTTCGAGCCGATCAGCGGGATGTCCGGGTTCTCCCGGAGGAGGTACGGGACGGCGCCGATGTGGTCCTCGTGGCCGTGGGTCAGGACGATGCCGTCGACCTTGTCGAGGCGGTCCCGGATGTAGGTGAAGTCCGGGAGGATCAGGTCGACGCCGGGCTGCTCGTCCTCGGGGAAGAGGACGCCGCAGTCCACGATGAGGATGCGGTCCCCGTACTCGAAGACCGTCATGTTGCGGCCGATCTCGCCGAGGCCGCCGAGCGGAGTGATGCGGAGGGCGCCCTCCTTCAGGGCCGGGGGCGCGCCGAGTTCGGGATGCGGGTGGCTCAAAAGACTCTCCTCACGACGCACGCCATATGCCCGGGGTCCTCCCCCGCGAGACATATGGCGTGCGTACTCAGTGTCGGTTTCCTACTGGGTCGGTGCTCTCGCGCCTTCGTCCGGTTCAGCGGCAGACCTCCGGGAGGTCCGGCGAGCCGGGGCGCGCACGTCTGTGTCTGCTACAGGTTTACCCCGCCTGCGGCGAGATCCTTCTTCAATTGCGCGATCTCCTCGGCGGTCGCGCCGACCAGCGGGAGCCGCAGCGGTCCGGCGGGCAGGCCCTGGAGCTCCAGCGCGGCCTTGCTGAGGATCACGCCCTGGGTGCGGAAGATACCGGTGAAGACCGGGAGCAGGCTCTGGTGGATCGCCGTGGCCTTGGACACATCGCCGGCCAGGTAGGCCTCGATCATGGTCCGCAGCTCGCCGGCCACCACGTGCCCGACCACGCTGACCACGCCGACGGCTCCGACGGACAGCAGCGGCAGATTGAGGATGTCGTCGCCGGAGTACCAGGCCAGGTCGGAGCGGGCGATCGCCCAGGCGGCGGCGCCGAGGTCGCCCTTGGCGTCCTTGTTGGCGACGATCCGCGGGTGCTCGCCGAGCCGCACCAGCGTCTCGTGGCTCAGCGCCACGCCGCTGCGGCCGGGGATGTCGTAGAGCATGACCGGCAGCCCGGTGGCGTCGGCGATGTGCGTGGTGTGCCGGTACAGGCCCTCCTGCGGGGGCTTGCTGTAGTACGGGGTGACGACGAGCAGGCCGTGGGCTCCGGCGGCCTCGGCCTGGCGGGCCAGCTCGGCGCTGTGGTGCGTGTCGTTGGTGCCGACGCCGGCCACCACGTGGGCGCGGTCCCCCACCGCCTCCACCACGGCACGGACGAGGTCGGCCTTCTCGGCGTCGCTGGTGGTCGGGGACTCGCCGGTGGTGCCGTTGACGACGAGGCCGTCGTTGCCGGAGTCGACGAGGTGTGCGGCGAGGCGCTGGGCGCCGTCGAGGTCGAGCCCGCCGTCAGCGGTGAACGGCGTCACCATCGCGGTCAGGACCCGGCCGAAGGGCGTCTGGGGGGTGGAGGTCGGAGCCATGCATCCAAAGCTACTCGTAGGCGGTGGGGCGGTACCCAGGCCGGTCCAGGGTTCGGACAGGTGTAGCGCACGGGCGGCGGAAACGTGGGATTCCGGTGCTGCATGCTCGGGGGTTCATGCAGCACCGGAATCCGTGTCACGAGCGTAGGGAGCGGCCAGAAAAGCCGCAATCCAGACATGCCAGGCAAGCCGCCCATATGCCTGTCATCCCAGGTCAGGGGGCGACTCGGCCGTGCTTCTCGAAAGCCGCATGGGTGAGCGGCATGAGCCGGGCCCACTGCTCCTCCATCTGCTCGGCGACCATCTCGATCTCGCGCTGCGGGAAGGACGGCACGGCGGCGTTCTCCTTCTTGGTCCGCAGCGACAGGAAGTGCATCAGCGAGCGGGCGTTGCAGGTCGCGTACATGGAGGAGAAGAGGCCGACCGGCAGCACCGCCCGGGCCACCTCGCGGGCGACGCCTGCGTCCAGCATCTCCCGGTAGCGCCCGTACGCCTCGCGGTAGGCCGTCTCCATCGCCTCGGTGACGGTCTTGTGCTGCTCGGGCGTGCCCTCGACGAACTCGTAGCGGCCCGGGCGGCCCTCCTGGACCAGCTTGCGGTCCTCGCCCGGCACGTAGAAGACCGGCTGCAGCTCGCGGTAGCGGCCGGACTCCTCGTTGTACGACCAGCCGCTGCGGTGGCGGTGGAACTCGCGGAAGACGAAGATCGGCGCGCTGATGAAGAAGGTCATCGAGTTGTGCTCGAACGGCGTGCCGTGCCGGTCCCGCATCAGGTAGTTGATCAGGCCCTTGGACTTCTCCGGGTCCTGCTGGAGCGCCTCCAGGGACTGCTCCCCCGCCGTCGAGACCCGGGCCGCCCAGATGACGTCCGAGTCGGCCGCGGCGCTGCGGACGAGCTCCACGGTCACGTCGCTGCGGAACTGGGGGGCCGTCGGTTCGTCGCTCACGCGCTGCTCCTCGCAGGGTTGTCGATGGTGGTACCAGTGGTACCGGTGGTGCGGGTGGTGCCGGTCGTGCGGTGCAGCCGGATCGCGTGCTGCATGGTCTTGCGGGCCCGGGGGGTGTCGCCGGCGTCGGCGTAGGCGACCGCGAGGCGGAAGAAGGCCCGCCAGTCGCCGGGGGCCGCCTCGGCCTCGGCCTTGCGGCGGGCGAACACGGCGTCGGCGGAGTTCCGGTCGATCCGCCCGCCGGCGGTGCGCTCCAGCTCGTCCACCGGCAGGCTGCCCTCGGCCTCCAGCTCGCGGGCCAGCCGCTCGCTGTCGCGCCCGAAGCGGACGGTCTGGCGCAGGAACCAGATGCCGATCACCGGGATGACGAAGGCGCAGAGCCCCATGCCGATGCCGAGCGGCTTGCCGGTGGCGATCAGCTGGACGCCCTCGCCCACGCAGATCAGCGCCACCAGCAGCAGCACGGCGGCGAGGACGAAGAAGCCGGTGCGGGAGGTCACGTCGTACTCCAGGGGGCCGGCACGGTCACAGGTCCAGGAAGTTTTCGAGGCCCAGGGTGAGCCCGGGGGTCTCCACGACCTTGCGCACGCCGAGCAGGATGCCCGGCATGAAGCTGCTGTGGTGCAGCGAGTCGTGCCGGATGGTGAGGGTCTCGCCGGTGTCGCCGAACATCACCTGCTGGTGGGCGAGCAGGCCGCGCAGCCGGACCGCGTGCACCGGCACCCCGTCCACGTCGGCGCCGCGGGCGCCGGGGAGGCCGTGCGTGGTCGGGTCCTGCTGGGGCGGGAGGCCGGCCTCGGCACGGGCGGCGGCGATCAGCTGCGCGGTGCGGGTGGCGGTGCCGCTGGGGGCGTCGGCCTTGCGGTCGTGGTGGAGCTCGACCACCTCGACCGACTCGAAGTACTTGGCGGCGGTCTGCGCGAACTTCATGCCGAGCACGGCGCCGATGGAGAAGTTCGGCGCGATCAGCAGGCCCAGCCCGGGCGCCTCGTCCAGCCAGCCGCGGACGGTGGCGAACCGGTCCTCGGTCCAGCCGGTGGTGCCGGTGACCACGTGGATGCCGTGGTGCAGGCAGTAGTCGAGGTTGGGCATCACCGAGTCGGGGTGGGTCAGCTCGACGGCGACCTGCACCCCGGCCTCGGTCAGCTCCTCCGGCTTCGACCCCCGGCCCAGGGTGGCGACCAGCTCCAGGTCGGGCGCGGCCTCGACGGCCTTGACCGCCTCGGAGCCGATCCGGCCCTTGGCGCCGATCACGGCGACACGCAGCGTCATGGTGTGTGTTCCCTTCAGGCCAGCAGGTCGGCGAGCCTGGCGGCCCGCTTGTCGGTGATCGGGCCGATCAGCGCCAGCGACGGCCGGTGGGCGCCCAGCACGTCACGGGCCACGGCGTGGACGTCCTCCAGGGTGACGTCCGCTATCTTCGCCAGCATGTCGTCGACCGAGAGGTGGTGGCCGTAGCTCAGCTCGGCCTTGCCGATCCGGTTCATCAGCGAGCCGGTGTCCTCCATGCCGAGCACGGTGGAGCCGGAGATCTGGCCGATCGCCCGCTGCAGCTCCTCCTCGGTGATGCCCTCGGCGACCACCTTGGCGAGCTCCTCGCGGCAGATCCGCAGCACCTCCTCGACGCGCTTGGGCTGGCAGCCGGCGTAGATGCCGAAGAGGCCGCTGTCCGCGTACGAGGAGGAGTAGGAGTACACCGAGTAGGCCAGGCCGCGCTTCTCCCGGACCTCCTGGAAGAGCCGCGAGCTCATGCCGCCGCCGAGGGCCGCGTTGAGCACGCCCATCGCCCAGCGGCGCTCGTCGTGCCGGGGCACGCCGGGGACGCCGAGCACCAGGTGGGCCTGCTCGGTGCCGCGGTTGAGCACCTCGACCTTGCCGGCCGTGCGCAGCGTCTTGACCCCGCGCCGGGCCTCGGCGGGGCCGGCGTCCGACTTGGCGAGCAGCGGGGCGAAGGCCCGCTCGACCTGGCGGACGACCTTGCGGTGGTCCAGGTTGCCGGCCGCGGCGACGACCAGGTGCTCGGGCCGGTAGCGGCGGTGGAAGAAGCCGGCGATCTGGTCCCGGGTGAGCGCCTTGATGGTCTCCTGGGTGCCGAGGATCGGGCGGCCCAGCGGGCCGCTGCCGAAGATCACCTTGGCGAAGAGGTCGTGCACCACGTCGCCCGGGTCGTCCTCGGCCATCGCCATCTCCTCGAGGATGACGCCGCGCTCGGCCTCCACGTCCTCGGGGCGGATCAGCGAACCGGTGAGCATGTCGCAGACCACGTCGATGGCCAGCGGCAGGTCGGTGTCGAGCACCCGCGCGTAGTAGCAGGTGTTCTCCTTCGCGGTGAAGGCGTTCATCTCGCCGCCGACCGCGTCCAGGGCGGCCGAGATGTCCAGCGCGCTGCGCCGCTCGGTGCCCTTGAAGAGCAGGTGCTCCAGGTAGTGGGTGGCCCCGTTCAGCTGCGGGGTCTCGTCCCGCGAGCCGACTCCGACCCAGATGCCGAAGGTCGCGGAGCGGACCGTCGGAAGGGTCTCGGTGACGACCCGCAGGCCGCCGGGGAGGACGGTGCGGCGCACCGTGCCGGCGCCGTCCGCGCCCTTGAGCAGGGTCCGGGTGGTGCCGGGGCGCTGCTTCGCCGCCGAGGCCTGGGCCACGGGGGTACCTCCGTAGAAAGCATGGGTGAACAACCGGGTGCGGCCCGCACGCCGACGGGGGCGTGCGGGCCGCGACCGGGCTCTAGGAATGGGGGCTAGCGGCGCTTCACTCGGAAGCGGCCTCGCCGCCCTCCTCGCCCTCGATGACGGGGATCAGGGAGAGCTTGCCGCGCGGGTCGATCTCGGCGATCTCGACCTGGACCTTGGCGCCGACGCCGAGGACGTCCTCGACGTTCTCGACGCGCTTGCCGCCGGCCAGCTTGCGGATCTGCGAGATGTGCAGCAGGCCGTCCTTGCCCGGCATGAGCGAGACGAACGCGCCGAACGTCGTGGTCTTGACCACGGTGCCCAGGTAGCGCTCGCCGACCTCCGGCATGGTCGGGTTGGCGATCTGGTTGATCGTCGTACGGGCAGCCTCCGCCGAGGGGCCGTCGACCGCACCGATGTAGATGGTGCCGTCGTCCTCGATGGTGATGTCCGCGCCGGTGTCCTCCTGGATCTGGTTGATCATCTTGCCCTTGGGGCCGATGACCTCACCGATCTTGTCCACCGGGATCTTGATGGTGATGATGCGCGGCGCGTTCGGCGACATCTCGTCGGGCGCGTCGATGGCCTCGTTCATCACGTCGAGGATGTGCAGGCGGGCGTCGCGGGCCTGCTTCAGCGCGGCGGCCAGCACCGACGCCGGGATGCCGGTGAGCTTGGTGTCCAGCTGCAGCGCGGTGATGAAGTTGCGGGTACCGGCGACCTTGAAGTCCATGTCGCCGTACGCGTCCTCGGCGCCCAGGATGTCGGTCAGCGCGACGTAGTGGGTCTCGCCGTCGATCTCCTGCGAGATCAGGCCCATGGCGATGCCGGCGACGGCGGCCTTCAGCGGCACACCGGCGTTCAGCAGCGACATGGTGGAGGCGCAGACCGAGCCCATCGAGGTGGAGCCGTTGGAGCCGAGCGCCTCGGAGACCTGGCGGATCGCGTAGGGGAACTCCTCGCGGGTCGGCAGCACGGGCAGGATCGCCCGCTCGGCCAGCGCGCCGTGGCCGATCTCGCGGCGCTTGGGCGAGCCCACGCGGCCGGTCTCACCGACCGAGTACGGCGGGAAGTTGTAGTTGTGCATGTAGCGGCGACGCGTCTCCGGGGAGAGCGTGTCGAGCTGCTGCTCCATGCGCAGCATGTTCAGCGTGGTGACGCCCAGGATCTGGGTCTCGCCGCGCTCGAACAGGGCGGAGCCGTGGACGCGCGGGATGGCCTCGACCTCGGCGGCCAGGGTGCGGATGTCGGTGACGCCGCGGCCGTCGATGCGGACCTTGTCCTTGATGACGCGCTCGCGGACGATCTTCTTGGTCAGCGCGTTGTAGGCGGCGCTGATCTCCTTCTCGCGGCCCTCGAACTCCGGCAGCAGCTTCTCGGCGGCCAGCGCCTTGACGCGGTCGAGCTCGTTGTTGCGCTCCTGCTTGCCCGCGATGGTGAGGGCCTGGGAGAGCTCGTCCTTGACGGCGGCGGTCAGCGCGGCCAGCACGTCGTCCTGGTAGTCCAGGAAGACCGGGAACTCGCCGGTCGGCTTGGCGGCCTGGGCGGCCAGCTGGGCCTGGGCGGCGCAGAGCACCTTGATGAACGGCTTGGCGGCGTCCAGACCGGCGGCGACGACCTCCTCGGTCGGGGCCTCGGCGCCGTCGGCGACCAGCTTGATGGTCTTGTCGGTGGCCTCGGCCTCGACCATCATGATCGCGACGTCGCCGTCCGGCAGGACGCGGCCGGCCACGACCATGTCGAAGACGGCCGACTCCAGCTCGCTGTGGGTCGGGAAGGCGACCCACTGGCCCTTGATCAGCGCGACGCGCACGCCGCCGATGGGGCCGGTGAACGGCAGGCCGGCCAGCTGGGTGGAGGCGGAGGCGGCGTTGATGGCCACCACGTCGTACAGGTGGTCCGGGTTGAGGGCCATCACGGTGACGACGACCTGGACCTCGTTGCGCAGGCCCTTGACGAAGGACGGGCGCAGCGGGCGGTCGATCAGGCGGCAGGTGAGGATGGCGTCCTCGGAGGGCCGGCCCTCACGACGGAAGAACGAGCCGGGGATGCGGCCCGCGGCGTACATCCGCTCCTCGACGTCGACGGTCAGCGGGAAGAAGTCGAAGTGCTCCTTCGGCTGCTTGGACGCGCTGGTGGCCGACAGGACCATGGTGTCGTCGTCCAGGTAGGCGACGGCGGAGCCGCCGGCCTGGCGGGCCAGACGGCCGGTCTCGAAGCGGATGGTACGGGTGCCGAAGAAACCGTTGTCGATCACGGCCTCGGCGTAGAACACGTTCTCTTCCACCTGGAAGATCTCCTCTTTCGTACGTCTCCGGGAGAGCGCCCCCGCGCACAGCCTGTCGGTGGCCCTGGACCCTCTTGCGCAGAGGGAGGCAGTCGGGCCGGTCTTCGATCGAAGCCTCCGGCGGGCCCCGCTCGTCTGCGGGGCTTCCGGCGGCCACTACCGAGGACCGGCGCCTCTCGGCTGCCGGGCCTGGACGGGCGGTCCGCGTCTGGGCGCTCTCTCGGATGCGGGCGGCTTCCGTTTGAAGCCTTCGTCCCGCGGGGGGTCTGGGTCTTTCCGCCTGGGTGGCGCGGTGTCGCGCCATCACCCGGCATGCCCACAACCCTACGGTGCAATCCTCGGCCACCTGGGGAGGTGCGCGCGAGTTGTTATGCGCGGTTGTGTGTCCGGTGCTCCGTGGGCACCGGCCGCGGCATACGCGCGAGGGGCGGCCCCCCGGTGTGGGGAGCCGCCCCGAGCGGCGGTCTTAGCGGGCGCCGCCGGCGGCACCGCGGCGGATGCCCAGGCGGTCGACGAGCGTACGGAAGCGCTCGATGTCCTTCTTGGCCAGGTACTGCAGCAGGCGGCGACGCTGGCCGACCAGGATCAGCAGGCCACGACGCGAGTGGTGGTCGTGCTTGTGGGCCTTCAGGTGCTCGGTCAGGTCCGAGATGCGACGGGAGAGCATGGCCACCTGGACCTCGGGGGAGCCGGTGTCGCCCTCCTTGGTGCCGAACTCGGCGATGATCTGCTTCTTGACGTCAGAGGCGAGAGCCACTGCAACTCCTTCGGGGTGATACCGAGCGGTCCTGGTCTACGGCACAGGACTCTGTGAGAACTCGGTGTCGCGACTGAGTGCGGCCTGCGGTCTGCGACCCACCGGGGGCGGACACACGGCTGCACTCGAAAGGCAAGCGTACCAGTGCCGCCCCGCGGCCCGTCGGCGGCCCGGTCAGCCGGTGATGCCGCCGCGGACCAGGGTGTAGATGTCGAGCACGGCGAGCGCCAGCGGGACGAGGGCCATCAGGGTGAGGCTGTCGACCAGGTCCAGGATGCGCCCCCAGAAGGGGGAGACGCCCAGCCGGGGCACCACCAGGGCGATGGCGGTGAGCACCGCGGCGCCGAAGGCGATCGAGGTGCCCAGCCAGATGGTGCGCAGGTCGACCTCGGTGGCGCTGGCGGCCTTGAGGATGAACAGCGGGGTGTGCAGGGAGAGGCCGACGATCAGCAGCGACAGGCCGATCAGCCCGGCGATGGTGAGGCTGAAGACCTGCGCGGTGTAGCGGAACAGCCGGGCGCGCAGCATGGTGGCGATGCCCAGGGTGAGCGCGAGCAGCTCCGGGAAGAGTGCGTCGGTGAAGCCGAGCACGGCGCAGGCGCCGACGATCACCGCGGCGCAGCCGCCGACGAGGCCGACGAGCACCTCGTGGCCGCGGCGGGCCTGGTGGGCGATCCGCTCGTACTGGACGGCCTCGGCGCGGCCGGCCTCCTCGTCGTAGTCGCGGCTGCGGGTGCGGGTCTGGCCGGGGGCGCTGAAGCCGACGGGCAGCCGGGCGAAGCGGGCGGAGAGGCCGGGCAGGAAGCCGATCACGGCGACGGCGGCGACGCCGGTGACGGCGGCGATGTGGCCGACCGGGGTGCCGGGCAGCAGGACGGCGGCGAAGGTGGCGAGTGCGCCGGCCGCGGCCACGAAGGCGGCGGCGACGAAGAGCGAGTCCCGCTCGGGCAGCAGGCCGACCAGCAGCACGGCGACGACGAGGACGGCGACGCAGCCGGTGAGGAACTGCAGCCGGCCCGGACCGTCCCAGGCGTGGGCGGGTGCGATGACGCCGCTGCCGCCGATCATGGCGTGCGGGAGGGCGCCGAGGCCGAGGGCGAGCGCGGCCCAGGCGTCCTGGTAGACCCGGGCGCGGACGCCGGCCAGGGCGGTGAGCACCACGGCGGTGACGCCGGAGAGCACGCCGGGCAGGCCGTGCATGTCGTGGCGCAGGTCGGAGAACCAGAGCGCGAAGCCGAGCAGGGTGAGCAGGACGCCGGCGCCGATGAGGCCGAAGGCCCGCATCAGCTCGGGGCTCCAGAACCTGCGGTCGGCCTCGACGGCGGTGGCGATGGCGTCGGCGACGTCGTCGTAGACGGCCGGCGGGAGCGACTCGGCGAACGGGCGCAGGCTGAGCAGGTCGCCGTCGCGGACCTGCTGGGCGGCGAGCGGCAGGCCGCTGTCGAGCACGGTGCCGTCGCGCCGGACGAGGTGGAAGCCGGTCGGCGCGCCGTCGGGCTGGGTCTGGCCGGACAGGCGCAGCACCTCGGGGTAGACGTCCGCGAGCGGGACGTCCTCGGGCAGGGCGACGTCGATCCGGCTGTCCGGTGCGACGACGGTGACCCGGCAGAAGCCGGTGGTGGCGGACGTGGTCATGCTGACACCTCGCCGGCGTTCATCGCGCACCCCTCGATCGCTCGACGCACTGGGCGCTCCCCCTTGTTGACGGTGCCGCCCTGCGGGCGGCGGTCGGTTCTCCTGCTGCACTGCGCGGGCGCCCGGCCGGGGAACTGGTCCGATCCGGCCTTGAGTTGGCGCGGCGTTACCCTACCCGCTCCGTTCCCGGGCGCCGTCGAGCAGGGGCCGGTGGGGTGCCGCCGGTGGGTCGCCCGGGGCGACCAGTAGGATCGGCCCCTGCGCAAGGCGACGGGGGCAAGGAGCCGCGCTCCTCCCCGGGGCGCCTGCGGTCGGCGGAGCGGGGGCGGCGTCACACGGGGCGCCCTCACCCGTACGTATCCAGTTGCGTGAGGGCTGATGCCGAAGTGAACGAGCTGTCCGTTCGAGGCTGCGGGGTGGGAGCATGAGCGTGATCACGGTCAAGCGCCCGGCGCGCGCCTATCCCCCGGCGGTGCCGGACGAGCCGGTGGAGTTGGTCACTCCGCCCGAGTTGCCCCGGTCGGGCGGCGAGGACTGGCTGATGAGCATCCTTCCGATGCTCGGCATGGGCGGCTCGGCGGTGTTCTTCTTCTCGCCCGGCGCCGCGGCCCCGATGAAGATCATGGGCGGTCTGATGATCGTCTCGACGGTCGGCATGGCGCTGGCCCAGATCGTGCGGGCGCGCAAGGGCGGCTCGACCGCCACCGCCGACGAGCGCCGCGACTACCTGAAGTACCTGCAGCAGATGCGCCGCCAGGTGCGGCGCACGGCCGAGCGCCAGCGCGGCGCGCAGCTGTTCCTCAACCCGGAGCCGGACCAGCTCTGGTCGATCGTCGCGGACGGCCGGCGGATCTGGGAACGCCGCAGCGGTGACGCCGACTTCGCGCAGATCCGGGTCGGCCGCGGGCCGGTGCAGCTGTCGACGCCGCTGGTGGCGCCGCAGACCGCGCCGATGGATGAGCTGGAACCGCTCTCCGCGGCCGCGATGCACACCTTCCTCAAGGCCCACGGCACCCTGCAGGACCTGCCGCTGGCGGTGTCGCTGCGCGCCTTCTACCACATCACGGTGTGCGGGGACCCGGACACCGTGTACGGCAACGTGCGGGCGATGATCGCCCAGTTGACGACGCTGCACTCGCCGGACGACCTGCTGGTGACGGTGGCCGCGGCGCCGGGCGCGGTGGAGGAGTGGGAGTGGACCAAGTGGCTCCCGCACAACCAGCACCGCAAGGAGAACGACGGTGCGGGCTCGCGGCGGCTGATCGCGACCGGCCTCGGTGAGCTGGAGTACCTGCTCCAGGACGAGCTGGCGGGCCGCCAGCGCTTCGTGCGGGACGCCGCGCCGACGACGGAGCAGCCGCACATCGTGGTGGTCATGGACGGCGCCTCGGTGCCGCACGACTCGCTGCTGGCGGGCCCGGAGGGCGTGCACGGGGTGACCATCATCGAGGTCGTCCCGGGCGACCTGGACGAGCCGACCGGCCACCTCATCGTCACGGTGAGCCCGGAGCAGCTGGTGCTCCGCTCGGCCTCGGGCGCCACCTACTCCGGCAAGCCGGACACCCTGTCGGCCTGGCAGTCCGAGGCGCTGGCACGGCAGTTGGCGCCGTACCGGATCTCGGCCGGCGGCGACGACGAGCCGCTGCTGTCCAACCTGGACTTCACCGACCTGATGAACTCGGGCGACCCGGGCTCCTTCGACGTGTCGCGCAGCTGGCGGCCGCGGGCGCAGCACGAGAAGCTGCGGGTCCCGATCGGGGTCGGGGCCGGCGGCGAGCACGTCTACCTGGACATCAAGGAGGCGGCGCTGGAGGGCATGGGCCCGCACGGCCTGTGCGTCGGCGCGACCGGCTCCGGCAAGTCCGAGCTGCTGCGCACCCTGGTGCTGGCGCTGGCGATGACGCACTCCTCGGAGATCCTGAACTTCGTCCTCGCCGACTTCAAGGGCGGCGCGACCTTCGCCGGCATGGCGGACATGCCGCACACCTCCGCGGTGATCACCAACCTGGAGGGCGAGCTCACCCTGGTCGACCGCATGCGGGACGCGATCGAGGGCGAGCTGAACCGCCGCCAGGAGCTGCTGCGCTCGGCGGGCAACTACGCCAACCTCCACGAGTACGAGCGGGCCCGCGCGGCGGGTGCGGCGCTCGACCCGCTGCCCTCGCTGGTGCTGATCATCGACGAGTTCTCCGAGCTGCTCACCGCGAAGCCGGACTTCATCGAGATGTTCATCCAGATCGGCCGGATCGGCCGCTCGCTGGGCGTGCACCTGCTGCTGGCCTCGCAGCGCCTGGAGGAGGGCAAGCTGCGCGGTCTGGACACCTACCTCTCGTACCGGATCGGTCTGCGCACCTTCTCGGCGGCGGAGTCGCGGGCGGCGCTCGGGGTGCCGGACGCGTACCACCTGCCGCCGGTGCCGGGTGTCGGCTACCTGAAGTTCGGCACCGACGTGATGGACCGGTTCAAGGCCGCGTACGTCTCCGGGCCGTACCGGGCGCCGGGTCAGCAGCGCGCCACCGGCGGGCGGCTGGTGACGGCGCAGCCGGTGCTGTTCACCGCGGCCGAGGTGCCGGTGCTGGAGCCGCCGGTGCAGGAGGTCGAGCCGGTGGCGGAGGAGCCGGACGACGCGCTGGTGGACACCGTGCTGGACGTGTTCGTGCAGCGGATGGCGGGGCAGGGCCCGGCCGCGCACCAGGTGTGGCTGCCGCCGCTGGACGAGGCGCCGAGCGTGGACCAGCTGCTGCCGCCGCTGCAGGCGACCGCCGAGCGCGGGCTGACCTCGCCGGGCTTCGGGGCGCTGGGCCGGCTGGAGGTGCCGGTCGGCATCGTGGACCGGCCGCGCGACCAGCGGCGCGACGTGCTGCACCAGAACTACTCGGGCGCGGCCGGTCACGGTCTGATCGTGGGCGGTCCGCGCTCCGGCAAGTCGACGCTGGTGCGCACCACGGTCACGGCGTTCGCGCTGACCCACACCCCGCTGGAGGCGCAGTTCTACCTGCTGGACTTCGGCGGCGGCGGTTTCCAGTCGCTGCAGGACCTGCCGCACGTCGGCGGGGTCGCGGGCCGGCTGGACGTCGAGAAGGTGCGCCGCATGATCAGCGAGGTGCACGGGGTGCTGAACCGGCGCGAGGAGCTGTTCCGGGCGACCGGGATCGACTCGATCGCGACGTACCGGGCCCGCCGGGCGGCCGGGCAGCTGCCGGACGAGCAGTTCGGCGACGTGTTCCTCGCGATCGACGGCTGGAACACCTTCAAGCAGGAGTTCGAGATGCTGGAGGGGGTGATCGGCGACATCGCGCAGCGCGGTCTCGGCTACGGCGTCCACGTGATCATCACCGCGGCCCGCTACGCGGAGGTCCGCCCGGCGCTGAAGGACCTGCTGCAGAACCGGACCGAGCTGAAGCTCGGTGACGCGATGGAGTCCGAGGTGGACCGGAAGGTGGCGCAGAGCGTGCCGTCCATGCCGGGCCGCGGTGTCACGCCGGACCGGCTGCACTTCCTCTCCGGTCTGCCGCGGCTGGACGGCTCGAACTCGGTGGACGACCTGCAGGACGGGGTGGCCGGGCTGGTCGCGGCGGTCAACGCGGCCTGGACGGGCCCGCGCGCGCCGCAGGTCCGGATGCTGCCGGCGGTGCTGGACGGGTTCTCGCTGCCGAAGGGATTCGAGCACCCCGAGCGCGGCGTTTCGTTCGGCGTGGACGAGGTGGAGCTGGCGCCGGCCTTCGTCAACTTCGAGACCGACCCGCTGTTCATCGTCTTCGGCGACACCGAGTCCGGGAAGTCCGCGCTGCTGCGGATGCTCATCAAGCAGATCACCGAGCGGTACACGCCGGACCAGGCGGGCATCGTGGTCGGCGACTACCGGCGTGCACTGCTCGGCGTGGTGCCTCAGGAGTACCTGGTGGAGTACGCGGCCGCGCAGCCGGCCATGACCAGCATCGTGGAGATGCTGCGCGGGGCCTGCTCGCGCCGTCTGCCGGGCCCGGACGTGACCGCCGAGCAGCTGCGCAACCGCAGCTGGTACAGCGGCAAGGACATGTTCGTGATCGTGGACGACTACGAGCTGGTGGCGACGAGCTCGGGCAACCCGCTGGCGCCGCTGGCCGAGTTCCTGCCGTTCGCGCGGGACATCGGCCTGCGCGTGATCATCGCCCGCAGCGCCGGCGGTGCCGGGCGCTCGCTGTACGAGCCGGTGATGCAGCGGATGCGGGAGCTGGGCGGCCAGGGCGTGATCCTGTCCGGGAACAAGGACGAGGGCGCGCTGCTGGGCACGGTCAAGCCGCAGCCGCTGCCGCCGGGCCGCGGGGTGTTCGTCTCGCGCCGGGCGACCAACGGCCAGATGGTCCAGACGGGCTGGCTGCCGTCGGCCTAGCCGAGGCTCCGGACGTACTCGTCCGGGTCCCGTCCCGGCGGGGACGGGTATGCGCGACCGCCTCCGGCGGCGGTCACGGACGGTGATCGAAGGGCCGGGCTCCTCGGGAGTCCGGCCCTTCGGCGTCCCACGTGCCGAAACGTTACCTAGATCTTTCGGGCCCGCGGCTGCGGTTCCCGTACCCGGCCGGGCGGCCCCGGGGTCGGTCGGCGGCGCCTGGGTGAGCCAGCCCACACCCGGATGCCGCCTTCGAAAGACTGGCCGCAATCCGAGGTTCACCTTGGATTCAAGCGCGATCCAGGGAAGGTAACAAGTCGGACATACATCACAATGACCATGCGTGATCACTGATTCGCATGTTTATGCCCTTGACCGCAACGAATTCCGAAGCAATTCCGCCATTGACGCACTCTTTACGGCCAAGGTTCCATGGCGACCCGGGAGCGACAGGACCGAGACCGACAGCACCAGCCAGCGGAGGCGATACCGCTCCCTCTCCAGGACCGCCCAGAGCCGATCGGATGCCAGATGACCGACACGCTTCGCCCGCCACGCGCCGTAGCCCCCGCCACGGCCGCCGAGGGCGCGAACGCCTCCCCCCAGACGCTCAAGCGCTCGATCGGCGTCGTCGGCGGCACCCTCCTCACGCTCTCCTGCGTGACCCCGGCGTCCACGCTCTTCGTGATCGTCCCGGAGCTGTTCTCCAGCATCGGCAGTGCCACCGCGCTGGCCATCGCGATCGGCTCGGTGCTCTGCATCGCGGTCGCCTTCTGCTACTCCGAGCTCGGCACCCTGATCCCCAGCGCCGGTGGCGAGTACGCGATGGTCGGCACCCTGGCGGGCCGGCTGGCCGGCTGGCTGGTCTTCGTGCTCTCCCTGATCGTGGTGCTGATCGTCCCCTCGGTGATCGCCCTCGGCACCGCCGACTACCTCGCCCCGGTGCTGCACGTCGACAAGGCGATCGCCGGCGCCGCGGTGATGCTCGCCGCCACCCTCGCCGGCCTGCTGGACCTGCGCGCCAACGCCTGGATCACCGGCATCTTCCTGGTCCTGGAGGTCGTCGCGGCCGGCGTCGTCTCGGTGCTCGGTTTCGCCCACGCCAACAGCGGCGCCCCGAGCATGCTGCACGGCGTGGTCGCCGGTGAGGACGGCGCCGTCACCACGGTGAGCATCGGCGCCATCGTCGGCGCGCTCGGCATCGCCCTCTTCATCACCCAGGGCTTCTCCACCGCGGTCTACCTCTCCGAGGAGCTGGAGAACCCCCGCCGCAACGTCTCGCGCACCGTGCTCTGGACGCTGGCCATCTCCGCCGCCGTCATCCTCGTCCCGGTCGCCGCCATCACCATGGGCGCCCCCGACCTGGCGACCCTGAGCTCCGGCGACATCTCCGGCCTGGTCACCGCCTGGAGCAACTCCGCCGTCGGCACCTTCATCAGCCTCTGCGTCGCGCTGGCCATCATCAACGCCGGCATCGTCATGGTGATCCAGAACTCCCGGGTGCTGTTCGCCTCGGCCCGCGACAAGGCCTGGCCCGAGCCGGTCAACAAGGCCTTCGCCACCCTCGGCCGGTTCGGCTCCCCCTGGGTCGCCACCCTGGCCGTCGGCCTGCCGGGCGCCGCGCTCTGCTTCGTCGAGGGTGATCTGCTCAGCGAGATCACCGGCGTCGCCGTCACCGGGATGTACCTGCTGGTCGCCGTCGCCGCGCTGCTGTCGCGCCGCAACCACCACAAGCACGCCGCCGCCTGGCGGATGCCGCTCTGGCCGGCCGTCCCGGTGCTGCTGATCGTGGTGCTCGTCTACATCATCACCCAGCTGGACACCGTGCCGCTGCTGTGGACCGGCGGCATCACCGCCGCCGCCACCCTCTACTGGGTCTTCTACCTGCGCCCCCGGCAGGCCACCCACTGGGTGATCACCCTCCCCGAGGACCAGCAGCAGGCCTGAGGCCCGCCGGCCCCGCCGACCCCCACCCCTCCCCCACACGGAAAGTGCCCCGGGCTCCCCCTCGCCCGGGGCACTTTCCGTCGTCCGTGCGCGCTACGCGCGGGGTGCCCCCGCGCAGGACGTCGGCCGTCGGCGCGGCCCCGGGGGAGGACGGTGCGGTGCGGTCAGTCCGCGGGGGTGGCGCGGCGGCGGTCCCGCAGCACGACGCCGCCGCCGACGAGCAGGGCGACGAGCAGGGCCCCGACGCCCAGCACGTAGGTCGCGGTGCGGCGGTCGCGGTCGGCCTGGGTCTCGCCGAGGCCGACCGGCTGCGGCACGATCGGGGCGGCGGCCAGCTCGACCACCTTGTCCTCGGTGGCGTCGTCCGGCGCCACGTCGGGCGCCTTGGTGACGGCCTTCACCGGGTCCACCACGCCCCAGCCGACGTACTCGTTGGCCTTGTGGTCGGTGCGCTGCGCGGTCTGCTCGATCCAGGCCCGGACCTGCCGCGGCTTCCACTTGGGGTGCGCGCCGACCAGCAGCGCGGCCAGTCCGGCGACGTAGGGCGCGGCGAAGCTGGTGCCGTTGTCCACGCACTGGCCGCCGTGCGGGACGGTGGAGAGCATGTCGACGCCGGGGGCGGCGACGTCCACGAAGTCGCCGTACTGGGAGAACGGCGCGCGCTCGTTGTTGCGGTCGGAGGCGCCGACGGCGAGCACGGTCGGGAAGGCCGCCGGGTAGGTGTCGCCCTTCTTCCCGTCGTTGCCGGTGGAGGCGACCACCACCACGTTGGCGGCCTCGGCGGCCTCGACGGCGGCCTTCAGCTCCGCGTAGCCGGCGAACTTGGTGTCGCCCGCGCCGCGCACGTCCTGGGAGATGTTGATGACCTTGGCGCCCTTCTGGACCGCCTGGTTGATCGCGTCCACCAGGGTGTGGACGTCGCCGCTGCCCTCCGCGTCGTTCTGCCGCAACGACAGGATGGTGGCCTCCGGTGCGAGCCCGACGAAGCCGGTCTGGTCGCTGCGCGCGGCGGCGACGATGCCGGCCACCTTGGTGCCGTGGCCGACCGGGTCGACCTTGCCGCCGCCCTCGGGCTTGCGGCCGTCCTTCTCCTTCAGCAGCGAGCCGCCGTCGGTGACCTTGTTGGCCAGCTGCGGGTTCTGGTCGTCCACGCCGGTGTCGATGACCGCCACCGTGACGCCCGCGCCGGTGGTCCGGCCGCCCTGCCAGAGCTCGTCGAGCACCATGCGCTGCAGCGACCACGGCACGGCCTGGACGTTCTGGGCGCTCTTGGAGCAGTCGCCGGCCGCGGCGATGCCGGGCCCGTCCGCGTACGCCGGGGCGGCCAGCGGGCCGCCGAGCACCGCGAGCGCGGCCACCGCCGCGGCCGTCTTCCGGCACCTGACTACGGACACCCTGCCACCCCTCATGTCGTCCAGCCGTGTTGCACGCCAGGGGCGGGCACCCGTGGCTCGGGCACCCGCCCCTCAGCGGAGTCCTGCGCGCCCCTGACGGGGCAGCGGCTCTGTCAGGTCCAGAGCTGCTGGTTGCTCTTCTCGGTGTTGTTGTAGCTGTCGGCCGCGTTGTCCAGGGCGGTGGCGATCTTCGCCAGGGTCTCCTGGAGGTGGGCGGCACGCTGGTCCCACTGGGCCTGGTGGGCGCGGTAGCCCTCCTGCGCGACACCCTCCCAGCTCTGGGCGATCTTGTTGACGCCCGACTTCAGCTCCTCGAGCTGCTGCTTGATCTGGTTCGCGGTGTTGCGGACCTGGGTACCGGCGCTACGGACGTGCTCGAAATTGACGAGGATGTGCTCGGACACGATGTCTCCTGGTCGGGATGGCGACGTCGTCCCTCAGCGGGGACGTCGATGACTACCTGGCAGAGGCGGATCAGGCCTTGAACGCGGCCTGCTGGTCCGCGTCGGTGGCCGAGTACTGCTTGGTCGTGATCTCGATCGCGCCCTTGATCGCCGTCAGCGACTGGTTCAGCTTGACCGCGTCCTCGTTGAACTCGCGCTGCAGGTTGGTGTAGGCCTGGGCAGCCTGGCCCTGCCAGCCGCCCTTGACCGAGTCGACCAGGGTGTTGAGGCCCTTGATCTCACCGTCGATCTTGTTGATGACCTCGTCCATGTGCTTGGCGAAGGCCATCATTTCCTGAGCGGTCGTCTTGAACTGACCCATGCTCTACCGTCCCCCATGAGACAGACATTGTGTCCGGGGCGCCGATTCCGGCCACCCCGTCGCATCACGGCGTGATGTCCTGCAGCACTGTAGTCGGCACACGCAGCTCGCCCAACATCGGGAGACGGCTAGTTACCAGACCATGACACAGCGGCCAATTCCTTTACGAGGCCCGCCCGTCAGGCGTTCTGCTGCTGCGTCGCACTCTTCGAGTTCAGCGCCGGACCGGCCGGAACCAGGTTCGACCACTGCACCGGCACCGGCGCCGGCTGCAGGCCCTGGTAGCCGAGCCTGGCCTGGTTGCCGCCGACCTCCTCCGGCTGCTGCGGCGCGGCCGGGTCGGTGGGCTGGGCCGACGGCGTCTTCGCCACCGCGCTCGGGCTCGAACTCGGCCGGCCCGGAGCGGTGGTCGGGGCGCCGCCCTTGCCGCCGGTGCTGTTGGCCGGAACGGCGTAGCGCAGGCCCGTCTCGGTGATCAGGTAGTCGCTGCCGGAGCCGTCCGCACCGTTGTCCAGCGCGCGGTAGTACAGCCCGTGACCCGGCGTCACATGGGCGGAGACGGCGCCGCTGCTGTACTTCACCGGGTAGTCCGGCCCGGCCCAGACGCTGCGGCGCGGCGTCCGGCCGTCCTCCGCCACCCCGTCGAAGGTGCTGCAGACCACCATCCTGGCGTCCTTCGGGGCCTGCCAGTTGTTGGCCGGCGCACCGGTCCTGGTCGGCCAGTCGCCGGCGCCCTCGCCCATCAGCGGGGCGTCGCTCTTGAAGGCCGCGTGATCGGCCGGCGTCATCTCGTTCACCCGCGGGGTCTTGTCCGCGTCCTGGTTGTAGAGCGGCTGCAACAGCGGGTTCTGCCGGATCAGTTCGGCCTGGAAGGGGGTGATCTGGAGCAGCTTGTCCTTGGCCACCACGTAGTAGCGCTCGCCGAACCGGACCAGTCGGCCGACCTTGCGGTCCTCCGGCTTCTGCAGCGTCACCGACGAGTTGGAGCCCAGGCCGTCGATCTTCGGGAAGACGATGTCGCTGCCGGGCACCAGGGTGTCCAGCCAGTCCTTCTTCACCCGCTGCGGGGCGGCCATCGAGCCGAAGATCGCGCCCATCAGCTGCGTCCGGGTGCTGTCCGGGTCGTTCTCGCCGCCGATGGCGTGCTTGCGGCCCTTGGCGTCGATCAGGAAGAGCTTCAGCTTGGCCTGCGCGGCCGGCGCCTGGCCCGCGCCCGGCTGCACGGACACCTGCTGCTCGTCCACCTGCTGCACCAGCAGCGCCTGGTCGACGTCGAGCACCCGGTCCTTGGCCTCCAGCGCCTTCGCGTCGGCGCCGCCGGCCACGAACACCGCCTGGTTGACGGTCTCCTGGCGGTCGTCCGAGCCCGGGCGGTCGCAGACCGACCACTTCATCGGCTTGCTGACGTTCTCCTTGGTCGGCAGCTTGTCCGGCGCGTACGGGATGCCGATCGTCGGACCGTGGTTGGGGTAGCGGTCGAGCACGTCGTCGGCGACCACCACCACCTTGGCGTCCGCCGGCAGCACCAGCCGCGCCGAGGCCATGTTGAGCACCTGGTGCAGCCGCCTGGTCTTGCCGTCCGGATCCGGCAGCACCACGTACCGGGTGGTGCTCTGCTTGCCCTGGATGATGTTCTTGCCGTTGTCCCAGCCCACCGGGGCGCTCGGCTTGAACACCCCCCAGACCCCGAACCCGCCGACCACCAGCGCCCCCACGACGACGCTCGGCAGGACCGCCTTGAGCGGCCGCGGCGCGTCCTCGTCGCTCCCGCCGCCGCCGGGCAGCAGGAAGGCGCCGACCGTGCGCTTGCGGGCGAAGGTGTAGGCGTTCAGCTCGTCGCGGCGCGATGCCATGCTTGTCGTCTCCCCTGTCTGACCGACACTCCCCGTGGTCCGCACCCGCCCGGCGAGCGCGAGCTCGAACCCTCTACGATGCGGCAGCAGACGGTGAGTACGGTACGGGTACGGTTCGCGGACCGGCCAACCGGGCCGCGACAACTGATCAGGAAGGGCCACTCGGGGGATGCCAAGCCAGACCGCTCCAGGGCGCCGCAGCACGGCACAGGGCAGGGGATCGCGCCGCTCCGGCCGACGGGCGCAGCCCGAACCGGCAGCCGCCGCCGCGCCCCGGCCGGCGCCCCCCGGCGGGCCCGGCGCCCCCGTGCAGGTCCGCGTCCACCCCCGCCCGGGGCTGCTCGGCGGCCGGCTGAGACTCCAACAGCTCGTGCTGGTCGAGGTCGCGGTGGCGCTGGTGGCCGTCGGCTGGACCATCAGCAAGCCGGTGGCCGGCGCTTTCGGCGCGGTCGCGCTGGCCCTGGTCGTCCTCGCGGCGATCCCGCTGCGCGGCCGCACCATCCCGGAGCTGCTGCGGGTGCGCGGCGCCCTGAAGGCCCGTCGGAAGCAGGCCCGGACCAACGTCCCGCCGGTCGGCACCGACCCGGCGATCGCCCCCGCGCTGGAGCTGGAGCCGGCCCTGCGCACCTGCACCCACGCCACCGAGACCGACTTCGGCGGCCGCCCGATCCGCCGCGAGACCGGCATGGTCGGCGACGGCACCTTCCTCACCTCGGTGCTGCTCGTCCAGGCCAAGGACCAGCCGCTGCGCCCGGTGCGCACCGCGCTCCCGCTGCCGCTGGACCTGGTCTGCTCGGCACTGCGGGTGGACGACATCACCCTGGAGTCGGTCCAGGTGGTCCAGCACACCCAGCCGGCCCCGGCCCCGCACCTGCCCGAGCAGTCGCTGGCCTCCCGCGCCTACCAGGAGCTGCCGGACGGCACCGCGACGCCCGGGCTGCGGCTCACCTGGGTGGCGCTCAAGCTCGACCCGGAGCGGGCCGCCACCGCCGTCCGCGCCCGCGGCGGCGGCGAGGAGGGCGCCCGCAAGGCCCTGCAACGGGTCACCGACCAGCTCGCCGGTCGGCTCAACAGCGCCGGCTTCAACGCCACGGTGCTGGACGAGCGCGAGCTGATCGCCGCGCTCGCCATCTCCACCTGCGCCAACCCGCTCGCCGTGGCCGGCCGCCAGGGCACCGGCAGCGGCGGCGGCAGCGGCCGGCGCACCCAGGAGAGCAACCGCTTCTGGCGGATCGACGACCGCTGGCACAGCACCTACTGGGTCTCCCGGTGGCCGCAGCTCGGCCGCCCCGGCGGCTCCCCCGGCCGGATCTCCGCGCCCGACCTGGTCAACCTGGTCACCGGCTCGCCCGCACTCGCCAGCACCTTCAGCCTGACCGCCGGTCACGGCACCGGCGGCTCGGTGGCGATCAGCGGCCACGTCCGGGTGACCGGGCGCAGCGAGAGCGAGGTCGTCCAGATCGGCCGGCTCGTGGAGGCCCGGGCACAGAGCGCCGGCATCGGCCTCGCCCGGCTCGACCTGGAGCAGGCCCCCGGCATGCTCGCCACCCTGCCCCTGGGAGGTGCTTCCTGATGGCGTACCAGACCTATCCCGCGCCCGGTCCGCAGTCCGGCTCCGCCGAGCAGTCGCGCGTCCGGCCCCGCATCCTGCCCGGCTTCGGGCTGCGCGGCCCCCGGCGGGAGAAGCACGTGCTGACCGTCGAGGAGCTCGGCGCGCTGGCCCTCCCGGTCGGCGACGACGGCGTGCTGATCGGCGAGGACGTGCAGCAGCAGCCGGCCGTCCTCGGGCTGTTCCGCCCCAGCGCCTACGACCTGGTGCTGGTCGGCGGGGTCTGGACGGCGCAGGTGATCGCCCTGCGGGCGGCCGCCACCGGCGCCCGGATCGCGGTGGAGACCGCCCGCGGCCAGCTCTGGGGCCCGATGGCGCAGGCGGCGGGCGGCGGGCAGCCGTGCGTCACCGTCCACCAGGTCGGCCGGCTCGGTCCGCAGGGTGCCTCGGTGAACTCGCCGGTGCTGGTGGTCCGCGACCTCGGCGCGCGCCCGCCGCGCAGCCGGCTCTCCGCCGCGCCCTGGCAGACCACCCTGACCCTGCTGCCCTACCTGGGCCCGAACGCGTCCCGGGTGCTGAACGCCGCCGACCTGGTCGGGCTGCAGCGCGTCTCGCCGCAGGAGGCCGAACTGGTCGGCCGGGTGCTCTCGCTCGGCCCGCAGGACGTCGCCGCGCTGCCCACCCTCGGCGACGACATGACGCTGTGGACGACCCGGATGCGCCGCCAGTACGTGCGGACCATTCCCGGACAGGCCGAGCAGCAGGTCCTGGGCGGTCCGCGCCGGATGGACTGACCCCGTGCGCCCCCGGCGTTCCCCGGTCGCCCAGCGGGTGAGATGCGACTCCGCCTTCATCGAGGGGTGGCGCACGGCCTAGTCTTTGATGCGGCAACGGCACCGCTACCAAGCGGCGGCGAACACGAGGGAGCCCTAGGTGAGCAGCGATCGGGACGGCGTCTACGTCGGCGACAACGCGGCGGAGGACGACGACGACTGGTCCGACGCGCCCGACTACACTCCCCCGTCCTGGTACGTGCAGTCGGAGCCCGCGGGTGGCCCGGCGGCCGCGCCCGCGGCCCCCGGGCCGGCGGCGGCGGCTCCGGGCGCGGGGGCGCCGGGTGCGGCTGTGCCGGGGGCTCCCGGGGTGGCGGTTCCGGGTGTGCCGGGGGTTCCGGGCGCGGGGGCGCCCGCGGCCGTGCCGGCGCCTGCGCCCATGCCCGCGCCCATGCCTGCGCCCGTTCAGGCGGGCGGGACGGCACCCGTACCCGCGCCCGCGCCGACCGTGGTGGGCGGGCCGCCGGTGCCGCCCCCCGCCCAGCCCGGGCCCGCACCGGTGCCGGCTCCGGCTCCGGCCGGCGGGCCGGCCCAGCCGCCCGTCCCGACGCCCGATCAGGCCGTGGCCGCAGCCGCCCCGGTGGCGCCCGAGCCGGTGCCGACCGGTGTGCCCGCGGAGGCCGGACCGGCCCCCGCCGCGGCCGCCCACGTCCCGGCCGCCCCCGTCGAGGTACAGGCCAACCCGTTCACCGCGCCGCCGGCCGAGGCGGTCGCCCCCGCCCCGGCGCCCGTGGTGGAGCAGCAGCCGACCGCCGTCGCCCAGCCCTGGCCGGCGGCCGACCCGGCGCAGCAGCAGCCCGTCCCGCAGCAGCCGCAGCCGCATCCGTACGCGGACCCGCAGCAGGCCGTCCCGGGCCAGCCGCAGCCGTACGCCGAGCCCCACCCGTACGCCCAGCCGGTCCCGCCCGGGCAGCCGGTGCAGCCGGTACCGCCGCAGGACCCGCAGGCCGCGGGCTGGCCCGCCGCCCAGCCGGCGCCGGGCCAGCCGGTCCCCGCCCCGCAGCCGGTACCCCAGCCGGCCGCGCCGGTCGACCCGCGCCAGGCGGGCTGGTCGCAGCCCGCGGCCCAGCAGCAGCCGGCCCAGCCGACTCCGCAGGTTCAGCAGGCTCCGCAGGTCCAGCAGGCACCGCAGGTCCAGCAGGCACCGCAGGTCCAGCAGGCGTGGCCGCAGCAGACCGGCACGCCGCAGGCCCCCGCGGCCTTCCAGCAGGCCGCCTCCCCGCAGCCGACCGCGCACGGCGCGCCGCTCGGCTACACGGCCGCCGTCGAGCTGTCCTCGGACCGCCTGCTGCGCAGCCAGCCGAAGCAGCAGCGCCAGCAGCCCCGGTTCCAGTTCGGCGGCAAGGCCGCGGCGGCCGAGAAGTCCCGCAAGCTGGAGATCATCCGCACCCCGGTGCTGAGCTGCTACCGGATCGCGGTGATCAGCCTCAAGGGCGGCGTCGGCAAGACCACGACCACCACCGCGCTCGGCGCGACCCTGGCCAGCGAGCGCCAGGACAAGGTGATCGCGATCGACGCCAACCCGGACGCCGGCACCCTGGGCCGGCGGGTCAAGCGCCAGACCGGCGCGACCATCCGCGACCTGGTGACGGCCATCCCGCACCTGCGCAGCTACATGGACATCCGTCAGTTCACCTCGCAGGACCTGCACTCGGGCCTGGAGATCCTGGCGAACGACGTCGACCCGGCCGTCTCGACCACCTTCAACGACTCGGACTACCGCCAGGTCATCGACGTGCTGGGCCGCCAGTATCCGATCATCCTGACCGACTCCGGCACCGGCCTGCTGTACAGCGCGATGCGCGGGGTGCTCGACCTCGCCGACCAGCTGATCATCGTCTCGACCCCGAGCGTGGACGGTGCCTCCTCCGCCTCCACCACGCTGGACTGGCTCTCCGCGCACGGCTACGCGGACCTGGTGCAGCGCAGCATCACGGTGGTCTCGGGGGTCCGCGAGACCAGCAAGATGATCAAGGTCGAGGACATCGTCGCGCACTTCCAGACCCGCTGCCGCGGCGTCGTCGTGGTGCCGTTCGACGAGTCCCTGGCGGCCGGCGCCGAGGTCAACCTCGACATGATGCGGCCCAAGGTCCGCGAGGCGTACTTCGACCTCGCCACCCTGGTCGGCGAGGACATCGTCCGCGCCCAGCAGGCCGCCCAGCAGACCGGCTGGCAGCAGCAGGCGCAGCAGCCCCCGCAGGCCGCCGCGCCGTACCCGTACGCCGAGCAGCAGCAGGTCGTGCCGGGCCAGCCGCAGCCGTACGCCGACCCGCAGCAGCCGGGCTACCCGCAGCCCGGGCAGCCGCAGCCCTACCCGCAGCCGGGCCAGGGCGGCTACCCGGCCGGCCAGCCGGCGCCCGGCGCACCGTGGGCGCCGCAGCCGGGGCAGACCCCGCCGCCCCCGCCCGGGTACGGCTACCCGCAGCCGGGTCAGCAGCAGCCCGGACAGCCGGAGTGGCAGCAGCCCCCGGCCCCGGCGGGGTACGGATACCCGCAGCCCGGCGCGCAGCCGCAGCCCGGCACGCAGCCGCCCGCCGGGTACGGGTACCCGCACCCGCCCCAGCAGCCCCAGCAGTAGGAGCGGCGCCGGGCCCGAACCGGGCCCGGCACGCACCAGAGCCCGCCGTCCGTCCCCTCCCGGGAACGGACGGCGGGCCCTGGTGCTTCGCGCGTCAGGCGGCGTCGGTCAGCTCACGGGCCTGCTTGACGTCGTCGGCCATCCGGTCCAGCAGCGCCTCGATGGAGTCGAACTTCTCCATCCCGCGCAGGTAGGCCAGGAAGTCGACGGCGACGTGCAGACCGTAGAGGTCCAGGCCGACCCGGTCGATGGCGTAGGCCTCGACGGTACGGGCGGTGCCGTCGAAGGTCGGGTTGGTGCCGACCGAGATCGCCGCCGGCATCCGCTCGCCGTTCGCGGTGAGCCAGCCCGCGTAGACGCCGTCGGCCGGGATCGCGCTGTGCGGCACGGTCTCCACGTTGGCGGTCGGGTAGCCGAGTTCGCGGCCGCGCTGCGCCCCGCGCACCACGATGCCCTCCACCCGGTGCGGGCGGCCGAGCACCTCGCCGGCCCCGGCCATGTCGCCGGCCGCGACCAGCCGCCGGGTCAGCGTGGACGAGAACGGCTCGCCGTCGCCGGCCGCCCCGCGGACCTGCAGGTCGACCACCTCGACGCCGCAGTCGGCGGCCCGGCCCAGCTCGGTGAGGAGCGCGACGTCCCCGGCCGCCCGGTGCCCGAAGCGGAAGTTCGGGCCCTCGATGACCAGGCAGGCGTGCAGCGCGTCCACCAGGACCTGCCGGAAGAAGGTCTCCGGGGACTCCTGCGAGAACTCCGCGGTGAACGGCAGCACCAGCACGGCGTCCACGCCGAGCTCCGCGATCAGCTCGGCGCGGCGCGGCTGCGGGGCGAGCAGCGCCGGGTGGCTGCCCGGGCGGACGACCTCGCTCGGGTGCGGGTCGAAGGTCACGACGACCGAGCGGACGCCGAGTTCCCGGGCGCGCTCGACCACCCGGTTGATGATCAGCTGGTGTCCGCGGTGCACACCGTCGAACGAGCCGATGGTGACGACGCTGCGTCCCCAGTCACCGGGGATCTCCTCCAGGCCACGCCAGCGCTGCACCCTGACCGCTCCTTGTTCCGTACGGCGCGTACCTTCTGTACGCTCAAACGCTCAAAACCCGAACCCCTATAGCGTGCCATGCGCCTGCCCCTGGTTCGGCACCGGAAGGCGGGTTGGGCGCACCGCCGGGTGCCGGGCCCCGGACGCGGGCGTACGGACGGCCTCCACCGGGTCCTCGCGCCCGGTCCCGGCACCCGGCTCCGCACCGTTCCCGGAGCCCGGCTCCGCACCGGCCTCGCGCCCGGCCTCCGCGGCGGCGCCCTGCGGATCGCGGCCGGCCGCCACCAGCTCCCGCATCCGGTCCAGCCGCGGTCCGCCGGGGCGGAGCGGCCAGCCGTCCGGCCAGTCGGCCAGCAGCAGGGCGAACGCCGCCGAGCGGCCCGCGCAGCGCACCAGCAACCGGTCCGCGTCCGGCAGTCCGGCCGCCGCCCGGGCCAGCGCCGTCCGGGCCCGGGCCGGCCGCTCGGCGGCGCAGTGCTCGGCCAACCGCTCCACCAGCGCGGTCAGCACCTCCGGGTCGCCCTCGGTGGCGAGCACGGTGTCCAGCAACTCGCCGCGCAGGGCGTTCCCGTCGGCGTCGGCCACCGGCGCCGCCAGCACCTCGGCGAAGGTCCGGCGGACGGCCGCCGCCCGGGCCGCCAGGGCGCTGCCGAGCAGCAGCCGCAGCTCCAGCCGGGCGGCCGGCCCGCGGGCGGCCCCACCGGCCAGGCGGCGGCCCAGGTAGTCGACGGCGACCGGGCCGGCCGCGGCCGGGTGCTCCCGCAGCAGCCGGGCCGCCAACTCGGCGCCGCACCGGCCGCCCAGCGGCGAGCGGGCGTCGGCCAGCACCCGCAGGGTCTCGGCGACCGGCGCCCCCGGCCGCCCCAGCCGGTCCGCGAGCGCCGCCAGCACCGGCTCCGGGTCGCTCTCCAGCGCCGGGGCCAGCGTCCGCGCGGTGAGGAAGCCGTCCCCGCCCCGCCGGTACGCGGCCAGCGCCGCCGGCAGGTGGGCGGCCCTCGCCTCCCGGTCGGCGATCAGCAGGGCCAGCGCGGCGCCGTGCAGGCCCGGCTCCTCGTCGCGGGCGAGCAGGGTGAGCGCGGTGTGGCGCAGCAGCTCCGCGGCCGCGCCGCGGGCGTACGGGGCGGTGCGCAGCGCGTGCACGGCGGCGGTGACGTGGCGCTCGGGCCGCCGGTCGTGGCTCCAGCGGTCGACCGCCCGGCAGAGCGCGGACGGCTCCTCGGCGGCGAGGACGGTGAGCAGGGCGTCCGCCCGGGGGTGCGCCGCGTCGGCCAGCGCCTCGGTCAACTCGTCCAGGGCGAGGGCCCGGTGGGCGTACAGCAGGTCGTGGGCGAGGTCGGCGACGGTGGTGCCGGGGTGGCCGGGCAGGCCGCGCGGGTCGTCGAACCAGCCGCAGAGCAGCGGGACGACGCCGGCCGGATCGGCCCGCAGCCGCTCGGCGACGGCGGCGAGGAAGGGCCGGCCCGGCCCGTCGGCGGTCACGAGGCGGCCCAGCAGCTCCAGTTCGCGCACGACGGGCAGCCCGAGGCCGGTCCAGAAGGCGGCGTCGAACCGCCCGAGGCCGTCCGCCGGAAGCCGCTCGAACCCGCCCGCGGCCGGGGCGACTTCGGTGATCCGGACGGCCAACTGGTCCAGCAGTGCGCGGTGTTCGGCGAGGTCCGGGGTGACGGCCAGCCCGGCGGCCAGCAACCGGCCCGCCCACCAGGCGGGTTCGCTGCCCGGCGGGCGCAGGTCCAGGGCGCGCCAGAGCCGGTGCAGCCACGGGTCCAGTGCGGCGGCGCCCCAGGCGCCGGCCAGCTGCCCCAGGGCGGCGGCCACCGGGCCGACCCGGTGCCGGGGGACGGCGCGGGCGTGCCGCCCCCGGCCCTCGCCCGGGCCGGCCTCCCCCGCGCGGTCCGCCCCGGCCGGCCGGGTGTCCTCGGCCTCGCCGAGCAGCAGCCGCAGTGCGCCGTCGAGGTCCAGGTGGAGGCCCTGCAGCCAGTCGGCGAACTCGCCGTGCGCCAGCCGGTAGCCGGGCCCGGCCGGGGTGAACAGGCCCTCCGCCAGCACGGCGGCCGCCCAGCCGCCGGCCACCGGGAACAGCTCCTCGAACGCCGCCCGGCCCAGCCCGCCCTCCTCCTCGCCGAGCATCCGCCGGGCCGCCTCGTGCACCCGGCCGGCCACCGCCGCGGCCAGCCGCCGCACCCGGCCGTGGGCGGGCCCGGCGGGGCGGCCCCCACCCCGCCGGTGGGCGCCCCGCCGGGGCCGGCCGTCGGCGGCGAGGCGCTGGGCCACCCGCAGGCAGCGCAGGTCCAGGTGGGCGGCGAACAGCTCGCTCCGGCACGGCGGCTCCCCGTGCAGCCCCTCCGCCCACAGCTCGCCGGCCAGCCGGACGGCCAGCGGGTGCCGGGCGTCCGGCGCCGCCGGCCACCCGGGCGGCAGCCCGTACCGGCGGCGGACCCGGTCCGCCGCTTCGGCGGGCAGCGGGCCGAGGCGGTGCACGGCGAGCGCCGGACGGCGGGCGCCGGCGTGGGCGCCGGCGTGGGCGCCGGCATGGGCGCCGGTGTCGAGCGCGTCGGGGTGGCCGGCGGGGTGCGGAGCCGCGTCGCGCCCGTCCGGCGCCAGGGCCTCCCGGGCCTCCTCCCCGCAGGCCGTGACCAGCCGCCCGCCAGTGGCCGCCAGCCACTCCCCCGCCGCCCGCAGCCAGGCCGCGTCCAGCGGGACGGGCGCCTCCTCGGGCCCGTCGAGCAGGACCAGCAGCGGCCGCCCCGCCTCCGCGCAGAGGGCGGCCACCGCCTCCGGCCCGGGCGGCGGCTGGGTGGCCAGGTCCGCCGCGGCCGACTCCAACGCGCGCCGCACCGCGCCGGCGAGCGAAACGTCTGCGGCGTCCAGGTCGGCGCCGCGCAGCCAGAGCGTGGGCAGCGGCCGGTCGCCACCGGCCCGGCGGGCGGCGAGGGCGGCCAGTTCGGTGCTCCGACCGGAGCCCGGCGCGCCGACCAGCACGGTGACCACCGCCGACGGCTCGTCGCCGACCAGCCCGTCGGGCCGGTCGATCCGGTCCGCCGCCAGCGCCGCCACCCGCCCGGGTCCCGCGCTCGCCGCGGCCGACCGGGCGGCCGCCAGCCGGAGCACGCCCGCCAGGTTGAGCGAAGGGCCGTACGCGGGCACGCCGGCCGCGTTCCGGGCCAGCGCCGCCGCCAGCTCCGGACCGTCCTGCACCGGTCCGCCGCCGGTCGCGGGCGCGACGGTGAGCGCGCCCGCCTGTTCCGGGGCCCGCAGCGCCGGCGCGGCGACCCCGACCACCGCGCCGCCGCGCGCGTCCAGCACCGGTGTCCCGGGCGGCACCGCCGCCGCGCCGCCGGCTCCGGCCGGGACGCCGAGCAGCAGCACCCCGCCCAGCAGGTGGAACGGCCCGGGGCCCGGCCGCCCTTCGGCGGGCGGCGGTCCGGGCGCGTAGACCGCACCGGTGGCGCCCAGGACGCCGCAGCGCACCGCGACCACCCGTCCGTCCTCCCCGGCCGGTACCGGCAGCACCACCTCCCGGCCCGGGCCCGTCGCCCCCTCGGACGCGATCGGCAACGGCGGCACCGGGAGCCCGCCGACGGTGTCGGTGCGCAGCAGGGCGAGCCCGTGCGCGGGCAGCGGCAGCACGCTGTCCGGGCCCAGGACGCGGGTCTGCCCGCCGGGGGTGTGCAGGACGATCCGGTCGAGCCCCGCCACGCACTCGTGCGCGGTCAGGACGGTGCCCTGCGGGTCGGCGACGAACCCCAGTCCGCACAGCCGTCCGTCCAGGGCACGGATCCGCAGCAGGTACCGCCCCGGATCGCCCGCCACCTCGTCGCCGTCCAGGAATCCCGGCATTCGCGCAGCCCTCCCCGCAGGGCCGGCCGGCCCGGGAGCGGACGCGTCGCGGCGACCTGCTCGCCGACCGGGAGCCTGCCCGCGGGCGGCTGGGCCCGACCGCGCCCGCGCCGCTCACCACCGGCGTTCACCTCGCGCGCTCCCCCGTCCGGGTGAAGGGACGCCGGCCCCGCCGGAGCCGCCGGACCTGCCTGCCCGGGGGCAGCACGCGGGCAGCACGGAGCCCCTGCCGCCCACCGGGCCGCAGGGGCTCGTCCGTTCCCGGACCACCGGTCCGCCGCGGGCCCCGGGACTCCCCGCGGCCTCACCCGTACGGGGTCATCACCCCCGCGGGGGTGTCAGCCTTCCGAGGAGCCGCCGGGGCCTCCGCCGTTGGCGCACCGGGCCGCCGGTCGGCCGGTTCAGCCGACGAAGACGGCGACCGGCTTCGCCTGGCCGCCCTTCTCCTCCACCAGCGCGAGGAACCGGTCGTCCGGCCCGAACACCGCGATCGGCCCGTCCACGCCCAGCCCCGGCGCCTTCAGCCGGGCGCCGTGCGAGAGCAGCTTGGCCTGCTCGGCGTCGAGGTCCCAGCGGGGGAAGGCCGCCGCCGCGGCCGCGCCGATCGGCAGCACGTCCAGGCCGGTCGCGGCCTCGCCGTGCACCGACTCCTCCAGCTGCTCCAGCGTCCGCGCCGACTCCACGCCGTACGGGCCGACCTTGGTGCGCCGCAGCGCGGTGAGGTGTCCGCCGACGCCGAGGCCGGCGCCGAGGTCGCGGGCGAGCGCCCGGATGTAGGTGCCGGAGGAGCACTCCACCGTCACGTCGAGGTCGAGCACCGGCGTGCCGTCCTCGGCGACGGCGGTGCGGTACTCGTGCACGGTGAAGGAGTGCACGGTGGTCGGCCGCGCCGCGAGCTCGAAGTCCTCGCCCTCGCGGACGCGCGCGTAGGAGCGCTTGCCGTCGATCTTGATCGCGCTGACCTTGGACGGCACCTGCATGATCTCGCCGGTGAGCAGGGCGATCCCGGCCTCGACGGCCTCCCGGGTGACACCGTCCGCCGCCGTCGAGGAGGTGACCTCGCCCTCCCGGTCGTCGGTGACGGTGGTCTGGCCCAGCCGGACGGTCGCCTCGTACGTCTTCGCGGTGAGCATCAGGTGGCCGAGCAGCCGGGTGGCCCGCTCGACGCCGATCACCAGCACGCCGGTGGCCATCGGGTCGAGCGTGCCGGCGTGGCCGACCTTCCGCGTCCCGGCCAGCCAGCGCAGCTTGGCCACCACCCCGTGCGACGTGATGCCCTCCGGCTTGTCGACGATGACCAGGCCGTCCGGACCGGTTCCTTTGCGCTTCATCTGTTCTTTTCTGTGGGAGTGGTCTTCTGGGGTCGATCGGCCGGGCTCGGCGGCCGGCCGGTCAACCGATCGGCCGCAGCGCGGCCCGGAACCGCGCCACCACGGCCTCCACGCCGTCGCGGGCGGAGAACCCGGCCGCGTAGGTGTGCCCGCCGCCGCCGAGCTCCGCACAGGCGGCCGCGACGTCGACCGCGCCCTTGGAGCGCGAGGAGCCGCGCAGCGTGCCGTCCGGGTCCTGCTTGAGTACCAGCGCGACCTCGGCCTCGGCCGGGCGGCGGACGATGTCGATCAGGCCCTCGATCTCCTCGACGGTGACGCTGAACAGCGCCAGGTCCTGGTACGGCACCCAGGTCCACACCAGACCCAGCCCGTCGGCCGCGTCCGGCTCGTAGACGGCCCGGTCGAGCGCGGCCGCGAGCACCTTGAGGTAGCCGAAGGACGAGGTGTCCCACAGCTGCCGGGAGATCAGGTCGTGCCGGATGCCGGTGGCCAGCAGCCGCCCGGCGAGTTCGTGGGTCTCGGGCGTGGTGGCCCGGTACTTGAAGGAGCCGGTGTCGGTGGCGACCCCGGTGTAGAGGCAGGTGGCCAGGTCCCGGTCCAGCTCGACGCCGAGCCGGCGCAGCAGTTCGTCCACCAGGACGGCGGTGGCCGGCGCACTCGGGTCGATCAGCTGGTGGGTGCCGAAGCCGGGGTTGGAGGCGTGGTGGTCGAAGACCGCCAGCACGGGCGCGGCGAAGGCCTTGTCGTGCAGGAGTCCGAGCCGGCTCTCCGCGGCGACGTCGAAGCAGAGCACCAGCTCCGGGGTGTCGGGCACCTCGGAGGCCGGCACGATCAGCTCCTGGCCGGGCAGGAAGGACAGCGACTCGGGGACGATCTGCGGGTCGTCCCCGAAGGAGACCCGGACCTCGTACCCGAGCCCGCGCAGCGCCAGCCCGGCCGCCAGGGCCGAGCCGAGTGCGTCGCCGTCCGGGCAGATGTGGCAGATCAGGTCGATCGAGCGGGCCCGCCCGATCTCCGCGACCACCTGCTGCCAGACCAGCTCGAAGCCGCTCTCCTCGGCGCGCGGCCCCGGAAGCACCGCGAGGGCACCCTCCACCGTGCTGGTGGAGGACGCCCCCGTGGTTGCTCCGGCCGTCGAACCGGCCGGCGCCGGCTCACCCGCCATGACTACTCGTCCTCGTCGTCACGCTCGGACGCCGGGACCTTGTACGGGTCCGCGTCGCCTGCGTAGGTCGCGCCCGCCGCCGTGGTGCGCACGGCGGCGTCGATCGCCCGGGCCCGGTCGAGCAGGTCGTCGATGTTCCGGGCGTTCTCCGGCAGGGCGTCCGCGACGAAGGTCAGCGACGGGGTGAAGCGCACCCCGGTCTGCTTGCCGACCTCGGAGCGGAGCACGCCCTTGGCGCTCTCCAGCGCGGCGGCCGTGGCCTCGCGCTCGGTCTCGTCACCGAAGACGGTGTAGAAGACGGTGGCCTCGCGCAGGTCGCCGGTCACCCGGGTGTCGGTGATGGTCACGAACCCCAGCCGGGGGTCCTTGATCCGCCGTTCCAGGGTCTGGGCGACGACCACCTGGATGCGGTCGGCGAGCTTGCGCGCCCTTGCGGTGTCGGTCACGTTGCCTCCTCGTGCAGTGGGCCGGTAACCCGGGCGTGCTGCCTGCCCGTCGGGGCCCACGCCCCAAAGTACCGGCCCGCGCCCGGCCTTGCGGGCGCTCTCGGTCCTGATCTGTGTGAGAACGGCGACTCGCGCCGGTCCGTCCCGCAGACCTCATTCATCGTCGTCGTTGTGGTAGCGCCTCCTGGCGGAGAGCAGCTGTACCTCGGGGCGGCCGGCGACCAACCGCTCACAGCTGTCCAGGATCTCGGTCACGTACCCGGCTTCGCCGGACACCACCGCGAGGCCGATCTCGGCCCGGCGGTGCAGATCCTGGTTCCCGGTCTCGGCAGCGCACACGCTGTACTTGCGCTGCAGTTCGGCCACGATGGGCCGCACGATCGAACGCTTCTCCTTGAGCGAGTGGACGTCGCCCAGCAGCAGGTCGAAGGTGAGTGTTCCCACGAACATGTATGACAGGTCTCGCCGACCTGGAGGCCTCGGGGACAGCCCGGAACCGGGCTGGTGCCGCGTCATCCGGCTACCCGAGGACCCTACACAGCGAGACCGGGGCCGGTCGACGGGAATTCCACCCGTCGACCGGCCCCGGACACCACTCGCTTACGCGCGCGGCTTCTCGCGCATCTCGTAGGTCTCGATGATGTCCTCGACCTTGATGTCGTTGAACGACCCCAGGGTCACACCGGCCTCGAAGCCCTCGCGGACCTCGGTCGCGTCGTCCTTGAAGCGGCGCAGACCCTCGATGGTGAGGCTCTCCGCCACGACCTTGCCGTCGCGCAGCAGGCGGGCCTTGGCGTTGCGGCGGATGATGCCGTCGCGCACCAGGACACCGGCGATGTTGCCGAACTTGGAGGAGCGGAAGACCTCGCGGATCTCCGCGGCGCCGAGGCGCACCTCCTCGTACTCCGGCTTGAGCATGCCCTTGAGGGCGTTCTCGATCTCCTCGATCGCCTGGTAGATGACCGAGTAGTACCGGACGTCCACGCCTTCCTTGTCGGCCGCCGCACGCGCACGGCCTTCGGCGCGCACGTTGAAGCCGATGATGATGGCGTCCGAGCCCATCGCCAGGTCCACGTCGGACTCGGTGATGGCACCCACACCGCGGTGCAGGACCCGGAGCTCGACCTCCTCGCCCACGTCCAGCTTGACGAGGGCGTCCTCCAGGGCCTCGACCGAACCGGAGACGTCACCCTTGATGATGAGGTTGAGCTGCTCGATGGAGCCGGCGGCGATGGCCTTGTCCAGGTCCTCCAGGGACACCCGGACCCGACGCTGCGCGAAGGCGGCGTTGCGGTCGCGGGCCGAGCGCTTCTCGGCGATCTGGCGGGCGGTGCGGTCCTCGTCGACGACGATGAAGCTGTCGCCGGCGCGGGGCACCGAGGTCAGACCGAGCAGCAGCACCGGGCGGGACGGGCCGGCCTCGGTGAGGCTGTTGCCGTTCTCGTCCAGCATCGCGCGGACGCGGCCGTAGGCGTCGCCGACCACGATCGAGTCGCCGACGCGGAGGGTACCGCGCTGCACGAGCACGGTCGCCATGGCGCCGCGGCCCTTGTCGAGGTGGGCCTCGATGGCGATACCCTGCGCGTCCTGGTCGGGGTTGGCCCGCAGGTCGAGCGAGGCGTCCGCGGTGAGGACCACGGCCTCCAGCAGCTGGTCGATGTGCAGACCCTGGCGCGCGGAGATGTCGACGAACATGGTGTCGCCGCCGTACTCCTCGGCCACCAGGCCGAACTCGGTCAGCTGACCGCGGACCTTGGTCGGGTCGGCGCCCTCGACGTCGATCTTGTTGACGGCGACCACGATCGGCACACCCGCGGCCTTGGCGTGGTTAAGCGCCTCGACCGTCTGCGGCATGACACCGTCGTTGGCCGCGACCACCAGGATCGCGATGTCGGTGGACTTGGCACCACGGGCACGCATGGCGGAGAACGCCTCGTGACCCGGGGTGTCGAGGAAGGTGATCGGGCGCTGCTCGCCGTTCACCTCGGTGACGACCTGGTAGGCACCGATGTGCTGGGTGATGCCACCGGCCTCGCCGGCCACCACGTTGGACTTGCGGATCGCGTCCAGCAGGCGGGTCTTACCGTGGTCGACGTGACCCATGACGGTGACGACCGGCGGGCGCGGGGCCAGCTGGTCCTCGTCGCCCTCGTTGGCGCCGAAGTCGATGTCGAACGACTCCAGCAGCTCGCGGTCCTCGTCGTCCCGGCTGACGATCTCCAGGACGAAGCCCATCTCGCCGGCCAGCAGCTCAAGGGTCGCGTCGGAGACCGACTGGGTCGCGGTGACCATCTCACCGAGGTTGAACATGACCGAGACGAGCGCCGCCGGGTTGGCGTTGATCTTCTCGGCGAAGTCCGTCAGGGAGGCACCACGCGACAGGCGGACCGTCTGGCCGTTGCCGCGGGGCAGCATCACACCGCCGACGGACGGGGCCTGCATGGCCTCGTACTCCTGGCGCTTCGCCCGCTTCGACTTGCGACCACGGGCCGGACGGCCACCGGGGCCACGGCCGAAGGCGCCCTGCGTGCCACCACGGCCGGCCGGGCCGCCGGGACGGCCGCCGAAGCCGCCGGGACGCGGACCGAAGCCGCCGCCGCCACCGGGGGCACCGCCACCGGGACGCGGGCCGCCGAAGCCGCCGCCCGCCGGGCGCGAGCCCGGACCGGCCGGACGGCCCTGGAAGCCGGGACGCGCGCCGCCCGGAGCACCGGGACGGCCGCCGGGGCCACCCGGGCCACGGCCGCCGGGGCCCGGACGCGGGCCCGGAGCCGGACGCTGCGGCATCATGCCGGGGTTCGGACGCGGCATGCCGGACGGGGTCGGGCCGCCGGGACGCGGACCGGCCGGACGGGGCATGCCGTCGGGACGCGGGGCACCACCCGGACGGGGAGCACCGGCACCGGGCGCACCGGCACCCGGACGCGGACGGTCGCCACCGGGGCGCGGAGCACCGGCACCGGGCGCACCGGCACCCGGACGCGGACGGTCGCCGCCCGGACGCGGAGCACCGGCACCGGGCGCACCGGCACCCGGACGCGGACGGTCGCCGCCCGGACGCGGAGCACCGGCACCCTGGCCGCCCGCAGCGGCCGGACGCGCACCCGGCGCGGCCGGACGGCGGTCGCCGGGGCGGGCCATGCCGGTGGCACTGCCCGAGGTGAACGGGTTGTTGCCCGGACGCGGACCGGCCGGACGCGGACCCGGACGGGCACCGCCGGCGGCGGGACCGGCCGGACGCGAGGCGGCCGGGCGCGAGGCCTGGGTCTCACCGGCCGGGGCCGGCGAGGAGAACTCGGCCGCGGGAGCGGCCGGAGCCGCCGGGGCGGCGGGGCGGGCCGCCGGGCGCGGGCCCGGAGTCGGCGCGCCCGGACGCGGGGCGGCGGGCGCCGCGGGAGCGGCGGGGGCCGACGCGGCGGGAGCCGCGGCCGGCGTAGGACGGGGACCGGGCGTCGCGCTGGGGCGCGGACCCGGGCTCGGGGCACCCGGCTTGGGTGCGGCCGCACCGGCGGAACCGCCGGCGGGCTGGGGCGCCGCGGGCTTCCGCGGGCCAGGCTTGGCAGCGCCACCGGTGGGGGCGACTCCCAGAGCGTCAGTCAACTTGCGCACGACCGGCGCCTCGATCGTCGAGGACGCCGAACGGACGAACTCACCGAGCTCGGTGAGCTTGGCCATGACGGCCTTGCTCTCCAAGCCAAGCTCCTTGGCGAGTTCGTAAACCCGGACCTTAGCCACTTCACTCCTGTCTATGAGTCCGGGGTGTCTCGTCCGCCGGACCGTCGCTACTTCATGGGCGTACCCATCGCGTACTCATCGCGTACTCATCGAGTGCTCATCGCAATCTCGACCTACTTCCACATCGCGAGGTACCTGACTGGTGGCACGGCGCGCGGCTGCCCGCCCGCTGTGCTTGTTGCGGTGGTTCTCCGCCGCGGCTAGCGGCGGCCGTCGCGGGAGGTGCCCCACCGGACGGGCCTGAGGGACTCAGGGCTCCGGGGTGTCGCCTTCCCGCTCCCCGATGAACCCGCGGAGCCGCTCCGTGTCGAGCGCGCCCTGGAGCCGGAAGGCCCGGGGGAACGCCCGTCGGCGGACCGCGAGGTCGAGGCAGGCCGGATCGGGATGCAGGTGAGCACCCCGGCCCGGCAGTGCGCCACGGGGATCAGGGACGCAGACGCCCTCGACCGCCGTGACACGCAACAGCTTGTGCTTGGCCGCGCGCTTGCGGCAGCCCACGCAGGTGCGTTCCGGGCGTGCTCGGACATGCGTCCAGCCAGACGAAGGCAAGTCTACCCCTCCGAAGGGACATGGCGCCGCCCCGCCGAACCGGGGCGGTACGGCGGGGAGCCTTTGACAACGCCGATTGCTCGGCCGGAATTCCCGCGACGGTCAGTTGTCGGCGGGCCGGGCGGCGGCCTCGGGCTGGCCCTCGGTGTCGGGCCGGATGTCGATCCGCCAGCCGGTGAGGCGGGCGGCGAGGCGGGCGTTCTGGCCCTCCTTGCCGATCGCCAGCGACAGCTGGTAGTCCGGCACGATCACCCGTGCGGAGCGCTGAACGGCGTCGACGATCTCCACGCTGGTCACCCGCGCGGGGGACAGCGCGGCGGCGACCATCTCGCGGGGGTCCTCCGACCAGTCCACGATGTCGATCTTCTCGCCGTGCAGCTCGCCCATCACCGCGCGCACCCGGCTGCCCATCGGGCCGATGCAGGCGCCCTTGGCGTTCAGACCGGCCCGGCGCGACCAGACCGCGATCTTGGTGCGGTGGCCGGCCTCGCGGGCGATCGCGGCGATCTCCACGCTGCCGTCCGCGATCTCCGGGACCTCCAGCGCGAAGAGCTTCTTCACCAGGTTCGGGTGGGTGCGCGAGAGCGTCACCGAGGCGCCGCGGACGCCCCGGCGGACCGCCACGACGTAGCACTTGAGGCGGGTGCCGTGCCGGTAGTCCTCACCCGGGACCTGCTCCTGCGGCGGCAGGATGGCCTCCAGCTTGCCGATGTCGACGAGCACGTTCTTCGGGTCGTTGCCCTGCTGGACGACACCGGTGACGATGTCGCCCTCCTTGCCCGCGTACTCGCCGAAGGTCTGGTCGTCGGCGGCGTCGCGCAGGCGCTGCATCATCACCTGGATGCCGATGCTGGAGGCGATCCGGCCGAAGCCGCTCGGCGTGTCGTCGAACTCCTTGGGCTCGACGCCCTCGTCCAGCTCGGACGGGTCCTCGGTGGCCCAGACCGTGACGTGGCCGGACTTGCGGTCCAGCTCGACGCGGGCGCGGCGGCGCGAGCCCTCGGTGCGGTGGTACGCGGTGAGGAGGGCCGACTCGATGGACTCGACCAGCAGGTCGAAGGGGATGTTCTTCTCGTTGACCAGCGTGCGCAGGGCACTCATGTCGATGTCCACGGCTACGCCTCCTCGTCTTTCGTCACGTTCGTCATGGTGCGGTCGGTCCGCAGTTCGTCACTGCGCACCGTCGTCCCCCTCCTCGGCGCCGTCGTCCGCCGAGGCGTCGTCCACGAAGTCCGAGGCGTCGTCGTCCGCGAAGTCCGCGGCCTCGTCGAGGAGCTTCTCGTCCTTGCGGTTGAACTCCACCTGGACGCGCGCCCGGTCCACCTCGGTGTACTCCAGACGGCGCTCCTTGGGCCGCCCGCGGCCCTTCACCGGCTGCACCTCGACCAGCGCGCCGTCCTCGTCCGCCTCCAGCACCCGGGCGACGATCTCCCCGCCGTCGACCAGGTGGATCTTGGCCAGCCGGCCCTCGGCACGGCGCCAGTGGCGGGGCTCGACCAGCGGACGCTCCGCGCCCGGCGAGCCGACCTCCAGCACGTACGCGCCGGCACCCATCACGTCGGACTCGTCCAGGGCCTCGCCGACCACACGGCTGAACTCGGCGATGGTGTCGAGGTCCACGCCGCCGTCGGCGTCCACGTCGATCTGCACCTGGCGACGGCTGCCGGCCTGGGTGACCTTCAGGTCCTCCAGGTCCAGGCCCGCCTGGGCGGCCAGCGGCTCCAGCAACGCGCGCAGCCGGTCGGTGTGGGTGGTGCTCATCCGGGTGGACTCCTCGGCCGCGTCTGCTGTTGTCAGAAGGGTGTGCCGCGCCCCCAGGCGCCGGTTCGGCGCCGGCCGGGTCGCGGCAGCTCGGCCCAAAGCCTATCCGGTGAAGCCGCCAACCACCGATTCCGGCCTGCGCCAGGCCCGAAGACGGTGGGGCACTGCGAGGAAGGTCACACCTGCCCGGCAGGCCTCCGACCGTTGGAATCCGCGCCCGGGGACGTGAGGATTCTGTAATCATTCACGCCAACGAGGGCAGGCGGGCAGGCCGTCCTCCCGTACACGCCCCGGAGTGACACCGATGCAGCCGCCCCGTAGACGGACCTTCCTGGCCCTCGGGCTGCTCCTCGCCGGCGGGGGCACGCTGTCCGCGTGCACCGATTCCCACGACGGGGACGACGGCGGCGGCCGGGGCGAGCCGCGCCGGCCCGACCCGGACGAGCCGGTCCGGCTGCGGGCCGTCGCCGCCACCGACACCCTGCTCGCCGGGTACGACGCACTGCTGGCCGGGCCGGGCGCCGGGCAGGCGGCGCTGCTCCAGCCGCTGCGGGCGGAGGTGGTCCGGCACCGGGCCGCCCTGGCCGGCGGTTCCGGCGGCGACCCGGGGTCCGCCTCCCCGTCCTCCCCGCCGCCGTCCTCCTCGGCGTCCCCCTCCGCGTCGTCCCCCTCGTCCGCGCCGGCGGCCGGTTCCCCGGTCACCACCGCGGCCGGGCTCGCCTCGCTGGAGCGGCAGACCGCGCAGTCCCGGCTCGCCGACCTCGGCGCCGCCTCGCCGCAGCTGGCCCGGCTGCTCGCCTCGGTGTCCGCCGCCGGGGTGCTGCACGCGGTCGCCCTCGGCGACCCGGTCCCGGCGTCCGCCCCGGCACCGGCCGCCTCGCCGAGCGCCCCGCCGTCCACCGCTCCGGCCGGCGCCTCCGCATCGCCGTCCGGCGCGCCCTCGGGTGCGGCACCGGCCACGGCCTCGCCGTCCGAGACCGGCAGCACCCCGGCCGTGGGCCCGGAGGCCGTCACGGCGCTCCAGGGCGCGCTGGGCGCCGAGCACGCCGCGGTCTACGGCTACGGCGTGGTGGGCGCCCGGCTCCCGGACGACCAGCAGCGGACCGACGCACGCACCGCCCTCGCCTCGCACCAGGCCCGCCGGGACTCGTGGCAGCGGCTCCTGGGGACGGCCGGCGCCACACCGAGCGCAGCCGCGGCCGGCTACCAGCTCCCCTTCGCCGTCACCGACGCCGCCGGCGCCACCCGGCTCGCGGCCCACCTGGAAACCCGGCTCACCGCGGTCTACGCCGACCTGGTCGCCGCCGTGTCCGGCCCCCAGCGCACCGCCGCGGCCGACGCGCTGCGCGAGTGCGCCCTGCGCGCCCACCGCTGGGGCGCCGCCCCCACCCCGTTCCCGGGCCTCCCCGACACCGCGACCGCCACCCCGACGGCCGCCCCCACCCCCTGACCTGCGGATCCGTGGGAAGTCGGCGGGGCCGACTTCCCACGCCCCGCCCGGGGCGCGGGCACCCTCCCGGGAGCCCCTCCCGCAGGCTCCCCCTCCCGCGTCGCTGACCTGCGGTTTCAGGGCCATGGCCGACAATGGACGGGTAACACCACGGGGGAACAGCTACCGGAAGGCCGGCATGTCGGGAGCACCAGCGCAGATCACCGTCCCCGAGTGGCTGACGCGCAGCGTCGGCACCGACGAGGAGGGGCGGCAGTGGCTGGCGGAGCTGCCCGCTCTGGTCGCCGCACACCTGGCCCGCTGGGACCTCACCCTGGAGCGGGTCCTCGATCCGGGCGGCAGTCTGAGCCTGGTCGGCTACGTCCGCCGTGACGACCTCAGCCCCGCCGTCCTCAAGTCCGGGCGGACCACCCCCGAGACGGCTGCGGAGCACGCCGCGCTCTCCCACTGGGCCGGCCGCGGGGCCGTGCTGCTGCTGGACGCGGACCCCGCCCAGGGGGTGCTGCTGCTGGAGCGGCTGCACGGCGACATCCCGTTGCGCTCGCTCGCCGAGGCGAAGGCGATGCTGGAGGCCACCAGCCTGCTGCACCGGCTCTGGGTGGAGCCGGCCGAGGGCCACCCGTTCCCCTCGCTGGCCGACCGGGCCGGGTACCTCGCCGACGGCCTGCGCCGCCGCCGCGGCCTGCCCGGCGCCGTCGAGGCCGACGCCCTGGTGGCCGAGGCGCTGGAGACCGCCGACGGGCTGGTCGGCTCCGCCGCCGAGGCGTTCCTGCTGCACGGCGACTTCCACCACGGCAACGTGCTCGCCGCCGACCGCGCGCCCTGGCTGACGATCGACCCGCGGCCGCTGGTCGGCGAGCGCGCCTTCGACCTGGCCCGGCTGGCGCTGGACCGGGCCGACACCCTGGTCGGTTCCCCCGGCGTCCCGGCCGCAGTCCGGCGCCGGCTGCACCAGCTCTCCGACGCGCTGGAGGTGGACCGGGAGCGGCTGCGCGGCTGGACGCTGTTCCGCGCCACCGACCTCGGCCTGCGGGCGCTCGCGGCCGGCCGCGGGGAGGACGCCGAGCTCTACCTGGAGTTCGCCGGGGCGCTCTGACCGCCCGGCCGGGCCGGCAGCGGCAGCGGGGCGCCCATGACGGCGTAGAGGCGCTCGGTGTTCGGGAAGTGCACCGCCCGGGCGAGGTCCCGGTAGCCGAGCGAGCGGTAGAGGCGGCGGGCGGGCGTCTCGGCGTCGATCGCGGAGAGGATGCTGCGGTGCAGGCCGGACCGCTCGCAGAGGGTCCGGATCAGGGTGGAGCCGATCCCGTGGCCCTGGAAGCCGGGCAGCACGTGCAGTTCGGTGATCGCGAAGACGCCGTCGAGCCAGTCGCCGTGGCCACCGGCCTCCAGGTAGGGCTGGATCACGGTGCTCCACCAGTGCTCGCGCCGGTTGGGCATGCCGTAGCCGAAACCGACCAGCCGTCCGCCGTCGAACGCGCCGAGCGCGATCACCCCGGGCTGCTGCGCGTGCCGGCCCACGATGTGCAACCGGACCATGACCTCCTCGGGCGTCAGCCCGAACGCCACCGCCTGGACATCGAGCGCCTGCGGAGCCCATGCCGCAAGGTCGATGGCCTCGATCGTCACCCCGGTCAGCTGATCCATGCCCCGGACGTTACTACCGGCGCCCGCCCGGTGCGGCCCCGAGCCGACAACCTGCCCGCGGAACGGGACCGTTCAGAACAGGACGCTCATGAACGCGCCGACCTCGCGGAAGCCCACCCGCCGGTACGCGGCGCGGGCGCGCAGGTTGTAGTCGTTGACGTAGAGCGAGACCACCGGGGCCACCTCGCGCAGCGCGATGTCCAGGACGGCGGCCATGCCGGTCTCGGAGATGCCCTGACCGCGGTGGGCCGGGTCCACCCAGACGCCCTGGACCTGGCAGGCGCCCTCGGTGACGGCGCCGATCTCGGCCTTGAACACCACCTGGCCGTCCTCGGCGAACCGGGCGAACGAGCGCCCGGTGGAGACCAGTTCGGCGACCCGGGCCTGGTAGAGCAGGCCGCCGTCGCCGGCCAGCGGGGAGACCCCGACCTCCTCGGTGAACATCGCCACGCAGGCCGGCATCAGCGTCTCGACCTCGTCCCGCCGCACCCGCCGCACCAGCGGGTCGGGGGCGATCTCGGCGGACGGCACCGTGGTGGCGAGCAGCGGCTGGTGGGCGCGGACCTCGCGGGCCGGGCCCCAGCTGCGCTCCAGCAGCGCCCAGAGGGCGGCGGTGGCCTCGGCCGGGCCGACGATCGAGGAGCAGCGGCGGCCCTGGCGGCGGGCGCGTTCGGCGAAGGCCTGGACGGCCTGCGGTCCGGCGTTGACCAGGACCAGGTTGGCACCGGCGTAGCAGAGCGCGTCGAGCTCGCCGTGCTCGTCGTACCAGCCCCACATCTCGCCGCCCAGGCGCCAGGGGTCGAGTCCGACGGCCTCCACCCGGGTGGCGACGAAGGCGTTGGCGACCGGGTCGCGGTGCAGCACCTCCAGGGTGTCCGCCAGGTCGGAGGCCTCCAGCACACGCGTGGTCGCCAGGGCGCGCGCGGCCTGGAACGAGCTGGGGAGCATCACACCTCGATCGAGCATCGAGACAGCACCTCACTGAGACGACTCTGGCCGCACCCTACTCCTGGCCCCACCCGGCTACGGCGGCGGGGCCGTCCGCACACGGACGGCCCCGCTTCCGGAATTCTGCAGTCCGCCCGTCACTCCGCGGCGGTCACGGTCGGCGCACCCGACTCGACGCCCTCGGCCTGCATCTGCTCGGCCAGCTTGAGGGCCTCCTCGATCAGGGTCTCGACGATCTTGGACTCGGGGACGGTCTTGATGACCTCGCCCTTGACGAAGATCTGGCCCTTGCCGTTGCCGGAGGCGACGCCGAGGTCGGCCTCGCGGGCCTCGCCCGGGCCGTTGACGACGCAGCCCATGACCGCGACGCGCAGCGGCACCTCCATGCCCTCCAGGCCGGCGGTGACCTCCTCGGCGAGCTTGTAGACGTCGACCTGGGCGCGGCCGCAGGACGGGCAGGAGACGATCTCCAGGCCGCGCTCACGCAGGCCGAGCGACTCCAGGATCTGGTTGCCGACCTTGATCTCCTCGGCCGGCGGGGCGGAGAGGGAGACCCGGATGGTGTCGCCGATGCCCTCGGCGAGCAGCGCGCCGAAGGCGACCGCGGACTTGATGGTGCCCTGGAACGCCGGGCCGGCCTCGGTGACGCCGAGGTGCAGCGGGTAGTCGCAGGCGGCGGCGAGCTGGCGGTAGGCGTTGATCATCACGACCGGGTCGTTGTGCTTGACCGAGATCTTGATGTCGCGGAAGTCGTGCTCCTCGAACAGCGAGCACTCCCAGAGCGCGGACTCGACCAGGGCCTCCGGGGTGGCGCGGCCGTACTTCTCCAGCAGGCGCTTGTCCAGCGAGCCGGCGTTGACGCCGATCCGGATCGGGATGCCGGCGTCCTTGGCCGCCTTGGCGATCTCGCCGACCTTGTCGTCGAAGGCCTTGATGTTGCCCGGGTTGACGCGGACGGCCGCGCAGCCGGCGTCGATCGCCGCGAAGACGTACTTCGGCTGGAAGTGGATGTCCGCGATCACCGGGATCTTCGACTTCTTCGCGATGATCGGCAGCGCGTCGGCGTCGTCCTGCGACGGGCAGGCGACCCGGACGATCTGGCAGCCGGACGCGGTCAGCTCAGCGATCTGCTGCAGCGTGGCGTTGATGTCCGCGGTCACCGTGGTGGTCATCGACTGCACCGAGACGGGCGCGTCACCGCCGACCGGCACGTTGCCGACCATGATCTGCCGGGAGTAACGGCGCTTGGCGAGCGGCTTGAGCGGCAGAGACGGAATACCGAGCGAGATCGCGGTCATGTGCGCAGGGTTCCCCGGGGTTGAGGTGTGGTCGGTCCGGCCGTTCGGGAAGGCCGGGGCCGGGCGCGACGGTCGACGCGCACCCGGCCTCCAACGGTACGGCACGCCGACGGGCCGGAGCACACCCGCCGTACCCGCACGGTCAGCTGATCTTGACCGGGTTCACCAGGTCGGCGACGAGCACCAGCACGGTGAAGCCGACGAAGATGCTGGCCACCACGTAGGCGAGCGGCATCAGGCGGGCCACGTCGAAGGGCCCGGGGTCGGGCCGCCTGAACAGCTGAGCGAACCGGCGGCGCACCGACTCCCAGACCGCACCGGCGATGTGGCCGCCGTCCAGCGGGAGCAGCGGCAGCATGTTGAACAGGAAGAGGGACAGGTTGATCCCGGCCAGCAGGTTGACGAAGTAGGCGATCCGCTGGGTCCCCGGGATGTCCAGGGCGAACACCTCGCCGCTGACCCGGGCGGCGCCGACCATGCCGATCGGCGAGTCCACCTCGCGGGGGGCGCCGTCCACCACCGAGTGCCACAGGCCCGGGATCTTGCCCGGCAGGGCGACCAGCGACTTCACGCCGTTCTCCGCCATGTCGTACATCCGGTCGAGCGACTGCCCGAAGCCCAGCCGGACGATGCCGGTGGTCGGCGTGAAGCCGAGGAAGCCGGCCTGCACCGTCTCGCCCTTGACCGGGACGCCGTTGCCGTCGTACTTCTGCACGTCGTTGACGGCGATCGTGGGCACCAGCGTGACCAGCTGCCCGCCCCGCTCGACCACGATCGGCACCGTCTTCCCGGCCGACCTGCGGATGTCCGCCTGGAGCTGCTCGTAGTCGCGGATCCGGTCGCCGTCGAAGGAGACGACCTTGTCGCCCGGCTTCAGCTGGACCTGGGCGGCCGGGGTCGGCGGCGCGTCCTTGGGGCAGGTGTCGGTGGGCTGGCCGGCCTTGACGATGCACTGGGAGACGGTGCCGATGGTCGGCACGGTCATCGAGACGCCGAAGCCCATCATCACGGTCAGGAAGAGCCCGAACGCGAGGACGAGGTTCATGAACGGGCCGGCGAACATCACGATGACGCGCTTCCACGGCTTGCGCGTGTAGAAGAGCCGGTCCTCGTCGCCGTCCTGGAGCTCCTCGTAGGAGGCCTGCCGGGCGTCCTCGATCATGGTGCGCCAGGGCGAGCTGCTCCGCTTGGTGATCCGCCCGTCCGCGCCCGGCGGGAACATCCCGATCATGCGGATGTACCCGCCCAGCGGGATCGCCTTGATGCCGTACTCGGTCTCGCCCTTCTTGCGGGACCAGACGGTCGGACCGAAGCCGACCATGTACTGCGGCACCCGGATGCCGAACAGCTTGGCCGTGGAGAGGTGGCCGAGCTCGTGCCACGCGATCGAGACCAGCAGCCCGACCGCGAAGACCAGGATGCCGACCACCGTCATCACCGTTGCCACCGCTGATCCTCCGTCATGCCGCTCCGCTCGTCGTCTTGTCTTACCGCAGTTTGGGTCGCCACCGGAACCGTCAACCGGCCGCCAGTTCGCGCGCCCGGGCCCTGGCCCAGTCCTCCGCGTGCAGGACGTCCTCGACCGTGAGGGAGGTTCCCCCCGCGGGGGCCCCGTGCTCCGCCACGACCTTGGCAACAGTGTCCACGATTCCGGTGAAGGCGAGGCGGCCCTTCAGGAAGGCCTCCACGCACTCCTCGTTCGCCGCGTTGAAGACCGCCGGAACGGTACCGCCGAGCGAGCCCGCCTCCCGGGCCAGGTCCACCGCCGGGAAGGCCTCGTTGTCCAGCGGGAAGAACTCCCAGGTGGCCGCCTTGGTCCAGTCGCAGGCGGGCGCCGCGTCCGGGACCCGGTCCGGCCACCCCATGCCGAGGGCGATCGGCATCCGCATGTCCGGCGGGCTGGCCTGCGCCAGCGTGGAACCGTCGGTGAACTCCACCATCGAGTGCACGACCGACTGCGGATGGACGACGACCTCGATCCGCTCGAACGGCACGTCGTACAGCAGGTGCGCCTCGATCACCTCCAGGCCCTTGTTCACCAGGGTGGCCGAGTTGATCGTCACCACCGGGCCCATCGCCCAGGTCGGGTGCGCCAGCGCGTCCTGCGGGGTGACGCCCGCCAGCTGCTCGCGGCTGCGGTTGCGGAACGGGCCGCCGCTGGCGGTGACCACCAGCTTGCGGACCTCGGCCCGGGTGCCGCCGGCCAGCGCCTGGAACAGCGCCGCGTGCTCGGAGTCCACCGGCACGATCTGCCCCGGCTTCGCCACCGCCTTCACCAGCGGGCCGCCGACGATCAGCGACTCCTTGTTGGCCAGCACCAGCACCCGGCCGGCCGACAGCGCGGCCAGCGTCGGCCGCAGGCCGATCGAACCGGTGATGCCGTTCAGCACCGAGTGGCACTCCATCGCGGCCAGCTCGGTCGCCGCGTCCGGGCCCACCAGCACGGCCGGCAGCGGACGGCCCGCCGCCTTCGCCGCCAGCGCCTCGCGCAGCGCCGGCTCGGCCGCCGGGTCGGCCACCGCCACGGTGTGCACCCCGAGCTCCAGGGCCTGCTCGGCGAGCAGCTCCACCCGCCCGCCGGCCGCCGACAGGGCGACCACCCTGAACCGGTCCGGGTTGCGGCGCACCACGTCGATGGCCTGGGTGCCGATCGAACCGGTGGAGCCGAGGATCACCAGCTCCCGGGGGGCGGAGGGGTCCTTCACCACGGGGGTGAAGCGCAGCTGCGGGTGGGCGAGCGAAGTCATGCGCCCATTGTGTCCTGCCCGGCGCACTCCCCAGGACGCCGGGACGCCGCGCGGCTACCGTCGGAGCCATGCGTACCGTCATCGCCGGAGGCCACGGACAGATCGCGCTCAAGCTGGAGCGGCTCCTCGCCGAGCGCGGCGACCGGCCGGCCGGGATCATCCGCCGGCCCGAACAGGCCGCCGACCTGGCCGACGCCGGGGCCGAGCCGCTGCTGCTCGACCTGGAGTCCGCCACCGCCCCCGAACTCGCCGGGCTGCTGGAGGGGGCCGACGCGGTGGTCTTCGCCGCCGGCGCCGGGCCGGGCAGCGGCGCCGCCCGCAAGAACACCGTCGACCGCGACGCGGCCGTCCTGCTCGCCGACGCGGCCGAGCTCGCCGGGGTGCGGCGCTACCTGATCATCTCCTCGATGGGGGCCGACGCCGGGGCGGAGCACGCCGCGGACCCGGTCTTCGAGACCTACCTGCGGGCCAAGGGCGCCGCCGACGACGCCGTCCGGGCCCGCACCACGCTGGACTGGACGGTGCTGCGGCCCGGCCGGCTCACCGACGGCCCCGGCACCGGGCTGGTCCGGCTCGCCCCGTCGGTCGCGCGCGGCGCGGTGGACCGGGCCGACGTGGCCGCCGTGCTGGCCGCGCTGCTGCACGAGCCGGGCACCGCCGGGCAGACGCTGGAGCTGGTCGCCGGCAACGCGACGGTCGAGGAGGCCGTCGCCGCCGCGGCCGGGCACAACGGCTGACCGAGGGGCCGGGCGGCCGCGACGGCTGACCGGGGCCCGGGCGGGCACACACGTGCGCGGGGCCCGGTTCGGCGAACCGGGCCCCGCGCACGGGATCACAGCGATCGGTCGACCGACCGCTCAGCGGCCGATCAGAGGTCGAGGCCAGTGAGGACCATGACCTTCTCGACGGTGTAGTCGTCCATCGCGTACTTGACGCCCTCGCGGCCGACGCCGGAGTCCTTGACGCCGCCGTACGGCATCTGGTCGGCGCGGTAGGACGGCGCGTCACCGATGATCACACCGCCGACCTCCAGCTCCCGCTGGGCGCGGAAGGCGGTCTGCAGGTCGTGGGTGAAGACGCCGGCCTGCAGGCCGAAGTCGGAGTCGTTCACGGCGGCGAAGGCCTCGTCGGTGCCGTCGACCTTGTGCAGCGACAGGACCGGGCCGAACACCTCGGCCTTGGCCAGGATCGCGTCGGCCGGCAGGTCGGCCAGCACGGTCGGGGCGTAGGTCGCGCCCTCGCGGGTGCCACCGGTGAGCACCTTGGCACCCTTGGCGACGGCGTCGTCCACCCAGGACTCCACCCGCTTGGCGGCGTTCTCGTCGACCAGCGGGCCGACGTCGGTGGCGTCGTCGTTCGGGTCGCCGGTGACCTGGGCCTGGACCTTGGCCACGACCTTCTCGACCAGGCGGTCGTAGACGGACACGTCGGCGATCACCCGCTGCACCGAGATGCAGGACTGGCCGCCCTGGTAGTTGGCGAACATCGCGATCCGGGTGGCGGCCCAGTCCAGGTCGGCCTCGGAGGACCAGTCGGCGAGCACCACGGCCGCGGCGTTGCCGCCGAGCTCCAGGGTGGTGTGCTTGCGCGGCACCGAGTCCATGATCTGGTAGCCGACCTTGTCCGAACCGGTGAAGGAGATCACCGGCAGGCGCTTGTCCTGCACCAGCGCCGGCATCCGGTCGTTCGGCACCGGCAGGACGCTCCAGGAGCCGGCCGGCAGGTCGGTCTCGGCCAGGATCTCGCCGAGCACCATCGCGGAGAGCGGGGTGGCGGGAGCCGGCTTGAGGATGATCGGAGCGCCGACCGCGATCGCCGGGGCGACCTTGTGGGCGACCAGGTTCAGCGGGAAGTTGAACGGGGCGATGCCCAGCACCACGCCGCGCGGGAACCGACGCACCACCGCGAAGCGGCCCACGCCGCCCGGGTCGGTGTCCAGCCGCATGGTCTCGCCGTTGGTGCGGCGGGCCTCCTCGGCCGCCCAGCGGAACACGGAGACGGCACGGCCGACCTCGCCGCGGGCCCACTTGATCGGCTTGCCGTTCTCGGCGGTGATCAGCTGGGCGATCTCCTCGGTGCGCTCGGCCAGGCGCTTCGCCACGTGGTCCAGCGCGGTGGCCCGCACGTGGGCGGGGGTCGCCGCGAACACCGGCAGCGCGGCCACGGCGGCGTCCAGCGCCTCCTCGACCTGCGCCTCGGTCGGGACGCTGACCTTGCCGACCAGACGGCCGTCCCAGCTGTTGTGCACCTCGAAGTCGGCGTCGCCGCTCGCCCGGCGGCCGGCCAGCCAGAATTCGTACGTGGTGGTCACCGTGGTACCGGCCCTCTCCTCGTCGTCCTCACGGCCCCACGGACGTGGAACCAGGATCGAGGGTAGGGGCGTCGACGCGCCGACCGGATTGGCCGCGAAGTAGCGTTCGCCCCGGATGCCACTCCAACACGTCCAGACGTTCGGTCGCCGAATGAGGTAGCGGGTTTGGTGGGGAACCGGCCCGGGCCGCCCACCGCCCCGTCGGCCGTCCACTCCGAACGCCGGCTCCGGTGGCCTGTTCCGGTGGCCTGTTCCGGCCCGCCTGCTCCGGTGGCCTACTCCTCGCCGGAGCGGAGGGCCAGCCAGAGCTCCATCCGCACGTCGGTGTCGTCCAGCGAGCGGCCGAGCAGCTCCTCGACCCGCCGCATCCGGTACCGCAGCGTGTGCCGGTGCACACCGAGGTCGGCCGCGGCCGCGTCCCACTGCCCGTGTCTGGACAGCCACGCCCGCAGCGAGGCGACCAGGTCACCGCGCGCCGTCCGGTCGTGCTCGCGCAGCGGGCGCAGCAGCCCCTCCGCGAACGCCGTCACCGCGTCCTCGCCGAGCAGCGGCAGCAGCGACCCGGCGCCGACCTCCTCGTGGTCCACCGAACGCCGGCCACCGCGCAGCGCCACCGCCAGCGCCCGCTCGGCCTGCGCGTGCGCCGTCCCGGCCTCCTCCAGCGCGGCCGGCGCCGAGACGCCCAGCGACAACCCCTCGTGCTCCTCCACCACCCCGAGGCAGGCCCGGTGCACCGCGCCGTTGTCCAGCGCCAGCACCATCAGCCGTGCGCCGTGCGTCCCGTCCTCACGCGCCACCAGCAGCTTCTCGCCGACCCGCGAACCCGCCTGCTCGGCCCGGTCCCCCAGCTCGCCCAGCGCCTCCGAGGCGTCCACGCCCTGGCCGGCACCCGCCACCAGGACCCGGACCGTGCCCTCCGGCAGCCCGCCGAACAGCCCCGCGGCCACCTGCCGGGCCGTGGCCACCTCGCCCGCCAGCACCATCCGGAGCAGCGCCGCGCCCATCCGCTCCTCGGCCTGCCGCAGCTCGCGCGAGCGCTCCAGGGTCAGGGTCAGCAGCGCCACCGCCGCGTTCAGCACGTACCGCTCGGTCGGGGTGATCCGGTCCTCGGTCCCCACCGCCAGGAAGCCCCGGGCCCGCCGGTCCGCCCCCAGCGACTGGACCACCACGTAGTCCTCGTCCGCCGTGTCTATCCCCGGCGACCGCCCCTGCAGCGCGGCACTCGACGGCGCCGGACGCCGCCGCAGCCGGTCCACCTCGGCCGCCAGCCGCCCCGCCCGCCGCGCCGCCCAGTCCGGCGCCACCACCGACAGTGCCCCCGAGCCGTCGTACAGCGCCGCCCAGCCCCCCAGCCGCGCCGCCAGCCGGCGCACCACCGCGGTGGTGCCGTCCTTGCCCAGCGCCGCCCGGGTCAGCTCCTCCTGAGCCTCGAAACTGGTGGTCACCGCCTCGTACTGCTCGGCCGCCAGCGCCGCCGAGACCACCTTGCTGATCGCGATGAACGGCGTCGGCTCCGGCACCCGCAGCAGCGGCAGCCCGCGCTGCGCCGCCGCCTCCACCAGCGGTTGCGGCACCTCGGTGTGCGACAGCCCCACACCGAGCCCCAGCCCCACCACGCCCGCGTCGGCCAGCCGGTGCACGTACGCCTGCAGCTGGGCGGCGGTCCGGCCCAGCTTGATGCCGGTGGTGAGCAGCAGCTCACCGCCTTCGAGGAACGGCGTCGGGTCGTCCAGCTCGCTGGTGTGCACCCAGCGGACCGGCCGCTCCAGGTGGTCCGCACCGGCGAGGACCGTCAGATGGAGCGAGGTGTTGCGGACGACGGAGGCGAGTGTGGGAGGCATGGCACCTTCGGGGGAACGACCTGACCGCGCCGTTGCGGCCGGGCGAGGAGAGGCGGTGGGGGCTGAGCGGCCGTGCGGCCGGGGGTCGGGGGGTACGGGAGGGGTCTCTCCTCTCATTATGGACGCTCCGGACAACCGGCACTGCCGAATCCACCTCGGAGGCAGGCTTCGCCCGGCCCCGCGCCGCCCGCGAGCCGCCGGCTCAGCTCCGCAGATCCACCAGCAGCGGCGGCACCTGCTCGCCCGAGACCGCTGTCAGCGACACCACCGCATGCCCCGCCGGCAGCGCGTGCGCCAGGTCGGAGGGCGACCACCGCAGCCGCTCGACGTCCCGCGTGGTCACCGACTCGGTCTGCGCCGTCGTCCCCGACAACGCCTTCCGCCCCAACCGCCCGGCCCGCCGTATCACGCCGCCTTCCGTCTGCGGGGCATGGGTGACGACCGTTTCGTGGATCACGTGGGTGCCCCAGGCATCGGAGAAGAACCGCCCGTCCCACGGAGCGATCCCCGGGAACACCATCCGGCAGCCGACAGCCCCGAACAGCGGAGCCCGCAGTGCCTCCGGGAGATCCATCAACGTACGCAGCAACAGCACCGCACCCGCGTTGGTGCCTCGCATCCGCTGGATCCCGCGCACGACGGTTGTATCGAAAGCGACGGAGGCGTCATCCACGACCAAACCTGCAAACAGGGAACGGTCCTTCCGGGCCACAGCCGCCAGGACGAACTGACTGACCACCAGTCGGGACAGGATCCGGGCCGCCTCCGGATGGCTGCGTTCGGGGAGCTTGATGAGGACTCTCAACGGGTGGTCCAGCGCCCGCATGGCAAATGGCGGACGCCCCGATCCGTCCGTGGAGAAGGCCCCGTCGAAGGCCGGGCGCTCCAGCAGCGCCAGCCGGTCCGCAAGCAGCGCGCCCGGATCGTCAACTCGTCCCTGTTGCTGAGCGCGGTGGCCGAGGTCACGCTCGTAAACGGCCGTTCGACCGGCCTCGTTCAGCGCCTTGGCCAAGGCCGAGACGGCTCGTTCCTCACCCGTCAGCAGCGCTCGCAGCTCGCTCACGCCCGGATAGCGCCCATAGGCAGCCTGGAACGGTCCCACCACCTGCTGAAGGGCAACCCTCGCACTCTCGGCGCGTGGCGCCAGCTCATCCGGTAGCAGTGCGTCCGCCAGGCGAGCCGCAGCCTCATCGGGGTCCTGCGTTGCCCCGTAGAGGTCCAGCCCGTAGGCGGACCCGGGCTCACCCGGTGCGATCACCACGTCGTACCAGGTGGCGGGACCCAGATCGGCGTCAGTCCCTCCCACGACCACGACACACGCCGTTCCGGCAAGGGCCTGAAGGCACAGCGCCTCGACCACCGGCCGAGCCAGCCTCGCGGTCTTCCCGGTACCGGCTGGGCCGACCGCCAGGACAGAGGTTCCGAGCACGGCCGGATCCAGTGCGAAGCCCGTATTGCGGTACGCCAGCGGGTTCTTCGGGACGTCCTGAGCCGTGCCGAGCCTCACCTGCTGCACCAACAGGTCGTGCTGCGCCGATCTACCCGAGAGCTCCCGACTCTCCGACGGGTGGCTGAACGCCGCAGCCCCGCGGTTCAGTACATGGTCCACGAACGCCGGAACGAAGACGGGGTCGGCCTGCGCCGACTCCCACGCCCGCTGGATCCGCACATAGTCGACATCCCCCACCGCTTCACCGTCCAACCGTGCCGCGGCTGCGGCGCCGCCGCCGACCCGTTGCTCCGTCCAAGGATCCGCAATCGGCGCCGGCGGCTGGTCGGCGCGCGCCTCAGGGGCCGGCCCCTCGTGCGTAATGGCCCGGGCCAGGACCGGTGCGACGTTCTTTCGCCAGCCGGCGGGGGTGAGGAACCGCCTTCCGACTTCCCGCCAGCGTCCCGTGCGCCAGAAGACCGCCGCGGCGCAGCTGACAGTGACGATGTTGATGAGGATCTGGGCCACGTCGAATTGCTCCGGTGACGTGCCGTCGAACCAGCCGAACAGCAGACCCGCTGCGTACATCAGTACGACGGTTCCGATGTAGTACGTCGCGATGGTGGCGATGATGTTCAGCCCCGCCCGCCAGAGCAGCGGCCAGGTCGGGACTTTGGCGTCTTCGGCGCGGTCGGGGTCGATCTGGGCGTAGCCCTGGCGGTAGATGCCCGGGGGGGCCGGGGGGCGGGGGGCGGCGAACCAGGTGGGGAGGTCGAAGGCCTGGGGGTGCGGCCGTTGGTGGGGCACCGGTGGGGTGGGTGTGGTGGTGGTCCGCTCGCCGTGGCCCTGTGCCCCGTCCAGTCCCATGTCCGGCCCCGCTCCCTCGCCCGCCCGGCCCGACCGTCGTCGGTCCCGCCATACCCATGCCGCCGCACCGGCGACACGCCCGCGCTCAATGTAGTGGAGCGGAGCCTCCCGGTAGTCGCACCACCCGCCTGGCCGCCTCGGACAAGTCGGACGGCTCAGTGCTACCGAGTGGCGCATGCCCGGCCGGGGAGGGCGGCCGTAGCCTGCGAAGCACCGAGCCGAGAAGTCTGGAGAAAACTGATGAGCGCCGCAACGCCGCTCCCGCAGGAGCGCCGCCTGGTCACCGCGATCCCCGGTCCGAAGTCGCAGGAGCTGCAGGCCCGCAAGCTGGGTGCGGTGGCGGCCGGCGTCGGCACCACCCTGCCGGTGTACGTGTCCCGCGCCAACGGCGGCGTGCTGGAGGACGTGGACGGCAACTCGCTGATCGACTTCGGCTCCGGCATCGCCGTGACCAACGTCGGCAACAGCGCCGAGGCCGTCGTGGCCAAGGCGTCCGAGCAGCTGGCCGCCTTCACGCACACCTGTTTCATGGTGACCCCGTACGAGGGTTACGTGGCCGTGGCCGAGCAGCTGAACGAGCTGACCCCGGGCGACCACGAGAAGCGCACCGCGCTGTTCAACTCGGGCGCCGAGGCGGTCGAGAACGCGGTGAAGATCGCCCGCGCTTACACCAAGCGCACCGCCGTCGTGGTGTTCGACCACGGCTACCACGGCCGCACCAACCTCACCATGGGCCTGACGGCGAAGAACATGCCGTACAAGCAGGGCTTCGGTCCGTTCGCCCCGGAGATCTACCGGGTGCCGGTGGCCTACCCCTACCGCTGGCTGACCGGTGCGGAGAACTGCGCCGCCGAGGCCGCCGCCCAGGCGATCGACATCATCAACAAGCAGATCGGCGCCGAGAACGTCGCTGCGATCATCATCGAGCCGATCCAGGGCGAGGGCGGCTTCATCGAGCCGGCCAAGGGCTTCCTGCCGGCGATCGTGGAGTACGCGAAGGCCAACGGCATCGTGTTCGTCGCGGACGAGATCCAGACCGGCTTCTGCCGCACCGGCCAGTGGTTCGCGTGCGACGACGAGGGCATCGTCCCGGACCTGATCACCACCGCCAAGGGCATCGCCGGCGGTCTGCCGCTGGCCGCGGTGACCGGTCGCGCCGAGATCATGGACGCCGCGCACGCGGGTGGCCTGGGCGGCACCTACGGCGGCAACCCGGTGGCCTGCGCCGCCGCGCTGGGCTCCATCGAGACCATGAAGGAGCAGGACCTCAACGGCAAGGCGCAGCGGATCGGCGAGATCATGCTGGGCCGCCTGTCGGCGATGCAGGAGAAGTTCGACGTGATCGGCGAGGTCCGCGGCCGCGGCGCGATGATCGCGATCGAGCTGGTGAAGCCGGGCTCCAAGGAGCCGAACCCGGAGATCACCGCCGCCGTGGCGAAGGCCTGCCACGCCGAGGGCCTGGTCGTGCTGACCGCCGGCACCTACGGCAACGTGCTGCGCTTCCTGCCGCCGCTGGTGATCCCGGAGCACCTGCTCAACGAGGGCCTGGACATCATCGAGGGCGCCTTCGCTCTGCAGGGCGTCACCGCCGCCTGACCGGGGCAGGCGCCACAGACCCCGCCGGAGGGATGTCCGGACAGCGCTGAACGGCCCGCGAGGACGAGAGTCCCCGCGGGCCGTTCGGTCTTGTGCGGGCCCTCCGGCGCCGTCCGGAGGACCCGCCAGCCGCACCCGCGGCCGCGTGCCCGGCCGTGCGTTCGGCGGCGTGTGCGGGCCGTGCGGGGCACCGACCGGCCGCGGTGAAGATGCTGTGCGGAATCGCTGAAGCTCCTCAACGGGGCACGGCCGTTGACGTAGTGTCATGACAGATGGACAGCGAGCCAAAGCCATTGGCGGAACCGTCCGCGGAACCGGCCTCGGAGGCGGGTCCGCGTGACGGCCGTGAGGACAACCAGGCCGCCCCGCAAGAGGCGGCGCACACCGAAGGCCGATCGACCGACCGTCCGACCCACACCCCCCGGGGCGCACGGAACGGCGATCATCAGAGCCGCCCCGGAGCTCTCCCCCCTGCTCCGGGGCGGCCGCTTCGCGTCCTCCGCCGGTTCGCCGCCTCTCCCGCGCTGCCGGCGCTGCTGGTCGCCGTGCTGGTGCCGGTCTCCTGGCAGGTGGCCGTCGACGGGCCGCTGCTCGGGCTGGACCGCTGGGTCCGGCACGCCGTCCGGGAGAGCCGGCACGAGCTGCACAGCACGTTGCTCAACCACCTCGGCAAGGCCCTGTCCGACCTCGGCGGCTCCGTCCCGGCGATACCGGTGCTGCTGGCGGGCGGGATACTGGCCGCCTGGCGGATCCACCGGGCGGGGGCTGCGCGCCGGTGGCTGCCGCCGCTGGTGGCGGTGCTGACCGCGGGGCTGATCCCGCTGCTGGTCGTCCCGGCGAAGGCCTGGTTCGGCCGGCCGGGCCCGTTCGGGGTGCCGCTGGCGCCGGACCAGTGGGGCTGGTACCCGTCCGGCCACACGACGACGGCGAGCTTCTCGTACGGCGTGGCCGCGCTGCTGGTCGCCCGCACGGTCGGCGCCGCGGGCCGGCGCCGGCTCTGCGGAGCGGCCGCCCTGTTGTCGGTCGGGGTCGGCCTCGGGCTGGTCTGGAGCGACTACCACTGGCTGCTGGACGTGGTGGCCGGCTGGTGCCTGGCCGGGCTGGTGCTCTGGGCCCTGGCCCGCTGGCTGCCCACCGACCCACCGCCGCCCCCGGCCTCGCCCGACTCGTCGACCCACCGGCCGGCGGCCGGTTAGCCCCGGGCGGACCGAGCGGCTAGCCCTCGGCGGGCTCGTCGTTGCGGTGGACGTGGCCGGCCTCGCCGTTGTCGCGGTGCCACTCGACGACCAGCTCGTCGCGGGTCCCGAAGCGGACCAGGTGGCGGCCGACCACGTCCTCCAGGCCGGGCAGGTTCTCCGCCTCGCCCTCGACGGCGAGCAGCAGGGCGTCGGGGGCGGCCTCCAGGGTGGCGGTGCCGATGCGGAAGGTGAGGGTGCCGCGGCCGGTCTCGTCGGACCAGTCGGCCTCGATCTTGCGGCCCATGTGGGCGGCGAGCTGCTTGGCGTAACGGCCCGGGCGGTCGGTGGCGACGCGGGCTTCGGAGCGGGGCACAGGCCCTCCAAGGTCTGGGGAGGGAACTTAGGGTGCCCTCACTCGGATCTACGCTAACTCAGATAGTGAGCCTTGCTCAACACTTTTCCGGGCCGTCCGGGTCCCAGCCCACACCCGGGCCACTCCCGGGTCACCCACCACCCTTCTTCCCGCCCTTCCTCCGGCCCCCGGACCGGCCGATACGCTTGGTCGAACACCTGCCGAGGAGAGCCGCCCATGACCACCACGCCGACCGACGACGCGGCGAGCTCCTCCCCCGGCTCCCCGGCCCCCGGCACCCCCGCCGGCGCTCCCGGCGACGCCCCGGCGGCGGCGCAGGACACCGCCGCCGAGCTGGCCGACGCGATGACCCGGGCGATCAAGCGGATCCGCCGCCGCACCAGCGAACGGCTGGAGCCCTACGGCATCACCCCCGGCCAGGGCCGCGCCCTGCGCACCCTCGCGCACGCACCCGGCTGCGAGCTGCCGGACCGGGCGATGCGGCTGAGCGACCTCGCGGACCGCCTGCACATCGCCCCGCGCTCGGCCACCACGGTGGTCGACGCGCTGGAGGAGGCGGGCATGGTCGAGCGGACCCCGGACCCGGCCGACCGGCGGGCCGTGCGGATCGTGCTGACCGACGCCGGCCACGCCGCGGTCGAGCGGATCGGGCAGGTCCGGCACGAGGTGGCGCTGGAGTACTTCGGCCCGGTCAGCCCCGCGGAGCAGGATCTGCTGCTGCGGGCACTGCGGTCCGCCGAGGCCGCGTACGCGGCCGCCACCCCGCCGCGGCGGACAGCGCCCCCGGGCGCAGCGCGGTGATCCCGATGCCGACGATCACCAGCAGCGCCGCGCCACCGGCCAGCGGGCTGATCCGCTCGCCGAGCAGCAGCCAGGCCGAGGACATCCCGAACACCGGCACCAGCAGCGAGTAGGGCGCCACCGCGGTGGCGTCGTAGCTGCGCAGCAGGTAGCTCCAGGCGACGAAGCCGAAGAGGGTGGAGACCAGCCCGACGTACCCGATCGCGCCCAGGCCGGCCGGGGTGATCTCGCGCAGCGCCCGCAGGTCTTCGGCCGGGCCCTCGACCAGCAGCGAGAGCCCGAGCAGCGGCAGCGGCGGCACGGCGCTGACCCAGACCATCCAGCGCAGCGCGTCCGACGGGGCGGCCCGGCGGGTCAGCACGTTGGACAGCCCCCAGGCGACCGCGGCCAGCAGGACCAGCGCGAACGCCCCGATCGGGCCGCCGAGCCCGCGGTCGACGGCGCTCAGCCCGATCCCGGCGAAGGCGATCGCGAGACCTGCCAGCCGTCGGCCGCCGGGGCGCTCGCGGAGCAGCACGGCGGCGAACAGGGCCGTGAAGATCGCCTGGCTCTGCAGCACCAGTGAGGACAGCCCGGCCGGCATCCCGGCGTGCATGCCGAGGAAGAGCAGCCCGAACTTGACGACGCCGAGCACGAACCCGACCGCGAGCACCCACCGCCACGCCACCTTGGGCGGGCCGAGGAAGAAGACCGCCGGGACGGCGACCACCGCGAACCGCAGGGCACAGAAGAGCAGCGGCGGGAAGTTCTCCAGACCGATGTGGATGAGGACGAAGTTGAGGCCCCAGACGGCGGCCACCAGGACGGCCAGGCCGATGTGACGCGGGCTCATGCTGCCGCCGGAGGCGGCCGGTGTGGCGGTCATGGATCGAGGATGGCCGCCGGGAACCGTGTAGCACCAGCGATGAATTCTGAAGTGCATGCTTTAGCAGTGCTGCATGATGGTCGGCATGATGGATCTGGGACGCCTGCGGGCGCTGAACGCGGTGGCCGTGCACGGTTCGGTCGGCGGGGCGGCCGCCTCGCTCGGCTTCACCCCCTCGGCGGTCTCCCAGCAGATCGCCAAGCTGGAGCGCGAGACCCGGACGGTGCTGCTGGAGCGCCAGGGGCGCGGTGTGGTGCTGACGGACGCCGCCCGCGAGCTCGCCGCCACCGCGCAGGCGGTCCTGGGCCTGGTGGAGCAGGCCGAGGTGCGTCTGGAGGAGCAGCGCGGCCAGGCCGTGGGCCGGCTGCTGGTGGCCGCCTTCGCGACCGGCGCCCGCGGGCTGATGCCCGGGGTCCTCGCCGACCTGCGCGTACGCTGCCCCGACCTGGACGTCCGGCTGCTGGAGAGCGACCCGTACCTCGCGGCCGAGCTGGTCGCCCGGGGCGAGGTGGACCTCGCGCTGGTGCAGGACTGGCCGACCGTACCGCTGCCGGTCCAGGCCGGGCTCTCCCGGCTGGACCTCGGCCGGGACGCCGTCGACCTGCTGCTGCCGGTCGAGGACCCGCTGGCGGAGCTCGCCGTGGTGCCGGTCGGGCGGCTCTGCGGGCAGCGCTGGATCAGCGTGCCGCCGGGCAACATCTGCCACGACTGGCTGGTCCGGACGCTGCGCGAGGCCGGCGAGGAGCCCGACGTCCGCTACCAGGTCGGCGAGTTCGAGACCCAGATCGCGCTGATCGCGGCCGGCCTGGGGATCGGCCTGGTGCCACGCCTCGGGCGGGGCGCGCTGCCCCCGGGGGTGGTCTCCCGGCCGGTCGTTCCGGAGCCCGCGCGCCGGGTGTTCGCGATCTGGCGCACCCAGGCCTCCCGGCGCCCGGCGATCACGGAGGCACTGGCCGCGATGCGGGAGCGGTGGGCCGCGCTCGGCGGGTGAGGCGGGTGCCGGCGAGGCAGGCGCCGGGCCGGGCGTGGACCGGACAGGCGTGCCGGGCGGGCGTGCCGGGCGCCGGCCGGGCGAGCGGGGCGCGACGCGGGCCGGGCGGGGCGCTCAGGCCGCGAAGCCGATCACCAACCACATGAAGCCGACGCCGGCGAGGGTGCAGAGCAGGGTGGTGCGCGAGGGGTGCGGGCTGTGCGCCTCCGGGAGGATGTCGGAGGTCGCCAGGTAGAGCAGGAAGCCCGCGAAGAACCCGAGGTAGAGGCCGAGCAGCCGCTCGGGGATGGTGAACAGCAGGGTGATCGCGGCACCCGTCACCGGCGCCAGGGCGTCCGCCGCCAGCAGGGTCAGCGCACGCCGCCGGTTGTTCCCGTAGAGCCGGGTGATCGTGTACGTGTTGAAGCCGTCGGCGAAGTCGTGGGCGACCACCGCGATGGCCACCACCGTCCCGACCGTGGTCCCGGCCTGGAAGGCCGCGCCGATCGCGAAACCGTCCATCACGCTGTGGCCCACCAGGGCCAGCGCGGCGGTCAGGCCGACCCCCTGCGCCCCGGCCGCGGACGCGTGGCCGTGCGCATGCGCGTGACCGTGGACGTGGGCGGGCCGCTGGCCGTGGGTGTGCTCCGCGTACTCGGCCTCGTGGCCGCGGTGGATGGCGACCGCACGCTCGATGATGTGGATGGTCAGGAACCCGGCCGCGAACATCAGCAGGGCCTGCGGCACCCCGTGCACCTCCGCGGGCGCCTGGTGCAGCGCCTCCGGCAGCAGGTCGAACGCCACCACCCCGAGCATCAGCCCCGCGGCGAAGCCGAGCACCAGGTGCCGCCGGTCGCCCGTGCGCTGGGCCACGTAGCCGCCGATCAGCGTCATCAGGAAAGCCCCGGCGGCCACCAGGATCGCGGTCAACGCACCTCCCCCGTACCGGGCACCGTGCCCACCGTGCCTCCCCCGTGTCCCGACCGGCCGCCCCGGCAGCCCGTGCGCACCAGCCTCGCGCCGTCCCCGGGCGCCCGCCCGCCGGACGGGCCGTCAGGGTGAGCCGCGCCGAAGGCGACCCGGCTGCCCGCCACCGACGCCGCGTCCCCTGTCCGAGCCGCGCCCTGGCCGGGCCCGGCGCGGACCCGGCTCCGCTCAGTGGCCGGTGGCGAACGGAAGTCCGAGGTGGGTGCGGGCGAGCTCGCTCACGCCGTCGCCGTCGACCAGGTGGATGTGCTGGTGGCCGTCCTCACCGGTGAGGTCGAGCGCCTCGTCGGTGAACCGGCCGGTGGTCAGCCGCAGTCCGCGCTCGGCGGACTCCTCGCGGACCGCCTCCGCCAGCGTCCTGATCTCCTCCTCCCCCACCGGCTCCGCGCCCCGGGAGGCCCAGACCACCCAGCGACCCGGCAGCGCACTGCCCGTCGGCCCCTCCCCCGTGGCGACCAGCCCGGCCGGACCGCGCAGCCGCACGCTCCACTGCGTCAGACCGCCCCTGGTGAGCAGCTCGCGGACCAGCTGGGCGAACTCGTTGGCCGAGAGGTCCGGCGCGGACGGCACGGCCGGCCCCGCCACCGCGGCCGGCTCGACCGCCGCCCGGGCGTACGGGTCCGGGGTGACGGCGGCGCCGAGCCGGCGCAGCCGCACCAGTGCCTCGTCCTGCTCGGCATCGGCGTAGACGCCCTCGCCGTCGGGCTCCGCGGAGGGGGCGGCCGGCGGCAGCAGCCTGGTCCGGGCCAGGGCGTCGCGGTCGGCGTCCACGCTCAGCAAGCAGAGCGGCTCCTCGCCGCCGGCCTCGCGCAGCCAGCCGTTGAGCACCACGCCCGCCAGGATCTCCTCGGTGTCGACGGCGTCGGCCGCCTGCAGCGCGCGCAGCGCCAGCCTGGCGACCAGCCGCAGGTAGTCGGTGGCCCGGTCGGCGGGCGGCCGCGACACCGGCAGGATCTCGCCGTCGGCGCCGAGCCGGTAGCCGCTCAGCGAGGGCACCAGGTCGAGCGCCGGCAGGTCGAGGTCCAGCACGGCGGTGCGGGTCAGCGGGCGGAAGACCGCCCGGCAGGGCGCGGGCAGGTCCTGGGTGGCCGTCTCGGCGGCGGCCAGGGCCCGCTCCAGCAGCGACTCCACCGCGGCCGGCTCGGCCAGCCGGTACGCCCGGCGGCACTCCTCCAGGCTGTCGTTGTACTCCCGCACGGCCCGGGCCCGGGCCTGCTCGGCCTGTTCGTGGGCGCGCCGGGACGCGTCCCCGGCCGGGCTGCCGGCCGCGGTCTGCCGGGTGCGCCACTCCCGCAGGGCCCGCTGGTGGGTGAGCCGGGCCTGGGCCAGCTCGCGCTGGTAGCCGGAGTCCAGCAGCCGTCGGGCGGGGGGTCCGTCCGGGTCGGCGGCCGGCGGCTCTGCCGGTGCGTAGTCCTCCCAGCGCGGCTCGGCGTCCGTGCCGGCCGGCTCCGCGCCGCCGGCCGGGTAGGGCCGCGGCTCGTAGTGGCGCAGCTGGCTCTCGAAGTCCATCGCCGAGACGGGCAGCGCCGCCCGGCGCAGCAGGTCGGCCAGCCGCTCGTGCTCGGCCTGGACGGTGAGCGTGCGGTGGTGGGTCAACGCGGCGGCCCGGCCATGTGCGGCGACCGCCTCGTCCGTTCCGACGTCGGCGCCGGCACCGGCGCCGGCAGGAGCGCCCGCCCCGGACGGCGCGTCGTCCGGAGCGGCGGCCGAGGGCCCGGCCGGCGCGGCGGTCGGCCGCTCCGCACCGGGCCCCTCGCCGAACCCGTCGAACCCGTCGAACCCCTCGGGCAGGTCCGGACCGCCCGGCCCCTCGACGCCGAGGTCCCGGAAGACCGAGGCCAGAAAACCGGGTTGAGGGGCCGTGACCGTGCCGTCCGAGCGCCCGTCAGCTGAGTACTGCATCGGTGGTCGTTCCCCCATGCTCGTCCGGCACCTGCCCGGGCCGGCCGGCGACCCCGCGGCCCGCCCCTGTCGGTCATTGTCCACCGAACGGGCGCACCGGTCAGCCAAGCCTCTCAGTTGGTCCTGGTGTTGGTCAGGTGCAGGCCGATGTAGCCGACATAGATCCGGCCACTGCCCGAGCAGTCGTCGAGGTAGTGCAGCCGCGGCGCGGTCCGCCCGCCGCCGATCCGCAGGTGCGCTCCCATGAACGCGCGCCGTGAGGCGTCCACGCACTCCGGCACCGGCAGCATCCGCTCCCGCTTCCACTTGGTGTGGCTGAACACCGTCCGGGACTCCCCGCGCACCGCCTTGCGGGGCGGGAAACGGTGACAGCCGGCCGGGGTGTGCTCGCACCACTGCTTGAAGTCGCCGCCCGCCTCGCCCCGCACGGCGGCCTCGGCGTACTCCTGAAGGGCGGTCAGGCCGTCCCAGGTGAGCCGCGCCCAGCCCGCCCCGGTGCACTGCATCCCGTCCAGGGCGAGCGCGGACTTCTGGTCGCCCGTGAAGGTCAGCAGCGGGAACTCGTCGATCCTGGCCATGAGTTCGGTGAAGGTCCCCGGAGTGCCGGGCCTCCCGGGGACGACCGGCACACCGGCGAGGCCGGGGCCGCCGGGAGGGCGCCCGGTGCGCCCGGCCGCCCCGCCGGCGCCACCGCAGAACCGGCCGGCCAGTGCCCGGACCTGGGCCCCGCCGCGCCGCTCCCGGCGCAGGCTGTGCCGGACCCGCTGCAGCTCGTCGGCCCTGGCCTGTTCCTCGGCCCGGTCCTGCTGCTCCTCGTGGGCCAGCACCGCGAGCTCGACCGCGGCCGCGTCGGGGCCGGTGCCCGCGCGGGGCACGACCGGGGCCACCCGCAGCACGGGCACGGCCGCCAGCGGCGGCGGCAGTGGCTGCTCGGCGGCGATCCGGCGCGGCTCGCGGGCCAACAGCCCGGCGGCCCGGCGGAGGTCCTCCTCGATCCGGCGGCGGGCCAGCACCGGGTGCCGGGCGCCGTCGTGCCGGGAGGCCGGGTCGACCTCGGGCAGGTAGGTGCGCACCGCGCCGCCGTACACGCTGTGGTACTCCAGCGCGACGTTGAACTCCGTGCGGGCGGCGGGATCGAGGACGTAGGCGGTGGCGAGCCCGGGCAGCTGGCCGCAGAGCGGGCGGACCACCTCGGCGACCCACTCGTCGAGCCCCCGGTCGGCGGGGACGCTGGCCACCACGGTGGGCAGCCGGCGCTCCGGGTCGCAGAGCTCGTCGATCAGGCCGTCGACCTCGCCGGCGGTGAGCACCCGCGGCGCCAGCTGGACGGCGGCCGGGCCGTCGGCGGCGTCGAGGAGCGGGAGCAGTGCGCAGGCCAGCTCGGGCACCGGCACCCGGCAGGGTGTCCGCACACCGCTGCCGGTGGTGTGCGTCTCGGCCTCCAGCCGGACCCAGGTGGGACCGTCGACCCCGGTGGCTACGGTCAGCGTGAGCTGGTGGGTGCCGTGCGGCGCCGGGGTGCGCAGGCGGCGGCGGTCGTAGCGGCCGGCCCGGCCGCGCAGCGGGCCGCCGTCGCGGTCGAGCAGGACACGGCCGCCCAGACGCAGGCGCTCGGCCGGGGCCTCGGCGGCGGCCGGCACGCGGCCGGCCGGGTCGGCGGGTTCGGGGCGGACGATGCGTCCGGCGGGGACGGTGAGGTGTCCGGCGGGGGCGGCCGGGTCGGCGGGTTCGGCGGGGGCCGCGTGGGCGCGGTCCGGGCGGGGGATCGCCGGGGCCGGCGGCGGCGGGGGCTCCTCGCAGCCCTCCTGTTTCAGCCAGGCGCCGAGGCGCTGGTCGGCCAGGGCGAGGGCGTCGGCGTGCGGGAGTGCGGTCGTGACGGTCATCCGGTAGGGCGTCGCGGGGCCTCTGGGGCCGGGTAGATCGGCGCGGGCGCGCGACGTGGAGCGGTCTGAGGTCATGCGCATACCTCCGTGGCGGGGGTGGGGTCCGTCTTCCTCCATCGATGGGGGGTTCGTCCGGTTCGGCCGGATCCTTGCCCAGGAAACGCCACAACCCGGAGCGGAAGTTCCAAATCGAGGCCACGTGAATACGTTCGAGTGAATCTGGGGTGAATCCGCTCAAGCCGCCGGCCCGATCGGCAGGGCCCGGCCGTCACTCGGCGCCCGGCGCTCGCTCAAGCCCCGACGTGCACGCGGAGCCCGGCGCGCACTCAGCTCCCGGCCGTCCCGGCGCCGCTGCGGCTCCACTCCGGTTCCGCCACCGGCACCGCCAGCGGGCAGCCCTCCGGCGCCTCGTAGTCGGCGATCAGGACCACCGGGACGGTGCCGTGGTTGCGGCCGACGTGGATGTGGCGCGGACCGGCCTCCTCGACCAGCGAGTCCCCCGCGCCGCTGACCTCGACCCGCCCGTCGTACAGCGTCCTGGTCAGCGTCCCGGACAGCACCACCACCGCGACCCGGCCCGGGTGGTAGTGCCAGCCGGTGCTGCCGCCCGGGGGCAGCGTGACGGTCTGGACAACGGGCATCGCGGCTCGGCTCCCTGCTCGGTTCCGGCCAGGCTAGGGAGACGGCCCGGACGTTCGAACACCCGGATCCGAACTGTCCGAAACACTGGCCGAAAACCGACCGGTCCGCTGCGCGCCGGATCGACGGCGCCGCGCCGTCCGAACACGGCGGCACCGGGTCAGACCGGCACCTCGACGTACGTCCGCCCCGCCGCCACCGCACCCGCGGTCCCGCCGGTCGCCTCGGCCAGCCAGGTGTGGAACTCGGCCACCCCGGGCTCGGGCACCCCGACCTCGATCCGCACCCCCGTCGCCTCGTAGACCAGGTCGCTGACCGCGTACCCGGCCGCCCGGAGGTCGTTCTCCACCCGGCCGGCGCGGGTGTGGTCCACGGTCACCGCGAGCAGCGCCACCGGCCGGCGCTCCAGCAGCCCGACCGCGTCCACGGCCTCCGACACCGAACTCCCGTACGCCCGGACCAGGCCGCCGGCCCCGAGCTTGATCCCGCCGAAGTACCTGGTCACCACGGCCACCGTGTCGGTCAGCCCGCGCCGGCGCAGCACCTCCAGCATCGGCACCCCGGCGGTGCCACCGGGCTCGCCGTCGTCGCTGGAGCGCTCGCGGCGCTGCTCGTCGCCGACCACGAAGGCGGTGCAGTTGTGCCGGGCGTCCCAGTACTGCTTGCGGATGCCGGCGATGAACGCCTGGGCCTCGTCCTCGTCCGCGACCCGGGCGAGGTGGCAGATGAAACGGGACTTCTTGATCTCGATCTCGTGGCTGACCGCACGCCGGATGGTGAGGTACTGCCTGGGGGTCGGCTCCGGCGTGGCGGACATGGTGCGGTGGTCCTCCCGGACAACGAGACGGCGGGGCGGCGGGCGGCCTAGCGGCCCGGCGGCGGACCGCGAAAAGGCTGGCGGTACCGCCCGGGAGGACCCGCCGACCCGAGGGTCGGGAGGTCCTGGGGCAGTACCGCCAGCCTAGGCCCTGTCCGGGCGGCCCCGGATACCGGTCGGCTCATGGCCGCCGCCGGCGGCTCACCGGCCGGCCAGCGCGTCCAGCCGGGCACGGTCCAGGCCGGTGAGCGCGGTGACCTCCGCCAGGTCGACCGCGCCGCAGTCCAGCCCGCGCAGCACGTAGCCGCTGAGCGCCCGGGCGGTCGCCGGCTCGTCCATCACGTCGCCGCCGGCCTTGGCCACGTACGCGGCCAGTCGGGCGGCGGCGGCCTCCAGGCCCTCGCGGTAGAAGGTGTAGACGGCGACGTAGCGGGTGGGCAGGTGGGCCGGGTGCATGTCCCAGCCCTGGTAGTAGGCGCGGGCCAGCGAGCGGCGCACCAGGTCGTGGTGGAGCTTCCACGCCGCGTGCACCTGCTCGGCCGGACCGGTCGGGATGACGTTGGTCGAGCCGTCGGAGAGCCGGACGCCGGTGCCGGCGGCGGCCACCTGCATCACCGCCTTGGCGTGGTCGGCGACCGGGTGGTCCATGCTCTGGTACGCGGCGCTGACCCCGCAGGAGGCGCTGTAGTCGAAGGTCCCGTAGTGCAGTCCGGTCGCCCGGCCCTCGGCGGCCTCGATCATCCGGGCCACGGTGGCGCGGCCGTCCGGGCCGAGGATGGCCTGGGTGGTCTCGATCTGGATCTCGAACCCGATCCGGCCGGCCGGCAGCCCCGCCGAGCGCTCGAAGTCCTCCAGCAGCCGGACCAGTGCGGTGACCTGCTCGGCGTAGGTGACCTTGGGAAGGGTCAGCACCAGCCCGTCGGGCAGGCCGCCGGAGGCCAGCAGGGTGGCGAGGAAGAGCTCCAGGGTGCGGATGCCGCGGTCCCGGACGGCCGCCTCCATGCACTTGATCCGGATCCCGATGTACGGCGGGGCGCTGCCGTCCGCCACCGCGGCGGCGACCAGCTCGGCGGCGCGGACGGCGGCGGCGTTCTCCTCGGCGTCCGGCCGGGGGCCGTAGCCGTCCTCGAAGTCGATCCGCAGGTCCTCGATCGGCTCCCGCTCCAGCTTGGCCCGGACCCGGGCGTGGACGTCGGCGAGCAGCGCGTCGTCCGCCACGCCGAGTGCGCGGGCCAGCTCGGCCGGGGTGCCCGCGTGCGTGTCGAAGGCTTCCAGGGCCTGGCGGCCCCACGCGCGGACGGTGTCGGCGGCGAAGGCGTCGGCCGGGACGTAGACGGTGTGGACCGGCTGCCGGGTGCCGGAGTCGCCCGGGTAGCGGCGGGCCAGGTCGGCGTCGACCGGGGCGAGCAGCGCGTCCACGGCGGCGCGGGCCGCGTCGGAGAACGAGGCTCCCCCCGCCGGTCCGGTACCGTCCACCTCGACCTGGGACATCCGTACTCCTCCACGCCTCGCCGGCCCGGGGCGGACCAGCGCTTCAACAATTTGTTGAGGTGAAGGTAGCTCCGCCGGGATCGGGCGTCAATGGCCGACCGAGCGGTGGACGCCGCCGCCCGGGGCCGACGGGCCCCGGGCGGCGGTCCTGCTGTGGTCCCCGGTTGTGATCCACGGCTGCGGTACGGCTGCGGTCGCGGCGGGGGCGGGTCGGACGGGGGACGCCGGGGTCAGTCCCTCCCGGCGGCCAGGTAGCGGTCCCTCAGCTCGGGGTAGAGCTCGGCGACCTCCTTGGGGTTCACCGAGCCGTCCGGGCGGTTGCCGGTCACGCCGTAGTTCGTGGTGAGCCAGTCGGCGAGCCGCTGCGGGTCCGGCTGGAACTCGTGGCTGTCGATGTAGCTGACCAGCGCCTCGTAGGCGAGCTCGGGGTCGAGCCGGTGGTGCCCCGGGCGCGGCGCCGGGCCGTTCCGCTCGCCCGAGGGGCCGGACGCGGACAGCCCGTCCTGCTGCTCGGCGAAGTCCGGACCCTGCGGAGCGACCTGCTCGCTCTCGACGTACCCGGTCTCCTCGGCGTACTCGCCCTGCACCGCGTGAACGGCCTGGCCCGCGTGGACGGCCTGGCCGACGAACTCGCCCTGCTCGGCGTAGCCGGCCTGCGGCGCGGCGGCCGGAGCCCCCTGGGCGACCGCGGCAGCGGGCTGGCGCACCGGTGCGGGGGCCGGCTCCGGAGCCGGCTCGGCCCCGGTCGGCCGCGGCGGCTTGAACCACGGCGAGGCCTGACCCGGCACCCGGCCGCCGCCGGTGGCACCCTCGCCCTGGGCGTGCGGGCCGGTGGTGCGGACCGGGCGCTCGGTCCAGACGTTCAGCTCCTCCCGCGGCGGCGGAGCCTGCTCCTGCTCGCCCTCCGGATCGTTCGCGGCCCGCAGCCGTACCGCGGCGAGCTTGGCGAGCATCGGCGCGGCCACCTCGGCCGGCACCGGCGTCACGGCGGGCGCCGCCTCGGCCTGCTGCGGCTGGGGCTGCTGCGGCTGGGGCTGCGGCTGCGCCTGGGCCGCCGGGGCGGGCTGCTGGAGCTGAGGCCCCGGGGCCTGAGGCACCGGGACCGCGGCAACGGCGGCGGGCGGTGCGGCGACGGCCGCCGGGATGGCCCCGGCCACCACGGTCCGGCCGTCCCGCAGCTCCGTCGCCTCACGCTCCTCGCGGGCCGCGCGCGCCTCCTCGTCCAGCCGGTCCAGCACCGCCGGGTCGAGCGGCACCCCGTACTTGGCCAGCTTGAGCGGGAGCAGCGCCTGGATCGGCGCCGAGCGGCGCCAGCCCCGGCCGTAGCGGAAGCGCAGCTGGGCCCGGTAGACCAGGCGGTTCTGCTCCAGCCGGACCACCTCGTCGTAGGAGCGCAGCTCCCAGAGCTTCATCCGCCGCCAGAGCCGGAACGTCGGCACCGGCGAGAGCACCCAGCGCATCAGCCGGACGGACTCCATGTGCCGGTCCGCCGTGATCGCGGCGATCCGCCCGACGGCGTGCCGCGAGGCCTCGACGACGACGACGAAGAGCACCGGGATGACCGCGTGCATGCCCATGCCGAGCGGGTCGCCCCACGAGGCGGCGGCGTTGAAGGCGATGGTGGCCACGGTCAGCAGCCAGGCCGTCTGCCGCAGCAGCGGGAACGGGATCCGCAGCCAGGTCAGCACCAGGTCCAGCGCCAGCAGCACCACGATGCCCGCGTCCACACCGATCGGGAACGCGTAGGCGAAGGTGCCGAATCCCTTCTCCGCGGCGAGCTCGCGCACCGCGTTGTACGACCCGGCGAAACCTATGCCCGAGATCAGGCAGGCCCCGGCGGCGACCAGCCCCAGCAGGCTCCGGTGAGCCTTGGTGAGCGTTGGGCGTGCCATAACGTCTATCAACCCCTGGATGTCGGCCGCTGGCCGTACGCTGCTCGGGCTGCCTGGTCCCGCTTGTCGGGGCACCGGACGGCCGAGCGACCTCCGGGCTCGGCCCACCGGAGTTTACTCGTACAGCTGTTTCAGCGTTTCCGCAGCCCAGGGTGTCACCATCTGCCGCGATTCCCCGCCGGACACCGGTCGGTACGTCAGCGCGCCCGCTCCGCCGTGCCGTTGAGGTAGGTGAGCACCGCCAGTACCCGGCGGTTCGCGTCGTCGGCCGGGGCCAGCTCCAGCTTGGTGAAGATGTTGGCGATGTGCTTGGCCACCGCCCCGTCGCTGACCACCAGCCTCGCCGCGATCGCCGAGTTCGAGCAGCCCTCCGCCATCAGCTCCAGCACCTCCCGCTCGCGCGGCGACAGCCGCTGCAGCGGGCCGGGGCGGCGGGAGGTGCTCTGCATCAGCTTGGCGATCACGTCCGGGTCCATCGCCGTGCCGCCGGCCGCGACCCGGCGGACCGCGTCGATGAACTGCTCGGCGTTGAAGACCCGGTCCTTCAGCAGGTAGCCCACGCCGCCGGTGCCGTCCGCCAGCAGCTCCCGCGCGTACAGCTGCTGCACGTGCTGCGACAGGACCAGGACGGGCAGGCCCGGGATCTCCCGCCGCGCCTGCAGCGCCGCCTGCAGGCCCTCGTCGGTCAGCGTCGGCGGCAGCCGGACGTCCACGACGGCGACGTCCGGACGGTGGGTCAGCAACGCGTCGAGCAGCTCCGGCCCGGTCTCCACGGCGGCGGCGATGGTGAAGCCGTGCGCTTCGAGCAGGCGGATCAGGCCTTCACGGAGGAGGTAGAGGTCCTCGGCGAGGACAACTCGCACGGCAGCTCCAGGGTGATGGTGGTCGGACCGCCCGACGTGCTGTCGATGGCGAGGACACCGTCGAAGGTACCCAATCGCCGCTCGATCCCGCGCAGGCCGGTCCCCCGGGTGGGGTCCGCCACGCCGACACCGTCGTCCGTCACCGTGATCCGCAGCGTCCCGGCCCGGTACAGGATGTCCACCCAGACCTGCTCCGCGCCCGAGTGCTTGGCGGCGTTGGCCAGCAGCTCGCAGATGCTGAAGTAGGCGGCCGCCTCCACCGGGGCCGGCGGCCGGTCCGGCAGGCTGACGCAGACCTCGGTCGGCAGCGCGCTGTCCAGGGCCAGCGCCCGCACCGCGTCGCCCAGCCCGCGCTCGGCGAGGACCGGCGGGTGGATGCCGCGCACCAGGTCGCGCAGTTCCTGCAGCGCCCGGGCCGAGGACTGCCGGGCCTCGGAGAGCAGTACGCGGGCCGCCGTCGGGTCGGTGTCCATCAGGTGCTCGATCGTGCCCAGCGTCATCCCGATCGCGACCAGCCGCGCCTGCGCCCCGTCGTGCAGGTCGCGCTCGATCCGCCGCAGCTCGGCCGCCTGGTTCCCGACCGCATCCGCCCGGGTCTCGGTCAGCTCGGCCACCCGCTTGGTCAGCTGCGCGTGCGAGGCGCGGTCGCCCTGGCCCAGCACACGGCGCGCGATCTCCGCGTACGCGCGGACCGCAAGCGGCGCCACCGCCACTCCGACGGCCATCAGCCCCAGCCCCAGCAGGCCGTTCAGCAGCAGCGACAGCATCCGCTCGCCGCCCGCCGCGTAACCGTCGACGACCACCGGATCGTTGAAGGCGAAGGTGCAGCCGAACCCGAACAGCAACAGGGCGGCCACCGGCACCGCGAGACCCACCACCACGATCGGGCTGACCGCCAGCCAGAGGATCTCCGCACGGGTCGCCCGGTCGCGCAGCCCCCAGTGCAGCAGCTGGGCGATCCGCGCGACGCTGTGCGAGCGGTGGTACGAGTACCCCGTCCACCAGTGGCCGCGCTCGTCCCGCTCCAGGCCCGGCCGGGGGGTGTACGACACCGGCAGCCTCATGTCACACCAGCGGGACAGCTGGTCACGCGTCCGGCGGGCGACCCGGCGGACGAAGAGGGCCGCCACTCCGGCACCCACCACGCCGGCCGCTGCCATGGCGAACAGCTCGGCCATGCTGTACGGATCCAGCGCCGAGACGACCGCCCCGCCGGCCATCAGAGCCGCCAGGAACGGCAACACCGTGACCGGGAGGATGCCCAGCACCAGGAGGCCGAGCCGGGCGAGTCCACGACCACCCGACGTGAGTGCCTCCTCCGCCTGAGCGCGCATGGTCGCGCCGCTGGTTCGAGTCGCTGCTGTCACGGATGCTCCTGAGGCCGGTCCCGATCGTCCTGTTTCAGTGTTCCCGAACGTCGTCTGCGGGGCACTGGCCGTCGCACCCCATTACGGAGGTGGACCTAGCACCACCCCCGAGTGGTTCCAGACCCCCGCCCGCTCTGCAGGTGCGGGATTGTGTGGGGTATTTGCCGGGAAATGCGAAGAACCCCCATCCGGGACCCGGATGGGGGTTCTTCAGAAGAATTGTTCGGCGGCGTCCTACTCTCCCACAGGGTCCCCCCTGCAGTACCATCGGCGCTGTGAGGCTTAGCTTCCGGGTTCGGAATGTAACCGGGCGTTTCCCTCACGCTATGACCACCGAAACACTATGAAACTATCTGCCGCCCACCCGCAGAGCGGTGGGGGTCGTTGTTTCAGAACAACACAGTGGACGCGAGCAACTGAGGACAAGCCCTCGGCCTATTAGTACCGGTCAACTCCACCCCTCACAGGGCTTCCATATCCGGCCTATCAACCCAGTCGTCTACTGGGAGCCTTACCCTCTCAAGGAGGTGGGAGTGCTCATCTCGAAGCAGGCTTCCCGCTTAGATGCTTTCAGCGGTTATCCCTCCCGAACGTAGCCAACCAGCCATGCCCTTGGCAGAACAACTGGCACACCAGAGGTTCGTCCGTCCCGGTCCTCTCGTACTAGGGACAGCCCTTCTCAACACTCCTACGCGCACAGCGGATAGGGACCGAACTGTCTCACGACGTTCTAAACCCAGCTCGCGTACCGCTTTAATGGGCGAACAGCCCAACCCTTGGGACCTACTCCAGCCCCAGGATGCGACGAGCCGACATCGAGGTGCCAAACCATCCCGTCGATATGGACTCTTGGGGAAGATCAGCCTGTTATCCCCGGGGTACCTTTTATCCGTTGAGCGACGGCGCTTCCACAAGCCACCGCCGGATCACTAGTCCCTACTTTCGTACCTGCTCGACCCGTCAGTCTCACAGTCAAGCTCCCTTGTGCACTTACACTCAACACCTGATTGCCAACCAGGCTGAGGGAACCTTTGGGCGCCTCCGTTACCCTTTAGGAGGCAACCGCCCCAGTTAAACTACCCACCAGACACTGTCCCTGATCCGGATCACGGACCCAGGTTAGACATCCAGCACGACCAGAGTGGTATTTCAACGACGACTCCACAACAACTGGCGTTGCTGCTTCAAAGTCTCCCACCTATCCTACACAAGCCGAACCGAACACCAATATCAAGCTATAGTAAAGGTCCCGGGGTCTTTCCGTCCTGCTGCGCGAAACGAGCATCTTTACTCGTAATGCAATTTCACCGGGCCTATGGTTGAGACAGTCGAGAAGTCGTTACGCCATTCGTGCAGGTCGGAACTTACCCGACAAGGAATTTCGCTACCTTAGGATGGTTATAGTTACCACCGCCGTTTACTGGCGCTTAAGTTCTCAGCTTCGCCCCACCGAAATGGAGCTAACCGGTCCCCTTAACGTTCCAGCACCGGGCAGGCGTCAGTCCGTATACATCGCCTTACGGCTTCGCACGGACCTGTGTTTTTAGTAAACAGTCGCTTCTCGCTGGTCTCTGCGGCCACCCCCAGCTCAGAGTGCAAGACTCGTCACCAGGAATGGCCCCCCTTCTCCCGAAGTTACGGGGGCATTTTGCCGAGTTCCTTAACCATAGTTCACCCGAACGCCTCGGTATTCTCTACCTGACCACCTGAGTCGGTTTGGGGTACGGGCCGCCATGAAACTCGCTAGAGGCTTTTCTCGACAGCATAGGATCATCCACTTCACCACAATCGGCTCGGCATCAGGTCTCAGACTATGTGAACGGCGGATTTGCCTACCGTTCGTCCTACACCCTTACCCCGGGACAACCACCGCCCGGGCTGGACTACCTTCCTGCGTCACCCCATCGCTCACCTACTACCCCGTTGGGTCACCGGCTCCACCACGTCCCATCGTCCGAAGACTCCGGGCCGGCTTCACGGGCTTAGCATCAAGAGGTTCAGCGTTGGCGCTTCAAAGCGGGTACGGGAATATCAACCCGTTGTCCATCGACTACGCCTGTCGGCCTCGCCTTAGGTCCCGACTTACCCTGGGCAGATCAGCTTGACCCAGGAACCCTTGGTCAATCGGCGCAAGAGTTTCCCACTCTTGTATCGCTACTCATGCCTGCATTCTCACTCGTATACCGTCCACGACTGGTTTCCACCGCCGCTTCACCCGGCACACGACGCTCCCCTACCCATCACAGCAGGCGTTGGCCCTTCATGCTGCAATGACACGACTTCGGTGGTGTGCTTGAGCCCCGCTACATTGTCGGCGCGGAATCACTTGACCAGTGAGCTATTACGCACTCTTTCAAGGGTGGCTGCTTCTAAGCCAACCTCCTGGTTGTCTCTGCGACTCCACATCCTTTCCCACTTAGCACACGCTTAGGGACCTTAGTCGGTGTTCTGGGCTGTTTCCCTCTCGACCATGGAGCTTATCCCCCACAGTCTCACTGCCACGCTCTCACTTACCGGCATTCGGAGTTTGGCTAAGGTCAGTAACCCGGTGAGGCCCATCGCCTATCCAGTGCTCTACCTCCGGCAAGAAACACGTGACGCTGCACCTAAATGCATTTCGGGGAGAACCAGCTATCACGGAGTTTGATTGGCCTTTCACCCCTAACCACAGGTCATCCCCCAGGTTTTCAACCCTGGTGGGTTCGGTCCTCCACACGGTCTTACCCGCGCTTCAACCTGCCCATGGCTAGATCACTCCGCTTCGGGTCTTGGGCATGCAACTCAAACGCCCTATTCGGACTCGCTTTCGCTACGGCTACCCCACACGGGTTAACCTCGCTACACACCGCAAACTCGCAGGCTCATTCTTCAAAAGGCACGCAGTCACGGCCAGCAGGCAAGCCCACTGACGACGCTCCCACGGCTTGTAGGCACACGGTTTCAGGTACTATTTCACTCCGCTCCCGCGGTACTTTTCACCATTCCCTCACGGTACTATCCGCTATCGGTCACCAGGGAATATTTAGGCTTAGCGGGTGGTCCCGCCAGATTCACACGGGATTTCTCGGGCCCCGTGCTACTTGGGAGATGAGCAAGCAAGCCGTACAGATTTCGCCTACGGGGGTCTTACCCTCTACGCCGGACCTTTCGCATGTCCTTCGACTATCCATACGGTTTCTGACTCGCCCAGCCGCCGGCAGACGACTGAAGCTCATTCCCACAACCCCCAAGCGGCAACCCCTGCCGGGTCTCACACCACTTGGGTTTAGCCTCATCCGGTTTCGCTCGCCACTACTCCCGGAATCACGGTTGTTTTCTCTTCCTGCGGGTACTGAGATGTTTCACTTCCCCGCGTTCCCTCCACACTGCCTATGTGTTCAGCAGCGGGTGACAGCCCATGACGACTGCCGGGTTTCCCCATTCGGACACCCCCGGATCAAAGCTCGGTTGACAGCTCCCCGGGGCCTATCGTGGCCTCCCACGTCCTTCATCGGTTCCTGGTGCCAAGGCATCCACCGTGCGCCCTTAAAAACTTGGCCACAGATGCTCGCGTCCACTGTGCAGTTCTCAAACAACGACCAGTCACCCACCTCCAAGACACCCGAAGGCGCCTCTTCAGTGAGACCGGCATCCATGAGGCAACTTCCGTTCCCTCAGGACCCAACAACGTGCCCGACACACCCGATCAGCAAACCCGTGTTCCACGCCGAAGCAGTACTAACGAATGCCAACCCAGTGTGCCGAATAGTCAACGTTCCACCCATGAGCAACCGTGCAGGACACTCGCCTGCAACCGGCGTATTGCTCCTTAGAAAGGAGGTGATCCAGCCGCACCTTCCGGTACGGCTACCTTGTTACGACTTCGTCCCAATCGCTGGTCCCACCTTCGACGGCTCCTCCCCTTACGGGTTAGGCCACCGGCTTCGGGTGTTACCGACTTTCGTGACGTGACGGGCGGTGTGTACAAGGCCCGGGAACGTATTCACCGCAGCATGCTGATCTGCGATTACTAGCAACTCCAACTTCATGGGGTCGAGTTGCAGACCCCAATCCGAACTGAGGCCGGCTTTTTGGGATTCGCTCCGCCTCGCGGCATCGCAGCCCTTTGTACCGACCATTGTAGCACGTGTGCAGCCCAAGACATAAGGGGCATGATGATTTGACGTCGTCCCCACCTTCCTCCGAGTTGACCCCGGCAGTCTCCTGTGAGTCCCCATCACCCCGAAAGGCATGCTGGCAACACAGAACAAGGGTTGCGCTCGTTGCGGGACTTAACCCAACATCTCACGACACGAGCTGACGACAACCATGCACCACCTGTATACCGACCACAAGGGGGCGCCTATCTCTAGACGTTTCCGGCATATGTCAAGCCTTGGTAAGGTTCTTCGCGTTGCGTCGAATTAAGCCACATGCTCCGCTGCTTGTGCGGGCCCCCGTCAATTCCTTTGAGTTTTAGCCTTGCGGCCGTACTCCCCAGGCGGGGAACTTAATGCGTTAGCTGCGGCACGACGACGTGGAATGTCGCCAACACCTAGTTCCCAACGTTTACGGCGTGGACTACCAGGGTATCTAATCCTGTTCGCTCCCCACGCTTTCGCTCCTCAGCGTCAGTAATGGCCCAGAGATCCGCCTTCGCCACCGGTGTTCCTCCTGATATCTGCGCATTTCACCGCTACACCAGGAATTCCGATCTCCCCTACCACACTCTAGCCTGCCCGTATCGAATGCAGACCCGGGGTTAAGCCCCGGGCTTTCACATCCGACGCGACAGGCCGCCTACGAGCTCTTTACGCCCAATAATTCCGGACAACGCTCGCACCCTACGTATTACCGCGGCTGCTGGCACGTAGTTAGCCGGTGCTTCTTCTGCAGGTACCGTCACTTGCGCTTCTTCCCTGCTGAAAGAGGTTTACAACCCGAAGGCCGTCATCCCTCACGCGGCGTCGCTGCATCAGGCTTTCGCCCATTGTGCAATATTCCCCACTGCTGCCTCCCGTAGGAGTCTGGGCCGTGTCTCAGTCCCAGTGTGGCCGGTCGCCCTCTCAGGCCGGCTACCCGTCGTCGCCTTGGTAGGCCATTACCCCACCAACAAGCTGATAGGCCGCGGGCTCATCCTGCACCGCCGGAGCTTTCCACCAACCCCCATGCGGAGGAAGGTCATATCCGGTATTAGACCCCGTTTCCAGGGCTTGTCCCAGAGTGCAGGGCAGATTGCCCACGTGTTACTCACCCGTTCGCCACTGATCCACCCCGAAGGGCTTCACCGTTCGACTTGCATGTGTTAAGCACGCCGCCAGCGTTCGTCCTGAGCCAGGATCAAACTCTCCGTGAATGCTTGCCCGTAATCGGGCGACACACTCGCGTTGAGCGGCACGGCAACCACCGGAATAGGGCGGCCCCGCGCACTGCGTCCTCGCTGTGTTATTTCAAAAGGAATCTCCAACCCCAGAGAATCTGAGGCCGGGGATGTCAACATATCTGGCGTTGACTTTTGGCACGCTGTTGAGTTCTCAAGGAACGGACACTTCCTTCAGGCGGCTTTCACACCGGCCCTCCGGGCGCTTCGTTCTTTCGTGTTTCCAGCTTACCAGATGTTTTCCGCTCCGTTTCCGGGGCTTCGTTCATCCAACTCGCCGGTGTCTTCTGGGGCTTGACGCCCCGTCCGACGTTTCAAACTCTAGCCGATCCCCGCCCCGAAAGGCGAATCCGGCCACAATCCCGATAAACGCACACCCCGAATAGACCCCGACCCGAACAGGAACGCGACAAAGCGCAATCCAGCCCGAAGGGGAAGGAGTGGTGTTTCAAGGGATTGGCCGCCCCGGGACCGTCCGCGCAGATGCGTGTCCGGTGCTCCCTGCCGAGCGACTAGGAAACACTACGCCGATCCGGGAGCGAAGGCAACCCGGTCCCGTGGACGATCCGCGTGCATAGCGAGCGGCCGGCCTTCACGTACTCACCGTTGGGCTGGTCGTTGGAGCTGACCCAGTGCCGGGCCGTGGTCTCGTCGCGGCCGCCGTCACGATGGCGTCGGAGCAGGCGCTCCTCGCGGACCGTGTCGTCGGTCTCCACCCACCAGAGCTCGCGCAGCAGCCGGCGGGCCTCCGGCCAGGGGTGTTCGGCGGCGGCGAGGTAGTTCCCCTCGGTGATGACGAGCCGGGCGTGCGGTGCGACGACGTGCCGGGCGGCCACGGGCTCGTCGAGGTCCCGGTCGAAGTCGGGGACGTAGATGTGCTGGAAGCGGTCCGCGGCGACCCGGCGCAGCAGCGCGATATAGCCGTGCGCGTCGAAGGTGGCCGGGGCGCCCTTGCGGTGGCTCAGGCCGAGGCGGTCGAGCTGGGCGGCCGACAGGTGAAAGCCGTCGAGCGGGAGGTAGGCGGCGCTGCCGGGGCCTTCGTGTCGTTCGACCTCGGCGACGAGGTGCCGGGCCAGGGTGGACTTGCCGGCGCCGGGCGGTCCGGCGAGTCCGAGGATCGTGCGGGCGTTGCTGCCCGGGCCGTGCAGCAGGCGCAGGGCGAGGGCGGTGAGGGTGTCCTCGTTCATGGGGCGCACCCTACTCACCGTCCCGTCCGGCGCCGGGCGTCGTCGTGCGTCGTCGTGCGTGGAGCGGCTGCGGGCGGTACGAGGGCGGGCAGCTCCAGGGTGAGCGTGCCGGTGTCCGCGTCGAGGAGCGCGGGGACGCCGAGCGGAACGGTCAGGGTGGAGGCGGCGTGGCCGAAGCCGAGTTCCCAGACGATCGGTACGCCGAGCGGGCCCAGGCGGTCGAGCATGACGTCCCGGACCCGCTCGGGTCGGCCGCAGCCGTCCCAGGAGCCGAGCGCGACACCGGCGACGCCGTCGAGGGCGCCGGAGCGCAGGAGCTGGGTGAGGAGGCGGTCGAGCTGGTACGGGTGCTCGTTGACGTCTTCCAGGAGCAGGATGCTGCCGGTGAAGGAGGGTCGGGCGGCGGGTGTGCCGCGTTCGGCGGTGAGGACGGTGAGGCATCCCCCTGCGGTGGTGCCCCGGGCCCGCCCGGGCACCAGTGTGGTGGCCGTGGGCGAGGTGAGGACCGTGGTGGCCGCCGGCTCGAAGAGGGTGCGGCGGAGGTGCTCGGCGGTCGGGCCGTCGGTGAGGAAGGACGTGGTCGCGCTCATCGGCCCGTGCAGGGTGGTGACGCCGAGCCGCTGGGCGAAGGCTTCGTGCAGGGAGGTGACGTCGCTGTAGCCGACGAGCACCTTGGGCGGGACGGCGCGCATCGCGTCCCAGTCGAGCAGGTCGACCATGCGGTGGACGCCGTAGCCGCCGCGGGCGCAGATCACCGCGTCGACGGCCGGGTCGAGCCAGGCGGTCTGGAGGTCGGCGGCGCGGTCGGCGTCGGTGCCGGCGAGGTGGCCGAGGACGGGGTGGGTGTCGAGGACGTGCGGGGCGACGGTCACCCGCAGCCCCCAGGAGCGCAGGATCTCGGCCCCGGCGGTGAGCCGCTGGGGGTCGATCGGGCTGCTGGGGGCGACCACGGTGACGTGGTCCCCGGGGCGGAGGTGCGGCGGACGGGTCAGCCCTCGGCCGGGCGTGGTCGGGTGCTGGTCCATGGCCGGGATCCTTCCAGGGTGCGGGTGACGCGACGTAGCGGGGTGGCGTGACGTGCACGTGGCTGGCGGGGCCGCGACGCGGCGAGGTGGCGCCGCCGGGTCCGGGGTGGTCCGTGTTCGGGGCCCGCGCCACCGCTCGGAGTAGGTATGCCCCGTGGTCTTCAGACCGATCCCATCACCGCCCGAACCTCGTCGAGCGTGGCGTCGGCCACGGCGTTGGCGCGCTCGGCGCCGTCGCGCAGGACCTGCCGGACGTAGCCGCGGTCGGCGGCGAACTCGGCGCGGCGGGCCCGGATCGGGCGGAGGTGTTCGTTGACGGCCTCGGTCACCGTCCGCTTGAGCGCGGCGGCGCCGCCGTCGCCGATCTCCTCGGCGACCTCCTCCGGCCGGCGGTCCTGGCAGAGCGCGGCGAGCAGGACGAGGCTCGACACCTCCGGGCGGGCGACCGGGTCGTAGCCGATCCGGCGCTCGGTGTCGGTCCTGGCGGAGCGGATCAGGCGGGCCGTGGTGTCCTCGTCGGCGGCGAGGGCCACGGCGTTTCCACGGCTCTTGCTCATCTTGGTGCCGTCGGTGCCGAGCAGCAGCGGGGCGGCGGAGAGCAGGCCCTCGGGGCGGGGGAAGACCGGGGTGCCGTCCGCGTGCGGGTAGCGCTCGTTGAAGCGGCGGGCGACGGTGCGGGCGACTTCGAGGTGGGGCAGCTGGTCCTGGCCGACCGGTACCACGTCGGCCTTGCAGAAGAGGATGTCGGCGGCCTGGTGGACGGGGTAGGTGAACATCAGTCCGCTGACGGCGGACTGGCGGGAGTGGGCGATCTCGTCCTTGACGGTGGGGTTGCGGTTCAGCTCGGAGACGCTGACCAGGCTGAGGAAGGGCAGCAACAGCTGGTTGAGGGCGGGGACGGCGCTGTGGGCGAAGATCGTGGCGCGGTCGGGGTCGAGACCGGTGGCGAGGTAGTCGAGGACGAGGTTCTCGGTGTGCTCGGCGAGCCGGTCGGCGACGTCGCGGTCGGTGATCACCTGGTAGTCGGCGACGACGACGAACATCTCGACCCCGAGGTGCTGGAGGCGGACCCGGTTCTGCAGGGTGCCGAAGTAGTGGCCGAGGTGGAGCGGGCCGGTGGGGCGGTCGCCGGTGAGGACGCGGTGGGCGCCAGGTTCCTGGCGGATCGTTTCGTCGAGGCCGGCGCATGCGGCGGCCTCGGTGGCGTTGGCGGCGTCGGCGTCGGCAGTGGTGATGGTGGTGACGGTCACGGGGTCTCCTCGGAACGGCGGTGGGTTCGCGGCCGTCCGGGGCTCGGGCCCGTTCCGTCGGAAAACGCGTCAGGGCCGTCCGTCCGGACGGCCCTGGTCAGGCGTGGCTGGTGGCCGTCCTAGGACGGCCACCAGTTGAGACCTGCGAAGCGCTTCATGCGTTCGAGGATAGCGTCAGTCCTCCACGACGAGGGCGGGAGTGTCCTTGCGCAGGGTCTCGCCGCGGAAGAACTCCGGCCGGACCGCGCCGTACCAGAGCATCAGCACGGCGCCGAGCAGCAGGATGCCGACGCCGATGACGAACACCGAGCCGATGCCGAGGACGGCGCCGCTGCCGTAGTCCGGGTCCCAGGCGTCGGTGAGGGTCTGCAGGAAGACGCCGCTGAGCAGCACGCCGCCGAGCAGCGGGGCGACGCCCTTGAGCAGCAGGTCGCGCAGGCTGTTGCGGAGCGAGCGGCGGAAGTACCAGACACAGGCGAAGGCCGTCAGCGCGTAGTAGAAGCAGATCATCAGGCCGAGGGCCAGGATGGTGTCCTCAACGACGTCCTCGCTGATCACGCTCATGCCGACGTAGAAGACGGCGGTGGCGAGGCCGGCGGCCACGGTGGCGGTGCCGGGGGTGCGGAAGCGCGGGTGGACGGTGCCGAAGCGCGGCGGGACGGCCTTGTAGGCGCTCATCGCGAGGAGGGTGCGGGCCACCGGGATGAAGGTGGTCTGCAGGCTGGCGGCGGCGCTGGCGACGACCGCCAGGAAGAGCAGGACGCTCCACGGCGAGCCGAGCACCGGGCGGGCCAGCGCGGCGAAGACGTTGTCGGCGGTCTCGGGGTTGCCGAGGCCGGTGCCGGCGCTGCCGACGCCGGCGAACATCTGGGAGGCGATCGCGACCAGCAGGTACGAGCCGACCAGGGTGACCATGGAGATCATCGCGGCCCGACCCGGGGTCTTGGCGCTGCCGCTGGTCTCCTCGTTCATGGTCAGGCAGGTGTCCCAGCCCCAGTACATGAAGATCGAGAGCGACAGCCCGGCGGTGAAGGCGCTGAACGAGGAGACGTCGAGCGGGTTGAGCCAGGACGCGGAGAAGCCGATCGAGTCCGGCAGGTCGCCGGCGGCGGCCTTGGCGATGGCGATGACCGAGAAGAGCAGCAGGACCGCGAGCTGGAGGCCGACCAGGCTGTACTGGAACCACTTGGTGGCCGTCATGCCGCGGTAGCTCATCGCGGTGGCGGCGGCGATCAGTGCGACCACGGTGAGCAGGTGGATCGCCTTGGTGTCGTTGAGCTCGGCGACCCAGCTGCTGCCGGTCATCTCCCCGAGCATCAGGTAGAGGAAGTCGGTCGCCACCCCGGCCAGGTTGGAGAGCACGATGATCGTGGCGACCGTCAGGCCCCAGCCGGCCATCCAGCCGACCCGGGGGCCGAAGGCCTTGACCGTCCAGGTGAAGGACGTGCCGCAGTCCGGGAAGTCCTTGTTCAGCTCCTTGTAGGCGAACGCGACGAGCAGCATCGGCAGGAAACCGGCCAGGAAGACCGCCGGCATCTGGACGCCGACGGCGGTGACGGTCGGGCCCAGCGTCGCGGTCAGGCAGTAGACCGGGGCGACCGTGGAGACGCCCAGGACCACGCTGCTCAACAGGCCGACCGAGTTCCCCCGTAGGCCCTTGTCCCCCGTCGCCCCCGCCGCCCCCGGGTCGGGGGCTCCACCACTGATGCCACTGACCGGGGCACCCTGCGGAGCGGTGGGCGCCGTTGCCCGCCCGCTGCTTCCGTGCTCTGAGAGCTGCTGATCAAACACCAGCGCACCCTAGGTGGGGGTGTCGAAGGTTGTGTAGGCCAACCCTTGGTGATCTGAACCACTTGCTTCGATTCATGTGTCAAATCGAACCCGTGGCCGACGGATGAATGGCGTGTTGCGTCGTGTACCTTTGTTTTGAAGGACTGATGGCGGGTTATTTTCTCCCCTATGTCATAGATTGAGACGGTTTGGCCACGGCCTCTCAAGACTCTCGATCGATCCCGCCCAGGGGTTCGGATAGGTTTGCCTCACCTAACCAGCGTTGATCGATCGAGAAGGAGCGTCGCGTGGCCCCCCACCTCGCCGACCAGCCTGCCGACCGCCCCGCCGAGGGGCTGCTCCCCGGCCGTACCACCTCGCGCCGGAGCTTCCTCACCACCGGGATCGCCGGCGGCGCCGTCCTCGGCCTCGGCGTCCTGCTCACCGCCTGCGGCAGCTCGGGCGGGTCGAGCGGCCCGGGCGGTTCCGGGGGCTCGGCGGGCTCGGCGGGCTCGGCGGGCGGATCGGGGCAGGCCTCGGCCGGTTCCCCGCCCGACCAGAAGTCGGTCAAGCAGGGCGGCGACGACTACGCCACGGTGATCGAGAAGATGAAGGGCTTCGGCACCGACGCCGCCCCTGGCGTCTACCCGCGGACCATCAGGCACGCCATGGGCGAGACCGTCATCCCGGCCAAGCCGGTCCGGGTCGTGGTCCTGGACACCGGCGAGCTCGACAACGTCGTCTCGCTCGGTATCCAGCCGGTCGGCGTGGTCCACACCGACGGCTCGAAGAGCATGCCGTCCTATCTGAAGGAGAAGGCCGGCAACCCGGCCGCCGTGGGCACCATCAACGCCCTCAACCTGGAGGCCATCGCCGCACTCAAGCCGGACCTGATCCTCGGCAGCCGGCTGCGCGCCCAGGACCAGTACGCCCAGCTCTCCAAGATCGCGCCGACCGTCTTCTCGCTGCGCCCCGGCTACCCCTGGAAGCAGAACTTCCAGCTCAACGCGACGCCCTTCGACATGGAGGCGGAGGCCAGGGCGCAGCTCGACGCCTACCAGGCCGCGGCCGCCGCGATCGGTGCCGGGCTCGGCGCGAAGCGGCCCACCGTCACGCCCCTGCGGTTCATGCCCGGCAAGACCCGGCTCTACGCGGAGCTCTCCTTCATCGGCACCGTCCTCACCGACGTCCAGCTGCCGCAGCCCGAGATCGAGCGGGTCAAGGAGCTGGCGGTCGAGATCAGCCCCGAGCAGATCGACAAGGCCGACGCCGACTGGATCTTCTACGGCGTCTACGGCACGCCCACCTCGACCAACCAGGACGCGGTGCTCGGCGGCGCGCTCTGGAAGACCCTCGGCGCGGTCAAGTCGGGGCGGGCGAGGCCCGTCTCGGACGAGACCTGGTTCCTCGGGCTGGGGGTCGGCGCGGCCAATGTGGTGCTGGCCGATCTGAAGGGCTTCGTCGCGCCGGGCGCCTGAACCGGGGCCGCCCCGCCGTGGGCGTCCGGACGTCGGAGGAGCGGCCGGGCAGGAGCTGCGCTGAAGCACCGCCTCGGCGACGGCCGGGAGAACGCAGTGTCCGGAAGGAGGGAAGGGAACGGTGGTGTGGCGCACACCTGGCGGAGAGCCGCTTGGAGCTGGTCGCGGGGTGCGGGAGGATCGTCGGGACCGCACCGCGAAGGGCCCGTGCCGATGACCACACTCGACCACACCGCGACCGTCGCCGAGCTGCCCTCGCCCGGCCCGTCCGCGCCTGCCGCCGCTTCGACGGCTACGGCCGCCGCGTCCGCTTCGTCCGCTGCCTCCGGTCCGGTCCGCGAGCCGGCCGGACGCTGCTCGGTCACGGCGGTGGACAGCGGGGCCGGCGGTACCGCCCGACCGGACAGCGTGCCCCGGCCGCGGAGCAGTGACGACCACACGTGCGACGGCGGCCCCGGCGAGCCCGCCGGGGGCGCCCCGGGCTTCGTCCGGCTCCAGCCTCCCGGCGAACCCGCCCAGGACCGGGCCGTCCCCGTCCTGCGCGCCGCGCAGGAGGAGCCGCGGGCCGTCCCGACCAGGCGGCCGTCGCCCTCGCGACGGCTGCGGCGGATGCACCCGGAAACGGCACCCGCGAGCCGCGCCGGAGCCGGCGAGGCGGAGTCGGCGTCGGCCGTGCCGGGAAGCCCGGCAGTCGATCGGACGCCCGGCACCGCAGGTGCGGTACCGGGGGTCGTTCGGGGACCGGCTGCCGGAGCGGGCGGGACCGGCGGTGCGGGCGGGGCCGGCGGAGGCGGCGCCGCTTCTGCGGGTGCCGAGACGCCGCTGGGCATCCTGATCGGCGGCACGCCGCACCTCCCCGAGGAGCACCGGTCGACCCGGGTGACGGCCGAGCTGATCAAGGTCGGCCGCGGCACCGTTCTGGTGGTGCTGCCCGCGTGGCGGCCCGCCATCGCCGTCTCGGTACCCACCGAGCAGTTGCTGCACGCCACCGGCCTGGGGTTCGACCGTCTGGCCGGCTCGCAGCTGTCGGTACTGATCAACCCCGATGCGCTGCACGACCGGGAGCTCGACCTGCACGGCTGGCAGGCCGGCCCGACCGGGCGGCCGGGCCGGCGCGGTCCGCGGCCGCTTGCGCCGTAGCGGGGCCGGGTCGGTGCCGGCCCGCGCACCCGTCGGCCGAGGGTTCCCCGTGGCCGCGGCGCCGGGTGATCAGGCGGTCGGTGCCGGGGCGTTGGGGACGTAGCCGAGGTGTACGGGGACCGGTTCCCGCCGGTCGGAGAGCCAGCCGTCCCGGACGTCGGCCAGCAGCTCCGGGAGCCGGGGCGGCCAGAGCGCATCCGCGTCCGGGTCGGCGAGCTCCGACGGCGTCCACCAGCGCCAGTCCAGGATCAGGTCGGCGGCGTGCACCGCGCTGACGTCACCGACCGGCCCGCGGTGCGGACCGCTGGTCAGGTAGATGTGCTCGTGCTGGCGGACGCGGATGCCGTGCCAGGTGAAGTCGTGCTCCCAGGTACAGAGCAGCGGACCGGGTTCGAGGTCGGTCCAGCCGGTCTCCTCCCAGAGTTCGCGCCGCGCGCCGGCCCAGGGCGTCTCCCCCCTCTCGATGCCGCCACCGGGCATCGTCCAGTGCACGCCGACCTCGATGTTGTCGGAGCGGAGGAGGAAGACGGATCCGGTCTCGTCGAGGACCACCGTCCGGGCCGCCTGCCTGGGGGTCCGCTTCGTGCGCAACAGGTTTCGCATCGGGCCACTCTCGCAGCGCCGCCTCCGGAGCGTCGACCGGATTCCTTCGGACGCACGGGTGTTGGCACCACCGCTCACCGCGCCCGCCCGTACGCTGGCGCCCATGCCTGCACCAGCGATCATCTTCCCGGCCGACCCGCTCCACCCTCGCCGACCGGACCCGCACTTCGCCTGGGAGGCCCGGACGCTCCGGGAGTTGGGTGGTGAGCAGTACCTCGTCGACCACGACGCCCTGCTCGCCGGGGAGGCGGAGGACGCGGTCCGGCTGGTGCCGCGGGACTGCGGCCCGGTCTGGTACCGGGGTTGGATGATCCCGTCCGCCGACTACGCGGCCTTCGCCCGGGCGCTGGCCGACCGCGGCGCCAACCTGCTGACCAGCGCCCCCGCCTACACCTCGGCGCACGAACTTCCCGGCTGGTACGGCGTGTTCGAGGGGGCCACCCCGCCCAGTGTCTGGATCCCGCTGGCCCCCGCGGCCGGGCGGCCCGGCCCCGAGCAGCTGGCGGCCGCCGTGGCGCGGCTCGGCGGGCGCGGGCCGGCGATCGTCAAGGACTACGTGAAGTCCCGCAAGGACGAGTGGGACGAGGCCTGCTACATCCCGGAGTTGGCCGATCCTGCCGCGGTCGGGCGGGTCGTGGAACGCTTCGTCGACCTGCAGGGCGACTTCCTGGCGGGCGGCGTGGTGCTGCGCCGGTTCGAGGAGTTCGCCCGGATCGACGGCACTGCCGTCGTCGGCGCGAACGGGCCGGAGGGCGGTGAGCCCGCGGGCGGCACGCCGGCGGCGAACGGGTCCTCGGCGAACGGGGCGCCGAAGGGCGGGGTGCCGAAGGACGCGGCGCCGAAGACCGGGTCCGACGGGAGCGGGGAGAGCACGGACCCCACCGGCGGGAACGGCCGGGCGGTCGAGGCCCGGGTGTGGTGGCTGGACGGCGAGCCCGTCCTGGTCGGACCGCACCCCGACGCTCCGGAGCAGTCCGCGGAGCCGGACCTCACCGAGGTCAGGCCGCTGGTCCGCGCGCTGGGCTGCCGCTTCGTCACCACCGACCTCGCCAGCCGGGCCGACGGCTCCGGCTGGCGGGTGGTGGAGGTCGGCGACGGACAGGTCAGCGGCCTGCCCCGCGGGATCGACGTGACCGGCCTGCTCGCCGCACTGCTCGCCGCCTGAGCCGGCAGGCCCGGGCCCCGACCGGGGTGACCGGGCCTGCCTCGCGCACCTAGGCGCGCGCCGATGCCCGACGCGGAAGTACCCCGCCGGATGCCGGCGGCAGCCCGATCCGGGCCGGGGCGGCACGCTCGCCGGTCGGCAGGTCGACGGCCTTCGCGTGCTTCGCCGCATCGACGGAACCGGGGCCGTGGATGGTGAGTTCGAAGTCCTGGTGCGCCTTGGCGTCCGGCGCGAACGGCAGGCGGATCCGCCCGTCCGCGACCAGACGGCGCACCTCGGCACGGCTCAGCCCGAGACCGAGCTGGAGCAGCCGCTCCACCCGGACCGGCGCGGGCAGCTCGAAGCCCACCGATATCGAGAGCGGGCTCGGATCGTCGAGCGCGTACAGCGGCATGCGGGTCTCCAGCTCCCAGGTGCCGGTCCAGTCGAGCCGGTACCGGTTCTTCGCCGCGAGCGACGCGCTCATCACCAACTCCCGCACCGCGGCCGGGTCGTTGATCTCGTACGCGACCAGCCGGGCCGGCTCCAGCGTCGAGACGTGGGCGCGCTCGTGGACGGGCACCTTCGACGTGCGGTCGCACGACGCACAGCTCAGCAGCAGCCAGACGTCGAGCAGCTTGCCGTTCGCGTTGACGCGGATCTTCCCCGAGGCGCGGTGCCGCGTGCCGGGGCAGTCCGGGCAGGGCCGGACGACGGTGGGCAGGGCGGACTGACGCACGGCCCACAGGGCCTTACGGTCGGTATTCATGTGTGGTGGTTGCTTTCAGGACTCAGCAGGAGGGCATGCCGAACTCACTCGGCGGCTCCCGCTCTCTGACGGATGCTCACGAGGGGCGCGACCCATCGCCCCGGGGCCGGGTCGTCAGGCTCCGAGGTCGATCGCGCGACAGGTACGTACTACGTGGCAGTCATCAAAAGTCCATGCGGGCGATCATGATCGAGGCGGAGGCCCGCGGCAACCGAATTTCGGCCGAGGCGGGCGTCGGCCGGTCGCCGTCCACGGGCCGGGGAACGCGCGGGCGGGCCATCACCGCGGTGAAGGCGGGTGCGTCGCCCGCCTGGCCCGCGGTCAGCACGAAGGCCGAGGGCCGGCACCGGCCGTCCACGGCGAGGTGGATCTTCGTGGTCGGTCCGCCGCGGGAGCGTCCGACGGCGTGGTCACCCGGCTCGCCGGCCGGGGCCCTCTCGCGGGCCCCGGCCGCGTGCGCGTGGGCGCGAACGTCGTGGAGTCCACCGACACGGCCCGGTCCAGGTCCTCGTCGGCGTCAGCCCGGGCCGTCGAAGCGGTGAACACCCTCGCCCACGCGCCGTCGACGGCCCACGTCCGCGGAACGAAGCTGCCTAGCCCGCCACCGGTGCCGGTGCCGGAGCCGGCGCGTGGTGGCCGTCGGCGATGAACGCCTGCCAGAGCCGGGCGTAGACACCGCCCCGGGCGAGCAGCTCGGTGTGCGTACCGTCCTCGACCACCTTGCCGTGGTCGAGGACGACGACCCGGTCGGCCCGCTCGGCGGTGGTGAGGCGGTGCGCGATCACCAGCGTGGTGCGGCCGCCGCTGAGCCGGTCGGAGGCGTGGTTGACGGCCGCCTCGGTGGCCAGGTCGAGCGCCGCGGTGGCCTCGTCCAGCAGCAGGACGTCCGGATCGACCAGCTCGGCCCGGGCCAGCGCGATCAGCTGGCGCTGCCCCGCCGAGAGGTTCCGGCCGCGACCGGTGACCTCGTGGTCGTAACCGCCCGTGAGCTTGACGATCATGTCGTGCGCGCCGACGGCGCGGGCCGCCGCCTCCACCTCGGCCGACGAGGCCGAGGGCCGCCCGTAGGCGATCGCCTCGCGCACGGTGCCCGCGAACAGGTACGCCTCCTGCGGCACCACACCGAGCCGGTGGCGGTACTGGGCCAGGTCGTAGCGGGTCAGGTCGACGCCGTCCACCCGCACGGTGCCGGCGGTCGCGTCGTAGAACCGGGCGACCAGCTTGACCAGCGTCGACTTGCCGGCCCCCGTCTCGCCGACCAGCGCCACCGTCTGCCCCGCGGGGACGTGCAGGGTGACACCGGTGAGCACGTCCGGGGCGCCGTCGGCGCCGCCGTTGTAGGCGAAGCTGACGTCCTCGAAGTCGATCTCGCCGCGGAGGCGCTTCCGCACGGGCACCGCGTCGGCGGCCTCGGCGGTCGTGGTCGGGGTGCGCAGCAGTTCGCGGATCCGGCCCAGGCCGACGGCCGCCTGCTGGTAGCCGTCGAAGACCTGCGAGAGCTGGTTCACCGGGGCGAAGAACAGGTCGATGTAGAGCAGGTAGGCGACCAGGGCGCCGACCGTCAGCGTGCCGGCGTCGACCCGTGCGGCACCCACGATCAGCACCAGCGCGGCGGCCACGCTGGAGAGGAACTGGACGAACGGGAAGTACAGCGAGATGTAGAGCTGCGCCCGGACCCGGGCCTCGCGGTAGGCGATGCCCCGGGCGACGAAGCGGTCGGTGTTGGCGTCCAGCCGGCGGAACGCCTGGACGATCCGCATCCCGGCGACGTTCTCCTGCAGGTCCGCGTTGACCGTACTGATCAGGTCGCGCGAGATCTCGTACTGGGCCTTGGACTTCTTGCGGAAGACCAGCGTCGCGGCCACCAGCAGCGGCAGCACGGCGAAGACCACCAGGGCCAGCCCGGCGTCGATGACCAGCAGGGCGCCGAAGATGCCGAAGAAGGTGAGCAGGCTGACCACGGCGGTGACGACACCGGTCTGCAGGAAGGACGTCAGCGAGTCCAGGTCCGTGGTCATCCGGGTCATGATCCGGCCGGACAGCTCGCGCTCGTAGTAGTCCAGGCCCAGCCGGTTGAGGTGGCCGAAGATCTTGAGCCGGAGGGTGTAGAGCACGCGCTCGCCGGTGCGGCCGCTGACCCGGTTCTCGGCGCTCTGCACCAGCCAGTCCAGCAGGACGACCACCAGCGCGGTCAGCGCGGCGACGGTCACGCCCGACATCAGCGCCTTGCTCACGCCGTCGTCGATGCCGTGCCGGATCAGGACCGGCAGCACCAGGTTGGCGCCCGCGTCGAGGGCGACCAGCAGCAGGGCGAGGGCGAGTGGGCGGCGGAACGGGCGCAGCAGGCGGCGGAGGGTGAAGTCCGGGTCACCGGCCTCGGCCTCGGCGCGGGAGATCGCGGGGGTGTCGGTGGCCGGCGGGAGCGCGGCGACCTTGGCGATCAGGTCGGGGGCGGCGGTGCGGGCCGCCTTGGTCAGGGCCGCGGTCGGCAGGTCGGGTGCGGGCTGCGGGGCGGGGGTGTCCGCGGAGGTGGCGGGGGCGTTCCCGGTCCCCGGCGCGGTGGGCTCGGCCGTCACGGTGGCCGTGGTGGCTCCGGTCGCCGTGACGACGGCGGTGCTGCCGACAGCCGTGACGGCCGTGGTGGCGGGTCCGCCGGTGCGGTCGGCCTCGTGGTCGGATATCAGCGCCCGGTACCGGGGACATCGGGCGTCGAGCTCCTCGTGCGTCCCGATGTCCAGCAGCCGGCCGTGGTCCAGGACGGCGATCCGGTCGGCGAGCTGGAGGGTGGAGCGGCGGTGGGCGATCAGCAGGGTGGTGCGGCCGGCCATGACCGACCGCAGCGCGTCGTGGATCTCCGCCTCGATCTGCGGGTCGACCGCCGAGGTGGCGTCGTCGAGCAACAGGATCCGCGGGTCGGTGAGGATGGCCCGGGCCAGGGCGATGCGCTGGCGCTGGCCGCCGGAGAGCGTGAGGCCCTGCTCGCCGACCTTGGTCTCGTAGCCTTCGGGCAGCTCCCGGACGAACTCGTCGGCCTGCGCCGCGCGGGCGGCCGCCACGACCTGCTCGTCGGTGGCGTCGGGCCGCCCGTAGGCGATGTTGGTGCGGACGGTCTCGGAGAACAGGAAGCTCTCCTCGGGCACGATGCCGACGGCCGCCCGGACCGAGTCGAGGGTGAGGTCGCGCAGGTCGTGGCCGTAGAGGCGGACCGCGCCGGCCGCCGGGTCGTAGAACCGCGGCACCAGCTGCGCCACCGTGGACTTGCCGGAACCGGACGCCCCGACCAGGGCCAGGGTCTCGCCGGGGGCGAGCTTGAGGTCGAGCCCGTGCAGCACGGGTGCCGGGTGCTCGGGGTCGTAGCGGAACTCGACCCGGTCGAACTCCAGCGCCACGTCGGGGGTACGGGCGCCGACCACCCGCGGATCCGGGTCTGACGCGCCGGTGGCGGTCGGCCCGGGGGTCGACCCTCCGTCGGCGGTGACGGCGTCCGCGGTGACGGTGTCCGTGCCGGCGGTGGCGGAGGCGGCGTTGGCGACGGACCCCGCGGAGGCGGCCCCGGTGAGGTCGAGGGCCACCGCGTCCGGGCGCTCCTGCACCAGCGGCCGCTCGTCGATCAGCTGGAGCACCCGCTCCACGCCCGCCCGGGCCTGCTGGCCGACCGTGATCACCATGGTCAGCATCCGGACCGGGCCGGTCATCTGGGCGACGTAGGTGGAGAAGGCCACGAACGTGCCGAGCGAGACCCGGCCGTCCACGGCCAGCCAGCCGCCGAAGGCCAGCACCGCGACCTGGGCCAGCGCCGGGATCGCCTGCATCGCCGGGTTGTAGCGGCTGTTCAGTCGGATCGAGCGCAGCCGGGCCGCGAAGAGGTTGCGCGACGCGGCCTCCAGCTTGTCCAGCTCCTGGGACTCCTGGCCGAAGCCCTTGACCACCCGCACGCCGCCGACCGCCTCGTCGACCACGCCCGCTACGGCCGCGGCCTCCTGCTGGGCGGCCCAGGTGGACGGGAACAGGCGCTTGCGGCTCAGCACCGAGACCCACCAGAGCGCCGGGCCCATGACCAACGCGATCAGGGTGAGCGGCGGCGAGAGCCAGACCATCACGGCCAGCGACATGACGAACATCAGCAGGTAGCCGGTCATCATCGGCAGCATCGACAGCAGGCCGTTGATCAGCTGGAGGTCGGACGTGGCGCGGCCGACCACCTGGCCGGTGTCCAGCCGGTCCTGGCGGTGGCCGTCGAGCCGGCCGAGCGAGCGGAACAGGTCGCTGCGCATGTCGTGCTGGACGTCGAGGGCGAGCTGCCCGCCGTAGTACCGGCGCACCTGGGTACAGGCGAAGACCAGCACCGCAGCCAGCAGCAGCGCGACGGCCCACGGGGCCAGCGACCGGGTGTGCGCGGTGATGACGTCGTCGATGATCAGCTTGGTGACCAGCGGGACCAGGGCCGTGACGGCCATGCCGACCAGGGAGGCGCCGAAGGCCAGCAGCACGCTGCGCCGCGACCGCCAGCAGTAGCCGATCAGCCGGCGCAGCCAGCCCGAACCGTCGGCTCCGCCGTCCTTCGGCCGGCCGCTGCCGGGTACGCCGTCGCCGGGCACCGGGCCGCCGGGCGTGCCGGCCGCGGGTCTGCCGTCCCGTGGCGCACCGGTGCCGACCGGCTCGCCCGTGGTGCCCTGCGTGCCGGTTCGGGTGCCGCTCGGGGAAAGCTCCACCGTAGATCCGTGAGTCTCAGGCATATTTAGGGATGCTAACCATTCCGTCGGGTGGCCGCCATGGCTTTGTCCGGGGACCGTCCGGCCAGAGCGTGCCGGGCGTCCGGTCCGGCGGAGGAACCAACAGCCTGCGGCCTGCGGTGATTCCCGACCGCACCCCGCCCTGGCCGTGTCGCCGGAGTGGACGACTTCCAGAGTGGGCGATGATGCGCCCCGCGCCCACCTGCCACCGGCGCAGCCACCGGTCCGACCCTCGACCTAGGACTCGCGTCGGGCCCGCCCGGAGCCCGCATCGACCCCGCATCGGATCCGCGCCGGACCCGCGTCGGGTCCGGTCAGTCGCGGACGGCGATGTCGGCGCCGGCCTCGGCCTAGGTGTCGACTTCGGTGTCGGCGCCGGCCTCGGCCTCGGTGCCGGAGGCCGCCCCGGCGCCCGAGCCGGCCCCGGCCGCAGCGGCGCCGGCCGCCGCCGAGAAGGCGCCGTGGGCGAGGCTGTGCAGCAGGGCCGCCATGCCGTCGCGCTGCAGGCCGGCGACCCGGTCGTCCTGGGCGGGGTTCGGGCCGAGGCTGTGCGGGGTCGAGTTGATCAGCCCGAAGACGGCGTGCACGGCGGCCCGGGCGACCGGTTCGGCCGCCGGCTCGGCCAGCGCCGGATAGGCGCCCCGGACCGCGTCCACCCACAGCTCCAGGTAGCCGCGCTGGAGCCGGCGGACCGTGCGGCGGTCCTCCTCCTTGAGGTTCAGCAGTTCGCGGTCGTGCAGGGTGATCAGGTCGCGGTCGTCGAGCGCGAACTCGACGTGGCCGCCGATCAGCGCGTCCAGCGCCTCGGGCGCACCGCCCCCGTTGCCCGCCCGGCGGCGGCCCTCCTCCAGCAGGCGCTCGCTGATCCCGATCAGCAGGTCGGCGAGCATCGCGTCCTTGCCGGCGAAGTGCCGGTAGAGGCCCGGCCCGCTGATGCCGACCGCCTTGCCGATCTCGTCGACGCCGACACCGAGGAACCCGCGGGCGGCGAACAGCCGGGCCGCCTCCTTACGGATCTGGTCACGGCGTGGGAGCGCGGAGGCGGCGGGGACGTTCGGCATGCTGCCCATCGTAGACAGTCGGGTTATCGACCGTTAACCTGGGCGGCACGAGTTAACGCTCATTAACGTTGGGGGTCGCGGGCTCACCCGGCTCTGCCACCCACCTGGTGCCGAGGGCAAGGGAGCTCTTGGGAATGGTCATCTCCACCGCCGGCGTACCCACCGGCGTCAACGGCAGCGCGCCCGGCGCGGGCGTCTCCGGACCGGGCGGCACGGCCGCCGGGTCCGTCGCGCCGGGGGCCGCGGCTCCCGCGCCCCGGCTCGGCACCGCCGTCGATCCGGGCTCCGAGGCCTACCGCGCGAACACCGAGGCCCACCGGGCCCTGGTCGCCGAATTGCGCGAGAAGCTCGGCACGGCCGCGCTCGGCGGCGGGGCCAAGGCCCGGGCCCGCCACACCTCCCGGGGCAAACTGCTCCCGCGCGACCGCGTCGACACCCTGCTCGACCCGGCGTCCCCCTTCCTCGAACTGGCCCCGCTCGCGGCCGACGGGATGTACGACGGAGCCGCCCCGGCGGCGGGCGTCATCGCGGGCATCGGCCGGGTCGCCGGACGCGAGGTGGTCGTCGTCGCCAACGACGCCACCGTCAAGGGCGGCACGTACTACCCGATGACCGTGAAGAAGCACCTGCGCGCCCAGGAGGTCGCGCTGGAGAACCGCCTGCCCTGCATCTACCTGGTGGACTCCGGCGGCGCCTTCCTCCCGATGCAGGACGAGGTCTTCCCCGACCGCGACCACTTCGGCCGGATCTTCTACAACCAGGCCCGGCTCTCCGCCGCCGGAATCCCGCAGATCGCCGCCGTGCTCGGCTCGTGCACCGCGGGCGGCGCGTACGTCCCGGCGATGAGCGACCAGGCCGTCATCGTCCGCAACCAGGGCACGATCTTCCTGGGCGGACCGCCCCTGGTGAAGGCCGCCACCGGCGAGGTGGTCACCGCCGAGGAGCTGGGCGGCGGCGAGCTCCACTCCCGCACCTCCGGGGTCACGGACCACCTGGCCGAGGACGACGCCCACGCGCTGTCCATCGTCCGCACCATCGTCGCCGGCCTCGGCCCGCGCCCGGCCAGGCCGTGGCCGCTCGAACCGGCCGAGCCGCCCGCCGTCGATCCGGCCGGCCTCTACGGGGCCGTCCCGGTCGACCCGCGCACCCCGTACGACGTGCGCGAGGTGATCGCCCGGCTGGTCGACGGCAGCCGCTTCGCCGAGTTCAAGGCCGAGTACGGCGCGACCCTCGTGACCGGCTTCGCCCGGATCCACGGCCACCCGGTCGGCATCGTCGCCAACAACGGCGTGCTCTTCTCCGAGTCCGCCGTCAAGGGCGCCCACTTCATCGAACTGTGCGACCAGCGGGGCATCCCCCTCCTCTTCCTGCAGAACATCACCGGGTTCATGGTCGGCCGCCAGTACGAGGCGGGCGGCATCGCCAAGCACGGCGCCAAGATGGTCAACGCCGTCGCCTGCACCCGCGTCCCGAAGCTGACCGTGGTGATCGGCGGCTCGTACGGAGCCGGGAACTACTCGATGTGCGGCCGCGCCTACTCGCCCCGCTTCCTCTGGATGTGGCCGGGCGCCAAGATCTCCGTGATGGGCGGCGAGCAGGCCGCGTCCGTCCTGGCCACCGTCCGCCGCGACCAGTTGGAGGCACACGGCGAGGAGTGGCCGACCGCCGCCGAGGAGGAGTTCAAGCGCCCGGTCCGCGAGCAGTACGAGCGCCAGGGCAGCGCGTACTACGCCACCGCCCGGCTCTGGGACGACGGCGTGATTGACCCGATGGACACCCGCACCGTCGTCGGTCTCGCCCTCACCGCCTGCGCCAACGCCCCGCTCCCGGCACCCGGCCCGTACGGCGTCTTCCGGATGTGACCCGCACCGGGGCCGGCCCTGCCCGGCCCCGGCCGTCCGGCCGCCATCCCTCCCCAACCACCTCCTTCGTACGGCCCCCTCGACCCGGAGGAACGCCTCCCATGTTCGACACAGTTCTGGTCGCCAACCGCGGCGAGATCGCCCTCCGGGTGATCCGCACCCTGCGGCGGCTCGGCGTGCGCTCCGTCGCCGTGTTCAGCGACGCCGACGCCGACGCTCCCCACGTCCGCGAGGCCGACACCGCGGTCCGGCTCGGACCGGCCGACCGCAGCGACAGCTCGGCCGCCGAGACCTACCTGCGGACCGACCAGATCCTCGCCGCCGCCCGCCGCACCGGCGCCCAGGCCGTCCACCCCGGCTACGGCTTCCTCGCCGAGAACGCCGCCTTCGCCCGCGCCTGCGCCGACGCCGGCCTGGTCTTCATCGGACCTCCTCCCGCCGCGGTCGAGCTGATGGGCGACAAGATCAACGCCAAGGAGGCCGTCCGCGCCGCCGGCGTCCCGGTGGTCCCGGGCAGCCAGGCGACCGCGCCGACCGACGAGGAACTCGTCGCGGCCGCCGACGAGATCGGGTACCCGGTCCTGCTCAAGCCGTCCGCCGGCGGCGGCGGCAAGGGCATGCGCCTGGTCCGCGACCCGGCCGAGCTGCCCACCGAGATCGCCGCCGCCCGGCGGGTCGCCCGCACCGCCTTCGGTGACGACACCCTGCTGCTGGAGCGCTGGGTCGACCGGCCGCGCCACATCGAGGTGCAGGTGCTGGCCGACGCCCACGGCACCACCGTCCACCTCGGCGAGCGCGAGTGCAGCCTGCAGCGCCGCCACCAGAAGCTGATCGAAGAGGCACCCTCCGTCCTGCTCAACGCCGAGACCCGGGCCGCGATGGGCGCCGCGGCCGTGCGCGCCGCGGAGTCCTGCGGCTACACCGGGGCCGGCACCGTGGAGTTCATCGTCCCCGGCATCGACCCCGACTCCCCCGCCCCCACCGAGGGGGTACGGGACTTCTTCTTCATGGAGATGAACACCCGCCTCCAGGTGGAACACCCCGTCACCGAACTCGCCGTCGCCGTCACCGCCCCGCTCCCGGGCGCAGCGGCGGCCCCGGCCCAGCCCCAGCGGCTGGACCTGGTCGAATGGCAGGTCCGGATCGCCGCCGGCGAGAACCTGCCGTTCGCCCAGCCGGACATCTCCTTCCTGGGCCACGCCATCGAGGCCCGCATCTGCGCCGAGGACCCGGAGCGGGACTTCCTGCCCACCGGCGGGCGCATCCTGGTACTGGACGAACCGCAGGGCGAAGGCATCCGGGTGGACTCCGGCGTCACCGCCGGATCCGTCATCACCAGCGCCTACGACCCGATGCTCGCCAAGGTCATCGCCTACGGGCCCGACCGCCCGACCGCGTTGCGCCGCCTCCGCGCCGCGCTGGCCGACACCCGGATCCTCGGCGTGACCACCAACACCGGCTTCCTGCGGCGACTGCTCGCACACCCCGAGGTCGCCGCCGGCCGCCTCGACACCGGTCTGGTGGAGCAGACGGCGCAGCTGCAACCCGCGCTGCTGGCCTCCGCCTTCTCCCCGGCCCGGGCCGCGGACACCGGCTCCGCCACTCCTTCCGGCACCGATTCCACCGACTCCGCCGACTCCACCGATTCCGCCGACGCTCCGTCGCCGGCGCACCTCCTCTACTACGCGGCCGCGCTCGCGCGGCACCTGGACCTCACCCCCGCCGCCGACGGCGGCGGCTGGACCGACCCCTTCTCCCTTCCCTCGGGCTGGCGCCTCGGGGGCGACGCCGCCTGGACCACCCACCGCCTCCGCGCCTCCGGCCAGGACCCGGTGGCGGTGAGCATCCGTCCGATCACTGCGAGCAACGTAGCGGAGCCCACTGACAACCGGCCGGGCGTCAGCCCCGAGGTGGAGGTCCGGCTCGGCGACGGGCCGGTCCACCGCGCCCGCGCCGTGCGCACCGGCGACCGCCTGCACCTCACCGCGGCGGGCCTGCAGACCACCTTCGCGCTGGCCGCCGACGACGCCCCAAACCCCGTGGGCGGCCCGGTGACCTGGCTCGGCATCGACGGCGACGCCTGGCCGCTGCACGCGTACGACCCGGTCGGTGAGAGCGCCGCCGCCGGCGCCGCCCACCACGGCGCGCTCACCGCCCCGATGCCGGGCACCGTCACCGTCGTGAAGACGGCGGCCGGCGAGCAGGTCCGCCGGGGCCAACCCCTGCTCGTCCTGGAGGCCATGAAGATGGAACACGTGATCGCCGCCCCGCACGACGGCACGGTGACCGAGCTGCGGGCCACCGCCGGAGCCACCGTCGCCATGGAGGAGCTGCTGGTCGTGGTCGCCCCGGACGAGGACGGCCCCGCCGAGCAGGCGGCCGACCGGGGCGTCGGCGCGGTCGCGGCCGAGGTGACGTCGTGACCGCCGCCACGCCCTCCCCCGCGCACGAGCCCGACGCGCTCGACCTCGGCCTGCCCGACCCCGTCCGCGCCCCGGGCCTGCCCGAGCTGGTCCGGATCCACGAGGTCGGCCCGCGTGACGGGCTGCAGAACGAGAGCGGCCTCGTCCCGGTCGAGGTCAAGGCCGAGTTCATCGCCCGGCTCGCGGCGGCCGGCCTGGGCACGGTCGAGGCGACCAGCTTCGTCCACCCGAAGTGGGTGCCCCAGCTCGCCGACGCCGAGGAGCTGGTTCCGCGGCTCGCCGACCTGCCGGCCCGCCACCCGGGGCTGCGGCTCCCGGTGCTGGTGCCGAACGAGCGCGGCCTCGACCGGGCGCTCGCCCACCACGCCGCCGACATCGCGGTGTTCGCGAGCGCCACCGAGACCTTCGCCCGGCGCAACCTCAACCGCTCGGCGGACGAGGCGATGGCGATGTTCCAGCCGGTCGTGGCGCGTGCCACGGAGGCCGGGATCCGCGTCCGCGGCTACCTCTCGATGTGCTTCGGCGACCCGTGGGAGGGCCCGGTCCCGATCGACCAGGTGGTCGGCTTCGGGGTCCGGCTGCTGGAGATGGGCTGCTTCGAGCTCAGCCTCGGCGACACCATCGGGGTGGCCACTCCGGGCCAGGTCACCGCGCTGCTGGACGGCTTCGCCCGGGCGGGCGTCCCGGTCGGGCGGCTCGCGGTGCACTTCCACGACACCTACGGCCAGGCGCTCAGCAACACGCTGGCCGCCCTGCGCGCCGGCGTGACCACGGTCGACGCCTCCGCGGGCGGCCTGGGCGGCTGCCCGTACGCCAAGAGCGCCACCGGGAACCTGGCCACCGAGGACCTGGTCTGGATGCTGCACGGCCTCGGCATCCGGACCGGGGTCGACCTCCGCGCCCTGGTCGCCACCAGCGGCTGGATGGCGCAGCGGCTCGGCCGGCCGAGCCCGTCCCGCACCGTCCAGGCCCTGCTCGGCGCGGCCCGGGCCTGACCGGCGCCCCGGCCGCCGGGCGTCCCCGCGGACGCCCGGCGCCACCCCGGGGCCGCCGCTCCGCTCCAGGACCCCGCGGCGCCCGGCCGGAGCCACGTCCGGCCCGGCGCCGCCACCACACCGACGGCACCGACCGTCACCTCAACAGACCGCGTTCCCGTCACGCCCTCACACCGTCGGGCGGACCCGCGGTCGTCCCGTTCACGCCCGCGGCCACCCCGCCGGGGCCACAGGAGGATCACCATGCTCGATCACCGACTGAACAGCGAGTACGAGGAACTCCGGCGCACCGTCGCCGAGTTCGCCCAGGACGTGGTCGCGCCGAAGATCGGCGAGTTCTACGAGCAGGGCGAGTTCCCCTACGAGATCGTGCGGGAGATGGGGCGGATGGGCCTCTTCGGCCTGCCCTTCCCGGAGGAGTACGGCGGCATGGGCGGCGACTACTTCGCCCTCTGCCTCGCGCTGGAGGAGCTCGCCCGCGTCGACTCCTCGGTCGCGATCACCCTGGAGGCCGCGGTCTCGCTCGGCGCGATGCCCGTCTACCGCTTCGGCACGGAGGAGCAGAAGCGCGAGTGGCTGCCGCGGCTCACCTCCGGCGAGATGCTCGGCGCGTTCGGCCTGACCGAGCCCGAAGGCGGTTCCGACGCCGGCGCGACCCGCACCACGGCCCGGTACGACGAGGCCACCGACGAGTGGGTCATCAACGGCACCAAGTGCTTCATCACCAACTCGGGCACCGAGATCACCGGCCTCGTCACCGTCACCGCCCTCACCGAACCGATCGCTCGTTCGAGTGAAGAAGGCGAATTCTCCTCGCCGCAGCGCGAGATCTCGTCCATCATCGTGCCCACCGGGACCCCGGGCTTCCAGGTCTCGAAGAAGTACTCGAAGGTCGGGTGGAACGCCTCCGACACCCGCGAACTGTCCTTTACCGACTGCCGCGTCCCCGCGGCCAACCTGCTGGGCGAGCGCGGCCGCGGCTACGCCCAGTTCCTGCGGATCCTCGACGAGGGCCGCATCGCCATCGCAGCCCTGGGCACCGGCCTGGCCCAGGGGTGCGTCGACCAGTCCGTCACCTACGCCGGCACGCGCCGCGCCTTCGGCCGACCGATCGGCGCCAACCAGGCCATCCAGTTCAAGCTCGCCGACATGGAGATGCGCGCGCACACCTCCCGCCTGGCCTGGCGGGACGCCGCCTCCCGGCTGCTGCACGGCGAACCGTTCAAGAAGGAGGCCGCGATCGCGAAGCTGTACTCGTCCGAGGCCGCCGTCGACAACGCCCGCGAGGCGACCCAGATCCACGGCGGGTACGGCTTCATGAACGAGTTCCCGGTGGCGCGCTTCTGGCGCGACTGCAAGATCCTCGAAATCGGGGAGGGCACCTCGGAGGTCCAGCGCATGCTCATCGCCCGCGAGCTCGGCGTCGTCTGAGGCGCGTCCGCCCCCTCACGTTCACGGAAGCACGTCCGTCCGCGGGCCCTCCCGCGCCCCGCTCCGCCGCGGTGGTGCACACGGAGGGCCCGCGGGGGGCCTGGAAAGACCCGGGCGGCGGCTGGAGCACGCCGCCGTGACGGGGCGTCAGGGAATCACGATCACCGGGCGGTTGGCGCGGCGGGCCAGCCGACCGGAGACCGATCCGAAGATCTTGCCCAGCAGGCCGTGGGTGCTGCCGACCACGATGGCGTCGGCGGCGTACTCGCGGCCGACCTCCTCGATCTCGTGGCAGATGTCGCCGCCCCGCTCGACCAGGATCCAGGGGACACCGGCGAGGAAGTCCGCACAGGCGAGTTCCAGACCGAGGACTTCGGTCCGGTGGTCGGGGAGGTCGACGAAGACCGGGGGCTCGCACCCCGCCCAGACGGTGGCGGGCAGGCGGTTGGCGACGTGCACGATCACCAGTCCGCACTGCGAGCGACGGGCCATGCCCACCGCGTAGGCGAGGGCGCGCTCGCTCGACAGGGAGCCGTCGAAACCGACCACCACACCGTGCTGGAAGGCCGGGTCACAGGCACGGGCGGCAGCCTCCTGCGCGATCGGCTCGCCGGTCGCGCTGGGCGGGCCAGGGACGCCCGGACGCTCGGCGCCCGGCCCCAGACGGCCGCTCACGGCCGGCTCCACGGGGTCGGACCGGTGCTGTTCCCGGCGCTGACGGGAGCCGGGGCGGCTCCGGCGCGCAATGTTCCGGAGGGCGCGGGAAAGGGCACCGGCGCCCATGGCAGCAGACCGGACCTCGGCGTCGTCCGCGCTCCGGCGGCCGTCTCCTCCGGCCGACGCGCCGCCGACGCGGGGCGCATCCGGTTCAACCGGTCGGGAGGACTCAAAACCAGCCATGGCTCAAGGCTCTTCGCAGGAGATGGGCCGACAGGAGAGGACAACGCTGCCCAGGCAGCAGGGCCGCCCACGGGACGACGTCGGTCTGCGCCGAGCACCACCGTTTGTGACCTATTCCTTTCAGAGTACGACGGGCGAAAGGCTCAGCCCAGCCGCGGAGCCCCGGATCACCCTTGTTCCCGCGAACGGAGGATGCGCCCGCCGGCGGCGGTGCGCCCGTCGCGTGCGCGGTCGCGCCCCCTCTGGCAAAGGAGGTTCTCTGGAGCTTGACTGAGCGGACCGGGCGGCGCAACAGGCCCCCCGGACACCGTGACCGGACTGTCATTGATCGACGACGATCCGTTGCCGCCCGTCACCGCGCGCGGCCGCCCGCGATCCGGCCGGGTGCCGTACCACCTGCTCGCCGGATACCGCACGACATCCGCACCACGGGCACGGCTCCGAGCACAGCCCTGGGCCCTGTCCGGCACCGCTCCGTGCGTCAGGAGCCGATACCGGTTTCAGCCATTTCATGCCGGTTCGCGACGGCCTCTGGCATTTGCCAGATGCATACCCGTGCCCGCTGGCACCATGCTCGGCATGCCCCTGCTCCTGCTCGACCTCGACAACACGCTGCTCCCCAGGGATGCCGCTTTCCGGGCCTGGGCTCAGGATCTTCTGGCCGAACGAAACCTGCCGCCCGGCGACGTCGACTGGTTCGTCACCATCGACGGCGGCGGCTACGTGCCGCGCAGCACCGTACTGTCCGCCGTCCGACGCCGCTACGGCTTGGACGACTCCTTCGAATTCCTGCTGGCGCACTACCGGCGCGGCATCAACTCCCACATCCACTGCCCGCCTCGGCACGTCCAGGCGCTGCGGGCGGCGCGCGAGGCGGGCTGGACGCTCGGCATCGTCAGCAACGGCAACACGCGGCCGCAGTTGGAGAAGATCCGCCGGACCGGCCTCGGCCCGCTCGTCGACGGCTGGGTGATCTCGGAGGAGGCGGACTGCGTCAAACCGGACCCGCTGATCTTCGAGATCGCCGCCCAGCGGTGCGGCATCGCGCCCACCGGCGACTGGACGGCGGACACCTGGATGATCGGCGACCACGCCCCCGCCGACATCGCGGGCGCGGAACTGACGGGGCTCCGCAGCGTCTGGCTGCACCACGGCCGCCCCTGGGCCGAGCCCGGCTACCGGCCGACGTTGAAGGCGGCCGGGCTGCCGGAGGCGATCGGGCAGGTGCTGTCCGCCCGCGGCGCGCCGGGCCTTCGGCCCGGGATCCGGGCCGTCGGTGGCGCCCGGCGTCGCACGGCGGCCGCAACACCGGCGGCCGCAACACCGGGCCCCCTCCGGGAGCGCGCCCGCGCGGTGCCGGCGCGGCCCGGCGCGCGGCCCGGCGCACAGCTTCCGCTGTCCGCCCCGGACGGGGTTCATGCGCCCAATGCCGGGAGCGCGGCATGGAACGGACCCGCGGCCCAGGCGGCGGAGATCGCTGTCCGAAACCGTTCCGGCGGATTTGCGGTGGCCGGCGGCGCTCGCTCCACGGATACCGCGGGGCTGCCGGGCACGGCGGCCCCTGCCAACACGGCGGCCCCTGCCAACACGGCGGCCTCTTCCCGCACGGTGGCCCTGACCGGCACCGTGGCCCTGACCGGCACGGTCGGCCTGGCGGTCGCGACGGGCCCCCCGTCCGTCCCGGCGGAACCGCGGGCGGGCATCGACCGGCCGGGCGGCGGGCGCCGTACCGCCGAGGGCCCGGCGAGTGGGCGCCCGGCCGCTGAACGCCCGGCACGGACGCTGTTCGCGACCCCGGCCGCCCGGTTCGGTCCGTGGCCGGCCCTGGCCGCTCCGCAGGGAGCGGGCGAGGCCACCGCCCGGGCAGCGGCCGTCCGGACCTGAGGCGAGCCGCACCGGGCACCCACCCGGTGCGGGCCCTGTGCCGCCCCGGTACGGACCCGGACGACCGGGGCCGGCCGGGCGGTCACAGCGGCGGCCCGGCGGCCTGGCGGCCCGACCCGAGCCGACCGGCACCCGGTCCGCTACTCGGCCACTCGGCTACTCGACTACTCGGCCGCGGGGGCGAGCGGGGTCCACCAGTGCGTGCGGCCCTGCTCCGTGAAGCCGAGCTTCTGGTAGAGCGGTTCGCCGAGCATGGTGGCGACCAGGGTCGCCGGGCGCTCCGGGTGGGCGCCGGCCAGCGCGGTCTCCAGGACCGCGCGGCCCACCCCCCGGGAACGGTGCTCGGGAAGCGTCGCGACCCAGTAGACCCCGGTGGCCCGGCCGTCGTCGTAGGTCAGGCAGGCACCCGCCGGCGCACCGTCGATCCGGGCGAGCCAGGCCCGGAGGCCCGGCTCGTGCAGCAGTGCCTCCGGCAGCATCCCCCCGCGCGTCCAGGGCTGGCTGGACTCGATCGGGAAACCGTCGACCACGGCGTGCTCCGCCTCGGCGAAGCCGTCGGCGTCCAGCACCTCATCGACCGTCAGGGACCAGCCACCGCCGCGGCCGGAGGACGCCGCCGGGACGGCCGCCGACCCATCGAACCGCCGGTCCTCCAGCGGGCCCGGCTCACGGGTCATCACGGCCATCGCACGGCCGTGACCGAGGCCGTGGCGGGTCATGTCCAGGACCCCGTAAGGGTCTTCGACGGTCACGCCGATGCTGCCCCACTCCCGGATGAGGCCCGCCAAGTCGTCCTCCAGTGCGGCAATGCCGTCGCCGGGGCGGGTCACGACTATGCGGTGGGCGTCCTCCGGGGTTCGGGCGCAGCGGACCGCGGTGAATCGGGGATCGACGAGCCGCTGCCAACCATGGGCGCGGGCTTGGGCGAGCCAGAATTCGGCAGCGTTGTCGGTGGCCTGTTCGAGCCGGCTGATGGTCTTCACATCAGGACGCTAGCGCGGGGCGGTCGACCACCGTTCACCCGCCCCGGCACTGGCCGGATGAAGCCAGGGAGGCGCACGCTTCGTCACTTGTGCGCCCTCATGTGCACCGTCGATTTTCGGTCAATCTCGCGCGACTCCCCCGGCCTTGGGCAAAGCCGCAGCCCAGACCCGCCGACCGGGCGCGCGGGAACCGGACGCCCCAGGACCAGTCCCGCGACAACCAGCCACCCTGACACAGGCCCCCTTCCCAGAAGGGTCGACGGGTGCCACGCTTCGTGATCGAATGCATCACGCCAAATTGCCATGTCGACATAGCGTCGGATGGTGAACTTGTCACAACGGCAACGGTCCACCCGATAGATTCGATCTTGGCTAGCAGTGCCGCACCACCACACCACACCACCGAGGGGGCTTGAGCGCCTTGAGCAGGGTGAGCAGGAGCGACGCGGGTCCTGACAGCGGCCAGCCGGTGGCCGGCATCGCGGGTCGTTCCGCGAGAGCCGCCGCCTCCGCCGCTGCCAACACCCGCCTCTCCGGCAGCTCCAGCGCCGCCCCGTACCCCTCGTACAGCTCTGCGGCCGCTCCGGCCCCGTCCGTCCCGACCGCTCCCCCGGCCGCCGCCCCGGGCTCGCCGGCCTACTCGGCCGCGATGGAGCACGGTGGACGAACCGTCAGCCGATCGTCCGTCAATCAGGTTTCGGCCCACGGCGCAGCTGCGGGCGGTCACGCCGGCCCGTCGATTCCCGGCCACGCCGCCGGAATGCACGCGGGCGGCCAGCACCTCGCCCAGCACGCCGGTCAGCACAACGGTCAGCACAGCGGCCAGACGTACGGCGGCCCGCTGCACGGCGGCCACGGCCAGGGCCACGGGCAGTCGTACGGCCAGGCCGCCCTCGGGCAGCCGGCGGCGGACGCGGCGTTCCCCGCGTTCTCCGGCGGCCCGGCGCCCGCCCACGCCGGCGGACTCCCCGCCGGGACGGCGGGCCAGGGCATCGCCGCCGGCGCCAACGGGCACAGCCCGAGCGGCCACACCCCCGCCGGCCACACTCCGGGCGGCCACGGCCCCACCGGCCACGGGGCGAACGGCACCTCCGCGCCCGTGATGGGCACCGCGCCCCGGAAGCTGTCGGGCCGGCGCCGGCGCGAGACCGTCGCGGTGCTGATCTTCGGCGGTGCACCGATCTTCGAGAGTTCGATCCCGCTCTCCGTCTTCGGCGTCGACCGCCAGGACGCCGGGGTCCCGCGCTACCGCCTGCTGGTCTGCGCCGGGGAGGAGGGGCCGCTCGCCACCACCGGCGGGCTCACGCTCTCCGCGCCGTACGGGCTGGAGGCCCTCGCCCGGGCGGGGACGATCGTGGTCCCGGCCTGGCGCTCGATCTCGCAGCCGCCCCCGGTCGAGGCGATCACCGCGCTGCGCAAGGCCCACCACGAGGGCGCACGGATCATCGGCCTCTGCACCGGCGCGTTCGTCCTCGCGGCCGCCGGCCTGCTGGACGGCCGCCCGGCCACCACGCACTGGATGTACGCGCCGACCCTCGCCAAGCGCTACCCGCGGGTCCACGTCGACCCGCGCGAGCTCTTCGTCGACGACGGCGACGTGCTGACCTCGGCCGGCACCGCCGCCGGCATCGACCTCTGCCTGCACGTGGTGCGCAGCGACCACGGCGCCGAGGCGGCCAACGCGCTCGCCCGCCGGCTGGTGGTGCCGAGCCGGCGCAGCGGCGGCGGACAGGCCCAGTACATCGACCAGTCTTTACCGGAGGAGATCGGCAACGACCCGCTGGCCGAGGTGGTCACCTGGGCGCTGGAAAACCTGAACCAGCAGTTCGACGTCGAGGTGCTGGCGGCCCGCGCCTACATGAGCCGCCGCACGTTCGACCGGCGGTTCCGCACGCTGACCGGCAGCGCCCCGCTGCAGTGGCTGATCACCCAGCGGGTGCTCCAGGCGCAGCGGCTGCTGGAGACCTCGGAGCTGTCGGTGGACGACGTCGCGCGCCGCTGCGGTTTCCGGTCGCCGGTCGCGCTGCGCGGGCACTTCCGGCGCCAGCTCGGGGTCTCGCCGGCCGCCTACCGGACCAGCTACCGGGCCCGGCGGCCCGGCACGGCCGCGCCCACGCCGGTTCCGGTGCACGCGGGCGAGCTCCGTCCCGTGGGCGCCGCCGCGCAGTCGGCCGGCGCGCACGCGGCCGCCGCTGCGGCCGCGGCGGCGAGCGGGGCGCTGCTCGGGCAGCACGGGCAGGCGGCCGGGGCCGCGTTCCCGGCGGCCGGCGGCTCCGCGCACCCGGGCCAGCACGGGCACCCGGGGCAGCACGGCCACCAGCACGGGCAGCCCGCAGCACAGGGATTCCACGCCCGCGCCGCGCAGCCGTACCCGCACCAGCCGCACCCCGGGCAGCCGGGGGCGGGGCGCGGTCCGGTCCGGTCGCCGCTGGTCCCGCCGCAGGCCGGTCCGGGGGCGGGGCGTCCGGCGCGTACGGCGGAGCACGCCGCCGCGGAGGACGGCCACCCCCAGCCCGGTGCACGCGGCCAGGGCCAGGGGCACCGTGCCGCGGCGGAGCAGGCGTCCGACGACTCCGGCCCGGCCGGCGGCAGCGGCGTACCCGGCGTCGGGCCGGGTGGCGGCCGCGGGCACGGTGCGCCCGCCGGCCGGGTGCCGGCCCCCGCGACCGGCACGGCGGAGGGCCGGGCCCAGCAGGCCCGGGCCGCCCAGGTCCGTCCGCAGGGCGGGCGGGCCGGGAACCCGGACCCCGGCCGCGAGGCCCGGGCCGCTCGGGACGCCCACCAGGCCCACCAGTCCCACCCGGTCAGCCAGGCCGACCCGGCCCGCGAGGCGCACGAAGCGCACGAACCGGACGGCCACGGCCAGGCCGAGCGCGCCGCGGAGGCCTGCGCCCCGGCGCCGCGCTCGGCTCCTCCAGTGCCCGCGGCGCGTGATCGCGCCGTAGGGTGAGTGGCGTGAATGACCGTTTGGTATGGATCGACTGTGAAATGACAGGCCTCGACCTCGACCGGGACGCCCTGGTCGAGGTCGCGGCGCTGGTGACGGACTCGGAGCTGAACGTCCTCGGCGAGGGCGTCGACGTCATCATCCGCCCGCCCGCCGAGGCGCTGGCCAACATGCCCGAAGTGGTGCGCGCCATGCACACCTCCTCCGGCCTGCTCGACGAGCTGGAGAACGGCGTCACGCTCGCCGAGGCGGAGGCGCTCGTCCTCGCCTACGTCCGCGAGTACGCGCCCGAGGCCGGGCGGACGCCGCTCTGCGGGAACTCGGTGGCGACGGACCGCGGCTTCCTGGCCCGGGACATGCCGGCGCTGGAGGGGCACCTGCACTACCGGATCGTGGACGTCTCCTCGATCAAGGAGCTGGCCCGCCGCTGGTACCCGAGGGCGTACTACAACAGCCCGCAGAAGGGCGGGAACCACCGGGCGCTCGCCGACATCCGCGAGAGCATCGACGAACTGCGGTACTACCGCGAGGCGGTGTTCGTCCCCCAGCCCGGTCCGGACACCGACACCTCCCGGGCGATCGCCGAGAAGTACCAGGCCCCGACGTCGACGGACTGACCCGGCCTCCCCGGCCCGTTCCGGCGGCCCCGGTCGGAGCCGTCGGAACGGGCCGGAGGGTGCCCGCGGACGCCTGATCGAAACCCTGGCGCGAGCACCCTCTCGGATCCTGTAGAGTTCTTCCTGTCGGAACGGGAACGCGAGAGCGGGAACGGACCGGACAGATGGTGGGTGTAGCTCAGTTGGTAGAGCACCTGGTTGTGGTCCAGGTGGCCGCGGGTTCGAGTCCCGTCACTCACCCCAGAGCCTGAGGGCCGATCTCGGAAGAGATCGGCCCTCAGGCGTTTTCGCATGCCCGGGACTTCCGCCCCCGGGGGGTCGGCGCCCGCCCGGAACGAAATCGGCGGGAGGTCGCCGCGGACGGATCCACCGAGGTCGATCCGGGGTGTGAGATCCGTCGACGGGTCTGCCGCTCGAAGCTACCGACTAGTAACCTAGCTGCCATGACGACACCTTCGATCGGCCAGCTGCTGGACTCGACCGTGCCGATGGCACGCACCCTCAAGCTGGAGTACCTGGAGACCACGACGGAGCGCGCCGTGCTGCGGCTGCCCGACCAGCCCGAGTACCACAACCACGTCGGCGGCCCGCACGCCGGCGCGATGTTCACCCTCGCCGAGTCCGCGAGCGGCTGCATCGTCCTCGGCGCCTTCGGCGACCAGCTCTCGCGCGCGGTGCCCCTCGCGGTCAGCGCCGAGATCGCGTACAAGAAGCTGGCCATGGGCGCCGTCACCGCCACGGCCGTGCTGGGCCGCCCGGTCGCCGACATCGTCGCCGAGCTGGACAAGGGCGAGCGCCCGGAGTTCCCCGTCACGGTCGAGATCACCCGTGCCGACGGGGCTGTGACCGGCGTCATGACCGTCATCTGGACCCTGCGCCCCAACTCCTGACCGTCACTGGGCGCGTCCGGGCCTTCGGGCCCGTCCGGAGTGCGGTCGCGGCTCGCGGCTCGCGGCTCGGCTCGCGACGATGACTGTCCGTAACGGCGACCGTGACCTCACGGCCCGTCCGCTCGTTCTCGATTCACGTGCGAGCCAATCACGCGACCATGGCACCGGAACCCGTCCGACGCGGCGTCGCCCTCACGGGGCGCACGGACGGTAGGCGGCCGACCCGGGCGCGGGCCGTCGCGGTCGGCGGGGCGCTCCTCGCCCAGGTCTGGTGGCTGGGGGCGCCCGGGGCTCTCGCCGCGACCGCCGAACCACTGCCCGAGCCGGTCAATCGCACCGTCGGCCGGGCCCCGGGCGGCGGAAGCGCCCCCGACGGGGGGTCAGCCGAGCGGCCCGCCGCGGAGGACCGGGAGAACGGCCCCGGCGAGGGCTCCGGCAACCGGGGTGAGCCCGCCGACCGCACGGGCCGCGGCCGGGGCTCGGCGTCGGCCGACGGGCAGTCCCGTGCCGCCGGCCGGGCGCGGGTCGGCGACGTCCTCCAGGGCCGGATCAGGGCGGGCGGCCTGCCGCTGCCCGGTCAGCCCGCCGCCGTCCCGGACGCGTTCGCGATCGCCTCGGGGCTGCTCGACGCCGTGCCCGTGCAGGCGCGCACGGCGCAGGCGCGGGCCTCCCGGGACGGCGAGGGTCCGGAGTCGGCGGCGCCGGCCGGCCGTTCCGGTGCCGCCGCGGGGCGGCCCGCGCCACCGTCCCCCGGGCCGAACGGCGCGGCGGCCCCACCGTCCGTCCACGGCAGTGCCGATCGGCCGGGGTCGACCGCCGGGCCCGGCGGTACCGGCGTTCCCGGCACCGCCGCCGCCGCCGAGCGAACCGCTCCGCACGAGAACCTCGCCGCCGTCGATCCGGCGGTGGTCACCGCCGATCCGGCCGGGCACGGCCTCGCGGGCACCGGGACGGCCGTCCTCGCCCCGATCGCGGCCGGGCTGCTGCTGACCGGCGCCGCGATGTGCAAACACCGGGGACTGCCCCGCGGCCACTGACCGCGGCCCGGGCCCGTTCAGGCCCCCGCGGCCGCCGCGATCTCCAGGGCGAGCAGCGGCAGTTCACGGCCCGGTATCGACTCCGACGGGGTGGTGCCGATCCGGGTGGCGCCCATGGCGAGGTAGAACGGCTCGGCGTTCGGGTCGGCGTCGATGGTGAGGCGGCGGAAGCCGATCGCCCCGGCCCGCTCTCTGACGTGGTCGACGAGGCGGCGGCCCACGCCCCGCCCGATGCTGTCGGGTTCGACGAAGAGCATGCCCAACTCGCCCTGCGGGGGCGTTCCGACGAGGGTGACGAAGCCGAGCACCCGCCCGCCGGCCTCGGCCACCGCCGTTCGCCGCCGCTCGATCGCGGCGGGGTCCAGGGTCAGCTCCTCCCGGCAGGCGGCCATGAACGCCTCGTCGTAGCCCCAGTAGGCCTTGGAGCGCAGGGCGATGGCGCTGAGCAGCGCCGCCTCGTCCGGTCGAGCAGGTCTGATCCTCATGGCACGCCCCTCCGGCCGGTCACGGCCGTCCGCATTCCGGACAGAGCTTCCCATTCTCAACGGCCCGTCGGTCGCGGCCAACTGCTTTTCCGCACCGGCCCACCGCCCCGCCGCACCGGCGCGGCGGACCGGGTGCGGTCAGTGGAAGACGCCCGGGGGCGGGGCCGGCGAGGGCGCCGCAGTGGCGTCCGTGGCCGGGGCGGCGCCGGCCGCGAAGTCGGCCAGGGAGCGGCCGTGCTCGACCCGCCCGAGCGCGGCGTCGGAGGCCACCTTGCGGCCCAGCTCGGCGAGCGGGAGCGGCGTGTGTGCGGCGGCCAGGATCAGGTTGCCGAAGCGCTTGCCGCGCAGCACCGCCGGGTCCGCCACCAGGCAGAGCTCGGGGAAGACCGCGCCGAGGGTGGCGATCTGCGAGCGGGCGAACGGCAGCCCCGCGCCGTCGGCGATGTTCACCGCGTACCGGCCGCCGGGGGCCAGGGCCCGCGCGGCGAGCGCGGTGAACTCGACGGTCGTGCAGTGGGCCGGCACCCGGGCACCGGAGAAGACGTCGGCGATCACCAGGTCGGCGCCGGCCTCGGGGGCCCGCTCCAGCACGCTGCGGGCGTCCGCGCCGCGAACCTTGATCTGCCAGCTCCGCTCCAGGGGGAGCTCGGTGCGCACCAGTTCGGTGAGCGCGGTGTCGATCTCGGCGACCTGCTGGCGGGAGCGCGGACGGGTGGCCGCGACGTAGCGGGCCAGGGTCAGGGCGCCGCCGCCGAGGTGCAGGACGGTGAGCGGGCGGCCGGGCGGGGCCGCCAGGTCGATCAGGTGGCCGAGCCGGCGCTGGTACTCGAATCCCAGGTGGGTCGGGTCGGCGAGGTCGACCATGGACTGCGGCGCGCCGTCGATCAGCAGCGACCAGGCGGCGGGGCGGTCGCGGTCGGGGCGGAGCTCGGCCAGCCCGGAGTCGACGGGGCGGGTGAGCGGGCCCTGGGCGTGCGTCCGGCCGCCGGCGCCGGTGGCCGCCGGCTGCGGGTCGGCCGCCGTTCGGCTTCGGTCCGTGCTCCGGCCGGCTCTGCTGCTGCGTCCCATACCGGCCATTATCGCCGTCGCGCGGGAGGGCTCCGCAGCTCAGCGGGGTCGGGGCGACCGACCGGTGGGGAAGGCGGTCTGCGGGCGGGGGCGGAAGGTTCGGCGGGGGCCGCGGCTCAGAACGGGCCGAGGCCGCCGGCCGTGAGGGTGCAGGCGGCCTCGCAGAGCGCCGATCGGAGGACCCAGGCGTCGGTGGGGCGGGCGCCGCAGTCGGCCCCGGCGGGCGGCATCACCCAGCGCGGGTCGGCGGCGGGCAGCAGCAGCGCCCCGGCGGTGCACGAGCTGCCCGGCAGGTGCCAGGTGGCCGAGGTGCCGGCCGGGACGAAGAAGGAGAGGGTGCTGCCGTTGCGGCTCTGCAGCACCACGCCGCAGGCCCGGCGCAGCCGCAGGATGTCGACCGCCTCCAGCCCGTGCCGCAGGGCGACGGTGACCGTGTCGTAGCCGGAGACGACCACGCCGCCGACACCGGTGTCGTCCGCGCCGAGGCGCCGGAGCGGGGTGCTGCCGCCGCCGCACGGGGCGCGGCCGCCCGCCGCGGAGCCGCGGACCGGCCCGCGCTCGTCGACCGGTTCGGGCAACAGGGCGGGGGCGGCGTCGGCGAGCACGCCCCCGGCGACCAGGCGGCGGTACTGCGGTACTCCGGCGGCCATCACGGGCCCTCCTGTCACCTCGTCCGGTCGGAAGCACCGCCGCCCGGGGGGCCGGGGCGCCGCGGGGGACGGCGGGGCGGGCGGCGGGCGGGGCTTCCGCGTATCAGGACAACGCCGAGGATGCGCCCCAGGCCACGGGGCGCCTTACAGCAAGGCATGGCATTTCATGGCAGATCCCGGCAATCGCGCCCGCTTTGCACAGAATTGTCAGCACATCAGCCACGAACTCGCCGTAACGTGTCGGTGACTCCGGGTACTGTCGGTGACTCCGGGTACTGTCGGTGGCGAGCCCGGAGGTCCGCCCCACCCCGGCCGGGCCCGTCCGCAGCCGTCCCGCAGTCCGGCCCCGCCACCTCGCACCAGCCCCGAGCCCCGAGCCCCGAGCACGACCACGGAGCGCATCATGGCAGCCACCCCACCGGCCGAGCCGAACCGCCCGTCGCCCAACGCCGTGATGCGCGCGCTGCGCGGCGACCGCTCGCCGGGCGAGTTCGCCATGGCCGTGCGCCGGGCCGCCCGCGAGATCGGCGAGCACGTCTCCTGCGACGCCCGCTACGTCGGCCGGGTCGAGGCGGGCGAGATCCGCTGCCCCAACTACGCGTACGAGCGGGTCTTCCGGCACATGTGGCCGGACCGGTCGCTGACCGACCTCGGCTTCTGCCCCCGCACCGCCGTCCGCCGCCGCCCGACGGACGGTACCGGGGTCGAACCACCCCCGCTCCACCCCGCGTTCCCGCCCGTGCCCGCCCCCCGATCACCGCTCTCCACCCAACTCCCGTACGCTGCCTCGCCGTACGCGGAAGCGCCCCCGCCGCACGGGCCCCTGCTGCCGAGGCCCGCGGCGCCGCCCAGGGGGCCCGCCGGACCGCACCATTTCGACGAGGAGAACGACGACGTGCGTCGCCGTACGTTGCTGGCCGGCGGCTCCGCCGCGCTGGCCGCCGTGATCGGCCTCGACCGCCCGGTCGAGGCCGCCGCCACCCGCCCCGCCCCGGCCGCGGGCGCCGCCGCGAGGGCGGCGGGCGCCTTCATCCCGGCCCAAGCGGGGCCCGGGGCGGGCCGGTTCGGCCCCCGGCCGGCGCTGTTCGAGCCCGGCGCCGCCGTCGTCCCCGGGCGACCGGGGCCGGTCCCGCCGCCGCGCAAGGTCGGCACGGCCGAGGTGCTCGGCGTCGAACAGGCCGTCCGGGACATCCGGCTGGCGGACGACGCACACGGGGCCGACGCCCTGTTCGAACGGGCCGGGCAGTCGCTGCGCACCGCGTACCTGCTGCTCAACGACGGCGAGTACGGCCCGGAGACCGAGCGCCGGCTCCAGGCCGGGGCCGGTGAACTGGCCATCTCGGTGGGCTGGTTGGCGCACGACTCGAACCGGCTGGCGGACGCCCGCTCGCTCTACGCCGAGGCGCTGGCGACCGCCCGGATGGCGGGCGACGCCGCCCTGGAGGCGCACGTCTTCTGCAACAGCGCCTTCCTCGCCCGGGACGCCGGCCGGCCGCGCGAGGCGCTGCGCGCCGCCCAGGCCGGGCAGGCCGCCGCCCGCGACCTCGATTCCGACCGGCTGCTCGCACTGCTGGCCATGCGCGAGGCCGGCGGATGGGCGCTGCTGCAGGACCGGACCGCCTGTGAACGGGCGCTGTCCCGCGCGTACACGCTGTTCGACCGCGGCCCCTGCGAGGCGGACCCGGAGTGGATGTCCTTCTTCGGCGAGGCGGAGATCGCCGGGCTGCAGTCCCAGTGCTGGTCGGCCCTCGGCGACTGGGACCGGGCGAGCGAGCAGGCCGGGCTGGCCATAGCGCTCCAGGAGCCGCACTTCGTCCGCAACCGGGTGCTGTACACCGCCGAGTTGGCGCACGACCGGCTCGGCCGGGGGGACCTGGCCGGTGCGGCCCACCACGGCGACGCCGCCGTGGCGCTGTTCGGCGAGGTCCGCTCGGCCCGGATCCGCAGCATGCTGGCGGACACCGCCGAGCGGCTGCGCGTGCACCGGAACGTCCCGGAGGTCGGACACTTCCTGGTCCGGTACGACCTCGCGGCCGCGGCCTGAGCCGGCCGCCGCCCGGGGCCGGGCACACCCCGGACCGGCCCTCCCGGGGGCGGCGCGCCCTCCCTGACGGTGCGTTCGCCGCACCGGCCGGGAGGGCGCGGCGGGTCAGTGCTTCAGGCCCTCCAGGTGGCTGAGGTCGTTCCAGATCTCGACCGCCGGGGCGCCGTACTCCCAGGAGAGCACGCAGAGGGCGGCCGTCCCGAGCTTGAAGCGCTGGGCGAACTCCGGCGGCAGGCCGAGCCAGCGGGCGGCGAGGATGCGCAGCAGGTGGCCGTGGGCGAAGAGCACCACGTCGCGGTCGGCGCAGTGCATGACGGTGGTGTCGGCCTCGGGCACACCGTGCTCGTCGTTGAGGTCGGCGAGGAAGGCGTCCACCCGGGCGGCCACGTCGGACAGCTTCTCGCCGCCGGGCACGCCGTCGCGCCAGATCAGCCAGCCCGGGTGGTCGGTGGCGCGGATGTCCGCGCCGGTCCGGCCCTCGTACTGGCCGTAGTCCCACTCCAGCAGCTCGGGGCGGTCCACGGCGCGGTCGCCGAAGCCGGCCAGGGCGCAGGTCTCCCTGGCGCGGTCCAGCGGGCTGGTGAAGACGACGGCGTCGGGCAGACCGTTCCAGGGCGCCTTGGCCAGCCGGGCGCCGAGCGCCCGGGCCATCGCGCGGCCCTCCCCGGTCAGCGGGATGTCGGTTCGGCCGGTGTGTTGGCCGGTGGCCGACCACTCGGTCTCACCGTGGCGGACGAGAACGATTCGGGCGGGCATGGGGGGCTCCTCGCGGCGGGGCGGTGGCAACGGGCGGTCTCACCATTGAGCACCGGTACTCCATGATCCCCCACCCGCCGACCGGCCACGATTCCGGGCCCGGCGGCCCCCGGTGCCCCGGCCGCCGCCGGGGCGGCCGGCAACCCGGCGGAGCCCCCGGGCACGGCCGGGAACCGCCGCGCGTGCCCCTGGACGCCAGGCCTGCCGCCGATGCCCACCCCTGCCCACGGATGCCCGGGCCCGCCCGCGGATGCACGCCGATGCGCGCAGATGCCCACCGATGCCCGGGCCCGCCCGCGGATGCCCGGAGATCGCCGCGAATCGCCGGACCGGACCGGATTGTCGGACCCGGATGCGACACTGGGCCGCACCATGAACGTCTCGACGAACGTCCCGTCCAGCGGGCACTCTGAGCCGCTCGCCCAACGGCTCGCCGAGCTGCGCGGTCCGGCACCGCAGCGCAGCCTGAACGCCCGCGCCCTCGCCGCGCTCGCCGCCAATCCGGGCTGCCACCGCCGCGCCGTGCTCGACGCCGCCGGCGTCGACAAGTCCGCCCTGGCCGCCCGGCTCGGCCGCCCCGCACCGTTCGGGCAGTCCCCGTTCGCCATCGCGCGCGGCGTGATCTTCGAGTCCCGGCTGAAGGAGGACGGCTACGCGGCGCTGCTGGAGCCGCTCCGGCGCCATCTCGGCCTCCCGGCGGAGGGCGGTGCCCGGCTGACCGTCCCCGATCTGCTGCGCCGCTCCGGCCCGGCCGTCCGGGCGGAGCGGACGGCGGCCGCGCTGGCCGAGGCCGCCGCCGACCCGTCGGCCTGGACGCTGCTCGACCACCCGCTGCTGCGGCTCACGGTGGCCGGCAGCACCGCGTACCTGGAGCCGGACGCCGTGGTGGTGCACGGCGGGCGGTGCACGGTGGTCGAGATCAAGTCCTTCCCGGTGCTGGACGGCAGCGCGGACCCGGCCAAGGTCGGCGCCGCCGCCCGTCAGGCCGCGGTCTACGTCCTGGCGCTGCAGGAGACGGCGGCCGCACTGGCCGGCCGGGAGGTCGACCCGGACCCGTACACCGAGCAGCGGCTGCCGGGAAGCCCGTGGCTGAGCGTCCTGCTGGTCTGCCCCAAGGACTTCAGCAACCGGCCGACGGCGGTGCCCGTGGACGTCCGCCGGGAGCTGGCCACCACCCGCCGCCAGCTGAGCCGGATGACCGGCATCGGCCGGCTGCTGGAGTCGCTGCCGCCCGGGACCGGCTTCGACCTCGCGGCCGACGAGGACGGCAGGCCCGCCCGGTCCGCCGAGGAGCTGACCGGCTCGGTCGCCTCGGTTCCGGCCGCGTACAGCCCGGACTGCCTCTCCTCGTGCGAGCTGGGCTTCCACTGCCGCGCCCAGGCCCGGTGCGACGACCGGGTGGAGCAGCTCGGCCGGGGTGTGCGCGGCGAGCTGGGCAGCATCCGGACGGTCACCGCGGCGCTCGCCGCGGCCGAGTCCGCCGACGCCGCCCGCCCCACCGCCGACCGCCCCGCCACCGGCCACGACACCGACGGCCACGACACCGACGACGACACCTGGGCCGATGCCGACGAGGCCGCCGCCCGCCTGGCCTACGCCGCCGCGCTCCGCGCCGAGGCGCTGGGCCGCACCCCCGCGGCAGCCGCCCACCCGGCCGTACCCGTCACGGCGGCGGTCGGCGCCGGGGCCGCCGTATGAGCCTGCTCGGCACCCTCGCCCGGCTGGAGGCCGTCCGCAGCGGCCGCGCCGAGCGGCTGGCCACCGTCCGGCACCGCCACCTCTCCGACCGCCCGATGGTCGTCGTCCCGCTGACCGCGGCGGGCGAGGCGGGCGCGCCGCTGGCCGTCCTGCTCGGCACCGACCGGTCGGCGCCCAGCCTGCACGTCGTCCCGCAGCCGCTCAACCGCACGCTCCGCTTCGACTTCCTGGCCGAGCTGGCCGCCGGGCTGCTGCCGTACCTGGAGTCCTTCGGCGACGAGGTGGAGCAGATCGAGGGATCCGAGAAGGATCCGGAGACCGGCGAGAAGACCCAGGTCTTCCGCGAGCTCTGCGCCGACGCCCCGCAGCTGATCGTGCCGAACAGCGGGGGCGTGCACCATCTCGCGCTCATCGGCCGCTCGACCAGGTTCCGCCGCACGGTGGAGGACGACGAGCCGGGTCCGTACCCGGCGCCGGCCCGGGTGCCGCTGCTCGGCCGCTGGCTGACCCACCTCACCGACCGGGCGCAGGTCCCGGGGTCCAGCGTGCTGCTGCCGATGACCGGGCTGCTCGCGCGGCACTGGGCGACCGGGCAGAGCCACCTGGAGGACCAGCACCTGGCCGCCCGGCTGGCCTGGCACGCGCCGCCGCCCGGCCTCTCCGGCGCCGCGGCCGCCGAGCTCGCCGAGTCCGCCCGGGACGACCGCGGTCAACTGCTCCACCCGCCGGCCGGTCCGGCCACCGATCCGCGCTTCGACGAGCTGGTGCTCGGCCCGGCGATCACCCGCTACGACGCCGCCGTGGCGGCCCTGCAACAGCACGCGGAACGGCCGGACTCGGCGGCCGCCGAGCAGGCCCGGGCCGCCGTCCGGGCCGCCGTCGACGTTCTGCGCGCCGAGCTGGCGGAGGTCCTGCTGCCGACCTGGCACGACGTCTGGACCGGCCTGGACCTGCTGCGCGCCCTGCCGCCCGCCGGGCACCTGGAGGAGCGCTGGACCGGCGACCGCTGGTCCTACACCGGCCACCGGGACCGGCTGGCGGCCGGCGAGCCGCCGCAGCCCCGGCAGGACGACGCCGTGACGGCGGCCCGGAAGCTGGCGCAGCGGGAGCGCGAGCAGGCCCGGCTGGACGTCCAGGAGGCGCTGGACGATCCGCTGGCGATGGCCGAGCACCGGCTGGCCGGCGAGGCGTTCGCGGGTGTGGTGACCGAGGTGGTGCCGGACTACGACACCTCGGGCCGCTCGCCGAAGCCGCGGCCGCTGGTGACGCTCCGCACCGCCGACCGGCCGCACGCCGACCTCGGCCGGGAGGCCCACCGGGTCTGGGGGTCACCCCGGCCGGAGGGGGGAAGCCCGACCGCGCAGAAGGCGGTGATCGCGGGCGTCGACCCGGCCGCGGGCACCATCACGCTGCGGGTGCTCTCCGGCATGGGCCGGAAGAAGGAGCCGGAGCCGGGCAGCCTTCCCGAGCCGGGTGAGACGGTCACCTTCACCCTGTTCGAGCTGACGGTCCGCCAGTCCGCCCCGCTGCCCGAGCCGGACGACACCCCGTGGACGCACGGCGGGCCGCCCGGCACCGGGACGCCGGCCGCCGCGCCGGCGGGACCGGCCGCCACCGCGTCAGCAGTGTTCGAGGAATGGGAGTGATCCGGCAGTGAGCAGCGAGCAGGGTCCCGGCACGGCCCCGGCCCCCGCGCAGGCCCCCTCCCCCGGCGCGGCCGCCGACGCCGCGGTGGCCCGCATCCTGGAGGCCACCGTCCGCCCGGCCCCCGGGGCGCCGCGCGGGGTGGTGGTGGATTCGCCTCCGGGCGCCGGCAAGTCGACCCTGGTGGTGCGCGCCGCCCGGGAGCTGGTCGACTCCGGCGAGCGGCTGATGATCGTCGCCCAGACCAACGGCCAGGTGGACGACCTGGTCGACCGGCTCGCCGAGAAGGCGCCGGAGTTGACGATCGGCCGGCTGCACGCCGCCGACTCCCGGCCGGGGCCCGAGGTGCTGCGGCACGCCAACGTCACGCCCTCCGACAAGGTGGCGGACCTCGTCGGGCTGGACGTGGTGATCTCGACCGCGGCGAAGTGGCAGTGGGTGAAGGCCGAGGCGCCGTGGCGGCACGCGATCGTCGACGAGGCGTACCAGATGCGCTCGGACGCCCTGCTCGCGGTGGCCCGGCTCTTCGAGCGGGCCCTGTTCGTCGGGGACCCGGGCCAGCTGGACCCGTTCACCGTGGTCGGCACCGAGCAGTGGGCCGGCCTGTCGTACGACCCGTCCAGCAGCGCGGTGGTGACGCTCCTCGCGCACAACCCGCAGATCGAGCCGCACCGGCTGCCGGTCTCCTGGCGGCTTCCGGCCAGCGCGGCGCCACTGATCTCGGACGCGTTCTACCCGTTCACGCCGTTCCGCTCCGGCACCGGCCCGGGGGAGCGGCGGCTCACCGCCTCGGTGCGGCCGGACGGCTCCGCGCTGGACGCGGCGATCGACCGGGCGGCCGACCACGGCTGGGCGCTGCTGGAGCTGCCGCCGCGGCACACCGTCCGGACCGATCCACAGGCCGTGGCCGCGGTGGCCGCCACCGTCCGCCGTCTGCTGGAACGCGGCCTGACGGCCCACTCCGAGCAGGGGTCGGCGCCGCTCACCCCGGGGCGGATCGCGGTCGGCACCGCCCACCGGGACCAGGCGGCGGCCGTCCGGGCGGCGCTGGTCAGGGCCGGGGTCCCGGTCGATCCGAGCGCCGGGCCCGCCGTGACGGTGGACACCGCCAACCGGCTGCAGGGGCGGGAGTACGACGTCACGGTGGTGCTGCACCCGCTCTCCGGGCGGCCGGACGCGACCGCCTTCCACCTGGAGACCGGCCGGCTCTGCGTGCTCGCCTCCCGGCACCGGCACGCCTGCATCGTGGTGGCCCGGGCGGGGATCGCCGAGCTGTTGGACGAACACCCGTCCACCGAGCCGGTGCAGTTGGGCGTCTCGGTCGCGTTCCCGGACGGCTGGGAGGCCAACCACCAGGTGCTGCAGCACCTCTCCGGGCACCGCGTCCGGCTGGGGTGATCCGCGCGCGGGCCCGGCCGGTCCGGTCGGCGCGCCGCGGCCGGCGGCTCCGGCCGGACGAGGGCTCAGGTACGCGCGGCCGCGTCCGGGCGCTGCCCGCCCGGTCGGCCCGGCCCCGGTCCGGCCCCACCCCGGGCGCGGCCCCGCCCCGCCGGCTGCACGCCGAGCCACCACCCGTCACCACCCGTGACGGCGGGCCCCGGCGCGGACGCCCTGGGCCGGAGCTCGGTGTGCGGGGCACGCCCCCGGCGTACCGGCCGGGAATAGCGCCCCGATGCGCACCGTTCCGTTACCGGCCGCCGCCGCGAGACAATGGACGACGGCCACGACCGGGCGGCGGCGTCCCCTGGAGCCGCCGTCCGCCCCCACCGACCACCTGGAGGTGTCCGTCCATGCCCGACTCCCACGCCCAGGCGTCCGACCCGAGCGGTTCGACCGCGCCGGCCGGTCCGGGTGCAGGCGCCGAGGCGCCCGCCCCGCGCCGGCGTCCCGCGCAGCTGCTGTTCGAGCCGCAGGCCGCCGAGCCGGAGCCGGAGCGCTTCTTCGACCTGGAGTCGATCGAGGACCCGGCGGAGTTGCTGCGCCGTTCCACCGAGTTGGCGCTGGCCTTCCGTGCGGCGGCCGAGCGGGCGACCGACTTCCAGGCGGTCGCGGCCGCGCAGCTGGCGGACACCCGCCGGTTCGACGCGCTCTCCGAGACCGAGATCGCGGAGCGGGCGGACTGGACCGCGGACTACGCGGCCAAGATGATCGAGTACGGCCGGGGCCTGCTCCAGCCGCGCCGCCACGACGACTGACTGCCCCCTCCGGCCCCCGCCCCTCCACGGTCGGCCTCGCCAGTGGCATATGCGCGGGGCAGGGTACGCCGCTCCCCCGCAAGCTGTCCGGCAAACCGCGCTTTCCCTCCCGGCCGCGCCCCGGACCCCGCAGGCTGCTGTCCGTGGACATCTGGACGCATCAGTCGGTGGAGTACGTCACCGTGGCCGGGGAGGCCTGGCTGGCCTCCGCCAGCGAGTACCCGCGCAGCATGCGCGCCCTCTGGGAGTCGCGCCCGTGGGCGCCCTCGGTGCTGCCCTGCGGGCGCACCTTCGACGTGATCAGCATGCCGGCGCTGTTCGGCCGCCGGGTGCTGGACGAGCTGTGGACCTCCGGGCCCGGCTGCGGCCCGGTCGCGGCCTACCGGGGGCGCACCCTGCTGTTCGTCCAGCCCGGCACGGCGCCCCGGCTGCGCCGGCTGCTGGCCTGGGAGGAGTGGGCCCGGGACGTCCCGCCGCTGCTCTGCCACGGCCTGGGCGACGCGGTGACCGTCCCGCCGGTCCAGCGGATGGTGAACAGCCCGGACTCCCCCGGCCTGGGCTCCGGCCGGTGGATCGTCGCGCCGGAGGAGCGGGACCCCTGGCTGCCGGGCGCCTCGGTGGTGCTCTGGGCCTGCGTCCGGGCCAGCCGCGAGCCGGCCGACCGGGCCGAGCCGGTGGCCGTGCCGTCCTGCTGAGCCCGCCGGGACCGGCCGGGACCGGCGTCCGTGGGGCCGCCGGGTATTCGATTTTGGCTGCACCCCGGGCCGCTGCTAGAGTCTTCTCTGTCAGCAGGCGCCGCTAGCTCAGTTGGTTAGAGCAGCTGACTCTTAATCAGCGGGTCCGGGGTTCGAGTCCCTGGCGGCGCACAGACAGCCGGAAGGCCCTTCGCGAGAGCGAAGGGCCTTCCGGCGTTTCCGGCTTCTCCGACGGCAGCGGGCGCCCACCCGGGACCACCGCGGGCGCCCACCCGGGACCACCGCGGGCGCACCGGGCGGGCACCACCCGCGGGCACCACCCGCGGGCACCACCCGGAAGCGCCGACACGGGCCGCCCGCCGGAGCGGACGGCCCGCGTCGAACGGGCTCAGCGCCCGCGCAGCGCCCGGTAGCGGGCGACCAGCTCCGCGGTGGAGCTGTCCAGCGCGTCGGCGCCCTCACCGGTCAGCAGCACCGGCTCGATCCGCTTGGCGAGCACCTTGCCGAGCTCGACGCCCCACTGGTCGAAGGAGTCGATGTTCCAGATCGCACCCTGGACGAAGACCTTGTGCTCGTACAGCGCGACCAGCTGGCCGAGCACCGACGGGGTCAGCTCGGCGGCCAGGATGGTGGTGGTCGGGTGGTTGCCCCGGAAGGTCTTGTGCGGCACCAGCTCGGCCGGCACGCCCTCCGCGGCGACCTCCTCCGGGGTCTTGCCGAACGCCAGCGCCTGGGTCTGGGCGAAGAAGTTGGCGAGCAGCAGGTCGTGCTGGGCGACCAGGCCGGGCAGCAGGTCCGCGACCGGCGCGGCGAAGCCGATGAAGTCGGCCGGGACGACCTTGGTGCCCTGGTGCAGCAGCTGGTAGTAGGCGTGCTGGCCGTTGGTGCCGGGGGTGCCCCAGACCACCGGGCCGGTCTGCCAGGTCACCGGCGTGCCGTCGCGGGTCACGGACTTGCCGTTGGACTCCATGTCCAGCTGCTGGAGGTAAGCGGTGAACTTCGACAGGTAGTGCGAGTACGGCAGCACCGCGTGCGCCTGGGCGTCGAAGAACGCGCCGTACCAGACCCCGAGCAGGCCGAGCAGGAGCGGCACGTTCTGCTCGGCGGGCGCGGTGCGGAAGTGCTCGTCCACCAGGTGGAAGCCGTCCAGCATCTCGCGGAAGGCGTCCGGGCCGATGGCGATCATCAGCGAGAGGCCGATCGCCGAGTCGAAGGAGTAGCGGCCGCCCACCCAGTCCCAGAACTCGAACATGTTGGCGGTGTCGATGCCGAAGTCGGCGACGCCCTCGGCGTTGGTGGAGAGCGCCACGAAGTGCTTGGCGACGGCCTCGCTGCCGGCGCCGCCGAGGCCGGTGAGCAGCCAGTCACGGGCGGAGACCGCGTTGGTGATGGTCTCGATCGTGGTGAAGGTCTTGGAGGCGACGATGAACAGCGTCTCGGCCGGGTCGAGGTCGCGGACGGCCTCGTGCAGGTCGGCGCCGTCCACGTTGGAGACGAAGCGGACGTCGAGGTCGCGGGCGGTGTAGGAGCGCAGCACCTCGTAGGCCATGGCGGGACCGAGGTCGGAGCCGCCGATGCCGATGTTGACGACGGCCCGGATCCGCTTGCCGGTGTGACCGCGCCACTGCCCGCCGCGGACCTGCTCGGCGAAGGCCGCCATCTTGTCGAGGACCGCGTGGACGGCCGGCACGACGTTCTCGCCGTCCACCTCGATCACGGCGTCGCGGGGGGCGCGCAGCGCGGTGTGCAGGACGGCGCGGTGCTCGGTGTTGTTGATCTTCTCGCCGCGGAACATGGCGTCCCGCAGCTCGGCCACGCCGGTGGCCGCGGCGAGCTCGCGCAGCAGGGCCAGGGTCTCGTCCGTGATCAGCTGCTTGGCGTAGTCCACGTGCAGGTCGCCGACCTGGAGGGTGTAGCGCCGGCCGCGCTCCGGGTCGGCGGCGAACAGCTCGCGCAGGTGCGTGTCGCCCAGCTCCTCCCGGTGCTTGCCGAGGGCGGCCCACTGCGGGGTGCGGTCCAGCGGGGTACGGGCGTCGGCACGGGTCTCCGACATCGGTGGCTCCTCGATTCATCTGGGTGCAGATACCGGCAGGGCCAGGCGGTGAGGGTTTCGCGAGGTCGAGCGGGTACTGGTGGTGCGCCGACTCCTTTGACGGCCTGCCCGGAGTCAGCCTATGCAACGCGGGGACCACCCGCGCACATTCCGTTCGCGGACGCTCCGTCGGCGGCGGCCGGAGCCCGGGCGGACGGCGCGTCACTTCCGTTCGGAGCGCAGGTCCAGCCCCCGCAGCACCTGGTCGACCAGCTCGGGGTCGGCGCCGAGCTCGCTGCGGGCGGCCAGCATCTCGCGCCGGGAGGCGGCGATCATCTCCTGCTCGACGCTGTGCGCGGCCCGCCACTGGCTGAGCCGCTGCTTCGCCTCGGCCGCCTCCTCCTCGGCGTACTTCTCCGGGCAGAGGCGGGCCAGCCGGTCGTGCTGACGGTCCCGCAGCCGGTCGGCCACCTCCGCGGGCAGCCGGTCGAGTTCCTCCAGTTCGCCCAGCCGCTCCAGCCCGGCCTTGGCGGCCCGCCACCAGAGCTGGCGGACGGCCTGCTCGTGCCGGTCGTGGTCGATGTCCAGGTGGAGCCGCTTGGCCAGCCAGGGCAGCGTCAGGCCCTGGACCAGCAGGGTGAAGAGGACGACGCTGAAGGCGATGAAGACCAGCCGGCCGCGCTCCGGGAAGGCCTCGCCGGAGTCCAGGGTGAGCGGGACGGCCAGGGCCAGCGCGACGGTGGCCACCCCGCGCATCCCGGACCACCAGAGCACCACGCTCTCCTGCCAGCTGATCGGGGTGTCCTCCTCGTCCCCCGAGCGCAGCCTCCTGGAGACCCAGCCGGCCGGGAGCAGCCAGAGCAGCCGGACCAGCACCACGACCCCGATGACCGCCGCCGCGTCGCCGATCATGGCGGTCCAGCCGTCGCCCGCCTCCTTGAGGACGGTGGCCAGCTCCAGCCCGATCAGGCCGAAGGCCACGCCGGTGATCAGGATCTCCACGATCTCCCAGAAGGCGTTGCCGACGAGCCGGTACGAGACGGCATCGGCGTCGGCGGCCCGCTCGGCGAGGTAGAGCCCGCAGACCACGACGGCCAGCACGCCGGAGCCGTGGATCTCCTCGGCCAGGGTGTACGCGGCGAACGGGACCAGCAGGTTGAGCGCGACCTGCTGGGTCGGGTCCTCCAGGTAGGAGGCGATCCTGGCGTTGGCCCAGCCGAGCGCGACGCCGATGACGACGGCGAGGACGGCCGAGAGCACGAAGCGCAGCACGGCGTTCTCGGCCGAGAAGTCGCCGCCGACCACCGCTTCGATGGCCAGCGAGTAGATCACGATCGCGGTGACGTCGTTGAAGAGTCCCTCGCTCTCCAGGATCGCCACCAGCCGGCGGGGCAGGCCGACGCTGCCGGCCACCGCGACGGCGGCGACCGGGTCGGGCGGTGAGACCAGTGCGCCGACCGCGACGGCGGCCGCGATCGGCAGCGTCGGCAGCAGCCAGTGCACGGCCCCGGCGACGGCCGCGGTGGTGACCACCACCAGGGCGACCGCGAGCAGCAGGATCGAGCGGATGTTGGCTCGGAAGTAGCGGACCGAGGAGCGCCGCGCGACGGCGAAGATCAGCGGCGGCAGGACCAGCGGCAGGATCAGATCGGGGTCGAGGGCGATGTCCGGGATCTGCGGGACGAGTGCCATGACGATGCCGAGCAGGGTCATCAGCACGGGTTGCGGCACGCCGCTCCGCCGGGCGAGCGGCATGGTCACCACGGAGGCGAGCAGCACCAGGAAGAGCAGGGGCAGCTGGCCCACGGGAGGTTCCTCTCGGTGGCGGACGGACCGGGGCGGCCCGGTGGACGGACCGGGGCGGCCGGGCCGGGGCGAACCGGCGGACGGCCGCGGACCGGTGGACGGACCGGGGCGGCCGGAGCGCACGGCACCGGCCGCCGTTCAGGATAAATCTGACAATGCGCCCAACTGCCGCAACACGCCGGACGGCGCTTGACCTCAAGCGCGCTTGAAGTCTGATCATCGAAAGGACCGATCAGCGGCCCGACAGACAGGCAGGAAGTCGATGAAGGCAGTGACCGTCCCCCGGTTCGGCGGCCCCGAGGTGTTGCGGGTGGCCGAGGTGCCCACCCCCGCCGCTGGGCCGGGCGAAGTGCGGGTCCGGGTCCGTGCGGCCGGGGTGCAGCCCGTCGACCTCGCCGTCCGGGAGGGCTGGAGCCCGCCGGGCACCCGGCTGGAGCCGCCGGTGGTGCCGGGCAACGAGTTCGCCGGGGTGGTCGACCAGCTCGGGGCGGGCAGTTTCGGCTGGGAGGTCGGCGACGAGGTGCTGGGCTTCCGCCTCCTCGACGGGCACGCCGAGTTCGTCACGGTGGACGGCGCGCACCTGGTCGCCAAGCCGGCCGCGATGCCGTGGGAGCAGGCGGGCGCGCTCTCCGCCTCCGGCCAGACCGCGCACACCGCCCTGACCGAGCTGAAGGTGGGCCGCGGCGACACCGTGCTGGTGCACGGCGCCTCCGGCGGGGTCGGCACGGCCGCCGTCCAGCTGGCCCGCGCCTGGGGTGCCACGGTGATCGGCACCGCGAGCGCGCGCAACCACGACTACCTGCGGGAGCTGGGTGCGGTCCCGGTCGCGTACGGCGAGGGCCTGGTCGAGCGGGTGCGGGCGGTGGCGCCGCACGGCGTGGACGCCGCCTTCGACGCGGCCGGGCGCGGCGCGCTGGAGGCGTCCGTCGAGCTGGTGGCCGACCGGGACCGGATCGGCACCGTCACCGACCACGCCACCGCCGCGCGGCTCGGCCTGCGGCAGCTGCGGACGCAGCGGTCGGCGGCCCGGCTGACCGAGCTGGTGGAGCTCTGGGAGGCGGGCGGCCTCCGGGTGGAGATCGCCGCGGCCTTCCCGCTGGAGCGGGCCGCGGACGCGCACCGGATGGTCGGCACCGGGCACGTCCGGGGCAAGGTCGTGCTCACGCCCTGAGCGGGCCGGCCGGGCCGATTGTGTGTTTCCGCTGGTGACCGGGTAATGTTCTCCACGTCAGCAGGCGCCGCTAGCTCAGTTGGTTAGAGCAGCTGACTCTTAATCAGCGGGTCCGGGGTTCGAGTCCCTGGCGGCGCACAGACAGCCGGAAGGCCCTTCGCGAGAGCGAAGGGCCTTCCGGCGTTTCCGGGCACCCCGGCCGACCGCCCCCGGGCTGGACCCCGGGGGCGGCTCCGGTGGACTCAGTGCGGGATGGCGGCGATCAGCTCGGACGCCCCCTGCCGCTTCAGCGCCAGGGCGGTCGCGGTGCCGAGGTCCTCCGGGGTGAGCGAGCCGGCCCACTCGTGGGCGTCCAGGACCTGCTTGCCGTCCGGGGAGAAGACCCGGCCGCGCAGCGAGAGCCGGCCGTCCGGCTCGGCCTTGGCGTAGCCGGCGATCGGCGAGTTGCAGTGGCCCTGCAGGACGTGCAGGAACATCCGCTCGGCGCTCGCCTCGCGCCAGGTGGGGTGGTCACCGAGACCGGCGACCGCCTCGATGGTGGCCGCGTCGTCCTCGCGGCACTGCAGGGCGAGGATGCCGGCGCCGATCGGCGGGCACATCGTCTCCGGCGGGAGGATCTCGGTGATCCGGTCCGGCTCGCCGATCCGCTCCAGCCCGGAGACCGCGAGCAGCAGGGCGTCCGCCTCGCCGGCCGCCAGCTTGGCCAGTCGGCTGTTGGCGTTGCCGCGCATCGGCACGCACTCCAGGTGCGGGTGGGAGGCGGCGAGCTGGGCCCGGCGCCGGACCGAGGAGGTGCCGATCCGGGCTCCGGGCGGCAGCTCGTCCAGGGTCAGGCCGCCGGGGTGGACGAGGGCGTCGCGGATGTCGTCGCGGCGCAGGTAGGCGGCGAAGACGGTCCCGGCGGGCAGCGGGCGGTCGGCCGGTACGTCCTTGAGGCAGTGCACCGCGAGGTCCGCCTCGCCGGCCAGCAGGGCCGCGTCGACCTCCTTGGTGAAGGCGCCCTTGCCGCCGAGCCGCGCGAGGTCGCCCATCCAGCGGTCCCCGGAGGTGGTCACCGGGACCACCTCGGTCCGCACCTGCGGGTGCAGGGCGGCCAGCTCGGCGCGGACCCGTTCGACCTGGGCCAGGGCCATCGGCGAGGAGCGGGAGACGATGCGGATCAACTCTGCGGTTGCCATGACCGGATGATAGACCGTCAGGCGCTGCGCTCCCGCGCTGCCCGGATCGTGGGCCGCCGTGCCGCCGCCGCGGCTATGCTCGAAACCGCACACTGGTGTCAGGGCCGTACGCGACCGGCGGTGAGGTGGGCCACATGCAGATCGGGGAGCTCGCGGAGCGGACCGGAACGTCCCGGCGGCTGCTGCGCTACTACGAGGAACAGGGTCTGATCTTCTCCGAGCGCTGCGCCAACGGCTACCGCACGTACGACGAGCCCTCGGTCGACCGGGTGCTGCAGATCCGGGGCCTGCTCGACGCCGGGCTGCCGACCAGGATCATCAAGCAGATCCTGCCCTGCCTGAGCAAGCCCCGGACCATCCACTTCGCGGACGCCACCCCGGAGATGCTCGCCACGCTGGAGCACGAGCTCACCAGCATGACGCGGCGGATCCAGTGCCTCACCCGCAACCGGGACGCCATCGCCGACTACCTGGCGGCGGTGCGCGTCGGGGCGTGAGCTCCGCCGGGTACCGTACGGTGCGCCCGGGGCCAGGCCCCCCGGACACGCCCGGCACCCGGCGGAGCGGTCGGTGGTGGAACGGCGGCGGAGCGGCCGGTCGTGGAACGGCGGCGGATCCGTCAGCGGCGGAAGTAGCCGTCGAAGTTCCGGGAGAACTCCCGGCCGCCGAACTGGTCCCAGTTGATGGACCAGGTCATCAGCCCGCGCAGGTCGGGCTGGGCGCCGGCCCTGGGGACGTAGCCGCCGCAGTTCGCCAGCCTGGTCAGGCAGTCCAGCGCCTTGTCGACCTCGGCCGGGGCGACGTAGCCGTTGCCCGCGCTGGTGGTGGCCGGCATGCCGATGGCCACCTTGCCGGCGGGCAGCGGCGGGAACACGTTGGCGGTGTTGCCCGCGACCGGGAAGCCCTTGAGCAGCATGTCGGTCATCGCGACGTGGAAGTCGGCCCCGCCCATCGAGTGGTACTGGTTGTCCAGGCCCATGATGGAGCCGGAGTTGTAGTCCTGGACGTGCAGCAGGGTGAGGTCGTCGCGCAGGGCGTGGATCACCGGCAGGTAGGCGCCGGCGCGCGGGTCCTGGCCGCCCCAGGGGCCGGATCCGTAGTACTGGTAGCCGAGTTGGACGAAGAAGGTCTCCGGCGCCATGGTGAGGACGAAGCCGGGCCCGTACCTGGCCTTGAGCGTCTTGAGCGCGGAGATCAGGTTGACCACGACCGGGCTGGTCGGGTTCTTGAAGTCGGTGTCGCCGGTCTGCAGGGACAGCGAGTGGCCCTCGAAGTCGATGTCGAGCCCGTCCAGGCCCCACTTGTCGATGATCGCCGAGACCGAGCCGACGAAGGCGTCACGGGCGGCGGTGGTGGTGAGCTGGACCTGGCCGTTCTGGCCGCCGATCGAGATCAGGACCTTCTTGCCCTTGGCGCGCTTGGCGGCGATCGCGGCCTTGAAGCCGGCGTCGGACTCCACGGTCGGGCACTCGGTGGCCGGGCAACGGTTGAAGCGGATGTCGCCGGAGGTGACGGAGGTCGGCTCGCCGAAGGAGAGGTTGATGAAGTCCCAGGAGTCCGGGACGTCGGCCATCCGGGTGTAGCCGGCTCCGTTGGCGAAGCTGGCGTGCAGGTAGCCGACCAGGGCGTGGCCGCCGGACGGCGGCGCGGTGGGGGTCGCGGTCGGGGTGACCGTCGGGGTGACGGTCGGCGTCGCGGTCGGGGTGACCGTCGGGGTGACGGTGGGCGAGGGCGCGCCCGGGCCGTCCAGGGAGAGGTCGTCCGCGTAGTAGGTGCCCTGGCCGTACCAGCCGTGGGTGTAGACGGTGACGCTGGTCTGGGTGGCACCGGTCGTGAAGCCGACGCTGAGCTTCTGGTAGGCGCCGCCGGTGCCGGGCGTCCAGGTGGAGGCGCCACCGGTCACACCGAGGTAGACGTAGGAGCCCTTCACCCACCCGCTGAGCGTGTAGGTGGTGTTGGGGGCGACCGTCACGGTCTGCGTGCACTGGGCGTTGTCGCCCGCCGAGGCGGCTCCGGCGAGGGCGTGACCACCGCCGTGGGCCTGGCCGGTGACGACGCTGCCGGCTGCGCCGCAGCTCCAGGGGTTCAGGGCGCCGCTCTCGAAGCCGCCGTTGACCAGGAACTCACCGGCCGAGGCGGCGGGCGCCAGGCCGAGGGTCAGGCCGACCATCGTGGCGGCGGCCACGGCCGAGGCGGTACCGGCGGCGACCAGGGTGCGGGGGCTGCGGCGGTGACGAGCGGGCGAGGCGCCGGCGGGCGAGTCACCGGCGGGCGAGGCCCCGGCGGGCGGGTCACCGGCGCCGGGTAGGGGTGTTCTGCGCATGCGGGGGCTCCTGCGGAAGCGCGGATCGTGGGGGACGTCCGGGGGCACGCCGGAGGTACGCGCCAGTGGGGGTCCGGCCCGACCGCGCACCCTAGTTGGACTAGACCACTGAAGTGGATCCGCCGGTGCGGTGTCAATGGTCCGGACCGGCCCCGGCCGGTCCCGGCCCGGCGTCCGGTTGCCGGGCGTGACACCCCGTCGAACCATGGAGAGGTGACCTCGCCCGGCTACCTCCGCTACCCCCACCTGCGCGGGGACCTGCTGGCGTTCGCCGCCGAGGACGACGTCTGGGTGGCCCCGCTCGACCCGGACGGCACCGTCGGCCGCGCCTGGCGGGTCAGCTGCGACCGCACCCGGGTCAGCCACCCCCGGCTCTCGCCCGACGGCGGCACCCTCGGCTGGACCGCCTGGCAGAGCCCGACCCCGGAGGTCTGGACCGCGCCGGTCGGCGGCGGCGCGGCCACCCGGCTGACCCACTGGGGCAGCCAGGACACCCGGCTGCGCGGCTGGCTGCCCGACGGCGAACTCCTCGCCGTCACCTCGTTCCACGAGCCATTCGGCCACTACACCTGGGCGCACGCCCTGCCGCCGGACGGCGCGCCCGGGCGCCGGATGCCCTGGGGCCCGGTCGGCGACGCCCAGATGAACCGCTCGCACACCGTGCTGCTCACCGGCGCCGCCCCGCACGAGCCCGCCGCCTGGAAGCGCTACCGGGGCGGCGCCGTCGGGCGGCTCTGGGTCGACGGCGAGCGGATCCTGGCCGGCCACCGCGGCCACCTCGCCTCCCCCATGCCGGTCACCGCGGCCGAGGGCGACCGGGTCGCCTTCCTCTCCGACCACGAGGGGATCGGCAACCTGTACTCCTGCCGCCCCGACGGCACCGACCTGCGCCGGCACACCGACCACGCCTCCTACTACGCCCGCGAGGCCGCCAGCGACGGCACCCGGATCGTCTACCAGCACGGCGGCGACCTCTGGCTGCTGGAGAGCCTGGACGCGCCGGGCCCGCGCCGGCTGCGCGTCCCGCTCGGGGGCGCGCGGGCCGGCCGGCGGCCGTACCTGGTGAGCGCCGCCTCGCACGTCAAGGACCTCGCCTGCGACCAGACCGGCCGCGCCGGGGTGATCACCGTGCGCGGCAGCCAGTACTGGCTGACCCACCGCGACGGCCCCGCGCGGGCGCTCGCCGACACCCCGGGCGTCCGCACCCGGCTGCCGGTGGTGCTCGGGCACACCGGCGAGGCCGCCTGGATCACCGACGCCGAGGGCGAGGACGCCGTCGAGATCGTCCCGCTGCCCGGCCACCAGGCCACCCCGGCCCAGCACGGGCACCGGGTGCTGGCGGCCGGCCGGCTCGGCCGGGTCCTGGAGCTGACCGCCTCCCCCGACGGCGCCCACCTGGCCGCCGCCACCTCCGACGGGCGGCTGCTGCTGCTCGCCACCGCCGACGGCGCCGTGCGCGAACTGGCCGCCTCCGGCCACGGGCCCGTCTCCAGCGCCCGGTTCTCCCCCGACTCGCACTGGATCGCCTGGTCCCAGCCGGCCGCCGGCCGCTCGCTGCGCCGGATCCGGCTCACCCGCGCCGACGGGGAGGCGCCGGTCACCGAGGTCACCGACGGCCGGTTCGAGGACGAGCAGCCGGTGTTCACCCGGGACGGCCGCTACCTGGCCTTCCTCTCCTGGCGCGGCTTCGACCCGGTCCACGACGTGCACACCGGCGACCTCTCGTTCCCGCTCGGCTGCCGGCCCTACCTCGTGCCGCTCTCCGCCGACACCCCCTCGCCGTTCTCCGCCTCCGCCGAGGACGGCGCCCCGCACGGCGACGGCGGCGGCGACGGCACCGTGGAGGTCGACCCCGAGGGCATCGGGGACCGGCTGACCCCGTTCCCGGTGATCGCCTCCAAGTACTCGGCCACCGACGCCGTGCGCGGCGGTCTGGTCTGGCTGCGCTGGCCCATCTCCGGCACCCTCGGGCAGACCTTCACCAACCCGGACGACACCTCGGGCCGCCCGTCACTGGAGTACTTCGACCTGGCCCGGGGCAGCCGCAGCACGCTCGCCGACAAGCTGGACGGCTACGCCGTCTCCGGCGACGGCGGCTCGGTGGCCGTCTACGCGGCGGGCACCCTGCGGATCGTCCCGGTCACCGCGCCCTCCGCGTCCACCAGCGTGGACCTGCGCCGGATCACCCACACCGTGCACCCGGCCGCCGAGTGGCGCCAGGCGTACCGCGAGGCCGCCCGGATCGTCCGGGACCAGTTCTGGGACGCCGGGATGTCCGGCCTGGACTGGCCCGCGCTGGTGGCCCAGTACGAGCCGCTGCTGGCGCGGATCGCGAGCCCGGACGACTTCGCCGACCTGCTCCGCGAGCTGCTCGGCGAGCTGGGCACCTCGCACGCCTACGTCACCCCGTCCCGGCGCGGCGAGGGCCCGGCACTGGCGCAGCAGCCGCTCGGCCTGCTCGGCGCCAACGCGCACCGCACCTCCGACGGGCGCTGGCTGGTCGACCGCATCCTGCCCGGCGAGTCCTCCGACCCGCGGGCCCGCGCCCCGCTCGCCACCCACGGGGTCCGGAACGGGGACGAGCTGCTGGCGGTGGCCGGGCGCCCGCTGGACCCGGTCCGCGGCCCGTCGCCGCTGCTGGTCGGCACCGGCGGCACCACCGTCGAGCTCACCCTGCGCACCGGCGGTCCGGACGGGGCGGTCCGCCGGATCGCGGTGACCCCGCTGACCGACGAGCGGCCCATCCGCTACCAGGACTGGGTGGCCAAGCGGCGCTCGCTGGTCCGGGAGTTCAGCGACGGCCGGTGCGGCTACCTGCACATCCCCGACCTCGGCGGCTCCGGGTGGGCGCAGTTCAACCGGGACGTCCGGCGCGAGCTCGACAAGCCCGCGCTGGTGCTGGACGTGCGTGGCAATGCCGGCGGCAACGTGTCGGAGCTGGTGCTGGAGAAGCTCACCCGGCGGGTGCTGGCCTGGGACTTCAGCCGGGGCCGGCACCCGGTCCGGTGGCCCCGGGACGCGCCGCGCGGGCCGGTGGTGGCCCTCGCCGACGAGGCCACCAGCTCGGACGGCGACGTCATCATCACCGCGATCAAGCTGCTCGGGCTGGGCCCGGTGGTGGGCAACCGCACCTGGGGCGGGGTGGTCGGCATGACCGGGCGGCACACCCTCGGCGACGGGACGCAGATCTCCGTGCCGAAGAACGCCTCCTGGTTCACCGGCGGGCTCGGCTGGTCGGTGGAGAACCACGGTGCGGAGCCGGACGTGCACGTGCTGCGCAGCCCGCAGGACTGGGCCCGGGGGCTCCACCCCGAGCTGGTGACCGCGGTGCGGCTGGCGCTGGACCTGTTGGAGGACGCCCCGGCCGCCGTCCCGCCGCCGGAGGACACGCCGCGCCCGGACCTGCGCCGGCCGCAGCTTCCGCCACGCGGGTGGACCGGCCCGCCGGACGGGTGAACGGGCGCGCCCACTCGGGTGAACCGGGCGGCCGCGCAGGCGGACCGGTGCGGGCGGTGGGCCGGGCGGCCGCGCGGGCTGCAGTGGGGCAGCAGCGGCGACGGGCGCGTCCGTTTCTCCGGATGCGCCCGCCGCCGTGCGATGCGTGCGGGACGTCAGTCCCAGGGGTCACCCTCGGCCGTCATGTCCTCCCGGGCGCGCTGCTCGGCCTGCCGCTCGGTGACGTCCGCGGACGCCCGGGCCTCCCGGGCCTTCTCGGTCTCGGCGCCGAACGCGTCGGCGGCCTCGTCGTGGGCGAGGGCGGCGCGCTGGGCGGCGTCCGTCATCGCGGTGGTGTCCTGCTCGTGGCTCCCGCCGAGGGAGGACCTGGCCTCCTCGTCGGCGTGGTGCGCCTTGTGGCGGAACCTGTCGAAGATGCCCATGACTCCTCCTCGGACGAATTCCGGGCTGCCCCCACTCTCACACCGGTGTCCCACGGGCGCATCCGCTGGGCGGGGCGGGGCGCCGGCCCCGGCGCGGTCGGGCCCCGGGGACCGGCGTCGCCCCGCGGAGGGGGGATTTGAAAACGGGCCCAAGGTCCCGGGCGGTGGGCGTCCAACGGCCGTGGCGGGCGGCGGACCGGCGGCGGAGGGTGGGAGGCGTCGGCCGGTCCCGATCCGCGCCGTCCCCGGAGTCCCCGTGACCGTTGGAGGCCTGCCGTGACCGTCGCCCCCGCCCACCGCACCGCGCCGGAGGACCACCACGGCGGTGCGCGCCGCCTGGTCGGCCCGCTGGCCGCCCTCGACGGGCGGCTGGCCGGCCCGCACGACCTGCTGCTGATGCAGTGCCCCGGCTCGCTGCGGCCGGTCGGCGGCGGCGAACTGCCGGAATGGGCCCGCGCGGTGCTGCGGGTGCACCCGTGGGTGACGGTCGGCCGGGCGCCCGCCGTGGTCGGCGGGCCGGCGGACACCCCGCACCCGGTGCGCTGCACCCGGGACGTCTCGGCCGCGCCGGAGCAGTGGCTGCCGGTGACGGTGCGCGGCGCGGAGCGCGGCCGGCGGCTGGACGCGCTGGCGCCCCGGTCGGCGGTGGCCCGTACGCTGCGGCCCGAGCAGCTGGTCGGCCGGGAGGAGCTGCTGCCGCCCGGACGGGTCGCGGCGGTCCCGGCGCTCGCGGCGCTGCCGGCGGCCGGGCGGCTGGTCGCGGAGCACCGGCTGGCCTGGGGGCCGATCGGCGCGGTCGGCTACGAACTGGGCACGGGCGTCCCGGTGGCCGGGCCGCTGAGTCCGCTGCGGCTGGTGCTGCGCGCCCCGCAGCCGGTGAGCCGGCGGGACGCGCTGCTGCTGCGGCGGGCCCTCGGCCGGTTGCCCGTCCCGGTGCAGGCGGAGCTGGAGACCCGGTACGGCGCGGTGCTGCTCGCCGAGTACGCGGCCGGGGCGCCGACCCTCACGCTGCTGACGCCGGACGGGCCCCGGGAGGTCCACGATCCGTGGTTCCCCCGGGGCCGCCGGTGGTGCCTGCCCTGACGGACGGGCCTGGCGCAGGCCCGGACGGGCCGTCCGGGCCTGCCGCCCCGCCGTCCGTGGCGCCGCCCGGTGTGCCGTGGTGCCGCCCGGCGTGCGGCACCCGCCCGACGGGTGTCAGCCGCTGATGCTGGGCGCCCCGGTCTCCAGGTGGCCGGTGAACCGCTGCGACCAGCCGGCTTCGGCGTCCACCGTGATGGTGAAGTCGTACCAGCCGTTGGTGTAGGCGACGGCGTTGAAGTAGTCGCTGACGCTGCCGCCGGCCGGCACCTGGTACGTCCAGGGTCCGTCGTTGCGGTAGTTGTTCGAGGCGATGGTGAAGGTCATCGGCGTGCTGCCGGCGTTGGCCAGCCTGAAGTACACCGCGAGCTTCCCGGTGCCCGGCTCGACCGCGTAGCTCGCGGTGACCGAGGCGTTCTTCCCCGCCTTGTTGGCGTCGCCCTTGAAGCGGCGCAGGAAGCGGTTGGGGCCGACCACGGAGAGGTCGTACGGGCCGCTGCCGAAGCCGAGGCCGCAGTTGAAGAAGTCGCTCTGGTTGCCGCCCGGGTCGACGGTGTACTGCCAGGGGCCGCCGCTGCGGTAGGCGTTGGCGTAGGCCGCGAAGTGGGCCGACTTCTGCGCCTGCGGGCCCTCGTTGGCCATCTTCAGCCAGACCTTGATCGCGCCGGCGGAGCCGAACTCCAGCCGGTCCAGGTTGGCGTTCGGCTGGTAGGGCAGGGCGCGGGCCTGGCGGGTGCCGGCCTCCTGGACGGGCAGCCGGTTGTCCACCGGGGCGGGGTTGGGCAGCGGACCGCAGGTCGACAGGCCGATCGTGGCGTCGGTGTTGGGCAGCGCCGGGAGGCCGTACACCGGGTTGGCGAAGTCGAACAGACCAGTGAGGTCGCCGCAGACCCGGCGGCGCCAGTCGCTGATGTTGGGGCAGGCGGCCGGCCTGCCGATGGCGGCCGTCCACTTCTCCAGGAAGCGGAGCACCGAGGTGTGGTCGAAGACCTCGGAGTTGACCCAGCCGCCGCGGCTCCAGGGCGAGATGGCGATCATCGGGACGCGGAAGCCCAGGCCGATGTTCTTCCCGCCGTAGAACTCGCCGGGGGTGCCGGCCGGGGCGGCCGGCGGCGGGACGTGGTCGAAGAAACCGTCGTTCTCGTCGTAGTTGAGGAAGAGGACGCTGGAGTTGAAGACGTCCGGGTCGGCGTTGAGCGCGTCGATCACGTTGTGGACGAAGTGCGCGCCGTCGGCCGGGGTGGCGTACGGGTGCTCGGAGACCTCCTGGTTGGGGACGATCCAGGAGACCTGCGGGAGGGTGCCGTTCAGCACGTCGGCCTTGATCGCGGCGACGATGTCGTCCGGGGTGCGGCCGGTGACCTTGGGGACGGAGCCCATGCCCTTGACGGCGAGCGGGCTGCCGGCCGGGGCGTTCGCGAACTGGGTGAAGTAGGCGAGGGCGTTGTCGCCGTAGTTGTCGGCCGCGTTCTGGTAGACCTTCCAGCTCACGCCGGCGTTCTCCAGCGCCTCGGCGTAGGTCTGCCAGCGCAGGCCCTTCTCGTCGCCGCCGTCGTACGCCGGGCCGCCCGCCTTGCCGTCCGGGTCGATCTGGCCGGACCAGTGGTAGGTGCGGTTGGGGCCGGTGGCGCTGATGACGGAGCAGAAGTAGGCGTCGCAGACGGTCCAGTTCTCGGCGAGCGCGTAGTGGAACGGGATGTCCTGGCGGGTGAGGAAGCCCAGGGTGCGCACGTTGCCCTTGGCGAGGACCCAGGAGTCCAGCTTGCCGCCGTTCCAGGCGGTGTGCTGGTCGTTCCAGCCGTGCGCGAGGTCGCCGTTGCACTGCGCCAGCCGCTGCGGGTCGGCCCCGCCGGCGGGCTTGGTGAGGCTGAACTGCCACGGGTACTGGCGGCCCAGCCCGTTGGGCTGGTTGAAGACGCTGTAGCCGCCGGCGATCTGGATCGCGCTGCGGTCGGCGAAGCCGCGCACCCCGCGCAGCATGCCGAAGTAGTGGTCGAAGCTGCGGTTCTCCTGCATCAGGATCACGATGTGCTTCGCGTCCGCGATGGTGCCGGTCTGCGACAGCGCCGCCGACGGCGCGGACGCGGACTCGGGCGCACCCGGCGCCGCCCCGGCACCGGTGGTGCCGGCCACGGCCAGGCCGGCCGCGGCCGCTCCGGACAGCGCGACGAACTTCCTACGACTCAGCTCGGCCATCAGCCCAGCCCGTCCCTTCACTGGCGATGTTGTGCACACAAGTTGGGGCCCATCGATCGCGCAGCATCATCCACCCGCCCGGAGCACCCCACCAGGGGGCCGGAGCAGGGTTGGCGGACTGTTCGCCCCGCCGTCACCGAGCGACGGCCGGCTGAACGCGGGTGCCTCAGTCCTTCACGGTGATCCCCAGGGCGTGGGCGAACTGGGGAGCGAGCTCCAGGAGCTGGGTGGAGCTGATGACCGCGCCGCGCAGGCCCTGGTGGCCGTCGGGCAGGCCGAGGCGGGCGGCGCCGCGCAGGTCGGCCCTGGTGAGCTTGGCGCCGCGCAGCCGGACCTCCTCCAGGGTCGAGCCGGGGAAGGACACGTCGGTGAGCTTGGCGTCGCCGAAGTCGACGTCCCGCAGCAGGCAGTCCTCGAAGACCACGTCCCGCAGGACGGCGGCCCGCAGGTTGACCGCCTCCAGCTTGCAGCCGCGGAAGACCGTGCGGCGCAGCGCCGAGCCGTGGGCCGCGACACCGGCCAGCACACCGCCGGTGAACGCGCTGTCCTGCCACTCGCTCTCGCTGAGGTCGCAGCCCACCCAGCGGCCGGCCTGCGCCCAGACCTCGGTGAAGCGGGCCTGGCGCAGCCGGACCCCGTCGAGCGCGACGCCGGTGAAGGCGCACTCCAGGAAGACGGCGCCGGCCGCCGACACGTCGCGGTGCTCGCCGCCGTCGAAGTGCACGGTGTCGTAGCGCTCGTCGCTGCGCAGCGCGCCGCCGGCGTGCGGGGTCAGCAGGTGGGCGTACGGCAGGTCGGTCAGGCGGTCGGGGACGGAGAGCGGCATGGCGGTGGCACCTCGCGGTCGGGGGGTACGGCTCCTCGCCCGGATGCTCCCACGCGGCACCGACAGTCAGGCTGCTCACGGGGTGCACCGCTCATGAGGCGCGCCGCTCACGGGGTGCACTGCGCGAGGTGCACTGCTCCCGGGGTGCGCCGCCCGGGTGGCGGACGGCGGGGGCCCGGCCGCTCCCGGGGGGGAGGGAGCGGCCGGGCCGGTGTCGCGCGGGATCAGCCGCGGGCCCAGAGGGAGTTCACCCGGCTGCGCTCCGCGGAGTTCGGGTACGGGTTGGTGCAGGAGGTGCCCGGTCCACCGCCCGACATCAGCTCGCTGCACGGGCCCGAGTAGTGGTCCGGCAGGCCCAGCACGTGCCCGGTCTCGTGGGCGGTGACCCGGGTCGAGTTGTACCGGCGGTTCTGCGCGTAGTCGAGGAAGATGTAGCCGCGGCCGTGCCCGTCGGTGCTCGCGTACGAGCCGCGCGAGTCGTTGCCCTCGTAGTAGCGGAAGTCGGCGTTGGAGCCGGCCTGGAGCTTCACGTTGGCGACCGAGCCGTTCCAGATCTGCGCGCTCTGGGCTATCTGGTTGCGGAAGGTCGGCGCGCTGCTGGCGTCGTAGGTCACCACGACGGCCTTGAGGAGCGGCGCCGCGGCCTGCTTGGCGAGCGCCGACTTCATGACGGCCTCGTAGAACGCCTGGTTGTCCGCGTCCTCGGCGGCCGAGCCTGCGTAGCCGTTCGCGGTGTAGCCCTGGGTGGCCGGAGCGGCCGTGGCGGCGGTCGGCAGGACCGCCACGCCGGCGGCGAGGGCCAGGCCGAGGGCGGCGGACAGCGTACGGGCGATGCGGTTCACGTGGGGCTCCTGTTCGCGGGGGCGCGGCCATGGGGGACCGCGGTGACGGAGGGAAAGGGGGAACCGGTACTGCGGGGCGGAGCGGCGCGGGTCAGCCCGCGAGGCCGTACCGCCAGAGGGAGTTGACCCGGCTGCGCTCAGCGCTGTTCGGGTAGGGGTTGGTGCAGGACGGGCCGGGGCCGCCGCCGGACATCAGCTCGCTGCACGGGCCCGAGTAGTGGTCGGGCAGGCCCAGGACGTGCCCGGTCTCGTGCGCCGTGACGCGCAGGGAGTCGTACTCCTGGTTCTGCGTGTAGTCGAGGAAGATGTAGCCGCGGCCGTGCCCGTCGGTGCTCGCGTACGAGCCGTTGCCCGGGTCGTCGCCCTCGTAGTAGGAGAAGTCGGCGTTGGAGCCGGCCTGGAGCTTCACGTTGGCGACCGAGCCGTTCCAGATCTGCGCGGCCCGGGCTATCTCCCCGGAGAAGGACGGCGCGTTGCTGGGGTCGTAGGTCACCACGACGGCCTTGAGGAACGGCGCCGCGGCCTGCTTGGCCCGCGCCGACTTCATCACCGCCTCGTAGAAGGCCTGGTTGTCGGCCTTCCCGTTGCTCCGCTGGGCCGACGCCGAGGGGGTGTAGTGCTGGGCGCCGGCGGCGGACGGGTCGGCGGGTGCGGCCGAGGCCGTGGTGGGCAGCGCGGCCAGTCCGGCGGCGAGCGCCAGGCCGACGGCAGCGGAGAGCATCCGCGGGATGCGCGTCATGTGGGGGCTCCGATTCGGGGGTGCACCGCGGCGGTGGGGGCCGGTCGCGGGCATCGGACGAAGGTTTGCTGCCCCAGAGCTTCGGCCAGGTCGGCGGCCCGGCGGATGATGTCAACCGGCGATAACGCGGACCAATCCCCGCCGTCCGGCGGGGCTCCGGACCCGCCCGACGGTCTGTCATGTCCCTGGCGTCACAACCCATTCGCCCGTTAAGCTCCCGAAATGGAGCTCGACGTGAGACACCTGCGGGTGCTGTGCGCCATCGCCGACACCGGCAGCCTCCGCAAGGCCGCGCGGCAACTCGGGATGACCCAGCCCTCCCTCACCACCCAGCTGCGCCGCATCGAACGCACCATCGGGGGCCGGCTGTTCACCCGTGAGCAGACCGGCAGCCTGCCGACCGCGCTGGGCCACTCGGTGCTGTCCCGGGCCCGGCCCGTGATCGCCGAGATGACCGCGCTGGTCGCCGCCGCGCGGCAGGAGGCCCGCGAGTCGGCCGGCGGCGAGCGCTCCCGCCGGCTGCGGATCGGCAGCGTCGGCAGCCGGGCGGTGGCGGCCTGGCTGCGCCGGGTGCACGAGCGGCTGCCGGAGACGGACACCACCATCCACATCGACATCTCCGCCAACGCCCTGCTGCGGATGGTCGCCGCCGACCAGCTGGACGTGGCCTTCGTGCACGAGAGCGAGGGATTCCCGCTCCGGGTGCCGTCCGACGCCGAGCACCGGGTGCTGCTGGCCCGCGAGCCGCAGTTCGTCGCCCTGGCCGCCGGCCACCCGGCCGCCGCCCGGTCGGTGGTCCACCTGGCCGACCTCGCCGAGGACACCTGGATGGTCGACCCGACCGCCGACCACGAGTACGCGGCCATGCGCCGGGTCTTCGCCGAGGCCGGGCTCAACCCCCGGGTGGTGCAGGTGCGCGACAACGCCACCGCCGCCGAGCTGGTCGCCTCCGGCGAGGCCGTCCGCCCCTGCCAGCCGACCTCGGCACCGGGGCCCGGCACGGTCGTCCGGCCGGTGCACGGCGACCCGCTGGCCGTCCGGCTGCTGCTCGCCTGGCGGCCGCGGGCGCTCGGCCCGCCCGCGCTGGAGATCCTCTACGGCGAGCTGCGCGCCGCCTACCTGGACCTGGCCCGCGGCAACCCGGCCTACCGGGCCTGGCTCGCCCGGCACGACCACGCCCTCCAGCACCTGCTGGGCCCCGGCCACCAGGAGGACCCCCGCGACGGGCAGCCGCGGGAGCCCCTCCCCACCGCCGGTCAGCCGCGGGAGCCCCTCCCCGCCGCCGGTCAGCCGCGGGCGTGCAGCGTGACGCCCACCGCCACCGTGGCCGCGCTCACCAGGCCGGCCACCAGGACGCCCGAGCCGCCGGCCGCGGTGCACGCCAGCACCGCCAGCGAGGCGACCGGCAGCAGCGCCTGCTCGACCCCGGTCTTGGCGTGCCGGGCGTGCAGCAGCCAGACGGTGAACAGGTAGACCGCCGTCGGCACGGTCACCGTCGCGGTGGCGGCGGTCTCGGAGATGTGCGCCTTGTACACCGCCGACTCGACCGCGACCTCCAGCCCCGCGCCGATCGCCGCCGCCGACCCGTACACCACGTAGTGGCCGTAGCCCCAGAGGAAGGCCTGCCGGTTGGAGCGCAGGTGCTCGTGGACCTCGCGGGCGAAGTAGATCCACCAGGCCGAGAAACAGATCAGCAGGCCTCCGGCGGCGACCGGCAGCAGCCGGCCGAGCCCCTCGTGCTCGTCCACCGCCGACTGCACCGCGACGGTCGCCGCCGCCACCGTCTCCCCCAGCACGATCAGGGTGAACAGGCCGTAGCGTTCGGCGATGTGGTGCGGGTGCCAGCTGGTGCGCAGCCGCAGCTCGGCGATCACCGGCACGGACAGCTCGGCCAGGATGCCGAGCGGGATCACGTACGACCGGACCGACTCCGGCAGCAGCAGCACCACGACCCAACCGATCTGGCAGAGCGTGATCCCGACCGCGTACCGCAGGGCCACCCCGCGCGCAGCACCCTCCTCCCCGGCCGCCGCGCGCAGCCACTGGGTGACCATGGCCAGGCGCATCACCACGTACCCGACCACCGAGAGCGTCAGGTCCTGATCGGCGAACATCCTGGGCACGCCGGCCGCGAGGATCAGCACACCGGCGATCTGCACCAGCGTGGTGACCCGGTAGGGGACGTCGTCGCAGTCGTACGCCGAGGCGAACCAAGTGAAGTTCATCCAGGCCCACCAGATCGCGAAGAACGCGAAGACGTACCCCCTCAGCCCGTCGCCGTAGTGCCCGGCGGCGAGGTCGTGGGCCAGCTCCCGGCCGGCCTGGCCGACGGCGACCACGAAGCAGAGGTCGAAGAACAGCTCCAGCGGCGTGGCCACCCGGTGCGGCTCGTCCCGGCTGCGCGGGACCATCGGGCGCACCGCGCGCCGGTCGACGGGGTGAGGGCGGCGGGGGGCCGCGGCGGGTTCGCTGCTCATGGTCGGGTCTCCGGGCTGCGGGACGGCGGGCTGCCGGACGGCGTGCTGCGCCGTCCCGCGCATCCTGGCAGCGGCGCGGGCCGGGCGCACGCACCGGCGCGCGGTCGCGGAACACGCCCTTAGCGGCGCTTTGAAGCGATGCTTCGCGTCCGTCTTTCGCCGATATGCCCTTCCGTCAGCGAGAGTTGACGCCCTGGTGCGCGAACCGGGTGACAGCGGGACGGGTTTCCGGGCGCGCCCGCGCCGTACGGCGCGGCGGCCCGGATCCCCCGCTAGATTCTTCCCCGGTTGGAGGCGAGCGGGTCCGGGAGCGACCCCACGACACGGGCGGCCTGCGGGCAACGCGGAAGGTCAAGGCCGGCGGCGGGACGGCGGGGGCGGCAGAGCCGTTCCCCCGCGTCCGCACCACCGGCCTCGTGATCACCGCGCTGCTCGCCAGCGCCTGCCGTGCCGCCCCCTCCACCGTTGGCGCCGTAGCACCGTGGACGTCTACGCGGACCTGCCGAACGAGGCCGCCCGGACCGCCGGAGCCGCCCCGGCGCCGGTCACTTCTCCCAGCCGACCTTGGCGTAGTCGACGCCGGCCAGGCCGAACGCGCCGTAGTTGGCCAGGCCCTTGCGGGCCGCCACCACCGTCGGCCGCTGGTACAGCTCGACGGTGTGGCCGAGCTCCCAGATCCTGGCGTCCGCCTGGTTGTAGAGCTTCGCCGCCTCCACCGGGTCGATGGTGCCCGCCGCCTTCTTGAGCAGGCCGTCGATCTCCGGCGTGCCCAGCTTGGAGAAGTTGCCGAAGACGTTGTCGCCCTGCGGGAGGCGGAAGTTGCCCAGGCTGCTGGAGAGCGGGAACGAGTCGGTGTTGCGCCAGCTCGCGACGTCGAACTTGCCAGGATTGACGTACTTGGTGAAGAAGTCGTTGCTCGGGACCTTGTCGAGCTCGACCTTGACGCCGGCCGCCAGCCACATCGCCTGGGCGGCGGTGGCCAGGTCGAGCTGCGCCTGCGGGGTGGCGTCGTTGAGCACCCAGTGCAGGGTCAGCGACTGGCCGTCCTTGGTCCGCGGCTGCCCGCTGCCGGCGTCCTTCCAACCCGCCTCGTCCAGCGCCTTCTTGGCGGCGGCCAGGTCGAACTTCGCCCACTCGCCCGAGTTGTCCTGGTAGCCGGTCTGGTTGGGCATGAAGATGTGGTTGCCCAGCGGCTTGAACTCCACCGGCACACCGTTGTTGGCGATCTTGATCAGCGCGGAGCGGTCCAGCGCCTTGCCGAGCGCCTGGCGCACCTTCTGGTCGGCCAGCGCGCCGCCGCCGCCGAAGGAGATGTGCACCTCGTCCCACGGGCTGGCGGTCCGGATCACCGCCTCCTTGGCGTCCTTGAGCTGCCCGTACGCCGTCGCGGTGCCCGCCGCGGCGAAGTCGATCTCGTTGTTGAGGAAGGCCTGGGTGGTCGCCGACTGCGACATCACCCGGAAGGTGATCTTGTCGGCCTTGGGCTTCGCGCCCCACCAGTTCGGGTCCGGGACCAGCGTGAGGGCCTGGGCGGTCTTGTCCGCCGTACCGACCTTCAGCGCGCCGGCGGTGATCGGGATCTTCTCCACCCAGCCCTTGTTGAAGTCGTCGGCCGTGGCGATGCCGGCCGCCGGGATCAGCGGGCGGAACAGGTTCTGCCAGTCGGCGTACGGCTCCGAGAAGGTGACCTTGACCTCGGTCGGGTCCGCGCCCTGCTCCACGCCGGAGATCAGCTCGTAGCCGGCGGAGTCGGCGATGTTGTAGCCGTCCTTCTTGCCGCCGGTGGCCTCCCAGTCCGCCTTGAAGTCCAGGTAGCCGAGCGGCTTCCCGTCCGACCACTTGGCCTTCGGGTTGAGCTTGTAGGTGACCACCTGCGGGGAGGTGGAGGTGACCTTCGCCTCCAGCAGGTAGTCGGTGACCGGCTTGAAGGTGCCCGACTCGTCGGTGGTGAACAGGTTGGGCTCCAGCGCCCGCATGATCTCGACCGCGTCGCCGTAGCGGCCGTCCACCTGGTACGGGTTCCACTGGGTGATCCACTGGTACAGCGGGAACTTGACCTCGCCGCCGTCCTTCAGCTGGTCCACCGGCTTGGGGTTGATGTCGATCGCGCCCTGTCTCGGCGGCTCGCTCTTGGTGACGTTGTCGGCGGAGCCGCCGCCCGAGCTGCACGCGGTTGCCGCCAGCGCGGCGGCGAGGGCGAGGGCGGCGGCCCGACCGAGACGGCGGACGGGCGTGGCGGTGGATGCGTCCATGAGGGTCCCCCAGAAAGATCCGGAATGTGGCGAGGGTTGGGCGTCGCGAGGTGTGGCGAGGCTTGAACGTGGGCAGCCAAGTCGGTGCCCGAGGAGCGAACGTAACAGTCGATCAGATCCTGTACCAGGGGGAGTAGCTCACGCCTGATCCAAAAGCAACGGGCGGCAACACGCCCGCAACACCCCGGCCGTGCGCCGGTGCCAGACTCCTGACCTGCACCTCTCTCCACCCGGCCCGAACCGGGCCACCGACCGAAGGCCACCCACCGATGCCGACCAGACGCGTCGGGCCCGCCCCCACCCCGGGCGGCCGCTGATGCTCCGCTATCTGGCGAAACGATTCAGCTACTACGCCGTCCTGCTGATCGTCGCCGTCTTCCTGGCGTACGCCCTCTCCGCCACCGCGCTCCGGCCCCGCACCTACTTCGAGGCCAAAGTGCCGCGCCCGGCCGCCGCGTCGGTCGAGCGGCAGCTCGACGACCTCAACCTGAACGACCGTACCCCCGTCGTCGAGCGCTTCGGCCGCTGGGCCGGCGACCTGCTCCACGGGGACCTCGGCCGCACCATCCACGACACCCCGGTGACGGACGACTTCCGCCGCAGGGTCTGGGTCTCGCTGCGGCTGCTACTCCTCGGCAGCCTGCTCGGCATGGCCCTCGGCGTCGCCGCCGGCGCCTGGAGCGCGGTGCGCCAGTACCGCATCTCCGACCGGCTGCTCACCGTATTCTCGTTCGTCCTGCTCTCCACCCCGGTCTTCCTGGTGGCGCTGTTCCTCAAGAACGGCGCCATCGCCGCCAAGGACGTCGCCGGCCACGAGGTCGTGCCCTTCACCGGGTACGAGACCCCCGGCCTGACCGGCGGCATCGGCGCCCACCTCGCCGACTGGGCGCTGCACCTGCTGCTGCCCACCCTCTCGCTGGCCCTCGGCGGCCTCGCCACCTACAGCCGCTACCAGCGCGGCACCATGCTCGACGTGCTCGGCTCGGACTACCTGCGCACCGCCGAGGCCAAGGGCCTCACCCGCGGCCGCGCCCTGGTCAAGCACGGGCTGCGGACCGCCGTGATCCCGATGTCGACGATGTTCGCCTACAGCTTCCTCGGCATCTTCACCGGCGCCGCCTTCACCGAGACCATCTTCGGCTGGCACGGCATGGGCGAGTGGTTCATCCAGTCCATCAACGAACAGGACGTCAACTCCGTGGTCGCCGTCAACCTGTTCGCCGCGGTGGTCGTCCTCGCCTCCGGCTTCCTCGCCGACACCCTGCACGCCGCCCTCGACCCGCGCGTGCGGTCCTGACCGGAGGAGACTGCCGTGACCACCGTCGCCGCGGAGCCCTCCGCGCCCGTACCCGCCCCGGACCCCGCCGCCGGCCCCGCCCCCGAGGCGGCCGGCCGGGGGCGGCTCGTCCTCGCCCGCCTGCTCGCCGCCCGCTGGGCGGTGGCCGGCGCCGTCGTCGTCCTGCTGCTGTTCGTCCTCGCCTTCGGCGGCCAGTACCTCACCCCCTGGGACTACGCCGCCCCCGACTACACCGCACTGCGCCAACCGCCCTCCACCACCCACTGGTTCGGCACCAACGGGGTGGGCCAGGACGTCTTCGCGCAGACCGTCCGCGGACTGCAGAAGTCCCTGGTCATCGGGCTGCTGGTGGCGCTGTTCTCGACCGTGCTGGCCTCGCTGTTCGGCGCCTGCGCCGGCTACTTCGGCGGCTGGACCGACCGGATCCTGATGTTCGTGGTGGACCTCATGCTGGTCTTCCCCAGCTTCCTGGTCATCACCATCATCTCGCCCCGGCTGAAGGGTGCCGGCTGGCTCGCCTTCGTCCTGCTGCTGGCCCTCTTCAACTGGATGATCACCGCCCGGGTGGTGCGCTCGATGACCATCTCGCTGCGCGACCGCGAATTCGTCCGCGCGGCCCGGTTCATGGGCGTGCGGCCGCTGCGGATCATCACCCGGCACATCCTGCCGAACGTCGCGTCCTTCCTCATCATCGACGCCACCATCGCCGTCGGCGGCGCCGTGATGAGCGAGACCGCGCTCTCCTACTTCGGCTTCGGCGTCAAGGCGCCCGACGTCTCGCTCGGCACGCTGCTCGCCGCCGGCACCAACGACGCCCCGGTCTTCCCGTGGCTGTTCTACTTCGCCGCCGGGCTGCTGGTGCTCTTCGTCCTGGCGGTCAACCTGATCGGGGACGGACTGCGCGACGCCCTCGACCCCACCGTCGACGCGGCCCGCACCCGGCGCGGCCCGCGCCGGGCCCGGAAGCGGGCACTGCGGGGCGGTGCGGGCGACGCCGGTTCGGCGCACACCGCTCCGGCCGGTTCACCGGGTTCGCCCGGCTCAGCCGGTTCGACCGGTTCAACTGGTCCGACCGGTTCACCCGGTTCGACCGGTTCGACCACTTCACCCGGCACCGACCGTTCGGCCCGCAGGAAGGGTGGCAGCCAGTGACCACCACCGTCGAAACCCCGCCGACCACCGCCCCGCTGCTGGACGTCCGCGACCTGCGGGTCGACTTCGCCGGCCCGCGCGGCACCACCGTCCCCGCCGTCCGCGGCGTCGACCTCACCCTGCGGCGCGGCGAAACCCTGGGCATCGTCGGCGAATCCGGCTCCGGGAAGTCCGTCACGGCACTGTCCGTGCTCGGCCTGCTCCCCGGCACCGCACGGGTGCGCGGCTCGGTCCGACTGGACGGCCGCGAGCTGGTCGGCCTGCCCGGCCGCGAACTCGCCGCCGTCCGCGGCCGCCGGGTCGCCATGGTCTTCCAGGACCCGCTCTCCGCCTTCACCCCCGTCTACCGGATCGGCGACCAGATCGTCGAGGCGCTGCGCATCCACCAGTCGCTCGACCGGGCCGCCGCACGCGCGCGCGCCGCCGAACTGCTCGACCTGGTCGGCATCGCGGCGCCCGAGCGGGCGCTCGACAGCTTCCCGCACGAGTTCTCCGGCGGCATGCGCCAGCGCGCGATGATCGCCATGGCCATCGCCAACGACCCCGACATCCTGCTCGCCGACGAGCCCACCACCGCCCTGGACGTCACCATCCAGGCGCAGGTGCTCGACGTGCTGCGCACCGCCCAGCGGGAGACCGGCGCCGCGCTCGTCCTGGTCAGCCACGACCTCGGCGTCATCGCCGGGATGGCCGACCGGGTCGCCGTGATGTACGCGGGCCGGGTGGTCGAAACGGCCGGGGTGGACGAGCTGTTCACCGCGCCCCGCCACCCGTACACGCTCGGGCTGATCGGCGCCGTGCCCCGGCTGGACGGCCGGGGCGGTCCGCTCGTCCCGATCCCCGGCGTGCCGGCACCGATGGCCGAGCTGCCGGCCGGCTGCCCGTTCGCCGACCGCTGCCCGCTGGTGGAGGAGCGCTGCCGGACGGCCGAGCCCGCGCTCACCGGCGGGGCGGAGCTCGGGAGTTCGGACGCGGTCGGGGTCGTGGACGCGGCCGGGGGTGCGGGTACGGACGCCGTCGCGGGTACGGACGCGGCCGGGGTCGTGGGGACGGACGCCGCCGCGGGGACGGGCGAGGCCGGGGGCGCGGGCCGGGCAGGCGGTGCGGACGGGCATCTGGCGGCGTGCGTCCGGGCCGGCGAGCTGGCCGAGCGGCGCCCCGCACCGAGCGAGGTCTACCCCGTGCCGCCGGTACCGCCCGCCGCGGTCCCCGTGCCGCGCGAGGAGCGTGCGCCGGTGCTCGCCGTCAGCGGCCTGACCAAGACCTTCCCGCTGGTCAAGGGCACCGTCTTCAAGCGCCGGATCGGCGAGGTCCACGCGGTGGACGGCGTCGAGCTGGACATCCGGCAGGGCGAGACGCTCGGCCTGGTCGGCGAGTCCGGCTCGGGCAAGTCCACCACCCTGTTCGAGCTGCTGCGGCTGGCCGCCCCCGAGTCCGGCCGGATCGAACTGCTCGGGCAGGACGCCTCCGCGCTCTCCCGGGCCGAGGCCCACCGGATGCGCGCCCGGCTGCAGATCGTCTTCCAGGACCCGATGGCCAGCCTCGACCCGCGGATGCCGGTCGGCGACATCGTCGCCGAACCGCTGCGCGCCCAGCACACCGCCCGGGAGGAGATCGCCCGTCGGGTGCCCGAACTGCTCCGGCAGGTCGGCCTCGACCCGGCCCACGCCGTCCGCTACCCCCACCAGTTCTCCGGCGGGCAGCGGCAGCGGATCTCGATCGCCCGCGCACTGGCCGTCCGGCCGGAGCTGCTCGTCCTGGACGAGCCGGTCTCCGCGCTGGACGTCTCCATCCAGGCGGGCGTGCTCAACCTGCTCCAGTCGCTCAAGGCGGAGCTGGGCCTCTCCTACCTCTTCGTCTCGCACGACCTGTCCGTGATCCGGCACCTCGCCGACCGGGTCAGCGTGATGTACCTCGGCCGGACCGTCGAGCACGGCGAGGTCTCCGCCGTCTTCGACCGCCCGCGCCACCCGTACACGCGTGCGCTGCTCTCCGCCGTCCCGCTCCCGGACCCGGCCGCCGAGCGGGCCCGCAACCGGATCCTGCTGGCCGGCGACCCGCCCTCGCCCACCACGCGGCACACCGGCTGCCGGTTCCGCGGCCGGTGCCCGGTCTACGCCGGGCTCGACGCCGGGTCCAGGGGCCGCTGCGAGAACGAGGCCCCGGCGCTGACCGGGCCCGCACCGGGCGCGGACCACCAGGCGGCGTGCCACTTCCCGGAGTGACCGGTCTGGTCGGCCCGGGTCGGTTCAGCCCGGTCCGGTCGGCCCTGGGCAGGTGCGGCCCCGGGCTGACCGGACCGCTGCGAGGGCGCGCCGCCGGTCACCGAGAGTGCCCCCTCGGTCGCGATTCTGCGGATCGGCCCGACCCCGTGTAATGTCTTCCGGGTCAGCAGGCGCCGCTAGCTCAGTTGGTTAGAGCAGCTGACTCTTAATCAGCGGGTCCGGGGTTCGAGTCCCTGGCGGCGCACATGGCAAGGTCTCAGGCCGTCCACTCCGGTGGACGGCCTGAGGCGGTTCCGGGCACGGTAGGTTGCGAGGACGGCGCGGCCCCACGCGCCCGTCCGCGAATGCTGGGGGTTCCGTCCATGGCACCGCTCGACACCCGCCCGCTGCCGGAGGAGCTGCTGCTGCTCTGTGCCGAACCGGTGCGCGGCCGGCTCCGGATCCCGCAGTCCGCCTTCTACTGGGCCGTCCCCGGCAGCGTCCTCGCCGAACTGCAGCTCGGCGGAGCGATCACCGTCGACGGCCGGCGGATCACCGGCTTCCAGCCCCTCGGCTCCCACGACGAGATCGCGGCCGGGGTGCTCGCCCGGCTGGAGGAGACCGGCAAGCGCAAGCACCGGCTCGGTCTCGACCTGGCCATGCGCCGGATCCCGCGCAAGCCGACGCAGCAGCTGTTCCTCGACCGGCTGACCGCCGAGGGTGTCCTCACCGTCGACCGGCGGAGCTTCCTCGGCCTGCCGTACCGGCGCTACACGGCGGTGCCGCCGGGGATCGGGCAGGAGATCGCGGCCCGGGTGGCCGCCACACTGGCCGCCGACGACGCCGGGCCGGCCCCGACGGCATCGCCCGTCGCGGCCGCCGCTTCCTCCGCCCCGTCCGCCGATGTGGCTGCAGCTCCTGCCGACGCTCCGCCCGCCGCCGGCGGCGAGGCGTCCGATGCGGCCGGGACGTCCACCGACGCGGCCGACGGGGATCGTCAGCCGGCCGATCAGGACGGCCGGTCGGCCGCGCAGGACCGTCAGACGGCCGACCGGGACCGTCAGCTGGCCGGGCTGATCTACGCGGCGGGGCTGCACCGTCGGCTCTACCCCGGCCCGGCCGGCGCCCCCACCCGGCGCGCCGCGCGCCGACTGGCCAACGAGCTGCCGGTCCCCCGGGCGGTCCGACGCGCGATCTCGGCGATGTCGGCGAGCACGGCCTCCTGAGCCGCGCCGCCCGACCGGCGGGAAGTCGACCTGACGGCGGGCGGGTGCACCGCGGGCGGCTGCACGGGCGGGCAGTTGCACGGCGACCTCGCGGCGCGGGCGGCGGCGCAGCGGTACCGGCGGCGCTCAGCGGGTGTCGAGGATGGCCGAGGCCACCGCGTCCGGGCGGTCGAACATCAGCAGGTGCCCCGCCGGGGCCGTGGTCCGGAAGTCGGCCCCGAGCAACGCGGCGAGCCCCCGCTGCCGGTCCAGCCACTCCTCGGTGCGGCGGGTGCGGCACCCGTCGTCGGCGGCGAGCACCGTGATCGGCAGCTCCTCCGGCAGCGGCACCACGCCGCGCAGTTCGTCCAGCTCGGCGGCCACGTCCAGGTACCGGGTGTTCTCCCGGAGCACCGCGCGCAGGGCCCGCCCGGTCCGGTAGCAGTGCCGGACCAGCGGTCGCGGGGCGAGGTCCTCACGGCGCACGGTCGCGGCCCGGGCGACCAGCCGCCGCACGGTCGGCCCGAGGAGGTACGGCACCGCGAAGGCCGTCGCCACGCCCGCGACCGTCCGGGCCGCCAGGTCTCGCAGCTCCGGCGCCGGCCAGGGGTGCGGCGACGACTCGACGCTGCCGTCCAGCAGGACCAGCCCGGCCGTCCGCTCCGGGTTCAGCCGGGCGAAGGCCTCGACGTGGAAGCCCGCCAGCGAGTGGCCCACCACCGTGCACGGCCCGGTCACCCCGATCCCGTCCAGCACGGCGCGGATGCGCTCCGCCTCTCCGACGACGGTCGGACCGGGGCGGTCGGCCGGCTCCGAACCGCTCAGCCCGTAGCCGGGCCGGTCGAAGCGGACCACCGTGCGGTAGGGGGTGAGGAAGGGGACGACGAGATCCCAGTCGAACCAGCTGCTGCCGAGCCCGCCGGCGAGCAGGACGACCGGGCCGCTGCCCTCGGTCCGTACGTGCAGCGGTGTGCCGCCGACGTGCAGGAACGCCACCGTGGCCGGCGCTCCCCCGGCGCCCGACCGCCCGCCGGCGCCCTGCTGCCCCGACTCCCCCGAACCGGTCATCGCGGTTCCACCCCTTCGCCCGTCCCGTCCGCGGCCCCTGCCACGCCTGCCCTACCTGCTGTGCCGGTCGCGCCCGTCCCAGTCATCTCGCCCGTCCCGGTCGGCTCGCCCGCCGGCGTCTGCCCGGTGGTTCCGACCCGTGCGGGGATGTGCCCGGGAGTGCGCCCGGCCACCGGCGTCCGACCGCCCGGGGCCGCCCGCGCGATACCCGTGGCCAGCACGCCGAGCCAGAGCGCGACCAGGAGCACCTGGAGCCGTTGGCCCACGCCGAGCGACCAGGTGCCGCGCCCGGCCTCGAACGCGGCGATCGCGGCGATGCTCCAGCCCGTGGCCAGCAGCTCGCCCGCCAGCAGCCAGGGTCCGTACCGGCGGACCGGCGGCCACCAGCCGTAGCGGCGGGCGGCGACGGTCAGGGCGATCAGGCCGCCGAGTGCCCCGAACATGGCGAGGCTGCTGGTCACGGCGTGTGCGGTGTGGGTGGCCGGTACCAGGCCCGCGGTCTCGCGGGCCGCGCACATCTCGTCGCTGGTGGGGGCGCAGCTCAGCGGCAGCCGGGAGTCGGCGGCAGTGGCGGCGCCGAAGACAGCGAGCGCCACCCAGCCGGCGACCGCCCAGGGCCGGCGCCGGGCGGCGCCCCGCAGCTCGGCCGAGGGTCGGACGGCGCCCGGACCGGCGGGCGGGTCGGCGGGCGCGCCGGCACTTCGGCCGGCGCCCGGATCGGCGGTCGGATCGGCGGTCGGATCGGTTCGCGTGAACTGCGGGGAGGCCGGGCCGGCGATCAGTGCCGTGCCGGCCGCGGCCAGGACCGCCAGCCCCGCGACCAGGTCGGTGCCCCGGAAGAGCCCGCCCAGCGCCTGGTCCTCGGCGGCGAGTTCGCTGATGTACGCCTGGACCGGGTCGAGGCCGGTGCTCAGCACCACCTCCAGCACCCACGCGGTGTACGCGACCGCGCTGAGCAGCAGGGCGGCGACGGCGAGCCGGGCCGTCCGGCGGCCGGGGTCGGAGCTGGGCACGTTTCCCACCCTAACCGCCGGAAAACTCCGCCCCAACCGGGCGGAAACGGGCGTCCGGCGCGGCTCCCGACCCCGCACGCCGCTCCAATGGTGCGAGCCACCCCTCCGAACCGTGTATTGTTTTCCAGGTCAGCAGGCGCCGCTAGCTCAGTTGGTTAGAGCAGCTGACTCTTAATCAGCGGGTCCGGGGTTCGAGTCCCTGGCGGCGCACAGACACTGGGGAGCCTCTCGCAGTAGCGGGAGGCTCCCCAACTTTTTGCCCTTCGGCGTCCGATTTGTGTGTGATGTCGGTCTCGCTTGCCGCCGCGGTGGAGCCAATCGCCCCGATCGGTGCGTTTTGGGCTGTACAACCGGAAACGGGACGATCGATCCCGACCGCCGAAGTCCCCCGCTGTGCAGGCCGGTACGGTCCGCCCGCAGGAAAGGCCGCCGTTTTGTCCCGAAACACCCAGAGCGGCCGTCGCACGCCGTCCGTCCGCCTCCGCCCGGTCAAGCGCCTGAAGCGTTCCGGCGGGAGCCCGGCCGACGGGACCGGCGGCACCGGGCCCCGCCGCCCGAAGCGCACCGGTTGGCGCCGGATGGTCCCGACCTGGCGGATGACGCTGGGCGGTCTCGTCACCGCGCTGCTGCTCGGCATCGGCCTGTTCGCGCTGGGGATCGCCCTGGTGAAGGTGCCGGACGCGCACGCCGCCGCGACCGCCCAGAGCAACACCTGGCTCTACCAGGACGGCTCGGTGATCGCCCGGACCGGCCAGACCAACCGGCAGAACGTCCCGCTGGACAAGGTCTCCCCCGCCGCGCAGCACGCCGCGCTGGCCGCCGAGGACCGCAACTTCTACCACGAGGGCGCGGTCAACGTGCAGGGCCTGGTCCGTGCCGCCGTCAACACGGTCAAGGGCGAGGGCACCCAGGGCGGATCCACCATCACCCAGCAGTACGTGAAGAACACGTACCTGAGCCAGAAGCAGTCCATCAGCCGCAAGGTGCAGGAACTATTCATCGCGATCAAGGTGGACGCCACCGAGACCAAGGACGACGTCCTCTCGGGCTACCTCAACACCTCCTACTACGGGCGTGGCGCCTACGGGATCCAGGCCGCCGCCCAGCAGTACTTCGGCGTCGACGCGTCCGCGCTCACCCCCGCCCAGGGCGCCTACCTGGCCGCCCTGCTGAACGCGCCGAGCGCCTACGACGTGGCGACCGCGACCCCGGCGGGCAAGCAGAACGCGGTCAACCGCTGGAACTACGTGCTGGACGGCATGGTGAAGGAGGGCTGGCTCTCCGCCGAGGAGCGGGCCGCCACCACCTTCCCCGAGGTCCGGGACCCGCAGGCCCAGCTGGGCCTGTCCGGCCAGGCCGGTTACCTGGTCAACGCGGCCACCGAGTACCTGACCGCCAACCGGATCATCACCGAGTCCGAGCTGGCCAAGGGCGGCTACACGATCAAGCTGACCCTCGACCCGGGGCGCCAGTCGGCCCTCCAGGACGCCGTCCAGGCCCAGCTGCACGACACCCTGAACCCGGACAAGCGGAAGAAGGACGCCGCCGCCCAGGCCGGCGCCGTCTCCGTCGACCCGAAGACCGGTGCGGTGGTCGCCCTCTACGGCGGCGTCGACTACACCAAGCACTACATCGACAACGCGACCCGGCGGGACTACCAGGCCGGCTCCACCTTCAAGGCCATCGCGCTGGCCGCGGCGCTGGAGAACAACGCCAAGACCCAGTCCGGCCAGACCATCACCCCGCGCACGGTCTACGACGGCACCAGCGGCCGCAAGGTCCGCGGCGGCAAGGGCACCGCGTACGCGCCGCCGAACGAGGGCGACAAGAACTACGGCCAGATCACCCTGCAGCAGGCCACCGACTGGTCGGTGAACTCGGCGTTCGCCCAGCTCGCCCAGGACACCGGCCTGCAGAAGGTGCGCGACACCGCCGTCGCGCTCGGTCTGCCCGGCAACACCCCCGGGCTCGACCCGCTGCCGTCCATCCCGCTCGGCACCGCCACCCCGAGCGTCCTCGACCTGGCCGGCGTCTACGCGACGCTGGACAACGGCGGCAAACAGATCACCCCCTGGCTGGTCCAGTCGGTGGACCGCGAGGGCGAGGCCCTCCAGCTGCCCGCCCACAAGGCCACCCAGGCGATCGGCGAGGACACCGCGCGCAGGGTGACGGCCATGCTGGAGGGCGTGGTGAGCGACCCCGGCGGCACCGGCTGGCGCGCGAAGGCCCTGGGTCGCCCGGTGGCCGGCAAAACCGGGACGACCGACGACCAGAAGTCGGTCTGGTTCGTCGGGTACACCCCCGAGCTGGTGACCTCGGTCGCCCTGTTCGGCCAGGACCCGGGCACCGGCGCCCAGGTCAGTCTCAGCGGCACCGGCGGCATCGACGGCGCGGCGGGCGGCCAGTACCCGGCGCAGATCTGGACCAGCTACATGAAGGCCGCGCTGAAGGGCAAGCCGGTAACCGACTTCGCCTCGCCCTCGGGCAGGGACGACACCTGGTCGGACGGCCCCTCGTCGAGCGGCTCGGACGGCTCGGCGACCCCGTCCGGGCCGGCTTCGACTCCGGCCTCCCCGGGCGGCTCCGGTAGCGGGCCGGGCTCCGGCGCCTCGCCGAACGGCTCGGGCGACGGGTCCTCCCGGTCCGGCTCGGGCGGCCCCGGTTCGTCGAACGGGCGGAACGGCTCGCGCCCCGGCGACGGCGGCACGACCGGCGGGCCCACCCAGCAGCCGACGGCCCAGCCCAGCTCGCAGCCGACGTCACAGCCGACGGTCCGGCCCACCAAGCCACCGGTACCGACCACCGGGCCGACCAGCGCCCCGACGACCGGACCCACCACGGCGCCGCAGCCGACGGGCGGCACCGGGTCGGGCGGTGGCTCCGACGCCGCGGTCGGGTCGGCCGGGCAGTAGCCCGCCGGGGGGTGGTCCGTCGGGTCGGGGGCCGGCTGGTCGGGGGCCGGCTGGTCGGGGGCCGGCTGGTCGGGGGCGGGGCGGTGACCCGTCGGGCGATGGCTGGTCGGTGGGCAACCTTTAGCCGATCGGCCGGTGTGCGTGAACCTGCCGTCGCGCACAGTTGGAGGCAGGACCAAATGACGGAATGGCGCCTTACCGAACCGATGACATGACTGTCACAATGCCTCGGTGCACAGCTCAAACCCCCCACTCGGCCGGTCGTCGGCCAAAACCCTCGGACTCACCCTGGCGCTGGTCTCCGCCTTCGCCTTCGGAGGCTCCGGCACCGCCGCCAAGCCCCTGATCGAGGCCGGTCTCTCACCGCTGCACGTGGTCTGGCTCCGGGTGACCGGCGCCGCCGTGGTCCTGCTCCCCCTCGCCTACCGCCACCGCGACGCGGTGCTCCGGCGGCCCGGCCTGCTGCTGGGCTTCGGCCTGCTCGCCGTGGCCGGCGTCCAGGCCTGCTACTTCGCCGCCATCGCCCGGATCCCGGTCGGCGTCGCCCTGCTCATCGAGTACCTCGGACCGCCGCTGCTCATCGGCTACGTGCGGTTCGTCCAGCGCAGGCCGATCAGCCGGGGCTCGGCGATCGGCGCCGGCGTCGCCGTGGCCGGTCTGGCCTGCGTGGTCGAGGTCTGGAACGGCTTGAGCTTCGACGCCCTGGGCGTCGTCTTCGCCCTCGGTGCGGCCTACTGCCAGGTGGGCTACTTCGTCCTGGCCGACGCCGGCAGCCGCGGCGAGCGCCCGATCGACCCCCTCGCCGTGAGCGCCTACGGCCTGCTGATCGGCGCGGTCCTGCTGACCGCGTTCACCCGCCCCTGGACCGCCGACTGGGGCGTGCTCGGCGGCGACGTCCTGATGAACGGGCACACGATCCCGGCGCTCCTCCCGGCCGCCTGGATGGTCCTGATCGCGACCGTGCTCGCCTACCTGACCGGCGTGATCGCCGTCCGGCACCTGTCGCCCCCGGTCGCCGGGGTGGTCGCCAACCTGGAGGCGGTGGTCGCCACCGTCCTCGCCTGGATCCTGCTCGGCGAGCACCTCGGCCTGCCGCAGATGGCCGGCGGCCTGCTCGTCCTGGCCGGCGCCTTCGCGGCCCAGGCCGGCAAGCCCGCAGCCGCACCCGAAGCCGCCGGGTCGGCGGGCGGTGGTGTGGCGGACGACCGGCCTGCGGACGTCCGGTCTGCGGACGACCGCTCCGTCGCCGCGGACCTCGCCGGGGCCGCGGCGCTGGGCGAGCGGCTGACCCGGGCCGCCGGGCAGGCGGGCGCCGAGGACCGTGCGGTCGCCGGGCCCGGAGTCAGCGGCCGACCCAGCCGAACCAGTCGAGGTGGTTGAGCGGCCACACGACGCCCGAGACTGGTCCGACCACGTTGTCCACCGGCACGGCGCCGCCGCCCGGCCCGCGCTGGTGGTACCGGGAGTCGGCGGAGTCGCTCCGGTGGTCGCCCTCCACCCAGACGTAGCCCTCGGGCACGGTCACCGGACCGAAGTCCAGCCCCGCGCAGGAGTCGTCCCCGGGGTGGAGGTACGGCTCGTCCACCTTCGCCCCGTTGACGGTGAGCGTGGTCCCCGAGCACTGGACGGTCTGGCCGCCGGTCGCGATGACCCGCTTGACCAGGTAGTTGTCGTCCTTCGGCGGCACCAGGCCGATGAAGCCGAGCGCGGAGCTCAGCGCGCGGGTGATCGGGTTCCCGTCGGTCGGCTGCGGCGGCAGCCAGTCGCCCGGGTCCTTGAACACCACCGGCTGGCCGGGCTCCGGCTCCCAGCCGGTGAGCGGGGCGAGCTTGTTCACCCCGACCCGGTCGCCGATCCGCAGCGTGTTCTCCATCGACCCGGAGGGGATGGTGAAGACCTGGAACAGGCACGTCTTGATCAGCAGCGCGACCACCAGGCCGACCGCCGCCATCAGGGGGATCTCGACCCACCACGGCCGCTGGCGGCGTCCCGCCCGCCGGACCCGGAGCCCCCTGCCCGGACCGCGGCCGGCCTTCTCCGCATTGCCCGCCTTGCCCGCCTTCCGCGAGCGCGCCCGCCGGGCCGCTGCGCGGCCGCCGTGGCCGGCGCCCGCAGCCGGGACCGGACCGACCCCGGCATCACTGTCCGTGTCGGGCAGGTTCACCGCCATCGTCGCTGCTCCACCTCTCCGGCCGGGAAACCTGCACGCTACGCCACCGGCGAAGCCTCACGAAATCGGGCATTTACCCGCGGCCGACACGACCGCCGACACCGCCGCGGGGGAGGCGACGGGCGTGAGGCGGTCGGGGGACGGCGCTCAGGGCAATGCCACCCAGGGTACGGCGGGCGGAGCCGCAATGAACGAGCCGCCGCCGGTGGGAGCACGGCCGGGAGCGCGGAAGAGGGCGCGAACAGGGGCGCGAGAGCGGACGGGTCCGGGGGTGCGGCGCGGCAGCGGTGGGCGTGCGCGGCCGGGGGCCGGACCGGCGCGCGGGCACCCGGGCCGGCAGCCACCCGGCGCGGGCGCCCGGCGGGCGGGGCGACGCCCGGAACGGCGGCCGGGCCGGCCCGGCGCGGTGGCGACGAGTCTGGAGATGATCTCCCGGGATTCGCCGGAACGGTCTTCCGCCCGGCGCGGCGCAGAGTCAGACCGGCTCGTTCTGGCCTGTCACGGTGTCGCTGGCGATCTTCTCGTGGTGCCGGATGACCTCGGCGATGATGAAGTTGAGGAAGCTCTCCGCGAAGACCGGGTCCAGGTGCGCCCCGGCGGCCAGCTCCCGCAGTCGCTTGATCTGGTCCCGCTCCCGCGCCGGGTCCGCCGCCGGCAGCTTGTGCTCGGCCTTGAGCCGACCGACCCGCTGGGTCGCCTTGAAGCGCTCCGCGAGCATGTGGACCACCGCGGCGTCGATGTTGTCGATGCTCTCGCGCAGGCTGGTCAGCTCGGCGCGTACGGCCTCGTCGATCCCGTCGAGCGATCCGGCATCGGGGGTCGTGGGGTGATCCGTCATCGGGGCGGCTCCGCGGCTCTCTGGTGATGGGCGCCCGGCCGTCGGCGGGCCGGGGATCAGGCCCGGGCAAATCTAACAGGGCACACGTCGCAGAACCGCACCATTCGGCCCAGCCGTCCCACGATCCGGACAACCCGCGGACCGGTGTGCCGCCCGCGGCGGCGGCCTGCCCGTAGGCTGGTGCGCGGCATGGCCGGAAGTGACGAATCAGCTGTCCCTCAGTGATGGAGGTACCGATCGTGGCAACCACCCGCACCGCACGCACCGCCTGGGAAGGCAACCTGCTCGACGGCAAGGGCCGGGTGACCCTCGCCTCGTCCGGCATCGGCGAGTACCCGGTCACCTGGGCGTCCCGCGCCGAGGAGCCGAACGGCAGGACCAGCCCCGAGGAACTCATCGCGGCCGCCCACTCCGCGTGCTTTTCGATGGCCCTCTCGCACGCCCTGGCCGGCGCGGGCAACCCGCCCGCCAAGCTGGACACCCAGGCCGACGTCACCTTCCAGCCCGGGACCGGCATCACGGGCATTCACCTGACCGTCACCGGCGACGTGCCCGGCCTCGACGAGGCCGGCTTCGTGAAGGCCGCCGAGGACGCCAAGGCGAACTGCCCGGTCAGCAAGGCCCTCACCGGCACGACCATCACCCTGACGGCCAAGCTGGCCTGACGCTCCGACGCCCCGACGCCCCGTCCGTTCGGGCCGGGCCAGGCCCGGACGCGGCGCGTCCCGGCGCTCGGCCAGCGCCTGAGGGCGCACGGCGGAGGCACACGCCCCTGGCGCACATCATGTGATGTGTACCGGGGGCGTCTGCATGTATCACCGCACAGGGTCTGAAAGCGGGCGAATCACCCTGGCGGCGGTCACCGCGCGTTGCCGCCGCGTCTTATGATCGGCCGCAGCGCCCTGTTCTTCACGCGGGTCCCACGCGGACGTTCCACGCGAGCGTTCCACCGGACTGCGAGGACCTCGACAGAGTGCGGGAGCCGGCCGCAGCAGTCCCGGGCGATCGGCCGGACCAGCGTCAAGCATCAAGCGTCAGCAGCGGACGGGAGTATGCCGTGCCGGGCCAGAACGAGGGGGCCGACGCACACCACTCGGGCGTGCGGCACGAGGAACCGCACCAGCACGGCCACCGGTTGTCCCCGCTCCGCCGTCCGGCCGACGGCGCCACCGCCGACGGCACCACCGGTCTCGCCCTGGACGACTCGCGTGGCGTCGACGGCATCCCCGGCATCGACGGCGCACTCGGCATCGACGGCGTCATCGGCGCTCTCGACCTCCGCGGCACCCACGACGCCGCCGCGGTCGGCGTGGCCGGCGGTCCGGTCGGCACCGACCCGTTGCTCTGCCCGACCTGCTCCGCCCCGCTCGCCACCGGCTCGCACCGGCCGACCGACGGGGCCGGGCTGCCGACCGGGGGGAACGACCCCCTGCTCGCCGCCCTGAGCGCCAGTGAGTCCCGTTTCCGGGCAGCCTTCTGCGACGCAGGCATCGGGATGGCCCTGATCGACCCCGACGACCGGATCATCGAGGTCAACCCCGCCTTCGCCGCCCTTATCGGCTGCACGTCCGGCGATCTGGTCCGCACGCACATCCACGAGGTGGTCGACCCGGACGGGATGCCGGACCGGCTCTTCCCGGAGCTGGTCCGCGGCAAGCGGGAGCGGCTGCGGGTGGAGAAGCAGCTCAAGCACCGTGAGGGGCGCACGGTCTGGAGCAAGGTGACCATCTCGCTGATCCGGGACGGCTCCGGCAACCCGCTCTACACCCTCGCCATGGTCGAGGACATCACCGAGCAGCGGCGGCTCGGCGACCGCCTGGAGTACCAGGCCCTGCACGACCCGCTGACGCGGCTGCCGAACCGGACCCTGTTCTTCGAGCGCCTCGACGCCGCCTGCCTCGCGATCGCCGGCCCGGTTGCGGGCGACGTCGCGCTCGACGTTGCGGACCACGGCGCGGTGACGGTCGCCGACCCCGCTGCGGTCCCCGCCGCGCAGCCGGTCGAGGGCGGGCGGCCGGTCGAGGGCGGGCCGACCGGCGCGGACGCACAGGCGGGTGCGGGCGGCACGGCCGGCGAACGCCGGGTGGGCGTCTGTTACCTGGACCTCGACGGGTTCGCCGCGATCAACGAGACGCTCGGCCACCACATCGGCGATCAGCTGCTGATCGCCGTCGCCACCCGGCTGCGGCGCGGGTTCTCCGAGCCCGGAGCCCGCCTGGTGGCGCGGATGGGCGGCGACGAGTTCGCCGTCCTGGTGACCGACAGTCAGGGCAGCGACCAGCTCACGGCGCTGGCCGCCCGGATCCTGGAGGCGTTGGAACGTCCCTTCGACGTGGCCGGGCACCGACTGGTGGTGACGGCCAGCGTCGGCGTCGTCGAGCGGTCCGTGCACGAGACCACGCCGACCGATCTGGTCAAGGACGCCGACGCGACCCTCTACTGGTCGAAGGCGGACGGCCGGGCCCGGTGGACGCTCTACGACCCGGACCGCGGTGCCCACCAGCTGACCCGCCAGCTGCTCGCCACGGCGCTCCGACCGGCGCTGGAGCGCGGCGAATTCACCATCGAGTACCAGCCCCTGGTCGGTCTCGCCGACGGGGCGGTGCACGGCGCGGAGGCCCTGGTCCGCTGGCGCCACCCCCGCTACGGGACGCTCTCGCCGGACCGCTTCATCCCGCTCGCCGAGGAGTCCGGCGCGATCGTGCCGCTCGGCAAGTGGGTCCTGGAGGAGTCCTGCCGCCAGGCCAAGCGCTGGCTGACCGAATTCCCCGACACCGAGACCTTCGTGAGCGTCAATCTGGCCGCCCGCCAGATCTGGGACTCCGACGTCGTCGCCGACGTGGCCCAGGCGCTCGAGAGCACCGGCCTGCCGGCCCGGCTGCTGCAGTTGGAGATCACCGAGAGCGCGCTGCTCGGCCCCGGCGGGCGACCGCTCCAGGCGCTGCAGGCCCTCGCCGACATGGGCGTCCGGATCGCCATCGACGACTTCGGCACCGGCTACTCCAACCTGGCCTACCTCTCCCGGCTGCCGGTGCACGTGCTGAAGCTGGACGGCACCTTCATCGAGGGGTTCCGCGACCCGGCTCCGGCCGGACGGCCCGAACTCGCCGCGCTCAGCTCCCGGCGAAGCGACGCCGACGAGCAGATCGTCGGCGCCATGGTGCAGTTGGCCCACACCCTGGGCCTGACCGTCACCGCCGAGGGCATCGAGAGCGCCGCCCAGGCCGAGCGGCTGCGGCTGACCGGCTGCGACACCGCCCAGGGCTGGTACTTCGCCCGGCCCGGCGAGGCCGAGCGCGTCGCGGCCATACTCCGGGAGAACCGCCTCGGGGCGGAGAGCCGGTAGGCGCGGCCCGCGCGGGAGGCCTCCACCGGCGCGGCGCAGTCACCCCGGGCCGGCGGCTCGTGCCCGGACGGGGCCCGGGCCGTCCGCGGGCCGGAGCCCGGTGCGGGGCCCGGAGGTGCCGAGCCCCGCACCGCGGCCGGGCTCAGGCCGTGGCAGCCCCGGTGGTCAGCCCGTAGGCCTCGGCGATCAGGCCGTACGAGCGGTGCCGCGCCTCGTGGCCGTGGATGTGCGAGGTGACCATCAGCTCGTCCACGCCGGTCCGCTTGCGCAGGGCCTCCAGGCCGTCGGCCACCTCACCGGGCGAGCCGATGACCATGTTGCCCATCCACTCGGAGACGAAGTCGGCCTCGACCGGGCTGTACGGGTAGGACTCGGCCTCCTCGGGGGTGGGGATCGGGGTCGGGTTCCCGCGCCGCACCCGGAGCATTCCCAGCGCCACCGAGCGCGCCAGTCGGCGGGCGGCCGCCTCGTCGTCCGCCGCGACGGCGCCCACGCCGATCAGGGCGTACGGCTCGTCGAGCACCGCGGAGGGCCGGAACGAGGAGCGGTAGAGGTCGAGCGCCGGGAGGGTGTTGGCGCTGCTGAAGTGGTGGGCGAATGCGAACGGCAGGCCCAGCCGCCCGGCCAGCTGCGCGCTGAAGCCGGAGGAGCCGAGCAGCCAGATCGGCGGCCGCCCGTCGCCCTGGGGGACGGCCGTCAGCCGCGCGTACGGGTGGCCGGCCGGGAAGTCGCCGTCGAGGAAGTGGGTCAGCTCGGCGAGCTGCTGCGGGAAGTCGTCGGCGCCCTCGGCGAGGCCGCGCCGCAGCGCGCGGGCGGTCGCGGGGTCCGTCCCCGGAGCCCGGCCGAGCCCGAGGTCGATGCGCCCGGGGTGCAGGGCCTCCAGCAGGCCGAACTGCTCGGCGATGGTCAGCGGGGCGTGGTTGGGCAGCATGACGCCGCCGGAGCCGAGCCGCAGCGTCGTGGTGTGGGCACCGAGATGGGCCAGCAGGACGGCCGGGTTGGAGCTGGCGACACCCTGCATGCCGTGGTGCTCGGCGACCCAGAACCGGTGGTAGCCCCACTCCTCGGCGCTGCGGGCCAGCCGGGTGGTCGCGGCCAGGGCCTCCGCCGGGGTGTATCCGACGCCGACGGTGGCCAGGTCCAGGATGGAGAGCGGTGCCGGCGCCGTGCCGCGGACGGCGCCCCGTATCGCCGTGGTGTCCTGCGGCTCGGGCCCGCTGTTCTGCTGCTCCTCGGTGGTCATACCGTCCGCCCTCCTGGCAGTCCTGGTCGCTCGCGTAGTGGTGGTCCTGTCGGCAGCCGTGAGCGACCGCGCCGATGGCCGGGGGCCGCGGCTGCCAACGGAGGACAACCACGCCATCACTCCCGGTGTTCCCGGGAGTTCGCTGCTTTCTCGGCGGTCCGCTCCGGTGCGCGGCGGGCCGCCTACCGACCGTTCGGATGACTCAGAGCCAGCGGGCGGACACGCGTGGCGACTTCACGCCAGCGCGGGAAGTCGCCAGCCGCAGGTCTCGCGATCTGCGGGCGGCGTCCGGCAGGCTGGTTCCCAGAGCGGATCAGCCAACCGGATTCGCCTCGCCAGCAAGGTCGTCGGGCTGGACCAGCGCCGATCGATCCCCGTGAGCCCCTGGAGCGGCACCCCGCCCCAGGGGCTCGCGCCATTGTGAGGCGCCGCACACCCGGGGTGCTTCATGGCATGAAAAGTCGAGGCGCTAGCGTTGACCCCTGCAGCGTCTGCTCCTCCGGGCAGCTTGGAGGGAGTAAAGGTCGTGGACATCGCGGCGGTGATCGGGTCCTCATGGATCTGCGCCCTGGCGCTCTGCGCCGTACTCGGGGACGCGTTCCTCCCCTTCATCCCCAGCGGGACGCTGGTCATCCTGGCCGTGCTCAAGACGTCGCAGATAGACGGCGCGCCGGTGCTGCTCGGCCTCGGCGTGGCGCTGGCGTCCTTCCTGGGCGACCTGCTGCTGCTCCGGCTGGCCCGGCGCGGCGCCCCGTCGGTGCAGCGGCGGCTCGAACACCGCCCGAAGTTGGCGGCGAGTGTGGCGCGGGTCCAGCAGGCGCTCAACGAGCGGACCACCGGGGCGGCGGCCGCGATGGTGGTGGTGGCACGGTTCGTGCCCGCCGGCCGGACCGTCCTCGACCTGGCCATCGGCCACTCCCCCGGCCACCCGCACCGCTTCCTGCGCTGGTCGGCGGTGGCCGCTCTGGTCTGGGCCGCGTACATCGTGACGCTGGGCTGGCTCAACAGCCACTGGTTCGACACCGCCTGGCTGAGCCTCGCGGTCTCCTGCACGGCCGCCACGGCGGTCAGCACCGCCATCGCCCGGATCGTCCGCCGCAACCGCCGGCTCGCCGCTCTCTGACACACCGGTAGCGCGCCCGGCGAGCCGGCGACGAACGGGCGGCGGTCGCCGGACCACCGCCGGCGACCGCCCGGTGAACGATCCGAGGTGAAACGCCGACAGGCGCCGAGCGTCACAGGACGGCAACAGAACGCCGATTGCCGCAGCCCGAATGCTCCCGATCCGCGTATTGACGTGGGACGGACCTCGGGCACCCTTGGTGCCGCTACGTCCTCATGACATCCTATTGGCGGAATAATCATCAGTTGCCCGATTTGACCGGTAGGGCCGTTCGGCGCCACCGACACCCGGCCAGCGCGGCACCCAGGGGAGACCATGACCAGCATCTCGCGCAGGACCGTGCTCAGCGCCACCGCCGCGACCGTGGCCCTCGGTGCTGTGGCGGCGTGTTCCAGCGGTGGATCGACGGCCGGATCCGACTCCGGGACCACACCGAGCTCGGGAGGCAGCAGCGGCACCGGCACCGGCACCGGTGAGCCGGGCACCGCCGGCCCCGGCACCGGCATACCCAAGGGGACTCCGATCGGAGACGGTTCCACCTCCGACACCGGTCCCCAGCCCAAGCAGCCCAAGCCGGAGAAGCTCAAGCCCGGCGAGCGGCCGCCGCAGTTCGTGGTGTTCTCCTGGGACGGTGCCGGCGGCACCGACGACGGCCAGTTCCCCCGCTTCCTCAAGCTGGCGGAGGAGCACAAGGCCTCGATGACCTTCTTCCTCTCCGGGATCTACGCCCTGCCCAAGGGCAAGTCGGAGCTCTACCACCCGCCGAAGCACTCGGTGGGCGCGTCCGACATCCCCTACCTCTCGGACGGCGCGGTCAAGACCACGCTCAAGCTGATCAGCCAGGCCTGGCTGGCCGGCCACGAGATCGGCACGCACTTCAACGGGCACTTCTGCTCGACCCGCCCGGACGGCAACGGCGTCAACAAGTGGACGCCGGAGGACTGGCAGAGCGAGATCGACCAGGCGATCTCCTTCGTCACCCAGTGGCGGACCAACACCGGTTTCACCGACGTCGACCCGTTGCCCTTCGACTACAAGAAGGAGCTGGTCGGCGGCCGCACCCCGTGCCTGGAGGGCCAGAAGGCGCTACTGCCGACCGCCGTCAAGATGGGGTGGAAGTACGACGCCAGCTCCTCCGGCGGTCAGCAGATCTGGCCGCAGAAGGTGCAGGACGGCAAGATCTGGGACTTCCCGCTGCAGAGCATCCCGTTCCCGGGCCACACCTTCCAGGTGCTCTCGATGGACTACAACATCCTCGCCAACCAGTCGCCCGGCGGCACCAAGGGCGACCCGGCCAAGTACAACGACTGGCGCACCCAGGCCCGGGACTCCTACCTCGCCGGGTTCGACCGCGCCTACAACGGCAACCGGGCGCCGTTCTTCATCGGAAACCACTTCGAGCAGTGGAACGGCGGCATCTACATGGACGCCGTCGAGGAGACCCTCAAGACCATCGCGGACAAGCCCGAGGTGCGGCTGGTGTCGTTCCGGCAGCTGGTCGACTGGCTGGAGGTGCAGGACCAGTCGACCCTGCGCAAGCTTCGGTCGCTGAACGTGGGGCAGGCGCCGAGCGGCGGGTGGCAGTCCTTCCTCGGCACGGCCGGCTGAGACGGCGGGACACCGGCGGGGCCACCGCACCGGCCGCGGCGGGTGCCGGCCCCCGGTCGGGCTGCCGCCGCCCGACTTGGGGCGACCGGCGCCCGACCGGGGCCGACCGCTATCCGGCGGCGGAGCCGGCTTCGAGCAGCCGCCGCACCACGGCCTCGGCTCCGGTCCGGCCCCAGAGGATCGAGTAGTGGTTGGTGTCCGGGACGAGCGAGGCCGAGACCACCCGGCCCGGATCGAGCCCCGCCCGGGCGATCCGCTGCTCGTCGTAGAGCGCCTGCGGCTCGTCGAACAGCCCGCGCTCGGCCCAGAGCAGTTCACCGGGGCAGGGCAGCAGGTGAACGGCGGCCGCCGCCTCCCGGTCCAGGAGCACCTGGGCGCCGTCGGTCCGGACCGCCTCCAGCACGCAGGCGGAGTGCAACTCGGGCTCGACACCGACGAGGTCGCGCTGGGTGTACGCGTCGATCTCGTCCGACCAGTCGGCGGCGAAGGCCGGGTGCTGCCGCCAGAACGCCCGGTAGGCGGCACGGTCCGGGAAGGTCATCGACAGCCGGGCCAGCGCCGGGCCGAGCACCGCGGCCAGCGCGTCGTCCTCACCGACGCCCTCGGGCAGCGGGAAGCTGACCGCACCGTCGACCAGCAGCACCCGGCTGACCAGCCCGGGGTGGCGGACCGCGGTCAGCGCGGTGATCCAGGCACCCATCGAGTGCCCGGCCACGACCGTCGGCCCCAGGTCGAGCGCGGTGATCAGGGCGGCCACGTCGTCGGCGTGCCGGGCCAGTCCGTACGGCCCGCCGACCGCACGGCTGGCCCCGCGCCCGCGCAGGTCGGGCGCGAGCAGGGTCGCCCGGCCCGCGAGCGTGCGGGCCACCTCGAACCAGGCGAGGGCGTTGGCGGTGATGCCGTGCACCGCCACGACGGTCGGCGCCGCCGGGGCGGCGGCGGGCCAGCGGAGCACGGCCAGGTCCCCACCGGGGACGGGGACCGTCAGCTGCTCGGGCTGCGGGACGGACGGGCTCATGGACGGGCTCATGCGGGGCTCCCTCCGGTGGGACGGGCGCCCGTCGCACCGACCGGGCCGGCGGACCGGGCCGAGCGGACGGATCGGGCGGCGCGGATGCGGGCCGGCAGCCGGGCCAGGCCGCCGGGCAGCAGGTAGACGACGGCGACGAAGAGGCCGCCGAGCAGGAACAGCGGCTGGGAGAGCGGTACCCGCAGGACGGCGGGCAGGTCCGCGACGGCCGCGGAGTTGGCGAGGTCGCCCAGGCGGTGGCCGGCCCAGGTGTAGAGGACACCGCCGAGCAGCGGACCCCAGCGCGTGCCGGAGCCGCCGAGCACCACCATCACCAGGAGCGAGAGGGTGGCGTCGGAGGTGGCGGCCTGGGGAGTGGCGCCGCCGGTCAGCAGGAGGTAGACCACCCCGCCCACGGCCGCGAGGGCTCCGGCGAGGACGAAGGCGACCAGCTTGTAGCCGTACGGACGGAGCCCGAGCACCTCCACCCGGCGCTCGTTCTCCTTGATGCCCTGCCAGACCCGCCCGATCGGCGATCCGACGGCCCAGTGCACGGCGGCGAGGGTGAGCACCAGGTAGGCGAGGGCGATCCAGTAGAGGTTCGCGGTGTTCTCGATGCCCAGGAGCGCGGAGGGCAGCCGCCCGGCCGGCGCCGACCGGCCCTCCTCCCCGCCGGTGATGCCGCCGGGGTTGCGCTGGACGAGGATCGACCCGGCCTGGGCGAAGGCGAGGGTGACCATGGAGAACCCGATGCCGGTGACGCGGAGGCTGACCGAGCCCAGCAGCAGGGCCAGCGCGACGGCACAGGCGACACCGAAGGCGGCCGCCGCGGCGAACGGCAGTCCGAGCTCCAGCATGCCGAGGTTGGTGGCGTAGAGGCCGGTCGCGAAGTAGAGCGCGTGGCCGAAGGAGAGCAGTCCGGTCCGCCCGAGCAGGAGGTCGTAACCGGTGGCGAGGGCCCCGTAGAGCAGGCACAGGGCGATGAGTTGGAGGCTTCCCGGGCTGCCGAGCGGTCCGTCGAGCAGTCCCGGGACGGGAAGCGCACTGTAGGGGATGACAAGGAGCAGGATCAGCAGGGCGATCGGCCACCAGCGTAGTGATCCGTGCACGAATGTCGAGCGCTGCGCCGATGAATCACCAGTTCGAGTGATCACTCCCGCCTCGATCACCCGTCCGGGGAGAATTCCGGTTCCGTTGTCGGTCCGCTGTGCTGAGGTTGCGTCAGCGCGGTCGGCGGCGGTGCCACCGGTGCTCGTGTCCGAGGTGTCGGTGCTCACGCGAGCCTCCCGGTGAGTCCGCGCGGCCGCACCAGGAGGAGAACGGCCAGCAGGACGACGACCGAGAGGTCGCCGAGTCCCGCGGTGGTGTAGTAGTTGGCGAACTGCTGGACCAGGCCGACGCAGACGGAGGCGACGGCGGCACCGGTGACGGAGCCCATGCCGCCCATCACGACGACGACGAAGGCGAAGATGAGCAGCCCGGTCCCCTGGCCGGGATTGACCGAACCGAAGTAGAGGCCGCCGAGGGCACCGCCGAGCGCGGCGGCGGCACCGCCGATGGCGAAGACGAGGGTGAACGCCCTGCGGACGTCGATGCCGAGCGCCGTGACCATCGCCCGGTCCTCGACGCCGGCCCGGACGATCAGCCCGTAGCGGGTGCGGGCCAGGAACAACCGGAGAGCGAGCAGCAGCAACCCGGCCGCGGCCACGAGTACGAAGCGGTTGACCGGGACGGTCGCACCCAGCACGTGCCAGGTGCCGGAGAGCAGGGCCGGCTGGGGGAAGGGGCGGGCGTCCGCGCCCCAGACGCCCATCAGGAGGGCGGGCACGGCCAGTCCGACGCCGACGGTGGCGAGGATCTGGTCCCGCGGCCGGCTGTAGAGCGGCCGGATCAGGAAGAGCTCCAGAAGGACGGCGGCAGCCGTTCCGACCAGCGTGCCGAACGGCACGGCGAGCCAGAAGGAGAGGCCGGCCTCGGTGCCCGCCCACCAGGTCGCGTAGGCGCCGACCGAGAGCAGGGCGCCGTGCGCGAAGTTGAGCACGTCCATCAGGCCGAAGATCAACGACAGGCCGGAGGCCACCAGGAAGTACAGCGCACCCAGACCGAGTCCGGTACAGGAAAGGAGGACGACGGTGTCCATCAGGGGTTCACCTCCTCGGTGACGGCAGGGGGGCCGGGGCGGCGGCCGCCGACGCCCAGCAGGCGGCGGGCGGCGTCCTCGTCGGCCAACAGCTCGGCGGTGTCACCCCGGTGGGCGGTGCGGCCGTCGGCCAGGACGGCGCAGGTGCCGGCAAGCCGGCGGACCAGGGCGAGGTTCTGCTCGACCAGGAGGACGGGCACGGCCTCGGCCGCCCGCGCCAGCACGTCGGCGACCTCGGCGACGATCTTCGGCGCCAGGCCCTTGGTGGGCTCGTCGGCGATGATCAGCCTGTTCCGGTTGAGCAGGGTCCGGCCGATGGCCACCATCTGCTGCTGGCCGCCCGAGAGGGTTCCGGCCAACTGTCCGGCTCGCTGCTTGAGTTCGGGGAAGAGTTCATGGACGAGGTGGTAGGCCGGCTCGGCGTCGCGGTCACGCTCGGCGAGCCGCAGGTTCTCGGCGACCGTGAGGCCGGCGAAGATCCCGCGGTCCTCCGGGGCGTAGCCGATGCCCTGGCGGACCACCAGATGCGTCGGGAGGGAGACCAGTTCGGTACCCGCGAAGCGGACGCTTCCGGTGCGCGGTACGAGACCCATCACCGCCTTGACGGTGGTGGTCTTGCCGGCGCCGTTGCGCCCCAGCAGCGCGGTGACCCCGGTCGGCGCCACGTCGAGGTCGACCCCGTGCAGGATGTGCAGCCCGTCGATGACCACCCGCAGATCACGGACCGAGAGGAGCGCAGCGGCAGGGATCGGAGATGCGTTCACGGTGGCGCCGTCCAGGGGAGAGCCCTTCACAGCGCCTCGCCCAGGTAGGCCTGCTGCACGGTGGCGTCCGCCATCACCGCGTCCGGGGTGTCCAGGGCGAGCAGCGTGCCGTGGTGCATCACGGCCACGCGGTCGGCCAGGCCGAGCAGGACGTCCATGTGGTGCTCGACCATCAGGACGGTGCGGCCGAGGTCCCGGTGCACCGAGCGGATCAGCTCGGTGAGGGCCGGTACCTCCTCCGCGCTGACCCCGGCCATCGGCTCGTCCAGCAGGATGAGCCGGGGGTCGGAGACCAGCAGGACGGCGAGTTCGAGCTTGCGCTTCTCCCCGTGGGAGAGCGCGCTCGCCGGGGTGTCGGCCCGGTGGGCGAGTTCGGTGCGCGCCAGGGTCTCGGCCACCTGGTCCGCGTAGCGGTCGGCGCGGCGCCAGATCCGGTACGAGGCCCGCGGGCCGGCTGCGGCCTGCGCGGCCAGGCGGACGTGGTCGGCCACCGTCGTCGCCGGCCAGAGCGAGGAGGTCTGGAAGGTCCGTCCGAGCCCGCGCCGCGCCCGGGCGTGGACGGACTCGGCGGTGATGTCGGCGCCGTCGAGTTCGAGGCTCCCGGCACTCGCCGGGCAGATGCCGGAGATCAGATTGAACAGGGAGGTCTTCCCGGCACCGTTGGGCCCGATGAAGGCGATGAACTCGCCCTCCCCTACCGAGAAGGAGACGTCCTCGACGATCGGCACTCCGCGGACGGACCAGCCGAGGCCGGTGAGGCGCAGCACCGGCGTGGCCACGACGGGCGAGGCAGGACGGGGCACCGCGGTCACCCCGCCATCGGGGTGACCGGGGGCGCCACCTCGTCCGCGGTGAGGGTGCGTGCCACCGAGGGCCTGGCGGCGGCCCCGTTGCCGGTCAGCTTGACCTGGAACATGGGCTGCAGCAGGGCGTGGTCCTCGGCCCGCACCGTGGTGCGCCCCTTCACACCGTCGAAGCTCCAGCCTTCGAGCGCCTTCACCAGGGCCGAGGTGTCGTCAGCCGAGCCGTGGTTGGCCTCGACGGCGTGCACGATCAGCTGGGCGGCGGTGAAGCCGTCCGGGGTGAAGATGTCGGACTTGCCGCCGGCGGCGGTGACGGCCTCGTCCATGGCCTTCTCCACCGGGGTGCCGGCGGCGCCGCCGAAGTAGTGGTTCAGGAAGGAGATCTTCTCGCCGGCGGGACCGAAGAGCGGGTAGGAGGCGGCGAGGTCCAGGCCGGTGACCACCTTGGTCTCGGCGAACACGTCCTGCTGGTTCAGCGCCGTCCACAGGGCGGCCGAGGTGTCGCCGGCCCAGGCGACGAAGAGCAGGTCGGGCTTGGCCGTCCTGGCCTGGGTGGCGAAGGGTGTCAGGTCGGTCGCGCTCGGCGGGGCGAGGACGGCGTCCACCGTGGCGCCCTGGGCTCCGAGGACCGCTTTGACGGCGGCCACGTTGGCCTGCCCGAAGGCGTTGTCCTGGGCGAGCACGGTCACCTTGCTGCCCTTGGCGTCGCCGATGAAGGAGGCCGCCGTCCTGATGTCCTGGTACGACTGGCGGCCGGAGCGGAAGGTGTACTTGTTCAGGCCGGTGACCTTGTCGGCGGCGGCCGGGCCGCTGATGAAGAGCACCTTGTTCTGGGCGGCGATCGGGCCGACCTGGAGGGCGACGCCCGAGGCGGTCGAGCCGGCCAGGATCTTGTGGCCCTTGCCGATGAGATCCTTGGCGGCCGAGACCGCCTTGGCCGGGTCGCCGGCGTCGTCCTGCTCCTCGATCTCGATCCGGTGCCCGTCGACCGCGCCGCTGCCCTTGGTCGCGTAGCTCAGCCCGGCCTTGAAGCCCTCCAGGTACTGCTTGCCGTAGGCGGCCAGCGGCCCGGTCCTGGAGTACACCAGGCCGACCTTGACCGGGCTCTTGGCACCGCCGCCGTCGGCCGCGTTCGTTCCCGCGGTGCCGGCCTCGGCGCAGCCGGCCGCGAGGAGGACGCAGGCCGCGAGGGCGGCGAGCCTGCGCGCCGGGCCGGCTGCCCCGGCCGCGCCTACGGAGGCGCCGGAGGCGGTCCTGGTGGGGGCTGTCGAGCTGCGCATGGTGACCGACTCCTGAGGGGGGCTGCGGGGGGTGGATGCCGGAACCGTAGGGGCGGCACGTAGGCCGCGACATGTGCCGGGGGGACGTATCAGCCCGCGTGGATGTGGCTGCGGCCGCCATACCGCTGGGTCGGTGGCCCCTCGGGAGGTCGTGCGTGTGGGCGGTCGCCATGCCCACGGACCTGCGCGTGGCGCGCCCCGCCATGGCACGGCCCACCCGCGCCCGGCGACGGTGGAGGGGCCCGGGCGGCGGCGGTCGCCGCGGCGGCCGGGGTACCGGCGGCCGCACTCGGTGGCACGGCCGTCCCACCACGCCCGCCAGCCCACGCGCCCCGCGCATCCCGACCACCCGCGCACCCCACGCGCCCTGTGCACCCCGAGCACCCCACGCGCCCCGCACCCACCTCCCACCGATCCCACCGACTCCCCCTCACGAGGTGACCCCTTGGACAAGGTCCTGGACTCCGCCGCCACCGCGGTCGGGGACATTCCCGACGGCGCCGTGCTGGCCGTCGGCGGCTTCGGCCTCTGCGGCATCCCCAGCACGCTGATCAGTGCCCTGGTCGACACGGGCGCCGCCGGACTGCGGGTGGTCTCCAACAACTGCGGGGTCGACGACTGGGGGCTCGGCCTGCTGCTCCAGGCCGGGCGGATCGCCCGGATGACCTCCTCCTACGTCGGCGAGAACAAGGAGTTCGCCCGTCAGTACCTCTCCGGCGAGCTGGAGGTGGAGCTGACCCCACAGGGCACGCTCGCCGAGCGGCTGCGGTCCGGCGGCGCCGGCATCCCCGCCTTCTTCACCCCGGCCGGGGTGGGCACGCAGGTCGAGGAGGGCGGACTGCCCTGGCGGTACGGGGCGGACGGTTCGGTGGCGCTCGCCTCGCCGCCGAAGGAGGTCCGCGAGTTCGGCGGCCGCCGCTACCTGCTGGAGGAGGCCATCACGGCCGACTTCGCCCTCGTCCGCGCGGAGGTCGCGGACCGGCACGGCAACTGCGTCTTCCACGCCGCCGCCCGGAACTTCAATCCGCTCTGCGCCATGGCCGGCCGGGTCACCGTGGTCGAGGCGGACCGGATCGTCGAGCCGGGCGAGCTGGGCCCGGACGCCGTCCACCTGCCCGGCGTGTACGTCGACCGCGTGGTCGCGGCGGATCCCGGGGACCGCCGGATCGAGCGCCGTACCGTCCGCACCGCACCCCAGGAGGCCTGACGCCATGTCCACCACCGCCCCGACGGTCACCACTGGCACCACCACCGGCACCACCACCAGCGGCATCACCACCGACACCACGGACTCGACGCCTTTCGCCGTGCTCGACCCGAGGAACGCGCTCGCCGCCCGGGCCGCCCGCGAGCTGCGGGACGGGCAGTACGTCAACCTGGGCATCGGCCTGCCGACGCTGATCCCGAATCACCTGCCGCCCGGTGTCCACGTGGTGCTGCACTCGGAAAACGGCATCCTCGGCGTCGGCCCGTACCCGGAGGAAGGGGCGGAACACCCCGACCTGATCAACGCGGGCAAGGAGACCGTGACCGTCGCCGCCGGGGCCTCGTACTTCGACTCGGCGTTCTCCTTCGGAATGATCCGGGCCGGGCGGATCGACGTCTCCGTCCTCGGTGCGATGCAGGTCTCGGCCGTCGGCGACCTCGCCAACTGGATGATTCCGGGCAAGATGGTCAAGGGCATGGGTGGTGCGATGGATCTCGTGCACGGCGCCCGGCGGCTGATCGTCGTCATGGAGCACACGGCAAAGGACGGTTCGCCGAAGATCGTCGACGAACTCTCACTTCCCGCCACCGGGCGGGGCGTCGTCGACCGCATCATCACCGACCTGGCGGTCATCGACGTCACGCCGGACGGACTGCGCCTGGTCGAGACGGCGCCGGGCGTGACGGTGGACGAGGTGCGGGCGGCGACCGAGCCCACCCTCCTCCTCCCGGCGGCGCACTGAGGAGCACCGCACCGACGACACCGACGGACGCGACGGCAGCACCGACGACACCGGAGGACGCACCAACAGCACCGCCAGAACCAACAGCACCGCCGGCGCCGCCGCGACCGGAGGAGGGTGCACCGCCAGCACCGCAGAACGGGCCGACCCGGACCCCGCGAAGGCCGGACTGCCAGCACGGCAGTCCGGCCTTCGCCTGCCTATTCGGCACATCCCGGTAGATCCGGAATACCCGGCTCCCACCAGCCCGCCGCAGCAACCGCCATTAGCATCAGCGAAGCCGCAATTGGCCGGGAATCGCCATATCTTCATGCTTACGCAATGATCATTTCGTGGATCGGTTGCGATCACGTGGGCACTCCGGGACAGTTGTGGAAGCCCGAGGATCCCGCCCCCGGTGGGGAGTTCGGAGAACGAGCCGGGATCCTGCCTTCGAAGCAGCCGCGCAGCCCTGCACGACAATCGATCGTATACGTTTTAACGATTGACGGCCCGGAAACTGCCTGGAAACGGTGCGGTTCGCCGGCCGGTGTTCTGCTTCGAAAGCAAGGCTCCGGGGGGAGCCGTGGTCCCGGCGCGCAGGTCGCAGCGCGCGGTTTCAGGTCGCTCACCCCGGTCGGAGCACGCACGGAGCGGGTCGGCCCGCGCGGCCGGCCACGGGGGGAGCCACACATGATCAAGCTGTTCTCGCGTCAGACGGATCGGGAGGACTCGCCCGTCCCGGCCACAACGGCTCCGACGGGAGCCGCCACAACCGCCGCAACCGCCACAACCACGGCAGCCACCTCAGCCACGGACGACGACGACCTTCGCTCCATACCGGTCCCCGAAGCACCGTACGACTACGCCCACTTCAGCCGACTGGCCGGTCCCACCACCGAACCGAGCACCGTCACCACACCAACCGCAACCACCGCAACCACCACAACCACCGCACCCGGGGCCACGCACCCCTACCGCGTCCAGTACCGCAGCCTGCTGCGACGCGAGCCGCACCGCCTCCGAGCGGCGCTGCTCCTGCTCGCCGCCCCCGTCGTCGAGGCGGTGCTCCTGGTCTGGCTGCTGCTCCCCGGGCACTGGCCGGTCCGACCCGGGGAGACGCACACCTGGCTGCTGGTCGGCGACAAGGTGATGGTCGGGATCATCGCGGTGGTCGAGGTGTTCCGGCTGGTCAACGTCGTCTCCAACACCCACGCGACGCTGGTCGCCCGCGACCCCGTGCCGGTCACACCGGAGGCGGGCACCAGGGTCGCGTTCCTCACCACCTGCGTGCCGGGCAAGGAGCCGCCGGAGATGGTGCGGGCCACCCTCACCGCCGCGCTGGCCGTCCGGCACGACGGACCGTACGACGTCTGGCTGTTGGACGAGGGAAACGATCCTGCGATGCGGGCCCTCTGCGGCGAGCTGGGCGCGTACCACTTCAGCCGGCGCGGGATCGAGCGGTGGAACCAGCCCAAGGGCCGGTTTCGCGCCAAGACCAAGCACGGCAACTACAACAGCTGGCTCCAGTCCCACGGCGCCGACTACGACTTCTGGGTCTCGGTGGACACCGACCACGTGCCGCTGCCCGAGCTCTGCGAGCGGATGCTCGGCTACTTCCGCGACCCTGACGTGGCGTTCGTGGTCGGACCGCAGGTGTACGGGAACTACCGCAGCTCCGGCTCGGCCGTCACCAAGTTCTCGGAGAGCCAGCAGTTCCTCTTCCACGCGCTGATCCAGCGGGCCGGAAACCGCTACGGGGCACCGATGTTCGTCGGCACCAACAACGCCGTCCGGATCACCGCGCTGCAGTCGATCGGCGGTCTGTACGACTCGATCACCGAGGACATGGCCACCGGCCTGGAGTTCCACCGCCGCCGCAACCCGGCCACCGGCGCGCGCTGGAAGTCGGTCTACACGCCGGACGTGCTGGCGGTCGGCGAGGGGCCCTCGTCCTGGACGGACTTCTTCTCCCAGCAGCTGCGATGGAGCCGGGGCACCTACGAGACGCTGCTCACCCAGTACTGGCGGGCGGTCTGGCGGCTCTCGCCCGGCCGGCTGCTCAACTACACGCTGATGGTCTGCTTCTACCCGATGGCGGCGCTGACCTGGTTACTGGGCGGGGTGTCCAGCGTGCTCTACCTGGGCTTCGGCGCCTCCGGCGTCCACGTCTCGTCCGAGATCTGGATGATGCTGTACAGCGACGCGGCCGCCCTGCAGGTCCTGCTCTACACCTGGAACCGCAAGCACAACGTGAGCCCGCACGAGCCGGCCGGGTCGTCCGGGGTGGCGGGCATGGTGATGTCGGCGCTCTGCGGGCCGATCTACGCAGCATCGTTTCTGCAGGCGGCGCTTCGTCGGCGCAGCCGCTTCGTGGTGACGCCCAAGGGCGATTCGGCCAGCCCGGACCGGCTGTCGACGTTCAGGATCCACCTCTTCTGGGCGCTGGTGTTCGGCGGCGCCGTCACCGCCTCGTTCTTCACCGGCCACGACCACGCGGCCATGCGCACGTGGGCCTGCCTGGCGCTCTTCCTCAGCCTGCTGCCGATGCTGGTGCTGGCCGCGGACGCCGTCCGCCGACGCCGGGCCCGTCCCACCTCGACCCTCTCGGTCACCGGCGTCACCCCCGCACCGGCCGCCACGCCGAGAGTCCCACCCCAGGGCCGCACCGCCCCCACCGGCTCCCCCACCGGCACTGCCCCCGCTGCCACGGCCCCCGCCGCCACGGCGCCCACCGCCCGCTGAACCCGAACCCGCAGCACGAGGGGACCAACCATCGTGAAGATCCGCAACGCCGGCCGCACCAGGCGCTTCGCCCTCGGCAGCACGGTCGCGCTGACCGTGGCCGGGATGAACGCGCCGGCCGTGCTCGGCTTCGCCAATGAGCAGTACCACCAGTACGTGATCAACCGCGCCGAGTACAAGGCCGAGTACGGCCACTGGCAGACCGTCGTCCTGCCCGCCGAGTTCCGGATCAACGCCATCCACGCCACCCTGCTGCGGACCGGCAAGATCCTGATCATCGCCGGCTCCGGCAACGACCAACGGCAGTTCGACGCGGGCAGCTTCAAGAGTCTGCTCTGGGATCCGGCCAAGAACACGTACAAGCCGGTCCCGACCCCGGCCGACATGTTCTGCGGCGGCCACACCGCGCTCCCGGACGGACGGCTGCTGGTGGCCGGCGGCACCGTGCGCTACGAGGCGCTGGACGGCGCCGTGAAGAAGGCGGCCGGCACCATGCGGGTCCGCAACGAGAATCCCGATGCCGCCCGCACCTTCCCCAAGGGCACGGTGTTCACCGCGCCGAACGGCCGCGCGTACGTGTCCACCGCCGCGGTCACCGTCCCGGCGGCGGTCAAGACCGGTGCCGGGGACCGGACGGTCGTCACCGCGAGCGAGCAGCACGTCTTCGTCGAGGCGGTGGCGGCGGGGGCCGACTACGTCGCAGACTCCCCCGCCCAGTACACGATCAAGGGCCTGAGCGGCGCCGACGCCCGCAACCTCTACGGCATGGCCGACCGCCTGACGCTGGAGAAGCAGGACTTCCAGGGCATCCGCTCCGCCTTCGAGTTCAACCCGGAGACGGAGCTGTACGAGCCGGTCACCGACATGGCGTACGCCCGCTGGTACCCGACCCTCACCGGGCTCGGCGACGGACGGGTGGTCACCGTCTCCGGGCTCGACGACACCGGGCAGATCCTCAGCGGCAACGACAACGAGATCTACGACCCGGCGAGCAGGACCTGGTCCAAGGCGCCCGACCGCTACTTCCCCACCTACCCGTCGATCTTCCTGACCGCCTCCGGCAAGCTCTTCTACTCGGGCTCCAACGCCGGCTACGGGCCGGCCGACAAGGGCCGGGAGCCGGGGCTCTGGGACCTCAGGGACAACAGCTTCCAACCGGTGCCGGGGCTGCGCGACCCGGCGCTGACCGAGACCTCGTCCTCCGTGTTGCTGCCGCCGGCCCAGGCGCAGAAGGTCATGGTCCTCGGCGGGGGCGGGGTGGGCGAGTCACCGCTGTCCTCCGCCCGGACCGACATCGCCGACCTGTCCGCCCCCAAGCCCGCTTTCACCCCAGGGCCGGACCTCCCGGCGGGCGGCACCCGGTACCTCAACAGCGTGATCCTGCCGGACGACACCGTGTTCACCACCGGCGGCTCCAGCGACTACCGGGGCAAGCACAGGAGCGACCTGCTCAAGGCGCAGGTCTACCACCCGGACACCAACGCCTTCACCACCGCCGCCGAGCCGACCGTCGGCCGGAACTACCACTCCGAGGCCCTGCTGCTGCCCGACGGCCGCGTGGTCGTCCTCGGCTCCAACCCGCTCTTCAACGACCGGGCCGACACCGAGCCGGGCACCTTCGAGCAGCGGATCGAGATCTACACGCCGTCGTACCTGTTCCACGGCGAGCGCCCGCAGCTGACCGGCGCGCCGGAGACCGCCAGGCTCGGCGGGACGATCACGGTCGACTCGCCGAACGCCGGGGGGATCGCCACCGCGAAACTGATCCGGCCGAGCTCGGTGACCCACGCGACCGACGTCGAGCAACGGTCGGTGGCCCTGGACGTCGGTGCCCGCACGGGCGGCGCCGTCGCGCTCACCCTGCCCTCCAACGCCGACCTGCTGCCGCCGGGCTGGTACATGCTGTTCGTGACGGACAGCGCCGGGACCCCGTCGGTGGCACGCTGGATCAAGGTGACGGGCTGAGGCTCGTCCGACAAGGCCCGCAGGCCACAAGGCCCACCGGCACACGGCCTGCAGGCACACGGCCACCAGGCCAACAAGGCCCCGCCGCTCCCACCGGGCGTGCGCTACGCGCCCCCGCGCGCGAGCCCCAGGGCGTACGGCAGCCAGAACTCGCCCGCCCTGGGCTCGCCGCGGCCGCACTCGCCGTCGGACTCGCCGGGGTTCTTGATCCACAGGTAGGCGTCCACGCCCGGCCGGCCGGTGGAGGCGGTGGGCGGCTCGCCGAGCGCACGCCCGGGCGGGTTGCACCAGGCGTCGCCGCCGAGCGGGCCGTTGCCGTTGCGGCTGGTGTCGATGACGAAGGGCTTCCCGCCCAGCGCGGCGGAGAGCTCCGCGCCGTAGGCCGCGTTCCGGTCGGTGGCGTAGAAGTTGGAGACGTTGACCGCGAAGCCGTCCGCCGTGGCGATGCCGGACTTGCGCAGGGCCTCGGCCATCGCGGACGGGTCCTGCGCCCAGCCGGGGTTCCCCGCGTCCAGGTAGACCTTCACCTGCGGACGCTTCTTCAACTCCTGGACGGCGAAGGCCAGCAGGCCGTACCGCTCGGCGGCGGCCGCGCCCTTCACACCGCAGGCGTCCAGGGTGTGCGCGACGGCGTCCGGCTCCAGTACGACCCAGGCCCGGCGGTCCCCGAGCGCCTCGGCCACGCCGGTGATCCAGGAGCGGTAGGCCGCGGCGTCGGCCGCGCCGCCCGCCGAGTACTGGCCGCAGTCGCGGTGCGGGATGTTGTAGGCGACGAAGACCGGGGTGCGGTCCACCGCCGCGGCCCGGCGGCTCACCTGCTCGGCGATGCCCGTGGCCGCCTGGTCCCCGAGCCACTGCGAGGAGGGCTGGGCCGCGATCCTCAGGAGCGTGTCGGCCTCGGCCGTCCGCCCCTGGCCGCGCAGGGCGACGAGCTGCCGGGCGGCCGAGGTCCGGTCCGAGACGTAGAAGGTCTGGCCGGGCAGCTGGGCCAGTCCGGCGGCGGACCCGCCGGCGTCGCCCCCGCCCGCCTGCCCGCCGGCCCCCGCGGAAGCCGATGCACCGCCCGAACCGGTCGCCCCGCCCGATCCGGACGCGCCCCCCGACGCAGCCCCGGCCGAACCGCTCCCCGACGCGCCCCCCGACACGCTGCCGCCCGAACCGCCCGTCGAACCACTGCCGTTGCACCCCGCAACGGCGGCCACCAAGCCCAGCACGGCCGCCCCCGCGGCCAGCCGGAACCCCGGCCCTCGCCCTAACCGGCGCACGTACCGCCCCTCCCCAGACCCGGTCCGGCGACCCGGTCGGAACCCAGCTTCGCACACCGGGTACCGACCGGCAGCCGAGGTCGGTGAACAGCGGACAGCGGCCGTACGTGGACGAGGTGTCGACCCGCCCCGACCGCCTCAGCCCTGCTTGAGGTTCGGCACCTGCCAGTCGATCGGCTCCACGCCGAAGCCGGACAGCGCGTCGTTGATCTGCGAGAACGGGCGGCTGCCGAAGAACAGCTTGGCGGAGAGCGGCGACGGGTGCGCGCCCTGGACCACCACGTGCTTCTCGGTGTCGATCAGCGGCAGCTTCTTCTTGGCGTAGTTGCCCCAGAGCACGAAGACGACCGGCTCCTCACGCGCGCTCACCGCCTTGATCACGGCGTCGGTGAACTTCTCCCAGCCCTTGGCCTTGTGCGAGTTGGCCTCGTGCGCGCGCACCGTGAGCACCGCGTTGAGCAGCAGCACGCCCTGCTCGGCCCAGTGCATCAGGTAGCCGTTGTCCGGGGCCGGAACGCCCAGGTCGGCGTCCAGCTCCTTGAAGATGTTGCGCAGCGACGGCGGCGTCTTGGTGCCCGGCAGCACGGAGAAGCTCATGCCGTGGGCCTGGCCGTCGTCGTGGTACGGGTCCTGGCCGAGGACGAGGACGCGGACCTTCTCGTACGGGGTGGCCTCCAGCGCCGAGAACTCCTGCCCCTTGGGCGGGAACACCTGGTGCTGGGCGCGCTCGGCCGCCACGAAGGCCGCCAGCTCGGCGAAGTACGGCTTCTCCGTCTCGGCGCCCAGCACCTCGCGCCAGGACTCGGGCAGCTCCAGCCCGGCACCCGCTCCAGCCTCGACCACGCCCGCCTCGACCGTGTCCGTCACGACATCAACCTCCCACCGGACGGCCGCTCACCGCCGCACCGCCCCGACCTCGGGCGCACCGCGCCGCTTGCGCCGCACGCCCTCTTTCCACACCGAACGCTACACAGACCGACTGACACTTCACTCCGCCGCAGGCCGGTCGGCCCCCGCAGCCCCGTCGTTCGCCTCCGCACCTGCCGCCGCGGCAGCCACCGCGCCTGCCGGGGCGGACCCCGCGGGCGCCACGGACCCCGCAGCCGCCGGGGAGGAGGCCGAAGCGGCGGCCGCGGCCACAGCCCGCTCCACCCGGACGTGCTCGACCACGTTCAGCACCACCAGCACCACCGCCAGGACCGCCAGCACCACGATGGCCGGCAGCCGCACCATCACCGGGACCAGCGCCAGCACCACCGCCGCCGCCACGATCCGGGTGGTCGACATCGCGCGGAACATCATCCACCGGGTGTAGCCGAAGGTCAGCAGGTACAGCCCGCAGCCCCCGTACAGCAGCGCCACCGAGCCGGGGCCGAGCGACTGCCGCGGGTCGGCCACCGTCTCGCCGAAGCCGACCGCCACCGCGATCACCGCCGCCACCAGCGCCAGGTGCCCGTACTGGAAGATCCGGCGGATCATGTCCCGGCGCGAGTCCGCGACGGTGACGGCGTGCCGCATGGCGTCCGCCGCGTGGACGAAGTACTGCCACCAGAGCCCGCAGGAGATGGTGAACGCCAGGGCCACCGCGGCGAGTTCGACCGCGTCCAGGCGCGCCGCGGCGGCCGTGGCGCCGATCCCGACGATCGACTCGCCGAGCGCCACCAGCAGGAAGAGCGCGAACCGCTCCGGCATGTGGGACGGGTGGTAGGCCACCCGGGCCAGCCGGCTGCGGAAGATCAGCGGGGCGGAAAGGTCGCAGGCCGCCGCGAGCGCCCAGAGCGCCGTCCGCGGCCCCTCCGGCAGCAGCCCGCCGGCCAGCAGCAGCGGGCCGCTGACCAGCACGCCCACCCCGTACGGCCCGCGCCAGACGCCCGGGATGCGGATCAGCACCAGCAGCAGCACCACCCGGGCCGCCCAGTACCCGGCCCCGAGCAGCAGGCCCCGGCCCTCGTACGCGGCGGGCACGGCCAGCGCCATGAAGAGGCCGGCCAGGCCGACCGCGAGGATGCCGATCCGGCCCTTCGGGGTGTCCACGTCCCGGATGTTGGCCTGCACGGTGGTGCCGACCCAGCACCAGTACACGGGGACGAAGACGACCAGGGCCCGGGCGACCCCGACCCAGTCGTGGTGGTGGTGCAGCAGGCCGGAGACCTGGGTGATCGCGAAGACGAAGACCAGGTCGAAGTAGAGCTCCGCCCAGGTGACGCGTTTCTCCTCGACCCGGCCCGGGCCGGCCTCCGCCTCCGTCACCCCGGTCGCCGCCCCGGTCGGCGCGGCGGCCCCGGCCGTCGCGGCCGACGGTGCGCCCGTCCCGCCCGTCGTGTCCGGCCCCCCGGCCGGCTCCCCCGTCGTTGTGCTCATCCGCCCCTCCTCGGCGACCACGGACGCACCGTGCACGGACTCACCCCGCACAGCGCGCGGGCCCTCCCCCGGCCGGACGGCCGGGAGAGGGCCCGAACAACAGAACGAACGCTAGATCAGTTCGACCAGGTCCGCGACGGAGTTGACCACCCGCGTCGGCCGGTACGGGAAACGCTCCACGTCGGCGGCGGCGGTGAGACCGGTGAGGACCAGGATGGTCTCCATGCCCGCCTCCATGCCCGCCACGATGTCGGTGTCCATCCGGTCGCCGATCATGACGGCGGACTCCGAGTGGGCGCCGGCCGTGTTGAGCGCCTCGCGCATCATCAGCGGGTTGGGCTTGCCCACGAAGTAGGGCTCGACACCGGTCGCCTTGGTGATCAGCGCGGCGACCGACCCGGTGGCCGGCAGCACGCCCTCGGTGGACGGGCCGGTCTCGTCCGGGTTGGTGCAGATGAACCGGGCGCCCTGGTTGATCAGCCGGATCGCCTTGGTGAGCGCCTCGAAGCTGTAGGTGCGGGTCTCGCCGAGGACGACGTAGTCCGGGTTGTTGTCGGTCAGCACGTAGCCGGCCTGGTAGAGCGCGGTGGTGAGGCCCGCCTCGCCGATCACGTACGCGGTGCCGCCCGGACGCTGGCCCTTGAGGAACTGCGCGGTGGCCAGGGCCGACGTCCAGATGGACTCCTCCGGCACGTCCAGGCCCATGCCGGCCAGCCGGGCGCTGAGGTCGCGCGGGGTGTAGATCGAGTTGTTGGTGAGCACCAGGAACGGCTTGCCGGACTCGCGCAGCCGGCGCAGGAACTCCTCCGCGCCGGGGATCGGCGTGCCCTCGTGGATGAGGACCCCGTCCATGTCGGTCAGCCAGGACTCGATGGGCTTGCGGTCTGCCACGTGCGTGTCTCCCGAAGTCTTGCAACGTCTTGCGATGGTCGTACGAACCTTCGGCGCACCGCCGTCACCGTTGCGCCTCCCACCGGCCGGACCCTCCCCGGGGCACCGGACCGCCGGGGGTACTGCTGGCTGCCCCAACGGGGCACAGCCTAATCCGCACGCCAGGCCCACGACAGCGCGGTCCCGGTCTCCGGACCGGTCGACCGGGGACCGGGACGGCGAACCGCCCTCCGTGCCCGGAAACCCGCCCGGCACCGCGCCTGCCTCAAGGACTCCTTAAGCAGCCCCTAACCGCACTGATGACCCCTCAGTACGGCCGCCCCGCCGGTCTAGCGTGAGCGGCACCACCCTCACCGCACTCCTCGGAGGAGTCCCCTGCCATGCCCGTGCGCCGCCGTTTCCCCGCCGCCGTCCTCACCCTCACCGCCACCGGCCTCGCCGTCGGTCTGACCGGCGCCCCGGCCGCCGCCCACGGCTCGATGCAGAACCCGCTCAGCCGGGTCGAGGGCTGCTACCTGGAGGGGGCCGAGCACCCGAAGTCGGCGGCCTGCACGGCGGCCGTGGCCACCGGCGGCACCGCGGCGCTGTACGACTGGATGAGCCTGCGGATCGGCGACGCCGCCGGCCGCCACCGGGAGCTCATCCCGGACGGGAAGCTGTGCAGCGCCGGCTCGGACACCTACCGGGGCCTGGACCTGCCGCGCGCCGACTGGCCGGCCACCAACCTCACCTCGGGGGCCGACTTCACCTTCCGCTACCGCGCCACCGCCCCCCACAAGGGCACCTTCCAGCTCTACATCACCAACGGCAGCTACTCCCCCACCAAGCCGCTGACCTGGGCGAACCTGGAGCCGCAGCCCTTCCTCACGGTCACCGACCCGCAGCTCGTGGACGGCTCGTACGTGCTGCCGGGCAAGGTCCCGGCCGGCAAGACCGGGCGCCAGCTGATCTACGCCATCTGGCAGCGCTCGGACAGCCCGGAGGCGTTCTACTCCTGCTCGGACGTCGTCTTCGACGGCAGCGGTGCGAACCCCGGCACCAACACCGGCACCGGCGGCTCCCCCGTGCCGACCGGCGGTGCCACGGCCACCACACCCACCACACCCACCACGGCCGGCGGCCACGACCACGGCCACGCCCCCGCCCCGACCGCCCCCGCCCCGGCCGGCGGCGCCACCGCCCCCACCGCGGCGCCCGTCCCCGCCTCCGCCGGCACACCGGCCGCCCCGGCCGCCCCGGCCACTCCGACCACCGCACCCACCGCCCCCACGCCCACCGCCCCCGCGCCCGCGGTGCCGACCCCCACCGGCACCGCGGGCACCCCGGTCGCCGCCGGCGCCGCCGGCACCACCCCCGCGACGACGGCCGCCGCACCCGACCAGCTCGCGCAGACCGGCTCGGACCGCTCCCTCGGCATCCTCGCCTCCGTCGGCTCCGCCTTCCTCCTCGCCGGCGCCACCGTCGCCGTCCTCCACCGGCAGCGCCGCCGCCGGGCCCACGCCCGCTGAGTCCGGGTACCACCACCGAGCCCGGGTGCGGCAGCGGACCGTGGCCGGGCCGCCCCGGGCGCGGCCGTGCCCGGGCCGCCCCGGCCACGAGCGGAGGCGTTCCCGACCTCGCCGCCGAAACCCGGGCCAATCGGACGCAGCGTGATTGAGTAGGGCGCATGAGCCCCTCCTCGCGCCCCCTCGCCCAGCACGACGGCCCCTTCCGGGTCGGCCTGATCGGCTACGGCCTGGCCGGCTCCGCCTTCCACGCCCCGCTGATCGCCACCACCCCGGGCCTGCGGCTGGACGCGGTGGTCACCGCCAACCCCGAACGCCGCGCGCAGCTGCTCCGGGAGCACCCCGACACCCGCGTCGTCGACACCCCCGAGCAGCTGCTCGCCGCCCCGGGCTCGCTCGACCTGGTCGTCATCGCCTCCCCCAACCGCACCCACGTGCCGCTCGCCCGGGCGGCGCTGCGCGCCGGGCTGGCGACCGTCGTCGACAAGCCGCTGGCCGCCACCGCCGCCGAGGCGCTGGAGCTCTGCAGCGCGGCCGAGGAGCAGGGCGTGCTGCTCACGGTCTTCCAGAACCGCCGCTGGGACGGCGACTTCCTCACCGCCGCCCGGCTGATCCGCGAGGGCGCGCTCGGCCGGGTGCACCGCTTCGAGTCCCGGTTCGAGCGGTTCCGGCCCAAGCCCAAGGCGGGCTGGCGCGAGCTGGCCGACCCGGCCGAGGTCGGCGGCACGCTCTACGACCTGGGCAGCCACCTGGTCGACCAGGCACTCGCGCTGTTCGGGCCGGTGGAGACGGTGTACGCGGAGATCGACGTCCGCCGGGACGGCGCGGTGGTCGACGACGACGCCTTCCTCGCCCTCACCCACGCCTCCGGCACCCGATCGCACCTGTGGACGAGCGCCATCGCGCCACTGGTCGGCCCCCGGCTCCGGGTGCTCGGCGACGCCGCGGGCTACGTGAAGACCGGCATGGACCCGCAGGAGGCCGACCTGCGCGCCGGCCACCGCCCGGGCGACGAACGCCCGTGGGGCGCCGACGAGCCCGGCCGCTACGGCACCCTCGGTACCGACGAGTCCACCGTCGCGGTCCCCACCGACCCGGGCGACTACCCCGCGTTCTACGCGGGCGTCGCCGCCGCGCTGGCGAACCCCGGCACCCCGCCGCCGGTCGACCCGCGGGACGCCGTCGCCACCCTCGCCGTCCTGGAGGCCGCCCGCGCCTCGGCCGCCACCGGAACGACGGTCCGGCTGGACTGACCCGTGCCCCCGGGGCGCCGAGCCCCCGACCCGCGGTACCCGGTGCCGCGATCGGGGACGGGCCCCGGGCCCCGGGCGGTCAGATCCCGATGATCTCCACTGCCGAGCCCAGGCCGCGGAAGTCCGCGACGTTGCGGGTGTAGAGCGGCAGGCCGTGGGCGGAGGCGACGGCGGCGATCATCAGGTCGATCCGCCGCGGGCGCGGCTGCCGCCCGGCCGCGATGGTGAGCGTGACCAGCGTCCCGTACCGCGCGGCGGCCGCCGCGTCGAAGGGCAGCGGGTCGAAGTCGGCCATCGCCGCACCCAGCACCTCCAGCCGGGCCGCCCGGCTGACCGGGTCGCGCGCCATCGACACGCCCTGCTGCAGCTCGGCGAAGGTGATCGCGGTCAGCTCCGGCACGGCGGGCAGGTCCGCCGGGCTCAGCAGCGCCAGGTCGATGTAGACGCAGGTGTCCAGCACCCCGGCCGGCCGCCGCCGGGGCGCCCTGCGCCGCTCAGCCACGCGGCCGCTCGAAGGGGTCGTCGCCGTCGTCCCCGACCAGCTCCTCGGAGCCGAAGTACTCCTCGGACTCCTTGCGCATCTGGTGGTAGTCGACGCGCGGCAGCTTCACGTGCCGCGCGACCAGCTCCTCCGCCGTGAGCCGTCGCCGGCCCGTCACCGGTCGCAGCTCGGCGACCTCGACCCCGTTCCTGGTGATGTGGAAGGTCTCGCCCGCCTCCACCGCGTCCATCACCGCGGCGGAGTTGTTCCGGAACTCCCGCTGGGTAATCGTCTTCATACCCTCCAAGGTAGCCCCGCGTAGCACCCGTGGCTACAGTGCGGGCAGCAGCCCGCTGGGCCGCCGCGCGAAGAGTGGCGGATCGCACCCTGACGAATCCGCTCCGCGGGAACCCGACAGGCCGTACCATCGTCGTCAACGTCGGGAAACGCCCGGAACAGGCCGGCCGGGAGCAGGAGAGGAGCACAGCGTGGAACTCGTCGCGATGCTGCTCGGACTGCTCCGCGTGCTGAGCGGGGACGTGCTCGCCGAGGGCGGCACGCTGACCTCGGTGGCCACCGCCGCAGCCGTGGTGCTGCTGACCGCAGCGGTGGCGGGGGCGCTGGTCGTCGCCCGCCTGCGCGGAGCACGGGCACCGGCCGCCGTACGGAACGGGATGCTGCGCAGGCGCGCGTTCCGGACCGCCTTCCTCCCACAGCGTGATCCGGACGCCCGGGGCAGGCGACGCCCCAGGGCCCCCGGAGCGGCCCCGACGGCCGCGTAGCTCCACCTCTCTCCCCCGCCGAGCGGGCCGCCTGGCCGCTCCGGGGTTCCGAGCGCCGTCCGAACGCGGCCGTCCTCCGCCGATCACTCATGTCACCAGACGCTGAGACCCCGGAGGGCTCGCTCCACCATGTCGCTTTTCGCAGTTCTCGACCCGGCCGTCGGCCTGGCCCACGACGTCGTCGCCGCGCTCGCCACCGTCCTGCCCACGGCGGCGGCGATCGTCCTGTTCACCGTCGGCGTCCGGCTGGCGCTGCACCCGCTGGCCCGGGCCGCGGCGCGCGGCGAGAAGGCGCGGGCCCGGCTCGCGCCGAAGATCTCGGAGCTGAACCGCAAGCACAAGGACCGGCCGGAGAAGCTCCAGGCCGCGCTGGCCGAGCTGTACAAGGAGGAGAAGGCCTCGCCGTTCGCGGGGTGCCTGCCGATGCTGGTGCAGATCCCGTTCTTCTCGGTGATGTACCGGCTGTTCACCACCCCGAACGACCTGCTCGGCCACACCCTCTTCGGCGTCCCACTCGGCCTGCACGTGGGCAGCGCCCAGGGCGCGGCGCAGTGGGTGGTGTTCGGTCTGCTGTACGCGGCGCTGGCCGGGGTGGCGTACGTCGGGTTCCGGCGCGCCCGCCGTGCGCAGGCGGCGCAGCCCGCCTCCGCGACGCCGCAGCCGGGGCTGGCGTTCCTGCCGTACCTGTCGTTCGGCACCGTGCTGTTCGCCGCGCTCGTCCCGCTGGCCGCCGGGATCTACCTGCTCACCACCACCGCCTGGTCCGCCGCCGAGCGTGCCTGGCTGCACCGGGGCTCGGCGCCGGTGCCCGCGGTGGCGCTGATCTGACCCGCTGCCCCCCGTTCGGCCCCGGGGCCCCCGGCCGTCCCGGGCCCTCCCTGGCGTGGGGCGGCTCGGGCCTGCCGTCTAGCCTGAGCTGATCATTCAGGTCATTCAGGTCGTCCGCCGGTCGGACCGATGGAGGGAAGTCGTCATGGTGGTCGCTGCTCCGGCGTTGGCCGAGTTGCGGGAGGTCTGCCAGCCGCAGGCGAAGCTGCAGAGCCGCAACGGGGAGCACTGGGCGGGCCGCCTCTACATGCGCCGCATCTCGCTGCGGACCACCCGGCAGCTGGTCCGCACCTCGGTGTCGCCGAACACGCTGACCTGGCTGATGGTGGTCTGCGGGGTGGGCGCCGGTGCCGCGCTGATGATCCCGGGGCTGACGGGTGCCGTGCTGGCGGCCGTGCTGTTCCAGGGCTTCCTGCTGTTCGACTGCGTCGACGGCGAGGTGGCTCGCTGGAAGCGACAGTTCAGCACCGCGGGGGTGTACGTCGACCGGCTCGGCGCGTACCTCGCCGATGCCGCGCTGATGATCGGGGCCGGCGTGCGGGCCGCGCGCGGGGGCTCGGAGCTGTGGGTCTCGGTCGGGCTGGCGACCGCGCTGGGCGTGGTGCTGCTGAAGGCCTCGACCGACCTGGTGGACGTCGCACGGGCGCGCAGCGGCATGGCGCCGGCCGACGAGGAGTCGACGCAGCCGCGCTCCCAGGGCATCGCCACCGCGCGCCGGCTGGCCTCGATATTCAAGATCCACCGGGTGACCAACGGCATCGAGGCCTCGCTGGTCCTGCTCGCCACGGCAGTGGCGGACGCGGCGGTCGGCGACATCGGCCCGACCCGGTACGCACTCGCGGCCATCGCGGTGATCACCTGGGGGATGGTGGTGGCGCACCTCGCGTCGATCCTGTCCTCGTCGCGGCTGCGCTGAGCCCGGCAGGTTCCCCCGCTGCCCCCGGAAGCGCGCTTCCGGGGGCAGCGGCGTTCCGGCTCAGACCTTCTTGAAGCACATCGTGTAGTCGACGCCCTTGCTGCGGTCGACCTTGATGCCGTAGTCGAAGGCGGCGCCGCAGCTCTTGTCGGGGCCGTAGAGCTTGTCGGCCATCTTGTACTGGGCCTCGGAGGACTTGCAGTCGACGATCGTCGGCACCGGCGAGCCCTGCGGGTCCTGGATCTTCACGCAATCGCCGACGTTCGGGTCGTGCGTCTTGTTCTCCGCGGCCTGCGCGGACTGCGTGGCGGCGGCCTTGGCCTTGCCGCCGTTGGGGTCGGTGTTGTACTTCCACACGTACCAGGCGCCGCCGCCGAAGACGGCCAGGACGATCACGATCGGGAGGACGGCCTGCAGCGGGCTCCGGCGCTGCCGCGGGCGCTGCAGAGGCTGGGGGGCCGGCGGCTGGGCGCCGTACGGGGGCTGGGGCTGGGCGTACTGCGGCTGCGGCGGCTGCGGCGGCTGCGCGTACGGGGGCTGCTGTCCGTAGGCGGGGGGCTGGCCGTACGCGGGCTGGGGCGGCGGCGGAGCGTAGCCGTAGGGCTGCTGCGGCGGGTGGTTCTGGTACGGCGGCGGTGCGGACATGGTGTTGAGAGGTCCCCGTGGTCGATGACATGAGCGGTGGTCAACGTGCCGTTGACCGGTGCAGGTTACCCGGCCACAGATCAGTGATCACACCGGCCCCGATTGCGCGCGGACACCCTGTCCGAGCAGGCGGCGAGCGGTAAGTTGTGCACGGCGAGGCGCGGTTGGCGGGCGAGGGGGCGGGAATGCAGGCGGGCGATGTCCTGGACGACCGGTACGAGCTGATCGAGACGATCGGTGAAGGCGCGTTCGGGGTGGTGTGGAAGGCCCGCGACGCCCGGATCCAGCGCCACGTCGCCGTCAAGGTCATGCAGCAGGGCGGGAACACGGCCAAGGACGTGGCCCGCTTCGTGCGCGAGGTGGCCACGGCCGGAGCGCTCAACCACCCGCACATCGTCACGGTGCACGATTTCGGCGAGCACCGGAGCGCAGGCCGGCCGGTGTTCTACCTGGTCATGGAACTGCTCGACGGCGCCCAGCTGAACGAGAGCCTGGCTCGCGGGGTTCCGCCGCTGGCCCGTTCGCTGGCGTGGGCGTCGCAGATCGCCGACGCGCTCGCCGTGGCCCACGGGGCGGGCGTGGTCCACCGGGACATCAAGCCGGCCAACGTGATGGTGCTGGCCTCAGGTTCGGTGAAGGTGGTGGACTTCGGCATCGCCCGGACCGAGGCCGCGGACGACGGCGTGACCAGCACGCACGCAATCATCGGGACTCCGGCGTACATGGCTCCGGAGCGCTTCGAAGGGAAGGGGCTCGACGCCCGATCGGACCTCTACGCCTTCGGCTGCCTGCTGTACGAGCTGTGCACCGGCCGGCCCCCCTTCCGTGGTGGCGTCTTCGAGTTGATGCGGCTGCACGGCACGGTCGCCCCCGCACCGCCGAGCGAGCTCCGGGACGCGATCCCGGCGGAGGTCGACCGGCTCGTCCTGGAGTTGCTGGCCAAAGACCCGGCCCAGCGGCCGTCCGGCGCCGACCAGGTCGCGGTTCGCTTGCGCGCGGCCGCGTGGTCGCTGGCCAACCCGGCACCCGCGTACACGCCGACGGTGCGCGACACCTCGATCAGCGACGACGTGTACGTGCGGAACCGGCGGGACGAGGCGGACGCGCTCTTCGAGGAGACCCGGGCGAAGGCCGCCCAGGCGGCCGCCGAGTTCGAGACCAACCTTGCCAAGCGCCGCGCCCAGGCCGAGGAGGAGGTCCGGGTAGTCCTGGAGGAGGCCAAGAACGAGAGCGCCCAGCTGCGCGCCAAGGCCAACCTCGATGCCCAGAACAAGCGCGGGGAGGCGGACGATCTGTTCGAGCTGACCCGCACCAAGGCCGCCCAGGCCGCGCTGGAGTTCGAGACCAACCTGGCCAAGCGCCGGGAGCAGTCCGAGCGCGACCTGGCCGCCCGTCAGGCCAGAGCGGAGAAGCGCCTGGCAGAGATCGAGCACTTGGCCGAGCAGCTGCGCCTGGAGGCCGAGAAGCTGCGCACCGACGCCGAGCGCCGGGCCCGCCAGACCGTCGAGACGGCCCAGCGCCAGTCCGAGGACATCGTGGCCGACGCCAACGCCAAGGCCGACCGGGTCCGCAGCGAATCCGAGCGCGAGCTGGCGGCTCTGACCAACCGCCGCGACAGCCTCAACGCCCAGCTGAACAACGTCCGCGAGATGCTGGCGACGCTGACCGGCGCAGCCGTGGCCGCCGCGGAGCTTCCCCCGCAACAACAGCAGCGCTAGCGCCGGGTAGGCGGGGGCCGGTCAGGAGCCCTTCGGCTGCGCGTTGGTTTCGGCGTCGCGCGGCCGGAGGGATGCGGCCCACGCCTCGCAGACGCCGCCGACGACGGCGGAGAGCAGGATCAGGATCAGGAGTCCGAGCACGGGGAGGCCGTTCGGCGGGGTGGGGGGCGGAGTTCACGCGGCGGCGTCCAGTTCGAACCAGACGGTCTTGCCGCGCTTTTGGGGTTCGGCACCCCAGCGGTGGGTGAGGCCCTCGATCAGCTGGAGGCCGCGGCCGCACTCGGAGTAGCGCGACGGCGTGCACGGCTGGGGGAGGTCGGAGCTGTCGTCGCAGACGGAGACGCGGAGCGTGCCGTCGAGGATGAGGAAGAGGACGACGGGTGAGGTCGTCCGGCCGTGTCGCCAGGCGTTGACGATCAGTTCGGCGAGGGCGAGTTCGGCGTCCGCGATGAGGTCGGGGTGCCAGCCGGAGCGGTCCATGGCCGAGCGGAGGGCCTCGCGGGCGACGGCGAGGGAGGGGGAGTTGAGGGAGGCGGAGTTGCGGTTACACACGGGAAATCTCCCTGCGGTGTAGGTGGGGATGCTGACCGGGTGTCGCCGTGAGCCAGCCCGCAATCAGGTGCTCTTCGGCCGCCGGGCGGCGTTACTGACGACCCGTTCGGTGAGCGGTGCAGCACAGACTGTAGAGCACGGGTGGCACATGTGAGGGCACTTCTACCACCATCATTCACTCGATCGACTGATTACTGGACCCGCTGAGGGATCGCGGTGGATGCTTGGGGCATGCCACCACGAACCACCCCGTCAGTCCGACAGGAAAGGGTCGGCGTCGAGCTGCGGAAGATGCGCGACAGCGCCGGCCGCACAACCGCCCAGGCAGCATCCCTGTTCGGGCTCGACCGCACGAAGATCACTCAGATCGAAAAGGGGTACTACCCGGTCACCGCCGAGCGCGTTCGCATGCTCGCCTCCGACTTTCAGGAGAGCGACACCGCCTACGTCGATGCGCTCGCCGCCATGGCCGAGGAGAGGCACAAGGGTTGGTGGGAGGACTACCGCGGCGCCGTGCCGACCGGCTTTCTCGACATCTCGGAGATGGAGTACTTCGCCAACGAGATCAGCACGTACCAGGTCTCGCATGTGCCAGGCGCGATGCAAACGGAAGAGTACGGAAGGGCGATCTTCAACGACGTCTACCCGCCCCTCCCACCACGGTTGCTGGAGGCGCGCGTCGAAAACCGAGTGCAGCGATCCGCAGTGCTGATGAGCGAGAACGGCCGACCCTACTCCGCAGTGGTTCACGAGGCCGCCCTGCGAATGCTGTTCGGCGGCCGCGATGCCGCCAAGCGACAACTCGACAGGCTGCTTGACTATGCGGAGATGCCGCACGTGACGCTCCGCGTGATCAGCTTCAGCTGCCACGGATTCGTCGGTTCAGGTCAAGGAATCATCCACGCAAAGGGGCCAGTACCCCGCCTCGACACGGTTCAACTCGACGCGGTGGGCGGCCCGGTGTTCCTGCACGAGCAGAAGCAGCTCGACAACTACCGCCACATCATCGAGACGATGACGGGGCGATCACTCACCGAGGCACAGTCACGCGACCTCATCAGGTCCGTCAGAAAGGAGATCTGAGCATGGAAGCACTTCAGTGGAATCGCCCCGAGGCCTGTCAGGACGGCGCGAGCTGCCCCGAGGTGGCCGTCACCGCCGATACCGTCTATCTCCGCAGCAGCATTCGGCCAGACGGCATCGCCCAACTGACTAGGGACGAATGGCGCGATCTCCTCGCCGGGATCCGCAACGGCGAATTCGACGTCTGACCGCGCCACCGACGCCGGAAGGCCGGCGCCCCTTCCGGGGTGCCGGCCTTCTCCGTTCACCGCTCTTCCTCACGCGGCGAGGTGGGGCTCCTCCGTGGGCACCTCTTCCTTCTTCTTGTCCCGCATCACCACGGCCGCCAGGACCGCCGCCGCGAGGACGCCCACCGCGCCCACCGTGAACGTGGTGCTCATCGCCGAGGTGAACGCCTCCCGGGCCGCATGCACCAGACCCGCATCCCCCTTCGCCTCCGCGATCGCCCCCACGATCGACTGCTTGGCCTGCTCCGACGCCCCCGCCGGCATCTCGTCCGCATACCCGCTCGCCAGCAGCGAGCCCAGGATCGCGATGCCCAGCGCCGTCCCCGCCTGCTGGATCGTGTCGTTGAGCGCCGACCCCACGCCCGCCTTCTCCGCCGGGATCTCCCCCATCAGCGCACCGATCGCAGCCGGCATCGCCAGCCCCGCACCGAGCCCCAGCAGCCCGAGCGCCACCGCCGGCACCACGAACGCGGTGTCCGCGTCCACCGTGGTCAGCAGTGCGAACGCACCCGCCATCAGCGCCATCCCGGCCAGCACCAGCGGCCGGTTGCCGATCTTCGCCGTCAGACCCGCCCCCGCACCGTTACCGATCAGCGCGGCCACCGCCAGCGGAACGAAGGCCAGGCCCGCCTTGACCGGCGAGTAGTCCAGCACGAACTGCAGGTACTGGGTCAGGACCAGCAGCAGACCGCCGTTCCCGATCTGCACCAGGGTCAGCGACAGCGATCCGCCGCTGAAGTTGCGCTTCTTGAACAGGGCCAGCGGCACCATCGGCTCGGCCGTCACGTTCTCCCAGACCACGAACCCGACCAGCGCCACGACCGCGACCCCCACGGTGACCAGCGACCGGCCCTCGAACGCGCCGTGCTTCGGAATCTCGATGATCCACCACACCAGCGAGGTCATCCCGACCACCGACAGCACCGCGCCCAGCGGGTCCGGCTTCTGCCACGGCCCCTTGGACTCCGGCATCAGGACGAGCGCCGCCACGATCGCCAGCACCACGACCGGCACGTTGATGAAGAAGATCGAGTGCCAGGAGAAGTGGTCGATCAGCACACCGCCCAGCACCGGGCTGCCCACCAGGCCGAGCATCGACACCGACCCCCAGGCCGCCATCGCCTTGCCGCGCTCGTCCTCCTCGAAGACCGTGATCAGGATCGACAGCGTGGACGGCATGATCAGCGCGCCGCCGATGCCCATCGCCACCCGGGAGGCGATGACCTCGCCCGGGCTGGTGCAGTACGTCGCGGCCAGCGACGCGGCCCCGAACAGCAGCAGACCCATGACCATGATCTTCCGCCGGCCGAACCGGTCACCGAGGCTTCCCGAGGTCAGCAGGAGCCCGGCGAACACCAGGATGTAGGAGTCGAGGATCCACTGCGTGTCCTGCGCGGTCGCCTTCAGGTCCGCGGTCATCGACGGCACCGCCACCGTCAGCGCCATGCTGTCGATCACCAGGACCATCGAGCTGAGGCACAGCACGATCAGGATCCACCAGCGTCGTGGATTGCGGGCTTCCATGGGTGTTCCCCTCCGAGGTGCGTACGGCGTTCCGTCGATGCGCACACTGTACGCAGCGCGGAACAGTGTGCGCAACCCCGATTCCTGTACGCTCGATGCGAACGGTGTGCGCAGCCGGATAGCGACGAGGGAGTGCCCATGGCCGCCAAGACGAACCCGATCCCGTCCGTATGGGCCCGCGAGCCGCGCGAGCGCGAGCAGCCCGCGCTCAGCCGGGCCGCGATCGTCCGCGAGGCGATCGTGATGCTGGACGCGGACGGCATCGAGGCGCTCTCGATGCGCAAGCTCGGCGCCCGCCTCAACGCCGGCGCCACCTCGCTCTACCGACACGTCGCCACCAAGGACGAGCTGATGGAGCTCGCGGTGGACGAGGCTTTCGGCGAGATCACCGTCCCGCCCGCGGACAGCCCCGACTGGCGGATCGCCGTCACGGAGTGCGCGCAGTCCTTCCGCGCCACCGCGCTGCGGCACCCCTGGCTGGCCTCCGTCCTCGGCCAGGCCGGACTCGCCTACCTCGGCCCCAACCTGATGGCCGTTTCCGGACGACTCGCCGAGCTGTTCACGGCCATCGGCTTCCCCGACCCCAACCGCGCACTGGAAACCGTCCTCCCCTACGTCATCGGCATGAGCACCACCGAGGCGGCCTGGCTCACCGCCGTGGCCCGGTCGGGGGAGACCGAGGCCTCCTTCATCGCCAGGCTGATGCCCGCCGCCCAGGAGGCCGCGGCCGGGCACGAGCTCCTCGCCGACGCGTACGCCACCGCCGCCGAGACGCACACAGCCGTCGATCCGGCACAACTGCGCGAGGCCAAGTTCAACTACGGCCTGGAGGTCATCCTCGACGGCCTCGCCCTGCGCCTGCCGCGCTGACGCACTGCCGCACTGCCGGACGCGACCACTCGCCCGCGCAGGAAGTCGCCCCCTCCGACTTCCTGCGCGGCAGCAGAACCCTCAGCCCCACCCCCACCCGCGCCCTCAGGCGACGGCGTACTCGGCGAGGGACGGCTCCAGCAGATCGAAGACGCGCGGCGCCTCCTCGGCCACGACAGCCGCAACCTCCGCCGCGTCCCGGCCGGCCAGGGTCAGCTCCTGGATCCGCTGGAACAGGACCCGGTGCGCGCCACCGAGCTGGGCGGCGACCGCGCGCGGCGTGATGTCGTCCGGCCCGGCGCCGGTGGCCTCCGCCAGGACCTCGGCCAGCGCCGCATCCCGCTGGTCGTGCAGATCGCGCAGCCGGGCCAGCAGCGTCGGGCTGTCGGCGATCATCCGTGCGAAGGGCAGCGGCGCGAACCCGGCCACCGGATCCCGGCGTTCGACGGCCGAGAGGAACGCGCCACGCAGGGCGGCGAGGGCCGACTCGCCCGCCGCTCGGCCGGCGACGATCCCCGCGAGACCCGCGACGAACTCCTCGTGGTGGTCGAGAGCCAGGTCCTCCTTCCGCGGGAAGTAGTTGGTGACGGTCTTCTTGGCGACCCGGGCCGCGGCGGCGATCTCGGCGATCGTCGTCGGCTCGAAGCCCTGCTCGATGAAGAGCCTGGTCGCGTGGTCGGAGATCAGCTGCCTGGTCTCGCGCTTCTTGGACTCCCGGAGCCCTACCGGTTCGATGCTCATGGAGCAATCTTACACTCGTTGCAACTTTACGCTTGACGCACCTTCAGGCCTGGATCTAAAGTTACGTCCGTAGCAAGTTTTGGCTCGATCGACGGAGACCGCATGCGCAAGCTCGACCCCGCCGCCGGCACCATCGCCATGACCGTCACCACCGCCGACGCCCTGAAGACCTACCTCACCGAGATCGGCCGGATCCCGCTGCTGACCCCCGAGCAGGAGGTCGCGGTGGCCCGGCGCATCGAGGCCGGCCGCCTCGCCGAGGAGCGGCTCGCCTCCACCGACACCTCCGCCGACGCCTCCGCCGACGCCCTCTCGGAGCTGGAGGCGGCCGCCGCCGACGGCCGCCGGGCCCGCGAGCACATGCTGGAGGCCAACCTCCGGCTCGTGGTCTCGATCGCCCGCCGGTACACCGGCCGGGGGCTCGCCCTGCTGGACCTGGTGCAGGAGGGCAACCTCGGGCTGATCCGCGCCGTCGAGAAGTTCGACCACCACCGGGGCTTCAAGTTCTCCACCTACGCCACCTGGTGGATCAAGCAGGCCGTCGGCCGGGCGCTGGCCGACCAGTCCCGCACGATCCGGATCCCCGTCCACATGGTCGAGGTGATCAACCGGGTGGCCCGGGCCCGCCGCGAGCTGGCCCAGGAGCTCGACCGCGAGCCCGGCCCGGCCGAGATCGCCGCGGCGACCGACCTGACGCCCGAGCGCGTCGTCGAGGTCCAGCGCTACGACCTCGCCCCGGTCTCCCTCCACACCCCGGTCGGGGCCGAGGGCGGGGCCGAGCTCGGCGACCTCATCGAGGACACCGGCTCGCCCGAACCTCTGCAGGCCCTCGGCCACGTCCTGCTCCGCGAACAGCTCCGCAAGGTCCTCGCCGGGCTGAGCGAGCGGGAGGCCGGCGTCATCGTCCTGCGCTACGGCCTCGACGGCGGGGAGCCCAGGACGCTCGACCAGATCGGCCGGCTCCACGGCGTCACCCGGGAGCGCATCCGCCAGATCGAGGCCAAGACCATGGGCAAGCTCCGCCACTCCTCCCGGACCCGGCTGCTCGAAGGCTTCCTCGCCTGACCGCCCGCCCGTCCCCGCCCGCCCGGTTCCGCCACCTCGGCCGACCGTCCCGCAAGGCCGACCGCCCCCGCCGGACGGGTCCGGCGGGGGCGGTCACCGGCGACGGCCGGTGAGGCGGGGGCGGGGATCAGCCGCGGTTCCACCCGGCGAGGTAGGTGTCGATCTCGCCGGTGAGCCGGGCCTTGCCGGCCTGGTCGAGGAAGGACGCCTCGACGGCGTTCTTCGCCAGCGCGGCGACGCCGGCCTCGTCGAGCTCCAGCAGTCGCGCCGCCACCGCGTACTCGGTGTTGAGGTCGGTGCCGAACATCGGCGGGTCGTCGCTGTTGACGGTGACCAGCAGCCCGGCGTCGACCATCTGCTTGATCGGGTGGTCCTCGATCCGCTCCACCGCCCGGGTGGCGATGTTCGAGGTCGGGCAGACCTCCAGCGCGATCCGGTGCTCGCCGAGGTGGTCCAGCAGCGCCGGGTCCTTCACCGCCTGCGTCCCGTGGCCGATGCGCTCGGCACCGAGCACCCGCAGGGCGTCCCAGACGGTCTCCGGGCCGGTGGTCTCGCCGGCGTGCGGGACGCTGCGCAGGCCGATCGCGCGCGCCCGGTCGAAGTAGGGCTTGAACTGCGGCCGCGGCACCCCGATCTCGGGGCCGCCGAGGCCGAAGCTGACCAGACCCTCGGGGGCCAGGTCGACGGCCAGGCGGGCGGTCTCCTCCGCGGCGGCCAGGCCGGCCTCACCGGGGATGTCGAAGCACCAGCGGAGGACGACGCCCAGCTCCTTCTCGGCGCGCACCCGGGCGTCCTCGATCGCCTCCATGAAGGCGACGTCGGGGATGCCGCGGCTGACCGAGGAGTACGGGGTGACGGTCAGCTCGGCGTAGCGGATGTTCTGCCGCGCCATGTCCTCGGCGACGCCGTAGGTGAGCGCCCGGACGTCCTCGGCGTCGCGGATCAGGTCGACCACGCTGAGGTAGACCTCGATGAAGTGCGCGAAGTCGGTGAAGGTGAAGTACTCGGCGAGGGCCGCCGGGTCGACCGGCACCTTCGACTGGCCGCGGTGGCGGGCCGCCAGCTCGGCGACCACGCGCGGCGAGGCCGATCCGACGTGGTGGACGTGCAGCTCCGCCTTGGGCATTCCGGCGATGAACGCCTCGATGCCCCGGTCGGCACTCAGGTTGTTGGCGGTTCCGATCCGACTTCCGTCCGGCTGGACCACGGTGGTGCCCTTCTTCTCTGGTGTTCCGCGTGGGAACGCGACGTCCGCGTGGCGCCGGGTGGGCGCCGACGACATCTACGCGCGTATCGAGCAGTGTTCGCAAGGATAAGCAGGGCTCACCCGCCGAACGCCACCGCCACGGTGTGGATGAGCAGACCGGCCAGGGCGCCCACCACGGTCCCGTTGATCCGGATGAACTGCAGGTCCCGGCCGACGTTGGCCTCGATCTTGCGCGAGGCGTCGTCCGCATCCCAGCCTGCCACCGTCTCGGAGATCAGCGAAGTGATCTCCGCCCGGTAGGTGTCGACCAGGTACTGGGCGGCGTCCTGGAGCCAGCCGTCCACCTTGGCCTGGAGCTTGCGGTCCGTGGCCAGGCGCGCACCGAAGTCGCGCACGCCGGTGCGGATGCGCCGGCGCAGTTCGCTCTCCTCGTCCTCGGCGGCGTTCAGCACCAGCGTGCGGACCGCGGCCCAGGTGGAGGCGATGAGGTCCTGCACCTCGGGGCGGGCCAGCAGCTCGACCTTGGCCCGCTCGACCCGGGCGATGGTCTCCGGGTCGGTCTGCAGCTCGGTGGCGAAGTCGGCGAGGAAGTTGTCGATCGCGCCGCGGGCCGGGTGGTCGGGGTCGTCGCGGATGTCGGTGACGAACCGCATCAGCTCCTTGTAGACCCGCTCGCCCACCTGGTGGTCGATGAACTTCGGGGTCCAGCCCGGGGTCTTCTGGCTGACCCGCTGGACCACCTCCTCGTGGTTCGCGGTCAGCCAGCCGTGCGCCCGGACCGCGACCAGGTCGACCACGCCGTGGTGCCCGCCGTCGGCGACCACCTTGGCCAGCATCCGACCGGCCGGCTCGGCGACGGAGGTGGCGGCGGCCCGCCGGGTGACCGCCTCGCCGACCACCGCCTGCACGTCGTCGTCGCGCAGCACCGCGAGCACGCCGCGCAGGGCGGCCGAGGCCTCCTTGGTGACCCGCTCGGCACTGCCGGGGGCGGCCAGCCACTCCCCGAGCCGCCGGCCGATCCCGAGCGCGGCGAGCCGGCCGCGGACCACCTGGCCGGAGAGGAAGTTGTCGCCGACGAACTCGCCCAGCGAGCGGCCGAAGGCGTCCTTCTTGGTCGGGATGATCGCGGTGTGCGGGATCGGCAGTCCGAACGGGCGGCGGAACAGCGCGGTCACGGCGAACCAGTCGGCCAGCGCGCCGACCATGCCCGCCTCGGCCGCGGCGGCCACGTAGCCGGCCCAGGCGCCGGCGCCGGCCGAATCCGCCCAGGTGGCCAGGGCGAAGACCAGGGTCGCGAAGGCCAGCAGGCCGGTCGCGATGGTCTTCATCCGGCGGACGCCGCGTCTCTTCTCCTCGTCGGCAGCGGTGAACCGCACCCCGGGGCCGGTCCCGCTGAAGGCTTCGTCACTCACCCCGCCAGTCTGCCCCGTGACCGGCGCGAGCGGAGGGCGCGCCCCGCCAACTCGCGCCGGGCGCGCACCACAAGTGCTCCGACGAGCGCTCCGCCAGGCGAGGCGCGGAGCCGGAACGCGGCGAAGGGGCGCCGACGGCGGGCCGTCGGCGCCCCGGTGCCGTCAGCCGATCGCGACCTCCGCATACATCCGGGCGATCACGTCCTCGATCGCCGGCTCGCGGACCGAGAGGTCGACCAGCGGGTAGCGGGCCGCCACCTCGGCGACGATCGGGGCGGCGCTCTGCTGGGCCGGGAAGGCCAGCCACTGCCGCGGGCCCTCGACCTTCACCACCCGGGCGCCGACCACCGTGATCGGCGGGCCCGCCTCGGCGAGGTCGACGACCAGGGTCCGCTCGCTGTCCGCCGCGGCGTGCAGGCCCTCCAGGCCGCCGTCGTGGACGACCCGGCCGTGGTCGATCACCATCACCCGGCCGCAGAGCTGCTCGATGTCGGTGAGGTCGTGCGTGGTGAGCAGGACGGTGGTGCCCTGGTCGCGGTTGACCTCGCGCAGGAACTCGCGCACCCGGCCCTTGCTCACCACGTCGAGCCCGATCGTCGGCTCGTCCAGGTAGAGCACCTGCGGGTCGTGCAGCAGCGCCGCCGCGAGGTCGCCGCGCATCCGCTGGCCGAGCGAGAGCTGGCGGACCGGGGTGTCCAGCAGCCCCCCGAGGTCGAGGAGTTCGATGCATCGTTCGAGGTTGGCGCGATATCGGTGGTCGGGGATGCGGTAGAGCCTGCGAGCGAGTTCGTAGGAGTCGCGCAGCGGGAGGTCCCACCAGAGCGTGGTGCGCTGCCCGAAGACGACGCCGATCCGCCGGGCCAGCGCGACGCGCTCGCGGGCGGGGTCGATGCCGGCGACGCGCAGCCGCCCGCCGGTGGGCACCAGGATGCCGGTCAGCATCTTGATGGTGGTGGACTTGCCGGCGCCGTTCGGGCCGATGTAGCCGACGCACTCGCCGGCCGCCACCGTGAAGCTCAGACCGTCCACCGCGCGGACCTCGCGCTTCTCCCGCCGGAACCGGCCGGCCTTGGTGCGGACGGTGAAGGTGCGTCGGACGTCGTCGAGTTCGATCAGGGTCATGGGAGTTCTCCGTTGTTCCGGGGGGGGTGGGTCAGCTGCCGGTGCCGCGGTACGCGCGCAGGCCCGCGCGCCAGGCCAGGCCGGCCGCGGTGCAGCAGAGCACGGCGGCGACGGGCGAGGCGTACTGGAAGGCGGCGGGCAGGCCGAGCGGGTCGGGCCGGTCGAGGATGCGCAGCGCGGGAAGCCAGTTGACGAACGCCAGCGGGACGCCGAAGACCACGCCGGCCACCAGCTCCCTGGCGAAGATCGTCGGCGGGTACTGCAGCAGGGTGGCGCCGCCGTAGGTGAGGGAGTTCTGCAGCTCGCCGGCCTCGCCCCACCAGAACTGCACCGTGGCGCCGCCGATGAAGACCGCCGCGAAGATGGCGCTGCCGCAGACCAGCAGGACGGGCACCAACAGGGCCTTGTCCCAGGTCCAGTGGACGTCCAGGGCGGTCAGCGACCAGACGAGCACCCCCGCGCCCTGCAGGGGTCGGCCGAGCCGGCGCAGGGTGAAGCGCTCGGCGCAGAGCTGGGCCAGGGCCGGGGCGGGCCGGATCAGCATGGTGTCCAGGCTGCCGGTGCGGATCCGTTCGCCGAGCGCGTCGGCGGTGCCCACCAACAGGTTGGCGGTGCCCAGCGCGAAGGACGACGTGCCGTACAGGAAGCCGAGTTCGGGCAGGGTCCAGCCGCCGAGGGCGCTGGTGTGCCGGAACATCAGCAGGACGACGACGAAGTCGAGGAAGGTGACGACCGTGCTGGCCACGGCCATCAGGGCGAAGGAGAGCCGGTAGGCCATGGTGGAGCGCTGCCACATGGCGGCCACCAGCCACCAGGAGCCGAACGCCCAGCGGACCCGGGCGGTCAGCGGCTCGGTCGCGACGGTCACGGGCCGCCCGGCGGCCCCGGCGTGGCCGGCCCCGGTGGCGGGCGCACCGGCGACCGGCTTGCCGGCCGCGAGCGCCTCGGAGCGGACGGTGTCAGCCACCCTGGACCACCACCTTGCGGGTCGCGAGCCGCTGGACGGCCCGGCCGGCGGCGAGCAGCAGGGCCGCCCAGAGCAGCTGGAGGCCGAGGATCCCGAGCAGCCCGGCGCCGCTGTGCCGCTCCAGGAAGACGTCCGTCGGGATCTGGATCATCGCGGCCCAGGGCAGCAGCGGGGCGAGCTCGCCGAGCCACCCGGGGAAGAGCCCGAGCGGGAGCAGCATCCCGGAGAAGAACATCGTCACCACCACCATGACCGAGCGGATCCCCTCGGCGTCCTGCATCCAGAAGCCGGTGAGCGAGACCAGGAAGCGCAGCCCGAAGCTGACGACCACGGCGAGCAGGACGGAGAGCAGGAAGACGGCCCAGACCGCGGGGTCGTGCGGCAGCCGGGTGTCGAAGGCGAGCGCGCCCGCAGCGGTCGGCAGGATGCCGCGGGCGAGCAGCTGGAAGCCGGCCCGCCCGAGGTCGGTGGCCAGCCACCAGCCCTGGAAGTCGACCGGGCGGTAGAGGTCGATGGCGATGTCGCCGCTGCGGAAGCGGTCCTTGATGTCGTCCTGGAAGCCGCCGCCCAGGACGGCGACGGTGGCCAGCAGGGCCTGGCTGATCCAGATGTAGGTGACGGCCTGGGCGGTGTCGTAGCCGCCGAGGCCGGGCCTGGCCTGCCAGAGGGCGAGGAAGGTGTAGGCGAGGATGAAGCCGAAGACGGTGTTGGTGACGGTGCCGGCCAGGGTGGCGGCACGGTAGCCGGCGAAGCGGCGGAAGCCGGCGCGGGCGACGGCGAGGTAGAGGCCGGCGGAGAGGCCGAGGCGGGCGGCGATACCGGGGCGGGCGGCGCCGCCGGTATCGGGAGGGGGCCTGAGCTGCGTCTCGGCCGGCACGGCGTTCAGCATATTGTCTCCTTGTCGACAAATACGGGCATGGAGCTGCGCCTGGGAACACCAGCGCACGCCGGAGTAGCCCCGACCGCCGCAACCCGGGGGGTACCGGGCCCGACGGGCAGAGCTGCCCGAACTGAGTGCGCTATGTGGTTTGCACCTTTCACCGTACCGCCGACGATCACCACGCGCATCCGGTTTACGCAACACCTGATCGCGGATCAAATAGCACATAATCGCGGCATGACTCTGAGGGCAGACCACCGCACCCGGCGCCAGGCCAAACGGGCCGCCCGCCGAGAAGCGCGCCGCGCCAAGCCGCTCTGGCGCCGGCTCCTGCCCACCTGGCGGGTCACCCTCGGCGCGCTCACCGCCGTGCTGCTCCTCGCCGTCGGCTCCTTCGCGGTGCTCTACCTCATCGTCCCGGTGCCCGACGCCAACGCCCACGCCGTCGCCCAGAACAACATCTACCTCTACGCCGACGGCACCACCGAGATCGCCCGCACCGGCGCGGTCAACCGCACCGACGTGACCATCAAGCAGATCCCGCTGGACACCCAGCACGCCGTCGTCTCCGCCGAGGACCGCACCTTCTACCAGAACCGCGGGATCGACCTGTCCGGCATGATCCGGGCCGGCTGGAACACCCTCACCGGCAAGGGCATGCAGGGCGGCTCCACGATCACCCAGCAGTACGTCAAGAACTACTACCTCACCCAGGACCAGACCATCGAGCGCAAGGGCCGCGAGCTCTTCATCGCCCTCAAGGTCGACCAGCAGCGCGGCAAGGACGAGATCCTCTCCGGCTACCTCAACAGCAGCTACTTCGGCCGCGGCGCCTACGGCATCCAGAGCGCCGCCCACGCCTACTACGGCGTCGACGTCTCCGCCCTCACCCTCCCCCAGGGCGCCTACCTCGCCGCCCTGCTGCAGGGCCCCAGCATCTACGACGTCAAGACCGCCACCCCCGCCAACCGCGAGAAGGCCCTCGCCCGCTGGAACTACACCCTCGACGGCATGGTCCTGCTCGGCTTCCTCAGCGCCTCCGACCGCGCCGCCACCACCTTCCCCGAGCCGATCGACCCCCAGCCCGCGACCGGCCTCAGCGGCCAGGCCGGCTACCTGGTCGGCGTCGCCGACGACTACCTCGTCTCCTCCGGCATCATCGACACCCCCACCCTCAAGGCCGGCGGCTGGCGGATCACCACCACCTTCGACAAGGACAAGCAGGACGCCTTCGCCAAGGCCGTCCAGCAGGAGCTCACCGACGAGCTCGACCCCAAGGCCCGGCCCACCACCGACACCGACGTCCGCGTCGCCGGCGCCTCCGTCGAGCCCGCCACCGGCCGCGTCGTCGCCGTCTACGGCGGCCCCGACTACGCCAAGCAGCCGTACAACGACGCGCTCCGCCAGGACAACCAGATCGGCTCCACCTTCAAGCCCTTCGACCTCGCCGCCGGCCTCAACTCCGGCCGCAGCAGCGGCGACGGCCGCCCGATCACCACCGAGACCCGCTACGACGGCACCAGCGAGCGCCCCGTCACCGGCGGCCCCACCCCCTACGCACCGCCCAACGAGGACGACACCGACTACGGCAACATCACCCTGCGCTACGCCATGGTCAAGTCGGTCAACTCGGTCTACGCCCAGGAGGGCGTCGACGCCGGGCTCGCACACGTCCGCGAGACCGCCGTCCGCCTCGGCATCCCCGACAACGTCCGCGGCATGGACCCGGCCAACACCTCGATGACCCTCGGCACCGCGACGCCCAGCGCCCTCAACCTGGCCGGCGCCTACGCCGGGTTCGCCAACCACGGCCAGGCGTTCACCCCGTGGTCGGTCGTCAAGCTCGAACGCGTCCACACCGGGGGCGCCATCGACGTCCCCAAGATGCCCGACCACGTCGCCACCACCGCGCTCGACCGCGGCACCGCCGACGCCGTCACCGACGTGCTGCGCGACGTCGTCACCCCGCGCGGCACCGGGGCCGCCGCCCTCGAACTCGGCCGCCCCGCGGCCGGCAAGACCGGCACCACCGACTCCAACCTCTCGGCCTGGTTCGCCGGCTTCACCCCCGAGCTCGCCACCACCGTCGGCCTCTTCCGGGAGCACCCGAAGACCCACGCCAAGGAGCCGCTCTCCGGCACCGCCGGCTACACCCGGGTCAACGGCGGCACCTTCCCCACCCAGATCTGGACCGCCTACATGAGCGAGGCGCTCGATGGCACCGACGTCCAGGACTTCGACCTCGAACCCAGCCGCGGCAACAACCGGGCGGAGACCCCGACCGCCACCACCCCGCCGTCTCCGACGACGACCCCGACCACCACGGCCACGGCCACGGCGACCGCAACCGCGCCCGCCCCCAGCGCCCCGGCGCCGACCCAGGCGGCCCCCACCGCCCCGCGCCCGGAGCCCAGCAGCCGACCCGCCGAACCCCAACAGCCCACCACCGCCCCGACGGCGCCGAGCTTCACGCCCGCCCCGGAGCAGCCCACCGCCCCGCCGCAGCCGCCCACCCCCACCGGTCGGCCCACGTCCACCCGGCCGACGGCGCCGCCGACCGCGACCACGCCGCCCCAGCCCACCGGAGCCGCCACCCCGCCACCGGCCCGGTAGCCGCACCGGCGGCGGGGGCCCGGCGGGGGCGGTAGCGGCGGGAGCCCGGCGGGCGCGGTGGGACACGCCCTACGCCGACAGCTCCCGCTCCAGCGGCGTCCGGAAGCGCGGCGTCACCCGCACCTCCCCCAGCCAGCCGGCCAGCCGCGCCGCCTCCGCCTCGACCGCCGCCCCGGCCTGCGCCCCGACGTCCGAGAAGAACCGCCACACCACCTCGCCGTCGGGACGCTGCGCCCAGCCGCCCACCACCCGGCCGCACCACCACACCGTCGGCCCCGCGTTCCCGGCCCGGTCGAACAGCGCCGGCACGTCCTCCGGCCGCAGGTACCACTCCCGGCCGCGCCAGCCCATCACCGTCGGGTCCAGCCCCGGCAGCAGCGCCGCCCACGGCTCGGGCTCCGGCACCGGCTCGGTGTCCGACGGCAGCACCAGCCCCGCCCCGCCGCCCGCCAGCGCGACGTCCACCGCGCCCACGTCGCCCAGCGCCGTGCGGGTGTCCCCCAGCGTCCAGCCGGTCCACCACTTCACGTCCTCGACCGTGGCCGGGCCGTACGCCGCCAGCCAGCGCCGCACCACCTCGGCCTTCGCCTCCCGCACCGGTACGTCCGGCCACTGCGCCACCGGCGCCCAGGGGTAGCTGCTGCTCAGCCAGGAGCCGCGCGGACGGCACCGCCGCACGTGCCCGTCCGAGGCCAGCAGCCGCAGCAGCCGGCTGCCCACGCTCTGCTTCGCCTCGTACGGCTTGCCGGCCGACATCAGCATGGTCTCGCGCAAGGCCGGGACGTCCGCGCCGAGTTCGCTCGTGGTCGCCTCGCCGCGCCGCTCCAACGCGGCCAGCACCGCCCGCTCCGCCTCGGCCAGCCGGGCCTCGTCCCAGCCCTCGGCGAACTCGCGCAGGTGCTTCAGCAGCGTCGCCCGCTCCTTGACGGCGATCGCCCGCGCCGTCGACGCGCTCACGTAGGGCGCGAAGCCCTCCGTCACCGCGAAGATCGTCCGCCGCATCGACAGCAGCTTCACCAGCGTGACGTCCTCGTAGAGCGCCCGCTCGACCTCCGCCGCCGACGGCTCCGCCAGCCGGGCGCAGGCCGACAGGTACACCGTCGCCGCGTCGGTGGCGTGCAGGCCCACCACCGCGTCCGCCACCTGCTCGACCCGGGCCGCCCGCCCGGCGGCCGCCAACAGGTGCCGCCGCCCCAGTCGGGCGCGGCGCTGCTCGTCACTGACCGGAATCGGACCGCTGCTCATGGCGGGACCCTAGCGCCCGTCACCGACAGCGGCACCGACGCCGCACGCCGGGAGCGGCGTCGACGACGGCGGCGGCGGCGGCGCTCAGTCGACCGGTACGAACCGGTCGTCGACCGTCCAGCCCGGTCCCAGCTCGCGGCGCAGCGCGACCAGGGCGGCCCGGGCCCGCGCGTTGAACCGGTCCTGCTCCTCCCGCGGCCAGGGCGACGGGTCCGGCGGGTACTCCTGGTCGAGCGAGGACTGGTACCGGTCGGCCAGCTCGGAGAGCTCCGCCCGCAGCGCAGCGCTGATCGGCAGCCGGGCGAGCTCGGTCGGGTGACCGTACGGGCTCTCCATGTCGTGCGGCCACAGCGGCGTGTCGACGCCGTATTCGTAGAAGTACCGCAGGTGATCCACGTGGTCCCCTCCCCCGGGGTCGGCCCGTTCGGCGGTCGTGCAGCAGGCCGTGGCGGCCTTCGGGCGCGACGGCCGCCGCACCCGAAGGCCCCGGTGCCCCGGATCAGAGGTAGAGGCCGGTCGATCCCTCGGCGTCGCCGAAGCGCATCGCGGCCACGGCGTGCAGGTCGCGCTCACGCAGCAGCACGTAGGTGGCGCCGCGGACCTCGACCTCCAGCTTGTCCTCCGGGTCGTACAGCACACGGTCGCCCGGCTCCACCGAGCGCACGCTCTGGCCGACCGCGACGGCCTCCGCCCACGCGCAGCGCTTGGACAGCTCGGCGGTGGCCGGAATGAGGATGCCGCCGGTGGAGCGGCGTTCGCCCTCGCCGCCCTCGGTCTTCACCAGGACGCGGTCGTGCAGCATCTTGATCGGCAGCTTCTCGCCCAGCCGGTCGTGACGCGGCGAGTCGGACACGGACGGGGCGGTCTGCGGGGTCGGTTCGTCGTTCGTACTCACGCCCCCGAAGGTACCGCTCCCGGGCGGGCGGTGTGACGCTGGCCCGGGATGCGGAAAGGCCGGGCGCCACCGGCACCCGGCCCGGAAGACCTCCCCGCTCAGCCCTTGCGGCGCTTGCGGGACGAGGCCACCAGCAGCACCAGGCCGACGCCGACCAGCGCGGCCGGGACGATCCGCTCCTTGCGCGGCTGCCCCTTCTCGTCGACGAACTGCGCCTTGGCCTTCTCGACCAGCCCGCTGGCCGCCACGTAGGCCCGGCCGGCCTTCTCCTCCACCGTGGCGACGGCCTTGGCCTTGACCTGGGCGGAGATGGTGCTCGGGTGCACGCGCATGGCCAGCTCGTCCAGGGTCGACGCCAGCTGGGTGCGGGTGCGGGCGATGTCCGCCTCGATCTGGGCGGTCGTCCGCGTCGCCATGTCCTTGCTCGCCTCGCCCACTCGGGCCACCCCAATTCACTGATGTTGTCCTGTGCGACTGACCCAGTCTGTCAGCTACGCTGCACGGCCGCGCGGCCCCACCCACCATCGGGGGTAAGTTTGCGGTGGTACGACCACCCGTCCACGCACCAGGAGAGTCCCCCGTGTCTGAGCGACTCCAGCCCGGCGACACCGCGCCCGCTTTCAGCCTGTCCGACGCCGACGGCAACCAGGTGTCCCTCGCCGACCACCTCGGCCGCAAGGTGATCGTCTACTTCTACCCGGCCGCGCTCACCCCCGGCTGCACCAAGCAGGCCTGCGACTTCACCGACAACCTGGAGGTGTTCGCCGGCGCCGGCTACCACGTCATCGGCATCTCGCCGGACAAGCCGGAGAAGCTCGGCAAGTTCCGCGAGGCCGAGGACCTCAAGGTCACCCTGCTCTCCGACCCGGACCACGCCGTCCTGGAGGCCTACGGCGCGTACGGCGAGAAGCAGAACTACGGCCGGACGTACGTCGGCGTGATCCGCTCCACCGTCGTCGTCGACGAGCAGGGCAAGGTCGAGCGCGCCCTCTACAACGTCAAGGCCACCGGCCACGTGGCCAAGCTGCTGCGCGACCTCAAGGTCGAGGCCGCCTGACCGGACTCCCCTCCGGGGCACGGCCGGTGTCACTTCGTCACCGCCGTGTCCCGGTGCTGTCCGCGCTCCGCGAGATCCCGGACGGGCGGCCCCCGCCGCCCCTAACGTGCTGCTCACCGGGTCCGGACCACCCGGGTCGCCCGGCCCGCCGGCCGGGCCCGTCCTCGTCACAGGAGTGAGCCGCGTGCAGAGCGCCAGATCCGGGTACGCCACCCGCCTCGCCGTCGTCGGGGCGGTGGCCGCCGCCCTCGCCCTGACCGCCTGCGGGCCGGAGAACTCCGACGCCGCCGCACCGGCCGCCACCACCGGGACCACCCCGGCCGCCGCGCCCACCGCCCCGGCCGCCGCCACTGGTGCGCCTGCCGCCACCGGTTCGCCCGCCGGGTCGGCGAAGCCGACGGGCAGCGCCTCCGCCCCCGCCGGCAAGCGCCAGGTGGTCGAGGCGAAGACGGCCGGCGGACTCGCCAGGACGGTCGGCCCGGACGCCGTCTCGGACGTCGCCGTCGACCCCGGCGAGATGCGCGACACCATGCACCTGGTGGTCTCGAACTTCGACCGGCCCGGCCAGACCTCCGGCCGCCGGATCCTGCTGGTCGCGGTGGACAACGTCCCCGAGGACCCGGCCAAGCGCCGCGAGCACCTCTGGCGCGGTCTGATCGACCACGCCCTGCAGCACGGCTCCACCGGCACCCCGACCACCGCCGAGCCGTACCCGGCCGGGCCGCTCGGCGGCTCGCTGGAGTGCCTGAAGCTGCCCGAGGCCGCCACCACGGACGTCATCTGCGGCTGGTCCGACTCCTCCACCGCCGGGGTGGCGCTCTTCCCGAAGACCACGCCCGCCGATGCGGCCGCGCTGTTCGCGAAGATGCGGGCGGACATCGAGAAGTAGGGCCCGTCGGAGACGACGCAGCGGTGGCGGTGCACCCCCGACCGGGTGCACCGCCACCGCCGTTCCTCACCTCGGTGGACCGCCGTGATCAGCAGGCCCCGAGGTCGCTCCAGACTCCCCAGGCTCCGCTGAGCGAGGGGTCGTCACCCTTGGTCCACCACTTGTTCTGGTAGTAGTGGCCCTTCCACGACACCTTGGTGGTGGTCGCGTAGGTGGTCGCCGCGTCCCAGCTCGGGGCTCCGGCACAGCCCGCCGGGGTGGTCGGCGGCGTGGTCGGCGGAGTCGTGGGAGGCGTGGTCGGCGGCGTGGTCGGCGGAGTCGTGGGCGGAGTGGCGGGAGGCGTGCTCCCGTCGGTCGTGCCGCGGGTCAGGTCGCCCTTCAGGCCGTACCGCGTGCCGCCGACGTTGACCGTCCAGTTCGACGGCGTCGACACCGGCAGGTAGTAGACGAAGTCCATGTCGACCGACGCGCCCGGCGCCAGCGACTGCCAGCCGGGCAGCTTCACCGACACCCGGTTGTAGGTGCCCTTGAGACCGCCCACGTTGCCCGGCCCGGGGTTGTCCTGCTTGATGACGGTCAGGCCGAAGCCGGACTGGTCCTTGGCGTTGCCCGGGGCCGAGTTGCCGTAGTCGAACTGGAACTCGGTGCCGCCCGGCAGGGTCAGCGTCGAGTTGTTGACGATGTGGATCTTCGGGTTGATCGGGTAGTTCGAGTCGCCCAGCGCGAAGTTGGTGAACGACACGTCGATCGGCAGGGTCTGCTGCGGCAGCGCCGTGGTCGACCGGACCGCGCCGTACGGCGTGGCCGCCTTGAACTTGTCGTACATCACCGAGGTCAGCGTCGAGCCCGGCACGTACTGGCCCTTGCCGCCGTTGGCGGCCGCGTCCCACTTGTAGTCGCCGGCGAGCTCCCAGATCATCGCGCCGCCGGCGCCCCGGTCGACGATGTAGTCCGCCTTGGCGGCCACGGACTGCTCGTCCTCGGTGGAGAGGAACACCTTCTTGGTGTCGTTCCACAGCCACGGCGCCACCAGGGCGGAGCTGTAGTTGCGGGTGTAGGTGCCCTGCAGCGCGGTGTCCGTCACGCCGTACTTGGCGAGGTAGTCGGGCACGACGCCCTTCTCCAGGTTCTTCGCGTGCCACATCGGGTTCGACCCGGCCGGGGACTCCTTGCCCGCGTCGTCCTTGTCGTTCCAGATGTTGTCGATGCCGACCGCGCCGTCACCGCAGGTGGTCAGGCCGGAGCCGACCGGGCAGGTGTTGGTGGACGAGGTGCCCCAGAGACCGTTCGTGCCGCCGGTGACGTTCTTGAACCCGCGGGTGTAGTACGGCAGGCCGACGTTGATCCGGCCGCCCGGCATCGCGCCGCGGAAGTAGTGGTACGACCAGTCCGCGTTCAGGTAGCCGATCCCGCCGTACTGCGCGGTGCCGTAGACGTTGGCCGCCGCCAGCTCGCCGTCCTTGCCGTCGTCGAACAGCGAGGCGTTCGGGCCGACGTACTTGTTCCAGGCGCCGTGCAGGTCGTACGACATGATGTTGACGTAGTCCAGGTACTGCGCGACCTGGAAGGTCTCCATCCCGCGCAGCAGGTAGCCGGACGACGGGGCCGCGACCGAGAGCAGGTAGTGCCTGCCGTCGGCGGCGCCGGCGCGGTCCAGCTTCTCGCGCAGCGTCTTCATCAGCGCCGCGTAGCCCTTGGCCAGCGAACCGCGCTTGCCGTTGGCGAGCTGCCAGTCCAGCGGGTTGCCCGCGTCCTTCATCGAGGTCGGGTACTCGTAGTCGATGTCGACGCCGTTGAAGCCGTACTTCTTGACGAAGTCGACCGCCGAGGTGGCGAAGGTGTCGATGCCGGCCTGGTTGACGCTGCCGTCCGGGTTGACGGTCATCGAGTAGAAGCCGCCGGAGTTGACGCGCTTGCCGTCGTCGCCGAAGTACCCGCCGGTCTCGGTCCAACCGCCCACCGAGATCATGGTCTTGACGTTCGGGTACTGCTTCTTGAACTTCGTCAGCAGGTTGAAGTGGCCCTTGTAGGGCAGCGACGGGTCCAGCTCGGCACCGGGCACGCCCGGGAACGAGATGCCGGTGGCCTCGTTCTTGTCGTTGTCGGTGCCGACGGAGATCTTGTTGTCGCCACCGACGTGCCCGAACGCGTAGTTGAGGTGGGTGACCTTGTCCCAGGGGATGTCGCTCACCAGGTAGGGCGGGGTGCCGTCCTTGCCGGTCCTCCAGCCGGTGAAGTAGCCGATGATGCGGCGCTGGTGGTCGGCGCCCATCTTCTCGCGACCGCCGGTGTCGTAGACGCTGCAGTACGGGACGTCGACCCCGGGGGTCTGGTACAGCCCGTCCGGGCGACAGGCCGCGTTGTCGACGGCGGCGGACGCCTGCGAGGGCGCCGCACCCAGCGTCGCCATCAGCAGGCCGGCCAGGCCGGCGGCCGCCAGCGAGGCCAGGCCGGCGCGGGCGGCCCGGTTCGTGGAGCGGCGATCGGCGGTGGGACGCCGCATCGCCGTGCTTCGGATCAACACTCGGTCCTCCGGGAGAGAGTGTCGGCGCGTGCCTGTGGGGGAGCACGCACGTGGGGGAATGCAGAATTGGCGCTGAAGGTATGTGGTCTGAACCACATAGGTCAATAGGTCTGTACCAATTGACCGTCAGTTTCCCCAACCCCGCAGCACAGGCGACCGGGCCACGACGCCTCCGCAGAAGGCCGTAACCGATCCGCCCGACGATCGTTCGCACACCGGGGGACGGGCGCACACCAGCCCGAAGGGGGACCGACCATGACGGTCAAGTACACGCGCGAACTGCTCGCGGCCACCGCGGCGACGACCGCCTCGCTCGACGAGATGCTCACCGCCCTCGGCCGGGAGCCGAACGCGTACAACCGCTCCTACCTCCGACAGCGGATCAAGGCGTACGGCATCGACGCCTCGCACTTCCCGCCCGCCGGAACGATCTACACCAAGGAGTTGCTACAGGAAGCGGTATCGGCCTCGCACAGCGTGGCGGGCGTGGTCCGGTACCTCGGCCAGCGCCAGGCCGGCGGCACCCAGGCGCACATCGGTCGCCGGATCAAGGCCTTCGGCATCGACACCTCGCACTTCACGGGCCAGGCCCACAACCGCGGCAAAGCGTCCCCCAGGAGGCTCCCGCCCGAAGAGGTTCTGGTTCAGCGGCCGATGGAGGCCAAGCGGATCCCGGGTATCCGCATTCGCCGGGCCCTGGCCGCACTCGGGCGCCCCGAACGCTGCGAGGGCTGCGGAACGGGATCCGAATGGCGAGGGCGCCCGCTCACGCTGGAGGTCGACCACATCAACGGCGACTGGTCGGACAACCGGCCCGGCAATCTGAGACTGCTCTGCCCGAACTGTCACGCCGTCACCGAGACCTACTGCGGGCGGAACAAGAATCGGTCCGCCCGCGTCCCCGGCAGCCGGTAGGCTAGTGCTCACGTGCGCCCGTACCCCAGCTGGCTAGAGGGTTGCGACTTAGGATCGCAGTGTCGTGGGTTCGAGTCCCACCGGGCGTACTGAGCAGAATGGCCCGCTGACCTTCGATTCGAAGGTCAGCGGGCCATTGTCCTTGCTGCCGGCTCAGCCCAGCAGGGCCTTCACCACGGGGGCCAGGGCGCGGAAGGCCTGGCCGCGGTGGCTGATGGCGTTCTTCTCCGCCGGGGTCAGCTCGGCGCAGGTGCGGGTCTCGCCCAGGGGCTGGAGGATCGGGTCGTAGCCGAAGCCGCCGGCCCCGGACGGCGCGGTGCGGAGGGTGCCGAGGAGGCGGCCCTCGACGACGCGCTCCGTGCCGTCGGGCAGGGCGAGGGCGGCCGCGCAGAAGAAGTGGGCGCCGCGGTGGGCGGCGTCGATGTCGGAGAGCTGGGCGAGCAGCAGCTCCAGGTTGGCGCGGTCGTCGCCGTGCTTGCCGGCCCAGCGGGCGGAGAAGATGCCGGGGGCGCCGTTCAGCACGTCCACGCAGAGGCCGGAGTCGTCGGCCACGGCGGGCAGGCCGGTGGCCCGGGCGAGCGCGTGGGCCTTGAGGAGGGCGTTCTCGGCGAAGGTCACGCCGGTCTCGGGGACGTCCGGGACCTCGGGGTAGGCGTCGGCGCCGACCAGTTCGACGTCGAGGCCGGCGTCGCCCAGGATGGCCCGGAGCTCGGCGACCTTGTGCTGGTTGCGGGTGGCGAGAATCAGACGGGTGGACATGAACCCACCCTAACCGCCCGGACCGGGCGTCAGCCGGTGCAGACCTTGGTCAGGTTGCCGGCGGCATCGCCCAGCGGCTTGAGGTCGGGGACCTGCTTGTTGTTGACGGCCTGCTGGAGCTTGTCGACCTGGGTGTTGAGGTCGCTGACGGCCTTGCCGACGTCGGTGTTCGAGGAGTTCTTGCTCAGCTGGTCCAGGTCGTTCTTCAGCTTCTGCAGCGACTGCCCGGCGGCGGCCGCGTCGTTGCTCGCGTTGTTGAACGCGGAGACGACGTCGTTGACGTCACCCGTGATGGTGACGGCGGTGTTGCCGCAGTCGATGGCCTTCTGGACCGCCGAGCAGCTGACCACGCTGAGCGGCAGGACGGCGATGAGCGCGACCACGGCGAGGGCGGCGGGGCGGGTGATGCCGGCGCGGGTGATGCTGTCGGGCATCAAGTCCTCCTCGGGGCGCGGGTTCCGTAGGGGACGGACGCGCGCGAGGGGCTCGCGGTTCCCGCAAACGGTGTGCTGCGGGAACCGTACGGGCTCCGGGCCCGGCGTGTAAACGCCGGACCCGGGAGAACCGGTGGTGGAGCGGGGTGGAGCAGGTGAAGCGGGGTCAGCCCTCCAGGGCCTTGCGCTGGATCTCGTCCAGCTCGGCGCAGCCGAGGGTGCCGAGGTCGAGGAGCCGGTCGAGCAGGGCGCGGTCGAAGGGGGCGCCCTCGGCGGTGCCCTGGACCTCGACGAAGCGGCCGTCCGAGGTGCAGACGATGTTCATGTCGGTCTCGGCGCGGACGTCCTCCTCGTACTGGAGGTCGAGCATGGGGACACCGTCGATGATGCCGACGCTGACGGCGCTCACGCCGCCGGTGATCGGCTGGCCCTTCGCGCGCAGGATCTTCTTCTCGCGGGCCCAGGAGACGGCGTCGACGAGGGCGACGTAGGCGCCGGTGATGGCGGCGGTGCGGGTGCCGCCGTCGGCCTGGAGGACGTCGCAGTCGAGCACGATGGTGTTCTCGGCCAGCGCGCGGTGGTCGATGACGGCGCGCAGGGAGCGGCCGATCAGGCGGCTGATCTCGTGGGTGCGGCCGCCGATCCGGCCCTTGACGGCCTCGCGGTCGCCGCGGGTGTTGGTGGCGCGCGGGAGCATGGAGTACTCGGCGGTGACCCAGCCCTCGCCGCTGCCCTTGCGCCAGCGCGGGACGCCCTCGGTGACGCTGGCGGTGCACAGCACCTTGGTGTCGCCGTAGGAGATGAGGACGGAGCCTTCGGCGTGCTTGCTCCAGCCCCGTTCGATGGTGACGGGGCGGAGCTGGTCGGGGGTGCGGCCGTCGATGCGTGACATAGGCACCGAGCGTAGCCGCTCCGCCGGGTGGTCCGGGTTCGCCCCGACCGGTCCGGAATCGCGCCCCGAAGGCCTCGGCCCGCCGGCCCCGAAGGGCGGGCGGGCCGAGGGCGGCGCGTCCGGGCGCAGTGCCCGGGCGTCCCGGGCGTCCCGGGCGTGAGCCGGGCGGTGAGCCGGGTGGGCTCAGCTCACATCATGTCCTCGATGTCGGCGGCGATCGGGTCGGCGTCGGTGCCGATGACGACCTGGATCGCGGTGCCCATCTTGACGACGCCGTGGGCGCCGGCGGCCTTCAGCGCGGCCTCGTCGACGAGGGAGGCGTCCTTGACCTCGGTACGCAGGCGCGTGATGCAGCCCTCGACCTCTTCGATGTTCTCGATGCCGCCCAGACCGGCGACGATCTTCTCAGCCTTGCTGGCCATCTGTCTCTCCCTCTGTCTCGGCCCGCCGGCTGCTCTGCCGGGTGCCGTCCTGCGCTGTGCTGGGTACCCCCGGCCGGAGGCCGGTGGCGGGTCGGTACCGGTGCTGACGCGGATTCAGCAGCCGTCGCGCCGCACGGCGGCGCGACAAGCATCACCCGATCTGGACCGGTCTGCCACGTTAGTCCACTTTTGGCCCATTTCGGCGCGCACCGTCTGGATCTTCGCCCGAGGATGGCGATCAGCGGGGCTTCGTCCCGGCGCGCGCGGCCTGCGGACCGAAAAGTGGTCTACACCAATATATGTGTACTCCGATGGACGCAGGAAGGGCCCCGGTGGTTCCAGAGCCCCGCCCGGCGGCCCCGACCGGGGGATCCGCGGCCGGCAGCTGCTCGGAGGGCGACGGATGAGTTCGGCAGGCGCCACGGCCCCGCGGACCACGTGGTGGCACACCTTCTACGGCGGGCTCCAGAAGATGGGGCGCTCCCTGCAGCTGCCGGTGGCGGTGCTCCCGGCCGCCGGCATCCTCAACCGGCTCGGCCAGCCCGACGTCTTCGGCCCGGACGGTCTGGGCTGGGACAACGTCGCCAAGGTCTTCGCCGCCGCGGGCGGGGCCCTGCTGGACTCCTCCTTCGGCCTGCCGATGCTGTTCTGCGTCGGCGTCGCCATCGGCATGGCCAAGAAGGCGGACGGCTCGACGGCGCTCGCGGCGGTGGTCGGCTTCCTCGTCTACTTCGCGGTGCTCCAGGCCTTCCCCGAGAAGTGCAAGCCGCCGACGGTGCTGATCAGCGACCAGTGCATCGACTTCACCTCGGCCAAGGCCGCGGCCGCGGTCTACCAGAACCCGGGCGTGCTGGGCGGCCTCCTGCTGGGCCTGATCTCGGCCTGGCTCTGGATGCGCTTCCACCGGACCAGGCTGGTGGACTGGCTGGGCTTCTTCAACGGCCGCCGCCTGGTGCCGATGATCACCGCCGTGGCGGGCCTGCTGCTGGCCTGCCTCTCGGTCTGGGTCTGGCCGCCGATCGGCCGCACCCTCACCGACCTGAGCCAGCACCTCTCCGACCTGGGCTCGGTCGGCGCCGGCATCTTCGGCGTCCTCAACCGCGTGCTGCTGCTGGTCGGCATGCACCAGCTGCTGAACTTCTTCCTCTGGTTCCAGTTCGGCGACTACACCAAGCCGGACGGCGCCGTCGTCCACGGCGACATCCCGCGCTTCCTGGCGGGCGACCCGACGGCCGGGCAGTTCACCTCCGGCTTCTTCCCCATCATGATGTTCGCCCTGCCCGCCGCCGCACTGGCGATCGCCCACGCGGCCAAACCGCACCGCCGCAAGGAGATCTACGGTCTGATGCTCTCGGTCGGCCTGACCTCCTTCGTCACCGGAATCACCGAGCCGATCGAGTACTCCTTCGCCTACATCGCGCCCGCCCTGTACGCGGTGCACGCCCTGCTGACCGGCGCGTCGATGGCGATCACCTGGGGGCTCGGGGTCCACGACGGGTTCAGCTTCTCGGCGGGCCTGATCGACTACGCCCTCAACTGGGGGCTCGCCACCAAGCCCTGGCTGATCCTCCCGATCGGGGCCAGCTTCGCCGTCGTGTACTACGCGCTGTTCCGCTTCATCATCGTGAAATTCGACGTGAAAACGCCCGGACGCGAGGACGAGAGCGAGGTCGAGGACGTGACCAAGCCATAAACCGAACGTCACCGCGCATTGTCCGCAACAGGCCCCCGGACCACCTGCCCGGGGGCCTTCGGCATTTCCGGAACGGAGATTCGGCCGCATTCCCGGAGCACCGGCATTTCCGCCGCGGGGAATTCGGCGGCGCCCCGGCCCCGCCGCGGCCCGGGCAGGCTGCGGCGCTGCCGGGGCGGGGCCGCGACGGCGCCGGGCGGGGCCGCGGCCGGGCCCGCGCAGTGGCGCCGGCAGCACGCCGGCCGGGTGGGGGAATGATCGCCGCCGACGCGCGCCGGACCGTCCGACAATCGGCGGCCGCCGTTCCACCAGGGCACCGGCACCGGGTTTCTCCGTACGAGCCGGACGGAGCCCCCGACTCCGGGGGTGGCGGTCCGCGGGAAATCGGGACTCCGGGGGGCGGCGGGACGGAGCTCCCGCCGGTCGCGGCGGGCCGCGGTCGACCCGCCCCGCCGCAACCGCAGGGGAGGCGGGGGCGGGCGCCGCCCCCGCGCGCGCCCGGTCGTCCACGCAGCGCGCCGGGCCCGCCGGGGCAGCCCCCGCCGGGCGGCGGGGCCTTTTTGTTGCGCAAATAGCCAAAATCCCAATCGCGACGGGTAATCATGATCGTCCCTCCCGGGGTAGGTTTCGATTTCATAGCGCTTCCCGCCGACACCGCTTTCGAGGGTTCCCCCCCTTCCCCGCCCGTGCTACAAAACTGGTCTACACCACGTGTGGTGTAGACCAGTTCGCGGTTCGGCCCCCTGTGCACCTACCCCCGACCGACCCGCCCTGCCGTTAGGAACCCACCCCCATGAGTCAGTCTGCGCAGGCACCGGCGCCCGCCGCGGCTCCGGCCAAGACCAAGAAGTTCGGCTCCGGCCTGCTCCCCGGCCTCCAGAAGGTCGGCCGCAGCCTCCAGCTCCCCATCGCCGTGCTGCCCGCGGCCGGTCTGCTGGCTCGCCTGGGCCAGCCGGACGTCCACGAGAGCTGGCACTTCCCGGCGAAGCTGGTCGAGGTCTTCGGCGCCGCCGGCACCGCGATCACCGGCGCCCTGCCGCTGCTGTTCTGCGTCGGCATCGCCATCGGCTACGCCAAGAAGGCGGACGGCTCCACCGCGCTCGCCGCGCTGGTCGGCTACCTCGTCTTCAAGAACGTGCTGACCGCGTTCCCGGCCGACGGCACCGTCACGGCGGCCCTGCCGAAGGGCGAGCCGCAGAACCCGGGCGTGCTCGGCGGCATCGTCGTCGGTCTGCTCTCCGCGATCCTCTGGCAGAAGTTCCACCGCACCAAGCTGGTCGACTGGCTGGGCTTCTTCAACGGCCGCCGCCTGGTGCCGATCATCATGGCCTTCGTCGGCACCGGCCTGGGCATCCTGTTCGGCCTCTGCTGGCAGCCGATCGGTGACGCGATCTCCAACGTCAACGACGGCCTGGTGGGCGCGGGCGCGGCCGGCGCCGGCATCTTCGGCCTGATCAACCGCGCGCTGATCCCGATCGGCATGCACCAGTTCGTCAACACCTACGCGTGGTTCCAGACCGGCGACTACGCCGCGGCCGACGGCACCGCCGTCCACGGTGACATCAACCGCTTCCTGGCGGGCGACCCGACCGCCGGCCAGTTCATGTCCGGCTTCTTCCCGATCATGATGTTCGCGCTGCCCGCCGCCGCGCTGGCCATCGCCCACGCCGCCCGCCCGGAGCGCCGCAAGGTCGTCCTGGGCATGATGACCTCGCTCGCCCTCACCAGCATCGTCACCGGTGTCACCGAGCCGATCGAGTTCACCTTCCTCTTCATCGCCCCGGCGCTCTACGCCGTGCACGCCGTCCTGACCGCCGTCTCGATGGCGGTGACCTGGGCCCTCGGCGTCCACGACGGCTTCAGCTTCTCGGCCGGCCTGATCGACTACGCGATCAACTTCCACCTGGCCTCCAAGCCGCTGCTGATCATCCCGATCGGCCTGGTCTTCGGCGCGATCTACTACTTCGTGTTCCGCTTCGCGATCGTCAAGTTCAACCTCAAGACCCCCGGTCGCGAGGACGACGACGAGATCGAGGACGTGACCAAGGCGTAACGGCCCGCACCTCCCCGACGCCGCTCACGGCCCCGCCCCGCCGCCTGCTCCCCCAGGCGGCGGGGCGGGGCCGTTCCGCGTTCCGCGGCACCGGTCCGGGGCCGGTCCACCGCCGGTCCACCGCCGGCCCACCGTCGGCCCACCGCCGGGACGAGGGCTGAGACGGGGACTGAGACGACGGTTGACGAACCGACGAGATCGCTGGTCAACTGATGCGGTGAACGCCCGGCGCATCCTGGTCTCCCGCAGCCACATCGACTTCGGTCGCGTGTGGTCGGCGGCGTGTTGCGCCTGACCTGACCGTTCCCCCGCCGCCGCCCGGCTGACGTCCCGCCGCGCCCGGCCCGCCTCCCGTCTCGGGTCCGCCCGCACCCCGGGCCACCGTCACGTACCCGTCTGCGCTCCGCGCGCACCCGCGCGTCCCCGCACGAGGAAAGTCAAGGCCTCACCATGCCCCGCCAGCTGCACCTCTCCGCTGCCCTCGACAGCCCCGGCCACTTCGACGCCGGGCACTTCACGGCCCTCGCCCGCCTCGCCGAGCGGGCCGCCCTCGACTTCGTCACCCTCGACGACTCCTACACCCCCGAACCGCGCCGGCTCGACGCCCTCGCCACCTTCGCCCGGATCGCACCGCTGACGCGGGGGCTCGGCCTCGTCCCGACCGTCACCACCACCCACACCGAGCCGTTCCACACCTCCACCTCGGTCAACACCCTGGACTGGGTGAGCGAGGGCCGGGCCGGCTGGCTGGTCGGCGTCTCCGACACCGAGGCCGAGGCGAGGGCGTTCGGACGCAAGGGCGCCGCCCCGACCGACGTGCTCTGGGCCGAGGCCGCGGAGGCCGCCGAGGTCGCCGTGCGGCTCTGGGACAGCTGGGAGGACGACGCGGAGATCCGCGACGCCGCCACCGGCCGGTTCATCGACCGCGACAAGCTCCACCACATCGACTTCGAGGGCGCCCACTTCTCGGTGCGCGGCCCGTCCATCACCCCGCGGCCACCGCAGGGCCGGCCGGTGGTGGCGGTGGCGGTCGCCGCCGCCGACCTCGCGCCGGACGCCCCGGCCGGCGGCCGGGCCCGGGTGGAGACCGCCGCCCGATACGCGGACGTCGTGCTGCTGGACGCCCCCGACCGGGCGGCCCGGCTGGCCGCCGCCACCGAGCTGCGGCTGCGGGCCGGCGAGGGCCCGCGGATCCTCGCCCGGCTGGCCGCCGCACTCCCCGACGACACCGCGGTCGCCGCCCTGACCGGCGAGCTCACCGCGGGCGCGGGCGGCGTCGACGGCTTCCACCTGGTGCCCGCCGAGCCCGCCCGCGACCTCGCCGCCGTCGCCGACCGGGTCGTCCCCGCCCTGCGCGAGCGCGGCCTCTTCCGCACCGGCTACACGGGCCGCACCCTGCGCGACCACCTCGGCCTGGAGCGCCCGGCCGGCCGCTACGCCCTCGCCGCCTCGGCGGCCGCCGCCTCCGTGCCCGCGGCCTCCGCGACCACCGCCCCCGCCACCACCGCCTTCGAGGTGACCCGATGACGGACCGACCGCTCAAGCAGATCCACCTCGCCGCGCACTTCCCCGGCGTCAACAACACCACGGTGTGGACCGATCCGCAGTCGCGGAGCCAGATCGAGTTCGCCTCCTTCCGGCACCTCGCCGAGACCGCCGAGCGCGGGCTGTTCGACTTCCTCTTCCTCGCCGAGGGGCTACGGCTGCGCGAGGTCAAGGGCCGCATCCACGACCTGGACGTGGTCGGGCGGCCCGAGTCGATCACCGTGCTGAACGCGCTCGCCGCCGTCACCGACCGGCTCGGACTCGCCGCCACGGTCAACGCCACCTTCAACGAGCCGTACGAACTGGCGCGGCGGTTCGCCTCGCTCGACCACCTCTCCGGCGGCCGGGCGGCCTGGAACGTGGTCACCTCCTCGGACGCCTTCACCGGGGAGAACTTCCGCCGCGGCGGCTACCTCGACCGCGCCGACCGGTACACCAGGGCCTCCGAATTCGTCCAGCTGGCCCGGGAGTTCTGGGACGCCGAGGGCGGCACCGTCCGGCACCGCGGCCCGCAGTTCGACGTCGAGGGCCGGCTCTCGCTGCCCCGGCCTCCGCAGGGCCACCCCGTGGTGATCCAGGCGGGGGACTCCGACGAGGGGCGGGAGTTCGCCGCCGCCACCGCCGACGTCGTGTTCAGCCGGCACTCCACGCTCGCCGCCGGTCAGGCCTTCCACGCCGACGTCAAGCGGCGGCTGGCCGCGTACGGGCGCAAGCCGGACGAGCTGAAGATCATGCCGGGCGTCACCTACGTCCTCGGCGACACCGAGGCCGAGGCGGCCGAGCGCGCCGACGAGATCCGCCGCGCCCAGGTCGGACCGCGGACCGCGATCGCCTACCTGGAGCAGATCTGGGGCATCGACCTCTCCGACCACGACCCGGACGGTCCGCTGCCCGCGGCCGAGCCGGTCGTGGACAGCACCGTCGTCCAGGGCCGGACCAGGCTCGGCGATCCGCGCGAGATCGCCGCCCGGTGGCGGGCGGTGGCGGCCGAGAAGCAGCTCACCAGCCGCGAGCTGGTGATCGAGGTGACCGGTCGGCAGTCCTTCGTCGGCACGCCGGAGGCCGTCGCCGCCCAGCTCGATGCGCACGTGCAGAGCGACGCGGCGGACGGCTTCATCCTGGTCCCGCACCTCACCCCCGGCGGGCTGGACGAGTTCGTCGACCGGGTGGTTCCGCTGCTGCAGGAGCGCGGGGTGTTCCGCACCGAGTACACCGGGACGACCCTGCGCGAGCACCTCGGCCTGCCCGTGCCCGGACGGCGCTGAGCCGTACGGCCAGCGCGGCCCGGGTCGCGGGCTCGCGCGGGCCCGGGTCGCGGCCGGATCCGAGGCCGACGCGGGTGCCGGTGCCGGAGCCGGTGCCGCTGCCGGAGCCGGTGCCGCTACCGGTGCCGGCCTCAGATCCGGCCGAGGCGGGCGGCGTACACGCCGGCCTGGAAGCGGCTCTCCGCGCCCAGGTCGGCGGTCAGGTCGGCCACCAGCCGGCGCACCGTCCGCTCGGAGACCTCCAGCTTCCGGGCGATCGCCGCGTCCGTCAGCCCGGCCGCGAGCATCCGCAGCACCTCGTGGTGCCGATCCGTCATCTCCGATGCTCCGGGCAGGAGTTCCGGCGGTGTCCAGGCCGCCGACCAGAAGTACTCGAACAGCTCCGCCACCAGCGCGACCAGCGCCGGCTCGCGCACCACCACGGCCGCCTGCGCCGCCGTCGAGCCCTCGCCCTCGTCCTGCCCCGCGCCGGAGCCCGAACCCGAGGAGCCCGAACCCGGCGCGGGCAGGATCGCCAGGCGGGCGTCGACCACGATGAGCCAGAGCGGCAGCGAGTGGGCGGCCCGGATCCGGGCGCCGGCCGCGGTGAGCTCCCGGACGTGCGCGAGGACGGCGGGCCGGCGCAGCACGGCGGCCGGGTAGATGGTGCGCAGGGCGGCGCCGTGGGCGAGGGCGAGCCGTTCGCGGGCGAGCTTGCCCGCCAGCGCGGGGCCGGAGAGGTCCTGGCCGGGGCGGAGCGACAGGGCCTCGGTGCGGGCGCCCCGGGCGGCGTCCTCCAGCAGGGCGGCGATCCGGTCGGCGCCGCGGACCAGTTCGAGGGCGGTGCCGGCGTGGTGGCGGTGCTGGACCGGCAGGTAGCCGGTATGCAGGCGGTCCACCGAGTCGCGGGCCCGGCGCAGCGCCTCGACCAGGGCGGTGACCTGGGCGTCGGTGTCGAGCAGCAGTTGGCGGACGGCGGTGTCGACGGAGACCACGGCGTGGCCGCCGGCGCCGACGGCGGCCGCGGACCCACCGGGCGCGGCGGCGGGCGGGGTGGCGGCGGTGGGTTGGAGCAGTCCGAGGCCGAGCAGTTCGGCGGTGGCGGCCGCGAGGCGGCGCTCGTCCCAGCCGGGCCCGAGGGCGGTCGGCGGCCGGCCGGGTTCGGCGAGCAGGCGGGCGTAGAGCCGGGTGGCGTCGCTGTCGTGGTGGCCGGCGGAGCTCTCCATCGGCGGCAGCGTAGTGAGCGGGCGGCCGCGCGGGTGGAGGTTTCCGAGGGGCGAGACGGCGCCGCTTCCGCTCCCGGCCATGGCCGGTTCCGGTCGTGGCGCTACGGCTGACCTGCGGCGGAGCGGTGGCCAGGATGGGCTGCATGGCTCTTTCCGAGGCTTCGACGATCTGGTTGGACGGCGCGCTGGTGCCCTGGCAGGCGGCGCAGACGCACGTCCTGACGCACGGACTCCACTACGGGACCGGGGTGTTGGAGGGCACCCGGGTGTTCGCCACGGCGGACGGCCCGGCGGTGTTCCGGCTGCCCGAGCACCTGCGCCGGCTGGACCGCAGCGCGCGCATGCTGCGGATGGAACTCCCCTACAGCGTTGATGAGTTGACCAAGGCCACGGTCGACCTGGTGCGCGCCAACGGCCACCGTGACTGCTACCTGCGGCACTTCGCCTTTCTCGGCTACGGCTCGATGGGCCTGGACATGCGCTTCTCGCCGACCACGACGGCGATCGCGAGCTGGCACTGGCAGCCCCAACTCCCCGCCGAAGGGGGCGGGATCAGGGTCAAGACGAGCAGCTGGCGGCGGAACGACGCGAACGCGGTGCCGCCGGCGGCGAAGGCGACCGGCCCGTACCTGAACTCGGTGCTGGCCCGCCGGGAGGCGACCGACGCGGGGTACGACGAGGCGCTGCTGCTGGGCCCGGACGGTTCGGTGAGCGAGTGCACCGGCGAGAACGTGTTCGCGGTGCGCGACGGTGTGCTGCGGACGCCGCCGGCGAGTGCGGGCGCGCTGGAGGGCATCACCCAGGACACGGTGCTGGAGCTGGCCCGCGGCCTGGGCGTGCCGGTGCGGGTGGAGGGCCTGCTGCGCTCGGACCTCTACGCGGCGGACGAGGTGTTCGTCGGCGGGACGGCGGCCGGTGTCGTCCCGGTGCGCTCGCTGGACGACCGCGAGCTGCCGGCGGCCCCCGGTCCGCTGACGGCGCGGCTGCGGGAGGCGTACGAGGCGGCGGTGTCGGGCGCCGATCCGCGCTACCGGCACTGGCTGACGCCGGTGGACCGCTGATCCCTCCGGAGCCCCGGAGGGACCGGGAGGACCCGGGAGTACCCGGAGAACCGCGAGGACCGGGAAGGCCGGCTCAGATCCGGTAGACGGCCCCGGCCCGGGCGACCTCGACCGGTCCCGCGTAGGCGGCCTCGGCGTCCCGGCGGTTGTGCTCGGCGTCCGTCCACGGCGGGATGTGGGTGAGGACGAGGCGGCGGGCGCCCGCGGCGGTGGCGTGCTCGCCGGCCTCACGGCCGTTGAGGTGGACGGCGCGGTAGGTGTCGCGGCCGTCGATGTAGGCGGCCTCGCAGAGGAAGAGGTCGGTGTCGCGGGCGAGCTCGACGAGTTCGGCGCTCTCGCCGGTGTCGCCGGAGTAGACGAGGCTGCGGCCGGCGTGTTCGATCCGGAACGCGAAGGCGTCGACGGGGTGGTTGACCTGGGCGACGCCGATCCGGAACGGGCCGAGGTCGAAGCCGCCGGGGGTGAGGGTCCGGAAGTCGAAGACCTCCTTCATGCCCGGGTTCTCCGGCATGTCGTAGGCGCGGGCCAGCCGCTCGGCGGTGCCGGCCGGGCCGTAGACGGGCATCGGGTCCGGGCAGCCCTCGGCGCGGTAGTTCCGGGCGACCCAGTAGGCGCACAGGTCGACGCAGTGGTCGGCGTGCAGGTGGCTGAGCAGGACGGCGTCGACCTGGTAGATGTCGGCGTACTTCTGCAGGGCGCCGAGGGCGCCGTTGCCGAGGTCGAGCACGAGGCGGTAGCCGTCGGCCTCCACGAGGTAGCTGGAGCACGGCGAGTCGGCGGACGGGAAGCTCCCCGAGCACCCCACCACGGTCAGTTTCATCCGAGCCCCTCCGCCCCGACACGTCCTGGCTGCCAATGGTCACGGCAGTGCGGGCCGGGTGAACCGGCCGGTAGCACTGCCCTCGCGTGTGTCGAGGGTAAGGGCGGAGGGGCACTTTGCCCCCGTCTCCGTGCCGCGCTGTGGCTGGAATCACCAGAACGCCGGGGCGGGGGCGGAACGGCTGATCAGCGGTGGCCGGGGCGCCGGCGGGCCCAGGCGCGGATGGTGTCGGCGTACCAGCGGGGGTGCCCGCTGCCGTCGACGACGTCCGGGTCGGGCAGCAGGCCGTGCCGGCGGTAGTTGCGGACGGTCTCCGGCTGGACGTTGATGTGGCGGGCGATCTCGGCGTACGACCACAGGTCGGTGCTGCGGCTCACGGGGTCACCTCCGCGGGTGCGTGGGGGCGTGCGCGATCAGCCTTTCCGGCACCCGCGGCGGCGCCACCGCAGAACGGACGCTGTGGTCATACCGTGACGAACCGGGAGCAGGACACGGACAAATCACCGAATGTCACGCCGGCGACGGTGGTGGTGGCGGGTGGGGGCCCGGTACGGTTCGCCGCATGACCAACTACTGGTGGCTCGCGCTCTGGACGGTCGCCGCGGCGGTGGCCGCCCTGGTGGGGGCCCGGGTCCGGGCCCGTCGGCGGGAGCGCCGGGCGCCGGTGCCGACGGCGCCGCCGCGGCCGCGTCCGGCGAAGGGTCGCCCGGGCCCGGCGCCGCAGGAGATCTGGTGGGCGGAGGTGCCGTTCGAGGACGGCCCGGGGGCGAAGGACCGCCCCTGCCTGGTGCTGCGGGTGAACGGGCGGACCGCGACCGTCGCGAAGATCACCAGCAAGCACCACGCCGAGCGCCCGGGAGTGCTGCCGCTGCCGCCCGGCTCGGTGGGCGACCGCCAGGGCCGGACCAGCTGGCTGGAGACGGACGAGCTGCGCGAGGTGCCGCTCGGCGCCTTCCGCCGCCGGGCCGGCGAGGTGGACCGGCAGATCTGGGTCCGCGCGCAGCGGGCCCTTCAGTCCTGAGACCCCCGGGTCCCGGGGCCCGGGGGCGCGCCCCGGGGCGTCAGGCCCAGAGCTGGCCCTGCAGTGCTTCGACCGCGGCCTCGGTCGACTCGGCGGTGTAGATGCCGGTGGAGAGGTACTTCCAGCCGCCGTCCGCGACGACGAAGACGATGTCCGCACGCTGCCCGGCCGCGGCGGCCTTGCGGCCGGCGCCGATCGCGGCGTGCAGGATCGCACCGGTCGAGACGCCCGCGAAGATGCCCTCCTGCTGCAGGAGTTCGCGGGTGCGGCGAACGGCGTCGGCGGAGCCGACCGAGAACCGGGTGGTGAGCACCTCGGCGTCGTACAGCTCCGGGACGAAGCCCTCGTCGAGGTTGCGCAGGCCGTAGACCAGGTCGTCGTAGCGCGGCTCGGCGGCGACGATCTGCACCCCGGGGACCTTCTCGCGCAGGAAGCGGCCGGTGCCCATCAGGGTGCCGGTGGTGCCGAGGCCGGCCACGAAGTGGGTGACGGTCGGCAGGTCGGCGAGGATCTCCGGACCGGTGGTGGCGTAGTGGGCGCCGGCGTTGTCCGGGTTGCCGTACTGGTAGAGCATCACCCAGTCCGGGTGCTCGGCGGCGATCTCCTTGGCGATCCGCACCGCGGTGTTGGAGCCGCCGGCCGCCGGGGAGGGGATGATCTCGGCGCCCCACATCCGGAGCAGTTCGCGGCGCTCCTCGCTGGTGTTCTCGGGCATCACGCAGACCATCCGGTAGCCCTTGAGCTTGGCGGCCATGGCGAGCGAGATGCCGGTGTTGCCGCTGGTGGGCTCCAGGATGGTGCAGCCCGGGGTGAGCAGCCCGGCGGCCTCGGCGCGCTCGATCATGTGCAGCGCCGGGCGGTCCTTGATGGACCCGGTGGGGTTGCGGTCCTCCAGCTTGGCCCAGAGGGTGACCAGGCCCTCGGTGTTGCCGGGGACGCCGGCGGAGATGCGTGGCAGGCGGACCAGCGGGGTGTTGCCGACGGCTTCGAGCGGGCTGTCGTAACGCAAGGGGGGCCTCCGGCACCGGCGGTGAGGGTAGGGGCGGCTGCGCCCCCGCCCGCGCGGCCGGCGGGCGGGAGCGCGGGAGGTCAGCGGGCGCCGCCGGCCACGGCGGGCAGGATGGTGACGCTGTCGCCGTCGGCGACGGCGGTGGAGATGCCCTCCAGGAAGCGGACGTCCTCGTCGTTCAGGTAGACGTTGACGAAGCGGCGCAGCTCGCCGCCCTCCAGCAGACGGGCGGCGATGCCCGGGTGGCGGGCGTCGAGGTCCTGGAAGAGTTCCCCGAGGTTGCTGCCGGTGCCCTCGACGGCCTTGGCGCCGTCGGTGTAGGTGCGGAGGATGGTCGGGATGCGGACCTCGATGGCCATGGGTGCGCTCCTGTGCGAGTCGTGAGGTGGGGTGGGCCGCGGCGGTCGCGGCAGGGCGGGGTGGGCCCGCGGCGCGAGGCCTGCGGCGGGCCTGGGCGGGCTGCTCAGCGAGCGCGCGCCGGCGTGCGGGGACAGATCGCGCCGGCGTGCCGGCACAGGTCGATGTGCAGGCGCGCCACGAGGCGGGTGCCCGGGGCCTGGTTGCTCACATCGACGGAACGCATGGGCTCATCGTATAGATTCCCGGCCCCGCGGGGACATGCCCGTCTCGGGATCCGGATGTTCCCGTTTCTCCTGGTGAGATGAAACGGCCCGCCGACCGCTCGGGGAGGGTCGGCGGGCCGCGTCCAGGTGGGTGCCGGTCAGGCCGGTCAGGCCTCGACGACCTGGACGTCTTCCTCTGTGATCTCGCCGTCCACGATGCGGAACGAGCGGAACTGGTACGGGTCGTCGGGGCCGTTGCCCTCGGCGGTCGAGACCAGGACGTAGTGGGCGAACGGCTCGGAGGCGTAACTCACGTCGGTGCGCGAGGGGTAGGCCTCGGTCGCGGTGTGCGAGTGGTAGACGATCACGGGCTCCTCGTCCCGCTCGTCCATCTCGCGGTAGAGCTTGAGCAGGTCGCCCGAGTCGAACTCGTAGAAGGTGGGCGAGCGGGCGGCGTTGAGCATCGGGACGAACCGCTCGGGCCGACCGGTGCCGGCCGGCCCGGCCACCACACCGCAGGCCTCGTCCGGGTGGTCGGCGCGGGCGTGGGCGACGATCGCGTCGCGCAGTTCTCGAGTGATGGTCAGCATGCGGTCAGGATAGCCACGCCCCGGCGGCTGCCCGCCGGGGCGTCCACGGCGTGGTCCACCTGTCGGTCAGCTGCCGCTGCCGGCGTGCAGCTGGTCCCGGGCGGCGCCGTCGACGGCCTCCGGGCGGCGGCGCTTGAGCACCTGGTAGCCGATCACCAGGACCACGGCCCAGCAGGGGAAGACGTAGAGCGAGATCCGGTTGTCCTCGTCCAGCGCGATCAGCACGACGACCACGGCGAGGAAGGCGAGCGCGGCCCAGCTGCTCCAGACGCCGCCGGGCGCCTTGAAGGTGGGCGCCGGCAGCCGGCCGCTCGTCCAGGCCCGGCGGTAGCGGATCTGGCTGACCAGGATCATCGCCCAGGTCCAGAGGCCGCAGACGGTGGCCACCGAGGTGATGTACTCGAACGCCCGCGCCGGGACGAAGGCGTTGAGCAGCACGCCGAGGCCCATCAGCGCGCAGGAGAGGGTGATCGCGGCGGCGGGCGTGCGGCGGGAGTTGAGCGTGGTCAGGCCCTTGGGGGCCTGGCCGCGCAGCGCGAGGTCGCGCAGCATCCGGCCGGTGGAGTACATGCCGGAGTTGCAGGAGGAGAGCGCGGCGGTGAGCACCACGAAGTTGATGATGCCGGCCGCGGCGGGGATGCCGATCTTGCCGAAGGCGGCGACGAACGGGCTGACGCCGGGCTGGAACTCGGTCCACGGGACCAGCGAGAGGATGACCACCAGGGCGCCGATGTAGAACAGCGCGATGCGCCACGGCAGGGTGTTGATGGCGCGCGGCAGGGTCTTCTGCGGGTCCTCGCTCTCGCCGGCGGTGACACCGACGAGTTCGACGCCCAGGTAGGCGAACATGACGATCTGCAGGGTCATCACGGTGGCGCCGATGCCCTTGGGGAAGAAGCCGCCGTCCGCCCAGAGGTGGGTGACCGAGGCGGTGTCACCGGCGTCGCTGAAGCCGAGGGTGAGCACGCCGACGCCGATCAGGATCATGCCGATGATGGCGGTGACCTTGACCATCGAGAACCAGAACTCGATCTCGCCGAACAGCTTCACCGAGATCAGGTTGGCCGCGTAGAGGACCACCAGGAAGGTGAGCGCGCTGATCCACTGCGGGATGCCCGGCGCCCAGAACTTCACGTAGACGGCGGCGGCGGTGGTCTCCGCCATGCCGGTGACGACCCAGAACAGCCAGTACGTCCAGCCGGTCACGTAGCCGGCGAACGGGCCGAGGAACTCCCGCGCGTACTCGGCGAAGCTGCCGGAGACCGGGCGGTAGGTGAGCAGCTCGCCGAGCGCCCGCATGATCGCGAAGATCACCACACCGGCCACGGCGTACGACAGGATCAGACTCGGGCCGGACTTGGAGATCGCGGTGCCGGCGCCGAGGAAGAGGCCGGTTCCGATGGCGCCGCCGATGGCGATCATCTGGATCTGGCGGCTGCCCAGCCCCCGCTGGTAGCCCTCCTCGTCCTGCGCGGCGGGCCCGGTATGGACCTCTTGGTCGTACAGCTGCTCGGCCATGGTGCACCGTCCTGGTGGTTCTCGTGGGGAGGAGCAGTCGTACCACGCAGGGTCCGGATACCGGTGACCATCTGAGCGACATTTGAGCATGGAGTCGCATGGTTTCGCCCGATTCGGACGGAAATGACCAGACCCCCCGTCCAGCATGCGGACAGGGGGTCGGGGTGCCCGGGACACCGGGCAGGATCGGACCGCGGGATCAGTCCGCGATCGCCTCCAACAGCGACTCCTGCAGGGCGCCCAGCCACAGGTAGGCCATCACCAGCGGCTTGCGCTCGTCGGTGTCCGGCAGGTTGTAGAGGCCCTGCTCGTCCTCCTCGGTGACGTCCAGCAGGACGCCCAGGGTCAGCCGCAGGTCGTTCAGCGCGCCGAGCCAGCGCAGGCAGTCGGCCGCGGGCAGCTTGAGCACCCCGCCCTCGCCGCCGAGCCCGTCCAGCGCCCGGACCACCTGGAGCGCGTCCTCGCGCTTGCGGGCGCGCAGGTCGAGCTCGGTGTAGCGGCGGAACTCGCTGGAGGCCGCCTTGCTCTCGGCGTCCGGCCGCTCCCCCGGGTCCCCGTACGCGTCGGGGAAGAGCCGGGCCAGCGCCGGGTCGGCGGGCGCCTCGGTCGGACCCTCGGCGAACAGCGCGGCGAGCGGGTCACCGCCGTCGCCGCCCGGGCCCGGGCCGATCCGCTCCAGCAGCTGCACTTCCAGGGAGCGGAGGATCGAGGCCTCCCACTCGTCCAGCGCGATCACCGCGCTGCCGCCGCCGGCACTCTCGAACAACCCAGCCATCTGTATCGGTCAGCCCGTCTTCGTCGTCTCGGTCGTCTTCGGTGGTGGTGTGCGGGACGCGGGTGCGGGGACGCCACCCGGCCGTGCCGGTCGCGCCGCTCGCACCGACGCCCGCTCGCACCGGCGCGCGGGGCGCGTCAGTCGTGCTGCAGCGTGGCCCAGAGCCCGTAGCCGTGCATCGCCTGCACGTCGCGCTCCATCTCCTCGCGCGAGCCGCTGGAGACCACCGCCCGGCCCTTGTGGTGCACCTCCATCATCAGCTTCCGGGCCTTGTCCTTCGGATAGCCGAAGTAGGCCTGGAAGACGTACTGGACGTAGCTCATCAGGTTGACCGGGTCGTTGTGCACGATGGTCACCCAGGGCGTGTCCGGCTCCGTCACCGGCAGGCCTTCGACCTCCGGGCGCTCGATCTCCACGGGCGCGACACTCACCGCCGGGTCCTCTCAGCCGCTCTTCTCGCACATACCCCTTCAGCCCCCATGCTGCCATCCGGGGGACCTCCGGGCGATTCCGCCCCCTGGGCTCGCGACGGCCCGGAAAGAGAAATCGTCACTCTGACGCTAAGTGGTAGTAGCATCATCTTCATGGACGCCACTTCAGTGCCCGCGGCCGGTTCGACCGCGCTGCTCACCGACCGCTACGAGCTCACCATGCTGCAGGCCGCCCTGCGCAGCGGGGCGGCGCACCGCCGCTCCGTCTTCGAGGTGTTCACCCGCCGCCTCCCGAGCGGCCGCCGGTACGGCGTGACGGCCGGCACCGGCCGGGTGCTGGACGCCGTCGAGAACTTCCGCTTCACCGCGGCACAGCTCGACTGGCTGGCCGGCCAGGGCGTGGTCGACGACGACACGCTGCGCTACCTGGCCGACTACCGGTTCACCGGGGACATCCACGGCTACCCGGAGGGCGAGGTCCACTTCCCCGGCTCGCCGCTGCTCACGGTCTCGGGCACCTTCGCCGAGGCGGTGATCCTGGAGACGGTGATCCTGTCGATCCTCAACTTCGACTCGGCGATCGCGGCCGCCGCCTCCCGGATGACGTCCGCCGCCGGCGGGCGCCCGGTGATCGAGATGGGGGCCCGGCGCGCCCACGAGCAGGCCGCCGTCGCGGCCGCCCGCGCCGCGTACGTGGCGGGCTTCTCCGCCACCTCCGACCTGCAGGCCGGGTTCACCCACGGCATCCCGACCACCGGCACCGCGGCGCACGCCTTCACCCTGGTGCACGACAGCGAGCGGGACGCGTTCCGGGCGCAGATCGCCTCGATGGGCAAGGGCACCACCCTGCTGGTCGACACCTTCGACCTGCGCGAGGCGGTGCGCACCGCCGTCGAGGTGGCCGGCCCCGACCTGGGCGCGGTCCGGATCGACTCGGGCGACCTCACCCTGCTCGCCCACCGGGTCCGCCGCCAGCTGGACGAGCTCGGCGCCCACCGGACGAAGATCATCGTCACCTCGGACCTGGACGAGTACGCGATCGCCGCGCTGGCGGCCGCCCCCGTCGACGGCTACGGCGTCGGCACCAGCCTGGTCACCGGCAGCGGGCACCCGACCTGCGCGATGGTCTACAAGCTGGTCGCGCGGGCCGAGACCGCGGACGGCCCGCTGGTGCCCGTCGCCAAGCGCGCGGCGGGCGGCAAGACCAGCATCGGCGGGCGCAAGTGGGCGGCCCGCCGTCCCGACGCGGACGGGGTGGCCGAGGCCGAGGTGGTCGGCACCGGGCCGGTCCCGGCCGAGCTGGAGCCGCACCTGGTCCAGGTGCCGCTGGTACTGGCCGGCGAGGTGGTCGGCCGGGAGCCGCTGAGCACGGCGCGCGAGCGGCACGTCCGGGCGCGGGCGGCCCTGCCGCTGTCGGCCACCCAGCTCTCCAAGGGCGACCCGGTGCTGCCGACCGAGCTGATCCTCTGACAGCCGGCGGCCCCGGCGGCGGTGGGCGGGTGACGGCGGGCCGGTGGGCGCGCGGCGCCGAGCGGGCGGGAGTCCGTGCATCGCCGGGCCCTCCCGGGCCTTCCGCCTCCGGGTGCCACTGCCTACAGTCGACCGTAGAGTTCCCACCGGAAGCGCACAGAACAAGCGCAACCGTCCCCCACTACCGAGGATGCGAGCCATGCACCGGGCACTGATCGTCGTCGATGTGCAGAACGACTTCTGCGAGGGCGGCAGCCTGGCCGTCGCGGGCGGGGCCGAGGTCGCCGCCGCGATCACCGACCTGATCGCCGAGTCCAGCCCCGGCTACCACCACGTCCTCGCCACCCGGGACAACCACATCGACCCGGGCGACCACTTCTCCGACAGCCCGGACTACGTCACCAGCTGGCCGGTGCACTGCGTGGCGGGCACCGAAGGCGTGGGCTTCCACCCCAACTTCGCCCCGTCCGTGACCTCCGGCGCGATCGAGGCGGTCTTCGACAAGGGCGCCTACTCGGCGGCGTACAGCGGCTTCGAGGGTGTGGACGAGAACAACCGCGGACCGATCGAGTGGCTGCGCGAGCGTCAGGTCACCGAGGTGGACGTGGTCGGGCTGGCCACCGACCACTGCGTCAAGGCCACGGCGCTGGACGCGGCCCGGGCGGGCTTCACCACCCGCGTCCTGCTGGACCTCACGGCCGGGGTCGCGCCGGAGACCACGGCGGCCGCGCTGGCGGAGCTGCGGGCGGCCGGGGTCGAGCTGGTCGGCGCACCGGTGGTGCAGGGCTGACTCTCGGGCCGGGGGTGGGGGTTTGGGGCCTGACCGCGTGGCCGCGGGGGTTTGGGGCCTGACCGCGTGACCGCCGGGGTGGGGCCTGGTCGGCTGGCCGCCGGGGCGAACGCCCCGGGCCCCACGGATCAGCCCTCGGTGACCAGCAGCTCCACCACGTCGGTACCGCCGTCCCGGAAGGCCTCCCGCAGTTCGGCGCCGACCGCGTCGGGCTCGGCGGCCAGCCGGGCACCGGAGACGTAGACCACCCGGATCCCCAGGTACTCCATCCGGTGCTGGCCGCCGCGCACCCAGGCGGCCTCCCCCTCGCTGACGCACCGCAGGTCCGAGTCCACCTCGACGGCGACGCCCTCCTGCGGCCAGTAGAGGTCCGGCACCGCGATGTAGGTGCCGCCGCGCATCCGCAGCTCGGGCCCGGCCAGTGGAGCGGGCAGCAGCCACTCGTCCACCAGGGCCCCGAGCCGCTCCAGCACCGCCTCCCGCTCGGCGGCCAGCAGCTCGTCCAGCGCGGCCCGCACCCGGGCGTCGCCGACCAGGCCGGAATCGGTCAGCTCTGCGGCCAACTCCCTTACCGTGCAGCGGACCTCGGGGCGGCTCACGGCCTCCCGCAGCACCTCGCGGATCGGCAGCGCGACGCCCGCACCGAACGCGGGGGCGGCCCCGTCGCCGGACACCTCCGCAGACCCCTCCACCGCCCCGTCGCCCGTCCCGTCGGCCGTCCACTCGGCCAGCGCGTCGGCCACCGCCCGGGCCACCGGCGCGCAGGCCAGGCCGTGCACCGAGCGGGCCACCAACTCCCGCTCGGTGCGCCGGATCCGGACCTCGCCGGCGTCCTTGAGCCGGCGCTGACGGGGCACCAGGACGTCGACCCCGGTGACGGCGGGCAGCCTGGGCACCGCCGCGAAGCCGTACAGCGCGAGGGCGGCGGTGCCGGTGATCACCGCACCCTCCCGGCGCCCCTCCTCCCGGCCGTTCTGCGCCGCGTAGAGCAGCGCGGCCCACATCCGCTGCTCCGGCGTGGGCCCGCCGGACTGCAGCAGGTAGACCCGGGGCAGCAGGCGCTGCCACGGGCCGCCCCGACGGCAGTGCTCGGTGATGACCCGGGCCGGCACGCCCCGGGCGCGCAGCTGGCTGGCGGTGACGACGTTCTGCTGACGCTTCGCCAGCTCCTCCAGGGACGGGGGCGGCGAGGGAATCCGGTAGCTCATGCGGACACCATCCCCAACAGCTCCAGCCGCTCATCGGCCACCTGACGCACTGTTACCCAACCGTCGCGAAACCGGGACCACTCCGCACTAAAGTCCCCATACCCTCACCCATTCGGAGTATTGGCGCTTATATGGTTGTCATCTTTACTCCTGCCCCACCACCCACTGTTCCCACGACCAGGTCGTCTGACCGTGAGTGACCAAGGGCATACGGAAAACACCCTCCGGGCGTCACTCCCGCTCTCTGGATTGCCTACCCTTAGTTCATGTCACGTGACGAGACCGCCGGCCTCCGCGCGGCCCAGCTCCGCCTCGGCCGTCTGCCCGGATACGTCCGCCGGCCGGACCCGGCCCGCCGCAGCGGCGCAGAGGGCCATACGTACAAGAAGGGCTGGGAGGTCCGCTTCACCGCCCGCAGCGAGGCGGAGATAGCCGAGATCCGCGACCTGGTGGTCGCCGCCGGATTCGCCCCGGCCAGACCCTTCTTCAAAGGCCATCAGCTGATCCAGCCGGTGTACGGGATGGCCGCCGTCCAGGCCTACCTGGCCGCCAGAGAGGCGGCCGAGGAGCACGCCGCCCGGGCGGCCGGCCGAGGGCGGCGCGGCACCGACGAAACCACCCGGGAAGGCGCTCGCGAGGTCGCTCGCGAGGACGCTCGCGGGGGCACTCGTGGGGGCGGGAAGCACACCGTGTCGGCGGCGGACGCGGTCGAGGCGGCGGCCACCGCGGCAGCGGCGGCAGCGGCCGCCGCCAAGGCCGAACTGGCCCGGCGGCGGGCCGTCGAGGCGTTCCCCACCCAGCTCGAACGGTGCGCCGTGGCGGACGACCGGATCTCCCCCGCGGAGGCCAGACAGCCGGGCTGACCGACCGTCACTCCGCAGGCTCCGCCGCCCGCCCCGTCACCGACCGCGCGCCGCGATCCTTCCGCGGCGGCGGCCCCGAACAGCCGTCCGCCGCTCACGGGGCCGACCGTCGAGCGACCGCGGATTCCCGCCGCCCCTGCCATCGGTCCGTGCCGCGGCCCCGCGCCCGGCCCGCGCCACGCCCTCGCCCCGACCGCGCCACCCGCCCGGCGCGCCACCACACATGGGAGCGCGCCCCACGCCCGCACGCCCACTTCCGCACCCGCCTCCACCGCCGCGCGCGCGACCGGGAGCGCGGGTGCGGCTTCACGCCGAGGGTGTGGACGCGACCCCGCGGACCGCCTACGGTGGCCCATCAACGTCCTGCGCCCGACCCCCCGTCCACCCTCGCCGACCGCCCCCACCAACCGGCCACGACGCCCTCGCACCAAGGCCCCCGGCAGCTTCGTACGCCGCCGGGTCACCGGCCGCACCACCCCGCCGCAGGCCGCCCCGCACCCCTCGCTCCACCCCTGCGCGCCCCGCGCCGACCCTTCGGCCCGCCGGCCCCGCACCCGGTCACCACCGGAACCGGCCGCGCGATGGCACCTTCTGGGCATTCAATCCGATTGGTCACCCAGCGCACCGAGCGCCTACCGTAGAGTGAGCACAGATGATCGACCGCCAGATTCCCATCTCACTTGCCGAGAAGCCGAGATGACCAATCGTCACGACAGTGGCGCCGAGCCTCCCCCGGGGCTCGGCGAAACGCCGGCCGTACCGCTGGAGTTCGCGGCGTTCTGCGAGCTGCACCGGCCGCGCTACCTCAGCTATGCCCGGGTCTGGCTGCCCGAGCGGGCCGAGGCTGCCGACGCGGTCCAACAGGCCTTCGCCGAAATAGCCGTCCACTGGCGAGAGTTGCTGGGAAGCTCGAATCCGACGGCGCACGCCTGGCAGATCCTGCGCGAAACGGTCGCCGCCCACAGCACCGGCGGGGCGGTGGGCGCCGGCTCCGCCGCCGACGACCCGTCCACGGACGGCCGGGCGGTGGGCGGCCGGGCCACGGACCGTCCCATCGTGGACGGCCGCACCGCGGACGGCGGGACTGCGGGCGGCGGGACCGGCTCGGGGCGGGGCGCGTACCTGAGCAGCGTGGACCGGGCCGACCGCCCGGCCGACGACGACCTCGCCATCCTGCACTACGTGGTCGGCCTCGCCGCACCGGAGATCGCCGACGTCATCGGCACCGACACCGCCAGCGTGGCCGGCCGGCTCCGCCGCACCATGCTGCGCGAGGCGTCCGGCTGGTGATCGCGGGGACGGCCGTGCGCGGCACGGCGGCGGGTACCGGTGGGGGCTTCCGGGCCGGCGGGCGGGCGCGGTGGCTCAGACGCGCTCGCCCGTCACGTCGTGGAGGTGGTGGATCGGGTCGTGGACCAGGTAGCGGGAGAACGACTCGACCGTGAACCGCGCGCCGTCGCTGCGGTTGCCGGTGCGCAGCCACTGCTCGTCCTCGACCCGCTCGAACGCGTCCGCGAGGACTCGCGCGGCCTCGGCCAGATCGGCCGCGACCGTCTTCGGCTGCTGCTCCCCGTACCGATCGGCGACGGCCGTCGCGTCCTGGTCCCAGTTCGGGAAGTCCGGGCCGTCCTGGTCGAGCATGAGGCCCAGCCGGAACCGGAACAGGCGGAAGACGTCCCGCACGTGGCAGGCGTACTCCAGGTCCGACCAGGTCTCCGGGGCGGGCCGGCGGCGCAGCTCCGCCTCGTCCCCGGCCAGTACGGCCACCCAGGCCTCGGCGTTGGCCCGGATCAGCCCGGGGACGGCCGTGCGCGCCACGGCGCCGGAGTCCAGGCCGCAGTCCGGGCAGGGACGCTCCAGGACCCAGGTCCAGTCCTTGGTGTCGGGGACGATGCCCCCGACGGGCGAGGTGGCGGTGCCGTCGGTGCCGTCAGCGGCGTCGATGGCGTCGATGGCGTCGATGGCGTCGATGGCGTCGATGGCGTCGATGGCTTCAATGGCGGCGGACGAGGCGGCGGGCTGCTGCTCAGGCGTGGTCATGCGTCCAGGATGGCCGGGCCGATCCCCCTGCCACCAGCGGCGACAGCGCCAGCGGACGCCGAAATACTGCCAGCCGGCCACGGCGCCCCAGCGCCACCCCGCTCCTCGCGCTCCTCCCGCTCGTACGCCTCGCGGGCCTCCAGCAACGTGGCCAGGTTGGCCCGGCTCCACTCGCACACCGCGTTCATCGGCCCGAGCAGCGACCGGCCGAGCGGCGTCAGCGCGTACTCCACCCGCGGCGGGTTCTCGACGTACTCGGTCCGGCTCACCACGCCGTCCTGCTCCATCGCCCGCAGCGACTCGGCGAGCACCTTCGCCGTGATGCCGACCAGCGGCACCCTGAGCTCGGAGAACCGGCGCGGGCCGCCCTCCAGGCAGCGCATCAGCTTCCAGGCCCACTTCTTGCCGCCCAGCACCGGGAGCGTCCCGACCGGACAGGCCGGGTCGAAGAAGTCCGCGGACAGCGGTGCGGCCGTCGTTGCGGGGCCGGTCGTCGCGGGCCCGGTCGTCGACGGACCGGCCGTCGGGGCGGTCGTCGGCACTCCGGGCGCCAGGGAGGTGAGCGCGGTCTGCGTCATGTCCCCGACGGTAGCCGACACACCGTCCGCCGAGGCCCCCGCCGGTACCGTTGAAGTAACCGGCACCACCCGGTCTACCGTCACGGCAACGGCGGGCGAAAGCGCCCCCGACGAGCGGACGGAGTCCCCGATGGCCAGCACGGGCAGTCAGGTTGAGCGGGACGTGGTCGTCTTCGGCGCGGGCGGCCAGGTCGGCCGCGCCGTGGTCGCCGAGGCGAGGCGGCGCGGGCTGGCGGTCACCGCCGCGGTCCGCGACCCCGAGCGCCACCGGGACCTCGCCGGTGAGGGCGTCGCCCTCGTCCGCTGCGACGTCACCGACGAAGCGGCCGTCGCCGCCACCGCCCGCGGTCACGCGGCCGCCGTCAGCACCGTCTACACGCCCGACGTCCCGTCCACGCCGTTCTATGCGGCCGCCACCGGTGCCCTGGTGGCCGGCCTCGACGCGGCGGGGGTCCGCCGACTGGTCCACGTGGGCATCGCCACCACGCTGGAGACCGCGCCCGGCGTCGCCGTCCACGACGACCCCGCCTTCCCCGAGGCGTACCGCGCCTTCTCCCTCGGCCACGCCCGCGCGCTCGACCTGCTCCGCGCGTCCGACGCCGCCCTCGACTGGGTGGTGGTCACCCCGCCCCTCGACCTCGACCGCACCGCTCCCGGCACCGGTCGTTACCGGACCGGCGGCCCCCAGGTGCTCGGCGACCGCATCGCCCAGGCCGACCTCGCCGTGGCCGTGGTCGACCAGCTCACCACGCCGGCCCACCACCGGGAGCAGATCGCCGTCGCCGAGTAGTGGGCGGGGCGGGCGCGCGGGCGCCGGGGGTGGGGGTGGGGGTGGGGGTGGGGGTGGGGGTGGGGGTGGCGAAAATCCGTGGTCGGGGGCCGGAGGCCCGGGCCATGCTGGCTCCGAGGATCATCCACGGCGCGGGACGCCCACAGCCCGCCCACCCGCCGCCACCCGCGAAGCCCGAAGGACACCACCGTGATCAACGACGCCGCGCTCGTCGAGAAGCCCACCCTGCACAGCCCGTCGGTCACGCTCGTCCCGCTGAGCGCCCGCCACGCCGAGCCCATGTGGCAGGCGGTCCTCGACGAGGAGACCAACCGGCTCACCGGCAACCGCCAGGCCTTCACCCGCGAACAGATCCAGGACTGGTGCGCCACCCGGCCCGACCAGCCGGACCGCCTCGACCTCGCCGCCGAGGACCCGGCCACCGGCCGCTTCCTCGGCGAACTCGCCCTCAACTGCCTCGACCGGGACAACGCCTCCGCGAGCTTCCGGATCGCCCTGACCCCCGACAGCACCGGCCGCGGCATCGGCACCACCGCGACCCGTCTCCTCCTCCGCCACGCCTTCGAGGAGGTCCGCCTCCACCGCGTCTCCCTGGAGGTCTACGAGTACAACCCGCGCGCCGCCCGCGTCTACGAGAAGGCCGGCTTCACCCTCGAAGGCCGCGCCCGCCAGGCACACCACTGGGACGGCCGCTTCCACGACGTCCTCCACATGGCCGCCCTGCGCGACGAGTGGCTCGCCGCGCACGTCACGCCTCACTGATAGGGCGGCGCCTGCTGCGGCGGGGGCTGCGCCCCCGGGTACGGGTACGCGGGCGGCGGCGGGTACGCGGCGGCGGCAGCAGCCGCCCGTCGCCGTGACCGCACCACCAGGCCCACGACCACCCCGGCGACCACCAGCACCCCGAGCCCCCCGGCCCCGAGCAGCGTGTACGTGATCCCCGGATTCCCATCGGCCCCGGCCACCGGCACATCAACCGGCGGCAGGGCCGAGCCGTCATCCGTAGGAGACCCCGCCGGCGGCGCCCCCTGCGACTCCACCCGCCCGAGCAACGGATTCTCCTTGGGCCCACCATCCACCACAGGATTGGGCTCCAGAGCCTTGGCGGGGTCCACAATTCCATAGCCGTAGTGCGCATTGGGCACCGTCGAGCCATCCGCCGGCGGAGAAGCACTCTTGATCATCCGGTTGATGACCTGCCCGGCAGAGAGGTTGGGATACTTCGAGCGAATGAGTGCGGCCGTGGCAGAAACGTAGGCCGTGGCATCGGAGGTGCCATCGCCGATCCCATAGCTGCCAGTCGACTTGGCCGTCGCGCGGTAGACCTCAACGCCCGGTGCTGCCAATGTGGTTTCGGCTCCGGGCGTGGACTTCTCCCACACCATTCCCTGTTCGTTCACCGCCGCCACCGCGACCACTCCGGGGTAGGCGGCAGGGTACTCAACTCCCGTGCCTTTATCTCCGCTGTTCCCAGTAGAAGCGACGAGAACAACATCCTTGGACGCCGCGTAGGAGATCGCAGCCCGCGCCTCGGAATCGAGTCGCCCGTAGCCCCCGATCGACATATTGATGACTCTGGCCCCGTGATCCACGGCAAATCTCACGGCCAGCGAAACGTCGGACTGCTGCAGCTCAGGAGACTCGCCATTGGCCCTGATCTTGACAGGAAGGATCTTCGCCTTTGGCGCGAGGCCCATGATCCCGGCCCGGGAGCCATGCCCAGTGCCGGCGATCAGGCTCGCCATCCCAGTGCCATGACCATCCCTGTCGACCCGGCCATCCGTTCTTCCACCCGAGAAATCACCACCGGGCAGCACCTGGCCGACGAGGTCCTGGTGATCTCCCATGACGCCCCCGTCCACAACTGCGACAATGACGCCCTCACCCTGACTGACCGGCCATATTCTCGCCTCGGCCTGGTACTTCTTCAGGGGCCACTGCGAATCTCTGATCTGGTCGGCATCCGCCGGATACGTTGCCGTTCCCCACAGCAAGGCTCCAGCAGCAAGCACGGCTGCCCCGCGCCCCACTCGACTGCTCGTCAAGCCCGCTCACCCCACTCAGCGAAGCGTCCCCATGGATGACCTGCGGGACGGCCGTTCATCGGTCTGTCCTGTTCTGAACAGGGTCATTCCACCACGTTCGGGTTCACGGGCTTGTCCGACGCCCAGGTCTCCTCGTCCTCGATGAGATAGTCCGGGCGCTTACCACCCTTCTCCTCGTCCTTCTTACGCCGCTGGCGATCGGTGAGCGGCATCCCCATCCCCATACTGCTCGCGGCATTCGTACTCGACTCCGGCCTCACCCGGTTCCGAGCCCCGAGGCCGGATCCTCCCTCGGTGAAGGCTTGCTTCGCACCGGAGCCACCGCCAGAACGGCCACCATCACCGAAGGCTGTTCCAGACCTCCCCGGCAGAGGTGCAGCAGAGCGTTCCCCGGCGGCAACTCGACCGCCCCCGCGGTATCCGCCCTCATTCACCTCGCCCACGCCGAACGCCTTGCCGCCTTGAGCAGCAGCCTGGCCGGCAGCGTTGGTCCGGCCGGCCCCGTCGCCCTGTGCTCCGGCTTTGCCCTGGATGCCGGGCACCCCACCCGGCGGGCCCAGAACTGGCCCACCACCTCCGGTGGGTCCGGGGACAGCCTGACCGCTACCGCCGGGGCCCACGGGAATTCCAGGGGTGGCAGTAGGGATCCCGGGCGTGGTGGAGAGAACGTTGGTCCCCGAGGTGAGGGGAGCCGCGGCCCTCGGCCCATCGCCTCCCGTACCTGGCCCATGATGGGTGACGGACAGCGGCTTGGGAGCGGACTGCGCCGTGCCCCCCTTGATGCCGGAGTCCGTTGGTACGGGCGACGTTGCCTTCGCTGTCGGTGCCTTCGGCTCCGCCCCTTCGGCCTTCTGCATCCGGGGCGCCGAGCTGCCAGAAGGAGACGAGGCTGATCCCGTACCGGCATAGCCGAGCCCCGTCATCACGGCGCTCAACGCCGGCGCACCATCGGAAGAATCGGCCGACGGAACATCACGGACGTCGTCGCGGTACCTCGGCGGTGGGGGTGGGGGTGGTGGGGGCTTGAGGATGGGGGCGGCTACGCGGTAGTGCATGGCGAGGGTCTGCATGACGGCTGCGGCCTCGACCTTCTTCTGCTGCGCGATCGCCGTCTTGGTGTCCTCGTCGTCGCCGCCGAAGAGGGAGGAGACGGTGTCGCCGACGCCGTCGGTGAACTGGTCCCAGCCGCTGGGCTCTTCGGGCATGTCGCGCTTGGCCTTGGCGATGGCCTCGGAGAGGGACTTGAGGGTGTTGGCGGCGTCGTTGGCGTAGGAGGCCGCGTTGTTGATGGTGTTGGCGAGGTGGAGCATGCGGCTGTGGAAGGCGTCGCTGGTGGCGCCCTCCCAGGTGAGGGCCGTCTCGGTGCTGGTGCGGGTGAGGGTGGCCCGGATCGCCTTGAGGGTGTCGGAGGCGCGGCGCCAGGGGTCGCTGGCGGCCATCACCTCGCCGGGGTTGAGGGCCTGGGCCATCTTCCGGAGTTCGGCGTGGCTGTAGTTGTTGAATTTGGTGTAGTCCATCGCGTTCATCGGCGACCGCCTCCGTTCTCTCCGGGGTTCGGGCGTTCGGCGCTCACCGCTCGGATTTCCCGCCGTGGTGCCGGGCCGGGGCCACGGTCTGGGCGTAGGCGGCGGTGCTGGTGGCGGACGGGGTCGCGACCGACCAGCCGTCGTCGCCGAGCTTGAGCTTGCCCGAGGTGCGGTGCTCCTGCTCCTCGTAGTTGGTGGCGGTGAGTTCGGCCCTCTTCTGGGCGTCGTCGACGGCTTCCTGGAGCTGGTTGAGCACGTCGCGCAGGCCGTCCCGCATGGCCTGGTAGCGGTTGTGCAGCTCGGTGGCCTCGGCGAAGGTGCCGAAGGAGCTCTTGCCGACGGCGCTCTGGCCGTGGGTGGTGGTGCCGTCGGCATGGCGCTGGAACTCGGCCAGCAGCAGCCGCACCTGGGCCGCGAAGGCCCTCAGCTGTTCGACCTCGACGCGGTAGCCGTTGCCGCCCCCGCCGGTCGATCCGGTCCCCGTCGCCATGTCGGCGCCTCCCCCGTGCGTGCGTCCGTCCGTCGCCCACTGTCCCGTACTGCTACCGGAGAGACATGTCTAACACATGGCCCGCCCCGACAGAACGGGGCTCAGGGCGTTCCGCGAGCCGCCTGGCGCACCGTCAGTTCGCGGGCGTCCCCCGTTGCAGCTCGGCGAGGGTCCGGCGGCAGAGCGAGTCGGCGTGGCGGGTGGTTTCGGGCAGCCGGTACCGGCGGGCGAGGGCCAGGGTGGTGTCGACGGCCTCGGACAGGCCGATGCGGTGGCCGACCGAGACGAACACCGGCTTGACGCCGGGCCGGGTGCGGAGGGCGCGCCCGACCTCCTCGCCGGTGGCCGGGTCGGTGAGCGGGCTCCAGGAACCGCGGGGCGCGTCCGGCTCGTGGTGGTCGAAGGTGAACGGGGTCTTGGCGACGCCGATGGTCCGCAGGCCGGTGAGTACGCCGAGGTGGCTGGCCAGGCCGAGGCGGCGCGGGTGGGCGAGACCGTAGCCGTCGCAGACGACCGCGCCGGGGGTGCGGGTGAGCCGGCCGAGGGCGCCGAGCACGGCGGGGAGTTCGCGGAAGGCGAGCAGGCCGGGGACGTAGGGGAAGGCGACCCGGTCGACGGCGGTGGTCTGCTCGACCACGGCCAGGGTGTCGAGGTCGAGCACCACGGCCGCGGCGACCACGAGGTCCCGCTCCTCGTCGTAGGCGACGTCGACACCGGCGATCAGGCGGTCGTCCGGGGCCGGCCCGCCGCCGGTCGCCGCGTGGGCACCGGTCGCCGCACCCGGGCGGGTCGACGGGGCCGGGCCGTGGGGCTGGACGAGCGGGCGCAGCCGCTCCTGTTCGGCGATCGCCTCGGCCTCGGTGGTGGGCCAATCGGCGGCGGACCATGCGAAAGCGGGCACGGTGTCTCCCCCTGGGTGCCTGGACGTGCGGGACGGTGCGGGACGCGGAACGGCTCGGTCCCCGCTTCACCGTACCGACCGGGGCGGACGACCCCGCGGTGAGCCCGTGCGCCCCCCGTGCCCCGGGTTCGGCGGGTTAGGCTGCACTTACCGGGCTCCCCCACCGGGTAGGACACCAAGTACGGCACCAGTTGCCCACGGCACCACCCGCCCGTTCCCCCGACGCGCGAAGGACCGACGCCATGCCGCGCCCGACCACCGCCCAGATCTGCCTCGGCACCTTCACCGTCGTCGCCTCCACCGTGGCACTGCTGGCCGTCTCGGGCGCCGCGGGCGTCCTGGAGGTCGCGGTCCTGGTGGGCTTCGCGCTCGCGCTCGGGACGCTGGTGACGCTGCTGCCGCTGTCCGCCTCCGCCCGGCGGCGCGTTCCCGGGCCGGCACCCGTGCCCGCGTCTGACGCCGCACCCGCGCCTGCACCTGCACCTGCACCTGCACCTGCACCTGCCCGAACCGCGCCCGCCGGGCACGGGTACGCCCGGCAGCGCTGAGGCGTCGCCGGGCGCTCGCTCGGGGCGGTGAGGCCCGATCAGGCCGTGGAGACCACCACGGTCTTGGCGGCCTTGTCGTGGACGCACTGCCGGTACGGCTTGTCGAAGACGCCGAACAGGCCGTCGATCACCCACCAGAGGGCGGCGCAGCAGAGGACCGCCGGGAGGATGAAGACGGCCGCGCGGGTCCAGGCGGCGGCCGGCGTCGGCACGTTGCCGTCGACCAGCATGGCGACCCGGATCTTCATCGCCTTCATGCCGAGGGTCTGGCCGTCCCGGCTGAACATCACGCCCTGGTAGACCAGGTACAGGCCGCAGGCGATCCAGAAGGCGCCGGCGGAGCCGGAGCGGTCACTGAGACTGGCGAAGGGCAGCACCACGATCAGGCCCACGATCTGCACCAGCAGGTAGTCGATCACCGTAGCGAGGATCCGGTTCGGCCAACTGCCGAGCGGTGGCATCCCGGGAACCGGGCCCGCGCCGGGCGTGCCGTAGCCGGTGGGGCCCTGGCCGGGGGGCGGCTGGTCGTACGGCGACTGCCCGTAGGGGCTCTGGCCGTACGGGGAACCCCCGGGCGCGCCGCCGTAGTTGCCGCCGTACGCGCCGGGCCGGTCGTACGGGCTGCCGGACGGCGGCGGGGTGGGGCCGGGTGGCGGGGTGGGGCCGGGCGGCGGAGTTCCGTTCGGCTCGGACGGCGCACCTTCCGGCGTGCCGCCACTCGGCTGCGGGGGCTGCTTGTCGAAGGAGGGCTGGCCGCCCCCCTCCGGCTCGGGGCCTGAGGGATTGTAGGTGCTCATGCCCCCGAGTAGAACATCACACATTCACCGAACTTCGGACATTCTGTCCGTTTTGCCCGCCAACGTGCCCGACGGGCGGCAGCCGTCACCCGACCCCGGGCCGGCCCCGGGTCAGCCCCGGGTCAGCCCCGGACGACCCGGGTACCGGCCGCCCGGTCGTGCCAGCCGCGCCGGGCGGGGCGGTCGAACACCGGCCAGACCAGGCCGAGCAGCAGCACCGCCGAGACGTTCCTGACCAGCCATCGGAGGAGCGAGCGGCCGAACGGCAGCCGGCCCCTGGTCGCGGCGGGGCCCGCGGCGACCACCTTGATCCGGGCCAGCCGCTTGCCGAAGGTCTGGCCGGTTCGGGCGGTCGGCAGGACCTCGTAGAGCAGGCCGACGAAGGCGAGGATGCCGAGCAGGACGGCGACCTTGCCCACCACCACGCCGTCCACCAGCCAGACGTCGACCTGGCGGCGGGTGAGCGAGCTGGCCATCCTGGCCTGGTCGAGCTTCTGCTGGACGTGGGCCAGCACGGAGTTGCCGAGCGGGACGGCGGCGGCGGTGGCGACGACGGCGAGCACGACGGTGTCCACCAGCCGGGCGGCCAGTCGGCGGCCCAGTCCGGCCGGGACGGACGCGGCGGCCCGGCGGCGTGCGGCGGCCCGGGGAGCCGGACCGGACCGGTCGGCGGCCCCGACGTCCGGTCCGCCGACGCCGCCGGGACGGGGGGCGGCCGCAGAGCGGTCGGCGATCGGGGCGGTGAGGGCGATGGGAGCGGGGGCCGGCGCGGACGCGGGGCCGGCTGCGGTCGGAACGGAGGCCTCCGGGGACGGCGCCGGTGCCGCTACCGGTGCGGACAAGGACGCGGTCGCAGGCACGGACGCGGCGACCCGCAGGGGCCCGCCACCGGCACCGGCACCAGCACCAGCACCAGCACCAGCACCAGCACCAGCACCAGCAAGCGTCCGCGCAACGGGCGCGGGAGCAGGAACGGGGGTGGCCGCCGCAGCCGGCTCCGGCTCGCGCGCCGGAGCCGACGACTGCGCCGGCATCGCTCCGGCGGCCCGCAGGGCCACCACGGCCGGCTCTCCCCCGACGGACTTGGCCGGGGCCGCCGCCCTGCGAGCCGCATCAGCCGGCGCATCCCCATCCGCACCCAGGCCCACGCCCAGGCCCGCGCCCAGGCCCGCATCCCGGTCCGCGTCCGGCGACGGCTGCGCCGTCGGCAGCACGCCCCAGGAGACCCAGCGCTGCGATCCGCCCGTCTCCACCAACCCCCGCTGCGTCCGCGGGTCCGCCTGCCACCCGGACGGTTCAGCCGCGGGTCCGGCACCGGCCTCCGTGACGGAGCCGGCATCGCCCGACGTCCTGCTCCCGGCCGAGTCCGACGCCCCGGCCGGAGCGGAGTCCGACGAACCGCGCCCGGCCGCGCCCTCCGTCTCCGCCCCCTGGAAGACCGGCCCGGCGGCCAGCTGCGGCCCGACCGTGAACGAGGCTCCGCCCGCCGACTGGTCCAGGTACACCGGCCCGGTGTCGCCGGTGGGCGCCCCGGGCGAACGCCCCGCGACCTGCTCCGGACCGGCGTCCGCCGGAGACGCCGTCGCCGCGGACCCGGTCGCCACAGACTCCGGGGCCGCCGCCTCCGGCACCGCCGGCGGCGGCACGAACCGCGCGCCGACGCCCACGCCCGGACCGACCCCGGCGCCGGCCCCGGCACCCGCACGCCCCACCCCGCCGGCCCCTCCGCGGCCTCCGGCCGCTGCGCCGCGGCGGGCCACGAACCGGGGCGGCTCCAGCACCTCACCCTCCGCCGGGGCGGGCCGGCTGGTCCCGGGCACCCACGCCGAACCGCCCCAGTAGCGGACGAAACCGGGGATCGAGGGGTCCGGGTAGTAGCCAGGCGTGGGACCGACGGCCGTGTCGCCGCCGGTGAGGGGCCGGTCCGTCATGCGGGTCTTCTTTCCTGGCAGGGAGCCGAGACGGCACGCCCGGCAGGCGGTACGCGCGGCGGTCCCTCGGGCGACACGGGTGGCGGTGGCTTCGCCTTCGGCGCGCGCGAAGGTACCGCCGAACGGGCGGACAGTCGCCGGGCAGTCACAAAGGGTAGTACCTCAGAAGCCCGGAGGTTGGAAGTTGGCCATTCACCGGACAGCCCGGGCCCGCCCGGGGTAAGGGAGGGGGCGCGCGGGCGACCGTCCTGCGCCCCACCCCGGGCCGCACCCCGCTCCCCGCCCCGGCCTCCGCGGAATTCCCGAAGAAATCTCGGAAACGTGTGTAAGAGCGCTCGTCGACCGGCCTCTTCAAGGTCACAGGGCCCGGAACCGGGCACGAACCGCAGGCAGAGAGGACCCGATCATGGAGCGCGCAACGAGCGTGGTGGAGCAGGAGCTGGAGCTCAACCTGGTGCTCTCCCCCGAGCACAGCGTCCCCGTCCCGGCCCGGCTGTCCTACGGCAGCCACGACCCGTACGCGGTGCACATCACCTTCCACCTCGACAGCGGCTCGCCGGTGACCTGGGTGTTCGCCCGCGAGCTGCTGGTGGAGGGCACGTTCCGGCCCTGCGGGCAGGGGGACGTCCGGATCTGGCCGACCCGAGCCGGCCGGCGCAGCGTGCTCTGCCTGGCGCTGAGCTCGCCGGCCGGGGACGCGCTGCTCGAAGCGCCGCTGCCGGCGGTGGCCGCCTGGCTGGAGCGGGCGCACCGGCTGGTGCCGCCGGGCAGCGAGATGGCCGCCCTGGACATGGACGGCTCGCTCGCCGAACTGCTCGCGTGACCGTAGCCGTGACTGTGGCCGAAGCCGTGACCGTAGCCGTGACTACGGCCATGACCGTGGGCGTGATCGTGCGAGCGACCGTGAGCTCCGGCACCCGGGTCAACGCGGGAACCCGGCCCGGCACAGACACGCCCGCCGATACCGTCAGGCCCGTCGAGCCCGCCCGCACGCCCCCGGCCGTCGCCGGCCCGCCACGACTCAGCGGGCCGCGGGGGCCTGCTGACGGTCGTGCGCGGTGCCCGGGTGACCGCCGCCCCGCTGCCCCGGCAGGGGGACGAGCGGAGCGCCGGCCGCCCGGCGGCGCGCCCATGTCCGCAGCGCGGCCGCCAGCAGGAAGCAGATCCCGACCAGGGGGTAGACCGCGGCCGGCGCCTGGCTGACCGGCGGCAGGTGCAGATCGAGGTCGCCGTGGTGCGGCACGACCCACATCGCGAACGAGAAGAAGGCGACCAGCGTGGCCCCGAAGGCGGCCCGCCAGCGCACCTTGCGCACGGCGGCCGGGCGGGCCTGCTCGATCGCGGCCTCGCAGGCGAGCAGGGCGAGCACGGGCACGCACCAGACCCAGTGGTGGGTCCAGCTGATCGGCGAGATCAGCACCGCGGTGACGGCGGCGCAGCAGACGCCCCACGCCTCCGCGCGCGGCAGCCAGCGCGAGCTGGCGGACGCCCAGGCGGCGATGGCGAGACCGGCCAGCGCGACCAGGCCCGAACCGACGGTGGCCAGGGTGCCGGGGTCGGCGGTGTGCAGCAGGCGGGCGAAGGCGCCGCGCACCGACTGGTTGTCGACGATCTCGGTCTTGCCGACCCGGGACGAGTCGTAGAGGTACTTGGTCCAGAAGCCCCAGGTGGCGTCGGGCAGGACGAGCGCGCCGAGCAGGAAGGTGCCGAGGAAGGTGAAGCCGGCGACGAAGGCGGCCCGGATCCGGCCGGTGAGCAGCAGGTAGACGGCGAAGAGCCCGGGGGTAAGCTTGATCCCGGCGGCGATGCCGATCGCGACGCCCTTGCTGCGGCGGGAGTCCGGGCGGGTGAGGTCCCAGAGGATCAGGCAGGCGAGGGCGAGGTTGATCTGGCCGTAGCGCAGCGTGGTGAAGACGGGTTCGAGCCAGACGCCGCCGCCGGTCACCAGGATCACGCCCAGCGGGCGCAGCTCGCGGCGCGGCCAGCCGACCAGCTTGAACGACAGGTGGGTCAGCAGCGCGAGCAGTCCGAGGTTGCCGAGCGTGATCGCGACCCGGAGGAACGGGATCGGGAACCAGGTCGTCGGCACGAACAGCATCGCGGCGAACGGGGGGTAGGTGGCGGGCAGGTTCCACTCGGTGACCCGGAGCCCGTAGAGGTCGCCGCCGTCGGCCACCGCGGCGCCCTCGGCCCGGTAGACGACCATGTCCACCATCGAGGTGTGGACGAAGTGCCGGACCACCGCGTAGACCACGAGGGACAGCAGTGCCACGGCCGAGACGGCCAGCAGCGGGCGGCGCGGTGCCTCCCGCAGGGCCCGGACGGGTGCGCCGAGGGCGTCCTTGACGCGGTCCGGCAGAGGGGCGGGCGCCGGATCTGGTGCGGTCCGCACCGGGCTGCGCTCGTCTTGCACCGCTGTCACTGTTCGCTCCGTCCACCGTTCGGCCAACCAGCGACGATACCGGATGCCCGGCGAGCCGACCCGGCCGCGAAGGTGACGGAATGTGACCGAGTGGGCGTCAGGGTCGGCGGGGAGCAGCCCCGGCCGGCCGTGCTCCGTTGCGGGCGGAGCACGGACGGCCGGGGTCCCGGGGAGGGCTCGGGGGCGGGCGGTGCGGCCTCAGCCGGTGTAGGCGCCGAGGGCCCGGGTGAAGTCCAGCGGCTGCTGGACGATGCTGCTGCAGGTGGCGTCGGCGTAGGCCTTGGCACCGCCCTCGCAGGCCTTGTCGCGGGTGCCGGACCACATCGCCAGCCAGGCCAGGTGCTTGGTCTTGGCGAACTCGGCGAGCTGCTTGGCATCGGCGACCGTGAAGATCTCACTGGCCACGTCGTTGACGCCGATCATCGGGGTGACCGCGACCTTGCGCCAGGCGGCGGCGTCGTCGACACCGAGCACGCTCTTCACCTGGGCCTGGGTGGCGGTGGCCGCGGCGATGGCGTACTTGCCCATCTGGCCCTGCGGGTTCGGGGCGACGCCGTCGCCGAAGTCCATCGCCATGATGTTGACCGCACCGATCGCGACGCCGTTCTGCTTGGCGTCGGCGATCAGGTTCACGCCCTCCTGGGTCAGGCCGGAGGGCAGCGCGGGCAGCGTGAAGGAGACGTCCAGGGCCTTGCCCTTGGCGGCCGCGTTCTTCTGCAGGGTGGCGATGGCCTGGGCGCGGCGGGTGTTGGCCGCGGTGTTGGCGATCGCCCCGCCCTCGACGTCGAAGTCGACCTTGGTGAGGCCGAAGGTGTCGACGGTCTTCTGGTAGACCGCGGTGAGGTCGGCCGCCGAGGAGCAGGCGAGGGCCAGCTCGCTGCCGTTGGCGCCACCGAAGGAGACCCGGACGTCGCCGCCGATCGCCCGCAGGGCGCCGATCTGCGCGGCCACGGCGTCGGCCGAGAGGTCGCTGACCCCGCCCCACTTGGGCGTGCAGCCGCCGCCGGAGACGACGAAGGCGAGGTTGAACTGCTTCACGCCGGTGGCCTTGGCGGTGGCGACCAGGTCGAACGGCGGGTAGAGCGAGGTGTCCACGTAGGGGGCGAAGCCGGCGCCGGCCACCGGGGCGGGGCTGCCGGTCGCGGTGGCGGTGGGCGTCGGGGTGGCGGTGGGCGTCGGGGTGGCGGTGGGCGTCGGCGCCGGGGTGGTGGGCCGGACGGTCGTGGTGGGGCTCGGCGACGCGGTGGTGGGCTTCGCGGTGGCGGTGGCCGTGGGCGTCGCGGTCGGCCCGGCGGTGGGGGTGGCGGTACCGGTCGCGGTCGGCGAGGCGGTGGGGGTGCCGGTCGGCCGCCCGGAGGGGGTGGGCGGGGTGCCGTCGCCGGCCTTGCAGGAGACGTTGTTGATCAGGCAGTTGCCCGGCTCGGCCTGGGCGGCGCCGGAGCCCTGGGCGACGAAGCCGACCACGACGCTCTTGCCGGGCTCCAGGCGCTTGCTCCAGGACTCCGGCTTGACGGTGATGTGCCGGCCCTCGGCCGTGAAGGTGGCGTTCCAGAGCGAGTCGATCTTCGCCCCGGCCGGCAGGTCGAAGGAGAGCGTCCAGTCCTCGATCGCCCGGGCGTCCGGGTTGGTGACCAGGTACTGGCCGGTGTAGCCGGAGTCCCAGGAGCTGGTGCGGCTGTAGACGGCGCCGAGCGAGGCGGCGCTGGCCGAGGAGGCGAGGACGACGACACCGCCGGCGACCAGTGCGGCGGCGACCGCCGAGGCTCCGAGGACGACGCCCTTGCGGCTGCGCCGGCGACGGGAACGGCGGTGGGGCTGAGTCGTCATGGGACGTACCTCCGTTGGGGGCGCCCCCGCCCGACGGGTGGCGGGAGGCGGCTGGCCGGACGGGGTCGCGGCCGCCGGGCGCGGGTCCGTGGACCCGTCGCGGGCGGCGTGACCCGGCTCGGTCGGGTGACCGGCGCGGTCGACGCTAGCGCCGTCGAACGGCCCGAACCGGGCTGCTGAGCGAGGGGTGAAGCTCTCTTAGGGCCCGCTTAAGGAAGAAGGGGACGCCACCCCGACCGAGACCACTCCGGGAGAGACCGCCACCCCGGCGGGACCGCCCCGGGAGAGACCGCCGTACCCGACCTCCGCACCCGGGCTCCGCACCCGGCCGTCGCGCGCCACCCGCGGCGCACCGCCCCGACCGCCCGTGGCCTCGGCGGCGGCCCCGGCTCGGGCCCGACCGCCCCGCGCCTCAGCGCTGGAAGAGCGCGTTGCGCGCGCGCCGCCGGCTGCCCCGGGTGGGTGCGCCGTCGGGCCGGGTCTGCAGCCGCAGCCGCAGCTCGGCGCCGCCGAGCACCGCCGAGCGGCCGAGCGCGAGGTCGCCCCCGGTGGACTCGGCGAGCTTGCGGACGATGTCCAGGCCGAGCCCGGTCGAGCCCTCGCCGCCGTGGCCCTGGCCGCGCTGCAGGGCGGACTCGGGGTCGGTGAAGCCCGGTCCGGCGTCGCCGACCAGGACGATGACCGAGCTCTCGGTGGCCAGCACGTCCACCGAGAAGGCGGTGCCGATGACGGTGTGCCGGAAGACGTTGCCGAGCACGGCGTCGACGACGGCGGCCAGGTCGCCGCGCTGGACCGGCACCTGGGCGGGCCGGTCGGCGCCGGCCAGCTGCCAGCGGCGGCCCTCGTCCTCGGCGAGCGCGGACCAGAAGCCGACCCGCTCCCGGATCACCTCGGCGGCGTCGCAGCCGACGGTGACGGCGGGCGCGTCCTCGGGTGCCCGGCGGGCCGAGCGGATGATCTGGTCGACCTCGCGCTCCAGTTGGGAGACGGCGTGCCGGGTGGCGTCGGCGGCGTCGCCCTCCCCGAGCGAGGCTGCGTTGAGTCGCAGCACGGTGAGCGGGGTGCGCAGCCGGTGCGACAGATCGGCCGCCAACTCCCTTTCGGCGGCCAGTAGTTGGACGACACGGTCGGCCATCGTGTTGAACGCGTGGCCGGCCTCGCGCAGTTCCTCGGGGCTGCCCGCGCCCGCCCGGCCGTCCACCGGCACCCGGACGGCGAGGTTGCCGGCGCCCAGCGAGCGGGCGGCGGCGGCCAGTCGACGGGCGGAGGCGACGATCCGCGCGCCCATCCGGTCGGCGACCAGCACCGAGATGGCGACCAGGGCGAGCGCGACGGCCGAGAGCACCAGCCAGGCGGTGGCGACCCCCCGGGTGAGGTCGTCGTCGGCCACGTACACCTCGACGACGGCGGTCCGGCCGGTGTCGACGGCGACCGGCTGGAGCAGCGCGAAGCCGCCGGGGACCTCGACGGTGAACGAGCGGCCCTGGCCGCCGGCGGTGGAGACGTCGGCGGCCGCCGCGTGGGCCTCGCCGATGGTCGCGCCGCCGTCCGGCCCGACCATGGCCGCCCCGGGGACGGCCACCGCGGGGGCCGGTCCGGGCAGGTGGACGGCCATCCGCCGCTGCGCACCGGCGTCGGTGCTGGCCACCGCGCGGGCGATGGCGTCCTGGTCGGTGGTGATGGCGAGCGCCGGGCCGAGCGCCGCCGCCTGCCGTTCGGCCGCCGTGAACGACCGGTCCCGGGCGGTCTGCTGGACCATCAGCCCGAGCGGGATGAGGAAGGCCAGCGCGACCATGGTGGTGCCGGCCACGGCGGCCTTGATCAGGGCCCAGCGCAGCGAGTGCCCGAACCGCCTCATGTCCGGCGCCCCGCGGGGTCGGGCCCCGGCCCGGTCGACCCCGGCGCCGACCCCGGCCCGGTAGACCCCGGCCCGCCCGGCCCCGGCCCGGCCGGGTGGCCGGCCGCCTCCAGCCGGACCCCGACACCGCGCACGGTGTGCAGGTAGCGGGGGTTGGAGGCGGTCTCGCCGAGCTTGCGGCGCAGCCAGGAGAGGTGGACGTCGATGGTCTGGTCGCCGCCGTAGGTCTGGCGCCACACCTCGGCCAGGATCTCCTTGCGCGGCACCACCACGCCGGGCCGGGCCGCGAGGAAGGCCAGCAGGTCGAACTCACGCCGGGTCAGGTCGAGCAGCCGGCCGTCCAGGACGGCCTCGCGGCGCTGGAGGTCGATGGCGAGCCCGCCGACCCGGAGCACCTGGGCCACCGGGGCGGCGCCGCCGCCGAGCCGGCGCAGCACGGCGGCCATCCGGGCGCTGAGGTGCTCTCCGGAGAAAGGTTTCACCAGGTAGTCGTCGGCACCGTCGTTGAGCAGCCGGACGATCTCGGCCTCGTCGTCGCGGGCGGTGGAGATGATCACCGGCACGTTGGTGAGGCCGCGGATCATCTTCAGCGCCTCGCTGCCGTCCAGGTCGGGCAGCCCGAGGTCGAGGATCACCAGGTCGCAGCCGACCTGGGCGACCTCGCGCAGTGCCTCAAGTGCCGTGCCCACACTGCGGACCGCGTGACCGGTGTCGGCCAGGTGCCGGATGAGGGCGGATCGTACGAAGGGGTCGTCCTCGACCACGAGCACTGTTGCCATGGCCCTGCACGGTACGCCATCGGCGCGCGGTGGTCTGTACCTCGGGGGTCGGTCCGGGGCGGCGGCGCGGCCCGCCCCGTCCGGTTCGGTCCGGCCCCGGCCGGTTTGTGCAAGTTCCCTGCAGAACCGCAGGGGTACCCACCTGCCACGGCCCGGAGTACGGCAGGATGTGCGGACGATGCGGAACGGACTGGTACAGCTCGGCGCCTGGGCGGCGGCCACCGGGGCGGCGGTGGCGCTGTCCTGGTTCGGCGTGCACACGGTGCTGATCGGTGCGGCGTTCGAGCGGCCGAGCGCGCTGCCGCTGCCCTCGGCGTCCGGCGGCGCGCGGACCGCACCGGACCAGGACCCCACCGCGGCGGCCCCGACGCCGCCCCGGTCCCCGGCGCAGACCCAGGCCGCACCGCCGTCGGACTCGCCCGCCCCGCCGTCCGCCACCGCCCCGGCCACCGCGCCGCGCGCCTCGGCGCCGTCGGGCGCGCAGCCGTCCTCGCGCCGTCCGGCCCCGGCCGCCACCACGACCTCCTCGGTCCACAGCTACCCCGTACAGGGCGGCCGGGTCGCGCTGGACCTCCGGCCGGACGGCGCCTCGCTGGTCTCCGCGGTGCCGGATCCGGGCTGGCAGATGCAGATCTGGAACGAACCGCAGTGGCTGCGGGTGGACTTCACCAAGGACGGTCAGGCCAACTCGGTCTTCGCCACCTGGAACGGCCACCCGCCCACGGTGGAGACGGTGGTCCGCTGACCCGCCCGCCGGCCGCCGGCGCCCCGCGGAGCCGCCGGCCCGCACCGCTCGCGCCCCTCCCTCACCACCGTTCGAAGGGCACGAACCCGGGGAGGTAGGGGCCGCGGTAGCGGGACCGGTCGACCAGGGTGTGCCGGGTGCCGCCGGGCACCCCGATCGCGGCGAGCACGACCGTCCCGTACCGGTCCCCGGTCTCGTACGGCTCGGCGAGCGCGCGGGCGCCGCGGTCCACGGCGTAGTCGAAGGCGTAGTAGACGTCCGGCACGGTGACCGCGAGGTCCAGCACGCCGTCACCGTGCCGGGCGAGGTGCCAGGCGAGCTCCCGGCCGCGCGGCCCGATGACCTGGACCAGCGAGGTGATGACGAACCGGGTGCCCGGCGCGTTCAGCACGTACGAGACGGTCTCGGGCTCGCCGGTCTCGGGCCCGGCGTAGGCGGTGCAGCGCAGGCCGAGCGCACCCGCGTAGCGGCGCGCCGCCCGCTCGGCGTCGCCGACCGCGAAGACCACCGCGTCGGCGCGCCCCATCGGGAGGAGGTCGGGCTCCCGGCCCGCGGTGCTCAGCACGGGTTCGGCGGCGGTGTCGGTCATGACGGCCTCCCGGTAGGCGTACGGGACCACGTGTGCCCCGGGAGCCGGTGCGGGGCCCGGCGCACAGGGGCGTGGCTGGAGGGTGGCGCCGAGCCGACCGCCGCGCAACTGTTCCGTTTCCTCCTGGTCAAGGTGTGCGCCGGGGCGGGAGAATCGGACCGGCCGCTGTACAGAATGCCCACCGGAGGACGGAGTCCGCGATGCCCCCCGCCCACTCCCCGATCAGCCCCGACTCCCTTGAGGGGCAAGGGTCTTCCACGCCATCGGGCGGCACCAACGACGCGATCGACGCACTGGACGGCCGGCTGATCCGGCTGCTCGCCGAGGAGCCCCGGATCGGGGTGCTGGAGTGCTCGCGCCGGCTCCAGGTGGCCCGGGGCACGGTGCAGGCGCGGCTGGACCGGCTCCAGGCCAAGGGGGTGATCGGCGGCTTCGGGCCGGAGGTGGACCCGGCCGCGCTGGGCTACCCGGTGACGGCCTTCGCCACCCTGGAGATCTCCCAGGGCCAGGGGGCGGACGTCCGGGCGCACCTGGCGGCGGTGCCGGAGGTGCTGGAGCTGCACACGATCACCGGGCGCGGGGACATGATGGTGCGGATCGTGGCCCGGTCCAACGCCGATCTGCAGCGGGTGATCGACCGGGTGGTGGGCTTCGACGGGATCGTCCGGTCCTCGACCGCGATCGCGCTGGAGAACCCGGTCCCGTACCGGATCCTGCCGCTGGTGGACCAGGCCGCCGCGGAGTAGCCGCGCCGGGCTGGACGGGGCCCGCCCGGCCGGCGCTCGGCAGTTGGAACGCACGCCGGCCGGCGCTCGGCGGCTGGAGCGCACCCCGGCCACGGCTCAGCGGCCGGGCGCACGCCGGCCACCGCTCAGCAGCTGGGGACGGCCCCGCCGGTGCGCAGCGCGTCCAGCGCCGAGACCGCCTCGCCCAGCGTGCCCACCGGCACCAGCCGCAGCCCCGCGGGCGTGTTCACCTTGGCGTCCGCGCACTCGTCCTTCGGCAGCAGGAACACCGTCGCGCCGTCCCGGGCCGCCGCCTGGGTCTTCAGCGGCACGCCGCCGACCGCGCCGACCGCGCCCTGGTCGTCGATGGTGCCGGTGCCCGCGACCTTCAGCCCGCCGGTGAGGTCGCCGCCCTTGCCGTCGCCGGCCAGCTTGTCGACGATGCCCAGCGCGAGCATCTGGCCGGCGCTCGGCCCGCCGATGTCGCCGAGGTCGACCTTCACCTTCACCTGGTCCGGCGAGAGGTGGAGGTAGGAGAGCGCGGCGGCGGTGGCGCTGTCCTGCGACTCGACCATCTGCTGGGCGGTCACCTCCTCCGCCTTGGCCGGATCCCCCTGCGGGTAGACGGTCTCGGTCGGCCGGATCGCCTCGTCCTGGTCGAACCAGGCCCGCAGCGAGCGCCAGAAGGTGGTCTTCTCCCCCGGGTTGGTCGCCGAGATGGTGACCATCCGCAGCTCGCCCGAGGGGGTCCGCACCGGCGCGCCGGTGATGGTGAGCACCGGCTTGTCCTGGTAGCTGCCGAGGGTGTCCGCGGTCACGCCCGGCCAGGTCAGCGTGTACGGGAGCGGCACGAAGGCCGCCACACCGAACAGCGCGGCGATCAGCGCCCCGCACAGCGCCAGCGCGCGGGTCCGGGGGGCGGTCAGGGCCGGGGGCAGCTTGGTGTCGGGCACAGGGGAAATCCAAACACACCCGGGGGCGTGCCCGGCACTACCGCAGGGCGTCGGCGACCTCGGTGGCGGCCTCCACCACCCGGGGTCCGACCCGCTCCGGGACCAGGCCGTTCAGCATCACCACGCCGACACTGCCCTCGATCCCGCTCAGCCCGATCAGCGCCGCGGCGGCACCGCACGCCCCGGACTGCTCCTCCGCGCGGGTGATGACGAAGCCCTGCTCCGGACGGCGCTGGCTGGGGAAGCCGCGCGCCTCCAGGATCGCCCGCCCGGCGGCGCTCTCCCCCAGCGGGTGGCGCAGCCCGGTCCGGTACGCCACGTGGAAGTCGGTCCAGCTGGGCTCGACCACGGCGACGGCCAGCGCCTCGCTGCCGTCCACCAGGGTGAGGTGGGCGGTGGCGCCGAGGTCCTCGGCCAGGCTGCGCAGTGCCGGCAGCGCGGCCTCGCGCAGCAGCGGGTGCACCCGGTGGGCCAGCCGGAGCACGCCTAGGCCGACCCGGGCCCGGCCGCCGATGTCGCGGCGGACCAGCCCGTGCTGTTCCAGGGTGGCCAGCAGCCGGTACACGACGGTCCGGTTCACGGCCAACCGGGCCGCGAGCTCCGTCACCGTGAGCCCGCGTTCGGAGTCGGCGAGGAGCTTGAGGACCCGGACGCCACGGTCCAGGGTCTGGGAGGTCTCGGCAGTCACGACGCGCATTCCTTTCCGCGGCGGGGTCGCCGGAGCGGCGGCGCCGGTCCGGGACTCGGTTGTCGCGCGCAGGTGGGGTGGCCGCGCTCGGGCCGCGGTGTGTCGTCCTTGACGCCCTGGCGGTCCTGCGGAGCCCGTCTCGCGGGGGGTGTCCCGGCGGGAGAGCGTGTGGGAAAGGTAGTGAAGGAATTCTCGCGGCGGAAGTGGTTGTCCAAAATTCGGTCATGATCAATTGCGTGGCGGCCGCCAAATACGGGCAAATGCAGACAATCCATGAGCCGGGTGGGGGCGCCAGTTCGAACACAGTCCGCTGTCCGGACACCAGGCCGGAGGGGGGTGCCCGCAATCCGCGGAGGGGGGCTCGGGCAGCGGGGCTCAGAGCGCCAGGTTCCGCAGGACCGTCCAGGCCACCGCGGTGCCGAGCACGGCGGCGGTGCCGCCCCGGCCCAGCGCGGGCCGCCAGCTCCGGCCGGCCAGGCCGTGCCGCAGCCAGGTGAGGTAGAGCAGCGCGACCAGGGGCAGCGCGAGCAGCAGCGCCGCGTTGTCGTGCCAGGCCGCCGCGACGTCGCCGTGCAGCAGGTCGTACGCCAGCCGGGTGCCGCCGCAGCCGGGGCACTGCAGGCCGGTCACCTTCCGCCAGGGGCAGAACGGCAGCACCTGCCCCGGCAGGTGCGGGTTCCGCGACCACAGGTACGCGGCGCCGGCCAGCCCGCCGGCGGCCACCGCCAGCGGCGGCAGGGCCGTGCGCAGCCGGGCGGGAACGGCGAAACCGCCCCGGCCGTCGTGGCCGGGGCGGCGCGCCGTGCGCGGTGGGCGCAAGGTCAGCCGCGCAGCAGACGGCCCTGGGCGTCCGTGCGGTCGTTGCTGACGAGGAACATGATGCCGTCGATCAGGGCCCAGAAGCCCAGACCGCCGCAGGTCAGCAGCTGGGCGATGCCCATGCCGACGTGGCCGGTGTAGAAGCGGCCGACACCGAACCCGCCGAGGAAGAGCTGCAGGATGCCCGCGACGATCTTGGACTTGTCGGACAGCTCGGGCTGCGGGGCGGCGTGGGGCGGGTACGACACGTTCGGTGTGCTCCTTGTGAAGGCAGGTCCGAGGGCGCGACGGCGTTGGTCGCGTCCTCGACTGGTGAGGTGCCGGCCGGACTCACCGGGGCCGCGACAGCCGCCCGAACCGGGCGGAGCGCAGCTTGACGGCCCGGAGGCGGCGCGGCACGCGGAACACTAGCGGATGATCAGGCCGGGTGTCTCTACAAATCCTTCGCGTATACCTGAACGTCATATGACCTTCGGGATAGGGCCGGATTACCCCCGAAGGACCGTTACTTCGCCCATTCCCGGATTCGGGCGATCCGCGCCTTCAGCTGGTTGGCGGTGGCCTGCGCGGTGAGCGGACCGCCGCACTGGCGGCGCAGCTCGTTGTGAATGGTGCCGTGCGGCTGGCTGGTCCGGTGGTGCCAGGCCGCCACGAGGGCGTTCAACTCCTTGCGCAGCTCGCGGAGTTCCTGGTGGGTCACGACCGGCCGCTACTCGGCCGGCAGCTCCAGCAGGTCGGCCTCGTCGGCCGGCTTGCCCTTGCTCCGCTGGATCTGGCGGTGCTGGCGCTTCTGCAGCAGCATCTGCACCTGGTCCGGCTCCAGCAGGCCCGGGATGCCGAGGTAGTCCTCCTCCTCCTCGCTGCCCGGGTGCGCCTGCATGCCGAACTCCATGGCGTTGTACAGCACCCGGTCGAAGACCGCGTCGGAGCCGATCGCCTCGTAGGAGAACTCCTCGCCGCCGGCGCCGTCCGGCCCGTCGTTGGCCCGCTCGGCCTCGGCGAGCAGCCGGTCCTCCTCGTCGAAGAGGCCCTCGCCCTCCTTCTTCGGCCGGTCCAGCACGTGGTCGCGCTGGAGCTCCATCTCGTTGGCGAAGCCCAGCAGCATCGGGATGGTCGGCAGGAAGACGGAGGCCGTCTCGCCGCGCTTGCGGGCGCGCACGAAGCGCCCGACGGCCTGGGCGAAGAACAGCGGGGTGGAGATCGAGGTGGCGTACACCCCGACGCAGAGCCGGGGCACGTCGACGCCCTCGGACACCATCCGGACCGCGACCATCCAGCGGGACGTCCCGGCCGAGTAGTCGGAGATCCGCTTGGACGCCTCGGCCTCGTCGGAGAGGACCAGGGTGACCTTCTCGCCGCTGATCTCGCGCAGCATCTTGGCGTACGCGCGGGCCACGGTCTGGTCGGTGGCGATCACCAGGCCGCCGGCGTCCGGGATCGCCTTGCGGACCTCGGTCAGCCGGCGGTCGGCGGCCTGCAGCACGCTCGGGATCCACTCGCCCTGCGGGGCCAGCGCGGTGCGCCAGGCCTGGGCGATCAGGTCCTTGGTCATCGGCTCGCCGAGCCGCGCCTCCAGCTCGTCGCCGGACTTGGTCCGCCAGCGCATGTTCCCGCTGTAGGAGAGGAAGATCACCGGGCGGACGACGTGGTCGGCCAGCGCGTGCCCGTAGCCGTAGGTGTAGTCGGCCACCGACTTGCGGATGCCGTCGCCGCCCGCCTCGTACTGGACGAACGGGATCGGGTTGGTGTCCGAGCGGAACGGCGTACCGGTCAGGGCCAGCCGGCGGGCGGCCGGCTCGAAGGCCTCGAAGCAGGCCTCGCCCCAGGACTTGGAGTCACCGGCGTGGTGGATCTCGTCCATGATGACCAGCGTCTTGCGCGCCTCGGTCCGGTTGCGGTGCAGCATCGGGTTCACGCCGACGCCCGCGTAGGTGACCACGATGCCGTGGTACTCCCGGGAGAGCGGCCCGGAGGAGTACGCCGGGTCCAGCTTGATGCCTATCCGGGCGGCGGCCTCGGCCCACTGCTTCTTCAGGTGCTCGGTCGGCGCGACGACGGTGACCTGCTGCACCAGGTGGTTGTGCAGCAGGTACGAGGCCAGCGTCAGCGCGAAGGTGGTCTTACCGGCGCCCGGGGTCGCGACCGCGAGGAAGTCGCGCGGCTGGGTCTCGATGTACTTGTCCAGCGCCCCCTGCTGCCACGCCCGGAGCTTGCCGGCGGTGCCCCAGGGGGCGCGGCCGGGGAAGGCCGGCGAGAGATGGTGCGAGGAGGCCGACGCGGCCTGGCCCACGGCCCGGACGGGCGCGTGCGGCTCCGTCACGTCGGAGAAGAGCGGCATCGAGGAGGCGGCGGCAGTACTCACGGTCTCCGAGGGGGATCGTCGCAGGTCAGAGGCGTCATTGCGGCCCCGGACCGCGGTCTGGCGGCAATCGGGCAACCCGCCCAGCGTACCGGCCCGGCGCCGATCGGGCGGCCAAGCCCGGCCCGCCCGGGGCCGGCCGGGGCGCATTCGGCGGCCGGAAACCGATGTGATGTGGATCACGTCGACCGAACCGCGAAACCGGGTAAGAGCGTCCTCCCGCACGACTCTCAAGGGGCGAGGCCGCCCCACCCGCCACAGCCGTCGCCGAGGCCTCGCCGCACCGAGAAGGGAACCCCCGTGCACACCCCCACCGTCGACGAGACCGTCCAGGCCCGTCTGATCCTCTCCACCCACCGCTCCGCCCGGCTGCGGGTCACGCTGTCCTACCGGCCGGACGACCCGCTCGCCGTCCGGATGGCGTTTCCGGCCGAGTTCTCGCTGGACGAGCGGGGCGACGACGGGCGGGGCAACGGGTTGGGTGACGGGCCGGCCGGCGCACCGGGTGACGCACCGGCCGACGGGCCCGGCGACGGGCCGGACCCGGACGGCGGCCGGGACATCGTCTGGGTCTTCGCCCGTCACCTCCTGGCGGCCGGCCTGGAGCTGCCCGCCGGCCTCGGCGACGTCCACATCCGGCCCGCGACCGGGCGGCGCACCATGGTCGAGCTGCGGGCGCCCGAGGGCACCGCGCTGATCCAGTTCGACAGCACCGACCTGCGGCGCTTCCTCTGGCGCAGCCGGGTGGTCGTCCCCGACGGCGAGGAGCACCTGTTCCTGGACCCCGACCGGGCGCTGGCCGAGCTGCTCGGCTGAGCCGGGCCGGGGCCCTGGGGCCCGGCAGGCCGGCCCCCGGGGGCCAGCCGGGCTCAGGCCGAGAGCCGGCGCATCAGCCGGACCCCCTGCGCCGCCGTCAGGTGCGGCAGGTACGCCTTGCCGATCGCCCGGGTGATGCTGGGCAGCGCCGCCGGGTCCGGGTACGCCATGTACAGCGGCCGGTACTCCGGCTGGAACTTCGCCTTGAACGCCAGCAGCGAGCGGAACCCGTACACCGGCTCCAGCACCCGGCCCATCCAGTCGAGCATCCGCTGCAGCCCGGTGGGCGCGGCCTCCTGCCCGGAGCGGGCCAGCGGCGCGCCGGAGAGCGAGAGGAAGCGCGCGCCCTCCTCCTTGAAGCCCAGGGCGGCCGAGGCGATCAGGAACTCGGTCACCCCGCGGAAGCCGTCCGAGCGCCGGCGCATGAAGTCCAGCGTCCAGCCGACCGGCGCCCCGTCCTCGTAGACCGGCATCCAGCTGGTCAGCCCGTGCACGGTGCCGTCGGCGTCGACCGCGACCAGCAGCCGGACGTCCGGGTCGTCCAGCTCCTCCAGCCCGCCGAGGGTGAAGCCCATCTCGGGCAGGCCCTTCTCGGAGACCCACTCCTCCGAGATCGACCGGATCTGGTCCCGCAGCGCGAGCGGCGCGTCGCGGTAGGCCCACCACTCGGCGGTGATGCCCTGCTTGCCGGCCTTGTTGAGCGCGGTCCGGATGTCCTGCCACTTGCGGCCGGTGAAGGCCAGCTGCGGCAGGGCGACCACGGTGTCCTCGGCGACCTGCAGCGAGCGCCAGCCGAGCGCCCCGGCGGCGGCCTCGGTCTCCGGGGTGACGCTGTAGAAGCACGGCGTCCAGCCCCGGGCGTCGCAGTACCGGGCGAAGCCGGCCACCGCGCGGCGGCGGGCCTCCGGCTCGCCGAACGGGTCGCCGGTGGTCAGCGCCACGGTGGAGAGCACCCGGTAGGCGACGGCGGCCCGGCCCTCCTCGTCGAACCAGTAGTGGTTCCCGTCCCAGGTGGAGATGAACGAGAGGGTGCCGCCGCCGTGCGCGGTGAGCAGCGCCCGGGCGCGGGCGGCGTCCGCGGCGTCGGTGTGCACCACCGGGCGGCGGAAGGTCACCAGCAGCGCGGCCAGCGCGGCCGCCCAGAAGGCGAGGCCGCAGTTGGCCTCCAGCAGCCGGGCGAACGGGCCGACGGCGATCGGGTAGTCGGGCAGCAGGTCGTTGTAGGCGGGCGGCAGGAACTGCGCGGGCAGGCCGGCGAGCAGCCCGCGGAAGCTCGCGGACGGCTCGAACTGTGCGGCCGCGGCCGCACCGAGGCCCGCGTACGCGGCGGAGGCGACCAGCAGCGCCCCGCCGAGCACCACGCCGAGCCGGGCGAGCACCGCGCCGGGCAGCCGCAGGCCGAACCGTTGCCGGGTGGCCAGCAGCAGGACGGTGGTGAGCAGCGGCAGCAGCAGCGCCTCGACGAAGTACTGCAGCACGCCCCCGCCGGTGGTGCCGGCCTCGGTGAAGAGCCAGACCAGCAGCGCGACCCAGAGCAGCTCGGTGGCCACGGTGATCCGCCAGGCCAGCCGCAGCCCGCGGCGCAGGCCCTCGGCGAGGACCAGCAGCAGGGCCGGGAAGAGTGCAGCCATCAGCCGGCCCGGGGTGTCGAAGATCCGCTCGACCGCGTGCGCGCGGGCGCAGTCGTGTGCGGAGAGCGCGCAGAACTCGGCGATCTCGTCGGTGGTGAGCCGGTGCGAGAAGTACAGCTCGGAGAAGGTGTTGAACGGCCCGGTGGCGTTGTCGTACAGCGAGGCGATCAGCGGCCCGAGGGCGGCCGCCACCAGGCAGAGCGCGACCAGCACCCGGGTCTCGGTGTGCGAGGAGCGCAGCGGGCTGCGCTGGCGCCGGCCCCGGGCGAGCAGCGCGCCGGCGCCGAGGCCGAGCAGGGCGCCGGCGAACCGCTGGACGCTCTGCAGGTGGCCGACGTAGAGGGTCATCACCAGCGGGACCAGCACCACCAGCAGGTGCAGCCGGCGCCGCCACAGCACGCTGAGCCGGAAGCCGAGCACCCCGGCCAGCGCGAACAGGCCGGTGGCCGGGCCGCACGCGGTCTGGTCGGCGACGGCGGCGGTCCACTGCTCGCCGGCCCGCGCGCCGACCGCGACCAGCCCGGTGCCGAGCAGGGTGCCGAGCAGCTGCCCGCCGACCAGCACGGCGAGCGTGCGGGCCCGGCCGAGCCGCCGCTCGGCGACCGGGCCGACCAGGAGCAGCAGCAGGCTGGTGAAGACGTACGAGCCGGTGCTGGAGCACCAGATCAGCGAGGTGAACGGCGTCCACCAGCGGCCCTCGGCGAGGGTGGGCAGGCCGACGCCGATCCGGGCCAGCAGCTCCCGGGAGGGGCCGTGGGCGAGGGCGCCGGTGGCTCCGCCGACCGCCCAGAGGACGCCGAGCAGGGTCAGGGTGAGCGGCGCCGCGCGCAGCCGGCCGGCGATCCGGCCCGCCAGCCGGGCGGCGTGGCGCCGGCCGGCCCGCGGGGTGGACCGGGGCCCGGGCTGCGGGGCGGGCTTCGAGGAGGGGTGCGGGGTGGGCCGGGGTCCGGGCTGTGCCGGGACGGATGGGGCGCGCCGCTCCGCGGAGCCCAGCGGCGCCGTGCCGAGCTGGATCACCGGATCAGCCCCATCCGCTTGGCCAGCCAGGGCAGGTTCTGCTCGAAGGCCCCCCGGAAGACGGACCAGCTGTGCCCGCCGGGCAGGGTCTGGTAGTCGACCGCCATCCCGGCCTGCTTGGCGGCCTCGAAGGCCTTCTCCTGCTGGGGGCGGAAGTCCGGGTCGTTGGCGCCGACGACGAAGACGCCGGCGGTGTCCGGGAACGACCGGGCGGCCATCAGGTGCAGCGGGTCGACGGCCGCGAAGGCCGCCTCGTCGCCGCCGAAGGCCTTGGCGACGGTCTCGGAGTGGCTGCCGAGGGTGGGCTCGGACTGGCCGGAGATGTCGAGGAAGGTGCCGTACACCTGGGGCGCGTTGACGGCCAGCTGGAGCGAGCAGGTGCCGCCGAGGGAGAGCCCGCCGACGGCCAGCGAGGTGCGGCCGGTGGCGGTCTGGAGGCGGCTGTGGATCCAGTCCGGGACGTCCTCGGCCAGGTAGGTGTGGGCCTTGGCGATCCGGGAGTCCAGGCAGAGCGTGTTGGTCCAGGAGTCCCCGGTCGGGTCGGCGACGACCACGATCGGGGCCAGGCCGTGGTGCTCGGCGGCGAAGGCGTCCAGGGTGTCCTGGATGGCGCCGGAGGTGATCCAGTCGGACGGGGCGCCGGGCTGGCCGGGCAGCAGGACCATGACGGGCAGCAGCGGCCGGGGGCTCGCCTGGTAGGCCGGCGGGAGGTAGACGTAGGCGTCGCGGGTCTCGAAGCCGGACTTGGTGCCGGGTATCCGGGTGTTGGAGACGGTGCCCTTGGCGGGGAGGCCGGGCGGGGCCTGCCACACGTCGGCCAGCGCCCGGTCGGGCGGCGTGGTGACGGTGTCGGAGGCGTGGCCGGCGGTCAGTGCCTGGGTCTTCGGCGCGAGCATCGTCCGGGCGGTCGGGTACTGGTCGAAGCCGCGGTTGACCTGGGAGGCCGCCGCCAGCACCACCAGGGCGGCGCCGCCGGCGGCGTAGAGCCGGTGCCGGCGGGAGAGCAGCGGAGCGCGGAAGACCGCCAGGGATATCCCGAACAGGGCGAGCGCGATCCACCCGATGACGTAGTGGGGCAGGCCCTCGGGGAACGGGTGCCACCAGCCGTCGACGACGGCCTCGACCAGGCCGGTCAGGGCGCCGCCGAGCAGCACCGCACCGACCGGGCGCAGGCTCAGCCAGCGCCGGTCGCGGGAGAGGGCGAGCGCGGCGACGGCGATCCAGCCGGCCCCGAGGACGGCGTACGGGATCGGGCCGTGGGTGAGCGGCCAGTCGATCGGGTTCCAGTTGAGGGCGAGCTCGGTGGTGGTCATACGTTCTTCCCCGGCCGGGTGGTGTCGGCCAGGAAGCCGTAGGCCACCACGTTCCCCTGGTAGCCGTGTTCCTCGCTGTACCCGCCGCCGCAGGTGATCACCCGGAGCTGGGCGTCGGCGGCCTGGCGGTACACCCGGTCGTCCGGGAAGTCCTTTCGGTCGTGCACTTCGATGGCGTAGAGCTGGTAGACGGCGGTGGCACCGTCCTCGCGGACGATCTCGATCCGGTCGCCGCGGTGCAGCGCCCCAAGATGGTAGAAGACGGCGGGACCGCTGCGGTTGTCCACGTGGCCGGCGATGATCGCGGTGCCGCGCTGGCCGGGGGCGGCGCCCCCGCGGTACCAGCCGGCCAGGTTGCGGTCGCTCTCCGGCGGCGTCTGCAGCCGGCCCTCCCCGTCCAGGCCGAGGGCCGTGACGGGGGCGTCGAGCCGGACGGACGGGATCCGGATCCGGGTCGGCACCGAGGGCCCGAGCGGGGGGACGACGGAGACCGGGGCGAAGCCCGAGAGCGCCTGCCCCGCGGCCGGGACCGGCGGCAGGGCGAGCCGGCCGCCGTCGTGCAGCAGCCAGGCGCCGAGCACGAACGCGGCGCCGATCGCCAGGGTGCCCGGCCAGGGACTCCTGCTCTGTTGGGCGCCCACCCGGCGCTCCCCTCTGCCGACGTCTTGACTGTTCCTGGGAGTTTCCTGGGAACAATTCAACCGGACCGGACTTTATGGCACATCCATACGATGGTCGTACCGGCACCCGCCGATCGGCAGGGTCGCGAGTCCCGAGCCTGCTCCGACCAGGACGGCGATCACCCGGAGGGAGCAGCGGCCGCCAGGCCCGCTCCGCATGTCCATCGACAACGTCGGACGCCGATCCGGTTGCATCAATCGGGCGATCGATTCCGATCATTCGTGGTGAATCAACGACTGATCACGCCCACATGCCATGCTGACCCCGCTCAAAGGTCTATCACCGCACTTGTCTGACCGGGCAGTTGTCCGAACGGGCCCGGGCGACGGTACCCCACGAACGGAGTGACCATGGACGCTCTCTCCCGTCGGACCCTGCTGGCCGCCGGCGCGGCGACCGCAGCCACCCTCGCGGCCGGCTGCGCCGGGAACGGCGGGAGCTCCGGCGGGAAGGCGGCGCCGGTCCCGGCCGACCCCGCGGCGGACCAGGACGGAGCGGGCGACACCCCGAAGCCCCCGGCCACCCTGATCGGCGACGGCTCCACCTCGGACACCGGCCCGCAGCCCCGCCAGCCCACCGCCGAGCCGCTGAAGACCGGCGAGCGCCCGCCGCAGTTCGTGGTCTTCTCCTGGGACGGCGCCGGCGAGCTGGACAACCGCCTGTTCGGCCGGTTCCGCCGGCTCGCCCGGGAGCACAACGCGTCGATGACCTTCTTCCTGAGCGGCCTCTACCTGCTGCCGGAGTCCAAGAAGGACCTCTACCGCCCGCCGCAGCACAAGGTCGGCGCCTCCGACATCGGCTACCTGAGCGACCAGCACATCCGCGACACGCTGGAGAACCTGCACGCCGCCTGGATGGAGGGGCACGAGATCGGCACCCACTTCAACGGCCACTTCTGCGGCGCCACCGGCGTCGGCAGGTGGTCGCCGGAGGAGTGGGACAGCGAGATCCAGCAGGCGATGGACTTCGTCATGAACTGGCGGACCAACACCGGCTTCACCGACCTGCCGGCGCTGCCCTTCGACTACCGCCGGGAGCTGATCGGCAGCCGCACCCCGTGTCTGGAGGGCCAGCGCAACCTGCTGCCGACCGCAGCCAAGCGCGGCTGGCGCTACGACAGCAGCGGCAACGGCACCCAGGTCTGGCCGCAGAAGATCCAGGGCGGGGCGCTCTGGGACCTCCCGCTGCAGTCCATCCCCTTCCCCGGGCACACCTTCCAGGTGCTGTCGATGGACTACAACATCATGTTCAACCAGTCCGGCAGCAACACCAAGGCGGACCCGGCGCTCCACCCGGCGTACCAGGCGCAGGCCCGGGACTCCTACCTGATGGGCTTCGAGCGGGCGTACACCACCAACCGGGCGCCGTACATCATCGGCAACCACTTCGAGCAGTGGAACGGCGGCATCTACATGAACGCCGTCGAGGACGCGCTCAAGGTGATCGCCGGCCGGCCCGAGGTCCGGCTGGTCTCCTTCCGCCAGCTGGTGGACTGGCTGGACGCCCAGGACCCGGCGGTGCTGCGCAAGCTCCAGGGCCTCGCCCAGGGCCAGGCCCCGGCCGGCGGCTGGGAGGCGTTCCTCGGCTCCCCCGGGCCGGCCGCCACCGGCGCCGCCACGACCGCCCCGGCGACCGCGGACGTCCCCGCCGGCGGGAAGTGACGTCAGGCCTTCCGCACCCGGCCGGACACCAGGGCGCCCAGCAGCGCCACCCCGGTCATGGTCAGGAAGATCGCCGCGAACGCGCCGGACGAGCCGGCGCCCCCGGTGCCCTCCTGGGCGGCGGCCACCGAGCCGCCGCCGAGCGCCGCGAAGAGCACCCCGGCTAGTCCGACCAGCAGGACGTTGCCGAGCGCGTCGCTCATCTGCAGCGAGGCCGAGTTGGCCCCGGCGTCCTCCGGCGCGGAGAGCCGCATCATCAGCACGCTGATGCTCGCCACCGCCAGGCCCATCCCGATCCCGCCGACGCCCCAGGCCGCCGCCGCGACCCAGGCCGGCACCGCCGGGACCAGCACCAGCGCCGCCCCCGCGATCGCCACCGCGGTCAGCACGAACCCGCCGCGGATCATCGCCTCGCGGTACCGCTCGGCACCCGGCCGCCCCTGCAGCATCGAGCCCAGCGCCCAGGAGAGCCCGCCGCTGGTCAGCGTCAGCCCGGCCAGCGTCGGCGACAGGCCGCGCTGGGTGACCATCATCAGCGGGATGAAGGCCTCCGCCGCGAAGAACGCCCCCGCCGCCACCCCGCGCAGCAGGATCACCGTCGGCAGGCCGCGCCCGGCCCGCAGCGTCCCGGCGGGGAGCAGCCCCAGCACCGCGGGCACCAGCAGTGCCGCCCCGGCGACCGCCGGGAGCAGCCCCAGCAGGTCCAGCCGCTGGCCGGCGTACTGCAGCAGGCCCGCGCCGACCGCGGCCATCGCCGCCAGCAGGGTGCGGCGGCGGTCGAAGCCCGCGCTCGTCGCCACCGGCTGCGCCCGCTCCGAACGCCGCAGCGCCGGGCCCATCACCGCGAGCGGCAGCAGGATCAGCACCGGGACGGCGAGGAAGACCCAGCGCCAGCCGAGGTGCTGGGTGACGGCGCCGGAGACCACCGGGCCGACGATCGAGGGCAGCACCCAGGCCGCGGAGAAGGCCGCGAAGACCGCCGGGCGCAGCCGCTCCGGGTAGGCCCGGCCGACCACGACGTACAGCGCCACGATGACCAGGCCGCCGCCCAGGCCCTGGACGGCGCGCCCGGCGACGAAGACCCACATCCCGGGCGCCGCCCCGGCCACCACCAGGCCGGCGCCGAACACCGCGATGCCGGTGAACAGCGGCTGCAGCGGCCCGCGCCGGTCGCACCACTGGCCGGAGACGACCAGGGCGAACAGCGTGGTGGTGAAGTAGCCGGAGAACGCGAAGGCGTACAGGCCCAGGCCGTCCAGCTGGCGGGCGGCGACCGGCATCGCGGTGTTGACCGCCGTCGCCTCGAAGGCGAGCAGCAGGACCACGGAGACGATCCCCAGGGTCAGCGCCCGGTAGGGGCCGCCGAGCACCCCGCCCTGGTCGGTCTCTTCGCTGGGTGTCGGAACGGCGTCGACCGAGGTGGGGGAGGCTGTGGTCATACGTAACATCGTAAGACCCGTCCGATCGAATGACCCCTGACTTTCAGGCCTTGATCGACTACCCGCCGGGCCCGGGAAACGGCGCCCGGCCGTGCGGGCCGGGACCCGGTCGCCGGGTCAGTGCAGCGCCTTGAGGCCCACCACGCCGGAGACGATCAACAGCAGACAGCCGATCCGCGCCGCCGTGGCCGCGTCGCCCAGCACCGCCATCCCGTACAGGGCCGTGCCGACCGCGCCGATGCCGACCCAGACCGCGTAACCGGTGCCGATCGGGATCGAGCGCATCGCGTACGCCAGACCGCCCATGCTCAGGGCCAGCGCGATGCCGAAGACGAGGGTGGGGACGAGCCGGGAGAAGCCCTTGGAGGACTCCAGGGCCACCGCCCAGACGGTCTCCAGGACACCCGAGACGATCAGAACGAGCCACGCCATGGCGATCGGACCTCCGCAGTCAGCAGCGGCCGGGTTGCCGCTGTACTGCGCCGTCTTGTCGTCACCGGGTACGACGCGCTCGTCCGGGGCGGCCGAATGACGACCACCTGCTTCCGACCGTAGCACAGTCCGCCATACAGAATTTACAAAGGGATATTGACGGTCCGCCACGGCGTCCGCGAAGATGAATTCACCAACACGGCGAACGACGACAGGAGTCGGAAATGGACAGGAAGACGGTGGCCCCCGCTGCGCCCCGCGCCTGTGCCGCGGCTCCCCGCTGTTGTCGCGCCTGTCGCTGCTGTCGCTGCGCCTGAACGCGCCCGCAGTCCAGCCCCCGGGGCGCTTCCGCCCGACTCCGCCCCAGCTCGACCCCACGGCCGTGTGCCCGAGTGGTTCAGGGGACCGCCTGCAAAGCGGTTTACACGGGTTCGAATCCCGTCATGGCCTCCACGAATGCGAATTGCCGGTCGGCGCGAAATGCGCCGGCCGGCAATTCGTCGTGCAAATTCCCGGAATTCCCGCGGCGGCCGGCTGAAGGCGGGCCGGAAGGGGCGGCGGGCCGGGCGCGGTTCCGCCCGGCCCGGCCCGCTCAGGCCGTGACGGCGTCCTCGGGCCGGATCGGCAGACGGCCGACGGGCAGCCCGGTGGCCGCACGGACGGCCGCCGCCACCGCGGCCGGGGCGACCACGGCCGGCACCGCGCTGACCGCCTTGGCGCCGAAGGTGGCCACCACGTCCCGCTCCTCCAGCAGGGCCGCGATCCGCACCTCCGGGGTGTCCAGCGAGGTCGGCATCCGGTAGCCGGTGAGCGAGGGGTTGACCAGCAGGCCGCCCTCGGTGCGCAGGTCCTCCAGCAGGGCCAGACCGACGCCCTGGGCGACGCCCGCCTCGATCCGGTCCTCGATCTGACGCGGGTTGAGCGCCCGGCCGACGTCCTGGGCGACCGTCACGTCCACCACCCGGACCGCGCCGAGCTCGATGTCCACGTCCACCACCGCCCGCATCGCGCAGAAGGCGATCGAGACGAAGGCGTCGCCCTGACCGGCCTCGTCCAGCGGCTCGGTCGGGTGCGGCCGGCACTGGGCGGTCGCCCAGAGCTCCTTGCCCTCCAGCGCCTCGGCGACCGGCATGCCGAGCACCCCGTCGTAGGAGGTGATCTTGCCGTCGGCGATCTGCAGCAGCTCGGCCGACATCCCGAAGTTGGCGGCGATCGGCTGCAGCAGCTGGTGGCGGACCATCAGGGCGGCCCGCTCCACCGCACCGCCGGAGACCCAGGTGTGCCGGCCGCGTGCGGAGGGGCCGGCGATCGACTGGTCGCTGTCGGCCGGGGCGATGTAGACCTCGCTGACGCCCAGCACCGACTGCACGATCTGCCGGGCCAGCGTGGCGAAGCCCTGGCCGGAGTCGACGGCGGCGCAGATCACCGTGGCGTGGTCGCCGCTGACCCGCACCGTCGCGGTCGAGACCTCGTCCTCGCCCTCGGCGCCCAGCATGTGCACCATGCCGACCGCGTAGCCGATGCCGCGCCGCACCGCCGCCGGGTCTCCGGCGCCGCCCGGACCGCCCGGCAGCAGCCACTCGGCGTCCGGGTCGTCCACCGGGAGCGCGGGCAGCGGCTCCGAGGAGACCGCGTCCAGCAGTGCGGCCACCGGTGCGGGGCAGGTGACGGCCTGTCCGGTGGGCATCGGGTCGCCGGTGGCCATCGCGTTGCGGCGGCGGATCTCCACCGGGTCCACGCCGACCCGGGCGGCCAGCTGGTCGAGCTGCGACTCGTAGGCGAAGCACGCCTGCAGGGCACCCTCGCCGCGCATCCGGCCGGCCGGCGGGTTGTTGGTGCGCACCGCCCAGGCGTCCACGAAGACGTTCGGGCAGACGTAGGGGCCGACCGAGAACGCGGTGGCGGCGGCCAGCGCCTCGGCCGAGACGTCCGCGTACGCGCCGCCGTCCAGCAGGATCTGCGCCTCGACCTTGACCAGCTTGCCCTCGGCGTCGGCGTGGTGGCGGTAGCGCAGCAGCGCCGGGTGGCGCGAGGTGTGGGTGTGGAAGGACTCCTCGCGGGTGAGGGTCATCTTCACCGGCCGCCCGGTGCGCAGCGCGAGCAGCGCCAGGGTGACCTGGAAGGAGAGGTCCTCGCGGTCGGAGGTGGCCCCGGGCACGCCGGTGACCACCAGCCGGACCCGGTCCGGCTCCAGACCGAGGCAGCCGGCGGTGCGGTCGCGGTCGCCGTGCGGGTCGGTGGAGGACAGGTGCAGTTCCACGCCGCCGTCCGGGCGCGGCACGGCGAGGCCGGCCTCGGCGCCGAGCGGCGCCGGGTCCTGCCGGCCGACCTGGTAGAGGCCCTCGACCACGATCTCGCCGGCCGCCTCCGGGTCCCCGGTGCGCAGCGGCAGGTGCCGGAACAGGTTGCCGTCCGGGTGCAGCGGCGCCGCGGTGAAGGCCTGCTCGGGGTCGGTGACGGCCTCCAGCGGCTCGTAGTCGACGGCGATCAGGCCGACGGCGAGACGGGCGGTGTCCGGGTGGTCGGCGGCGACCGCCGCGACCGGCTCGCCGTGGTGGCGGACCACGCCGGCGGCCAGGATCGGCCGGTCGGCGACGATCGGGCCGGCCGGTGCGCCGTCGAGGCTGCCGTCCGGGCCCTCCGGCAGGTCGGCGGCGGTGACCACGGCGTGCACCCCGGGCAGGGCGAGCGCGGCGGAGGTGTCGATGCCCCTGATCCGGGCGTGCGGGTGCGGCGAGCGCAGCACCGCACCCCAGAGCAGGCCCTCGGCCCAGAGGTCGGCGGCGTACGGGTAGATGCCGAGCGCCTTGGGCAGCGCGTCGCTGCGCAGCGGGGAGCTGCCGAGCCCGAACGGCTCCGGTGCGCCGCCCTCGCCGCCGTCCTGCTGGGGTGCTGCGCCGATGTCGGTAGGCGACGTCATGATGCGTGGTCGTCCTCGGGGAGCCGGATGCCGTGGGCGGGGGTGGCGCCGTACGGGACGCCGGCGGGGGCGGTGCCCTCGGCCGGGCCGCCGGACGCGGGCGCGGGGACGTACGGCGTGCCGTGCGCGGGCGTGACCTCGTACCCGGCGCCGTCGTACCCGGTGCCGTCGAACCCTGCGCCGTCGAAGGCGGCGGCGTTGAACGCGGTGCCGTCGAAGACCGCGCCCTCGGGGCCGGGGACCGGGGTGCCGTGGGCCGGGGTCGGCTCGTAGACCGGGCCGTCGTAGGGCGAGGCCTCGTAACCGGGCTGCTGCGGGTAACCCTGCTCCGGGTAGCCGCCCTCCGGCCCGCCACCGGGCAGGTAGGTGCCGTGCGCCGGGGTGCCGCCCGGCCCGGCCGGCGCGTAGCCCGCCTGCTCGGGGAAGCCGGCCTGCTCGGGGTAACCGGCCTGCTCGGCGAAGCCGGGTTGCTCGGCGAAGCCCGGCTGGTCCGGGAAGCCGGCCTGCTCCGGGAAGCCGGGCTGCGGGTAGTAGCCGGACGGCTCGCCGGCCTGGGCCGGGATGCCGTGCACCTGGGGCAGCACCCCGGTGTCGTAGACGCCGGTGTCGTAACCGCCCAGGCCGTCGGGGGTGCCGTACTGCATGCCGACGCCGACGCCGGTGCCCGCGGTGGTCGGGGTCTCCTCGGCCGGCGGCTGCGGGACGTGCTCGATCCAGGCGTCCTCGTCGGTGTACACCGGCGGGTCGGCCGGCTGCTCCGGCTCCTCCGCGGCGGCCGGATCGGCGCCGTCGGCGGCCGCCGCCCCGGTGAGCGCCGCCTCCGCCTCCTCGGCCTCGGCCGCGCGCGCGTCGGCGACGTTCTGCACCGCGGCCAGCACGCCCCGGTAGCCGGTGCAGCGGCAGAGGTTGCCGCAGAGCGCCTGCCGGGCCTCGACCTCGGTGGGCCGGTGGTTGCGCTGCAGCAGGTCGTGCACGGCCATCGCCATGCCGGGAGCGCAGTAGCCGCACTGCACCGCGCCGGACTCGGCGAGCGCCTGCTGGACGTCGCTGGCGCCGCCGCCGGCCGACAGGCCCTCGACGGTGTTGATCTCGCTGTCCGCGGCCAGCGCGGCCGGGACGAGGCAGCCGGCCACCAGCTGGCCGTCCACCTGCACCGAGCAGGCGCCGCACTCGCCCTGCTCGCAGCCGTCCTTGGCGCCGGCCAGACCGAGCCGCTCGCGCAGCACGTAGAGCAGGCTCTCGCCGATCCAGGCGTCGGTGACGGGCCGTTCGAAACCGTTGACCCGCAGGGTGTACGAGGCGCAGGGGCGCAGCTCGCGGCTGACCTGCGGCGCGTGGTCGAACGCGCCCGCGTCGAGGGTCTCGATGGGGTCAGTGGTCACTTCAGCGCCCTTCCCAGTGCCCGGCGGGCCAGCACCGATACGGTACGCCGCAGCCGGACGGCGGCCGCGCTCGGCCCCTCGGTCACGGCCTCCCAGGAACCCTCGGCACCGTAGCTGTCCGGGACGCAGGCGGCGGCCACGTACTCGCCGAAGGCGGCCGTCGCGGCGGGGTCGATCTCCCGGCTGCCGTCCCAGTCGATGCACCCGGCCACCCAGGCCTCGGCCTCCAGCGGGCGCAGCGGCACCGGGGCGACGGCGCCGACGGCGCAGCGCACGGCGCGCCGGGCGGGGTCGAGCACGAGGGCGACCGAGGCGGTGGCGCGGGCCGGGCCGCTGCGGCCGGTGGCCTTGAGGAAGACCTGCGGGGCGTGCAGCAGCGGGACGCGTACCCAGGTGAGCAGTTCGCCCGGGCGCAGCGGGTCGAGGCCGGTGAGCAGGTGGCTGACCGGGACCTCGCGGCTGGCGCCGGCCCGGGCGAGGGTGACGGTGGCCTCCAGGGCCGCGAGCACCGGGAGGGTGTCGCCGGCCGGGGCGGCGGTGACGATGTTGCCGCCGAGGGTGCCGACGTTGCGCACCTGCGGGGGGCCGGCGGTGCGGGCGGCGTCGGCGAGGGCGGGGATGAGGGCGGCGAAGTCGGGGCGGTCCATCCTGGCGTGGGTGAGCCCGGCACCGAGGACGGCGGTGCCGCCGTCCTCGTAGCGCCAGCCGCGCAGTTCGGTGATCCGGCCGAGGCCGACCAGGGCCGCGGGGCGGAGCCGTCCGGCGTTGACGGCCTCCATCAGGTCGGTGGCGCCGGCCACCGGCACCGCGGCCGGGTGAGCGGCCAGCGCGTCGACGGCCTCGTCGAGGGAGGCCGGCAGCATGATCGTCCGGTTCACCTGGGTCCCACCGTGCTCCACTTGCTCATCGATCGCCTGCCGCCCGCGGCCCTCGGCCGGGTGTCCGCGTCGGCAGCCCGGCCTGGCCCGTAGGGTACGGGCGATCGGGCCGGGTTGGGCAACTCTGGCACACAATGCTCGATGATCATTTCGGGACGGGCGAACGGGACTGCCCGATTGGGACGGATACCGGGCGGTATCTGCTCCGATCCGGACCGGACCGGAGCAGATGTTCATCTGTTCTTGACGTCCGACGGCCGCTCAGAAGTTCCCCCCGCCCCTCACGGGCGGGGCCGGGCCGGGCTCAGACCGCCGGCGGCGGCCCGTCGATCGGCCGGCCGGCCACGCCGGGCCACCGCTGCCAGGGGTGCGGACCGCCGGCCGGGCGGTACTCCACCCCGAGCGCGTCCAGCACCTCCAGGTGGGAGGCCATCCGGCGCTCGAAGCCGGCGTAGTCCCGCGCGGCCGGGTCGGCCGGCAGGGCGGACCAGGCGACCTCGGCGAAGGCGGCGAGCCGGGGGAAGGCCCGGTAGTCGATGTCCCGGGCGCTGTCCGTGAACTCGCTCCACAGGTTGGCCTGGGTGCCGATCACCCGCCGGGCCGCGGCCTCGTCCAGCTCGGCCGGCACCGGCTCGAAGCGGTAGACGTCCTCCAGGGTCCGCACGAAGCCGACCGGGATCGGCTCGTCCGGGCCGTCGGCCTGCCGGTGGTCGAGGTAGACGTGCTGCTCGGGGCACATCACCACGTCGTGCCCGGCCCGCGCGGCGGCGATGCCCCCGCCGTAGCCGCGCCAGGAGGAGACCGCCGCGCGCGAGCGCCACCCCGCCCCCGGGCGCTCGGCGGCCGGCACCGCCGCGCCCGTCGGCGGGGCGGCGATGGCCAGCCCGCCCTCCAGGATCTCGTCCCAGCCGATCAGCCGGCGGCCGCGGTCGGCCAGCCAGCGGTCGAAGTGCCGGATCAGGTGGCTCTGCAGCTCGTCCTCGTTGGCCAGGCCCAGCTCCCGGATCCGCGCCTGGGCGGCCGGGCTCTCCTTCCACTGCTCCTTCGGGCACTCGTCGCCGCCGAGGTGGACGAACTCGGACGGGAAGACCTCCAGGACCTCCTCCAGCACGCCCTCGAAGAAGCGCAGGGTGGCCTCGGAGGGGTTGAGCACGTTGTGGCTGACGCCCCAGTCGGTCCAGACGCCCAGCGCCGCGGTGTCCACCACGTCGGTGTTCCCCAGCTCCGGGTAGGCGGCGACGGCCGCCTGGGTGTGGCCCGGCAGGTCGATCTCCGGGACGACGGTGACCGCCCGCTCGGCGGCGTACGCGACGATCTCGCGCAGGTCGTCCTGGGTGTAGAAGCCGCCGTGCGGCCGGTCGTCGCGGCGCTGCCCGGCCCGGTAGCCGACCATCGAGCGTTCGCGCCAGGAGGCCCGCTCGGTGAGCCGCGGGTAGCGCTTGATCTCCACCCGCCAGCCCTGGTCGTCGGTCAGGTGCAGGTGCAGCACGTTGAGCTTGTGCGCCGAGAGCTGGTCGACGAAGCGCAGCACGTCGGCCTTGGGCAGGAAGTGCCGGGCGACGTCCAGCAGCGCGCCGCGCCAGCCGAACCGCGGGGCGTCCTCGATGTCGGCGCCCGGGAGCACCCAGCCGCCGTCGCGCAGCGGCGCCCGCCGGTAGGCGTCCGGGCCGAGCAGCCGGCGCAGCGTCTGGGCACCCCAGAGCGCGCCGGCCGGGCCGCCGGCGGTGATCACGGCACGGCCCGGGCGCACCGAGAGCCGGTACGCCTCGCCGGCCAGCGCCTCGTCGTGGAGCAGCTCGATGCCCGCTCCGGGCCGCCCGGGGGCCAGCGGCAGGCCGGTCGCGGCGGTCAGCGCGGACCGCAGCCACCGCTCCGCCCCGGCCAGTGCGGGCGGGGCGGTGAGGGTGGTGGCGCGGTCGAGCGGGAAGTCCCGGTCCGGGAGGCGGACGGAGCCCAGGGGGGCGGGGATGAGGTCCATGCCGTCATCCTGCCCCCGTGCGGTCAATTGGCATAGACCAATCCGCGAACGCGTCGCGGCGCAGGACGGTCCGGGCCGGGCGGGCCGCTACTTGTCGCCGTCGCCGCCCTGCGGCTTGCCGATGCCGTCGTAGATCTCCTTGCACATCGGGCAGACCGGGTACTTCTTCGGGTCGCGCCCGGGGACCCACACCTTGCCGCAGAGCGCCACCACGGGAGAGCCGGAGAGCGCGCTCTCCATGATCTTGTCCTTCTGGACGTAGTGCGCGAAGCGCTCGTGGTCGCCGTCCCCGTGGGACACCTGCGGGACGGGCTCGACCAGGGTGCCGGTGCCGAGGCCGCGCTCGGGCTCAAGAGTGCTCATGAGTGCCAAGTCTATGGGCGGTCCGGGAAACCCGGCCAGTGTCGGGCCCGGCGGCCGGTCGCCGGGGCGCGGGCGGGTACGGGGAACGGCCCGGCGGCGGACCCCCGGGCTCAGTTCAGCGTGGGGTCGTCCGGGTACGTCGCCAGGAGCGCCAGCGGGCCGCGCTGGCGGCGCAGCACCGAGCGCCAGAGCCGCTCCGGCTCCGGGCTGGAGATGTCGCCCGGCTCGCAGTCCACCAGGTACCAGGCGCCGGAGGAGATCTCCGCCTCCAGCTGCCCCGGCGACCAGCCCGCGTACCCGGCGAAGATCCGCAGCCCGCCCAGCTCGCCGGCCAGCACCTCGGGCGGCGCCTCCAGGTCCACCAAGCCGATCGCGCCGTGCACCCGCCGCCAGCCGAGCGGCTCGACGGTACCCGGCTCCCCCGGCGCCACCGCCAGGCCGAGCGCCGAGTCCAGCGCCACCGGCCCGCCCTGGAACACCACGGCCGGCCGGCCGACCAGGCCGCCCCAGCCGTCCAGCACGCTGCCCACCTCGACCGGGGTCGGTCTGTTCAGCACGACACCGAGCGCCCCCTCGGCGTCGTGGTCGAGGAGGAGCACCACCGCCCGGGCGAAGTTCGGGTCGGTGAGCACGGGGGTCGCGACGAGCAAACGGCCGGTGTGGGACCGGTCTCCGTGCGAATGGGCCGCCGTCATGCCTCACATGATCCCGCAGAACGGCCGGGGGCGGACACCGCAACACGAAGGCCGTCCGAACCGCCGCCGCCACGCCGCGCGAACACCCGTACGGACGCACCGGCGGGCGCGACACCACCCCGCGAGAGCACCATCACGGGAGAGGCTCACGGGAACCACCGATACGCCCACTACCATCTACTTCTGGTGGACGCCCTTATGCGGTGCCGACTCGGTCACGCCGGGGGCCCGAACGCGCCCGTACGACCGGTCCACCGCCCGGCTCCCGTTCCGGAGCCCCACCCACTCCTCTGGCACCCCGGATTGCGAGAACGATGACCGACGACGTCCTGCTGGTCCACGGCGGAAACCCGCTCGAAGGCGAAATCCGCGTCCGTGGTGCGAAGAACCTGGTCCCCAAGGCCATGGTCGCCGCCCTCCTCGGGCAGGGCCCCAGCAGACTGCGCAACGTCCCGGACATCCGTGACGTCAAGGTGGTCCGCGGACTGCTCCAGCTGCACGGTGTCACCGTGCGCACCGGCGACGAGGACGGCGAGCTGATCCTCGACCCGTCCCACGTGGAGAGCGCCAACGTCGCGGACATCGACGCGCACGCCGGCTCCTCGCGCATCCCGATCCTGTTCTGCGGCCCGCTGCTGCACCGCCTCGGCCACGCCTTCATCCCCGGCCTGGGCGGCTGCGACATCGGCGGCCGCCCGGTCGACTTCCACTTCGAGGTGCTCCGCCAGTTCGGCGCCACCATCGAGAAGCACCCGCAGGGCACCTACCTGGTCGCCCCGCAGCGGCTGCGTGGCACCCGGATCGAGCTGCCGTACCCGTCGGTCGGCGCCACCGAGCAGGTGCTGCTCACCGCCGTCCTCGCCGAGGGCGTCACCGAGCTGCGCAACGCGGCCATCGAGCCGGAGATCGTCGACCTGATCTGCGTGCTGCAGAAGATGGGCGCGATCATCTCGATGGGCACCGACCGGACCATCCTGATCACCGGCGTCGACGAGCTGGGCGGCTACACCCACCGCGCGCTGCCGGACCGCCTGGAGTCCGCCTCCTGGGCCTGCGCCGCACTGGCCACCAAGGGCGACATCTACGTCCGCGGCGCCCGCCAGCTGGAGCTGATGACCTTCCTCAACACCTTCCGGAAGGTCGGTGGCGCCTTCGAGGTGGACGACGAGGGCATCCGGTTCTGGCACCCGGGCGGCGAGCTCAAGGCGATCGCGCTGGAGACCGACGTCCACCCCGGCTTCCAGACCGACTGGCAGCAGCCGCTGGTGGTCGCGCTGACCCAGGCGACCGGCCTGTCCATCGTGCACGAGACGGTGTACGAGTCGCGGCTCGGCTTCACCGGCGCGCTGAACCAGATGGGCGCCCACATCCAGCTCTACCGCGAGTGCCTCGGCGCCACCCCGTGCCGCTTCGGCGCCCGCAACTTCCTGCACTCCGCGGTCGTCTCCGGCCCGTCCAAGCTGATCGGCTCCGAGCTGGTCATCCCGGACCTGCGCGGCGGCTTCTCGTACCTGATCGCGGCGCTGGCGGCCGAGGGCACCTCGACCGTGCACGGCATCGACCTGATCAACCGCGGCTACGAGAACTTCATGGAGAAGCTGCGGGACCTCGGCGCCCACGTCGAGCTGCCCACCGAGCAGCTGGTCGACGCCTGACCGGCACCCGGCCTACGGCGAGAGGCCGGGCCCCCCGGAAGGGGAGCCCGGCCTCTCGGCGTTCAAGGGGTTGCTCAGGCGCCCTTGGCGGCTTCCTTGAGCTTGGAGCCCGCGCTCACCTTGGCGCTGTAGCCGGCCGCGATCTGGATCGGCTCGCCGGTCTGCGGGTTGCGGGCGGTGCGGGCAGCGCGGTGGGTGCGCTCGAAGGTCAGGAAACCGGGGATGGTGACCTTCTCGTCGCCCTTGGCGACGACCTCGCCGACGATCTCGGCGAAGGCGGCCAGAACGGCGTCGGCGTCCTTGCGGGTCACCTCGGCGCGCTCGGACAGCGCGGCCACCAGCTCACTGCGGTTCATGTGTACTCCTGTGGTCTGTTCGCTTGCGGTGTGCGGGGGCCCATCGGTGCTCCCACCGGGGGGCACCCGGATGGGCCGCAGGTCCGCACACTGTGCTCATGCAGGCAATGCGTGGTCGCAGGCCGGGTCCGTAGCCGATGCCGCGCGCCGGAGCCTTCGAAGGCCCGCCCGCCTGCCTGGATACGAATCCTGCCCCGACCGGCCCCGAGAAAGCCAATCGGGCCCCGACCGGGCCACCCGAACATCGCCCGCCCGTTGGAGGTGTGACGCTCCGTCGGCTCCGGCGGACCGGGCGCGGACGGCGGTCGGGACGACTCGCCGGAAGACCAGGGGGACGTTCCGTACTTGTCGGACACGCCTGCCCCGTGCAGGGCTACCGTACGCCCTAGGACTGACAAGCCCAAACACGCCCCTCGCCCTTGTGTCGCAAGGGTTCGGGGCGGGCCTGGGCGGGTAAGCGCGCTATTCGGACATTTGGCCGATCCGCGACACGAGCCGCGGGGCTCCCGTCAGAGCTTGACGGCGGGGAAGGAGGCGGTGTCGAGCGTGCCGACGATGCCCGGGGTCGGACGGGGCGCCACGGGGGCGTCCTGAGCGCCCGCCAGCGCGGCCTCGCGGACGGCGGAGGCCACCGTCTTGGCGACGTCCTTGTGGAAGACGCTGGGGATGATGTAGTTCGCGTTCAGCTCGTCGTCGGCGACGGTGGTGGCCAGCGCCCGGGCGGCGGCGATCATCATCTCGGTGTTGACCGTCCGGCTCTGGGCGTCCAGCAGGCCGCGGAAGACGCCCGGGAAGACCAGCACGTTGTTGATCTGGTTGGGGAAGTCGCTGCGGCCGGTGGCGACCACCGCGGCGGTCTGCCGGGCCACCGCCGGGTCGACCTCCGGGTCCGGGTTGGCGAGCGCGAAGACGATCGCGTCCTTCGCCATGGTGGCGATGTCGTCGCCGTCGAGCACGTTCGGGGCCGAGACGCCGATGAAGACGTCGGCGTCCGCCACGGCCTCCTTGAGGCTGCCGGTGCGGCCCGAGCGGTTGGTGTGGTCGGCGATCCAGCGCAGGTTCTCGTTGAGGTCGTCGCGGCCCTGGTGGACCACGCCGCGCACGTCCGCGACGGTGGCGTGCTCGACGCCGGCCGCCAGCAGCAGCTTGAGGATCGCGGTACCGGCGGCGCCGGCGCCGGACATGACGACCCGAATGTCGCCGATCCCCTTGCCGACCACCTTGAGCGCGTTGGTGAGCGCCGCCAGCACCACGATCGCGGTGCCGTGCTGGTCGTCGTGGAAGACCGGGATGTCCAGCGCCTCGCGCAGCCGCGCCTCGATCTCGAAGCAGCGCGGCGCGGAGATGTCCTCCAGGTTGATGCCGGCGAAGCCCGGGGCGATCGCCTTGACGATGGCCACGATCTCGTCGGTGTCCTGGGTGTCCAGGCAGATCGGCCAGGCGTCGATGCCCGCGAAGCGCTTGAACAGGGCCGCCTTGCCCTCCATCACCGGCAGCGCGGCGGCCGGGCCGATGTTCCCCAGGCCGAGCACCGCGGAGCCGTCGGTGACCACGGCGACGCTGTTGCGCTTGATGGTGAGGCGGCGGGCGTCCTCGGGGTTCTCGGCGATCGCCATGCAGACCCGGGCGACACCCGGGGTGTAGATCATGCTGAGGTCGTCACGGTTGCGGATCGGCAGCTTCGAGGACATCTCGATCTTGCCGCCGAGGTGCATCAGGAAGGTGCGGTCCGAGACCTTGCCGATCGACACGCCGTCGATGGTGCGGAGCTTCTCGACGATCTCCTCGCCGTGGGCGACGGACGAGGCGGCGACCGTCACGTCGATCCGCAGTGCCTCCAGGCCGGAGGCGGTGACGTCGAGGCCGGTGACCGAACCGCCCGAGGACTCGACCGCCGTGGTGATCGCGCTGACGGCGTTGCCCCGGGCCGGGACCTCCAGCCGCACCGTGATCGAGTTGGAGACACTGGGCACCGTCGCCATCGACGCTTCCTTCTTCCGTCCATCGGCAGGCTCAACATTTTGTTGAAGGCATCGCCTGCGCATGCTAGACCTCGATCGTCGCACCTTCCAAGGGGTAGCCAGAAATAACGTTCATTGAGTGTGCGGATCCGACAACTTCTTGCCTCTCCGGGCCGATGCGTTACATTGGACGGGACACCGGCTCGATCCAAGCCCCCGGGCCCAACCTTCGTCCCTTCGAGGGACCACTTGCCGCGAGGCGAGCATGGCGGGTCGGTGTCATCAGCGTCTGAAGGCCCCTCACCGTCGGTGAGGGGCCTTCGCCGTTCCGGCCGACCGACCGTCAGCCGTGCAGCAGCGCGGGCACGCCGGCCGCGTCCGGCAGGTCGTCCGGGCCGGAGAGCACGGTCAGCCGCTGGGTCGCCCGGGTCAGCGCCACGTAGAGCACCCGCAGGCCGGCCTCCGACTCGCCGGCGATCCCGGTCGGGTCGGCCACCACGGTCGCGTCGTACTCCAGGCCCTTGGCCTCCAGGCTGCCCAGCGCCACCGCGCGCTCGCCCAGGCCGTCGATCCAACCGGCCGCCTCGGCCCGCCGGTCCATCGGCACGACGACCGCCACCGTGCCGTCCACCTCCGCCAGCAGCCGCTCCAGCTCGGCCCGGGCCGCGGCGCCGAAGGCCTCCGGCGACGGGTCGGTGACGGCGGCGAACCGCGGCTCCACGCCGACGTGGCGCACCGCGCTCGGCGACGGCGTGCCCGGCGCGGCCAGCGCCAGCACCTTCGCCGCCACCTCGGCGATCTCGGCCGGGTTCCGGTAGTTCACGGTCAGCGTGTAGCGGCGGCGCGGCTTGCCGGAGAGCACCTCGTCCAGCGCGGCCTGCGCCTCCTGCGGGAACGGCCAGGAGGACTGCGCCGGGTCGCCGACGATGGTCCAGGTGGCCATCCGGGCCCGGCGGCCGATCATCCGCCACTGCATCGGCGTGAGGTCCTGTGCCTCGTCGACGATCACGTGGGCGTACTCGGTGCGCTCCACCGGCACCCGCTCACGCTGTCTGGAGCTGCGGTCGGCGAAGGTGGTGACCTCCTCCAGGCCGCTCAGCAGGTCCACCGCGTCCACCTCGCGGACCTTCGGCCGGGCCGCCTCGCCGAGCAGCACCTGGAGCTCGTCCACCAGCGCCACGTCGTGCGCGGACAGCGCGCCCCCGCCGCGGCCGTCCAGCTGCCGCCAGGACGCGGCCAGCACCTTCGCCTCCTCCGGCGTGACGGCACGGCGGGCGATCCGGTTGGTGTGGCGGCTCTGCTTCAGCGTGCCGAGCACCCCGCGCGGGGTCAGGGCGGGCCACCAGGCGTCCAGGAAGTCCAGGAACGGCGCCTCGTCCGAGACGTACTCGTCGAACGCCTCCTTCTCCTCCTGGCGCTGCTCGCGGGCGTAGTGGTCGGCGGGCCTGGGCAGGTGCCGGGTGGCCTCCTGCCAGAGCGCGTCCAGCAGCAGCCGGCGGGCCCGCGGGCGCAGCAGGTTCAGCGGGGTGCCGCCGGAGCCGATCACGTTGCCGCGGACGGCCTTCAGTCGGCCCGCGTCCAGCCGCAGCACCTCACCGCGGGCGACCACCTTGAGCTCCTGCGGGGCGCGCAGCTCCAGCGCGCCCCGGGCGGCCCGGCGCAGCAGCTGCACCATCCGGGCCGAGCCCTTGATCCGGGCGGCCTCAGGGGTGTCGTAGGTGCCCGCCTCGATGCCGTCCACCAGCGAGCCGACCGCGCGGATGGCGACCTGCCCCTCCTCGCCGAGCGCGGGCAGCACGCCCTCGGTGTACGAGACCAGCAGCGGGGTCGGGGAGACCACCAGGATTCCCCCGGCGTAGCGGCGCCGGTCCTGGTAGAGCAGGAAGGCGGCACGGTGCAGGGCGACGGCGGTCTTGCCGGTGCCGGGGCCACCGGTGACCAGGGTGGCGCCGGCCGCGGCGGCGCGGATCACCTCGTCCTGCTCGCGCTGGATGGACGAGACGATGTCGCGCATCGAGTGGCTGCGGGCCCGGCCGAGCGAGGCCATCAGCGCGCCGTCGCCGACCACCGCCAGCTCCCGGCCGTCGAGGGTGGGGGTGAGGTCGGGGCGGAGCAGGTCGTCCTCGACGCCGATCACCTTGCGGCCCTTGGAGCGGATCACCCGGCGGCGGATCACCCGGCCCGGCTCCACCGGGGTGGAGCGGTAGAACGGCGCGGCCGCGGGCGCCCGCCAGTCGATCACCAGCGGGCCGTACTCCGCGTCCAGTACCCCGAGCCGGCCGATGTGCAGGGTCTCGGCGACGGCCGGGTCGGCCGGGTCGAGGGGGGTGTTGGAGGGGATCCCGTGCTCCTCCGGGGCGTCGGCCTGCTGGAGGTCGATCCGGCCGAACAGGAAGTCCTCGAACTCGTTGTTGAGCCGCTGGAGGTGCGCGCCGGCCCGGTAGACCTGGGCGTCGCGCTCGGCGAGCGCGCCGGGGGTGCCGACGTGCACGCGCTTGGCGGCGTCCTCCAGGATGTACTCGGCCTCGGCGAGCTTCTCCTCCAGGCGGTGGTAGACCGTGTCGAGGTGGTGCTGCTCGCCGGCGATCTCGCGCTCGCGGACGGTCTCGGAGTCGGTGGCGGCGGTGGTGTCCGTGTTGCTCTGCATGGCCTCGGTGGTTGAAGCGGGAGTCCGGCTCTGGGAAACGAGCGGACGGAAGATCCTACGCCCCCGCCCCCGCGGCGCGGCGCACCGGGAGCCGGGAAAACGCGAAGGCCGCCCCCCGCGGTGCGGTGGACGGCCTTCACTGTGAACATGGGGTGGTGGAGATGCCGGGAATCGAACCCGGGTCCAGTGGAGTGGATTCAGGACTTCTCCGAGCGCAGTCCGCTGTGAGTTTCTCGGCCCTGGCGGTCACGCGGACAAGCCGCCAACAGGCCCAGCTGCTGTTTGATTTCCCATCCACCCCCGCAGCCCGGGCGGACGGTTGAGTTCCCTAGATTATGCCAGGGTCCGGGTCGGGAACTCCCCGGTCTGACACCCAAGCGCTATCGGTGCTTATTAGGCAGCGAGAGCGAACTGCTGGGAATCGCTCTTAGAGTTGGCGATTATTTGTTTGCGACAGATGGTTAACGAGATCATTGCCGCGTTCCTCGGCTCGCTTCTCCTGTTTCGACGTCCCCTGTCGAAACCGATCATCCCCATGTTTTGTTGAGAAACAGCTCGGACGGTGGCCGTCCGTGTTGCTGGCGCCATAGTACGCGAGGCGGCCAGCGGGGGTCCAGCGGATTAACCGCGCGCCGCGCGGGGGTCAGCTCTGGCGACGCCGGGCCGCCGCGACGGCCCGCGCCGTCTCGCGGGTGTCCTGCTTCTCGCGCAGCGTCTGACGCTTGTCGTACAGCTTCTTGCCGACGGCGAGCGCGAGTTCGAGCTTCACCCGGCCGTCCTTGAAGTACAGCGAGAGCGGGACCAGGGTGTGGCCGGCGTCCCGGACCTTGGTCTCGATCTTGCGGATCTCCAGCTTGTGCAGCAGCAGCTTGCGCTTGCGCCGCGCCGCGTGGTTGGTCCACGTCCCCTGGGTGTACTCGGGGATGAAGACGTTGTCGATCCACGCCTCGTGGTTCTGGATGTAGGCGTAGCCGTCGACCAGGTTGGCCCGCCCCTCCCGCAGCGACTTGACCTCGGTGCCGGTGAGCACGAGACCGCACTCGTAGGTGTCGAGGATGGTGTACTCGTGCCGCGCCTTCTTGTTCTGCGCGATCAGCTTCTGTCCGGTTTCCTTTGCCATAACACGGGCATTCTCGCACCTCCGCCGGGGTCGGGGCAGCCCCTTTAGGTGCGCGTCCTAGGTGCGCGTCCCCAGCCCGGCGAGCACCCGCAGCGCGAGCGCCCCGGCGTCCTCGGTGCCGGCCGCGGGCACGTCCGGGGTCAGGCCGCCGCCCTCCGGGGACCGGCCGGACGGCGTGAAGTAGCGGCCGACGGTCAGCTCCAGCACCGCGCCGTCGGCGAGCCGGCTGGGCTGCTGGACGGTGCCCTTGCCGAAGGTCCGGGCGCCCACCACGACGGCCCGGCTGCGGTCCTGGAGGGCGCCGGTGAGCAGTTCGGCCGCGCTCATGGTGCCGCCGTCGACCAGCACCACCAGCGGGGTCCGCTGGTCGCCGCCGGCCGGGGCGGTCAGCTCGCGGGTCTCGCCGCGCTCCTGGTAGGAGCCGATCGGGCCGCCGTCCAGGAAGGCCGCGGCGGTGCCGGCGGCCTCCTCGACCAGCCCGCCGGAGTTCCCGCGCAGGTCGAGCACCACGCCGGCGTGCGGGCCGCGCAGGGCGGCGCGCACCTGTTCGGCCACGCCGCTGGTGAAGGCCCGCACGGCGATCCGGACGACGCCCCGGTCCAGCCGCTCGACCGCGACCTGCTGGCTGTCCAGCAGCGCCCGGCGCAGCCGGACCTCGCGGACCTCCCCGTCGGCGCGCTGGACGGCCAGCACGACCTCCGAGCCGACCTGGCGCTCGCCCTCGCGCCCGCGCAGCCGGGCCACCACCTCGGTGACCGGCAGGCGGTCGGCCTGGTCCGCCCCGATCCGCAGCAGCCGGTCGCCCGCCGCGATCCCGGCCTCGGCCGCCGGCCCGCCCGGCTGCACCTGCGAGACGGCGGTCACGCCGTCCTGGCCGCGGCCGACCGAGAGCCCCACGCCCAGGTAGCGGCCGTCCAGGCCCTGGCTGAACTCGGCGTACTCCTGCGCGCTGTAGTAGGCCCCCCAGCGGTCGCCGTTGGCGCCGATCAGGTGCTCGGCCTGCTGCTCGGAGAGCGCGGCACCGGCCGGGTCCTGGCCGGCCGCGAGGGTGGCGACGGCGGCCGGGGCGGCGTCGGCGGACAGGCGCCGACCCGGCGCGTCCGAGTCGCCCCAGCCGCCGGCGGCGGCGCCGGCCAGCAGCACGGCGCCGAACACCAGGCTGAGGGTGGCCGCCTGACGTGCCCTGCGCGGAGTTTCTGGCATGGCATCGGAGTGTAGGCGCAGCGCGCGGCACGGCGGGCCGGAACGGGGGACGGCGGAACGCCGACGGCCCCGTACGGCGCAGTGCCGTACGGGGCCGTCGGGGCCGGGCGGGGTCAGACCTTGAGGTACTTGCGGAGGGTGAAGAAGGCCGCGATGCCGGCCATGCCCATACCGACCACCACCAGCAGCGGTATCACCGCCAGCACCGAACCGAGCCCGATGAAGTGGATGAACTGCACCCGGTCGGCCAGCCAGTTGTGGACGAAGAAGTGCCCGCCGAGCAGCAGCCCGGAGGCCATCACCGCGCCGAGCAGCGCGGCGAACGCGGCCTCGGCGATGAACGGCATCTGGACGTAGAAGTTCGAGGCGCCGACCAGACGCATGATGCCGGTCTCGCGCCGGCGGCTGTACGCCGACACCCGGACGGTGTTGACGATCAGCAGCAGGGCCACGAAGAGCATCAGCACCATGATCACGAACGCCGCCGTCTGCAGACCGTTCAGCAGGCCGAAGAGGTTCTCCAGGATCTTCCGCTGGTCCTCGACCGACTTCACGCCCGGCTTGCCGGCGAAGGCGCTCTGGATGACGTCGTACTTGGTCGGGTCCTTGAGCTTCACCCGCCAGGACTGCGGGATGGCCTCCGGGCCCAGGACGGAGATGAGCGGGTTCTCCGGGTTCATCTCCTTCCAGTGCTTGTACGCCTCCGTGGAGTTCTCGAAGGTCGACGACTGGACCACCGAGTCCATCTTGTCCAGCTGGGACTTGATGTCGGCGATCTGCTGGTCGGTCGCCGCGCCCGCCTGGCACTGCGGCGAGTTGCGGGCGTCCGACTTCGTGCAGAAGTAGATGCTCACCTCGACCTTGTCGTACCAGTACCCCTTCATGGAGTTCACCTGGTCACGGACCAGGAGCGAGGCACCGGCGAGGGCGAGGGAGAGCGCGACGCTGACGACGACCGCGATGGTCATCGTCAGGTTGCGGCGGAGACCCACACCGATCTCCGACAGGACGAACTGGGCGCGCATGCGTTTAACAACTCCAGGGTCGGTACTGCTGGTCTGGCGGGACGGCCGGCGGCCTACGGGATCAGTGCTGGTACCCGTAGACGCCGCGGGCCTGGTCGCGGACCAGCAGCCCCTTGTCGAGCTCGATGACGCGCTTGCGCATCTGGTCGACGATGGCCTGGTCGTGCGTGGCCATCAGCACCGTGGTTCCGGTGCGGTTGATGCGGTCGAGCAGCTTCATGATGCCGACCGAGTTCTGCGGGTCGAGGTTGCCGGTGGGCTCGTCCGCGATCAGCAGCATCGGACGGTTCACGAACGCCCGGGCGATCGCGACGCGCTGCTGCTCACCACCGGAGAGCTCGCCGGGCATGCGGTCCTCCTTGCCGCCGAGGCCGACCAGGTCGAGCACCTCGGGCACCACCTTGTTGATGGCGCTCTTGGGCTTGCCGATCACCTCGAGGGCGAAGGCCACGTTCTGCGCGACCGTCTTGTTGGGCAGCAGGCGGAAGTCCTGGAAGACGGTGCCCAGCTGGCGGCGCATGTGCGGCACCTTCCAGTTGGACAGCTTGCCCAGGTCCTTGCCCAGCACGTGCACCTCGCCGGTGCTGGGGCGCTCCTCGCGCAGGCACAGGCGGAGGAAGGTGGACTTGCCCGAGCCGGACGAGCCGACCAGGAAGACGAACTCACCCTTCTCGATCTCCAGCGAGACGTTGTCCAGGGCGGGACGGTTCTGCTTGGGATAGGTCTTGGAGACGTTGTCGAATCTGATCACGGCTGCATCACGGGGGCCATCCTAGGCGGCGCCAGTCCTCGGTCGATCCACCCCAGGGCCGCCCGGCCCGGGGACGGGCGGAGGGAACGGAAGGGCCGCTCCCGGCTTGGGACCATACGCGAAGCGGCGCCGGGCCCGCAGGGCCCGCCCGCGACATTTGACGAAACCTGGGGGACAATGCCCCGTTATGCCCGGAAAATTAGGAGGCATCTCACAGCGCGGGGGCCGGAACGCCCGGAACCTGGCAGAGTGGAGGTGGTGGCCGTGATCGGCCGCTCCCCCGCACAGGGCAAGAGAAGGAACCAAAGCCCCGTCCGGTGCGTTGGCTCAGCAGCAAGGAGGAGATCGCATGACGTGCGACCATCTGGTGTGCGCCAACTGCAACGGCCGCGTGAGCGAGGGCCGGTGCCCGGTCTGCCGCGCCAACCGGGCCCGACTGCAGGAGCAGCACGGCCCGTTCGCCGCCCTCTCGCCCGCGATGCTGCTGGCCCTGCTGGCCGGACTGCTCGCGGTGGCACTGATCGCCCGGCAGGCGCTGGCCTGACGCGTCGGACGCGCAAAGAAAGGGCCCCCCGACACCGGTCGGGGGGCCCTTTCGCACGTCTGACTACTGCGCGGCGGTCTCGCGCTGCTTGCGCCAGCGGATGCCGGCCTCGATGAAGCCGTCGATGTCGCCGTCCAGCACACCCTGCGGGTTGCCGACCTCGTACTCGGTGCGGACGTCCTTGACCATCTGGTACGGGTGCAGCACGTAGGAGCGCATCTGGTTGCCCCAGGAGCTGCCGCTGTCCTTGAGCGCGTCCATCGCCGCGCGCTCCTCCTGGCGGCGCCGCTCCAGCAGCTTGGCCTGGAGGACGTTCATCGCGGACGCCTTGTTCTGGATCTGCGAGCGCTCGTTCTGGCAGGAGACCACCACACCGGTCGGGATGTGCGTGATGCGCACCGCCGAGTCGGTCGTGTTGACGCCCTGGCCGCCGGGGCCGGAGGCGCGGTACACGTCGATGCGCAGCTCCGACTCGTCGATGTCGACGTGGTCGGACTGCTCGACGACCGGGAGGACCTCGACGCCGGCGAACGAGGTCTGCCGGCGGCCCTGGTTGTCGAACGGCGAGATGCGGACCAGGCGGTGGGTGCCCTGCTCGACCGAGAGCGTGCCGTAGGCGTAGGGGGCCTTGACGGTGAAGGTCGCGGACTTGATGCCGGCCTCCTCCGCGTACGAGGTGTCGTACACCTCGGTCGGGTACCCGTGCCGCTCGGCCCAGCGCAGGTACATGCGCATCAGCTGCTCGGCGAAGTCGGCGGCGTCCACGCCACCGGCCTCGGCGCGGATGTTGATCAGCGCCTCGCGGGCGTCGTACTCGCCGGAGAGGAGGGTGCGGACCTCCAGCTCCTCGACCGCCTTCTTGACGGCCTCCAGCTCGTTCTCGGCCTCGACGCGGGTGTCCGCGTCGTCCTCGGCCTCGGCGAGCTCGAACAGGACGCCGAGGTCGTCGATACGGCCGCGCAGGGTCCCGACCCGGCGCAGCTCGCCCTGGAGGAAGGAGAGCCGGCTGGTCACCTTCTGCGCGTTCGCGACGTCGTCCCACAGGTCGGGGGCGGCTGCCTCCTCCTCCAGGCGCGCGATGTCGGCCCGGATCTTGTCCAGGTCGAGGACGGCCTCGATCGACCCCATGGTCGTTTCGAGGTTCTTGAGCTCTTCGGAAGGATCGACGGCTGCCACGCCCCCCAGGGTAATGGTTCCGGGGGTGGTCATGACGACACCGGGGTCCCCCGGTCCGCTACGGGGCCCGCGGGGCGGTGGAGTGGACCGCCGGACGGGCCGGGTGGCCGGCGTCCGGGGCGGTCGCGGCGAAGGCCGTCCAGGCCGCCGCGGCGCCGGCCAGCAGCAGGACGACGGCCACCAGCACGGCCAGCACCCGGCGGCGGCGCAGCAGGGCCTGGCGGTCCCGCCGGTGGGCGGCGCCGGGGGTGGCGCGCTGGGCGCGGGACTCCGCCGCGTAGGAGGCCAGCTCCTGCGCGGAGGGGCGGCGCAGGCTGGTGTGGGTGTCGCGGGTGGAGTCGGGGGCGGCACCGGGCACCAGCGGGACGGCCGGGCCGCGGCGGCGCTTGTGGGTGCCGGGGCCGGCGTCCACCTCGGCGTAGACCGCCTCGCCGGGGGTGAGCGCCTCCTCGGCCGGGGCGCGGCCCTGCTGCGGGATCGCCAGCACCGGGAGCCCGGCCAGTGCGGGCAGCTGCTCGCGCAGCCGGTCCGCCAGCTCGGCGGCGCGCAGCCGGGAGGCCGGCGCCTTGGCCAGGCACTCGGCGATGATCCGCCAGAGCCCGTCCGGCAGGCCGGGCACCGGCGGCACCTGCTCGGTGACGTGGCGGCGCAGCACCGCGCCGGTGTGGCCGCCGCCGAACGGGGTGAAGCCGGCCAGCAGCTCGTACAGGACGGTGGCGAGGGCGTAGATGTCGACGGCCGCGCGCGGCTCCAGGCCCTCGATGATCTCCGGCGCGAGGTAGTCGGGGGTGCCGATGATCCGGGTGGCCCTGGTCCGGCGCGGGGCGTCGACCAGGCGGGCCACGCCGAAGTCGGTCAGCTTGGCGCGCGGGGCGCCGCCGGGGCCGGGGACGGCGGCGAGGTCGAGCAGGACGTTCTCGGGCTTGACGTCGCGGTGGACGATGCCGGCGGCGTGCGCGGCGGCCAGGCCGTCGGCGACGTCCGCGATGATCGAGACGGCGGTCTGCGGGGCGAGCGCCCCGTCGCGCTCCAGCCGGGAGCGCAGGTCGGTGCCCTGGACCAGCTCCATGACCAGGGCGAGGTCGCTGCCGTCGACGACCATGTCGCGCACGCCGACCACCCGGGGGTGGTCGAGGCTGGTCAGCGCGGCGCGCTCCTGGACGAAGCGGCCGACCAGCACCTGGTCGGCGGCGAGGTCCTCGCGCAGCAGCTTGACCGCCACCGGGCCGTCCGGCCCCTCGCCGAGCCAGACCGTCCCGGCCGAGCCGCGGCCGATCACCTGGTGGACGGTGTAGCGGCTGCCGATCTTGCGTGCCAATGCTGCTCCGTGGGCGGCGGGAGCGCACCGGGAGGGTCCGGGACGCTCGGTGGGGCGGGACAACAGCGACCAACCTACGCGCCCCGGACCCCTCCGCGGGCCGCCTGAGGCCGCTCGGCGGGTCCTGGCGGGCAGGAAATCCTGTGAATTGTCGACAAAGCGTCAAAGTTGCCGCCGGGGTGGGCAGCCGGAACCGCGGTGCCCGCCCGGCGACACTCCCCCGGGTCAGGTCTTCGAGCTCCCGACGAGGTCGCCCACCCAGTCGCTCGCGGTGTGGAACCAGCTCTGCACGGTGGCCCAGTACTCCGGCAGCGGCGTGAAGTTCCACAGCGCCACCGCCGCCACGGCCAGCACCAGCAGCACCATCAGGCAGCCCTTGAGGCAGCCGAGGCCCGGGATGTACATCCGGTTGCGGCTGCGCGGGCGCGGCTCGCGGGCGGGCCGGGGCTCCCGGCGGGCCGGCTCCGGCGGCGCCTCCCGGCGCTGCGGGGCCTCGCGGTACTGCGGCGCGGGCGGCTCCGCCCGGCGCGGCACGGCGGGCGGGGCCGGCTGCGGCGGCGGGGCCTGGTAGCCGCCGGGCGGCTGCTGCGCCGCACGGCCCTGCGGCTGCCCGTACCCGGGCGGCGGGGCCTGCCCGTAGCCGGGCGAGGGCGGCTGGCTGTAGCCGGGCGAGGGCGGCTGCGGGCGGCCGCCGGACGGCGCGTGGCCGCCCTGCCCCGCCTGGTAGGGCGGCGGGGCGACCGGCGGACGCTGGGCGTACCCGGGCGGCGGCGGGGCCTGCTGGTAGCCGCGCGGCGGCGGCTGCGGCGGCCGGTACCCGGGCGGGCCGGCCTGGCCGCCCTGTCCGGCCTGGTAGGGCGGCGGGGCGACCTGCGGGGCGTCGAAGTCCGCCGGGTCGAAGTAGCCGATCTCGGTCTGCTGGTTGCGGTCCCGGGCGGCCCGCAGCTGGGTCTGCCACGGGTGCGGCGCCTCGGCCTGCGGCGGTCCGGGCGGGGTCGGGGGGACCGCCGTCGGCGGCATCACCTGGGTGCGGTCGGCGGCGCCGTACGGGGCCGCCGGCGGCTGGGTGCCCATCACCCGGGTCGCGGCGGCCGGGTCGAACTGCCCGCCCGGCTGCCCGGCCGGCAGCACCTGGGTGCGGTCGTCGGCCCCGGGCGTGCCGACCGGGCCGGCGCCGTCCGGAGCGTTGCCGGGGACGGCGGTCGGCTGCGGGTCCGGCAGCAGCAGCGCACCGACCGCGAGGGCCGCGTCCACCGCCGCCGGGGAGGCGTGCACGCCGACGCCGGCCGCCACCACGCGCAGTGCCCGGGCCAGCGAGACGGCGCTCGGGCGCTGGGCCGGGTCCTTGCGCAGGCAGCGCTCGATCACCGTCCAGAGCGGGTCGGGCATGGTGGACGGGCGCTGCGGCTCCTGGGCCAGGTGGGCCTGGAGGATCGCCAGCGGTCCGTCGCCCTGGAACGGCTGCCGGCCGGTGACCAGCTCGTACAGCATGATCCCGGCGCCGTAGACGTCCACCGCGGAGGTCTGCGGGCGGCCCTCGGCGGACTCCGGCGCGACGTACGCCGGGGTGCCGACGAACTCGTGGGTGCGGGTGATGCCCGGGGAGTCGGCGAGCCGGGCGATGCCGAAGTCGGTCAGCATCGGGTGCATCTGCTCGGTGCCGTCCACCACGCTGGAGGCGAGCAGCACGTTGGCCGGCTTGAGGTCGCGGTGGACGATGCCGTCGGCGTGGCTGGCCGCCAGCGCGTCGGCCACCTGGGCCATCAGCAGGGCGCCGGCGATCGGGCTGAACGGGCCGTTGCCGCGCAGGTAGCGGGCCAGGTCCGGCCCCTCGATCAGGTCCATCACCAGGGCCAGCAGCTCGCCCTCGACGACCAGGTCGCGGACCTTGACGATGTTGGGGTGGGTGAGCCGCAGCAGCAGGGAGCGCTCCCGCAGGAACCGCATCACCACGTCCGGGTCGGCCGCCAGTTCCTCGCGCAGCACCTTGATCGCCACCTGCTGCCCCGGCTCGCTGCCGGGCACGGCGACGTCGCCGCGCACCCGTCCGCGCCAGACGGTGCCGGTGGCCCCCCGTCCGAGGGTCTCCTCAAGCAGATACTTGCTGCCGACTGGCCGCACCTGTCGCACTCCTCGCCGTGCCGGCCGCGGTGCGCTCCTCCGCCGGTGCGGTGAGCCTGCCGGGCCCGTGTTCCGGCCACTCTAACGGTGTCCGTTCACGTTTTTGAGGTGACCGGCGAGGGGCGCGCACGGGTCTCGGGGACATCCCCCACGGGGTCCCCGGAGACCACCTGGCCGGGCCCGGAGGGCGGCGGTTGACCTGACTCCCCGTCGCCCGCAACATGGCGATGATCGCAAGATCGTCAAATCCGGTACCGTGCGCGGACTGTCGGTGACGGATGGCAGGATGACACTCGCCACTCTTGTGGCCCAGTGCCGTCACGGCCGCCGACAGGCGCGCCGACCGCCGGCAGGCAGGGCAGCGGGCGTCAGCACCAGGCGTCATCACCAGCAGAAGGGACCGCGGGCGAGATGCAGATCCGGCTGACCGTCCTCCGACCGCGCAGCGGCCCGGCAGCCGCCGGCTCCGCCATCCCCTACGTGGACGTGCTGGTCACCGCGCCCGTGGGCACCGCGCTCGGCTCCGTCGCGGGCGCCCTCGCGGGCGCCGTGGGCGTGCGCGGCCCACGGGCCGCCACCCATGTGCACCTCTACGCCGGGGCGCACCGGGTGGACGAACACACCCTGCTCGGCCACCCGCCGCTGCTCGACGGCGCGGTGCTCAGCCTCAACGAGCCCGACCCGACCGCCGACGACCCCGACGACGGCACCGCCGCCGCCGAGCTGCGCGTGGTCGGCGGCCCCGACGCCGGCGGCGTGCACCGGCTGCACGGCCGGGAGATCCGGGTCGGCCGCTCCGGCGAGGCCGACGTCCCGCTCGACGACCCGGACGTCTCCCGCCTCCACCTCGCCCTCCACCTCGGCGAGGACGGCAGGGTCACCGTCCGCGACCTCGGCTCCACCAACGGCACCACGCTGGACGGCCGGCTCGTCCCGCCCGGCCCGCCGGAGGAGGCCGTCCCGCTCGACGGCACCGCCCTGCTCCGGATCGGCGAGTCCACCCTCCAGGTCACCGCCCCCGACCTCGGGGACGGCTCCGGGGCACCGGTCCGCGCGGCGCTGCCCGACGGCCACGGCCACCTCCAGCTCGCCCCGCCCCCGCCGGCCCGGCCCGCCCCGCCCGCCGCCGAACCGCCGGCCGCCCCCGAGCCCGCCGCGGGCCGCGGTCGCGGCCTGCTCTCGCTCCGGCTCGGCCGCTCCGCCGCCGAACCGCCCGAGGAGAGCGCCGAGCGCCACCACGCCGCCGTCCGGCTCCGCCAGACCGCCGCCCAGCGCGAACGCTTCCCCGACCTCGCCACCCTGCTGCTCAACGCCCTCGGCCCCGGCCCGCGGCTCTGGGAGCGCGGCCCCGGCCACCCCGACGCGCTCACCCTCCGCCTCGGCACCGGCGACCGGCCCGGCGGCCCCGGCACCAGCCCCGGCACCCTGCTGCCGGCCGTCCCGGTCACCCTCGACCTGCAGACCGCCGGCAGCCTCGGCCTGAGCGGCCCGCGCGAGCGCCTCGACGCCCTCACCCGTGCCGTCGTCGCCCAGCTCGCCGCGCTGCACCCACCCACCGGCCTCAGCCTGGTCGTGGTCGACGCCGACCCGGCCCGCCCGGCCCAGGACCGCGCCGACACCTGGGCCTGGGCCCTCTGGCTGCCGCACCTGCGCCCCACCGACGGCCAGGACTGCCGACTGCTGATCGGCCTCGACGACGAGCAGGCCACCGCCCGGCTCGGCGAGCTCACCGCCCGGCTCAGCGGCCCGATCGGCCTCGGCGGCCACCCGGCCACCGTGGTCGTGGTCGACGGCCGCCCGGCCACCGAGTCCGCCCGGCAGGCGCTCGACCTGCTGCTGCGCCAGGGCCCGGCGGTCGGGATCTTCCCGATCTGCCTCGCCGAACAGCCCGAGCTGCTGCCGCGCGGGCTCGGCGCCACCGCCCTGATCACCGGGGAGGTCGGCACCCACCTCTCGCTCGACCGGCCGGTCGCGCGCGGCCGAGAGACCCTGCACGAGATCGCGCTGGACGCCGTCTCGGACGCCTGGGCGGAGCGGCTGGCCCGGGTGCTGGCCCCGCTGCGCGAGGCCGTCCCGGCCGCCCGCGGCCCGCTGCCGGACGCGCTGCGCCTGCTCGACCTGCTCCAGCTCGACACCGTCACCCCGGCCAAGCTGTCCGCCCGCTGGGCGGCCCACGCCGGCGGCATCGGCGCCGCCACCGCCCTGCTCGGCACCACCCGCGACGAGCTCTGCACGCTCGACCTCGCCGACCCCGAGCTCACCCTCCCCTCCCCCGACCCGGGCGGCCCGCACCTGCTGGTCGGCGGCGCGCGCGGCTCCGGCAAGACCGAGCTGCTGCGCACGCTGGTCGCCTCGCTGGCCGTCTCCGAGCGGCCCGAGCGGCTGGCCGTCACCATCATCGAGGGCCGCGCGGTGGAGGACGGCCTCGACGGCTGCACCGAACTGCCGCACGTCACCGGCCATGTGAACGCGGCCGCCGATCCGCGCGCCGCGCTGCTCGCGGCCGAGGCGCTGGAGGACGAACTCGCCCTGCGCGAGCGGCTCTTCGACGGCCTGGACTTCGCCTCCTGGCACGCCGCCCGCATCCTCGACGGCGAGCGGGGCCTCGCCGGCGGGGGCCTGGACGCGCAGCGGCCCGCCGTGCCGGTGCCGGCCGTGGTCGGGGCCGCCGGCCCGCTGGCCCAGGTGCCGGCCCAGGCCTCGAAGAGCGGTCCGCCGCGCACGGCCGAACCCCGCCGACCCGCCGCCGCGCCGGTGCCGGCCCGGCTGGTCGTCGTGGTGGACGACTACGACGCCCTGCTCTCCCCCACCTCCCCGGCCGGCCGCCCGCTCGCCCGCGCGCTGGCGGCGGTCGCCCGCCGCGGCGGCCCGCTCGGTGTCCACCTCGCGGTCACCACCGGCCGCCCGGAGGAGAGCGCCGGCACCGAGGTCGACGACGCCGCGCTGCTCCGGATCGCCCTGCGCACGGACGACCCCGCCGACTCCGACCTGCTGATCCACCTCGGCGACGCCGCCTCGCTCGCCGAGGACACCCCCGGCCGCGGCTACCTGCGGCTGCCGGACGGCGGCGTGACCGCCTTCCAGACCGCCCGGATCAGCGGCCGCATCCCCCGCACCGCGACCCTGCGGCCCACCGTCGTCGCCATAGAGCCGCTCCAGCTCGGCGCCCCGCCGGCCCGCCGGCCGGTCCGCGAGCTGGGCAACGGGCCGACCGACCTCGCCCTGCTCGCCAGCGCCCTCCAGCGGGCGGCCAAGCACTGACCGGCGGCGGGCGGCCGGTGGGGCCGCCCGCCCCGGCCCGCCGCCCGACGAAGGGTCAGGAGGGCCGGGGGCAGGGCGTCAGGAGCAGTACGTTCCGCGCTTGACCAGGGCGAGGCCGGCGACCTTCGCGCCGTCCATGGTGAACTCGTACACCCAGCCCTCGCTGCTCTGACGGCCCTCGGCCGGCATCTCGAACCGGCCGTCCTTCTCCGCCGCCTTCAGGCCCTTGGCGTCATAGGCCTGCTTGAGCTCGTCCAGGGTCGAGCCGGCGCCGATCCCCTCCGCGGTGCGGGTCCCGGCCGGGGCGACCAGCTCGCGCAGGCCCGTGGTGCCGAAGCCGGCCCGGCCGGTGGCCAGGAAGGCCTGGTCGCGGTTCTTGCGGGCCGTTTCGAGGGCCTTGGCGTCCTGGGAGAGCCGGTCCAAGTCCTTCATGTCGGCGGCGTCCTGATCCAGCCGCGCCTTCTCCCGCTTGTAGAACTCCTGCATCTCCTGCGGCGAGGCGCCCGGCGCCGGCTTCTCGCGGGACTTGAGCTTCGCCGCGATCTCGTCCAGCTTGGCGAGGTACGCGTCCGACTTGGCTCTGGCGTCCGTCTCCGCGGCCATCCGGACCGGGTCCGGGGCCGGGCCGCCCTTGTAGGCGAGGTCGGTGCAGCCGTTGAGCAGCGAGACCGGTGCGGTCTCCAGGGCACCGGTGGCGAGCGCCTCGTCCTTGGTCATCCCGAGCTTCAGCCCCCGGTATCCGCCGGTGCCGAACGGCTCCGGGATCGGGGTGGCGGTGGCCGCCGACGCCGCCGCGGTCGTGTCCGCCCCGTCCGGCCCACAGGCCGCCGCCCCGGTGACGACCACCGCCACGGCCAGAACGGCCCCCGTCGTACGCCCGGTCCACGTCTTCCGCACAGTGATCATCCCCCTCGTTCGCAGGCAACCGTACCGAACATGTGTGCGGACAACGCGGCGGGGCCCGCGTCCGAAGACGCGGGCCCCGCCGGTGGAGCCGACTGCCGTCAGCGCATCGAACCGGTGCGCAGCAGGGTGCGGATGACGCGCATCGCGACCGAGAGGCTGGACAGCTCGTAGTTGTCCGAACCCCTTATGTCGTCGAGGGTGCTCTTGGCGCGGTTCAGCAGGGTGGCGTTGAGCTCCGCCCAGGCGGTGTACCGCTCCTCGGGGGTGGCGCCCTCGGGGCCGCAGGCCAGGATGTCGGCGGTCAGGGCCGCGTGGGCCGCGAAGAGGTCCTCGCGGATGGCGGCGCGGGCCATCGACGACCAGCGGTCGACCCGGGGCAGCTCGATGATGCGGTCGAGCAGGTGGGTGATCTGGAGGCGGTCGGCGAGGTCGTAGTACAGCTCGGCGACCTCGGCGACGTCCTTGCCGGACCGGTCCGCGACCTCGGTGATGTCCAGGGTCGGGAAGGTCGAGGACAGGCCCGCGATCCGGGTGGCCAGGGCCTCCGGCACACCGGCCGCGGCCAGCTCGTTGTAGACCGACTCGAACCACGCCAGGTCCTCGCCGCGCAGCGGCTTGGGCAGCGAGCCCCAGACCTGGTTCACCCGGTCGTGGAAGAACTCGATGGTGCCGGCGATGTCGAGCGGCTGGCGGCGGTTGTTGAGCATCCACCGGGTGGCGCGCTCGACGAGCCGGCGCGAGTGCAGCCGCATCTTGGTCTGGGCACGGGCCGGGACCTTGTTGTCCAGGGCCTCGATCTCGGACCAGATCTCCTCCAGGCCGAAGACGGCCCGGGCGGCGGTGTGCGTCCGCGCGATCTCCTCGTACGTGGCGCCGGTCTCCTCCTTCAGCCGGAAGGCGAAGGTGCAGCCACCGCGGTTGATCGTGTCGTTGACGATCAGCGTGGTGATGATCTCGCGGCGCAGCGCGTGCTGGTCGATCGCGTCGGCGAACTTCGCCCGCAGCGCGCTCGGGAAGTACTCGTGCAGCGCGGTGCGGAAGAACGGGTCGTCGGGCAGCTCGGTGGCGAGCAGCTCGTCGGCCAGGGTGATCTTGGTGTACGCGAGCAGCACGGACAGCTCGGGCTGGGAGAGCCCGCGGCCGTTCTGCTGGCGCTCGCGGATCTGCCGCTCGGCGGGCAGGAACTCCAGGGCCCGGTCGAGCTGGCCGCCCGCCTCCAGGCGGTTGATCATCCGGGAGTGGACGTTGACCATGCTGTGCGCCTGGGCGACGGCGTTGGCCAGCACCACGTTCTGCGCGTAGTTGTTGCGCAGCACGAGGCGGCCGACCTCGTCGGTCATCTCCGCGAGCAGGGCGTTGCGCTGCTTGACCGTCATGTCGCCGTCGGCGACCACCTGGTTGAGCAGGATCTTGATGTTGACCTCGTGGTCCGAGGTGTCCACGCCGGCCGAGTTGTCGATGGCGTCGGTGTCGACCCAGCCGCCGGCGCTCTGCGGGCCGCCGGAGGCCGCGTACTCGATGCGGCCGAGCTGGGTGCAGCCGAGGTTGCCGCCCTCGCCGATGACCCGGGCCCGGACCTGCTCGCCGTTGACGCGGATGGCGTCGTTGGCCTTGTCGCCGACCTCGGCGTTGGTCTCGGCCGCGGCCTTGATGTAGGTGCCGATGCCGCCGTTCCAGAACAGGTCGACGGGCGCCTGCAGGATCGCCTTCATCAGCTCGGCCGGGGTGAGGCGGGCGTCCTCGATGCCCAGCGCGGCCCGGACCTGCGGGCTGAGCTGGATCGACTTGGCGCTGCGCGGGAAGACGCCGCCGCCCGCGGAGATCAGCGACTTGTCGTAGTCGTCCCAGGAGCTGCGCGGCAGGTCGAAGAGGCGGCGGCGCTCGGCGTAGGAGACGGCCGCGTCCGGGTTGGGGTCGAGGAAGATGTGCCGGTGGTCGAAGGCGGCGACCAGGCGGATGTGCTCGCTGAGCAGCATGCCGTTGCCGAAGACGTCACCGGACATGTCGCCGATGCCGACCACCGTGAAGTCCTCGGCCTGGGTGTCGACGCCGAGCTCGCGGAAGTTGCGCTTGACCGACTCCCAGGCGCCGCGGGCGGTGATGCCCATGCCCTTGTGGTCGTAGCCGGCCGAGCCGCCGGAGGCGAACGCGTCGCCCAGCCAGAAGCCGTACGACTCGGCGACACCGTTGGCGATGTCGGAGAAGGTCGCGGTGCCCTTGTCGGCGGCGACGACCAGGTAGGTGTCGTCCTCGTCGTGGCGGACCACGTCGGCCGGGTGGACGACCTCGCCGCCGACCAGGTTGTCGGTGATGTCGAGCAGCGCCGAGATGAAGGTCTTGTAGGACGCGATGCCCTCGGCCAGCCAGGCGTCGCGGTCCACCGACGGGTCCGGCAGCTGCTTGGCGACGAAGCCGCCCTTGGCACCGACCGGGACGATGACGGTGTTCTTCACCATCTGCGCCTTGACCAGGCCGAGGATCTCGGTGCGGAAGTCCTCACGCCGGTCGGACCAGCGCAGACCGCCGCGGGCGACCTTGCCGAAGCGCAGGTGCACGCCCTCGACCTGCGGCGAGTAGACCCAGATCTCGAACGCCGGGCGCGGGGCCGGCAGGTCCGGGATGGCCTTCGGGTCGAACTTCATCGACACGTAGGAGTGCCACTCGCCCGAGTCGCCCGTGTGCTGGAAGAAGTTGGTGCGCAGGGTGGCCTTGATGAGGTGCAGGAAGGAGCGCAGGATGCGGTCCTCGTCCAGCGAGACGACCTCGTCCAGCGCGCCGGCCAGCTCCTCCAGGATGCCCTCGGTCAGCTCGGCGGCGCCCTGCTGGTGGCTGGGGCTCAGCCGGGCCTCGAAGAGGTTGACCAGCAGACGGGTGGTGTGGGTGTTGTTGCGGAGCGCGTCCTCCATGTAGTCCTGGGAGAACGTGGAGCCCGCCTGGCGCAGGTACTTGGCGTACGTGCGCAGCATCATCGCCTGGCGCCAGGTCAGCCCGGCGGTCAGGACCAGCTCGTTGAAGCCGTCGTTCTCGGCCTTGCCCATCCAGGTGGCGGCGAAGGTCTCCTGGAAGCGCTCGCGCGCCTCGTCGGTGAGCCCGGTGGCCTCGCGCAGCTTCAGGCCGAAGTCGTAGACCCAGGCGCTGGTGCCGTCCGCGCGGGTCAGCGCGTACGGGTGCTCGTCGAGCACCTCGACGCCCAGGCGCTGCAGGACCGGCAGGACCTCGGTGAGCGAGATCGGGCCGCCGACCCGGTAGATCTTGAAGCGGCGCTCGTCGTCGCCGGCGCCGACCGGCTGGTACAGGTTGAGGCGGAAGTCGCCCTCGCCGTGCAGTGACTCGATCTGCTTGATGTCCGCCACCGCGGTGCGCGCGGTGAAGTCGGCGCGGTAGCCGTCGGGGAAGGCGTTGCCGTACTTGCGGGAGAGCTCGGCGGCCTTCTCCTCGCCCAGCTCCAGGTGCAGCTGGTCGTTGAAGCCGTCCATCCAGAACCGGGCGGCCTCGGCCAGCTTGGCCTCGATCCGCTCGATCTCGGCGTCGGTCAGGTGCGGCAGCTCGCTGCCGGGGGTGACCCGGACGACGAAGTGCAGACGGGTCAGCACCGACTCCGTCGACCAGACCGTGTAGTCGATCGAGGCGCCGTTGAGCTCCTGCATCAGGATGTCCATCAGGCGCAGCCGGATGCGGGTGGTGTAGCGGTCGCGCGGCAGGTAGACCAGCGCGGAGAAGTAGCGGCCGTACTCGTCCTGGCGCAGGAACAGCCGCAGCCGGCGGCGCTCCTGCAGGTAGAGGACGCTGGTGGCGATCTGGAGCAGCTCGTCGGCCGCGGTCTGGAAGATCTCGTCCCGGGGGAAGGTCTCCAGGATCTGCAGCAGGTCGCGGCCGTCGTGGCTCTCGGTGGAGAAGCCGGACTGGGCGATGACGTCCTGGACCTTGCGGCGCACGACCGGGATGCGGCTGACCGACTCGGTGTAGGCGGCGGCCGAGAACAGGCCGAGGAAGCGGCGCTCGCCGACGACCTCGCCGTTGGCGTCGAACTTCTTCACGCCGACGTAGTCGAGGTAGGCCGGGCGGTGCACGGTGGCACGGCTGTTGGCCTTGGTGAGGACGAGCAGCTTCTTCTCGTGGGCCTTGGCGCGCACCGGCGCGGAGAGCCGGCCGAAGGCCTCGCTGACCGGGTGGTGGTCGTCGTCGTGGCTGAGCGGGTCGGAGCGCAGGATGCCGAGGCCGGTGCCGGCGACGGCCTTCAGGACCTCCTCGCCCTCGTGCTCGACCAGGTCGTACTCGCGGTAGCCGAGGAAGGTGAAGTGGTCGTCGGCGAGCCAGCGCATCAGCTCCCAGGCCTCGCCGACCTCCTGCTCGGGCAGGCCGGCCGGGGGCTGCTCGGCCAGCTCGTCGGCCATGCGCAGCGCGGAGTCGCGCATCTTGCCCCAGTCCTCGACGACCTCGCGGACGTCGCCGAGCACGCGGCGCAGGTTGGCCTCGATCGAGCGGAGGTCCTCGCGGTCCGTCTCGCGGTCGATCTCGATGTGCATCCACGACTCGACGGTGGCGTCGGCGGGCCACTCGGCGCCGGCGGCCTTGCTGCGGGCGCAGGCGTCGATGTCCAGGATCTCCAGCAGCTTGCCGGTGATGTCACGGCGGACGACCAGCTGGGGGTGGATCACGATGTGGATCGCACGGTCCTGGCGGGACAGCTCGTTGGTGACCGAGTCGACCAGGAACGGCATGTCGTCGGTGACGACCTCGACCACGGTGTGGCCGCAGGACCAGCCGTTCTCCTCCACCGAGGGGGTGTGCACCCGCACCTCGGCGGTGCCCTGCGGGCGCTTGAGCCCGAGCCGGTAGTGCGAGGCGGCCGCGCCGTACACGTCGACCGGGTCGTGGTCGACCAGGTCCTCGGGCGCGGTGTGGAGGTAGTAGTGGTGCAGGTACGCGGTCAGAGCGCCGTTGCTCAGGCCCTCCCCCGGCGCCGCTCCCCCCACCTGGCTGTTCTCAGCGGCTGCTGCTGCCTTCGTGAGCAGTTCGGCCTTGGCTGCGTCCAGCTTGGTCTGCATGACTTCATGGCTCCTGTCGCGCGCCGTTGCGTGACTCGGTGGTGTGTGGGTGTGCACCGCCGGGTCTTCCGCAATCCTGCCGCACCGACCGACTGAAAGACTTCCATGGCACGCATGAAAAGCCTGTTCAGCGGGTAGGACGAGACATTCGGCCTGCAGCCACCCGACGACGCCAGCCAGCCTAACGGGAGGAATCGAAGGTGTCAGGGGACAGGGAGGCGCAATCCTGCAGGAAGATCCGGCCGTCCTGGACACCGTGTCCAAACCGGCCGGTCATGTTCGCCGTCGGCTTCGCCACCAGCGGTAACGCCCCGCGCACCCGGCGGGCCGGTCAGCCCATGTGCGGGTAGCCGTACGAGGTCGGCGGGACGAAGGTCTCCTTGATCGAGCGGGCGGAGGTCCAGCGGAGCAGGTTCTGCGCCGCGCCGGCCTTGTCGTTGGTGCCCGAGGCCCGGCCACCGCCGAACGGCTGCTGGCCGACGACCGCGCCGGTCGGCTTGTCGTTGATGTAGAAGTTGCCCGCGGTGAACCGCAGCGCCTCCACGGCCTGGGCGATCGCGTACCGGTCCTGGGCGATCACCGCCCCGGTCAGGCCGTAGGGAGCCCCGCCGTCGACCCGGCCGAGCACGTCCTCCCAGCGCGAGTCCTCGTAGACGTGCACGGCGAGGATGGGGCCGAAGTACTCGGTCCGGAACATCTCGTTGCGGTGGTCGGAGGAGACCAGCACGGTCGGACGGACGAACCAGCCGATCGCGTCGTCGTACTGGCCGCCGGCGACCAGCTCCACCGTCGGGTCGCTCTTCGCCCGGTCGATCGCGTCCCGGTTCTTCTCGAAGGCCCGCCGGTCGATCAGCGCGCCCATGAAGTTCGAGAAGTCGGTGACGTCCCCGACGGCCAGCGCGTCCACCTCGGCCAGGAAGTCGTCCTTGATCCGCTGCCAGACGCTGCGCGGCAGGTAGGCGCGGGAGAGCGCCGAGCACTTCTGGCCCTGGTACTCGAAGGCGCCGCGGACCAGCGCCGTCCGCAGGATGTCCGGGTCGGCCGAGCGGTGGGCCAGCAGGAAGTCCTTGCCGCCGGTCTCGCCGACGATCCGCGGGTACGTCCGGTAGCCGGCGATGTTGGCGCCGACGGTCTTCCAGAGCGACTGGAAGGTGGCGGTGGAGCCGGTGAAGTGCAGCCCGGCCAGGGCCGGGTCGGCGAGCGCCACCGCGGAGAGCTGCTGCCCGTCACCGGTCACCAGGTTGATCACGCCGGGCGGTAGGCCGGCCGCCTCCAGCAGCCGCATCAGGTGGTGCGCGGCCAGCGTCTGGGTCGGCGCGGGCTTCCAGACCACGGTGTTGCCCATCAGCGCGGGGGCCGTCGGCAGGTTGCCGGCGATGGCGGTGAAGTTGAACGGCGTGATCGCGTAGACGAAGCCCTCCAGCGGGCGGTGGTCGGTGCGGTTCCACACCCCCGGCGAGGAGATCGGCTGGTCCGCCAGGATCCGCCGGGCGAAGTCGACGTTGAACCGCCAGAAGTCGATCAGCTCGCAGGCGGAGTCGATCTCGGCCTGCTGCACCGTCTTGGACTGGCCGAGCATGGTGGCCGCGTTGAGCGTCTCCCGCCAGGGTCCGGCGAGCAGGTCGGCGGCGCGCAGGAAGACCGCGGCCCGGTCGTCGAAGGAGAGCGAGCGCCACTCCCGCCCGGCCGCCAGCGCCGCGTCCACCGCCGCCCGGGCGTCCTCCCGGGTGGCGTTGCCGAGGACGCCGAGCCTGGCCGCGTGGTGGTGCGGCTGGACGACGTCGATCCGCTCGCCGCCGCCGAAGCGCTGCTCGCCGCCGATGGTCATCGGCAGCGGGATCTGCTCGGCCGCCAGCTCGTCCAGCCGGCGCACCAGCCGGGCCCGCTCCGGGCTGCCGGGCGCGTAGCCCCGCACCGGCTCGTTGCCCGGGGTCGGGACCTGGGTGACTGCGTCGATGGGCATGGCGGCTCTCGCTCTCCTCGCCGGGGGTGGGCTGGCGTCAATCCAGCCTGACGAGGGGAGGGCCGGTTCGCCCGCTCAGACACGCCACCGGAGGACGTGGTCCGCACCACGTCGACCGGCCCGCGCCGACGGCGGCGTGGCCCGGCGGGGGCTCAGCCGGGGCCCGACGGGGGCCGGCGTGGAGCTCAGCCGGCGATCCGCCCGGCCAGCTCGACCGCCTCGGCCAGGCTGTCCACCACCGGGACGCCCACCGGCTCCAGCTTCTCCCGGGTGTGCGAGCCGCCGGTGTACAGCACCGCATGGGCGCCCGCGTGCAGCGCCGCCAGCGCGTCGTCCGCCGCGTCGCCGATCAGCACCGTCCGGGCCGGGTCCACGTGCTCGCCGAGCGCGGCCAGGTGCCGGGTGAGGTGCTCCGCCTTCTGCCCGCCGGACGGGCCGCTGCGCCCGTCGACCCGCAGGAAGTGGCCGGTCAGCCCGAAGCCGTCGACGATCGGCACCAGCTTCTCGTGCTCGTACATCGACAGCAGCGACTGGCTGTGGCCGGCCGCCCGCCAGTCGGCCAGCAGCTCCAGTACGCCCTCGGTCAGCCCGCAGGCCGCGCTCAGCTCGCGGTAGCGGACGTGGAAGGCGTCGTCCAGGAGCAGCCACTCGGCCTCGGAGGGCAGCCGGCCGAGCAGCCGCTGGTAGAAGCGGGGGATCGGGATCTCGTACTGCTCCCGGTACTCCTGCATGGTCATCGGCCCGATGCCGACGCTCGCGAACGCGGCGTTGCTCGCGCCGAGCACCGCCTCCATGTCGTGGAAGAGCGTCCCGTTCCAGTCCCAGACGATATGAGTGCGCACGGAGGGAACGGTAACCCCGGCCGTCACCCGACCGGTAGGACGGGGCTCACCCCGCCGCAGGCCGGGGCCGCGGGCTCAGGCCAGCAGCGCGGGGATCTCCTGGGTGGCGAACCAGAGCAGCTCGTGGTCCTCGGCGCCGTCCACGGTGAACTGGGCGTCCTGGTCGCCCGCGTCCGCCCGGGCCACCGCCTCGACCGCCGCCGCGACGTCCTCGACCACGTCCGTGTCGGAGACGTCGGCGTGCACGGCCGCCGCCTTGGCCAGCGCCACCGGGCCGGCCAGCACCACGCGGCCGAGCGAGGCCTGGTCCTGGTACTCGTCGCCGGGGAACGGCTTCACCGCGGAGTCCGCGATGTCCAGGGCCACCACGACCCGGCGGCGCGGCGCCTGCGGGTCGGCGGCCAGCAGCCGCAGCGAGGACTGGGCGGCCCGGTTGAGCGCCGCGTACTCCAGCTCCTCGATGTCGTCGCTGACGTACCACTCGCGCAGCGCGGGGGTCACGGCGTAGGCCGCGGTCTGTTCCAGGGCGCCGCCCGGGTGCGCCGCCGCCAGGCCGGTCAGGGTGGTGGGCACGTACACGCGCATCGGTGGCACTCTCCGGTTCGTCCAGCGGCACAGCTTCCAGCGACCCAAGAATAAGCTGCGCGAGGGCGCTCGTGATCACGGTTCGGCGCTCGCCCGCGCCGTGCGCGCCGGGCGCGCGCCCGTTCGCGGTACGCCGCCGGGTGGCGCGGCCCGGTCCGGACCGGGCCGACCCGGCCGGTCAGCGGACGCCGTCCAGGGCGGCCCGGCTGGTGCGCAGCGAGCTCTCCAGCACCGCGGCGCGCCGGGCCGGATCCATCAGGTTCGGGCCCATCACCGCGAGGTCGGCGGGCGTGGGCGCGAGCAGGTGCACCCGGACGCCGGTCGCCCGCAGCAGCCCGGCCTCGCGCATCAGCTGGCGGGTCACCGCCCGGCGGTAGCCGCCGACCAGCTGGGCGAGCACCCCGCGCGGCCGGTCCCGGGCGGCGTGCCACTCGCGCAGCGCCGCCAGGGTGCCGCGGCCGCTCCCGTCGCGCTCGCGGGGCTCCAACCGCAGGGCCATCGGGGCGAGCACGAAGACCTCGTCCAGGCCGCGGCCGATCATCAGGTCGGCGTTGGTGGCCGACCAGCAGCCGCCGTCGACGTACGCGGAGCCGTCCACGCGGACCGGGGTGAACCAGCCCGGGATCGCGCAGGAGGCCATCACCGCATCGGCGATCGCCGCGGGCGGCGCACCGCGGTCGCCGAAGACCACGCGGTGGCCGGTGCGGTAGTCCACCGCGGCCACCCGCAGCGGCGAGGCGGCCGGCCAGCCGCCCGGGCCGTGCAGGCCGCGCACCAGCTCGCCGACCGTGGCCAGCGAGCCGCGGCCGTGCGGCGCCATCGCCGAGACCGTGGTCAGCAACGGGTGCGCGCGCGGGTGCCGGACGGCGTCCCGCAGCAGCCCGGGCGAACCGATCCCGACGCGCGGGCGCGGCGGGAGGGCGCCGCCGACCGCGGTGTCGTAGTCGAAGTCCAGCCGGGCCAGCGGGCCCGCGGTGACGGGCAGGCCGCGCTGGTGGTCGCGGAGCTGGTCGGCGCCGACCCCGCCGGTCAGCAGCGCGGCCAGGATCGCGCCCGCCGACGTGCCGAGCAGCACCTCGGCGTCGCCCGGGCGGTGGCCGGTCGCCTCCTCGACGGCGCACAGCGCGCCGACCGTCCAGGCCGCGCCGAGCATCCCGCCGCCGCCCAGGACGAGGCCCCGTCTGGGGGTGCCGTCGGCGGTGGCCTGCGGCGCCGCCCCGGTCTCCGCGGGCCGCGCGTGCGCCGCCGGCGCGGCCTGCGCTGTGTACGCCGGCCACTGCGCCGCCGCTCCGGCCCCTGCGGGTGGGGGCCGCGATACCCGTGTCGTCATGCCGGCCGCCTGTCGTCGTCGGGGCGGTTGTCGCCGTGCCGGGCGTTGGGGTCCGCCCGCCGGTGGTTTCCGGTCCGGCTCCGATCGTGCGCGCCGAGCGGTCGGCGGCGCAACGCCGCGGCGGCGGCCCGGCCGGTGACGTGCGGAGCCGGACCGTCCCCTTTCGGGCCCTCCCGCCTGGCCCCGCGCGTCAACCGGGTGCCGTGCGGGCGCTGTGGGGGCCCGCCACCGCCCTGGCCCGTTCATCCGGATAGGTGAACCTTCCGACCGCCCGGGAGCGCCCCACAACGCGGTTGCCGGACCGCGCGGGGCCCGGCTAGCAAAGGTCCGTCCGTAGTCGCACGACCGTCCCCGAGGAGCACCCGTGACCGCCTTGCACCCGTCGCCCGCCCCGCACGGCGGCAGTCGGCCGCACCGGCCCCACCCGCTGCGCCACCCGCACCCCGCCGTCCAGCCCTGCCGGCAGCCGGCGGGCGGGCGGCAGCCGCGCCACCCCCGGGCGACCTGTGCCACCGCCGCCGGCAGCGCCCCCGGCACCGCTGCCACCGACCCGGGCCTGCGGGCCGGGCTGACCACCCGCTTCGCCCACCAGCTGGTCGAGGTGCTCATCGGCACCCGGCCGTCCGGCCAGCTGATGCGCCACACCTCGCTGGACGGCTACGGCCAGCTCGCCTCGCTGGTCCGTGCGGGTGCGCTGCGGCGAGGCGGCGCCGCCCGGCCCCGTCTCGGGCCGGTGCACGACCGGTCGCCCTCCCCGGACGCGGTCGAGGCCTGTGTCCGGGTCGACCTCGGCAGCCGGCACCACATGGTGGCGTTCCGGTTGGAGCTGCGCGGGCCCGCCGGGCAGTGGCAGTGCACCGCGGTGGAGGCCCGGTGAGCACGGCCGCGGCGCCGGCCGCCTCGCGCCGGGCCGGGGCCGCCCGGTCCGGCCCCGCGCGGCCCTCGCCCGCACCCGCCCGGCCCGTTCCGGCGCGGCCCTCGTCCACCCGGCCGTTCCGCGGGCGGCCCGGCCGGCCCGCCCGCGGAACGGCGCAGGGCGCCGTCCCCGTACGGGAGCGGCGCCCTGCGTGGCGGCGGACCGGTCGGCCCGGCCGCGGATCAGCCCTTGCGGCGGCGGCCCTTGGCCGACTTGGCGGCCTTGCGGCGCTCGGCCCGGGTCATGCCGTCGCCCTCGTCCTCCGACGCGTACTCGTCGAACTCGCCCTCGACCACACCGCCGCCGACCTCCTCCGAGGGGGCCGTGTAGTGCAGCCGCTGCGGCTTCGGGGCCTCCAGGCCCTTGGCCTTGATCTCCGGGCGGGCGGCGTCCTTCTCCAGCTTGTCGAGCATCACCGCGGTGTCCTCGACCGGGACCTCCTCGACCTGCTGCTCGACCTGGACCTCCAGGTTGAACAGGTAGCCGACGGACTCCTCCTTGATGCCCTCCATCATCGCGGTGAACATGTCGAAGCCCTCGCGCTGGTACTCGACCAGCGGGTCGCGCTGCGCCATGGCCCGCAGACCGATGCCCTCCTGGAGGTAGTCCATCTCGTAGAGGTGCTCTCGCCAGCGGCGGTCCAGCACCGAGAGGACGACGCGGCGCTCCAGCTCGCGCATGATCTCCGCACCGAGCTGGTCCTCGCGGGCGCCGTACTGCGCCTGGATGTCCTCCTGGACGACCTTGGTGAGGAACTCCGGGGTCAGCCCGGCGGAGCCGCCGGCCTCCTCCTCCAGTTCTTCCAGCTCCAGCGTGAGCGGGTAGAGCTGCTTGAGGGCGGACCAGAGCTTCTCCAGGTCCCAGTCGTCCTCGAAGCCCTCGCCGGTGGCCGCCTTGACGTAGGCCTCGACGGTGTCGTCCATGAAGTGGCCGACCTGCTCCTGCAGGTCCTCGCCCTCCAGCACGCGGCGGCGCTCGCCGTAGATGACCTCGCGCTGGCGGTTCAGCACCTCGTCGTACTTGAGGACGTTCTTGCGGATCTCGAAGTTCTGCTGCTCGACCTGGGTCTGCGCCGAGGCGATCGCGCGGGTGACCATCTTGGACTCGATCGGCACGTCCTCGGGCACGTTGGCCATGGAGAGGACGCGCTCGACCATGCCGGCCTTGAACAGGCGCATCAGGTCGTCGCCGAGCGACAGGTAGAAGCGGGACTCGCCCGGGTCGCCCTGGCGGCCGGAGCGGCCGCGCAGCTGGTTGTCGATCCGGCGGGACTCGTGGCGCTCGGTGCCGAGGACGTAGAGGCCGCCGGCCTCCTTGACCTCGTCCTGCTCCGCCTTGACGGACGCCTTGGCCTTCTCCAGCGCGGCCGGGAACGCGGCCTCGTACTCCTCCGGGCTGTCGACCGAGGAGAGCCCGCGCTGGGCCAGCTCGGCCGCCGCCAGGTGGTCGGCGTTGCCGCCGAGCATGATGTCGGTACCGCGGCCGGCCATGTTGGTGGCGACGGTGACGGCGCCCTTGCGGCCCGCCTGCGCGACGATCTGCGCCTCGCGCTCGTGGTGCTTGGCGTTCAGCACCTCGTGCGGGATGCCGCGCTTGCGCAGCTCCTGCGACAGGTACTCGGACTTCTCGACCGACACGGTGCCGACCAGCACCGGCTGGCCCTTCTCGTGCTTCTCGGCGATGTCCTCGACCACGGCGGCGAACTTGGCCGGCTCCGACTTGTAGATCAGGTCGGGCTGGTCGATGCGCAGCGGCGTCTTGTTGGTCGGGATCGGCACCACGCCGAGCTTGTAGATCTGGTGGAACTCGGCCGCCTCGGTGGTGCCGGTACCGGTCATACCGGCCAGCTTGTCGTAGAGGCGGAAGAAGTTCTGCAGGGTGATGGTGGCCAGCGTCTGGTTCTCGTTCTGGACCTCCACCCCCTCCTTGGCCTCGATCGCCTGGTGCATGCCCTCGTTGTAGCGGCGCCCGGCCAGGATGCGGCCGGTGTGCTCGTCGACGATCATGACCTCGCCGTTCATCACGACGTAGTCCTTGTCCCGCTTGTACAGCTCCTTGGCCTTGATGGCGTTGTTCAGGAAGCCGACCAGCGGGGTGTTCACCGACTCGTAGAGGTTGTCGATGCCGAGGTAGTCCTCGACCCGGCTGACACCCTCCTCCAGCACGCCGACGGTGCGCTTCTTCTCGTCGACCTCGTAGTCGCGGTCGATCTTCAGGCGCTGCACCAGCTTGGCGAAGTCGGCGTACCACTTGGTCGCCTGGTCGGCCGGGCCGGAGATGATCAGCGGGGTACGGGCCTCGTCGATGAGGATCGAGTCGACCTCGTCGACCACCGCGAAATTGTGGCCGCGCTGGACGAGTTCGTCCTTCGACCAGGCCATGTTGTCGCGCAGGTAGTCGAAGCCGAACTCGTTGTTGGTGCCGTACGTGATGTCCATCCCGTACTGGCGCTTGCGCTCGGCGGGCGTCATGTTGCCCAGGATCACGCCGACTTCGAGGCCGAGGAAGCGGTGCACCCGGCCCATCCACTCCGAGTCGCGCTCGGCGAGGTAGTCGTTGACGGTGATCAGGTGCACGCCCTTGCCGGTGAGCGCGTTGAGGTACGCGGGCAGGGTGCCGACCAGGGTCTTGCCCTCACCGGTGCGCATCTCGGCGACGTAGCCGAGGTGCAGGGCGGCGCCGCCCATGAGCTGGACGTCGTAGTGGCGCTGGCCGAGCACGCGCTTGGCGGCCTCGCGCACGGTGGCGAACGCCTCGGGGAGGATGTCGTCCAGGGTCTCGCCGTCGGCGAGCCGCTGCTTGTACTCGTCGGTCAGCGCGCGCAGCTCGGCGTCGGTGAGGTTGACGAAGTCCTCTTCGATGGAGTTGACCTGGGCAGCAATCCGCTGCAGCTTGCGAAGGATCTTGCCTTCGCCGGCGCGCAGGATCTTGTCGAAGACGGACACTTGAGCGGGCTCCTTGCCTGTATTGGCACTGGACGACTGCACGGCGGGTCCACCCCACCGCACGGGCCATCGTATGCGAGGAGTCCAACACCCCGGGAGGTGCGTCAGCACGCTATTCCCGTGTCACTCGTGCGAGCACATGCCACGATAGCGCCGCCCACCGGGGCAAATCGGTCAGCTTCCCGGGGAGTTGGGCGGTAACGGTGGTTAATCGAATGCTCGAATTCCTCTCTGCACGGAATAATCCGTGTATGGGAGAGACCACGGAACAGCAGGAGCAGCAGGAGCAGCAGGACCAGCAGCCCGGCCGGCCGACCGCCGGCCCGGTCACCCTCACCACCGAGCGCCTCGTGCTGCGGGCCCCGCAGGAGTCCGACATCGAGGCCGTCCACCGGGCCTGCCAGGACGAGGAGATCCAGCGCTGGACCGTCGTCCCCGTGCCGTACCGCCGCGAGGACGCCGCGTTCTTCGTCCACGACCTCGCCGCCAACGGCTGGCGCACCGGCGACGCCCTCGTCTGGTGCGTGTTCGAGCGGGGGAGCGGCGCCCTGGTCGGCAGCCAGGGCCTGACCCGCAACCCCGGACGCACCGGCACCGCCGAGGTCGGCTGGTGGGCGACCAAGGAGCACCGCGGCCGCGGGTACACCGTCGAGGCCGCCCGCGCGGTGGCCCGCTACGGCCTCACCGAGCTGGGCCTGCGCCGACTGGAGTGGGTGGCCTACGTCGGCAACGGACCGTCCCGCGCGGTCGCCGAGAAGGTCGGCTTCCGCATGGAGGGCACCCTGCGCTCGTACGCCGAGCAGCGCGGCCGGTTCCACGACGCCTGGATCGGCGGCCTGCTCGCCACCGACCTCGCCGGTACCACCGGCACCGCCGGCGTCGACGGCCCCGACCGACGTACCGGCCCCGTCGGCTGAGGCGCCGGGGGCGGCCCGGCCCGGTGGGCGCCGCGTCGCCGTCCGGCGCCCACCGGGCACGGGCCTCGGCAGGCCCCGCCGGGCCCGCCGCCCTCCGGACCCCCGCCGCCCTCCGGACCTCCGTTGTCGGACCCCAGGTCTACGCTCGCCGGTATGACCGCCATGCCCGCCGCTCCGGCCCCCTCCCCCGTCGCCACCCTGAGCGCCGACGAGGCCCGCCGCATCGCCCTGCGCGCCCAGGGGCTGCTCGGCGCACCGGACCGCCGGGGCGGCGTGCGCGCGATGCTGCGGCACCTGGGATCCGTCCAGCTCGACACCATCTCGGTGCTGGCCCGCTCGCACGAGCTGGTCCCCTACGCACGGCTCGGCGCGGTCGGCCGGCCGGCCGTCGAAGCGGCCTACTGGAGCGCGGGCACCACCTTCGAGTACTGGTCGCACGCGGCCTGCATCCTGCCGGTCGAGGAGTGGCCGCTGTTCGCCTTCCGCCGCCGCCGGTACCGCGAGCGCAACCACGTCTGGGGCCAGCAGGTGGACGAGGCCACCTACCGCGGGGTGCTGGCCCGGCTGCGTACCGACGGCCCGCTCACCTCCACCGAACTGGGCGGCGCCAAGAAGACGGCGGACTGGTGGGACTGGTCCGACACCAAGATCGCGGTCGAGCGGGCGCTCGCCTTCGGCGACGTGGTCTGCGCCGAGCGCCGCGGCTGGAAGCGCGTCTACGCCCTGGCCGAACAGGCCGTCCCCGCCGAGCTGTTCCACGCGGAGCCGACCGACGAGGAGTGCCTGCGCACCCTGGTCGCCCAGTCCGGCGCCGCGCTCGGTGTGGCCACCCGGGCCGACCTGCTGGACTACCACCGGCTCCGTCCCGAGCAGGTGGACGCCGTGGTCGCCGACTCCGGGCTCGTCCCGGTGGAGGTCGCCGGCTGGGGCCCGGCCGGCTCCACCGCCGCAGCCTGGGCCGACCCCGCGGCGCTCGCCGCCGCGGCGCGCGGCCGTCACCGCACCACGCTGCTCTCGCCGTTCGACTCGCTGATCTGGGACCGCCCGCGCACCGAGCGGATCTTCGGCATGCTGCACAAGCTGGAGGCCTACACCCCCAAGCACAAGCGGGTGCACGGCTACTTCGCGATGCCGCTGCTGGCCGGCGGCCGGCTGGTCGGCCGGGTCGATCCGGCCCGCGAGGGGCGGACCCTGGTGGCGCGTCAGATCTCGCTGGACGCCGCGCGGCACGTCGAGGCGCTGGCCGCCGCCCTGCGCGAGGCGGCCGCCTGGGTGGGCTGCGACGCCGTGCGGGTCGAGGCCCTGCACGACGAGTCGCTGCGCCCGGCCCTGGAGGGGCTGCTCGACGGCTAGGGGGCGTCAGGAACGCCCCGCGGGCGCCGCCGTCACCCTATTTCGAGGATCTTCTCCCGCATCGCGTAGACCACGGCCTCCATCCGGGAGTGCAGTTGCAGCTTCTCCAGGATGTTGCGCACGTGGTTCTTCACGGTGTTCTCGCTGATGAACAGCTCCTTGGCGATCTCCCGGTTGTTCATCCCGGTGGCCACCAGCTTCAGCACCTCCAGCTCCCGGTCGGTCAGCCGGGGCGCGGGTACCAGCTCCCGGTCGTCGGAGCGGCGCTGGATCATCGACTTGAACTCGGTGAGCAGCTTGGAGGCCATCGACGGGCTGATCTGGGACTGCCCGTCGGCGACCGCGCGGATCGCCGTGGCGACCTCGTCGGTGGAGATCTCCTTGAGCAGGTAGCCGGTGGCCCCCGCCTTGATCGCCTCGTAGAGGTCGGCCTCCTCGTCGCTTATCGTCAGCATGATGATCTTGGTGCTGGGCACCACGTCCTTGATCGCGGTGCACGCCTCGATCCCGCTGCGGCGGGGCATCCGGACGTCCATCAGGATGATGTCGGGCAGCAGGTCGGCGGCCTTGAGCACGGCCTCGGCGCCGTCCCCGGCCTCGCCGATGACCTTGATGTCCTCCTCCTCCGCGAGCACGATCTCCAGCCCGCGGCGGAACAGCGCGTGGTCGTCGACCACCAGGACACGGATCGGCTCCCCCCGGTGCAGGGCGTACTCGGGCTCCCCCCCGGGCCCGGTCGTCACCCCCGCGACAGGCCCCTTGGCGGGCCCCAGCCCGAAGTGATCCCCCATCCGCTCCTCCCCCGTCGCCGGTCGTCGTGCGCCAATCATTCCACGGCCGGGAGGCCCCGCGGTCACCCTCCGACGCCGATCGCCCCGCATCGGGTGACCCCGGGAGCGCCCCGGAACGCCGGTGACCCCGGCGGCAGCCGCCACCGGGGTCACCTCTCCCACACTGTTCGAACGGTCAGTCCTCGTCGTCGGCCCCGCCGATCGCACCGCCCGCGCCGCCGGCCGCCATGGCCGAGCCGTCGGCCTTCAGGTGGATGACACCGTAGTTGTAGCCGTGCCGGCGGTAGACGACGCTCGGCAGACCGCTGTCCTTCTCCACGAAGAGGTAGAAGTCGTGGCCGACCAGCTCCATCTCGTAGAGCGCCTGGTCGAGCGCCATGGGGGCGGCCGGGTGGGTCTTCTCCCGGACCACCAGCGGGCCTTCGCCCTCCACTTCCAGGGATCCCATCATGGTCTTGCGGACGGCCCCGTTGGTCACGCCCTCCGGCTGCGACGGCTCGGGCAGCGCGGCCAGGGCCGCGGTCGCCTCGGCGACGCTGATGGGGGTGCGGCCGTTGCCGCCCTTGTGGACCCGGCGCCGGTCTGCGGACTTCCGCAGCTGCGCGTCGAGCTTCGCCGAGGCCAGGTCGAGCGCCGCGTACGGGTCGCCGGCGGCGGCCTCGGCCCGGATCACCGGGCCACGGGTACGGAGAGTGATCTCCACGCGGTCCGACCGATCGGCCTGCCGCGGGTTGTGTTCCTTGGACACCTCGACATCGAGGCTGATCGCCTTGGTGTCGAACTTCTGGACCTTCTCCAGCTTCTCGGCCACGTGATCCCGGAACCTCTTGGGCACCTCGGTCTTGCGGCCCTTGACGACGATGTCCACGCAGAACTCCGATCCCTCGTGCTGACGCCGATCCGGGTGCTACCGAATCGGGCTGAGACCCAGCTGGACCAGCCAATCCACTGCCGGCCCCCCGCTCCACCGCGAACGGCGGAAGCGACTGGCCCTCACCTCACTTCCTCCCCATCAGGGACGGTTGAAACCCCCTGGAGCCTCATCGAACACCTCACAGGGGGTTTTCGCCTCCCCAGGCGGATAAGTGGGTATGACCCGATGCTGTGGCCTGGCCGTCAAGCTATTGCACCCTGTCTACCCTCCAGCGAGTGAAACATGGGTAAATACCTGGACAACACCCCCCGTACGGCGCATCCTTTGCTGACTCTCCGTGCCTGCAGCCGCCAGGAGCAGCCGTGCCGCCCACCTCCACGCCCACCCGTCCGCAGACCGCCCAGGGCCCGTTCGCCCACGCACTGGCCGGCCTCCTGGACGTCCTGCTGCCGGCCCGCTGCGCCGGCTGCGGCACCGACCGCACCCAACTCTGCCCCGTCTGCCGCGGTGCGCTGGCCACTTCCCGGCCCGGACCCACCGCGCTGCCCTGGGTGCACGCCGCCGCCCCCTACGCCGACCCGGTGCGCCAACTGCTGCTCGCCCACAAGGAACGAGGGGCGCTGCGGCTGGCCGGCCCGCTGGGCGACGCGCTCGCCCGGGCCGTGCGCTCCTCGCTCGGGCCGCGTGCCGGGCAGGCACCGCTGCTGCTGGTCCCGATGCCCTCCGCCCCGGCCGCCGTCCGCGCCCGCGGCCACGACCCGACGCTGCGGCTGGCCGACGCGGCCGCCCGGTCACTGCGCCGGTCGGGGCTGGACACCCGTACGGCGCCCTTGCTGCGGCACACCCGGGCGGTCGCGGACCAGGCCGGGCTCTCCGCCGCCGAGCGGCGGCGCAACCTGCACGGCGCGCTCACCGTACTGCCGCGCGCGGACTGTCGGCTGAAGGGGCGTCAGCCGGTGTTGGTGGACGACCTGGTGACCACCGGTGCCAGCCTGGCCGAGGCCGCGCGGGCCCTGACCGCCGCCGGGCTCGCCCCGAAGGCGGCCGCCACCGTCGCGGCCGCCGTCCCGCGCCGCGGGCCTCAGCCCGGGTGAACCGCCGGCCTCGGCCCGCGTGGGAGCGCGAAGCTCAGCCCGGGTCGGCCCGACCGCAGCCCGCGCGGGCGGGCCTCAGCCCGGGTAGACGAAGGCGGACGCCCGGAAGGTCGGGTTGACCTCCCGCCACTGACTGTTGACCAGCCGGTACACCTTGCCGTCCGCGGCCTGCCGCGCCAGCACCGGCTTGACCTCCTGCAGGACGTCCCCGCGCGCCTCGGACGCCTCCGCCGAGGACATCCCCTCACCGCCCTGCAGCGGCGCCTCGCTGTTCTGCGAGCCGTCGGTGCTCATGTAGTGCAGCTGCGGCAGCCGGCCGTTCTCCTTGCCCAGCACCAGCAGCTGGTCCGCCTCCGCCCAGGACACCGAGGCGACCTCGGTGAGCAGCGGCGCGGCCGGGCGCAGCCCGACGACCTGCGCGGTCGGCGCGTCCTTGCTGCCGCCGTGGACCACCAGGCCCAGCCAGAGCGAGCGGGTGCCGCGGACGTCCTTGAGCACCAGGGCGGCCCGGACGCCGTCGGAGGAGATCTTGAGGTCCTGCACGGTGTTCCCGTCCAGGCCCTCGACCGGCACCGGGACGGGCTTGTCGCCGCGCACCATCAGCACCCGGCGGTTCTGCGGGTCGCGGTCGACCACCCAGAGGTCGCCGCGGCCGTCCCAGCTGGGCGAGGCCAGCCCGTCCTCGGCCTTGTCCCCGGCGCGGGCCGGGGTGGTGAGCAGCGGCTCGGGCATCGTCCGCACGTTGTCCGAGAGCCCGACCGTGAAGAGCTGGTGGCCGTTGGCGCCGATCGCCGCGGCGCGGCCGCCGTCCCGCGCCACCGCGATGGTGCCGAGCGGCTGCTTGCCGGGCTGCGGCTTGCCGAGCGGGCCGCGGACGGTGCTGCCCTCGGTGTCGTGGACCTCCATCAGCACGCCGTCCTCGGCCCGCTGCAGGTACTGCTGGCCCGCGGCCGGTCCGACCAGCGCGCCGGGGCCGGTGAACGGCACGTCGGTGCGGCTCGCCTGGCAGCCGGCGCCGCGCGGGCCCTTCAGGTCCAGCCGCTCGACCTGCCCCTTGCCCTGGTCGGCGAGGGTGTAGAAGAGCTGGGTGGCCATCCGCCGGCAGAGCATGGTGCTGCCGAGGTCGACGCCGCTGAGCACCACGCGGGCGGTGCGGCTCTCGTCCACGCTCACCTGATCGACGGTGCTGCCGGTCGGGAAGGCGGTCTGGGCCACCGGGGAGAGCCAGTCGGACGGACCGGAGACCACCGCGCGGGCGGCCGAGGTCAGCGGGTCCGTCCGGCGCCGCAGGTAGATCGGGTCGGCGATCAGCACCTCCGGGGCGGCGGCCGCGGACGGGTCCTGCTTCGCGTAGAAGAAGCGGTCCACCTGGCGGTAGCTGTTGCGGAAGTTGGTCTCGTTGATGACCACGCCGTCGGGCAGCTCGGATATCCGCCACTCGCCGCCCTTCTCCCGGACGAAGGAGAACGGGAGGGCGACGTCCCGCTGGCCGTCCGCGAACCGGTAGGCGTGCTTGTCGTCCACCTCGGCGACGACCCGGCTGGAGGCGCGGATCGCGAACGCCGTGTCGGCGTCGGTGACCTTCTGGCTCGACGGCACCACGGGGTTGGCCGCGAGCACCTTGATGCCGGCGTCCGGCTTCCAGCGCATCCCGGCCTCGGCGGTGAGGTACTGGCGGGCGGTGTCGTAGCTCTCGTCCGAGGTCAGCGCGTCCAGGAAGCCGGCCAGCAGGTTTCCCGGCTCGGCGCCCTTGGCCGGGCCCACCGGGAAGACCCTGACCTGCAGGTTCTTGTCGGCCGTCCCCTGCGAGAGCTCGACCTTGCCGATGCCGCCGGAGTCCGGCATCGCGGCGCAGCCGCCCACCAGCAGGGTTCCCACCACCGCGCCGGCCGCCGCGGCCAGCCGCGGCTCAGTCCTGCTGGTCCTTCGCACGCTGCGACCCCTCCATGTCCGTCCCGCCCGCGCCGACCGCGACCTCCGCCGCCCCGGGCCCGTCCGCAGCGTCCGGCCCCGCCGTCCGCTGTGCCACCGACGGCCGCCCGGGCGTCGGGTCCACCATGACCTGGGCGCCCGTGGCACCGTACCCGGCGCCCGCGGTCCGCACGTCCGAGGGGTCGGCGCGCGGCCCCTCCGGCAGCCGGGGGTTGCCGAGGCCCGGGCCGATGCTCAGCACACCGCCGAGCCCGCTGCCGAAGCCGCTGCCGGAGACGTCCGGGGTCTCCGGGACGGCGTCCTCCGCGGCGGTCAGCGCGGTGGCGCCGGCCGGGCGGATCGCCCGGCGGTAGGGCGTCCCGTACGTGCCGAGGCCCCGGTTGTTGCGCGAGTCCTCCGGCTCCAGCCGGAACGGCGCCCGGCTGATCTCGCCGCCGCGGGTGCGCGGCAGGGTGAGCCGGAAGTGCGAGCCGCCGCCGGGCTCGCCCCAGGCCTGCAGCCAGCCGCCGTGCAGGTGCGCGTCCTCGACCGCGATGGAGAGGCCGAGCCCGGTGCCGCCGGTGGTCCGCACCCGGGACGGGTCGGCCCGCCAGAAGCGGTGGAAGACGCGGGACGCCTCGCCGGGCTTGAGCCCGATGCCGTAGTCGCGCACGCCGACCGCGACCGCGCCGTCGGCCGAACCCAGCCGGACCACGACGTCGCGGCCCTCGCCGTGCTCCAGCGCGTTGACCACCAGGTTGCGCAGGATGCGCTCGATCCGGCGGGAGTCGACCTCGGCCACCACCGGCTCGCCGTCGCCGCGGATCACCACCGCGCTGCCCTTGGCCTGGGCCAGGGGGTCGGCGGCCTCGACGACCCGGGCGACGATGTCGCGCAGGTCGACCGGCTCGGCGTCCAGGATCGCGGCGCCGGCGTCGAAGCGGCTGATCTCCAGCAGGTCGGCGAGCAGCGACTCGAAGCGGTCCAGCTGGCCCTGGAGCAGCTCGGCCGAGCGGGCCGCCATCGGGTCGAGGTCCTCGCGGCTGTCGTAGATCAGGTCCGCGGCCATCCGCACCGTGGTCAGCGGGGTGCGCAGCTCGTGCGAGACGTCCGAGACGAAGCGCCGCTGCACCCGGGAGAGCTCCTCCAGCTGGCGGATCTGCGCCTGCAGCGCGTTGCCCATCCGGTTGAAGGACTCGCCGAGGCGGGCGATGTCGTCCGTCCCGGTGACCTTCATCCGCTCCTCCAGGTGCCCGGCGGCCAGCCGCTCGGAGATCCCGGCGGCCATCCGGACCGGGGTGACCACCTGGCGCACCACCAGCCAGGCGATGCCGCCCATCATGATCACCACGAAGACGCCGGCGGTGGCCAGCGTCCCGGTGACCAGGCCCAGGGTGTTGGTCTCCTGGCCGAAGGAGAAGACGTAGTACAGCTGGTACGGCGCACCGGTCGGGCCGGAGAACCGCGTGCCGATGGCGAGGCCCGGCTCGGTCCGCCCGCCGCTCTCGGCGGCGCGGTGGATCACGGTCGGCTGGTCGAAGATCCCGGTCTCGGAGGAGACCTTGGCCCGCAGGCTCTCCGGGATGCTGTTCGGCAGGATGTCGCCGGAGTAGCGCGGCCCGAGGCCGGTCTGCTCGGGCGTGACCGTCTGGCCGCTGCCGGGCATCGTGGCGATCACCGAGTAGACGCCCTGCCCGCCGGCGGCGAGGTCGCCGACCTGCTTCAGCAGCCAGGTGCCGATCTCCTCGGTGGACGGGTCCGCGGTCGCGCCCGCCTTGAGGCGCAGGTCCTTCGCCTCGTCGATCTTCTTCAGCTCGGTGAGGAAACCGGACTTGGCCTGGTTGCGCGCCGAGTCCTTCTTGGTGTCCAGCAGGCCGTTGCGGACCTGGGCCACCACGACCACGCCCAGCACCAGCACCACCACGACGGACAGCAGCAGCGTGGCCGCGACCACCCGCAGCTGGATCGAGCGGCGGTACAGGGCCACCACCCGCTGGACCGGCCAGCGCAGCTGACGGGCGACCATCGCGAACAGGGAGCGCGGCCCGCGCCGGCGGCGGCTGCGCGTGGTCGAACTCAGCACGTCCCCGCGCACGGCGGCGCCCCCGCCGGTCGCGGTACCCGACGGGGTCTCGTCAGCCCGGTACACCACGTCAGCTGGGCCCGGCCTTGTAGCCGACGCCGCGGACGGTCACCACGATCTCGGGGCGCTCCGGGTCCTTCTCGATCTTGGAGCGGAGCCGCTGGACGTGCACGTTGACCAGTCGGGTGTCCGCCGCGTGACGGTAGCCCCAGACCTGCTCCAGCAGCACCTCGCGGGTGAACACCTGCCAGGGCTTGCGGGCCAGCGCGACCAGCAGGTCGAACTCCAGCGGGGTCAGCGGGATGCCCCGGCCGTCCCGCTTCACCGAGTGACCGGCCACGTCGATCACCAGATCGCCGATGGTCAGCTGCTCGGGCGTCGGCTCCTCGGCACGGCGCAGCCGCGCGCGCACCCGGGCCACCAGCTCCTTGGGCTTGAACGGCTTGGTGACGTAGTCGTCGGCGCCCGATTCCAGGCCGACCACGACGTCCACGGTGTCCGTCTTGGCGGTCAGCATGACGATCGGGATGCCCGACTCCGCCCGGATCTGGCGGCAGACGTCGATGCCGTCCCGACCGGGCAGCATGAGGTCCAGTAGCACCAGGTCGGGCTTGGTCTCCCGGAACGCGGCTAGCGCCTTGTCCCCATCCGCGACGAAAAACGGCTCAAAACCCTCACCACGCAGCACGATGCCGAGCATCTCGGCCAGTGCGGAGTCGTCATCAACGACGAGGACGCGTCCCTTCATGGGTCCATCTTCTCATTACCGGATTGTGACCTGCCGCACAGCAGTCCCATTGCTCCAGAACGGCCAACAAGCCACCCGGCGAATTCCGGCCATACCGGGCGAATGACCGCCGCCCGCCGCCACCCGGCCACCCCGCGGCCACCCCGCACGCCCCCGTTGCCGTACAGCAACCGGATACCCCTGGGGCCCGTCCGACCACCATGGCACGATGGGCGCTGCGCGCGGATGAAGATCCACCCGGCGCCGCGAACCCTGAAGCCCTCCGAGGAGCAGTGATGACCGACACTCCGGGCTGGGCCTCGCCCAGCTCGTCCGAGCCGCCCCGCGACGAGCCCCGGCCCCCGGCCGACACGCCCGCCGCCGTGCCCGGGCAGTCGGTACCACCCCAGGGCGTGCCCACCCCGCCGCCCGCCTGGGGCGCCGGCCACGGCGGCCCGCAGCCCGGTCCCGGCGGGCAGCTCCCCTACGGCGGGCCCGGCCCGTACGGCTGGGGCGTCCCGGTCAGCCCCAAGCCCGGCGTCATCCCGCTGCGTCCGCTCGGCCTCGGCGAACTCCTCGACGGAGCCGTCTCCACCATCCGCAGGCACTGGCGCACCACGCTCGGCCTCTCGCTCGGCGTCGCCGTGGTCCACCAGGCCGCCGTCACCGGCACCCAGTTCGCTGTGAACGGCGACACCGGCGACCTCACCCCGATCCTCGGCGCGCTGGTCAGCCTGCCGCTGACGATGCTGCTCGGCGTCGTCGCCACCGCCCTGCTGACCATGGTCGTCAGCCGCGCCATCCTCGGGCAGAACGCCACCGTCCGGGACGCCTGGCGCGACGCCCGCCCCCGGATGCTCCAGCTCGTCGGCCTGACCCTGCTGACCGGCCTGATCGGCGCCGGCGTCGTCCTGCTCGGCTTCACCCCGCTGATCGGCTACCTGCTGTCCGGGGCGGACGAGCCCGTGATCGCGGCCCTGCTCTTCGTGGTCGGCCTGCTCAGCGTCCCGGTCGCGCTCTGGCTCTGGATCCAGCTCAGCCTGGCCGCCCCCGCGCTGATGCTGGAGAAGCAGGGCATCCTGACCGCCCTCTCCCGCTCCCGGCGCCTGGTCCGCGGCTCCTGGTGGCGGCTGTTCGGCATCAACCTGCTCAGCCAGCTGATGGCCGCCATCGTCGCCGGGATGATCAGCGTGCCGTTCACCGTCGTCGGCCTCGTGCTCGGCTTCGACGACCTGGCCGGCCAGGTCGACAACGGCGACGCCGCCACCCTGCCCGCCGCGATGCTGATCACCACCGCCATCGCCGGCGTCATCTCCGCCACGATCACCATCCCGTTCACCGCCGCCATCGGCGTGCTCCTCTACGTCGACCAGCGGATCCGGCGCGAGGCGCTGGACATCGAGCTGGCCCGCGCCGCCGGCCTGTCCGAGTACGGCGCCACCGGCTGGAACGGCCAGAGCAACCCCAGCGCGGCGAGGCTCTGAACCGGATGCCGAACTGGGGGGACCTTCCGCGGGCGGCCGGCGGTGCGCCGATCACCGTGCCGCGCGACCCGGCCCGCGAGGCCGCCCGCGACGAGCTGCTCAAGGCGGACTACCACCGCCACGACCCGAGCCTCCAGGAGCGGGTCTACGACTGGATCATGGACCGGATCAACGACGCGCTGGACACCATCGCCGGCGACGGCACCAGCGGGACCACCGGGCTGATCGTCTTCCTGGTGGTCGCCGTCCTGATCGGCGCCGGCCTCTGGTGGCGCCTCGGCGCCCCCCGCCGGGCCGCCCGCACCACCCTCGACGTCTTCGGCACCGCCGGACCGCGCACCGCCGCCCAGTACCGGGCCGACGCCGAGCGGCACGCCGCCGCCGGCGAGTGGGCCGAGGCCGTCCGCGAGCAGATGCGCGCACTGGTCCGGGCCCTGGAGGAACGCACCCTGCTCGACGCCCGCCCCGGCCGCACCGCCGACGAAGCCGCCGCCGAAGCCGGCCGCTCGCTGCCCGAGCACGCCGCCGCCCTCACCGCGGCCGCCCGCACCTTCGACGACATCGCCTACGGCGACCGCACCGCCGACCGGGCCGCCTACCAGCTCCTCCGCGACCTCGACCAGGCCCTCGAACGCGCCCGCCCGGCCCTCGCCGCGGCGCCGGGAGGAGCGGCATGACCACCACCACCCCCGGACCGGCCCTGCCGCCGCAGCCCGCCGAGGCTCCCGCCCCGGCCGCGCCCTCCGCCGCAGCCGCGCCGGGCGGCCCGGCCGCACCGGCCGGCCCGCCGTCGCAGGCCCCGGGCAGCGCCACCGGCCTCACGCGCACCAGCCTCGCGCCCACCGGCCGCAGCCTCTGGCGCCGCTCCCGCTGGTACCTGCTCAGCGCCGCGCTGCTGCTGCTCGCCGCCACCGTGCTGGCCGGCCTCGACCAGGACCGCCGCTACCCCCGGCTCGACCCGCGCTCCTACGACGCCACCGGCACCCACGCCGTGGTCGCCCTGCTCCAGCGCGAGGGCCTCAAGGTCGACATCACCGAGGACCTCACCGGCCGACCCGCCGGCAACGACACCCTCGTCATCCCCGAGCCCGACCTGCTCACCCCCGAGCAGCTGCGCGCCCTCGCCGCCGCCAAGCACACCCGCCTGGTCCTGCTCTCGCCCGGCCCGGCCGCGCTCAGCGCCCTGGTCCCCGGCGTCCGCCCCTCCGACGAGGGCGGCGGCGCCCCCTACGCGGCCGTCCGCAGCACCGCCGCCCAGTGCTCGCTCCCCGAGGCCGTCCGGGCCGGCACCGCCCACCTCGGCGGCCTGCTCTACACCGCCGGCAGCCGCGGCGAGGGCTGCTACCCGCGCGGCCACGGCTACCCGCTGGTGACGCTCCGGACCGGCCGGGACGCCGAGGTCGTCGTCCTCGGCAGCGGCGACTTCCTCACCAACGAGCTCGTCAAGAAGGACGGCAACGCCGCGCTCGCGCTCGGCCTGCTCGGCTCCCGGCCCAGCGTCACCTGGCACCTGCCCGACTACGGCGCCCTGCTCGCCGAGGGCGGGAGCCGGAAGGAGTTCGGCGACTTCGTCCCCGACGGCTGGCGCTGGGGCGGCTACCAGCTCGTCGTCGCCGTCCTGCTCGCCGCCCTCTGGCGCGCCCGCCGGCTCGGCCCCGTCATCAGCGAGAACCTGCCGGTGGTGGTCCGCGCGGCCGAGACCACCGAGGGCCGCGCCCGCCTCTACCGCCGGGCCAAGGCCCGCGGCCGCGCCGCCGACGCCCTGCGCCGCGCCGCCGCGCACCGCCTCGCCCCGGCCCTGGGCGTCCCGCTCGACGCCGGGGTCCCCGACCCCACCGCGCTCTGCGCGGCCGTCCTCGACCGCCTCCCCGACCGCCCCGCCGGCGACGTCCAGGCCCTCCTGTACGGCCCGCCCCCGACCGACGACGCCGCCCTGCTGCGGCTCGCCGACGACCTCGACACCCTCGAAAGGCAGGTACGGAAGCCGTGACCGAACAGGCCACCGCCCAGCTCCGCATCACCCCCGGCACGGCGCCCGCCACCCCCGGCACCACCAGTGACCCGCGTCAGGCGCTCACCGCCCTGCGCGCCGAGATCGCCAAGGCCGTGGTCGGCCAGGACGCCGCCGTCACCGGCCTCGTCGTCGCCCTGCTCTGCGGCGGCCACGTGCTGCTCGAAGGCGTTCCCGGCGTGGCGAAGACCCTGCTGGTCCGCACCCTCTCCACCGCGCTCAGCCTGGAGACCAAGCGCATCCAGTTCACCCCCGACCTGATGCCCGGCGACGTCACCGGCTCCCTCGTCTACGACGCCCGCACCGCCGAGTTCTCCTTCCAGCCCGGCCCGGTCTTCACCAACCTGCTGCTCGCCGACGAGATCAACCGCACCCCGCCGAAGACCCAGGCCGCCCTGCTGGAGGCCATGGAGGAGCGCCAGGTCACCGTCGACGGCGAACCCCGCCCGCTGTCCGTCCCGTTCCTGGTCGCCGCGACGCAGAACCCGGTCGAGTACGAGGGCACCTACCCGCTGCCCGAGGCCCAGCTCGACCGCTTCCTGCTGAAGCTGGTCCTGCCACTGCCCGACCGCGACCAGGAGTTCCAGGTCCTCGCCCGGCACGCCGCCGGCTTCGACCCGCGCGACCTCGGCGCCGCCGGCGTCCGCCCGGTGGCCGGCCCCGAGCACATCGCCGCCGCCCGCGAGCAGATCGCCAAGCTCACCGTCTCGCCCGAGGTCCTCGCCTACATCGTCGACCTCTGCCGGGCCACCCGGCAGTCCCCCTCGCTCTCCATCGGCGTCTCCCCGCGCGGCGCCACCGCCCTGCTGGGCGCCTCCCGCGCCTGGGCCTGGCTGGCCGGCCGCGACTACGTCTCCCCCGACGACGTCAAGGCACTCGCCCTGCCCACCCTGCGCCACCGCGTCGCGCTGCGCGCCGAGGCGGAGATGGAGGGCGTCACCGCCGACTCCGTCATCCAGGCCGTCCTCGCGCAGACGCCCGCCCCGCGCTGACGCACCCCGGGTGGGGCGGGTGCGCAACGCCCGCCCCACCGCGCCGCGCCGCCGGCCCCCATGGCCCGCTCCCCGTCCCAGTTCTGACGCCCCCCATTCCTGACGACCCCGCTTCGACGAAGGAGCGCACCGCATGGCCCTCACCGGGCGTACCGCCCTCCTCGCCGCACTCGGCGCGCTCGTCGTGGGCCTGCTCCTGCCGTCCGCGGCCGGCCTCGCCGCCGTCACCGGCACGGTCCTGCTCGCCGTCGTCGTCGATCTGGTGCTCGCCGCCCCGGTCCGCAGCCTCCGGCTCGCCCGCGGCGGCGACACCAACGTCCGTCTCGGTGAGCCCGCGTCGGTCGAACTGACCGTCACCAACCCCTCCGGCCGCCCGCTCCGCGCCCGCGTCCGCGACGCCTGGGCCCCTTCCGCCTGGCGGCCCGGCACCGAGCTCACCGCCTCCCGGCACAGCCTGCGCATCCCGGGTCACGAGCGGCGGCGCGTGACCACGCTCCTCACCCCGACCCGGCGCGGCGACCACCACGCCCACAAGGTGACGGTCCGCTCCCTCGGCCCGCTCGGCCTGGCCGGCCGTCAGGGCTCGCACCTCGTCCCCTGGACGGTCCGCGCCCTGCCCCCGTTCAACAGCCGCAAGCACCTGCCCTCCCGGCTCGCCCGCCTCCGCGAACTCGACGGCCGCACCTCCGTCCTGACCCGCGGCCAGGGCACCGAGTTCGACTCACTGCGCGAGTACCTCGCCGGCGACGACGTCCGCTCCATCGACTGGCGCGCCAGCGCCCGCCGGCACACCGTCGCGGTCCGCACCTGGCGCCCCGAGCGCGACCGCCACATCCTGGTCGTCCTCGACACCGGTCGCACCTCCGCCGGCCGGGTCGGCGACGCGCCGCGCCTCGACGCCTCGCTCGACGCCGCACTGCTGCTCACCGCGCTCGCCACCAAGGCGGGCGACCGGGTTGACCTGCTCGCCCACGACCTGCGCAAGCGCGTCTCCGTGGCCGGGCGCTCCCCCAGCGAGATCCTGCCGGCCTTCACCAACGCGATGGCCGTCCTGGAACCCGCCCTCTACGAGACGGACATGCGGTCGATGGTGGCCACCGCACTGAAGATGGCACCGCACCGCTCGCTGATCGTCCTGCTCACGGGGCTCGACGCGGCTCCCGTGGAGGACGGTCTGCTCCCGCTGCTGCCGATGCTCACCAAGCGCCACGAGGTCGTCCTCGCCTCGGTCTCCGACCCCCGCCTGGACGAGCTGGCCGCCGGCCGCGGCACCGTCGAGGCCGTGTACGGCGCGGCCGCCGCCGAGCAGACGCGCGCCGACCGCCGCCGCACGGCCGACCGCCTGACCCGCCAGGGCATCACCGTCCTCGACGCCCCGCCCGCCTCGGTGGCCCCGGCCCTCGCCGACGCCTACCTCGCCCTCAAGGCCGCCGGCCGCCTCTGACCAACGGCGCCACCGCTGATATGCCAGAGCCCCGCTGCGTGATGCAGCGGGGCTCTTGTGTACGGCTGTGCACCTTCGGGGCCGGGGGTCGACTCCGGCCGGCTCAGGCCTGCTCCGGCCTGCTCAGGGGTCTCAGGGGTCTCCCGGTCCGGCTCTTCAGGAGTTCTCCTGGCCCGTCCGAGGGGCCTCGGAGCGGTCGGCGGGAGCGGACCTCTACGGGGAGTGGAGGCCATAGGGCATAGGGCATAGGGCACTCGCAGTCTCCCGTGGGCCCCTCATGGTCCCTCGCACGTGCCTGGCGACGGGCGACGGGCGCCCCTTGCGGCATGCCCTTCCTCGGCATTCCTTCTGCCGGCACCGGGCAGTCCCCGGAAATGCGAAGAACCCCCATCCGGGACCCGGATGGGGGTTCTTCAGAAGAATTGTTCGGCGGCGTCCTACTCTCCCACAGGGTCCCCCCTGCAGTACCATCGGCGCTGTGAGGCTTAGCTTCCGGGTTCGGAATGTAACCGGGCGTTTCCCTCACGCTATGACCACCGAAACACTATGAAACTATCTGCCGCCCACCCGCAGAGCGGTGGGGGTCGTTGTTTCAGAACAACACAGTGGACGCGAGCAACTGAGGACAAGCCCTCGGCCTATTAGTACCGGTCAACTCCACCCCTCACAGGGCTTCCATATCCGGCCTATCAACCCAGTCGTCTACTGGGAGCCTTACCCTCTCAAGGAGGTGGGAGTGCTCATCTCGAAGCAGGCTTCCCGCTTAGATGCTTTCAGCGGTTATCCCTCCCGAACGTAGCCAACCAGCCATGCCCTTGGCAGAACAACTGGCACACCAGAGGTTCGTCCGTCCCGGTCCTCTCGTACTAGGGACAGCCCTTCTCAACACTCCTACGCGCACAGCGGATAGGGACCGAACTGTCTCACGACGTTCTAAACCCAGCTCGCGTACCGCTTTAATGGGCGAACAGCCCAACCCTTGGGACCTACTCCAGCCCCAGGATGCGACGAGCCGACATCGAGGTGCCAAACCATCCCGTCGATATGGACTCTTGGGGAAGATCAGCCTGTTATCCCCGGGGTACCTTTTATCCGTTGAGCGACGGCGCTTCCACAAGCCACCGCCGGATCACTAGTCCCTACTTTCGTACCTGCTCGACCCGTCAGTCTCACAGTCAAGCTCCCTTGTGCACTTACACTCAACACCTGATTGCCAACCAGGCTGAGGGAACCTTTGGGCGCCTCCGTTACCCTTTAGGAGGCAACCGCCCCAGTTAAACTACCCACCAGACACTGTCCCTGATCCGGATCACGGACCCAGGTTAGACATCCAGCACGACCAGAGTGGTATTTCAACGACGACTCCACAACAACTGGCGTTGCTGCTTCAAAGTCTCCCACCTATCCTACACAAGCCGAACCGAACACCAATATCAAGCTATAGTAAAGGTCCCGGGGTCTTTCCGTCCTGCTGCGCGAAACGAGCATCTTTACTCGTAATGCAATTTCACCGGGCCTATGGTTGAGACAGTCGAGAAGTCGTTACGCCATTCGTGCAGGTCGGAACTTACCCGACAAGGAATTTCGCTACCTTAGGATGGTTATAGTTACCACCGCCGTTTACTGGCGCTTAAGTTCTCAGCTTCGCCCCACCGAAATGGAGCTAACCGGTCCCCTTAACGTTCCAGCACCGGGCAGGCGTCAGTCCGTATACATCGCCTTACGGCTTCGCACGGACCTGTGTTTTTAGTAAACAGTCGCTTCTCGCTGGTCTCTGCGGCCACCCCCAGCTCAGAGTGCAAGACTCGTCACCAGGAATGGCCCCCCTTCTCCCGAAGTTACGGGGGCATTTTGCCGAGTTCCTTAACCATAGTTCACCCGAACGCCTCGGTATTCTCTACCTGACCACCTGAGTCGGTTTGGGGTACGGGCCGCCATGAAACTCGCTAGAGGCTTTTCTCGACAGCATAGGATCATCCACTTCACCACAATCGGCTCGGCATCAGGTCTCAGCCTTAATGTGAGGCGGATTTGCCTACCTCACGGCCTACACCCTTACCCCGGGACAACCACCGCCCGGGCTGGACTACCTTCCTGCGTCACCCCATCGCTCACCTACTACCCCGTTGGGTCACCGGCTCCACCACGTCCCTTTGTCCGAAGACTCCGGGCCGGCTTCACGGGCTTAGCATCAAGAGGTTCAGCGTTGGCGCTTCAAAGCGGGTACGGGAATATCAACCCGTTGTCCATCGACTACGCCTGTCGGCCTCGCCTTAGGTCCCGACTTACCCTGGGCAGATCAGCTTGACCCAGGAACCCTTGGTCAATCGGCGCAAGAGTTTCCCACTCTTGTATCGCTACTCATGCCTGCATTCTCACTCGTATACCGTCCACGACTGGTTTCCACCGCCGCTTCACCCGGCACACGACGCTCCCCTACCCATCACAGCAGGCGTTGGCCCTTCATGCTGCAATGACACGACTTCGGTGGTGTGCTTGAGCCCCGCTACATTGTCGGCGCGGAATCACTTGACCAGTGAGCTATTACGCACTCTTTCAAGGGTGGCTGCTTCTAAGCCAACCTCCTGGTTGTCTCTGCGACTCCACATCCTTTCCCACTTAGCACACGCTTAGGGACCTTAGTCGGTGTTCTGGGCTGTTTCCCTCTCGACCATGGAGCTTATCCCCCACAGTCTCACTGCCACGCTCTCACTTACCGGCATTCGGAGTTTGGCTAAGGTCAGTAACCCGGTGAGGCCCATCGCCTATCCAGTGCTCTACCTCCGGCAAGAAACACGTGACGCTGCACCTAAATGCATTTCGGGGAGAACCAGCTATCACGGAGTTTGATTGGCCTTTCACCCCTAAC